>DEXE01000005.1:0-183 GCA_002363955.1 Methylophaga sp. UBA3192
GTGGAAATGACTGCCGGTCTGATGGCTCAGTCAACTGGCCTCATTGCAGAGTCCCTGGACAATTTTGCTGATGCGGCAGTGTACGGACTCGCTCTTTATGCGGTTGGGCATAGCGTGAAAAGGCAGGTCCGTGTTGCGCACGTTGCTGGTGTGGTCCAACTGGTTTTGGCTGTTGGCGTACTC
>DEXE01000005.1:393-56990 GCA_002363955.1 Methylophaga sp. UBA3192
TCGGCCAACGACGTGGTGATCAACCTGGGGGTCATCACCGCCGGCGCCCTGGTCGCGTGGACCGGGTCCAATTATCCGGATCTGATTATCGGCACCATCGCGGGGGTCATTGTACTTAACGGTGCCAGACGCATTCTGGCGTTGAAGGGTTAAATAATGCTCATTATTGGCAAAAAGCTCTCGCCGTATGCCCTATTGTCCATATCGGGCCTGCTGGCAGCGTCTGATCAGGCTGTAAAGTGGCTGGTGCAGCAATCAATGGCCTATGGCGAGTATGTTTCGGTGACCCCGTTCTTTAACTGGGTGCACCTATGGAACACCGGTGCCGCATTCAGTCTTTTTGCGAATGGTGGAGGCTGGCAGCGCTACTTTTTTATCGGAATCGCGGTAGTGGTCTCGATTTTTCTGATCAAGCTGATCCTTGAAAATCGTCATAAAGGAGAAGCCATCGCTTACAGTCTTATCCTCGGTGGCGCCATGGGCAACCTGATTGACCGGGTCTTTCGCGGCTATGTTGTGGATTCCTTTGATTTCTATTGGCGAGACTGGCATTGGCCGGCCTTCAACCTGGCTGATATTGCAATTGTCCTCGGTGCCTTACTTTTCGTTTCCAGCAGCTTGTTGGGTAAAAAAGCAAACACCAATGCCGAGCCGGATGGATCTGACTGACACCTACGCCTATACAACACCATGACCGAACTTCCCGACAACATCCTTCACCTGCCGCAATACCAAGTACTGGGCTGCAAATCAACCGACGACGAAATGCACTTCCAGGTGGACGTGCCCGATCCCATCGCCTGCGAGGAATGCGGCGTGCAGGGTGAGTTCGTACGGTTCGGCAAGCGTGACGTTCCCTATCGTGATCTGCCCATCCACGGCAAGCGGGTCACTCTCTGGGTGGTCCGCCGCCGATACACCTGCCGGGCCTGCAAGACAACATTCAGGCCCCAGCTACCGGAGATGGTGGACGGATTCCGTATGACACTGCGGCAGCATGAGTACGTGGAGAAGGAATCCTTCAACCACCCCTACACCTTTGTGGCGGCACAGACCGGCCTGGACGAGAAGACGGTGCGCGACATCTTCAACGCCCGCGCCGAGTTCCTGGGGCGCTGGCACCGCTTCGAGACGCCCCGCATCCTGGGCATTGACGAGCTATACCTGAACAAGCGCTACCGCTGCATTCTGACCAACATTGAGGAGCGAACCCTGCTCGACCTGCTGGCCACCCGCCGCCAGGACGTGGTGACCAACTACCTGATGAAGCTGAAAGACCGGCAGAAGGTCGAGATCGTCAGCATGGACATGTGGAACCCCTACCGGGCAGCGGTCAAGGCTGTGCTGCCCCAGGCCCGTATCGTGGTCGATAAGTTCCATGTGGTGCGCATGGCCAACGATGCCCTAGAGAGAGTGCGCAAGGGCCTCAGAAAGGAGCTGAAACCGTCCCAGAGCCGGACTCTCAAGGGAGACCGGAAAATCCTGCTGAAACGCGCTCACGAAGTCTCAGACCGGGAGCGCCTCATCATGGAGACCTGGACAGGCGCGTTCCTGCAACTGCTGGCCGCCTACGAGCACAAGGAGCGCTTCTACGGCATCTGGGACGCCACCACACGGCTCCAGGCAGAAGCCGCCCTGGACGAGTGGATAGCCACCATCCCGAAGGGCCAAAAGGAAGTCTGGAGCGATCTGGTCAGGGCAGTGGGAAACTGGCGCGAAGAGACCATGACCTACTTCGAGACGGACATGCCCGTCACCAACGCTTACACGGAGTCCATCAACCGACTGGCCAAGGACAAGAACCGTGAAGGGCGCGGTTACTCCTTCGAGGTGATGCGGGCACGAATGCTCTACACCACGAAGCACAAGAAGAAGGCACCGACTGCGAAGGTCTCTCCTTTCTACAAGAAAACCATCGGTTACGGACTGCCGGACTTCGCAGAGGGACTCAACTACGGAGTCGATCTATCAACCATCTGAGGGTGGTATCAGATTGATGGGGTGAAGGTGCCCCATCAACCATTAAATCCGTATACCCTGTTTATATTAGGTAGTGTGCATTGACTTAGTAATAATTTGGGATAAAAGTTGAGTATTGCTAAAGGCTTCAACCCCCTCTTCTGCTGTGTATGCATAGCTACAACAGTCAAACTGGAGTACGAAGCTATGCATTCAACGTTCGTATCAGCCATGGAGACATAAAGTTTGCGGCATCATGATGTCAGCGCAAGTTATGATAGATTGCTCAATCTGTAAGATTTTATGTTATGGGATTATTCTTGAAAGATATACGTCATGCTAGAAGATAAATTGCTTGGCAAACTTACTGGCTCATTAAATATTGTTGATAAAAGGAACATTAAAGTTATAAGTATCGAATATGCTTTGTAGTGGCAATTTTTCTTATGGTTCACCTTTAATTGTTGCTTCAAACTCTTACATTTAAGAGATATTTCAATCTTCTCAGTCATGATCTGGTTAGATGAAACTTTATGATTTTCAGTCTGAATTTTTTGCTCTTTAAGCTGTTTTAGAAGGCTGTTATTTATCGCCTTTATGTCTGAAATCTCATTGATTTTCTCTACTTCATCGACTTTTCTTTGCTCTAGCGCATCTAATGCACTGGCTTGCCGAACTAAAGATTCTTTAAAACTATTAAAATTTAAATATTGAGGTATAAATGTTTTATTTACAGAAGGACTTTTCGCTGCTTCTTTTCGCTGTTTGGAACTAACTTTATGTTTGTGGTTATTCTTAATCATTTCATGCCACTCTATGGCATTGCATGGAAAGTCATTTTTTAACGTTCTGTGAGTATTAGTAATGGCACTCTTACTGACCTGTAATTCTCGAAGATAAGGGTATTTGATAACTATCGAATATGCATTACGCCAATTTTTCCATCTATCATAACTCCAGCCTAAATGTTCAACGAATGCTTTCCATGATTTAAAACCTTGCTGTCCTACCAAACTGCATTGAATTTCTTGATTTGAGGGCGTACCGTGCTTTCCTAAAAAAGGAATATTCTGGTAGCAAAATTCCACTGTATCAATCCACCCATTTTTACGTTCTAGAGCGAGCATGTCACTCAGCTGCAGCTTAAATAGTTCAGCATCTTTTATGTCAATAAACTTGGCGTTTGCTGCCATTATTCATTACCTCAATACGTAATAGGGTAAAAATTACCCCTTTCTGTTATGGTTTAATTCACCTAGGACTATAGTTATCGTCACCTTCTACTTGTTGATATTGCTCAACTAAGGCCTGACTTTTAGCTAATTCTTTTTTCAAAGCTGCATTTTCTACTTGGATTGCTTCCCAATGTGAAAGATTGTTTTGCATGTGCTCATATTTCTGATTGAGAGCCATAATCATCTGTTGTAATTTCTGTATCTGTGCCTGATTCTCAAGCTCTGTTGCTTTAAACTTTTTATCAGCCTCGGCTTGCTTATCCTTAATTGTTTTCTCTAAATGCTCAAGATAATCAGCTGACTGCTCTTCAGCATTTTTTTTGATGCTCAAGTAAACATCCCTTGTGTAGCGTTTTCGAGCTGGACCAATACGTGCTATATCATGGTGACTCGATACCTGTTCAAAAAATAAATCTTGTAACTTAGACATCTCTGAACGGTATGTACCTGTATAGGTTGTGTCTATCTTTTTGTATTCTTTGGCAGCAAATCCAGGGTGGAGACGTTTAGCGTTAGCATCTATTGTATAAACATGGATGTGAAAATAACTTTCGTCTATGTGGAGTACGGCAGAATCAATTTCACCAAATTGATTTTGATGGAACTCTATACAATCTTTGAAAAAGTCATCCATTGCATCGTGTTTTACCTTTCCGATTTTGACGGGATAACTGTATACAGCAGCAAGCAAAACGTGCGCATCAAACCGAACAGCTCGTTTTTTTAGCCCCCCATGCTTGGTATCCATTATATTTTGACCAGTGTCTTTCAGTAGTTTTTCAAGTCTTTTTGGCAAATCCTCAAGAGGTTTACCTGAAATTAATCTCACTGATTGAGGGACCTTGACGTGATTGCAACTCCCTTTAAATCTGATAGCCTCTTTCACGATTTTATCCACGGTGTTGCCATACTTCTTGGATGACAAACTGGATATCTTTCTTGGATATGTCTTTACGTGCATAAACTGGCTGAGTGTCATAATAAATTTCCTTGCTTAATATAGTAATGCTGAGCTCAAAAAGGTTGATTGATCTACTAACCTATAACCGACTATAGGTTAATGATTTATTGATCAGCTCATGCAGCCCTTCCCTTAGCCACAAATTCTTTAATATCTGCAAGCTCGTACCTTACAGATCCGCCCACTTTATGAAAATTGGGACCTTGACCCGAACTACGCCAATTCGCCAATGTTTGAGTGGAAACCTTTAATAGCTGTGCAACATCCGCAGCTGTCATTAGTTCAAAAATATTGCTGTCCATATTTACCTCTGGTTGTTGTTTACATATGAACAGTATACGGAAGATAAACCACCTTGATAACACCTAACACATTGATATTTATAATGTTTACTAGGTATAGCATCTTACTGTACATTTAATTATCGTTTGATAATTGCCATACAAGCGAAAAAGACAATAAAAATGGTGATTGGAGATAATTGAGATAAGGAAAATTTGATGTGAAGGGGATTTCATTAAATCACAGTAACCGCTTAGTTTAAGTATGCAATCTTCAGTTTGTTATGCTCATACTTGCCTGCGTTTGAAACTTTTTCTGAACAGAATAAAGTGTTTTTTCGTAGATTAGAGGCTCATCAATTTTGACGTTGATCAATTCTTGATAACTGATTTTGTTAACATTAGGCTGAATTCGGCCAGCGATTTTCGAGGGCTGTTACTTTTGGTACGCTTTTTAAGAATAGCTTCTTGTTTTTTCTTGCGTTTAAATAGCTCTCGGTCAATCAAAACAATTTACAAAGTTTTTTATCGTTTCGTTAAGCTTTCACTGTTTCATCTATAAGTTGTGACACCTGATTAAAAGCTTTTCTCAAAGTATCTTGCTCAGTAATGATATATCCACCAGTAACATCACTATCTGTGACATGATCCAACATTCTTTTGATGAGAGTCGTAGGTAGCCCGCAAGCTTCAGCAAGAGTAGCAAAGGTACGTCTAAGATCATGGCTACTAAACTTAAGATTTATATGATTAATAATGCGATTGATCTGTTTTTTAGGCACCCACATAGGATTATCTCCATCTAAATTTGGAAACACCCAAATGTTAGTTCCTGTCTCTTTGTGTAATTCTTCCAATGTAGGTATTAATCGATCTGGAATGGGCAGCATCACATCTGTGCCTGTCTTGGTATCAAATTTTGCCGTTTTGCCGTCAAGATCTACATTGCACCATTTTAAAGATAGCGCACTGCTGCTTCTAACCCCCATGCGAAGCAACATCAATAAATATGTTTTAGCTTTCTGATTCGTCAATTGCTCTACTGCATCAAGCCAGTTTTTTAATTTATTACTAGGAATAACTCGCTTTGAACGATTATTTTTATGCCAAAGCCTGCCATTTTTCAGTACCTTCGTTGGTGATTCTTCAATTAACTCAAGTGCTACTGCATAAAGCATTAATAAGCGAAAAATTCGCATAGTTCCATTAGCCGTTGTTTTACCAATTTCACTCAGCTCCTTAAACTTTGTCTGAACATCATGTGATGATATCGCTGAGACAGGCTTGCTCAGCCAATCACTCAAGTACTTCTCAGTTTTATATTGATAATCTTCGATTGTTTTAGGCTGAAGGCTTCTATTATCCAAATACAGAACAAGCAAATCAGCCAATGTGGTTCTGAGCTTCTCTTTCTTTCGCTTATTCAAAATTGGATCTTCATTCCTGGCCAATGCCAGTAATAAATGCTGAGCTTGCACACGGGCATCTTTAACATTCCAATCGGAACATTTCCCAATTGTGATGTTACGAAGTCTTCCCTGAACTCGCTTTCTGACTATATATGATCGATTACCTGACGAACTAATTCGGCATATGAGCTTGGATTGTTCAATATCTGTATATTCCATATATCCAGATTCAGGAACTGCAAGATTTTTGATTCTTGCTTGTGTAAAAATAATTTGGTTCGTCGCCACCCCAATCTCCAATGTAACTGCTATGTAACTTTTGAAAGTGATATCTCGGTAAAGATCGGGATCTAAAATGAAATACACTTTCTTCAAGTATCACATAAGCGACTGTCCTTGTTAATATTTTGGGAATTTTATTTGGATTAGCAATATAACCTGTATATGACTGTTAATCATTGGGTCGCTGGTTCGAGTCCAGCTCGGGGAGCCAATGATTTAAAGAACCTCAGCAAGTAATTTTTCTGAGGTTTTTTTATGTCTGAGATTTCACCATTACGTCTTCCATATACGCTTTCATTATTGGCGACTTCAAACTGTAAACTCTCTTCATCTCGGCTGCTTCACCCAAACTTAATATATATATTCTCTGCACAATTAATAATATAAATATCTCACCCTATCTTCCAAAGCCTGCCTTTGGCTTACTTGACTGTGGTTCCATGGCGTTCAAAAAATTTCGGACACACGGGCCATTAATCCTGTTACCTCGTTGCTACTATCCCCCACACCGTTGAAAAGCCAACAACGCATGACAAATGTTTAATGGCTTTTTTTGGCGGCTAACATAGAGGAAACAACATGACTAAAACAAAATTATCTTTACTGATGCTGTCGCTGAGCATTCCTGGTTACAGCGTTGCAGATGAGTTAGGCGAAATGCAGAAAAACCCTGACACCTGGGTGATGTCAGCAGGTGATTATGCCAACACCCGTTATAGCCAATTGTCTGAAATTAACCTCGACAATGTGCAGGCACTGAAAATGGCTTGGTCATTTTCTACCGGCGTTTTACGGGGCCATGAAGGTAATTCGCTGATTATTGATGATGTGATGTATGTGCACACGCCATTTCCCAATATCGTCTTCGCATTAGATTTAAACAATGACGGGGCGATGAAATGGAAATATGAACCTAAGCAAAACTACGATGAGACGGTTCCAGTTATGTGCTGTGACGTAGTCAATCGTGGCCTGTCTTATGGTGACGGCAAGATTTTCCTGAATCAGGCTGACACCACGCTGGTCGCTTTAGATATTAATACCGGTGAAATGCTGTGGTCGGACAAACGTGATGACCCAAGAACAGGCGCAACTAACACCGGTAACGCCAATGTGTTTAAAGACAAAATCATTGTCGGTATTTCAGGCGGTGAATTCGGTGTGCGTGGTTATGTTCAAGCCTACAATATGAGTGGCAAATCACTCTATAAAGCCTACAGTACCGGCCCCGATGACGAAATGATGGTTGATCCGCAAAACACCACTGCCATGCTGCAACCTATCGGCAAAGACTCTTCATTGAACTCCTGGCAAGGTGAGCAATGGAAAATCGGTGGCGGCACTACCTGGGGCTGGTTCTCCTATGATCCGGATATGAATCTTTATTACTACGGTACCGGTAATCCATCTACCTGGAACCCCTTGCAACGTCCGGGCGACAACAAATGGACCATGTCACTGTTTGCCCGAGATTTGGATACCGGCGTAGCCAAATGGATATACCAAATGACACCGCATGATGAATGGGACTATGACGGTGTGAATGAAAACATCCTGGTCGACCAGAAAATCAAAGGCAAAATGCGAAAAATGCTGGTGCATTTTGACCGTAATGGTTTTGGATACACCATGGACCGTGCAACAGGTGAATTGCTGGTCGCAGAAAAATTCGACCCGAGTGTGAACTGGGCCGATAGCGTTAATCTGAAAACCGGCTTACCAGATCGGGTAGCGAAATACTCACCTGCAGCCAATGGTGAAGATACGCAAACCACCGGTATCTGCCCGGCAGCGCATGGTGCAAAAGATCAGCAACCTGCTGCTTTTTCCCCGAAAACCGGATTGTTCTACGTACCCACCAACCATATCTGTATGGATCTGGAACCGTTTGAAGTTGAATATCTGGCCGGTCAGCCGTATGTGGGTGCTGAAGTAAATATGTACGCCGCGACCGAAAACAATATGGGTAACTTCATTGCATGGGATGCTCGCGAAGGCAAAATCGTCTGGTCTAATCCAGAAAGGTTCTCAGTCTGGTCAGGCGCAATGGTTACTGCTGGCGATGTTGTTTTCTACGGCACGCTGGAAGGTTACCTCAAAGCACTGGATGCCAAAACCGGTCGTGAACTTTGGCGCTTCAAAACCCCATCGGGCATTATCGGTAACGTCAATTCCTATAAACATGATGGCAAACAATACATCTCCATCTTGTCAGGCATTGGTGGCTGGGCCGGCATCGGTATGACCAATAATCTGGAGAATGATACAGATGGTCTGGGTGCAGTTGGGGCTTATAAATCACTGTCCAACTGGACGTCATTGGGCGGTGTGTTAAGCGTGTTTAGTTTGTAACTTAATTAACAGCAGCTTCATAATTTAGCCCGGCACTATTGAATAGTGTCGGGCTTTTTTTAATCAATAGCGTCGATTTCAATAACGCTTACAATCACCGACTAGTTTGGTGCGGCAGAGCGAAGCGGCGCCGCGTAAAACCAGTACGATGGATTGTGTTGTTAGCAGTGTTTCTGAAACCATGGCTGCGATTCTAACGCCTTGCGTAGCGAAGTTTCAACGAATGTAGGCGTCCGCCAAACATACTCCGCCGCCTTTGCCTTTCCTTCACTGTCGAGGGATTGAATGTGACAAAGTGCGACCTCGACTGAGAATGGTTTTTTGCATTTACTCTTCGTCTGAAAGTTGCTTTCAAGATCTGTCCAGATAACAACGTCGATCTCTTTTTTTGACGCCCATTCTTGGATCGTTTTTAGCACATCTTCATCCCGTGACTGTTGTCGAGAATTGTCGGCGAAGCAGAAACCGACATTTTTCAGTGTGGTTCCTTCCCGGCTTCGAACATCACAGATGGCGTCATCTGGATTATTGCGTTTGCTAAATGCGTATGCGACTTGACACGACGCTCCATCCTTGGAATCGAGAACAAGGGTCAAAGCGCCACCTCTTGTATGGGACACACGGGAAAACTCGATCTTTAAGCTCGGGCCATCAAACTGCCAATCCCCATGTTGCTCATTAAATTCTGGGCGCTTGTCCCAGAGCAATGAACCCCATCCTAAAATTGCGATCTTCAATGGTGATTCCTTATACGTCAAACAGCATGTTTAATGAGGCCGGGACAGATTTCAGAGAATTTGCCTTTTGAAATCATCAGCTGGATCGCGGAATTAATTTTATGAAGCGAGCCCCCACTACTTCAACGAACGAAAGTGCTTGGTGATAGCCGATTGTATGTTGCATGGCTTCGTGTCCATGTGGCCTTGATGGACTTTACTCCAGCTTATGGCACTACGACAAGTAACGACCAAGTTTGCTTACCGCGACATACCAATCAAGCACTTTAGAAACAAAAAAACGCCGGCATTATGAAGCCGGCGTTTTGATTGAAGAATGAAACTACTTTGTTTATTTATCAGAAGTAAATTCCGGATAGGCCGACATACCACATTCGCTGATATCCATACCTTCCATTTCTTCCTCTTCATCAACACGTAGCTTGGCGAATTTATTAATAATCGACAAGACGATAAAGGAAGCGATAAACATCCAGGCAAAGGTCACCACGGTACCGATCAACTGACCGGCAAATGTGGCGTCCGGGTTGCTGAGCATGACCGCAAAGATCCCCCAGATGCCCGCAGTACCATGGACTGAGATAGCCCCGACGGGATCATCAAGCTGCATTTTATCCATTAATACAACGGAGAATACCAGCACGATACCGCCGACTGCACCGACAATCAGTGCCAGACCAGGGCTTGGCATTAATGGTTCGGCAGTGATTGACACTAACCCGGCCAATGCACCACTGATGGTCATCGTTAAGTCGGTTTTACCAAACAGGAACCGTGCCAGTAACGAAGCGGCAACCATACCTGCTGCTGCAGCCATATTTGTGTTCACAAAGATTTTAGCGACAGCATTGGCTTCTTCGATGTTGGCGATTTTTAACTCTGAACCGCCATTGAAACCGAACCAGCCAAACCAGAGGATAAACATACCCAATGTCGCCATGGGTAAGTTGGCACCAGGAATGGCATGAACTTCACCGTTTTTGCCATATTTGCCTTTACGCGGCCCAATGATAATCACGGCTGCCAACGCGGCGGCGGCACCGGCCATATGTACAACAACTGAACCAGCAAAATCCTGGAAGCCCAGTTGATCGAGGAAGCCGCCACCCCATTTCCAGTAACCTTCTACCGGATAAATGAAGCCAACCATAAATACAGCAAAAACCAGGAACGGCCATAAACGCATACGTTCAGCGACCGCACCCGAAACAATCGACATGGTTGCTGCAGCAAAAACCGCCTGGAAGATAAAATCCGCCATTGCTGAGTAATAAGGCGCACCTTCACCACCCGCTAATACCGATTCTGTTGAATTATCTTCACCCAGGAAGAAATCAATGCCCGGAATCCATGAATTGACCGGATCCGCTGGATACATAATGTTGTAACCAACAATGAAATACACCAGACAGGCGATACTATATAAAAGTACGTTTTTATTAAGGATTTCAACCGTATTTTTACTACGAACCAACCCAGATTCCAACATGGCAAAACCGGCTGCCATTAACATAACGATCGCTGTACACATCAGGAAATAGAATGTGTCCAGCGCATAACTCACTTCAATTGCAAGAGTATCCATTCTGTTCTCCTAAATAGCGGCTTCGCCGGTTTCACCCGTTCTGATTCGAACGGCTGACTCCAGCGATGAAACGAAAATTTTGCCATCCCCGACTTTTCCGGATTTGGCACTGGCAGAGATGGCCTCAATGGCTTTAGCCACATCCTCATCCCCTACCACTAATTCAAGTTTGATTTTTGGTTGAAAATTGACCGTGTATTCAGCTCCCCGATACATCTCGCTATGACCTTTTTGTCGCCCATAGCCTTTGACTTCGGTTACGGTAAGACCTGATATACCAATATCTTGAATGGCCCCCCTCACCAACTCGAGAGCATGCGGGCGAATAATCGCCGTTATCATCTTCATTTCTCGCTCCTGTTAATTAAAATTAAATTTAATTTACCCCGGCGAAACAATGAAAAATCCATGCCACGTATTTTTTCACTTTAAAGTCATACAGTTAGGTTTGTAACTTGGGTAGTGAGCGTTTTTATGCCCCAATTTGATGCAGAAAAGCGTTAAAAACGCACTGGCAACGTGCGCATTAACGCAAAATAGGCTTTCTTACTTTTTGAATGTGCGCTGATTCGTTCACTAACAAAGGCTGAACGCCTGATCCAAATCGTCGATTAAATCCTTCACATCTTCCAAACCGACAGATAACCGAACCAGACTGCCGTCAACATTAGCCTGTTTAAGTGTTTCTGCTGACAACCCATGATGCGAAGTGTAAATCGGCTGCGTTGCCAGGCTTTCTACCCCGCCAAGACTGGGGGCAATGGCAAATACTTTAAGCAGATCGATAAAACGCTCCGCCATTGCGGCATCACCATCAATGTAAAAACTGACCATGCCACCAAAGCCAGACATTTGCTGGCTGACAAAACTATGTTGCGGATGTGAGGCCAATCCGGGATAACAGGTTTTACGGACTTTTGGATGTGTATCCAGATAGTCGGCAATTAACTGAGCATTAAGATTGTGACGCTCTACTCTCAATGCCAATGTGAGCAAACTGCGAGACAGTTTATGGGCCACTTCGGTCGCAATGGTCTGCCCCAGATTTTTACGCCATTCATTGATAGCCTCCAGCTCCAAACGACGCCCTGACAGTACACCAGCCGTTAAGTCACTGTGACCACCAAGATATTTAGTGGCACTTTGCACAGTAAAGTCAGCACCTAGCCTGATCGGAGACTGATTAACAGGTGTCGCAAAGGTATTGTCGACCGCCAGCAACGCACCATTTGCATGAGCCAACTTAGCTAATTTACTGATATTTTGCAGAATCAAGGTGGGGTTGCTTGGTGTTTCAATAAATACCAGTGCAGGTTGATGTGTTTTCAATGCTGTTTCTATTGCATTCAAATCGGTTTGCTGCAATAAGGCTGTTTTGAGACCCAACGCCGGCAATTGCTTATCTAAAAGCTGCCGGGTTCCACCATACACATCTCCCAGGCAGAGGATACCCTGCCTGGCAAAATGCATAAACAATGCAGAAATTGCGGCCATACCTGAAGAAAATGCCAGACTGGCTTCAGCCTGATCCAGCTGAGCAAGTTTATCTTCCAATGCAATGATAGTGGGATTCATGCCATAGCGAGTGTAGAAGGCACCCGGTGTTTTTCCCTCAATAACATCCCGCATGGCCTGCGTACTCTCAAATGCAAACAGACTGGTGTCATATAAAGGCGGTTGAGGCGATCCCTGGTTATTATGGTTGGTATCACTATGTATGCAATGCGTCATCGTCAGCTTTGATTTCATAAGCTCGGTATCCTGAAAGTATGATGGCTATCATCCACCATCAACATATTAAAAAACAAAACAAAAAAACCGGCCTAAGCCGGTTTTTTTTAACGCTCTGTGAATATGGTCACCCTAGGGCCTGTTTATCTTTCATCGCCACCACTGCTGGAGACAATTTTTTCGTCCAACAAGGCGGAAATGATGCGGTGTAGTTATTCTACATAATTCATTTCCAACGCCGTGGGACGGAAAAATAGTCCCAGCCCTTCGGGTTGTGGCTGAAAATGCACCACTCCACGTTGCTCGTCATTTATTTAGAACAACTAAACTGCATTCCTCGCGCCTTGATTGGTGCATTTTCAGTCACAACAGAGGCGGCGATGAAAGATAAACAGGCCCTAGTCACAGTCCCGATGCAAATTTGTTACATTCACTTTCGGGACTGTGAGCAAGGCAACTTCACGCTATTTCATGTTCAACGTACCTGAATCAAGGTTTGTTGTCAGTCACAGGATCGACATCCGGCTCGATGTCCCAGTAGACTTTGTCCAGACCTTCAGCCTGTGCATCATCTGATACATCCATGCCAATAGTATGTTTCAGAATAAACGACATCACCAAGGCTGTGACAATACCAAAACCAAGACTCACCACAATGCCAACCACCTGCATCAATACGCCAATTTCACCATGCTGGAAAGCATAGATGCCCTCTTCAATACCGAGGTAACCACCGCGCGGTACGCCTATGTGCAGCAGCCCCGTCATGATTAGACCATAAGAGCCTACACCGGCAAACAACGGCAGTAACTTATGTTCATCAATATTACGTTTTTGCATGAACTCATAAATCAAATACGCTACAACCGGCGCACCCAGTGCTACCAAAAACATCTGCCAGGGCACATAAACGTCAAAGCCTGATGCGCCAGCAACGTAACCGGCCAATGGGCCAAGCAGCAGATAACTGAATTTACGGGTTGAATAGGCCAGAATAGCTCCCATCAGAGCACCACCTGCCCACGCTGCTCCATAGTTGTTAAAGGCAATACCCACGCTGGTATCGGCCATTGTCACACTGACTGCCAATGCTTCAGGATCAAAGAAAAACAGACAGGACAAAATAACCATCGGCAGACCGGCAAAAATGGTCATCACACCGACTGTCAGCAGACCGAGGTTTGGTGGACGATATTCAGAGACGTTTGGATGCGCCGTGAACATGCCCGGACGAGGTCTCAGCTTACGCACAAACACCATTGCCATGCCGGCCGGGAACAGATAAACAAAGCCCACCCCAAAGAAATCATGGAAGCCCATATTGGTCAGTGGACCAACTGATCCCCAAGTCAACCAGCTCAGGATGGATGAAACAATGGTAGCAACAAAAGCAGTAATGTAATAAGCCGATGCTTTCATCCGTTCTGATACTGCAAAATGTAGCAACACATTAACAATACCGGCAAAACAAGCGAGGAAGAAAATAAAGATCTGGAAGTTATTCAAACCCGGAAAAACTGCCGGATCCACATTTTGCGCCATTGCGTTTGATAGAGCCCCACCAGCCCACCAATCTTTCATGGTATCAACCAGTGTGTAACCTTCCATGATGTAATATTGCGATGCCCAAAAAGCGAAACCAATCAGAAAGTAGGCAGTAAAACCGATAAAAAAACCGACCATCTTTTCTATCGTGGCGTTAAAGATATTACGTCTTCGAACTCCTCCCACATCAATCAGCATTAAGCCAA
Source organism: Methylophaga sp. UBA3192 (assembly GCA_002363955.1). Lineage (GTDB taxonomy): Bacteria > Pseudomonadota > Gammaproteobacteria > Nitrosococcales > Methylophagaceae > Methylophaga. The sequence continues at coordinate 14,677 of DEXE01000005.1, forward strand.
TCACAACAAAAATAGCCCCGACTGTACCCGAAGCATAAACCAGGTTTTGCACAAGCATTCCCAAACTGACCTGCTCAGCAAACAAATTTGCGACTTCTGTTTCCATAAAAAGTATCCCTTATTATATTTTTAGCTGCGGATGGGAATTCAACCGCAGGGAACCGAATCTATGCCCCGGCCAAAGGTGTGTCTATTGCTCATTTTAATTACCACTTAGGGGGTAACAGCCCTTGATATGGCTTATTTTTTAGGAATTAGCGATTATCTGGGGGATCTGGATGGCTTAATTTTTTTATAAAAAACGCGTATTTTCTTCGCAAACAAAATCTGCGTAGATGATTTTGATATTCTGCGGATCTGATAATGCTTGATTAAAGCAAGAACCACCGTTACAACACCAGCCAAGTTATTGTTTATAAAAGACTACACAAACTGAGTACTACTTCAGAAGGATTGTTCCTAATCCAGTGACGTTATTTAATCGGTGCGTCACTAACGAAGGAGACATTTTATGAAATTTCAAAAACAGGCTGTAAAAGATCCACAACCAACGATGGGTATTGATGGTATCAATGCCACATTGGGTGACAGCATCGTTTCGGACAGCAAGGACAAAACACTTTGTGCAGGCTTTTTTCACCTGAACAAAACGGATAAACCTCTTGTTTACACCTACGATTACGAAGAAATGAAGTATGTCGCTGAAGGCGAATTTTTCATTACAGATGAATCCGGTCAGAAAGTACATGCTACCGTCGGTGACGTGCTGTTTTTTGGCAACGGTGAAACCATTACCTTTGAAACACCAACTCGTGGTGTCGGTTTCTTTGTAGGTCAGCGTAAAGCGTTGTAATTTAACAGGGTCTGTTGATCTTTCAGAACATCCAGCAATGGTCGATATGAAGGATTAACGGACTCAGTTTCCCGGAAAACTCTCCGGGTCATGTCCAGTGATTGCTGCCGGCAAACCTGATGAAGGTTTGTCGGCAGCAATTTATGCGTTATAGCTTGCCGTCCTGTTGATGCTTCCAGACGACCGCCTCCAATCTTGAAGTCAGATTAAGCTTACGCAGGATGTTTTTGATATGCACTTTTACGGTGGTATCTCGAATATCCAGCTTGCGGGCAATCGTCTTATTGTTCATTCCCTCTGCCAGACATTCCAGAATTTCGTTTTCACGTACCGTCAGATTCACATCGTCAGCATTCACTTTATGATGCGGTTCGATGAGCGCATTCTTTAAAATTTCGGTCATGCTGTCCTGCAGCACAGTGACACCGACAGCCGCTTTAAGCAGATTGCTGCGCAAATCTTCCGGCTCCATATCCTTTAGCAAATAGCCATCAGCCCCGATACGTAATGCCTCAAGCAAATGCTCTTCTGCATCCGATACCGTCAGTACCACATAATGGGCATCCAAATCTGTCGCTTTGAAACGTCGTAATGTCTCCAGACCATTCATGCCTTTCATATTGAGGTCCAGCAAAACCAGATCCGGTTTAACGTCCAGCGCCAGATCCAGCCCTTCCTGTCCGGAAGCCGCTTCACCGACAATTTCAAAACTCGGATCATCCGAAATAATCTGCCCTACCCCCTTGCGAAATAAAGGGTGGTCATCAATCAGCAGTACTCTTATTTTCTCAGTCATTTTTTTCTCTCTTTAATAATTATTGTACTGATTTTGGTGTAAACACCAGCCGAACACGGGTGCCTCCATGGCGCTTGGCCATGACTTCTATATTGCCTCCCAGGCTGTTGGCACGTTCCTTCATGATGATCTGACCATGATGATCATAAGTGTTTGTCTTCGCAGTAAAACCTATACCGTCATCCTCAATGGTTAATACAACATTCCCATTCTGACGCAATTCCAGAAATATCGACACATTCTTGGCTTTCGAGTGCCGCACAATATTGGATAGCGCTTCGCGAAGCACGTGCAGCATATGAAATTCTTCATTGACCGTCAGGCGGCAATTGACGAGCCGATAGTCAAGATTGATGTTGATATTGGAACGCTGCGAAAATTCATCAATTGTGGTTTGTATAGCGTAGCCCAGACCACGTAAATCCATATGCACGCGGAAAGTGGTGAGCAGTTCACGTAATTCACGATAGGCCGAATCAAGTCCCTGCCGGAGCTCACCCAGCATTTCTGCGCTTTTTACCTTATCATCGCCAGCAGACTGCAATCGGGCCAGTTGGATTTTCATAAAGGATAAAGACTGTGCCAGAGAGTCATGCAGCTCACGGGCAATCGCTGCACGTTCTTCCAGCACCGCAAGTCGACGCCCTTCTTCGTCATGACTATGAAATTTGGTCGCCATTGTCAGTAGTTTGGCGGTAATTTCCAGCACCTGAATTTCGGTATTTTCAAGAAACCGGTCTTTTTCAGTTTCGATCAACAAGATGCCTAATGCTGAAGCGGGGCCACTGAATGTCACGCCAACACAGCGAATTTCCTCTCCTTCCTGGTTCTGTGCCATGTAACTGGACATGCCGTTACGGTGAAGTTCATCGAATCTTTGGTTGTCCAGTTTCGGCGGTGGATGATGCGAAAAAATGATCTGTTCGCTGGTAATCACCGCCGCATCATCGGTGTAAATAATCGCAACATTGCTGAAGTTCATCGCCCGCTCAAGTGAATAAAGCACTTTAAGCAACGTTTTTTCACTCAGAATCTCATGGCTGGTAATCTCGATGAAATTAAGAATGAACTCATGCGAGCGTAATAGAATAAGCAATTTTTCATTGGTTCGTTCAGCCCAGGCAACCTGTGATGCATAACCTTCTATCTTGGCTGTCATTTCAAAAATACGCTGCTCAAGGCGAGTAAACTCATCTGAATTCGGTTCATGCTTTTGTGCCGGGAACTTCAGCATCAGGAAGGTCTGCAACCTGTCCATGCGCTCAACCAGGAAACTTTTAGCCCCCAGCATAATGGCAATGATGCAACTGTAGAGAAACAAAAGGCTGATCACATTTAGCAAAGCGATCACCGAAATTTTGATTTCACTGTCCCGATGTAACGCAGCAGCCAGATTTTTATAGGAAAGTAATACATTCTCAGCCAGTCTTAGCTGAGTCGCCATGCGGATGTTAATTTTCGCCACACCATCAAAGTTTTTCTGAGCCTGTTTGACCTCGTCCAGTGCGGCTTTTAACGCATCATTTTTCTGATTCAGCATCCATGCAACGGATTCATGCTCGACATCCAGGTAATTTTTTTTCATTTGAACCAATGTTTTCTGCGCATCAGCAGGACGCAGATTGTTCAAATAAAATAAATGTTTATCCCAATAAATCTTATGTTCATTTACTTTCTCAATTGCACGTTGACTGGACAGCATATAATCCAATAAAAAAAGTGTTCCCGCCTGAATTAAAAGTGTTGTCATCGCAATACATAAAAGCAACGTAATCAGCTTGGAAAAAACAGCTCTTTGGCGTATGCTTTTAAAAATATATTTCAGGTCAAATTTCTTCAAAATCGGGCTTCCCGAAAAAGCTGTTCTCAAGGGTCGGAACAATGGGTCTCATCATATTTACCATGATCATGTTAAGCATGATCACAGCCATCGTATTTGGTACCTGGTGGGACAGTACAGCCCCATTCAAAATACATTTTGCCGTGGCAGCGGCAATATTTGCAGCATTATTTTCCGTTGTCATCACCATTGCCTTTTACCCACGTAGTCAACGGAAATTGATGCTGGCTGGCAATCAGACAGCCGACAGGAATATCGGTTGGGCCAATGATGTGGCAAAGCGTCTGTCAACACCCTCTGCCGTCATTGATGGTTTTAATATCATTTTTGCCAATAATGCTTTCCTGCGTGAGTTGGGAATGAATGGCATGCGTGAATTGATCACAAATATGCCGCTCACAAATATCGTGCATCCGAGCAATCATGCGGCACTGACAAATTTCATGAGACATATGAAAAAAAGCGATGAACCGCATCAGACACTGACGCTCCGTATGCTTTATGTTGATGGCACCACCATACCTGTTCACATTTCATTGTCACCACTCAACTCACAAGGTGATTCGAACCTCAATTTGCTACAGTTTTCATCCATTACACAATCACAAAATGAGTCAGAATTAAAATCAGAAAAATTTAATTTCCCGAGTCTTTTAAATAATATCAGACAAATCATTTTTATAAACAATGTTGATCAGGAAATTATATATGCGAATACCGCATGGGAAATTCTTACTGACTTTAGTATTTCAGAATCAATAAACAAACCCTTTTTAAGTTTTATTCACCCTGAAGATATTTTGCTGGTTGAATCAAGAATGAATTCACTTATTCAGGGTAAACGTCAATATTTTCAAATCGAATGTCGCGTCATCACCAAAAACGGTTCATTTCGGTGGATTGAAATCCGTGCTTCACGCAGTTCAAACTTCAAGGGTGAACGTTCCAGTGTGATTGGCACACTGACCGACATCACCCAGCTCAAACAACTTGAAGCCTCCCAGAAACATAATCGTCATTCACCGGTTGATATGATTATGACCAATATTCCAAGCATGATTTACCGCTGTAAGAATGATCGTGACTGGACGTTTGAATTTGTCAGTGACAGTTGTCTTGAAGTCACTGAATATCAGCCTTATGAGCTGATAAATTCGAATAATGTGACCTATATGCAATTGATTCACCCTGAGGATCAGTCACGTTGCTGGGAACATGTACAGGAACAAATAGCCAAACAGCGCAAATTCCAGATGATTTACCGTATCTGTACCCGCACCAATAAGTCCCGCTGGGTTATGGAACAAGGCGAAGGTATCTTTTCCGCCAGTGGTGAGTTGCTTGCACTCGAAGGTGTCGTTATCGATCTAAGCAACGATAACCTATCGCAACTGGAGTTTGGCTTACGAGACATGCTGGAAAACAGGACCGTATAAAAAAGCACCCCGTCAGGGGTGCTTTGTCTACACAAGCATAAACAACAGAATCAGAAGCTACGCATCAGATAAGCAATAAATTGACTATCTCCACGGTTATCACCATCTACGCCTGTCCACCAGTCTTTATCTGCATTGGTATCGGTATAGTTCACACCGACAGTCCAGCCATCAGTATTGGCAATTGAAAAGTCTTTACTCAGACCAACCATATAATCGGTGTAGTTGAACTCGTCATAGTTTCTGGCATCCAGTCGGCCAATATGCAGATGCAGATTAATATCCATCGGCAAGCCATAATCAAAATTCAGCTCATAGTACTGAGTACCTCGTGAGCTGCCATTGGCATAACCATCGATTCCGGCAGACTTGTTGTTGATACCACCCCAGTCAGTGAGTGTGCGGCTATATTTAGCCGTGAACCATTTCCAGGTCGCAGCGACATAGGCTTCAGTCGTGTCAAAGTCTTCACCGTTATATTTTTCACGGTCAGGATAGTAGAATTGAAGTAAACCGATATCCATTGCAAAATCATCGTTGAACTGATGGTAATAACCACCATAAAGATCAACCTCAACGCTATTACCAACGTTATCGCCTTCTTCCAGATTGGTGCCCCAGATGCCAGCATACCAGCCACTTTCATGTGCGTAATCAAAACCACCCTGCAGAGCAACATCCTCATTGGAGTAGGTAATACCACGGAAAACGTACTGACTAAACAGACCGACATTGGCACTGATACTGTGTGGCGAGGTTTCTTCAGCAAATACGGATACGCTCGTCATTAAGCCCATCCCAGCCAACCCTGATACCACTATATTTCTCATCTTCATTTTTGCTTCCTTCTGGGTTTTTTAAAGTAATGCGAACCGCTGGCCGGCATTAGCCAGCGGAGAGTGCTATGGACATAAGCCCATATTCTGATGTAAAGGTTTTATTCAGGCTGCGTACCCAATGACAGCTCGGCACCGTCTTCTAATGGTTCAAGCCAGTCGATGACCGTTTGTCGATAAAGATCCAGGCCTTTGTATTCAGAAAGATCCGGATGCAGATTGGTGAGCACCCGACGTAGCCGTTTTGCCCATTTTGGATAGGTGACCAACTCATCCAGGCTAATCAGATAACCACGTACACTGAAAGCAATGGCATTACTGCGTGGCAGACGGAATAGCGCCTGCAGCTCAACCCGAAGATGTACTTTTTCGCCGACGTTTTCCGGCGTCACTGAAGCATTATCAGGTCCCCATAAAGGAAATTCTTCGGGAGAAGTATCCAGACGCGGATTGACCGTCATGGTCCAGTTGAGCCGACGTACCGGACTGCCATATTGCAGATGCAGCAAATATTTCAGTGCCCGGTCAAAAATGCCGATTTCATTTGCCTGCGGAACCGGACCATGCCATTCTTTGAACGACATACCGGCATCAAAGGCAATTGACCAGTCAGCCTGACTGGTGACCATCCCCATATCAGCAAATAAATCGTCATCACGATGATCCATGATGATCCAGTCACCCTGAACCTGGCGTGAGATATATTCAAACGGCTCCATCGGTAAGGTACTGGTATCACCAAAGGTAAATGTCTGATCAATTTCCAGTGGCTTGTTCACCCAGTGCCACTGATCACCGTTCTTGGTCAGCTCAAACCATTGCGGGTAATCCGCTGACAGTGATTCCATAATCAGTTCGACCATGTCCCACTGAGCATCCATCATGTGCGGCAAGGCAATATAACGCGTCGGGTCGCGTTCAAGAGTCAGGCGTCGATCCTCACATTCGGCAATGTAATGCTCATCAATATCGATGGCATGTTCAAAAACCGATCCGGGATTGGTTGAAACATGCTGCTCAATATTGACGCTGTACATGTATTCATCCTCGGCAAACGGAAACGGAAAACGCCGTATTGCCTCAGGTGAATTACGGAAAGTGTAATCATCCCGAAAAGTTTCTTTTTTAAAGGCTGGAGTATTCATAAGACGTCCTCAGATATTGAGTAATAATTTCTGACAGCGGGCCCTGGATACGCAGGGCATGATTTTGTTGCCAGACGCTTTTTCAGCATCAGACAGATAATGATCGTTGTGCATCAGTGCGCCATCGCACTCCAGAACTTCTACTTCACAGCGACCACACGCACCGCCACGGCAGAGAAAATCGGGTTCCAGGCCTGCCTCTTCCATGGCCTCGAGCATGCTCATATCACCCGGCACTTCAATTTCCATATTGGACTTGGCCAGCTGTACCATGAATGATTCACCGATAGGTGGTGCCAGGAACTGCTCACTGTGCACATGCGTTTTTGGCCAGCCCAAATCTTTGGCCGTCAGTAATAACGCATTGACCATCGGCTCCGGCCCACACACATAGATATGGGTACCCAGAGGCTGGTTGGAAAGAAGGTTCTGAAAATTAATCCGCTGGCCTTCACTCTCAATGTGCAGATGCAGACGATCGCCACACATCTGCTTTAATTGTTCGACAAAAGCACCATGTTCTGCTGAGCGGAAGGCGTAATGCATTTCGTAGTCATCACCCAGTCGATTCAAATCAGCGATTTGTGACATGAATGGTGTAATGCCAATCCCCCCGGCAACCAGGATGTGTTTTTTGCCCAATTTGGACAAGCTGAACAGATTGACTGGATAAGTTATCTGTAACTCGGAACCGACCTTGACACCGTCATGCATAAACACCGAACCACCACGTGACTTCTCCTGTCGACGGACCGAAATATGGTAACTGTCGGTATTTTCCGGTGATCCCATCAACGAATAGGGATTCCGATGAATACGGCCATTAATATTCATCGACACCACCACATGACTGCCACCGGAAAACCGTGGTAATGGCCGGCCATTTTCTTCGACTAACGTGAAATGCTTCACCACATCGGTGACCTGTTCGATTTCGGCCACTCTTACGTTCAGGATACTCATGGATAAACCTCTTCAATCTGTGGAATGTTGCCCGGTTCTTCCGCATCGACCATCACCCCCATATAGGCACCAAGTCGCCGGGAAAAATGGTCACGGACAAACAGATGTCGACCACAATTGCTACATGGGAAGACGTTGTGATGAACATCACGGGTAATCGTTTTGCAGTGAACGCAATACACCGGTCTTGCCAGCGTGCCGCACAACTCTTTCTGCACATCAACATCCTGAACACCTGCCGCACGGGTTTTCTGCAATACATGCCACATAAAGGCCTCACTACCGGCCACATAAAAGTGGGTTCCCATCGTGCAGTCTTTCAGCCGCTGTTCCAGATTATTCAGCAAGCTCTCTTCTGAATCACATAATTCAAGTTCTTCAGGCACTATTTGCTGAAGAATGTCTGAATAGTTTTTATTTGCCGTGGCTAAATCTGTGTACAGCACCTGAATGGGATCTTTGGGGTACATCTGCTGAAACAGTTTAAGCACGGCAATACCACCCTCACCCCCGGCAATCACCAGATGTGCCACCGCCGGGGTTTGCCACACCAGCGAATCGTAAAGTGGTTTGCTTCTAATCCAGTAACCTCTTTGCATAAAGATTTCCTCATTAATTCTGACAGAGCGAGGCCGGATCCCTGGCCACCGCCGTGCAGACTATTTACTTAGTTGTTCCGGATGAGTACGCAGGCGCATCGGATCATAGAAAGGCATTTTGGCCACATACGCTTTGACCGGCTGGTTGTCTTCCACCACGAGTTGCGTACCGAGTGCCAGATAATCCGGATGCAGATGCACCAGTGCCAGAGATTGCATCAGGTAATTGCTGAAACTGGCGCTGGTCACCACACCAACATCCTTACCGTTGTGGGTAATACGAGAGCCCGGTTCAACGGCTTCAGCGCTCCGACAGATAATGCCGGCCTGTTTGAAACGTTCTTTGCCTTTGGAGGCCAGGACAGCCGCTTTGCCGATATAATCGCCAGGCTTGTCCAGATCGACACCCCAGCCCATATTGACTTCCCAGGGAGTGGTATCGCCTTCAGGCATTTCATAAGGGAAAAACAGCAGACCGGCTTCAACACGGGTCAGGTCAAGCGAATCCCAGGAGGCGGCAATCGCGCCAAATGGCTTGCCTTTATCAAGAATCATGTCCCAGAGATGAATGGCATCATCCGCACTGCAATAAACTTCATAGCCACGCTCACCTGAGTAACCACCACGCGCAATTTTGATATCACAGCCAAACAGTTTTGCATCAACATGTCGGAAATATGGCAGCGTTTCTAAATCAAAATCCAGATGGGGATTCAGTATTTCCAGTGATTTAGGACCCTGAAGCGACAGAATATGCACATCCAGATCGGGAGCTATCTGGACATTTTTACCCTGAGCGATCTTTTCCAGTTGCTGCGGTGTGGCACCACTGCCATGAGACAGACGGTATTTGTTTGGCGCATCACAAATCACCATAATGTCATCACATAACGCACCGGTCTCATCCACTTCCGCGGCCAATCTGGAAAACCCCGGTTGCATGGTGGTGACATCAATCGTCACCAGTTGATCCAATACCACAGTTGCATCAGGACCACTGACATTCAGAATATTCAAAGCCGATACGTCATACAGGCCTGCGCGTGTACGTACCGCAATCACTTCTTCGTCCGGATTGGATTTATAGCTCCAGGGAATCGGCATATTGTTCCAGGTATCCCCATCCAGTAAGGAACCAAGTTCCTTATGACGCACATTTAGGATTGAATTTCTAAGCATTATGATCTCCGCAGTCATTAAAATTTATGGCTAAACCAAACCATAGCCCAGCAGGCAATACTCTAAAATTCCCAAGATGGCGTACTCCCTATGGAGTAAATACCCTTCAGCTGAACGTATTCAGCAAAGGTCTAAAAAAGGTTTGGGAAATTTGGATCAGGCAGACATGGATTTTGGAAGCTGGTGAATTCGTTGCTGAATTTGAATCATTTCCAGTACAACCTGGGCAGCCTCTTTGCCTTTAATACGGGCACGGCTGACCGCTTGTTCTTCGTTTTCAGTCGTCAAAATAGCATTGGCGATGGGGATACGAAAATGCTGTTGGATCTCGGTAATGGCACGAGCTGACTCGTTGCAAACCACTTCAAAATGATAGGTTTCGCCCCGAATAACGCAGCCCAATGCGATTAAACCGTCAAAACCACCACTTTCAGACAGCTCAGATAATATCAATGAGATTTCCAGTGCTCCCGGCACGGTAAATAACACAATGTCATTGCTGGCTACCGCCGCACGATTCAATTCATCAATACAACCACTGACCAACGCACTGCCTATCGATGGGTTAAAGCGTGACTGTACAATACCGATCCGCAGACCTTTGCCATTCAGACCCGCTTTCGTTGCTGACACTTTTAGATCATCTGTCATGCCGCTTTTCCTTCATGTAGGTCGCGAAACCAACGGGGATGTCTGCCAAGGCAGACACTGCCAGTTATCCCCGCCAGCCCGCGATTTAACTAAGTCTAATTGTGAATTAGCCCAGCCTATTCAAAATGGCTGCGCAACTCTTCTTCGATTTCAAAAATATCACCGACGATGCCGTATTTTGCGATAGTGAAAATAGAAGCACCCGGATCACTGTTCACCGCAACAATAGTCGGCACATGTTTCATACCTGCCATATGCTGAATCGACCCGGAAATGCCCATCGCAACATACAATTTGCAGGATCCGACGACCTTGCCTGACTGACCGACCTGACGGGATTTTGGCAACCAGCCGGAATCCGCTATGGGGCGAGAACAGCACAAGGTGGCATCTGCCATTTCAGCCAGCTCGCGGAACTGTTCCACATTGGCTTCTTCAGCAATACCCCGGCCTATCGACATAATGAAATCAACCGTTGTGATATCAATATCATCAGCGCCACCGGCTTCAACAAACTCCAGGTTGGTACTGCGTGACCCGATACTGGTCATATCCTCTACAGAAACCGTTGGCGAAGCACTTTCCTCCGTCGCTTTGAATACGCTTGGACGAATGGTTAACAACACACACTGCTTTCCGGGGAAATCAAGTTCCACATTGACCTTCTGGTCATATCCGGAGCGTGTGGCCACCAGTTCATCGCCATCGTATTGCAGGCCGTATACATCGGTAGCAAATCCATAATTACCCTTGCGAGCCAGAGTAGCCGCGTAGCCGAGTGAATCCACACTATGAGGCAAAAGAACAACCTCCGGATCCAGTTTTTCCATCAGCGAAGTCACAACAGATTCAAAGATATCCGGATCAAACTCGACGCTGCCCGTCTTGACGCTGATGATTTCATCAACCCCGGCCACCGACAGATCCGCGACATAGTTTTCAGCCTGTTCACCAATCACTGCCACAACGACCTTGTCATCGGCCTGACGCAGTTCCTGCGCAGCCGCAATAACTTCCAGTGAGATAGGTCGCAGTTCGCCACGACGGTGTTCAGCAATTAATAAGAATGTTTTCATGGTTATTCCCCTTTGAACTCACGAATAATTTCAGCCAGTTTGGCGGCCTGTTCGGCAGGTGTGCCTTCGATCATCGAGGCCATACCTTTTTCAGGAATATACATACGACGAACACGTGACAAAGCAGCATCCACACCGACATCGCTGTCACTTAACCCCAGGTCAGCCAGACTGATTTCATCAACCGGTTTGGCTGCCGCCTGCTTGATACCGCGCAATGAGGCATAACGTGGTGTATTAATACCCAGTTGAATGGTCAGCACGGATGGGCAATCAATTTCCACTATCTGTGACAGCCCACCCTCAAGTTCACGGGTGATTTTGGCTTTGTTGCTGCCAGGCTGATATTCAAGTCCTGCCACAACGGCGGCATGTGGCCAGTTCAGGCTGGCAGCCAGGGAAATACCGGTTGAACCGGCTGCATCATCGGATGACTGCACACCGGCAAATACCATATCCGGCTTTTCTTTCTCGACGACCGCTGACAGGATGCGACCAATCGTGACTGAATCAGAACCTTCCATGGCATCATCCCAAACCCGGATGGCACGATCGGCTCCTTTAGCCAGGCATTTTCTCAGAATGTCATCGACCCTTTCCGGGCCAACGGATACCACAACCACTTCGACTTCGGTGTCAGATGATTCTTTGATAACCATCGCTTCTTCAAGTGAAAAATCATCCCACTCGTTGAGGTCGTAAAGCAGAAAGTCCTCATCGACATCAAGCTCATCATCACGAATTTCGAAGTCTTCATCTAATGCAGCGACTTCTTTAACTGCAACCAGTATTTTCATCAGATTTCTCTCCTAGTTGACTGTATAAAACAGCATTTCTAAAGCAGCTAAAGCTGCAAATATTTCTGTGCAAACCATTTAAAAACCATGAATCGAACAGATAGATCAGGATCGTCATGCAGGCTCCAGCGGTCGTTATCATTCAACGCGGGGTTGGAGACCAGCAGCAGGCGATGTAAGTAATATGGGTCTTCAAGCAACGGCAGAAGAGTGTCGCGTTCAGCCTGTGGATTGATAATCACGCCACGCCGAATATCGGTTTGTTGGGAGCCGGACAATCTGATTAAAATGGCTTGCGGGGTGTTCGGGTTACTTGCCACACCGCTCAACACATCCACATCACTTTCTTCAGATAGCGTGCTGAGTACATCTGCTGGCGTATTCTTCTGATAAGCTACGCCTGCCCTGACCCAGACACTGCTGTCTTCAGCCAGTTGTCTTAGAATGTCGACAGGTGTCTGCGGATTTCTTGTCACGGCACGGCGAACTTCATCATTCTGGTCCGAAGCCAATTGATTGAGCAGCAAATCAGGCAACTTCGGATGACGGGCTACCCACTGTCTGACCCAGTGGTCATCATCATCAACCAGTCGTTGCAGATTTTCAGCCGTCAGGTCCGTTCGACTGGCCAGAGTACGACGCACACTATTGGAGCTGTTTTGGATCATCTGATTGGCCAGTTCAGCACCTAATGATGGGTTGCCAGCCAGAGTACGAAGCACACTGACATCATCATGTTGAGCCAGAACAGCCAGTTTTTCCGAGTCTAACCTTGGGTTCGCTGCCAGGTGACGTAAAATGGTTGTATCCGTCTCATTAAATGCTGAATCCAACAAATGCTCAGGACAGCGTATATGTGAGACCACGGCAGATCGGATAAAGCAGTTGCCACGCTGGTACAGCGTTTCAAGCAACTCCGTCGGCGTTTCTGCATGAACCGCCAGTTCATTATCAAACATGCCGGGATAATGCTTTTCCAGGCACATCAGTGTATTGGCATCGGTATTTGGATGTGCAGCAATGGATTTGAGGATCGGTATATCATCCTCGCTCATTGCCAGACGTTTCAATAATGTCGATGAGCTATGTGCATGCTGCGTCAACAGACAGAGCAACTGCCGGTCGTGACCACTGTTTTTGTAAATCGTGTTCAGCGTACCGGCGCGACTGGCAGGATTCTTATCCAGTCTTAATCTGACGGTTTCATCATCAATCTCTGCCAGCATTTGCAGGACTGCCGCGGGTGTATGCTCCCAACGGGCCAGCAGCAATGTATTACGCCGTTCCTCACAGAGTAAATCGCGTAACTGTTTTTTCTGCTCGCCCTGAGCCAGTTCATACACGGCCGCCGCGCTATGCAGATCACCACTGTTTATCACACAGTCAATCAGTGCATCGGCACTATTCGGCAGGCTGATATCAGGCGGAAACAACATCGGCATCGATGACCTCTGCTTCATCAAACTCGACGCATTCGTTGACCAGTTCAATCAGTTCTTTCACCACAAACTTGCCTTCATATCCTGCTGTTTTCAGTGCATCTTCAAACATGGTCAGATCTTTCGGACATGACACGATAAACACATCAAGCTCTTCAATTTCTGCGGCTTCACGCATGCGGTTCTCTGACGGCTTTTCAATGCCGACCGGATCCGGAATCCAGATACGACCACCACCCGCACCACAGCAGAAGGAGTTGTCACGATTACGGTCCATCTCGATCAACTCACAGCCAAGCAGTTTGATCAGTTCACGTGGTGCGTCATAGCCTTTGTTGTAACGGCCAAGATGACATGGGTCATGGAAGGTGACGCGGTAATCCAGTTTTTTACTGAGTTTGAGTTTGCCCTGTTCAAATAACTGTTTGAGCAATGTGGTGTAATGCTGAATCTCAAATTCACCACCAAAATCAGGATACTCATTACGAATCGTGTTGAATGAGTGGGGATCTGTCGTAACAATCGAGTTGAAATCGCATTTTTCCAGAGTACTGATATTGGCATTGGCCAGGAACTCATAGAGTCCTTCTTCACCGACCCGGCGCACATCATTACCAGCATTCATTTCAGCCTCATATAGCAAGCCAAAATCAACTCCCGCCTGCTTCATTAACCTGGCAAAAGAACGGGTCACCACCTGGTTACGCGGATCAAAAGACGCGTAGTCACCGACAAACCACATCACATCAACCGGTTCTTTACGGGCATCTTTAATAGTGAACGGCAATTCCTTGGTCCAGCGTGGACGTTTACGTTTCGATTCATTCATCGAGTTGCCGTTTTTGTGGATTGACTGCATGGTTTTTTGCAGTATGGGTTCCATATTTCCCTCATCCACCAGCTTACGACGCATTTGCACAATAATTGGCACATGCTCAACCGCAACCGGACAGATTTCCACACAGGCAAGACAGGTTCTGCAGGACCACAGCGTTTCCATAAACACCTGTCCCACATCCTTGCCATGCACATCCAGCTCTGCTTTTTCAGGCAGTTCCTTGGATTGCAATGATTTATTGGCAAACTCACGCAGAGACAGAATCACATCCCGTGGTGATAACGGTGCACCAACCGCATTGGCCGGACAGGCTTCGTGACAACGGCCACATTTGGTACAGGCATCCAGATTAAGTAACTGTTTCCAGGTAAGATCTGTAATGGTTTTGATACCAATATCTTCCTGATCTTCGGGAACACTCGGCAAACGCTTACCGGCCATCGGATCACGGAACATCAGCGAGCCTGAAGCGGTAAAGATATGTTTGACCTTGGTATAAGGAATCAGCGCGATAAAGGCCAAAGCCAATACACCGTGAAACCACCACAATCCCAGGCGGAAATTGCCTGCAGCTTCTGCGCCCATGCCCAGCCCCATCATCATATGCGCCATCAGCGCACCGATGGGTGACCACCAGCGATAATCCCAGACTGTCGCGGTCTCACTTAACCAGACCAGTCGTGCCGCTTCCAGTAAAAAGCCGGTAAAACCAATGAGGATAAGCGCCCATAAAAAGGCCCAGTCTTCACGGCGGTAGCCGCTACGATCATAATCCGGATCGCCGGGTTCACGATCCGGACGGGCATAGTCAAGCTTGGGCAGCTTTAACCATTTTCTGCGATACATCATATAAATCAGGCCGGCAATCAGGCCAACACCAGCCAGATCCAGAATCAATGAAAACCACAGATAGAAGTCGCCATACCAGAACGTGATCCCAAACAGGGGTTCCAGAATGTCGTATTCGAGGGTAATCGTGGCTGTGCCGATAAACAGCAGCACAAAGCCGAAAAATATCAGTGCATGTGCCCGACCCGCTGACTTATCACGCCGTTTCAGGGTGCGATGCGTTGCCATGGTCTTGAACATGTCTACAAAGCGTGCAAAAAACTCACCCCAGGAAGCATCAGGCTTACCGCGGCGATACTTGCGAATCTGCACATAAACACCGTAAAGGAATATACCGATAGCGGTATAGCCAATTACGTAGAAAAGATAAATTGACCAGTTTGAAAAGTCTTCAAACAGAATACGTGTAATTTCATGTGCTTCATTCATGACACACCTACTTTCCTGGGAAATACATAGTGGTTGAGCAAGCGGAATGTGTGCTGCCACCATGGACAGCACACAACCGGTTCCTGCTATTTAGATCTTGTACTCAATTTCATGGTTACCACCCGGCATATGCGGTGTGCCCCAGGCAATTGTTTCGCGCTTGTATGGCAATGGGAATTGAGGATTTTCAGACTCAATCTCACGAGCAACACGATGACCGGTAAAGGTGGCATCTGCGATATATCGTGGTGCTTCAGCATCACCAATCAGATACACGCCTTTGATATCGTTCTCCGCCCATTCACTTTCACGCGCTTTGAGTTCCTGATAAAGCTTGTTATCAGATTTACGACCCGTGACCAGTACCAGAGAATCAAACTCAAGCCAGCGATGTGTTTTGTTCTCATCACGTGGCAATTTACCCGGTCCACGGTAGCTGCGACGGGAACCATCACCCCACATGTTGTAAATTTCCAGACGGCCCGGTTCAATGCGGCTGCAGAAATGATTACCGATTTCTTCGATATGCAGTTCATGCAGACGACGCATCATATTTGGATATTCCAGAGTGAATTCCATATATTTCGCCAGATGCACACCGGACACGATGGTGACCTCATGACCGTCATTGACCAGTTTTTCAGCCAGACTTGGTGCCATGAAATAACTATCCGCATTCAGAATAACGACGCGCTTGCCGATTTTCTTTTCACCCGACATGACCTGTTCAGGGGTTAACTGATCCGGTAAAGAGGCATCTGCACCCGGTATGGCTTCATGGGTCAGGCAGTTATCACCATTGGTATGCCATTTGGCACCGGTGGCAATAATCACTTTTTCTGCACCATATTCCAGTACATCATCAGCCGTCAGTGCTTTTTGCCCCAACGCCAACACACTGTTTTTGTTTTTCTTGACCAGTTTCTGCAGCTGGGTTTCACGATAATCACGGTGATATCCCCACTCGCCCAGCCCCGGTAACGACGCAATCTGATTCAGATGACCACCGACTTTTTCAGCCGTATCGTATACGTGAACTACATAGCCTTGTTCCATCAGTACGCGTGCCGCTTCAGCACCTGAAGGACCCGCGCCAACAACCAATACTGAATCAGAGGAAGTGGCTTTCTTGAATTTTTCCGGATGCCAGCCGCGACGATACTCTTCACCTGCTGTGGCATTCTGCGTACAGATCATTGGCGGACCACCGATTTCCCAACGGGAAATACACACATTACAGCCGATACAAACACGGATATCGTCGTAACGGCCTTCTTCAATTTTCTTCGGCAGGAACGGATCAGAGATAGACGGACGTGCCGCACCAATAATATCGGCATAGCCTTTGGTGACGATCTCAGTCATTTTTTCCGGATCGGTAAAGCGGCCTACACCCAGTACTGGTTTTTTGGAAACTTCTTTAACGAATTTGGTCCAGGGAACCTGGTGGCCTTGCTGATAGAACCGTGATGGACCGGCATCTTCGCCCCATTCAGCGATATCACCAACATCCACATCCCATAAGTCCACCAGCGGATCAGCCATCTGAATGAACTTCATACCATCTTCTTCAACTTCGATTTGTCCCGGCCCATACAGGGTATCCACGGCAAAACGAGTCGCAATGGCACAATCACTGCCAACGGCATTACGTACTTTTTCTAATGTTTCAAGCCAAAAACGTGCCCGGTTTTCTAATGAACCACCATATTGGTCAGTTCTTTTATTGTAATAAGGATTTAAAAATTGCAGTGGTAAGTAAGAGTGCGCACCATAGACATAAATAATGTCAAAACCGGCATCGCGTGAGCGATAAGCTGCATCTACATAGTATTGCTGGACCCGTTGAATGTCGCTCAGATCCATTTCTTTACAATAGCTCAGGGTTTCAAATTCTGATGCTATCTGGCTCGGGCCCATTGGGGTTGCCCGGCTTTCCAGACAAGGGGCATGCGCACCACCGTACCAGAGTTCGACACCAGCCAGAGCGCCATGTTTATGGACTTCATCCGTCATGGCTTTCAGATTGCGTACATCGCCTTCATCCCAGATACGGGCTGACAAACGCATGGTGTCGTCAGATTCAGGATGGATAGAGCAATATTCTGTATTCATCGCCGCCCAGCCACCTTCAGCTTTCAATGAACGATGGGCGGCCTGGAAGCCGGGTTTATCTGAACCAGCACCGATACAGTGTGGTACTTGATAAAAACGGTTTCGAAGTGTTTTAGGACCGATCTGAATCGGTTCAAATAAGATATCGTGCTTGGGATCGCGTGCCATATCATGTTCTCCATTATTGTGAGTTCGGGCAAGCTTATTTTCAGCCTTGCCAGAGGCCACAACAATTCTCCTGATGTGTTACCACCTAGGAAGTATGAGAACTTTAAGCGAAGTAGTTACTCTGCCCAAGACAGCAGATGGGCTGTCAGCTATGGCCTTGATGAAGACCAACACTGCAATGCCATGCGTTTAATTCACATTATTTAATTATTATGCTGGAAAAGCCTGCTGAGCCTTTTCACTGTTAATCAGCCACCAGCACACTGCTGAAATACACAATAAGAATACCGAACAGCAATACCAGATAAGGCAGGATACCTGCCCGACAAATTATATTTTTACCATTTTCGTCGAGGGACATATCTTCCCGCATCGCTTTCGGGAATATGCCTTTATCCACCAGATAATGACGCCAGATGAAAACCGGAACCACTAACAATGCCAGCAAAATCCCACTCATCAACGTTCCCTTTCCCCATACATTTGCCCCCATGCCCATCAGCACCAGATTGACGTAAGACAAAATGGTGCCAATCACTATCAATATCGTTGGAGCACGATAAGGCCTTTCCCAATTTGGCCTATCCAGACGATGTATCCAGCCGGCATTGAGATTGAGGAAATTGAAAATGATATAGCCCACATTCGAAGCAGCCAGCAAAAATACATAATCCGACATGCTCAGTAACAACAGATTGACAATCAGATTGGTCCACATCGCAGCCGTCGGGGCGCCCTGCTCATTGACCTTTGACAGATATCGCGGCAGCAGTCCGTCAATAGATCCCTGATACAGGGTGCGTGAGGAGCCCGCCATGGTCGTCATCACTGACAGCAATAATGCGAGCACCAGCATGACCACAAACATATTGGCAAACATACTGTCCCCTCCCAGAATACCCGCCAGTACGTTTGCGACCCCCATGCCACTGTAGATTTCTGCCGATAACATGCCATCATAAACTGCCGGTGCCACAACCTGACCCGCGCTATTGAGTGTTTCCCGCTCTACCAGTTGTCCCAGTCCCAGGTGCCCCTGAAAGGCCAGTGGTACGAGTGTAAATACCGCAATACACAATAAACCCGAAAAAAAGATGGCCTTGAAGGTATCGCTTTTGGGATTTTTGAATTCCCGCGTATAGCAGACCGCTGTTTCAAATCCATAGGTTGACCATGCGGCGAGAAACAAACCACCGGCCATCAGCTCCCAACCATCAAGATTCCATTCACCTTCGATAACATTGCCAATCGAGTCGTAGGCCAGTGGCGTTAAGGGTGTGATATTGGATAACGGTAAGTCCCCGGTAATAAGGGGTACCAGACCAACCATTAACAACGGCAACAAACCCGTCAAACCAAAAATCATGGTCGCTCGAGCCGAGCGAAGTATGCCACCGTTCTGGATGGCAAAAACCAGCAGCATCAATGTACTGCCGATAATAAAGGTGGCATTGATCCGTAAACTCAGACCATTTTTGAGATAGGACAAATCGACCAGCGTGATTTGCCAGCTATTGATAACGGCATCGGGTGCAAACAGGGCAGAAAGAATATAACCGGCGGCCAAACCTGAACCAATCGCCAGTACGGGTCCCCAGGCTATCCAGTTGCACCATACCGATATCGGCGCGATAAACTTGATATACCTGATCCAGGCCACGGCACCGTAAACCGATGCGCCACCGGTTTTATGCGGAAACAGCCCGGCGATTTCGGCATAAGTGAAAGCTTGCAGAAAGCCGAAACTGATAGAAATAATCCATATCAGCCAGGCTGGCTTGCCAACCGTCGCTGCCACAGCCCCCATAGAAAACAGCACAAGCGCCGGCACACCACTGGCCACCCAGAAGGCCCCGGTCCAGGTGATTCGTCTGTGCAAGGTGGATGAATCGGTTCCATTCTCAACCAGAAAATCAACTGCTGTCACATTGGCAGTACCTGAAGGCTCCTTCACCTGTTTACCCTTGTTTTTGTGACGACTACGGTTCTAAAGCCGTATGATTAGTAGTAACTCGCAACAATATGATTGCTTAAGACATGGGATGGCAACACACCTTTTGGTGTACACCCAAGGTGGTAGTTAAATAGCTTGCTGCATTTAAACGCATCAATAGGTTTTGACAAAGATCCTTGCACACAACAGAGCAGCCAGACTTATTGCAAATATGAACACAAAAGCCAGTATATCTGCATACGGATAACCCCAGAATTCAGTCATTGATAAACTCTCCCGATGAAGCATTCGAATCTAAAAGGCCGGTATCAAACATACGTTCTCGTCCAAAATCTGAGAGAGCGAATTCAAACTGTAAACGGTCCCTGGCGATAAAACTGCCATCGTCAAGCCGATGGCCGATACGGGTAATAAGTCCTGCTGAGGCCAGCTCATCTAAAGCAATGCTGAAATGGTTTATCCAGTAGTTACCCTTCAGCCCATACTCCGCTATTGCCTGATTGATCAGTTCATAATCCCACAGACTTTGGTGCTGACTAAGTGTCACCAGCAGAAACCCTTTTTGTGGCAGTTTCATGTTTCCACCTCACGCAGGGTTGAAATATTCTCTGCCGGCTCACGGAACATAACAAAGCTGCCAGTCACCGTCAGAATCAAACCCACAACAAAATACCATTCAGGTAAATCCAGCGTAAATACCATGACAAAAATCACCGCAAATACCCCATATAAGTTACCTATGGCCTCACCCCGACCAACGCCAATCAGTGAAAAACTCTTATAAAAAGCGGTGTAGCAATAAGCATGACAAATCGATGCCAAAACCATCCAGATCATCACCATTTGACTGGTCAGCATGTCCACCAGCAACGTCACAATCGGCAAATCGGTCAGCAGAAAGATCATCGGCAATACCAGAACACCCCAGAACAGAATTTCAAAACTGAAACGGCACTGTATACCGACATCAGGATCAGTGACATCCATCGCCCGTGACGCTACGGCACCTTCGGCCCCCCAGCCAATGGCTGACATGATGCCCCCGACATAACCCAGCCAGGCATAGTTTTCACTGATATCAATTTCACCGAACAGCCCGGGACCGTATATCACCACGCCACCCATAATGATAATCGCCATGCCCAGTGCTGCGCGGCCGGAGATTTTTTCGTGATACCAGAGTCGTGCAATCAGCGCCCCTACCACGGGGTAAAACAATGAAGTAATCGCGGCGAACACCGGACCGACATAGCCCATGGCCATATAGGAACCGAAAATGGCCATCGGACCACCACACAAGGAAGCCAATGCATACCATTTTGAAATGCGCCTGAAACGCATGATGGTGCGGCCATAATCCTTCAGCTTACCCAGCATACCGTTCCAGATCACCAGAAACAGCAACACCACTACCGCATGAATCCAGGTCATCACGGCCGTGGCGGCCAGACGCATGCCGTGGTCACCGTTATTGATACTGACGAAGGGCTCTTCGTACCACATCGCTGTACCCGGGACATACCATGCCCCCCAGAGAACAGCGGTCCATAAAGCCCAGGTAAATCCCCAACGCTGGCTGCGTTGAAAATGATTATGCAGTGCTTTATCCAGCGATATTGAAGACATTCCTCTTCCTTATAGGGCCTGCATCAACTCAGCCAGATTACAGTCCATCACTTGGGATGACTTGTCTGACGGCTCAGGTAATACATAACCTTCCACTTCCAGACCAAAACCCGTCATATTGTGAATCTTGCGTGGGCGTGTCATCAGCCGCATCCGGCTGATTCCCAAATCAAGCAGGATCTGTGCACCGATGCCATAATCTTTCAACTCGATACTGGCGACAGGCAAAGAATCAGGATTGCTGATTTGCCTGAGAATGTCCTGTTCAGACTCATCACGTCGTAACAACACAATCACACCGGCCCCCTCACTGGCGATTTTTTGCATCGCAGCATGAATACTCCAGCTATGGGAGTGTTGATTAGCATCGAGTAATTCAATGACTGATAACGGTTCATGAACCCTGACTAACGTGCTGGCAGATTTTGTCGGATCCCCATACACCATGACCAGATGGGTTTTATCAGTGGTAATATCCCGATAACCGATTAACTCAAACTCACCAAACACCGTGTTGATCAGACGACGGCTTTTACGTTCAATCAAGGTTTCTGTCTGATGCCGGTAGGCAATCAAGTCCGCTATCGTGCCAATTTTCAGACCATGCTCACGGGCAAAGTTTTGCAAGTCCGGCAACCTCGCCATACTGCCGTCTTCATTCATAATCTCACAGATCACTGAGGCAGGCGTTCTGTCAGCCATCGCGGCAACGTCACAACCCGCTTCCGTATGACCAGCACGAGCCAATACGCCACCGGGTTGTGCCATCAGGGGAAAAATATGCCCGGGCCGGACAATATCCGTTGGGGTAGCATTTGCCGCCACAGCCGCTTGAACGGTTCGGGCACGGTCTGCAGCAGAAATCCCGGTGGTCACACCTTCCGCTGCTTCGATGGATACGGTGAAATTGGTACTTAACTGCGCCCGGTTATGTTTGACCATTAAAGGCAAATCCAGCTGGCGACAGCGTGTTTCGGTCAATGTCAGACAAATCAGACCCCGGGCATAACGTGCCATAAAGTTGATATGTTCCGCTGTAACGGCATCGGCAGCAATCACAATGTCGCCTTCATTTTCCCGATCTTCGTCATCGATCAGGATCACCATTCTGCCCTGACGTATTTCGTCAATTATTTCCTCAACCGGCGAAATCACAGGCTGTTGTGAACCGGGGAAACGTAAAGGTTCTAAAGGATAGTTCATAGCGATCACCTGTTTTTCTGCAACATGGCATAAGCCGAATGGTTATGAATGGATTCAAAGTTTTCACATTCAATAATGTAATCGACAATGGCGTCGCAGCTATTCAGCGAAGCAGCCACATCACGCACCAGATCTTCAACAAATTTGGGATTGTCGTAGGCATATTCCGTGACAAACTTTTCATCCGGCCGTTTGAGTAAACCGTACAGCTCACTGGAAGCCTGTTTTTCAATTTGCTCAATCAGCGATTTGAGGCTAATGATCTGATTCAACTCGGCCGTCACGGTAATCATTGACCGTTGATTATGCGCACCATATTCGGAGATTTTTTTCGAGCAGGGACACAGACTGGTGACCGGAATCGCGACTTTAAGTTTGAGGCTTAGTGTTTCCTGCATATTGGCAATCAGCGTGACATCGTAATCCATCATACTGCTGACGCCGGAAACCGGTGCCTGCTTTCGAATAAAAAACGGAAACTGCATTTCCAGATGACCGCTGTCAGCCTCAAGCTGAGTCAGCATGGTGTTCATGAAGTCTGCAATACTCTCAGTGGACATAACCAGGTCAGGCGTTTCCAGCAGCTCGATGAAACGTGACATATGTGTGCCTTTGACATCATGAGGCAACTTTACATACATATTGAAATCGGCCACCACACGCACTGGTGCTTCATCCGCATCACTTTGAAAAAATATGGGGTAACGCAAAGATTTTATGCCGACTCTATCGATGATTAAGCAGCGTTTATCTGGCGTATTCTGAACATCTTCCAGTTGAATATGCAGGGGTAGGTTCATCGATCTATCCTTCTGTGTTTGGATTGCTGGTCAATCACCTGTTGTCTTCCTCAAAAAAAAAGGTGGATCTGCCTTTGAAAACAAAAAACTGCTGATTTTGCTGTCTGGCATGATCCACCCAAACGTCTCAACAAAGAGAACGGGTCGAGGAGAACCGTTGAAACTGAATAACACCCTCTCATTCAGCTACGATTAAATTATCTCGTTGTGCAAGGGGCCGAACAATTCCAAAGAAGTATTACTCCTTAATCATTAGGGCCTGTTGATATGCAAGCTCAACAAACCTTGGCCACTTTAAACCCGGTCACCATCAACTGTTACTGCAAAACCACGACTCTGTCAGAAAGCTTAACTGAGGCATACCACTCGGAAAACTGCTCACTGTAAGTACTCCTTTGGTAGTAAATTCAGTGAACCGAATATAACCATCAGTAAGGTAATTATCTGAAAGTAAAGAAAAAAAATAACCCGGCACGAGGCCGGGTCAAAATGGGGTGACACTGTCACCCCCGAACGTGATACCGCCTGTCAGTCAGAAGCAACCGGTGATATTCCCCGATGCTGCTCCATAACCTTGTCCAGACCGGCACTGCGATGTGCCGCAGCGGCTTCAGCCAGTTCGCGATTCTCGTCACGGATCTGTTTAATGTGCCACCAGATCCAGAAAACCACCCCGGCAATGGTCAGCAACATTTCGCTGCCAACAAAGGGATAAATAGCCCCAATCGTGTCAGGATTGGCCCATGAACTGATTCCTGTAGACATAATAGTCTCTCCTATTCAGTTATTTATTGATGTACTGTCTTTCAACAGTTTCGAACTCAGATTCGGTCTTGGCAAAATATGGGTACATATCCAGCCCCCGATAGGTATCAGCACCAGCCAATTCAACCTCACGTGGCTCACGCAGAATACCCATTTTCTGGAACAGCTTGGCCAGCAGGTATGTGGGCAAGAAACCCAACAGACCGAACATAATAAATGCACCGATCAGGTTGCCCAGTGGATTAACAGCCGGGTAACCGTCTTCAGTTACACCAAACCAGCCAACACTCTCTACCCACCAGCCACTCAGATCAATCGGCGCGGCAGCTGGATAGCCCCATAACATAAAGCCAGCAACAATTACCCCGAAAGTACCGGCATAACCGTGCACCGCTACGGCACCGACTGGATCGTCAAGTTTGAAACGACGTTCCACCCAGAAATGCAGTTTGTAGGCAATAACGGCTGCGACGGCACCAATAAACATGGCTTGTATCGGGTGATACAGATCATTACCTGCAGACGCCGCAATAATACCGGCCAGACCCAGTGAAAGCGTCCAGTACGGATCACCACGACTCACCATATAACCCGCCATCAAACCACCAGTCAGTGACATGATGAAATTGAATGTAATGGCTGAAAGCGTCGTTGGCATCAGATAGATATTGGTCGTTCCCATCCGCAAAGCACCTTCTGTACCAATATCAATGATGGGAATATTGCAGGCAGCATAAAAGCCCCAGAACCCGGCATAGATAAGCAGCAGACCGAAACAGGATAACCATGGGTTGTGACCTTTAATGTCACGGATTTCACCATTTGGTCCGAACTTACCAATACGGGGTCCCAAAACAATGGCCAATGCCAGACAGGCACCACCAGCCACACCATGAATAACACCGGAGGCATAGGCATCATGATAGCCCATCAACTGCACCATCCAGCCTTCTGCATGCCAGCCCCAAGAAGCATCGATTACCCAGGTCACTGAACCGACCAGTACAGCAATAACCAGAAACGCACCGGTTCTTACCCGTTCAATTGCCACCCCGGAAACAATCGCAGCGGCTGTCCATGAGAACAACAGGAAGGCTGCCCAGAACACACCACTTATATTGTCTGAAAGATTAGGTCCCATAGACTCAGACCACGGTAATGCAGCCGCAGTAAAGTCATTACTGATTAATGGGCCGAATATTCCCGGACCCGCATTGAAGGCCCAATACATCCACCACGAAAACAAAAACCAGGTAATCGTCACCAGTGCCAGCACCATAACGTGCCGTATGATTGTCTGGTTAATGTTCTTACGTCGGGTGGCTCCTACCTCGTATGCACATAATCCTACATGTATCAAAAACATCATTACTACCGTTACCCAGTAGTAAAACTCAGTAAATATCGTTATTAAACCGCCTAACTCAGTACCCATCGGCTCTCTCCTCCAAATGTCTGTTTTACTTTATGTTTTCTTTGAGCGGTAATCATCCTCACCGACAGAACACTTCAGTAAAACGAGTTGTGGCTTACGCCTTTTTATTAAACATATCCCTACTCTTATATTAAGTAGAGAATCACATAGACATTAAAAGTTATAAACAAAATTTAATGCCATGATCGACACTAACGTATTAGTTTTTAAAAAAGGAATACTCTAAATGGCGTACCCCTAAGGTGGTAGGCGTTTATTTCTTTACAAAAACACTGGGTACAAGCTTAAATTCCACAACAAAACAAACCGTAAAAATTAAATATATTAGTTCTTATACTCAATGAAAATATTTATATTTATGTTACTTTTGCGCAAAATAAACTGAATTTTCCTGCATATAAATTGAGGGAAGAAAATGAGATGAAGTTTTATCTGACAACTATAAAAATTATCACAATGTGTATACAAAACAATATGTTAAATAACAATATCAAATAACATACTATGAGGTGAAAATTGGAGAGAGAGATAATATCAGACTGGAAAGATTAAGCTAAATAATTACAAAAAAAGCACATAACTAAACATATATAAAAACAACGAATAATCGCCTCAGAAAAACCTGCTTTAAAAATAAATACAAACCTATAAAAAACAAAGAAAAATCACTTAATTTAAATATTTAGTGATTTCTAACCAATAAATTACTCATATACACATAAAAAAAGGACCAATACTATAGCGTCATAATAATTAAGATAACGGGGTAAGTTTATCCAAATTAATTAAACACCATAGCACTGGTCCTGTTCTGATGAACTACAAAATACCGATTAATTATTAACCCATATTATTCCCTGGAATCCAGTTTGTACCTGCCAGTGGAACCCTCGCCATTGCAGCGGATTCTACTGTTAAGGCCACCAGATCTTCAGGTTCCAGATTACGCATATCATTTTTGCCACAGGCGCGTGCCAGCGTTTGTGCTTCTAACGTCAGTACACGCAAATAGTTAGCGATACGGCGTCCACCTTCGACAGGGTCCAAACGCTTACTCAATTCCGGATCCTGAGTGGAAATACCGGCTGGATCGCGACCTTCATGATAATCATCATAAAAACCTGCCGCTGAGCCAATGGCTTTAAACTCTTCATCATATTTAGGATCGTTACATCCCAGGGCGATCAAGGCGGCTGTACCAATAGCCACTGCATCTGCACCCAAAGCCATACACTTGGCTACATCGGCACCGTTACGGATACCACCGGAAACGATCAGCTGTACTTTACGGTGCATACCCATTTCCTGCAGCGCCTGAACCGCTTGAGGAATTGCCGCCATAGTCGGAATACCGACATGTTCGATAAAGACTTCCTGGGTTGCCGCTGTACCACCCTGCATACCATCAACAACAATGACATCAGCACCGGCTTTCACTGCCAGCTTCACATCATAGTAAGTACGAGTCGCACCAACTTTGATATAGATAGGCACCTGCCAGTCAGTGATTTCGCGTAATTCAAGGATCTTGATCGCTAAATCATCCGGGCCGGTCCAGTCTGGATGACGACAGGCACTGCGTTGGTCAACACCCATCGGCAAGGTACGCATTTTGGCAACACGTTCGGTAATTTTCTGCCCTAATAACATGCCACCACCACCTGGTTTGGCACCTTGTCCCAAGACCACTTCGATAGCATCCGCTTTACGCAGGTCATCGGGGTTCATACCATAACGTGATGGCAGGTACTGATAGACCAGTTTACTGGACTGACCACGTTCTTCCGGCGTCATACCACCGTCACCGGTCGTTGTTGATGTGCCCACTGCAGAAGCACCACGACCCAACGCTTCTTTCGCATTGGCAGACAAGGCACCGAAACTCATACCGGCAATGGTGACCGGCGTTTCGATAACGATCGGTTTTTTGGCAAAACGGGTGCCCAATGTGACCTGGGTATTACATTTTTCACGATAGCCTTCCAGTGGATAACGCGACATACTCGCGCCCAGGAATAACAAATCATCAAAATGCGGTAATTTGCGTTTCGCACCCCAACCACGGATATCGTAGATGCCGGTGTCCGCTGCCCGACGGATTTCGGACATAGTCGCCCGATCAAAAGTCGCTGACTCACGGAGTTCAGTAGTATATTTTGTTTTCTCGCTCATAATAGATTCCTCGTAAAATCAGCATTAATACGCCGAAGCGTTATCGACTTTGAAGTTGTATAGTTGGCGCGCAGAACCATAACGTTTGAAAGCGTGGGGATCTTCCTTGATACCAGCGCGTTCAAACAGCTCAATAAGCTCTTCAATATGCTGAGGTCTCATCTCTTTCTCGACGCAGTCCGCACCCAATGACTTCACTTGGCCTTTAACGTAAATGTGAACTTCATACAATGAATCACCCAACGCATCACCAGCATCTCCGCAAACCACCAGCGTACCTGCCTGCCCCATAAAACAGCTCATGTGGCCGACACTACCGGTCACGACAATATCCGAACCTTTCATGGAAATACCGCATCGTGAACCGGCATCGCCTTCTATCACCAACAGCCCACCGATTGAGGTCGCGCCAGCAGATGAAGAGGCATTGCCTTTCACGCGTACACTGCCTGACATCATATTTTCAGCCACGCCTTGACCGGCACTACCATGAATCACGATATCGGCTTCTTTATTCATGCCACCACAGTAATAACCGGCATGCCCCTTGATATCGATTTTCAGTTTCTGGTCAACGCCAACAGCCAGATTGTGCTGTCCTTTAGGGTTAAGTACTTCCCATTCTGTTTCGGTGCATGCTGAGGCCTGATCATGTAAGGCCTGATTCAAATCACGTACCGTCTCTTTTGCTAAATCAATTGTTTTCATTGTGTTCCCCTTAAGCACTTCTGATCAGTTACTACCACGTTCCCAAACGTAGATAGTTGACGGTTCCGGTTCCCAAACTTTGGCGTTTTCAATGCCAGGTAAGGTCGTTAATGCCTGATATTCCGACGCCATCGCCACATAGTCATCGGTTTCTGCAATGACCGCCGGTTTGCAGGCAACAGGATCACGCACCACTGCAAATCCGTCTTTAGTACCGATGGTAAATGTGTAGAAACCATCTAACTCTTTTAAAGCGTTTTCCAGGGCTTGATGCAAAGAATCACCCTGTTGCAAACGATAGGTCAGATAACCCGCTGCCACTTCAGTGTCATTCTCGGTATCAAAATGAATACCATTGCGTTTCAGTTCCTGACGCATACGGTTGTGGTTAGACAAAGAACCGTTATGCACCAGACACAGATCCATCCCAGTTGAAAACGGATGGCTTCCCGCCATGGTCACCGCTGATTCAGTCGCCATACGGGTATGGCCAATAATGTGTGAACCTTGCATCTTGTCCAGATTGAACATATTCACAATACGTTCTGGCAGGCCGACTTCCTTGAGGATTTCAATCGAACTACCGGCACTCATAATCAACACATCCGGATGGTTTTCACGCAGATAGTTCTCGACCAAATCAGCGTCAGCTTCCACTTTGAAAACAGCAACTTTATTGTTCTGAAACCAATCAACTTTAGTAACCAAGGCTTCTTCAATCGCTTTGGCCAAAGCTTCCCAGTCATAATTTTCATCTTCATGACGCAGGGTGAATTTGATACCTGACTCGACGGCATCACCATAAATGGCAAAACCGGCACTATCAGGACCACGTTCTGTCATCGCAATCATCATTGGGGCAAACAACTCACCCAATCGACTTTGATATTTATCATTTTTTAAGTAAAGACCAACAATTCCACACATTAGATTTCTCCTAAAAATTCTAACTAGTCAGCTGCTTAATAAAATTCAGCGTAACGATCAATTTCCCAGTCAGAGACATGCCGCATATATTCCACCCATTCCATGTGTTTCAATTCCAAAAACTCATTTGCCAGTCCTTCGCCCAAAGCCCCCTTAACGACACTGTCTTTTTCAAGTGCCAGCAATGCTTCATGCAAATTCTGAGGTAAGATATTGATACCTTTTTCTCTCAACTCCATCGGGCTGAGGTCATAAAGGTTGGTGTTGTGACCCTCGCCCGGATCGAGCTCTCTTTCAACACCATCGAGACCTGCAGCAATAATCGCCGCCGTGGTCAGGTAAGGATTGCATGAGCCATCCGGTAGTCGCATTTCAATGCGGCCGTAAGGAATACGCACCATGGTAGAGCGATTGTTATCGCCATAAGTGATGTAAGCCGGGGCCCAGGTTGCACCCGATAAAGAACGACCTACCACCAGACGTTTGTATGAGTTAACGGTGGGGGCTGCTAAGGCACACAATGCCGGGGCATGTGCCAGCAGACCAGCCATAAAATGGTAAGCCATCTTGCTCAGGCCATGTCCGGCCGGATCACTGTCATCATGGAACAGACATTTTTCACCATCACCAATCGAAATATGCAGATGCATACCATTACCGGGACGGTTACTGAAGGGTTTTGGCATGTAGGTACAAATCATGCCCAATTCATTGGCAATCTCACTGGCTGCCATCTTGAACATAATGAAATCATCTGCACTTTTCAGGCAGTCTGCATAGGTATAGTTAATTTCGAACTGACCGTTAGCATCTTCGTGATCAATTTGATAAACATCCAGACCGACTTCAATCAATGATTCAGTCAGTTTTTCCAGGAAGACACTCTGACGTGTGATGCCTTTATAGTCATAGCAGGGCTTCTGCAACGTGTCGCTGTCTTCAAACGGATGAATGTGACCATACTCATCTTTTTTGAGCAGCGAAAATTCAGGTTCAAGACCGGTAAACATCGTCCAACCACGGGCTTCAAGTCGCTTTATCTGATTTTTTAATACAACACGAGAATCGAAGTTATAGGGTTCGCCATTGACGTGTCCGTTACAGATAACTCTTGCATAACCAGGCTGCCATGGAATAAGTGACAAGGTCGATAAATCACCCATCGCCATGTAATCAGGACCGTTTGGCTGGATACCCATGCCACAGATAGCACCACCGGCAAAACCCGCACCGGTTTTAATGATGTCTTTAAGATGTGCAGAAGGGACCGATTTAACCTTGGCCACGCCATGAATATCGACAAACTGTGCTAGGACATATTTGACGTTGTTGTCTTTAATAAATTGTTCGGCCTGTTCTAATGTTTTCATCTCTTTTTGCTCCTGGTTATCGGTGATAGGCTGGCTAGGTTTGGTTTCAGGTTCATATTTCATAGCTGCCTTCTGGATTGATTTATTCAGCAACGGGTGACTTAATTACTATTGAAAAACTGGTTGAATCCAACCGGTCCGCCGCCTAACTCTTTGATAATGTCCAACAGGGTTTCCCACAAATAAACGCCAAAAGTACCATCGCACCAGAGACGCATCAGGGACTGCCCTGCAACTTCCTGTCTGAGAACAATCACAGAGACACCTGCTATTGAGGTCATCGCCAGTCGATTGTCAGCCAGCATTGGCCCGCTCAGATCAATTGCACATACCTGGGCCAGTAGCTCATCAAGCAACTCACCACTCAAAATAAAAGACGCATCATTACGCAGTACAACATGAACGCCATCGCCACTTTGCAACTGTTCACTCAAACCTTTGCATTGCTGAACACCAATCGGATCTTCCAGCAGGAATTCACTGCTACCCAGGCGCATGACCAGTGTCTCGTCATGACGACTCCAGCTGTTTGCTGAAGCAGGCAATTCGACACCTTTTGCCTTTAAGGTATCAGCAGCGGCGGGCCCCTTGATAGCAAAACGTGACAAGCAGCTGACATCACAGATCGTCAGTTTTGCCGCATGACGACTTTCCACATCCGGATCCGCATAGCGATTCGCAATCGCCATACCGTTGATAAAACCCAATTCAGGTTTCAGAGACGTCTGGGCAAACGCAACTGAACTTTGTAATACAACATTTTGCATATGCCGACTCCTTAACCCTGACTCAAACTTAGAAAAGCGTCTTCTACTACTTCAGCCATTTCCATCCGTCCACTATCAGTGCGGATGGCAAACTGATTCCCTGCCTTGGCCTGCTCAGGCAGCACAAAGGCGAAGCCAATCACCCGGTTTACATATTCACTGAAAGAAATACTGGTTACCCGGCCGGCAATCTCGCCATTTTCAATCACCAGATTGCATTCCTTGGGCATTTCACTGAAATTCGTATCCAGGACAAACCTCACCAGTTTTTTCTTTAATGGTTTTTTCTGCAGGATTTTCAGGCTGCGCTGGCCAATAAAGAAGGGTTTATCCATTGCGACCAATGAATCTGCATGTGCTTCAAACGGATTAGTCAGGCCATCAGTGTCATGACTAATTAAATGATGACCCATTTCCAGACGCAGCAGACGCTGAGCATCGGTACCAAATGGCCGGATACCATAGGTTTTTCCCGCATCCATAATTTTCTGCCAGACATGTAAACCGGCACTGGACGGGACATGAATTTCAAACGCCAGATCCGAGACAAACGCGACTCGCATCACTCTGGCTTTAACCCCGGCCACTAATGCTTCCCGATATGCGCCCTGTGGAAACGCCTCATCCAGCAAATCCAGCTCAGTCACTTCACTGAGAATGGAACGGGATGAAGGACCGGCCAGCGTCATAGCAGACATCACGCCTGTCAGGTTGACCAGCGTGACCTGCATGCCCCAAAGCTGCAGGTTACGTTGCATTTCACGGTAAACCGTGGCGGCATTGGATGAGTTGGTAGACACATAAAACTTGTCTTGATCCAGTCGTACCGCTACACCATCATCAACAATGACCCCGGCTTCATCCAGCAACATAGCAATACGGCTGTTACCGACTTTCTGACTGGCAAATTTGCCGGTATAAAAACGCTCCAGAAACGCAGCAGCATCTTTGCCGAAAACTTCGATTTTGCCCAAAGTACTGCCATCAATCATGCCAGCGGATTTGCGAACCGCCAGAGCTTCCTGTTGCACAGCCTGCTGGTTGGATATTTTTACGCCTGCAGGCAGATAGTAAGCTGGACGCATCCATACACCGGCTTCCATCATCACTGCGCCTTCTTTCACATGCCACTCATGCATGGCAGTCAGACGATGTGGGTGAAAACCACGGCCCCCGAGGTGACCAATCGGTGTTGGATGGAAAAATGGTCTTGCCGTCGTTGAACCAATTTTTTCAACGGGTAAATCCCGGATACGCGCCAGAATACGAATGGCATTCATATTGGAATGTTTGCCTTGACTTGGCCCCATACCCACTGTGGTAAACCGTTTCATCAACTCAATATTGTCAAAACCTTCCTTCGCCGCATTGATAAAATCCTTGACCTGGATATCTTCATCAAAATCAACAAAGTTTTTAGCTTTGGGGTGATTCACAATCGGATATGGATGGCTGGGGGAATTACCGCGATGAGCAGTAACCTCAACTGGCGAAACAGTCGTTTTACCAAGATAGCGTGATGCTTCAGCCCCTGCCCGTTTGCCATCCAGCATCCGTTGCTCAAGTTCGAATATGCCGTTCACTTTACCGGCAGCAAATACACCATCAGGTAATTGATTTGGTACAAACTGCTGAACAGCCTCGTCATAACGCATCTGAGTACCGGCCTGATAAAGCAAAGCCGCCGCAGGTGCCCAGCCAGCACTCATCGCAACACCATCACAATGCAATACGACTTGCTGATGAAGATCCGCTTCAGCGGTGGCTTCATCATAAGCACAGACGACAACCGCACTGACACCCATTTTGTCAGATGTCGGCACCACTTCGTAAATACAACTGCCCAGATGCACGGCGATACCCGCCTGTTTGACTTTTGCTGTCAAATCACCATCAGCACCCGTCTGGCGCATATCAATAACAGCAACTATTTCCACATTGGCAGCAGCCAGATCCAGTGCCGCCCGATAACCATAATCATTAGCGGTAACGACTATGCCTTTTGTAAAGGGTTTAACGGAATAACGATTAACAAGACGTTGTGCCGCTGAGCTGAGCATCACACCGGGTAGATCGTTATAGCGAAATACAGGTGGTTGTTCAAAAACGCCACTGGCCACAATGATCGATCCGGCACGAACTTTCGTTATACCGCGTTTTTCAACAATGGGAACCAGATGGTCAGTGTAGTAACCACCCGCATAAGCATCCGCAATCACCCGGATATTGGGATGATTGAGCACATTTTCTGTGAGCTGTTTTAACAAAGAACCGGTATTAACGTCAGCGGCCATGTCATAGGTCAAACTACCGCCAATTTTGCGATTTTCATCGACCAGAATAACCTGACTGCCAGCATCAGCTGCTTCGAGAGCTGCAGATAGTCCTGATGCCCCCGCTCCAACGACCAGCACATCGCAATGTGCATAGCGTTTGGCGCGAGTGATTCGCGGATAGTTAAAATTGACTTTCCCCAGACCAGCCGCTTTACGGATCTTGTCTTCCCAGAATGGAAACATCCATTTAGGTTTATGGAACGTTTTGTAATAAAAGCCCACCGGCAGAAACGCCGATATCTTGTCGATATACCGACCTTTATCTTTTAATACACCACCATCGGTATTGACTGCCGTCAGCTGCATACCGTGGGTAACCGGGATCACATCTGCACGTATATTGGTGTCCTGACCATCGGTCATCAATGCATTGACATCATGATTGGCAAAACTCAATAAACCACGGGCACGGTGATATTTAAAACTGCGACCCAACACTTTAATGTCTGCAGCCCAAAGTGCACTGCTGATGGTATCGCCTTCATATGCTTCGATTTGTTGGCCTTCATATTCGAAGGTCAAGGGCATATCACGGTTGATCCATTCATTCTCTTGTTCAGCGATACGCAATGTCATGCCTTATTCTCCTGACCGTAAAGATAGGTCCTGCTGACTTTGTCAGTCAGAGTGTTTCTCTCTGCAATAAACCAGGTGCCACTTGGGCCGTGGTACCACCACTCTTTTTTCAATCCCGGCGCACCATGGCGATGATGCACATAAGTGGCCCACTCTTTATCACTGCAGGTATCTGCGTCTGGCATCTCTCTGTATTCCCCGCCATAGGTAAATTCACTCACCGGGCGGATGCCGTTAACTGGGCATTGAAGTAATTTCATCTTGCTATCCCTAAATCAGTGGCCGACCGAGGCTGCGCCTTTTTCACCGGTCAGCTCATAGTCTTCAAATCGTGATAAACGGAATGATCTGATCATATCCGGAGCCATATCTCTGGCGATGGTTTCAGCCATGGTCTTGCCGCTTATTGGGGTGGCTTTAAAGCCCCAAGTGCCCCACCCAGCATCGATATAGAAACCTTCCACTTCAGTTTTGCCCATGATTGGGGCAAAGTCCGGTGTCAGATCCGCCATCCCAGCCCATTGCCGAACCACCTTCACATTACCGAGGAATGGGAACATATCGGTGATATGCGAGGTGAGGCCTTCCACAAAGTCCAGAGATGAGCGGGTTGAATGGATTTCGTATGGATCCAGTGAAGACCCCATAACCAATTCACCGCGAGAAGACTGACTGACATAAACATGTAAGCTGCCTGATACCAGAATCGTATCGAGCCAGGGTTTCATTGGCTCGGTCACACATGCTTGCAACGGATGAATGACAATCGGCGTTTCCACATCGACCATTTCGCAAATGCGTGGTGTAAAACCGGCAACGGCTGATAACACGCGGTTGGTGCTGATATACCCCTTACTGGTCTGCACGCCGACTACCTTGCCGCTTTTCACGTCAATCCCCGTCACTTCCGTACTCTGGAAAATCTCTACGCCCATTCGATCAGCCTCTTTGGCATAACCCCAGGCAACAGCATCGTGACGTGCGACTGAACCCGGCGCGTGATACAACGCACCCAGGATCGGTGCCTGACCACTGCATGAGATATCCAGTTGCGGGCAGGCTTTAGAAATCTCATCAGGACCAACCACATAGCTTTCCACGCCAACATGTTTGTTGACTTCAGCACGCCAGCGCATAGTGCGCATAGCGGAATCGGTATGTGCCAAAGTGAAATGGCCACGGTTGGAATAAAACAGGTTAATGTCGAGCTCTTCAGAAAGATCTTCAAACAACTTAACACTGGCATTGTAGAAGTTGACGCCTTCCGGAGTCAGATAGTTTGAACGCACAATGGTGGTGTTGCGCCCGGTGTTGCCACCGCCGATATAGCCTTTTTCCAACACCGCGACATTGGTGATGCCATGATCTTTTGCCAGGTAGTAGGCTGCAGCAAGTCCATGTCCGCCACCGCCGATAATGACCGCATCATAGGTTTTTTTAGGTTCAGTACAGTCCCTGAAAAAACGGGGTGCCGGATGTTCTCGGCTCAGTGCATATTTCAAAAGTCTTAATGGCATTTTTGCCCCTCAATAAAATGTTTGCCATCCCATCTACTACCTATGGGGTATATGGAACTACCACCTTCTAGGTAAACTTTGTTTCACTTGATGAAACCTTGAGTTCATTTACTCATGTCGGAAATCGGATGTCAACACCTCTTAGAAACTTTTTTTCATCTTATGAATCTTGTTTGCATTATGAGCAAAAAAAATCGTGTATGATCAAGGTTCTATTAATGTAGCAGGTTAGGAGATTTAAACGGCGTGAGCGATAAACAAGAGATGAATGGAATCGAAAACAATACAAAATCACTGGACAAACACCTTGGCAACACGCTGCGCCATCTTCGACTCGATAATGGATTGACGATTGCCGAAGTTGCCTCACGGGCCAATCTGAGTCGCGGTATGCTCAGTAAAATTGAAAATGGCCTGACCTCACCGAGTCTGGAAAAACTGGAGCATTTGGCCAACGCATTAGGTGTTACCCTGTCAAAATTGTTTCATGATTACGATACCCCCAGAGGCGGGGCTCAATATGTGAAGAATGGCGAAGGAATGGAAGTGGTCCGTCGTGGCACAAAATCCGGACACACTTATCATTTGCTGGCTTATGATCAGGGCCCCAAAAAATTATTCGAACCATTTCTGATCTCGCTGGAAGAAGAAAGCGAGGTATTTGCCCCGTTTGAACATTCGGGTATCGAATTTATCTTTATGCTGGAAGGCAGGCTTGAATACACGGTCGGTGACGAACGTTATATTCTGAATCCGGGCGACTCTCTGACATTCAATGCCGAACAGCCGCATCGTCCGGAAGCTAAATTAAAAATGCCTATCCGCTACCTGGCGATTATTTATTACGATAGCCTGGATGCGATGGAACACGAGCAGGATTAATGAACCTTTCGGTCTGTGTCTCTTTTATCACCGCTATGGCGTAAGACTACGGTGCTAATGATTGACCAATAAGCTGGCCATACCCTCAAAGTGCTGCATTAGATTCTGTTTCAGCGCCGGTTCATAATCCAGCCTTTCAATGGCTAATTGCATGGATGCCAGCCAGGCATCTTTATGCGCTTCTGTTATATCAACATGGTCATGAATTTGTCGCACATTGGAATGTCCCCACTTCTCGGCATAAAGTTTCGGCCCGCCAAACATACCTGAGAAAAAATTGAACTGTTCCATGCGCGCATGCGCCATACCATGACCACGCAAATGCAGCAGATGTATCGGCCGACCCACTTCTGTTGTCTCCAATACATCACAAAACGTATTCACTAACTTTTCAACGCCTTCAGCCCCTCCCAGGCGATCATATATGGACGTTTTTCTAAGATTTGCTGACGCCTTCATAACAGGACTCCTGGATACTTGTTTAAATATCATTGAGTCTATCCCTGTCTGCCAAAAGAAGTTAATACACAGGACTAAGTACTACTTAGAAAGTAATTAGCTGATCCGGCGATAAACATTAGGGCTTGTTGATCTTTCAGAGCCGCCTCTGTTGTGACTGAAAATGCACCAATCAAGGCGCGAAGAGTGTGATTTAGTCGTTCTAAATAAACGACAAGCAACACAGGCCGGCGCGCGCCTCCCTGGCGCGCCGGCATACAGTCCATCCGTGGACATAAGTGGTGCATTTTCAGCCACAACCCGCAGGGCTGGGACTATTTTTCCGCCCCACGGCGTTGGAAATGAATTATGTAGAACAACTACATCGCATCATTTCCGCCTTGTTGGACGGAAAAATAGCCTCCAGCAGTGGTGGCTCTGAAAGATCAACAAGCCCTAGCATGAGGTTCATTAAGCAATTTCAATCAACACCTCACCGGGTGTGACCCGATCACCTTTGCTGACATGGATTGCTTTGATTTCTCCATCAATATTGGCCAGTAATTCGGATTCCATTTTCATCGCTTCAATAATCATGGTTGATTGACCGGAAGCCACCTTATCACCAACATTCACTAATACTTCAACCACATTGCCCGGTAACGGCGTGCTGACATGACCCGGATCGCTGGCTTTTTTACGGCCTTGTTGCGCGCCATCCGAGACAAATTCACCGATGGTTTCAAATACGACCTCTTCAGGCATACCATCGACTGATATATACATTTTGCGTTTCCCACCACCCACA
Organism: Methylophaga sp. UBA3192; assembly: GCA_002363955.1. Classification (GTDB taxonomy): domain Bacteria; phylum Pseudomonadota; class Gammaproteobacteria; order Nitrosococcales; family Methylophagaceae; genus Methylophaga. Next base: position 52,970 of record DEXE01000005.1, read on the forward strand.
TCACCGACACCAGTAATGGCGACATCATAGGTTTCACCATGAACATCGACTTTGAACTCAGTGGAAACGGTGCCTGAAGCCTTATCCTTACTCGCTGGAATCAACGGTTCAGGTTGCAACGTGCCATCCAGACGTTGTTGCAGGAATTCACGACCGATATCCGGGAACATGGCAAAGGTCAACACATCCTCTTCGCAGGTGGCCAGATCGCCAATTTTCGCCCGGAGCTTTTCCATTTCCGGTGCAATGGAATCCGCTGGGCGTGACTCCATCACCGTTTCATTCCCAATCGCCTTACGCTGCAGTTCGGCATTAATCGGTGCCGGTGGTTGACCGTAGCCACCCAGCAAATAACGCTTAACCTCATTGGTTATGGTTTTATAGCGCTCACCACTTAATACGTTATACACCGCCTGCGTGCCAACGATTTGTGAGGTTGGCGTGACCAAGGGTGGAAAGCCCAGATCTTCACGCACTCGCGGAATTTCAGCAAAAACATCACGAATACGATCCAAAGCATTCTGCTCTTTCAGCTGATTCGCCAGATTGGACATCATCCCCCCCGGCACCTGATTGATTTGCACGGACACATCTTCGCGGGTGAACTCGCTTTCAAACTGATGATATTTTTTACGCACTTCACGGAAATAATCAGCAATTTCCGACAGTAAATTCAAATCCAATCCGGTATCCCATTCAGTTCCTTTTAGCGCCGCCACCTGACTTTCAGTAGCAGGATGACTGGTGCCGCCAGCAAACGCGGATATGGCTGTATCAATCCGGTCAACGCCTGCTTCAATGGCTTTTAACTGACAAAGCGGTGCCAGACCAGATGTGGAGTGACTATGAATCACCAACGGCAAATCCACAGCGGATTTAATCGCTTTAACCAGCTCATAGGTTGGATACGGGGCCAGCAGACCAGCCATATCTTTTATCGCAATGGAATCCGCCCCCATATCCCGGAGGGTTTTGGCCTGCTCAACAAATAATTCAGGTGTGTGTACCGGACTGGTGGTATAGCTGATGGTGCCCTGGGCATGTTTACCGGCATCTTTCACGGCTTTTAAAGCAGTTTCCAGATTACGCATATCGTTTAATGCATCAAAAACTCGGAATACATCGATGCCATTTTCTGCGGCTTTGGCGACAAAAGCTCTGACCACATCATCGGCATAATGCCGGTAACCCAACAGGTTTTGACCACGCAATAACATTTGCAGACGCGTATTTGGTAAAACGCCTTTTAATAAACGTAAACGCTGCCAGGGATCTTCTTTCAGATAACGCACGCAGGCATCAAAAGTCGCCCCGCCCCAGACTTCCAATGACCAGTAGCCGACGCGGTCCAGCTTTTCACAGATCGGTAACATGTCATCGGTACGCATACGGGTAGCAATCAATGATTGATGTGCATCACGCAGTGTCACATCGGTAACTTGGATTTGTTTCATTACAATTCTCCGGATCTAACTTGTTTTACCAGCCTGCATGGGCAGCAATGGCCGTAGCCAGGACTAATGCTAATGCGGTGGGATGACGTTTATCTGAATAGGTCAGTAATTCGGGATGGGCAGCCACAAAGCTGGTATCGAACTTTCCGGCTCTGAAATCAGGATGCTTGAGGATTTGCTGATAATAGCTGGCAGTGGTTTTAATGCCATGCAAACGCATATCGTCAAGCGCACGACGGCCACGATCCACCGCATCTTCCCAATCCAATGCCCAGACCACTAATTTCAAACACATCGAATCAAAATACGGTGGGATTTCATAACCTGTATAGATTGCCGTATCCACCCGAACTCCCGGTCCGCCGGGCGCATAGTAATGGGTTATACGACCAAAGCTGGGCAAGAAATCATTTTTCGGATCTTCGGCATTGATACGGAACTGCAAAGCAAAACCACGATAGTGAATATCTTCCTGCCGGTAACGCAGCGTTTCACCGGCGGCTATGCGTAATTGTTCACGGACAATATCAATCCCGGTGATCTGTTCAGTGATGGTATGTTCGACCTGAATACGGGTATTCATTTCCATGAAATACACCTGATTACCGGTCAGCAGAAACTCAACCGTTCCGGCATTTTCATAGCCGACCGCCTCAGTAGCTTTGACGGCCAGCCCACCAATATAATTGCGTTGCTCCGGAGTCAGTTGCGGGCTGGGAGCAATTTCAATCAGTTTCTGATTACGCCGTTGAATAGAACAGTCACGCTCATATAGATGTACAACGTTGCCATGGCTATCAGCCAACACCTGCACTTCGATATGCCGCGGATTCACAATACACTTTTCCATAAACACTTCAGCTGAGCCAAAGGCTTTGGTCGCTTCAGAAATGACCCGAGGAAACTGCTGTTTGAGTTCTGCAGGCGTATCGCAACGACGAATGCCTCGACCACCACCACCGGAAGTGGCTTTGATCATGATGGGATAACCAATTTCCTCGGCAACCGTTAATGCTTCACTAATATCTTCAAGGTTACCGTCAGAACCGGGAGTGATTGGCACGCCAGCTTCACGCATGCTGTCACGAGCGGCTGTTTTATCGCCCATTTTTTCGATAACCGACGCTTTAGGACCTATAAAGATGATGCCGTTTTGTTCACATAATCGGGCAAACCTGGCGTTTTCAGAAAGAAAGCCATAACCGGGATGGATGGCATCACAGCCCGTCTCTACCGCCAGATTAACCAGTCGGACCGGATCCAGATAGCCTTCCAGCGGGTTTTCGCCCAACGAATAAGACTCGTCTGCACGTTTGACATGAAGGGCATAACGATCCGGTTCGGTATAAATGGCTACAGAACGAATACCCATTTCGGAACAGGCCCGAATGATTCGGACAGCAATTTCGCCACGGTTGGCGATCAGAATTTTTTTCAACATAGCTCAGCCTCGGCCAAATTTGTTTGCTAAGCGTAGAGCAAATTAATGATAAACAAAAATCAATAAAATATAATTCATCGATAAGTAATAACTTATCAATCTATTTACAGGTGCAAAACCATGGCACTCAGCCTACAACAATTATTATCTCGCCTGTCATTCAGACAAATGCAGGTATTTCAGGCGGTCTATCAACATAAGGGATATCGCAAAGCAGCGGAACATCTTGGCCTGACACAGCCTGCTGTCAGCTCGCAAATGCGCCATCTTGAAAACGCACTGGAACAACCGTTGTTTGAATATATTGGCCGTCAGCTATATTGCACCGAAGCGGGTGAGCGTGTTGCCGCGTTTATTGACCAGCTGTTTGGTCAAATGAGTGAGTTGCAAAGTGAATTGAATTTATTACGTGAAGCCCTTTCGGGCGATTTAAGACTGAGTATTGTCAGCTCATCGCAAACTGTTGTGCCGCATTTGCTCAGCAGCTTCCTCGAAGAGTTTCCAACGGTCAATGTGCATATTGAAGTCGTTAATCGCAGTCAGGCTTTGGAGCGATTAAAACTGAATATTGATGATCTGGTCATTATGGCAATGGTGCCAGAAGGTCGGTCATTATCGACACTGCCGTTTCTGAATAACGAGTTGATTGCTGTTATACCCGCACAGCATGCGTTGTCAGAAAACATGAGCATATCCGCCAAACAGTTTTTTGCGGAACCAATGTTGATACGCGAAAACGGTTCAGGGACAAGATTTGCTGTGGAGCATCACTGCCAGCAACATCGCCTGCAACTCAATCCACTAATGGAAATGGGCTCAAATGAGCTCATTAAACACGCGGTCATTGCCGGTCTTGGTGTCGCGATTTTGCCAAGACTGAGTGTGATGGCGGAATTACAAACCGGCATACTCAAAACCGTGGCGATACCGGACTTTCCAATTCGCCGCTCCTGGTGTCTGGTACACCCTATGGGTAAATACCCTTCACGCGTGGCTCAGGCATTTATTGATCACATTTATGAAAGTCTGGAACAGATCCACACACATTTCATTGACGTTTAAGTCAAAAATATGACCCGGGAACATCCCTTTATTCATACCTCTGACCCGTCCTAAATAAGGTTGA
>DEXE01000007.1:0-148185 GCA_002363955.1 Methylophaga sp. UBA3192
AACTTATTTCAGGACAAGACACTCTTAATAAACACTTAAAGTTAAGGTATCTATACTCAATAATCCTATAAGAAAATATTGGCAAACAAAGGAGAGTGAAATGTTACAAGACAACCATGAACGTTATGGCACGTTAACACGCGTTTTTCATTGGGCAATAGCGGTAATAGTACTGCAACAGTTTTTCAAATTTGCAGATCGCATCAATGATGGCGAACACTGGTTAGGTGACACATTCGGTCCCTGGCATGTTTCAATGGGTGCGGTGATTTTAATTCTGACTATCGCCAGATTGCTATGGACGTTAAAGCAAAAACCACAGCGACCAGTAAACCCTGGCCTGGACGGCGTTATTGCCAAAATAGCGCATCGCTTGATGTATTTTTCAATGCTCGTTATGCCTTTTCTGGGCGCATTTTACATTCATGGTAAAGGCTACCCGGTCAAAGTCTTTGGTTATGAACTGATTGGCAAACCAGCAGATGAAGTACCGTGGGCACTCGCACTGGGTGAATGGCACTCTCCTTTTGCTTTTTTATTGGTATTTCTGGTTGTCGCCCATATCGCCGGGGCGTTATATCATCACTTTATCCAGAAAAATGATTTGTTAAGACGCATGGCTGGTTAACAGCGGCATAAAAAAAGCCTTGCAGCTTATAAACCTGCAAGGCTTTTTTATGACATTTAAAATTTATAACTGGCTTAATTGCTCAACTATTTTGCCCGTTAACTCATTATCACTTTCTTCAGCTGCCATGCGTTGTGCCTGTTCAAAGGATTCACGAGCTTGCTGCGGCATTTCCAGGGCTATATATAAACGGCCAAGATGATAATGGAATAATGCAATAGCATTGTTACTTGAAGCTGCTTTTTCCAAAGCCGGTCTGGCATCGTCATAATTACCCAGCTTGAAATTCACCCAACCAAAGGTATCCGCAAAATACGGTTGCTCTGAATCACGGAAACGGCTGGATAACGTGAGTGCACGTTGCAGGTTTTCCGGTGATTCAAATTGTTCTGATAACAAACTCGCTAAGTTGTTCGCAGCAACATCAACGGAAGGGTCTCGAGCGATGACCTCTTCATAAAGCACACGCGCTTGTTCAAAGTTACCTGCTGACTCATAACTCGAAGCCAGTTGCATTGAAAGAATATTGTTTTCAGGATTCGCTGCAAGCCCCCGTTTGAAAGTTTCAATGGCTTTCTCGCTGTTTCCCTCACGCGTATGAAAGTCAGCGATAAAACGATAACTTTCAATCCAGCCAGGATGTTGTGAAGCACCTTGCTCAAGGGTCTCAAGAGCCTTTGTATTATCTCCGGTATCACGATAGACACTTGCTAAAGCAGCATATCCATTAATCTGTTCAGGATGATCGCTAATATGCTGGCGCAAGTATGTGACTGCGGCTTCATGCTGCTCGACTTTCATATGAGTTGCGGCCAATCCTTGTAAAGCTGGATTCAGACCTGGATTTAACTCAAGCGCCTTTTCAAACTCTACAATCGCCAGCGTGTAATCTTCCAGTCCCTGATACATCTGTGCACGTAACAAATGATTGACGGCCGAATCCGTTTCCAAACTATTCAGCGTATCTTCAGTTCCTGCCCAATCCTGTTTAAGCATTCTCAGTTGAGCAAGCGCCTGTAACAAGTCCTGATTTTTGCTATCTCCTCGTAAAGCATTCAACAGTACCGTTTCTGAACGGTCCAAATCATTATCACGAATCATCATCTGTGCTACAGCAAGCGCTGCCTGAACATTTTTTGAGTTTGCTGATAAAGCTTGTCTGTAACTGCTTTCTGCCAATTGTTCAGAACCAGAATTAGCATAAGATTGTGCCAGCAGCACCAATGCCTCATCGGCATTAGGATTGTTTCTGACTAAAATTCGAAGATTACTGATTGCCGCATCGTATTTTTCGCCTCTTAACTGAAGTTTGGCTTTAAGTAACAATGCCATTTCATTTTCGGAGGACTCTGCCAACACTTGATCCACAATGGTTTCAGCCTCATCAAAATTACCTTTAGAGGCTTCAATAGAAGCCAGGTTGATCTGGGCTCTGAAACCACCTTCACTGTTTGGCTCAGCCTGAATGATGGTTTTCAAATCGTCTACTGCTTCGGATGATCTTCCTTGTTGAATAAGCATTTCTACGCGTACAAAGCGATATTCAATATTATCCGGTTCTTGTTGAATAAATTTATCCAGTTGATTTATCGCCTCGTCGGCATTTTGAGATTCGAGCAACTTGATATACACCAGTTTTGCTTCTGTATCTTGCTCATTCGCCGCAATAAATTTCTGTAATTCAGATTTGGCATCTTCATAACGATTCAAGCCATCGCTTAGTAATTTCACTAAAGAAAATACAACCCAGCTCTCTTCCGGATAATCCACCATGATCTCACGGTACAGACGTTCCATGTCCTGATAGCTTTTTTGTTCATCATAAATTGCCAACTGAATCATTTTTATTGGCATCGCTTCAGGATGAACTGCTAACGCTTTTTCTGCTGCACTCAGCGCGTCAGGATACTGTCGCAATTCTTTATAAATCATTACCTGGTAAGAAAGTGCATCCAGCGATTTCGGATCAATTTCAAGCGCCCTATCAATATCTTTTTGCGCCTGGCCAAAGTTTTGCTGCTTCATAAATGCATTCGCACGCAATAAAATTGCTTCGATATTATCCGGTTCAATGGCGAGTACTTTTTCAGCACTGCTCAGTGCTTCTTCAATTTGCCCGGTAACCACCTCCATCTGACCTAATTTAAGCATGATTTTGGGGTTATCTGGATCTAATGATTGAGCAGCACGCAGATTGGCATACATCTCTTTCCATTTTTGGTTCTTTTCATCTATTAAAGATAGCTGATAATAAGGTTCTGCTTCGGTTGGGTTAATTTGAATGGCATTGCGGAACTCTAAACGCGCTTTATCATATTCACCTTCAGACATCAGCGCCTTACCGCTCTCGATAAACTTTTCGGCTGACTCCTCAGCAGAGCCACAAGCCGTAACAGCTGTCAGCAAGGCCATGGCAATAATGGATTTTTTTAATGTTTTCATAGCGATCATCCTGATTTAATCTGCAATATATCTTTTTAATTCCGGACCCGTCTGATCCATCAATAATTTTATTCTGGCATCGGCATCTTTCAGCGTCTCTCCGGGAGAGACTGGAGTGACATACCTCACAAGCGCGCCATCGGTACGGTTTTCAAGAATCGCATCATTAAAAAGATACCACTTATTTGAATACTCATTAGCGATGATACGCCCCCTCCCCTGGAACCAATAATAAACCAGCTGTTCCTGATCACCATTTTTAATGACAACGCGGTTTATGGGGTGGCCATTAACTTCATCTCGCCTGAAGTCTGCGATCTCCCAACCGCCTCCGGGGATACAGACCCTTGGCGAATGTGGCGAGACCCCTTTACGCTGGGTTTCATAATAGGCCACATAGAGATTCACCACATTTCTATCAATACCGGTGTAATTAACAAACAGGTAATCACTCATTCCCAATTGATCAATGACTCTTTCATCAAGTTTGTCATGCTGGCCAATCCAATCAGTAAACTGCAAAGGAAAGCTGATAAAGCCTTCGTGTGCAGGCACCTCTTCCTCCCGGTTATCCACAAACTTTGTTGAAAACAAAGCGATAATTAAAATCAAAATGACGACAATAAATGGTTTATAGGAATAGGGTTTACTATTAATGCTGAACATATTATTCGAAGGGGCGTGATCGACAACGCCAAATAATTGTGACAACGTCTTGCGGCTTGGCGCTATTTTTTCCAGCAATACCACCAGCAAAAACAGCAAGGCAGCGCACGCCATAAAGATGATCCAGCCTTCAAAGTCATGCAGAAAACCTTCTGCCATTGAAATGCCCCAGTTATCCACCATGACGCCGATAACACCAATACGGAAACTGTTCATTAAAATTGTGATGGGGATGGTCATCAAAAACACGGTGGCGCGTTTCCAGAAAGCAGCCTGATAAAAATATGCCGCGATAAAGCCGAGACTCATCAGCGGAAACAGATAGCGTAAACCACTGCAGGCTTCAACGACCTGAAGCTTGTAAACACCCAGATCAATAATATTACCTTCCAGAAAAACCGGTATCTGGAACAGGCGAATGACCTGCACACCTATCCAGGATGAGAAAAGCTGTAATTTTGCGGTGAGTAAGACTTCAACAACATAAGGCAAAGGAATGGCAAACAACAGTAACAAAATAGGAACATAGGTATATTTTGTTGCTTTACCGACAGTTATCATTGAAAGGCCAAGCAAAACTAATATGAATGAGTATTGTATTAACAAATAAAGCGCGCTGATTTCACCTACAAAGAAAATACCCAAAGCGATAAAGATCAGTACAACACCTGACCACATTGGTGGCCCCATTGCGCCACTTATCAGGTGACGTTTTTCCCACAGGATGAACAGGGTAACCAACGGGATCAAAAAACCATGACTGTATTCTTCTTGATTACTCCAGCGCGAGACAGCCTCGGAAAGGCCCGACCAGTAGGCAATAAATGCCAATGCCAGTGCTAGGATAAACATCCCTGTCATCTTAATATTTAACAACTTTGCGCTCCATCCGGTATATGTAATTCACATTCAAATCAGATTAACTTGAATCTTTGTAAAACGCTACTCAAACGCAGTAAAGTTATGATCTTGGCAGGGAAATTTTTAAGTAGCAATTCATTTTGCTTTTGTTCAAGCTGGGCCTGGAATGTTAATAATCTGGCAATAGCCGACATTGATAAATACCGTATTTCTGCACCATTAATAATAACGTCTTTACCACTCAATAATGCGGATTGCAGTACATTTTCAAACTCAATTGCCTGCCCTGTTTTAATGCTACCTTTAAATGTAACTGTGAATTTATCCTGTTGCGGTAACGTATCAGCAAAAACTTGGCCATTGCCAATATCTTCTTTTTTAACCAGTCGTCGAGAATAAACTGCCAAGGGCAACGTTTGTGTCACCAACATTTTTATAAACCTTAAGCCATCACCAAGATAGCGTTTGTATAATTTGGGTTCCTGTTTAATCCGCCATAACCACTCGAAACCGTAACGCTGCCACTTATCAGGCGCACGCTGCACATTACCCGCAACAAAATTAATGACCGCTCCCAGGTGACTGATTACCGGTGCATTCAACCTACTGCGATTATGCATAATCCACCGTTGACCTTTTTTCGCACCAAGTGCTACCACTATAAAGTCAGGCTCACAGTCATTAATGTGGTTAATAATATCTTCTGTGCTCATCTCTTCAATTGAAACAAAACCGGGATCATAAAACCCACAACTTTCCATACCTTGACTGGTTTTGTTCAATTCATGGTGAGCTTTTTCAGCGATGTCTGTTTCACCACCAAAGAAAAACACACGGATTTTATTCTCTCGTGGCTGAGCAGACAAATATGCAAATAGATCCGAGCCTGCAACACGTTCATATATAGGTAAATTAAGAAATTTGGCAACCCAGATTAAGGGCATCCCATCAGCAACGACCAAATCACTTTGTATCACCGAATTATAAAAATCCGGATCATCCTGGGCCATAACAGTAAAGTTAAGGTTCGGAGTAGAAAGAAAGCATGGAATTTGCCGGTCAATGGATTTGGAAATAATGTCAGCAGCATCGCTTAGTGACACAGCATCAAAAGGAAGTCCCATGAGGCAATATTGATTTTGATCAGCAGCTAGATGGAATTTTTCGCCAGATGAATTCATTGTGAATTTCTAATGTTAATTGATGACTGAATTAACTTTAAAAGCCTGGCGACGTTTTTATTCAATAAAAACTCATCTTCGACTCTTTGTTTACCCCCCGAAATAATCCGTAATCGCGTATCAGATGAATCCATTATCTGGACTATAGCTTTTGATAATTCGATATCATTTTCTGGAGGTACGGTTAATCCAGACAGGTTATTTATAACAAGCTCCGGAATACCTGAAAGTTCTGTCGAAATCACCGGCACTTCACAAAGCATGGCCTCCATCAGCACAACAGGTATCCCATCCATATCACCGTTACTATCTTTTTTGCATGGCAATACAAATACATCTAAACCACTAATAAATTTTGCAACCTGATCATGAGGCAAAGCGCCAACAAATTGAACGGATTCTTCGGTTAATGCAAGCGAAGCTACCTGATCTTTGAGTGCCATTTCCAACGGTCCGTTACCAGCAATTTTTAAACTAACCTTTCGTCCATCTTTAATTAACCCAGCAATAGCACTGATTAGTGTATCAATACCTTTCTTTTCAACCAGACGCCCAACGGTACCAATCGTAAAAATATCATTCTTTTGTGATGATTTAACGGGAGGTTGCCAACTTTGGTCTACCCCACAGCGAACAATTTTTATTTTATTGGAGTCCGCCTGAAAATTATCAAGAAACTGTTGATTAAAGTTTGAAATGGTGGCAAAAAAAGCAGATCGTTCAACTTTTTGTTTGAGTAACCACCCTCTTTCGAATAAATCATTGGCATGAGCCTGTACACTGAATTCGATACCGGCTATCGGGGCTGCGTACATCGCAATATCAGTAGGAATATGGGCAAAATGAACATGCAAATGCTGGATTCGGGCTTGTTTTAATTGTTTTGCCAGCGTTGCCGCATAAAAAAAGCGATAACCAAGACCAAAAGCAGAACGTGAAATCAGGCCTTGCCTAATCACATCGACTGAAAGTCTGCCTATTGCTTTCAGATAACCAACAGCATTCGTTGCTAACATGGCCAAGTTATCTAATAAAACCTGTCTTTTTGAAGTTTCATACAAATGAAAAACTTCATTTTTTAATTCTGAAAGTGATGTCTCTGCAGCAATGTGTATAGGCCTATGTACAGAAAAAGGCTTAACGTACACGCCCTGTTTGCCTAGCTCTAATATTTCGTTATAAACAAATGTAGCAGAGAGAGCAGGTATTTCTGGAGCCAAATAGGCAATTCGTAATACAGATTCAGCCTTATCAGGCATAATTCTGATTCCAAACACTGGCCTGTTGAGCATTCAATGCATCTGTCGCTTTGGTTTTGCCTTTCAATAAACATTGCCACTGATATTTATTGATAAAACTAACAAGTTTTTTATCTTCAAATCGTGGTTTGCGTTGCAGCATGCTTTTAACATACCCCCACCACATGGCAGCGCCTCCCAGAAAATACGGAGGATGCAACATCCTAAATACTGAAGAAGCGGTCATGTAGGTTAAACCTGTGCCCATAAAATATTGACCAAACCCATGCCGCATACGACCGGTAAAAATTCCTTGTTGACTCGACCCCATAGGTCGCAAATGAATAAACCGTAAGTCAGGCTCATCCCAACTCACTGCAATCCAGCCAAGTTGGCGACATTTATGACAGTCAATCCCATCCCACATGACCTGACGAACAAATCCACCAATCGCTTCAAAACAGGTACGTCGATAAAACTTGGTCATACCGACCGACATTTCGTCACCACATTTTTCGCTAATTAACTCGCCAGTTTTTTTATCCTTGAAATAGGCTTTACCACTGCAAGTCCCAATACGGGGGTTTTGTTGCATGCGCTGAATCAAAACTTCGAAGTATTTGGGTGGCAAGTCCAGATCCAGGTCAAACTTACAAACATAATCAAATTGAGAAACATCAACCTGATCGTAACCATGATAAAAAGCCTCAATAACACCGGGGCCTACACTACGATGACCACGATTTTCACGGGTAATAATTTTTATAAACGGATATTGTTCAGCATAATCAGCCAATATCTTCGGTGTTTCATCAGTAGAGCCATCATCAACAATTACCCATAAATTAGGCTGAACGGTCTGTTTCACCACACTATCCAGAGTGATACGCATGTATGCGGCTTCATTTCGACAAGGAGAAACCAAAAGATACGACATAAAGCTTTTCCTTACTCAGTGTTATTTATATTCGATAAGCTGGCTTCTAAGTCCAAGCTTTTTGTTTTTGACAAACTGCAGCATGCCTATCAATTGTGGCCATTTGCCAACGACATTGGACACAGCATAAGCAAAAGCCACTTTAACATCACTCAAACGACGGCGATATCGTAAAGTTAACCTGATAATCTGCAGTGGATAAACCAAAAAAAGCACAAGCATCCAAGACACTTTTATTGACATCACAATAATTGCCAAAGGCAGCAGAAAAGACCAGAAAAGAATGCTCAGGCACTCAGACTGTTTAAATTTTTCGGAGGACTTACCATGTAATGCATATCCCTCAGCATAAGCATGGCCAGCTCGTTGGTTGCGTTTCCACCACTGACTAAAGCGCGTCATTGCGGCATCATGCAAAGTCATTTCAGCATCTATCCGCATAATTTTCCAACCCAATTGACGCATTCTGCAACACATTTCGGGCTCTTCCCCGGCAATCAAACTATCTCGATAACCATCCACCGCTGTTAAAGCAGAAACACGAAATAAAGCATCGCCACCACAGGCTTTGGCTTCTCCGATCGGAGTGTCCCATTCAATATCACATAATTGGTTGTAGATAGTCGCTGTTGGATAACGTTCTCTTCGTCGACCACATACTGCGGCAAAATCCTGTTGTATTGATAAAAATTCAAAAGCTACATCTAACCAAGCGCGCTGCACTTCACAATCGCCATCTACAAACTGTACGTAATCCAGTTGTGGATTATATTCAAGTAAAGCCGTCAGACCTGCATTACGAGCCCTTGCGGCTGTAAAGGGTTTTGTCATATCCAGTTCAACAACCCTAACACTCATTTCCAGTGCCATTTGAACACTACCATCAGATGAACCAGAATCAACATATACAATATGTTCGATATCATCCCGCAAGGATGTTAAACATTGCTTCAGGCGAAGGCCTTCATTTCGGCCGATAACGACTGCCCCAATGTATGAATGGGCAGAAATCGGCTCAGACACTTGGTATATCCTTAGCCGTGGTACCAATAATTTTAGCGGGTATTCCAGCGACCACGGCATACGCGGGGACATCTTTAACAACAACTGCATTAGCGCCTATTAATGCATGTTCACCAATTGTAATAGCACCGATAATTTTGGCGCCTGCACCAATATCAACATGGCCTTCAATAACAGGAGCCAGACCATCTTTATGACTAATACCTATAGTAACCTGCTGATGAATAAGGCAATTCACTCCAATTTTTGACAAAGGATGAATAACAATTCCATTTGGATGTGGAATAGACAATCCTCCACCAATCTGGATATTAATGGGTATATCTGCTCCCGTTATCACTGACCAGAAACGGTAGCGAAGCACTGCCAGCTTTTTATTCAAATTGGCGAACAAACCTTTTTTGCTTAGGTTTCGCTGATAATCACGAATACTTTTTAATAATCTTCTTGCAGGCGACCAGTAGGTTTTTATACGCTCACGTTCCCAATCGGCGACTTCAGATGAGATCATGTCGAGGAACCCACTTTTTGTTTATTTAAAGACAATGAAGCATCAATACTTTGCGCTTTCTCTTTATAGTTTTGAAGGTTTAGCTCCACCCCCAGTACCCCCCCTAATGATGCCAAATCCTCATTAAATATTTGTGTCAGTTTTTGCGTATGTTGTTCATCTATTAGTGGACGACTTTTTAAAGTCAGTTTATTTTTCACCGCATCACGCAACTTTTGTGGAATAAAATGGCGTCGCATCCAGGCTAAAACAGGATTATTGACGACTAGTTCATAACCATTAAACCGCCGAAGTCGCTGACTTGAGACATTTTGCTCCGGTAGATCTTCATACCAAATAACTGGCTTGTTATAACCCAAAAACGTTGTCACCTTTTCCAGTTCATATTGCGGCCGAACCCTAAAAGCTTCAGAAAATACAATATGAATATTCTCTGCACCATATGCATCAATGAATGGTTCAAGCTGCATTGAATAACGGCTGTAATTAATAAGCTCATCAAATTCATCAATTGCCTGATTAATATCGGTTTTGATTACATTCTGAGACCACTGATGAATATAGTGTGAGATTAAACGTTCTATTGGATGGCGAATAACATAAATTAGTTTTAATGTAGGCAAATGGGCCTTCATTCGCTCTAAAGTCAGGGGGTAGTCAGGTAATTTTGTGTAGTGCGTACTTGATTCCCCACAAATATCATCTTTACTCGCCTCAGAGAAAAGGTTGCAATACCAACTCAAACCCAAATTATAGACGTGATCATCACTGAAATAATTTGGCTCTTTCGGGGTCGACATGAAAAAACCCGGCTGCAATGCCAGTTGCTCGTGCAAAGTGCTCGTGGCACTTTTCATCGCACCGATAATAATGAAATCAGGTTTTTTCATAGTTATCGGGATGAGTATAAGGTTTGACCGGTTCCAAGAAATTTATCCACGTATCACACCATTGTTTTTCAGCAATATTAGATTGGTACTTTCGGGAAATGATCGATCTGAAATAAGCAATTATCGCCCCCAGGGTCCAAAGTAAATTAGCTGCCAGCAATCCGCTGCGTCCGTATAAAAGGTAAAAGTAACGGGTACGGGATTCATAAAAGTATCTTGGCAAACGTTTACGTAATTTTGCTTGCGTCTTGAGAGGAGAGCTACCTCCACGAAGATGAACAACATGCGCATCAGGATTATTAAGGATCTTCCATCCAGCCTTAACTGCACGATAACTAAATTCAACATCCTCGTAATACATAAAAAACTCGTCATCCAATAACCCAATCTGCTCAATCACTTTTGCTTTTATCAATATGCATGCAAAACTTGTCCATTGATAAAAACCAGGTTTATTAATCACAGGTTGTGCAACAACAAACTTAGAAAAAATCTTCGTTATAATACTTGTACTGGATGCTTTTATTAATTCGCTGATTGGTGAATGAAACCGGAAACAACTCTCTTGAGGGGTAGCGTCCACCCCTTCTAATCTTGGACTTACCATTCCAATTGCAGAATTTCGTTCAGCGGCTTCTAAAAGCAACTTTATTGCTCCATCACGAACAATTGTATCGCTATTTAGTAATAAATAGTTCTTCGCTTGAACAGAACCTATTCCAATATTGTTGCCACCAGAAAATCCAGTGTTATGTCCTACATCAATTAATTTTACCCAACTTGCCGCATGATTTTCCTGTACCCAAATATTGAAGAGGTTTAAGGAATTATCTTTTGAACCATTATCAACAACAACGACCTGCATTGAATTAGCATCGATTTCAGTTTTCAATGATTCTAATACGGCTTTTACAAGCTCAGGAGTCTTGTAATTAATTATAACTACAGCAAGAGTCAGCAAACTAAATCCTTTATTTAATTACAGACCTGTCGATCTCATTCATTTCCTTACGTACAGTCATTGATTGATTGGTGAGATTAAACCAACGTGATATGCGTTCACGAATCACTAAAGCAAGACCATATCTTTTAATGGAAAATTGTAGCTTATAAAGCTTGTTTTGAACTTTCAAATAAGCTTTTTGAATTAATGAATTACTAAAATCTCCATAATTACTTGGTTCATATTTAAGACTTTCAAGAACATTACTCACCTTACTTTCAACCTGTTTCACTTCATTTTTTGTAAGTTTTCTTTTCCATTGATATATAAGATTTACATCAGGTTTTTCGTATGTTGAATTTTCATGGTAATTCAACATTGAATCTGCGTATGGCACATTACAAAATTCACAGATTTTTTCTAATATAGTTTGCGGATCGGAAATAAGATCTTCAAAGTAGATCTCGATATATTTATTTTCTGACAGCTTCGGTTTCAGCTTAGTCCAAGATCGCTCAGTCTCGATCCAATGATCAACACCATAATAAACATTGCCCGCCCAGCCCATACCTATACTTGATCTAGCAACATCACGCGGATCACGAATTAAATGAATGTACTTGGCAGTAGGAAACCATTTATGAATTTTGTGAAAATGCCTGTGGACATTTAAAGCCAAAACATTTCCTTGAGTTGATACTTGTTCAACAAAATTGGAAGTTACTTCAGAATATGTCTGCAACTCATCAGAAATAATTATTTTCTTTGAATTAAATATTCTATGATTTTGTAACCAATCATAATACTCTTTAAGTTCAGGTGGCTCGCCAGATTCATTAACTTTATCAAATAAAAAATCGAATTCCCCTGGATTATCGATGTTGGGGTGCGCATTCAGCATTAAATGCAGTAAAGATGTACCCGATCGCAGAGCTCCACATACAAATACCAAATGATTATCCACTAGACCGTATCTCCAGTTTAGCTCGGTTCGATTAGCTTGACGAACCGATAAGAGCTGATTCAAATTCTATAACTGAATTTTCCCAAGAACATTGTTTCGCAGATAAAAATGCATTCTCAGAAACAGTACCCCATTGTTTATTATCCATTTTTATTATCTCAATAATTGCTTTGGCAATTTTATCAGGTGAAAAATCGTCTAATAAATAACCATTTTTGGAATTAATCAGTGAAGTTGCTGCACCGGCAGGCGTGGCAATTACGGGGGTTCGACAGGCCATTGCCTCAAGAATTGGCAATCCAAACCCTTCATTACGACTTGTAAATAGCCATGCATCACATTTAGCGTAAAGTTCCTTAATCATTGATTGCTCAGGACATAGGTAAAAATCCGAATTGCCAGGTAAAGGACAGTTAACATTAGCTGGTTTAGAAGAAAAAACAATTATCTTCAGTTCAGGATAACTGTGCCTAACGATATCTATCGCCTTTACAGCTAAATCAGTACCTTTAAAGGCCCTATCTGAATACATAAAACCAATAGTTGGTGCAGTTTGTTTTGTTCTTATCGGCGCATAAAACTGGCTAGTATCAACCCCATTTAAAACTACCGCATCTACCAAGCAGTTTTCTAACTTCAATAGTGAATCTGCAATCCATTCTGAAACAACTATTTTCTTAAAGGGAAGTTTATAAGAACCTTTTACAATCTGCTTAGGTAACCAATCATGCATTTCATAATGCTGAATAAAATAAAATTTTTCTCCTTTATCTGGACTAAGATCTTTAATCCAGGCCGTTGTCATCCAGAAGGTAGCAATTATCACATCAGCATCGGGAACCAAATCATCAGTCAACTCATCATAAAAATCAATCATCAACATATCTGCTTTGCCATGATCAAAAAATGGACTTTTATTAATCTCTTCAGAATTAGACGATATGATTTTCTTATATAAATCCTTACATTTTCTAAAGAAAGTTTGCTTAACCGCACGCGGAGATTTAGGGTAGATAATGCTTATCTGATGACCTCGTTCGGCTAAAAGTTGAGCATAAATACCAACCACTCTTACTCCACCAGTAAGATTTAACTCTGGGAGAACAAAACTTACCCTCAATGTAATTCCTTTCTAAATGCTTAATAATTAATGCTACAGTTCGAAATTAAAAAAATAATTTTTTAATTTGACAAGAAATCTATTCCGGTAATGAATCCATATAACATTCCAAAGCCATAGTTTGAGGCAAATCCACATCATCAAAAGTAATAATTTGACCAGGCTCTACCTTTCTAATGACAGGTGTATTTTGCAATAAACATATAGGTACAGCTTTATTATGATTTTTAATCTCTAAAACATAACCACGTGTATCAAATCCACCTGCACCATGCAAGATTGTATCACCAGGATTTAATTGTCTTTTCGCTACAGCTCCTGCAGTTATAGTTGGAAATGAAGAGTTATTGATTAATATACCTTCGCCATTTATTACACGACGAAATGTATTTATTACTTCCAGATGTGGAATATGGAAAGGTCGTACAAAAATATATGCAGTTTTTTTTGTTGTTTTTAACCTGCTTAATGCCAAATATCCCGGAAGCAAATTCGCTTCTTCATGATCTGCTAAAATTAATACACCAGGCGGTGCACCATTACATAATAAATAATCACTCACTGGTGCCCCAAGAGCTTTAGCTGCATCAACCAAATAATCAAGGTCTTCTAACTTTTTAACCGTTGCGCCTATCATCCCTTCTTTTGCAATTGCTGCCTTTAATCCATTAGCCACAAGTGCCTGCTCTATCTGGAGTTTGGTACCATCTGTAAATGACGTAACCTGAGATAAGGTAAGGTTTTGTTTTTTTGCCCAGTATTCCATTTCCTCTTCTATTGGATTTGGATTCAGAAATCCTTTTAAATTTATATAAGCTAAAGGTTCACACCCCATCCCTTCAAGCTCTTGTTTTAGCCTTGCTAAACAACCAGGCTGATCACCGTCAGCTTCACTAATAGATACACCGCGCTTAATAAAATATGAAGCTGATGTCACTTGAAACTCAGCATCGATGGTAATAATTTTCTTATCTGTTTTAGCAACTTCAGAAATGACTCTGGTGGCATGTAAAACATCACCTGAACACTCAAGAATTAGATCAGATTCATCAATCAGCTCTTGAATGGATTGTGTATATAAATCTTGGGGCAGTTGGGGTAAGGCATTAAAATCAAGCTTTCTGCGAGTTAATATTTTTGATACCGCCATATCGCTGGATTTAAGTAGCATTCTTGCAACACCATACGCAATAAAGCCGGTACCAACGATACCAATCTTTGTTTTGGACTCCATCCCCTTTCCCCCAAGATTACAAAATTTGCATCATTGAGATACACTAACTCATTTACATCATTAATGGCTAGAGTAATTTACAACAAAGCAAAACTATTGCTTACTTTTTTGATAAAAACTAATAAAATTATCTCATAAAAAAAGAGCTGAAACATTATCAGAAGAAAAGACATATATATTTTAAGCAACAATTTACAGCTCGGGTTTTTAGAAGCTAATAACTCGATCATCTACGTAATTGCTTGGTGAAGAAAGATTAAATTATAAAGAGCATAAACTTAATCAAATAAAGGATAATCAATAAATTAAATCAACATCAAATACATATTCATAAAATAATCGAAATTATATTGGGTAAGTACTGATAAAAAATTAATCACGATTAGATATTAATAATAAATTTATAATATCAATAAAAAATACAATAATTAATATATAAAACAGCAGATAAAATAGCACTATTATATTTCTTAAAAAGTTAGAATTTAAGCTTAATTATATTTAAATTTGATAAAATTAATATTTTTAACGCTTCAAAAGTATATGTTTTCTTGAATAAGATTTTCAACGCATATTTCTTTGATGTTGAGTAGTTTTTGCCATTGAAAGCCCACCAAGCCCATTTAAGATACATATCATTAGTAGTTATTGGGTTTATGTTAGAATCATCAGCAAAATCTGGTCTTGGAACATTCCTTCTTTCACATGCAGCATAAACGGCTTTCATAGCATTGCTTTTTTGTTCTGCTCTAGCAGAATTCCCCATACTATCAGGATGCATTCTGTATAAAAAACATACTTCATTTATGTTTTCAAGCTTACCAATCTCTGCAAGCCTTAATAACATATCTAAATCCGGTGCTTGCTTAAATTCTTTTCTATAACCCGAAACCCTTATTAAAGCTTCTTTTCTAATCATTGCTGATGGATGAATTATCGCACCACCTCTACATGCCATATGCTCATTATCTATATTTTCATGACCGATAATTTGAAAAAGACAATTTATTCTATCCCCTTCAGGTCCAATGAGTTCAGAAAGAGTACCTACAGCTACATAATCTTGATTTTTATCTAAGAACTCGACTTCTTTCTCAAAACGATTAGGTAGACTAATATCATCTTGATCCATCATGGCAATATAAATGCCACAAGCTATTTCTACCCCCTCGTTAACTGTATCAGAATATCCCTTATTAGCTCTGCTTATAAGCTTTATTCTCTTATCCCTTCTTGCATATTCCTCGACAATAGCTTTAGAGTTATCAACTGAGCCATCATCAATAATTATAAATTCAAAATCGCTATACGTTTGACCTAAAATCGACTCAATAGCCTCTCTTAAATAGAGTGAACCATTATAAACAGGCATCACAACAGAAATTTTAGCATCCATTTTCATGTCCTTAGGCGGCATTAACATATATATCTTCAATAAAAGTAATTGAATTCATTAAAAATGTAAATATTTTATTCTTACCTAAACTGGTTGTAATACATCGGCATACAAGAAAATAGAGAACTTTCAGCCTTGATAAAAGGTTTAGTATATATATGCGAAGAACTTTTCGAAAAGGATTTTTTATAGGAAGTGTTTAAACAAAAATTAGAAGTAAATACTCTTAACACGCAATACCTAGACTTGAGGTAAAGAATTTAGAAGTTAAGCGAAATGAAGTCTCTTTACAGTACTCACACATGTTTAAAATAATTTAAAAAAGATAGAATTATTATTTTTATAGCTTCGATACTATATCCTCTTTTGAATAAAACTTTCATAGCATACTTCATTGAAGTTGAAAAGTTTTTCCCATTGAATGCCCACCAAGCCCATTTAAGATACATATCATTTTCAGTTATAGATTTTAAATTTGGCTTTGAGGTAAGCTTTGGCTTTACAATATTTCTTCTCTCACATGCTGCAAATACTGCTTTAAAAGCATTACTTTGTTGTTGTGCTCGAGCAGAATTTCCAGCGCTATCGGGATGAACTCTATGCAAAAAACAAACTTCGCTTATATTTTCTAACTTACCAATCTCAGCGAGTCTTAGAAACATGTCAAAATCCGCTGCTTGATTATACTCCTTCTTATAACCAGAAATTTTCATCAAGGATTCTTTTCTAATCATTACTGATGAATGCATTATTGCCCCCCCCTTACCTTTCATATGTTCATTATCTATATTCTCATGTCCAGTAATTTGGAAAAGACAACTGATTCGATCACCCTCTGGGCCAATTAACTCAGGGAAAGTACCGACTGCAACGTAATCTGGATTCTTATCTAAAAAATTTACCTGATTTTCAAACCGATTAGATAGACTAATATCATCTTGATCCATAATAGCTATATACTTACCACTTGCGATTGTAACGCCTTCATTAAGGGTTTCAGCAATACCTTTATTTGGTCTACTTATTAATTTAATTCTTTTATCATTTTGTGCATATTCTTTAATAATTTCGCTAGAGTTATCAATTGAACCATCGTCTATAATGATAAATTCATAATTCTTATAAGTTTGATTTAAAATCGATTCGACAGCTTCTCTTAAATAAGTTGAGCCGTTATAGACAGTCATCACAACAGAAATTCTTGCCTCCATTTGTAATTCCTTATAAAAAATTTAATTTAATAAAGTATGAAACCCCAAATATTATTGAAATAATTGGCAAAGAAAATATTTCCTTTTTCACATCGAGTAATTTTTCTTTATACATCATGTAAGATGTGGTTGGTATCGCAACTAAAGAATTTAATGCAATAGCATAAATAGCCCCTTTAATTCCAAAAATTTTATAGGCTAATGGCATTGAAATAAATAAAAACACCGTTGATAGAAAAATTAATATTGCATTACTTTTTGAGTTTCCTCTAGCCATAATGCATGATCCAGCGAGGTTATAGCCTAAAAAAATTATGGAGATTGATAAGATTTGAAGCATCCACCCTGCTTCAACATATCTTGAATCGTATAAAATATTAATTATTAAATCGCTTGAGATATACATTATCCCGCCAACGATAAATGCCACTATATCTACTCGCAACCGTAGTCGATAGTATATTGATTTTAATTGTTGGGGTTTTTCCCTCGATATTTCACTTAACATAGGATAAAAAACAGAGTTTACAAGTTGCTTTAAGGTGCTTTGCATAGCCATTGATAAAAAAAACGCAATACTATAAATACCCAGCATTTCCGATGTTACCCAAGCACCAAGAAACAATCTATCACCCTGCGATAATAAAAAACCTAGAATTGAACCCAAAAAAATCCATTTACCGAAATGTATAATCTCCCATAAATGATTTTTATCCAGCTTGAATTTACACTGTTCGCCTAAGCTTCTATGGTGTGACAATAGCATTTTAATGAGGGAGGTCACTAATCCCGCCAAAACTAATACCCATATTTCACGCCAGAACCAGGCCACTGAAACCATAACAATCAAACCAATTGTCTGACTGAACAGCTCAATTGTTATGACCTTACTTACCATTAGTTTTCTGTTAAGCACGAAAAGATTAACAGAATTAAAACCAGCCAATACTGCAGTAAATGACATAACGGCAAGAACGTATGGCAATACCGGATCTGCATAAACTGAATTATCAGGAAAAAAATTATTTTGCTGGGCTGCACCCAAAGCAAAACTAATTAGTAGCGCAAACAAGAAAATAATCAAACCGCGGATAATCTGCACACTCCAAGCAGTATTCAAGAAGCCCTGCTCTTCTCCCTTTTTGCTTTGAACTATGTTTTGTTGTAACCCAACATCAGAAAACATCGCGATCCCCATTATAAAAACAGTGACCAGCGCCATTACCCCAAACATATCTGGAACCAATAATCGTGTCATGATCAAATTACTGGCTAAGCGGAGAATTTGTGACGTCATATGCCCTGCAAATACCCATGAAGTAGATGCTGAAACACGCTTTTTTAGTGATAAATTTTGCATGGTAGCTTATCAGTTTGTTTGTTAAGATGAAGTTTTGAAAAATACTGTGGAATCATGCCTGAATACATTCAAACGCTCATAGTTATAACGGTTCTCACGGTAATTACATACAGTCTGATGAATAAAGCACTGGCTGGTAATTTCGATATTAAGCACCTTAAACAGTGGCAATTCTCATGGTTTTTAATGCTGTACGGTGCGATTTTACTTAAAAACTTATGGTTTATTGCAGCAGCGGTTTTCATTGTTGCGAATGTAAAAATACCAGTTAAATCCGTACAACGTGTTTATTTTTATCTGGCATTAATATGCACGTTACCACTTATCAGTGTTCAGATACCTGGTTTTGCGGGAATTAAGAATCTTTTTCCATTAAGTTATACAAACTTGATGATTATGAGTTTATTGCTACCATTATTCTTCAATTTAAAATCACCACAAAAATTATTTTCCATTCCTACTGATAAATTCATATTTTCATTTATTGTTTTACTATCATTATTGCAATTCAGGGATAACACTATAACCAATGCAGGTCGTGAATCCTTTCTATTATTTATTGATATTTTTGTTCCTTATTTCGTTATTACAAGATTAATTAATACACCTGAACGTCTTAAAATGGCGCTTACCGCGTTGTTTATTGGCATAATTCCATTTGCAGCACTTGGAGTTTTTGAAGTCATTACTAATTGGTTAGTATACATTCCGATGATGAGAATGCTGGATGATACAACAGCTAATCTATACAGAGATATCCGAGGCGGTGGCGTCAGAGCTTCTCTATTGATGGGACCTATTGTAGTTGGTTATACCATGATTTATGCAGGCGCCCTATTACTATACTTGCAACACTTTATAAAAAATAGAAGATTAGTTTTTATTGCTTTCAGTATTATTTTTCTTTGTTTACTTGCATCAAAGTCAAGAGGTCCATGGATAGGTTTCGCTCTAATGATAATGATGTTTCTGTGGACGGGTAGGGATGGATTCAGCAAGCTTGTTAAATACGGTATTTTAGGAGTATTACTATTAATATTAGCAAGCCTAACACCTGCTGGTAGTAAATACGTTGGTCTTCTGCCATTTATAGGTGACGAAAGAACTGATACTTTTGATTACCGAGTGCGACTTATTGAAAATTCAGAGATTCTTTTTAAGAAAAACCCTTTATTTGGTGATATTAATTTTAGAAGCACCCCTGAAATGGAATCTTTACGCCAAGGTCAAGGCATAATCGACGTCGTCAATACCTATATTGGGATATTATTGCCTTATGGACTTATAGCTTTATCTCTATTTGTTGGCGTATTTTTGTTTCTGATGTTTCGGTGCCGAAAAATCATTAAAAGACCTGATATTGATATAGAATCGAAATTGATGGGAAGAATTTTTATCAGCTGCATTGCTGGTGTAATGTTTACAATATTCACTGTGAGTTCTATCAGCTATATACCAACATTCTATTGGGTACTTATTGCATTGTCCTCTGCTTATATTAATATCAATAAAACTGCTAAAGTTGGATTAAATCATGAATTATCATAGAAGAAAGGTTCTTAAAGTTGGTTTGGTCAGTTTGATTGGAATAAGTTTATTAAATACCAAAACTTTTTCTTTTTTTAAAAAAGATGATATCGCTTTAAAGACCATTGGTAAAAATAGTTATCTTGTTGATGGTTGGGTTATTTCAAAAAATGATCTTAATAAAAGAGAGTTTTCATGATTATTGATTTTAATAACGATTCTCATAAAAATACCAACGAATATGACTACTGTATCTCTGGTGCTGGAGCTGCAGGCATAGCATTGGCTCTTAGACTTGCTGAAAGCGGTAAACGAGTAGCACTTTTTGAAGGTGGAGATAGAGAATACTCACAAGTCTCACAAGATATTTATAAAGGTAAGGTTACAGAACAAAATCCATATTGGCTGGATTTGTATAGACTGCGTTTTCTAGGCGGCACTACTAACCATTGGGCTGGAAGATGCAGGCCGTTTGTGGAATATGACTTCGAAGAGAAACAAATTAATGATCTCCCTGGCTGGCCAATTAGCTTCGAAGAAATGAATCGTTTCCTACCCCAAGCAAAGTCAATATTAGAATTAGAAGAAATTGACACATTTAAGATTGTTGAAAATACACATATCGAAAGTGAGTATTTTGAGCCCGATGTGTCTGCAAGCAGTTCGATAAGGTTTCGTGACAGATTTTCTGAAGAGCTTGAGCGGCATTCAAACGTTGATTTATATTTAAATGCCAATTTGGTAGATATCCAACTCGAAGAAGATCTATCTACAATTAAACACTTTGTTATACAAAACTATAACCAGAAAAAACAAAGCTTCACTGCTCCCCATTACATAATAGCCATGGGTGCAATTGAAAACGCGAGGATTTTATTAAATTGTGACTCGCAGATATCTTCAGGAATCGGCAATCAAACTAATATGGTTGGTAAATGCTTTATGGAGCATTTAAATATTCGGTTAGGTGAGTTTGTATCTAACAAGGCCAGTTGGGGTGAATCACAGTCAATGCAGTTTATGACCACACCTAAACTAGCAAAAGAAATGAATACAGGCCTTAGCAATATCACCTTTGGTACTGTTAGACAAATAAAGGCTTATGGTCGAACAGCTGAAATAAAAGCATTATTTAATAAGCTTTCATGTCAATTGGGGGTTTCTGAACATTTACAGTTTTTGTATGAACACGACTGTATCGGTGAGGGTGTCATATCAACGTTATGTGAACAATTTCCATTCAAAGACAGCAAGTTAGCTTTAATAGATGAGAAAGATAGTTTTGGGCTAAGAAGAGTGGAGTTAGATTGGCACTTAAGTCAAAACGATATTGATTCTATTCGTAATATGAGTATAGCTATTGCTGAGGAGTTTGCTGAAAACAATTTAGGCCGCGTTAAATTGAGCTCATTTATAACAGATTCTTCACAAAAAATAGAAATTTCAGGTCATGCTCATCAAATGGGCACTACACGAATGTCAGCCTCTGAAGAATTTGGTGTAGTCGATGTAAATTGTAAAGTACATCAAACCAATAATCTGTATATAGCTGGCAGTAGTGTATTTTCAACGGGTGGGGCAGTTAACCCTACAATGCCGCTTTTACAGTTGACTTACAGATTAGCTGAACATCTGACTTCAATTAGTTAGTACGTTCATCCCTGAAAAACTAAAGCTACTTTTCAGATGAAATGAACTTTAAAGCAATTTTTGCTGGAATATATACCCGCCAAGTACTTCCCCAATAATATGGCAACCTAATGGTGTAAAGTGTCCATGGGATTTTTCATGATATATAAGGTTGCCAGCTTCAGCTGATTTTTGAAGCTCGACCAGCGGACTGACAACTTTAAACTCATCACGTAAAAATTCATTCAAACTGGGTTGAAAATCAACTCGCGTTTTTCTTGTTGGTATTTCAAGAATTAACAAATTCGCTTGATTATTATTAGCAACTTTTTTAATTTCTTTTAACAGTAATAATGATAAAACTTCTTTTCGGGAAGGCTGTTTTCTCTCAACTTCTTTAGCAACTTCAACTGTGGCCTGTGGCTTTTCAGGCGGGTCATTACGTTTTACAAGCAACTCTTTAATGGTAGCTGCAGCCCACCCCCTGAACCAATTATAAAAATGGCTTTCACCAGCCAACCAGCGATAAAAACTAAACTGATATAGAAATTCACGGATTTCAATACCTGGTAGATAAGTTTCACTGTTGCGAACGAGTTGATTATTCTCAACTTTAAACAAGTTAGACCGAATATTATCATCTGGATCCGTATCATGCCAGGTTACCAGAACTAAATCTGGTTGATACTTAATACCTTCGTTCTGCAACATTAATAACTGTTCTGCAGTACCATAGCCAGAAACCGATAAGTTAATAATCTCGACATCCTGACCAAGAATGCCCACTAATTCTCGTCTCATAACCTGGGTGAAAGTGTCTTCTAATTCGACTTCATAGCCCATTCCAAATGAATCGCCCAGGACAACGATTCTTTTCGTTCCCTCAGGCTTTTCATACGGATATTCAACATCTGAACGTATGCCTTTCGAATTTGTACGCATGATCACTTCAAAATCAGGTGATTGATGTTTATACACCTGATTTGGCATATTGACTCGAATACCGAAATCACCTGCTTCAACATAGCGAGGCAAAATGGGTTGCGGTTCAAATACACGCATAAAAGCTTCAGCCGCAACAAATATCCAAATAAATATAAAAATATATTTAAAAAAGATTTTCATATAATTAAAAGGCAAAATAGATAAACTCCTGCCCGCCTGATGCGGCTAGGACCAGCAATGCCATAATAATGTAAACCCATATATTAAGTCTGATAAACCAATGCCAGTTCTGCATGGGGGTTAAATTATTAGCTTTGTATTGAAAAACCTGGAAGATTATCAAAAACCAGGAATAAAAGAGCAGTGTTTTTAATAGTTCCCATGTCTGGGGTGTGGTGAGAGGATTAAAAATAATTCCTTCCAGATAGCTGATAATCGTTGCTGGACTGTCAGCCCGGAAGATTAACCAACCAATACAGGTTAACTGGAAAAAGAAAATTATCATTAATATTTTTTTCCATTGTGGATAATTCCCGCTCATTTCAGCATCAATTCCTAATGCCCTATATATTGCGAGTAAAGCTCCCTGATAAAAGCCCCAGATTACAAAAGTCCAAGCAGCTCCATGCCATAAGCCTCCTAAGATCATTGTTAACATCAAATTTCTGTATGTCAGGAGTGAACCTCGACGGTTTCCCCCTAATGGAATATAGAGATAGTCTCGTAGCCAGGTAGAAAGACTAATGTGCCAACGTCGCCAGAAACTGGATGGATCAGTTGCAAAATATGGTAGGCGGAAATTAACCATCAGGTTAAAGCCAAATAATTTCGCTGTTCCCCTGGCTATATCGGTGTAACCAGAAAAGTCACAATATATTTGTAAAGCAAATGCATATAAAACAATTACCAGGCTTAAACTGTCGGTCGGTGGTATAGCCCCTGCTGATCCTCCTGATGCATAGTATTCAAATGTTGGATTAACAATCTTTGCCAGGTTATCCGCAATAACCAGTTTCTTGAATAACCCCCAAAATATCAGCCAGATGCCCTCTCTAATATCAGACCACTCAGGGGTTGGCCGGGTTTGCTGAAACTGGGGTAAAAGAAGTTTCCCTCTCTCAATAGGACCTGCAACAAGTTGAGGAAAGAAAGAAACATACGCTGCAAACTCGGTTAGTTTTTTGGACGCTTTTATCTCACCCCGATATACATCAATGGAGTAACTCATCGTCTGGAACGTATAAAAAGAAATACCAACCGGTAAAATAATGTCTAAAGTGAATGCCCCTGGGGTATAACCAAACAGAGATTCCGACATTACAACAAAGCTATCAGCAAAAAAGTTAAAATATTTAAAAAAGCCAAGTATTGCTAAATTTGTAGCAATACTTATAAATAAAAATACTTTCTTTTTATTATGTTGGATAAATCCAGAAAGTTGAGAATAGAGAATATTAGCTGCAACAACGACTACTAAAGTTGCTATAAAAACCTGCCACCCAAGGGAACTGGCTAACAAGTTTGACCAGTCAATAGTGAGCCTGAGAATATTTAAATCAAAATTGATTGCATCATACTGAATAACCAGGAATATCAGTGCTGAGACAAGCAAAGATGATGAAACTTTTAATCTATCTTTTTTAGATATTTCACCCTCGTCAATCATCTGAGCCATGCAATAATCGACTGCAGTAGATAAGACGATTAAAAACAGGAAACGAACGTCCCAATAACCATAGAAAAAGTAACTTGAAATAACAATCAGTGCATTTTGAGCAAATAATTGTCTTTTAAGAACCCAGTAGGCAATTAAGACAATAAATAAAAATATTGCAAAATCAAATGATGTAAATAACAAAGGGCTTATTCATCCATAAATTTATTTGAAAGTATCTTTTAACATATTATTTAATATGCCATAACCTGTTTCATTCAGGTGTAGTGTATCAAGAGAAAACTCTTTATTCGTTTTCAAGCCGTTAGTTAATTTCTTAGTAGGGTCCAATATATAAACGCCATCATTATCTATTGTTTTTATCCAGTTATTAACAATAGCAACAGAGGTATCAATTTCAT
Organism: Methylophaga sp. UBA3192; assembly: GCA_002363955.1. Classification (GTDB taxonomy): domain Bacteria; phylum Pseudomonadota; class Gammaproteobacteria; order Nitrosococcales; family Methylophagaceae; genus Methylophaga. The sequence continues at coordinate 24,783 of DEXE01000007.1, forward strand.
CTGACCATAAAAAAATCCAGCCACCTCGGGGAGAAGATGCTGGGATTACGGTCATTAAATATACATCAATATCATGCGCTAGCAATGTTTCAATTATATTCTGGAGATTATTCTGAACAGTTTTGATGATTCTATCGCGCTTGGCAGGCGAAAAAGCTATTGCCTTAAGATCATTTATACCTAATTGGAGAACAACAGCATCGGCATTAATGGCCAATATATCATTCTCAACCCTTAGCCTGGCCTGCCCGGTCGTTTGTCCACCAATACCACGATTAATAAATTCAAGGCCATCAATGTGTGGTATTTCATCCCACATTTGTATGCGTGAATCACCAAACAGAATTATTCGATAGGCGGTTGAGTTGATACTGTCAGTTTTTAATTTCAAATTATCTGCTTGGTAAAAACTTTGCTGTGAAGGGTCCAATCTCACTTCAAGCATTTGAGTATAAATACTGTGAGAAATCTTCAGCAATATGAGACTTATCAGAAATAAAAAACCACTGATAATCACAAAGAAGCGTTTAGATACTGGCAATTTACTAAACATCCTACCCACGAAATTTAAATCCTCAGATGATTCTAACTTATAGTTTAAATAATATCAGTCAGAAGACAAAAAAAAGCCCGGTAAACCGGGCTTTTGGAGTGAAGATGGTAGATTAGCGTATTAAACATTTTCCACGAGCAAATACTCTGCATTCTGACTCACTCACATTACTATAGTCATTCTGCATAGACTCAATAAGATTATCTACCGTAAAGTTATTGCTGCTAGACGTTGGCCGTGGGCTAGCCCAGGATGGACGTTCAAAGCTAACAACTGTTTCAGGTTCATTTACAACAGGTTGTTCAACAGGAACCTCTGGAGTATTTTCAACTACTTCAGTTTCAGGCTCTGTTACAACTGGTTGCTCTTCTACTGGTGCTTCAGGTGTGTTTTCTACAACTTCTGTTTCAGGTTCTGGCTCAGTTACTACTGGTTCTTCTACAGGGACTTCAGGAGTATTTTCTACTACTTCAGTTTCAGGTTCAGGTTCAGTTACAACTGGTTCTTCTACAGGGACTTCAGGTGTGTTTTCAACTACCTCCGTTTCGGGAAGAGTCTGATCGATTACAGATACGTCGTTATGAGTTTTACATTGATTTGAAGAAATATTCAAACTTGTATTAATCCCTTCTAAACCAATACATTGAGTATTTACTCCCGTTTTAAGGATGCTGATGTCATTATTAAGAATTTTGACCGGATAAACGTCTTTAACATTTATTCCAGTAGAACGGTCATGATTGAGAGCAATCTTATTCCCAGAAATTGTTATGTTTTGGGATTTCAAGCTATCTTCAGGTTTGGAAGGAATAGCAATACCTGTTCTTAAAACATCGCCTTCATCAATGATCATGTTATCACTAATTACGGCGTCTTTGCATGATGAACAACCTATTCCAATGTTACCCACATTTAAAAGTGTGTTTTTGTGAATTTTAAGTCCTACAAAAGATTCATCCATTTCATTGCCTGGATCAATACCTATACCCCAGCAATATTGTGTTACTTTGCCTAAATCTTCTTTAATTGTATTATTTTCAATTGTCAGATTTCTGACAATTCCATGGACTACTAATGAAACACCCTCACATTTACCATTAATAATAGTGGATCTATACAGGGTGTTATTTCTGATAAGGATATTTTTAACACTTATACTTTCATCCTTACTTGCACTACTAATATAAATATTATGGTCAAGAATTCGTCTGCCAAAGCCATTATTTTCGAAATGGTTGTTTTCAATGACACAGTCGTTACAACCACCTTGAAACCCCTGAGATTTGTTATTAATTATTGTAGAGTTTCTCAAAATCAATCTGTCAGTTTGTCTATTTGAACCGGAACCAGGCGCTGCCTTATTACCTCCCCGCGAACTAACACCAACTCGATAGCCTTCTACATGAACATTTTCAATTAAAATATCATTGACATCATTGTAAAAAGATATTCCGTACCCCTTACCATCTGTCTGAGCAACAAGCATGACATTTTTTACATGATAACCTCCATCAGGTCTAGAATCGCTACCATTTTGGAAATTAAACCCTGTTTCTACTCTGTCAATTATCAAAGGTCTTTCAAGGTTTGAGTTGCCGTAATCGCCAATTGTGCAAACTTTGTCTGCAGAACAGTTAAAATTAGCGAGGCGTTTCTTTTGTGTAGCAATGAATTTACCGCCACGACAAAAAAGCACACTGCCACCAGCATTCATTTTGTTGAACGTGTCCATAGCTTTTTCATAGCTTTTGAATGGTTTCGCTTCAGTACGACCGTCGTTACTGTCATTGCCGTTATCGCAAACGTAGTAGTTCTGTGCTTGTGCAGTGGCACTGAGTGTGCCTAGAAGAAATATTCCAAGTAATACAAATGACTTTCTCATGTCATCTCCCCCCAATTAGTTAATAGATGATTGCGTGAATGATGATATGCACAATAATGTTTCGGAAAGGTGATTAGATTCACATATTTATTTTCATTTGACATGGCATTCATCATTGTGTGAAACAGACCGCAATTATCTTCGCTAATAATTGCTGAGAGACTTCGAAAAAGCCAACAGAAGATTGATTCTAATATGATTTTGCTATAAAAAAAAGCCCAGCGTTGCCGCCGGGCTAAAAATCCCCTGGGGGGCAGAGGATTTTTTAAACAATACAAATGACAGACGCCATCCCCCACCATCAATACATCACAACTGTATTGATTGTGATTCTATTTCTTTGGCTCTGAATTCAATGTGAGATAAATCACAGTTTATAGTGATTCTGATCTTAATTTAGTTGTATGTTGTGTTGCTCGAGTAACCAGCTTTTAACGCGCTTAACATCTGGGTTATCTGACATTTCAGTTTTAACAATGCGGGAAGCTTTTTTGTCGCGCATCATTTCCTGAATGAGTGCAACATCAATTTCGAGTTTGTTATCTGCGAAAGCGTAGACTAGCGCAAAATCACATAAGTTATTTATACGTCTGGGGATACCTTCGCTATAACAGTAAATAACCGCACAGGCTTCATTAGAAAAAATCTTTTGCTTGGCACCTGCAACTCGCAGTCGGTATTCAATATAGTTTTGTGTTTCAGGAAAATTTAATGCTTTTAAATGAAATTCAACGCCGATTCGTTGTGCAAACTGAACCAGTTCTGGCTGATTAAGCTTATCAATAAGTTCGGGTTGTCCGGTCAATACCAGTTGAAGAAAAATATCCGAGTCTATGTTTACATTAGATAGCAGTCGTAATTCTTCCAATGCCTGCACAGTCAGGTTTTGTGCTTCATCAACAATCAAAACAACTCTTTTACCTTGTGCATGCTGCTCTACAACAAAGTTAATGTAGTCACGATAACGTCCAGAATTATCTGTAGCCGTTGATTCAATTTCGAGTGAATCAAGCACCCAGGTCATTAATTCTCCAAATGATTCATGTGTGTTATTAATCAGCCCAATAACACAATCACCTTCAATTTTGGATAATAATGCTCGAATAAGGGTGGTTTTACCCGCTCCAATTTCTCCCGTCACTACCGTAAAGCCCGCATGGCTCATCAGCCCGTATTCCAGCATAGTCAGGGCTTTTTTATGATTTGGACTCAGGTAAAGAAAGCGAGGATCTGGAACCAGGTTAAACGGCTTGTGGGTTAATCCAAAGTGTTCTGTATACATAAATTAATAATTTTGGTGTTCTGGTGCACGCGAACACTTATTGACAACTGTTCCCATCAGGTTATTACCTTCAAGCATTTGCAAGACTCTTACAATATTTGTTTCAGGATTTTTGCCATCTTCCAGCACCAGAATCGTGCTATCAAAGTAATTACTCGCCAAAAGAACGTCATCAGTTTGAAGTACAGGCGGTACATCAAAAATAATTACCCTGGAATCGTATTGTGATTTTATATCTGAAACTAGACTTGCCATCTTAGGGCTGGATAAAAGCTCAGCTGAGTCCTCTACGCGACCTAAACCAGGCAATATAACCAGGCGTTTGATACCGGGATTAATTAATACTTCGGATAATGGATAATCACCAGACAAATAATCTTTCAAGCCAATTTTGACATCCAGGCCAAAATATTTAGCAATACTCGGATTTCGGAGGTCCATGTCGACCAATAAAACGGTTTGGTTTAATTCCATGGCGATTGCAATGGCAAGATTGGCCGCAACAACAGATTTACCCTCCCCCTCAGTTGGAGAGGTGATGGCGAGTGATTGCCAGTTATTGCCACGCATTTTTTTCAGAACCTGCGTACGTAACATTCTAAATACTGCAGATTGAGGGTTATTGTAAAAACCAGCGATTAATCTTTTTCGGTCTAACTGCTCGTTCGAAACATTAACTACTTTTGTTTGGGAGTATTCAATTGAATCAATCGGTGCTATTAACGGATCTACTGACTTATTTTTCGAACCAGTATCAGAAGTATCTTGTTCAGGAGCTGTTACTTCTGGCTTTCTCGCAGCTTCTGCATGTCTTTGTTTCGCCTTATCAAGGGCTTTTTGGATTCTATCCATATAATTTACTTACCAAAAATTGAGTAATATTTTTAAAGTACATTGAGTTTGTTCATGACTTTAAACCATAGCACTTCCAAATTCATAATGTAGTAATGAATTGCTGCTATGCCGGCAATAACCATTAAAATGAACACTATTAATATCCGAATTCTGTTTACTCTTTTTCTCCGTTTGTCATGTTCAGTGGCTATCACTGGAATCACAACAAGGGGGGTTTTACCAACTAATTGACTAATTTGGGCATAACCCCGAACACCTCCGAAAAGAAGCTCAAGCAGAATAGCCAGCCCTGCTCCAGCACCCAAAGAACCGACAAAAGCCATTGCCATCAGTTTTGGACGGTCTGGTTTTTCTGGTTTTGCAGATACTCGGGGTGGTTCAATTAAGACGAAACTCTCACCTTTGCTTTCTGACTCGAGCGTTTGGGCAAGTTCGGCTTCTAACTGTTTAGCACGTAACTCGCGATATTGATTAAGCTTATTCTCGTGATCACGAGTCAGATCAAGATATGCACGTTGCACCTGATTGGTTTTGTAAACACGTTGTTCATATTCAGCGAGTTTGTTTCTTAACTCCTGTTGCCGTTGGCGCATGCGACCCACTTCCCGTCTGGATGCATCTATTTTAGCTGCGACCTCTATATATACCGGGTTAGAGGAGATACCTTGTTGCTGACCTCCAGTTGATTCATTAGCAACATCTGGTGGCAAATCCTGCAACATCCTCTCTATCCGCGACACTTCGGCTTCAGCTGCTTTCATATCTGGATGCTCAGAAGAATAGCGCTGTTTTAAATTCTGTAAGTTAGATTTAGCGGCGGTTAATTGACTCTCAAGTTCCGATCTTGGCGATCCAACCACACCGAGTTCAGCTTCAAGCGCATCAATTTGTCGTTTAGTTCGTTGCAAATCAGGATGGTTGGCTGAGTATCGACTCTGCATACTGCGATATTCTGATTTAAGCTCCTGCAGTTCAATTTCGGCTGTGGATGGTTGACCTGGTTCAGCTGCATTTAAACCAACAGTATCTCTTGGAACCATAGACAATTGAATCCCCATGGTACTGATTTGATCATTCATCACCATGATTTGGTTTTCAATTGAGGATATTTCCTGTTGGATTGACTGCACCATGGCTAAATTGTAGTCCAATAAATCCGGTAAACTATCGCTGTATTGATCTCTAAACTCTGCAATTTCTGTTTCGGTTTTTTGAACTTCCTTTTGCATTCGGTCACCCTCCAGTTTTAAAAAACTGGTGGTTTCTTCTGCTCTTGCGGTTCGAACACGCACATTTTCACTTAAAAACTCTGTCACGATTTCATCAGTGACTTGTTTTGCCTTTTCAGCAGACTCATCAATAAACCAGACTCTGAATGCAATACTAGCTTGCTTGGCTCGACCACTTGCAGGGTCAGTCACATTTGCCTGCACGATTTCTACTCCGATATTTTGTTTAAATCTATCAACAATATCAGAAGTACTTGCGTTGTTATTGCGCTGCTGTGTATAGAGATTATGTTTCTCAATAATCGGAATGATTCGGTTGGTTGTCATCAAACGCTGCCGTATCAATTCAATACGCTGATCGGCATAGCTGGTGATCGTCGTCCTGACAAGATCATCCGGTATATCTTGTGACTCGATTAGAATCACACCCTGTGATTTATAAATTGCCGGCATAGCCATCACAATGTATGCCGAAACTGTCATTAAGATAATAGCCGGGATAATTACCCAGTACTTTCGGCGCCACAGGATATCCAGGTAATCACCGATACCCTTCGTTTGTTCTTCTTCCATCTAACTCTCTATTGTTATTTATAGATTTATCTAGCGCGAATAAAGCAGGCCGCCCCAATCATAGTTAAGCGTTACAAACACCATATTACTTTCTGCATCCTGAACGGTATCACCCTCTTGTTTGCGGAATAGATATCCCATATTCAGTGCAATATTTTCTTCAAATTGCCATCTTAGACTAGGTGAAAACGTCATATACTCACGATCAGTATTATCAAAGTCACTCGCTGCAGTAGTTTCCTGATACGATGCACGAAGGCCAAAGTTCAATTGATCAGCAATGCGACGTTGCCAATCAACAGTAATGCTTTCCTGTTCGTTTACCACGCCTTCACCGGATGGATTAAGTGCCTTTGCTATTTCAACTGAAACATTATTCAAATCACCCTCGTAAATTGCCGATAATGAATAAAGCATCCCTGAACTGGTATCTTTAAAAGTTGGTCCATTAATAATGGTATTTTCACTATCAAGTGTATTGTAACCAACTTGCCCGGCTAAGGACCAAAGTTCTGATAAACGATAGGTACTGGTAACATTTAAATTATAAGCTTCATATTCAGAAGTTCGATTTACTGCTTCCGCCTCATAGTCAATATAAGTTAACGCAAGACCAGCTGTAAGCCGTTCTGTAAAAACTCTTCTCCAACCACCAGTCATAACGTAAGTATCGTTATCAAGAAACTGATCTTCATCGTAACTTCGTTCCTGATAACTCAGGTTGGTATAAATAAAATCTCTCGCGGTAAGTTGATACTGATAACGAGGCGCTATTGAACGAGTGGTTACTGTCGCATCTGAAGCAAAGTCTCCGGTATCTTCTTCTGCGATAGTACGTTGTGCACGTTCTGAATATTGTGCATCTAAACCAAATTCACTTCGTTCATGCGTAGCACTACTTGAAAACAGAACAAATGGATCCTGGCGATCTAACTCACTCAGACTGGTAAACTTTTCGATCCGATATCCGGCATCAAGACCCAAGAATGTATCTTCAGTTGTTCTTGAAAGAAATAGCGTCGGTGTGATTTCAGTACTGAAGCTGCCTTCCTTATCCTCACGAAGCTCAACGTTATCGTCATATTTCAATGTTGGGGAAAAATCAGCATCAACAAGATATTCTGCGCCCATTACTGAACTTGAAAGCAAAATAAATGACGGGATAATGCCGTAAGTTAGATTCTTGTATTGCATGCTGACCTCCTCCAATGAGTATTTATTCAAGGAACAATCATAATATCACCACTTTCCAGCATGATATTCGATTCAAGTGATCTACCTTGTTTGATGCGAGCGTAATATACAGGAATGGTCCGTTGTTCTGTGCCTTCACGACGCAGAACAATAATGTCATTTTCTTTTGCAAACTGCGCCAAGCCTCCAGCGAGACTTAAAGCCTGCATGGCATCAAGTGGTTGACTCATTGCAAATGAACCTGGCGTAACGACTTTGCCCAGAATATGGATAGTGTTACCGCCAACAACATCTACGGTTACGGTTACAACTGGATCAGAAATGTAGTTGGATAATTTTTCCCGAATTTCATTTTCGACCTGAAAAACCGTCTTGTCTTTCGCCATTAATTGGCCAGCAAGCGGAAATGAAATTGTCCCATCGGGTAAGATGACAACTTCTTTTTTTAATGCGTCTTCATTCCAAACAGAAATACTCAGTCTGTCACCAGCATTTAAGGTGTAATCTGCATCGACTGCAAATGCAGTTCCGAACATAAAGCTGGTCATTAGAAACACTACACTGAACAATTTTTTCATAACAGTACTCCGTTGTTACAGAAAACATCTAGAAATGATATTAACACTATTCAGAATAAAAAAAAGGGGGCCGAAGCCTAATGCCGGTCAGTTAAGCTGACCGGCATTTCTTTTTTTGATGGGGTAGGTGTTTTTATTCGACTTAACCACTCTCGGGTAAGCCCTGTTTTTTCGTCGCTCGGGCAGTATGTGGTGCCGTGTTTGTGCTTTTAAATCTTCCAACTTTCTCGGAATCGTTCCTGCACTATTGAGCGACATTGATAGCAACAAATTGATGATGGCTAACGAGCAGGTGGTAAAACTGAGTTGGTTAGGTTTGAGCCCGGGGATGGTCTTAGCCATTATCACCATCTGATAACGCAAGATATTGTAGGCAAGCAATATTCCCCATAACTCCTGAGCAATCATGTCAGAGCGCTTGCTGCGCAGCGTAAATTCACTATCGAGCAGGCCTTGCTTGATTTCTCTGTAGCCAAGCTCTATCTCCCAGCGAGTGGCATAAAGCTTCGCGATAGCCGCCTGAGGATAAAGCTCAGGTGTTATCAGAGAGGTCAGAAGCCGGTGGACTTTGCCTTTCACACGCGTTGTCACCATGCGGGCATAGAGGATTTCGGGCAAATAAGGCCGTTGCTTGCGTGATGGCGGTGTGGTGGCAAGTTTAATCAGGCAATCATTGTTACTAAAGGCGGTCACCACCTCAAAACGCAAATCCTTTCGGGCCGGTAACAACCAATGCCGCTGGGTGCCAGCCTGCTGCCAGTCATACAATAATCCTAGAGAATAAAATCCCCGGTCAAACAAGGTCAGTGACTGGTCAGGCGTCGTCGCTATCAAGCCAGTGGCTAATTGCATCTCATTGCTGGCAATACCTTCAAAAGCACTGCCTGTTAGCATGTGGCTGGTCAATTCCATTTGGCAGACCATACGTACCTGTGGAAAAGGTGTATGCCCATACTGATTTTTTGTTGAGCTGAATGCCGCTTGGTTTTCAGCCGTATCCGGTGTTCGCCACACCACACCATCAACGCCCAGTAACGTCAGCCCATGCCAGCGCTTATGTGCAGCATCCCTATTCCAACGCTGTTGACTCTGTTCAAATACCACTTTCACCGCATCAACGCCTAAACGTTGCCGGGCCTGCACCACTGCACTGGGTGCGACTAACGCCTGTTTGCCGGGCAACATCAGTTGCAGTTTACTGACGATGCTCCAAACGGGTTCCTGGCGATACAGAGACATGCCCAGAACCGCCCAAATTGCCATATCCAGGGGCAATCTTCTGCGCCGAATAGTGGCAACCCCTGCTTCGGCAAAGCATTGTTCCAGAAAGTCAGGGCTCAGAATATCACTGAGTTTCCCCAGGGCTTCAGTATTAGGCGCATAACCATTAGCAAGAGCAAGGGCAGTAGTGAGTTGCATAAAAAAACTCCGATGATATGACTACCATCGGAGTTTGATCTCATCCGCCAAATCGTCAAGTTTTTCTTAACTGATCGGCATTAGGCCGAAGCCCCCTTTTCTTTAAACTAACAATATTGTTAACTCTTGCGAACTAATTAAGCAACTGCTGCATTCTGTGCTGCTTTACGGCGTAAGCCGAAGAAACCCAGAAGTGCAGGAGCAAACAACCACAATGCCGCTGGAATTGGCACTGCAGAAACGTTCAATGAGTAACCAGCAACATTCTTGATGCCATCCAGCAAGAAGAAGTACTGAGTACCAGCAGTCAACATAACAGTTTGAGAGAAACTAAAAATGCCACTAAACGGTGATTCACCAGCTGAGAAGATTGGTGAATTATCACCAAACTGAATACCGACTGATGAATGCTTCGACAAACTAGCACCGATAGCTTCAAAACTGATTACTGCTTTGGTGTTTTTATCAGATTGTAAAACAAAATCTGAATACCAGGTTACACCTAAGCCAACACCAGACGCACTAACATCACTTGCGTTGTTAGAGTTGATTGTCTGAGTTGCTCCACCCAGAAAACCACCTGTACCAGCAAGTGTTAAGTCAAGCGTCGCAGCATTTGCGCTCACTGCAAACAAGAAACTAACAACAAAAAGCATCGCTTTTTTCATAATAATACCCTTTAAATAGAAAAATTTAAGCAATGCAACCCGGCCATCTTCAATATAGCTAAAGACCCGTGGCTTTCCGACCTTGCCTCACGACAAGTTTGGCTATAAAACAAGATATTACTATCTTGCGTTCAGTGTATCCCCTAGAAACTTCTCTCAGGAGTACGACTAAAAGTTAACAGCTTTCCAGCTGCATTAAAACTGTACTATGGTACTAATGCATAAAAAAACTGTGATGAACCTCAAATCTAAGCAGCAAAAAAACATTATCATCCTGCTGAACTGCATTATTGCACTAATCGTCTGAGAATGTTTCCGAATATATAAGCTGGAATCATTACACATGACAATAAATCCAGGATTCTTAATTTGCAGCACTGCATTAGTAAATATACAACTCATTAAAACGTATACGATAATCGCTTGATAACTCTCAGCCAATACTAGTATAGATTTTCCAGCTTACAGGAATATGACGCTCACGAATTGTAGACGGACGAAGTGTCAATAAGCATTATTTCCCATAAAACCACGAAATATCGTAAGAAATATTATTTTAATATCCAAGATTAAAGACCATGTCTGTATATAAAGCAGATCATACTTAACCCGCCCTTCCATTTTATCGAGAGTGTCGGTTTCTCCCCGAAAACCATTTATCTGCGCTAACCCTGTAATGCCTGGCTTCACTTTGTGGCGAAGCATATAACCATGAATTTTTGCCCGATATTCTTCATTATGGGCAACAGCATGAGGACGTGGTCCAACAATTGACATTGAGCCGCCAAGAGAATTAAAAAATTGTGGCAGCTCATCCAATGAAGTTTTTCTTAAAAATCTTCCAAAATACGTTATCCGATTATCATTTTTTGTCGCCTGAGTTACCGTTTCCCCATCTTCTGTAACGGTCATGGTCCGAAATTTCCATACTTTGATTTTTTCACCGTCCATTCCATAGCGAGTTTGTTTGAAGAACACTGGGCCTTTGGAGGTGGTTTTAATGCCAATGGCTATTAACATCATTGGAATCGCAATAAGACAAAGAATAAGAAAACTCAATACAATGTCTTCCAGACGTTTGATCATGCTATCAATACCGGCAAAGGGCGTTTCATAAATACTGATTGCTGTAATGCCCTGGTAATCTACCCACCTGGAATTTAGAAGATTAAAGGTAAATAAATCCGGGACTAAATATACGGAGGCGGTGGTATCAGCCAGTTTTTCAGTGAGTAAACGAATACGCGCTTCGGCAGCCAGCGATAAGGTAATAAATACAATATCGATCTTTCCATTACGGCAATCTGCCACCAGCTCTTCGATACTGCCAATGACAATTGCCTCTTCATCATCCAGGCGACGATTAGGTGCAGGCTTTCTATCATCATAAAAGCCAGAAAAACGGTATCCCGTCCAATCCATGTCATCAAATGACTGTTCCAATCGGTAACCCAAATTGGTTGCCCCAACAATGGCTACGCGGCGAGTATTCAATCCTTTTGATTTCATGATGCCCAGAACCATTCTCACAATGGCATGCCAGGAAATCAGTTCGATAGGGGTAACAATAAACCAGATAACGAGGAAAGGAGCGGCATAGGTTTGTTCATTAATGACTATCCGCTCAATAGCAACCAGTATTGCAATACTGGTTCCCCAGGAAAATAAAACAGCCGTTATTTCATCCCTAACATACGTTCCACGCCATGAGCGGTATGCATCTTGAGACTCTGCAAAAAAATGAAACAGTATGATCGAAAACAGGAGTGACCAGACATGTTTTGGCTGCCACTCGATGGCAAATAAATCCATCAAGGCTACAAATGTAACCAAAATAATAGCGCTATCAATCAGTCTTGAGATTGCATTAATTTTTGAATCAAAATGTCTGATCTTGGTTTGCGCCATAATTTGTCTCAGGTAACCTCTTCCTTACTAACTCTATTTACGGTTATAACTATCCTGGAGTCGAATAATGTCATCTTCTTCGAGATAACTACCGGACTGTACCTCAACAATTTCCAGCGGCACTCGCCCCGGGTTTCTTAAACGGTGCACACTGCCCAAAGGAATAAACGTTGATTCATTTTCTCCTAATAACATGACTTCATCATCACGCGTTACTTCGGCTGTACCACTCACCACCACCCAATGCTCAGCACGATGATAGTGCATCTGTAAAGACAAAGATGCGCCTGGATTCACAGTAATGCGCTTCACCTGGAAGCGTTTTCCATAGTCGACGGAGTCATAACTTCCCCACGGCCGATAGCATTTACGGTGAGTATGGACTTCTTTGCGATTTTCATTGCTCAGGGTTTCTACAATGTTTTTAATATTTTGTGCCTGATCTTTATGAGCCACCATCACTGCATCATGCGTTTCAACAACGACGACATCATCCAGACCTAATACCGTAACCAAACGATTTTCACTGTGTATGTACGAGTTTGATACCGAATCGACGATGACATCTCCAACCAGTACATTGTTATTTTCATCCTGCGGAAATGCTTCCCATAAAGAAGACCATGATCCTACATCACTCCATCCAGCATCTAATGGAACCACCTTAGCTTTGTTCGTTTTCTCCATCACTGCATAGTCAATAGAATCACTAGGGCATTGTTCAAACGCTTCAAGGTCTGCACGAATAAAATCAAGGTCGGTCACAGACTTCTCAATCGCTTTTTTACAACATTTCACTATATCGGGATAAAACTGTTGTAATTCATTTATATAAGAAGATGCTTTAAACAGGAACATGCCACTATTCCAGAAAAAATTTCCTGCAGCTAAATAAGTTTCAGCAGTTTTCTGATCGGGCTTTTCAATAAAACGTTTTACTTCACTTGGTTGATCTTTTTTTACTGCCTCAATATAACCATATCCGGTGTGGGCTGATTGAGGCTGTATACCAAATGTGACAAGGCTGCCTTGTTCGGCGAGCTGTTTGGCGTGTCCAATAGCTAGATGAAAAGCAGATACATTTTGAATCAAATGATCTGCCGCGAGAACCAATAATAAAGGATCACTGCCATTTTCAAGTGCTTTCAACGCCGCTAAGGCAATCGCTGGAGCAGTATTTCTGGCACAAGGTTCCAAGATGATTTCTTTAGCTGACAAATCAATTTCCTGTAATTGTTCTGCCACCATAAAACGGTGCTCGGTATTGCATACAATCAGAGGTTCTTCAATATCATCCAAGCCTGCTAATCTTGTAAGTGTATTCTGAAATAGCGAAGTTTCACCAAATAATGAAAGAAATTGTTTTGGCTTATTTTTCCTTGATAAAGGCCAAAGTCGTGTTCCGGTACCACCAGAAATTATCACTGGAATCATGACAAGCTATCCTTAACTAAAAGGTTTCATTTTGATGCCAATGCCAGGCAGTGGCAATAATTGATTCAATATCTGTGTATACAGGTTGCCAGCCTAAAATTTCTCCGGCCTGTCTGGCATCAGAAACTAATATTGGCGGATCGCCTGCTCGAGGCGCTTCAACTGTATAAGCAATGTCACGCCCAATCACGTTACCGGCAGCTTCAATCACCTGTAAAACACTGAAGCCATTACCATTCCCAAGGTTGAATGCTGATGCTCCAGCATGTGTTTGTAAATATTCACCAGCCAGAATATGAGCTGAAGCCAGATCATTTACATGAATATAATCCCTGATACAGGTGCCATCTGGTGTTGGATATTTATCGCCAAACACTTTTAACTCTGCAGTTTTGCCAGCGATAGCTGATTTAAGAATATTAGGAATTAAATGTGTTTCAGGCTCGTGACGTTCACCAATCTCACCATCCGGATCAGCGCCACATGCATTAAAATAACGTAATGCAACGGACTTTACACCATAAGCATCGTGATAATCTCCTAATACGTCTTCAATCATTTTTTTGGATTGGCCATAGGGATTGATTGGGAGACGTGAATGCTGTTCATCTATTAATTCTTTTTCAGGCATCCCAAACACAGCAGCCGTTGAGGAAAAAACCAGTTTGTCGTGTCCTGTTGCCACCATGGCATCTAACAGGTTTAGGGTACCAACAACATTGTTACGGTAATAAAGGGCTGGATTTTGCATGGATTCGCCCACCAGCGATTTCGCACAAAAATGCATTATCAGATCGAATGGCCCTTCATCCTGCAAAATCCTGATTAAGCTATCCCGGTCAAGAATGTCGGCTTCAATAAACCGACTCCAGCGAACGGCTTCACGATGACCCGTGCTTAAATTATCGACCACGACACTGTGGTGGGACTGCTGGGAGAGTGCTTTACAGATATGTGACCCAATATAACCTGCACCGCCAAGCACCAAAATTTTCATTTTTACTTTCCTTGTTCCAGACTAATGCACCAGCATTTCTTCAAAAAATGGTCGTTTTTAACCTTAAAACCATGATAGATGAATGAAACAAGTCATGTGCGAAATGAAACCGTCATTTAGTAATTTTATACTATATTTTGCTTTCAAATGGCTTATCAGAATAGCTCAAGCGCATGTGATTCTTGAATTTCGCCAGTGATTACTTTAGCTTATCGTCATCACTTTATTCCACCACAGTTTGATAAGGATCTCGTCAATGGCTGTAAAAAGTCTTATAAGAAAATGTTTATTCCCGGCCGCCGGTTATGGCACACGATTTCTTCCTGCTACCAAGGCGATGCCAAAAGAAATGTTACCGATTGTCAGTAAGCCTTTGATTCAATATGGTGTAGAAGAAGCCATGGAAGCAGGTATTACTCAAATCGGTTTTATTACTGGTCGGGGTAAACGCGCCATTGCTGATCACTTTGACACCAGCTTTGAACTCGAGCATCAAATCAAAGGTACTTCCAAAGAAAAGTTTTTGGATGATATTCGTTATTTGATGGATAACTGCGAATTTGTATTTATGCGCCAGCGTGAAATGTTAGGGTTGGGTCATGCGATTCTGACCGGCGAACCCATGATTGGCCATGAACCTTTTGCCGTTATTCTGGCTGATGATTTATGTGCAAAACCCGATGAAGATAGCGATCGTGCTCTCAGCCAACTGGTTGCTCTGTATGAACGCTATCAGTGCAGCATTGTGGCGATCGAAGAGGTTCCGGCCGATGAAACGCATAGTTATGGAGTTATCTCTGGTGATGAGATCGCACCGGGAATCTACCAAATTAAAGACATGGTTGAAAAACCTAAACCGGAAGATGCACCAAGCAATTTAGCGATTATCGGTCGTTATGTGCTGACACCGGAAATTTTTGACTATTTGCGTAAAACCCCACCTGGTGCAAATGGTGAAATTCAAATCACCGATGCCTTACGTTTGATGGCACAGGATCGACTGGTTTTAGCGGTGAAATTCAAAGGTCGTCGTTTTGACTGTGGCAGCGTAGAAGGATTTGTTGAAGCAACAAATTATTACTACGAACATGAGCATCTAAATAAATCAGCGTAAAGCAAATAAATCACCATCATCGCTGCTGATATAAAGCGTACCGTTATCGACAAACGGTGATGCAAATATGGCCCACCCTGAATCAAACCGCCATACTTGCTCACCGTTGTTTATATCAAGCGCATACAGAAAGCCATCCATTGAACCTATATAAACCTGTTCTCCTGCTATTGCCGGAGAAGAAAATAACACTGCCTGAGCATCAAATTGCCAAAAGGGTTCACCACTTTCCTTATTCAAAGAAAATACCCGTCCATCCGTGGCAGCAAAAATAATCTGCTGATCTTTCAACGCAGGTGAAGCAAACAATCTGGATCCTGATTCAAACGTCCATAGCGACTTGCCTGACTCCAAATCCACAGCAAATAACACTCCGGCATCATTGCCGACATACAGCATATCATCCTCTTCAGATATCACTGGAGATGCATCAATTGCTGCTCCGGTATTCAGAGTCCACAGCAACTCGCCATCGGTATTTACTGCATATAAAGCACCATCGTCACTGCCAAAATAAAGGCGATCATCCATAAGCGCAGCAGATGAATCCACTTGCCCTTCTGTTTTGATTCGCCATTTAAGTTCACCGCTATGCCGGTCTATTGCGTAAAAATAATGATCAAGGCTACCGATAAATACCGTGCCTTTTGCTATCAGGGGCGAGGCAAAGACTCTGTCCTGGGTTTCAAATGCCCATAACAAACTGCCCGTAAATTTGTTCAGAGCATAAATATGTTTGTCGTCACTGCCGAAGATCAATTGTTCTTCTGCTACTGACGGAGTTGAAAAAATTCCGCCTTGCGTTTCAAACCGCCATTGCTCCTGACCTGACTTTTTATTTAATGCCAACATCAAGCCATCGAAGCGCCCGGAAAATACATGATTACCACTGCTGACAGGTGATGATGAGGCTCCTTCATCAGCATGATAACGCCATAGAATTTCAGGTTTTTTCAGTGGACCTTCAGTCTGAAAATCTCCACTGCGTTGACTATCCGCCCTGAACATAGCAGAAGATTCAGTTTCAGTTTTTTCTGAACATGCACTGCTGATTAGGACCAGTAAAAAAAGTCCACTGATTGACTTAGTCAGTTTAAAAAATGGATAACGGCTCATTGTTTATCGATACATAATTTGAAAAGGTTATTTATCTATCTCGACAGCTAAAGTTTTAGCTGGAGGGTTCAGACTATAATCCATTTAATCATAACTCAGGATTAAACATAATCATTCAGATAAATAGTCTGATCCTGCAGGATAGCCAGTTTGATCATTTACCTGCAGGATTCGTTGCTTGATATCTTCTTTAGTTGCTGTAAACACATAGGGAGCCAGGTCACGAAGCCGCCCCTGTATGTAGGGCGAAACATCTGCACCCTGCAAAAATAATTCGGTGCGGACTTCACATATCCGCATGATGCCCTCGCGAAAACCAATAATAGTGGAAGCGGGCCGTCGATCTTCGCCCAGGGTCCATCCCCTGCTTTGCCATTCCTGATAACAATCCGTGATTAAGCTTTGTGAGCTTTGCATATCTGCTGCCATAAGCAAGGTTGAGTACATTGAAAACCAAATAACAATCATTTTTTTCATTTATAGCGATCCCACCTGTTATTCATAATCAGGTATGACTGGCATAAAACCAGGAAAAATTCCTACATCACTAAATGAATGCGCTGCTTAGGTGCAAAGCTGCTGGTTTGTGGTGCGAAAACTCTATTCTCAACGCCACGCAAAATGTTAACCCATTGTTTTTATATGTTTTATTTTTTTGGCATCGTTAATGCAATAACAAAATTGTAGTTTTCTTCAGTGCATGTTCGTTCTCTCTCGCTGCGTGCTGAGCTTTGGGTAAACCTTCGGGTTTACCCTTTTTTTTGCACCCATTTTTGATGCTCCAGTACTTAAGCCACATCATCAGGCACATCAAGATCAGGTAAATTTTTCCCACCCGTTCATTATCTTTGAAAAATTTGCCTTCTCCCTCTTCACTTCTGTGCTGGATTCAATCCTCTGTAATGAGAGTTATGGAGTCTAATTTTTCGGTAACTTTTCAAAGCAGATTCAATTAATACAGAGGCAGTCATGAAACATCATTATGCCGGGATGTTTATGGAATTTTTCACATACCGGTACGAAACTTGCGTCAGGCAGTTTCATTATTGATTGAAACAGGCAATGGTGATGGTCAATCCCCCGGCAAACATTCAGAATTTTCTGAGCACGCATCAGCTCTCAGCTAAATATGCAAAACAAATTGATGATTGGTTTACAGGAATCGCAGATGAATTGGTTTTGCACCAAAAAAGAGCAAAACGCCCCATAATCATCGGCATCCATGGTGCGCAAGGCTCTGGCAAAAGCACGTTAGCGGAGTGTTTAGTTCACTTACTGACCACCCAACACCATCAATCTGCAATTGCCCTCTCCTTAGACGATTTTTATCTCACTCATCAGCAACGTCTTGAGTTAGCCAGCACCATTCATCCCTTATTAGCCACTCGTGGTGTACCTGGTACACATGATATTGAACTGGCCTTATCGACCATTGATAAATTGCTGTCAGAAAGGAAAAACATAGCGATCCCGCGTTTTGATAAGGCACATGATGACCGCTTTCCAGTTGAACAGTGGCCTGTATTAACAGACTCACCAAAATTCATTGTCCTGGAAGGCTGGTGTATGGGCGCATGTCCACAACCGGAAGAGGTGTTAGTTACGCCATTGAACCCTTTAGAACAAAGCGAAGATCCAGACGCCAACTGGCGGCGCTTTGTAAATCAAAAACTAGAGCAGGACTACCCGGCTCTATTCCAGCGGGTTGATAGTTGGATCATGCTCAAAGCCCCTAATTTTGAATGCGTCTATGACTGGCGGCTACAGCAGGAAGAGAAACTTCAACAAACAGCAACATCCGTAAACAACAAAATCATGGATGCAGATGATATCGCCCGTTTTATCCAGTATTACCAGCGTGTCACTCAACACTGTCTGGACACATTACCAGAGCAAATGGATTATGTTTTTGAACTTAATATGGAAAGAGATATCGTGGCCTTAACGCGTCCAAAACAATTAACACCAGCGGCATCCTGTCCCAAAACCTCATTGCTTGTGTTTACTGATCTGGATGGCAGTTTGCTGGATCATCATAACTATCGTCACGATGAAGCCGATCCCGTACTGGCAAACCTTAAACAGCTGCAGATACCACTTATCCCTGTCAGTAGCAAAACTCAATCAGAAATTGAACAGATCAGTGAATCCCTGGATAACCTGCATCCTTTTATCTGTGAAAATGGGGCTGCGGTCTTTATTCCAGTGAATTATTTCCCCAGCCAACCTGCAGATACAAAAATCTGTGGCAAGTACTGGATAAAGGAATTTGTCCAACCCCGTTCGCATTGGCAATCGATTATCGATTCGGTTAAACCTTTATTCAGTGATGATTTCACTACCTTTGCACAAGCCGGTATTGATGGAATTATCGCCATGACCGGTCTGGATGTGCATGCCGCGGCCCGCGCTGCCAGAAGACAATACGGTGAAGCTCTGGCATGGCATGGCAATCCGGGTAAACAAAAACAATTTATTGAAGAAGTCCGTAAACGTGGTGCTCAAGTTTTGATTGGCGGTCGCTTTTTACATGTTTCAGGACAATGCGACAAAGGTTGCGCCATTCAATGGTTGAAACAGGTTTACGAACATTTTTGCCCGGATAAACGTTTTACCAGTCTGGCGATCGGTGATAGCCAGAATGATGTCGCCATGCTGGAAACCGCGGACATGGCTTTATTAATTCCTTCACCCGTCAATTCATTACCTTCCTTAACGCGCCATAACAATGTCATGCAGGCTTCACATTGCGGGCCGCGTGGGTGGGCAGAAGGTGTACAGCAAGTCTTGCAACAGCTGCATATAAGCACGGCATTCGTGCACTAAAATTACAAGAGGCCACCATGGCAGACTTTCATCAAAATGGCATTATTACAACGCTACATAATCTGACGCATCGCCATCTGGCTGATCTGGAACAGGATCTATTGCAGTTCAGTCAGCAACGGCCGATGGGATTATTATTACCTTCTTTATTCTCAGAGCTGCAAGGTGAAGCTCTTCCAGCGATTGTGCAACAATTAAGAACCGTCCCGTATCTGTCAGAAATTGTGATTGGTCTGGATCGGGCCAATGCTGATGAGTTTAAACATGCTTTGGCATTTTTTAATGATCTGCCACAACATCATCGGATAATGTGGCATGACGGACCACGATTAAGCGCTATTGATACTGAATTGCAGGCTTTGAATCTCGCTCCCCACCAGGCCGGCAAAGGCCGCAATGTCTGGTATTGCATGGGCTATATTTTAGCCTCTGGCAAAGCCGAATCGATTGCTTTGCATGACTGTGACATCGTCACATACAACACCGAACTACTGGCCCGATTGATATACCCGGTCGCCAATCCGATGTTTAATTATGAATTCTGCAAAGGTTATTACGCGCGGATTTCAGGCGGAAAGCTGAACGGGCGTGTTAACCGTTTATTAATCACACCACTTTTACGTGCACTTAAGTCGGTCATGGGCCCAAGTGATTATCTTGATTACATGGATAGTTTTCGATATTCACTGTCGGGAGAATTTTCATTCCGTCGTGATGTATTGAGTGATATCCGTATCCCCAGTGACTGGGGTCTGGAAATTGGCGTGCTGTCTGAAATGCACCGAAACTATGCCAATAACCGTCTATGTCAGGTCGATATTGCCGATATTTATGATCATAAACATCAGGATCTTTCTACCGATGATCAACAAGCTGGCTTATCGAAAATGTCGATAGATATTTCCAAGGCATTGTTCCGTAAGCTTGCCACCAAAGGCACCGTTTTCAGTGCCGAACATTTTCGCAGTATTAAGGCTACCTATTATCGAATCGCACTGGATTTCGTAGAAACCTATCGAAATGATGCCGTAATGAATGGCCTTAAATTCGATATTCATCAGGAAGAAGCGTCGGTAGAAATGTTCGCGCGTAACATCATGGATGCGGGACAGGTTTTTCTGGAAAATCCGATGGAGACTCCTTTCATACCAAGCTGGAACCGTGTGCAAAGTGCTTTGCCTGATATATTTGAGCGTATCTATCAGGCAGTGGAGGACGACTATCAGGAATTTACCGGCTAAAGGATGAACATGACACAGATTTCTGAACGTCCAGCTGTTTTCCACAATGTGCTTTATCATCTGAGCACCGTTTATGGTGAGCTTGAAGACGCTGAAAGGCTATCTTCTCTGGCCAAAGAATTATTGGACATCATGCAAGTCAGTCCTGAAGCGCAGTCTCCGGAACCCTACCAGAATAAATGGCACGCCACTGATATTGCCATGATTACTTACGGTAACAGCGTTCTGCAAAAAGACGAAGTACCTTTGCAGACACTTAAACGCTTTTTAGACGATTATTTTGTTGACTGTATTAACACAGTACACATTCTGCCCTTTTTTCCTTACTGCAGCGACGATGGTTTTGCAGTTAAAGATTTTTTTCAGGTCAATGCGGAATTAGGTGACTGGTCAGACATTAATGCCATTGCTAAAGATTATCGACTGATGGCCGATCTGGTGATTAATCATGGTTCAAGTAGTAGCCAATGGTTTCAGAATTTTATTGCCGGCCAGGGTGAAGGTCATGATTTTTTTTATACCTGTGAGGCAGATACGCCAACTGCTCTTGTGGTACGCCCGCGAATCACACCACTGCTTCGTGAAACAGAAACGGCTCATGGTGTTAAGCATGTTTGGTGTACCTTCAGCCATGAACAGGTCGATTTTGACTTTCGGAATATCGAAGTACTCAAAACCTTTGTCAAAATAATTCGGTTTTATCTGGATCAGGGAATACGCCTGTTTCGCCTGGATGCTGTGGCGTTTTTATGGAAACAGGCTGGCACCAATTGTCTGAACCTGCCGCAAACACATGAACTAATCAGGTTATTGCGTTTATTGATTGAGCAGGCACAAAACGATGCGGTAATCATTACCGAAACCAATATTCCGAATCGGGAAAATCTCAGTTATTTTGGTAACGCCAATGAAGCCCATTGGATCTATAACTTTTCGTTACCCCCGTTATTACTCAACACCTTAATAACTGGTAAATGTTTTTATTTGCGCCAGTGGCTTATGAGTATGCCACCCGCGCAAAATGGTACTGCCTATTTTAACTTTATTGCCTCACATGACGGTATTGGCCTGCGGCCTGCCGAAGGTCTGTTAACGGATAGTGAAATTGCCGCTCTGATCTCTACCATGCAGGGTTTTGGTGGTGAAATTTCCTGGCGTGCCGCTGAAAACAGTATTAAAAAACCCTATGAAATCAATATTGCGCTATTCGATGCGTTGCAGGGAACACTAAAAGGTCCCGATCAGTGGCAACAGGCCCGGTTTATCTGTGCCCATGCAATTATGCTGGCACTCGAAGGTATACCGGGAATTTATATTCATAGTCTGTTAGCCTCCGGCAATGATTACCAACGGCTGGAGAAACATCAGCATAATCGCGCAATTAATCGTCATCAATGGGATGATACGGCCATTCGGGCAGCACTTGAACATCCCGACAATAATCATTCACGGATTTATCAGAAACTCACTGCACTGATTAAGCTTCGCATGCAACAACCGGCTTTTCATCCCAATGCTACGCAATATACTTTGCAACTTGGCGATGCTTTATTTGGCTTCTGGAGACAAAGTATTGATCGTCGCCAAAGCATATTCTGTATATTTAATATCAGTGATAAATCACAAACACTGCGTATTGCCGATCTCAACCTGGTCGCTACTGACAATTGGCATGATCTAGTCAGTAGTGCTGCTATCGACTCCTGGCAAAGTGAAATTCAGCTCTCTCCATACCAATGTGTGTGGTTGAGTAATCGCTGATTTCCACCGCAATAAACCACAAGGATCAATATTCATGACAGTAAAAGCTTCAATCCGTAAATGTCTTTTCCCGGTCGCCGGGTATGGCACCCGTTTTCTACCAGCCACCAAGGCAATGCCAAAAGAGATGTTGCCAATTGTTAATAAACCTTTGATCCAATATGGAGTTGAAGAAGCCATGGAGGCTGGATTGCATAGCATGGGCTTTATTACCGGACGCGGAAAGCGGGCTATTGCCGATCACTTTGACACCAGTTTTGAATTGGAACATCAGATTTACGGAACCAGCAAGGAATCTCATCTTGACGACATTCGCAATGTAATGGATTCCTGTGATTTTATCTTTATGCGTCAGCGCGCCATGCTGGGACTGGGTCACGCCATCCTCACAGGTGAGCCGATAATAGGCGATGAAGCTTTTGCGGTATTGCTGGCAGACGATTTATGCGCGACACCTGAATCCGGTGGCAAACGTGCATTAGGCCAGTTAGTCGATCTTTATCAGAAACATCAATGCAGCATCGTGGCAATAGAAGAAGTTCCAGCCGACGCAACCGGTAGCTATGGTGTGATATCCGGTGATGAAATTGAACCCGATATTTATCGCATTACCGATATGGTTGAAAAGCCTAAACCGAAAGATGCGCCCAGTAATCTGGCCATTATCGGGCGTTACGTTTTGACGCCCGATATTTTTGATTACCTGCGTAATACTCCCCCAGGTGCCAATGGCGAAGTACAGATTACCGATGCCATACGGGCAATGGCTCAGGAAAAACCGGTACTGGCAGTCAAGTTTAAAGGACATCGTTTTGATTGCGGCAGTATCGCGGGTTATGTCGAAGCAACCAATTATTACTATACTCAACAGTATGGTTAAGCCTGCCAGGTAAAAACCGGCTGTTAAGTTTCACGCAACCGCTATTCAGGGATAAGTTCGCAACTGCCCCACCACTACCCCCTGGATACTGAGTCGTTTAGCATCAATCTTCACAGGTTCAAACGCTTCATTTGCCGGCATTAAGGTAATGGTGCCATCTTTATTGACCAGCATGGTTTTAAGGGTGGCATCATAACCATCAACCAGTGCCACAATCATGTCACCATGCCTTGCCTGTCTTGTTGATTCTACAACCACATAATCACCCGACATGATGCCTTTGCCAATCATGGATTCACCACTGATTTTCAAGACATAACGACCTTTCCCTTTGAACATACTACCAAGGTCAATTTCAGACTCATCGGCTACGGCCTCGATCAAACGTCCGGCCGCGATTTTTCCCATCATCGGAAAAACCAGTGATTGCTCTGAAAACACCTGCTCATTCAACTTCAACCCTCGCGTTCTGCCTGTCAGCCGTTCCAGATAGCCACCATCAATCAAAGCCTGAATATATCTGTGAGCGGTACCCTGTGAACTGATACCCAGCCCCTCGGCAATTTCAGTGACTAAAGGTGCTTCACCATTTTCATTAATGTATTGGCGAATAAAGTTGAGCGTGTCTTGTTGTCTTTTAGTTAGCATACTTTTCACCTGACATGAGAATATAACGAGAAGAGAAAATATAGAGAATTTTTACTGCATACACAAGAAATATTTTTATTTCTTTTGCATCACCGGCCATATCATTGAAATCATGGAAGAAGCATTGTTTTTGACTGGCATAATCAATTTGCAGATGGTATCTTTATTAGTCGAAAATGATTGGTGTATGAGGCAAAAATGTTAAAAAAGATTGATGAATTTTTGATGCAGAAGTTTCCACATATCATTCTGCTATTCACCGTTTTCTGGTTGGGTTTGGTCGCAATCGGATGGTATTTATCGTAGTTCAGAATTAGCTTTAAATGGCCTGCCATCAAGGATAAACCTAATGGCTATGATTTGATCCAGATCAATGCCTTCTGGGTGATACAGCTTGATAATTGATAACGGATAGACGAAATATCTAACCGTTATTAAGGAGTTTTATCATGCACAAACTTGAAGAATGGCTAATGGAACATTTCATCGAATTTATAATAGTTATGTCGCTCGCCTGCATAGGGCTTGTAGCTTTCGGTTTATTGATGGCCTGAACATTTTAAGGGTCAGATCTCGTTAAACTGGTCTGATTTTGATGGTGCTTTAGGGTCATTTCCAAGGCAGTTGTTGGGCCAAATAAAGAATCCCTACAGTAGTGGCTATGAAACATAGCAGACACTGATGTCCTGAAGTTGGATCTGAATTCATATTCCTTGAGGAATAGAACATAAGATTCTTTCAGGACATTTGTTTTTTATAATTCAGTTTCAGCGGTTTAAAGCAGCAAACAGTCGGATATCGTTTCCCTGCTAAATAGAAAACCCAGCCTCTGCATATTTATGTCATTGGGGCGTTTGCGTAAAGCCTTCTTACTACACATTTAAATTGCCAAACCTGACTGTTTTACCGGCGGAAACATGTCCAGAATGACCATTAATAATGCCGCAAAATAACGTTCATTCAGCATTGCCACTCTGTCAGAAACTTCATGTTCTCTCGGCGCAATATGATAGGTAATAACCGCTCGTAATTTACGATACAAAGAGTTATCTTCGTTTTCTAAAATTTGTATTCAAGCTTGCCCCCAGCGCCTCCAAACTTTTTGTTGATCAAAACAGCCATTTCAGCACATCATTACTAGATGAGTGAACTAACCGAAAATTATAACCAACCAATCAGAAACGTTTTTTTTGTATCGGATCGTACCGGTTTAACGGCAGAATCTTATGGAAAGTGCTTATTAGCGCAATTTCCTGAAATTGAGTTCGAAACAATTACACTGGCTTTTGTCGATACCAAAGAAAAAGCAGAAGATGCTCGCGAACAAATTAACGCGCTGTGTACAGAATCTGATCTACCGCCTCTGGTTTTCAGCACCTTAGTGAATAACGAAGCCCAACAGATTATCGAAGATTGTGATGGCTTTGTAATCAGCCTGTTTCATCAGTTTATCGGTTCTATGGAAGAGTTTCTTCAGGTGCAATCTTCTCAGAAACAAGGTGTTTCACGAATTTCGATCAGTGATACCACCTATCAAAAACGTCTGGATGCGATTGACTATGCACTGACTCATGATGACGGCATTCGCCCGGATCAATATGAAGAATCTGATATCATTTTAGTGGGTGTTTCACGTTGCGGTAAAACGCCTACCAGCTTATATTTAGCCATGAACTTTTCCCTTAAAGTGGCTAACTATCCGTTGACCGCGGAAGATTTGGAAGCAGAAGAACTGCCGGAGTATCTGAAAATTCATCGGCATAAACTTGCCGGTTTGACCATTAAACCTGTACCCCTGAGTCGTATTCGCCGCCAACGTCGCCCTGACAGTAATTACTCCTCATTGGAAATCTGTCAGCGAGAACTAGATAAAGCAATGAGTATGTTTGAGAAAGTTGATATTCCGGTATTTGATACTACGAATACCTCTATTGAAGAAATATCCAGCCGTGTTGTTCGCTCCATGGGGCTTGCGCGTGAGCGCATCCGCGAATCAACCATTACATTTAATAAAACTAAAAATTTAAGGTAGTTGCCATGACCGAATATGTAATTCCACTCGATAAGTTGTGCATGAATGATGTCGGGAGAGTTGGTGGAAAAAATGCGTCTTTAGGCGAAATGTTGCAGAATTTAGCACCTTTGGGCGTCGCCGTACCAAGCGGTTTTGCAACCACAGCGGATGCCTACAGAGAGTTTTTAAAACATGACGGGCTACAAGACCAGATAAACGATTTATTACGTGAACTGGATGTGGACAATGTCGTGGCGCTGCAAAAAGCGGGCAAAACCATCCGTGATTGGATCATGACCATTCCCTATCCGGAAAAAATGGAAGCCGCGATTGATGAGGCTTATCACAAATTAGTTCAAGAATATGGTACGTCAACCAGCTGGGCTGTTCGTTCATCTGCAACTGCAGAAGATTTACCGGATGCATCATTTGCCGGTCAACAGGAAACCTTTCTCAATGTTTCCGGTTTAGACAATATCAAGTTTGCCATCAGAGAAGTGTTTGCGTCGCTATTCAACGATCGGGCAATTGCCTATCGCGATCATCAGGGCTTTGAGCACAGTGAAGTAGCTTTATCTGCTGGTATTCAAAAGATGGTGCGTTCTGACATCGCTTCTGCCGGTGTCGCGTTTACGTTGGATACAGAAAGTGGTTTTCGTGATGTCGTCTTTATCACCGGTAGTTACGGCCTTGGTGAAATGGTCGTGCAAGGTGCGGTAAATCCCGATGAGTTTTATGTTCATAAAACAACCTTGGCGGCTGAACGCCCGGCGGTATTACGCAGAACACTCGGTCAGAAAGCGCTGAAAATGATTTATTCCGGAGACGATAAATCACCCGTTAAAACCGTCGATGTAGACCCCGAAGAACGATTACACTTTTGTCTGAATGATGAAGAAATTGAGTCATTGGCCCGCATGGCGATGGTTATCGAAAAGCATTATCAAAGACCAATGGATATTGAGTGGGCCAAAGATGGCAATGATGGTCAGATTTATATTGTCCAGGCACGTCCCGAAACTGTTGAAAGCCGCAGTGTAAATGTCACTGAACAATTCATCCTGAAAGACAAAGGTGAGTTATTAGCAAGAGGTCGCGCGATTGGCAGAAAAATAGGCCGCGGCCGGGTCCGGATTTTGAGCAGCCTGGATCAAATGGATCAATTTGAAGCCGGTGACGTTTTATTAACTGACATGACCGATCCTGATTGGGAACCGATCATGAAAAAAGCAGCCGCGATTATAACCAATCGTGGTGGACGTACCTGTCATGCAGCCATTATTGCGCGTGAATTAGGTATTCCGGCAGTCGTTGGTTGTGGCGATGCCACTGAAAAAGTCGCTGAAGGCATTTCGGCAACGGTTTCCTGTTCTGAAGGCGATGAAGGTTATATTTACCAGGGACTTCTGGAATTTGAACACCGTGTTCAGTCATTGGATCAAATGCCCGAATTACCCGTCAAAATCATGATGAATGTGGGTAATCCGGATCGTGCCATGAGTTTCTCACAACTGCCTAACGATGGTGTTGGTTTGGCCCGGCTGGAATTCATTATCAATAACACTATCGGCATTCACCCTAAAGCCTTAATGGCCGCAGATAAAATGGATGCTGAAGTACAACAGATAATTAAAGAAAGAACCACCGCCTACGGTGATCCGGTTGAGTTTTATATCAGTCGTATCACTGAGGGCGTTTCGACCATTGCTGCAGCATTTCATCCATCTAAAGTGATTGTACGTATGTCCGATTTTAAATCGAATGAATATGGCAATCTGATTGGTGGCGCGCAATTTGAACCTCACGAAGAAAACCCGATGATTGGTTTTCGTGGTGCGGCACGCTACAGCTCGCCTGAATTCGAAGCTTGCTTTGAACTGGAATGTGAAGCAATCAAACGTGTCCGTGATGTAATGGGCTTAACCAACGTCGAAATCATGATTCCTTTTGTTCGTACATTAACTGAAGCTGAAGCTGTTATTAAGATTCTGAAAAAGAACGGACTGGAACGTGGTAAAAATGGTCTGCGTGTGATCATGATGTGTGAATTACCTTCAAACGCAGTACTTGCCGATCAGTTCCTTGAATTCTTTGATGGATTTTCCATCGGTTCTAACGATATGACACAGCTGACACTTGGCCTGGATCGTGATTCAGCACAAATTGCTAAAGCGTTTGATGAACGCGATCCAGCCGTTTTGGCAATGTTGGATATGGCGATTAAAGCTTGTCACAAAGCCGATAAATATATCGGTATATGTGGTCAGGGTCCTTCAGATCATCCTGATTTGGCAGAATGGCTGCTTGAGCGAGGTATCAGCAGTATTTCATTAAACCCGGATACTGTCGTCAGTACCTGGCAGGCATTAGCCAAACAGTAAGATTTGCACTACAAATACTATGAGCCCTGCGGGGCTCTTAGTGTTATGTGTTCGTTCAGCGTTTTTCCGGCAATACGTTTAGGTAAAATTCAGTCAAGCAATAGATTCATTGAGGCTTGATTGTAAACCACCCCATTGATAAGTATTTCAAAGGTGTGCCGGCCACTGTAATACTGTCTGGTAGTGAGTTTTAAAAATCCATGTGACTTACTCAGACGAATACTTTCTCTTGCCAGTAACTCGATATTTTTCCATTTATATACTTTTGCAGTGGTCGTACCGTTGGCTTTAACGTGCCATACACGATAGTCCACGACCAATACCTGGGTTTGATCTGCTGCAGAATGTATTTCGGCCTGCAGAACCAGCGATTCCCCCAGTTTTAGCTGTTGCTCAGTGAGAACTAAATCAACCTGGACTCGAGGCTTCTGAGTGAATCCCAGTAATGGAAATACTGCGGGCTCCCCCGCTTTAATAAGACTGCGGAGACCATGACGAATAATCCAGCGGCGTTGGGCTGTTGAATCGTTTAACCAATCACCACAAAGCTCAATAACCTGTTGGGGATGATCTTTACTGATATCGTTCAGATTGTTGGCGACCGATTTTTGTACATAGCGACTATGATCATCTTTGAGATAATTAAGTACCGTAAATATTGGCTGGGGATTTAGTTTCAAGGCTGTTAAATGCCCTCCCCAGGGCAATCTTGGTCGCATTCCCTCGGAAGCCAGTCTTCGGACATGCTCATCAGCATCCTGGCTCCATTGCAGCAGGTGATGATAGGTTAACTCAAAATGCTGGTCGATATAGGGCCTGATAGCAAATTCAGCGGTAAACAGTCGAGTCAAATGACTTAATAAATCCAATGCCGTTTCAGGCTGATGCAATCCTTGTTTGCCAGCATAGTCGATTAATGGCCATGCCATAAAACTGTACCAGCCCTTATTAATATTTTTATCTGGCCAGTTGTCAGCAAGCTGTTTGAGCCATTTAGCCGTGTCTGAATAATCCTCAATTAATAATTCCGTTAATACCGTGCTCAGGTGGCTGACTCGGCTTTTAAGCGGCTTAGCTTCCAGATCATCAGTCGACTTTTGTATAAACTCATCTGCCGGAAAAGACGGCTTATATTGTTTGATTAACCGGGCTAGTATTTCGATGGATCCGGCATTGATATGATCTTTCAATAAAGGTGCTGCATTGGTTTCAGCCGGCATATCAGACTTTTCCATATGTATTACTCGCATATTTCAGACATAAAAAAACCGTGGTATAAAACCACGGTTTTTTATTTTACGGTATTTACGAGAGGTTTAAGCTTGTTGTAATTTTGCTCTTCTACGCAGAGCTATAAAGCCCATTAAACCAGAACCGAATAACCATACTGCTGCAGGTAAAGGCACTGCAGATGGCATTGAAGTAAATTGGCCAAGCAATTTAACTGTTTTGTCTTTACCTTCTTTCAGGAAGATTTCATCCACCAGTTTAATACCATGTTTGGTATGAATCCCAAAGCCGGTCAATTCAAAGAAATAATCTGTGCCTTCGTGACTTAAAAACTTCGTCGGTACAGAATTCAGGAAAGTGATGCTGTCACCTTCAGGATTCACTGTATTATCAAGTGAAAATCCATAGGTAAAGGTTTCAGAAAATAAAGACGGACTACTGAAATCAAGAGTCAGTGCTAAATCAACACTTTCAGCTTGAGTGCCAGAATAAATGATACCGTTATTGAAGTTTAGATATCCCGCAACAAAAGTCTGATTAACCTCAGTATTAAAACCAGTATTGTAATAAGTTAACGAACTTGGGTCTGAATATTGAGCAACCTTATCTTTCGTGTTGTAACAGAAAAAACCGTGACAAACCTTGTTATATTCGTAAGTATAGTGAGTCAGAGCACCTTCGCCCCATGTAAAATGGTCAGTACCAACACCTGAAGTAACCATACCGGAAGGACCAGTAGGATTTTCAAAAGTGCCTGAAGTACTGCCCTGGAATGTAGCGGCATTAGCGGTTAATGAAACAGCTAAAAGTGAAACAAAAAGTAGCAAATTTTTCATAAAATTTCCTTTTCAGAAAAAAAGCAACCCGGCTGTCTTTTCATTAAGACCCGTGGTTTTCCGTCTCTTGGTTCACACCAAGGTTGGCACTCTGTATTAATATTATTGCGGCTCATACTTTGAGCAACGGTGCCTATATTAGAGAAAAAAAACCTGAAAACCATTGTACCTTGGTACTATCAGTCACTTTTTCGCGTACTTAGTCACATTCTGAGATATTTTTAAAGGTTTATTCACCCGAATCTTTTATTCATTTTTTGAATAAAGCTATGGATTCAACATGACTGGTATGTGGAAACATATCCATGATGCCTGTTTGCATGAGCGTGTAACCATATTGATTGACTAACTCTCCGGCATCACGAGCCAACGTTGCCGGATTGCAGGATACGTAAACAATAGTTTCGGCCCCCAGATCAGCAATTTGACCAAGAACTTCTAAAGCGCCACTCCTGGGCGGGTCCAGTAATACTTTGGTGAACCCGGCTGTTGCCCATGGATAGTCTTTAAGTTGGGTGACAGTCAGATCAGCCATTTCAAATTCAGCATTATCCAAACCATTGAGTTGCGCATTACGTTGAGCATGCGCCACCAGCGATTTATCACCTTCGACCCCAACCACACTGCTGACACGCTTA
The DNA here is from genome assembly GCA_002363955.1 of Methylophaga sp. UBA3192. GTDB lineage: Bacteria > Pseudomonadota > Gammaproteobacteria > Nitrosococcales > Methylophagaceae > Methylophaga. Next base: position 56,040 of record DEXE01000007.1, read on the forward strand.
GCCAGAGGTAGTGTAAAGTTGCCTAATCCACAAAATAGATCCAGAACCCGATCTGTTTCCTGCAAATCCAGTAATTCAATCGCCTTGGCAATCATTTTATGGTTGATACCGGCATTTACCTGGGTAAAGTCGCCCGGTGCAAATTCCAGTCTGAGCCCTTCTTCAGGAGCATAGTGCAATTGTGGTGCTTCCGGCCATAACGGGCTGACGGTATCCGGCCCACCCGGTTGTTGATATATCCATAAATCATGTTGCTGACCATAGTGGATTAATTTCTGTATATCGGTTTCGCACAATGGATCCAGATTACGGAATACCAGTGCAGTGTTGGCATCATCCATTGCAACTTCGATTTGGGCAATACGGTTGTAGGCTTCCAGTCCGGCAATCATTTTGCCTAGTTCTTCCAGACGTAAACCCACCCGAGGGTCGAGGACTTCGCATTGAGATAGTTCAGCCAGATATGGTGATCCCTTTTCGCGGAAACCAACCAGAACTTTTTCTTTTTTTGTCACATATCGAACACCCAGACGGGCTTTTCGCCGATAGCCCCATAATGGCCCAGTTAAGGGAGCCAACCACTGCTCAGGAGTAAGCTGACCAAAATGCGAAAGTTGCTCCTTTAAGGTATCTTGTTTCAAGCTTAATTGGGCTTGTGGAGACATGTGCATCAGACTGCAGCCACCACACACACCAAAATGCCGGCATTTAGCTTCAACGCGATCCACGGAAGCATTTTCGACAGAAATCACTCTGGCCTCATCGTATTTTTTATGCAGCCGGGTATAGAGAAAAGACACGTTCTCACCAGCTAGTGCACCATCAACAAAAACCGTTTTGCCTTCAATTCTGGCAATGCCACGACCATCATGTGAAAGACTCTCGATATTTGCCTGGACAGCTTCAGTAGGTAGCCGTTTTCTTTGATTACGTCGTGCCATTTGTTCAAACCTGTTTAAATTGGATAGTCATAAAAAAAGTCCGGTTATGCCGTGGCACAACCGGACTTTCCAGTGATGAGATTATTATTTTTGCTTCCAACTGCCACCTTGTTGGAACCACCAGCCTTTAGCTGCGTTACTTATCCAGCGTCTGGCAAAGGTTTCCTGGATATCTGATTCCCATTCAGGATGACCATTGGCGCGGGCAATTTCAGCATATAACGCTTTGCGATCCTGATTCTCTTCTGCAATCAGTGTATTAACAGTATTGCGATCTTTAAGCGGCACGGCTGAAGCTTCTCGTAAGGTAATCAAACCGTTACTGGTTAAGCCAATTGCTCCGGTTTGATAAAACGGATGTAAGCGCTCATGACGTTGTTTCATTTTCGCCTGTAAGGCATTAATGGCCGGCGAATTAATATTGATATTAGCTTCTGCATGGGCAGGTGACACCATCCAGTTCAATACTTTTAACGCAACAGGAGTATTGTGGTTTACTTCACTGGTCTCCTTCTCCTCAGGCGCACTCGGTTGCGGTTGGGTTTCCCGTCCCCATACATCTTCAATAATTCTGTCTGCGGCTTTTTCAGCGGCAGCAGCAGGGAAATAAATATTGATGGTGACGCAGGAAATCAGCATCAAGCCCGCTGTAGTGCCCATTAACCATTTAAATAAACGCATTAGACTTTCCTTTATTGAATGACCGGTCCGTCGCTCTGACTGACCGCTTTTAATCTGGCAATTAATTCCGGCCAATCCACCTCCCGGGTGTAGCCGACTACATTAATCCATGGAGGCAGACCGCCACCTTTGACAATATAGTAACCCTGCTCGGTTGCTTCGATACCATCCATTTGACAGACCGAATTCATCAACCGACAACTTAGACCAATTTTCTGATAGGAAAAATCTTCAAACAAGCCCATAAAGCCCCGCGATAAAATCGCACTCGGACCACCACCTATCTGCGAAATATTATTCACTGCACGCTGACTGATTCGGCGGCGCCCAGGATCCTTGTCCGGCGTCATAAATACCGCATCAAATTGCACGGGTTGCCAGTTGGATAAGCGAAGATTATGTATTCGCCCGTTAATTTTGCCGCTTATATTACCAAAATCAAAGGTACTGGTGAGTGTCTGTAAGTCCAGACGGTTTATATCAATATTCGCATAAAGCTGAGGCAGGCTTCCAAACGGCTGTTGTAAACGAAGATCTTTTATTACCGTTGTGCCATCAAATAACTTCAATAACAGCGCCCCATCCACACTGATGATCTCGTCAGCATAACTGACTTTTGGAATCATACCGGATAATTTTCCCTGCAGTTCAGGCCAGCCCAGCAAACGGCTTAGCTGATCCATCGAAACCGGACTTAATAAGCCCTGAAACTGCCAGCGTGTTCCCTGTTCTTCTGCCAGACTTAATTGAAAATTATTCAGTGTTAATTCACCGTCCAGAATTGGTAATAACAAACTGTCGGTAAACTGAATCTGATTCTGACTGACTTCTGCCTGCAATGTTGAGCCGCCCAAAGGCATCGATAAAACTGATGCGGATTGCCAGCTTAATATGACCGGCAATACCGCCGTTTGGTTGGTCCAGGCCATTTGCCCTCCGAGCCTGTCAATGCTGAATCGCCCAGCCTCATCTGCCAAACTGACTGACTGCAGATCCACTATGAATTGATACTGCTCATTGTCCCATTGGATATCGGCATCAAGTTGCCCGCTTGCCTGCAAGTGACTCAGCGAGGATCCCGGAATAAACGGCTGCAGCCAGTCTTTATACAATATGCTTATGTCACTGCTATTCAGATCCATTTTCAGGTGTTGTAATTGCGTATTTTGCCCCTGCAATTGTCCCGCTGCCTGAACAGATTCTCCGTGTTCAAACCGCAGCTTTTGTATCTGCCAACGTTGTTCGTTGAAAGAAAGTTGCCCCTCACTGCTTAGCATGACGGGCTGTTCAGCCAAATCTAAAAATATGGGTTCAAAATAGGCCTGCCCATCATCGACAGTCAGGGTTTGTTCCCAGCGCCAGCTTCCCGACTCGGCTTGCAGTTCCAGCGTGAGCTGCGCGTCTACTGTTTCTGCTACATAACGTCCACTGGGGTCAGAAAATCCGACATTACTTAGTGCGCCGGTAACCGAAGCTGATGTCAGATTTTGCTGCTGGCCTTTTAGTTTAGCCTCAATATCGGCGATGACATTAACATTCCATTGTGAAAACAGATTAAGCTGTTGCTGGTTAATATAGGGGCTGACAACACGCATCAGGCTCGCCAGTGCAAGTTGCTGTCCGGTTAGCTCAGCTTGCCAGTCGCCTTGTTGATAACTGGCCTGAATGGATAATTGGCCTTGCTCAATCCGAATGTTTTTAAGTGAAAGCTGATAATTGTCTTCTTCGACCTGGGATTGAACGCTAAACGATAATTTTTGACTGCCCCATTGTGCATGAGTGAAGTCGACTTGACCGGCCTGACAGTCAATTTGTCCGGATACCCAGCGTAGCGTGTCACAATGAAGTCTGACATCTGATAATCGGCCAAAAGGTTCAGCTAACTGAACACCGTTGGCAGTGGCGCTAATAACCAACCCCGTGGTTTTTAAATCAATTTCCACTTGCAAACCACTGATATCAACCTGTTCGCTTGACCAGTTACCAATCTGGATTGATACCTGTTCTATTGCACAGACCGATGTGGCTGCTACGAGTAACAAAACCGTTAAAAACAGGGTCAGTTTATTTTTCATGGGCGCCTCTGTTGTGACTCTGAAAAATCAACAGACCCTCGTGGATATCCCGTCGTGGCGGACATTACTCTGCAGGGAACACACCCGTGGAAAGGTAACGATCACCACGGTCGCAAATAATACAGACGATTACCGCATTGCTGACCGTTGCCGATAAACGTAATGCCGCAGCAACACTGCCGCCTGATGAAACGCCACAGAAGATACCTTCTTCACTGGCGAGTCGACGCATCGTTTCTTCAGCAACCTCCTGCTCTATATCCAGCGTCAGATCAACTCTTTCCGGTTCAAAGATTTCCGGCAGGTAGGCTTCTGGCCAACGTCTGATGCCGGGAATTTTTGCACCGTCAACCGGTTGCACACCAACAATCTGCACCTCTGAATTCTGTTCTTTTAGATATCTGGATACCCCCATAATCGTGCCGGTGGTTCCCATGGCACTGACAAAATGGGTTACTTCACCTTTTGTATCACGCCAGATTTCCGGCCCGGTAGTTTCATAGTGTGCCAGGGGATTATCAAAATTACCGAACTGGTTCAGTACTTTACCCTCTCCCATCGCCTGCATTTGCAACGCCAAATCGCGTGCCGACTCCATTCCATCGGTCAGGATAATTTCTGCGCCATAAGCCCGCATTGATGCACGGCGTTCCTGACTCATGCTTTCCGGCATAATCAAAATCATGCGATACCCCAGAATGGCCGTGACCATTGCCAGAGCAATACCGGTATTACCACTGGTGGCTTCAATCAGTGTATCGCCCGGTTGGATATCGCCACGTTGCTGCGCATGACGAATCATACTGGCGACCGGCCGATCTTTTACAGAGCCTGCAGGATTATTGCCTTCCAGCTTGCCCAGAATGATATTACTGGTCTCACCGGGAAGGCGCTGCAAACGCACCAGCGGTGTATTCCCAATAAAAGATTCAATCGTCGGATATTCAGCCATCTCAGCCTTCCACTAATACAACGTAAGCGGTGGCATAATCGCCATCATCACTCAGACTGAGCATGGCCGTCTGAATATTTTTTTGGGATAATAATCGCTCGGCATAGTCATGAAATATCAGCTCTGGTTTACCCAGACTATTATTGCGAACTGCAATATGCTGCAGGCTCAGACCATCACGAAATCCAGTTCCCAGTGCTTTAGCTGCGGCTTCTTTAGCGGCAAAGCGTTTTGCCAGAAATGCTGCCGGTTGCTTGTTTTTTTGAAATTGCTCGAACTCGCTGGCATCCAGAATCCGCTGCGCCGCTTTATCGCCGTATTTGTTTAACATTTCTGTTATCCGCGGAATATGCACTAAATCTGTGCCAATACCACTGATCATCCGCGACGGGCTTCCAGCATCAATTGCTTCATTTCACGAACTGCAGACTGAAAGCCAGTAAAAAATGAGCGAGCCACAATGGCATGACCGATATTGAGTTCAACCAACTCTTTAATAGCTGCAATCGGCTGCACATTGTGATAATGCAAACCATGACCGGCATTAACCTGCAGTCCCAGTGCATGAGCTTGTTCAGCAGCTTTACGGATAATTTTCAGTTCCTTTTTAGCTTCTGCAGCGGAACTGGCTTCTGCGTAACGACCTGTATGCAATTCAATCACCGGAGCACCGCAGGCAACAGCTGCTTCAATCTGTTTTAATTCCGGATCAATAAACAATGAAACTGTTACTCCAGCTTCAGCCAGGCGAACGCAGGCATCATGCATACGTGATTGCTGACCGGCAACATCCAGTCCACCTTCGGTCGTGAGTTCCTCACGACGTTCCGGTACCAGGCAACAATCGGCTGGTCGATAATGTTCGGCAATGCTGAGCATTTCTTCGGTGACCGCCATCTCCAGATTCATTTTAGTTTGCAGAATATCCGCCAGCATTTTGACATCGCGATCCTGGATATGCCGGCGGTCTTCGCGTAAATGCAATGTAATGCTGTCAGCTCCGGCTTGTTCGGCTTCAATAGCCGCCTGAATCGGATCGGGGTAACGGGTACCGCGGGCTTGTCTTAACGTAGCCACATGATCAATATTGACGCCAAGATAAATCGACATGATGTTCCTTAATTAACTGTTTTTAGTTCCGGCATAACGCTGCATTTCTGCAAACAACTGCCGGCTTTTCAGCGGTTTGCCATCTAAATAATAGTTTATTATTAAACGCATAAGCTGCTTTGTTTCATTCAGGCTAGTCGGATCATTCAGATTTTCCTGCAACAGTTGTAACAAACTGGCACCTGAAATAATGCGCTTTGTGTCATTTACCAGACAAAGCTGCAACCCTTGATCAGGCTGATAGCTGTAATGCAGGTGCTGCTCAACCGGTTCACCCTGGCTGTCTGTGGTCAAATCCAGACCATACCCCAAAGCTTCGAGCAAGCGCTTTTCAAAAAGTCTCAGCACCTGTTCCGCCTGGTCAGCTTCTTGCAATCCTTCCAATGCTTTCTGATAGGCCTCAAACACCAATGGTTCAGGTTGCTGTTGCATCAGCAATCTGACCAGTAATTCATTGATGTACAAACCACACAAAGTAGCATTTCCCTGCAACCAATAGGGTGCACTGATGGTTTCAACTTTACTGAGTGTGAGTAAATCACCACGACCAAACCAGTTCAACCACAATGGCTGAAATAATTGCAGAGGATTATTATGACGACGTTTACTTTGTCGCATCCCCCTCGCCACCAGACTTAAACGTCCATAATCGGCAGTAAACACGTCCAGCAACAAGCTGGTTTCACGATAAGGACGTTGATGTAATACAAATGCCTGGGTGAATTCCACAGGATTGCCTAATCAAAGATCGTCGTTATAACCCAAATTGCGTAACATGCGCTCATTATCAGACCAGCCTTCACGTACTTTGACCCATAATTGCAGAAACACTTTGCAGCCGAATAATTTTTCCATATCTTCACGGGCATCTTTACCGACTTGCTTGAGCAACTCGCCTTTTTTACCAATGACGATAGATTTCTGACCACTGCGTTCAACATAAATCACGGCGCTGATACGGAACATACCGTTATCGTCTTCAAACTGTTCAATATCCACCGTCAGTGAATAGGGTAGCTCCTGGCCCAAATGACGGAACAGTTTTTCGCGAACCATTTCGGCCGCCAGAAAACGTGAGCTGCGATCGGTAAGCTGATCTTCATCAAAGATCATCTCGCCTTCTGGCATTAATTTATATATCGACTCTTCCAGAGATTCCAGATTGATGCCTTTACGCGCAGATAAAGGCACGATATCCGTAAATTTATACAATGCAGCCAGCTTTTCTACCTGTGGAAACAAAGTAGCTTTATCTTCTAATTTATCAATTTTATTCATCACTAAAATGACTGGCTTGCTGGTTTCCTTTAATTTCTGTAATACCCGCTCATCCTCTTCGGTCCACTTCATGCCTTCGATAACAAACACCACGACATCGACATCTTCTACCGAAGCCGCAGCCGCACGGTTCATATATCGATTCATCGCTCGTTTGCCATCACTGTGGATACCGGGCGTATCAACATAAATGAACTGACCCGTATCTGTTGTTTTAATGCCCAGAATACGATGGCGGGTGGTTTGTGGACGGCGAGAGGTAATACATAATTTTTGTCCCAGCACCCGGTTAATCAGGGTGGATTTACCGACATTGGGACGACCGATAATGGCGACATAGCCACTACGAAAAGCAGGTTGATCATTCATATTTTTGACTCGATTAACGTCAGGGCGCGTTCAGCGGCTTTTTTTTCAGCCTTCCGATGACTGCTTCCTTGAGCCACAACTAATTTATTCAACAAACTCACCTGACAGGATGCCTCAAATACGGGCTGTTTATCGGCAGATTCGATTTCTTTTACACTATAAAGTGGTAGTGGTAATTTGCGGCTTTGCAATAATTCCTGCAAACGGGTTTTGGGATCTTTAATGGTTTCAGTGACATCGATGGAATCCAGACGTTCATCGTAAAGCCGCAAAATAAGAGGCTTTACCACATCGATACCGCTATCCAGAAACAGCGCCCCAAAAATAGCTTCCAGCGCATCTGCCAGAATGGATTCTCGACGAAACCCACCACTTTTTAATTCACCCTGACCAAGAATCAACACTTCACCCAATTTTAGTTCACGTGCGATTTCTGCCAGTGTTTCCCCTTTAACCAGGCTGGCACGGAGGCGACTCATCTTGCCTTCTCTGGCCTGTGGAAAACGGTTAAATAATTCCTCGGCAATCACAAAGCTCAATATGGCATCGCCCAGGTATTCCAGTCGTTCATTATTCTTTGGTGCGGCACTCCGATGAGTAAGCGCCTGCAATAATAGGTCTGTATTTTTAAATTCAATGCCAAGTTGCTGGCACAGTTTTTTCTGCTTGATGTTTATCATCTAACGGCCGGTTCCACATCCACATCAGTGACAAAATGTCCTACTAAATCAATATGGGCAAAAAACGGTTTACGCACTTCATAATCAATGACGATTTTGGTGACGTAAGCATTACTTCTACCACGGGAAAGTTCGATATTTTCTTTTTTAACGCTGGATATATAGCCGGTATTAAAGCGCTTACTCAGTAACAACATCACTTGCTCATTGGTGAGTTTGTTATTTTTCAATTCTGTTTCCATTGATTTCATGATTTGTAAAACACCGTAGTATTCCTGATACATCGGCACCAACCGCATAGTTAATGTGGCAAAAAATGCGATGATTGCCAGTACAATTACCCAGCTGATTAACGTCATTCCCTGTTGTTTTTTCATCATGTACTCCTAGACCCTAGTTAATAGAACGTCCAACCCTCGACCAGACGACACCACCATCATCCCAACTCCAGCTCATCCAGATAAAAAACGCTTTCCCGACCAGATTCTCTTCCGGTACTGTTCCCCACACACGGCTATCATTACTGTTATCGCGATTATCACCCATCACAAAGAAGTGACCTTCCGGGACAGTGATCTCCCCTTCCATCGATTGTCGCTGCGGATCCACTAAAATATCATGCGTCACGCCAGTTAAACTTTCTCGCTTAAGCTCGGCGCGCGGTGCGATCATTCCTGCCAGCTCTGAGGGTTTAGTACCGGATTCCTGCTTGATTTCCTGTCCGTTTATATAAAGTGTTTTATTGAAATAACCGACTTTATCACCGGGTAATCCGATGACCCGTTTGATGTAATCAATTTGGGGTTGCTCTGGATATCGGAATACCATGACATCACCCCGTTCCGGAGTGCCGGTATTGATAATTTTGGTATTAATCACGGGGAGACGAATGCCGTAGGAAAACTTGTTCACCAGAATGAAATCACCAACGTGCAAGGTTGGTAACATGGAGGATGAAGGAATACGGAATGGTTCTGCGACAAAGGAGCGAATAACCAACACCAGCAGAATAATTGGGAAAAATGATTTAGCGTATTCAACTATCGCCGGTTCATTTTCACTGACAGGGCGCTGGGGGGCTAACCAAAAACGGTCAACTAACCATATCAGGCCGGTTATCGCGACCAGTAACACCATTATTGCTGGGAAACTCACTTGACGCTCCTTTTAAGATTTCTTGGATAACTGCAAAACCGCCAAGAAGGCTTCCTGCGGCACATCCACTTTGCCGATGGATTTCATACGTTTTTTACCGGCTTTTTGCTTTTCTAGCAATTTACGTTTGCGAGAAACGTCGCCTCCGTAACATTTTGCCAAAACATTTTTACGCATCGCTTTGACCGTTGAGCGCGCAATAATATGCCCTCCGATGGCAGCCTGAATCGCCACATCAAACATTTGGCGCGGGATCAGTTCCTGCATTTTTTCGACTAACTGACGGCCACGCGACACGCTCTGATCCTTGTGAACAATCATCGATAAAGCATCGACTTTTTCACCGTTGATTAATACATCCAGTTTTACCAACGCTGCCGCTTCGAAACGAATAAAATGATAATCCAGTGAGGCATAACCACGACTCACTGATTTAATACGGTCGAAGAAATCAATCACCACTTCATTCATGGGCAATTCATAGGTCAGGGCAACCTGTTTCCCCATATATTGCATGGATTTCTGTACGCCACGTTTTTCAACGCAAAGCGTTATCACGGCCCCCAGATAATCCTGCGGAACCAGCATATCGGCAACCACAATTGGCTCGCGAATTTCTTCAACTGAACCGGCATCGGGCAGTGAAGCCGGATTTTCAATCTTTATCACATCACCCTTTTTGGTGACCACCTCAAACACCACCGTCGGAGCGGTTGTGATCAGATCCAGATCGTATTCACGCTCCAGTCGTTCCTGAATGATTTCCATATGTAATAATCCGAGGAAACCACAACGGAAGCCGAAACCTAAAGCCTGTGAGTTTTCTGGTTCATAAAACAACGAAGAATCGTTTAAGCGCAATTTCCCCAATGCTTCACGAAACGCATCGTAATCATCACTGCTGACCGGAAACACACCGGCATAAACCTGTGGTGTAACAGACTTAAAGCCAGGCAACATTTCGGTTGCGCCATGCTGAGAGGTGGTTAATGTATCGCCTACTGGTGCCCCATCGATTTCTTTAACACCGGAAATCACATAACCCACTTCACCACAATTCAATGCTGTGCGCTTACTGCGCTTAGGCGTAAACACACCGACTTCATCGACCTGGTATTCCTGTCCGGTAGACATCACTCTGATTTTATCGCGGGTTTTCAGTCTGCCCTGTTTAATTCGCACCAATGAGATGACACCGACGTAGCTGTCAAACCATGAATCGATAATCAGGGCCTTTAATGGACCTTCCGGATCACCTTGCGGCGGTGGAACGCGAGCGACCAATTCTTCCAGCACTTCATCGATGCCGACACCGGTTTTGGCACTGCAACGCACAGCATTGAGTGCATCGACACCGATAATATCTTCAATTTCCTGCGCCACCCGATCCGGTTCCGCTGCGGGCAAATCGATTTTGTTTAATACCGGTAATACCTCAAGGCCAAGATCGATAGCGGTGTAGCAGTTCGCCACACTCTGGGCTTCAACTCCTTGTGCGGCATCAACGACGAGTAAGGCACCCTCACAGGCCGCCAGCGAGCGGGATACTTCATAGGAAAAGTCAACGTGACCGGGCGTATCGATAAAGTTGAGATGATAGGTTTCACCGTCTTTCGCCTTGTAGTCAAGTGAGACACTTTGCGCCTTGATGGTAATGCCCCGTTCTTTTTCGATATCCATCGAATCAAGAACCTGTTGTGACATTTCACGTTCAGTCAAACCACCACAGATTTGAATAAAACGATCCGCTATTGTGGATTTACCATGATCAATATGGGCAATGATTGAGAAGTTTCTAATATTTTTCATTGAGTAGCGATTATGAACGTGTTGGAGGTTGAAATAACGAGTTGCAAAATGTGTTCATCTCCATGATTTGGAATGTATTGCCAATGCGAAACACGCATCGTGCAAATGACCCGGTATTATACGCACTTAACTGAGTTATAACGATAATAAATACTAGGGTCTGTTGATCTTTCAGGGCCACCAATGCCGGAGACTATTTTTTTGTCCAACAAGGCGGAAATGATGCGATGTAGTGTTCTACATAAATTATTTTTAACGCAGTTGGGCGGAAAAATAGTCCCAGCCCTTCGGGTTGTGGCTTAAAATGCACCACTCTACGTGGCCTACATGGATGTAAGTCAGGGGCTTGAGCAGGATGCGGAAGCTTTGCTCGTCATTTATTTAGAACGACTACAAAAACGCCGGGAGTGTTTTTGAGCGTAAGCCCCAAAGGGGTAAGATACATGGATATATCTCACAAACTGCATTCCTTACGCCTTGATTGATGCATTTTAAGTCACAACAGAGGCGGCTATGAAAGATCAACAGACCCTGGGATAGTCTGTCGCGCTGCTTTCACATCACACAATAATCACAACAAAGCCTTTGCATAACGAATATGGATCATTAGCATTAAGTGCTCCTCACCCCAACTTCTTTAAAACGGATACCTGATGCAGGCCAGCAAAACTGACAACGACGTCCTCAACGGTCCGATTATTTCTACTTTTCTTCGCTATGCCATCCCATCGATTCTGGGATTACTGGCCATTACGACTGCCAGTATTGTGGATGGTATTTTTATCGGACAATTTGTCAGCGCAGAAGGCCTGGCAGCCATCACCTTATTAATTCCATTTTTTACGCTGGTTTTTGCCATTGCCTTGATGTTGTCGATTGGTGGTGCCGTTCGCGCCGGCAATTATCTGGGACAAAACAATATCGAAGCAGCTTCCGCGGTATTCAGTAAATGTCTGATAAGCATTTTTATTGTTGGTCTGCTGTTTATGAGTATTTCATACATGCTGGATCGGCAAATATTATCGCTGCTCGGTGCACCTGAAGAGTTGATTGCACTGGTTCTGCCCTATTTCCATATTATCTGTATGGTGCTGGTGATGCAGGTAACCAGCATGGTGCTGTATTACTTTATTCGGCTGGATAACAATCAAAAGCTGGCTACATCGGCTCTGGTAGCCGGCGCATTAATCAATATTGTTCTGGATGCGATATTCATCATTGCTCTGGAGATGGGGTTAAAAGGTGCTGCCTGGGCAACCTTTACTGCGCAAATCATTCAGATGCTGATTCTTTCTGTTTATTTTGTCCGTAAACAACGACGCCTAAAACTGATATTACGACCCGGCAACTGGTCTGAGGTCGCTAAAGTGTCTTACAACGGTCTGTCAGAATTTGTAAACGAACTGTCAGGCGGTATGGTCATTCTGCTGCTCAACTGGTTGCTGGTTATCTACCAGGGCGTCAGCGGATTAGCTGCTTTTGCCGTGATTAATTATCTGATTTTTATCAGTCTGATGATTTATTACGGTATTGCAGACGCTTTGCATTTACTGATCAGTCAAAACCATGGGGCAGCACAAGCCAGACGAATTCACGATTTTGTCATCACAGCTTTGGCGATGGTTTTTGCTGTTTCAATCATTTTAGTCAGTGTTTTATTGCTTTATCCGCAGTGGTTGATCCAATTATTTTTACAGGAAGGTGCGTTGGAAAGCCAACAGTTGTCGGCTGAGTTTATTCAACTGGTCTGGCCATTGTTTGCCGTGAATGGACTGAACGTCACCTTGTCAGTTTACTTAACAGCCATGCAAAAACCATTGCCCTCTATGAGTGTCGCGTTAAGCCGTGGTTTTATACTTCCTGTCGGTTTATTGCTCTTATTGTCTGCATGGCTACCAGACAAACAATTTCTTATTGCGCTTCCGCTTGCCGAAGGTCTGACCTTAATCCTGGCCTTAATACTTTGCTGGAAATACTCTCCCGGCAGGATTATTCATTAGGATCTTAATACGCTAAAAAAGAAAAGCCGGATGTCATTGCAACATCCGGCCCAAAATCATCAAACCTTCATTCAGGGGATACAGCTTGATGGATTAGAACTGCCAGGCCACGCTTAATCGAACATCACGACCGGGATCAGGCAAACCGATAATATTTTCAAAATCGGCAAACTGGCTGAAATCTGCGTTGGTGGCATGATTAAGATAATCTTTATCAAACAGGTTATTGACGGTTAAGGTGACTCGTAAATCCTGACTTTGCATGGGTAACCATTGCGCATAAAGGTCATGAATGGCATAACCCGGTTTATCCAAGTCGCCTTGAGAGGTTTTGACATCTTTTAATCGCTCGACAAAATGTCCGTTCCAACCAAAAGACCAGGTACTATTCAGCTGATAATCCAGTTTGGCTGACAGGGTATTACCGATACTATTAGCAATGCCACCGTGATCATAGGCATTGGCATCTAATTCACCCACTTCAGCTTTGTTATGATGGAAACTCAGACTGGCAAGTAACTGAGTCCAGCGATAACCTGCTTCAAGTACATAACCTTTTGACTCTAAATCACCAACATTTTCATATAAGTTTGGTCTGCCAATGGGATCAGCAATCAAATTATCGATATTTGTTTTGTATAGTTTTGCGGAAGCAAATAAACGGGAATCATCATAAGCAATGCCAACTTCTGTGTTATCAGCATCTTCCGGCTTGAGATTCGGGTCTTTTGCCCACCCATCCAGTTTGAATGCATCCTGTGCCATCGGGCCTCTGAAGGCTTCAGCATAACTTGCAAACACATTGACTGTGTCCGAGACTTCATAATTCAGACCAATGTTATGGCTTATTTCACTCTCATTCAGCTCAAGACCATTATTATCTTCAAGTTCATATTTGTCGTAGCGAAGGCCTGCAGATAAAAGCAGCGCATCAGTCAGTTGAATAGCATCCTGGATATAAATGCCTTTCACCTTGCCTGTTTCTTTTGCTTCACGTCTGTTGGTTTCGGCACCGGCACGTGTTTCATCTTCTCGATAGTCAAATCCATAGGTGACTGAATTTATACCAATCACACTGGTATTACGTATATCCATTCCCTTACTTTTGATAAAACCATAGTAAGGTCCAAAGCGACCATTCTGATATAACTCGGATTCAGTATTAAACAGTGTCACCTTGCTATCAACCCACGGATTATCAGCAGGGTTGAAGTCATAATTCAGCGTAATGGTTTCACGCTCCAGATCCATTTGATAAAGATCATTAAAGCCTTCTGACACAATCCACTGAGGTCGGGCAGCACGGTCGCCTTCATCCTTGCGTTTTTCGTAACTCAACCGAACTGTCTGGCTATCAGTAATTTCACCAACGACTTTGGTAAACAGGAAATCCTGGTCTGAGCCAGTGCCAATGCGTTCAATACCATTACCATCTTCATAGTCATCTATATCCGCTTTGGTATAAGAGACCATAGCGCTGATACTATCTGATACACGACCGAACAGACTGGTGTTGGTTTTAAAACTGTCTGTATTACTGAAATATCCTGCCTTGAGTAAGGCACCGAAATCTTTACCGGGTTTGAGCATGTCAGTTGGATCTTTAGTAATAAATTTAACCGCGCCCCCCAATGCACCCGGGCCATTTAATGCCGAACCGGCACCGGCACTTACATCAACCCGCTTCAGCAATTCTGGCTCGATCGTGATACGGCCATTATGGTGGTATAAACTGCCGCCTTGGCTAGCACCATCAATTGACACATTTAAAAGTTTATCCTCAATGCCACGGATGTAGAGTTTCTGGCCGATCGGCACACCGCCACCTACAGTGACCTCCGGAGAATGGCGGAATAGGTCAGCCAAGTCATTGGCCTGCATTTTTTCGATCTGATCTGCATCAACGCTATTATTATCTAAGCTAATCGATTGGCCGGTCACTTTTACAACATCCAGTTGCACATTGTCCTTTTCAGCAGCCCAAACCGCCGGCCCTGATAAAGCAGCGGCTATTGCCAACGTCAATATAGTCGGGCGACTTACAACACTCCGGTTTATTTTCACTTTAACCTCGCGAATAATAATCATTATCAAATAAAACAGATTCGCATTCTAGTCAGAGTGAACGGAGATTAAAACCAAATTTACAATTGTTACAATTGGCAGGTGATCAAGATGTTAACTTTTAGCGGTTATGGGCAACTGCATGATCATCGTTAATCCACCGAATTGATGAATTTGTGCCCATAACTCCCCCCCCGTCGCTTCCACTTGTCGCCTGGCAAGGGCTAGTCCCACGCCAAAGCCTTTATGTTCATTCGGGTGAGAACTGTGCAGGCGGAAGAAAGGTTTGAAGATATTTTGCAGGTGCTGTTCAGGCACACCCGGTCCCTGATCATCAATCAGCAAATCATAACGATCGGAATGCTGGTGCAGAGTTATGCTGACAGTCCCGGATAACGGGGTGTATGACAGTGCATTACGCAGTATATTTTCAATAGCATGGCCTAACGCTCGATCACTTGTTTGATGAAGACAAGCTGTTTCCGGCATCTTCACAATAATCACATGTTCGGGGAATTCAAATCGTGCATTTTCCACAATACTGTCGATCAGATCGGTCAGATCGAGTGACTCGTTACGTAAAGCCGGTCGCTCGTTCTCTAACCAGGCAAGTGTTAACGCATCTTCAACTAATTCTCGCATCTGCTGGCATTCATATCGAATCCGCTGCAGCGCTTCATTGTCCGGGCTGGTCTGTTCAGCGATGCTTAGTGCCAGCTCAACCCGTGTTAAGGGAGTACGTAATTCATGTGATAAATCTGAAGTCAGGTGGCGCTGAGTCTGAATCTGCTCTCCTATCCTTTCTGCCATGCTATCGAACGTACTGGCCAGTATTG
The DNA here is from genome assembly GCA_002363955.1 of Methylophaga sp. UBA3192. Classification (GTDB taxonomy): domain Bacteria; phylum Pseudomonadota; class Gammaproteobacteria; order Nitrosococcales; family Methylophagaceae; genus Methylophaga. Next base: position 71,990 of record DEXE01000007.1, read on the forward strand.
CAATTTCATCGTTACGTTTACCCAAATCATCACGCACTCGTACGGCAAAATCGCCATCGCTGAATTGTTTAGTGGCTTTTTCAAGTTGTCTTAAAGGCGAGATGACATGCCGGTAAATCACTAAGCTCAGGATAGCCATCAGTAACATAGGCAAGGCTATTTGTAATAACAGACTGGCATAAGTCCAATATCCTCCGGGACGCATGCGTTGTGGCAGACGGATCAGAAAATGAGTATGTCTATCTGCAAAAGTGACATCCATAATGGGATTCTGAGCAAAATACAGATGTATTTTCCATGTAATATCCCGGCCCAAAGCGAAATTATTAATAAAGTAATCGTCCATTTCGCTGTCTGCCAACGGGGTAAGCTGTGATCTTACCAGTGCAACCCAGGTATCTTCTCGCTGTTTGATGGTATTGATCCAGTCGGCCAGTTTTTCTACCTCGCCTTTTATATACAATTCTTCTGCCTTTCTGGCATAGTCGACTAACTGTTGCTGATATTGTTTATCAATAAAACTCATATGCTGCTCAGTGCGCAGAATCAAATGATGGATTATCCAGAACAAGGCAATGGTACCAATCGTAATCGTCGCACATAATTTCCAGAACAGACGACGTTTCATAACAGCATATAACCTGTTCCGTGAACGGTTTGCAGCCTGTCCACCGGCATACCGACATCAATCAATTTACGTCTGACCCGGCTCATATGCATATCCAGGCTTCGATCATAACGACTGAAATCGCGTTCCATCACGAGTCGATACAATTGTGGTTTGCTTAATAGATGATTGGCATGTTGCGTCAACGTCCATAATAATTTGAACTGGATAGGCGTCAGTTGTACAACTTGTTCATGAAAAAATACTTTCTGTTTTTTTCTATCCAGCATCAGACCTTCATGCTCCAAAACAGAATTTTCCTGATGTGGATGGTCGATAGCTCTGACTCTTCGCAGGATCGCTTCAATACGCAGCACCAGTTCAGTGAAATTAAATGGCTTTGGCAAATAATCGTCAGCGCCGTTTTTAAACCCCATAATGCGTTCCTCTTCGGCACCATGAGCCGTCAGAATGAGCACCGGAGTTTGTCGACTTTGTCGCAGCGTATTCAATACCGAATAACCGTCACGTCCAGGCAAGCTGACATCCAGCAGAATCAGGTCAAATTGACCGCTTACAGCTTTAAGTAGCCCCTCTTCACCGTTAAAGCATTGAATAACTCTAAAACTTTTCTTTTCAAGCAGCTGTTTTAATTGATGATTTAAAACCAGATCATCTTCAATTACCAGAATATTGCTGTGGGAATTCTTTTTATCTGACATGGAATACGAAGTTCAACTCATCTAGATGATAATAATTATCATTAATGATAAAGCCAATCACCAAAATATGAAACTTTGTTTTATTCCATCCTTATTGCAAACAATAAAAAAGGCAGCTGATAGAATTCCATCAACTGCCTTTTAAACTTGCCAAGAATAATTTATTACATAAGCTGCTTATACATTATTCCGGAATTTTTAACGCCAGGAACTGCGAAGCTCCGGAACGTTGTACCAACACGGGAATCGCTTTATTGGTCGGCAGCTTTTTAGCCAGTTCAATAAACTGTTTAGCGTCTGTAATCTTCTCATTATTTATACTGAGAATAATATCACCGGGAGCAATACCGGCTTCTACAGCAGGCCCAGACTCAATTTTTCTCACTGTGACACCGCTTTGATTTGGTCCTAACTCAGCGCGCTGCTCAGCCGATAAATCAGTGACTTCCATGGCCAGACGATTATCATAGAACTGGCTAATTTTAGGCCCGCTTCCGCTGGCAATCTGTTCATCTTCCGGTAATTCTTCCACTGTAACGGAAATCGTCATTTTCTTGTTATTACGAATAATTTCCGCTTTCGATTTTTTACCAATCTCGGTTCGACCGACGATAGGCGGAAGATCGGAGGAAGCATCAACATTACGATCATCAAACTTGAGAATAACGTCACCCGCTTCAAAACCGGCCTTCTCAGCAGGACTGCCTGCAACGACACGAGAAACCAAAGCACCACGAGGTTTACTCAGTCCGAATGATTCAGCCAGTTCACGTGTTACATCTTGGATGACCACACCCAACCAACCGCGGCTGACATAACCTTTATCTTTAATTTGCTCAACCACATTCATTACAGTGTCGACAGGTATTGCGAATGAAACCCCCATAAACCCACCGGTACGGCTGTATATCTGTGAATTGATACCAATAACCTCACCATCAAGATTAAATAACGGACCACCCGAGTTACCCGGATTAATCGCCACATCCGTTTGAATAAATGGGACATAGCTATCACTCGGTAAACTGCGTCCTAAAGCGCTGACAATCCCCGCTGTTGCGGAATAATCAAAACCAAAAGGTGAACCGATGGCTAAAACCCACTCTCCCACTTTCAGGTCATTTGAATCGCCTAGTTTAACCGCTTTCAGGTTCATGCCTTCAGCATCAACCTTTAACAACGCCACGTCGCTACGCTCATCACTACCAAGCAATTCTGCAACTAGCTCAGTACGGTCACTGAAACGCACGATGATTTCATCGGCATCTTTGATGACATGATGGTTTGTCAGAATAAATCCATCAGATGAAAGTACAAAACCAGAGCCTAATGAACTTGGCATTGGGGCACGTGGCTGAGAAGGGTCGCCAAAAAAGCGTCTGAAAAAATCATCAAATGGTGTGCCTTCAGGCATTTCCATACCGGGAGGTAATGATGGAAGTGGCCCGCCAGCAGTATTCTCACTTGGTTTACTTTTAGTACTTATATTAACGACGGCATCGCCATTCTCGGCTACCAGTTCGGTAAACTCAGGTAAACCTCCCCTTGCCTGAACAGCTGAACTCAACATTAACCACATCAGCAATGCCATAACCATTGCACCTGTTGTTTTGTATTGCGTCATTATTTTTCCTCTATGATTTGAGTTTCGATGGCAATTTTCTGATTTTTAAGTCGGTTTTTGACCCAATAAAATCCAAGCATCAGACCAGCCAGTCCGGCAATAATTTCCACCAGTTCGTTTGCAAACATAAAACGGCTGGCTACCGCGCCTGCAAACATGAACAGTATTGGGAGAAGATACATCATGTAAGCACCATGCAATAATGCTTCCTCAGGAATTGAGACATTCATCTGCTGTCCAGGTTGCACCGTCTGTTTTTTAGGAACGGCAATCGTCGAAAAACGTCGACCGACATGTTCACTTAGCAACCCGGTACCACAGCCTTTTTTAACCTGACATTTATCACAGGTGGATTGACGTTCAGCTTGCAGCCAGATGGTTGACTCATCATAACGGATGACCGTAGCTTTTTGTTCGATCATCGGGATTCAGGACCGGCATATTCGATGGCTGCACCAATTTTCTCTACTGTTACCGCAGGTACTTCACCCACAACCGTTACAAAATGCGCGTGAATGACGCTACCAAATGCATTCACGGCCCCCATATGAGAACCACCATGAAAATGATTGTGTTGCGCACGCATTTTTTCGATAAACACGGAAACTGAGCTTAACCCGTCGCTATAGACACGTTGTTCTATGTGTGCCCCATTGTTGGCACGTAATCTGTTTTGATGAGCCACCAGGGTAAAACCATCAGGTAACCATTTTGCCTGCCAGTTGGAGAAAGCGACTAAATCCTGTGTTGTCATTTCGCCAGGTTCGGTGCGGTGCCATACCATTTCATTGCCTGACATTTGTGCTTTCAAAGATGCATCCGGTATCTCAATGCCGGTTTCTATATCCGTAAATTCAAAGGTTTCGAGTACTTCTTTATTTTCACCTATCAATTCTGATTTAAGCAGCAAATCGGTTTCTTTATCCATCCACAATCGATAGCCATAACGATAACTATCTACAGGTTTGATTTCCAATCTCTGAGTTAATTTGCCGGCGATACGATCCTCGCCCTCCAATGTTAATTCATAGAAAGGTGTCGCCGAGCGAAGACGACGAGGTAAATCGCTTGGAAATCCTCGGCCTAAAGGACGCTGACTGACATTGATTTGTTTACCATCAGGATTAATACAGGTAACCGTATCGTTTGAACGGATTACTTCCCTGGCAGCGCCATTAAGTGAAATCAGCCTTTCTGATTCGGTACCGTCATTATTACGGTGATAAATACGTACCGACTGGAATGTTTTGCCACTTTGGTAGGCAAAAACACCTTCATAGTTGAGTTGCTTAGCTGCCTGACTCATTCGCTCAAGTAATTCTATCGAAGCAGACTCAGCCTGTACTGTTGGAATAAACAACACCAACAGCGCAACGCAAAAACGAAATACCTGGCGCATCTTTATCGCTCCGTGCCATAGGAAACGACACGTCCATAAGAAAACATGCCTGATGTACCAACATACTCGTTATGGTCAACCAGATAATTATTCAGTCTGTCTTCGACTTCCGGCTCAGCGACTGTCCACCGGTTCGACTGACTAATCATGGTAGCAGGTGCTTCGTTGGCTACCACACTGGCCACCGGCATATTATCAAAACCGGATTGTTGCTGAACCACGCCCACGACGGCAAGTGCCCCCACTGAAGCGGCCATCGCCAACCCAGTGGCCTGTTTCCAGAAGTTATCAGGGAAACGGAACAGTTTTGCTGTTGATTTTGTTTCTGTTGCAATCGTGTAAGCGGGTTCATTATCCAATGCAGTTGATATACGGAATGTCAAATCCAGTGGACGTTGATTAATGCTTCTTGTATAGCCATGCAATATATCGCTTGCTTGCTGGTAGCGCATAAATGCTTCACGGGCGCTGCTGTCATTATTAATTAATTCCAACGCCTGTTCGAGTTCACTACCGGTCAGCTGGCCATCAACCAAAGCAGACACTAATTCGAGATGATTAATTGCCATTGTTATTCCTCTTCACCCATCACTGACTTAACTTGTTTATCGATAGCTTCCCTAGCCCTGAATATTCTTGACCGGACAGTGCCGATCGGACAGTCCATCGCTTCCGCGATTTCTTCGTAACTCATACCTTCAAATTCTCGCAACTTGATAGCTGTAGCGGTATCTTCCGGCAAATCTTCAATTGCTTGCTGGATAGCCTCTTCCAACTCTACACACATGAGACTGTTTTCAGGGGTCTCAAATTCCTTAAGTTCGGGTGCATCGTAATAATTTGTTGCATCCATAGCATCGACATCACTCATCGGTGGTCGACGCGAACTGGCAGTAAGATGATTTTTAGAGGTATTGATAGCGATACGATAAAGCCACGTATAGAACGCACTGTCCCCGCGAAAGTTCGGCAACGCACGATAAGCTTTAATAAAAGCCTCCTGCGCTACATCCATTGCTTCAACTGGGTCATGAACAAATCCGGTTATCACATGTATGATTCGCTGTTGGTACTTCATTATCAGCAGATCAAACGCCTTTTTGTCGCCCGCCTGTACCCGCTGAACTAATTCCTGATCCACGTTCATTTATATATCCGGCCTACTCCGACAAGCCGGAGACAATTTCTGTTTAATGCTAGATTGACCAATGTCATTTATTTTTGTTCCACAATCAGTGCACAATAATTGTTGGCATTCTACCTTTAACAGGACCCATGACGACAACTCATCATTTTGATCTGCTGATTATCGGCAGCGGAACAGCAGGTCTGACCCTGGCTTTAAAGATGGCAGACAAGGCCCGTGTTGCCGTTCTATCCAAAAGCCAGCTTGAGGAAGGTGCTTCACTTTATGCTCAAGGCGGCATATCAGTTGTACTCGATAAAGCCGATTCTTTGCAATCCCATATTGATGATACTTTGCGCGCCGGCGGCGGATTATGCGACGAGAAAGTCGTAAGGTTTACCGTTGAACATGCGCGGGAAAGTGTTGAGTGGTTGATTGAGCAAGGCGTTTCGTTTACCCGTGATGATATGACCACCGAGACATATCATTTGACTCAGGAAGGTGGTCACAGTCATCGACGGGTGATTCATTCAGCTGATGCAACAGGCCGGGCAGTGGAAACCACACTGCTGGATAAAGCCAAAGCCCATCCGAACATTTCATTGTTTCCTTATCATATCGGTATTGATCTGATCACCACACGCAAACATCTGGCCACAGAAGAGAATACCTGTTTGGGCTGTTATGTTCTGGATATTAAAAACGATCAACCGAAAACCTTTCTGGCGCCAGTTACGGTTCTGGCAACAGGTGGTGCCGGAAAAGTGTATTTGTATACCAGTAACCCAGACGTATCGACCGGCGATGGTATTGCCATGGGCTGGCGTGCCGGTTGCCGAATTGCCAATATGGAATTCATCCAGTTTCATCCCACCTGCTTATTTCATCCGAAAGCCAAATCCTTTTTAATTTCCGAAGCATTGCGTGGCGAAGGTGCCACGTTGAAATTAGCCGATGGCACCCGATTTATGCCGGCATTTCATCCTCAGGCTGAACTGGCGCCAAGAGATATTGTTGCCCGGGCAATCGACCACGAAATGAAGCGGTTGGGGCAGGATTGTGTGTATCTGGATATCAGTCATCAACCCAAAGAATTTATTACAACCCACTTCCCCACTATCTATAAGCGTTGCCTGAAATTTGGTGTCGATATGGCAAAAGAACCCATTCCAGTGGTGCCGGCAGCCCATTACACCTGTGGCGGCATTATGACCGATATGCGCGGACGTACCGATATTGAGGGGTTGTATGCTATTGGAGAAACTGCACATACCGGATTGCATGGTGCCAATCGCATGGCCAGCAACTCGTTGCTGGAATGCCTGGTCTTCGCCGATGCAGCTGCAAAAGATATCGCCACGCTTTCGAAAAAGCCGTTTCCTGAAAATATTCCACATTGGGATGACAGCCGTGTAAATCCGGCTAAAGAAGCCGTTGCCATTAGCCACAACTGGGACGAATTGCGCCGCTTTATGTGGGATTATGTGGGCATTGTGCGCAGTACTGAACGGCTCAATCGTGCTCGCCAGCGTCTGTTTCTGCTACAGCAGGAAATTAATGAGTTTTACAGTCAGCACCATATCAGCAACGATTTACTGGAATTACGGAATCTCGCAGATGTGGCTGAACTCATCATCGAATCTGCATTGCAGCGCAAGGAAAGTCGGGGCCTGCACTACACTCTTGATTATCCTGAAATGTCTGATACCGCGGTCAGTAATAGTATTATTGCCGGAAAAAAGCCAGTCTGATTCTCACTCGTAACTGTCGAAACTGTTCTTTATCGACAGCATCTTTAACGACCAGTATCGACAGGCTTCGCTTATCAGGTGTTTTGAACGTGATTATGACAGCAAAGCGTGTGACCCAGGCTGACTCCAGAACAAGATTAGGAATCAGAGAATTATCGGCATAGCGGATCTGCCAATATTCTTCACTGAAAGTCCGGAGCGCGACAGGGCGTTTGCTATATTCACCAACAATACCCAATCGGTAACTATGTAAAACCTGACTGATTAAAACCACCGTGACCAACAGTATTTTCACTATCATGCTCACCGCTAGCAGCGATATGCTCAGCACTGCCAGAATATGCACTAGAAAACTGTAAATAACGATATACCGTGATCGGGTTAATGGCAGATAAAATCCTTTTTCCTGCATCTTCATCCCTTATTTTCGCTAATGCCGCAAACTCGCTACAATGACTCATCCTTCTTCATGCTATCCATAAGAGTAAATTCATGACCGCTGACTATCAATCCATTTTGCATCAACAGGCTTCTGCCGGACTCGCAGAAAGCAGTAGTGATACCCATTATCTGATTCCATTACCAAGTTATGGGGTGATAACGGTAAGCGGTGAAGAAGCTACAGGTTTTTTACAGAATTTACTGACAAATGATGTAAACCAACTCACTCAGCAGACATGTCAGATTTCAGCAATGTGTAATCCAAAAGGACGCCTGCTGGCACTTTTCCTGCTGATTAAAACACAAGAGAGTTATCAGTTAGTGTTACCCAGAAGCCAATGCGCTTTTCTGGCGCAAAGACTGCAGATGTTTAAATTACGCAGCAAAGTTGAGGTTGCAGATAGCAGTGAACAGTTATCCGTCTGTGCTTTATTGGGCAATGCTCCGGTCGATCATGCCATTCCATTAACTGTACCGTCATCTGCTTTATTGATTCACTCAGCAGAACAAATGGGTTCCAGAATTGAAATTTTGCTGGACCAGGAATGGCAGCTTGCAGCAGAAGCCAGCTGGCATATTAGTGAAATTGAGGCAGGCATTCCGCTGATTGTGCCAGAAAGTCGCGAACTGTTTACGGCGCAACAAGTTAACCTGGATTTAATTGGCGGTGTCAGTTTCCGTAAAGGCTGCTATCCGGGACAGGAAGTAGTCGCTCGCCTGCACTATCTGGGTGAACCAAAACGTCGTTTGTTTCACGCTGTTGCAAACAAAGCTGACATTCCTGCGGTGGGTGAAACGGTTAACGATAAAGAAGGTGCGGTGGTCGGCCATATCGTCAGGGCTGTTCATGGCCATGATGACCAGTTATTACTGCAACTAAGTCTAAAACTGGAAGGTGCGGAACAACAGTTGTTTTTAAACGACGGGGCGCTGCTGGAACAGGTTCAAGCTTCTGCCCCGGCGAGGGAAGGGTTACTCTAGATCAAGCTTTTTAAGTTTATAGCGCAACGCCCGGAAAGTAATCCCTAAACGTTTTGCCGCAGCAGTTTTATTCCAGCGGGTTTCATTAAGTGCTTTTTCAATAATGGCCCGCTCCTGTTCTTCCAGATGACTTTCCAAGTCCTGATTCAGAGCGGGGGCAGATATAGATATACCTGTTTCAGGGATGGTAAAGGCGTTACCATTGGGTTGTGTTATAGCTGGCAGCATCAAATCCTCTGCCGAAATCCGTGTCCCCTCTGCCCAGGTCAACGCCCGCTCCAGCGTATTCTCCAGTTCACGAACGTTTCCCGGAAAGGGATATTGTTGCAAAGCCGTCATGGCTTCAGCCGTTAATGTAGTGACCGCAGAATGGGTTTTACCCGCCAGTTTTTTCAGGATATGTTCAGCTAACAATTGAATATCAGCCTGACGTTCTCTTAATGGCGGTACATGTAGTTCAATGACATTCAGCCGATAGAATAAATCCTGGCGAAAGGTCCCTTTTTCGACGCATTCCGCCAGATTTTTATGCGTCGCCGATAAAATCCTGACATCGACATTAATTTCATCATGACCACCTACCGGACGAATCGCTTTTTCCTGAATTGCCCTTAGCAGTTTGACTTGCATCATTAATGGTAAGTCAGCAACTTCATCGAGAAATAACGTGCCGCCATGTGCATGCTGGAATAATCCCTGTTTATCAGCAACAGCTCCGGTAAAAGCCCCTTTTTTGTGGCCAAAGAATTCGCTTTCTACCAACTCGTTGGGAATAGCGCCACAATTCACCGGCACAAATGCTTTTTCAGAGCGCGCTCCCAAATCATGAATTAATCTGGCCACCAATTCCTTACCCGTACCGGATTCACCACTGATATAAACCGGTGCCTGACTTCGGGCCAATTTGGCCACTTTGCCACGCAGTTCACGCATCAGCTCCGTTTCACCCAGTAAACGGTCTCTGGATCGCCGTTCGATTTTATGGGGTCGATTAGGTGACAATTTTAATGCCGCTTCCACCAGTTCACGTAAAACCTGCAACTTCAAAGGTTTGGAAACAAAATCGAACGCACCGGACTTCAAAGCGGTCACGGCTAAATCCATATTGCCATAGGCTGTAATAACCGCAACGGGTAGGTCAGGATGACTTTCCTGGATTTTTTTGACCAGCTGTAATCCATCACCATCCGGTAATCGCATATCGGTGAAACATAAATCAAATGATTGCTGTGACAACAGTCTTTCCGCTTCTGCGATAGTTTCGGCCGAAACACAATCTATCGACATGCCAGACAAGGTCATTGACAGTAAATCAAGAATGTCTGGCTCATCATCGACAATCAACGCTTGTGGATTCATTGAATAAACTCTTGTCTTTGCATTGGATAACTGATTCTGAAACAACTACCGAACTCATGCAGATAGTTTAGTCTGGCTCCATTGGCCTGGCATAACTCACGGGCCAGGTACAGTCCCAACCCTGTTCCACCGCTCCGTTCAGAATGAAACGGCTCAAATAAATGTTGCATTGCCTGTGGGCTGACACCAGCACCATTATCAATAACATCGATATTGATATCGTCGGCTTGCAGTGTGATACGGATTTCTACTGGCTGCTCCTGCTCTTTATCAGCATAGTGCCATGCATTATCAATCAAATTCCACATCACCTGATGCAATTGTTCTTCATCAGTGCAAATACGTGCCAGCGGCACCGACGAAATCAACGCGATTTGCCGGGCCGGGATATGTTTTATTTCGCAATACTCTTCTACCAGTTTTTCCAGCCACGGACTCAATACCACTACGGTAGGCTCAACATTTTTACGCCGACTCATTTCTAAAATGGTTTCGATAATGCTGTTCATCCGGACACTATGTCGTTGAATGATTCCGGTAAGCTTGCTGACTGACGCATCATGACTTAACGATTCCGCCAGCAGCTCTCCGGCATGGCTGATAGCACTCAAAGGATTACGAATCTCATGAGCGATGCTGGCTGTTAAACGTCCCAACGAAGCGAGTTTTAATTGCTGGGCTTGCTGTGCCAATGCCGTGGTATTTTCGATAAACACCAAAACTTCTCCTGAATCAAGCTGCGTGGCTCGCGCTAATAATTCAGGTAAATCAGCCCTGGCCTGAAAAGGTTCAAAGGCATCCGGTAAATGTTGTTTCCAACGCCAGATCTGATCAGCCAGCTCCGGTACATATTGTTTTAGTAAAAACTGTGAGGGAGCATCTTCTATTCCCATATACTGAGCAGCAGATTGATTACAAAGTGTGACTTTTCCCTGCTCATCCAGAACCAAAACAGCCACCTGCATTCTGCTGATGATGTGTTGATTCAGGCTTGCCAGTTTATTCAAATCCTGAGCTTGCTGTTCCGCCAGCAACTGGGATCGCTGCATGGTTCGTGAGAGCAGATGCGCCAAAAGCGCCGTAATAAAGAATATCGCCCCCAGCATACCGGCTTGAGCAAAATGGCTTTGACCTATCCCGGTCAATTCAGCATAAACCGCTTCAAGTAAAACCGATAAGGTCGCTATGGCTGCAATAAAAACGGCCAGTCGGCCAGGAATCAGCGCACCACCTGCCACGACAACCACGACAAGTAGTGCCCCCAGACCACTTTGCAAACCGCCTGCCGCATGAATAATCAGCGCCAGCGCAATAATATCGATAATCAGCTGAATACTGCACTGCGTGACAAATATACCCCAGTGTCGACTGGAAAATATCATCAACAATACAGCAACCATCAGATAGGTCAGGCTGACATAATGATGTAATAAGGGATATTTATTCCCGATGAATTCCGGTGTTAACTCAAGGTAAAAAACCACAAACAGAATAGCTGCCAGAAATAAACGGTAGCCGGAAAAGAAGGTCAGCGCCCGCCAGGAAGCCTGATCCTGTTCTGATTTAGTGGTGGTGAAATATTCGCCAGCCATTATTTTTGGTGCTGATAAGCCTCAAGATGCTCGGTAGTACAAAAATAATGCTGATTTTTCTGTATTGCTTCCTGTTCTAACAAATGCAAGCCACATTGTTCACAGCGCACCATTTTTTCTGTTTTCTCGATTCGCCTCTCATTTTTTATCTGCCGGTATAAATTCCGGAAAATGACATATAAAAGCAGGCCTATCGCCAGCAGGATCAAAATTCGCATGGTTTACCTCAAAAAAAAGGGCATCCGATATAGGATACCCTTTCTTGTTCCGTTGGTGATACAGCCAGGGTATGAAAGATCAACCTGACCTAACCGCGTGAAGCACGTTTGCGCTCATGTTCCAGCAGGAATTTCTTACGTACTCTGATGGATTTAGGAGTCACTTCCAGTAATTCATCATCACCGATAAATTCCAGCGCCTGTTCCAAACTCATACGAATGGGTGGAACCAGTGTCACCGCTTCGTCAGAACCTGATGCACGCATGTTGGTTAATTGTTTACCCTTGAGAGGGTTGACCACCAAATCGTTATCACGTGAGTGAATACCAATCACCATGCCTTCATAGACTTCATCGCCATGGCCAATAAACATGCGCCCACGATCCTGCAAGTTAAAGATGGCAAATGCCACCGCTTTACCGACACCATTGGCAATCAAAACACCATTAATGCGTTTCCCAAAAGTGCCCGCTTTCACCGGTGCGTAGTGATCAAATACGCTGTAAATCAAACCAGTACCTTGGGTAGCAGTTAAAAACTCAGTACGGAAACCAATCAAACCGCGTGACGGAATAATAAAGTCGAGACGCACTCGGCCTTTACCATCTGGTGACATATCTTTTAGTTCGCCACCACGGGTACCCATTTTTTCCATCACAGTGCCTTGATGCGTGTCTTCCACATCAATAGTCACCGCTTCATAAGGTTCCTCTTTAACACCATCAACTTCACGAATAATAACCTCAGGACGGGAAACCCCCATCTCAAAACCTTCGCGACGCATATTTTCAATCAATACCGAAAGATGTAATTCACCCCGGCCAGAAACACGGAATTTATCCGGGTCATCGACCAGCTGTTCTACTTTCAATGCGACGTTATGAATTAACTCACGATCCAGACGTTCTTTAATTTGACGAGTGGTGACAAATTTACCTTCTTTACCGGCAAACGGAGAATTGTTGACCTGGAAGGTCATCGTCACTGTCGGTTCATCAACGCTCAACGGGGGGAGCGCTTCCACAGCATTCGGATCACATAAAGTGTCAGAAATATTTAGCGGGTCCAGACCAGTAAACGCAATAATGTCGCCAGCATGTGCTTCTTCAACTTCTTCGCGACGTAACCCCATAAAGCCCATGACCTGCATCACTCGACCATTGCGTTTTTTGCCTTCCGGGTCAACGACTGTAACAGGGGTATTGGTTTTTACTTTGCCACGCTCAATGCGGCCGATACCGATAACACCGACATAGCTGTTGTAATCAAGCGAGGTAACCTGCATACGGAAAGGGCCATCCGCATCAACCGCTGGCGGACTAACCTTATCAACAACCAGTTGAAATAACGGTGTCATATCACCGTCACGAACGGTATCTTCCAGACCGGCAAAACCATTCAGGCCTGATGCATAAATGACATCAAAGTCTAACTGCTCGTCAGTGGCATCCAGATTGGCAAACAGATCAAACGTTTGATCCAAGACCCAGCCCGGACGAGCACTTGGTTTATCAATCTTGTTGATAACCACGATAGGCTTCAGACCCAAAGCTAATGCTTTTTGTGTGACAAAACGCGTTTGCGGCATAGGTCCTTCTGATGAATCAACCAGCAATAAGACTGAATCGACCATCGACAGAACGCGTTCAACTTCACCGCCAAAATCAGCATGGCCAGGTGTATCAACGATATTGATACGGTAGTCATTCCAGCGGATGGCTGTGTTTTTGGAGAGAATGGTAATACCACGCTCGCGTTCCAGATCGTTGGAGTCCATTACGCGTTCCTGTAACTCTTCATGTTCACTGAAGGTACCGGACTGACGCAGCAGCTGATCAACCAGGGTCGTTTTACCATGATCGACGTGGGCGATGATGGCGATGTTACGTAGTTTGTTTATATCTCTAGAATTATTACTCATAAAATCAGTTCATTAAGGCATGTCTGGCATGCGCTGTTAAAAAATGTCCCGTTGGGGACCTCAATCACTTCAGATTGTCCATCACAAACGGGGCAATACATTTTTGCAGATGAGCATGGATTGATAAGTTGCCGACAATAACGTGCCCTTTATCTAAAACCTTGTCACCGCCGGTAAAGTTCGTCACCGAACCACCCGCTTCTTCAACCAGCAATTTTCCTGCAGCCACATCCCAGTTTTCCAGGCCGATTTCCCAATAACCATCGACACGTCCAGCAGCGACATACGCTAAATCAAGTGCTGCCGAACCGGCGCGACGAATATCCGCCACTTTTGGTAAAACCGCGGAAAACATCTGCATATAAGCATCTAAATGTTGCGGATATTTGAAAGGAAAACCGGTGGCAATTAACGCGCCATTGAGATCTTTACGTTTACTGACACGTAAGCGACGGTCATTTAATTGAGCGCCTTCACCGCGACTGGCCGTAAATAATTCATCACGCATCGGGTCAAACACTACCGCATGTTCAATACGACCTTTGACCATCACAGCAATTGATACACAATAATGCGGAAAACTATGCAGATAATTTGTCGTTCCATCCAATGGATCAATTATCCAGACCACATCATTTTGTCCGGTTTCACCGGACTCTTCTGCCATGATGGCATGATCCGGATAAGATTTTTTAATCGTGTTAATGATTTCCTGTTCCGCCAGGCGGTCAACATCAGTCACAAAATCATTCAATCCCTTAGCGGTAACCTCTAAATGATCGACATGTTGTAAAGAGCGCATAATCAGGCTACCTGCCTGACGAGCCGCACGTACGGCTATATTCAGCATCGGATGCATAGAACAAATTTTTCCAGAGCAAAAAAAAGAATGCGACAGAAATAGTAAATACTATTCCAGTCCAAAAAAAGAGAGCATAATTATAGCAACTATCGCCACCGATTCGCAGTTTAAATTTGTGGCAATAGACAGCAGAAATATTTCCTGCTAGCCTTTTGACAGGCCTGCATTTACAAACGAAATGGAAATGCTACCAACCCTAGTACACTTTAAGGAGATACAAATGAAATCATTAGCTAAACTGAGCGCCGTTATCCTGCCTTTGGCATTACTGACTGCATGTGCAAATACTGCTGAAATGGAAGCATTAAAAGGTTCAGTAGAATCTGCACAATCAACAGCTGATTCTGCTTTAGTTGCAGCTCGCAACGCGCAAAGTACTGCTGATACTGCACAACGTACAGCTTCTGACGCTGAACTGGCTGCAATGAATGCTCAAAAAGCGGCTGAAGATGCACAAGCACAAGTTGATGCTTGCTGTGCAAAAATCGACCGTATGTTTGAAAAAGCAATGAGCAAATAATCTAAACAATTATTTTCAAAGCTAAAACAAAAAAGCCGGGATTTATCCCGGCTTTTTTGATTCTGCCGTTTGCTGTTTTGTCAGAACATTTCTTCTGACAGATGCGCAGGCCAAACTGGAATACCTGCTGCTGCAGAAATTCTATCCGCCGCTTCACGCGCAGCTTGCAGACTATCAAACGGCCCTACTACTACTTCATCAATCGCTTTATTTCTCAATGGCCAGAATTTGTCCTGCATATTCAATTCCTGTAATGCTTTGCGCATTTTCGCGCCGGTTTCCAACTTTAAACCGCCATGTACAAACCAGACATTATCAACAATCTTTTCTTCTTGCTGATTAAGCTGCTTAACGACACCATGCGTAGACATGACAATCTCTTCAGCAAAGGGCCAGTCCTGTTCTGATAACACGGAATCCTGTGCATCCAATACGGCCATCACCATGGGGGTCATATTACCGCTCACTCCATCATACATTTCAGGAATCGGCTTATGCGCTTCCAGATATAGCTTGCCGTTAGACAGGGCAGCTTTATAAGGATGATGAATAATATTCACTTGGGTGTTTAATGAGACCAGGCTATACAAATGTTCAATATCTTCCGGATACAAACGAATACAACCGCTACTGACTCGTAAACCAACCCCGTATGGTTTGGCAGTACCATGAATCAAATAGCTTGGATTGGATAAACGTATAGCGCGTGTGCCAAGAGGATTATCCGGGCCAGGAGGTACAACTGCTGGCAGGATATCGCCCTCTGCCGCATGTTCTCTACGTACAGATTCTGGTGGTGTCCATGAAGGATTTTCACGCTTTTGAATAATAGATAGCTTACCTAAAGGCGTGTCCCGGCCTTCACGGCCAATACCGATTGGGTGAGTGATGACTTGTTGTGCTTGATTGGCCTGTTTCGGCGGAAAATAAAATAATCGCATTTCCGGAATATTGATCACGACACCTTTTTGGGGAGCATCAGGCAGAATGAATCTGTTCGGTATCAATACCGGTTGATTATCGCCTGGCAACCAGGGATCCAGATTTGGATTCGCCGCAACCATATCGGTGTAACCCATATCAAATTTACGACCAATATCCAGTAAAGTATCTTCGTGTCGACTGTAAACTACGAGGTTGTGTCCGATGACACGGGTTTCCTCATCATGCAATTCAAAGGTGGTTGCACCGACTGGCAATACTAATAAACTAGTGGCCAAACCGATAAATAAACGACTAATCATTACAAACCTATAGAGTTAAGGGTGAATAAACAGCAGCTATTGTACAATGTTCCATGACAAGTGTTACTACTGAGGAATGTTGAACAAAAAAAGTAGCCTTCATTAGTGACACTGAAAGATAAACTGTCCGTGGTGATGCTTTGCCAAGTTAAACAGTCTACAATCGCAGGCTGTAATTTTTTGTTTTGATACAGATAGAAGCCAATGATGAAATACATCCTGACATTGTTCCTGTTGCTGACACTAACTGCATGTTCTTTCTTTTCAGGGAGAGAGCCTGTAGTTGCTGAAGAAAGCTGGACCGTAGAACGGGTTTACGCCGAAGCCAAAGCGGCTTTAAACATTAATGATTACCGCACAGCCATTGAATACTACGAACAACTGGAAGCGCGTTTTCCATTTGGTCAATATGCGCAACAGGCATTACTTGATTCGGCTTATGCCTATTACAAAATAGACGAGCCGGAAACCGCTATCGCTACATTGGATCGTTTTATGCGTGTCTATCCGCTTAACGAGAACGTTGATTACGCCATGTACCTGCGTGGGCTTATCAATTTCAACCGCGATATGGGTATTCTGGAAAAATATATTCCCCGCGATGAAACACAACGTGATCCCGGATCAGCCTTACAGGCTCTGCGTGATTTCACAACGCTGGTAAATCGTTTCCCAACCAGTCGTTACAGTGATGATGCTGCTCAACGCGTTGTTTATCTGCGTAATCGTTTAGCCCAACATGAGTTACATGTTGCCAACTATTATATGCGTCGTGCTTCATATCTTGCGGCCGCTAACCGTGCCAAGTATGTCATTGAGAACTACCCGCGCACTCCAGCAATGCCGGATGCATTAGTGATCATGGCCAAGGCTTATAAAATTCTGGAACTGGATGATTTGTCTGAAGACGCATTACGCGTTTTGGAAAGAAACTACCCTGGTCATACAGGGGTAGCCGATGTACGCAGAACGACGCTGTTTGATTAACAGCGTCGTTTTATTGGCCGGCTGAATTTAGATAGCCGCTTCGCCATCTTCACCTGTACGGATCCGAATGGCTCGTTCCAGAGGTGAAACAAAAATTTTGCCATCGCCAATCCGACCGGTATGTGCGGCTTTGGTAATGGCTTCGATACACGCATCCACCTGATCATCTGCCAGCACGATTTCCATTTTTACTTTCGGTAGAAAGTCCACAACATATTCCGCGCCACGATACAGTTCTGTATGACCTTTTTGTCTGCCAAAACCTTTGACTTCGGAAACCGTCATACCGGTGACCCCGATATCAGACAATGCTTCACGTACATCATCCAGTTTGAACGGTTTAATAATGGCTTCGATTTTTTTCATGTGATTGCCTACTCTATAGTTGACGTTACGGTATAACCTGATGTTATCGGATAGCGACGATCTCTGCCAAATGCTCTGCCGGTAATGCGAATTCCCGGCGGAGCCTGACGCCGTTTATATTCACTACGATCTACCATTTTAATGACCTGTGCAACCGTTTCTGCATTAAATCCGGATGCGACCAGATCCTCAAAACAGCCATCATTCGCTACATAGGCTTCCAGGATGTCATCCAATACTTCATATGCAGGCAATGAGTCCTGATCCAGCTGATCGGCTGAAAGCTCTGCCGAAGGTGGGCGCGTAATAATTCGTTCAGGGATCGCCCGGGCCAGGCTATTTCGGTAATGCGCCAGCTTATAAACAAGGGTTTTATATACATCTTTCAGTGGCGAGAAACCGCCTGCCATATCACCATACAGGGTGGAATAACCAACGGCCATTTCACTTTTATTACCGGTAGAAAGCACCATAGCACCTGTTTTGTTAGATATCGCCATCAGCAATACTCCGCGACAACGGGCCTGTATATTTTCTTCGGTGGCATCCGGCTGTGTGCCCGCAAAAACATCTTCCAACTCATGCAGAAATGATCGAAACAAATTTTCAATACCAATTATCCGATATTGAACGTTCAGGATAGCGGCCATTTCTGCTGCATCATCCAGGCTGATTTGCGAGGTATAGCGTGAAGGCATCATCACTGCCTGTACACGTTCAGCACCAAGTGCATCAACGGCCAACGCCATGGTTAAAGCTGAATCAATGCCACCGGATAAACCGATGACTACACCCGGAAAGTGATTTTTTTCCACATAATCCCGCAAACCACAAACTAAAGCGTTATATACCGTTTCCAGCTCACCCATCAATGGTTGTTGTGGTCCTTCCAGTTGAACTTCCTGTCCGGTTTTGTGCACCTTAATTGGCACCAATGCTGTTGCAAATTGTATGGCCTGGACGCTTTTTTCACCTGACGCATTGACCGCAAATGACGCGCCATCAAATACCAGCTCATCCTGACCACCAATCTGGTTCACATATAAAATCGGGACATTATTTTCCCGCGCCCGCTTGCACACTTCGGCCTCACGCAACAGCGTTTTGTCCTGCTTAAATGGAGAGGCATTCAAATTAACAATGATTTCAGCCCCGGCATCCACAGCCTGAGCCGTTGGCTCGACAAACCAGATATCTTCGCAGATGGTTAAACCGATCTTAATCTGGTTTATTTCAATGATGGTGGCTTCATGGCCTTCGATGAAGTAACGCTTTTCATCAAACACCCCGTAATTGGGTAGTTTTTGTTTGAAGTATTGTGCGGTAATCTGATGTTTGCTGATGACAGAAGCCACATTAAACAACTCTTTACCAACTTCACCTAACGGGTGACCCACAATAATCGTGATATCGTCTATTTGCTGACAAAGTGTTTTTAGTGACTTATCAACACGCTTCAGCAGGCCAGGCCTTAATAACAAATCTTCCGGTGGATAGCCGGTCAGACATAATTCTGGAAACACCACCAGTTCAGCGGCATGTTGTTGTCTCGCCTGCTGAGTTGCAGCAATCACCTTTCTGGTATTGCCAGCCACATCTCCAACAATGGGATCGATTTGTGCCAGCACTACCCGAATTTGATTATTGGCCATTAACTTTCCATCAGTTGCAGCATAGTTGAACCAATTTCTGCCGGGGATCCAGCAATGGCAACACCGGCGGCTTCCAATGCGGCTAATTTAGCCTTGGCGGTACCCTGACCACCACTGATAATGGCCCCGGCATGCCCCATACGTTTGCCTGCAGGAGCGGTTAAACCGGCAATATAGGCTGCGACCGGTTTGCTGACATACTGTTTGATATATTCCGCTGCATCTTCTTCAGCCTGACCACCGATTTCTCCGACCATCACAATACCCTCGGTTTGCGGATCAGCTTCAAACAATTCCAGACAATCAATGAAGTTCATTCCATGTATGGGATCGCCTCCTATTCCCACACAGGTACTTTGGCCTAATCCATTCTGCGTGGTTTGATAAACCGCCTCATAGGTCAGTGTTCCTGAACGCGAGACGATACCGATTTTTCCCGGCAAATGAATGCTGCCCGGCATGATACCGATTTTGCATTCACCCGGCGTGATAAGGCCCGGACAATTTGGTCCGATCAATCTGGCATCATAGGATTTCAATGCATGTTTAACCCGCAACATATCCAGTACCGGTATACCTTCTGTAATACAGGCAATCACCTTTATACCGGCATCTGCCGCTTCGAGGATCGCATCGGCAGCAAAAGCTGCAGGTACATAAATCATACTGGCATCAGCACCTGTTTCAGTTACCGCTTCATGCACGGTATTAAAGACCGGTTTATTCAAATGTGATTGACCGCCCTTACCAGGCGTTACACCGCCAACAAACTGGGTGCCATAGGCAATGGCCTGCTCGGAATGAAAAGTGCCCTGTTTACCGGTAAATCCCTGACAGATCACTTTGCTGTCTTTATTAACCAAGATACTCACGTTGTATTACTCCCCTGCCGCAGCGACAGCCATAGCTGCTGCTTCAGTTAAATCCTGTGCTACGCGCAGATTCATACCACTGTTTTCCAGCAATGTGCGCCCTAAATCGGCATTGGTGCCTTCCAACCGAACCACAACCGGTAACGATAAACCGACTTCTTTAGCGGCTTGCATAATGCCTTGTGCGATCAAATCACAACGCACAATGCCACCAAAAATATTGACCAGGATGGATTTTACTTTTTTGTCTGATAAAATCAGTTTAAACGCTTCAGCAACACGATCCGCGGTAGTCCCGCCACCAACGTCCAGAAAATTGGCCGGCTCTCCGCCCTGCTTCTGAATCAAATCCATGGTGGCCATTGCCAGACCAGCACCATTTACCATACACGCCACATTGCCATCCAGAGCGATGTAATTCAGTCCGAAATCACGGGCAATTACTTCGGCAGGATTTTCCTGGGTCGGATCAAATAATTCAGCCAAATCGGCATGGCGATATAACGCATTTTCATCGACGTTGATTTTGGCGTCCAGTGCCAGTAAATCACCCGCATTGGTTATCACCAATGGGTTGATTTCCAGCAGACTGATATCTTTTTCACAGAACAGCTGATACAGGTTTTGCATCAGCTGTTGCAGTTGTTTGAACGCCGCACCGGTGAGCTGCAAAAAGAAACCTGCTTGACGACATTGATAGGGTTGCAAGCCAGCAACCGGCTCGATATATAACGTCAGAATAGCCTCTGGTGTTTTCTCGGCTACCTCTTCAATGTCCATGCCACCCTCGGCAGAAATCATAAACACTACCCGCTGTGTCACCCGGTCCACCAGTACAGCCAGATAGAGTTCGCGTTCAATTGAAGATGGTGCCTCAATCCAGACTTTATTAACCGGTAGCCCCTCGGCCGTCGTCTGATGTGTTACCAGCTGACTTCCCAGCATGGCATTTACTGCGTCAGTTACCGCTGATTGACTGTCTTCAACTCTGACACCGCCGGCCTTACCTCGTCCCCCACTGTGTACCTGAGCCTTCACCACCCAACGTTGACCACCAATCGCCGTTATGGCCGATGCTACTTCATCAGAGCTGGATATCATCTGTCCTTTGGGTGTCTCGATGCCATATCGGTTAAACAATTGTTTTGCCTGATACTCATGCAGGTTCATGTTGTGTTCGCCTTGTATGTCTTTATTACTGCTGACCAGCAGTGCCAACAGTTAAACGTTATATTTTCGCCCATCAAGGTAATAATTACCATCATCTGACATGATATAGTTGCCTGCTGAAAACTAACACGGAACCGTTTATGCGTACTCTTTACCCTGATATCGAGCCTTTTCACAGCCAGTTATTAGCCTGTGAAGAAATGTCAGATGGACGCCGTCATCAAGTTTATATTGAACAGTGCGGCAATCCTGAAGGGATCCCAGTGATTTTTTTGCATGGAGGTCCCGGCTCCGGATGTCGCCCGCAGCATCGCTGTTATTTTGATCCTGAGCGATACCACATCATTCTGTTTGATCAGCGAGGTTGTGGACGTTCACAGCCGTCAGGTGAGCTGGAAAATAATACAACTGATTATCTGATAGCGGATATGGAAGCTATTCGTAAATTGCTGAATATTGAAAAGTGGATGCTATTTGGCGGCTCCTGGGGAGCAACGTTGGCATTGGCTTATGCCCGACAGTATTCACAGCATGTCTCAAAAATGGTGTTACGCGGCACTTTTCTTGGCAGGCAGCAAGATATTAACTGGGTATACGCTGCAGGAGGCGCATCAAGAATATTTGCTGAAGCGTGGCATGCACTGGTTAAAGATGTACCTGAAAGCGAACAGGAAAAGCCGTTAACTTACTTTTATCAGCAAATAACCCACCAGAATGAACAACAACAGATAATGGCCGCCAATACCCTGCAAAGCTGGGAAGCGACTATTGTGATGATGCGCGATCAGCATTATCAACCAGAAGCTGAGGCATCACCGGGACCGCTGGCACACGCCAGAATCCAATTGCATTATGCTTTGAATGAATGTTTTTTGGCCGAGAGTCCATTACTCGACAGTATTAAAAAAATTAACCATATCCCGGCAACCATTATTCATGGCCGTTACGATATGGTGTGTCCCATGCAGCAATCCTGGGAGGTCTATCAGCGTTGGCCAAAGGCCTGCTTTGAGGTGTTACCCCTGGCCGGTCATGCAGCAAGTGAGCCAGCAATTATTGATGCGCTGGTTCGAACTACCGATAAACTAGCAATGCAATTTGTATGATCGCTTTGTTACAACGGGTCAGCCAGGCAAATGTCACCATTGCCAACAACCAGACCATCGCGCAAATTAAACAAGGCTTACTTGTGTTTGTTGGTGTGGAGAAGGCTGACACCCCGCTTATCGCCGACAGGTTGTTGCAGCGGATTGTAAACTATCGGGTGTTTAGTGATGCTGACGATAAGATGAATTTAAGCTTGCAGGATATAAAAGGCGATTTATTGCTGGTACCACAATTTACTTTGCCGGCGGATACCCGCAAAGGTAATCGCCCCAGCTTTACCCCAGCAGCCCCCCCTGAACAGGGCAAAAAACTGTTTGATTATCTGTTGACACGGACTCAAGATCTTTCAATGACTGTTGAGTCGGGACAGTTTGGTGCAGATATGCAGGTTTCACTGACCAATGACGGGCCGGTCACTTTTTGGTTACACGTTAATTAATTTCGGATTTTTATGCGTATATTGCTCAAATTTTTACTCGGTACAGCTTTAGTCATCATTGGCATTGCTGCATTAATGCTGATTCCGTCACCGCAACCGACGGATCCAAAACCGTGGGAAATTACGGTTATGCCCGATGAACAGATTGAAGTAATGGGCGTGCATTTAGGCAGCACTTCCTACGGCGAGATTCAGCAGTTATGGCGTGAAGCAGGGGAAGTCGCTTTATTTATCAGTGTTAACGAACGTATTACTGCAGAAGCTTTTTTTGAATCCGTCAATCTTGGGGGATTGTCTGCTCGCGTGGTGGTTAATCTATTGCTGGATGACAATGAATTAAAATCCATGGCGTCACGGGCCGCTTCGGCGAAGTTACAGCCAAGTGGTGCACGACGTTATGATCCGGCATTTGATGATAAACAACGTTTATTGTCTGCTCCGGCGACCGCCATTACCTATATCCCTAGCGTGAGACTAGATGCAGAGATGGTTCGTAATCGCTTTGGTGAGCCCGATGAAATCAGTGATGAAGCTGAAGAAAGTGCAGCTGAAATCTGGCATTATCCTGCATTTGGACTGACCATCAGACTGCATCCGGAAGAAAGGCCCGTGCTGACTTATACAGCTCGGACTTTTTGATCATTTTGTTTTATATATTCCATCAGCTCGTTTAAGTTTATAGCCCTGCTGAAATAAAATCCCTGAGCACGTTTACACTGGCTCTTACGTAAAAATGCAAGTTGCTCTGCCGTTTCAACCCCTTCCGCAACAACTTGCAAGGCGAGACTGTTAGACATCGCCAAAATGGCATTAACGATTGCCGCATCATCACTGTCTTCAGTGACATCACGGACAAAAGTCCGATCAATTTTTAACACATTGAGTGGAAACTGCTTCAAATAAGACAGTGAAGAATACCCCGTACCAAAGTCATCAATTGCCAGCGTGATACCCAGCAAGCTTAATTCACGTAAGGTTTGCACAGCCTGCTCAGTGTTTTCCATTAACAGGCTTTCGGTGATTTCCAATTCCAGATTTTTTGCTGGCATACCTGATTGTTCCAGCAAATTACGAATAAAGTTAACCAGCAGATTGCCTTTGAACTGGCGCCCTGAAAGGTTAACAGCCATTAAGAAGTCATCCGGTAAATAATCACAATTAGCCATGAAGGCTTCACAGGTTTTTTTTAACACCCATTCACCCACAGTACTGATCAAACCCGTATCTTCAAGCACCGGCACAAATATCGCGGGCGACACATCTCCCCATTGTTCGGTATGCCAGCGTAATAACACCTCTGCACCAGCAACACGACCGGTCTCAAGTTCAATTTGCGGTTGAAATTGCAAATAGAACTCCTGCAACTCAACCGCACGACGCAGGGCGGTTTCCATCGCCAGACGCTGCGATGCCTGTGCATTCATTTCTGAGGAATAAAACTGAAAATTATTACGTCCTGTACTCTTGGCGTAATACATTGCCGCATCGGCATTTCTCACCAGCATGTCTACATCACGACCATCCGCAGGATATAAACTGATACCAATACTGGGACTGATATTCACTTCAATGTTATCCAGCATATAGGGCAGTGATGTTGTATTGAGAATTTTCTCAGCAACCTTTCCGACATATTGCGCTGAGTTGATATCTTCCAGAATCACGGTAAATTCATCACCACCCAGCCTGGCTACAGTGTCACTCTCCCGAACACAGGAACGAATTCGCCGCGCCACCTCACAAAGCAAAATATCTCCTGCCTTGTGGCCTAGCGAATCATTAATATGTTTAAAGTGATCCAGATCCAGGAAAAATACTGCCAAACGACCATTTTGTCGTTGTGCTTTATGAATGGCATGCTCTAGACGATCTTTAAACACGCCACGATTTGGCAACCCGGTCAGAATATCGCTGCTGGCTAAACGTGTCAGTCTTTCTTCATTTTGCCGTTGATTGGTAACATCTTCATATAGCCAGATAGATCCCTCTGACGGGTTTTCAGGATCAATGACTTGCCCGGCGACAGCACACCAGAATTTCTCACCATTGGCCCTTTTCATCTCGACCTGGGCTTCAAAATTTTCTGCTTCAGACAGGGCGTTATAAGCCTGATCTCCGAAACGCTTAAATGCTTCCTCGCTTGGATGAAGACAAAGTGTGCTTTGACCTTCAATATCTTCGCGTGGAAACAAAAACAGTTGTTCGAATTTATTATTCACCCGAATAATATGACGGTTTTTAATAAAGGCAATACCCACCATGGCGTTTTCCAGAATGGCGTTTAATTCATTGCTAGTCTGCACCAACGCCAACTTGGTTCGCTTCCATGAACTGATGTCTGAAATCACGCAAACCCAGATATCATCGTCAAATTGTGATAAAGGGCGAAGTGACAGCCACATGGAAAAAGTCTCCCCGTACCAGTTTCGCCCTTCAAATTCACGATTAATTTTTTGTGATTCAGCAATATCGTTGAGTGATTTAATGTGCTCGGATGGGGCAATGAACTGCAGAATATTCTGTCCAGCTAATTGGTTTTCACTCGCTTGTAATATTCGTTCAGCAGCAGGATTGCATGAGCTAATTGATCCATCCGCCTGGATAGCCAGAATCGCTTCAGGGACGCCGTTAAGAATGGCTCGAAGCCTTGTTTCACGGATTTCGAGCGAATGCTTGGTTTCATCCAGCTTTGCAATCAACTCCTGGGTTTGTGCAGCAAAGACATTAAAGTCATTGGCAAGTAAATTAAATTCACTCTGACCATTACTGATTGACATTCGGGTATCAAATTTTTGTTCTGACAAGGCATGCATTGCACTTCGTAATCGCTGCATAGGCTGGTTGATACGCGCTTTCATGCTGAGTACAAACCAGGTTATTCCTAAAACAATCATTAAACTGCTAAAGATCATCAACCATCTGTAATGACTGAATACAGAAATGGAAATTCCAGCAATCACCAATACCATTAATAGCGTAATAACAGCCCATAAATTCAGCATGGTCCGGATGCTCCAATGCTTAAACATATTTTCCCTGTTCATATAATTCACACTCGTTCATGGAGCTGGTATGAAAACTCAAAAGCATCCGATTTGAATCGGAGATACATTCCATTTTGTAATTTGCTAAGTCAAACTTTGCTACTGAGACGGACATACTGTTGATACTGGAAAAGGTCCATCTCGCTATCTTAACTAGTGTCCCTGTTGCACAAGGCATAGCACTGTTCAGTCGGGGCATATAAAAGCTGCATAAAGATTGCTTTTCTGATGATTTTTCCTGGATAAAAGCACAATTATATGCAGGCCAACTACAGCTAATGATCCGTTGATACTCCCATTCATATTAAAGTACCGTTCTGCTGCCAAGCCATTGTTAGTTGGCATAAACGGGGTTGCGGATGGAATAATAATCTAATCAGATTTATGCTCATTATTATTTGTATTTTCCACGTCTGATTCCACTTCGGTTTCTTCTGAATGATTATCATCTTCCATCAAAACTCGATTAGCGGCGCCTTCCATATCATCATATTGACCACTGCGAACGGCCCAGAAAAAAACCACAACTCCCACTAAACCCAGTAATAACATCCCGGGTAAAAGTCCGTATATGACCTCCATAGCCTACCTCTTAAATATTCGACTAATCCTGGCAGCATTACCAATGACAAGTAACGAACTTATCGGCATCGTGATTGCTGCCAGTAAAGGACTGACTAATGCCATCATTGCTAATGGAACCATAATCACGTTATAGCTGATCGATAATACAATATTCTGGCGAATAGTGCGTAACGTCCGGGCAGCCAATTGCCGCGCTAATGCCACCTGACTTAATTGATTGTGTGATAAAACAATATCTGCACTTTCAATAGATACATCCGTTCCGGAAGCCAGCGCAATGCCTACATCAGCCTGAATCAATGCCGGCGAATCATTAATGCCATCCCCTACCATGGCAACACAATCGCCCTGTTGTTGTAATTGTTGAATAAACCGGCGTTTATCAGCAGGCAAGACCTCGGCCATGCGCTGAATATTTCCAAGGTCGGCCGTTACTGAATTGACTACCTGCTGTCGGTCTCCGCTTAACACAGTCACTTTAAGACCATTGGCTAACATGTCCGAAATCATGGCTTTGGCGTCATCACGTAATGTATCAAACAGGCCTAATATGCCGATTAATTTTTTCTCGCTGGCGACAAACACACAACTGATACCTTGCTGCTCCAGCTGATCGACTTTTAACTGCCAGGCGTTATTAAGAATAACCTGATGTGAAAGCATCCAATCCGCGGTGCCAACAATAATTTTATTGCCTTCAATCTGCGCTTCCACGCCTCTTCCCGGAGAGGCATAAAACTGAGATATCTCAAATAACGGGAGGGCATATTGCTGAGCGGCTGAAACAATCGTTTTTGCAATACCATGCTCGGATTGCTGCTCTGCCGAAGCCGCAATCTGCAGTAACTGTTGTTCGGAGATTCCTTCTGCGGTAATTCGTTCAACCAGCTTAAGTCGTCCTTCAGTCAAGGTACCGGTTTTATCAAACACGTAATGTGTTACGCGGGATAACGATTCCAATGCAACACCCTGTTTGATCAGGATTCCATTGCTGGCCCCCACTCCGCTGGCAACAGCAATGGACATTGGCGTGGCCATACCAAATGCACAGGGACACGTCACCACTAAAACCGAGGCTGCGGCCAGTAAGGCTTTTTCAAAATCACTCCCAACCCAGAATACAAATGTTAGCGTTGCAAGCGTCAGCGTAATAACGACAAACCAGGGCACGATTTTGTCTGCCAATGTTTGAATGGGGGCTTTTGAAGTTTGTGCCTCATCCATCAAAGCGATTATTTTGGCTAAGGCAGTATGGCGTAATACCTGCTGCGCTTTCACCACAAATGCACCTTCACTATTGATGCTTCCAGCGACAACCATATCGTTTACCTGTTTGCGCACAGGTTGCGATTCCCCTGTCAGCATCGATTCATCTACGGCGCTCTCGCCATCTGTCACAACGCCATCAACTGGAATATTTTCACCCGGCCGCACTAAAACCAAATCACCGACCTTAACCGAACGAATAGGTACTGTTTTCTGTATCCCTGCTTCAATGACTGTTGCCAGTTTGGGCTGCAATTCGAGCATGCGACGGGTGGCTGATAACGCATTGCGTTTGGAAAGCGCTTCCAGATAACGCCCAATCAGAATAACAAATATAAAGTTCACGACTGTATCAAAGAAAACTTCGCCTTCAACTGAGCCAGTAAAAGTAATATAGGAAGAATAGAGATAAGTGGCCGTTGCACCGATAGCAATCGGTAAATCCATTGTTAAATAACGACTGCGTAATCCGCTGATTGAATTTCGGAAAAAAGGATAACCCGAGTAAAGTAAGGTTGGAGTAGCAATCAAAAAACCAACCCAATGAAACAAGTCTCGAAACTCATCCTCAGCAGCACCGGAATAAAGGGCAATCGAAACCCACATCAGGTTCATCATCGCAAACCCGGCAAATGCCATACGATAGATTAATCCACGGTGTCGCTTAGCCAATGCCCCTTCTGCCGTTTCCGGATCAAATGGAACAGCGGCATAACCAAGCTCAGCTAAATGCTGCATTAAAATGGATAAGGACGTTTTGCGATTATCCCAACAGATGCGACAACGTTTTGCTGTCAGATTCACATCCGCCGCCAATACACCTGGCAATTTATATAAAGCATGCTCAATTAACCAGACGCAGGCTGCACAATGAATGCCATCAATTAACAGATTTATCGTGCGTTTTTCATCAACGGTGTCGACATAATCAGCCTGAATTTCATCGAGATCGTAGGCATGGAAATCATTTGCAGTATCGGGGGGTGGGGCGAGTCGTTCGCCCTCTGGAGTTTTGCTATAGAAGCTTTGTAAACCTGCAGCATAGATCGTCTGGCAGGCCATTCTGCAACCATGGCAACAGAACTCATGCGTGGTTGACTGAATTTGTGCAACAAATTCACCGGAATTCCTGACGGGAAGCCCGCAGTGAAAACAATCGCAGGCTTTAACTTGCGTAGTAGCTTCAGACAATGAGTTTCAACTTACCAGTTACTAACGAATTTAAGGATCGATAAAAATACGTCGAGTGATTAAAAATTCATCTTCACCACGTTTGGCTTCAACGATGATGTCCCAGTTTCCCGGCAAACCAAATTCAACATCGGTGCCATAGCGACCCAGTCCTATTGGGTTCATCTCAACTGAAAAATCTTCACGCATATCGGATGGACGATAAGCAAACAGGGTAACGGAGTCCAACTGTACTGCCGTTGAGTTTTTGCCCTGAATAAACACTTCATAGGCCTGACGTTGATTTACCCGACTTTTGGGCGGAGCCATAATAACGCCGCTCCAGCCCAGTTTTTTTTCCTGCTCCATTTGCAACTCTTGCTGGGCATACTTCTTACCACGCTCGTAATAGTTATCAACCACCAGATTAGGCGGCGAACTGAATGCCAGATAAATAAAGATAATATTGACGGTTACAAAGGTGCATAAAAATGCTAAAAAACCTAAAACCCACGGGTTTTTTAATGCCTGATTATTGTCTTGTGAAATAGCCATCATTTCGGCCCCATAAAAATACTTTCGTATTGCACAGAAATATCCGGATTTGAAACAACATTCGCGATAAATGTGACATGCTCAAGATCTTTGTTGAGCATTCCATCAGGAATTCTGACTAGCGCCTGCAATGGAATAACCTTACCGGGTTCGATAATAACGTTGTGATCGATACCATGCAAAGTTGCTCCATCCAAACCACTGATGGCATATTCTACCTCAATGTTTTCATTCGTCTTGTTGAGCATTTTAAGTGTGTAACGGTTTTGAATAGACCCATCGCTAAGCTGGACAAAGACAGGCTGGCGGTTATGAATCACCTGAAATTCAGTTGTGGAAAGCGTCGCAAAACCATATCCGACGCCCGACAGTGCCATCATTAAAATGAATGAGTAAATGATAACTCTTGGGCGCTTGTATAAAGCAGCGGGTTGAGCATTATGATGTAAATCCTTATAGGATGCGTAACGAATCAATCCACGAGGCTGATTGGTCTTATCCATAATGCTGTCACACGCGTCAATACACATACCACAGGTGATACAGCCTTCTTGCTGGCCTTTACGAATATCGATGCCGGTCGGACACACAGCCACGCACACCTTGCAATCAATACAGCTACCTTTAGTGGCATCAACAGCCCCCTTTTTCAGTTTACCGCGTGGCTCGCCACGCTCGGCATCATAGGCTGGCAGCACCGTATCCTGGTCATACATTACGCCCTGTAAACGTGCGTATGGACAAAGCCAGAAACAAACCTGCTCTCGCATAAAACCCGCAAAAACATAGGTACCAACGGTAAACATACCTAATACAATCCAAGCCACCAACGAAGCCTGTAAAGTGAAATAGTCATGCCAGAGCTGGTAAGCATCAGTAAACCAGGCAGCAAACGATACCCCTGTTAACAGGGCAATTGCCAACCAAAGACCGTGCTTCAGAGTAATACGTGAGATTTTGCTGATGGAGGCCGGCGCATTTTTAAATTTCATCGCCTTCTGAGGGGTATCCCCTTCGATGCGTGTTTCGATAAACGTAAAAACATCTGTCCAGACAGTCTGAAAACAGAAATAACCACAGAATACGCGACCGGCTATACTGGTGACTGCAGCCAGTAATATGGCAAAAAACAACAAGGTAAGGGACAACATCCAGATATCTTGCGGAAAAATTGTGATATCAAAAAAATTGAACTGCCGATTGGGAATATCAAAAAGAACAGCTTGTTGTCCATTCCAACGGAGGTAGGGACCAAGAAAGAAGATTAACCACACTGACATGCCAAACCATTTCAGTCGTCTGAAACGGCCCGACATACGTTTTGCTACGACTTTAGTGCCGCCGGCGTTAACATGCCAGTCAGAGACCTCATCATAGATGTCATTAATATTGAGCTCAGCTGACTTCGCTTGTTCCGACACAGTTTGGACCTCATTCACAGCTTATCCGATGGAATTGTAACACGTTCGAGCACATAAGCATTTACTGATTTAGTTTTTAATTTACAAAAAAAGCCGAAATAATCGGCTTTTTTTGCGTTTATCATTTACTTAATTATCGTTGGAACTATCTTCCATATTTTTGACTACCTTGTATGCAATGACGCCAATGACAACTATCGTCAATACAAGACTTATAATGGAACCAATCGCTACAGCATCTAACCCCATATCAATCTCCTTGCATCTGTCGACACGCAATAATCAGTTTACGTTTACTATTCGCCACCACCAAGCTGGTGTACATAAATTGACAGCTTTTTAATTTCGTTTTCAGTTAAACGTTCTGTTTCATCACCTTCGTAATATTCTTCAGGATCATCACCGTACTCTTCTGCCTCAAGACGCACGGCAAGTTTTTCATTCCAGGCAGGCATAACAGCTACGCGTGTTTGCGGATCGTTGGCATCATTCACACCATGAAGAATGGTATGGCGAATTTCATCGGGCTCACCCGAAAAACGCCAAACTTTGTCCGCAAGATTCGCTGAACCAAGCTGCTGGATACCTTTGGCATCTGCACCGTGGCAAGCCACACAGCCTTTTTCGTTATATAGCTTCCACTCAGCTTCTGTGGCTTCGCCATTAGAACTGTTTATAACAAACTCAACCAAACCATCAACTTCTTCATCCGTCAATAATTCAGCATGTGCAGGCATCATGCCTTGACGGCCTTTAGCCAGTGTTTCGATAATTTTGTCCACAGTACCACCATACAACCAGTCATCGTCGGCAAGAATGGGATAACCAGAACCAGGTTGTGGATAGCCACCAACACCATGGCAGGCAGCACAGTTATCGCCATAAAGCACCTTGCTGGAACCTACCGCATAACGCAACAATTCATCATCTTCAAGAATCTCTTCAGCAGACAGTGCAGCGATACGATCTTCAAACGGTGCACGTTTTTCTTCGATTTTTGCCAGATCTTCTTTGTATTCTTTAATCTGGGTCCATCCCAGAATACCTTTGGTATTTCCTGTTACCAATGGCAGAGATGGATACAAAATAAAATAGACCAGCACTAATAAACCACTCAGATACAGGGCTATTGTCCACCAGCGTGGCGGTGGATTAGTTAACTCTCTGATGCCATCCCATTCATGACCAGTATCTGGACATTCATTTGGGTTTTTATTGTTATCAGCCATCATTTTTCTCCGAATTTATATCGTCATCTCTCAGCGGCAAGTCACGATGTGATTCAAGCTTTTCTTTGTTTTTTGGACGTAAGACCCAGAAATACATACCAAACATCAGTAAGAAAATTATGACCGTCAGTATCGTACCAACCCAATCGCTTACGGTCATTGCTGACCAATTTGTATTGAAGTAGGATAGAAAATCACTCACGGTAATCTCTACCAGGTTCGAAATTGATCATAGTGCCTAATACCTGCAGATAGGCCACCAAAGCATCCATTTCTGTTTTACCCTCTACCGCTTCAGCTGCACCCAGGATTTCTTCATCGCTATATGGCACACCCAATACCTTCATCGCTTTCAGGCGTTTAATCATGCCTTCTCCGTCAATGGTGGCATTATCCAGCCACGGGTAACGCGGCATAACAGATTCAGGTACGACAGAACGTGGATCCCGTAAATGCTGAATGTGCCAAGCATCGGAGTATTTACCCCCCACACGTGCTAAATCGGGACCTGTACGTTTAGACCCCCATTGGAACGGGTGATCATATTTTGATTCCACTGCGAGCGAATAATGACCATAACGATCTTTTTCATCACGGAATGGACGCACCATTTGTGAATGACACAGGTAACACCCTTCACGTTGATAGACATCACGTCCAGCTAATTCCAAAGCAGTATAAGGACGGACGCCTTGCAGTTCTTCATATTCAGGATAAACATCATCCTCAAATGTATTTTGCAGATAAAACAATGGCACAATTTCTACAATACCACCGACTGAAACAACCAAGGCCGTTGCCAGCACCAGTCCCCAAACGTTTTGTTCAACCCACTCTTGAAAACTAATGCGTTTATTAGATTTTTTAGCCATGCTGATACCCTCAAATATTCGCTGCAGTTGCCATTTCGGCGGACGGTTTTGCAATCGCGCGGCGAATGGTCACTGTTACGTTAAACAGCATGACGACCGCACCCAGGAAGAATATCAATCCACCAATTGCACGCATCGCGTAATAAGGATGCATTTGAGCTACCGACTCGACAAAGGTATAAGCCAAGTTGCCATATTCATCATAAGCACGCCACATCAAACCTTGCATGATGCCGGATACCCACATTGCAGTGATGTATATAGCGGTACCAATGGTTGCCATCCAGAAATGCAGATTAACCAGTTTGACGGAATACATGGTAGTTCCCCACATACGTTCCACCATATGGTACAGAGCACCAACAGACACCATTGCAACCCAACCTAATGCACCCGAATGGACGTGTCCAATAGTCCAGTCAGTGTAGTGTGACAATGCGTTTACAGTTTTCGAAGCCATAACCGGACCTTCGAAGGTTGACATTGCATAGAATGCCAAAGAAACAATCAGAAAACGCAAGATGTAGTCAGTACGCAATTTATCCCAGGCCCCGCTTAGCGTGAACATACCGTTTAATGCCCCGCCCCATGAAGGAATAATCATCGCAAGAGAAATTGCAGCACCCAATGAACCGGTCCAGTCAGGCAACGCGGTGTATTGAAGATGGTGAGCACCTAACCATACGTAACCAAATACCAATGCCCAGAAATGGATAACGGACAGACGGTAAGAGTAAACCGGGCGATTTGCCTGTTTAGGTACAAAGTAATACATGATGCCAAGGAAGCCCGCCGTCAGGAAGAAACCAACAGCGTTATGGCCCCACCACCATTGAATCATCGCATCCTGAACACCTGAGAAAATAGAATAGGATTTCCACATACTCACAGGAATCGACAAGCTGTTAACCACATGGAGGTAAGTGATCATGATCATCATTGCCAGGAAGAACCAGTTGGCAACATAGATATGTGAAACCTTACGGATGGATAAGGTCATAATGAAATTGAACATGTAACTGATCCAGACCACTGCGATCAGAATATCCAATGGCCATTCCAGCTCGGCATATTCTTTTGACTGAGTTAAACCCAATGGCAGTGTGATAATTGCACCGAGGATAATCAGGTTCCAACCCCAAAAGGTGAACCAAGCCAGTTTATCACTCCAAAGTCTTACGCCTGAGGTACGTTGAACCACATAAAATGCTGTCGCCATCAGGGTTGAACCACCAAAGGCGAAGATTACCGTATTGGTATGCAACGGACGCAAGCGACCAAAGCTGATATAAGGATTATCAAAATTCAGATCCGGCCAGGCTAATTGTGATGCAATAAATACACCCATGCCTGTCCCAGCAACCAAATAGACAACCGCCATGTAGGCGAACCATTTGACCACTTCAAAGTTGTACTGTTGTTTCGCCTGCATAGCGATCACACCTTCTCTCTCATGAAAACTCTTTCACTGCTTCTTTTAATTATTTTCAGAAACAGAACCCAATTTCATACTGCCTAACAATCAAGCCCAATGAATTTTACCGCAAAACAACTATGTTGATGATTTCAAATCCGTGATCCAGATCAATTTTGCTGGTTTTGCTGAGTCTTTTGCCACAGTTTGCTACTTTCGCTAAGACTTTTCCTGCTTAACTATATTCAAACTAGGAGAATTTTCCTGACTTCACTCAGCGTGGTCAAGTTTTAGCATTTAAGCTATTTCAGTATCCGCTAATAAGTAACCTAAAAACAAGGATTTAAACCTTAAGTTTAATATGGGTATTTATCTGGTTATCTGCATCTGTAAGAGGTTCACCCGCACCGCAGTCTGTTTATTTCTAAACACCACCACTGCAACTGGAAATTTTGTTTAACTTGGGGAGTGACTTTAATATGAAAGATTTCCAACACTGCAGGAGATCGGGAAAGTACTCCCAACCATTTGGGTTGTGTCTGTAAAAGCTGTCCACAATGGCTGGTATTTGATTTGGAAAAAGTACTGAAATGTCTGCGAAGTTTTTGTCTGTAAGTCTCAAAGACAATTACAGTGATATATTTCGTAACTGGCATTGCGCACAGTTTATAAATCTTGATTCAAGTTACCTTGGAGGCACCGATCAAAATCAACCGGTAGCCGGACTAAAAACTAACCAGTACTATCGGCTTTCTGCCTTCATTCAAGAGCAAATTGTAGGTACGGCATGCAGCACCAAGTGACATGGTTTCCAGTGAAATACCATGCTCAGCCAATTTGGTGGTGATTTGTAATACTTGAGGAGTTATACCTTCGTCATTCACCATGATGATAACGTCAGCATTAAAGGCTTTTATTTTTTCAATGAGAGTGTTGCTTTGCTTCTCAGCCAAAGTTTTCAGATCAAACGTATCAAATACGCCCTCAGGTGACAGTGTGCAATTGTGGGTTATTCGTTGTTGCGGTTGATTTGGAGCTTGAATCAGTAGAAAGCCGTCGCCATAACTTTTTATTACAAGAGCGTCAGTAACGGCTTCCTGACTAATTTTCATTTCTGTTAAAAACCAGCGGCATTATTTACACGATCGCGTAATTCTTTTCCGGGTTTGAAGTGAGGTACATATTTTTCATCAAGCTTGACGGATTCACCACTTTTTGGATTCCGTCCCACTCTGGGGGGACGATGATGCAGTGTGAAACTGCCAAACCCTCTGATCTCAATACGATCACCACGTGACAGACAGTCGCTCATCTGTTCAAGAATTAACTTTACCGCTAGTTCAACGTCTCGGTAATTTAATAGAGATTGTTTTTCGGATAGTATTTCTATCAAATCAGACTTGGTCATAATTTCCTAGATTCCCGGCAGTAGACTTTGGGTTATGCCTTAAACATCAAGGCAGCTGTACAACAAGAAAATAAGCATCCGGCTTGACCGGATGCTTATTAATGATCAGATTAGCTATCTTTCTGATTCATTTGTTCTTTCAGCAAATCACCTAAAGTGGTATTGCCGGAACTGACATTGCTGTACTCTTTCACTGCTTCGGATTCTTCTTGATCATCCTTCGCTTTGATAGATAGAGTCAGCGTGCGATCCTTACGGGACATTCCTGTAAATTTAGCTTCGACTTCATCACCGATATTCAGCACTTTGCTGGCATCTTCGATACGTTCACGTGAGATATCAGCAACACGAACATAACCTTCAACACCTTCAGCCAATTCAATTGTTGCGCCTTTTGCATCAACTGCAGTGACTTTACCGGTAACAACAGTGCCACGTGGGTGTTCAGACAAATAAGCAGAGAACGGATCGTCTTGCAATTGTTTGATACCCAATGAAATGCGTTCACGTTCTGGATCAATAGCCAGTACCACGGCTTCAACTTCATCGCCTTTTTTGAAGTCACGAATCAATTCTTCGTTTTCTTCTTCCCAGGAAATGTCTGACAAGTGAATCAGGCCGTCAATGCCACCATCCAGGCCAATGAAGATACCAAAATCAGTGATGGATTTGATAGCACCACTGACTTTATCACCTTTGTTATGAGTCATGGAAAACTCTTCCCAAGGGTTTGTCTGGCACTGTTTGATTCCCAGTGAGATACGACGACGTTCAGCGTCAATGTCCAGAACCATCACTTCAACTTCATCACCTAAAGTAACCAGTTTTGAAGGGTGAACGTTTTTGTTGGTCCAGTCCATTTCAGACATGTGAACCAAACCTTCAACGCCATCTTCGATTTCAACAAAACAACCGTAGTCGGCAATGTTAGTGACTTTACCCTGGATGCGGGTGCTGTTTGGATAACGACGTGCAATATCTTTCCATGGATCGTCGCCCAGTTGTTTCAGGCCCAGCGATACACGTTCACGTTCTTTATCAAATTTCAGAACCTGTACATCGATTTCGTCACCGATAGCAACAACTTCTGAAGGATGTTTAACACGTTTCCAAGCCATATCAGTGATATGCAACAGACCATCAATACCACCAAGGTCAACAAACGCGCCGTAGTCGGTCAGGTTCTTAACGATACCCTTAACCACTTTGCCTTCTTCCAATGTTTCCAGAAGGGCTTCGCGTTCAACACTGTTCTCAGCTTCCATTATGGCACGGCGAGAAACGACGATATTATTACGTGGGCGATCCAGCTTAATCAGTTTGAACTCAAGCTCTTTGCCTTCGAGGTGTGAAGTATCGCGAATAGGACGCACATCAACCAGTGAACCTGGCAGGAATGCACGGATGTTTTCCA
This sequence comes from Methylophaga sp. UBA3192, assembly GCA_002363955.1. Taxonomy (GTDB): domain Bacteria; phylum Pseudomonadota; class Gammaproteobacteria; order Nitrosococcales; family Methylophagaceae; genus Methylophaga. The sequence continues at coordinate 109,329 of DEXE01000007.1, forward strand.
GATCAACAGTGAAACCACCTTTGACTTTTCCGGAAATGATCCCCATAACCGTTTCATTGGCTTCAAATGCGTGTTCCAGTCTGATCCATGCTTCAGCCGCCTTGGCTTTTTCACGTGATAACTGCGTTGCACCAAATCCATCTTCCAGTGTTTCCAGAGAAACATCGACCAAATCACCAACAGAAACGGTGATTTCACCTTTTTCGTTCATGAATTCGGCAACTGGGATAGCGCCTTCAGATTTCAGACCTGCGTTAACCATAACAACATCAGGACCGACATTGACTACCGTACCGGTAACAATTTTGCCTGGTTGCATTGGGGTTGCGTTTAGACTCTCTTCAAAGAGATCAGCAAAGCTTTCGCTCATTATAAATATCCTTGACCCTGTATAGATAACAGAATCGCCCGTTAGACCTGCAAATGCAGGAAATTAACAAAAAAACCTAGCTGGACCACCCAACTAAGTACCCTAATAAATCAGCCAGTTAATGCACTGACTTTTTCTAAAACTGCTTCTATTCCGAGTTGTGTTGAATCCAGAATAACGGCATCATCGGCAGGCCGTAGCGGCGCTACTTCACGTTGCATATCCCGATCATCACGTTCAGATATTTCAGCTACGAGATCGGAAAGGTTACTATCAATTCCTTTCTCTTTCAACTGCTTATATCGTCTCTCCGCCCGAACCTCCGCACTGGCTGTCAGAAAGACTTTAAATGTTGCGTCAGGAAACACTACGGTCCCCATATCGCGACCGTCAGTCACCAATCCGGGGGCCTGGCGAAAATCGCGTTGTCTTTGCAATAAAGCTGCACGTACCGCCGGTAATGCGGCAACTTTTGATGCGGCATTACCGGCTTGCTCGGAACGAATCAACAGTGAAACATCATCACCTTCCAGGACAACTTGCAGCTGACCATCTTTTAACAGAAACTTTACATCCAACTGTCCAGCCAGTGTTGCCAGCGCAGTTTCATCGGCTAAGTCAATATGATGTTTCAGGGCGGCTTGTGCAAGAACACGGTAAATCGCTCCACTATCCAGATAATGCCAACCCAGCTTTTCTGCCATACGTTGCGCTAAAGTACCCTTACCAGAACCGCTTGGACCATCTATCGTCAAAACCGGTATCTCAGACATCGAAAGCATCGATCTGTAAACCACTGTTATTTGCTAATTCGACAAAGTTGGGAAAAGAAGTCGCCACATTGGCACAGTCATTAATTTGAATAGCGCCACCTGCTTGTAAAGCGGCCATGGCAAATGACATCGCAATGCGGTGATCGCCGTGACTGTCCACTTCACCACTGCCTATCACGCCACCTTCGATAATCATCCCATCTGTTGTTGGCTGTGCATCGATACCCAGTGCTTGTAAACCATCGGCCATCACCTGAATTCGATCACTTTCCTTGACGCGTAATTCTTCCGCGCCGGTTAAGACTGTGCGACCTTGCGCACAGGCCGCGGCAATGAATATTGCCGGAAATTCATCAATTGCCAGTGGCACCTGATCTTCTGGAATGTCAATGCCTTTCAATGGTGCATAACGAACACGAATATCGGCAACCGGCTCGCCACCGGTGACAGCTTCATTACTCAGGCTGATATCGGCGCCCATTTCACGCAGGATATTGATCACACCAATGCGTGTCGGGTTAACACCCACATGTTGCAAAGTGATATCTGAACCCGGCGCAATTGCCGCACCGACCATAAAGAAAGTAGCCGAAGAAATATCCCCTGGTACATCGATACTAGTGGCGGTTAATTTGCCGCCACCTTTAATACTGATACGATTACCCTGAACATTCACTGGATATCCCATGCCCTGTAGCATGCGTTCAGTATGATCTCGTGTCAGCGCAGGTTCAGTTACACAGGTTGTGCCTTCCGCATACATACCGGCTAATAACAGACAGGATTTCACCTGAGCACTGGCCATCGGCAAGTCGTAATTAATAGCCGCTAATTTATGACCACCATGAATCGTCAGCGGTGGTTTGCCGTCGGTAGTATCAATCTGTGCTCCCATGAGTGCCAATGGATCGGTCACCCGACGCATCGGACGGCCTGATAAGGATTTATCCCCACTCATTATCACGTCAAAGGATTGCCCCGCCAGCAGACCACTTAATAAACGGATCGAAGTGCCGGAATTTCCCACATACAAGTCATTTTCGGGTGCCATCAATCCATGCATGCCGACACCATGCACGGTGACTTTGCCGTCGACCGGGCCTTCTATCTTAACTCCCATGGCTCGAAAAGCAGCCAGTGTAGCCAGCGCATCCTCACCATCAAGAAAACCGCTGATTTCGGTGACGCCCTCAGCCAATGAACCCAGCATGATAGAACGGTGTGAAATGGATTTATCTCCGGCCACACGAAAACTGCCCGTTAACTGACCACCGGCCTGTACCACAAATTTACGATCCTGTTGCCCGCTCACGCTGTTCATCACTCCCACTACACTTCACTATTGTCTTTTAGACTTGGATCGGCAAAACGGGTATCTCTGGCCCGCTTGGCCCGTGCAAAAATATCAATAAGATAATCACCATCATCTTGCCGAATCGCCTGTTCGATCTGATCCAGACCACGTCGGTATTGTTCTAATAATTCTAAAATGGCGTGACGGTTTCCCAGACAGATATCCCGCCACATAACGGCATCACTTGAAGCGATACGGGAAAAATCACGGAAACCGCCTGCGGCGTAACGTAATACTTCATCACAGTCATCTCGTTTGGAGAGCATACCCACCAGATTGAAGGCTAAAACGTGCGGCAAATGACTGGTCGCAGCCAACACCACATCGTGATGTTCAACTTCCATGTCAAATACGTCGGCACCGGCCTGTTGCCACATTTGACGTACTTGCTCGAGCGCGTTTTTGTCCGTTTCGGCAACTGGGGTTAATACCACGCGATGTTGTTGGTACAGCTCCGCAAACGCTGCAGATGGTCCACTTTTCTCAGTACCCGCTATTGGATGTCCCGGGACAAAACGGTCAAACTTATCACCTAAAGCCCGACGGGCGGCTTCAACTACCTGATGTTTAGCACTGCCCGCATCGGTAACAATCGCTTGTGACTTCAGATGAGGAGCCATTTGCTCAAAAACCGTTTGCATCGCGCCCATGGGTACAGCCACAAAGACCATATCCGCATCTGCGACAGCCTCTTTCAATGAATCAGCTGCATTATCAATAATGCCCAATGCCAATGCTTCATCACGTGCTGCTGCCGATCGTGAATAACCGGTTACCTGTTCAACCAGCCCGGCTTTTTTTAATGCCAAAGCCAGTGAACCACCAATCAGTCCAACCCCGATAATTGCCAGTTTTTTAATCATTTGGCCTCTGCAAGACTATTTTCCAGCGCTTCCAGGCAGCGCTGGTTTTCATGTTCAAGACCAATACTGATGCGTAAATGTGTGGGTAAACCATAACCTGCAACAGGTCTGACAATGACACCCTGTTGCAACAGTTTTTCATAAATGTCAGCCGCATGGGTGGCGACATCCACACAGATAAAATTTGCCTTGGAGGGAATATAACTTAGTCCCAGCTTGTTAAAACCCTCAATATATTGTTGCATGCCTTCGGCATTAACCTGTTTGGCTCGCTGCAGATAATCTTCATCGCCCAACGCCGCAATCGCAGCACTCATTGCCAGATGATTGACATTAAACGGCTGGCGCAGACGATTTAATAAATCAGCAATCTCCGGACTTGATAGAGCAAAACCAACCCGCAAACCCGCCAGACCATAAGCCTTGGAAAAGGTACGGCAAATAATTAAATTAGGAAATTCTTTCAACCAGTCAATGCTGTTCTGTTCATTGTCGCCATACTCAACGTAAGCTTCATCCAGTACCACAATCACATTGTCTGGAATGGCCTGCAGAAAACCATAAATTTCATTAGCTGCTACATACGTGCCGGTGGGATTATTAGGATTCGCAATAAAAACCAGTTTGGTTTTAGGCGTAATGGCTTGCTGCATTGCGGTTAAATCATGGCCGAAATCCTTGGCTGGAACTTCTACCAGCGAAGCACCTATCGCCTGTGCCACCAATGGATAAACGGCGAAAGCGTGTTGAGAAAATATGACTTCATCAACAGGTGAGACAAAACAACGGGCAATCAACTCTAATACATCATTGGAACCATTGCCCAAGGTAATCTGCCCGGCATCCAGCTGAAATTTTTCGGCCAAAGCCTGTTTCAATGTAAAGCCATTCCCATCGGGATAACGCGTTAAATCGCGGGTCGCCAGCGCAATTGCGGCCAGTGCGGCCTGAGATGGGCCAATCGGACTCTCATTTGAGGCCAATTTAATAACATCTCTTACACCATATTGCCGCTGCAATTCTTCAATCGGCTTTCCGGGTACATAAGGCTGCAACGCGGCAATGCTATCTACCGCTAAATCACATAGATTCATTTTTGCTCCGCTGGTTTTCTGAAACTATCCAAAATCAACAACACAGCACCGATACAAATGGCTGCATCAGCAACATTAAATGCCGGCCAATGATAGGTACCGAAATATATATCAATAAAATCAATTACATACCCATAGAAAAACCGGTCAAGCACATTACCAATTGCACCACCGATAATCAGTGAAATCGCTATCGCTTCCACTTTTGCCTGCGCCTTAAGACGGGACAGCCAAATAATTAATACGATTGAAACGGACACCGCCAGCCCGATAAAAAACCAGCGCTGCCAGCCACCGGCACCTGCCAGAAAACTGAATGCTGCACCGCTATTGTGTGCCAAAGTAAAATTGAAATACGGCATCACGGCAACGGTTTGGTATAACTCCAGCCAATTAGCCATGACCACCTTGGTCAGTTGATCCAATATAATGATCAACACACTTACCCATAACCACTTCAACATAGTAACTGCCTCAGGCAAAACGGCGGGTTTCGCCATCGCCATCTACGTTTTCAACGCAACGGCCACACAATTCCGGATGATCTGCATGGCTACCTACATCATCAGTTTGATGCCAACAACGTTCGCAACGGGCGTTTGGCGAGGCATGAATATCCACTGCCAAACCAGTTAATCCGGTGTCGATTGCTGTCGCCGTTTTATCTGCCAATGAAAAACGCTTGGCTGACGATGTAATAAGGATAAATTTCAGTTCATCGCCAACTTTATTTAATACGTTCAGCAAACTGTCTTCAGCGTACAAACTAACATCGGCAGTTAAACCGCCTTTCACTGCACCCTGGTTACGTTTATTTTCCAGTTCTTTGGCAACAGCATCACGAACAGCGAATAATTGCTGCCAATCCGCCACCGACAAAACACTATCCAACGATAATGGCACCAGATTTGAATACCAGTTATTCAGTAGCACTGACGAGTTACGCTGGCCCGGAATAAACTCCCACAGTTCATCGGCAGTGAAACTCAGAACCGGCGCAATCCAACGGGTTAACGCTTCCAGAATATGGAACATCGCGGTTTGAGAAGATCGACGGCCCAGACTGTCTGCCGGCATGGTGTACTGCCGATCCTTGGTGATATCCAGATAGGCACTGCCCAGTTCATTGGCGCAGAAATTATGCACTTTCTGATAAATCAGATGGAACTGATAGCTTTCATAGGCTGCCAGGATTTCCAGCTGCAGATGATAGGCACGATCCAGTACCCAGCGATCCAGTGGTAATAACTTTTCAGTTGCGACCAGATTGGAGGCAGGATCAAAATCATTCAGGTTCGATAATAAATACCGTGCGGTATTACGAATACGGCGATATGAGTCCGCTGTGCGTTTGAGGATTTCATCCGACACCGTCATTTCAGCACTGTAATCAGTCGCCGCCACCCAAAGACGAATAATATCGGCACCCAGGTTATTCACCACTTTTTGCGGTGAAACCGTATTGCCCTTGGATTTAGACATTTTCTTGCCTTCGGCGTCCACGGTAAAACCGTGAGTCAGCACAGTTTTGTATGGTGCTTTGCCAGTGGTGGCAACTGATGTCAACAATGAAGACTGGAACCAGCCACGGTGTTGATCGCTGCCTTCAAGATAGAGATCGGCAGGACGATGCAAATCATCACGGCGGGTTAATACGCAGGCATGCGACACACCAGAATCAAACCAGACATCCAGCGTATCAGTGACTTTGAAATAATTTTCTGCATCTGCACCAATCAGATCGCTGGCATCCATATCAAACCAGGCATCAATACCGTTTTGCTCAACCGCCAGGGCGACTTTTTCGATCAATGCTTTCGAATCCGGATGCAATTCCCCGCTCTGCTGATGCACAAATAACGGGATCGGTACACCCCAGGTCCGTTGACGGGAAATACACCAGTCCGGACGACCTGTCACCATATTCTCAATACGTTTTTGGCCCCAGTCCGGCATCCATTTGGTTGCAGCAATCGCCTGCATTGCCTGATCACGTAAACCGTTCTGCTCCATACTGACAAACCATTGTGGCGTCGCACGGAAAATAATCGGTGTTTTATGGCGCCAACAATGTGGATAGCTATGACGGATATCCACATGACATAACAAAGCTGATTTTTCTTTTAATACCTCAATAACCTGCGGATTGGCTTTAAACACAGATTCACCGGCAAAAATCGGGGTGTCTGGTAAAAACACGCCATTGCCACCCACCGGATTATCCACTTCCAGTTTATATTTCAACCCGACAATATAGTCATCCTGACCATGACCAGGTGCCGTATGCACAGCGCCGGTACCAGCATCGGTAGTGACATGATCACCTAAAATAACCGGTACTTTTCGATCATAAAACGGGTGTTGCAGCAATAAACCTTCAAGCGCAACGCCCTTGCAGCGGGCAATCACTTCACCGGTTAACTGATAACGTTCCAATGCTTTTTCATACAATGCTTCTGCTAACACCAAACGCTCAGCAGCACATTGCACCACGACATACTCTAAATCTGGATGCAGACACACCGCCTGATTGGCTGGCAAAGTCCATGGTGTGGTGGTCCAGATGGCAATATTCACCGGACCATTGCCGTTGTTCGGGCAGGCTATATCAAACTCAACGGTATCATTAAATTGAAAACGTACATCGATGGCCGGTGAGGTTTTATCTTCATATTCGACTTCGGCTTCAGCTAATGCAGAGCCGCAATCCACGCACCAATGCACCGGTTTTACACCTTTGTGTAAATGACCGTTTTCAATGATTTCGCCCAGTGTGCGAATAATGTCAGCCTCAAACTGAAAATCCATGGTCAGATACGGATTATCCCAATCAGCCAATACGCCCAGTCGTTTAAAATCTTCCCGTTGACCGTCAACCTGTTTGGCCGCATATTCACGACAGGCCTGACGAAATTCTGCCGGGCTGACTTTAACGCCCGGTTTGCCAACTTTTTTCTCAACATTCAGTTCAATCGGCAGACCGTGACAATCCCAGCCGGGAACATAAGGTGTATCAAAGCCACTAAGGGTTTTGGACTTTAAAATAATATCTTTAAGAATTTTATTGACGGCATGACCGATATGTATATCGCCATTGGCATACGGAGGGCCATCGTGCAGAATGAATTTCGGTTTACCCTGATTGGTTTGCCGTAACTGCCGGTAAAGATCTTGCTCCTGCCAACGCTTTAAAATCACAGGTTCGCGATTGGGTAGGCCCGCTTTCATCGGGAAGTCAGTCGCAGGAAGATTTAAAGTGTGTTTGTAGTCGGCCACAAAACGTCTCGTTGTCGTCAAATAATAAAGCGCTCGATTATACGGGTTTTTCGCGCTGACCTAAATCACTGAAAAGAGTTTGTTTGGCCTTTGCCTGATGTTACACAGTAAAATGCACACCCATTATTCATTTTGTTTATTCAAGAGCACCAAAATCGATGACTGCAACGGAAAAAGTGATCATTAAAGGCATCACTGAGGACGGCGGTAAATTTCGCCCCAGTGACTGGGCAGAAAGACTGTGTGGAGCAGTCGCCAGCTATGGTCCAGGAAGAAGAATCATTTTTCATCCAAACGTTAAACTGGCTTCACTGGAAGGCACCAAATGTGTCGTGATTGATGCGCAACTTGAAGAAGAAGACGTGATGCTTTTTGAATTTCTGTTGGAATTTGCCAACGATAACCGGCTACAGGTTGAAAGAATGGCTAAGTTACCCGAGTCCTAATCTTTTATCCACAGCGTTAAAATCACTCTTCGTGGTCGGCATCCGGCCAATTCTGGATATAGTTTTTCAATAGCTTATTTTCAAACTTTGCTTTTTTCAGCAGTTCTTCCACTACATCCGTAATGGATAACATTCCCTCCAGCCGACCTTTGTAAACTACCGGCAAATGACGGATATTATGGTCAACCATGATATTCATCACTTCTTCCAGCGTGTTATCCGGATCACAGGTATAGGGATTTGGCGTCATCGCATCCGCTGCTGTTTTAGGTTCCCACATGGCGTGTTTCTTGTGTAACACATTGAGCAAATCACGTTCTGAAAGGATCCCCACCAGCGTGCCATTTTCCGTTACCACTAACGAACCAATGCGATGTTCCATCATCAAATGGACAGCTTTATCCAGTGAATCTGTCGGTGTCAGCCCGATAACCGGCTTACCTTTGTTTTTGGTAATGAGTCTGACTTTCATCTCTTTCTCCGGCAACGAATGGAAATTTCATTCTGCTTGAGAAGCCGGCTGTATGGCAAGACTTTTAGAGATGCTCACGGGTGGAACGGAAATCAATTTCCGGCCAACGTTCTATTGTGAGATCCAGATTGACCCTTGTTGGAGCAATATAGGTCAGGTTATCCGCACCATCAAGAGCCAGATTCATTGAGGCTTTCCGCTTAAATTCCTCCAGCTTTTTCACATCATCGCAATACACCCATCGTGCGGTATGCACCTGAACCGGTTCGTAGGCGCATTCGACGCCATACTCCCCTTTCAAACGGTGAACAACTACATCAAACTGCAATACCCCGACCGCCCCCAGAATTAGATCATTGTTATCCAATGGACGGAATAACTGCGTGGCACCCTCTTCGCTCAATTGTTGCAGACCTTTCAATAAAGCCTTGTTCTTCAGAGGATCTTTTAATCTGACACGGCGAAACAGTTCCGGCGCAAAGTACGGTATCCCAGTGAATTGAAGATCCTCACCCTGAGTAAAGGTATCGCCGATCTGAATGGTTCCGTGATTGTGCAAACCGAGTATATCGCCCGGCCAGGCTTCTTCCGCCTGTTCACGTTCTGCAGCCATGAAGGTGACGGCATTGGCGATGGTCACATCTTTACCTATCCGGGTCTGACGTAATTTCATGCCTTTAGTGTAATGACCACTGCAAACTCGCATAAAAGCAATGCGGTCACGGTGTTTAGGATCCATATTGGCTTGAATTTTAAACACAAATCCGCTGAAGTTATCCTCATCCGCAACAACATCACGGGTTTTGGTTTCCCTTGGTTGTGGCGCCGGCGCATATTCCACATAGGCGTCCATCAATTCAGTAACCCCGAAATTATTCATTGCTGAACCAAAAAACACCGGGGTCATTTGTCCATTAAGAAAAGCTTCCAAATCAAATTGATCACTGGCACCACGCACCAGATCAATTTCTTCACGTAATTCTTCCGCCATAGAACCAAATAATTCATCCAGACGTGGATTATCCAACCCCTGAATCACCTCGCCGGCATCTGCGTCTTTGCCATGCGCTTCAAACAACCGAATATTGTCATTATAAAGATGGAAAATACCTTTAAAGCCTTTGCCCATACCGATTGGCCAGGTGATGGGGGCACAGCGGATATTGAGGATATTTTCGACTTCACTGAGTAAGTCCAGCGGATCGCGGCCTTCCCGATCAAGTTTGTTGATAAATGTCAGAATCGGCGTATCGCGTAAGCGGCAAACCTCCATTAATTTAATGGTACGTTCTTCTACACCTTTGGCACTGTCGATAACCATCAATGCCGAGTCCACCGCAGTCAGTGTGCGATAGGTATCTTCCGAAAAATCAGCATGCCCTGGTGTATCGAGAAGATTAACGATGCGGTCTTTATAGGGAAACTGCATCACCGAAGAGGTCACCGAAATGCCCCGTTCCTTTTCCATTTCCATCCAGTCTGAAGTGGCATGTCTGTCAGTTTTACGTGATTTCACACTGCCCGCCATCTGAATGGCACCGCCGAATAACAACAGTTTTTCAGTCAGGGTGGTTTTACCGGCATCAGGGTGACTGATAATGGCAAAAGTACGGCGTTTTGAGACTTGTTTCTGTAACAGGCTTTCGGACATAGTGACTCAGTATAAAATTAGATAGGCCAAGCAGACTTGGCAGCATGCGCAACAAACCGCGTATTTTGGATGAAAATCAAGACCCAGACAATTCGGCACTTGCTGATTCAACACGATTACGCCCAGATTGCTTGGCTCGATACATCGCCTGATCAGCTCTTTCTAACAAATGCTTGCGACTTTCATTGCCCGGTATTGCTTGAGCTACGCCTATGCTGACAGTAATTATTCCAGCGGTATCGAACTGAACGCTTTCAATATGTTTACGTAAACGTTCTGCCAGAGCCATGGCTTCATCCAGAGCATTATGCGATGCCAGAACAATAAATTCCTCACCGCCCCAGCGGCCTAAATAGTCACTGGTACGCAGTTTGGATTGGACCTCTTCCGCAAGCCTGGTTAACACCTGATCCCCGGCATCATGCCCATAGTTGTCATTGACTGATTTGAAACGATCAATATCAAACAGTAACACCGAGCAAGGATGACCATAACGCTCGGCAGCAGCGAGTTCTGCATCAATGGCTAACTCCATTCGATAACGGTTCCAGGTTTTGGTCAGGGTATCGGTATGGGCAATTTCTTTAAGCTGTTTGTTGGCAAGCTGTAACTGGGTGTTCAGCCGGTTGACTTGATGCACGGTAATCGCAACAGCCAAATCCTCAGCCAGATCCTGTGCTGCATGCTGTTCATTCACAGACCAGCGATTAGCCTCATCCTCTATGGTTTCCATCCAAATCTCATGACCGCGTTCTTCAATACGTTTAAGTGGATTTGGGGTTTCTGCTTCGATTATCTGTTTTTTACCGACCCAGTTATGTTGTGCTTTTTGGGCCCGGCGGAACAACAAAAACCATCCGGATTGATTTTGCTCAATCGGTAAGGGAACGGCCAGCAATCCTGCCCGATTGCGAACGTTGACCAAATTATTCAAGGGACTCTTTGACAGTTGATCACATGCCCAACACATTTTCTGTCCGACATGCTCTGTAAGCCACTTGCCAACAATGTCCAACTCATAATCATCCAGGGTTTCACCAACACACCTCACCTGATTACGATATAACAGAGCAATGCCCGTGCAATTAAACAATTGCATCCAGTCCTTGCCATATTTATCGAGTAAGGTTGTCGGCTGAATTACTTTGTCGCGTTCAGCCGATAGCAGTTCACGACTGTTTAAGACATTTTTCAAAAACATTGCTTGCTGCCGCGCTTGCAGCAAAAACATACGTTGACTTGCCATTTGCACCAAATTAAATGCCGCATCCCGTTCAGCCGGCGATATTTCACTGGGAGTGAAATCATGGCAGGTCAGGATCCCCCAAAGCTGCTGCTCACCGGCAATCGCTATGGATAAGGAAGCCTTAACATTAATACTGCGTAAATACTGCTGATGATAAGCCGACAAAGCTCTCAGAATTCCCGGTGTCAAATCCACCACCGGAAGATCAATTTCATTTGAAGCAGGTATCAGGCCGACTATCTCTGCATCGACATCGGCAATGCTGCGCATTGGGTTAACGGTATAACGTGCTCTGACTTCCAACGGGATATCGCTGGCAGGAAACCGGAAGTTCATTAAGCTTTTATCGGGATCCCGACATTCTTCTGCAATAGCCGTCCGCTGCCAGTGCGTATCAAACTGACAAAGCAATACGCGATCATAGCCGGTCACCGCCTGCACACTCTGCACCAGCATTTGTTGCAATTGACCTATTTCCTGAACCTGTGCCAGACGGGTCAGCCACTCATTCACAATGGGCATTAAACGTTGTTCGCCGGAACGTGAGAGTGATTCAAACTCCACCACAATAGAATCATCACTGCGATAAGCCACCACGTAAAAACGCTGATAGGAACCGCTTACCTGGCGGTTGATGATGAGTGCTGCAGATAAACGGGAATTTTTAGCAAGCGTTTGCTGTAATCGCTGTTGTAATTTGCCACCCAGAATATCTCTTGGCGACGATGCAAGTGCCGCTTCAATGGAAACACCCAGTATTTGCTGCAAATTTTCGCTGACTTGTAAAATTTCAAGCAGGTCACCATCAAATCGAATTAAACAACCGAAAGGCTGAATTCCTTCAATCATAATCGCTGGATGATGCTGATCTTTGATTGTGTTGCCCAAAGAAATTCTCCAGTTCAGGGCCAGTTACTGAAATTGTAGGCTAATAACGGTTAAAAATCAGAACATTAGTCGAAGATTTTATCCGAACATTGCAGACATCGAGTGACTGTCAGATCAAAATTCAAGCGTGCTTCAGTGATCGCCTGATTACAGACATAACAAAAGCCGAATTTATCATTATCAATACGATGAAGTGCACCATCAATGGCTTGCAACTGAGCTTGTTTGTGTTTGATGGTTTCCTGCATCTTAATTTGTCGTTGAAATGACAAATTATCTAATTGTCCGGCTTTTAACTCGACGGCCGAAGTTAGCTCTGCCTCATCTCCGGTTAATAACGCCAGTTTCTGCTGCAATAACTTTTGCCGGTAATTTTCCAGCTGCACAATGTTCATTTGATTCATGCAGTTGTTCCTGATTAACGCAGCAGCAGTAAAGGAATGTCACTCATTCGAACCATTTTGGCAGTATTACTCCCCACTAAAAACTGGCGGATACGTGAATGGCCATACGCCCCCATCACCATCAAATCAATGTCGTTTTCACGTTGATACTGGTGAAGCGCCGGCTGCACTGTACCTTGCAATAAAGCCGTGGTGACTTCAAAGCCTGCATCGATAAGGCCTTGCTTCGCCGAGTTTAACTGAGACTGATGATTAGTATCGTCCTCAGCCACCATGACAATATGACAGGGCAATCCTTTTAATAAATCTGATTCAGCTACTTTTTCCAACACTTTGCTCGACGTGGCACTGCCGTCAAAAGCAATCATAAAATCTTTTGGTGCAGTAAAATCCGGCAGGGTAATTAATATTGGTTTATTCAGAGCTCGAATCACATTTTCCAGATGGCTGCCCAGGCTGTGAGTTTCATTTTCATGAGCCTGGCCCTGACGACCCAATACCAAGACACGGGTGTCATCCTGCAAGTCACTTAATGTTTCCATTAAACCGCCATGACGTTGATGTGTCGTGACTTCAACGGCGCCATGCTGCTGCGCTAATGCTCTGGCATCCTGTAAAATATTTTTGCCGTGCTCCAAAGCAAGACGACTGCGTTTTTCATCAAGCTCAATTAACTCTTCCAACAAGTGTTCACGACTGCCTAATCCGATATTTCCTGACAGATTTTTGCTGTTTTCCGGTTTGGGATATTCAGTTTTATCAAGGACATGCAATAAATCCAATGACGCATTTAAACGCTGACTGACCCAGGCGGCCGCCTTACAAACTGCCGTTGAGGTTATTGAGCCATCGATACAAGCTATTATTTTTGGCATTTTTCTCTCCTACTTAAGGTTAGGGCTTGTTGTTCTTTCATATCCCCACTGCTGGAGGCTATTTTTGTGTCCGACAAGGCGAAAAGCACGCCGTGTAACCTTCCTGCATAAGTGTTTGACAAATGAGTCTGGAACTCATTTGAACAGCTTAGCTGGCTGCGCAGCGGTGAAATACAGGGATGTATTTCATACAACGCAGGCGGGTGCAAAAATAGTCCCAGCCCTTCGGGGTGTGACTGAAAAAGCGCCACTTATGTCCACGAATGGACGGTATGCCGACGCGCCGGTCTGCGTTGCTCGTCGCTTATTTAGAATAACTACAAAAACGTCAGGACAAGCAATGTTCCAGACATTGCTTTTGCATACACTCCATCCATGGAGATAAACGTTTTTGAGCGCAAGCCCCAAAGGGGTGAGATACATGGATGTATCTCACAAAAGGCGCTTCTCGTGCCTAAATTGACGCTTTTTCAGCTCACAACAGAGTCGGAGATGAAAGAACAACAAGCCCTAGCGAGCATTCCTAGTGACCGGCAAGTATTTTTTCGACTTCCTCCGGCTTACCATGTACCCCAAAACGATCGACAATCGTGGCGGTTGCTGCATTCATACCAATCAGTTCAACTTCTGTACCTTCACGACGGAACTTGATCACCACCTTGTCCAGGGCTGAAACAGCGGTGATATCCCAGAAGTGGGCATGGGTCAAATCAATCTCTACTGTTTCCAGGGCTTCCTTGAAATCAAATGCCGCAACAAATTTATCCGATGAGGCAAAAAAGATTTGGCCTCTGACTTCATAACGACGCTTGGTATCCTGCTCGCTGAGTTCGCTTTTGACCACCATAAAGTGCGCCACTTTATTGGCAAAAAACAAGGCCGCCAGCAATACGCCAACAAATACACCCAGTGCCAGATTATGGGTAACCACTACAACCGCTACAGTCACTACCATAACAATATTGGTGGAAAGCGGATGCTTTTTCAGATCACGAATTGATGTCCATGAAAAGGTACCGATTGATACCATGATCATCACGGCAACCAATGCTGCCATCGGTATCTGTACTAATAAATCATCCAGCACCAGAACCATAAACAACAAAAACAAACCTGCTGTCATCGTTGATAGCCGTCCGCGTCCTCCGGATTTAATATTGATAATCGACTGGCCGATCATTGCACAACCGGCCATACCACCCAGTAATCCTGAACCGATATTAGCAACACCCTGACCTTTACATTCACGGTTTTTATCACTGGTTGTATCGGTTAAATCATCGACAATGGTTGCCGTCATCATTGACTCCAGCAACCCAACTACGGCTAACGCCATGGCATAGGGGAAAATAATCGCCAGCGTTTCAAAAGTTAACGGCACATCCGGCCATAGAAAAATGGGCAGGGTATCCGGTAAATCGCCCATATCACCCACCGTACGGATATCAATATTAAACATAACAGCAACGACGGTCAGCACAATAATCGTCACTAATGGAGAAGGCAATAACCGACCAATTGTAGGAATATAGGGAAAGAGATAGATAATGCCCAGGCCCGCAGCAGTCATGGCATAAACATGCCAGGTGACATTGGTCAGTTCAGGCAATTGCGCCATAAAAATCAAAATAGCGAGGGCGTTTACAAAGCCTGTCACCACTGAGCGCGAAACAAACCGCATTAAATTTCCCAGTTTTAAATAGCCCATCGCTATCTGGATAACCCCGGTAAGCAAAGTGGCCGCCAACAGGTATTCCAAACCATGCTCCTTGACCAGGGTCACCATTAATACAGCCATTGCCGCAGTTGCTGCGGAGATCATGCCAGGGCGACCGCCGACGATGGAAATTATCACAGCAATACAAAATGAAGCATAGAGACCCACTTTCGGGTCGACACCTGCAATGATAGAAAAGGCAATGGCTTCAGGGATAAGCGCCAAAGCAACAACAATACCGGCAATTAAATCGGCACGGATATTGGAAAACCAGTCTCGTTTAAGGTTTTGCAACATTCATTCGGTTCCTGTGTTCAAAAAATTCAAAATTAAAGAGTATTGCCAAGCTTGAGTGACATTTTAATGTCGACATGCATTAATTTAACGATGGTTATGACCAGCACAACCGCATTGTTGGCGGGGATTGATGTGTTAAACATCAAGGACCTGAACAGGTCCAGAAAAGGAGAAACGCTAGGGTGGATTGAGCTTCACGATGATAATTAGGGCTTATTTAGAAAACCCGCCAATATACAGTAAATCACCCAGCCTTCAAAACTTTACGGAAAACTTCCCAATGAAAACATCTCGTTAAGAGCCAGATTTCATGGCCGTTTGAATGCTACAATCTGCCCTCTGATGCAACGCTGCGGAGCACGACTGTGGAAAGCTACAACCTGATAACTGACTGGCTGGAGAACTATCCCCACCTCTACACCATCATTGGTCTGAGCTTATTATTATTAATCGCCTGGATCGCTAACTGGGTGGTCAAACGTATTCTGGTTCGCGGCGTCTACCGTATTCTCAAAACCAGTCAGCTGGGCCGTTATTCATCATTAGCTGACTCCCCTTTTATCAGACGGTTGGCGAATATTGTACCGGCCATCATTCTGTCAGCTGGGATCGTCATCATTCCGAATATTTCGGAAGTGGCTGTAGCAGTGGTGCAGAATGTCACTTCGGCATTTATTGTACTTACCATTGCGTTGGGCATAGGAAGCTTATTGACCATTATCAATGATGCTTATAACAAACGCCCTGATGCACATTTGAAACCCATCAAAGGGTATATCCAGGTACTCAAAATCGCTATTTATGCGATTGCGGCAATCCTGATGATTGCCTCACTGATTGATCGTTCACCCTTAATACTGTTGTCCGGTTTGGGTGCGATGGCTGCGGTCTTATTACTGATCTTTCAGGATACCCTTCTCTCGCTGGTCGCCAGCGTGCAAATCAGTTCAAATGATTTGATCCGGGTCGGTGACTGGATTGAAATGACCCCGCTTAATGCGGACGGTGATGTCATTGATATTGCCCTGCATACGGTGAAAGTGCAGAACTGGGATAAAACCATCAGCGTCATTCCGACCAAACGTTTCCTGACAGATCCGTTTAAAAACTGGCGTGGTATGCAGGAATCTGGTGGGCGTCGGATCAAACGCAGTATCTTGATTGACCAGCAAAGTATTCATTTTTTATCGGACGATGAACGGAAAAAGCTGCATCGGTTCAGCCTGATGGATGAGTATTTACATCAGAAACAAAAAGATATTGATGAATGGAATCAACAATTAGCTGAGTGGGGTAAAGAGCCTGTTAATACCCGTCGCATTACCAATATTGGCAGCTTCCGCGCCTATGTCAGCAATTATCTGAAAAATCATCCAAAGGTTCATCAGAACTATACCCTGATGTCCCGGCAACTTGAGCCAACAGCCAATGGTCTGCCTCTGGAGATTTACTGTTTTACCAATACTACCAACTGGATTGAATACGAAGGCATTGCGTCGGATATTTTTGATCATTTGCTGGCTATTCTGCCCGAATTTGGCTTACGTGTTTTTCAGCAGCCCAGCGGCTTTGATATGCGTGAATTAAGACCGCAATCGTTGCCAAAGCAGGATCCGGAAATAAGCCCGGCATTGGGTGATTCACCAAACAAATAATATTAACAATTCAATAATGTAACACTCTGTTTGCTTAATGAAAGGAAGCTGACTGACCGTCAAAATGGATAAAGAACCCGCTATCAGCACCCACAATGTGGCACAGCTTATTCTGTTACTGGCCGGTCTTACCGCGATCGCTCCTCTGGCAATTGATGCCTACCTGCCAGCAATGCCGTTAATGGCTGCTGAGTTTGCTGTGAGCATTCATGATATTGAATTATCACTGAGTTTATTTCTGGCGGGTTTTGCTGTCGGTCAATTGACCGGTGGGCCGTTATCCGATCATTTTGGCCGGCGTCGCGTTATTTTTATTGGGCTCACGCTGTTTTGTGTTGCCAGCATGGGAATTGTGCTCAGCCATACCTTACTTGGCTTATGGATATGGCGAGTGGTGCAGGCTATCGGTGGCGGCATGGCAATTGTCAATTCTTCTGCCGTGATTCGTGATATCAGCAGTGGCCGTGACAGTGCCCGATATCTGTCACATATGGCGATTATCATGATGATTGCCCCACTTGTTGCACCGTTAATCGGCATGGTTTGTTTACACCTGGCTGGCTGGCATTCAATTTTTATTGTGCTGTTTGTCTATGCTTTGTTAATCGGCCTGCTGCTTTATCGCTTGTTACCTGAAACTCGCGTAAAAGCCATTCAGACTACGTCAGCGCTAAAGCGTTATATTGAAGTGCTCTCACATCGTAAAGCCCTGGCTTATCTGGCCGCACAGAGTTTTACCTATGGCGGTTTGTTCAGCTTTATTACCGCCTCCCCCTCGGTGTATATGATTTATTTTGGCGTTTCCGCTTCGGTCTATCCTCTATTGTTTGCCGTTAATGTACTAATGATGATTGTTGTCAATCGCATCAATGTCAGACTGCTGCATTTTTACGACCCACCCTGCCTGTTAAAACTGGGACAAATCCTGCAGGTCATCACAGGTTTAACAATGCTGCTATATATCCTGATCAGTCCTGCTCCGGCATTAGCCATTATCGTTATTGGCATCATGATATTTATCGGTTCACAAGCCCTTATTGTGTCCAATGCCATTGCCAGTACGGTTGAATTCTTTCCACGCAGCAGTGCAACCGCTACCGCCGTACTGGGTTCATTTGGATTCTTATCAGGTGCCGCCAGTGGTTTACTGGTCAGCTCTCTGGGCGATGGCAGCCTCTGGCCAATGATTACCGTAATGTCTGGCTGCGCCATTGCAGGTCTGACATTAAAAACCCTGATTCTGCATAGTTGTCAGGAGCATCCTCAAAATAAGACTGATTGTTAACCCGGCATTAACCCTCCAGCCTCTAAATTGGCTGTCACATTGACACCCAACTTATAGGGAGCACGATATCAGGTGAGCAATATCAACCCGGATCGATATCTAAAAAAGCTGGCTTATCTGCCATTGCTGATGCTGTCAGCATGCAGTATTACGCCAGAACAACCTGACTACGTTGAATTAATCTCAGTAGAACAGCAACGGGTTAATGAATGGCAAAATTTATCGCAACAGACTCACGTCGCTTATCTGAACGATTTGGTTGATAGTGATATGTTTGACGAGTTGCTGAAGATTGCGATGCAATCCAACCCTGACTTGCAACAAATGCTATTAACCCTGCAAATTCGGCAATCACAGCGGATTCAGGCATCTGGCGAAAAACGTCCTTTTATCAGTGCCGGTGCCTCTGCGCAGAACAGCAGTGACAGTGATACCCGTTTCGGAGCTGATCTCAGTGTCAGCTGGCAGGCTGATTTATGGGGAAAACTCGCTGACAATGAACGCGCGGCAGATCTGGATATTACCGAACAAAGCCTGTTGTATCAGTCTGCCCGTGACACGCTAGCAGCGGAAGTGATGCAAGTATGGTTAACGCTGATTGCCCAGCAACGGGCGCTTGATATAGAACAGCAGCGTCAGGCCAGTTTGCAACAGACTGAATTTTTTATATTACAACGCTATCGCCAGGGCCTCGGCACACTGGAAGACCTGGATAGCGCGAGAAGTGCTGTTGCCTCCTCATCGGCCGACATCGAAGCTTTAACCGAAAGTTTTCGTCAGCAAACCATTCAACTGAAAACGCTGGTGGGACAGGTAAACAATCCGGAATTTACGCTTCCGGCAGATTATCCTGACGTGGTCATCCCGGCTATCGATTTACCAGAGCAGACATTAAATCGTCGTCCGGATTTACGCGCGGCTTATGCCGCTATCCAGGCATCCAGTGCTCGTACGGAAGTTGCTTATAAGGATTTGTTGCCCAGTCTGAGTTTGCAGGCGGTTTTAGAGGATGTTGGCAGCTCTCCCCGGGCCAGTTTATTTACGGCGCCGGTATGGAGCTTATTAGGCCAATTGACTGCGCCGTTATATCAAGGTGGACAATTGCGTGCTGAAGCCGAAATACGTGAACTGGAGACAGCCATTAGTTACCAGCAATACCGGGATACCTTGCTCAATGCGGTAACAGAAATAGAACAGGCACTGAGTCAGGAGCAGGCTCTGGTAAAACAACAGCAGCATATCGAAACGGCTCTGGCCAGTGCCGAAAATAATCTTCGTCAATATCAGGCGAATTATCGTAGTGGACTGCTTACTATCCTGGATCTGCTCACCGTGCAACAACAAACCTATAATTTACAGGCTCAGCTTGATGATCTGATTTATCAACGATTACTGAATCGTATTTCTCTGGGACTGGCATTGGGCCTGGAGGCTAAAGCATGACAAAACGACTGCAATGGCTGGTGTTTTTAGCTGCTCTGTGTGCGTTAGTTGCCATATACTTTTTCACCCAATATCAGATCGATAGGTATGCCAACCGCCCACTGCCAGTAAGGGAAGTGCCAGAGATAAGACCTGAGGTTTCAGTCAAAACAGTCACACCTGGTCGCTATCAATCACGTATCAGCGCTTTTGGTTCAACTGAGGCGCATTACAGTATTAATCTCAGTGCACAAGTAGCGGGCCAGGTTGAGCAAATATCACCACAGTTTGAGTCTGGATTCCGTCTGAAAAAAGACCAGGAGATGTTACGTCTGGAAAACAGTGATTATCGTGCCGCCGTAGCAGCGGCAAAACAGCAGGTAGCTGAGGCCAGACTGCTTTACCTGCAGGAAGAACGACAAGGTCTGCAAGCGCAGGCTGAATGGCTGGCTTCAGGTCTTGAGGGCGATCCTGATTCTGATCTGGTGTTACGCGTTCCACAATTGGCCAGTGCTGAAGCCAGCCTGGCCAATGCTGAAGCCTTATTAGCCAGCGCTGAAAAAGATCTGCAACAGAGTCTTATCAGAGCACCATTTGATGCATTGGTGATCACCCGTGATGTCTCGCCCGGCAGTTATCTGCAAACTGGCACGCAAGTCGCCTCGTTATATAGCACCGACCGGGTCGAAGTGAAAGTATCCCTGTCAGATCGCGAGTGGCAAAGCTTACCGGAGCCCGAAATGTTAAAGACGGGAGAGTGGCCTGTCGATTTGCATGCTGTAGAAGGTGATGCAAGCTGGCAAGGTAAAGTCCTGCGCGTGGAACAACATCTTGATGGAACCACTCGTCAGCGTTCATTGATTGTTGGCGTGGAAAACCCACTGGATCAACAGCCCGTGCTTTATCCTGGTGTATTTGTCGAAGTGAGTCTGGGTGGTCGTCAGATGGATGAGCTTTGGCAGGTCCCAACGTCCAGCCTCAGTCAACGAGGTGAGATCTGGTATGTCACAGCAGATATGGAGCTGGCGAAATTTGCTACCTCACCAGTGTTTAGTGATGAGCGTTCTATCTATATCAATCCACCTGAGAATTTGAAAGCAACTGCAAATCAAATATTACTGCAGCCCATCAGCAGCTATATTGAAGGCATGGCCGTGGCGCCGATTGAGGCAGTAGATTATGAGTAAAATTATCGGTCGCAGTGGCATTATCGGCTGGTTTGCTACCAATCCGGTCGCAGCTAACCTGTTGATGTTTTTGGTCATCATTATGGGCTTGATGACCGTGGGTGACTTACGCAAAGAAGCCTTTCCCAGCAGTGAGCCTGACAGCCTGACAATTTCAGTCTCCTATGACAGCGGCTCAGCAAAACTGTCAGAGGAAGGTCTGGCGATCAAAATAGAAGAACAACTCGAAGGCATTATTGGTATAAAGACCCTGACCAGTGAGTCAACTCGCAGTGGCGTGACCGTGACCGTTGAAATGCAAAGTGGCTATGACCTCGACACGTTGATGCGTGATGTGAAAGCTCAGGTGGATGCCATATCCACTTTTCCGGCAGAAGCCAAAAATCCTGTTATCAGTAAAGCAGAACGGGAAGAACATGCTATCTGGTTACAGTTATACGGTGATACTGATCGGCACAGCCTGCAACAAATTGCAGAGTCATTGAAAGCGGATCTACTGACAAAATCCAACATTAACCGCGTGACCATTTCCGGTTGGCTGGATCCGATGATGATGATTGAAATCGACGATGCTCGACTGCAATCCTATGGCCTGTCATTAAGCGACGTTGAAAATGCCATCAATACAAATTCTTCTACGCCACTGACGGCTGTTCTGCGTAATGAAAATGTCTATCTGCAACTCAATGCCTCCGAACAGGCTTATCTTAAACAGGATTTTGCCAAAATCCCTGTAATTACCGGGGATGATGGCCAACAGCTTTTACTGGGCAATGTGGCCTATATTCTCGATAGTTTTGATGATGAAACATCTATTTTGTCCAGATTCCAGGCAAAAGACAGTATTGGTGTACAGGTTGTGACTACAGGGCTGGATGATATCGCTGACTCGGTAGCCGATGCTTATGAAGTCGTTGAGCAATGGCAGAACAGCAACAAACTTCCCGCACAGGTTCAGCTTGCCTCCTGGTATGACCGCAGTACCAGCATAATGGATCGGTTAAATTTACTGATTAAAAATGCCCTGACCGGTATTGTGCTGGTGTTCATATTACTCGCCGTATTTTTAAATCTGACGGTGGCCTTCTGGGTAGCCATGGGCCTGCCTTTTGTGTTTCTTGGCACGCTGTTTTTTATGGGCGATTCTTATGCCGGTTTATCACTCAACTCGTTTACCACCTTCGGCTTTCTAATGGCGTTAGGCATCATCGTCGATGATGCCGTGGTGGTGGGTGAAAGTATTTATAGCGTGCGATCCCGTGAGGGTGACACGTTGCGTAACACGATAAAAGGTACGATGCGGGTAGCTGTACCGACGTTATTCGGTGTGTTTACCACGGTCGTCGCCTTTTATGCCTTATCGCAGATTGAAGGACGACTGGGTGAGCTTTATTCACAGTTTGCTGCGGTCGTGGCCATCGCGTTAGTCATGTCCGTGATTGAGTCCAAGCTGATTCTTCCTGCCCATCTGGCTTATCTGAATACCCATAAAAAACCCTCTCAAAACATATTTGCCACTGGTTGGCGCAAAATTCAGCAGGGTGCTGATGGTGGCTTACAGTGGTTTGCCGAACATATTTATCAACCGGCTATCGAGTTTGCTTTGCGGTTTCGCTACGGATTGCTGATGGTATTTATGATGTTATTTATTATCGTCTTTTCAATGCCTTTTAATGGCACTATCCGCATGAGCTTTTTCCCAGCGATTCCGGGTGATACGGTCAGAGCAAATATCTCGATGCATAAAGATGTCAGTTTTGGCCGCACCCACGAAACGTTAATAATGATGGAGCGCAAAGCTTATGAAACGGATAAAGCATTGCGAGATGATGCCGATTCAGCGAAAAGCGGAATAGCCAATCTGCAACTGCTTTCGCAGTCTGATCATAGTGGTGGTTTGACGGTTGAATTAGCCTCCGATTCCCCTTATGACTTATTCGAATTTCGCCGGGAATGGGAAAAACGTGTGGGTATGCCGGAAGCCGTTCGCAGTTTACGAATTCAGAGTGGCCGTCAGGCAGATGATGCGTTACGAGTTGAGTTACGATCCAACGATGATGATGTGCTGACGCTGGCGGGGGCCGAGCTCTATTCGTTACTGGAACCGATGCCGGGTATTATCGGCTTGCAGGATAATCTGCAACCCGGCCAGCCTCAATTACAACTTAAGCTGAATCAACAAGGCCGGGCCCTGGGGCTCAGTACAGATGAACTGGCGAGGCAAATCCTGCAAGGGTTTGCTGGTCAGGTGGTACAACGTTATCAGCGCAACAGTGATGAAATTGAAGTCAAAGTCCGTTACCCGGAGGCTGACCGGCAAAATCCGGCAGATGTATTGAAATCCAGGGTTCGTCTGGATGACGGAACCGTGATTCCGTTGTCCAGCGTGGCCGACATCAGCTATGGATTTACCCGTGACAGCATTACCCGTATTGATGCCAAACGAGCGATTTATCTGTCGGCCGATGTGGATAAGGATCAATTATCTGTTACTGAATTTGTCGCCCAGCTCAGGCGTGATGTAGTGCCACAGCTGGAAGCCAAATATCCCGGATTAACCATTTATTTTGCCGGTGAAGCCGCTGAACAGGAAGAAACCCAATCTTCCATGCTTAACCTGTTTTTATTGGCCATGCTGGGTATTTATATGTTGCTGGCCATCCCTTTGAAATCCTATATTCAACCGGTATTAATCATGACCGCCATCCCTTTTGGTATTGTTGGCGCACTGCTGGGTCACTGGATGAATGATCTGTCTTTGGGGATCCTGTCACTGAACGGCATCATTGCGCTAAGTGGTGTCGTGGTCAACGATAGTCTGTTGCTGGTCTCACGATTTAATGATTTGAAGGAAGAATATACCGATGTACGTCAGGCTATCCTGATGTCTGCCCGTGATCGCCTGAGGGCGGTATTACTGACTTCCTTCACGACTTTTGCCGGTCTGATGCCTTTATTAGGAGAAACCTCAAGACAGGCACAGTTTTTGATTCCTGCTGCAGTGTCTTTGGCTTACGGCATTATGTTTGCCACCGTCATTACATTGATATTAATCCCCTTGCTATTGATGATTCAACACGATGTGGCGCAGTATTTTCATCGTGGCAGCAAAGTCGTATTGCCTGCAACTGAACAAGGACCCGCCTGATGATTAGTGTGTTACTTATTGAAGATGATCTGGATCTGGCACAAACGGTGATGGATTATCTGCAGCTGGAAGCCATCAGCTGTGATCATGCCAGTAACGGCTCTGCTGGTCTGAACCTGTTGGAGGAAAATTATTACGATGTGCTGTTACTGGATTTAAACCTCCCACGTATTGACGGTTTGACAGTATGTGAACGTTTGCGCAGTGAAGGGTCGGATATACCCGTATTAATGCTCACTGCACGCGATCAGCTGACCGATAAACAAGCAGGTTTTACTGCGGGTACGGATGACTATCTGGTGAAACCGTTTGAATTAAAAGAACTGGTGATGCGGATCCAGGCATTATCACGCAGAAGGAGCGGACAAACGCAGCTGCTTCGCTGTGGTGATTTGCAGATGAATCTACAGCAACGTCAGTTAAGCAGAGCCGATATCAATCTGCACTTATCACCGACTGGCTGGCGAATTCTGGAATTGTTATTACGCGAGTCACCGAATGTTGTCAGCCGTCAACGGCTTGAAATTGCCGTGTGGGGTGAGGAAGTGCCTGACAGTGACAGCCTGAAAGTCCATCTGCACCATTTACGTAAAACGATTGATGGTGAGTTTGCAACAGCATTACTACATACTATTCCAGGTGTAGGCATTGCTATCAGGGATGATAATGAAACGTAAAATCAGCCTGAAACGCCTGGTGACCGTCAGCTTTCTATTGTTTGGCGGCACTATTGTGCTTGGTTATTCCCTGTTAAGTGCTCATTTTTTTATTCGCGGCATGGACAATATTGTGACCGGTGGTATGGAAAACGCCGCGCTGACCTATCTCGCCAATAACAAATCACTTGCCGATGATGAACTGGTTAATTATAGAGGCAGCCAGCTTTCCGGGAGCTGGGAATCACAACCACCAGAGATTCGTCAGGTATTAGCTGAACCACCGCAGCGCAGTGGCGAATTAGTTAAACAGGATGATTCACACTGGTTGAATCGTCCGGACAAGGTGTATTTCGCCCTCAAAGTCGATCTGGCAAATGAATCGGTCTACATCAGCAGAACCCTTTCCCGCGAGAATGTTTCCAGTTTGATGAGCCGGAATATGGCCGACAGCATGCGGTTATTATTAGGTGTCAGTGCCTT
The DNA here is from genome assembly GCA_002363955.1 of Methylophaga sp. UBA3192. Taxonomy (GTDB): domain Bacteria; phylum Pseudomonadota; class Gammaproteobacteria; order Nitrosococcales; family Methylophagaceae; genus Methylophaga. Next base: position 134,891 of record DEXE01000007.1, read on the forward strand.
AATCGCGCTGACACTAATGCTGATTACCTGGCTGTTAATGCGCAGTATCTCAACCCCTGTGTCACGGCTGAATGCCTGGACCCAATCATTAACCCCTGAAAATCTCTCACAACCAGCCCCGGACTTTCTGTATCCTGAACTGAATCAAATGGCGAAACTGATCCAGAACAGTCTGTCGTCCGTGCAACGCAGCCTGGATCGAGAACATCGATTCCTGCGTTATACCAGCCATGAATTACGAACGCCTATCAGTGTTATCCGCAACAATATTGAATTGCAGTACAAAGTATTACAGCAGAATTCGTCCACATTGAATCCGATGCAGCGGGATATTGCCGATCGGATTGATCGTGCCAGTATTACCATGCAGCATCTCACTGAAACATTACTCTGGTTAAGCCGTGAGGATAATGAAAAACTGCCAGAATCAGTGGTTGAAATTGATAAGTTGCTGCTGGAAATCACTGAAGAGATGCGTTATCTGCTGCGTAATAAAACGGTTGAACTTATTGTGGAAACCCACCCATATCAATGTTCGCTAAGTGCCGTGGCGGCAAGAATTGTCTTGGGTAACCTGATCCGCAATGCCTTTCAGCATACCTGGGAAGGTCAGGTCATTATCAGCCAGCAAGGTCCACGGATCAGTATCGTCAATCGTCAGTTTGACGCTGATATGGATGTGGCTCCAACGGAACTGGGATTTGGTCTCGGTCTGCAACTTACCGCACAGTTAACCGAAAAACTCGGCTGGTATTATCAGAATATTGCCAACGAAAATGGCCATAATGTGATGCTGGATATCAGCCACCAACAAAGCAGCTAAGACTGTTGATTTGTGTAAATATGCCACTGTTGTGACGATAAAAAATCAGCTGCTCCGTTTCAACTCAGAAACTGGCGATAAAACTGTACTGCTGTGCGGCCACTATGGCTGGCTCGTCGCATGGCAAATTGCTTAGCCTGCTCATGGAGCATTGCCTGATTCACATCTACATTTTCAAACAGAATATCCACCATCGCCAGATAGGTCTCCCAACTCGGTGGATAGAATGATAACCACAAGCCAAACCGATCTGACAGGGCTAACTTATCTTCCAGACTATCAGTGTAGTGAACCTCACCATCCACCACCCGGCTGGCCTGATTTTCGGCTTGTTGTTCCGGCATCAGATGCCGTCGGTTTGAAGTAGCATAAATTCTGACATGTTCCGGAGGTAACTCCAGGCCACCTTCCAACAGACTTTTAAGAGGCTTAAATCCTTCATCACCTGGTTCGAAGGACAAATCATCGCAGAAGATCACAAAACGGAATGGCCGATCTTCCAGATCATCAAGGATTTCCGGCAACCAGCCAAGCTCTGCCTTATCGATCTGCAACATACGTAATCCCTCACCAGCAAACTCGTTTAATAATGCTTTGATAAGTGAAGATTTACCGGTACCTCTGGCACCCCATAACAAAGCGTGATTACTGCTTTCACCGTTAACAAATCGACGGGTATTTTCAACCAGCTGCTGTTTTTGTTCCTCAATGCCGATGAGTTGATCCAACCGAATTGAGTCAAGCCGGGTAATCGCTTTGAGCTTCTGCGTATGGGCACGCCATACCGCAGCGTGAATTTGATGCCAATCCAGATTATTCATCTGCTGTGCTCCTGATACTGCATTGTTACGTGGATTTTAATACTATGATGGTGCCTGACTCTGATGAACGTCAACTGCTTAATTCAAATGCAATAGGCACTTTTACTTCCAATTGCTGCTGTGACATCTCAGCAGGAAAAGCCGGTAATGGTTGTGCCTTTTCCAGCATTTCCACCACTGCCTGATCCAGGCGCTGATATCCAGAGCTGGCATCAATACGTGAGGCTTTGATTTTGCCATCACGGTTGACGACAAAAAATAACTGCACCACACCCTGCTCTCCACGGCGTCTGGAAATGCTTGGATAACGCTTTTGCTCTGCCAGCGTTCTGGCGAGTAAATTGAAATAGGTCTGTTGAGCTGCCTGTTGCAAAGCTGAAACAGTTTGACTGGAGATTGAACTGCTCTCAGCTGACTCACCTTGCTCGGCAATTTGCGTTTTTTCCAATTGCTTTTCAGAATTTGCTGTTGGTTTCTCTGCCGGAGCAGATGTGGCAGCAAGCACCTCTGAGCTATCAGGTTCAGGTTCAGCGTTATCGGAAAGTGGCGCGCTATTAACGGCCTTTTTTATCTCCGTTTGCTGCAAGGGTTTTACCGCTTCAGTTTTGCTGATTTTTTCCTCAACTTGCACTGGCGTATCATTGCGTTCCTGAACCTCAGTGATTGCGGATTCTTCTTCAATGTTGGTCAATGGTTCTGAGGTGGCAGTAGCCTGTTGTTTCTCCATGGTGGTGGCATCCAGCATGCTGATATCAATCTCAATCCCAGCTTCCTTTATGGGGGCAACAGGTTGAAGCCGGGGCTGGTGTTTGAGCGTATACATACCAAACGCAAAGACATGAATTGATATGGCGCTCAAAATTGCCAATACCCAGTATCGAAATTTAATCATGTTTATTGCTTTGGGTCTGCGTTGCCAGTGACACCCGCAGTATTCCGGCGGCACGAACTCTTTTCAGTAACTCAGTTAACTTGTTAGCAGGGACAGATGCATCCGTTTTAATCAGTAGTTTGAATGATTGGGCATTATTCGTTTCCGATATTGCCTGTTTTAACAAATCCGTTAAGGCATCGGCTTCCAGCAACATATCATTAAAGGCCAATTGCCCTCTGGAAGACACCAGCAAAACAGCATCATGTTCCTGCAGAGCCGATTGCTGCTGGGATGTTGGCGGTTGGATTTTGATAAAATCACTGGAAGTTAATTGCCCGGCAATCAGAAAAAAGATCAGCATCAAAAACACAATATTAATCAATGGGATCATATTGTCATCAGGTTGATTACCTCGCGGGGCATGATTTGGGATAAGTATCATATGGCTAAACCTGCCAGACTGACTTTTTCAACGCCGATGGTTTTCAATTGATCCAGAAAATCAATCAACTGCTGAGTTGTTACCCCCTCTGCCACCGAGACAACAAATACACTCCGTTTATCTTCAGTACGCGTTTGTTTTACGGGGCTGAGCTTTGATAGCGGGTAACGTCTTTTATCGAACTCATATTCTCCAGCGGTCTGTAATACAAGATGATACTGAGTACGTATTTCATCTGTATTGTAGGATTCACTGGCAGCGGTAATATCCATTTGTCGCCAGTGGGTAAAACCGGAAGACAACATGAAAAAAAGTAACAGAATAAACACCACATCAATTAAAGGTGTCAGACTAATCATTCTGCGTTTTGCCGAAAATGGTTGTTCAAGCAACATTTTTAAAGCTTTCGCTGCAAACAGCTGCCTTTGGATTGATAAATGGGGCGTGTGTAAAGACCTGAGTTACCCCATCATTTATCAGCGCTGTAACTCGCTCCGTTTTACGCTCTAACCAGTTATGCGCCAGCACAGCCGGTATTGCCACCGCCAGACCAACCGCAGTGGTTAATAAGGCCTGCCAAATCCCCGCGGAAAGTACAGCAGGATCAACCTGACTACCGGCTTGTTCCATCTGCTGAAAAGCGAGGATCATGCCCATAACCGTACCAAACAAGCCCAGTAAAGGGCTTAAACTGGCAATCACTTCCAGAGGACGCAGATAACTGCGTAATTGACTGATACGCAAGCTGGCAACACGTTGCAACTCTTCCCTGAGTAAGCCGACCGGTATCTCGGTCTGCCTCAGTCCTTCCATGCTCAATGCCAGTAACTCATCCAATGGTTTGGAGATTTTCAGCTGCAGAATAGCCTGCTCAGGCTCGTTTTGTTTCCACAAGGCAATGGCTTTTTTTGCTGTTTTCGTTGATTCGGGTGAGATTAATAATATTTGCCATGTTTTGATTAAAACAATACTGACCGCAATAATCGAAAACCCCAGCAAAATCCACACAACAGGGCCGCCTACTTCAAGTAACTGTTGCAACAGCGTTAAAAAGGAAGAAGATGTGTTTTCGTTCATCGCTGAGCAAAGACCGGATTGAAGCCAATGATCAAATTTGTGCGCATCATGAATGATTCCTTATATTCAAACAGCTTTAATGATAATAGTTATCATTTAGCTTTGCAAAGAAATCTTCTATGGCGAACCCTTGCTTATTGCTTAAATTACAACAATAGTTCCGTCGTAATCCGTGTTACAGCTATAGGTTTTTATTGTGATGTTCAAAAAAAAGCCCCGCTAGGCGGGGCTTCCAAATCAAACCTGAATTGACTGAATTATTCTGCAGCCACTTCATGAACAGCTTTCATACTCAGGCGAATACGGCCCTGACGGTCAACTTCCAGTACCTTCACTTCAATCATGTCACCTTCAGACAGTTTATCACTGACATTTTCCACACGCTCATCAGAGATTTGTGAAATATGTACCAGTCCATCTTTACCTGGCAGAATCGTGACAAACGCCCCAAAATCCATCAGCTTGGCAACACGGCCCTGATAGACCTTGCCGACTTCAACTTCAGCGGTGATTTGCTCAATACGGTGTAATGCATCCTGACCCGCATTGAAATCCGAAGAGAAAATCATCACGGTGCCATCATCCTGAATATCGATAGTTGCACCGGTTTCTTCGGTGATTGCACGAATGGTTGCGCCACCTTTACCGATAACATCACGAATTTTATCAGCATGAATTTTCACAGTGATAATACGTGGTGCAAATTCGGACATTTCCTGACGGTGCGTTGAGATCACTGCATTCATTTTTTCCAGAATATGCAGACGACCATCACGGGCTTGCGCCAGTGCAGTACGCATGATTTCTTCGTTGATACCTTCGATCTTGATATCCATTTGCAGTGCCGTCACACCTTTTTCGGTACCGGCCACTTTAAAGTCCATATCACCCAGATGATCTTCATCCCCCAGAATATCGGTCAAAACGGCATAACCATCTGGTTCTTTAATCAGACCCATCGCAATACCGGCAACAGGTGCTTTAATGGGTACACCGGCATCCATTAACGCCAATGAGGTACCACAGACAGAGGCCATTGAACTTGAACCATTGGATTCAGTGATTTCAGATACGACGCGAACCACATACGGGAATTCTTCAGCAGTTGGCATAACCGCCTGGATACCGCGTTTAGCTAATTTTCCATGACCAATTTCACGACGTTTCGGTGAACCAACAAAACCGGTTTCACCAACACAGAATGGTGGGAAATTGTAATGCAGCATAAAGCGATCACGGTATTCACCTTCAACGGCATCAATCATCTGTGCATCACGTTCCGCACCCAAAGTTGCCACCACAATCGCCTGAGTTTCACCACGGGTGAACAATGCAGAACCATGCACACGTGGTAATACAGTAGTTTCAACGAATACTGGACGTACAGTTTTGGTATCTCGACCATCAATACGTGGTTCACCGGCGATAATACGACCACGAACCAGTTCTTTTTCCAGTTTACCGAACAAACCTTTCACTTCATCTTCAGACCATTCACCATCTTCACTGACTAATGCCTCAACAGCGGCTTGACGAATTTCTGAGAGTTGATCCTGACGCTGCATTTTATCGCTGATAGCGTAAGCCGTTTTAATGCCTTCAAACGCTTGCTCTTTAACCGCATTATATAGACGATCATCTTTTTCCGGAGCAGTCCAATCCCAAGCCGGTTTGCCAGCTTCGGCTTTCAATTCATCAATCAGTTTGATTGCTGTCTGAATTTGTTGATGGCCATACATAACTGAGCCTAACATCACTTCTTCTGGCAATTCAGAAGCTTCTGATTCCACCATCAAGACCGCACTGACAGTACCGGCAACCACTAAATCCAGTGAGCTGTTGGCTAATTGTTTTTTAGACGGATTCAGAATGTAGTTACCATCAACATAACCGACCCGTGCGGCACCTAATGGGCCATTAAAAGGTAAACCTGAGATAGCTAACGCTGCAGAAGCACCGATCATTGCTGGAATATCGGGATCAATTTCAGGGTCTAAAGCCATTACGGTGGCAATTACCTGAACTTCATTAATGAAACCTTTCGGAAACAATGGACGTAATGGACGATCGATCAGACGGGATGTCAGCGTTTCTTTCTCTGAAGGGCGGCCCTCACGTTTGAAAAACCCACCGGGTATTTTACCTGCAGCATAAGTACGTTCTTGATAATTTACGGTTAACGGAAAGAAATCCTGGCCAGGATTTACATTTTTCTTTCCGACTACAGTTACCAGCACTGATGTCTCACCCAGACTGGCAATAATGGAACCACCCGCCTGACGAGCAATTTTTCCGGTTTCCAGGCTAAGCGTATGCTCACCGAACTGAACTGTCTTTTTTACTGAATTCACTAGTATTTCCTTCTCTTGACTACATCAGCCATGAACCTTTTCATCACTGATTTAAAAAACGATAAACGCATAAATGAATATGCCCCTGAAACCGCGGGGGATTTCAGGGGCATATCAGTCAACGCACCAGCCTAATGCCAAAGATATTGGCGGAGGCTCGATGAGATGTTTTGCAGATCACGTCGGGTAATTTAGCGACGCAGACCTAAGTCAGCAATTAAATCACGGTAACGGTTAATATCCGTTTTTTTCAGGTAGTCGAGCATTTTACGACGACCACTAACCATTTTTAACAAACCTTGACGTGAGTGATGATCATGGATGTTAGTTTTAAAATGGTCTGAAAGATTGGTAATACGGGCAGTCAGCAGAGCTACCTGAACTTCAGCTGAGCCGGTATCGCCTTCAGTACGACCGTATTTTTTGATGATTTCTTGCTTTTGTTCTGCAGTAATTGACATAAAAACTCCAACTTTTTATAGCCTTTGGCTATGAGTTAAATTCTGAAATAATCCAGCGGGTTAAACCGGATTACCCAACCTTTTAAGAGTGGCGAATTTTACCGGTTTTATCTGCTATTCACAAGCGGGTTAAACCGTATCACCGGTAACAAACAAACGTTTTGCTGACACCGTGCCGTCCTGCGCTAATTCACCCAGACCGATAAACTGATCCTGAACATCAAATAGACGGACTTTTGCGCAATGACCTTGAAATTCCGTTGTGACACTGCGACCAAAACGCATATCAGCAGACATATCGGCATCCAGTCTTACTTCAGGCCAGTCCGGTAATGCTTCATGAGCAGGTAATAATTGAGAATCAAGCCCCGGTAAGCCTTGTTGTTCTGCCAAATCCTGTAACCTCTCCAGACTTAATGCCTGGGTTAAATCATAACCAGCGGCATCCGTACGTCTTAACATAGTGACATGTCCACAACTGCCTAAAGCGGCAGCAATGTCCTGAACTAAGGTGCGTATATAGGTCCCTTTGCTGCAGGATACCTGCAAGGTAAAACTGTCAGCATCACAGGCCAGCAATTCAATACTGTAGATGGTAATCAGACGAGATTTCCGTTCGATTTCTATGCCCTGACGAGCCAGCTTGTATAGTGGCTGTCCCTGGTGTTTTAAGGCTGAAAACATCGGCGGAATCTGTTGTAGCTCACCGGTAAAGTCCTGCAAAATACGTTGCAGTTTTTCCTCTGAATAATCCGGGATATTCTGTTGAGCGATAACGTCACCATCACTATCACCGCTATCGGTGAGAATGCCTAGCTGGCAACGCACCTGATACTGTTTATCAGCATCCAGCAAATAGGTGGAGAGTTTGGTAGCTTCGCCCAGGCAGACAGGTAATACCCCGGTTGCTAATGGGTCGAGACTACCGGTATGTCCTGCCTTGTTTGCATTAAATAATCGTTTAACGCGTTGCAAAACATGATTTGAGGTCAATCCGGTAGGCTTGTCAATAATCACGATACCGGTAATATCGCGACCTTTTTTACTGCGTTTTGCCATCGGAGAAACTCAATCTTTATCAGTTTCTGAATCGGGTTCTTGTTCGTCTTTGATATCGGCATTGGCCTTAGAGATCAGTTCATCCATATAAAAGCCATGTTCCAGCGTGGTGTCATAACGAAATTGCAGCTCCGGCATGATGCGTAATTTTACGCGCTTTGCCAGCGCCCGACGCAGGAACCCTGCAGCGTTATTTAATCCTGCCAGACATTCTTTGGCGGCTTCTTCTGAATCAAATCCACTGAGCCGTGTCACATAAATACGCGCATATTTAAGATCGGATGTCACATCAACATGTGACACCGTGACCATACTGACACGCGGATCAGCCAGATCATGCTGAATCAGCAAGGCCAATTCACGCATCATGACCTCACTGATTCGATTTGTGCGACTAAATTCTCTTGCCATTAAAGACTCGGTTTCATCAGGACACGTTCAAAGACTTCGATTTGATCACCCGGTTTGACGTCTTTGTAGTTTTTCACACCAATACCACACTCCGTACCGGCATTGACTTCATTAACATCATCTTTGAATCGACGCAGTGATTCCAGTTCACCTTCGTAAATAACCACGTTATCACGCAAGACACGAATCGGGTTGTTACGTTTGACGCTGCCTTCCAAGACCAGACAACCTGCAATATCACCAAATTTCGGAGAGCTGAACACATCATCAACCCGTGCCAGACCGATAATTTCGTCTTTATAGACGGGCTCAAGCATACCGGTCATGGCTTTTGTCACCACATCCAGCAAATCATAAATAATGCTGAAATATTGAACATCCAGGCCTTTTTCAGCAATTACTTTACGCGCAGTATTATCAGCGCGAACATTAAAGCCGATCAGAATAGCATCAGAAGCGGCAGCTAACTGTGCGTCAGTTTCGTTAATACCGCCGACACCAGAACCAACAACCCGGACCTGTACCATATCGGTCGACAATTTCTGCAGACCCTGACTGACAGCTTCAACCGAACCATGAACGTCACCCTTAATGACGACATTCAGTGTTTTCAGATCGCCGGCTTCCATTTTGTTGAACATATCATCCAACTTGGCAGCCTGCTGTTGTGCCATTTTCAGTTCACGTGCTTTGGTCTGACGGAAGCTGGCAATTTCTCTTGCTGTGCGATCATCCGGCGCCACCTGTAACTCATCACCCGATGCAGGTGTTCCGGACAGACCCAGTAATTCAACAGGAGTTGAGGGACCAGCTTCATCCATTTGTTGGCCATTTTCGTTGAACAAGGCGCGAACCCGTCCAAATTCCTGGCCAACCACCACGATGTCACCTTTTCTCAAAGTACCACGCTGCACCAGTACGGTCACAACGGTACCGCGACCTTTATCCAGTCGCGATTCAACCACTGTACCGTGGGCAGGCCCTTTAACCGGTGCAGTTAACTCCATCACTTCAGCTTGCAGTGAGATTGCATCCAGTAAATCATCAACGCCCATACCCGTTAAGGCTGAAACAGGCACAAACTGTACATCACCGCCCCAGTCTTCGGGAACAACTTCGTGGTTGGTTAATTCTTGCTTAACCCGATCTGGAGTGGCATCAGGCTTATCCATTTTGTTAACAGCAACAATCAGCGTTGAACCGGCTGCTTTGGCATGTTGTACAGCTTCAATGGTTTGCGGCATCACACCATCATCTGCGGCTACTACCAGAACCACAATATCAGTGACTTTGGCACCGCGTGAACGCATTTCAGTGAAAGCCGCATGGCCGGGCGTGTCGAGAAAAGTGACTTCACCACGACTAGTTTCAACCTTATATGCACCGATATGCTGAGTGATACCACCCGCTTCACCAGATGTCACCTTAGTACGACGGATATAATCCAGCAGTGAGGTTTTACCATGGTCAACATGACCCATTACAGTTACAACAGGTGCGCGAGGAAGTGCTTCACCCGTTACTTCAATCGAGGCTTCAAGAGCCTGTTCAACTTCGTTTTCCTGGACTGGTTTGGCTACGTGGCCCATTTCTTCTACCAGAATAACGGCAGTATCCTGGTCCAGAACCTGATTGATAGTGGCCATTGTGCCCATACCCATCAAGGCTTTGATAACCTCGGCCGCTTTAACTGACATGCGCTGGGCCAGATCAGATACTGAAATGGTATCCGGCACACTGACTTCACGGACAACCGGTGCGGTTGGACGGGAAAAGCCATGTTCCGTAGACGTTTCGACTGTAGTCGTTTTTTGTGAAACACCTTTTTTCTTTTTACGGCGTCCTTTACCTTCACTGACATGAAGTTCTTTACGCTCAAATTCATCATCACGCTGAAAACGACCACGACGTGCTGGTTTGTCTTTACTTGCAACGTGTTTAGCGTCAGCCTCTTTACGATCGGGTTTCTGTTCTTTGGCTTGGGCTTCAGCTGCCGCCAGGCGAGCTTCTTCTTTGGCTTTTTCTAACGCTTCTTCTTCCTCACGGGCTTTTTTACGAGCTTCCAGGGCTTTTTCAGCATCAATTCTCGCGAGGTTAGCTGCACGACGTTTCGCATCGGCCTCTTCAAGTTTTTTATGGGCTAATTGAGACGCGGTTAATTCGGGTTTTGCAGGCGCCTTTTTAACCGTTTGCGATTGCTTTTGCTCTTTAACTTTAGCTTCTTCTGCTAATGCCTTTTGCTCTTCTTCAGCCGCTAAACGAGCTTCTTCAACAGCCAGTCTTTCAGCTTCAATTGCTGCGGCTACCGCAGCAGCTTCACGCTCAGATTCTTCTTGCTGACGACTGCTTTGTTCTTGCTGTTTGCGCGCAATTTCCTGCAGTCGGAGCTGCTCCTGGCGAGCCACTTCTTCTGCATTTGCCTGAGCCTGCGTCGCTACCGGAACAGGTTCTTCCGCAGGAGTGTTGGTTTCAACTTCACTACGTTTTACAAAAGTTCTCTTTTTACGAACTTCAACACTGACGCTTTTACCAGCCTGACGGGATGTGCCACCACCTAATTTAATTTCACTGACTGATTTACGTTTCAGTGTGATTTTTTTCGGTGATGCGTCTTTATCATTCGCCACTTTGCCATGTCTTTGCTGTAAAAATTGCAACAGACTTTGCTTTTGATCTTCAGTAATCAGATCATCTGGCTTTGAAACTTTAATGCCAGCTTCGTTAAGCTGATCAACTAAACGCTCAGGTGTGATACCGACTGTGTCGGCCAGGTCCTTAACCTTCATGTCACTCATTGGTTACTCCCCTGTTTCTGTTTGTTCGTCGGCAAACCATGACTCACGTGCTTTCATGATAAATGCGGCAGCTTGTTTTTCATCAATACCAGCCACTTCGACCAATTCATCCACGGACTGATCTGCAAGGTCATCAACGGTTAAAACACCCTGACTATTCAGTTTGGCAACCAGCTCAGCAGTCATTCCAGGCAAATCCTGTAACGTTTCGGCAGGAGAAGCGTTTTCAATCTGCTCTTCACTGGCAATTGCCCGTGTCAGCAATACATCTCTGGCACGTGAGCGTAACTCGTTCACAATATCGGTATCAAACTCTTCGATATCAAGCATTTCCTGTTCCGGCACATAAGCCACTTCTTCGAGAGAAGAAAAACCTTCCTGAGCCAGAATTAAGGCAACGTCTTCATCTACATCCAAATCCGCCATAAAGGTCTGAATCAATGAACTGATTTCAGTTTCTGCTTTCTGATCTGCATCTGAGGCAGACATCACATTCAGTTCCCAACCAGTCAATTGGCTGGCTAATCGAACATTCTGACCACCGCGACCAATCGCTTGTGATAACTGTCCATCTTCAACGGCGATATCCATACTGTGCGCATCTTCATCAACGACGATGGATAATACTTCAGCGGGTGCCATGGCATTAATTGCAAAACGTGCTGGTTCTTCATCCCATAGAATAATGTCAACACGCTCACCGGCCAACTCATTGGTCACAGCCTGAACACGTGAACCACGCATACCGACACATGCGCCAACCGGATCAATTCTTGGCTCGTGAGCTAAAACGGCAATTTTTGCTCGTAAACCGGGGTCACGGGCAGCCCCCTTGATTTCAATCATGCCGTCCCCGATTTCAGGTACTTCAAGACTGAACAGTTCAATTAATAATTCAGGCGCTACGCGGCTGATAATAAGTTGTGGCCCACGCGCTTCTGAACGAATCTCTTTTAAATAACCACGAACCCGGTCACCACTGCGGAAATTTTCACGCGGAATCATTTCTTCACGTGGTAATAACGCTTCAGCATTGCCGCCTAAATCCAAAGTCACATTGCCACGTTCCACACGTTTAACCGTGCCATGAATCATTTGACCGACTTTTTCACGGTACATATCGACCACTTGGGCACGTTCAGCTTCGCGAACTTTTTGAACGATAACCTGTTTTGCTGTTTGCGCAGCTATACGGCCAAACTCAACCGATTCCATTGGTTCGCGGATATAGCCACCGACTTCAGCATCAGCCTGTTTGGCCAGGGCATCCGATAGTTTTATTTGGGTTTCCGGAGATTCAAATGTTTCGTCATTATCGTCAACAATTAACCATTGACGGAAAGTTTCATAGTTACCGGTAAGGCGATCAATCGCAACATGCGCATCTATTTCCATCTCATAGCGTTTGCGGGTAGCCATAGCTAACGCCGCTTCTATCGCCTGAAAAATAACTTCTTTCCCCACGCCTTTTTCATTAGACATGGCATCAACAACCAGTAAAATTTCTTTATTATTCATCTCGCCCCCAGTGGATCGACGCAAGCGATTGATCCAAAACTAAGTTTTTTCATTAACAGCAAATAATACGCTTTTTCAGGCAACCAGTCGTGCTTTAGCCAACTTTGCCAATGGTAAGGCGTAAACCTCGCCATCTACTTCAATTAGTACTTCACCATTTTCGAAGCCCTGAAGCACTCCAGTAAAATTCCGTCGACCTTCCACAGGTAATTTTGTGGTTATTTTTGCTGGCGAGCCAGTAAAGCGGATGAAGTCTCGTTCTTTAAATAAAGGACGATCAAATCCTGGTGAGGAAATTTCGAGGGAATAGGCTTTTTTGATGGGGTCTTCAACATCGAGGATGCCGCTGACCTGATGACTGACACGCTCACAATCTTCAATACCTATGCCTTGATCTGCATCAATATAGATTCTGAGGAGTGGATTTTGTCCACCCTGAATGTATTCCACACCGACCAGCTGGTACCCCAGCGACTCAATCGGTGCTTCAATTAGTTTTTCAATTTGATCAGATACGGCCATAGGCTAACAAATAAAAAAAAAGGGCCATTGGCCCAATTTTAACTCCACAAAAACAAAAACCCCAATTAGGGGTCCTGTCTTAACATTATTATTGGTAGCGGGGGCTGGATTTGAACCAACGACCTTCGGGTTATGAGCCCG
>DEXE01000007.1:148334-332807 GCA_002363955.1 Methylophaga sp. UBA3192
CGACGAGCTACCAGGCTGCTCCACCCCGCACCTGACTAAGTCGCATACTATACACAGGATGCGACTTACCCGCAAGCCTGTTTATTAATTCTCTTTTAGTTTACGGGTTAAGGTATTTCGCCCCCAACCCAATAATTTTGCGGCTTCCTGACGTTTGCCTGCGGTTTTTTCCAGAGCCACCTCCATCAGCAGGTTTTCAATCATTGGTACCACATCAGCCAACACGCCTTCCTGACCACTTAGCGCTTTGTTTGCCGCCCATTGACGGAACAGCTGTTGCCAGTCTGTTCCGCCACGAATTGACTCAACGCCTGCATCGGAGGTGAGTTCCATCGGGAGATCATCCATCTGGACAACCTGGCCGGGGGACATCACCGTCAGCCAACGCGAAGTATTTTCCAGTTGTCTCACATTACCCGGCCAGGGCAACTGCGATAAATACCGCTCCACTTCAGGGGATACACTTTTTACTCCCATATTCAGTTCACGGGCCGCCTTATTCAGAAAATAAGCAACCAATGCCGGAATATCTTCCCGACGTTCACGTAATGATGGGATATGAATCCGGATAACATTTAAACGATGGAACAAGTCTTCACGAAAATCACCACGCTCGACCTGCTGTTCCAGATTCTGATGGGTTGCCGCGATGATTCTCACATCCGCTTTAACCGCACTATGTCCGCCAACTCTGAAAAACTCGCCATCTGAAAGCACCCTCAACAGCCGGGTTTGTAATTCAAGGGGCATATCACCAATTTCATCAAGAAATAATGTGCCGCCATCAGCTTGTTCAAAGCGACCTTTGCGCTGCACATGTGCCCCGGTAAAAGCCCCCTTTTCATGACCAAACAGTTCGGATTCTAATAATTCTTTGGGGATAGCCGCCATATTGAGAGCAATAAACGGATTCTGTCGGCGCGGGCTATGTTTGTGCAAAGCATGGGCAACCAACTCTTTACCTGTGCCGGATTCACCATTAATCAAAACGGTGATGTTGGAACGTGCCAGTCGACCTATTGCCCGAAACACCTCCTGCATGGCCGGCGCTTCACCAATAATCTCACTACCTATATTCATTTCACCGGCAGGATTATTATGCTGCTGTCGATGGTGGGTAACTGCACGTTGAACTAAATCAACTGCTTCATCAACATCGAAGGGTTTTGGCAGGTATTCAAAGGCTCCGCCTTCATAAACCGAAACAGCGCTGTCCAGGTCTGAATAAGCTGTCATGATAATGACTGGCAAATCCGGCTGATTCTGCTGGATTTCCGAAAGTAATTGCAGGCCATCAAGACCTGGCATGCGAATATCACTGACCAGTACATCCGGAGGAGTATCGGTGCCTCGCTTTAATTGCTCTAAAACCAGATCTCCACTTTCAAAGGCTTTAACAGTAATATCTACGGCTTCCAATGCCTTTTGTAATACCCATCGAATTGATCGGTCATCATCAACAATCCATGCTATCGCTTTAGCGCTCACGGTTTTAACTCCAAGGGAAAAATAATTGAAAATATGGTTTGCCCGGCATGGCTGCTGCAACTGACAGTACCTGCATTTCGCTGCACAAGGTTCTGCACCAGGTAAAGGCCCAGTCCAGTGCCATCAGCCCGACCGGTAACCAAGGGATAAAATAAACTGTCCTGTAACTGTTTGGGGATGCCCGGTCCATTGTCCTCAACTTCAATCAGTACCCCTAATTTATAAAAACGTTTTTCAATAGTCAGATTGCGTTGAATTCGTGTTCTCAGGCGGATAACGCCAGTACCATGCATCGCCTGGACGGCGTTACGCACAATATTCAAAAAAATCTGAATCAGCTGATCAAAATCGGCATGTAAATCAGGAATACTCGGATCGTAATCAGCAATAAACTTCAATCGTTCATCCACCTCAATATCCACCAGCTGTCGGACCCGCTGTAATACCTCATGGATATTCAGATAGTGTTTTTCTGATTGCTGATATGGTCCCAGCATTCGTGTCATCAGGTTTTGCAGACGATCTGCTTCATTAATAATGATGCGGGTATATTCTTTTAAATCATCTGAGTCCAGTTGCCGCTCCAGTAACTGTGCAGCCCCTCGCAGACCACCAAGCGGATTTTTTATTTCATGAGCCAGGCCACGGACAACCTGCTGCTGAGTATGCAGATTTTCATCACGATTGACGCGTTGCTGGTAATCCAGTTGTGCCAGTTCAACTAACAGGTGCGGTTCGGCCACATCAAGCATTTTGATTGAACAATCAACTACTATTTCACCGGCTGCAGGCAGAAACAATTGGATTTCACGCTCAATTAACACCTGCCCGTTACCGATAACCCGACGTAATGAATTCAATAAATGGGTTTCACCGGGTAACAGTGTTTGAAAAGGAATATGTTCGGCTTGACGTTGACTGATTTCAAACATGACTTCGGTGGCCGTATTGATATAACAGACACGTAAGTTCGTATCGAGCACCAAAATGGCTGTTGTTAAACTTTCCAGTACATCATTACTGGATAACTGTTCAACATTGATAAGTTTGTCATTCAAGTTCATGGCATGCCATTTGCAAAAAACGCTCCATTTGTAAGCATCTCTCAGAACATAAAATTTAACATTCTGATTCCAATAGAATTAATATATTTTTGCTCAAGATAAATCGCCAGAAGGCAACATTTCAGATGCGGTTTTAAGGAAATTCAGGCTATTGTACGCTTCATTTTGGTGCGTACAGTTATTCAAGATGAATTAGTTGGGATTAGGAACACTTGGGTTGGTGGGAATACCTGGAATAGTGGGAGCACCACCCCCAGGCAGATTGTTCTGTTGACGGCCCGGTTGAAGCAAGCTGGTTCGTTGCAAGTGAAAAGTAGTTGTTTCACTTTGTGCAATAACTTCTCCTGATGCATTCAGCACGACCGCTGAAAGTTTATGCGTACCCCTGTCCAGATTTTCCAGCATAAAACTTAATTGAGGCATAGGCACACCCGCGGGTAAACCATCAAGATATAGCTGAATCTTATCACCACGCTCAGGTACGAAAGCCGGCTGTAATTGCAGATTCACCGTGACATTACCGTTATTAACCCTGATGCCAGCATCATCTTCAGGCGCAACAATTGTCAACTTATAATCAGGGTCGACTTCTGACTCGCCGGATTCTTCCTGTTCATTGGTAGTGGTGGTCGAATCGGTCACACCAGGAATTTGCACGGGTGAATACGTCATGGAATCCTGTAACTCAATCTTTTCTGCATTTTCAACAGGTTCATCTGAATAAACCTGGTTACCATTGTCGTCAACCCAGCGATAGATATCAGCCGCCACAGCTGTGCAAAGACCAAACAACATAATAAGAAAGAATTTCATATTATGAATATAGGTCAGGCCTTACTATTGTGCAACTAGCAAACATAAAAAAACGCCTCCACGAGGGAGGCGTTTTGTGACATCAATCAAAAAAGTTTAAACACTGTAATATAAATCAAACTCTGCAGGGTGTGTTTCCATACGCAGACGGGTGACTTCTTCCATCTTCAATTCAATATAGCCATCGATCATATCGTCAGTGAATACACCACCTTCTGTTAAGAAAGCGCGATCTTTGTCCAGTTCGGCCAATGCCTGATCCAATGCATGACAAACTTTTGGAATCGCTGCATCTTCTTCGGGCGGTAAGTCGTACAAGTCCTTATCCATCGCATCACCTGGGTGGATCTTGTTTTTAATGCCATCCAGACCAGCCATCATCATCGCACTGAATGCCAGATAAGGGTTTGCTGATGGATCAGGGAAACGAACTTCGATACGACGACCTTTTGGATTACTGACAAAAGGAATACGGATAGACGCACTACGGTTACGTGCTGAATAAGCCAACATTACAGGCGCTTCGAAACCTGGTACCAGACGCTTGTAACTATTGGTTGAAGAATTGGTAAATGCGTTCAGCGCACGGGCATGTTTGATAATACCGCCAATGTAAAATAAGGCTGTTTCAGACAAACCGCCGTATTTATTACCAGAAAACAGGTTTTCACCTTCTTTAGCCAAAGATTGGTGAACATGCATACCACTGCCGTTATCACCTACCAAAGGTTTTGGCATAAATGTCGCTGTTTTACCGTACGCATGGGCAACGTTATGCACAACATATTTCAGTATCTGAACTTCGTCAGCCTTTTTAACCAGAGTGTTGAATTTAGTACCGATTTCACACTGGCCTGCTGTAGCAACTTCATGGTGATGCACTTCTGTAACCAAGCCCATTTCTTCCATGGTCAAGCACATGGCAGAACGGATATCTTGCAGTGAATCCACTGGCGGCACCGGAAAGTAACCACCTTTTACACTTGGACGGTGACCTTTGTTACCATCTGCGAAAACTTTTTCGGTATTCCATGAAGACTCATCTGAGTCAATTTTATAGAATGAACCAGAAATATCGCTGCCCCAACGGACATCATCAAGAATGAAAAATTCTGGCTCTGGACCAAAGAAAGCGGTATCTGCCAAACCAGTAGAAGCAAGGTAAGCTTCTGCACGTTTTGCCACACTGCGAGGATCGCGTTCATATCCCTGCATGGTAGCTGGCTCAACGATATCGCAACGAACGATCAGCGTCGTATCGTCCATAAATGGATCCAAAACGGCAGTCGTTGCATCCGGCATCAAAATCATGTCGGATTCGTTAATTCCTTTCCAGCCGGCAACAGATGAACCGTCAAACATGACACCTTCAGAGAAAGTATCTTCATCAATTGAATGGGCAGGGTAAGAAACGTGCTGCTCTTTACCACGCGTGTCGGTGAAACGGAAATCAAGGAATTTAACGTCCTCGTCCTTAATTATCTGAAGCACATTTTCGACTGACATTTATAATCTCCAAATTAAAAAAACTGCACACTCTGGTGCAAAAAAACTCACTCGCAACTTACAGCACAAATCTTGCCAACTCGCTGGCTCCGTAAAATCAACCATTTGAGTGCATTCATAAACCACTCATGCTCTAATTTGGTGCAAAACACAACTATTCCGCACCAATAAAGTGCTACGCACCAACTCGGACCGTAATAATGATCTCATCATCCTCTTCCACTGAATCCACGATAAGATGACCATGAATTCGGGCCCATGCAGGAATATCGCTTAAAGCCCCTGGATCGGTACATATCACTTTGAGAATATCCCCTGAAGATAGCTCGGCTACTTTATTCTGCGTTTTGATTACTGGCAAGGGACATAATAATCTTCTTGCGTCTAATTCGACTTGTTTCACACGTACCATTCCTGTGGAACCTGTTCTACACTGATTGGGCGAGCCTGAATATGTCTGGGTGGTTTATCAGGTACAGTAATTTCTACCTCGACCTCATCCGCATCGCGTCCCTGCCCATAACGCGCAACAATAGAAGCGGCAAGCGTAAAGTCCTGTTGTTCGATATCGCCATCAATGATGGCCATTGGACCATTATGACTGGTTGAATAAAGACTGATAAATTGTTTACGGTAACCTTCGAGGAACTTACTTTCGCCTGCATCCCGGGCAATGATCATTTTAAAATCGGCTTTCGGCCGAATATGCCGGCCAACCTTCAACAGCATAATGTCATCCAACTCATATTCACGGCTGTTTTTGGCCTTCCATAGATCCACCAGCTTACTGGAGTAACTTTCATCAGTCAGGAAACAACAACCACCAGCAGGCGTTGCAAAATCATCAAAACCGAACTGTTTTGCCAAAGCGATTTGCGGTTTGCGATTTCGCCCATGAAAACCATAAAGCTTTTCACGATCAACCCAGCCTTCACGCTCCGGTCTCGTGGGTTGCAGATTTTTGGCACATAAAGGGCGTAACAGAAGGTCATCTGCTCCGGATTCAGCCGCCACAATTGGCATTGTGCGCTTTAATTGAGATTTGGGCCGCTGACCAATTACCTCGCCAGTAATGATAAAGTCAAAACCTTGCATATGATGTTGCCTGACCCACTCAACAGCTTTTCTGACCATAAAGATTTTACAGTCGAGACAAGGGTTCATATTAGTGCCATAACCATGTTTTGGATTAAGCAGAACATCTTTGTATTCTTCGATTACATCAATGATATGTAATTTGATACCGAGCTGTTCAGCCACCCACAAAGCATTATTGCGTTTCTGCTTGTCTTTATGCTGATTGCGAATCGCATGAGTATGGCCTTCGACGCAAAATCCAGTAAAAAAATTGATGCCTTCAACTTCAATACCCTGCTCCTGCATGACACGAACTGCCAGCATTGAATCCAAACCACCTGAAATTAAGGCAACGGCTTTGTGCTGTGAAGTCATTTAAGCGGTTCCCCCGACAGTCAAAGCGTCAATTTTCAATGTCGGTTGGCCCACACCGACCGGTACACTTTGTCCTTCTTTTCCACAGTTACCAATTCCAGAATCCAGTTCAAGATCATCGGCAACCATGCTGATACGATTCATGACTTCCGGACCATTACCTATAAGAGTTGCCCCTTTCACAGGGCGAGTTACTTTGCCATTTTCAATCAGATAGGCTTCGCTACTGGAAAACACAAATTTCCCAGAAGTTATATCGACCTGGCCGCCGCCAAAATTCACGGCATAAATACCTTTTTCGACGGAAGCAATAATTTCTTCGGCCTTATGTTGTCCAGCCAGCATATAAGTATTGGTCATACGTGGCATTGGCAGATGGGCGTATGATTCACGTCGACCGTTGCCGGTACTGCGCATGCCCATCAAGCGGGCATTTAATTTATCCTGCATGTACCCAGTCAAGCGGCCATTTTCAATTAACGTGGTAAATTCGGTCGGTGTACCTTCATCATCAATTGTCAGCGAGCCACGGCGATCGGATAACGTACCATCATCGACTACAGTACATAAGGAAGAAGCCACCTGCTCCCCGATTCTGCCAGAAAAGGCTGAGGTGCCACGACGATTAAAATCACCCTCCAACCCATGACCTACTGCTTCATGCAGTAGCACGCCCGGCCAGCCAGAGGCTAATACCACGGGCATAGAACCAGCTGGCGCATCAACTGCTTCCAGATTAACCAGCGCCTGCCGGACAGCCTCTTTGGCAAATGTGACAGCTAAATCATTATCGATAAAGTATTGATAATCCAGACGACGGCCGCCACCGGCACTGCCGCGTTCGCGTCTTCCCTTTGATTCAACGATCACACTGACATTCATCCTGATTAACGGTCTGATATCTGCCGCATAGGTGCCGTCACTGGCCGCAATTAAAATATGCTCAAGACTTCCAGCCAAGCTGACGGTGACCTGATTAACTCGCGGATCAGCGGCACGCGCATAGGCGTCCGCTTCACGTAACAGATTTAACTTTGTCTGGGTGTCCATTCCCAATATCGGATCAAGATCAGAATAAAACGGAGATGCATCAACCATCTTGCGCGCATCGACCTGTTTTTGTTGTCCGTGTTTAACCACAGCACTGGCCGCATGAGTCGCCTCCAGAAGCGCTTTCAGACTCAGGTCATCTGAATAGGCAAACCCGGTTTTTTCGCCGCTGCAAGCCCGGACGCCGACTCCTTGCTCCAGATGATAACCACCATCTTTTATGATGCCATCATCCATTAACCAGTTTTCGCCTCGCGAACGCTGAAAATACAGATCAGCAAAATCAACACCGGGTCTCATGGTGCTTGATAAAGCCCGCTCAATATCTGATGTCTGCAACTCTGCTGGCATCAGTATCTGTTGTTCCAATTGGTCAAATATAGGTTTTGTCATTACTTTTGGACTATGTGTAAAAAGGACAATCTTAGCAGATCCAGGGGGGTGTTGATCTTTGATAGCTGTCTCCGTTGAGACTGAAAAAGCGCCAATTAAAGCGGCATGAGTGATGTCAGCCGGTACATCCATGACTATCCTCCCGCCGGAACAGGCCCTAGAGTCTTGCCAATGTTTTTCTGGTAGCGCTTTATAAATGTCAATCTAACAAGATGAAACTAAGGTGTTTCCGGTCGACTCAATGAGAGGTCAGGATCATCCCAGGGACCGGTAAGTCGATAGCGATAACTAATCATATCCACTAAATCCCGGTCAAATAAACGACCCGCAATTCGGTCAACCAGATAAATCGCTGTTCCTACACCAAGCCCGACGGGCCCACCAGCAACCGCACCGGCAAGTGGCAAGGTGGAAGAAACATTGGGGGTGACCACTACTGTTTGATGATAGGTTCTATCAACAATATTGATAGGCCCGGAAACATCAATATTGGCACTTTCACCACGCATTTTGAGGTTATCGGTGACTGCCAGTCCATTGGCAAACTGGAAATCACCACTGATTTGTCTGAAGGCAAAACCTTTGCCAAAAAAATCACTGAAATCCAGGGACAAACGCCGTGGAATAGCGGCAAAACTCATTAAACCAAAGATCCGTCCAGCGGCACCTGGCTCTACATCGACCAGTTGACCATTATTGACTTGAAGGTTCAAGTCACCCTGTAATGCTGCCAGAGAGAGGTTTAATGGTTCATCTGGCCAGCTGAACTGTCCTTTAACCTCGACCTGATTCGCCTCAATGGCAGGCTGATACCCCAGATCCAAAAACAAACCGGCCAGGTCGTTACTGGTAAGTTGCAAGTTTAACTGACTGTTATCAGCAAGCTCATTTTTTTGCCAAACCCCATCCAGATTTGCCTGCAATACGGCTGATTGCAGACTGGCACTTTCCAATACCCAACGTTGGCCCTGTTGAATAGCTCGCGCTTGCACTCTGCCCAGCTGCATTCCATCCACTGTCAAATTATCAATATTTAACTGAAAGCTTGGCCATAAATCAGAGCTGAATTTTTTACGATCTGACGTTTCATTAGAGGCTGCTGGTAATTGAAGATCCACAAAATCAAAATGCAGCGTCGGTAATAAAGCAGAATCCATTGGCCAGCGAATATTGCCCCGCATTTGTCTCGACTGGATTTCCAGCTGCCAGATTTGATTCCTCTGAAACGCTTTTGATTGAACATCATTAAGCACCCACTGATTAAACTGCAGATTATCAACCGCCAGCTCTATTTCAACTGCAGGCCAGTTATCATTATTTGTCTCAGGTAAGTCTTTCAGCCATTTCTGTTGCCATTGCGTCCAATCCGATATTGATAAATCGTTGAGTCGAGCTTTGAAGCGAATACCCGTTGCCGGCAGCTCTGGCTCCGGTAAACCAATAGTTATTTCAGCTCTTGTGGCATCCCCAGTTTGCCAGACGGCTTTTACAACATCGTCATAATTCAGGTGAAATAGCGGCCGCTGTTGGGTATCTTCCATCAATTCAACGCTGATCAAACGGCTATCAGCCGCCTTTTTCCCAATAGGCTCTGGGGCATCAATGGTTATTCCAGCCAAATCCGAAGTCACACGAATATCGGTCTCAAAATCGCCCATAGATTTTTCCCGAATTTCGATATCAGCCTGATAACGGGTGGTACCACGCACAAACTCAGGCATATTTTTTTGCCACAGCCCCTCTAGCTGCTGACTATCGACTTCGCCTTTCGCTGTTACCAAGGTTGATTCAGCCTGGGGGGTAACATCAATGAGGGTTGGTTTGGTAAAAATATTTGCATTAATGGCTTCCGCATTCACACCATCATTATTAAAGAATAAACGTCCTTTGATATCTTTAATTGGCATCTCAGGCATAGCCGCCAAACTGAGTTGACTGCTTTCAAAACTGAGATGACCATTAACATCTGTTGCATTGGGTTCAAGCAATGGAATTTTCAGATTTAAGACAATGTTGCTATTGCCCTGAGCCGATACCCAATCGGTAATATCACCATAGCGTGGGCTAAGCGGACTGTTCTGCAAGAAATTCAGTGCATTCTGAGTAGTACCCGATAACAAGCCCGTCAAATCCAAAACAGGCTTACCAGCATAAATATTGTTAATGACCGCACTGACATCAACAAAATCAAACCCGGCTATTCTCCCTGACTTGGGCAAAATATCCAGCTTGTTAGCACTGCTGACGACTTGACCGGCAATACTTTCCAACGCCGGCCAGCCTTCCCCGTAATCCAGTCCAACATCAACAACATTCAGGGTAAATTCGAATACATTTGCAGAATCATCAGCGGTAAATGGAAACTCAGCTAAATTGCCTTTTAATGTAAAGTTTCCACTTTCAATTTGTCCGCTGGTATAAGCATCTTCAGCCCATTCAAGATAATCAGGGTCCAAAATCGAACGGGGCACATAACTCAACCAGCTGGCAACAGCCACATCGAGCATTTGCAGATCTATATCGGCGAGAGTGGCATCAGATTGACTTACCAGGCCAATCTTGCCCCGGAAAGTAAGATCATTGTTCCAGATATTCAATTCTGTCAGTTGAATCTGCCAGTTCTGTTCGGCACCGGTCCAGTCCACGCTGGCTTCGACTACATCAAAGTAAATCGGCTCCGGCAGCCAGGTTGGGGCATACAACGTGAGATCACGGCTGTTAATCATTAGCTGTGTTGAAAGCGGATTCCAGTCAAGTTGCAAACTCAGTCCCGACACACCCGGCCATTCATCCACTGGTAAGCTGGCAAACTCATCCACTATCAACTTTGCCGATTGCAGCTCGTTATTATTCCATGAAAGCTGAATGTCGCGGATATCTCCCGCAGGTTGATATTGAGTCAGTATCGGCGGTGAACTCTCGCTGAGTAGGGCCAGGGTGGTCAAATCACTAAGCCGCAGAAAACTGCTTTGAGCGATCCAGCCTTTCATCTTTGAATACTGCAGATTTATCATCGACTGTGGCCAACTATCGCCTGCGACGGTCAACTGAACAGGATCGGCATTTAATTGCCAGGCAGCAGCATCACCCTGCCAGCTGAATTGTCCGGACATGTGATCAATGTCTAACGATTCAATTTCAGGCTTGTTCAGGTTTTCCAGACTGACATCGGTGAGCTGAACTTGGCCTTGCCATTGTTTTTTCAGTATCGATCCGGTATCTAATCTGAGATCTGCACGGCCGCGCGTCACTGAAATGGTATCGAATTGTTGGCTCTGAAAAATAGCAGCCAATTGCAATTGTCTGGCATCGAGCTGATTAACTTGCCAGTTGGCTATTCCAGCCGAATTTAACTCCGCCTCTATTGTGAAATTCAGCTGCTCTCCTAAATGGTGTGGCAAGGTGATATCACCTATCAAATTAGATTTGTTATTGTGAATCAATGCCAGTTGATTCAATTCATAAAGGCCACTCAGCTGTGGCTGTAACTGATCGTCGAATTGAATTTCGGCCGATAACAATTCAATATCCCGCCAGGATCGCAATTGCTCAAACCATTCAATTTGAGAATCATCAAAATCCTGTTCTAACGATTTACCTTGCAAACCAATAAGGCTGAAACCACCTTCAGATGAACGCTGAATCCCCAGTTTCAGCCCGGATATACGTGCCGAATCAACCACCAATTGCCGTTGTTGCAGACTCGCAATCAGATCCAGACCAATGTATAGCTCATCAGCAACAAACAATTCACCGATATCAGGTTTAACCTGCATCACAGCAATATCAGTCACCATCAGTTTGGGAAACAGATCGAACCAGTAGAGTCCCGCTTCCCCGATCTGAATCGGATAGCCGGTTTTTTCACTGGCCCAGGCGGCAATTTCGTCTTTACGATCCGCTATTGCACTGGATAACCAGTAAGCCAGCCCCAGTGCCACCAGCATTACTACCACAATCAAGGCCGTAATATTGGTAATTTGTCTGCCAGCGATACGCAGGCTACGATGAAATAGCGGCATGGCTACATCAACACCACGTTAAATTGTTCACGACCATACTGAGGCTCACATTGAAACAGAATCGGCTTACCAATAAACTGTTCTAATTCCGCGACTTTAGTGGAATCTTCATCATTAAGTCGATCAATCACATCCTGAGAGGCCAGCACCAGAAACTGTTTGGACTCATACTGACGAGACTCACGCAGGATTTCACGAAAAATTTCATAGCAAACCGTTTCAACGTTTTTGGTATATCCACGTCCATCGCAACATGGACAGGGTTCACAGAGGATATGTCCAAGACTTTCACGGGTGCGTTTACGAGTCATTTCAACCAGCCCAAGCTCTGAAACAGCGCAGATATTATGTTTGGCGCGATCCAGCTGCATGGCTTTTTCCAGCGTCCGTAATACCTGATCGCGGTGGCTGATTTCTTCCATATCAATAAAATCAATAATGATAATGCCGCCCAGGTTACGAACCCGTAACTGCCGGGCTATGGCCTGTGCCGCCTCCAGATTGGTTTTAAAGATGGTTTCTTCGAGATTTTTATGGCCAACAAAACCGCCGGTGTTCACATCAACCGTGGTCATCGCTTCGGTTTGATCGAATATCACATAACCACCTGATTTCAAAGGCACCTTACGATCAAGCGCCTTCTGAATCTCATCTTCTACGCCAAATAAATCAAATAAAGGACGGTCGCCCCGATAATGCTCCAATCTGACGACACACTCAGGCATAAAGCTTTCTGCAAATTGCTGTGCCTCTCTGAAGGTTTCAGCAGCATCAATTCGAATACGTTCAATTTCCGGTGAAAAGAGGTCGCGCAGAGCTCTTAAGGTTAACGGTAAATCCTGGTACAGGGCTTCACCGCATTGAGTTGTTGCTACCCGCTGACGTAATTTTCCCCACAGGCGATGCAAAAATTCCAGATCGGTGCTTAACTCTGCATCGCTCACTCCTTCTGCTGCTGTTCGCAGAATATAACCACCCTGCTGTTCAGCCAACAGTTCGGATAAACAGTGTTTCAGTCGCTCCCGCTCTGCTTCCCCTTCAATTTTCAGGGATATACCAATGCCTTCTGCTTCTGGCATATAGACCAAATAGCGTGACGAGGCCGATAATTGCGTGGTTAAACGCGCCCCTTTACTGCCCATCGGATCTTTGATGACCTGCACTAACAGTTCATCACCTTCACGTAACAGGCTGGTAATCGGCGGAGTAATACGCGGCGCTTCTTTTAAATCACCAGATTGTCCCTTGGGGATCGAAATATCAGAAGCATGCAAAAACGCTGCACGCGATAAACCGATTTCGACAAAAGCGGCCTGCATACCAGGTAACACGCGACAGACTTTTCCTTTGTAAATATTACCAACCAGACCACGATGTTCATTACGTTCAATGAAGACTTCCTGCAATACCCCGTTTTCCACCACAGCTGCACGGGTTTCGCTTGGCGTAACATTAATCAGAATTTCACTGCTCATGAACACTATCTACCTGTTGTAAAAGCTGACGGGTTTCAAATAGAGGCAGCCCCATCACGCCGGAATAACTACCGTTGATATTTTCAATAAACATAGCAGCTAAGCCTTGAACAGCATATCCTCCTGCCTTATCTTTACCTTCGCCAGTGTCAACATACCACTCAATTTCAGCAGCGGTCAGCGTTTTAAAACGCACTTGACTCACCTGCAGACTTAACCATTTCTGCTGTTGCCAGACGATCGCTACAGCACTCATGACCTGATGCTCGATACCGGATAATTGCGATAAAAATTCTCTGGCCTGTTGCGGGCTTTCAGGCTTGCCAAGAATATCCTGTGAAGGCAATACCACAGCAGTATCTGCGCCAATTACCGGACGCCAGTCAGCTTGTAATGTTTGCCAGCCAGCACGCGCTTTTGCCAGGGCAATGCGTCTGACGTAAGCCGAAGGCAATTCTGCCGTTAAAACGGATTCATCAACAGCAACATTCAGTACTGAAAAATCGACCCCGATTTGTGTCAGGAGTTCTCTGCGGCGAGGCGAAGCAGATGCCAGATAAACTGCGGGAAAGTTCATGCGCGATGATAGGGATGATTTTGCAGAACCGTCCAGGCCCGATAGAGCTGCTCTGCAACCATGATACGTACTAAGGGATGAGGCAACGTCAAACTCGATAGTGACCAATGTTGATCGGCACGCTGTTGACATTCACGGGCCAGACCGTCAGGACCACCAATCAATAAACTGACATCACGCCCAGAGGCTTGCCAGTTTTTCAATTGATCTGCTAACTGTTCTGTCGACCAGTTACGACCGCCGACTTCCAGCGCAACAACATGATCATTTTCAGGTAAGGCAGTCATTATCCGTTTGCCTTCTTCCTGCATCCATTGACCCACACTACCGGACTTACCTCGTTTTGCAGGTGCAATTTCCTGCAAAACAAGCTGGCATTCACGTGGCATTCGCCGGGAATATTCGTTATACCCCTCGGTTACCCACTGTGGCATCTTCTGGCCAACAGCGAGCAAATTCAGTTTCATTCACCATCAGCCGAAGCACTTTGCGTGACTTCAGCGACAGACCATAACTTTTCCAGATTGTAGATCGCTCTGGTTTGCGGGGTCATGATATGCGCGATCACATCGCCCAAATCAACCAATGCCCACTCACCAATGTCTTCCCCTTCCATCCCCAGCGGTTGTACACCGGCGGCTTTTGCCTGAGCTGATACCTCGTTAGCCAGAGCTTTTACCTGCCTGGTAGATTTACCGGTGGCGATTATCATCACATCGGTGACATCGGTCATACCGGTCACATCCAGCACGGTAATATCTTCCGCTTTAATATCTTCCAGTGCATCTATTACTAATAATTTCAGTTGTTCTGCCTTCATGGGCACTCCAATAAATAAATTTGTAGATTAAGTTTAACGTATGTCGACCTGTGCGTCTGTGGCTGATTCATTCAAGCCGCCTGTCTGCATTGCCGGAAACCATTGACTGGTTTTTCCGGCTACAAAATAGGCTGTCAGCCCAACCCACTCACGCCAGGCCGGCTCAAGTTTTTCCAATTGGTCAAACACAGCGAAATCTAATCGACGTGAATCCCCTGTCTGGCTCCGATAATCGACCGGATAGGGCAACACATTAATGCCTTGTTTATTTGCAATACCGATTGATCGTGGCATGTGATAAGCCGAGGTAACCAACAGATACTGACCATGCCGTTGGGGTAATACCGTTTTTAACATCTGAAAATTTTCATACGTATTGCGTGACTGAGACTCAATAATCAGCCGCTTTTCATCAATCCCTACCATCGTCAGCAACTGATGACTCAGCTGCGCAGGTGTTGTGCCTGCATCAAAAAAAAGTAAATTATGACCACCGGTGAAAATAACCGGACTACCTGGATAACGTGCGGCTAAATAGGCCGCACCAAAGTAACGATCACTGGCTTGTCCTACCTGTGGCTGCTGCCAGCTGATCGTGCTTTTTATATCTTCACCACCACCCAGAACAATAATGCCATCGATATCATCGGGTAGCTGTAGTGGTTGGCTGATACGGGCTTCTAATGGATAGATTAACCAGTCGCCGACCGGTAATAACATCAGGCTTAAACTGAACAACATCGCTGGAAACAGAAATCGCAAAGCAATTCTTCGATAACCCAAAATCAGCAACAATGTGCCGAACACCAACAGTATATTCAGCAGCATTACCGGACTAAGCACGGCCCAAGCCAATTTAGAAATAACAAAGAATAACTGATCCATCAATTAATGCTGACATTTGAACGATACAGACCTAATTGTTCAATCACCGCTATCACCGATTCAGGGAGCAGAAAGTTGACAGGATGACCGGCCACTAAATCTTCACGGATTTGCGTGGCAGAAATCGCTAGTGGTGTCACGGTCAGTGGCCAGATTTTGCCTGCCAGAAGTTGACGGTCTGCTGCTTGAGCCAGGTTGCGCACGTAGCAGTTTTGCAGTTCTCCCGGCAAATCCAGAGTTTCCTCCGGGCGTTGGACGACAACGATATGTGCCAGCGGCAAAATCTGCTGCCAACGGGACCAACTCGCTAAACCATGAAAAGCATCTGTTCCCAATATAAGAAACAATGGGGTATGCGGAAGCTCTTCACGCAAGCTAAGTAAAGTATCCACCGTGAATGAAGGGCCATCTCGTTGCAGTTCACGATCATCAACAATTAATTGCTCAACAGATTTGACTGCCAGTTCCAGCATTAAACGCCGGACTTCTGCACTGGCCATTGTCGCCTGCCGATGTGGCGGCACCGCACAGGGAATCAGACGCACATGATTCAGACTGAGCTGCTGGCAAACTTCCAAAGCCGAACGTAAATGTCCGAAATGTACCGGATCAAACGTACCGCCTAAAATGCCAATCGCATCGGATTTATTTTCTGACTTGACCACTACCGAACACTATCCATTTTTGTGATGTCAAACCATTTAACCCTACTGGACCACGGGCATGCAATTTATCGGTGGAAATACCGATTTCTGCTCCGAGCCCATATTCAAATCCATCGGCAAATCGTGTTGAAGCATTGACCAGCACCGAGCTGGAATCAACTTCCTGCAGGAAACGTCGGGCGGTATCATAATTTTGCGTCACAATTGTCTCGGTATGCGCTGAACTATGCTGATAGATATGCAACATTGCGGCATCGACATCCTGCACAACCTTAATGGAAAGAATCGGTGCCAGATATTCAGTGTCCCAGTCTGCATCCGTGGCTGAATTAATGTTTGGCAAAATACTCAAAGTCTCGTTACAACCACGTAATTCCACACCTTCTTTCATAAACCGTTCGGCCATTTCAGGTAAAAAGCGAGTGGCAACACCGGCATGAACCAATAACGTCTCCATCGCATTACAAACACCATAACGATGACATTTGGCGTTAAAGGCAATTTCTTCTGCCATGGCAAGGTCTGCTTCAACGTCAACATACACATGGCAAATCCCGTCCAGATGTTTGATAACAGGTACACGAGCATCGTTACTGATACGTTCAATCAGATTTTTGCCACCACGTGGCACGATAACATCCACATAAGCCGGCATTGTGATTAACTGGGCGACGGCCTCACGATCAGTGGTTTCCACTACCTGCACCGCGGTCACTGGCAAGCCGGCCTGTTGTAAGCCTTGATGAATGCAGACGGCAATGGCCTGATTCGAATGTATGGCTTCACTGCCACCACGCAAAATAGTGGCATTACCGGACTTTAGACATAACCCGGCAGCATCCGCAGTCACGTTAGGCCGTGATTCGTAAATAATGCCGATCACTCCAAGCGGCACACGCATTTGACCGAGTTGAATACCTGAAGGACGATAACGCATATCACTGATCTCACCAATCGGATCAGCCAGAGCAGCAATCTGCTCAAGTCCTTCTGCCATTGATTCGATTCGAACATCGGTCAATGTCAAGCGATCCAGCATAGCGGCATCCAGCCCTTTTGCCTTGCCCGCCACTAAATCTTGCTGATTGGCTGACTTCAGAGTCTCAGCCTGGCTACGAATGGCATTGGCCATCGCCAATAACGCAGCATTTTTACTGTTAGTTGTCGCACGGGCCAGGACCCGGCTGGCTTCACGAGCCTGTTGACCCAGTTTCTGCATATAGGCTGCAACGTCCACAGCACTCTCCTCTGCTAATAGTTCCGCTTTCATGTTTGCTGCAATTGCATTGACACGCCGGCAACTTGCAAACACAGGGTTGTCAGCATTCGCCAGGCATTATCATTACCGCCACCTTTTGCAGCTCTATCAATGGCTGCCATTTGCGTTAGAAATGCTCGCCATTTTGCCGAAGTGTGTCGACGTAATCCCGATTGAATCAGCGGTCTTGCCTTATCCCAGATCGGTGGTTTTTGGCTGGCAAAAACCTGTGCAGCTTGTGCGCCGTTTTCAATCTGATCCGCCATATCTATCATCCGATGTAACGACCAGGATACCGCCGAAAATACAGCTAATACATCATTCCCTTCTGCCTGCAACATCCTCAACATACGAGGAATTTTTGCAGCCTGACCAGCGTAGACAGCATCCATTAGGGAAAATGCTTCAAATCGGGCACTGTCGGCAACGCTTTCTATCAGCAACTGTTCATCGACCTGCCCATCCGGACTCAGTAAAACAAGTTTATCGATTTCCTGGGCAGCGGCGAATAAATTGCCCTCGGTCCTTTCAGCAAGCATCGTGGCGACTGAAGGGTTTGCCTGCAAACCTTTCTGGCGCATCCGCTGTTGAATCCAGCGAGGCAACATATCCAAACTGACCGGCCATACAGGTACACTGATTCCCGCCCGTTCAAGTGCCGTAAACCATTTGGCTTTTTGCTGTTGTGGCGATAACTTTCCAGTAATCAATAACAGAAAAGTGTCAGCCGCAGGTTGCTCGGCAAATTTTCTTAGAAACTCGCCGCCCTCTTTGCCCGGAGCGGCTGAAGGCAACCTGATTTCAACCAGCTTTTGCGAAGCAAACAAAGATAAACTGTCGTCAGCGAATCTGAGCTTTGACCAGTCAAACCGTGCATCAGCATGCCAGACCTGTCTCTCGGCAATACCCTGTGCTTTGGCCTGATGACGGATCTGATCCGCCGTTTCTTCCACCAACAATGCTTCATCACCAAAAACCACACTGATGACCGGTAACGTATTTTGTAATTGTGAGCTTAGCTGTTCTGCCTTTACTCGCATCAGTTTTTAATCCAGTGCGGCTAAACGGCGGAGAATCGCCTGACTGACCTGTTTGTCCATTTCTTCACGCAATAAACGCTCTTCTCCATCGCGCCCTAAAACCTGTTCCTGGTCAAACTGATAATCACGCCGGGCTTCTAAACTTTCATTGTCGATTAATTTATTCTGTTGCTTATCTGTCAACTGAAAGGTCACTTCTAAAATCAGTTCATATTCACTGACTTTGGCATTGCCCCCAACGGATAAAACACGTCGTTCATAGCGGTTTTTCAGGAAGCTTAATACTGCTGCGCCTTCACTGTAATCATCAATGACATTGATACCGTTACGTCTCAAAGTACGTTTAAGTTCCAAGCCTAAACCTTCACGCATACTAATGCCCTGAATGTGCATGGTCTGAATACTTTCCGGCAGGTCGGCTGCACCACGCAACTGAAAACCACAGGCGGCCATCATCGTACATAAGACAGCAATAACCAGTTTCTTCAACATCATTGTTTCCTTGTGTTTATCAGCCGACAACGATATTGATCAGCCTGCCAGGCACCAGAATGACTTTTCGAATCGTTTTGCCATCAATATAACGCTGAACATTTTCATCTGCGAGGGCCAGGGGCTCGATATCAGCTTGCTGGGCATTTACATCAACCATTAATTTAGAACGTAGCTTACCATTGACCTGAATCATCAGCTCGATTTTGTCCTGCTTTAAAGCATCATTATCGACCTGGGGCCAGTCTGCATCAATTACCGCATTATCCTGACCCAGCAGGCTCCACAGTGCATGGCAGATATGAGGCGTAATCGGGGCCAGCATCAATACGACAAGTTCCAGTACTTCCTGACGGACGGCACGCGCTTGTTCATTTTGCTCTGTAAATCGAGCTAATGCATTCATCAGTTCCATTATCGCCGCAATCGCGGTATTAAAAGTATGACGCCGCCCCAAATCATCTGACACTTTCGTCAGAGTTTGATGGGCCAGACGACGCAGATCTGTAGCGGCTTCTGATAAATCCGTTAACTTTTTATTTTTTACTACGCCAGCCTCTGCGTGTTCATGCACACTACGCCACAACCGCTTGAGAAAACGATTGGCACCTTCCACCGCATTATCAGACCACTCCAGGGACATTTCAGGTGGCGCAGCAAACATCATAAACAAGCGAGCGGTATCAGCACCATATTCATCAATCAGCGCTTGCGGATCGACTGTATTGCCTTTTGATTTGGACATTTTGGCGCCGTCTTTCAGCACCATGCCTTGAGTGAGCAGGTTTTTGAATGGCTCATCACCACTCACCAGTCCTTCATCACGCAATAATTTATGGAAAAAGCGCGCATAAAGTAAATGTAATACAGCATGCTCAATACCACCGATGTATTGATCAACCGGTAACCAGTAATCTGCACGCTGATCCAGCATTGCCTCATCATTATCCGCGCTGGTGAATCTTGCGTAATACCAGGAAGATTCAAAAAAGGTATCAAAAGTATCCGTTTCCCGACGTGCCGGCTTGCCACATTCGGGACAATCACACTGATAAAATTCCGGCATGGATTTGATGGGGGAACCTGAACCATCAACTACCACATCTTCCGGCAATAACACCGGTAAATCGGCTTCCGGTACAGGTACAGCACCACAGCTATCACAATAAATGACAGGAATAGGCGTGCCCCAATATCGTTGGCGGGAAACACCCCAATCACGCAGACGATAATTCACCTGACGCTCGCCTTTATTTTGCTTACTTAATTCATCAGCGATGGCATCAAAGGCCTCTGCTGAAGTTAAACTGGTGAATTGTGCCGATTGAATTAACCGTCCCTTTTCCGTGAAGGCAGCTTGCTGCAGATCGATACTGGTTTCATCTAAAGGTGCAATGACCTGACGGATCGGTAAGCTGTATTTCTGCGCAAATTCGAAATCACGTTGATCATGTGCCGGTACCGACATAACCGCACCGGTTCCATAGCCCATTAACACAAAGTTAGCGACCCAGACCGGTATACGTTCACCACTGACTGGATGAATGACTGATAAGCCGGTCGCCATGCCTTTTTTCTCAGCTGTTTCCAATGCCGCTTCGGTGGTGTCAGTTTTCTTGCATTCTTCGATAAACTGCTGCAACTGCGCATTGGTTTCAGCCATGCGCAAGGCTAATGGATGTTCAGCCGCAATGGCCAGATAACTCACGCCCATCAGGGTATCAGGACGTGTGGTATACACCTCAATATCTTCTTCGCTATCCGCGACAGCAAAGGTGATTTTTAACCCTTCAGAGCGACCAATCCAGTTTGCCTGCATGGTTTTGACCTGCTCAGGCCAGCCAGACAACTGCTGCAAGTCGTCACGCAAATCTTCTGCATAATCCGTTATCTTCATAAACCACTGGGGAATTTCACGACGTTCTACTAACGCACCGGAACGCCAGCCACGTCCATCAATCACCTGTTCATTAGCCAAAACAGTTTGATCGACCGGATCCCAATTCACCGCTGCTGTTTTGTTGTAAACCAGACCTTTCTTGAATAATCGTACAAACAGCCATTGCTCCCAGCGGTAATAATCCGGTTTACAGGTGGCAATTTCGCGATCCCAGTCATACGCCAGCCCCAGACGTTGCAGCTGAGCACGCATGTAGTCAATATTTTTATAAGTCCATTCTGCGGGTGGCACCTGGTGTTTCAACGCCGCATTTTCAGCGGGTAAACCGAATGCATCCCAGCCCATCGGTTGCAGCACATTTTTCCCCAGCATGCGCTGATAACGAGAGATAACATCGCCAATCGTGTAATTGCGTACATGGCCCATATGCAGCTGACCGCTTGGATAAGGGAACATCGACAGGCAATAGAATTTTTCTTTGCTTGGGTCTTCAGTAGCACGGAAAGTTTGATTTTGTTGCCACCACGTTTGGGCAGCAGCTTCGATCACATCTGGGCGATAATCAGCTTGCATGGGTTCTCTTTGTGAATATGGTGCAGAAAACGTGGAAGGATACCTCAGCGACAGAAATGCCGAAAGCACCGAATACTTGAAAGACCATCAGCGGAATGATTTCTGCAACCAGTGCTATAAAAACTAAAGTGCAGTTATGACACTGCACTATGATGTTCTGCTTAGATTCTGAATTCTTCGAGCTTACGCCCGCGATTTAATTCTTCAACCAACCATAATGGACGCTTACCAAAGCCTTTCCATGTTTTTTGCGGATCTTGAGGATGACGGTATTTATCAGCACTTTCAGCACGTGGCTTACGTGCGCCTGACAAACCTACTCGCATATTTTTAGCAACAGCTGTAAGCGCTTCTGCAGGGGTAACTTTTTTATCTTTTGCCAAAGCTCTTACGGCATCTGCAACAGCGACAACATCGCTGTCTTTACTATTGAGTTCCGCAACTTTTTTGGTTTTCAGTTTTTTAATCTGTTTTTTTGATTGACTAATCAATTTTTGTAATTCTTGTTCGGAGAGTTTTTCAAGTTGCAAAGCAGATAAAGTACTCATCACATTACCTTTAATTTAAAACATATAAAACAGAATAATATCAGTATTACTTACTTTGTCTATTTGAAAACTTTATTAATTCCCGACTGCCACTAAAACTTTATATTTTGCATAAAGTTGATCATGTGTTTCAACGTTATCAGGATCTTTCGGAATGCAATCAACCGGACAGACTTCAACACATTGCGGCGTATCAAAATGCCCTACACATTCTGTGCATAAGGCAGGATCGATTTCATAAATCTCCTCACCTTGCGAAATCGCGCCGTTAGGGCATTCAGGTTCGCATACATCACAGTTAATGCATTCGTCAGTAATAAACAGAGACATGATTTACTCCGATAACTCTTTAATTAAACGGTAATGAAACTGATAGATTTTAACTCGACTACTTTTTCACTGCCAGCTGCTTGTTTAACGCTTCCTGAACACAAGGAGCAACAAATTGTGAAACATCACCACCTAAAGCGGCAATTTGTCTGACCAGGCTGGAAGAAATAAAGGTAAATTGTTCAGCCGGCGCCAGAAATAAAGTTTCTACTTCACTTTGTAAACGACGATTCATTGCGGCAAGTTGTACTTCGTATTCAAAATCTGAGACGGCACGTAAACCACGAATGATTACCGAAGCATTTCGCTGCATTGCATAATTAACCAGTAAACCATCAAAACTGGTAATTTCCACATTCGGTAATTCATTTAACGTTTTTTTGGCTAATTCCAATCGTTGTTCTATTGAAAAAACCGGTTTTTTACCTGTATCTGCGGCGACGGCAACAATCACTTTTTCAAATAACCGACTGGCACGCTGTACCAAATCTATATGCCCATGTGTAATAGGATCAAAGGTACCGGGATAAATGGCGATAATTGACATGCCAAAACCTTATTTCATTGCGAATAAGCAATATTTTACATCACCGGCTTGTTTATCTTTAATTAAATGCCAATTATCTGGAAGCTGATTCACTTTTTGATGTTTATTAGATTCCAGATACACCAGACTATCTTTATGTAAAAGGTTTCTCTGAGATAATAAATCAGCCATTTCAGACCAGATATTCGCTTCAAATGGTGGATCCAGAAAAACAATATCGTAGGTCCCAGCTGATTGATTCAGAAACTGCTGAGCAGGCTGTCTGAATAAAGCACACTGTTCAGCAGTTAACATTGCTTTATTGGTCTGCAACTGTTTATAGGCTTGCAGATCCAGCTCAATCATATCGACCTTGTCTGCACCTCTTGAGGCGGCCTCAAAACCTAATGCACCACTGCCACTGAACAAGTCGAGACAAACCGAGCCCGGTAAATGCGGTTGCAGCCAGTTAAACAAAGTTTCCCGAATACGATCTGAGGTTGGCCTCAGTCCTTCAACGGCGGGGAAAGACAAACGCCTCCCACGCCATTGACCTCCAATAATACGTACTGATTGACGTGTAGATTTATTCAGCTTCGCCACCTACCAGAATGGTGACCATCTTTTGTGGATGAATACGTTTTTTATAAGCGGCTTTAATCTGTTCAATCGTCACCGCATCCACTCTTTCATTAAAGGTGTCCAGATGATTCAGCGGCAAATTATAAAAACCGATCATCGCCAGATAATCGGCAATTTTACTGTTGCTGTCTAAACGCAAAGCAAAGCCACCGGTGATATTTTTTTGTGCAGCAATAAGCTGCTCTTCAGTTGGCCCCTGTTCAACGAAATCCACTAATGTCTGTTTCAATACTTCCAGCGCATGCTCAGCCTGATCATTGCGGGTTTGCAGACCAAACTGATAAGTCCCGGCCTCACGCATGGGCCGGAAGAAGCTGTAGGCACTGTATGATAAACCGCGTTTTTCACGAATTTCGTCGCTGATAATAGACACGAGTCCACCGCCACCCAGAATGTGATTACCTACATATAATGGAAAAAAATCCGCATCATCGCGGGTTAATCCTGGCTGTCCCATCAAAATCGTGGTCTGACTGGAAGGGTACGGTAGACGGACTTCCTGTGCTGTTTCCAGAGGGGAGACTTTAGGCAAAGCTGCTGCTTTTGTTCCAGCAGGCAGACTTGCAGAAATAGTTTCTGCTAAAGCTTTTGCCTGATTTTTATCAGCATCCCCCACAATGACCAATACCGCATTGCTGGCTACATAATATTGCTTATAAAACTGCTCCAAATCGGCAATGGTTATTTCATTTACCGAAGTTTCAGTTCCAATGGGCATGGCCGCATAAGGGTGGTCACCAAATAATTGCTGATAAAAAGCACGGTCGGCGATAGCTGAAGGTGACTGCTTTTCACTTTGCAAACTGGTTTTCACCTGATTGATTAATCTGGCAAATGACGCCTCGGGAAATGTCGGTTGACTGATGACTTCAACAAAGGTCTCAATCGCTGGTTCTAAGGCATCGGGCTTGGATAATGTTCGCAGGCTCAATACCGCCATGTCCCGCTCAGATTCGGACTTGAATTCAGCACCTACATCATCAAACGCAGTGGCAATTGCATCGGTATCTTTATTCTGTGTGCCCTGGTTAAGCATGGAGCTCGTCAATAAGGCCACTCCGCCTTTCGGATCCCGGGCGGCACCTGCATCAAATACCAGACGAATATCCATCATCGGCAGCTGTTTCGCTTCCACAAAATACACCTGCGTACCGTTAGCCGTTTGCCAATTTTCTATTTGTGGACTGGCAATCGCTGAACCAGCTAATAAGAGCCCCGCTATTGAGGCAATGAACTTAACGAGCATGTGGATCTCCCGAGGTAGGACGTGGTGTTGCATTGTCTGATGGCAGTGGAATTAATTCAGCAATGGTCAGACCGTCTTCAATAAAATATTTTTCTGCAACCTGCTGTACCTGTTCAGCGGTGATCTCACTGATTTTATCGGGATAACTATCAGCAAGCCGCCAGTCCAATCCGACAGTTTCCAGCATACCTAATTGCATGGCTTGATAAAATACGCTGTCGAGCTGGTAAACAGAGCTGGCGATCACCTGCGTTTTGACCCGTTGCAATTCCGCCTCGGTGACCGGCTCAGTTTTGACTTTATCCAGTTGTGCAAACACCGCCTGTTTAACCTCTTCAATCGTTTTTCCCTGTGCAGGCGTTGCCGCAATAGTGAAAATATCATCCAATCGGGAAAACGCGCTGTTATAGGCACTGACACCTGCAGCAACCTGTTGCCCACGAATCAGCTCGCGAGAGAAACGACTGCTGCCGCCACCATCCAGAATGCCCGCCAGCACGTCTAATGCATAAGGCTCCCAGTCCTCAATGGCTGTGGTGACAACAGGAACTTTCCAGCCCATCATCAGATAAGGTAATTCGGCAGGTGCTTTCAATTCCAAAGTCCGCTTTCCGCGTTGGGGAATTTCAACCTGAGGTTTTACCGTCGCTAACACTTCAGGTTGCAATGGGCCGAAATATTGTTTAGCCAATTGGTAAACCGCTTCTGGCTCAACATCCCCAACGACCACAACCGTAGCGTTATTAGGGGCGTACCACATTTGATACCACTCGCGCAGATCCTCTGGATCGTAATGATTGATATCGTTCATCCAGCCAATCACCGGGTGATGATATGGACTGTTCATAAAAGCCATCGCATTCATGGCTTCACGTAACAACGAACGAGGATTGTCATCGGTACGCATGCGGCGCTCTTCGGCCACCACCTCCTTCTCCTTTAACAACTCAGCATCATCGATAATCAGTTTGCGCATTCTTTCAGCTTCAAGGCGGAAACTGATTTCCAGTCGCTCTTTTTCCAAAGTCTGAAAATAGGCGGTGTAGTCACGTCCGGTAAAGGCATTTTGTGAGCCACCATTTTCAGCAATAATGCGTGAAAACTCGTTTGGGCCCAGATTCTCCGTACCCTTGAACATCATGTGTTCAAGAATATGCGAAATACCGGTAATGCCATTGTGTTCGTAACTTGAACCCACTTTGTACCAGACCTGAGAGACCACGACAGGCGCTCTGTTATCCGGTTTGACCAGTAACTTGAGTCCATTGTCCAGCTGATATTCACTGACTTGTGCAAAGCCAATAACAGGCACTACCAGCAGCGCCCAAACAAGTTTTTTTAAGTTGTGCATCTGCATCTCACAATTGATGACATGATAAGATTATTAATCGAACACTAACGACAAACCGAGAATATGTTTAGTTTCCTCAGAAAAAAAGCCAAACCCAGCGAAAACAATAGCGAACCTGCAAAGCTCACTGATCAGCAGTCAGCCGCACATGATGCGGAAATTAGCGCAGATACTCAAGTTGCCGACATTTCAGGTAAACCAAGTTTTTTTGGTCGTCTTAAACAAGGACTGAGTCGCAGCAGCTCAAAACTGACTGAGGGTTTTGCTGATCTGGTGCTGGGGAGAAAAACCATTGACGACGATCTGCTTGAAGAATTGGAAACCCAGTTATTAAGTGCTGATTTGGGTATAGAAGCCACGCAGACAATCATTAATGACTTAACGCAACGCGTAGCCCGCAAACAGTTAAATGATCCTGAGGCCTTGTTTGCCGCCATGCATGCAGATATGGTCGAAATCCTCAAACCGGTATCCAAACCACTCCAGATTCCACCCTCATCAAGTCCATTTGTCATTTTAATGGTGGGTATTAATGGTGTCGGAAAAACGACTACTATTGGCAAACTGGCCAAACAATTCCAGTTACAGGGCAAAAAAGTAATGTTAGCGGCAGGTGACACCTTTAGGGCTGCAGCGGTGGAACAATTACAGGTATGGGGCGAACGCAATCAGATCCCGGTAATTGCCCAGCAAAATGGTGCCGATTCGGCCTCGGTCATTTTTGACGCATTGCAAGCTGCTAAAGCACGACAAATGGATATTTTAATTGCCGATACGGCAGGCCGTTTACACACCCAATCCAATTTAATGGAAGAACTTAAAAAAGTAAAAAGAGTGATGGCCAAACTGGATACCAATGCCCCGCATGAAATCATGCTGGTGCTGGATGCCGGTACTGGGCAGAATGCCCTGTCACAAGCTGAACAGTTTAATCAGGCGATTGGCTTAACCGGTATTACACTGACGAAACTTGATGGTACGGCAAAAGGCGGGATCATTTTTGCGATTGCCAAGAAAATCGGTCTGCCCATCCGCTATATCGGTGTCGGTGAACAGATTGATGATTTAAGAAGCTTTGAAGCAATAGATTTTGTTGATGCCTTACTGGGTCGTGAAACCACACCATGATACGTTTTGAACAGGTTTATAAACGCTATGAAAGCCAGCAGGAAGCGCTTTCCGGGCTTAGCTTTGAATTGCTGACTGGCGAAATGGCTTTTTTAACAGGCCATTCTGGCGCAGGTAAAAGTACTTTACTGAAACTGATCGCCCTTATAGAACGCAGTTCACACGGTCAGGTTATTGTCAATAATCAAAATCTGAACCGGTTACCGAAATGGAAAATCCCCTACTACCGCCGCAAAATAGGTCTGGTATTTCAGGAACATAATTTGCTGCATGATCGCACTGTGTTTGATAACGTTGCGTTACCGTTAATTATTGCCGGTGA
Organism: Methylophaga sp. UBA3192; assembly: GCA_002363955.1. Taxonomy (GTDB): domain Bacteria; phylum Pseudomonadota; class Gammaproteobacteria; order Nitrosococcales; family Methylophagaceae; genus Methylophaga. Next base: position 175,901 of record DEXE01000007.1, read on the forward strand.
AAATCATCGGGAAATCGGCCGCAGGGTTCGTGCAGCGTTGGATAAGGTCGGCTTACTTGGCAAAGAACGTAACCTGCCGATTGCCTTATCCGGGGGTGAACAGCAACGTGTGGGGATTGCTCGTGCGGTGGTCAATCGTCCGCCGGTTTTGTTAGCGGATGAACCAACCGGTAATCTGGATCCGGAACTATCCCGGGAGATCATGCATTTATTCGAACAGTTTAATCAGGTCGGCGTAACGGTATTTATTGCCAGCCATGATCAGGACCTGATCAACCAGATGCCCTATCGCCACATCACCCTGCAGCAGGGAAAACTCGCTGAAAATCATTCATGAAACTATTTAATATTCATAACTACCTGCTGCGCCACATACAGGTCATGCTCTCCAGTCTTGGTGAGTTATGGCGACAACCAGTCGCCACCATGATGACCCTGCTGGTAATTGGTATCGCATTGCTCTTACCCGCAGGCCTCTATGTCATCCTGAAAAACGTCGAACAGGTAAGCGGAGAATGGCAACACGCCAATCGCATTTCATTATTTCTGCAAAATGATATTGCCGACAAACGCGGCCAGCAATTGGCAGAACAACTGTTGACCTGGCCGGATATAAATGAAGTTTCCTTTCAATCTGCCCAGCAGTCCTTAAATGAATTTCGCGAGATATCTGGCCTGGAAAGTCTGTTAGATACATTACCTGCTAATCCACTGCCCGCAGTAATCATTATCGAACCGGAAGAAAATCAACAGCAGGAAGCAACTGAGGCATTATTGGCAAGACTGGCTGCGTTACCTGAAGTGGATTTAGCTCAGCTTGATATGCAGTGGCTACAGCGTTTACGCAGTATTAATGAAACAGGCCAACGCGGCATTACTATACTGGCTATTCTATTGTCGTTAAGTGTGCTTCTGGTTATAGGCAATACTATTCGGCTGGCCATTCTTAACCGTCAGACTGAAATCCGCGTTATCAAATTAGTGGGCGGCACCAATACCTTTGTCAGACGACCGTTTTTATATACCGGTATGTGGTATGGCTTGCTTGGCGGCGTATTGGCGTGGATAACATTACTGATCAGTCTGCTTATCATCAGCGGCCCGATTGATGAACTGGCCGCATTATATGACAGTCAGTTCCAGTTAAAATGGTACGCTGGTCAAATGTTATTTGGTCTGCCGCTCTGCGGATTATTACTTGGCGTCATGGGGGCATGGCTGGCAGTCAGTAGACATTTGAATGCAATTGAGCCAAGCTAGTCGGCTAATGAAACTTTCTATCCCAACTTCATTCTAATAGAGAGTTTTTGGTATTCTATTTGGTAAAATGAATCAGGTTTTCTTAGGGAGAACGCATACATGACAACCCATGCAGCCCAATATCAACTTGCCACCGCACCGATTGGCAATCTGGATGCATACACCAATCTCGTGCATCAAATTCCCGTTTTAACGGCTGAAGAAGAGCACGATTTAGCAACACGGTTACAACAAAATGGTGACCTTGAGGCAGCCCAACGTCTGGTTTTGTCGCATTTACGTTTTGTTGTTCGTATCGCCAAAGGCTACAGCGGCTATGGTTTGCCGGTTGCCGATCTGATTCAGGAAGGTAATATCGGTCTGATGAAAGCGGTCAAACGCTTTGACCCTGAAAAAGGCGTGCGTCTGGTTTCATTTGCCGTGCATTGGATTCGCGCTGAGATTCACGAGTATGTGATTCGCAACTGGCGCATCGTCAAAATCGCCACGACCAAAGCGCAACGAAAATTGTTTTTTAATCTGCGTAGCGCCAAACAGCGTCTGGGCTGGTTGAACCAGGATGAAATTGAAGCTGTTGCTGAAGATCTTGGTGTTACCGCAGCCAATGTAATTGATATGGAACGCCGTCTGGCCCAGCCGGATACATCGTTTGATTTGCCAGTAGATAGTGATGATGACGATTCAACTTATTCACCTGCAGCCTATTTAACAGCAACGGATAACAGTGATCCATCAAAACAACTGGAACAGGATGATTATGCTGATTTTCAACAGCAGAAACTGGTCAATGCGCTAGCGACACTCGATGATCGCAGTCGCGATATTATCAGTCAGCGCTGGTTGCATGATGATGATAAAGCCACCTTGCATACACTGGCCGAACAATATCAGGTTTCCGCTGAAAGGATTCGTCAGATTGAAAATAATGCGATGAAAAAACTTCGTCTGTTAATGGATTAAACAATTGCCATAAAAAAGCCCGCTGACCTTATGGAAAGCGGGCTTTTTTTTACCTGAGCTTATCGTTCCAGCAAAGGCGTTTTGTTTGGTTTTCCATCCCACTCTTCAGCATCGTCTAATGGATCTTTTTTCTCGGAAAGCACCGGCCAGACTTGAGATAATTCCGCATTAATCTGCAGGAACTCCATTTGTTCATCAGGCAAATCATCCTCGGAGAAAATAGCTTCTGCTGGACATTCAGGTTCACAAAGCGTGCAATCTATACATTCATCAGGATCAATAACCAAAAAGTTAGGACCTTCGTGAAAACAGTCTACTGGGCAGACATCAACACAATCAGTATATTTACATTTAATACAGTTTTCAGTGACAACAAAGGTCATGGTGAAATCTCCACAAATACAATTTTTTTACAGGCCAGACCTGTCAGAATGTCGGATATTCTACATGATTTACCCACACTCTGGGCAATGAAGATAATTACGGTATGATCATCTTCACCCAGCGAATTCCCCGCCTGAAAACAGGATGAACAGATGATAAGAAAAATTTTTATTCTCGCCTTATTTATCAGTGCTTTTATACTTAGCACTGCATTTGCTGCATTTAACATGCAAGTCGTGTCGCTTGATTTGTTTTTTGTTCAGTGGCAATTACCTTTAGCCGTTTTATTAATTGCTGTATTGCTGTTGGGATTGATGATTGGAGCAACACTTATAGCGCTCAGTACCATCCGTATCCGCTATGAAAACCATCGATTAGTCAATAAATTACAAAATGCCGAACAAGAATTAAACAGCCTGCGTATTTTACCTGTGCGTGATAGTCGCTAGGTCAATATGATGATGCAATGGCTATTTTTGTTATTACCGGTTGCGGCATTGTCAGGTTGGCTCCTCGCCAGGCGACATTACCAACGCCTTCCACAAAAGCATGCTAAGACCTTCAATCCAGAATACTTCAAAGGGTTGAATTACCTTCTCAATGAACAACCTGATAAAGCAATTGATGTGTTTATCGGCTTACTGGAAGTCAATAGTGAAACGGTTGAAACCCATTTGGCTTTAGCGAATCTTTTTCGCCGTCGCGGTGAAACCGAACGCGCCATACGCATTCATCAAAATTTAATTGCCAGACCCAGCTTACATGGTGAGCAACGACTGCAGGCAATGGTGGAATTGGGTCTGGACTACATGCATGCCGGGGTATTAGACCGGGCAGAACATCTTTTTTTAGAATTACTGCAACAACCCCACCCCCACCCGGAAGCCGCAAAACAATTAATGCGCATATATCAGCAGGAAAAAAAATGGTCTCAGGCGATCGAAATGGGCAAACAGATTGATGCGAGTAAAACCGGCCAGGTCAGGCCCTTGATTGCCCAGTTTTACTGTGAATTAGCTGAACAACATGCCGATCAGGATCGACATGAAGCCTTTACTATGCTGAAACAGGCCCTGTTTCATGATGCCAATTGCGTCAGAGCAAGTCTCCTGGAAGCCAAACTTTATCTGGCATTAAAACAGCCGCGCAAAGCGCTGGATGCACTACAGAATATTGAACAGCAAAACCCTAAATTTCTCTCAGAAGCATTATCATATTGGCACGAAGCCTATCAGCAAATGGGAGATTTACCAGCGTTTCGTGAACAGCTATCGCTACTGATTACCCGCCATCCGAATATGACTTCCGCCCGTATTATGTTGACGCATATTGTCGCACAGCTTGAAAACACTCAAGCCGCTCAACAAATACTCTTTGAACAGTTGCATCATCATCCTTCTGTTGAAGGATTACATACATTGATTAAACTTGGCGAAAGCAACCAGATTGCATTGATACCTTTGATTGAACGTATTACCAGAACCATGGTGGAAAAAGGTGATCGTTATACCTGTAAAAACTGTGGCTTCTCAGGAAAAACCATGCATTGGCTATGTCCCGGATGTGCCAGCTGGGGAACAGTCCGTCCAACTGAAATTCATCTCACTGCTTTGGAAAAATTACTGGATTCACCTTCATGAACAAGACACGTATTTATCACAACCCTCGCTGTAGCAAATCACGCGAAACCCTGGCGTTACTTGAAAGTCAGCAGCAAGATATTGAAATTGTCGAATATCTGAAATCGCCACCTTCAGTGGATGAATTGACGGCTATTCTACGACAACTGAAGCTTCGTCCCAGACAGTTGTTACGTTCTAAAGAATCGCTATACAAGGAATTACAATTGGATAATGCGGATTTATCTGATGAGGATCTGATCACAGCGATGTGTGCCAACCCGAAACTTATCGAACGCCCTATCGTCATTAAAAACAATCAGGCCATTATTGGCAGACCACCCGAAGCGGTGTTGAATATTCTTTGAGAACCCAGCATGCATGAAATTTTGATCCTCTATTACAGCCAGTCAGGACATGTTAAATCCATGGCAGAACACATTGCACGGGGCGTAGAAAAACATCCGGAATGTACTGCGAGGCTCAGAACTGTTCCCAAGGTTTCAACCGTCTGTGAAGCAACTGAAGAAGAAATCCCACCTGGGGGCCATCTTTATGCCACGGCAACGGATTTACAGGAATGTGCAGGGTTGATTATCGGTAGTCCTACCCGCTTTGGCAATATGTCAGCTGCCCTTAAATATTTTATTGATGGCACCAGTGATCACTGGCTATCCGGGACATTGAGCGGTAAACCTGCCGCAGTCTTTACCTCGACCGGAAGTCTGCACGGTGGGCAGGAAACCACCTTGTTATCGATGATGTTACCGCTATTACATCATGGCATGGTAATCAGTGGCTTGCCCTATTCAGAAGCCGCATTGATGACAACACAGACAGGTGGCACCCCCTATGGTGCCAGCCATTTCGCAGGCCCGGATAATAAACACGCTATGAGCCAGGAAGAAATTGTTCTCTGTCAGGCGCTGGGGCTACGGGTAGCTGACCTTGCTGTAAGGCTGATCAGATGAAGTTAGTGCAATCCCTTAGAATGATTTCTTTAATCAGTTTTTTTGGACTGATGATAAGCTTGCTGATATGGATTTTGATCGCAGAACACAGTGAAAACTTTCCGGTAGCAGCATGGTTGATTATTGGTGTAATGCCCTTGCTGTTTCCAATGCGTGGGATCTTATATGGCAAAAGCTATACCCATGCCTGGGCCAGCTTTTTGATGTTATTTTACATTGCTCATGGTATTGGCGAACTCTACAGTCGCGATGCCATTATCTGGTATCCTTTATTTGAGGTCATATTCAGCAGCGTTTTCTTTATTGCAGCGAATCTTTATATTCGTGCCTTAGCAAAATTGCGAAGAAACTCACAGACTTAAGCTGTGAACAGTGTTGAAATACAACTACTATTTTTCCGGAATCCATTATGAGCACTATTCCAGCCATCCAATCAGCTTACCAAGGTATCCAGAGTGGTATGCAAAGCCTGAACAAAAACGCCTTTGCTGTGGCCAGTGAATCGACCAAAGGTGGTGATATGGTGACACCGATGGTGAATATGAACAGCGATAAACTTCAGGTTCAGGCTTCCGCCAAAGCCTTACAAATCAGTTCAGATACACTGGGTTCATTGCTCGATATCAAAGTTTAAACGACTTTTTAATCTCAATATCTCATAACACTGGCAAAAAAATTACATTTGACGATACACTATAGTCGTTACTGACTATGAAGCCTTATTTTGAGTTTACCTCCATACGTTGCGCTCAACGAAAAAATTATCCGCGAAACGCTACCCCCTGAAATACTCCATCAGCTTGATAGCCTTCAGGTGTTTTTTGAAGTCACATCAACCAATGATATTCTCTGGCAAAAAGCACAAAACGGAATAACCGGTACATCAGTGTGTCTTGCTGAAATGCAAACCGCCGGGCGTGGACGACGTGGTACCGAATGGGTTTCCCCTGCCAGTGGCAATATTTACCTTTCAATAATGCGTCAGCTGACAAGCGAGTCAGTTCGAAATGGTTTGAGCATTGCTATTGGTATTGCCCTGATAAACACGCTCAGAGAATATGGAATTGACGACCTGCAACTTAAGTGGCCCAATGATGTGCTACATAAGCGACGTAAACTTGCAGGAATTCTTGTAGAATCACGTTACGGAAGCCAAAACTACGTTACCGTCGGTATCGGCTTGAACCTCTCACTACCGGACAATATACAGACTGCCATCCCTCAGCCCATTATCAGCCTGGAGCAACTTTGTAACCCGCTCCCCTGTCGCAATCGGCTGGCAGCTAAAATAATTCAAAATATGATTGAAACTCTAGAACTGTTTTCTCATCGTGGTCTTAACGACTTTTTGCCTTTATGGCCACAATATGATGCTTTACATAATCAAGCCATCAATATCATCAGTGAAGACGGTCAATTTACCGCACTTGCCTGTGGTATCAACGAACAAGGTGAATTACGATATATGCGAGACCAGCAAGTAGCCTACTTGTCCAACAGCCACCTCAGCATCAGGTTTGCTTCATGATCCTATTAGTCGATATCGGTAACAGTCAGGTCAAGTGGACAACGATAAAATCCAAGGTTTTGGCTGACTCAGAAAGCTTTGCCAGACCAAAGACCGGCATCAAAGCAGCCCTGAATAAAGCCTGGAAATCACTTGATGGCATTACAGCAATTTTTGTCAGTAATGTAGCAGGTGAGAAAATGGCCGCTCAACTCAGCGAATGGGTTGAAAAACAATGGCAGCTCACTCCGGTATTTATTCGAAGTGAGAAAAGACGTTTTGGTGTCACCAATGCTTATGACCAGGCTGAAACGCTTGGTATAGATCGCTGGTTAGCTATTATCGCTGGCCGTCAGCACGCCAAAGAAGTCACTTGTATTATTGATTGTGGTACGGCAATTACGGTCGACATAGTCACTGAAAAAGGTCAGCATCAGGGCGGTTTGATTCTTCCGGGGTTATCACTGATGAAACAAATGTTGACCGATAATACAGATGCACTGAATAACGCCACACAGGAAAGTGAATTTAAATTATTGGCAACCAATACGCACAGCGCTATTCAAGCCGGTACGTTGTATATGGTGACCGCTACCCTGGAAAACCTTATCAACGATCTGCAACAGAATTTCAAAAACGAAATTCGGTTTTTAATCACCGGTGGTGATGCTGACGAATTAATCCGGTTATTGCCACAACCCCTTATTCATGAACCTGATCTGGTACTGAAAGGCCTGGCTCAATACGCAAGACAAACCAATCAACGCAATCAAAACAAACCCTCAAAACAATCAGAAACAAAATCATCGGCAGATGAAAACCATGTTGAAGACTCAACGGCATTGCCAGAAAACACGAACTGAGATAAGCTTTCGCCCCCTTATAGGAGAACTGGCCGAGTGGTTGAAGGCGCACGCCTGGAAAGTGTGTATAGGTTAATAGCCTATCGAGGGTTCGAATCCCTCGTTCTCCGCCAATTTAATTCCGATCATAGCGTCCTCGATTTATCTCTCTGATTTTTTTCTTACGCATGCCTCTTTCATATTTACCGCAAGCTTTTTGGTTTGTTACACCTAACTGAGAAAATGCAACAATTCTAAATAGTGTCAGTATCGGTCACTGCGTTATGCGAATGCCCTTTGCAACTTCTAACAAGAAAATCTTCATTACTCCGTCAATAACAAATTTCTTTGTTTTTATTACTTCTATGCATGGCACTGAAATCAAAAAAAGCATAGAATAGCTAACTCTATGGTGGCCCAGCCGGTCTCCTCGCGACGATATGTTGGTTACCACGTCAGGCCCGGAAGGGAGCAGCGCAGCCATCGGACTCGGGCGCCGAGATTGGGCTGGTTTGGGTCACCACCCTTATGACCACATTGGGTATCTGACAAGCTGCATGAGTTATCTGGTACTGGCCCGCAAGTGGCGCCCCAAAAAATTTGCCGAAGTTGTCGGCCAGCAGCATGTTTTACGCGCGCTGATCAACGGTCTTGATCAAGATCGCCTGCATCATGCTTTTCTGTTTGCCGGCACCCGTGGCGTGGGCAAAACCACATTGGCAAGGATCTTTGCCAAATCTCTCAACTGTGAACAAGGCATCAGCTCTACCCCTTGTGGTGTATGTAACAGCTGTGTTGAAGTCGACAATGGTCGGTTTGTTGATCTGATTGAGGTGGATGCGGCGTCACGTACCAAAGTCGATGATACCCGCGAACTGCTGGATAATGTTCAATACGCACCGAGTCGTGGACGTTATAAAGTCTATCTGATTGACGAAGTGCATATGCTGTCTACCAGCAGTTTTAATGCATTATTAAAAACGCTGGAAGAGCCCCCTCCCCACGTCAAATTCCTCTTTGCGACAACTGATCCACAAAAATTGCCAGTCACTATTTTATCGCGCTGTCTGCAATTTAATCTGCGTCGGCTGGATATCAGACAAATCGAAGATCATCTCGCGTTTATCCTGCAGCAGGAAAACATTGATTTTGAGGCCGAAGCTTTAAATCAAATTGCGTTTGCCGCCGATGGCAGCATGCGGGATGCGCTGAGTTTACTGGATCAGGCAATTGCCTTTGCCGGTGGAAAAGTCACCGCGGAAATTGTCAGCCAGATGCTGGGCAGTGTGTCACAGCAGCAGTTAATTCAACTTCTCCAAGCGTTTGCTACAAAAGATGCTAAAGCCCTGCTGGCGCATACCGATGAGTTGGCCTCTTTAGGGCGTGATTTTGTCGTGGTGCTGGATGGTTTGATGACCAGCCTGCAACGTATTGCCACAATTCAATTGATTGCCGACACAGAAACGCTCGACCAGCAAGATGATGCGGCACTTAAAAATTTCTCAGATGTTTTCAGCGTAGAAACGGTTCAACTGCTTTATCAGATTGCCCTGCATGGCAAGCGTGATATGCCATATGCAGCGGATCCACGCAGTGGTTTTGAAATGACCTTGTTACGGATGCTGAGTTTTCAGCCTCAAACAGTCAATAATAGTGCAGGACAGCCCCCCGCAAAAAAGCCGCAAACTAATGCGAAACCGGTGCCTGCTCCGGCACCGCTGAGTCCATCAATTGAACCTGAAGCAAATTATTCCCCGGATGCGAATACCACAACTCCATATTCTGTGGCAGCCACGGGACAAACGGTTGCGCAGCAAACTGATACAGTCGCCGTTAAGATAGAAGAACCAACAATTGATCATAAAACGGCTTCGGTTGCAGCGGTTGAAACAAAAACAGAATCAGCGGTAACTTCGGATTTGCCCATTTCTGAAGAAGTAGAGCAACTTGCCAGTTTAACCACTGCAAATTGGACGGCATTGATTGCGCAATTAAAGTTGTCGGCTTTTGCCAGACAACTTGCCGATCATTGTGCATTTATCCGCACGGATAACAATAAAATCTATCTCTCCGTCGCGCCTGAACTACAGCATCTGGCTAATGATAAATCGGTTACAAAACTACAAACAGCTGTCAGTAAACAACTGCAGTTTGAAGTCATATTAGTGTTCACTGAAGCAACAAATACAGAAAATATATCTACATTGGCTGCTGAGCGCGCGCAACAAGCCGCTGAGCTTCAACAAAATGCGGTTGATGCCATCCACAATGATCCTGTTGTGGAACAGATCAAAAATGCATTTAATGCTCGTATAATCGATACTACAATTAAACCCTTATAACTAGTGAGGATCTCCTATGAAAGGTGGATTAGGCAATCTGATGAAGCAGGCCCAGCAAATGCAGGCCAATATGCAAAAAGCCCAGGAAGAACTGGCCAATGTTGAAGTGACCGGCCAGGCGGGTGGTGGCATGGTACAAATTACCATGACCGGGAAACACGATGTAAAACGGGTAAGTATTGAGGATAGTCTGTTTCAGGATGACAAGGACATGCTGGAAGATTTGATCGCTGCGGCAGTCAATGATGCCGTCAGACAGGTCGAAAAAACTACTCAGGAACGCATGGCCGGTATGATGCCTCCTGGTATGAAGATGCCTTTCTAATCTCAGGCAATTATGGCGACTCTTGGACCCAGCATTGATCAACTGATTCAGGCTTTACGCTGTTTACCCGGTGTCGGGCCTAAATCAGCCCAGCGTATGACATTTCATCTGCTGGAGCGCGATCGTAGCGGTGGTGAACATCTGGCTGAAATGTTAAGTAAGGCACTCGCCAATGTAAAACATTGCCGTCGATGCCGGATTTTAAGTGAAGAAGATATTTGCAGTCGTTGCAGTGACTCTTCTCGTCGTGACGATCAACTGTGTATTGTCGAGATGCCCAGCGATGTGATTGCAATTGAACAGGCTACCCATTATCGAGGTCAATATTTTGTGCTTACCGGCCATTTATCTCCGTTAGATGGTATTGGACCTGAAGCACTGGGGATTCCTGATCTTATCGAACGGTTTGATCAGAAAACTGTTTCTGAAGTTATTCTGGCAACCAATCCGACTGTTGAAGGACAGGCCACGGCGCATTACATCAGTGAACTGGCACGGGCAAGAGAAATACATGTAACACGTTTGGCGCATGGTATTCCATTGGGGGGTGAACTTGAATATGTTGACAGTGGTACACTTTCTCATGCATTTTCTGGACGAGAATCTTATTAACCGAACGTAAACATTAAGAGCGGCTTTACATGACGGATATCTATACGGCATATGACTCACTGAAAAGCTTTAACGGTCTCATTCACCGCCAGCCATTATTTCTATCCAAAAAGCTTGATGTTGACAGCTATCACCTGACATTTCTTGACATCAATGGTAACCCGCTAAATGAAGACTCACCGGTTCCCGATTTTTTGTCGCAGCTATCTGATATTCTGCAGGCAATAAACCACAATCAAAAAACCTTATTGACGATTCCCGCCTCATGGCAACAAGCGCTTTTTGATTACGCCATGCCAGGTATAGATTTAATTATTGAAGCAAATGAAAAATCGTTATCCAAACCGGCCAGTACGCATGTAAGTTATGCTACTGATGCCAGAAATAATGTAGGCCAGACCCAAACTTTATTGATCGACCTGGATACATTCTCTGCAGATGAGATAACCGCAAACTTACCCCAGTGGCGCCAACAACATGAAGTGCTATGTGCCTTGAACGTCAACGTACTCAAGCAGTTCAGTTTGTGCCAGCTTCACGATATAGACTTACTTCAGGGTTTTTTCTACACCTTACCGGATACTTCCCACGATAAGAATGTTGACCCTGCGGCGCAAACGCTGATGGAACTTTTAGTCAAGCTGCAGGATCCAGAGGTAGAAGTTGATGAACTGGCTGAAATTATTAATCAGGACGTGGCGTTAAGTTATAAGTTACTTCGTTTGATTAACTCAGCATTTTTTGGTCTACCCCGCGAAGTCGGCAGTACCCGCCAGGCTGTTGTGATGCTGGGACAAAATAAAATTAAAACCTGGGCCAGCCTGTTATGCCTGTCTGGCCTTGATAATAAACCCAGTGAGCTTCGCACCACCGCGATGATTCGAGGCAGAATGTGCGAATTGCTGGCGAAATACTATAAAGGCCATTCCGATGTCTTTTTTGCTGCTGGCTTGTTTTCCACGCTTGATGCCTTAATGGATAAACCGCTTGAAGTACTATTACAAGACCTGCCGTTAAGCGAAGAACTGCACTCCGCCCTTTTACTTAAAGAAGGCGTTGCCGGTACCGCACTTAACCAGGTATTGAATTATGAGCGGGGCAACTGGTCTGCAATTGATTATTCCGTAGTGAGTGCCGAAGCACTCCTGGCAGCCTATCTGGACGCACTTTTCTGGGCCAAAGAGCTTAATCTACAGTTAAACGATTAATGGCTATCAGCTGGTTAGGATCCTCAGTGGACAGTCCGTTCCCACCAGTTGAACAGACAACCTCACATGGCTTATTAGCTGCTGGTGGAGACCTGTCTGTTACGCGATTACTGAATGCTTACCGCCAAGGTATTTTCCCCTGGTTCAATGCTTATGATCCGATTTTATGGTGGAGCCCTGATCCCCGCATGGTATTCGAAACCGATAAGATCCACATCAGTAAAAGCTTAAAAAAAGCCTTACGACAAAAACCTTTTCGCATTACATTTGACCAAGATTTTAAAGCGGTTATGCAGGCCTGCGCCGCACCTCGACTGAAAATGCCTGTCGATCAACATGAAACCTGGATTCATAATGAAATGATAGCGGCTTATACAGAATTGCATCAGACAGGTTATGCCCATAGTGTGGAATGTTGGCAGGATGGACAGCTTGTTGGTGGTGTTTATGGTGTGGCCATTGGCAAAATGTTTTTTGGTGAATCCATGTTCAGTTTTAAAACAAATGCTTCAAAAATTGCCCTGATTGCCCTCTCCCGGCAGCTCAGATTATGGGGTTATCCACTAATTGATTGCCAGGTGTATTCTGAACACTTGGCACGTCTTGGAGCAGTCACACTACCAAGAGAACAATTTGTTGAGCGGGTGCAAAAACTGTGTTCCTTATCTGGCCAGTCTGGCAGTTGGCAAACCAGCGCGTTACCGTTTGTTTATGAGCCTTGATTTTTATCAGGACAGGCCACATGCCTGCTCTTATCTGGAAGATCGTTTAGCGCGAAACATTTATCCGGATCCGCTGCGCCCACTGACAAATACGCTTTACAGTCAACTTATCCAGCATGGTTTCCGCCGCAGTGGAGAGCACGTCTACCGACCTTTCTGTCCGGCATGCGATGCCTGTGTACCGGTCAGGATTGATGTTAATAACTTCCGGCCAAACCGCAGTCAACGGCGTTGCTTGCGCAACAATAATGATATTGACATCGTTATCAAGCCAGCTAATTTTAATGCCGAACATTACGAACTTTATCAGCGCTATCTGGCACATCGTCATCCCGGTGGCGGAATGGATAATCCAAGCAAAGAAACCTATCTCCAGTTTCTCACCAGCAGCTGGAGCGATACGGCGTTTATAGAATTCCGAGCGCGAGAGAAGTTACTGGCAGTTGCCATTACAGATTTTGTCACTGATGCCGCTTCAGCTTTCTACACGTTCTTTGATCCTGAGTTGTCGGCGAGAAGTTTAGGTACTTTTGCTATTCTCAAACAGGTTGAATTAGCCCAACAACAAAATCTGTCGTGGTTGTATTTAGGCTACTGGATTGGTGATAGTCCTAAAATGCGTTACAAGAGTCGTTTCTCTGCTTTACAACAATTTAATGGTCAATGGCAAAACTTTGATAAAAAAACTTTGAATAATCAGTGATATTACGGCAAAATGGATCTTTTAATCGCTAGGTAAAATCAGACCTGTATGGCAAAAGAAGATCATATTGAATTCGAAGGCACTGTCATTGACACCATGCCTAATACTACTTTCCGTGTCGAACTGGAAAATGGTCATGTTGTGACAGCACATATTTCGGGGAAAATGCGTAAAAACTATATCCGCATTCTTACCGGAGACAAGGTGACTGTTCAGCTGACTCCCTACGATTTAAGCAAAGGCCGCATCGTCTATCGCGCCCGTTAATCGCTTAAGCTATCAATTCTCTTTACTAGTTTTGTTGTTCAATTACGTTTTAATGCTGTCGCCAGGCAGCAGCAATTGCCAAAACTAACATTCCCACAAAGGCCAGCAGCGTCCACGCAGGTATACTGAGGTTCAGGAATGTCCATGACACTTCCGCGCATTCTCCTGAGCCTCTTAACACTAAAGACAATGCGTCGGACAAGGGAAAGTTTTCCATAATAAAGCCCATTCCCGGGCCACAGCTTGGTACCTGATCGGCAGGCAGGTTTTGCAACCAGACATGTCGCGCAGAAATTGCCGCCCCCAGTATCGCCGAGAAACTAATTAGCCCTGCATAAACTTTAATCCCTGTTTTTGCCGGATTATGGATGGCTGCTACCAGAAAAAATATCCCCGTTATTAACACCATGACACGTTGCAGAATACATAATGGGCAAGGTTCTAATTCCAGTACATGCTGCATATAAACAGATGCCAGCAATAAACTCAGACAAAATAAAAACCCGCCAAACAAAAGCTTGCGTGCAGTGCTCAAAACGGTTTCCTCCGTTGGATTAATTTGTGCTAAGTTAACTTAAAAACCGCAGCAGATAAAGGGTTAAGTCATGTCAGATAATAACTTCGAAGAAAAGTTCACAGCGGCCTATGACAAAATGATGGAACGCATTCATCATTTTTTTGATGATGCCGAAAAAAATGCAGTTCCCACTCTCAAACAACGTATTGAGCTGGCGAAGCTAAGAGCCATTGAGCTGCGGGAAATAACGGCAGAAGAAGCCGATAAAATTGCTTATTATGTCGAGCGTGATTTGCAGGATGCCGCGAATTATCTGGAAACCACAGGGAAAGAATTTTCCACCTGGTTCAATTTTGATTTACAACTGGTTGAAGACCGGCTTTATGAATTATTTGCCTCTGTTGCCGACCGGACCCGGCTTGAACTTGGTCAATTAGCGAATCAGGCGCAGATGGCTCAGCAATATCACACCGGCGAAATTACCGGCATAGGCTCTCTGGTTTGCGATTCCTGTGGTTCAGAAATGCATTTTAAAAAAACCGGACGCATTCCACCGTGCCCAAAATGTCACCATACTGAATTCAAGCGCCATTCAAAATAAGTTTTAGACAAACTCTTCCGGCCAATAGAAGGCACCTTCGGCAATCAGTTCACAACAGACATCGGCTAATACAGGATATTTGCGTAAACACTGCCAGTCCTGATGATTAAGCTGGGCTTTAGTGGTGAACCAAGAGAGATGTTCTGCAGCGGCAAGTTCAACGCAATAGGCTTCCCCGGCTACAAATAAATACGCCTTGGCAGAGTCTTTATGCCAGGCAAAGCGAATATACACATTGCGTTGTAAATATTCGCCGTTATTAAATCGTTTCTCCAACTCATCGAGCTTAGGTTTATCGGTGATAAATTCGTCGGCCAAAACCTCTAAGGTTGATTTTGTCTCGGTGACCAGCCGCCCAACAGCTAATGACATCAACCCGGTATTTTCATTTATGGTGTCCAGCAATAATTTCTGAAACCGCTGTATTGCGTTAGCATCAATCTCCGTTGCTGAAAACGTTACGTTTATATCAGCATCGGCGTAGAGTCGCTCGGCAATATCCTGCTCCTGCAGTGTGTGACTGAAAGCATCAAGCAACTGTAACTGCGATGGGGCTCTAAAACCTACCGAAAACGTCAAACATGGATTTAATGCCACACCATGATGCGCATAATGAGGCGGTAAATAAAGCATATCACCCGGTTGCAAATCCCATTGTTGTTCCGCTGAAAACTGCTGCAAAATACGCATATCAGTATCATCTCTGAATATGGCGTTATCTAACGGTTTATCGCTGATTTGCCAGCGTCGCGTCCCCTGTGCCTGTAACAAAAAAACATCATAACTATCGGTATGCGGTCCAACGGATCCCCCTTCCGGTGCATAACTGATCATCACATCATCGCGGCGCCAGTCTGCCAGAAAGTCAAAAGCCGCCAGCAGATTCTGTAACGGTGGATAATGCTTATCCATATCCTGAACCAGCAAAGTCCAGTGCGTTTCGGGTAATGCAGCAAAATCGCTTTCATCGAAAGGGCCATGTTTTAACTGCCAGGGCTTTTCCCCAAACTCCTGAATCAAACGTGACTCAATATCCTCTTCGCCAGCAAAGCTCGCCAAATCATCGGGGGTCAGCTCGCTCACAGGCAGAGGAAAAGCCTGACGAATAACGAATGGTTTTTTTTGCCAGTACTCAGCCAGAAACTGCTGCTGGCTTAAACCGGTATTAAAAAACGCCGTCATAGTTTTCCTGCATGAAACTGTAATTGGGGATAGAGTCTGGGGCCTTCGTTGTAAATAACAATACGGCTAACCGAGGCATAAGGAACCTGGATGCGAAACATGGCTTCCAGAGGCATCGCCAGGACCTGAGTAAGAATCATACGAATAACACCTGAATGGGCAACCAGCAGAATATGTTTGTCTGCATGCTGTTCCAGCAAGGTTTGCCAGGCCTGTTGAATGCGCCGTTGAAAATCGAGCAATGGTTCTGCATTGGCAGGTGTATTACGGATGGGATCTTCATAGAAAGCATAAAATGCCGCTTTATCCTGTTGTTCCAGTTCACTGGCCGTTTTGCCTTCCCAGTCACCAAAACCTATTTCGGTAAATTGTGTATCCAGTTGTAGTGGAATGGCATGCTTAACTTCAAGCTCTTTGGCAAAATCCGCACAACGACTCAATGTCGAACTGACAATTTGCTGCCAGGGTGGATTATCCATGGTGGCAGATCGCATTTGCTGCCAGCCCAACTCACTTAACGGATCATCCAGTTGACCACGATATCGTTTACCGCCCTGGGGTTCACCATGACGTATCAAATCAATCAAAAAAGCCATAATGTTCAGATAATTATTTCAACGTTAAGAATGACGCTATCCACGGAGGTAACCTGAACACGGGTACCTGTCGGGCAATCGGGACCGTGTACCTTCCAGGTCGAATCATCGAGAATGACTTTCCCTTGTCCATTCACAATAGGATGGGTCAGGGTAATAATACGACCGACATGTTGTTCACCACGGCGATTTAACAACGGCTCATCTGTTTTAATCGGATGTTTTACGTAATACCTGCGCCAAAGCACGATGCTGAGCACTGATAACACGGCAAACATCAGCCATTGAAACTGCCATGGAATCTCGGGAAACAGCAGTAATACCAAGCCGGTGATAAACGCCGCAATTCCCATCCATAAAGCAAAAAAACTGGGCAGTATCACTTCCAGTGTAATCAGTACTACAGCCAATACCCACCAATGCCAGAAGTCTACGATAATCGGCATATTACTTCTCTTTACTGATGAAGGCTTCCTTGGCAAGCTCGGTTATACCTGCCAATGACCCTATTACACTGCTCGCTTCCAGTGGCATCATGATGATCTTATGATTATTTGCACTGGCCATATCTTTAAGTGCTTCAATATATTTTTGGGCGACAAAATAATTCACTGCCTGCAAGTCACCTTTGGCAATGGCTTCTGACACCATTGCTGTCGCTTTGGCCTCCGCCTCCGCCAAACGTTCACGCGCCTCCGCATCACGAAAAGCGGCTTCACGGCGCCCTTCAGCATCTAATACCGCGGCTTGCTTTTCCCCTTCTGCGCGCAGAATTTCAGACTGACGATGTCCTTCAGCTTCCAGAATATTGGCGCGCTTAATCCGCTCAGCTTTCATCTGCCGGCCCATAGCTTCAATCAGATCAGCCGGTGGCTCAATATCCTTGATTTCAATACGGGTAACCTTAATTCCCCACGGCGTTGTTGCATCATCCACTACAGTTAATAATCGAGTGTTGATTTCATCGCGTTTGGAGAGCAGTTCATCCAGATCCATTGACCCCATCACTGTCCGCACATTGGTCATGGTTAAGTTCAGAATCGCATTATCCAGTCCACTGACTTCATAAGCCGCTTTTGCGGCATGAATGACCTGATAAAACACCACACCATCAACACGCACCATCGCATTATCCTTGGTGATAATACCCTGAGAAGGTACATCCAGTACCTGTTCCATCATATTGATACGTGCACCCACCTTATCAATCACCGGCACAATCAGATTCAAACCGGGACGTAAGGTTCGGGTATAGCGGCCAAACCGTTCAACCGTAAATTCCCAACCCTGATCAACTGACTTTACGCCCATTAAAATCAGGACGACGGCGAGTACCAGCACGACGATGACAAATAGCGAAAAACCTTCCATTCAGTTTGCTCCATTGTGATTTTTGATGTTCACTGGATGATACCAGCAATGCAGAATATCAGGGGCTATTGATTGTTCATAGCCACCTAGATCTTGGACTTTTTCAGGTTGGCGTTAGACAATAGTCATATTCGTCATTCGGGATCACTTTTCTATGAAATTTATGGGCCTTATTCGCAGCATATTACTTGTCGCTTTAATGAGTTTTGGTGTCGTCGCACAGGCTCAGCAGTGGTATCACGTTGAACTGATTGTATTTGAAGTGCTCAATCCCTCCGACAATGAGCAGTCACCAGTATTTACTCTGCAGGATCCTGCACCATTAAGTGTTGGCATGGCGAATAAAGCCATTCAACCGGCTGGAAATAAAAATCTGGGTAATATTGCACAACGTCTTCGCAATTCAGCAGGTTATCGGGTGGTGAGTCATCAATCCTGGCAACAAGCGGTAGGCAACCGTAATCGTGCCCAGGCAGTAGCGATAGAATCTGATCGGGTAAAAGGACAAGTACGTTTCCATATCGCCACCTACCTGCATGCAAATCTGGACTTATGGCTGCAGGATGGTGTCAGATCAGTTGAGAGTGACTCATTCCATACTTTGCATCAACCTCGTTTAGTGGAACTGCGCCGTATTCGCAGTAAACAGGTGCATTATTTTGACCACCCACGGTTTGGGGCGATTTTACAGCTAATTCCAGTATCGACACCGGATCAGGTGTTATCTAATATGACTGGGCCAGAAACCTACTCTCTGCCCTCTGAAGGTGAAGCTACAACAGCGGAATAACACCTTTTAACAGTCGATGTACCTGTACCATAGACTCTTCCATGGTTTCCAGGATTGCTTCAATGGTCAATGGGTGTGAGCTTAAGCCTGCGGCGTGATTTGCCACCACCGCTATGCTGGCATAAGCAATATTCAGCTCTCGCGCCAACACCGCTTCAGGCATGGCCGTCATGCCCACCATATCGGCGCCATCTTTTTTAAATCGGCCAATCTCGGCAGCAGTTTCCAATCTTGGCCCCTGTGTGACCGCATAGCTGCCACCATCGATCACTGACATTTCTTCACTATTGGCAGCCAACTGTATTTGCTGACGCAGTGTTTCATCAAATGGATAGGTGAAATCTATGTGTTTATCTGCCGCAAAATCCTCGCTGGCAAAACTGGACTCCCTGCCCCAGCTGTAATCTATCAGTTGATCCGGTAAGGCAATTACACCCGGTTTGTATTCTTCTGTAATGCCGCCCACTGAAGCAACAGCGAGAATCTGTTCAACACCTAATTGATGCATCGCCCAGATATTCGCCCGATAATTAATCAAATGTGGCGGAATCGTATGGTGTTCTCCATGCCGGGGCAGAAAAGCGACCTCTTTACCCGCAAAAGTACCCACCATTAACGGTGCCGAAGGTTCGCCAAAAGGGGTCGCCCGCTGCATTTGCTCTTGCAGAATCAACCCATCCAGCTGAGATAATCCGCTGCCACCAATCAATCCGATCATGATGCACTCTCCTTAACCGCATAAATACCGGGCGCATTGCGCAGATAGCCTTTGTAATCCATGCCAAACCCAAATACATAGCGATCGGGGATCTGTAAGCCGATATACTCCGGTTGGATGCCATATTTATCGGCATGTTGTTTATCTGCCAACACCACCGCTTTCACCGATATAGCACCACTTTGCTGACAAAATTTACGTAAGGCGGCTAATGTAATGCCTTCGTCGTAAATATCATCGACCAGCAATACATGGCGGCCACTCAGTTCAATGTTTGGTTTTGCTCGCCAGTTCAACTCACCCCCGACTGTTTTATCGCCATAGCGGGTGGCATGTATGTAATCGGTTTCCAGATTAAATTGCAGCTTCGGCAATAGATGTCCCATGGTCATCACAGCACCATTCATCACACAGAGTAATACTGGATTTTTATCAATATAATCCTGATTCAGCCTGGAAGCCAATTGCTCAAGACGTTTATCGATAACCTGCAAAGTAAATAAACACTCTGCTTGCTGCATAATCTGATTCATGCGCTTTACCTAATCTGTATCAACATCAGGCAGTATAATAGGCTGATTTGATTACGGGAAAGCCAAAATGGCTCGTTTTTGGCCGATTCTGGTGTTTATTGCAGTATTTGTTTTTGTCTGGTTGCAGCCTGAAAAACCGCAGCCAGTAAGTAATGTGCCTGCCATATCCAGTCCGCAGCGGATCATCAGCCTGGCCCCCAGTATTACCGAAACCCTGTTTGCCATTGATGCGGGAGACCGGGTGATTGCAGTAACCGACTACTGCCAATATCCCGCCAAAGTAAAAAATCTCCCCAAAGTGGGCGGCTATCTTGATCCAAACCTGGAACAGATTGTTCGTTTACAAACGGATATGGTCATCCTGCTGGAGCGTCAGCATGCGCTGAAAAAGCAACTGCAACAGTTAGGTATTCAAACGTTAAGCATTGACAATTCAAGCCTGGCCGGTATTCGTAACAGCATCAGCGATATTGCTGCCGCATTGGATAAACCGGCTAAGGCTGAAATTTTGCTCAATGATTTTGACCGGCGTCTTGAATCCATTCAGCAAAAAGTTGCGGGGCATCCGCAACCCAACGTGCTACTGGCCATTGCCCACAGTTCAAACACTCATTATCTGGATAAAGTGTATATCGCTGGACAACAGGATTTTTACAATGACTTATTGTCATTTACCGGTGCGAAAAACGTCTATCAAGGCAAACAGCTAAGAGTGCCAGCCTTGTCTACAGAAGGTCTGTTAAGGCTGAATCCGCAAATCATTGTCGATATTTTTCCGGATGCTGGGGTGTATTCCCCCGATATCAGTGAACTGCGCCAGCAATGGCAGCGCCTGGACCAAATTGACGCTGTCCGGAACAATCAATTACATATTATTCAGGCCGATTATGCGGTGATTCCCGGGCCCAGAATCATTCAACTGGCTGAACAGCTGGCACGGATATTTCATCCACAGCTTGATTGGGACTCGCATGATTAACAGTCAAAACATATCGGTAAAGATTGGCGATAAAACGCTGATTGAAAGTATCAGCTTTGATATCACGCAAGGCGATTATCTTTGTATTGTGGGCCCCAACGGCTCAGGAAAAAGTACTTTGTTAAAAACCCTGATTGGGATCATGCCAATCCACAGTGGCACAATCACAATTGATAGTCAGACAGTCAGCCAATTCAGCCATAAACAGTTAGCTCAGCGGGTCAGCTATGTACCACAAACCGGCGGCAGTCATCTGACCTTCACTGTTGAAGAGTTTGTCCGAATGGCAAGATACAGCCATCACCATGTATTTTCAGAATGGCAACCCCATGACCATGACATGGTGGAGAATGCCCTTGATATCACCGAATGTCGGCCATTCCGCCATCGCAAAATGTCGACCCTGAGTGGTGGTGAATGCCAGCGGGTCATGATTGCGGCGGCATTGGCACAGGATACGCCCATCATGTTACTGGATGAGCCCACAGCCTTTCTGGATCCGCATCATCAAGTGGCTGTACATCAATTGATCAGCAAACTGAATCAGCAGCATCACAAGACCATTATTGAAGTGACACATGACATTAATCATGCCGCACACCATGCCAGGCATGTTTTGGCATTACTGGGTGGAAAAGGCCTCTGGCATGGTAAGGCAGAAGACTTTCTGGATGCAGCCCGTCTGAAATTACTTTATCAACAGGACTTCTTATTTGTTCAGCATCCGCAGCATAACCGGCTGATTGCTTTGGCGGATGAATCATGAGTATACGGCTTAAACTGATTTTATTAACGCTGTTCACCGCTCTGGTCATGCTGGCCAGCCCCTGGCTGGACTTTTCAGAAGCTGGCTCCGCAGAGATTCAGCAAATGATCATTTATGAACTGCGTATTCCACGGATGTTATTTGGGTTTATCGCCGGCAGTGGTCTGGCGCTTTGTGGCATGGTGTTTCAGGCAATGTTTCGTAATCCTCTGGCCACACCCTTTACCTTGGGCGTCGCCAGTGGTGCATCGCTGGGCGCAGCAATCAGTGTCTATGCTGGCATCAGTTTTACGATATTAGGTTTAACGGCTACCAGCCTCAGTGCATTTGCCGGCGCGTTACTCGCGATAAGTTTTGTCTACAGTATCAGCCGTTTTCGCTTCGGTTTTTCCGGCGAAACCTTATTGTTAACCGGCGTTGCTATCAGTTTTTTCTTTTCCAGCCTGATTCTGTTTATTCAATATCTCAGCAATGTCGCCGATTCATTTCAAATTATTCGCTGGTTAATGGGCAGTTTAACGGTGGTGGGGTATCAGGAACTGAGACAACTATTGCCTTTTGTCGGCCTGACGGCAATAGTGATTATTTATCTGAGCCGCGAATTGAATCTGCTGATGGCCGGCGATGAAATCGCCTCCAGTCGAGGTGTTTCGGTGAAATATGTCCGTTACGCTTTATTTTTTGTTACCTCATTGTGCGTGGGCGCTATCGTGGCCTTATGTGGTCCTATTGGCTTTGTTGGTATGATGGTGCCACATATCTGCAGATTGATAATCGGTGAAGATCACCGTTATCTGATACCGGCAACTTTATTGTTTGGCGGCAGTTTTCTGGTGATTTGCGATACCCTCGCCAGATTAATCATTGCCCCTGCAGAATTGCCCGTTGGCGTTATTACCACGTTACTTGGCGGGCCGTTTTTCTTATGGTTGCTAATGCGCTATAAATCGCGGCATTAATACACATAATGCATAGCTTAAGGGTTGAGGCGCACCTTATGCTGAAACAACTACTTTTCGTTCACAAAATATCACTGCTTCTAATAAATATGGCACTGACGCAATTCGGCAAAAATCTTTTAAAAGAAATGGGATCCCGGGTTGTATAGCCATTAACCAAAACGGTGATGGCAATGAAAGAGCAACAGCAGCTAACCCTCGGCAATTTCCTGCATTAACATTTGTGCCTGTTCATAAAAGAGCTGCATCTGTTTTTTATATTGCTCGCTGAATTGTTGATGATGCAGTTGCATTTTATGGTGCAGCTTACGCAATTTATCGTGAAATGCCCGTTGCTTTTCCAGATCAATATAACTGTCACAGCTAGTCATGCACTGAGGGTCAAGTCCGCATTCATAACGGTTTATGGTTTCTTCATGTTGAATGATTAATTCAATATGTTGATCCAGTTTGGCGGTATGTTCAGGTAAACTTCGTTCCAGTTTATGCAGAACAGCGATTAGTCTTTGAGTATGATGGGTCCATGAATCGGCATCGGCCAACCAGCGAAGATGATCAGCGCGCCACTGTTCACTTTCTTGTTTGAGTTGTTGCAATTCATCCATTTCACACCTCAATGGGTTGATTGGTAAAATTATTTACTGCTTGCTAAGGCTTGCTGTCAAGTCAGCATACACGGCCTGACAATTTCCCTGTAAAATGTAGGGTCTATTTACTCGTTACGGAATACCAACTATGGCTCAAACTGTGGTCTGCGCACTCTATGAATTTGTGACATTAGAGGATTATCCTGCGCTCAAGCCATCGTTACTCAAATTCATGCTGGATCATGAGGTGCGCGGCACCCTATTGCTGGCACAGGAGGGTATCAATGGCACTGTCGCCGGCTCGCGAAAAGCGATTGATGCCTTACTGGATTATCTGCGGGCCGATTCCAGACTTAAAGATCTGAGTTACAAAGAGTCGTATACCGATACGCCACCATTTTTGCGCAGTCGGGTAAAATTAAAACGTGAAATCGTCACCATGGGTGTGGAAGGCATTGATCCGAAACAGTCGGTAGGCACCTATATCAAACCCAAAGAATGGAATCAGTTGATCAGCGATCCGGACGTCCTGCTGGTCGATACACGTAATGACTATGAAGTGCGGGTCGGTACCTTTAAAAATGCGGTAAACCCGCACACTGAAAGCTTCCGCGAGTTTCCGGAATATGTAAAACAGCATCTGGATCCGCAAAAACATAAAAAAGTTGCGATGTTCTGCACGGGTGGTATTCGTTGTGAGAAATCCACTGCCTATTTGAAAGAACAGGGTTTTGAAGAGGTCTATCATCTTGAAGGTGGCATCCTCAAATATCTGGAAGATGTGCCTGAACAGGAATCACTTTGGGAAGGTGAATGTTTTGTGTTTGATGAACGCGTTACCGTCAATCATAGTCTTGAAAAAGGCGAATACGATCAATGCCATGCCTGTCGGCTACCGATCACTGAAGAAGACAAACTAAGTGAAAAATACCAGCGCGGTGTGTCCTGCCCGCATTGCTTTGATAAAACCACTGCCGATCAGAAAGCCCGCTATGCCGAGCGTGAGAAACAGATACAGCTGGCATTAAAACGCGGGGAAGCACATATCGGTATGGAATCTAACGAAGCTGCCGAACAGCACCGACTGGAAAAAGCCAGACGAAAAGAACAGGATAGGCTTGCCGCCCTACAAAAACATCATCGATGAGATTAATCACCAGCCTACTGCTCTATGTTCTGATCGTTCCACTTAGCGTTGCTCAAAACCAAAGCGGACAAGCAGCGATTGCTTCGGCTCACCCGCTGGCAACTGAAGCCGGATTTGAAATTCTGCAACAAGGGGGGAACGCCTTTGATGCCGCCGTTGCTGTCAGTGCTGCTCTAGCGGTAGTGGAACCCGCCGGTTCAGGTCTCGGTGGTGGCGGTTTCTGGTTATTGCATCGTCAAGCCGATAAACAGCAAATCATGTTAGACAGTCGCGAGACCGCACCCGCCAAAGCACATCGTGATATGTATCTGGATGAAAATGGTGAGGTGTTACGCGATTTATCGCTTAATGGTCCATTGGCCGCCGCCATTCCCGGCACTCCGGCAGCATTGGATTATCTGACACAGCATTATGGTAAGTTGCCATTACCAACTACACTTGCCCCGGCAATTCGTTATGCCAGAGAAGGCTTTGCTGTCAAGCCGCGCTATCAGCGCTATATGGGGTTTAGAAAACAGGCATTAAATGCCGAAGCCAAAACAATCTTTCTGGATGGAGATGACATTCCCGAATTAGGCACGGTAATTATTCAACAGGATTTAGCCAACACCCTCGAAGCGATTGCCGAGAAAGGGCGCGATGGTTTTTATCAGGGGGATATCGCTCAACAGATGGTGGAATCGGTGCAGGCTGCCGGTGGTATCTGGACCCAACAGGATCTGTCTAATTACCAACTGAAAATACGCCAACCGGTGCAAACCCAATTTGCGGGTTACACCATCACCACAGCAGCTTTACCATCAGCAGGCGGACAATTAATCAGCTTAATGCTGAATCAGTTGAATACACTGGATTACCTGCAAGCCACCGCCCAACAAAAACGACATTGGTTGATTGAAACAATGCGCCGGGCCTATCGCGAACGCACTCTACATTTAGGCGACAGTGATTTTGTTGAGGTGCCGGATTATTTAACCGATGCCAACTACGCGGCGCAGCTGGCTGCCGATATTGATGCAGAAGCTGCCAGCAAAAGTGATGATTTACCGGATGAATTCAGTAATAAAGGTGAAGACACCAGCCATTTTTCGATAGTCGATCATTACGGAAATCGGGTTTCCGCCACCCTAAGTATTAATCTGCCTTTCGGCAGCGGCTTTGTCGCTGGCAATACTGGCGTATTACTTAATAATGAAATGGATGATTTTTCTGCCTTAATTGGCAGCCCGAATGCGTATGAGCTGGTCAGTGAATCGGCCAATGCGATCGAACCAGGCAAACGCCCCCTCTCCAGTATGACCCCCAGTTTTGTTGAGGATGATCAGCGTTTACTGGTCATCGGCACCCCGGGTGGCAGCCGGATTATTACCATGGTGATGCAAGGTATCCTGCATTTCATCGACGGTCTGGACGCGATGGAAATTGTTACTGCACCTCGATTACATCATCAATATCTGCCAGACCGGATACAAATGGAAACGCCCGGTTTTAGTGAGGCGGAGCAAGATGATTTGATCCACCGAGGTCATCAACTGGATATATTAAACCGGCGATTTGGCAATATGCAGGTGATTGTTGCCGATAAAACAACCCGCAATCTCAGTGCTGCCAGTGACCCACGTGGAGAGGGGCTGGCAAAAAATGAAATCATTACGCTCGATTAAAACTGTTTGATTACAGTTTCATCTCTGAAGGCATCACGCCTTTGCGTGCCTGCACCAATGCACTCCCCTCCAGCACAATCAAGGCGATTAACGTCAATGAAATCGGTACTAAAGCAAACCAACCGAGCACTGAACGCTGAATAAATCGCATGCTCTCATCGGCTTGTGACATGAGTAAAAATGAACCAAGACCAAATATGACGGCGGCAACCAGATAAGCACCCAGCAAGTACCAACATCGTTTCCAGGCAAGTTTCCAATGGGCTTGTACCAATGCAGTCTGGTCTTGTGAGTTGTACGCTTTATAGGCTATTGACCCAATCATCACAAGGGAACCCAGCAGCGATAATGAGAAAATTAACCACAGGTTTCGGGTGCCAAACAAAATGGCCGGAACAAAAAAATGAAATATCGCCACGTTGAACATTAGGCGCTCATGTGGCTTACTGGCTTCATGATAGATTTCAGACATAAAGTGTTCCTCTGTTTATAAAGGCAGTATTAACATGTTGCACCTGATTGACAGTCATTGCCATCTCGACTTTCGCGAATTTGATACAGACCGCGACACTATCCTGCAAAACTGCCTTCAATCCGGTATCGAAAAAATTGTCATACCCGGTGTCACTGTCAGTAGCTGGCAAAAGCAAGTTAAATTATGTCAAAGCTCGCCAATGCTTTCGCTGGTTTTGGGATGTCATCCGATGTTTATGGATGAGCATCCGGATGATGCTATGCAACTTCTGGATGACGCTGTACAACAATACAAGCCGATAGCAATCGGAGAAATCGGCCTGGATTTTTATGTTTCAAATGTCGATATGGCTGCCCAGTTAAGTTTGTTTGATGCCCAACTGGATATTGCCGTTAAATATGCTTTGCCGGTTATCCTGCACGTGCGTAAAGCCCATGATGAGGTGTTGAAACTATTACGCCAAAAACAATTACCTGGCGGCATCGTCCATGCGTTCAGCGGCAGCGCTCAGCAAGCTGAGCAATACCGCAAACTTAATTTTCTATTAGGTATCGGCGGTGCATTAACCTACCCAAGGGCACAAAGGCTGCAACGCCTGTTTACTGAGTTGCCACTATCGCAGATTGTGCTGGAAACCGATGCTCCTGATATGCCGCTTTGTGGTCATCAGGGGGAGCGCAATTCCCCCGAAAATATTCCGGTTATCCTGGAAAAGCTCAGTCAATTGCGCGGTGAATCCATCGCTCATATTGCTGAAATCACCTCCGCGAATTGTCGTCAATTATTTAATATCTGATTAATCGTGATGATGGGTGATTTCACCTTCAGTAAACAAATAATCGCGTAATTGCTCATCCATTTTTTTATCCTTGCGACGAATCCATTCCAGCGTCATCGCAGCGTGTTCTTTCTCTTCATCACGATTATGCTCAAGAATTTTTTTCAATTCCGCATCTTTGCAGGCATCTACCCGCTGGTTGTACCAGTCAACGGCCTCCAGCTCTTCCATCAACGATACGATGGCACGATGCATATCTTTGGTTTCATCCGATAATTCATTAAACGGCTCGTGGTAACCTTCGTTTGACATATAAAACCCTCAAGTAAAAATAAAAGAACCCAAATCAAATTAACATGTCTATTCCGACAACAACAATAACCTATATCAATACAGGACTTTCCATGACGCAAGGCAGCACTGATCGCATACTCCACTCGATTAACGCGGTGATCCTGGGTAAACAACACGCCGTCAAACTGGCCTTATCCTGTCTGATTGCCCGTGGTCATTTATTGATTGAAGATTTACCGGGTGTCGGTAAAACCACGCTGGCACATACGCTTGCCACCACATTGGGTTTACGTTTTCAGCGGGTGCAATTCACCAGCGATATGCTGCCAGCGGATATTCTCGGTGTGTCGATTTATGATCCTGAAAAACACCAATTCAGCTTTCATCGCGGACCGATTTTTACCCAGTTACTGCTGGCTGATGAAATCAATCGGGCTTCTCCGCGCACGCAAAGTGCCTTGCTGGAAGCTATGGAAGAACAGCAGGTGACTATCGAAGGCGATAGCTATCCGCTGGAAGATCCTTTCTTTGTTATCGCCACTCAGAACCCAACCCATCAGATTGGCACATTCCCATTGCCTGAGTCACAACTGGATCGTTTTCTTATGAGGATTCAGCTAGGTTACCCCGATCATCAGGCTGAAAGGGCTTTGTTAATGGGAGAAGACCGACGACAATTACTCAGACAACTCGATGCCGAAATAACCCCGCACCAATTAATCAAATTACAACAAACTGCCAGCCATATCGCCTTGAGTGAAGCGTTAATTGATTATGTGCAGGCATTGTTACGTTACACCCGACAAAGTAGCCAGTTTTATAACGGTCTGTCGCCGCGCGCAGGCTTGGGGCTAATTCAAGCCGCCAGAGCCTGGGCGATGATCAGTGGACGGGATTTTGTACTTCCTGAAGATGTGCAGGCCGTGTTTCCCAGCATTGTGCAACATCGTCTGCAAGCCCGTGAACATCTGCAATCGGCGGATTGGGCGAACGATATTCTGCAGCAGGTGGTGATCCCCTGATGTGGGCCCGACAATACTGGCAGCGCTGGCGTCAGCAGCAGCGTTATCGCGTTTATATCCTGCCCAGCCGTTATGGATTAAGCTATTCGATGTTGATTCTGGTGATGTTGCTGGGAGCGATTAACTACAACAACAGTCTTGGTCACTTGCTATGTTTTCTGCTGGTCGGTGTCGGCCATGTAGCCATGCATCACAGTTATCGCAATGTGCGTCAACTGGATTTTCAACTTGGTCAGGCTGAACCGGTATTTTGCGAACAGAACATACCATTACCGCTAAATCTGACCAACCAGAGTCCCCGCCCCATCCGGCAATTGGAGATAGCGTATTTGCCATCAGGTCATCGATCAGCTTGGTGGCCGTTAAAACAATTTTCTCGCTATGTTGCAGTGTATAAGGCCTCAGCCATAGCTGCTGAGCAAACCAGTCAGCATCTGATCCCCATCCCAACCACCCGGCGGGGATGGCTGGAGTTAGGACGCCTCCGACTCTCCAGCATCTATCCTATCGGCCTGTTATTCAGTTGGTTTTTTATTGAGATCAAACAACGGGTTCTGGTCTATCCCAAACCAGTCGGCAATAAATCCCTACCGCTCGCTTCGGCACTGGAAGAAAGTGGTGTATTGCAACATCAGCATGGACTTGATGATTTTGCCGGCTTTCATCGTTATCGTGAAGGTGATGCCAGACAACATATTGCCTGGAAAGCGCTGGCGCGTGATGGTGTGTTACGCACCAAACAATTCAGCAGTCCGGCGGGCCAGTCATTGATGTTGCAGTGGGAAGCTGTAGCTGATTTACCTGATACTGAAGCCAGGTTGTCGCAGCTGTGCCAGTGGATTCTCACTGCTGATGCGGCCGGGATGCAATATGGTTTGAGCATGCCAAATCAAACGATTGCCGTCAGCAGTGGCGAACAACATCGGCACCAATGTCTGCAGAGTCTGGCGTTATATGGCGAATAAAAAACCCGTTATTGCCCCCTCAAAACCGGCTATTCACTGGCTGATGGTGACACTGACCATTATTGCGATTCCGCATTTCTTCTATCAGCCCATCTGGGTTGCACTGATATTCTTGTTCATGATGAGTTGGCGGCTGATGCACAGCTGGCGAGGATGGCCTCTGCCCGCCGATAAACGCTTGTTAAAAGGTCTGCACTCGGTCAGTGCCGTACTGACTATCTTGCTGGTGTTTTACAGCTATGGCATCACCATTGGCCGCGATGCAGGTGTAGCGTTATTGACTACCATGGCTGCCTTTAAGATTGTCGAAGTGAAAAGTCTGCGGGATTATTACCTGAGCTGTTTTATGGGATTTTTCCTGGTAATAACCCACTTTTTCTTTAATCAGACGATTCCGATAGTCATTTTAATGCTGGTCAATGTGATCCTGCTGACCAGCTGTCTGATTACCGTCAACGAAACTGACAGTTCTGCAAAAAGCCGGGTTAAACAGGCTAGTATTATGGTGCTGCAAGCCACACCGTTAATGCTGTTATTGTTTGTACTGTTTCCTCGTATTTCCGGTCCGATATGGGGACTACCGAATGACGCCATGGATATCCCTGACAGTTTGCCAGACAGCATGACATTGGGCGAATTACCGCCACGCAACAGCGCAACCACTGGAATGTCTGATGACATCACTATTGGCAATATCAGTCAGCTGATTCAATCCGATGCGATCGCTTTTCGCGTCAAATTTGATAACAACCGGTTTCCAGACAGACAAAATCTATACTGGCGTGGCCCGGTGCTGTGGCACACCGATGGTAAACGCTGGTTACCGTTGCAGGATAATCAAAAACAGTCCGATGCCGTATCAAAAATCCGCGTTTCTGGAGAAGCACTTTCCTACAGTATGACTCTGGAACCGCATGATCGGCGCTGGCTGTTTGCACTGGATTTTCCAACGGCCTATCCTGCAACCATGCAGACCCGACTGAGTGGTGATGGCGAATTAAACAGTCAGGAAACCGTCAAACAACGCATCCAATATCGGCTCAGCTCCAATACCGAGTATTTATTCAATCCGCTGAATGACCCATATCTGCGATATGGGTTAAATTTACCGGAAGATCATCATCCCCGCAGTCAGCGACTAGCCAGACAACTAATCGAAACAAGTGAATCAAATGAGGCTTATATTGATGCGGTTTTAGCATATTTCCGTCAGCAGAATTTCAGCTATAGCCTGACACCACCGGCTTTGCGTGGCGACACCATTGACCAGTTTCTATTTGAGACCCGGCAAGGGTTTTGTGAACATTATGCTGCAAGTTTCACCATATTGATGCGTGCCGGGGGCATTCCGGCCCGAATTGTGACCGGTTATCAGGGGGGTGAGATCAATCCAGTCGATCAGGTTCTGACCGTTCGGCAACGTGATGCTCATGCCTGGACTGAAGTCTGGCTTCCCAACAAAGGCTGGCTCAGAATTGATCCCACCGCCGCAGTATCGAGTAATCGGGTAGACTTTGGTATGGGGGATTTATTGCCAGCTGAACGACGCTCGCCCAGAGCGATTGCCAACAATGATCGGTTGGTGGAAATGTGGCAATCCGCCAAAAACAATTGGGATGCACTGAATAGCGCATGGGATATGTGGGTAGTCAGTTATGGACCGGAAAAACAATTGGAATTGCTTAAAAAGCTTGGCATGCAGCAACCGGACTGGCAAAAAATGATCCGCTGGCTGGCAATTGGTATTGCAATGGTATTCATCTGGATTGCCTGGACCACGCTAAGACTGAAGTCTCATTCGACAGACAGGGTACAGCGCGCCTATTTGAAATTTTGTAGCACACTGGCACGACATGGCATCGAAAGACAGCCGAATGAAGGTCCAGAGGCGTTTGCCATACGTGCGCAACAGGCTTTTCCTGCTTACCAGCAACAAATTTCTACCATAAGCACACTGTATATGCATGTCCGTTATCGTGGTGATGCCAGTGAAAACGATTTTATACAGTCAGTAAAACAATTTAAGCCTCAACATTCAGCCTGAAATAAGCCGGCTTTGCCATTAACGGGCGGTTATCGGAAAATAGCGGCAATTAAAATTGGTCCAGAGGTAAATTCATGGCGCACAACAACCCATTATTTGAGCGCACCCATATTTTGCTTGGCGATACCGGTATTGAACGGCTGCAAAACAGTCATGTTTTTCTGGCCGGTATGGGCGGCGTCGGCTCTTTTACGGCAGAAGCTTTAGCGCGCATGGGTGTGGGCAAAATGACATTGGTGGATCATGATGTGGTCTCAGCCTCCAATATGAACCGTCAGTTGGTAGCACTGAACTCAACAGTCGGTAAATTAAAAGTCGAAGTCATGGCACAACGGATCGCAGATATAAATCCGCAATGTGAACTGAACCTGATTACTGAATTTTTAACGCCGGAAACGATTCCTGACACGCTCAATCAAGGCTTTGACGTAATAATTGATGCGATTGACAGCATGAGCAGCAAAACCACCCTACTGGAAACCGCATGGCGTAATCAGTTGCCGGTATTCTCCAGCATGGGCGCAGGCGGCAAACTTGATCCGAACCAGGTGCGTACCGGCGATTTAATGAATACGTCTATTTGCAAACTCGCCAAACAGTTACGTTCACATTTACGCAAGCGCGGTGTCGGTAAAGGTATCCAAACCGTTTATTCGCTGGAGTACCCGTTACCACCATTGCCCCCGGAACCAGTCAGTCGCGGACGGGCCCGTGCTGTAAATGGCACAGTGAGTTATATGCCCTCTATTTTCGGTTTAACGCTGGCAGGCCTGGTAATTAATCATATTATTGGTGATGCCCGACGTGTCTGATCCGCAAAATGTGGTGAATTGCACAGCGTATTATCAGCAACATCTGCAAACACTGCTTCAGCCTTACGGTATTGAAATCAAACCGGTTGCTGAGCATGAAGCCATACCCGGCAGTTTCTTTGGTGAACGTGAAGCTGGACTGCTAGGCAATCAATTATTGCTGCGGCTTGATACGCCAGTACATTCGGCGCTACATGAAGCCGGGCACTATATCTGCATGGATGGTCAACGGCGCATTACTTTAGATACCGATGCGGCCGGTGATTACGACGAAGAAAATGGCGTCTGTTATCTGCAGATCTTACTTAGTGATTTTCTGCCTGATCTCGGTCGAGATCGGATGATGCTGGATATGGATAGTTGGGGTTACAGTTTCCGCCTCGGCAGTGCCAAAGCCTGGTTTGAAGAAGATGCCGAAGATGCGCGGCAATGGTTAATCAAACACCACATCATTAATGAAAACGACCAGCCCACCTGGCAACTCAGAGAATAAAAAACCATTCATTGCAGCAAATTAACAGCCTGCTTATAATGCCCACTGTCTTAGGGGAGTAGTCTACCCATCTTAGGGCCTGTTTATCTCTCATCGACGATGAAAGACAAACAGACCCTAGTGCGTGAATCTGTCAACATACTTGTGTCCTCAAGACGCATGGCAGATTCGTGTCATTCGCTGGAATGGCATTGGCAAGACCTGAGGCAAATAACAACTCCATAGGCGGGTAGTTGTTATTTGCCTTTGGTTTTTTATCCCGCCTGAGTAGCCAAATCATGGAAGCTTTTTTTGTTTCAACCACCACCGTTGCCCTGGCGGAAATTGGTGATAAAACCCAACTCCTTTCGTTATTCCTAGCAGCACGTTTCCGTGCCCCCATTCCCATCATTTTCGGCATCTTATTCGCTACCCTGCTTAATCACGGTCTCTCCGCCTGGCTGGGAGTATGGATCACTGAATTCATCTCTCCTGAAACTGGCAGGTTACTTATTGGCATCAGTTTTATTGCGGTTGCTTTATGGATATTAATTCCTGACAAAGAAGAAGATGCTTCCTCAAACTTGAATCGTTACGGGGCATTTGTCGCAACGTTGGTGTTATTTTTTCTGGCCGAAATCGGTGACAAAACACAAATCGCCACCGTTATTCTGGCCGCCCAATATCAGCAGTTCTTTCTTGTTACACTCGGTACGACAGTTGGCATGATGCTAGCGAATGTACCTATTGTGTTATTCGGTCATCAGCTGATGCAAAAATTGCCTTTAAATGCAGCTCGCTATGCAGCTTCGATTGTATTTATCTCTTTAGGAATTATTACGCTATTGCTTTGACAGTTTGAGCAATTAATTCATACAGTAACCATTTTCGAATCACCTTGATGGAGAATCCATGAGCCAGACTATCAGCTCGCCAGTCACTGAATTATTAACGCAGCACGCAGTTACCTACGAAGTAGTTGAAATACCGCTTAGTGAAGATAAAAAACCGATCCGTAATCTGGAAGAGTTACTGAGTAGTCAGGGTCGCGATCCCAATTCAGTAGTACGTAGTTTGTTATTTAAAACCGGTTCGGGTCAGTTTTGCCTGCTGGCAGTAGCCGGAGGTGGACGTGCCGATTGGGCTGCACTTCGTAAACAACTTGGCGAGAAAAAACTGCGCATGGCTGAATTTGATGAAGTCTCGGAAGCTACAGGCTATGTCGTTGGTGCCGTGCCCCCCATCGCGTTACCTGAAACAGTTATGGTTTTAGCTGATAACAGTGCATTCCAGTTTGAACAGGTGATTATTGGCAGTGGTGTTTTAGGCTATGCCTTAGCATTAAGCGCCAATGATCTACGAAAAGTCATGTCCGATGTGCCCGTTAGCGAATTCGTAAAAATCGAGTAAAGCAATAACAGCTGGCGTGCTATACGCCAGCTTTCTTTTCACTTTCCCATTAATTGTTAGTACTTCAGCCAAAAACATTAACAAACACTAATTTAGTATTTTCTAATTTAGAAAACTGGAATATACTTGCACTATTATTTTTGCAAGGATCTCTTATGAGCACTCTCCCCCTATCTTTTCCTGAGATTAGCGAAATGCAATCCCATGCCAAAGCAGCAGCCGCTTTGCTCAAGCAAATGAGCAACGAGCATCGGCTAATGATCTTATGTGCTTTGGGAAACCAGGAACTGGCCGTCAGTGAAATCAATCATCTGGTGCCGCTTAGTCAGTCGGCATTATCACAACATCTTGCCAGTCTGCGTCATGCTGAATTAGTCAAAACACGCAAAGACTCACAAACCGTCTATTACCGACTGAATGGCGATGCCGCGCTACGCATCATTGCCGTTTTGCAATCTCTGTACTGTCCTAAATATCAAACTTCTTCATGTGGAGAAAAATCATGAGTTATTCCATCGAAAAACCAGAAACAGTATTTTTAAACAAAACACCTGACGATATTTGCATCATCGATGTCAGAACAACCGCCGAAGTTAACGCAAAATCGTTGCCCAGCGCCATCCATTTGCCACTACAGGCCTTCAATGTTGAAGCATTGCAAAAGGCAATCAACAAGCAATCAGCTAACCCTGAGAAAATTTATTTTTTATGCCATTCAGGACGACGTGCAGAAACTGCCGCCAAACAAATTGATGGGCAAGTTTCCCAATCATTAGTGGTCATTGAGGGCGGCATTCAAGCTGTTGAAAAGATGAATCCTGATTGGGTGATTACCCAAGGAAAAGCTATTTCAATTGAACGTCAGGTACGTATTACTGCGGGTGGTTTGGTGTTACTGGGGGTGATTTTAGGGTTTGCGATACATTCAGCCTGGTTTGCCCTATCCGGTTTTGTCGGCGCAGGACTGATGTTCTCAGGAATAACCGATAGCTGTGCGATGGGCATGATCATCGCCAAAATGCCATGGAATAAATAAAAAATCATGCTGCTGATACTGGGCATTGTGATTGGTTTATTGCTGGGCCTGACCGGCGCAGGCGGCTCGGTATTTGCCGTACCACTTTTGATTATGATTGGCGGCATTTCAATTCATGAAGCGGTGACATTGTCGTTAGCGGCTGTCGCTGCCATCACATTGTATGGCAGCGTACGAAATCTCACAAAACAAACTATTTTATGGCTGCCAGCGGCCCTATTGGCCGGTAGCGGCATATTGGCGGCACCGCTTGGCAAAGTGTTAGGCACGATGCTCAGTGAAACCATACTGATGGCAGGGTTCAGTATTTTAGCCATCCTCATTGCCATTCGTATGTGGTTGACGGCAACAACGATGCCGGAAGCCAGTAAAGTCGTACGTGGCAGTCATTTATCATTAGAGAGCACTAATGGCCTGCTGTGTAAATTCAGTCCAACCGGCCAATTTCAAATGCGTCCAAAATGTATGAGCGGCCTGCTGTTGGGCGGTTTAATGGTCGGCTTGTTATCCGGATTATTCGGCGTGGGCGGTGGGTTTCTGATTATCCCTTTACTGCTTTTGCTCAGTCAGGTCAGCATGATACAAGCGGTCAGCACCTCATTAGTGGTCATAGCGTTTATCAGCAGCAGCGGTTTTATTGCTCATATTGTATTGGGCGAAACAACACATTTGTCATTGGGTTCACTGGCCTGGTTAATTACCGGCGGTTTACTCGGTATGTTTGCGGGACAGTTACTCAGTCACAGGATTGCCAATGCCAGCTTACAGAAAATCTTTGCCATCGGTTTGATGGCAGTTTCCGCACTGATGTTATTCACACAACTGATATAGGATATAAATCACCATGCTATTCAGACAACTTTATGAAAAACATTCGTCAACCTACACGTATTTAATTGCTGACAATGAAAGCAAAGAAGCCCTGTTAATTGATCCGGTGGTTGATGAAACAGATGGATATTTGAGGTTATTGAACGAACTGGGATTAACCCTCAAAATCGCCATGGATACCCATACTCATGCCGATCATATTACGGCTCTGGGCAAACTTCGTGATATAACGGGTTGTGAGACCTATATGGGACAACAGGCCAATTCTTCCTGCGCCAATGACAGTTTCCATGATGGAAGCCAAATTGTTGTCGGAAAGCTGACCCTGACAGCACTGCACACCCCTGGGCATACCGATGACTCTTACAGCTTTATGCTGGAGCATGCGGGTCAGAAATATCTGTTTACCGGGGATACGTTATTGATTCGTGGCACTGGTCGAACGGATTTTCAAAATGGCAGTGCAATAGAACAGTACAGCAGTCTGTTCGACAAATTATTGAAATTTCCAGAGGACACGTGGGTCTATCCGGCGCATGATTATAAAGGCTGGATGGTCAGTACCATCGGTGAAGAACGCCAGCATAACCCACGTTTGCAAGTGAAAGATGTGGTTGAATACAAGCAAATCATGGATAACCTGAATTTGCCCAATCCTAAAATGATGGATGTCGCCGTACCGGCTAATCGCGCCTGTGGCAATATTTAATTGCTCAGGCAGACTGAATGCAGTTACGGCCTTTTTGCTTGGCCTGATAGAGCTGTTTATCTGCTCTATCAATCAGTTCATTATGCTCATCATTTGCCGATGGAATCATGGTGCTGACGCCCAGGCTAATAGTGAGCAACTGACTGACTTTTGAGCGGTCGTGAGGGATCTGTTTTTTGAAAAGTGCCTGCCGACAACGCTCGGCTATGGACCAGGCGGCATTATTATCTGTTTCCGGCAACAGCATCACAAACTCTTCGCCACCAAAGCGTCCAAAAAAATCCCGGGAACGTACGGCAACATTATTCAAGGTTGCAGCAACCTGCTTCAGACAATCATCACCCTGCAAATGACCATAACAATCGTTGTATTCTTTGAAAAAGTCGATATCAATAACGATCAATGACAATGGCTGTTTATTCTGCCGAGCCTTTAGCCACTCAGTTTCAATGACCGTATCAAACATGCGACGATTGGCTACACCGGTCAATCCATCTTTGAAAGACAGTTCTTCAAGTTCTTTTTGTAACTTGATCAGTTCCTGTTCCGTTTTTTTACGTTCACTGATATCGAACATAAAACCAATTAATGAATCGACCTCACCATTTTCCTTGCGAACCACATGAACTACATCGCGGATCCAAACATAGTCGCCATTTTTTGTCAGTGCTCGATAATCGGCTTCATGATCAACGCCTGACTGGGATTGCGAAACACAGAAATCCACTACCCACTGCCGATCTTCCGGATGCATTCGGGTTGCCCAGTCTTCAACCGACTGCCAGCTGGAAGGCTCCCAACCCAGCAGTTCTTCAATCTGTGGACCAATATAGGAGAATCGCAAACTTGCCCAATCTATTTTCCACGGAATAGCCCTGGTCGATTCGAGCAGCGTTTTGTAGACACCGTTATCGGTGGGGTTGTCGTTTATCAAATCGGTCATGGCAACACTCGTTGAGACTTACCGTTAAGGGTACTTATTCCACAACATAAACAAGGTTTTTATAATCCATTCTGAGTCAATTTAACGTATTTTTCTGGCCCGAATTGTACGGCCTTTGATTTTTCCATCGGCCAGATAATTCATTGCCTGTCGCAATGCGGATTTGCTAACAGCCACATAACTCGACATATCAAAAATATCGATCTTGCCGATATCGGCACCATCCAACCCAGCATCCCCCGTCAATGCCCCTAAAATATCTCCTGGTCGAAGTTTGTTTTTACGCCCGGCATCCAGTTGAATAGTCACCATATTGGCTTCAAGGGTATAACTGTCATCGCGATCCAGCGAAGCTGGTACATCACAGCGACACGGTTTTTTCTGATATTTCTCAATTGCCAGCATGCGTGGCATTTCAGCTTCAGCTACCAGACTCATAGCCAGACCTGACTCTCCTGCCCGACCAGTTCGACCGATACGATGTACATACACTTCCGGATCACGTGGTAATTCATAGTTAATTACCATTTCAATCGCTTTGATATCCAGCCCACGCGCGGCCACATCGGTGGCAACCAAAACAGGACAACTCTGGTTGGCAAAACGCACCAGGACCTGATCCCTTTCACGTTGTTCCAAATCGCCATGAATGGGCTGGGCATCAATTTTATGGTTACGAAGCCATTCTGCCACTTCATCACATTGTTTTTTGGTATGACAGAACACAATCGCGTTTTTAGGCTGATAATGCTGAAACAACATTAGCAATGAACTGTTACGCTCATGCTTTTTGATTTCGTAAAACAGCTGATCGATGACCGCTTGTTGATGTTGTGACTCAACAGTAATTCTTGTCGGATCGCGCTGAATAGTACGACTGATCTGTTTGATACCGTCGGGAAACGTCGCTGAAAACAATAAGGTTTGTCTGGAGCCTGGCGTTTGTTTAATGATTTCTTGCATTGCATCAACAAAGCCCATATCCAGCATGCGATCGGCTTCATCCAGCACCACAGTTTTGACTTTATTGAGTTTCAGAGTGGATTTTTTCAGATGGTCCTGAATCCTTCCCGGTGTGCCTACAACAATATGTGCACCGTATTCCAATGACACAATTTGTGGGCCTAACGGTTTACCCCCGCATAACATCACCAGTTTAAGATTCGGGATAGAACGTCCCAGACGACGTAATTCTTTGCCTACCTGATCGGCCAACTCCCGTGTTGGGCAAATAATTAAGGCTTGCACGGCAAAAAAGTCAGGCTTAATCGTTTGTAAAAGACCAAGGCCAAAGGCAGCGGTTTTACCACTGCCGGTTTTTGCCTGGGCAATCAAATCCTTGCCCTGCAGGATCAGTGGCAGGCTCTGCGCCTGTACAGCGGTCATTTGTTTGTAACCGAGCGAATCAAGTACAGCCAGTTGTTCAGCAGGTAACTTCAGCTTAGAAAAATCATTTTCAGACATGGGAAACTTTAAACAGAGAAAGATAGCGCGCATGATACCAAAAAGCTCGCTGAAACATTGCTTTACCTGAATTTACATTCATGGCAATGAACCCCAACACAGACTGCAAGTCTGATAGTCATCAGCCAGCCAAACTGTGAGGTAATGGCTATGTCATTCATTAAAAATCTATTTCTTCCAGCTTTCACCGCCAGCCTGCTTACTGGACTAATGGTATTTATACCAAGTCAACACAGTTATGCCGATGTGTCGGTGAACGTGCAACTTGGTCAGAATATGCATAATCGACCACACCATGGTATTTCGGGAAACCGGCATTATCGCTCCCCTTCTATCGGTATTACTGGCCACCGTTCATTTGGACTGGATCCCAGGCTCAACCACTTCAAGCAACCTCGTTATAAACCGTATTACCGACATTACGATACAACCCGACCTCGTCATCGAACAGGCTATTATGGTTTTCGAGGCAACAGTATCACCCTGATTACACCGATTGTTTATTCTCAGAATTATCAAAATGCCGACCCTATACGTCGCTATACAGCTAATTCATCACGGCCCCTTTCCACAGCTGCGTCTATATCAAACTATTCCAATCTTGATGGTTGGGAAGCATTATCACGCTATGAATCAACAACAGCGATTAATGCCTTTAAAGCGCAATCCAGTAAAAATCCCAAAGCTTCTTTACCCAAAATTGGTTTTGCTTTAGCCACGGCTTTACAGGGTGAAACGGATAAAGCATTTTGGGCTTTGAACCTGGCATTAATTGCCGATACCAGTGATCTGCGTTATTTCAGCGCCGATCCCGGCCTGCAATTGGTGATTGATGATTTATTGGAAAATTATCATAACAAACCTTTGATGACGGCCACCCTGCTTTATTTGAAGCAGGATTACCGTTCAGCTCGAACACTGATAAAAACGGCATTGAATGAATGCGATAACTGTTCCGCCACTCGGAATATGCAGCGGTTAATACAGCAACGGCTCAATGGCTAAATAAAAAACACCCTGCCGTTATCAACAGGGTGTTTACTGTTTAATGTTCTTCATCGAAATCCTGTTTATGCTTTGGATTGGATTTCGAAGATTTTGAGCTTTCTGTTTTTTCAGACTTCTGCTCTAACTGAATGGCAGAATTTGCATCCGAGTCTCCGACCATTTTCAGCGGTGCAGGTGGCGCAGAACCATCTTTATCCTGACCAAAGTAAATGGTCATATGCGGGAATGGAATCTCAATGCCCGCCGCATCCAGATGCTGTTTAACCAGACGATTATAAGCCCGGCCGACACCCCATTGTGTCCCCGGAAGGGTTTTAATACGTACCCGGATATTCACCGAACTGTCCGCCAGCGCGGTCACACCATGGACTTCCAGTTCGTCGATCAGAATTTTTTCACGCTGTTCAGGATCAGCCATTAATTCAGCAAACGCTTCACGCAGATGCACAATGACTTCATCTGTATTTTCACGATACGCCACACCATATTCACCAACATGGTAAGCAAACTCCCGCATAAAGTTGGAAACAGTATCCACCGCCGAAAACGGAATCATATGGTAGGTACCGGATAAATCACGTAAGCCTAACGAACGGATAGTAAGTTTTTCAGCGGTCCCCGTAATACCACCAGCTGTCACAATATCTCCGGCATTAATGGCATTTTCCATTTGAATAAATACACCGGTAATCACATCCTGAACCAGTTTCTGGGCACCAAAACCAATAGCCAGACCCAATACACCAGCCCCTGCCAGTAATGGTCCGATATTGACACCTATTTCTGCCAGCACAATCATCACTGTCATAATGATCAGAGCAATCGCTGCCGCATTACGGAAAATGGTCAATAATGTTTTTGCTCTGGCCGTAGGCATCTGACCATCATCATTAGGGTTTAGCCGATGCTCAATCCAACTGGCCAGAGCAATCCAGATGGCCATCGCACCCACAAGGATCGCCGCCACACTGATTACTGTACCGATAGTCTGAATACCCGCATCTGAAGCTAACCAGGCCGAAAGACTGAATATTCCCCACGCATCCAGAATCACGGCAGCAACCACTACGACCAGCAAAATGCGTAAGGTTTTATAGATATTGGGCACAAATCCATTCAACCGTTCTTCGAGTAATGGAAAACGTGAACGCAAATCATCTGAAACATGTACCGGATGACCAAGGGTTTTGGCCATAAATTTTGCCACTAAGCCGCCAATCACTAATGCCATAATCGTTTGGAAAGTGGCTTTAAGCATCATCGGCAAGGCATCCTCCGGACGAAGTAATAATGCTCCCGCCATTACGGCAAAATAAACAATACCCAACACATGCCAGCTGCGCGCAAGAATTCCCAGACTGACCCGTGAAAAACTTAAGGTGGACTGCTGCGCGTGGAATAACAAACGTTGTTTGACTAACATGCGGTTTTGCATGATCACCAGGACGGCATAGATAAATGCACTTAATACCACCAATACACTGACCAACTGACCAATCACCGGATTAATATTCAGATTGACAAGTGGCACCACCAATAGCATGCCGTAGCCGATATAATTGGTTAAACGCACCAGCCAGATATGCCAGTATGTCGCACTTTCAGCTGAGATGGGTAATAAACGCAAAGCATCATCCCGCCCAGCAAAGACGGTTCTCAGAATCACTTTGAATATTTCAATCGCCAGAAAGGCATTCAGAAATAGCGATTGACTGACATTCATCTCACCATTACTGCCAATGGCAAATAAAGCCACAGCATAACCGGCTACCCATGCCAAAATAACGGTTAGTAAATCAACAACTGCAGCCAGTAAAATCGCGCTGAATTTTCGAAAAACCGGATATTCGCCATCTGCTTCAGCCCAGTCATTGGCACGGCGAAAAGCATGGCGTGCCAGACTGCGCAGCACGTAAAACATCAATAACGTGGCAGCAATCACGACGACCAGAAAGAAGATTTCATCCAGTATCAGCTGCCAATCAAACGCGCTTTCTTGATCCGAATCCGTTCCGGTTAAAGCAGAAAAACCCGCATTCACTGTTGAAACAATTTCTTGGGCGACGGCTTGGGTTTTATTAGCAATTTGCCGGGCAAAAGTGGGTTCAGCTACCAGACTGACTGAATCAGTCTCTTTATCCATCGCGCCTGCGGCTTCGGCCAAATCACGCAGTTCGGTAATGAGTTTTTCACGTGCCTGCTCATTTTCAAGCGTATCGGCAAGTGCCGAGTAATGCGTTTCGTTATTGGATGAAGCAGCAGGTTCAGCCCATACCATGTCGGTAAAACTGAAGGCTAACAACAATGTCATCAGCAGACCCGAAGTTAACTTCCATTGCATATCAAAAATCCGCACGATGCTGAGATCTCCCTTGTTTGGTTTCGTTATTTTTTAATCGATTGCAAGCCTAAAGGCTTGAGACTGATGCCATTAGTAAATTTTTCCGGAATCCGAAAGCATTTAACTGAGCAGGCTAAAAGCGAGTGTTTGTGTTAAAGGACTCTAACAGGGCAAAAGGGTTCATTGCAAAACCGATACAATTTCCAACGCCTCATTTTCATCCACTTCCACTATGACCCCTTCACCGGATAAGATGAACTCATCTAACAGCCCGGAAATATTAACCTGATGAGTAATATAAATTCGGGGTTTCTCTGTTTGCTGCTGAACAATATGTGTCTTCCAGTCCTGCAGAAATTGTTTTTTTAAATGGCGATTTGATGCATGAAAAAACGAATTCAATGCCGTCAGCTTTTGGGGACTTCCAAAGCCCAGTAGTTCCGCTGTTTCCAGACAACGGCACCATTCACTTGAATAAACCTCTGCATCGCTGATACCCAGATCACGAAGTTTATCGCCCAGATCAATGGCTTGTTGTCGGCCTTGCTCAGATAAATTACGTTGTGACTGGCAATCTTCCAGTTCGAATCCCGGCGGATCACCTACTCCAGGAGCAAGCGCATGCCGGAAAATAATGATTTGCTCGGCAAAAGCTTGCACGGGCAAGAATCCCAAAACGAAGAAAACTATTCGCAAATATGTCATTTGTTCGCAGTCATACAGTCAAACTCATTTTTCAATTGAGATTATTAATGAACATACGTAATTTAAAGGAATCACATGTGTATGATTCCATTAGGTTCAAACAGTTCATTTGAGTACCGGAGCCAATATGCCCGAAACATCCATGTCACGAAAACTTACTCTTTTTTTACAGTTTCTTTTGTTTATCGGGCTGGCCGGGGCAATTTGGGAACAACAATGGCTTAATGTGGTGATTACCACCGGCATAATCATCATCACATTATTCCCGATTTTGCTCGCCAAAAAATTCAATGTGCATGTGCCACCTGTATTTCAGCTGATGGCAATCGGCTTTATTTTCGCGTCAATTTTTTTAGGTGAAGTTCATGGCTATTACACCCGTTTCTGGTGGTGGGACATTGCACTGCATACTACTTCAGGATTTTTGCTGGGAATTACAGGTTTTCTTCTGGTTTATTTACTGAATGAAAATGACAGTATTCATATGCAGATGCAGCCCGGATTTGTGGCGTTTTTTGCTTTTATGTTTGCGCTGGGAATGGGGGCTTTGTGGGAAATATTTGAATTTTCGATGGATAAGATTTTCGGCACCAATATGCAAAAACCGATGTTCGGCGATCATTCAGGTTTAACGGACACAATGTATGACCTGATTGTTGATGCGATTGGCGCGTTGATTATCTCGATACTTGGTTATGGCTATTTGAAAAAAGCTCAGGCGAAATCTTTTCTCGAACGCTGGATCTTTTCATTTATCGTGAAAAACCCGCGTTTTTTTAACAAACACAAAAACACATCGAATAAATCCAATCTGCCAGACTGACTTTTAGCAGCTTGTGACATCTTCCCTAATAAATCAGGACTAACTCTGATGTACTTTTAGCCCTAGCACT
The DNA here is from genome assembly GCA_002363955.1 of Methylophaga sp. UBA3192. GTDB lineage: Bacteria > Pseudomonadota > Gammaproteobacteria > Nitrosococcales > Methylophagaceae > Methylophaga. Next base: position 220,235 of record DEXE01000007.1, read on the forward strand.
CTAGTATGCCCCTAAATTGCTGTTTGTCAGCAATGTCATCTGGAGTACAAATGTTAAAGCTGTCTTTTGCATTACCACCATTTTTCATATTGAGCTTATTACTGATGTTATCGCTGGGAGGCTGTGAAGGAAGTGATGCTGTTCCGGAAATGGAGACTGCACCGATAGCTGATGAAGATAAAATCCCCCTGTGGCTGGACGGACAAGTTGAAATGTCACCGCAGGAATGGCTGGTAAAACGCAGCCGTGCTGAAGTAACAGATGAAAGAGCAGAAATAGAACGAACCGCAGAATTACTGGTTATCGCGGCTGACCGGTTCGATGAAAGTCACCGGATGATTGCCAATCGTGCAGCACAACTGGAAGATATGTTGCTCGAACATCGCATTAATGAAACCGCGGTAGATCGATTGGAATGGTTTACCAAGCTGCCAACATTACAAACTCCGCACAGTTTCTCGGCACTTTGTCAGTACTATTACAATCTACGTACCCAAGGTAAAACCGAAGACGAAATCATTCAAAATCTGCTGCGGATCTAAGGCAGCATTTTTCTGGTAATAAGTAATTTTTAAACGGCTGGATATGCATTATATTACTATTATTCGGGCATCATGATGATGCCCGAATCTTTATATCCAGAGAATTAATATGTCCAGGTAACAGAGCCTATGGCACTTCTTGTTGCACCGTAATTAGCCTGTCCCCATTGCGGACTTTCAAAATATTTTTCATTGCCGACGTTATACAAATTCATAGCAAGTGTAACGTTTTGATTGAGCTGGTACTGGGCAAACATATCCACCAAGGCATAACTTCCCTGCACTTCAACATCGCCAACGTAAATTTCATTTTGCCATCTTACCCCGCCACCGACATTGAGTCCGACAACTTGAGGTACATGATAACTTGCGGCTACTTTGAATTGATTAGTGGGTATAAAGGTTCGAGTTTTATCACCATTTTCATCCTCTATATCCAAGTGTGTGTAACCCATACTCAGGTTTAATCGATCTACCACTTCACCAGATAATTCAATTTCATAACCTTTGCTCTCCATCTCAACACCACGGTAAATATTTAGTCCCGACGCAGCATCACGATCAATCCATTCACCAAAATTTTCCTGTCTGGACTCAAAACGCGCTAAGGTTAATACGGCGCGGCCATCATTAAATTCCTGTTTGATACCAATTTCTCTACTTTCACCTTTCACCGAACCTAATGGCGATAGATCTGCGCCAACCCATGTCTGGGCTTTGAACACTTCACTGTAGCTACCATAGAGCATGGTTCCATCAATAACTTCATAGGTAACACCTGCATAAGGCACCGTCTCTGAATCCGATACTTTTTGTGGGGCACCATAACTGTATCCATCCTGTTCAATCTTGACAGTTCTGGCACCTAGTAAAAAGGAAAGCCTGTCAGTGGCACTAAGTCTGGTTGAGAAATAGGCCGAGTCTTGGTCTTGATCAATATTGGTTGATTGGGTGTCTGCATCATAAACATCAAATGCTGGTCGAGGGGTGTATCCTGCAGCCCAATTAGAACCAACCGGGGCGTAATTCCATTCACTGGAGTAAATAGATCGTCCTGTAAGTTTAATATCAGCTTTATTGATGCCGACCACCAGCTCATGTTCCCTGCCGGCTAATTCAAACTGACCACTAAGATAAAGATCGAATATTTTTTCTTTATCTTGTGCATCATAATGACTGGCATGGGCTGTTAAACCTTCTTCAGTAAAGGCATCTGGGCTACCCGAAAGATAGAATGAATCCCACTGTTTTTCTTGCTTATTCTGAGTATAGATAGCTTTTACTGACCAGTTCTCACTTAACTCATGATCCAGTTCGGCAAAACTTCGTGTTTGTTTCACATCCTGATAAGCCCAATCTGGCGCGGTATTAGTCGACACGTCATAACTGGTTAACGTACCGTCGCTGTAAAAAAGTGGTAAAGCACCTGAAGAATTACCTTTGCTGTATGTATCATTTACACTGTGAGCTAAGGTCAATTCGGTTGTATCTGTCAGATCAGCTGAAACAATGCCATAAAATACATCCCTATCAGTCGTATATCGGTCCAGGTAAGAGTCGCCTTTTTCTTTTGCGACGACTAATCGACCACGTACTCGCTCATTTATAGGCCCCGAAAGATCCACATCAATTCGACGTGTATTCCATGAACCATAAGATGTTTTCGCAGAAGCATGAAACTCATCAGTAGGCCGTTTACGAACAAAGTTAATTGTCGCTGAAGGATTAGCAAGCCCGGTAATCAAACCACTTGCCCCCTTAATGACTTCGACTTTTTCATACATTGCCGTGTCATCATGACCTTGAGTCAGTCCAAATGAAAATGGCACTCCAAGACCATCGTACTGGAAATTGACTATGTCGAAACCGCGCGCGGTGTAATAGGTTCGTCCTGTTTCAACCTGCTCAACCGTTACGCCCGGGGCATATCTCAGTAGTGTATTCACATCACGTAATGCAAAATCCTGGATCTGGTCATTCGAAATAACCGATACGATTTGAGGTGTTTCAAAAACAGTCAAATCAAGTTTGGTTGCTGATTTGGTTTCTTCTGGTTCCCCATAAACATGAAGTGAATCCAGACTGACATTGTCAGACGTTTCTTGCTTTTGCTCTTCTACTTGGGATTGTTGTTCAGTATCGGCAATTGCCATTCCACAGCAAAGTGATGCTATAGAAAATGTGATAGCGCGTCGTGTATCAAACTTCATAAACCCACCTAGATAAATTTAAAAAAGTTTACACAATGATACTTGCTAACACAAACGATTTGCATTTACATTTCATTAATTAAGATATACAAAACTCGCCCTGGAACCCTTCCATCATAAAATTGATAAATCAATGGAACACTCGTGCCAGCAAACTTGGTTTAACCGGATTCGCACGCACTGATTCACTGCTTTATAATTTTTAGTGATTTACTTTTCTGCTATTAGAAAAGCTGCGGCCCACTTACCTTTCACGTCGGAATCTATGACCACACCTCAAGCAAACAGTTATTTCAGTTTGATCCGCAACCAGTTTGGTTTGCTGGCCATTGGTTTTATCGCACTGTTCACCGGTAATCTCGGACAAAGCTTTTTTATTGGTCTGTTTCAGTCTGATATTGCCAACTCATTAAATTTATCCGCGGGTGAGTTTGGTGCAGTGTATGCCGCGCTCACCATGATCAGTGGATTTCTGGTACTGCATTACGGCCAGAAACTGGATTGGATTGCTCCACGGCGCTATGCATTGTTAGTGCTGACCGCATTACTTACCGGCGTTATTTTACTGACCACTTCACCTTGGCTGATCCCCGCGGTCATTGGTTTAGGCCTGGTCAGATTATGCGGTCAGGGATTGATGACGCATTTTGGTAGTACTTTGGCTGGGCGCGAATTCACTGTTAATCGTGGCAGGGCTCTGGGACTGGTCAGTCTGGGTATGCCTTTGGGTGAAATTATTTTAGCGCCGGTTATCGCCTTATTAATCGGATGGTTGAGTTGGCAGCAAATCTGGTGGGCAGTAGCAGCGATTATTTTTCTCATTTGGATAGTGTTATTGTTTATGGCGCCCTGGCCTGAGGCACCTGAAATCAAGCGTGATAGTAGTGGCAACCAAATCAAGGGTCCCAATCCCTTGCTGGAAAAGCGATTCTGGCTGATTATTCCTCTGACCATGGCCTTGCCGGTCACGCTGACCGGTATTTTTATTTTTCAGGCACAAATGACATTGGATTTAAACGCTACCACCACAACCTATGCTTTGGGCTTAACAGCGATGGGCGTTGCCCGTTTTCCCGGAGCCTTGCTTGGCGGACGCTGGATTGATGAGTTAGGCGTGTCACTGCTTGCCAGAATTTATCTGATGCCATTTGCTTTAGCCATCATTCTGGCTGTTATTGTGGGAGGAAATGCAGGCGTTTTGATTTTAATGATTGGGGCCGGTATTTCACTCGGTATGTCCTCACCCGTCGTTGACAGTTTGTTGGTTGTGCTGTGGGGGCGGGAACATCTTGGCCGGGTACGCAGTGTGAAATCTGCCTTAATGGTGTTTTCAACCGGTCTGGCACCTGCCGTTTTAGGCTTTTTAATTGATGGTGGCGTGCAGTTTGAAGTTATCCTGCTGGGGATGCTGACCTTTATGATATTGGGTTGGTTACTGGCGTTAAGCCCTATTCGAGAAGCTCAAAAACAAGTTTGATTACAATGCTGTATCAACAACTCAAACAACAGCTTCAAGATAATCGGCAATCCGGTGCCAGTGAGCTGGCTATTGAAACCCTGTCTCATCTGCATGAATTTCTTCAGCAAACTGATACCAAAACTTCAGCAGAACTGGCAAATATTGTAGTGGAACTGAGCCAGATTCGCCCCAGTATGCATGCTGTTACTAACGCATTAAAACGCTGGCTGGCTCAGGTTATTACCCTGCACTTCAATGGCGAGTTTCGTCTACATTATCTGAAACAGCTGGCCGATATTCGCGTGTTATTAATTCAGGCCAGCGATCATGTTGTCGGGCATGCCTGTCAGCTGATTCAGCCTGGTCAAACTATTCTTACGCATAGCCGAAGCTCTCAAGTATTGGCCCTATTCAAGATGCTTAAACAGCAACAAACCGATTTTCGAGTGGTTGTTACTGTCAGTGCACCGGGCAATGAAGGGTTTCTGGTGGCTGAACAACTAAATCATTGGCAGATTCCGGTTTCGGTTATCACCGATGCACAAATGGGAAAGATAATGTCTGACATTGATATCAATCTGGTGGGCTGTGACACCTGGCTTGCCGATCAGTGTTTTGTTAACAAAAGTGGCTCTTATCTGCAGGCACTGGCCGCAAAAGACTGGCACAAACCTTTCTGGGTATTAGCAGATAGCTTTAAAAATTCGGACCAAACCAGCAAAGAGGTGATACTGGAAGCCATGGCTGCCGATGAGATTGGCTGTCCTTACGGAGCATTTATCCAGCCAATAAACCATTATTTTGAAATCATTCCAGAACGACTTATCAGTGGTCGGGTAGATGAAAATGGTCTGCATCCCTGCTGCCCGAATTGATTTTTATCGGCCAAAAAAGCAAATAATAAACTCAAGTTCTGATCATCGCGTCCGCTATAATTTGGGTAGCTCCTTCTAGAGGACAAGAATATGACCATTAATAGTACCCCATTCGGCCAGACTGTCAGTTCCATGGCAAAAGATCCTGTAAACAAACAGGATGGTCCATTTGGACAGCAGGTTTCTGCTCTGGCACAGGAAAAAAAGTTTTCGGTATCCGACACCAACAGCCAACTGAATTTATCCATTCTGCAGGTTTCTTTTAATATCAGTGAGGGCAATGGCGATGGTGCAATGTCATTGCTCTTCAAAACGGCTCTTGAAGGCATTAATGATGTTTTGCGACCCGAACTTGGTGATAACGCGATTCAAAAAGCCTATGAATCAGGCCTTGATGTCTCACCTGAAGCGACTTCAGATCGCATCGTGCAAATGAGCACTGCCTTTTTTGATGCCTATTACAGCACCCGTCAGGACATGCCATTGGATGAAGCCCTGGAATCATTTGTGAAAGTGATTGGTGGTGGAATCGATCAAGGCTTCAAGGAAGCCCGCGATATTCTTGGCGGACTGAAAGTACTTGAAGGTGACATAGCCAGTAATATCGATAAAACCTACGATCTGGTTCAGCAAGGTTTACAGGCCTTTTTGCAAAATTATCAATCTTCACGCGAAGCTTAATCCCCCTTTTACCGCCATCCATTTTGGATGGCGGTTTCGCTCTACCCTCATTTTCATATTGATTCCGCTCTTGAGTTCTACCTGATACTCGCCGTACTCTGTTTTCATGTTCTGAGTATTTCGAAGTTATCTCAGGTCATCCCGTGTTCCAGCCACAGGAGAAGAACATGAATAAAACATTAGTCATCGGCGCAAATGGTCAGATCGGTAAACTGTTGGTACAGATGATGACCGAACAGAAGCTGCCGGTAAAAGTAATGCTACGCAAAGCAGAACAAGCGACTGAATTTGAACAGATGGGCGCTGAAGTGGTGATCGCAGATCTTGAAGAAGAGCTGCCAGATGATACTTTTACTGATTGCGATAAAGTGGTGTTTACCGCCGGTTCAGGCGGCAAAACCGGGGCCGATAAAACTATCCTGGTGGATTTATGGGGCGCCTGTAAATCTATCGATAAAGCCAAACAACACGATATTAAACAATTTGTGATGATCAGCTCACGTGATGCCGGCGATCCGGAACACGGCACGCCCGCCATCAAGCATTACAACATCTGTAAACATTTTGCCGATAAGCATCTTATCGAAAGCCATCTGCCCTACACTATTCTGCGTCCCGGCAGATTAACCGATGGCCCGTTAACCGGTAAAATCACTACCACTCGTCCCGCTGATCAACAACAGCAATTTATTTCCCGGACCGATGTGGCAGCTTGCATTTTACAATGCCTGGATCATTCGGAAACAGTTAATCAGATTGAAGAGTTGTATCAGGGAGAAATGCCAATACAACAGGCTTTTATTAAATCTGTAAAAAACCGTCTGGGTTGAATTGGACTGGCCTTAAAATGCCCAAATGAAACCAATAGTTGATCAAATTTATCACACAGAATCACGACAGATTCTGAGTACATTAATTCGCTTACTGGGCGATTTTGATCTGGCTGAAGAAGCCATGCATGAAGCCTTTGCGATTGCCTTGCAAAAATGGAAGTTGGATGGCGTTCCAGATAATCCGCGAGCCTGGCTGATATCCACTGCTCGCTTCAAAGCCATTGATCAAATACGCCGACAGGCACGTTTTGATTATTCCCTTGATACCATTAATGATGTAATTGCCGCTGAAGATCCCTCGCTGGATGAACAGCAGATTGAAGATGATCCATTACGACTGATCTTCACCTGTTGCCATCCGGCATTAGCCGAAGACGCGCGACTAGCACTGACATTAAGAGAGGTCTGTGGCATGACCACCGAGGAAGTCGCCCACGCCTTTCTGAAAAAACCAACTACGATTGCACAACGAATAGTTAGAGCCAAAAACAAAATTCGTGAAGCAGGAATTCCTTATGAAGTTCCTGAAACTGATCAATTAACTGAACGGCTGCAATCCGTCTTGCAGGTTATCTACCTTATCTTTAATGAAGGCTATTCGGCCAGCAATGGCGAGCAATTGGTTAAACATGAATTAGCCACTGAGGCTATCCGCCTTGGAAAATTATTAAAAAAGTTGTTACCGGAACCGGAAGTAACAGGATTACTGGCATTGATGCTGTTACAGGATTCACGGCGTTATGCCCGGGTGGATACCAACGGCGAGTTGATTACTCTGGAAGAACAGGATCGTAATCTGTGGGATCAACAGCAGATTCAGCAAGGTTGTGAACTGGTAATACAGGCCTTGGCAAGCCAACGATTTGGTCTTTTTACCCTGCAAGCAGCTATTGCCGCCGTGCATGCAGAAGCCAAATCCTTTGAGCAGACGGACTGGCAACAGATTGTAGGGCTCTATGACGCGCTATTGCAATTTAACAATTCACCGGTAATCAGATTAAATCGGGCAGTAGCGATTGCAATGCACCAGGGACCCGCAGCGGGATTAACCATCATTGAAGATTTGCTTACTCAAGGTGAGCTTAACCACTATCATCTGATTTATGCCGCCAAAGCGGATTTATGTCGTCGAATAAATCAGTTTGATACTGCCCGTTTAGCTTATCAACAAGCACTCGCCTTAACCCAACAAGCTCCTGAACAACGCTTTTTGCAAAGACGATTAGACCAATTGGATTAATAAGGGACATACCCGGCATTTAAAAAATATTTCCGTGCTGTCGATTTTGCTGTTTTACATTCGACTAGTTAATAAGACCCACATTGCGGGGCTTTTAAACTGGAGGAAAAGATGAACGCAAAAACTGAAATTGAACACCAACTGGAAAACTGGAAACAAGCAGTTCTCAGCCAGAGCCTAGAAACAATTATGCCTTGTTATGCTGAAGATGTCCGGGCATTTGATGCGATTGCTGAACTGCAATTTACCCATCGCAGCAAGTATGAGACGCATTGGCAAAACTGCTTACAGATGTGCACCATGACGCAATTTGAAATCGGCCAGATTGATATCAAAGTGGATGGTGATCTAGCCGTGTGTTTTTTTCTTAATCAATGTGGCGGTATTGATGATAAAACCGGTGAAGAGCAGGTAGGCTGGGTCCGTGGAACACAGGTTTATCAAAAGCGTGATAACAAATGGTTGATTGTTCACGAGCATTTTTCATTGCCCTTTGATATGGCAACCGGTGCAGCTATGTTCCATCTGACACCCGAAACATCATGGTAAGGAGACCAAAATGAAATTTATGATTTTACGTAAGGCTGATAAACATACCGAAAACGGCGTCATGCCCAGTGAAGACTTGTTATCCGCGATGGGTGACTACAATATGCAACTGGCACAAGCTGGCATATTACGAGCCGGTGAAGGTTTAAAACCCTCTGCTGAAGCCGCCCGTATTCAATTCCAGCAGGGCAAGCCAATCATCACTGATGGGCCATTTACCGAGACCAAAGAAGTCTTGGCTGGCTTTACCATTATTGAGGTTAATTCCAAAGAGGAAGCGCTGGACTGGGTGAAACGCTGGCCGGTGGAAGATGCCGATGGCAATGTTGAACTGGAACTCAGACAGCTCTATGAAATGAGTGATTTTGCTGAAGGTCCGGGCTTACAGAAACATATTGATCTCGACCAGAAACGTCGTAAACAACCGCTTTCCACCAGTTCTTATCTGTTATTTGATGGCAACTGCCGGGAGGCGTTTGAGTTTTATGCCGAGGTGTTAGGTGGCGGTATCGTCATGATGATGAGCGGAGGCGAATCACCCATGGCAGACGACATGCCCGCCGAGTTTGCTGACAAAGTCATGCATGTCTCTCTGCAGGTCGGCAATTGGATGTTAATGGGCTCTGATTGCCCCCCCGGCATGTTTGAAAAACCGCAAGGCTTTCATGTGCAGATTGCTTTTGAAGATGAACAGCAGGCGGAAACCACCTTTAATCAACTGGCGGAAGATGGCATAGTCCAAATGCCATTTGAACCGACTTTCTGGGCTAAACGCTTTGGCATGCTGGTCGATCGGTTTGGCACGCCATGGATGATTAATTGCGGACAATGCTTACAAGGAAATTAAGATGAAATATCTGGCTTTGGTGTACTACCAGGAAAATATTATGAACGCAATGTCTCAGCAGGAATGGGACAGTCTGAATCAGGAATGTATAGCCTGTAGTGAAAAACTGCAAAACAGTGGCCATATGCTGGATGGTTCAGCGTTGCAATCAGTTGAAACCGCGACCACCCTTCGGGTTCGCAATGGCAAGGTCACAGTGACCGATGGGCCTTTTGCCGAAACCAAAGAGCAACTGGCCGGGTTTTATTTACTGGAAGCTCGCGATATCAATGAAGCCATTCAACTGGCCGGTAATATTCCTCCAGCCCGTTACGGCAGTATTGAAATCCGTCCAGTGCGTGAGTTGCAAACCGAGCAAAACATCAGAGGAGGCTGAGATGCAGAAAATCACGCCCTGTCTGTGGTTTAACGACCATGCCCAACAAGCTGTTGCCTTTTATCTGTCAGTATTTGGCGGTGAGGAAGTGGACCGACTGTATTACAACAGTGCAGGTCCTGGCCCTGATGGTTCGGTGCTTTCCATTACCTTCCGCATCGAAGGTCAGGAATTTATTGCGCTGAATGGCGGTGCTGACGTGGCCTTTAATCATGCACTGTCTTTGTTGGTCGGTTGCGAGAACCAAGCTGAAATAGATCGGCTCTGGGAGAGATTGTTAGTCAATGGTGGCAAGACATTGCACTGCGGCTGGGTACAGGATCAGTTTGGCGTGTGCTGGCAGATTGTGCCGACCATGCTGGATAAAATGCTGCAGGATAAACAGCGTGCTCCAGCAGTTATGTCAGCATTACTGTCGATGAACAAGCTGGATATCCTGAAACTCGAAGCAGCCTATCAGAATAGCAAATAAGTCAGATAACCCGCGGCAATAGCCATGGTCATCACCACAGCAACAAAGGCCACTAATAAACGCGTTTTGAATAATGAACGCAATAATATCAATTCCGTCAGACTGGCTCCGGCGCTGCCAATGATCAAGGCCATCACTGTCCCTGCCCCAACGCCTTTGGCTAATAATGAATAAGCCAAGGGAATCACGGCTTCAGCACGGATATACAACGGCACGCCGATAATCGCTGCCAATGGGATAGCGAAAGGATTATCACTGCCCGCATAGTGCTGCAGAAAATCGGTTGGCACAAAACCATAAATCACACTGCCAATCACTATCCCCACCAGTAAATACGGTAATACATCGATAAAATCCGACCAGGCTTGTTTGCTGATACGTTGAAATGGTGTTGTAGCAACCGGTTTATTATCACAACAATCGTCAGATTGGTTTTCAGCTGAGCAACATCCGGTCCCCTTATCTATAGTGTCTGTTGCTGACTCACCGCGACTTGCTGATTCTGCTGATGAACCGCAGCAGAAATCTGCCACTTTACTATTTTCGTAATGCGTATCCCGTACATAGCGTTCAAAGCCAATTTGGTTTAATAACCAGCCTCCACTCACGGAAACGATAAAAGCAGATATGACATAAACCAGCGTCAACTGCATCCCGAACGTCGCGAAAAGCAACACCACAATAATCGGGTTCAGCAATGGCGAAGCAAACAAAAACACCATCATCGGGCCAAACCCGGCTCGGGCTTTAATCAGCCCTTTCAGAATGGGTATGGTTGAGCAACTGCAAAAAGGCGTGATAGCGCCTAAACCTGCTGCAATTAAGTACCCACGACGTCGCTGATGACCGAGCAGACTCTGAATTTTTTCAGCGGGAATTTTCCATTGCACCAACCCCACCAGAACGCTCACTACGAGAAACAAAATTGAGAGTTCAATAGCTAAAAAAGCAAACATCCCTAACGCATCATGTAGATTCTGGCTCATCTTTAAATCCTATATTTCTAGAAAAATAGAAATATAAAATAACTTGCTTGTTTTATCTGTGTCAACTAAATTTCCATAAAAATCGAAATATAGGAGAAATCATGACCCATGACGAAGCAGCTTTGAGTTTGGCCGAGTTAGGCAATAGCAGTCGTCTGGCTATTTTCCGGTATCTGGTAAAAGCGGGACATGAAGGTGTGCCGGTTGGTGATATCCAGCGTAGTTTAGCCATACCGGGCTCTACTCTCTCCCATCATTTAACCAAAATGGCGCATGCGGATCTGATTATTCAGGATAAAAAAGGGCGCAGCATTTGCTGCAAGCCAAACTTTCCTCATCTGGAAAAGCTGATGGACTATCTGAAAGAAGAATGTTGTCAGGGTCATCAACCACCCGAAACCGAAACAAACTCCTGTGATTGTTAACGCATTTTTCGACCCTAACATTGACCAGCGATGCATCTTAATTTTTTGATCATGAGCAAAAAAATGGCCGTTCGCGTACTATATCGCGCGATGCCGCCGACGCGCTGGCTTATTAAATGAGGTTTGAAATGAGTGGTTTACCCAATTGTCCGAAGTGTGATTCTGAATATACCTATCAGGATGGCAATATTCTGATTTGCCCGGAATGCTCTTATGAATGGTCAGCCGATCAGGTGATGGACAAGGGCGAAGCCTCAAATGAGATTATCGATGCCAATGGCAATGTGTTACAGGATGGTGACACCGTAACGGTCATCAAAGATCTGAAAGTGAAAGGTTCGTCATTGGTGGTGAAAGTTGGTACCAAAGTCAAAAACATCCGCCTTGTGGATGGCGACCACGATATTGACTGCAAAATTGATGGCATTGGTGCGATGAAACTTAAATCGCAATTTGTGAAGAAAGTCTGATGTCATGCCGCCTTGCTAACAAAAATGCAAAGGGCTCTGTGAAGAGCCCTTTTTTGTGGACGATTTACTGATCTGCCACTTTTTTCATATTTTCATTGATTTTGAATAATACGATAAGCAGTTCACACCAGATGCGAGCGCCTACGGCACCTGCCAACATGGTAAAGATCCCCATTAAAAAACTGCCAAAGCCTCCAGCGAACATCATGCCAAGACCGGAAACCAGCGCGGCAACTAATAACAACCAGTAAACCAGCGTAATGATTTTCGGTGTTAACATGGAATCGAAAAACAGAATATCTCGCACTTCTTTCTCTCCTAGATTAATGAGTGGATGGCAGTATTCTTTAACCAACATCCTTTTCAGGATTCAGGGGCATCACAGCACCCTATGGCAATAAATGAACAGCGTTTTTAATTCAATGTCATATCAAAAGAACGGTATGTAACCTCTGTCTGCTGATGACCGACATATCTATTACCAATGCGTATAATGCCATTTTTTACCTTTCATTTGTTGGCCGACATCACGGAAAACTGAATTGAAGCACACTGCAACTGCCAATAATCTGTCTGCCGATATTGCCCCGGCATCACCGGAAAGCCGAACTTCGTTAAGAAGAATGCGCGCTTGCCATGAATGTGACTGGGTAGTGGTTTTGCCAACATTACGCCCGGGCGAACATGCGACCTGTCCACGCTGCGGGCATATTCTGGTTCGTCGACACTTTCGTCCTGCTCAGCGCAGCATGGCCTTAGCGTTAAGTGCATTAATCGCTTTGATTCTGGCGATCTCCTTTCCGTTTGTCAGCTTTGAAGCCAGAGGTATTGGCAATAATATTGAACTCACCCAAACAGCGACCAGCATGATTGGTTTTCATCAGCCGCTGGTGGCGATCATTGTGGCCTTAACCATTATCGTATTACCTGCCGTTTATTTATGCGGAGTGATTTGGTTGCAACTGGGTTTACTGCGTGCAGCACCCTTTCCATTCAGCCGTGGCATTGCCCGTTCACTTACTCATCTGAACCCATGGATGATGGCCGATGTGTTTATTATCGCGGCGCTGGTCAGCCTGATTAAAATTGCCGGTATGGCACAGATTATCTTAGGCGTATCATTCTGGGCATTTTGTGCGTTTGCTATCCTGTTATTAATGACGACCCGATCGATTGATGCAGATTGGATGTGGTTCTCACTGGCCGGAGAGCCACAGGCTCCTAAAGCTATTCGCACCGGAGAAACCGCAGCATCTCAAGGCTTGGCAGGTTGTTCAACCTGCGGTTTGATTAACGAACTCGATGACTCAGGTCATGGACATTGTCGTCGATGTGGTGAAGCTTTGCATTTACGCTTACCACACAGCCTGCAACGAACCTGGGCGCTTTTGGCCGCCGCCATCGTGATGTATATTCCGGCTAACGTCTATCCAATCATGACGACAACATTATTAGGACAGAGTAACCCTTCTACCATCATTGGTGGCGTGATTGAGTTATCGCAAAAAGGATCGTGGCCCATCGCCGCCGTGATTTTTTTCGCCAGTATTGTCGTACCGGTGGGCAAAATACTGGCATTAATCTGGCTGTCTATTGTGGTGCAAAAAAGTAGCGAACTGATGGCGAACACAAGAACCAAACTATATCGGATAACTGAATTTATTGGCCGTTGGTCCATGGTAGATTTATTTGTAGTCGCTATACTGGTGGCATTAATCAGAGCCGGTAATCTCATGTCGATTACCCCCGGTCCGGCTGCATTAGCGTTTGGTGCCGTTGTGATTTTAACCATGCTGGCCGCAATGACATTTGATCCACGGTTGATATGGGACTCGCCCCAAACAGCGAGAAAACAGCCGTCCAAGGAAACCATCAATGAGTGATGCACCCGTCACCACCGACGAAAAACCAACTGACCTGCACAAAGCCAGATCCGGCAAACAATCCCGGTTTTCACCTATCTGGATTATCCCCATTGTGGCCTTAATGATTGGATTGTGGCTGATATATGACAATTACACGCGCATTGGCCCCAGAATCACTTTGACCATGGCCAATGCAGAGGGCATCGAAGCCGGTAAAACCATGATCAAAACGCGTAATGTCGATATTGGCCAGGTTGAAAAGGTTCGTCTATCTGATGATTTAACCCACACCCAAATCATTGCCCGTATCAATCCGGAAGCTGAACCAATGCTGGTCGATGATTCACGTTTCTGGGTGGTCAAACCACGTATCGGACGTGAAGGTATCAGTGGACTGAATACAGTACTTTCTGGTGCTTATATCCAATTACAGCCCGGAGAAAGCACTATCGAAGAACGCCAATTTGAGGTTTTGGAACAACCTCCCATATCCACACTGGGTGTTCAGGGCTTGCGCATCAAACTCATCAGCCAACTCGGTAATTCTTTGCGGGTAGGTGATCCAGTAACCTATCAGGGCTTTAATGTAGGCCGTGTCGAAAGCGCAGAATTTGACAGTGAACGCCGGGAAATGCGCCACCAGCTATTTATTGAAAGCCCTTATGATGTTTTGGTCACCGAAAGTACCCGCTTCTGGTCAGCAAGTGGGGTCGATTTAAAACTGGACTCAGAAGGCTTCAAGGTCAATATCGCCTCTATGGAAGCGTTATTAGGAGGTGGCGTCACTTTTGGCGTGCTCGAAAACTTACCGATTGGCGCTCCCGCTGAAGCGGACACTACATTTACCTTGTATGGTGATGAAGAAAGTGCGCGTCAGGAAGCCTATACCCAATACCTTGAATATGTGCTGTTAATTGAAGATACCGTCCGCGGGCTTTCCAAGGGCGCTCCTGTAGAGTTTCGCGGGATCCGCATCGGCACCGTTTCCAGTGTACCGTGGAAGTTCACTTCCCCTGAACGTAATGCGCAGAGTGGCTTTGCCATTCCGGTGTTAATTCGTCTGGAACCCCAACGACTGGGCGGTAATGAAAAAGTTGATATCAAGGAATGGCAAGCTCGATTTGATCGCATGCTCAATGCAGGCTTAAGAGCCACACTTAAATCCGGTAATCTGCTGACCGGTTCGTTATTTGTCGATCTTAATTTTCAGCGTGATGATAAAGTTGAGTTTGTAGCCAGAACGTTTGAAGGTCATCAGGTGTTGCCAACGACTTCAACAGGTTTGGCACAAATTGAACTGAAGGTCTCTAATTTGCTGGATAAACTGAATCAGCTGGAAGTCGAGCCGATTTTAACCGGCATGGATCGTAACCTGGAAAGCTCTGAAACGATGCTGAAAGAAATCCGTGATCTGACAGCCAGCATTCAGACATTGGTCAATGCGTCAGAAACCCAGGAAATTCCAGCCAATATCAATCAGACATTGGCTGAAATTCGTACCACGCTGCAAGGCTTGTCACCTGATTCTTCGGCTTATCAGGAGATGACCGGTACCCTGCAACGACTGGAAAAACTGTTGCGGGATATTCAGCCCGTTGCCAAAACCTTGGGCGAACAACCCAATGCACTGATTTTTGATCGTCGTAACAGCAGCGATCCGTTACCTAGAGCCCCGACTGAATAATCAGGATGTCCCATGTTATTAACATTTTTTAAAACGTTATTTAGCGCTCTGCTTCTAATGAGTCTGGTGGCTTGCACTACCAAACCTGTCAATACTGAGCGTTATAATCTGCCTGAAACTGCTCAAGCTATGACACAGGTTTCAACCAGTGCTGAGCAGGTATTAGTCATTGGATCTATCCGTCTGGCCGAATTTCTGGATAGTGATCGTATTGTGCTACAACTGGACGATATTACCCTGCATCAGGCAAGAGAAAATCTTTGGGCAGAAAATCTGGCTCAACAAATACGTCGTGGTCTGCGTAACCGTTTGAGTTCACAGCTTCAAAATACATTAGTGGTCTCAGATAGCCGTGGATTGAAACAGGATGCGTTAACTTTACAGCTGGAGATTGAACAGTTTCAGGGCCATTTTAACGGCAAGGCCGTCAGCAGTGGACAATGGCAGCTTCAAGACAACCAGGGACACCTGCTGGCTATTTCACCATTCAATATAGAAACCACCTTGGCTACCGATGGTTATCCAGCTCTGGTTCGTGCATTAGGTAGCAATCTGGATAAGCTGGCAGAGCAACTGGCTTCACAAATTCAGCAACGTTGAACTTAATGGGGGTGAACACATTGGTGTCACCCCCGTTAGCAAATTATTTAATCCACACCTGTTTGGCATTCACAAATTCATGAATTCCATGCGGTCCCAATTCCCGGCCATAACCTGAACCTTTGATGCCACCGCTAGGTAAGCGTGGATCGGTTTTGACTATGCCGTTAATCGCGACCTGTCCAGCTTGCAATTGCATCGCCAAATGGCTGGCTAATTCGCTATTTCTGGTCCAGACACTGGCTCCCAGACCATATTCGGTGTCATTCGCCAGTTCTAACGCATGTTCGTGATTTTCGGCTTTTATTACCGCCATAATCGGACCGAAGGTTTCTTCACGAAATGCACACATGGTTGGTGTAACGTCAGTCAATAAAGTGACCGGATAGAAAAACCCTTCAGCATCTGGCAGTTCGCCTCCCAGTAGACATTTAGCGCCTGCGGCTACCGTATCTTCAACCTGCCGATGCAGATTCAATTGCAGATCTTTACGGGCAATCGGCCCGATATCAGTATTGGGCTGCAATGGGTCACCCAATTGCAATTTGCTCAGTCGTGTTGAAAGTAAGTCTATAAAATGATTATAGATTTCAGCTTCGACAATAATACGTTTGGCAGCAATACACGATTGACCGGCATTAATCACCCGTGAAAGACAGACCACATCGGCAGCTGTTTCCAGATCTGCATCTGCAAGAATAATACTGGGATCCGATCCACCCAGTTCGAGTACACAGGGTTTGATTTCACTGCCGGCTATTTCGGCTACTTTCCGACCTGCCCCACCCGAACCGGTAAACGAAATAGCCATGATGCGTGGGTCACGAATGGCTAATTCAACCTCGGGGGTTTCTAATGGCAGATTCACCATAATATTTTCCGGTGCACCAGCTTTAATAAAAGCATTGGCGATGGCCTGGGCGGTTTGCGGGACATTTGGATCATGCTTCATGACGCAAGTATTGCCTGCCATTAAAGCTGGTGCCAGATAGCGAAATGCCAGCCATAACGGTGCATTCCAGGGCAGAATGCCCAGTAAAGTTCCTAATGGCTGATAGCAGACGTAGCTAAGTGATGCATCTGAAGCGATGGTATCCCGAGCGAGAAACCTTTCAGCATTTTCGGCATAAAACTCTGCACAAAGCGCGGCCTTTTCAACTTCCGGTATCCCTTCTTTAATCGGCTTACCCATTTCCAATGCCATCAGTTGTGCCAGATCATGTTTTTCGGCGCGTAATTGTTTGGCAACGGCATGCAATACTTCGCCACGTTCATTAAAACTTCTGTCACTCCATTCGGCAAAAGCCGCATTGGCTTCACCAATACGTGCATACATTTCATTTTTAGTCAGGCAGGGAAAACTGTCGATTTTCTCTCCAGTGAACGGATTGGTTGCTGTTAGCATGTGAACCTCTTTAACTTTTTTTACTTAGCTAGCCGATTTCCGGGCTTGCTCGATTTGCTTATCGGCTTTTGCTTCGCTTTTAGAACTTTGATCCACCGAAATAAGCTTTTGTTTACCCTGATCGGCTTTCACCACAAAATCGCGATCCATGGTAAAAAACGACTCACAACCATCTTCAGTAATGTGGATGGTGTCAGAAATTCCACAGGTTTTATCGCCATCAACACCCCACATCCATGGAATGATATGAAACGTCATGCCGGGTTTAAGTACCGCCGATTCGCCTTGTTTGAGACTGACGATATAGCCTTCATCCCAGCTGGGGGGGAAAGCTATGCCAATTGAGTATCCCGAACGGGTGACCAGCCTCGCACCGATATCATTTTTGGTAATAATATTGCGGATCATATTGTCAGCATCTGACACTGTCATTCCGGGTTGGAAGTTTTTATGTACTGCATCCAAAGCCATTTTCATGATTTCCTGAGCCTTGTACATTGATGGACTCAGTGCTCCTAGAACAATGGTACGCATCATCGCGGTGTGATAACGACGATAGCAGCCACCTACTTCCAGAAATACATGTTCACCGGGTTGTACAATCCGACCTTCCCAGGTGGCATGACCAATCATGGTTCGCGGCCCCGAAGTCACATACGGCATAACGGCTGGCGGTTCACCACCCGCTTTGAACATGGCAGCACTGATTGCGGCACCAATTTCATTTTCAGTGACACCGGCCTGCACGGCGTCAATACCGGCTTGCATGCCAGCTTCAGTGGCTCTGGCCGCATTTTGCATTAACGCAATTTCCATCGGTGATTTGCAGACCCGACCTTCTTCGACAATGCCAAAACAATCCAGCAATTTGCCATCCGTAAGCGTGGTATGAATGCAATCCTGATGATAGGCCGGAAAGAAGTAGCTATTACGCTCATAACCAATGCGTTTTTTATCCAGACCAAATTCACGCAACGCATCAACCAGCATCTGAATCGCATCACCGGTATCCGGATAGGGCCGGGTAATTTCCACCCAGGTCCGATGAATTACATTGGACTCTTCCAGTTTACGGGTAATCATGAACGGTTCATCTTCCAGCGGTACCACCAGCGCCTGAAAGAAGGAATAACCGGTGGTCTGATAATCCGTCAGATACATAATGTTTTCCGGATCGGAAATCACCACGGCATCCATATGCCTTTCGGCAATACGTTCGCGTAATTCACGCAGTCGTCGTTCGTATTCTTCAAAAGGGAAAGTCATATCATCACGCTGTCTCATGCCGCTTCCTCCATTTGCATGACTTTTTCGGTCACTTTCACCAGGATATCCAGACCCGTCTGTAAATCCGCCTCAGGTATGGTTAATGGTGGTATCAGTTTAACCACTCGCCCACCCGTGCCACAGCTGGCAATCATTAATCCGGCATCAAAACACTGATTGACAATGGCTTTGGCTCGATCACCATTTCCAACATCCAGTCCCAGAATCATGCCTTTACCGGTGATATTCACATCTGAATACCTTGCAGCCAGTGGGGCTATGGCTTCAGCCATTAAGTGGCCGTTTTCTCTGACTTCTTTCATTAACACATCATCATCAAAATAGGTCAACGCCTGATCACCGGCCACAAAAGAAATATCCTGGCCACGGAAAGTACCGGTGTGTTCGCCGGGTGACCAATGCTTGTCGAGTTCTGGTTTAACCAGATTCATCGCCATTGGCGTTCCCATACCGCCAATGCCTTTGGCCAGGCAAATAATGTCCGGATCTATTCCCAGATCGTCGAAGCTGAAAAACGAACCGGTACGACCGACACCCACCTGAATATCATCGACAATAAGTAAAGCGCCCACTTCTTTTGCCAATGTTTCCAGTGCCTGCAACCATTCCTTAGAGGCGACTTTAACCCCGCCTTCAGCCTGTATGGTTTCCAGCAGAAATGCTGCTGGTGGAGCAATACCACTGGAGCTATCAGCATAGATAGCCTGTAACTGTTTAATACTCTTCATACCACAGCCCAAATCACAACCCGGACATGCTTTGTCACAACCAAAGGCAAAGTGTTTGACATGGTTCAGTGGCACACCGGCCGCATTACGGAAATATTGGTTAGCAGTGGCACTCAAGGCACCTAAAGTCATGCCATGAAAACCGTGGCTGAAGGCGACAACATCCTGACGTCCGGTGACCCTTCTGGCCAGTTTCATCGCAGCCTCTACGGCATTGGTACCCGTTGGCCCCATAAACTGCATTTTATGAGGCATATTGCGAGGTTTCAGAATGGTATCGGTGAAGTGCTGCATAAACTGCTGTTTGGCAGTGGTATGCATATCAAGACTATGTGTTACACCGTTGGATTGAATGTAATCCACCACCGCTTTGGTCATGCGTTGATTGTTATGACCAAAATTCAATACACCGGCGCCGGCAAAAAAATCGATGTACTCCTTGCCGTTTTCATCAGTCTGCCTCGCATTGATCGCGGTATCGAACACCACTGGATAAACTCGACAATAGGCGCGGATCTCAGACTCTCTTTCTTCAAATATACTCATTTAAATTTCCTCTTGAAACGTCTTACGGACGATTTATGGCAGTTCCTCCGGAACAGGTGCGCCCACTCCAACCAGGCGCGAAAACAATCGTGTGACCGCCGGAATCAGGCGATCGTTAAAGTCATAATGGGGGCTATGGCATGGCGCCTGATGATCAGGACCGTCATCACTGCCAATCAATGCAAATGCACCGGGAATATGTTGCAGGTAATAACTGAAATCCTCTGAAGCCATGATGGGTAAAGTTGTGACAAAATCCAGCGAATCTGCCCCATTTATTTCCTGCCATAACCGACGCATTTGCGTAGATTGAAGCGGATGATTAATGGTGGCGTCATAACGTGGCATTATTTCAACTTCAGCGACCACGCCATAGCTCATAGCCGTTTGCTGACTGATTTCGGTAATCAATTGATTGATCTCATCGCGAGTCTTTCTGTCCGGAACCCGAATACTGCCCCCCATCACAGCATGTTGCGGGATAACCGTTGGTGCACTGGGGGCTTCAATGGAAGTGACACTGATCACCGCAGCTTGCTGGGGTGCCAGACGTCGACTGATGATCTGTTGCAGATTAAGGGTGATAGCACTGGCCGCTAACACCGGATCACGACATAACTCCGGCTGACTGGCATGACCTCCTTGTCCATGCAGGGTGATTTTAAACGTGCCATTACCACACATAACCAAAGTATCGGGGCATAACATTTGGCCGAATGGTATAGCAGGCCAGTTATGCCAGCCATATATTTCATCAACGCCATCAAGCGCACCGTCCTTAATCATTTCTCTTGCGCCATGACCACCTTCTTCGGCTGGCTGGAAAATCAGACTGACAGGACCTTTTAATTCTGCTTCGTGATACTTGAGCCATTTGGCTGCCGCTAACAAGGTTGCGGTATGCCCGTCATGACCACAAGCATGCATACAGCCTTCATTCATTGAACTCCAGGCTTTTAACGTCGCTTCATGAATGGGTAAGGCATCCATATCACCACGCAGGGCAATATGAGGCGCTGCCGTGCCCGTGGGATTAAGAATACCTACCGTTCCGGTACCGGCGCAGCTGCGCCAGGCAATATTCAGTGAACTGAGAATCTCGCGAATACGTTGTGCAGTACGATGTTCCTGCCAGCCCATTTCCGGATGAGCATGGAATTCACGGCGTATGGTTTCAGCTGTGGTGATGGTGTCTTGCCAGACATCTGACATGAGCCCTCCCCTGTTTTGGACCGAGCAACAAAATTGTTTGGTGATCCGTTTTAAAACGTTAGTCAGGTCACAATGTGACTTTTTAGTGCAATTTGCAATGCGCTTTGATGGTATTTCCAGAGAATTCATCTCATCATTGATGATGAGCAATTGCTATGCCATTTGTGACTCATTCACTGAATGTATGGTTCAAATACTCTGTCATTTTGCCCCGTTCTGACTGTAACAAGTAGCGATACTGTCTACCAGTATTTTTCGATACTGATATGCCCGGGATCCCGACGACTATGTTTCTTCAATCCACGTTTTGTTAATACATTCATTGTGTCCTGCACCATATCCGGATTCCCACACAGCATCACGTGACTGTCAGTATCCATCCGTCCGCCAGCACGAAGTTCCAGCTTATTGTTCATAATGGCTTCCGGTATACGACCGGGAATCGCATAATCGCATGGCTCGCGACTGACCATAGGAATATAGCTGAACTGATGGGTATAGTTTTCGGCGATATTTCGAACGGTTTGCTGATAGGTCAGCTCTTCCATGTAACGCACGGCATGAACCAGCGTTACCCGTTCAAATTGCTGCCAGATTTCAGACGTTTTAATAATGGATAAAAAAGGACCAATGCCGGTACCGGTTGCCAGTAAAAATAATTTTTTTGCCGGCGGTAACTGCTTCAAGGTTAATAACCCCGAAGCCTTGGGAGCTATCTTAATGGTATCCCCCGCTTTAAGATTGGCCAGTTTTGCGGACAACACTCCACCCGGCACTTCGATAAAGTAAAAATCCAGCGGCCGCTCGCCTGGCGCATTCACCAGTGAAAATGGCCGACTGATCTCTTCGCCATCGATATCCAGTGCCAGGCGAGTGAACTGTCCAGCCTCAAATGCTTCAATTTCGGCATCGACTCTCAGTGAATGCAAAGTGGTTGTCCATTGTTTGTTTTCCACTACAATGCCTTCATTCCACTTGGTCATTTTTCTCTCCTGCATAGCTTGGATCTATTAATTATTTTAGTAGTGACCATAGCAACAACTATGGGGTTGCAGCAAAACTTATCTTATCCCCTTGGCATATATTTTTCTTAGGGATATTCTGGCTTGCAATCAGATTGGCAAGTCATTTTGTATTATCATATTGTGCTTATACGTTCCTTACTATGCATTATCGAGAACACCATATGAACTCAGTACTGGATCTGCAGGCCTTAAGGGCCGCTCCTGTCAACACGGCTCCCTTCCCATTCTTTAAGGTGGAACGATCGATCCGCCCGGAAGCGCTGAAGGGGATTCTTGAGGATTTTCCAAACATTGATGATGGCGGTAGCTTTAATGTAGATGATGTATCGGTTAAACCGGATTTCAAGGCATTCCTGGATTCCATCGACAGCCCTGACTTCAGGCAACTTATTTGTGAGAAATTTGATGTTCAGGTAATGAGTCTGCCGATGATGATGACACTTCGTGGCTACTCAAGACAGAAAGACGGGCGTATTCATACCGATTCAAAAACCAAGCTGGTGACCATTCTCATTTATCTGAATGAGACATGGGATGCAACCACGGGCCGGTTACGGATTTTGAATAATGCCAATGATATGGAAGATTTTATTGATGAAATCATTCCTGGTCCCGGCTCATTAGTCGCGTTTAAAGTCACTGATAACTGCTGGCATGGCTATCCAAGTTTTGAAGGTACTCGTCGTTCCATTCAAATTAATTTCCTGACAAGTGAAGCCGCTGGCAACAAACATCGTTTCTTCCACAAGCTAAGCGCCAAGCTCAAAAGCTGCCTGAGAAAACGTAAAGCCAGGGCAGTTTAGTCTATGTCCTACCTTCAGGATCCACGCGTTTTATTTGCCGCCGAACGTACCTTACTGGCATGGAACCGCACCGGACTGACCTTTATTATGTTCGGATTTTTAATCGAACGTTCCGGCTTGTTGATTGAGGTATTATCGAACGGTGAGGAGCATCTTAATACCACCCTCACATTTCTTATTGGCATCGCATTTATCATGCTTGGCAGTTTTACAACAGTCTATGCAGCCAGGCAGTTTCAACGAGTATTAAAAACGCTTGGGGAATCAGAGTTTCCGGAAGGTTACAGGACACAATGGGGGGCAGTGATAAGTTTAATTGTTGCTTTGTTAGGCAGCTTGTTGGCTATCAGCCTGTTTTTCTCTTACAACTGAGTCTTCCTGATGTCTAAATGGTTACTATTAAGTATCGCTATTATTGCTGAAGTATTTGGCACCAGCTTTCTTAAAGCTTCGGAAGGATTTACCCGATTTTGGCCATCAATAGCTGTTATCCTCGGTTATAGTGTTGCCTTTTATTTTTTAGCCCTGTCTTTAAAAGTTATTCCAGTGGGCATTGCCTATGCTATCTGGGCAGGCATCGGCGTTGTGTTGATAGCATTAATCGGCTGGATTGTATTTGGTCAAAAACTCGATACAGCAGCCATCATTGGAATTTCAATGATTTTAGTTGGTGTGGTGGTATTAAATGTATTTTCCAACAGCATAACGCATTAAACTTCACCTCTGAATTAAGACCTTTTCTTTGCCTCAAATAGCCCACTACCGGGCATGAACTTTCGGATTTTTTATGAGCACGTCGGACAACTCGCAAAACAAGATTGAAAATGGCCCATTAATGGACGCAAATTCACTGGGCAATGCTTTGCGTTATGTATTTGCAGGCCGTTTGGCTTTACCTGACGGTCATTTACCCAAAGCTAAACATATTGTTCCGGTAGATTTTGTTGGCGTCGGTGTAACCACTTCCGACGATCCGGCCGTCGATGACTATATCCTGCAAAGACTGACTGAATTAGAAATTAAACAGGTTCGTCTTGACTACACATACGGTGATGAAGGCGGTCCAGTCACGCGTTTACTGGAACGCCTGCTGGCAACCGACATCAAGGTGTTACTACATTTAGTGCAGCCTTTTAGCGAAGCCCAGCAAATGAAAACGGGTAGCGCACAGCTACGCTGGCGTGATTTTGTACAAACAGTGGCCAGTCGATTTGGTTCAAGAGTCAGTGCTATTGAGGTCGGTTCCACCAGCAATCGTCGTCGTTGGGCTGGCTATGACACCGAGAGTTTTTTTAATGCCTGGCGCATTGCGTTTGAAGAAATCAAATCCCGTAATATAAAACTGGCTGGTCCAAATATTTCTGACTTTGAACCGCTGCACAACATTGCGGTACTGACGCGTCTGCGTCGTGAGAATCAATTACCGGATATTCATACGAATAATCTCTTCAGTGAACGTGTCACCGAACCGGAACGCTTTGACCACCGTATTTTTGGTACCAAATTAGCCATGCGGCTGAAAGTGAACCTGGTTAAAAAAGCAAGAATATTAAAAAAAATCAGCGACGATTTTGGCGTTAAGGAATTTATTTCGCCAGCAGCGTTCTGGACATTGCCGCGTATCCGCCGGGTATTGGTCAATGGTGAAGAGAAACAAGCGGACTATCTGAGTCGTTACCTGACCTTGCTTGCCGCGTCCGGAGCGATGCAGCAAGCCTATTGGGGCCCATTCATCTGCCACCGCGAAGGTCTGATTGATGATGGTTATGAGACTTATCCTGAGCTAGAGAGAATTACACATTACCGATCCGTGCTTGGACAGCGCCAGGATTTTCGGACGCGTCCGGCTTTTTATGCCATGAAAAATTTTAATCGGCTGATACCGGGCAGTCTGTACGAGGGTCCACTCGCCACAGCCGAAGCCATTGAAGTCCATGCTTTCCGCAGCAAAGACAAATTAATTCACGTGCTATGGACGGCCAATGGTCAGGCTATGCCAATGCATGCTTTATATGCTCCGGCACAACTTGAAAATGTTGAAGTCATCACTCGGGACGGAGAAATTGCGGTTGAGAAACCCGAGTTTGTTACCGAAACACCGGTTTTTCTGTGCTGGCCGGCCGGCGCAAAAATTGAACTTAAATCCAGCCCGAATGCGCGTGAACGCGTGTCAGTTTATCGTCATGCACCCGGCAAGAGCTTGTATGAGTTTGAACAGGATGGCTGGAAAGGTTTATTAATTGCTGAAAATGCCGAACATGCTGCTGCACTGAAGCAAAAGCTGCATCCAGCCTATTTACCTGAAGCAACCGAAGCAAACACCTTACGCAAAGCCCGTAATGTTATCTGGCGGCTAGATAATATTTTAGACAAACCGATTGTCATCAAAAAACCATTACGTATGCCGCCGCATAAATTGTTATTGGATAAATTCAAGCCATGCAAATCCCGACGCAGCTGGAATGCAGCAGCTGAATTATTACGCCGAGGCATTCCGACCGGACTGCCAATCGCTTATTTTGAACGGGCCGATGATAAAACACTGACCGACAATTATTATCTGTGCGATTTAGTTGAACACGATTTCTCAGCCAGAGACATCCTCACTGCGTTTAATGAAGGTGCTACAGAATATCAAGGTGTCAGCGAAGACCAGCTATATCAGCAACTCAGTCAGTTTCTGTTAGAGCTGCACGGTCGTGGAGTGTTCTTCCGTGATCTGGCAGGCGGCAACATTCTGATCAAAAAACAAGACGATGCTGAGCTTGAATTTACGCTGATTGATATCAATCGGGCCCGCTTTTTCAATCGTAATGCGACGCTTGCTGAACGTCTGTCTGATCTCACTCGGATCTGCAATAAACTACACTGGCCTGGCAGAGAAAAACTGGTTGGACATTATCTGCAACATACCAAATATAAATTGCCGTTTAACTTTCGTTGCCGTTTGCCGTTTTATCTTTATGATTTTAAAGTTAAATTCAAGCGCCGCTATGGACGCAAAGCAATCAAGCGTCTTATTAAAAAGCTGCGCGGCAACAGGTAAACACCGGCGACTTTTATTCAGCAATAACTCAGCGTAAATTAGGCACTGTTGAAAGGAGTATCTGCAATGACGCTGGAAACAATGACCTTTGTTTTGGGTTGGACCACTGTGCTCAATTATCTGCTGTTGGCGCTGTGGTTCATCTTGTTTGCTGTTGGCCGTGACAAAATATATCGGCTGCATAGTCGCTGGTTCACTCTGAGCCAGGAGCACTTCTCACAACTCCACTACTTTGGAATGATGCTGTATAAGCTCGCCATTTTTTTGTTTTTACTGGCACCTTATATCAGTTTGAAATTTGTGCCATCATAATCAGGTCTCGGATTTTCCCCCAACGCCATGAAAATGAATGCCGTCAAACATAGATGGTAGTTTTTTGTGCGTCTTTTAATTTGTTGAATGGAGTTTATTGTGAATACGCAACCTGACATTATTATTTCTGAACTCGATTACGCACGTATCGAAAGCTTACTGCAGGTATCTGCAGGGATACCGGCGAATATTAAAACTGCTTTAGAAACTGAACTGGAGCGAGCTGAACTGGTTGAGCCTGAAAAAATGCCAGCCAATGTAGTAACAATGAATTCACAGGTGAAATTTTCCGTCATTTCCAGCGGAGCAACTTTTACGCTGAAATTGGTCTATCCAAAGGATATGGATGATTCTGGTGACCGGATTTCCATTTTAGCACCAGTAGGCAGTGCCATGCTGGGCTTAAAAGAAGGCGACGAAATCAATTGGCCAGATGGTAATGGTGGGATGTTACAGGTCAGAATAGAAGCCATTGAATATCAGCCGGAGCGTGCAGGTGAATTTCATCGATAGCTCCGGGCAACTTTAACCGGAGTTCAATATGTTGAAGTATGGGTTGATCTTGATGTCATTCCTGTTTATCAGTGCTTGCAGCACTGAACAAGCTGATGAGCGTCATTTGATTACCGACGATTTACCAGTCAGCTACAGCGGCACTTTGCCCTGTGCTGACTGCCCCGGCATTGATTATCATCTCAATTTATTTGCCGACCAAAGCTATTATCTTCAATTGCATTATCAGGACTCAGGCGATAATGCGACGTTTTATCAACTTGGACAATGGCAGCAACAAACGGGTCAGCTCCGGCTACTATCTGACGATCCTCAGCAAACGGCATTCCAAATCGAAAAAGATGGCAGTATCCGTTTGCTGGATCAGGAAGATACGTTGATTAATAGTTCGCTGAATTATCGATTACAACGGGAAACACAATTCCGGGCTGTCTACCCTGCTATGCAGTTTCACGGGATGTATAGTTACATGGCTGATAGCGGCATCTTTACAGAATGTCTGACGGGTCAGCGCTGGTTTGTTGCTCAGGAAGCAGATAATGCAACACTTGAATCGCTTTATCTGGAGTATGCGGAAGAGGTTAATCAACCTTTATTAGTTGAGGTGACGGGTTACCTGGAGCCTCGTGCTAATAGTGATACTGGCGAAATTCAGCCAAATCTCATCGTCACGAGTGCCGACGATATCTGGCCTGGTGAAACCTGTGGCGAGCTGGGCTATAACGAAAACCTGCTCAACACCTATTGGAAACTGACTCGTTTGAATGATGAGCCGGTAGAAGTATATGAACAGCAACGTGAACCTTCAATTATTTTAGCCAGTGAAGAAAACCGTCTCTCCGGATCGGATGGTTGCAACCGGATCATGGGCAGTTTTCAACTTAGGGAAGACAAGCTGAAATTTAATCGTATCGCCAGCACCATGATGGCTTGCTCTGAAGGCATGGAAACGGCTCAGGCAGTCCATTTTATGCTGGAAAAAGTACGTTACTGGCAAATTGAAGGTCAACATCTTGAGCTGGCTGATGTGGAAGGTAATGTAATGGCCCGATTTGAAGCAGTACATCTGCAATAATCATGAAGCTGATATTTCGCGGTTCCAATATTCTTGAAGCACACATTGTGGCGGGCCTACTGGATTCACATGGCATAGAAACTCATGTTGGCGGGCATTATTTACAAGGCGCTGTAGGAGATTTACCTGCCAGTGATTTTGCCCATATCTTTGTCAACGATGAAGATCTCCACGCTGCAGAACAGCTAATATCAGATTATGAAGCGGGTAAATTTGCCAGCGACCAGGGCGACTATAACTCGATGTGACTCTCAAAATAATCTTTCGCCTGCGCGGAGTCGAGATGAATCTGTTCAATCAATTTTTCCAGACTGGCAAATTTCTGTTCATCACGCAGTTTTTTTAGAAAATAGACCTGTACGTGCTCACCATAAATATCACGCTGAAAATCAAACAGATGCACTTCAAGCAAAGCTTTATCGCTGCCTGAAATTGTAGGTCTGACACCGATATTGGCAACCCCATTTACCGGCTCTTCATCAATGCCGTACAACTGCACAGCATAGACACCATTTAACGGTACTTTTGCCCGATGCAGATGAATATTTGCCGTCGGATACCCCATTTTGCGACCACGTTTATCGCCATGTGCGACGCGGCCACTCATCCTGTAAGGTCGGCCTAGTAATTTTTCTGCCACGCTCAAATCCCCCTCACGCAAAGCGTCTCTAATACGGGTACTGCTGACCCGCATCGCATCAATGGCAAAGGTATGCATATTGACGACTTGAAAACCTTGATTTTTGCCGACTTGTTGTAACAGGTTAAAGTCACCTTGTCGATCTTTGCCAAAGCGAAAATCATCACCCACCACCAGATAGCGAACATTCAACCCTTCTACCAATAGTTTTTGAATAAAGGTTTCGGCCTGCATTTCGGCAAGCTGGCGATTAAAACGCAATACGCAGAGTTTTTGAATCGAATAGGCGCGTAATGCTTCTACTTTTTCACGGAAACGCGATAATCTGGCGGGAGCTTTTCCCGGTACAAAATATTCAAAAGGCTGGGGTTCAAAAGTGATCACCACAGCAGGCAAATTAAGCATGTCTGCTTTCATCGCCAATTGAGTCAGTACAGCCTGATGCCCCAGATGGACGCCATCAAAGTTACCAATCGTCGCCACGCAACCTTGTGCGGGGTCGGGTAAATTGTATAAGCCGCGAAAGATTTTCGGCATGAACAGTTCAGTGTAAGAGGAAAACGCTACAGACTAACGGGAAATTAACAAACATTCCAGCAGGCATGTCAGCTTCGATTGACTTATAATGTGACGTTAACGCGAACTTTGTACAGAGGCCAATATGGTGGCAAAACGCAAAAAACTGGATTATGAAGCGGCAGTCAGTGAACTGGAATCACTGGTAGAGCGTTTGGAACAAGGTGATATCAGCCTGGAAGAATCGTTAAAACTCTATGAACGCGGTGTATTGCTTACCCGTGATTGCCAGGAGGCTTTGCAGGCTGCAGAACAGAAAGTACAAATGTTATTGCAGCAATCCGGTCAGTCTGATTTAGTAGATTTTGATCCTGATTCCGAGGCCTCGTGACACAAGAATTTTCGCTTTCTGACTGGATGCCCGCGCACCAGCAACGTATTAGTCTGGCTTTACAACAACGATTACCCGATCAAAATACTGTTGCAGCTGCGACCTTGGCTGAAGCTATGCACTACGCGACATTGAATGGTGGTAAACGTTTGCGTGCAATGCTGGTCTACGCAACTGGAGAAGCCTTCAATGCAGATCCTGAGGCATTGGATTCAGCTGCCTGCGCAGTCGAGATGATACATGCCTATTCACTGGTGCATGATGATATGCCTATGATGGATGATGATGATTTACGGCGTGGTCAGCCGACTTGTCACAAAGCCTATGATGAAGCGACAGCTTTATTAGTCGGTGATGCACTGCAGAGCCTGTCATTTGAATGTTTAACTGATAACAATTTGCCACCTGCCCAGCAAATTGCCATGGTGAAATGTCTGGCAAACGCCTCTGGTGTTCTGGGCATGGCCGGAGGACAAGCTATTGATTTAGCTTCAGTGGGCAAACAACTCAGCCAATCCGACCTTGAGGCCATGCATTTATTAAAAACCGGGGCATTAATCAAAGCCAGTGTCATGTTAGGCGCCTATTGCAGCGCAAATCACAGCACAGCGGATTTAAAACAGCTGAACAATTATGCTGAGGCTATCGGTCTGGCATTTCAGGTACAGGATGATGTGTTGGATGTGATTGCTGATACTGCTACATTGGGTAAACAGCAGGGTGCAGATATTGCTCGTAATAAACCAACGTATCCGTCATTGATGGGACTGGAAGCCGCCCGTAACAAGGCACAGACGCTGGTAACAGATGCATTGGCAGCACTCGATAATCTAGAAAATCAATGTTTAGCACTGCGGGCACTGGCAACGTTTGTCGTGCAACGAACCTTTTAATCACACTGATTCAACATGACAAGCCTACTTGCCCAAATCGACTCCCCCGCCCAGTTACGTAACTTGGAACGTAAACAACTGGATCAATTAGCGAATGAGATCCGCGAACTGATTATCGACAAAATCCAGCAAACCGGCGGTCATATTTCGTCAAATTTAGGCGTTGTCGAGCTCACATTAGCTTTGCATTATGTGTTTAACACACCTGAAGATCGCCTGGTCTGGGATGTTGGACACCAAAGCTATGCCCACAAAATTCTGACAGGGCGCCGAGATCAACTGCATACCATGCGTCAACCCGGAGGACTTTCCGGCTTTCCCAAACGCAGTGAAAGTGAATACGACAGTTTCGGGGTTGGTCATTCGAGTACCTCAATCAGTGCCGCATTGGGCATGGCTATTGCTGCGCGTGACAGCGGAGAATCAAGACGTTCGGTAGCCATTATTGGTGATGGTGCTCTGACGGCTGGTCAGGCCTATGAAGCACTGGCGCATGCGGGTGATCTGAATGCCGACTTATTGGTCGTGCTTAACGATAATGAAATGTCGATTTCCAAAAATGTCGGCGGTATGGCCAATTATCTGGCCAGACTGCTCTCCGGACGTTTTTATCGTTCTGCGCGTGAAAGCAGTAAGAAAGTGCTGGAAAAAATACCCTCAGCCTGGGAGTTTGCCCGTCGAACAGAAGAACACGTCAAGGGCATGATGGTGCCTGGGACCCTGTTTGAAGAAATGGGTTTTAACTATATCGGTCCCATTGATGGACACGATCTCGACACGTTAATTACGACATTGAGCAATCTGCGCAACAGTAAAGGTGCGCAATTTCTGCATATTGTCACCAAAAAAGGTAAAGGCTTTGAACCAGCCGAACAGCAGCCTTGCAAATACCATGGCGTCAGTCCTGCTAACAGTAAAAAATCCGGTCCCACGTTTACCCAGGTTTTCAGTCAATGGCTGTGTGATATGGGTGCCGCCTCCGAAGAATTAATAGCGATTACGCCCGCCATGTGTGAAGGATCGGGCCTGAATGCCTTTGCGGAACGCTTTCCTGAACGTTACTTTGACGTTGGCATAGCAGAACAACATGCAGTAACGCTGGCTGCAGGAATGGCCTGTGAAGGTAAAAAACCTGTTGTGGCAATTTATTCAACTTTTCTGCAACGCGCTTACGATCAATTAATACATGATGTGGCATTACAGAATCTTCCCGTGTTATTCGCTATTGATCGCGCAGGGTTAGTTGGTGCGGATGGTGCGACACATGCAGGAAGTTTTGACCTTAGTTATCTGCGCTGTATTCCCAACATGTTGATCATGACACCAAGCGATGAAAATGAATGCCGGCAAATGCTGACCACCGGGTTTCATCATAATGGTCCTGCGGCCGTAAGATACCCGCGTGGGTGCGGCAATGGCACAACGGTTGAACCAAAACTGGACAGCATAGCCATCTGTAAAGCCCATACCTGCCGTTCAGGCAAAAAAATCGCTATTCTGGCCTTTGGGACGTTATTACACGCAGCGCTTGATGCTGCTGAGCAAGTAGATGCCACTGTGGTGAATATGCGCTTTGTCAAACCACTGGACACTCAGATGCTTGATGAGATTGCCGCCAATCATCAATTAATCATCACGATTGAAGAAAATGCCGTTCTGGGGGGCGCCGGCAGTGCTGTCAACGAGTACTATCAGCAACAGGATATTCGTACTCGCTTACATATGATGGGCTTGCCTGACCGCTTTGTTGATCATGGTGATCATGGTCAAATGCTTAGCGCCTGTGGTCTGGATGCAAGTGGTATTATCGATACCATCAATCGTTATTTTGCGTAATAATGGCCTGTTCGATAGCCTAATTCCTGAGTATAATAGTCAACATTATGAGCGCCACCTATACATTAAAAATTCTGGCTGATTTTGCCTCTGCACATACCCTGCGAGACTATCCTGGGGATTGTCGGCGGATGCATGGTCATAACTGGAAACTTGAAGTCGAAGTCACCGCCAATGCACTTAATCAGCATGGTATGGGCATGGACTTTAAAACCATTAAAACGGCGACTCGTGAATTAGCCAAAACACTGGATCACCGTTACCTGAATGATATTCCGCCGTTCGATGAGATTAATCCGACGGCTGAAAATATCGCCCAGTTTTTTTACCAGCGCCTTAGCAATACGCTAAACACCGACACAGCCAGAGTCTCTGGTGTCACGGTTTGGGAAACCGACCGTGCGTGTGTCAAATATAGTGAGGATTAACCCTAATCATGACTGATCAAAATAAGCCCGTGGCAGCAGCAGAAATCGAAGACGTACAGAACATTAAAGACAAACGTCATATCGCGATTGATAAAGTTGGCATCAAAGATATTCGCCATCCTGTTGTGGTCAGTGATCGCACTACCGGCGAACAGCACACTGTCGCCAATTTCAATATGTATGTGAATCTGCCACACCAGTTCAAAGGCACACATATGTCTCGTTTTGTTGAGATCCTTAATCAACATGAACGTGAAATTACTGTTAAATCATTTCATACCATGCTGGGCGAAATGACTGAGCGTCTGGATGCTGAATCCGGTTATATTGAAATGAGCTTCCCCTACTTTGTAAACAAAGAAGCCCCTATTTCAAAAGTCCGCAGTCTGATGGATTATCAGGTCAGCTTTATTGGTGAAATTGTTGGTAAAAAAACCAGCATGAATGTAAAAGTCATTGTGCCAGTCACCAGCCTGTGCCCATGCTCAAAAAACATTTCTGACTACGGCGCGCACAATCAACGCTCACATGTCACGTTAACCGTCAAAACCGACAGCTTTATCTGGATTGAAGATTTAATCGATCTGGTAGAGGACGAAGCATCCTGCCAAATTTACGGTTTGTTGAAGCGTCCTGACGAAAAGTATGTCACCGAGCATGCCTACGACAATCCGAAGTTTGTGGAAGATATGGTACGTGATGTCGCAGCGCGACTTAATGCAGATGATCGCATTAAAGCCTACACCGTTGAATCGGAAAACTTTGAATCAATTCATAACCATTCAGCTTATGCCTTGATTACCCATGGTTTTGATTGATTCGTTAATCATTCATAGTAAAAAAAGCCCGGTATAGCCGGGCTTTTTTTGTCAGAATTTCCGGCGCAAATCCATTCTTTCGCCTTTGCGTTCCATATCAAAGGCATTCAGAAAGCTCATACCGAGTAACGCGCGTTGTGGTTCCGGACCATCAATCACTACTGCGGCGACATTATTCAATGAAATATCTCCAAGCTGTACGGTCTCCAATTGAAGACTGTAAGCCAGTTCTACTCCGGAAGCCGTTCTGACAGAAATCTGTTTGGCATCCAGATAATTCAAACCTAAACGCTTAGCCGTTTTACCATTCAGCGCGATAACGGAAGCACCGGTATCCACGACAAAATCTACTGTAAAACCATTGACCGAGCCGCTGGTAAGATACATACCATTCGTTGGCCAGATACTGACTACGGGCATTTCTGGTGGTGCGGAATACACCCCGCCGACACGATTATTCAGCTCAAAAACACCGCGTTTGCCAGCGACCTCCAGTATCGCCTGACTACTATTGGCGCTGATTAAAGTCACGCCTTCGGGCGTCTGTTGATCGACAGACAAAAAATGTTGCTGACCGTTGATTTCCACCACAGCATGATCACGGTACAGTCCGGTAACCATAATTTGTAAATCCATCGACCATGCGTTAAGTGGAATACACAGTATAATAAACACCAGAATCGTAAATTTATGCATCGTCCCTACTCAACATAAAGCCATTAATTACAAAATATCATGACTGATTATTCCTACCCAACCGTGACCGGTGTCATACTTGCTGGTGGCGCTGCCCGTCGCATGGGGGGTAATGACAAAGGCCTGATAGCATTTCTTGACCGGCCGCTGGTCTCACATGTCATTGATCATATTGCACCCCAGGTTGAGCAGCTGCTGATCAACGCCAATCGTAATATCGAGCGCTATCGACAGTTCGGCTATCCTGTGATTAGCGATACACTTTCCGATTTTCAGGGACCATTGGCTGGCATGCTGGCCGGTATGCAGGCGGCAAATTCCGATTATATTCTGACTGTCCCCTGTGACAGCCCGGCACCCAGTACAAAATTACGACAACGTATGCTGGAAAGCCTGCTTCGCAGCGGTAAAAAAATCGCCGTTGCAACCGATGGTAAGCGTATTCAACCAGTATTTGCATTATTAGACTGTGAACTGGCTGACGATTTACAAAATTATCTCGCCTCCGGCGAAAGAAAAATTGATCGCTGGTTTACCCAGCAACCGATGATTGAAGTAGATTTTTCGGATCAACCGGATAGTTTCAGGAATTTCAATCATCCTGAAGACATACAAACAGCCGGATTCGACTGCTCGGTGCCAATACTGGGGATAGCCGCATTTAGTGGCACTGGCAAAACGACTCTGCTGACACAATTGATTCCTAAACTAAGAACCGCTGGATTAAACGTCGCCGTCATCAAACATGCACATCATTTATTTGATATTGATCAGCCCGGTAAAGACAGTTATCGAATTAGGGAAGCCGGCGCTAATCAGGTCCTGGTGGCCTCCCGGCGGTTATTGGCACTTATGCAAACCAGCAATATTGAGCAATCAGAACCCCTGCTTGCTGACTGTTTAGCCCGGTTAGATATGCGGCAACTGGACTTGATTCTGGTGGAGGGCTTTAAAAACGAGGCTATACCAAAACTGGAATTACATCGCGCCAGCATTGGTAAGCCATTGATTTATATAGATGACCCCAATATCATAGCGATTGCAACGGATTCCGCTTTGCCTGACGAACCCTCTATACCCAAATTGAATTTAAATGACTTAGACGCCATTCTGCTCTTTATCCAGACCTTTATCCGGCAATATCATCATGACTGAATTTACCCCACAGCCAAGCTGCGCCACAACTGAACCGGTTACCACATTACGAGTTGAAGAAGCCAGACAGCGCATTTTGCAACAAATAACGTCCATCAGTTGCTGGCGTAAAGTCGCTTTACGTGACGCATTGGGACAAGTGTTACATAAAGATGTTATTTCTCCGCTATCTGTTCCGCCTCATGCCAATTCAGCAATGGATGGTTATGCATTACGAGGAAAAGATCTTCAAAACCTGTCCATCTCCCTAAAACTCATTGGCAGCGCGTTTGCCGGTCGTCCGTTTGATAAATCAGTTAATGCTGGTGAGTGTGTTCGAATCATGACCGGTGCGATGATGCCGGATGGTTGTGATACTGTCATCATGCAGGAACAGGCCGAAGTTCATGATGATTTGATAACACTGCACGGTGAACATCATGCCGGTGAAAATGTGCGCCTTGCAGGTGAAGATATTCAGGCTGGCGCTGTAGTGCTTCGTGCTGGCCATCGAATTATTCCGGCAGATTTAGGGCTGCTTGCATCGCTTGGATTGGCCGAAGTATCGGTACGCCGACGGATTCGGGTTGCGTTTTTTTCCACCGGTGATGAATTACGCTCTGTTGGCGAAGCATTATCTCCAGGCGATATTTATGACAGTAACCGTTACACGCTGTATGCCATGTTAAAACGCCTGGATGCAGAAATCATCGACATGGGTGTGGTTACCGACACACCCGATGCGATACGCACAGCGTTGGTAGAAGCAACCAGGGAAGCCGATGTCGTCATTACCTCTGGTGGTGTCTCAGTAGGTGAAGCCGATTACGTTAAGCAATTACTGGAAGAACTTGGTGAAGTGAATTTCTGGAAAATTGCGATGAAACCAGGCAGACCCCTCGCCTATGGCAAAATTACGGATACACATTTTTTTGGCTTACCCGGTAATCCTGTGTCCGTTATGGTGACCTTTTATCAGTTTGTACAACCGGCATTAAACAAACTGGCCGGAGCCATTAACCAGGCCCCACTGATATTACAGGCCATAGCAGCAGAAAAGATTCGTAAACGTCCCGGCCGTTTCGAGTTTCAGCGTGGATTTTTACGCAATAATAACGATAATCACTTAGAAGTGACGATGACCGGCGAACAAGGCTCCGGTATTCTGCACTCCATGAGCCACGCCAACTGTTTTATTTTACTGGATGAAGATTGTGACGGTATAGCTCCCGGTCAATCGGTCACTGTCCAACCTTTTGCAGGTCTGATCTAATGTCTGAAAATCAACTTAAACAACAACATGAATTCAATAAACTGCATAAGCGTCTGCGTCGTCAGGTAGGCCAGGCGATCGCTGATTACGATATGATTCAGGATGGCGATAAAGTCATGGTCTGTCTCTCAGGCGGCAAAGACAGCTATACGATGCTGGATATTCTGCTGAATTTACGCGATCACGCACCAATCAATTTTGAGTTGATTGCCGTCAACCTTGATCAAAAACAGCCCGGCTTCCCAGAGCATGTATTACCCGAATATCTCAGCAACCTCGGTGTGCCGTTTCATATCATTGAAAAGGATACTTACAGCATCGTTAAAGAAGTTGTCCCCGAGGGAAAAACCACCTGTGGTATATGTTCAAGACTTCGTCGGGGGTCTTTATACGGTTACGCTCGTAAACATGGCATTACTAAAATCGCTCTGGGTCATCATCGCGACGATATAATTGAAACACTGTTTTTGAATATGTTTTATGGTGGCAAGACCAAAGCCATGCCGCCCAAACTTCTGAGCGATGATAAAACCAATATCGTCATCCGGCCGCTGTGTTATGCCAAAGAGTCTGATATCACCCGCTACTCTGAAGCGAAGGGCTTCCCGATCATTCCGTGTAACTTATGTGGTTCACAGGAGAACCTGCAACGTCAGGTAATTAAGGAAATGCTGCAAAACTGGGAAAAACAACATCCCGGGCGTGTTGAAAACATTTTCCGAAGCATTCAGAATGTTGCCCCCTCCCAATTGGCTGATCAGCAACTGTTTGATTTTAAGGGGTTAGAACAATCACGTATTGATGCCACCGGAGACGAAGACCCAGCTTTTGATGAACAAATCTATCCAGCTTTAGCGCGTGTGTGACTTTTTGATATCTGCACAATTAAAGTTATACACCTTTGATTGTTTTGTTACAGTGCGCTTAAAATAAATTTCGCTAAGTCATTGAATGCACACAACACACACCTAAGCTATTGATTTTATTACAAATCAAAACATGGTTAATTTTTAACCATATCGCGTTCCTCTGTTAAAGAATAAGGACTTAGCGATTTTCACCTATATTAACCACAGACTTATCCACAGAAAATGTGAGTAACTTGCTAAGTTATTGATCAACACTTTTAAGTGCTTGAGTTACCGGATACTCCCTAGGGCTTGTCATGAAAGCGTGTTAAATAGTCGCAATTTAATTAAATGAAATTGCCTGGCAAAATTAATCGAAAGTTAACTTGCTGGCACAGATTTTGATTTTTCTTCCAATAAAACTGACTGAGTTATTCACTTTTTCCTGAATTGTTACAGTACTCTTACAACAAACTTCGCTAAGTGCTTGAATGTACAAAATGATTAGCTAACCAATTGAATTTAAATAGAATTTTAAGTTGGTTAAATTTTAATCATTTTGAAGAGCTCTGTTACAGATTAACGACTTAGCGATTTTCAACAATGTTAACCACAGACTTATCCACAGAAATTGTGAGTAACTCGCTAAGCCGTTGATTGTCAGTTTTAAGTGACTGAGTTACTTGGTTACCGGGGTAAAGTCTTCGGCAAATTCCAGCGCATTTCCATCCGGATCGCGACAGAAAAAAGCAGCTCTTCCAGACTTACTGCGGGAGAATTCCACACCGGCTTGTTCCAGACGTAATGCAAGTGCTTCCAGATCTTCTACCAGCAGGGCCACATGCCGGTCCCGGCCACCATGTTCAGGGCGACCATCAGTCGAATCGGGGTTGGGCAACACCATTAAATGCAATTGTTGCTTGTTATCCAAGTCCAGCCAGGCGCCATCATAAGCAAACTTTGGACGATTAGGATTCAACGGGATCTGCAAGACATCACAGTAAAACTTCAGTGATGTAGGTAAATCTGCCACCAGAAAACTGGCATGTGCAATAGACTTAATCATAAACAATTCCTGCAAATCAAAAAAAAAGACATGGGTCTAACGATTGGTTTTTTCAACCTGAGCAATTCCAAAAGCCGCCGCAAAAATTAATGCACCACCCAGCCACTCCTGCAAAGTCATCACTTCCATAGTTAACAAGGCTGAAGAAATCGCTGCCACAATTAATTCAAATAACATAATAACAGCCGCCAGATAAACCGGCATTCTGGCGAGGCCATAAAGTACTGCGATAGTCATCGCAATGATGATACCGCCGCCCACCAGAACGGCACTTAGCCATACCGATATATCTACAGCAGGAATAGACGCCTGTTGCAGCAGTAAAACCACTATTGAAACAGCGACCACGCCCCACAGGACAATGGTGGTTTTTAACACCATCGGAACAGCTGCCAGTTTTCGACTCAGCACATTGTTTATCGCAAAACAAATACTGGCAAACAAAGCCAGCCAATCGGCCAGACCATGAGGCCAGGGAAATCCCACATCGGGGCGCCACAACATCAGAACCGTGCCCCCCATCGCCAGAACAAACATAATGATGGCCGAGATAGACAGTTTTTCTCTCAGCCACCAGCGTCCTAATATGACCGACCATAATGGTGATAAATAAAATAGCAACATGACTCGCATCACCTGCCCCTCATTCAAGGCCACCAAAAATGCAAGATTTGTCATTCCGGCCGCCAGTGCCAGCCAAAGTAGATCCGCAGGAATCTGTTTCCAGTGATAACGTTGCCTGATAAATATCGGCAGACTGGCCAGCCCGGCAGTCAAATACATAATCAAAGTCACCCATATCACTGACATACCGGCCTGCTCAAACAACCGCATCGGATACCAGATGATGCCCCACATAGTGGCAGCAAATAACAGACTGAGAATCGCGAACTTGAATTCGATAGGTTTTATAACGTTCATCTGGATGCTTATAACACGAGAGGCGGTTGAAGCGTTATAATGCCCAGATTTTCTTATCCGGCGATATGTATTAATGAATCCAGATCTGGCCCTATTACATCCTTATCCTTTTGAGAAACTAGCCGAGCTCCAGCAGGGTTGCCAGCCACCGAATAACCTGGCACATATCTCATTATCGATTGGCGAACCCAAACACCCTACTCCCGGCTTTATTACCGAAGCAGTAATCAGTCATTTGCATGGGTTGTCTGTCTATCCAACGACTATTGGTAGTATCGAGTTACGGCATACCATCGCCAACTGGCTGGATCAACGGTTTCAACTGGCCGGTCACATTGACCCGTTATCACAGATTCTGCCGGTGAATGGTACGCGTGAAGCATTGTTTGCATTCGCCCAGGCGATTATTGACCGACGTCATGATCCACTCATTGTGATGCCAAATCCGTTTTATCAGATATACGAAGGTGCTGCATTTCTGGCCGGTGCCGAGCCTTACCTGCTTAACTGCACGGAAGAAAACGGTTTTGTACCGGATTTTGATGCTGTCCCGGCCAGTGTGTGGTCTCGTTGCCAATTGTTATATCTTTGCAGTCCGGGCAACCCAACGGGTGCGATTGTGGATGCTGAAACCCTGACCAAACTGATTCAACTGGCACATGAATATGATTTTGTGATTGCCGCCGATGAATGTTATTCCGAAATCTATTTTGATGAAGCTTTGCCACCAGTTGGTCTGCTGCAGGCAGCTGTTGCCGCAGGTTATACAGATTTAAGCCGTTGTGTGGTATTTCACAGTCTTTCCAAGCGCTCCAACGCACCTGGGCTGCGCAGCGGATTTGTTGCGGGTGATGCCACAATAATGAAATCTTTCCTGCGCTACCGCACCTATCATGGTTGTGCCATGCCTCCTTCAACCCAGTCAGCCTCTATTGCCGCCTGGTCAGATGAAGCTCATGTTGTACATAATCGTCATTTGTACAGAGAAAAATTCACTGCCGTGCTCGATATTCTGTCACCGGTAATAAATGTGACTCAGCCTGAAGCAAGTTTTTATCTGTGGGCAGAAACACCAATTGCCGATACCGATTTTGCCCGTGGCTTGTTTGATCAATATAACGTCACCGTGTTACCGGGGCGTTTTCTGGCCAGAGATACCAAACAGGGTAATCCCGGCGTAAATCGAATCCGTATGGCATTGGTTGCACCACAAGATGAGTGCGTCGAAGCCGCAATGCGAATCCGTGATTATATTGAAACCCTATCTTAAAATAACCTGGAGAAACCGATGAGCGATATCCAACAGATTATCGAAACGGCATTTGAGCGCCGTGCAGAAATCACCCCAGCCAATGCCGATGCGGAAGTGCGTAATGCCGTCAACGAAGTTCTGGGAATGCTCGACAGTGGTAAAGCCCGTGTCGCTGAAAAACAAAATGGCGATTGGGTCGTCAATCAATGGCTGAAAAAAGCGGTTCTGTTATCGTTTCGTTTAAATGATAACCGTCCAATGTCGGGTGGTGAAACACAATACTTTGATAAGGTTGAACCAAAATTTGCCAACTTCACCGAAGCTGATTTCAATACTGCTGGTGTCCGTGTGGTGCCGCCTGCTGCGGCACGTCGTGGTTCCTACATTGCACCAGGCGTTGTATTGATGCCCTCTTACGTTAATATCGGTGCCTATGTTGATTCCGGCACCATGGTGGATACCTGGGCAACTGTTGGTAGTTGTGCACAAATTGGTAAAAACGTGCATTTATCAGGCGGAGTAGGTATTGGTGGTGTGCTTGAACCATTACAGGCCGGCCCGACTATCATTGAAGATAACTGTTTTATCGGTGCCCGCTCTGAAGTCGTTGAAGGCGTTATTGTGGAAGAAGGCTCCGTCATTTCGATGGGCGTTTATATTGGACAAAGCACCAAAATCTTTAACCGCATGACGGGTGAAATCAGTTACGGTCGCATTCCTGCTGGCTCAGTTGTGGTTTCAGGTAACCTGCCTTCTAAGGATGGCAGTTACAGCCTGTATTGCGCCGTGATTGTAAAACAAGTTGATGAAAAAACCCGAGGTAAAGTCGGTATCAACGAATTACTGCGTGATATCTAAATAAAAAGTAAAAGACGATAACGACGATTAAATCTTCGTTATCGTCTTTTTCACTGATATTCTCAGTGCAATCACTCATGCAATGACAGTTGATATACTGTATCATTTTCGCTTATTTCCGACTTCACTAACTCATGAATAGAACGGCATATTGATGAAACTGTTTGGCATCAAAAATTGTGACACAGTCAAAAAAGCCCGCCGCTGGCTGGATGAACATCAGGTGTCTTACCAATTCCATGATTTTCGCAAAGATGGCCTTAATGAGACCACCATCAAACAATGGCTAGAGAAAATTAGTTGGGAAGAACTTATCAACAAACGTGGTACCACTTGGCGTCAGCTGGACGACCCACGAAAAGAACAGCTTGATCAACAAGGCGCCATCGAATTAATGCTCGCTCATCCCACACTTATCAAGCGCCCCGTCATTGAAGATGCATCCGGCGTATCAATAGGTTTCAATGAATCTGATTTTCAGGCCCGCTATGCAAAATAATCTCTCTGAAACTGTCCAGCTTACGATTGATTTGATTCAGCGTGACAGTGTTACGCCAGCCGATAAAGGCTGTCAGATCATGCTGGCCGAGCGGTTGGCTGATAGTGGCTTTGATGCCGAATACCTGCGATTTGGTGAAGTCGATAACCTGTGGTGCCGCCGGGGCCATAATGGACCGTTATTTGTATTTGCCGGGCATACGGATGTCGTGCCTACCGGTCCAGTCGATAAGTGGACCCATGAACCGTTTGCCGCCAGAATCGACAATGGTATTTTATATGGTCGTGGCGCAGCTGATATGAAAGGCAGTATTGCCGCCATGGTGACGGCCTGTGAACGTTTTGTGGCAAAACATCCTCAACATGCGGGAAGCATTGCTTTTTTGCTGACCAGTGATGAAGAAGGTCCTGCTACTGATGGTACCGTTAAAGTCATTGAGACATTGCAGGCTCGTCAGGATCATATTGACTGGTGTGTAGTCGGTGAACCGACCAGTACCGACAAAGTGGCCGATGTAGTCAAAAATGGCCGCCGTGGTTCGTTAAATGGCTATCTGACGGTCAAAGGCAAACAGGGCCATATTGCCTATCCGCATCTGGCGGATAATCCGGTACATAATCTTGCCCCTGCTTTGGCTGAACTCTGTGCAGTGCAATGGGATCAGGGTAACGAAGATTTCCCACCCACCAGCTTTCAGGTATCCAATTTAAACAGTGGTACAGGCGCAACCAATATTATTCCGGGTACGGCGGAAATGGTTTTCAACTTCCGTTACTCTACTGAAGTCACCCATGGGGAACTTCAACAACAGGTCGAAGCCATTTTGGACAAGCATGGTGTTTCATATCAGTTAGACTGGATATTGTCAGGTAAACCTTTTCGTACAGCCGGTGGTAAATTACTTGAAGCCGTGCAAATTGCTGTTCAGCAGGTAACGGGCTATACAACGACTTTGTCTACTTCAGGCGGCACTTCCGATGGGCGGTTTATTGCTCCAACCGGGGCCCAGGTAATCGAATTAGGCCCGTTAAACGCCACTATTCACCAGATTGATGAACATGTCACCATTGCCGATCTGGATACTTTGTCAGTCATTTATCAACAATTACTGACTGAACTGCTGGTGAACTAACCAACATGCAACTTCGGCACACCCAACATCTGTTATGGCTTTTTGCAGCGGTATTATTGCTGATGCAGTCCATGGCTGTCTGGCATGATGCCGAGCATGCTTTTCATGATCAT
Organism: Methylophaga sp. UBA3192; assembly: GCA_002363955.1. Classification (GTDB taxonomy): domain Bacteria; phylum Pseudomonadota; class Gammaproteobacteria; order Nitrosococcales; family Methylophagaceae; genus Methylophaga. The sequence goes on from DEXE01000007.1 coordinate 263,615, forward strand.
ATTGCCTTATGTGACCAGTTAAATGTTGTCAGTCATACTCCATCAACAGATTCCTACCCGCAGCTCATAGTCGGCATCTGGCAACAACATTTTCAGCTTGATACGGCTGTTACAGCACCTGCTCATTTTGAAAACAGCTATCTCTCATTCGCGATTCGTGCGCCCCCCGTTTTTTCATAGCATTTGATTTTTTTAACGCCTTTTCCTGTTTGGAGAATGGCTGCTGATATCTGCTATGAGGATTATTCGTGATGAATAAAAAACCACTTGTGGTGTTGCTTGCTGCAGCACTGTCCCCTATGGCTTCTGTAGCGTTTGCTGCTGAAGATGCTGTTGATATTCCCCGTCTGGTGGTCACGTCCGACCCATTAGGCAACCGTACTTCTGATGAATTAATCCAACCGGTTACCGTTATTGCGGGTGATGAACTCAATCAAAAACGTGCCAGCACACTAGGCGAAACGCTGGATGGTCTGCCAGGTGTACATAATGCCGACTTTGGACAAGGCGTTGGTCGCCCTGTAGTTCGTGGTTTACAGGGGTCCCGGGTACAGGTTCTGGAAGATGGCTTAAGTACCTCTGATATATCAGGTGAAGGTGCTGATCACGCAATCGGACTGGATACCGGACGCGCCGATCAAATTGAAGTATTTCGTGGTCCGGCGACCCTGCTTTATGGCAGTGGTGCTGCCGGTGGTGTTATCAATGTTCGCAGTAATCGCTTTAACCCGGAGTTTGGCGATTCACCAAGGGTTGATGGTCAAATGTCATATGGTTTGAATGGCCATGACCGCCAGGGTCGTCTTGGTTTGGAACTGCCGATGGGTGACAGTTTTGTTTTACGTACCGATTATGGGGTGCGTCGCAGCAGTGATTTTGATATTGATGGCTATCAGGAAAAAGGCCAACGAGTTGGTCGTAAAGACAAATTGCAGAATAGCGAAGTGGAAAATGATGTATTTTCCATCACCGGTTTATTCAAAGGTGATTGGGGCTTTGCCGGTTTAGGCTACAGCACCTGGGAAACGCAATACGGCATTCCAGAAGTGTTTTTGGGTGAAGGCGAAGAAGAGCAGGAAAAGATTCGTGCGAAAAATGATCGTTTTGATTTTCGCAGTGAATTCAATGATCCGTTGCCAGGCTTTCAGACTGCTCGTCTGAAAATGGCCTATACCAGCTATCGTCAACAGGAAATTGGTTCAGAATTTGATGATGGGACATTCGTTGAAAGCGAAGTTGAAACCCGCTTCAACAACAACGAAACTGAAATGCGTCTGGAAATGGTGCATAACCCGATTGGTGATTGGGAGGGTGTTATCGGTCTGCAATTTAATGATCGCGACTTTGAAGCCGAGGGTGAAGGTCATAGTCACGGTGATGGTGACGATGAACATGGCGGTGGCTTTTATATCCGTGGCAATGACACCCGCACCGTCGGTTTGTTTATTCTGGAAGAACGTCCCACACATTTTGGTCGCTTTGAAATTGCCGCCCGAGTTGATCACGTCCGTTCCAGCTCAGATAATCTGGATGAAGCACGCGATATTGACTTACCCAGTGGTGACGAGCTGGAGCAAGCTGCCAGCCTGAGCAGCCGCAGCTTCACACCGTTCAGTTTATCGGCCGGAACCATTATTGATGTCGATCCAGCACATCATTTAAGAATGTCGGTGACCCGTTCACAACGCGCGCCTTCTGCGGAACAACTGTATGCATTTGGCCGGCATGCTGCAGCAGGTACGGTGGAAATCGGTGACCCTAACCTTGGTAAGGAAACCTACACCAACTTTGAAGTCGGCTTTGATCGGCATATCGGCGCCTTCCGTTACGATCTGACCACCTTCTACAATTATGTAGATGATTTTATCTATTTAGCGTCGCAGGATGATGGTACCGGTCAGGCTATTGAGATTGAAGGCGATACACTGGTTGTCAATGAACAGCGAAATGCCAAATTCTATGGTGTGGAATTTGGTGCCATTACCGATCTGGTTGATGGTCCGATTCCGCTAAGCATGCGATTATCAGCTGATCATGTGCGCGGCAAACTCAGTGGTGGTGAAGATATACCCCGTATGAGCCCGACACGGGTTGGCATCGGTTTTGATACTTCCTATGCGGATTGGGATTTCAGTCTCGACTATCGCCGGGTCTTTAAACAAACCAAAACCGCTGTCACTGAAAACAATACCAGTGGCTATAACCTGGTCTCGTTTGATGCCAACTGGTCACCGGCCAGTCTGAAAGGTGCTGAAATCTTTATTCAGGGTCGTAACTTGCTCAATGAAGATGGTCGAAGACATACCAGCTTCTTTAAGGATGAATCCCCAATCCTTGGCAGAACCATTTATACCGGAATCCGCTTCGACTTTGGCGGCTAAGGTTAATAGTGTTTTTCCACCCAGAGGCCCGGCGTTGCCGGGCCTTTTTTATGGAGCAATTTCAGGGATTCTGCTAAATTGGCGTTTTGTATGGAAAACAACTAATGGCGTTAATTGAAACCGGCGACGATATCAGTAGCATTAAACTGATTTATATATTCAATCTGGTAGGCTCACTGATTTACCCGATTTTGCTTATTGGTGCTTATGTTGCCTATGAAAAAAAACCGGCAGCAGCCGAATGGCTGCAATCACATTATCAGTTTCAATTAAATGGTTTTTTTATCACATTACTTTGGCTGGTGACTTCCTGGGGACTGCTGTGGACAGGAAATTTATATGGGCTGGCCGTAATGGTGGTATGGATAGTATGGAATATCAGCCGCAGTGTGAAAGGCTGGAAAACATTAAAGGCACAAAAAGCTATTCCCAACCCCAGAAGCTGGTTCTTTGGCTGAGCAGATTGTTAACTGCGATAAATAGCTAACGGACCGGTTGCCTGTTGCGTGGGCATGATTTCCATAGTGGTCACATTCATATGTGCCGGCGTATTCACCAACCACCAGATAGTATCGGCAATATCCTGAGCGGTAAGTGCAACGGTTTTTTCATAAACCTTGTCAGCGCGTTGCTCATTATCTTTAAATCGTACCAGGGAAAATTCTGTTTCTGCATTGCCCGGCTCGATATTAGTGACACGGATTTGTGTACCCAGTAAATCCGCCCGCAAAGCCAGCGAAAACTGTCTGACGAAGGCTTTGCTGGCGCAATAGACATTGCCGCCCGGATATGGCCAGTTTCCGGCAACAGAACCAATATTGATAACATACCCGCTGTTTCTTGTTTTCATGCCCGGCAGAACCAGCCTGGTACAACGCATCAACCCTTTTATATTGGTATCCACCATTCGTTCCCAATCTTCCGGATCAGCGACATAGGCAGGCTCCAGTCCCAATGCCAGACCGGCGTTATTAACCAGAACATCAATCTGCTGAAACTCCTTTGGTAGTTCAAAAAAAGCCTGTTCTGTAGCCTGTCGGTCACTGATATCAAAACAACTGATACAGGTTTGCGTTTCTCCGCCTAACTCCGCCTGCAGACTTTGCAAACGCTCCAGACGACGTCCGGTAATAATCAAACGCCATCCTGCTTTGGCAAACAACCTGGCACAGGCTTCACCGAATCCTGCAGTGGCACCGGTGATCATGATGATTGGGGATGAATTCATTTTTTACCTTAGAGTTTTTTGAACCACAGAGACACAGAGGGCACAGAGATTTTTTAAACGATGTAACTGTAAACAAACCCGAGTAATTTTAGGGCTTTCTAAATTCTAAAAATAATCCGCAGATTACGCAGATATTTTATCAAGTGTATTAACTCGGGTGTGTCGGGTTACGCTGCGCTAACCCAACCTACATTGTTTTATACTTTAGCTTCATTGAAGCTATTCATAAAAAATTTAATCTGCGTAATCTGTGTAATCTGCGGATATATTAATTAAAAAATCTTTGTGTCCTCTGTGTCTCTGTGGTTAATACAAATTAATAAACTTAGTTGTGATAAATCTTGTTAGCCGCGGATACCGCAACGCCTGAATTAATATTTGCGCCCATATCCGTCAACACCGCATCCAGAGCACCCAGACATAACAGCACATTTTTCTGATTGGCCGCATACCCCATCAGACCAATACGCCATATTTTCCCGGCCATTACGCCTAAACCGGCACCGATTTCCAGACTGTAATCTTTTAACAGACGGCTACGGACAGCAGCATCATCAATACCTTGCGGAATCGTGACCGAATTTAATTGAGGCAAACGGTGAGCTTCATCAACGACAAATTTCAGACCCATCGCTTCAATGCCGGCCTTTAACGCATTGTGATGCAGGCGGTGTCGATTCCAGGCATTTTCCAATCCTTCTTCTCTTAATAACACCAAGGCTTCATGCAAAGCATATAAGGCATTAATTGGTGCGGTATGGTGATAGGCACGTTTAGCCCCCTCCCCCCAATACCCCATCACCAGATTCAAATCCAAAAACCACGACTGCACTTTGGTCTTGCGATTGCGCACAACACCAGCGGCCTTTTCACTGAAACTGACGGGTGATAATCCGGGTGTGCAGGATAAACACTTCTGACTACCGGAATAAATGGCATCAATGCCCCATTCGTCCATCAGAATCGGCGTCCCGCCCAGCGAGGTGACAGTATCCATAATTGTCAGGCAATCATACTGTTGTGCCAGTTGGGCGATAGCTTTGGCATCGGATTGGGCACCGGTAGACGTTTCGGCATGCACAAAGGCGACTAATTTAGCTTCCGGGTGTGCTTTTAAAGCCGCTTCCAGTTTATTGATATCTACTGGCTTACCCCACTCGTCTTCCACCATAATGGCAGTCGCGCCACAACGTTCAACGTTTTCTTTCATTCGCCCGCCAAATACGCCGTTTTGACAGATGATCGCGGTATCGCCCGGTTCAAGCAGATTCACAAAACAGGTTTCCATTCCAGCAGAACCTGGGGCAGAAACCGGCATTGTTAATGCGTTTTCGGTTTGAAAAGCATATTGCAGCAAGGTTTTCATTTCATCCATCATGCCGATAAATGCCGGATCCAGATGACCAATAGTAGGTCTTGACATGGCTTCGAGAATGCGTGGATTTACATCTGAAGGGCCCGGCCCCATTAATGTGCGCTGCGGTGGATGAAAGCTGCCAATAGAAGTCGATGCTTTTGTCATGTTCTCTCTCTTAATCTGTTTATGTAATCCAGGTTTGAGTTATCAAGCGCCTTCTGCAAAAACAATAGTACGACGCCCGCTGACAATAATACGATGTTCAATATGAGCTTTAACGGCTCGCGCCAGCACCAAACGTTCAATATCTTTTCCAATCATCACTAAATCTTCAGGGCTGTTATCGTGGCGTACCCGTTCAACATCCTGTTCGATGATAGGTCCTTCATCAAGTTCCGCCGTTGCGTAATGTGCTGTGGCACCAATCAGTTTGACCCCACGCTCATAGGCCTGATGATATGGCTTGGCTCCCTGAAAAGCTGGTAAAAAGCCATGATGAATATTAATTACCTTGCCGGCAAACTCTTTGACAAACGGTTCTGACAAAATTTGCATGTAACGCGCCATGACGACCAACTCAATCTTGTATTCGGCTAACAACGCTTTGATCCGGGATTCCTGCTGTTGCTTGGTCTCTTTGGTGATGGGGAGATGATAAAACGGCTTATTGAACTGACGCGCCATCTGTTCCAGATCAGGATGATTACCGATGATAACCGGTATGTCACATTTCAATTCACCTTCCAGCTCTCGCAACAACAGATCATAAGGACAATGGGAAGCCCGGGTCACCAGCAAAGCAACACGATAAGGTATATCGGTGTAATGCACTGACCAGGTCAAATGCATGGTTTCTGCCAATAAACCAAAGTGTTTTTGCAGGATTTCACGAGGTATCTGGCCTTCATCTTCCACCTTAATGCGCATGAAGTAACGGCCGTGATCGGTATCAGTGTATTGCTGACAATGCAGAATATTGTAACCACGCTCTGCGAAAAAACCGGTGATGCCGGCCAGTAAACCTTTTTGATCGGCACATTGAATCAGCAAAACGATGGCTTTCATGGAGGAACAACCTCTGCGGGCATAAAATCAAAGCGCAAATGCTAGCACTTTGCAGCAGGTTTATGAATATTCATTGTATTTGTCAGCCCGGCCTTTGACTTTATCCACCGGGTACTTATTCGCGTTTTTAAGCATTTTCCGTTGTATGGCTTGCTCAAGATTAATATTCAAATCATGACATAGATAACTTAAATACACTGCAACATCGGCAATTTCATCTTCCAGCGCCTCGCGTTTATCACTGCTGAGCATTTGTTGAATTTCAGTCTTATTCCGCCATTGAAACCATTCCAGCAGTTCGGCGGCTTCGATTGACAATGAAATCGCAATATCTTTGGGGTTATGAAACTGCTCCCAGTCCCGTTCACGACGAAATTCAATCAGTTGCTTCAATAGTTCTTCATTAATCATCTGCAAGAAACCTGTTTACCTGTTGTATAAATGCATCGGGTTTTTCAGCATGAACCCAATGCCCAGCACCATCGATCACTACATGTTCTGCCTGTGGATATAAAGATTTAATCTGCAGCCAATCATCGTCGGTCACATAATCAGACTTAGTGCCACTGAGAAATAAAGCAGGTAACTCTATTGAATTTTCAGGGCTCACGCTTTGCAACAATCCGGGGTAGTTACAAAACAGTCCCTGCAAATTGATACGCCAGCTCAAGCCATTGTCGCCCTTTTGTAAATTCAATAACAGGAACTGCCGGACTTGCGGATCTGGCAAAGCTTCAGCCAATGCGTCACTAACTTGGGAGCGGGTGGAAAATTTTGATAGATCCTGTGCTAACAGAGCTTTGAAAATCTGACTGTGCTCATCAGCATACTGACGTGGAGCAATATCTACGATAATCAATTTACGTAATCGATCTGTAAAATTTTGCGAAAATTGCATCGCCGTTTTACCACCAAGCGAATGCCCCAGCAGATCGATTACTGATAAACCCAAGTGATCCAGTAGATTCAGCAAATCCTCGGCCATTAAATCAAACGTTTGCTGAGAGTGATGGAATGATCGGCCATGATTACGCAGATCCACACTAATCACCTGTCGCTCGGATGATAGCGCTTTGGCTATGCTGCGCCAGTTATCTGCCGAACCGAATAAACCATGCAGAATGACCAACGGTTCACCCTGACCAATAGATTGAAAGTGTAATCTCATAATGACTTACGTTAACACGTTATAATGCTGCGTTAATAATTTTGGAGAAAGCGAAAATGGACGAGGCGATATTAATGATTCTGGTCAAACAATATGCAGATCGATTTGGCATCACCTTCAGCTCCAAACATTTGGATGATGAAGATAAAAAACAGAAATTAGTGAGTTTAATGCAGGAATCACTTGCCGGAAAACGCGGGCCAGTAACGGATGCAGATTTAAATTAAAAAACACCCTTGGCAGTACGCCAAGGGTGCTATTTATTTAGCATCAAATTTTTTCGAACACCAGACAGGCATTGGTACCACCAAAGCCAAAGCTATTCGACATTACAGCTTGAATGCCTGAATTATCTTTGCGCTCGAGCACGATGGGCATGCCCTTCGCCTGCTCGTCCAGATTATCAATATTGGCTGAAGCAGCAACAAAATCATTTTCCAGCATCAGTAAACTGTAGATAGCTTCCTGTACACCAGCGGCTCCTAAAGAATGTCCTGATAACGATTTGGTTGAACCTACCAGTGGGATTTGGGTTTCGGCAAAAACCTGCTTGATAGCGCCTAATTCGGCCAAATCACCAACTGGTGTGCTGGTGCCATGTGCATTAATGTAGTCAACTTGGCTGTTACGCATGGTTGACATCGCCATTTGCATGCAACGTTGCGCACCTTCTCCAGAGGGTGCCACCATGTCATAACCATCTGATGTGGCGGCATAACCGGTCAATTCAGCATAAATTTTTGCACCACGTGATTTGGCATGTTCATATTCTTCCAGGACTAATACACCGCCACCGCCGGCAATAACAAAGCCATCTCGATCAGCATCATAGGCACGTGACGCTTTTTCTGGTGTCTCATTGTATTTGGTTGATAATGCACCCATCGCATCAAACAACGAACTCATGGTCCAATGTTCTTCTTCAGCGCCGCCAGCAAAAACAATATCCTGTTTCCCCAACTGGATTTGTTCCATTGCATTTCCGATACAATGGGCGCTGGTTGCACATGCGGAAGACATTGAATAGTTAATGCCCTTAATTTTAAACGGGGTTGCCAGGCAGGCAGACGTCGTACTTCCCATGACCTGGGTAACACGATAGGGCCCTACGCGTTTCAAACCTTTTTCACGCAAGATATCCGCGGCTTCAACCTGATTGGATGACGATGCACCGCCGGATCCCATCACCAGCCCTGTTTTAGGATTCGACACATCACTTTCAGTTAAACCAGCATCCTGAATCGCGTTCTTCATGGCGATATAGGCGTATGCCGCCGCATCTCCCATAAATCGCAGAACTTTGCGATCAATAAACTCTTTGAAATCTATATCAAAAAAACCCGCCACATGGCTTCGAAATCCCATATCAGCGTACTGTTGTTTAAAGCGGATACCAGAACGGCCGGCTCGAAGTGATTCAGTGACGGTGGCGAGATCGACCCCCAGACAAGAGGTAATCCCCATACCAGTAACAACTACACGTCTCATTGTCATGTCCTAAAAGTTGTCAGTTGAAGTAAACAGACCAACTCGTAAATCTTTGGCGAAGTAGATATCGCGACCATCCACCGATACTGTGCCATCAGCAATAGCAAGTACCAGCTTTCGTGAAATTACTCGTTTCAAATCAATACGGTAAGTCACTTTTTTTGCGGTAGGCAAAACTTGTCCGGTAAATTTCACTTCACCAGAGCCCAACGCTCTTCCTCTACCGGGATTTCCATCCCATGCCAGAAAAAAGCCAAGTAATTGCCACATGGCATCCAAGCCCAGGCAACCTGGCATGACTGGATCACCTGGAAAATGGCACTTGAAAAACCATAAATCCGGATGGATATCCAGTTCAGCAATGATTTCACCTTTTCCATAGGCACCACCATCATTGGAAATATGACTGATGCGATCCATCATCAGCATATTAGGGACGGGCAGTTGGGCATTGCCCGGGCCAAACATTTCTCCGTGGCCGCACTGCAAAAGTTCCTCGAAGGAAAAAGATGATTGCTTACTCATGAATTTCTAAAATAACCCTACAATTTAAGCACGACATAATAGCATGATAGTTTGATTGCAGAAAAAGTTGCAGCTATCAACGTACAGGTTCTAAAAAAAAGCCATACCCAGCAGGCATGGCTTATCGATATTCAGTTATACAATGATTAATTACGGTTATCAGCAACTGTTGTAGCCGCAGCAGGGGCGATGACCTCCAGACTTTCCAACAACAAACCGGCACTGTTAAGTACCCGGTACATGGTGAAAAGTTCATCGTACTGTGCGTTTGTCAGTGAAGTTCGGGCTCTGAACAATTCATTTTCAGAATCCAGCAGATCCAGTAATGTGCGCTGACCAATATTAAACTGTTGCTGGTAAGCATCACGGGTTTTTTCTGCTGACTCTGCATACTGCTGGAAGTAAGACATTTGTCTGCGAACAGTTTCCAGTGCATTCCATGATAAACGAACGCTCTGCTCTACCTGTCGATGCGTATTATTGCGAATTTCAGCTGCCTGGTTAATCAGAAATGCCGTTTCTTCCCGTCTTGCTTTATCTCTACCGCCATTGAGCAGGTTATAACGTAACCGAAACATGGCAGTAACATCTTTATCTGTTCCCCGAACCCCATCAATGTCATGATCAGAACGCGTACCTAATTCGAAATCAACGCGCGGTAAAAACGCGGCTCGAGTGACATCATGTTGTGCATTTGCTGAAGCAACATCCGCTTGAGCAGAGCGCAGGGTTGGATGGTTTTGAATTGCTATATTAACCGCTTCATCCACCGTCAATGGCATAGATGGTTCAGGCGATGGAGGTTGTGATAATGAGCTGGGGGCTGCACCGATGACCCGCAAATAATTTGTTTCGGCATCCCGCAAATTGCTTTGCTCGGCCATCAGATTAGTCTCCGCCAAAGCCAATCGACCTAAACTCTGATCCATATCTGCTCTGCGTCCCACACCACGCTCGCTACGCAGCGTAATCTGGTCATGGGTACGTTGGTGAGACTCAAGATTGGTTTGTGCTAGTTCCACCAGCTTTTGACGGCGTAATACATTAAGATAGGCTTCGGTAGCCTCTAAAGCAGTATTCTCAGCGACACTGTAAACTGAATGAGCTCGCGAATCAGTTCTGGCTTTTTGGCGCTCAACTTCGTTTTTTGTGAGGCTGCCATCATAAAGCATTTGCCGTAAATTCAGACTGGCTTCATCCCGATTTAAATGAACCTCACCATCTCCGCGGCTACGTGTAGCAGGGTTATCTGTTGATTCCCAACCAGTACCAATACCTAAATCAATAGTCGGAAAATAGCCTGCTCTAGCCTGATCTATTTCTTTGGAAACAGCCTGACGTTCACTTATGGCAGCCAAAACATCGGGGTTGGTTTTTAAAGTAGTATGAATTGCTTCCTGTAAAGTTTCAGCTTGCACTGAACTAAAGCACAACAATGATGGGATTAAAAAAAGCGCTTTGTTCATAATATCTTCCTAATTCAAAGCAGTAATCGGTATACTTTTTAAGGGTAATTTACCGCTGAGAACACCCTCAAAGCATCACCCAATCTTCCATTTCCTGCCGATTGTAGACAAAACCCCTCAACTACACAATGCAGGCTTAGCGGAGATCGCGAAATACAATCGCCAATGAAAGACGATCCGGTAAATTCATTTTCTGGAAAATAGTCGTCAGATGTGCTTTGACTGTTCTTTCTGTGATATTCATATTACGGGCGATCATTTTATTAGTCGCACCGTGACTAACCATTTTTGCTACTTCCAATTCCTTGGGGGATAGCGTTTTTGCTGCCCGGCGCTGCTGTTCACTCACTTCTGGAATATGACTTATTTCATCAATCAACCCTGAAATAACATGGCGTTCGACCCAGACTTCACCATTTGAAATCAATAGCAAAGCTTCCTGCAGTTTACTCATCGGTAGATTTTGATTGAAGTAACCACGCGCTCCCTGCTTCAGCGCTGCGATTTGTACGGGAATCGGACGAGGTGGACCAATCACCAAGATACGGCTATCCGGACATAATTTTTTGAGTTCACTAATAACCTGCGATGGATTATCGTCCAAAAGGAACTGATGGCAGAGTACCAACTCAGCTGTTTGATTTTTTAATGCATTGAGTAAACCTTTGATATCCTGGTATAGGCTGACATCGTAGATAGCGGGCAACGCATCGGTTATAACCCGCGCCACTTCCGTATCTGCTGTAGCCAGATAAAGACTTCTTTCAGTCTCTGTAATTACTGTCATGGTTCAACCTTAGTCTCAACGCTCTCTCAATGCTTCGTTTTTTGCCTTCAGTATGGGCTTTAATAGGTAATCAAGCACGGTTTTTTCCCCAGTAAGTATGTCAACAGTAACAGTCATTCCTGGAATTATCCCCAACTCACCCATACCACTTTTTATAAAATTTTGTTCCGTGCGTAAATAGATAAGATAAAAACTTTCATCTTCATCATTGGTAATGGTATCTGCACTAATCCGTTCAAGTTTTGCCTGTAAACCACCATAAATTGAAAAATCATAAGCCGTAAACTTTATTATCGCCTCCTGTCCCGGTCTTAAAAAGGCAATGTCTGCTGGACGTATCTGAGCTTCTATCAGCAGATTATCTTCTAAAGGCACAATTTCCACCAGATCCATGCCTGGTTGAATAACTCCGCCAATCGTATTAATCATCAACCGCTTGATAGTGCCTTTCATCGGTGAACGAACATGTGTACGAGTAACCCGATCCGCCAGAGCCGATACTGATTCTTCTGTGCGCGCCATTTCAGCGCGTACTTCACTGAGTTCTCTGGCGGCTTCTGATTTAAACCGGGTATTTGCTTCATTGATTTTCTGCTGTACTTCATCCATTGAAGAACGAATTCGTGGGATAGCTAACCGGTTAGACTCCATTTCACCCTTGAGATCATTAACCGTTCGTCTGAGCCTGAGCAATTCCACTTCTGACATAACGCCTGCAGCAACCAGTGGCTCCGACATTTGCAATTCCTGATTGCTTAGTTCAAAACTGCGACTGAGCTGCTGTTGTCTCGCCTGCTTTTCTACCAGTTCCTGTCTGCGCTGCTCAGCCTGCCTTTTCAAGACATCAATCGTACTTTGTAATTGGAGTTGGCGGGATTGATACAAAGCACGCTCCTCTGCTGCCAGCGCCGGCTGCGCAATCATCAAATCCTCAGGAAGTTCCAAGGCTTTTCCTTCACTTTCCGCATCCAATCTTGCCGTTCTTGCGACCAACTCCCAATAGGTTAACTGTGATTCACGGAAAGAAGATGAAAACCGCGTATCGTCTATTTTTAACAGGACATCACCTTTCTCTACCAATTGTCCCTCACTGACCAATACTTCAGCGAGTATTCCGCCTTCAAGATTCTGTATCACCTGAACCTTGCTGGAGGGAACGACTTTGCCCTGTCCCCGGGTGACTTCATCAAGGGCTGCGACACTGGCCCACCACAAGGCAATGCCGATAAACGCAGCAATCAATAATAATAAAATATGTCCTCCCCAGTGAGTTGAAGCCATCGTGGCCGCACTGATTTCAGACATAAAACTGACATCGTCATTATTTTTTTTAAACCAGGCCATCAATTTACCCTTTCGAAACCCGGATATGACCGCTCTTTAATGCAGCCAAAATTTGTTCCCGAGGTCCATCTGCTACTAGCTTGCCTTGATCCATTACCAAAACCCGGTCAACCAGACTTAATAAAGAGGCACGATGCGTTACCAGAATCAGGGTTTTATCTTTGATAACTTCACTGAGTTTGGTTTTGAAACGCTCTTCACTACTGTTATCCATCGCATTGGTTGGCTCATCCAACACTAATACCGGTGGATCCAGCAATAAAGCACGCGCCACAGCAATGCTCTGTCGCTGTCCTCCTGATAATCCTTCACCACGTTCACCGACCGGCATATCAAATCCTGATGGATGCCGGTTGATAAACTCCGTCACACCGGCAATATCCGCCGCCCGTAGAATAGCGGCATCATCAGCAAAAGGAGCACCCAGAGCAATATTGTCGCGTACACTTCCGTGAAACAGCATCACATCCTGAGGAACATAGCCCACAGACCGGCGCAAATCGACAGGATCTATCTGGCGAAGATCTGTTTCATCCAGCAAAACAGCGCCTTCAGCAGGTTCATATAAGCCCAGAATTAATTTTTCTATTGAGCTTTTACCTGAACCAATTCGTCCAATTATCGCTACTTTTTCACCTGAGACGAGTTTGAAGGAAACATCACTTAACGCTTCTATAGCTTGTTCGGGATAGCGGAAACTCACCTGTTTAAATTCAATACCACCCTTAAACTTATCACGGTGTAAAAACTCTCGGCCATTTGGCCGTTCAACCGGCAGGCTCATCATGTTATTCAATGAAGCCAAAGCGGCTTTTGAATGATGAAATCGCGTCAAAATACCTGCGAGCTGCCCCATGGGTGCCAGGGCTCTGCCGGCCAATATAGTGCTGGCAATCAAGGCCCCCATACTGATTTCATTTTCGCTGATTTTATAAACCCCATAAACCACCACGGCAATCGTCGTCATTTGCTGGACAAAACTGGTTAAATTAACAGCCGCAGACGATAGTAATTTTGCCCGTTGGCTGTATTTGGATATGGAACCCGCAGTTTGCTCCCATTTGCGTTGTAGTGGCGTTTCCGCTCCCAGACTTTTTATCGTTTCAAGCCCGGTTAATGTTTCAATCAGTGTGGCACTTTTTTGCCCTGAATGACGAAATAGCTGTTTTATTGCCCGACCAAGAGGTATCTGAATGATCAAACTGATCAGTATGGTTAATGGAATTACCGCTAGAGGGATATAGGCCAAATCTCCGGCAATCATCCAGATAACGGCAATAAACAAAAAGGTAAATGGTAAATCGATCAATGTCGCCAGGGTTGCCGACGTAAAAAAGTCCCGAAATGACTCAAATTCCTGCATGCTGTTAGCAAAATTACCCACCGAATTGGGTCTGGCAGACATTTTGATGCCCAGCACTTTTTCGAAGATAGTAGCGGATAAAATGACATCGGCTTTTTTGCCCGCAACATCAATAAAATAGCCACGTAAAGTGCGGAGTAACAAGTCGAAGACAAAAACAATGGCCACACCAATTGCCAGAACCCACAAAGTCGCCAGAGCATGGTTTGGCACCACACGATCGTAGACATTCATGACAAATAATGGTGAAGCAATGGCAAACAAATTGACCAATATCGACGCCACAAACACTTCACTATAGATTGGCCAGTAACGGGTCAGTGTCCCCCAGAACCAATGCCTGGCACGCGGTATAGCCGAATTTTCACTTCGATTATCAAAATGCTGTACTGATCGAATGAAAATAGCATAACCCGAGTAATACGGTTGTAGTTCACTTACCTCTACAATCGCTTCACTATCGCCGTTTTCCGGATAAATTACCGTCGCCTGCTTATCTTTTAGCTTAAGCAAAATACAGGCATTGCCATCATTAAGTAACAGCACTGCCGGCAGAACCAGAGGAGAAATTTTACTTAACGGACGTTTAATGACTTTAGAAGATAACCCCGCCCGCTCAGCGGCTCTGGAAAACAGGTCTGGCGTAAGACGGTTATCCACAAGGGGAAGCCCTGCAACCAAGGAATCTGGACTGTGGGGCTTTCGTAAAAGTTTAGTGAGAACAGTCAGGCAAGCTAATAACGGATCATCGTGTGTCAAATAAGCCGCACCTGCATTCCATTGCCGATTTTGTACCTGTTCTTTAGTTGCTTTCTGTTCCATGTAATATGACGATGCCATCCAACTCAAAATGTGAGGAGTTCCACAGTTTTTTTCTTTACTGTAAACCTGTGACCGCTTAACCTTGCACAAGGTAGCATAATCAAGTAACAGCGGGAACAATAAGATGGTATATGTCGATCGCGATGAGAATGGTCAAATAATTGGAGTATTTAATTCTCCACAGAGCGATAACAGCCAATATATCTCGCCGCAGGCACCAGAATTACTTGAATTTCTTGGTCAATCCAACCGTCACGAAGATATACAAACCATCCTCACTGCTTCTGATATGGCGATGGTTCGGGTTATTGAAGACTTAGTGAATACACTTATAGATAAAGGGGTAATTTTATTTACTGAGTTACCCGAAGCGGCGCGCGACAAACTGGTTCAGCGGCAAAAGATTCGCCATCATCTTAATTCACTGGAAAATTTAATGAATGAAGATGATGGTTTGCTCTAGGGCTTGTTGATCTTTCAGAGTCGCAACAGAGGTGGCGATGAAAAATCAACAGCCCCGAAAGTTTTTTAACTCTCTCTTTTTTTAGCTCGACTCGCTATTACACGTTTGCGCTTTTCCTGTGGCGTTTCAGGTTGCTTTTTTTTGCGCTCTTGAAACGGATTTTCGCTGGTTTTAAATTCAATCATCACCGGCGTACCCTGCAATTTAAGTGCAGTACGGAAGTAATTTTCCAGATATCGGCGATAACTGTTTGGCGTCGCTTCGGTCTGATTGCCATGGATGATTATGCGGGGAGGATTTTTACCACCCAAATGCGCATAACGATATTTAATACGGCGTCCATTAACCAATGGCGGCTGATGATCGGCAACAGCTTCTTCCAATACCCGCGTCAGTTGTGGGGTCGGGATCTTGGCTAAGGCAGAACCATAAGCTTTTTTGACGGATTTAAGTAATAACCCCACACCACTCCCATGCAAGGCTGAGATAAAGTGAGTTTTGGCAAAATTCAAAAAAGGCAAGCGACGCTCAATATTGGTCGCAACCCACTCACGTTCCTGCTTCTCCAGACCATCCCATTTATTGACTGCAATAACCACAGCGCGGCCACTTTCGATAATCAGACCAGCCAGATGCAGGTCCTGATCCACAACACCCTGGTGCGCATCTAACACTAACATAACCACATTAGCCGCCTCGATGGCTTGCAGGGTTTTTACAATGCTGAACTTTTCCAGTGCTTCGGAAACCTTGGAACGGCGTCTGACACCAGCTGTATCGATTAAAATATAGTTAGTACCGTCTTTTTCGAATGGAATATAAATACTATCCCGGGTAGTACCAGGTTCATCAAAAGCCACAACCCGGTCTTCACCGAGCAGACGATTGACCAGCGTTGATTTTCCTACGTTTGGTCTACCAACAACGGCGAGACGAATATCACCCGATGTATCTTCCTCTTTTTCATCTTCTTCAGACTGAACAATACGAATGGCGGGTAAATCGCGCATCAAGGTATTCATTAAATTACTAATACCTCGACCCTGGGTGGCAGAAATCACTTCCGGCTCTCCCAGTCCAAGTCGATAAAAATCTGCAGCCGCTAATTCGCGTTGTTCACTTTCTGTTTTATTAATCACTAATAAAACCGGTTTGCCGACATTGCGTAGCTGTTTGGCAATCAGCTCATCTCCCGGTACCACACCTGCCTTGCCATCCACTACAAATAAGATCAGATCGGCTTCAACAATCGCCAGTTCAGCCTGTTTACGCATCAGTTCTGACATATCGTCACCTTTAACGGTCAAACCGCCGGTGTCGATCAGGATAAATTCAGCTTCGTCATGTCGGGCATTGCCGTAAATACGATCCCGGGTCAAACCGGCATAATCTGCAACCAAAGCATTACGGGTTTTGGTGAGTCGATTAAATAAGGTGGATTTGCCAACATTCGGCCGCCCAACAAGCGCAATAACAGGTTTCACAGTTAAGGGATCCGAATGGCGGTTAACTTGCCGCCTGTAGTCATTACATAAAGCACACCATCGCGAACGATAGGTTGGCTGCGAATAGCATTTTTATCCAGTCGTTGCCGTGCAACAAAACGACCATCAGAACGAGCGACCCAATGCAGATACCCCTCAAAGTCGCCTACAACAACATAATCACCCGCAATGACCGGCGCAGAAATCGTCCGTCTTAACAATAATGTCTGCCGCCATAATGAATCACCGGTACCATCAGCAATTGCCCATAAATAACTTTGATCATCGCTGACATAAACAGCATCGGATGGTGCCACGGAAATACCTGTTGTTGAAGACATTTCCCTGTCCCACAGAGGTCGTCCAGTATCGACGTCCATCGCTGCAAGATTGCCCTGAAATGCAACCACATACACAATGCCGTTATGGATAACGGGATCCGCATCAATATCAACTAACCGTTCTAATTCGGTTCGCCCACTCGGTATTGCGACACTTCTTTCCCAGATAACTTTGCCATCATTCAACGACAGTGCTATCAACTTACCATTATCATAACCAGCAATAACACTTTGCCCTTCAATCACTGGAGAGCTGACGCCTCGTAAACTTAATAACGGTACAGCCCGCTGGTAGTTCCACAGAACATTACCGCTGCTGGCTGAAATAGCCGTTAACCGACCATCAGCCGTTCTCACAACCACATTGTCGCCACCGACTTTTGCCGGGGCCAGTACTTCACTGCTGAGACGTTGACGCCAGAGTTCTTTGCCTGTGGTTTCATCCAATGCCACCACATCCCCGGACTGGGCACCTACGATGATAAGACCTTCTCCTCCACCCACCCCGGTAGCGACAGGAATATTTAATTTGCTACGCCATTCACGTCGGCCATTTTCAATATTATGGCTGCGCACATCTCCTTTATGATCCACTGTATAAATGAAATCACCTTGCAACCATGGGGCAAGATTTGCATAAGCTGTTTCAGCACCATCACCGGTACCAGTAGACCATAAGGTCTTAGGTTCAAACTCAACTTCAAACTCAGTAAGTTCGGTCGGCGGAGCTTCATAGCTGTCTGCAGCAAAAAATTCTTTAACTGTTCCACATCCTGACAATGTGGTGAGTACTATTCCGACAAATAGATATTTTATTAAATTAGCTTTCATTGATAACAGCCACATCATCACGCTTCATTTCTAATAGCGTTTTACGCGGATCATCTTCATCCATGCTGGAAAGTGCATTTCGGTAAGCTTCAAATGCTTCAGCTTTACTCTCCTGAGCAAGATAAATATCTCCTTCCAGTTCGGCGAACAGTGAAATAAACCCTTCTGACGAACTTTGCTGAGCCAACTGCAAGGCTTGCTCATATTCACCTTGATCGACCAATACGCGAACCATACGAAGTCTGGCTAAATCTTTTTGCCCCGTCAGTTTTGCCTTGTCAGCTGTCCATTTCAAGTATTCCAGTGCGGCTGCGGGCTGATCCTTGCGAGCCTGCTCAGCAGCAAGTTCCAGTGTGGCAAAGGCTGCATAAGGAGTTGAAGAATGCGATTGCATCAGTTCCTGAGTAAGATCTTCTGCTGCAGTTAAATCATCATCACTGATATTCATCTGTACTTGCTGGTACATTGCTGCAGCTTGCTCGGTCTTGGCATGTTGAAAATTGATCCAGTAACGACCACCAAAAATAACTGCACCACCTAATACCACACCGGTAACTACTGAGCGGCCATTTTCACGCCACCAATTTTTTATCGCTTCGCCTTTTTCATCATCCGATGCGTAGATATCCATCGTTTACTCCTTGCTTACCGCAATTAAGGACAGTTAACCAGTCACTGTTTAAAAGTGAAATTAAAGTGCCAGATTATACGTGTTTATCCACAGATTGTGCTAACCGTGGCGTGCCGCATTTTATCGCACCACATTAGTGCCAAATAAAACAGTGACGCACCACAATAGTTCATAAATTGAATTTTCACCGCATTCGTAAATAGCTATCTGATTGTTTTGTATGATTTTGTCTGATTTGGTGCAAGTCTTGCTGTTTTGGTGCTTGCTCAACACTAATTATAAGGAAAACCATTGTGCAAAACGCAAGCGACGTAGTTTTTATATTAATTGGCGCCATTATGGTGCTGGCCATGCATGCAGGCTTTGCTTTTTTGGAAGTCGGTACTGTCCGCAAAAAAAACCAGGTCAATGCTCTGGTTAAAATCATCACCGATTTTGGCATGTCCACTATCGCCTACTTTTTTATCGGTTATGGCATTGCTTATGGACTGAATTTCTTTGAACCTTCACCGTTACTGGCTGAAAATAACGGCTACGCTTTAGTGAAATTCTTCTTTTTACTGACCTTCGCGGCGGCGATACCCGCTATCGTCTCAGGTGGTATTGCCGAACGCGCTAAGTTCAACCCTCAATTAATTGCGACATTTTTAATTGCTGGCTTTGTCTATCCACTTTTTGAAGGTATTAGCTGGAATGGCTTGTTTGGCATCCAGGATTGGCTGGAAAACCAATTTGGTGCAGCTTTTCATGACTTTGCCGGATCAATTGTTGTTCATGCTGTAGGTGGTTGGATTGCACTGGCCGCGGTGTTATTACTCGGCCCAAGACATGGTCGCTACGGCAAACAGGGTGAAATATACGCTCATCCACCTTCAAATATTCCTTTTTTAGCACTCGGTGCATGGATTCTGACGGTCGGCTGGTTCGGCTTTAATGTGATGTCTGCACAGGAAATCGAAGGCATTAGTGGTCTGGTTGCCATTAACTCATTAATGGCCATGGTAGGCGGTACATTGGCAGCTTGTTTAATCGGTCGTAATGACCCTGGCTTTGTTCACAATGGCCCACTCGCCGGTTTGGTTGCTATTTGTGCGGGCTCGGACATAATGCACCCGCTTGGTGCGTTAATTACCGGCTCACTCGCTGGGGGCTTATTTGTTATTACCTTTACCCTGGCGCAGAACAAATGGAAAATTGATGATGTATTGGGTGTATGGCCACTACATGGTCTCTGCGGTGTCTGGGGTGCGATTGCAGCCGGTATATTTGGTCAAGCCGCATTGGGTGGTATGGGGGGGGTAAGCCTGGCCTCACAATTCATAGGGGCTGCTATTGGCGTAAGCATTGCCTTTATTGGTGGGCTTATTGTTTATGGTGGTTTAAAAGCGTTGATGGGATTGAGGTTAACTGCTGAAGAAGAATTTAACGGTGCAGATTTGAGTATTCATCGAATCAGCTCAACTCCAGCCAACGACTAGTTTATGAGTAAAACAAAAATCATCCGGTAGAACTACTACCGGATGATTCCACCCTGCTGGTTTTGCAGAAATTCAATAAATATGGCTAACTCATGCGCATCTTGCTGGATATCATTTAAGCGTTGCTGAGCCTGTTCCATACGCAGCCCTGAACGATAAACCAATTTATAAGCCTGACGAATATTTCTAATCTGAGTATCCGTAAAGCCTCGTCTGCGTAACCCCTCAACATTGATACCGACAGGTTCTGCCATATGACCTGATACCAATACATAAGGCGGAACATTTCGAGAAATGACACTGCCCATAGCGCTGAAACAATGTGAGCCAAGATGATTAAATTGGCTAACCAGAGTGAAGCCCCCCAAAATAACATGCTGATCAACAATGACATGGCCAGCAAGTGAAGCATTATTGGCGAAAATATTATCGTCTCCAATAATACAATCATGAGCAATATGCACATAAGCCATGATCCAGTTGTTATTACCCACCTTGGTAATACCACCGCCTTGTACCGTGCCACGATTAATTGTGACAGATTCACGGATCAGGTTATTGTCACCAATTTCCAATAATGTCGGCTCACCATGATATTTCTTGTCCTGTGGTTCTTCACCAATTGAGGAAAATTGAAATATACGGTTATTTCGACCTATTTTCGTCGGTCCGTTTATCACTACATGTGAAGCTATTTCTGTACCTGAAGCGATTTCAACATGCGCTCCGATAATACTGTACGCACCGATAACAACGTCATCGGCGATTCTGGCAGTGGGATCTATTAGAGCAGTTTGATGAATCACGAAGGCATTTCTTGGTTAACACACATAATATCAGCACTG
The DNA here is from genome assembly GCA_002363955.1 of Methylophaga sp. UBA3192. GTDB lineage: Bacteria > Pseudomonadota > Gammaproteobacteria > Nitrosococcales > Methylophagaceae > Methylophaga. The sequence goes on from DEXE01000007.1 coordinate 284,682, forward strand.
ACAACGACCTCGCCGTCAACAGTCGCCTGACCATAAAACTTCCATAAATTACGTTTGTTTTTAATCAATTTAACTTCAAGGCATAGTTGATCGCCTGGCTCTACAGGTTTTTTAAAGCGCGCATTATCAATACCGGCCAGATAATATAACGCTTCATCTGAACGAATCTGATCGGCTGTTTTAAATGCCAGCAATCCTGTAGCCTGAGCTAATGCTTCCAGAATCAATACGCCCGGCATAATGACACGCTGGGGGAAATGGCCCGTGAAGTGGGGTTCGTTGAAACTGACATTTTTAATACCAACCAGATGTTCACCCGGTGTAAATTCAATTACCCTGTCAATCAACAGGAATGGGTATCGATGTGGCAGTAAGCGTTGAATCTCATGTATGTCAATGGTGTTCAATCTGATTATCCTTTAGGATTTATATTTTTGCGTGCAGTAATCTTACGTTGAGACCCTGTTGCGGTAAAGCTAAGTGAATGATGAACACATTCATTACTTCAACTTGGCTTCCAATTGTTTTAATTTGTCATTTAATTTATCAAGCTGTCTATAACGAATCACATTCCTGTGCCATTCTCTGGTGGGCTCAACCGGAATTCCGGAAGAATAGGTTCCAGCAGTTAGAATTGATTTGGTTACCATACTCATGCCAGTCAATTGAACACCATCGGTTATTTCAATATGCCCGGCAATACCCGTTCCCCCCCCAATGGCACAGTGGGCTCCAATGCGAGTGCTACCTGAAATACCCACACATCCGGCAACTACCGTGTGTTCACCAATGAAAACGTTGTGACCGATTTGAATTTGATTATCCAGCTTGGCACCATCACTGATGATAGTGTCATCTATAGCTCCACGATCAATAGTCGTATTGGCGCCAATTTCGACATCATTACCAATAATGACTTTGCCTACTTGCGGGATCTTCAACCATTTACCATTATCGTTCGCAATACCAAAACCATCCGCACCAATAACGACTCCGGGATGAATACGAACGCGCCCACCAATTTGAACTTTCCGGCACAAAGTGACATTTGACATCAACCGGGTATCAGCACCAATCTCCACATCATTTTCAATGATACAGCCTGGTCCGATAATCACATTGTGACCAATCTTTACGTTCGAGCCGATATAAACCTGTGCAGCTATGCGTGCGGAATCGGCAATATGACAACTTTGCCCAATTACTGCACTTGAATGAATACCGGTATCCGGTTGTTCATCAGGATATAAAAGGGAGGCTGCTTTGGCATATGCGACATAAGTGTCATCAATAACCAAAGCATTGGTATTTACTTCGGCTAAATCTGCGGATGAAACAATGACACATCCAGCAGAAGTCGATTTTAGATATTGACGATATTTAGTATTCGCTAAAAAACTGATATCGGTATCCTTTGCATTTTGCAAGGTACCGACACCAGTTATAACTTTGTCTGCATTTCCAACCAGTTGTGCACCAATTTCAGATGCTATTTTTGCTAATGTCCAGACCACATCCAGACTCTTATTTCGCTTTAAGTCTTTCCAGCACTTTGGAGGTTAAATCTGCACGTTCACTGGCAAAAATAACACCTTGATAAAGTACCAAGTCATAAGATTCTTTTTTAGCAAGATCTACGATTGTTTCTGCAATTTCTTCTTCTAACTTACGTAACTCTTCATTACGACGGATAGACAAGTCTTCACTGTATTCATCCTGTAGGCGTTTCAATTCACGTTGATCGTTTAAAATCTTACGTTCCTGTGCCTGACGTTCGTCATTACCCAGTATTGCAGCATCACGATTTAATTTATCCTGAGCCGCACGTAATTCCTTGTGTTTGTTTTCGAGTGATTTGCTACGCGTTGAAAATTCTTTTTCCAATCGGGCTAAAGCACGTTCCTTCTGTGGAGACTGATCTAATACGACACTTGCATTTACAACGCCGATTTTCATTTCAGCAGCATAAACGGGGCTGACCATTAAAGATGCCAACAACAGGCCAACAATCTTGATGTTTTTCACTCTTAACTCCGATAGTTAAATTTAAAATGTTGATCCCAATGAAAACTGGAATACTTCGGTTTCGTCATCCGGTTGATCACGTAATGGAGCAGCAATACTAAACGACATTGCGCCAAATGGTGAAATCCAAATTGCTGATAAGCCGGTTGAATATCTCAGTAAATCAGCTTCAAAGCTTTGATCAACATCATATACGTTACCCACATCCACGAAAGTGCTCAAGCGGAAAGAGCGTAAAGCTTTTTTCATGAATGGAATTGGGAAAATAATTTCCGCTCCGCCAGTAACCATTAAATTACCACCGAGAGGTCGGTCAGCTTCCCTGACCCCCAGGGTATTTGCTCTGAAACCTCTCACACTTCTGATACCACCAGCGTAAAAGTTCTGGAAGAAGGGAAATTGCTCACTATCACCATAGGCTTTACCGTACCCAAGATCCGTTCTCAAGGCAAAGGTAAAGGTATCGTTCAATGGGGTATACCAGTTATTGCGATAGCGAAGTTTGTAGTACTGCAGGTCACCAATAGGCGTAGCCACTTCTGCAGAAACACTTTGCGACATACCTCTTGTCGGTAAGATAGCATTGTTTCGTGTGTCACTTGACCAGCCAATAGTTACTGGAAACGCATGAAATGAATCCCCCTCTTTTTCGATAAAATCATCGTAACGGGTAATTTCATTATTACTTGGTACATCCAGTTGCGTATTTTCATAACCAAATGCAAGATTTATCCGGTTATTCTCTGAAATCGGAATACCGAAATTAATATCACCACCAAAAACGTCCGTGGTGTAGTTAGCAATATTCGCCTCAAATGCATCTGTTTCGCGATAGAAAAGATTAAAGCCCTGACTGATACCATCTACCGTGGCAAACGGATTGGTATAACCAAAGCTATAGACTGTGTTGACACGGCTATTATTAAAGCCGAAGCGAACATGCTTGCCACTTCCGAAAAAGTTTTTCTGTGTGACGTTTGCATTGAAGATAATACCGTCAGATTGAGAGTAACCAATACCGGCTGACAGGCTACCGGATGCCATTTCCGTTACATTGAAATCCAGATCAACCTGATCAGATGTTCCGGCAACAGGCAAGGTTTCAACATTCACATCTTCGAAATACCCCAAACGAGAAATTCGTTCGCGAGACCGCTCAACAGCGCCCGTGGAAATCCAGGCTGACTCCTGTTGGCGCATTTCCTGACGCAATACTTCATCACGGGTTTTGCTATTACCTGAAATATTGATACGACGTACATAAGCCCGACGACCCGGGTCGACAAAGAAAGTCAGATTAACTTCCCGCGTTTCACGATCAATATCCGGTACGGCATTCACGTTGGCAAAAGCATAACCATCATTACCTAATCGATCTGTAAGTCTTTCAGAACTGGAGGTAATAGCCTTTCTGGAGAACACCGAGTTTTTACGGATGGTAACCAAATTAAATAATTCTTCTTCCGGCACAATCAAGTTGCCAGCCAATCTTACTTCATTGATTTTGTAGCGTTCACCTTCAGCAATATTGATGGTGATGAACATCTGTTTTTTATCATCTGAGATCGTTACCTGTGTGGATTCTACGGTGAAATCGACATAACCACGATCCAGATAAAATGAACGTAATGATTCAAGGTCAGCTGATAGTTTCTGACGGGAATACTGATTGTCTTTGGTTAACGAAGATAACCAGCCACCAGTAGTCGATTCAAACTCGCCAAGCAGTTCTTCATCATCATAAGAATTATTACCGACAATATTAATCTCACCGATGGTGGCAACCACACCTTCTGCCATATTAATCCGGACGGCTACACGATTGCGCGATAATGGCGTCACTTCTGAATCAATAGCCACACCATATTTACCACGGCTAAAGTACTGACGCTGCAGTTCCAGCTCAACCCTTTCCAGCATGGCCTGCTCAAACACCTGGCCTTCAGCAAAACCAATCTGGCGTAATGACTTGGTCAACTCTGCACTGTCCAAATCTTTGTTACCGACAAACTCGATGCTGGAAATTGCAGGACGTTCACTGACTTTAATGACTAACACACCATCATCACGCTCAACCTGTACATCGTTGAAATATTTCGATTTAAACAGTGAGCGGATAATGCCTCTGACATCATTTTCCGTCAGCTCATCGCCTACTTTGACTGGTAGGAAGTTAAAAACCGTCCCAGCGGAGATCCTTTGTAACCCCTCCACCCGGATATCTTTGATGATAAACTCCTCGGCCCAAGCTGCAGAGGATAACAAGATGAGCGTCAATGCTGTGATGATTTGTTTCATTGTTGTTTTACAGTCAGTCAGCCGAAGAAATCGTAAGTGTACCTGCAATGTGTGGATTAGCCAATGAGTCGAGCAATGTCATTTGTAAAAGCGAATACCATCAACAGCAGAATCAAAAATAATCCAATTTTTTGTACCTGGATTTGTACCGATTCCGGTAACGGTTTGCCACGAATCCATTCAAAAAAATACATCAGTAAATGACCACCATCCAGCACTGGTACAGGTAATAGATTTAATATCCCTAAACTGATACTGATCATGGCTAAAAAACTGATAAAGGCGACAAATCCTTGCTGAGCAGAATCTCCGGCAAATTGTGCAATAGCAATTGGCCCACCCAGGTTGTCACTGGAAACCGTACCGACAAGCATTCCCCATAAACCGCTCAAGGTCGTGACACTAAATTGCCAGGTTTGTGTAACGGCCTGAGGAATAGCCGTCAATGGTCCATAGCGTAACTCTGCTTGCAATTCTGTCGGTATTTCAAATGCATCTGTATTGACTGCGGCACCAATACGTCCCATTCCATTATCATCTGCAGCGGGGGTAATAATCAGTTGCTGTATGACGCCATTGCGTAGGATTTCGACTTCGATAGGTTGCTCAGCACTATTCTGAATTAACGTCACCCATGCCTGCCAACTCTGCAGTTGTTTTCCATCAGCAGAAATTAATTCGTCTCCGGCTTGTAAGCCTGCTTTTTCTGCAGGACTATCGGCAACGATCTTGCCCAAAATCGGGGGCATTTCTGGTTGCACGGTTTTTATACCAATTTGATTAAACAGGGTTGCTGCATCGTCAAGACCAAGCTTTGGTAAAGTGAGTTGTTTGGTGGTTTCGATATCAGCACTACGTGTTGTCAGTGAGACGGTTTCACCAGATTGTGCCAATCTCAACCATTGCTGAAACAAGCTGTTTATTGTTGGCGTTGCTTTACCGTTGACGGCAATAATTTGCTCACCCGGAGTAAGCTGAGCCATGGCTGCTGGTGAGTCAACCGTGACTTCATCAATAATCGGCTTTATTCCCGGTACTCCAATGATCAGAATCATCCAGTAGGCAAATACGGCAAATAAAAGGTTGGCAACAGGCCCTGCTGAGACAATCGCAACGCGGTTTTTTAATGGCTGGCGATTAAAAGTTTGTCCCAGATCAGCATCTGCCACCGGCCCTTCGCGTTCATCCAGCATCTTGACATAACCACCTAAAGGCAGCGCTGCAATCACAAATTCAGTGCCATTTTTTAATTGTTTTGACCACAGTTTCTGGCCAAAACCGACCGAAAAACGCAATACTTTCACCCCACAACGCCGTGCTACCCAGTAGTGTCCAAATTCATGGATAACCACCAGCAGGCTGAGGGCGACAATAAAAAAGATTAATGATTGCATAACTTCCGCATCTGCTGTTGAGCGACCTTTCTGGCCATTTGATCGGCAGACAAAATGTGTTCCAGTGAATCTGCTGCTGTTGATTGTACGCCTTCTAAAACATCAGCAATGATCCGGGCAATATCAGTAAACTTAATTTTGCGGTTAAGAAAGGCTTCTACTGCCACTTCATTAGCGGCATTAAGTATAGCCGTACTGGTTCCCCCTGCATTTAATGCCTTATAAGCAAGGGCCAGGCAAGGGAATCGCGCAAAGTCCGCTTCCGAGAAATCCAGCCTTCCCGCCTTCACCAGATCCAAAGGCTCAACTCCAGAATCTATACGTTGCGGCCAGGCTAACGTATTGGCAATGGGTGTGCGCATATCGGGATTCCCCATTTGCGCCAGCACCGAACCATCCGCATAGTCCACCATGGAATGAATAATACTCTGGCGGTGCAACACGACCTCAATCTTGTCACTGCTCACTCCAAATAACCAGTGCGCTTCGATAACCTCCAGTCCTTTATTCATCATCGTGGCGGAATCAACGGATATTTTCTGGCCCATCGACCAATTTGGATGCGCTACCGCCTGTTCTGGCGTAACCCTATCCAGATCGTCAATATCCCAATCCCGAAACGGTCCACCTGATGCCGTCAGAATAATTCTGCGGATACCTTTATTTTCAAAATGATATTGCTGGGTATCGCCGACTGGCATGCATTGCCATATCGCATTATGTTCACTATCAACAGGAAGCAATATTGCATTATTCGCTTCCACTTCGCGCATCAGTAAAGCACCACTCATCACCAGCGCTTCTTTATTGGCCAGCAAAATACGTTTACCGGCTTTTGCTGCGGCCAGGGTGGGAAGTAATCCTGCAGCCCCCACAATAGCAGCTACCACAATATCAGTTTCATCTGCACTGGAAATCATTTCCAAAGCTTGCATACCGCTTTGCACAGCAGTAGCCAAACCGGCTTTACGAAGTTTTATTTCGAGTTGTTCTGCCGAATCCGGGCATAACATAACGGCCACAGCCGGTTGAAATTGAATGCATTGCTCAAATATCGTATCAACTGATTTATTAGCCGCTAAGGCGTATACAGAGTATTTTTCAGGATGACGCTGTAAAACATCTAAAGTGCTGATACCAATTGAACCGGTTGAGCCGAGAATAGTAACCTGCTGCATTAAAACTGACCTGTCAGCCATAACAGCGCAGCAAAAAACGGAACGGCCGCCAGCAGACTATCCATCCTGTCCAGCATACCGCCATGCCCCGGTATAAGTTGCCCACTGTCTTTTATCTGGTAACTGCGCTTAAACAGACTTTCAAATAAATCACCACTGACCGAAATCAAACCGGTTATCAGGCTGATAGCAAGCCAGCCGCTCAGTGATAAATTCTGGGAAATACCCAGCAAATATGCCAGAACGCTCCAGAGTGCTACTAACACCAGAGCTCCGGCAAGACCTTCAAGCGTTTTATTCGGACTGATAGCCCTGGCCAGAGAATGTTTTCCCCAGCGTTTACCTGCGAAATATCCACCGGTATCGGCCAGCCATACACTTATCAAAACATATAAAACCAAGACTGGACCATTCGGAGCTAAGCCATGCAGCCATACCGCGCTGTAAACAAACAATAACGTGACCAGCATGCTGAGCAGATAGGTAAATACTTTATTGTGGAAGCACCCAGCAAGAATGCCGGGTAAAGGTCGGTGTGCAAATAAAACAATGAGCAGACTGAACAGAATCCAGAACAGTAAGCCGCTGAACAATATATGGTCAATCGCTGCCGTCGTAAGCAATACTGCCAAAACAGCAACAAATGAAATACTGGCCAATACTTTGAACATGGGTTTGATTGCTGCCATGGAGAGCCATTCCCATATCGCCATCAACACAACAACCGTCAGTAAAGCAATAAAACCGATACTGGGTAATAGCAAAATGGCCATTATCACTAACGGAATTAACACTGCCGCAGCCAATAAACGCTGTTTAAGCATCTTCTTTACCTGCTAACTGTTCCGATGTACGACCAAACCGTCGTTCACGGCTGGAAAACGAATCTATTGCTATATCCAAATTCTGGGCATTAAATTCAGGCCAAAGTGTCTCGGTAAAATACAATTCGGTATACGCCAGCTGCCACATCAGAAAATTACTGATACGTTGTTCACCGCCTGTACGGATGAACAGATCCGGTTCAGGCAAATCGGCCGTCACCAAATGACCGGCAATAACACTTTCATCAATCTGCTCTGGATCGAGTTCGCCGTTTTGGATTTTTTTCGCAATCTGCTTAACTGACTGGGTAATGTCCCAGCGCCCACCATAGTTGGCAGCAATATTCAGGATCAAACCATCGTTTTCAGCCGTTAATGCCGTTGCATCCGCAATCTGTTGCTGTAATGACACCGAAAAACGACTGATATCACCAATGACATTAAGACGGATATTGTTTTTATGCAGACGTTTAACCTGGTTATCCAGTGCATGACTGAATAACTCCATCAGTAAATTGACTTCCTTACCGGGTCGTCGCCAGTTTTCACTGCTGAAGGCAAACAGGCTGAGTACTTCCACACCGCAGGCGACACAATGTTTAACAATGCCTTCAACCGCTCGGACACCAGCCCGGTGCCCCATAAATCGCGGTTGTAGCCGTTGTTTTGCCCAGCGACCATTGCCATCCATGATGATAGCAATGTGTCTGGGTATGGAACGACCGGAAGAATTCATTTGGTATGGCTAAACCGTAATGGCTTAGACCGCCATCAAATCGGTTTCTTTTTCAGCCAGTAAGTCATCAATCTGTTTGATGGTAGTATCGGTCAGCTTTTGAATGGCCTCTTCCGCACCACGCTGTTCATCTTCCGAAATGGCTTTGTCTTTTAATAAATCTTTGAAGCTGCCATTCGCATCACGACGAATATTACGCACAGCGATACGTGCATTTTCAGCTTCAGATTTAGCCACTTTGACCAAATCTTTACGACGTTCTTCAGTTAAGGGCGGAATCGGAATACGAATAGTCATTCCTGCACTATTTGGATTCACCCCCAAATCAGATGTCATAATGGCTTTTTCGATCACCGGAACCATATTTTTTTCCCATGGCGCCACCGTGAGCGTTCTGGAATCTTCGATACCAACACTCGCCACCTGACTCAAGGGAACATCGGAACCGTAATATGGCACGGTAACATGATCTAATAAACTGGTATGTGCGCGGCCAGCACGGATTTTCGCCAGTGCAGTTGCCAGAGCCGCAACACTTTTCTGCATTCGGTCTGCTGCATCTTTTTGAATATCATTAATCATGATTTGTCCTATTTCACCAATGTACCAACATTTTTCCCATACACTATGTCAGTGAGATTACCGTATTCATGAACATTAAATACCCTTAAAGGCATTTTCTGTTCCTGACACATCACTACTGCCGTTGTATCCATTACTGCCAGGCGATTATTAATAACTTCATCATAAGACAGCGTGTCATAACGGATGGCTTCGGGATCTTTCCTTGGATCTGAATTATATACACCATCTACCTGGGTGCCTTTAAGCATGAGCTCAGCACCAATTTCTACAGCACGCAAACTGGCTGCTGAATCTGTGGTAAAAAATGGATTACCGGTACCCGCAGCAAAAATCACTACCCGGCCTTTTTCTAAATGCCGAATAGCACGGCGGCGCAGATAATCCTCACAGACTTCATGAATACGTATCGCGGACATGACACGGCAGAATGTTCCATTACGTTCCAGAGCATCCTGCAGTGCCAGCGCATTTAATACGGTTGCCAACATGCCCATGTGATCGGCACTGACTCTATCCATGCCACTGGCGGCAAGGCCAGCACCACGAAAAATATTGCCACCGCCGATAACAATACCCAACTGAACACCCTGGGCATTCAGCTCGGATATCTCTTTCGCAAACCGGGAAATCACTTCGGGTTGAATGCCATACTCGGCATTACCCATTAAAGCCTCACCACTCAGTTTGAGCAGAATACGCTTATAAACAAGCTGATTTCCGGTTTCCGTCATGGTTTAGTTTCCTCGTGCCTGAGCCATAACTTCTTCGGCAAAGTTATCAACTTTTTTCTCGATGCCTTCACCGACTTCATAACAGGCAAAGGCTTCAACCGTTGCACCCGCTTGTTTAACCAGCTTTTCAACCGTGACATCAGGGTCTTTAACGAACGCCTGGCCCAACAGGCTGATTTCGTTAACGAACTTGCTCATGCGGCCTTCGATCATTTTTTCAACAATCGCTTCCGGCTTACCGCTTTCACGTGCCTGGGTTGCGACGATATCACGCTCTTTTTGCAATAATTCTTCTGGAAGTTCAGTAGCAGATACCGCTTGCGGACGGCTGGCAGCAACATGCATTGCCAAATCTTTTGCCAGACTCTCATCACCACCGTTCAGCTTGACCAGTGTTCCGATACGGTCACCGTGACGGTAAGCACCAATGACACCCGAATCAGTGTTCACCAAAGTAAAGCGGCGAACCTGAATATTTTCACCAATTTTAGCAATCAGCGATTGGCGGACAGTATCGATGCTTTCACCGTTACTTAATGTCAATTGCAACAATGCATCTAAATCAGCAGGCTGTGCTTCCAGAACTTTCTTCGCTACGGCATCGACGAAACCAATAAAATCATCTGCTTTCGCGACAAAGTCTGTTTCTGAATTCACTTCAAGCATCACTGCCTGTTTATTATCGGCACTGGTTTCGATGGCAATAATACCTTCGGCAGCAACACGGTCAGACTTCTTGTCAGCTTTCGCCAGACCAGATTTACGCATCTCTTCAATTGCTGCTTCGATATCACCATTAGATTCAACCAATGCTTTTTTGCATTCCATCATGCCGGAGCCGGTACGCTCACGCAGTTCTTTTACTAAAGCTGCAGTTATAGCCATTTTTGTAACCCTTAAAATCAATTTTTGTGAACGGCCTGTTTCAGACCACACATACGACACAGGCCCGCCTTTAAGCGAGCCTGTTTAAGTCATTAGCAGAACTTATTCAGCTGCGGCTGGAGCATTCTCTTCCGCAACTTCTACAAATTCATCTCCGGCATCACCTGTAGTGACAGATGCACGGCCTTCCAGAATAGTGTCAGCGATATTAGCTGTATACAGGCGAATGGCCCGCATGGAGTCGTCGTTGCCAGGGATAACGTAATCAACACCGTCAGGATTACTATTGGTATCTACAACCGCAATCACGGGGATACCCAGTTTGTTTGCTTCCTGAATAGCGATGCGCTCATGATCAACGTCGATAATGAACAAAGCATCAGGCAGGTTACCCATTTTTTTGATACCACCAATGCTTTTTTCCAGTTTTTCCTGTTCACGTGACAGGTTCAGAACTTCTTTCTTTTTCAAACCTTCTGTTTTACCTGATTCGATCATCGCCTGAATTGCTTCAAGACGTTTGATTGATTGGCGAACGGTTTGGTAGTTTGTCAGCATGCCGCCTAACCAGCGACGGTTGACGTAAGGCATGCCACAACGTTCAGCATCTTCACGGATAGCATCCTGTGCAGCACGCTTGGTGCCAACGAACAGAATACGGCCTTTTTTGGAAGCCAGTTTGCTGACGTAGTTGAGTGCGTCGTTGAACATTGGCAGACTGTGCTCAAGGTTAACGATATGAATATTGTTGCGCTTACCAAAGATGAAAGGACCCATTTTTGGGTTCCAGTAACGTGTTTGGTGACCGAAGTGAACGCCTGCTTCAAGCATTTGGCGCATTGTAATTTTAGCCATTTTTATACCTATATATATGGGGTTAAACCTCCACGTACCCCAGCTATCGACTGATCTGATGTTCAGACAGCACCCCGAAAACTGTGTCGGCACGTGTGTGATTTTGCCTTTGCTAAGGCGCGCATATTATTCCACAGTTACCAACTAAAACAAAGCACCAACCGTATATAGCTTGGATTAGCCCGCTTAGCTGGCAGTTCAGTGCTTTTTGCGGCAAACTATGCTTTGTCTTTTTATCGTTAACAGCAATCAGGATCTGGCATGGGCGTGACCATCAAAACAGCCGAAGAAATCGAAAAAATGCGTGTGGCAGGCAGGCTTGCCGCTGACGTTTTAACCATGATCGAACCGCATGTGGTTGCGGGCATCACCACCGATGAATTAAACACCATTTGTCACGATTATATTGTTAACGAACAAAAAGCCATTCCTGCACCTTTGAATTATCATGGTTTCCCCAAGTCCATCTGTACCTCGGTCAATCATGTTATCTGCCACGGTATTCCCAGTGATAAAAAACTCAAAGATGGCGACATTATTAATATCGATATCACGGTTATTAAAGATGGTTATCACGGGGATACCAGCAAAATGTTTCATGTCGGCAAAACATCAATCCTGGCTCAGCGATTGTCTCGTGTCGCTCGTGAATGCATGATGATTGGCATTGATATGGTCAAACCGGGTATCAAGCTGGGCGATATCGGCCATGCCATTCAGCAACATGCGGAGAACGAGCACTTTTCTGTTGTCAGAGAATATTGTGGACATGGCATCGGCCAGGTATTTCACGAAGAACCACAGGTGTTGCATTATGGTTCACCAGACACCGGTATGACATTGCAGGCCGGCATGACATTTACTATTGAACCGATGATCAATGCCGGTAAACGTCAGGTCCGCCAACTTCCTGATGGCTGGACAGTGGTGACCAAAGATCGTTCCTTATCGGCCCAATGGGAACATACCATTCTGGTTACTGATGATGGTCACGAAATATTAACCCTTCGGGAAGAAGAACGCTCATAGGAGCATCCATTAATGGCAATTGCTGCACAATCTGTCTGGGAGTTCGGTCAGACGGATAAGGCGACTGGCTGTCGCGATATCCTCGCTAAAGCCTCCCAACATTTAAAGAAATGTTTTTTTGAAGATGAAGCTGACATTGACTGGCTGGTTCATCAACAATCACATTTTGTGGATGAAGTACTGCAATTTCTATGGAAAAAGCATCTTGCAGCAGAAACCACACTGAGTCTGATTGCTGTGGGTGGCTATGGACGAGGTGAATTACATCCCCATTCTGATGTGGATTTGCTGGTGTTACTGGATGATTCAGTAGCCGAAGCGCCGCCAGCCGCATTATCAGATTTCCTGACCCAATTATGGGATATCGGACTTGAAATCGGCCATAGTGTTCGCACAATTAGTGAATGCCGCCAGCAGGCTGAAGACGATATCACTATTGCTACCAACTTACTGGAAGCACGGCTTTTATCGGGCAATCAACAATTGTTCGAGCAGTTACAACAACTGACGGTTTCAAACAAAACGTGGGATACCCGACTTTTTTACGAGCGCAAAAAACAGGAACAGATTCAGCGGCATCATAAATACAACGATACCGGTAACAACCTTGAGCCAAATCTAAAAGAATCGCCCGGTGGTCTGCGGGATATTCAGGTGATCAACTGGGTTGCTCAACAACATTTTGATGTACGGAATCTGCAAGGCCTGAAATCCAAAGGCTTTCTGGCCGAAAGCGAGTTCGATATTCTGCAACAGGCACGACGTTTTCTGTGGCGGGTACGGTTTGCCCTGCATCATCAGGCCGGTCGTAAACAAGAAAAAATGATGATAGATCATCAGCGCGAACTGGCTAAACAACTCGGTTATGCAGACACCAATAACCGTATGGCCGTTGAACATTTCATGAAGGATTATTACCGGACGGTTCGTGCCGTTGGTCAAATGAATGCATTGCTGTTACAACTTTTTGAAGAAAATATCATCCTGGCTGATGAACCCAGAGATATTGAACCGATCAACCGTCGTTTCCAATCTCATAACGGTTATCTGGAAACCATCAATTCCGGCATGTTTGCTTACTATCCCTATGCGTTGCTGGAAGTATTTCTGATCCTGCAACAACATCCGCATATTAAAGGCATTCGTGCCTCGACTATCCGCCAGATTCATGCCCATCTGCATTTAATTGATGAACGCTTTCGTGCAGACATTAAAAATCGTAGCCTGTTTATGGAAATCATCCGTCAACCGAAAGGCGTTACCCATGAATTTCGTCGCATGAATCAACTCGGAGTGCTGGGTGCTTATCTGCCTGAATTTGGTAGGATTGTCGGACAGATGCAGCATGATTTATTTCATGCTTACACGGTAGATGAACATACCCTGTTTCTGGTGGGAAATTTACGTCGTTTTTCCTGCTCCGAATTCAAGGATGAATTTCCGCTGTGTTCAGAAGTGTTTTATCAACTGCCAAAACCTGAATTATTGTATATCGCCGGTATTTATCATGATATTGCCAAAGGTCGTGGCGGTGATCATAGTATTCTCGGTGTTAAAGATGCAGAACAATTCTGTACGCAACACAATTTGAGTGATTACGACACCAGCATTGTGACTTTTCTGGTTCGCCAGCATCTGGCAATGTCATCCACCGCGCAAAAGAAAGACCTCGAAGATCCTGAAGTTATTCAAGACTTTGCCGCTCTGGTCGGCAGTGTCAATAGATTAAATTATCTGTATCTGTTGACGGTGGCTGATATCAGGGCAACCAATAACAATCTCTGGAATGGCTGGCGTGACTCACTGCTCAAACAGCTTTATCACAGTACGCATCAATGGCTGGAACATACTGAGGCACAAGCAAAAAGTACGCAGGAAAAAAGCTATAAAAAGTATCAGTTGGCTTTGGATAAACTTTCAGAAATGGGATGGCCGCCCCAAGATATCACCCAACTGTGGCTTGAATATGATCTGGATTATTTTTTACGGCATTCAGTTGATGAAATTGCCTGGCAAACCAATGGCCGGCTTGAGCATCCCGATGAAGAACCATTGATTCTGGTACGTCCGCATAACGAAAAGCAAACGCTCGAGTTATGTATTTTTACACATGATCGCCGCGGTCTGTTTGCTTCTATGACAGCATGTCTGGAACAGTTGCAACTGAATATTTTGGATGCCAAAATCAATATCAGTAATGACGGTAAAACCTTAAATACTTTTATTGTTAATGGGACACAACAACGCTTTGAAGATATCACCGCAGCATTGCATAAGCAGCTTGCACGTGAACATTTGATTTCGGGTTATAAACCACAATTAATGCCACGAACCACAAAGCTGTTCCAGACCGAGCCCGTCATAAAGTTTTCGGTAAATCCCCAGCATACACATACGGTAATGGAGCTATACACCCATGATCGACCGGGATTGTTGTCTGCCGTAGCACAAGTTTTTCTGTCAAATCAGATACAGGTAATTAATGCTAAAATGGTGACATTGGGCGACCAGGTAGAAGACGTGTTTTTCATCACCAATAGCGACGACAATGCGTTAACCGAAACAGAACAACAAAGGTTAGATGCGGAATTGAAAGACAAACTGGTAATGCAAGCGGAAGCTGTTTTATCAAACTCAGTTGCCTTTTAAACAGACATAAAAAAGGTGAGGCATTTTAAACCTCACCTTTTTCAATTTATCAACGTTTAATCAGTGACAGTAACTTTCTCTGCTAAAGCAGCTACTTTTTTTTCACCAATACCTTTGATATTCACCAAATCATCAACACTGGAAAATGTCCCATTTTGCTCACGGTATTGCACGATAGCATCTGCAGTGGAAGGTCCTACTCCATCGAGAAGCTGTAATTCGTCTGCTGTGGCACTGTTGATATTGATTTTATCTGCTGCGAATGCAGCGAATGATGAAAGTGAAAATGCGAGTAATAAAGAAATAATCCATTTCTTAAACATCTTTCCTTGCTCCTTGTTTTGATTAAATGCAGCTCTCCTGAGCTGCATTTAAAGACTAAGCTATCAGGATGTTTAACGTCCAGCCCTAAAAAAGACAAAATTAATCAACAGGAAATTCTCCTGCCTTAAATCGAGAAACCGATCACAATTTAGTTTCTAAGCGTATTGTTTTTCCATTACATCAATCAACTGCTCCAACTGATTGATTGGAAGCGCATTAATACCTGCAGCCGCTTTACGTCCACCACCAGTAGGAAATTGGCCAGCAACTTCATCGGCGCCACTGCGATTGGAATTTGGAGCACGCAGGCTCACCAGATAATGATCAGCATCTTTTACCGACACAATGGCATGAGCCCGGTCAGGAAATTGATTGGCCAACTCGTTTCCCAAAACACCACTTACCCGGCGGGCCCACTTTTCGTCGGGTAAACAGATAACGGCCAGCTTTTCAGTTTTGTATTTTGGTTCAATGGTTAACCCCGAACGCATATCTTCATTGTAACCGTTTGAAAGCTTTTCATAGGCCGCACGGTTTTCGTGAATAAAATCAAAGGGCGAAGCATAAGCAACACATTGTTTAAACAGCTCAGCAGGATGAAATAACAGATCATCCGTCTTGGCACCATAGCCGTTGTAATTAAGATAAATGCCCAGCGATGCCAGTTCTTCACGTTGAGTATTTGTCATCCCGGCTTCACCGGCAAGCTTATCCGCCACTGCGGTTAAATTATCGCCATAGGCAGCAGTGATAGCCCATTGATGAAACTGTCCTTTAAGGTACTTATCAATGATTAATGAAGTGCAGGTAGTGGCTGCCATATCGATGTGTGCAGACAGATTGGGATATTCAGGAATGTCGCCCGGTTGATGATGATCTGCATAGAACACCTCAACTCCAGCATCCAGTAACCGGATCAAATCTGCCGTATTTTTCTCCATCGAAATATCCAGCACAGTGAGCTTATCACCAGCAGCTGCATCCACATGTTTCAACAGATTGATATCACGCTTGATTCCGGTAACCAGTTCCGCTTCTCTGGGCTCAGCCAGACGTAACTGAACCAGTGCACAAATACCATCGGCATCGCCATTAAAAACGTCAATAAAACGCATATTACCCCTGACTTTGAATGATGTTGTTTATCCGTAAATACTCAATGACCTGCGCTACACATTCCGCAATATCACATTCCGCCGTATTCAAAGTGACTTCAGCCGCCTCAGGTGCTTCATACTCGGAATCAATACCGGTGAAATTCTTAATCTCGCCGCGACGGGCTTTTTGATAGAGGCCTTTTGGATCACGCTGTTCGCAAACACTGAGCGGTGTATCCATATAAATTTCAACAAATTCGTCCGCTTCAACCAGATCACGGACTAGTCGACGATCCGAACGAAAAGGGGAAATAAAAGCGGTTAATACAATTAAACCGGCATCGGCAAAAAGCTTAGCCATTTCACCTATGCGGCGAATATTCTCAACCCGATCCTCGTCAGAAAACCCCAGGTCTTTATTCAAACCATGTCTGACGTTATCCCCATCAAGCAGATAAGTATGATGACCCAGCTCAAATAAAGCCTGCTCTACTGCCCCGGCAATGGTGGATTTGCCTGAGGCACTTAACCCGGTAAACCATAAAATGGCAGAACGCTGTTTTTTCTGCTGACTGCGATCCACTTTGCTGACCTTATGTAAATGCCAGACAATATTTTCCTTTTCCACAGGCAACGCTCCTTAAGCTTATTTCTGAATGAATTCGGATCCGTACATCAAGAAAGCAACAATGCATTCCTCTCCACCAGGCAATGTTCAGTTATCCTTACGAACCCTATCACCCGCTCCTTTGCCGGTAACGGTTTGAAGAATGAGACCAAGATAGCGGATTACACTCATCTGCTCAATCATCAACGCATCCGTTTTCGCCAGTAATTCGGGGGTCGACATGTCGATATCATTTATCTGAGCCAAACCGGTAATACCGGGTCTGACCGTAAATACCCCTTTTGCCTCGCGTTCGTCGATGAGTTCATGCTGATTGAACAAACAGGGTCTGGGGCCCACCAGGCTCATTTCTCCCTTCAACACATTCCATAATTGCGGTAGCTCATCCAGTTTGGTACGACGAAGAAAACGTCCGAATGGGGTAATGGAAGCCGCACTGGCCAAATGACTGGCCACATGAGCCGTGTCTTTTTTCATGGTGCGGAATTTGACTAATGTAAAAGGTTTTTGAAAACGACCTACCCGCTGTTGACGAAAAACTGGAGAACCAGTGTCGAGCCAACCGATAACGATCAGAATTAGTAAAATTGGTAAGCCAATTAATAGGCCAACAACAGAAAAAATAATATCCAATAAGCGGATTACAACATGGGTCATGAAATTCTCGTTTTTTTATATGCACACTTACAGCGTTTAGTTTTTATCTGACTCAGCCATTTTTTTAAGCTGTTGATCCATTGTCGTCAAGGGTTTCCAGCCAAGTAAACTTTGAGCTTTACTGATGTCTATTTGTAGATCACCAAATAATCGGTCAGTGATAGTTTGTTTACCCAGCAGTTTTGCCACAAACCGCATCCAGGAAGTAGAAATAGGTAACAAACGACATGGTGTTCTATAAGCGAAAGCTAATTTTTTAAGCAATATTGTAGTAGAAACATCTTCACCATCTGCTAAAAGAAATACCTGATTTACAGCTGCAGGGTGGACGATGCAAAGCATTAAAAAATCGACAAGGTTATCAATCGCCAGTAATGAACGTTGGTTTGAGGTCGCTCCAAATGGCAGCGGTACGCCTTTTTTGATGATTTTAATCAAACTGGCAAAGTTTGCTTTTACCCCAGGCCCGTATATTAGCGGGGGGCGAATAATCACAACTTCCATAGGTTTTGTATGGCTTAACTCAAATAAAACCTGTTCTGCCTCAAGCTTTGATTGTCCATAGGCATCTTCAGGTGCCGGCTTATCTGTCTCACGAAAAGCCTGTCGATGATCAGTCGATTCACCGTTCACTTTAATGGAGCTGATAAATACAAACCTTTTCACACCCGCAATAGCTGCTTGCTTAGCCAATGCAAGAGTTGCGTTTACATTCGTTTTTCGAAATTCAGTCAACGGATCGGCTGCTTTGTCATGCATAATGTGTACGCGTGCTGCAGTGTGAATAACGACATCAACTTTTTTCAGCGTATCAATTAACGTATTCTGCTCGCTCAGCAAGCCTAAATCACCAATCTGCTGTTGCTCCACTTCAACCGGCAATTCCACCGAATGATTCCGTACCCCTGCAATAATATTATGTCCAGCACTTAGCAGTTCCTTAATCAACGCCTTTCCGACAAACCCAGTTGCGCCTGTTACAAAAATCCGCATTAGTTCTGAATTATCTGTTCAATTTCTGCCACTTTGGCTCTCATTAAGGCTTCATCAGTTCGGCTTTCAACATTTAAACGTAATAGTGGCTCGGTGTTAGAGGAGCGTAAGTTAAATCGCCACTGGTCAAACTCGAGGCTTATCCCATCTGTTTTATCGATCACTGGATTTTCAGCGGAAAAACGCTGAAGAATTTTATCGAGAATGATACTGACATCTGCCACCCGATAATTAATTTCACCACTGCATGGGTATTTCGCCATACGCTCATTAACCAGCTCAGATAAAGCCTTACCTGCCACACTCATTAACTCAGCCACCAGCAACCACGGAATCATGCCGCTATCACAATAGGCAAAATCACGGAAATAGTGATGGGCACTCATTTCACCACCATAAACTGCATTTTCCAATCGCATACGTTCTTTAATAAAGGCATGGCCTGTTTTGGATTGGATAGGTTTTCCACCCGCTGCTTCAACTTGATCGATGGTATTCCAGGTCAGTCGTGGATCATGGATGATTTTTTCACCGGCTGACTTGAGCAAAAATGCTTCAGCCAACAAACCGACAATATAATACCCTTCAATAAATCGGCCATTTTCATCAAACAGAAAACACCGATCAAAATCCCCATCCCATGCGATACCCATATCGGCTTTATTAGCAATGACTGCATCAGCAGTTGCCGCCCGATTTTCGGGTAATAACGGGTTGGGGATACCATTCGGGAAACTGCCATCGGCTTCATGGTGGATCTTGATAAATTCCAGCGGCACATTGGCTGCTTTAAACTGTTGCTCAAGCGCATCAATAACATGTCCAGCCGCACCATTACCCGCGTTCACAACCAGTTTTAATGGTTTGATCTTTGTCAGATCAATATAGCTCAGCAAATGCTCAACGTAGGGATCAAGTATCGATTGCTGACTGTATTTATTGGCGTTATTGGTTCCACTGAAAACAGAATGTCCTGCTGGTGTAGCATCTGGAATATTAGCCTTAACCGAGACAGTTTCTTTAGGAGTATTAAACGGTGAGTCAATATGTTCAGCCAAATCACGAATATCATTTAAGCCACTATCACCACTTATCGGCAAAGCACCACGTCCAACCAACTTCATGCCATTGTAATCCATCGGATTATGGCTGGCCGTAACTTCAATGCCCCCATCGACATCCAGATAAAATGAGGCAAAGTATATCTCTTCCGTGCCGACCATCCCGATATCAATAACTTCTGCGCCCGTATCCATAACACCTTGGGCCAAAGCAAGTTTAAGCGGCTCACTAGTGTGTCTGATATCACCACCAACTACTACCCGTTTAGCATTTAGGTGTTTTGCATAAGCGTAACCAATACGATAAGCAACATCCGGGTTGAGCTCATCACCTAGTTGGCCTCTGATATCGTAGGCTTTGAAACATTTAAGTTTTTTTACAGACACCATAATTCCCCAATAGAAAAGAGTGCAATTCTAAGCAGGTAAAGACTTATTAGAACTGACTCTTTGAATTTCATTGTTCATCACAATTGAAGACTTAATTTCAACATTGGTGATTACTTTAGAATATTTTCCACGAGATAATAATAAACCAGCGACTAAAGCTGAAAATATTCCCAATCTCATCTCAACCCCGATTGTATTGGCCATACCGACAATCAAACTCATCAGAATAGTTAAATAGAGCAAGCGACCCTCAACAATACATTTATTTTTGAGAGCGATCTCTAATAGCCAAAAATTCAAAGCAAGATAGGATATTAATCCAATAGCACCATACCGGCTAAGCATATAAATAAGATCATGATGTGGTGATGAAAGATATGGACCTGACTTTCCAAAAATTACAGATAAAAAATCTCTTGAAAAGAATTCGTATAATGCTGCATTCCAGAAATCTATTCTATAACCAAAAGTTCTTAAGTCTTTTGAGTTTTCTTCACCGGACTCAAACTCAAAAACAGCGAACAATTCAGCTGAATAAACAAATATTTCTTTTAGAGATAACAACATATAATAACTAAATAAAAATAAAACAGAAGCACAAATGAAACTAAAAAATAATCGTTTTAATAAACTTTTATCACTCAAATAGAACCAAGCTCCAATAATAATTGGATACGTCAGAATTAATGATCTTGAACCGGACATTAATATGAGTAAACACCCCAAAACCACCCAAAAAATATTTTTTAAAGGGCCAGTCCGTGCTATAACAATTAGCACTAAATAAGTGACGATATATGAGAAGAGAATGGGATTTCCTAAAGAACCACTAACTCTCACATCTCTATCCAACCCCATAGTATTAACACTTGACCAAAATAAAGAGAAAAAATCAGGCTTAAATAACTGAACAATTGAGATGCATAGCTGAATTAGTAATACTAATTTAGCCAAAAGCTCTAGACCCTTATAATTTTTATTAGAGCCTTGATAAGACAAAATTACCGCAACAAGCACAACAAGCCATGCAAGCCAATTGAACAACAATTTTCTATCATAAAAATCATGTACATATGAATTAAAAACTGATAGAAGCAACAAGGAAAATATTAAAATAAAGATAATATTTAGTACTCTATCTGAAAGCAATAAGTGTAATTTTTTTACATTTAATGCGATTACCAATAAAGCCAATAAATAAATGGGATAGAATGTATTGAAGACTATAATCTCGCTTGGCCTGAACATGACATATAAATGCATAACATACACAAACCATAATCCATAATCCTGCTTCATTTCTGAATCAATCATCTAATCTTTAGGCTTAAAAATAAATTGTTTTAAACGATTTGAAATTTTACAATAGAAAAAATGTAATCGGCTTACTCTTCCATAATAGTCGTCAAGAAATCTCAAAACTTCTTTATTTTGGAAAATGATATTTTTTAAATTTTTATTTGTTGTCCCTCCCAAACGCATCTTTATTATCAGCTCAGGTAGATACATAAATCGTATTTTCTTAACCTCAAGAAATCTGAAAAGTAACTCTACATCTGATGCAATTTTGTAATTCAAATCAAAATTTCCATTTTCTTCATAGACGGACTTTCGACAAAAGAAGGTTGGATGTGGCGGCATCCAGCCACGTTTAAAAGCACCCGATATAAACGCCTCAGATCTCCAATAACGAACAACTTTATTGATATCGGTTTGATCAACATAAACAAGATCTGCATAACAGGCATCAATAGTGGGGTTTTTAAACACTTCTGCAATACTGGAAACAACATGAATGGATGTATAAAAATCATCAGCATTCAAAATTCCTACAACATCTCCAGTGGCCATAGCGATACCCTTATTCATTGCATCATAAATGCCCTTATCAGGCTCTGAAACATAACGAGCAATGCTAGAAGCATTGTCAATAAGTTTGACCGTGCCATCTGTCGATCCACCATCAACGATAATATGTTCTATATCAGGATACTCCTGATTTGCTACAGAACGAATTGTGTCAGAGATGGTTTTGGCACTATTAAAACAGACAGTGATAATTGAAATTTTCATAAACTTTTGGCGGCTGCCTCAACTACAGTTGTGAATTTCATCGCAAAGAGCGACATAAATGTTCTTGAGCGTTCAGCTGCTTGTTTCATATCTTCGATACGTTTATCAATCGAAATACTTGATAATGTAATCATTTGTTCTGCTAACTGTGCTGGCTTATCCTGTTCAAAAAAAAGGGCATTTTGTTCTGCTTGTTCGCGATGAACATTTATGTCCGATAAAAGCATTTCGACTCCAAGTGATTTGGCCTCTTCAACAGTAGTACTCCAGCCTTCAAATCGTGATGGATTAATAAGTGCGGCAGCACTTAACATTAGAGCCTGAACATCGTCATAAGGGATCATTCCCAAGACACGAAAATTGTCCTCGACTGATTCCGCGGCAATAAGTGATAACAACTTTGGAAAATAATCCGGATCACGTGAATCTTCATGATTACCAGATACCGCAACGATAATCTCTTTGCCCTCACGTTTAGCAATACCCAAGGCTTTTATGACGCACTCATGATTTTTATGCTGCCAGAACTGGTTGGGTAAATAGAAAAAATGCCTGGGTAGATTATATTTTGCTAATAAAACTTCAAAATCAAACTTTATCGGGCGAACTGGCACACTGAAATTAACCACATGCAGGCGCTCATTCGGTAATTTATAAAACTGTTGGAAGTCCTTTGCTGCATCGAGACTGCTAAGCATGATGTGACGTTTCGCATAAACTTGCATGCGAAAACCGATCTCTCTTTTCCAGAATGCAAAAAAACCAAAATACTGCCTAAGTTTACGATGCTGTAAATCTGGAATCCATGCAATTGTTGGTATATTAAAGTGCCAGCCATAAAAATCAGCAGCCTCAAATACCACATCGATCTCATGTACCTTAAATACTGCCAGTGCATCAGTATCACAACCAGTCACAATAGCTTTGAGAAGACGCCGATTTTTGTGGGAACGATTAAACACCTTAGAATGAACAATTTTCAGCCCATCAA
This sequence comes from Methylophaga sp. UBA3192, assembly GCA_002363955.1. Classification (GTDB taxonomy): domain Bacteria; phylum Pseudomonadota; class Gammaproteobacteria; order Nitrosococcales; family Methylophagaceae; genus Methylophaga. Next base: position 308,085 of record DEXE01000007.1, read on the forward strand.
GTGCATTAAACCTCTCCAGCACATCTATTGCAACATCATCACCCAGAAATAAAATCGGTTCGACTCTCTGGTTTTCAAATTCTAATAATGCACTGATCAGATTCACTTGATAGTTTAAGCCCCCCATCCACGCATGTCCGCCGATTAGCGTAAAGGCTACACGATGTTTCAAGCCAAGTTTCTCGCTTTGTACCAGCTCACTACTTCAGATATGCCTTGCTGTAATAATACCCTGGGTGAGAAACCCAACTCATTAGCCAACGAAATATCAGCAACTAAACTTTTAGGGTCGCCCTTACGAGAAATGCCGCTAAATTTAACACTATGATTTTGTCCCCACTGGCTACACACCAGCGATGCAATTTCAGCTATAGAAGTGCTTATCCCCGTGCCACCATTGACCACAGTAATTTCATTTAATGATTTATTCGCCAATAACCAAAGTAACTGTGAGGCATCGGAAATATGTATCCAGTCTCGAACTTCACTCCCAGTTCCATTTAACGTAATTGCATTTGAGTCTGACTTTTCAATTTTTTGGCATAAGTCCCACAACAGCTGTTTTTCCAACCCCGTTCCATAAACAGAAAATAATCTGATAACAGCAAGGTCTAAACCAAAACTATCACGATAAGAACTGAATAAGGACTCCAGCATCCATTTGTGGTAACCATAGGGTGAAAAAGGCTTACCGATGTCTTGCTCTAAGATGGGACCGTTGAATGCCGAACCATATACCGCAGCACTGGATGCACCTACCACTCGGCTCGCTGGAGAGCTCTGCCTCACCCACTCCAAAAGGCGTGCGGTGGTATCTACTGTGCGTTGAAAATCTTCGTAAGGATTTTGTATTGATGAACCAACAGCTGAACCGCCAGCAAGATGAAAAATAATATCAGGTTTACCAAAATCAGAAACCAGCTGATTCATTCCTGCAAAGTCTATTTCAGCATTTAGCCAATGACTAAATCCCCAGGTTCTAAAGTCATCATCCGTCCAAAACCCATGTCCAATTCCGTAAACTGTTGCATTTTTCTTCGCGATAAATTTGGCTAGATTGCGACCTATAAATCCCTTCCCACCTGTAATCCAAACTGTAGTCATTACTGCTCCTCGGGCTTGAAGCAGACAAATGAATATAACCTGCCAGGTCGTCTATCTACAAACGAAAGACAACGAAGCAGACTACGATAAAGAATATCAATATTAAGGATGCGTGATAGCTTGCCAAACAATGGTATTTTACTGATCCTCTGTTGAATTTGAGCTTTCAGCGATGCTTCTGTGTAAGGGGCGAAATTAATAACACTATCGAAAGAACGGAGAACGCGTTTAACCTTAAATCCAGCTTTTTTCAGTGCGACAAGATACTCATGAGATGTGTAGGCATTCTCACCACCATATAATGAATGTAATGGATGCACATCAAAAAATGCAGCTAAATCTTTTTTTGATGAAATCACATGGTCTCTAACGGCTATTAAACTGCCTCCTGGCTTTAAGACACGGAATAATTCTGCACATAACTGTTCAAGATCATTTGCATGGTGCAATACTTGTCGGGCAAAAACCAGCTCAAATGTATTTGCATCAAAATTAATTCTCTCGCCAAATTCCTGAGAGACAGATATAGGCAGGTTGTTCTCCAAAGCAAGCGTTTTGATTGCGCCAGCTCCAACAAGCTCGCTGCTATCTGGTTCTAACGCGGCTACTTGCCAGCCATCACGAGCTAAAGCATAACTGGCTATCCCACGTCCTGCCCCAAGGTCCATTGCAAAACCTTTTGAATCTGGAACATATCGGCTTATAGCTTGCCACTCCGGGCTATTATAATATCTCTCCGCAGCTTGCTGGACGGATGGATCATAATAACAATCCCGAACTAATTGTTGTTTATCCGGTTGATTCATTAACCATGAGACTGCCGCCTCCCAGGAGACAAAGGTTTTATCGCTCATCGGGTCCTAACTCTCTGATTATTTTGGCTGGGTTGCCAGCAACAATAGTCCACGGTGGCACATCTTTAGTCACCACGGCTCCAGCTCCGACGATAGCACCTTCACCAACGGTTACACCCTTTAAGATTGTTGCCATTGCACCAACCCAAACATCATCAGCTATCATAACCGGAGACTCATCAAGGTCTATTGAAGATGGATGACCAACGCTTGCAATATTCATGAATTGCTCATGTCTTTCTGAGGCGCGTATTGGATGGGTATGGTTATCAAAAATATTGACATTATGTGAAATTAACACCCTGTTGCCGATGGAGATACGGCCAGCGGACCAAATCCTACAACCTTCTCCCACATAACAATCGTCTCCAACAACAATTTTTCCTCCATGGGCAAACACCAAAAGCTCCCCCAGAACATGGCTATTTGAACCAATTGAAATTAATTCTGGTTTTCCTGATATGTTGATAATTTTTGCCGAGGGATAAAGCACAACACTGGCTGCTCCAGTGAATTCCCTAAACTGTAAAAGCTTTCTGATAAAAGCTTTGAAAGCTATTTTGTAAGTTCTAAACATACAACTGCACGTGATGCGGCAGCATAGTCAGTGCCGTAATCTTTTTCGGTGTGAATATCAAAATAAGTGGCATCACTGGCAAGTTCACGTGAAGAATTAACCCATCCGCTCTCATGATACTGAAAGTAGTTTTCTTTTATTTCCGTCGGTGAGAAAGTTGCCTTGATACTATCCACCATTTCACCGTTAAATATCTGAAACCAACCACGCACTTTATGCTCACCGAATGGAACACTAAGAAATAACTTTCCACCTGGCTTAAGAATTCGATGAAACTCTTTTATTGCAGCGAGATAACCCTCTGCATCACTTTCACGCTTTGCTTCATCACTGGTATACAGCATTGTGTTATCCAGGCCTATATGTTCAATTGTAGAAAGACTGGTGATCCAGTCAAAATAATCATTTCTGAAACAGGTGTTTCTCAAATCTTCATAGATATATGAAACCCCTTTGTTCCAGAAGGCATCCTGCTCTGGTGCCAAGGTTGATATAAATAAATTCTTATTCTGAAGTTTTTTATGATCGAGAAGAAACGAATAGTTGAGGATCGAACCGGCATCAAGGATTCTTCCTGCTGAATTTGGCAAAGACTGGAAAAACCACAAATATTCAACAACCCTCTCATCAAGCCTAAAGCCATACCCATCTGGCAATCTTGTTATATCGAGAAGTGGATCATTGATAGCAGTATTGATAGATGAAAATTTGTAAGGAACATAACCTAGCTTCCATGGTTTTTTTCCAAATAGTGGATACATCCAACTACAGGTAGAGTGATATATTTTTTTTATAAGCTTACGCATGTTTATACCTTGAAAGGCTTAATTAATCGACTTAGAAACGCTTTAATGCTGAACTTTGGTTTGGGAAGCTTTTTAATTAGTTCATCAAAAAAGGGAGAAGTCACACTATTAGCAGGAAACGTTTTTACCTCAAACGTCGCGTCAATAGGCGTATCATCAAATCCGCTAACCACACAATTTACACCGCTACCATCAAACCCTGAGTTCTCAACCAAACTTTTTCTAGGGTACAGTACCAGCCCATTTTTTATAAACACACTCACGTACCAACGTATTGCCCATGAATCAACCTTAGCCTTTTTTTGGGCTTCAAGCATTTTAAAGTATGGGTAGCGTCCATCCAAATTAAACTGCTTTTTCAGGTCAGGATTATTTTTTATAGTGTTGAAACTACTAGCTGTTTTATCAAATTTTTCCCATGAGTTTTGCCACGTCGCCCACCCCCAAGAGGATGTCAGAGGTAGAAACAAAGCATCTTCGTTAGATTGAATATCGACAGGAAACATATAACCGGCTATCTGCATGACTTGTTCATCGTGCTCATACTTATCAAGCCCTGCATTCATATACGCCAGAAAATGCGGTGAAACCTGCAAATCATCTTCCAATACAACAACCTTACCGAACTCATTACATATGCGAGTTACACCATCAATGACAGAATTTGCCAGACCCCAGTTGCTATCCCGCTCATAAATAGTGACGGTTTTAAAACCGGAAATTTGACGAATATATTCTCTTACCTGCCTAACGGTTTCTTCAACACTTTTGTCCTTTGCTGCATCCGAAAAAACAAATAAATCAGACATTTCGGCTTGAGGATTTTTTAATAACGAAGTTACAGTTCTACGAGTATGTTCTGGTCGGTTGTAAACAAACAATATTATTGGGGCGAATGTCGTTTCTTTATTCATAGGCTTTACCATCAATGTATTGATTGATTACACCTACTAATCTTTGCATGGACTGACCATCGTTTGGTCCAAGGAATCGTTGTGAAAATATCTGCATTTTCTGTCTAACTGAATCAAATTGTTCAGGCTGTTGCTGAATTTGCAATACCTTATCAATGGCTGCTTCTGCCGAGTCAACAACAATTGCTGCACCGTGTTTTTCTGGAAAGGGATATACGCTGTGTGACTTATCCAGTTGTAAAATAACTGGAATAACACCACATGCAGCAGCCTCGGACAATGTTGTAGAAAAAAAGCCCACTGCACTCTGGGTATTTATCAATGTTGCAGCTAACGAAAACTCCGGTGCATTCATCGGACTAATTCTATGCGGATACTTTTGCTGTAAGTCATCAAAGCCAGGATGTTTATCAACAGGATGTTTTCTTACAATGATATCTATTCTTTCATCACGTTTTAGCAAGTCTTCTGCAAATTTAACAAGCAACAGATAATCCTGCTCACTAATATGTTTACTCACGGGCTGAGTATATATAACAACCCTATTCGGTTTTGTGGTGGTTACTCTTCGTTCATTTAGCCGATGAAATTCATCCAGCAAAGGACTACCAATCTCATGATAAGCTGGTTTTGGCGACACACTCTGGTAACGTTCAACAAAATCATTGCTCCAGCATAGCATCACATCAAAGCACATATTTCGATAACCACTATGTAACACCCCTGCGCGCCCACTCTGAATTCGGATAGTTGGAATCTCAAGTTGCTTTGCTGCTCTCGCCATTAACTCATCATAATGTGAGGTTCCCTCAGCAAATAAAAGTACTTCTGGACGTTCCTGTTGCAGCGCTATATAAGCCTGCTGATAAAACATGCATAAACGAAGATAAACAGGAAACAATGGGTTCCAAACTGATATGCCCAATCCAGAAGAAAAACCTTTCGGCATTGGCAATAACGCTGGACATGCTCCTTGTTCTTTTACTTTTCCAGAAATCAACATGGGATGTGATGAGAAAAAAAGACATGTAGTTGATTTAAATTCAGATACCAAAGGTTGGAAGAAATCAACAAATCGGCAATTTATGGCAAAAAAACCAATAGGTCGTTTTTCAGTACTGCTAACTGATTTGGCAGATAAGACGTTTGAAATGATAGAGCGATAATAATCTCTGCCTAAACGTAACCAAGGTAAAGAGGTTGTAAACAGCCTTTTGGTAAGCGAAATTTCGGACGAATTTTCCCAATACCGATCGAATGTTTTGGTTAAATCCGACTCTTTGGCTGAATTACGCCATGGTTTTGTGAACTTGAGTAAGGGTAGTAAGCTATATGGCCTAGCCATAGCTTCAAAATAAAAATAACGCTCAAATGCTCCACGCAGACAATTATTTTTATAAGTCAGATAGTCTGGTTGTTGCTGTTCAATCCAATCAAACAACTCCGTCATTAAAGCGGTTAATTTTTCCTCTCCTGTCATTCGAGACTTTAGTTCCCGCTTGCCAGAATCGCATCTGCGACTAAAAAGTCAATGGGATTATCAATATCCACTGAATGCGTGCGACTCATCAGATAAGGCACAGCGTTTTGATAAAGTGTTAATAGTTTTGAATTTTGAAAATCCTTGATTTTTCTGACATAAATTGCACCATTAGGATGGTAAGCAATTTTTTGATCCTGACTCCGTGTATTACCTGTCAACATTGGACTATGTTCAAAAACAGGTGTCCACTGATCCCCCTCATCATAGAATGCAAATGAGATAGGGAATCCATATTCAGTTGCAGAAAAAACCGGTTTACCCTTTTCTTCAAAAAGTTCGATTGCTTCGTCAATGTGTTGTGAGTTACGTAAGGGTACGGTAGGTAAGCCCATCAAAAATACATCATTCGGGTCTGAGAATATCTTTTGATAACCGTCTTTCAGGTAGTCAAAAATCTTTACTTTGTCGCTCGCCTGTTCCGGTTCGCGATAATCAAGCTTCAATTTATCACTTTTAATATAGCGATTAGCGATATCCCAATATTCTTGAGAATCAGTCGAGAATATAACCCTATCAACCTTTTGCGCGTTAACAAAAGCCTCTAATGTGTGAACCACGAGAGGCTTGCCAGCCAGCATTTTTATATTTTTACCGGGTAATCGTTTTGAGCCGGATCGAGCGGGTACAAATGCCACATAAGCCATTAGCTGAAAAAGTCCTGGATAGCTTTGTCTACTTGATTATGGACGGTGACAACTTCCTGATATTCGGTATCGTTCAAATGTTTCAGAGGCATCCGATCACGACGATGCATAAAGCCAGCGGCCTGCAATAACGCTTTGTTTGTTCTGTGCCAACCATATTTTGAGGCACATTGGTCAAAAAACGGTGCTTCCAGCTGATTCAGAATAAAATCGATTGTTTTTTGATCATCATTTTTCCATGCTTGCCAAAACGCTTCACCAATACGGGCATCGAGCATGGAAATCCCATTCAGATAGGACTTAGCTCCAAAAGGCTTATATTGCATCAATGTTGATTTACGTCCTGCAATCACTACCCGTATGCGCGGCTCAAGTTCCAGAGCCAGACAAGTAGTTTCAAAATCTTTTGCATCTTCTTTCAACGCCACGATTTCAGGGATACTGGGCAGTTTTCTGAATAATGAATGCGGCCAATGCATTTGAGTACCGTCATAACCTGATAAAAATGGCATTTCATGTACCAGGATAGGCATATTTGAATTTCGGCCGACTTCAGCAAAATGATCCAAGATCTGTTCATCATTGAAATACTTTTCTCGCACAATCAATGAGATCAAATCGGCACCGGTTTCTTTTGCATGGACAGCGAATTCAGTACTTTCTTTGGTCGAGCAATGGATAGGATCACCAACCACCACAATGTTTTCAGGATCAAGCCGCTTCAGCAGTTTTATACAAAACTCATTCAATTCCATAATTTCTGAGTGTTTCAACTGAGAATAACGTGAGTTATAAGCCATTACATAAAACTTTCTGGCACCACCAATGTAGAGATGATTCAGATATCGTTCCAGAGACTCATAATCAATATTTTCCTGTTCATCAAAAGGAGTGAATACAGTGTAAACACAACCTTCCAACCCCTGTTTCAAATGTTCATACATTGGTGATTCCTTTTGTTCTTCTGTCAATATCAGTGAATACCATTTCAGTTGCTATTTTTTCAACCGATCTGGAACCCTGCCAATTTATTTTGTTTAGTAATTTTTTAGCATTGCCGGCTCTTGCACTAGTATCGAAAGGTCTGAAATAACGTTCTGATACCACAGCTAAAGGCATTCCTGAAGATTTATCCACGCAAACTTCATCGACGCCCGTACCTTCAAACAATGGGTCAAATCCAGCTGCAATGGCAGAAAAACGCAGGAAATCTCTAACGGTTGTTAATTTACCGGTAGCAAATACATAATCATCGGCTGCTTTTTGTTCTAACAAGCTCATCATGGCGGCAGTGTAATCTTCTGCTGCACCCCAGTCTCTCGCTGAGGATAATGCACCTAATTCAATCGGGTCACCATTATCTATTTTTAATCTAGCCAGGTTAAATGAAATTTTCCGCGTTACAAAATTTCGTCCGCGTAATGGCCCTTCATGATTGAATAAAATGCCAACTGAAGCATGAAGATTGTATGTCTCGCGGTACATCCGAACTAACTCTTGAGCAGTAAGTTTGGATATACCATAAGGATTCGCCGGTTTAAGCTGGCTTTCCTCACTAAGTAACGTATTGGGTGCAGCCGGACCAAACACCTCAGAGCTTGAAGCAAAAAACAATCTGGCTTCCGGCACAGTGTGCCGGATAGCTTCCAGCACATTCAGCGTACCTAACGTGTTGGCCTGAAGTGTTGTCACGGGATGAATAAAAGAATCCGCAACAAAACTCTCGCCGGCAAAGTGATAAATATGTGCTGGTTGAATAGATTTCAGAACATCATTCAAGTTAAACGGTTCATCAATATTGATATTGACTAACTTAACCTTGTCGAGAATATTCAGGTGATGTAATCGCCAGGTTTTTGATGCTGAACCTCTGCGAAACCCACAATAGACTGTCCATCCGGCAGTCGATAGATGCTGAGCCAGATGCGCTCCATCCTGTCCTGTTGCCCCAATGATCAGTGCTGTCTTATAGTTAATCATCAAACAACTCGGCTAATCTGTTTAATGCCTTTGCAAACCCGGCTCCTTCATCAAGATGTCCTTGCCAGACTTCAATGACCTTCATACAGTCCAAATCCATTACAGAGCTAATTGCCGGCATGTTTTTTGTGTCCCCTTCACCAAAATGAAGTCCTTCACCATCAATTCCGGCAGCATCTGCAATATGCACATGCTGGACAAAACCTGAAAGTCTTTTAATAACCTCTGTGGCTTCAAAATCAAACACACTGTCACCCATACATAAATGACAAACATCCATGCATATCGGTAATTGGTACCGTTCAATTAACTCAACGTCTCTGGGTTGATTTACGGCTTCCAGTTTGACAGAACCACCAAAATACCATGCGATGGGAGGTAACCACTGGGGAAGAATGGAAACGCCTTGTTTTCGAAACCCCTCTATTAACTGCGAGTGCTGCTGATAAAACTGTTCAATAGATTCATGCACAACAGAGAAGCTTCCTACGATTGGTACATGCTGCCCTGTATGTTGCTGTAGTGCATCAGCTAAATCGACTGTTCGCTGGAGGATATTCTGGCTTTGCTCTGCTTGTAATGCATCTGCCGAGAATGGGTCCATCAGCTGAGTAGAATTGATGTAATCGGGCAAATGAATGCTGTATCGATTATCAGCATTGTATTGTTTTGCATCTACCTCAGATAGAACTTCGCCATAGGATAAATGAAACTCATAAGCACCCACCGGAAATTTTTGCTCAATGCCAGCCAAATCATGCAATCTAACTGGAATGGCAATTTTCCGGCTACGTGCAAAATCTATAGCGGTGTCAGATACTGGAGGTGTTTTTTCAAAAACAGAACGACTTAATACTTGCCCGGGCGTTACCTCCCGAACTGTAGGGTGTTTCAGAAAAGGTTGTATCTCATTTTGCCCCAGACCAACTCTGGGGGAGCGGAAAACTAACTGCTCTGGTTTAATTATTTCCCCGGCGCTAATAGCCTGTTTTGCATAAAAGCTACGACCAAGATTTTGCAAATTAAGGAGTTCCCCTTGGTTGGCAACTCGTGGACCATTCCCCGCCATCAGTAATCCGATATGGTCTGCGAACATCGCCATGCGAGAAAATTCGTCCGGGGTTGAACTTGTGGTGTGATCCAGCCCATTCGCATCTTTATCAAAGGTTATATGCCGCTCGATAACTGTAGCTCCCATAGACATTGCAATTAATGTCACTTCCCAGTCATTGTCATGGCTTGAGTAGCCAAATGGACGTTGCCATTTATTCGCCATGTGCTGTAGATAGCCTAAACGGGAATTTGTCAGCGATACCGGATAGTTGGATACGCAATGAAGGGCAAGCCAATTATCACCCTTGAATTGACTGATGGCATCATCGATCTCTGCTTCATTGTGACAACCCAGCGACAGATAAACCGGCTTGTCCAATCTCAACATGCTATTAACAAGTTCAATATTTGATAATTCAACTGAAGGCACTTTGAAAAAGTCAAAGGACGCTAAATCATCATTAAAGTCGAGCATATCCTGCGTATCAAAGAAACTAATCCCAACTGCAAGCCCGAGCTGTTTGCCCTGTCCTGTTAGTGACAATATAGTATCTGGTGAAAGGTAATTCCGACGAATTTCCGTCAGCAACATCTCATCGCCAATTTGTTTCGCATCATCAGCATAGGCATTTTCAAGGTTCCGATATTGAAACTTGACTCCCCATACACCAGCATTGGAGGCTGCTTTTATAAGATCCATTGCCTTATCGGCATCACCATCGTGATTAATGCCGATTTCTGCGATTATTTTTATATCCATTATCAAAAACTACATATCCTGATTTAGAAGTTAATTTTTATGTTTTTTACGATTTAAGGTGTGATCCTGCACTTGATCACCAAGGATTCTTTTTGAGGCATTTCCTGTCCATTTGTTTATGTTCAGGAATGATTTTAACCACCAGCCAGCTGATAAGGGTTTGTCACTATAGCGTCGTAGATTTTTAGGGTGTGTATGTCCTCTGAGCACGCGTCTTTCTTGATCAGGTTGAACAATGCCACCTCGATGGAAACCATCGGAATCAAATATCAATAGATCCCCGGCTTTCAATTCAAGTGATACAGGGTTTCTTATTAACGACTCATCAATATCATTCGGAATATCCTCTACTCCACAACCTTGAGAGAGATGAAATCCCGCTCGATAATGCCCTTCCCAATGTGTGCTGGGGCAATACTCAAAAGCACCATTTTCTTTAGTTGTATCCGTTAAGTAAAACCAAAATTTGATCGACTGCATCCTGTCAAAATGCCATGGAAGAATTGGAGTTTCAGCTGGTTTTTCGTGCGTTGCAAAAACCTCATCATTAAAATCTATTTCATGTGGTGCAAAGTAGGCTTCTGCGATTTTTTTCAAAAAGTCATTACGAAACAGCTTTGTAATCTCAGGGAAATCGGTCAATGCATCATTGTGCCATGGAGAAAATCTTGCGGTTCGACCATCAGGATTCATCGGATGGCCACTTTGAGAAATAATAGCTTTCGATGGATTAATGAGAATTTTTTCGAATTCTGTATTTATTAATCCAAGTTCACCTTCGGATATAAAGTTAGGAACATGTGTAATTCCAAAATTACGCATGTTTTTAACTGCCGAATCAATATCTTGTGAGCACGTAAAATCATAACTTTGCATTTGCATTGCCTTTTACCGACTTCAGTAAACCTCTGAATTTCGAAAATAATTTCTTAAATGATGACTTACTATCTGGTTGATATGTAAAACACGAAAACCTTTCATCATATAAAAAATCTGACTGAAGCGTTTTAGAGTTTCTATGATAAACATGCTCTGAAACATCAAGTTCAAAACCAGCCTGTTTAATTTTTTCTTCTATCAGAGGCTGAACACTTAAATCAAGATGAACAACATCTGCCATAAATTGAGATTTGATAGAATCATGATTCATAATATCTTCCATGATATCGATAAAAGGTATTTTATTGTTGCTACAGATAATTCTTAATTTTTTATTAAAGCAGTCTACATATTTATTTTGTTGAATTCGTTCGGAAGGAGTAATGTTAAATACAAGGATTTGTATATTAAAATTTTTTTTGGCCCATGTGAGAAAATCTCCATACCTTTGTGCACTTCGACTCAAGAGTTCAAAAGGCTCAGCAATCTCTTCAGAGGTTACAGGCTCCCAAGGCGTCCACCCTTTGCCTAAATAGTAACGAGTATCCGGCTCTCCAAGTACAAATAAAACTGGGGCATTATCTTCCAGATTCTTAAGGGCGGCACTAACTCTCTTTTTTAATTCATTAAGATGAGCATCGCTTATAAAACACATCTCTTTGCCTGGACCAATAAACAATGGGAAAAAATTATGGTTATTCGCAAAACTGCGCGTGTGACTATCGCCAATAACATAAATCATATTAATTTCCTGAACCCAAACTCGTTGAAATAAGCCTTCCTTGATTCATCGAAAAGACTTGGTCAGCATTCTGGAGAGTGGAGTGGCGATGAGCAATGATTAGGATAGTTTTTTCACCATGAAGACGACTGACAGCATTCATAACATCTATCTCAGTTTCCATATCAAGTGCACTCGTTGCCTCGTCAAGTATGAGTATCTCGGGATCATGATAAAGCGCTCTTGCAATACCAATACGCTGTCGTTGTCCGCCAGACAGCCTTACCCCTCGTTCACCTAATAAAGTTTCTATACCCTCAGGAAGTTCATCTATTAATGACTCTAACTGTGCTGCTTTAAGCGCTCTTATAACTGAAGCATCATTGATTTCATCATCTTTAATTCCAAAAGCAATATTGCGTCTTAAAGTATCGTCAGTTAAGTAAATAGATTGGGGTACATAACCAATCATACCTTGCCATGATCGTAGGTTATCAATTGTAATTGGCTGAGCATCAACTTTTATTTGCCCTTCATCAGGCATAAGTACACCCATAATGATATCAATGAGTGTACTTTTACCCGAGCCACTTTCACCGATAAAGCCGACCATTTGTCCTTTTTCAATGTTTATAGTGATATTACTCAGAGCCTTACGATCTGCGAATGGATAGCTATAGGCAATTTCTTCGAGAAAAACACTCTGTTTAAAAACTAATGGTTTGGTCTCAGGTTGATATTTATCAGCGACCGATGTTTCAAATTCTCTGTAAATAATATCGGTAATTGCTGTCCCGAAACGCAATAAATTGACTGATGACACAATACGATTAACAGAAGGCATTAATCTAAATGATACGGCACCAAAAAGAGCCAGAATCGGTACAACCTCACTAACCGTTTTTCCTTGATACACCATACCAATAAACAATAAACTCAACCCTGCTATTAGCAAAGTCTCTAACCATAGTCGGGTGAGATTTTGTACAAACGAGTTTCGCTGATGCATTTTAAGGCTTTGCTCGGTATGTCCGGCATACTCCGTTGAAAAGAACGCTTCTTTCCCGTACACCTTGACATCCTTTATAGCGCCAATGCCCTGCTGTGCGTGTTTCATACGTAAGGCTTCATGGTGCTGTCTTTGCTTACCCCAGGAAATAATTCTTCGCTTGGTTAGCCACTGGTAAACACCACCAGCAATAAAAAACACCAAAAACACTGTGATTGCCCCAATAGGCTCAAAATATAACAATAAACCTAAAAGCCCCAAAATAACCAAAGATTCTGCAATCAACAGCATGCCCGGGTTGAGCATATAGTTCATGAACAAGTTTAATTCCACCTGAAGGTTATTTATTAAATCTGCAGAGTTGCGTTGCAAATGAAATGTGTAGGGCTGATACAGATAGCGGCTAAATAAATCCTTTGCCATATCTGCTTGCGTTTCAAAGACAAACCGGGATTGCCTCCATGCCAGAAAAGTCAGATAGGTATTTTTTAATATATAAATCACAAGCAGAAACAACATTGCAGCAATCATCAATGTTTTATGTGATGGATTGCCAAAACTCTGAAGGGTTGATTTTACAATCGGGTATTGTGAGGCTGCATCCGGATCAGCAATAACTGCCATGATTGGCAGGATCAGGCCGACACCAATCATTTCAAGGAGCATTCCAATCACCATCAACAAAAGTAATCCAATAGCTCTGGGTTTCTTTTTTTCCGGCAACAAATCCCATACTTTGTTGATATCGCGAAATTTGAGTTTAGCCTGGAGTTTGGGTTTGGATGGGCTGGCGCTCAAAGTTCACCTTCAAATTCAGTATGTCTGGTCTGATAATCTTGGTATAACTGTGATAAATGCTGTTCTAAATTGGCATTTTTTTTCCAACCAAGCTGATTTAATCGCTCTACAGACATAAGCTTTTGTGATGTACCATCTGGTTTGGTTGTATCAAAAGCAAGTTTCCCATTAAAACCAGCCACTTTCTTAATCAACAAAGCTAGCTGAGAAATCGTAACATCTTCTCCCACACCAATATTTACAACGGGTGCTAATCCATTGTTTCGGCCGGCTGCTGTTAGTGAAACGAATTGATCCTCTGGCAGATTCATTAAATACACACAGGCATCAACCATATCCCCGCTGTACATGAACTCTCGTCTGGGATTGCCTGTCCCCCAAACCGTAACCTCGGGGGTATGATTCGTTTTACAAGATTGAAGAAGGTTTGTCCTGAGAGGTTCAGAAATTTGGCCATGCATTTTTTCATCAGCCAAGATGCCCTTTTCATCCCCTTTTCCTGCTAACTTTGCGAGATGAAATTTACGGATTAAAGCTGGTAGTACGTGAGAGTTACTAAGATCATAATTATCACTGGGGCCATAAAGATTGGTCGGCATTGCTGCCAGGAACTGTGTGCCATATTGTCGGTTGTAGCTCCAACACATTTCAATTCCGGCAATTTTAGCAAGTGCATACGGGCGGTTAGTTTCTTCTAAGGGGCCTGTAAGGAGATACTCTTCTTTAAGTGGTTGTGGTGCATTTTTAGGATAGATGCAACTCGACCCCAAAAACAATAAACGTTTTACATTATTCAGATACGCATGATGTATCACATTATTCTGAATGGCCAAGTTCTCACGAATAAATTCAGCTGGATATATATTGTTGGCATGAATACCACCAACTTTTGCTGCCGCAAGAAAAACATAATCTGGTTTTTCAACCTTGAAGAACTCGGCTACAGCATTTTCATCGGTCAAATCCAATTCGTCATGTGTTCTTTTAAGCAAGGTAGTAAACCCCTTACCTTCCAAGTTTTCAACCAGCGCTGATCCGACTAAGCCACGGTGACCTGCAATATATATTTTGTCTGTTTTATTCATGGTAGTCGTAAGCGGTAAAACCATGTTTTTTAACTAACTCATCACGTTCTGCAGATTTGTAATCTTCAAGTACCATTTCTGTTACGAGTTCTTCAAAACTGATTTTGGGTATCCAGCCAAGTTTTTCTTTTGCTTTAGTCGGGTCACCTAATAAAGTTTCGACTTCTGTGGGACGGAAATAACGTGGGTCCACCTGGACAATACATTTGCCTTCAGCGTCATACCCTTTTTCATCAACGCCTTTACCTTCCCAGCGAATGGTTATTTCCAGTTCTTTTGCAGCAGTGTTAACAAAATCACGAACACTGTATTGCACACCTGTTGCGATGACAAAGTCTTCTGGCTGATCCTGCTGCAGCATTAACCACTGCATCTCAACATAATCCTTGGCATGTCCCCAGTCACGGAGTGCATCAAGGTTGCCCAGATAAAGACAATCTTGTAAGCCTAATTTAATGCGAGCTAATGCTCTGGTAATTTTGCGAGTTACAAAAGTTTCGCCACGGATTGGGCTTTCATGATTAAACAAAATGCCATTACAGGCATAGATGCCATACGCTTCGCGATAATTCACCGTAATCCAGTAGCCATATAATTTGGCAACAGCATAAGGACTACGTGGATAAAATGGTGTTGTTTCTTTCTGTGGAGTTTCCTGTACCAAACCATAAAGCTCTGAAGTTGAAGCCTGATAGAACTTGGTTTTTTTTTCCAGACCAAGAATACGAATTGCTTCCAGAATCCTTAATGTGCCAATTCCATCAGCATTTGCAGTATATTCTGGAGTTTCAAAACTGACAGCCACATGACTCATTGCGGCAAGGTTATAGATTTCATCAGGCCGAACCTGCTGGATAATTCGAATCAGATTGGTAGAGTCAGTCAAATCACCGTAGTGCAAAATGAAATTTTTATTATCGACATGCGGATCCTGATAAAGATGATCAACGCGATCTGTATTAAACAGTGAAGCACGGCGTTTGATACCATGCACTTCATAACCTTTTTCTAATAATAACTCTGCCAGATAGGCCCCATCCTGGCCGGTGATACCAGTTATTAACGCAACTTTGTTCATTTAAATCTCTACTTAATTTTAATTGTAATTACAGGATACTTCATTCAACCGTAACCGATTTCGCCAGATTCCGAGGTTGATCAACATCTGTCCCTTTTATCAGTGCAACATGGTAGCTAAGAAGCTGAAGTAAAATGTTGTAAGTTATTGGAGCGGTGATACGACCAACATTAGTAGTGGCTTTCACGACCTTAAAGCCTGATTCAGAGCTGATATCCGAGCGTTCATCTTCGAATACAATCATCTGTCCACCACGCGCTTTGACTTCCTGGAGATTGGATTTGAGCTTTTCCAGCAAATCATCCAACGGCGCGATGGCAATCACCGGCATATTTTCATCAATTAAGGCTAATGGGCCATGTTTCAGCTCGCCTGCTGGATAGGCTTCAGCATGAATATAACTGATTTCCTTGAGTTTTAAAGCGCCTTCAAGTGCAATCGGGTACATCGTTCCCCTTCCCAAAAATAGCGCGTGCTGTTTATCTGCAAAGTCCTGGGCAATATCCTGAATTTCCTGTTCATGCATTAAGGCATTCTGAATAAGATTAGGTAGCTTTTGCAGACCTTGGGTGATATGTTTTTCCCGCTCACGGGTAATGCGTTTTTTGACTTTACCAATACACGTTAACAATAAAGCTAATGCTACTAACTGCGTGGTAAACGATTTGGTTGATGCGACACCGATTTCAGGACCTGCGTGGGTAAGGTAACAGAGGTCAGCCTCACGGGTCAGGCTGCTTTCGGCGACATTGCAGATGGATAATGTTGGAATATTTTTTAAGGCAAAAGCTTCTGGGCTTTCTGCCCCATGGGCTTTAATCTGCTGAAGGGCTGCCAATGTATCGGCAGTTTCCCCCGACTGACTGATTGTGACAAATAAGGTATTGTCCTCTATCACTGGATTCCGGTAGCGAAATTCACTGGCTACTTCAACCTGGCAAGGCAGTCGCACAATATCTTCCACCCAGTATTTTGCTACCATGCCAGCGTGATAACTGGTACCACAGGCAATAATATGAATTCGTTCAATACTTTTGAAAATGGATTCAGCACCAGGGCCAAAAGTGGACACAAGCACTTGATCCTGAGTGACTCGCCCTTCCAAAGTATCGATAACTGCTTGAGGCTGTTCAAATATCTCTTTGTGCATGTAGTGACGGTGTTCACCCAGCTCAACCGCGGTAATATTTAATGAAGATTGTTTGATAGGGCGTTCAACTTTCTCACCGGTCACAGAGCTATATATTTCAATGCTTTCCCGTGTCAGTTTGGCAACGTCACCATCTTCCAGAAAAATAAAGTTCTGGGTCACTGGTAGTAAAGCCGATACATCTGAAGCAATAAAGTGTTCGCCAATACCGATACCAATCACTAATGGGCTGCCTTTACGGGCGGCTATCAGGGTATTTGGTTCATCGGTGGCAATCACACCTAACGCATAAGCACCTTCAAAGTCTTGAATGGCTTCGACTACTGCATCAAACAGAGACAGATTAGTGCGTTTGGCCGATGGTGAGGCCTCACCATATAAATATTGGTAAATTGAATGCGCAACAACTTCGGTATCTGTTTCAGAGGTAAAACGATAGCCTTGATTAACCTGTTGCTGCTTTAAAACCTGATAATTTTCAATAATACCGTTATGAACAACTGCAACACGATGATTGCATATATGCGGATGTGCATTATTTTCAGAAGGGATGCCGTGTGTTGCCCAGCGAGTGTGTGCTATGCCCATTTGACCTGAAAAACTGCTGTTTTCTGTATCAATCTTGGCTTCAAGTTGCTTGATTTTACCAAGCGATCTGACACGATGGATATTGGCATCAGCATCCATTAGTGCAATACCGGATGAGTCATAACCTCGATACTCTAGCCGGCGAAGTCCTTCCATTAAAATTGGGGCTACATTCCGCTCAGCAATACCACCGACTATTCCACACACTGATGGCTTTCCTCCAAATACGCAAACAGAGATTATACATCAGCAATCTTATAAATAATGCCCTTCCATTCTCAAGAAAACGTATTTACTGTAGATTACTTCATGCTAAAACAAATTAATCCTGGCCAAACAAATCACGGGTATAAATTTTGTCTTTTACATCCTGAATATCGTCTGTAATGCGATTCGCGATGATTAATGAAGACAGCTGTTTGAAGGCTGCCAGATCATTTACCACTTTGGAACGGAAAAACTCGGCTTCTTCAAGCACCGGCTCATAAACAATAACTTCAATACCTTTGGCTTTAATGCGCTTCATAATGCCTTGTATGGCGGATGCTCTGAAGTTATCCGATCCTTGCTTCATTACCAACCGGTAAATCCCAACGACAGCAGGATTTTTCTTAATAATCTGATCTGCAATAAAATCTTTTCGGGTGGTATTGGCATCCACAATAGCCCGAATCAGACTATTCGGTACCGTGTCATAGTTAGCCAGTAATTGCTTGGTATCTTTTGGCAGGCAATAACCGCCATAGCCAAAGGATGGATTATTGTAGTGGTCGCCAATGCGTGGATCCAAACCAACACCTTCAATGATTTGCCGGCTATTCAGATTATGTGTTTCAGCATAGCTGTCGAGTTCGTTAAAATACGCTACTCGCATCGCCAGATAAGTATTGGAAAATAATTTAATCGCTTCGGCTTCAGTCGGGTCGGTAAATAATACCGGCACATCTTTTTTCACTGCGCCTTCTAATAACAAATCGGCAAATAAACGAGCACGATCACTACGCTCACCCACAACAATGCGTGAAGGATAGAGATTGTCATACAACGCTTTGCCTTCACGTAAAAACTCAGGCGAAAAGAATATTTTGTCACTGCCAAATTTTGCTCGAACGGTTTGGGTATAGCCAACCGGGATCGTGGATTTGATAATCATCACTGCAGCAGGATTAATATCCAAAACATCTTTTATTACAGCTTCGACCGAGTTGGTATTAAAGGTATTGGTGACTGTATCGTAATCGGTTGGGGTAGCAATAATGATGAAATCGGCTTTTTCATAGGCTTGTTTTTTGTCAGTTGTTGCCGTTAAATTTAATGGTTTATTGGTTAGAAAGTCTTCAATTTCTTTATCCACTATCGGTGATTTTCTGGCATTAATCAGATCGACTTTTTCAGCGACAATATCCAATGCGGTAACCTGGTGATGTTGTGCGAGCAAAACTGCAAGGGATAAGCCAACATACCCGGTTCCAGCAACTGCAATATTGAGTGTTTTTTCCATAATCTGTCTCTTAAAAGTTACACTTCAGTTTCCATTAATCGGACTAACCACTTTTTGACTCAGCCAATCTTCAATGCCGCATTGCGGCATAAACCCATCGACATATTCACTGAGAATAGTCCTGATTTGTTCATAATCTGAACCACTTACTGCATGTTGTAAATCCGTGAGTATCAATTGTAAATCGTCCCAGGGAATGACGCTTTCTTCGGCCCTCATGATTTTTTGGTGTGCTGTCTGGCTGACGTTTTCACCGATTAATAATTCTTCGAATAATTTTTCGCCGGGCCGCAGACCGGTATAGGTAATTTCAATATCACCATCTGGATTTTCAGCATTTTTAACACTGAAACCGCTGAGATGAATCATCCGTGTTGCCAGATCCACAATTTTTACGGCCGACCCCATATCGAGTACAAAGACATCACCACCCTGCCCCATCGCACCGGCCTGTATCACCAGCTCAGCAGCTTCAGGTATTGTCATAAAATAACGGATAATTTGTGGATCGGTTACCGTGACTGGCCCCCCCTTGGCTATCTGCTCCCGAAATAATGGCACAACTGAACCGGAAGAACCCAGCACGTTACCAAATCTTACCATGGTAAAACGGGTATCCGAGGTCTGTGCTAAAGCCTGTAAAACCAGTTCTGCCATGCGTTTACTGGCTCCCATGGTATTGGTAGGTCGAACAGCTTTATCTGTTGAAATTAACACAAACGTTTCAACTTTTGCTGCAATGGCAGCCTGAGCGCAATGCAATGTACCGAAAACATTGTTACGTATGCCTTCGCCCACGTTTTTTTCGACCATTGGCACATGTTTATACGCTGCTGCATGGTAAATAGTTTGTACCGAAAAATACTGACAGATTGATGTCAATCGTGCACGGTCCACCACAGATCCAATTAAAGCAATGACTTCCACACCACTTTCCAGATTGATAAGCTCCTGTTCGATTTGATACAAAGCGAATTCACTGATTTCAAACAATAACAATCTGCTGGGTTTAAGCTTGATGATTTGCCGTGACAATTCAGATCCAATGGAACCACCTGCTCCGGTAACCATTACACATTTACGACTGAGATTGGCTGTTAATAACTGCGGATCGGCTTCGACAGCCTCTCTGCCAAGCAAATCCGCAATATCAACCTCCTGAATATCTGAAACTTCCAGTTTGCCTTCGGCAATATCGGTTAAATCAGGCAATGTACGAATATGAACAGGTAAATCTTCGAGTGAATTCAGAATTTCACTACGGCGGCTTCGGGAGGCGGATGGCATGGCCAGCAAAATCTCGCGAACTTTGAAGCGCTCGATTAATTTAATCAAATCTCGTGGTCGATAGACATTAAGACCATTTATCTGTTGTTTATATAAAGTTGCATCATCATCAATAAACGCTACTGGACGCAACTGGCGGCCCATCCTTAACAACGCTGAAAGTTGGGCCCCGGCCTGTCCTGCGCCATAAATCAATACCGGGGGAACATATCGCTCCATGGCACTACTTAAGGAAGCGTTACGATTAGCAAATAACCAGCGGGCATATACTCTTAAACCGCCGATTATGACAAATAACATTAGCGCATTAATGATATAGACCGTTCTGGGAACCAGACCGGCAGCACTTCCTGCCAAAACGACAATAGTTGCAAAAATTAACGTGAATAAAGCAATAGCTTTACAAATTGTCCACATTACATCCAGGCCGATATAACGAACAATTGCACGATATAAACCGAGTTTGATAAAAATGGGGATCGCTATCAGTGGCGCAACAATAAATAGCCACCACTGGCTTGATGGGGGAATATAAAAAGTACTTAACCGCAGTGAATAAGATGACCAAAGAGCAAATATCACCACCACATAGTCAATGATGATACTGAGAATACGTTTGGTTGTTCGTGGACGATTCAAAAACCATTGCATCAGTCGGTTGAACTGGTTTTTAAACATCTTCCAATCCTAAAATTCAGCGTGATGAAAACAATTAATTAGAACGCTCGTCGGTTCTCATCACCCATTGCAGGCTTAGCTGCCAATCGGGCAGCTGCACTCCAAAGGTATTAACTAATTTAGAGTTGTCCATACAGGAGTTCAGCAGTCTTTCTGCTTTGGTTGGATAGGCAGATGTAGGAATTGCATGAACCACAGGAACCCTCATACCCTCATGAGCCGCTAATTCGAAAATTTTATCAGCAAATTCCTTCCAACTCGTTTTGCCTGCAGCACTCATGTGAAAAATGCCTGAATGCCTTTCCCAAAAATCCGGTATCAGTTTGGATTGCAGAATAATCTGCGCTGTCGCATCAGCAATATGTCGACTCCAGGTCGGTGCGCCAACCTGATCATCAACAATATTTAATTCATCTTTTTCTTTAGCCAGCCGGAGCATAGTATTGACAAAGTTTTTCCCGCGCCGGTCATAAACCCAGCTCACTCTGAAGATTAAGTATTTGCAACCAGTATCACTTACCGCTTGCTCACCTTCCAGTTTTGATTGGCCGTAATAATTCAAAGGGGCCGGTTTGTCTTGTTCATTCCAGGCACCAACTTTATGACCATCGAAAACATAGTCAGTTGAGTAATGGATGAGTGGAATATCAAGTTCTTTGGCCAGCTTGGCCAGAACACCCGGTGCAATGGCATTCACCTGATGTGCCAGCGCTTGCTCTGTCTCAGCTTTATCAACCGCCGTATAAGCGCCTGCATTCACAATTAAATCCGGCTTTAGTTGCCGGATAAAATCCATGACTTTATCAACGTCCGTTAAATCTAAACTTGTCCTGTTCGTTGCAATCACTTTACCAAGACAAGCAAGGCTTCGCTGCAACTGAAAGCCAACCTGGCCATGGGATGCGATGAGTAATATTTTCATCTAAAAATAGTCTGCCTGCATGAATTCAACCGCTTTTTGATCTTTATCCGAGAGAGTTGGCTGCAGAATATCTGATATCGGCCATTCAATGCCAATATTCTTATCATTCCACAACACTGAACGATCATACTCAGGAGCATAGTAATTGGTTGTTTTATACAAAAAATCAGCTGTCTCACTCAGCACAAGAAAACCATGCGCAAAACCTTCAGGAACCCAGAATTGCTCCTGACCATCAGCTGTCAGTATCGTGCCTGCCCATTGACCAAAAGTTGGTGAATCCCGACGCATATCAACCGCAACATCAAACACTTCACCAGCGGTTACTCTTACCAGTTTTCCTTGAGGCTGCCTGATTTGATAATGTAAACCTCTCAACACGCCCTTAGCAGATCTTGAATGATTATCTTGCACAAAATCAATCTTCATTCCTAATAATTCATCAAACACTTTTTTATTATAACTTTCCAGAAAAAAACCTCTTGCATCACCAAATTTCTTGGGTTTCAGCAATTTCACATCTGGAATATTAGTGTCAAAAATCTGCATTAATAAATGGTCTCATTAAGAAGATTCAAAAGATATTGTCCATAACCGCTTTTGAGCAAGGGTTGTGCCAATAGTTCCAGTTGGTCCTTAGTGATATAGCCCATACGATAAGCAATTTCTTCTGGACACATAACTTTTAACCCTTGGCGTTGTTCCAGTGTTTGAATAAACATCGATGCATCCAGCAAGGAGTCATGTGTACCCGTATCCAGCCAGGCCATACCTCGCCCCATCACCTGAACGTTCAGCTTACTGCTATTTAAATACACCTGATTGACATCGGTAATCTCAAGTTCGCCACGCGCGGAAGGTTTAAGATTACGAGCAATTTCCACCACCTGATTGTCATAGAAATACAGGCCGGTAATCGCATAACGTGATTTGGGCTTTAACGGTTTTTCCTCGATACTCAGTGCTTTTCCGTTTTCATCAAACGCCACCACACCATAACGTTCGGGGTCGCTGACAGGATAGGCAAAAACCGTCGCACCCTCTTTGTTATTATCCGCTTCCTGCATCATATCGGCCAAATCATGACCATAATAAACATTATCGCCCAGCACCAAAGCGCAATCATCATTCCCAATAAAATCAGCCGCTAAGGTAAAGGCCTGTGCGATCCCTTCCGGTTTGTCCTGCACAATATATTGCAGATTCATCCCCCATTTGCTGCCATCACCAAGCAATTGCTCAAGGCGTGGCGTGTCCTGAGGAGTTGAAATAATACAGATATCCCGCATGCCCGCCAGCATCATGGTGGCCAGCGGATAATAAATCATCGGTTTATCATAAACGGGCAATAGCTGCTTGCAGATAGATTGGGTTACCGGATAGAGGCGTGTGCCACTTCCACCTGCGAGTACGATTCCCTTACGACTCATTTATTGTCTCCCAATCCAAGTCTTTGTTGCTGATAACTGCCATCCATCACATTTTCACACCATTGACGATTATCCAGATACCACTGAACTGTTTTGCGTAACCCTGTGGCAAAGGTTTCCAGAGGTTTCCAGCCCAGCTCACGTTCAATTTTGCTGGCATCAATAGCGTATCGGGCATCATGTCCGGGGCGATCTGTCACAAATTCGATTAAGTTTTTGTGCGGTCTATGCGGTGACTCAGGTAATAATTCATCAAGAATGTTACAGATTAGCTGCACCACTTCCAGATTGGTATGTTCGTTAAATCCACCGATATTATAGCTTTCACACAAATTACCTTCAGCCAGCACCAGCCTTAAGGCTCTGGCATGATCATCGACATATAGCCAATCTCGAATATTTTCGCC
This sequence comes from Methylophaga sp. UBA3192, assembly GCA_002363955.1. Lineage (GTDB taxonomy): Bacteria > Pseudomonadota > Gammaproteobacteria > Nitrosococcales > Methylophagaceae > Methylophaga. Next base: position 331,853 of record DEXE01000007.1, read on the forward strand.
TTTACCGTAAATGGGCAATGGTTTACCGGCCAACGCATTATTAATCACTACCGGGATCAGTTTTTCCGGGAATTGGTAAGGTCCATAATTATTGGAACAATTGGTCATTAACACCGGTAAACCATAGGTATGGTGCCAGGCGCGAACCAAATGATCACTTCCCGCTTTGGTTGCTGAGTATGGTGAGTTGGGTTGATAAGGGGTGGTTTCAGTAAATAATCCGGTTTCGCCTAAAGTGCCATACACTTCATCGGTAGAAATATGGTGAAAACGGAATTTATCGGCATCTGCTGCGGATAAAGATTTCCAGTATTTTCTGGCCGCTTCAAGCAAGACATAAGTACCAACCACATTGGTTTGCACAAAATCTGCGGGGCCATCAATCGACCGATCCACATGCGACTCCGCTGCAAGATGCATAATGGCACTGGGTTGATATTGCGTGAATATCCGATCCATAGCTTCAGCGTCACAAATATCAGCTTGTTCGAAATGATAATTCGGTGAAGCATCAATCTCAGTCAACGATTCAAGATTGCCTGCGTAGGTCAGTTTGTCGATGTTGATAACGGTGAAGTCGGTTTCGGTAATTAATTGACGAATTAATGCAGATCCTATGAAACCGGCGCCGCCAGTTACGAGCAGGGTATTTTTATTCACGTTGCTGAGTTCACTGTTAAGTTTGAGAAATTCAGATATGCCATCCTTGGTCACGTGAAAGTTAGCACCAACAGGGCTTAAAAATCAACATGAAAGTTTGGCCACAACATAAAGGGAAACAAAAGATGGTACGCCCGGCAGGACTCGAACCTGCTACCCTCGGCTTAGAAGGCCGATGCTCTATCCAGATGAGCTACGGGCGCATTAGTAACTAAGTGAGGCTGAAGCAGTCAATAAAGTGGTCGGGGCAGAGAGATTCGAACTCCCGACCCTCTGGTCCCAAACCAGATGCGCT
>DEXE01000007.1:332948-375851 GCA_002363955.1 Methylophaga sp. UBA3192
GATGCGCTACCAGACTGCGCTATGCCCCGACATTTCCAAGGACAGACATCCTCGAAGAAGGCGAAATAATACGCTGATGCCGATAGTGAGTCAACAACACATTTATATTTTTTGCTGTGGCTGACGCAACGTGCGATCATAGCCGCTTTTGAAAGGCCGGAACCCACAGAATGACTGCTCAAATCATCGACGGAAAAACAATTGCTGCCGAGCTAAAACAGAAAATCAAAGCGGCAACCCAAATGCGCCTCGCCACCGGTAAACGTCGGCCTGGACTGGCTGTTGTATTAATTGGCGATAACCCTGCCTCACAAGTTTACGTTGGCAGCAAACGTCGCAGCTGTGAAGAGGTAGGTTTCAAATCCGAATCATTTGATTTGCCTGAAACCACCAGCGAACAAGAGCTGCTTGACCTCATTACCCAGCTCAATCAGGATGATGAAATCGATGGTATCCTCGTTCAACTCCCCCTGCCCCCACATATCAATTCAGATGCTGTTATTGAACATATAGCGCCCAATAAAGATGTGGATGGCTTTCATCCATATAACATCGGCCGTTTGGCCCAACGTAATCCTCAGTTGCGCCCCTGCACACCGAAAGGCGTAATAACCATGATGCAAGCTGTTGGTATTGATCTTAGGGGTAAAGAAGCAGTCGTTGTGGGAGCCTCTAATATAGTAGGTCGTCCAATGGGACTCGAATTGTTACTGGCCGGATGCACTACTACCGTTTGTCATCGCATGACCAAAGATCTGGAATCACATGTTCGCCGTGCAGAAGTTTTAGTGGTGGCAGTAGGCAAGCCGGGCTTTATTCCAGGTGACTGGGTCCGTGAAGGTGCTGTTGTGATTGATGTCGGTATTAACCGTCTGGAAAACGGTAAGTTAACCGGCGACGTGGAATTTGATAAAGCCAGCGAAAAAGCGGCCTGGATTACACCTGTTCCGGGTGGTGTCGGTCCTATGACAGTGGCGACCTTGCTTGAAAATACGTTATTTGCTGCCGATCAGTTACATCAATAACAGCTGAAGCCAGTCCTGATGCCCCTCCAACACTGGAGGGGCAAATCGTCAAACCCAATCTAATTATTCCATTGCCAATCACGAATTTCCGGTAAATCCTGGCCATGTTCCCGAATATACTCATCATGTTCGGCAAGCTTCTGCTGAATAAATAATTCGATTTCCGACACCTTGTCGGTGGGTAAATCGGCTAAATGTTTGACGGCGTTTTCCATCAGATGAAAACGATCCAGACCATTGATAACAGCCATATCAAATGGCGTGGTAGTTGTCCCCTCTTCCTTGAATCCATGGACATGCAGGTTTTTATGATTGGTGCGGCGATAGGTCAGCCGATGAATCAACATCGGATAACCATGATAGGCAAAGATAATCGGTTTATCCCGGGTAAATAAATCATCGAATGCATCTTCCTCCAGCCCGTGTGGATGTTCGCTGGGCGATTGCAGTTTCATTAAATCCACCACATTTATCACCCTGACTTTCAACTCCGGTACAAACATATTCAGTAATTTCACTGCCGCCAGCGTTTCCATGGTCGGCACATCACCACAACAGGCCATGACCAGATCTGGTGTCTGGCCGTTATCATTGCTCGCCCATTCCCAGACACCGATGCCTGCCGTGCAATGTTTAACAGCAGATTCCATATCCAGCCATTGTGGCGAGGCCTGCTTTCCGGCGACCACCACATTGACATAATTCCGGCTGCGCAGGCAGTGATCAGTAACAGATAACAGCGTATTGGCATCAGGTGGAAGATAGACGCGAACCACTTCGGCTTTTTTATTCACCACATGATCGATAAAACCCGGATCCTGATGCGAAAAGCCATTGTGATCCTGACGCCAGACATGTGACGATAAAAGATAATTCAGTGATGCAACGGGTTTACGCCAGGGGATCTGATTACAGATTTTCAGCCACTTGGCATGCTGATTAAACATCGAGTCGATAATATGAATAAAGGCTTCATAGCAGGAAAAAAAGCCATGACGGCCAGTTAACAAATACCCTTCCAGCCAACCCTGACATTGATGCTCACTGAGCATTTCCATCACTCTGCCATCTTTAGACAATTTGTCATCCCCCGGAATCATCTCGCCCATCCATGTTCTGCCGGTCACATCCAGAACATCCTGCCAACGATTGGAGTTATTTTCATCGGGACTGAACAAACGGAAATTCCTGGCATCAAGATTCTTTTGCATCACATCGCGTAAAAATTTGCCCATCACACGAGTGGCTTCGCCTTTGGTGGCTCCAGGTTGTTTAACTTCTACAGCATAATCACGAAAATCCGGCATAGCGAGATCCTGTAATAGTTGACCACCATTGGCGTGTGGATTCGCTCCCATACGACGTGTACCTTCAGGCGCTAAAGCCGCCAGTTCGGCTTTGAGCTTACCGCTCTCGTCAAATAATTCGTCCGGGCGATAGCTTTGCATCCATTTATTAAGTATCTCAATATGATCCTCCTGATCCATATCCCCCATTGGCACCTGATGCGAACGGAATGTGCCTTCCGTTTTTTTGCCATCCACTTCTTCTGGACCTGTCCAGCCCTTGGGTGAACGAAGGATAATCATTGGCCAGCGGGGACGTAAATGCACGCCATGTTCACGCGCATCGTTCTGAATATGACGAATTTGTTCCAATACCTTATCCAGCGTTGCTGCCATCAGTTGATGCATCTGTTTTGGATCATCGCCCTCGACAAAATACGGTGTATACCCATAACCATAAAACAAGGCTTCCAGCTCATCATTAGGGATACGCGCCAGCACTGTCGGGCTGGCAATTTTGTACCCATTTAAATGCAATATGGGTAATACCGCACCATCATGTTCAGGATTCAAAAATTTATTGGAATGCCAGCTGGTGGCTAACGAGCCAGTTTCCGCTTCACCATCACCAACCACACAGGCCACAACCAAATCGGGATTATCAAATGCCGCGCCGTAGGCATGGGATATGGCATAACCCAATTCTCCCCCTTCATGAATCGAACCAGGTGTTTCTGGCGCAACATGACTGGGGACGCCTCCAGGAAACGAAAATTGTTTGAATAAACGTTTTAATCCAGCTTCATCCTCGGAAATCTCAGGATAGGTTTCACTATAGCTGCCTTCCAGATAAGTATTGGCAACCAACGCCGGCCCACCGTGGCCTGGCCCGGCTATATAAATCATATTGAGATCACGTTGTTTGATAACTCGGTTTAAATGCACATAAATAAAATTGAGGCCGGGTGTGGTGCCCCAATGGCCCAACAAACGGGGTTTGATGTGTTTTGCCTGAAGTGGTTGTTTTAATAATGGATTGTCATAGAGATATATTTGTCCCACTGACAAATAATTTGCCGCACGCCAGTATGCATGCATTTTGTCTAATAAGTCCTGATCGAGTGGCTGTAATGTATGCGATGTTTCAGATGTCATTTTACTTTTCCCCTTGATGATTCAGGTTCAACAGATCGCACATTGACTGTGCAATCATTAATTCCTCGTTGGTCGGGATGACCCAGACAGTTACCCTGCTTTGTAGTGTTGAAATGCGCAGCGCATTTTGCTGATTTAATTCGTTATCCAGTTCAATACCGATAAATGCCAGTTGCTGACAAATCTGTGTCCGTATTTCCGCTACGTTTTCACCAATCCCGCCGGAAAATACCAAGGTATCTAAACCGCCTAACGCCGCCGCATAGGCACCAATCTGTTTTCTGGCCTGATAGCAAAACACATCGACAGCATCCTCGGCATTTGGATCTGTCGACCGCAGTTCCAATAACTGCTGCATATCACTGGTGGAAGCAGAAATCCCCAGCAATCCCGATTGCTGATTAATCATTGTTTCAAACTGTTCACCAGTCATGCCTTCACTTCGGTTAAGCAAACCGTATAAACCCGGATCTAAATCGCCACTTCGGGTTCCCATTACCAACCCTGCCGCAGGAGTCATCGCCATTGTGGTATCAATAGATTGCCCATTTGTGACAGCAGCCATACTGGCCCCGTTACCGAGATGAGCGAGAATTATCTTATGCTGCTGAATTGCCTCACCTTCTTGCTGATGCAAAACCTGCATTAGATATTGATAGGACAGACCATGAAATCCATAACGATAAATACCTTGGTCTAAATAACGCCGGGGTATGGGGAGTAATTTAGCGACTGTTGGCAGATGTTGATGAAACTCAGTATCAAAACAGACCATTTGTTTTAACTGTGGGAAATACTCGTTAAACGCTTCAATTAATTGAACTTCACCGGGTAAATGCTGTGGATCAAGAGGGGTTATTGCCGATAAATGCTTGAGTAATTGTTTGGTGACCCATTGTGGTTTTTTATACAGATGACCACCATGAACAATTCGATGGCCGATGGCTTTAATTGAGCTGATATCAATATGTTTATAAAACCAGTCTATCAATACCGCAACAGCCTGCTGATAGTTATCAGCTTTGATATCTACAGCGGACGCTTCTGCCTGAATCGAGTTTGTGACGCGCAGCTTGGCTACAGGCAATCCCAGACCTGTGAGCTTGCCGGATAAAATGGAGGTAAGCGATTCGGTTACGTTATACAACGTAAATTTGATACTGGATGAACCGCCGTTGATAGTCAGTAAATACGTTTTATCTTTAGGCATAATCGATCCATTAATTTAAATTCGATCATGCCCACACTAAAACACTTTGTATAGCCGGGAAGAAGACTAATGACGCTATTGTTGATTTAGATCAGGAGAAAATTGCCATAAATTAAATTGTCTCAGCCACCACTAGCAGGCAGCTGAGACAAATCTTAAATTTTACGCCAGCTGGTTTTACCGGCAGCATCTTCCAGCACTATTCCCATCGCAGTGAGTTCATCACGAACTTGATCTGCGCGCCCCCAATCTTTTGCCGCACGGGCTGCATTTCTATCAGCAATCAATTGTTCGATTTTACCGGTTTCATCTTGTTGGCCACCGGTAAGAAAAGCCTCAGCAGATTGCTGGAATAATCCTAGCACTTCACCAAATGCCAGTAATAATCCGGCAAGGTAAGCTGATTTTTGCTCGTCGCTTTCTTCACGAGCTTTGTTCAATGCCTGACGCACGTCTGCCAATACTGATAATGCCAGGGCCGTATTAAAGTCATCATCCATGGCTTCAGCAAAACGTGACGCAAACTCAGCATCCTCCCGCCATATCACTTTTTGTGGTGTGACATCACGCAGTGAATGATAGAACCTGGTTAAGGCTGTTTTGGCCTGTTCCAATTGATCTTCTGCGTAATTTAATGGGCTACGGTAATGGCTCATTAAAATGAAATAACGCACGGCTTCGGCAGGATACTTGGCCAATACTTCACGAACGGTAAAGAAATTACCCAGCGATTTTGACATTTTCTCGTCATCAATCCGCACAAAACCATTATGCATCCAGTAATTCACATACTGGCAGCCATGCGCACCTTCGGATTGGGCGATTTCGTTTTCGTGATGCGGGAACTGTAAGTCCTGCCCACCACCATGAATATCAAAATGATGGCCTAAGGTATCTGCCGACATCGCTGAACATTCGATATGCCAGCCGGGACGCCCCGGTCCCCATGGCGATTCCCAGGAAGGTTCTTCCGGCTTGGCGGCTTTCCACAAGACAAAGTCCAGCGGGTCTGTTTTAGCCTCATTGACAGCCACACGCTCACCGGCACGCAAGTCATCAATATGTCTGCCCGATAATTTGCCGTAACCTTCAAACTCGCTGACATCGTAGTAAACATCACCATTGTCAGCGACATAGGCCAGGCCTTTATCGATCAGCGTTTGCACCATCTTTTGCATGGCATCAACGGCTTCCGTGGCTCTTGGCTCCAGATCAGGCCGCAGAACACCCAACGCATCGGCGTCAGCATGCATTTCATCAATATAGCGATCAGTTAAGGTCTGAATCGATTCGCCGTTTTCCATCGCACGTTTGATGATTTTGTCATCAATATCGGTGATATTGCGGATATAGGTCACATCATAACCACTGGCCCGCAGGTAACGCGTCACCACATCAAACACTACCATCACCCGCGCATGACCGACATGACAGAGGTCATACACCGTCATGCCGCAGACATACATTTTGACTTTGCCGGGCTCGATGGGTTTAAAGACGTCTTTCTGCTTGGTTAAGGTGTTATAGAGTTTTAACATGGTTTATTTGTCTGAAGTCTCTTTTAGGCCAATGGTCAGATTGAATACCGGCGTATCGGGGCTGTGATCATAGCGATCACTGACAAAATAGCCTTCGCGTTCAAACTGGAAAACCGTTTCTGGTTCACAATTGACAATTGCCGGTTCGGCAATCGCTTTAATCACTTTTAAAGAATCCGGGTTAACGTCATCAAGATAGTTACCCGTTGCTTTTCCCGGGGCTTCCGCCAAAAACAACCGGTCGTATAACCGCAACTCAACTGCTTTGCCTTCAGTAGCTGAAACCCAGTGAATCACGCCGCGTGGTTTCATTTCAGGAGGTGGATTCTGGCCGACGGTATCAGGCACTAATGAGGCCATCACTTCAATAATGTCACCGTTGTCATTCTTGATGACCTCATCAGCCTTGATGACATAAGCACCACGTAACCGCACATAATCACCAATCACCAGACGCTTGAACTTTTTCCGGCTCAGACTGGTGTCTTCAGTAAAGTCGCTGGCATCAATAAAAATTTCTTTAGTGAACGGCAATGCACGCTGCCCCATGGCTTCCTGTTGCGGATGATTCGCCACTTCCAGCCATTCAACGCTTTCAGCAGCATTGGTGATGGTCACTTTCAAAGGATTGAGTACACACATGGCACGTGCTGCGTTTTCATTCAAATCTTTACGGATTTCAAATTCCAGCTGGGCTATATCCACAATACCGTCTGTTTTCGCCACAGCCAGACCGTCACAAAAAGCACGTAACGCCGCAGCGGTATAACCACGTCTTCTCATGCCTGAAATGGTTGGCATTCTGGGGTCATTCCAGCCGGCAACGATATGTTCATCAACCAGTTGTTTTAAATTGCGCTTACTGGTCACGGTGTAGTTAATATTAAGACGTCCAAACTCATACTGCTTTGGCTGTGTGGGCACCGGCAGGTTTTCAATAAACCAATCATACAACGGACGGTGATCCTGAAATTCCAACGTACAGATACTGTGTGTAACACCTTCAATCGCGTCGCCCTGTCCGTGGGCAAAATCATAGCTGGGATAAATACACCATTTGTCACCTGTTTGATGGTGAGTTTTCTTGCGGATGCGATACAGAATAGGATCTCGCAGATTCATATTGGGCGAAGCCATATCGATTTTTGCACGCAACACACAAAAACCCTCGGCAAAATCACCTTGCCGCATTTTTTCAAATAATGTGAGGTTTTCTTCTACGCTGCGATTGCGAAATGGAGACTCCTTACCCGGTTTGGTCGCCCAGCCCCGGTACTCACTGGCTTGTTCGGCGGTGAGATCACACACATAGGCTTTGCCTTGTTTGATCAGATAAATCGCCCAATCGTAAAACTGCTCGAAATAGCTTGACGCATAACGCACGTCACCCGCCCACTGAAAGCCCAGCCAATGGACATCTTGCTTGATGGCTTCAATGTATTCCTGCTCTTCTTTGGCTGGATTAGTATCATCAAAGCGTAAATGACAATCCCCACCAAACTCTTCCGCCAGACCAAAATTCAGGCAAATAGACTTGGCATGTCCGATGTGCAAATAACCATTGGGCTCAGGTGGAAAACGGGTGACCACTTTTCCGGCGACCCTGCCAGAATCAATATCTTCCTGAATAATGGGTCGTATAAAATTATGATTGACAGCAGATTCTGACATATTGAATGTTTACAGTTAAATGTGAACGCGCATTATACGCTGTCAGCGGCGTCGGGTAACAGTGCTGTTTCGGTATGTTGCCTCTGAAAAAGGTTTTTAATTGTCTTCACCTGAATGGCATTGATGCTCTATCATGATAGTTTTTGCAATTTTTGGACAAGCTACCATGAAATTACTCTATCGCCATCTGGCCCCCCTGTTTTTTGCTTCGTTTTCGCTGGCAGCTCAAGCCGAAGGCGGCAGCGCACAACCAAAAGTAAAGCTCACCACCAATCATGGCGATATTGTTATCGCGCTGAATGCTGAAAAAGCGCCTGAAACGGTTAAAAACTTTATTCAATATGTTGAATCAGGCTTTTACGATGGCACCATTTTTCATCGCGTCATTGAAAACTTTATGATTCAAGGCGGCGGGTTTGATGAATCATTCAAACAGAAAACAACTGAAGCGCCAATTCAGAATGAAGCAGATAACGGCTTGAGCAATACAAAAGGCACTGTCGCGATGGCGCGGACAGGCGATCCGCATTCTGCAACGGCACAGTTTTTTATCAATACTAAAGATAATGACTTTTTGAACTATCGTGGCAAAACCATGCAGGATTGGGGATATGCGGTTTTTGGTGAAGTCATCGAAGGTATGGATGTGGTTGATGCGATTCGCAAAGTAAAAACCACTATGCGTGGAGGTCATCAGGATGTACCGGCTGATGCAGTAGTGATTGAAAAAGCGATTATGGTCGATTAATTCAACACATCCATCAAATGAAAACCCTGTTTATTTCAGATTTACATCTTAGTCCTGACCAGCCGGAGTTAATCCGGCTGGCCACTGAGTTTGTTGCAAAGCAATCTGCTGTGGATGCGTTTTATATTTTGGGTGATATATTCAACACCTGGCTTGGTGATGATTTAATCCCGGCTGAATTTGAGCCGTTTATTCAAGCGTTACAAAATCAACAGCAAAATGGCAGCAAAATTTACCTGATGCAGGGTAATCGTGATTTTATGCTTGGGGAAGGATTTGCCCGACTGGTTGGCGGAATTTTATTGGATGATCCTGTCGTGGTAAGTCTTTACGGGCATTCTATATTATTAATGCACGGAGATAGTTTGTGCACCGATGATGTGAGTTATCAGCGATATCGCAAAGTGGTACGCAAGCGATGGTTACAAAAGCTGTTTCTGGCCATGCCGTTGTCAATTCGTCAACGTATTTCCGATAAAATCAAAGCCAAAAGCAAGCAGCAAAAACAATATAAACAAGCTCAGATCATGGATGTCAATCCAGCTGCTGTCCGACAGGTTATGAAGCAATATCACGTTAATTTATTGCTGCATGGTCATACTCATCGACCGGCTATCCAACCGCTTGAGCCTGTACGAAATATTTCAAACTATCGAATTGTATTAGGTGATTGGCAGCCTGCCCCCAGTTATGTCGAAATCACTGCTGAAAAAATACGTCTGGTAGATACGCGTTTACCTCAGGGTGAAACCCATCTCCTGTTAACTTGAACCAAGATATTCATCCAGAATTTCACGTAATTTTTCTGGTGGCACATACCCTGGTAACATTTGACCATCTTCCAGAAAAATAGCTGGCGTTCCACGAACACCTAGCTTTCCGCCAATTTCAAACTGCTCGGCAACCGGATTGTTTTCACATAAAGAGGTTTTTTTCACTTCACGCTGGGCTTTGGCATCCGTCATTGCTTTCTGAGGGTCTTTGGCACACCAGACTTCGATTAATTTATTCGCCGACTCCGATTCTGCGCCGGCACGAGGATAAGCCATATACCGAACGGTAATACCCAAATTGTTATAGTCTTTGATCTGACGATGCAACTCGCGACAGTATCCACAATCAATATCGGTAAAGACGGTTACGGTATAGACAGGTTTTTTAGCCGCGAAGACAATCAGATCATCCTCATTTAATTTGTCCAACAACCCTTTTTTCACTTCAATCCGACGGGTTTCGGTAATGTTTTCACGTGATTCGAGCGACAATAAATCACCTTGTACTAAGTATTTTCCATCGGCGGTAAAATAATAAATTCGATCATCGATAATGGCTTCATATAATCCTGACTCGCCAACAGGAGACAATGACTGCAATTCCATTTCGGGTAATTGTTTTTTTAGTTCGGCTTTGAGTTTTGTCATATCATCAGCATGAACAAGGCTCATGCATACCAATAATGGTAACCATACCAGTCGGCTTATTTTCATTCGTGTGGTTCTCTTAATCTCGAAAATTATTGAATTGCAGTGGCATATCAATTGAATCATGGTTTTTCAACAACGCCATGACCTGTTGCAGATCATCACGTTTTTTGCCAGTCACTCTGACGCTGTCCCCTTGGACTGCTGCCTGAACTTTAATTTTGCTCTCTTTTATCAGTTTAACGATGGTTCGCGATAAGTCTTTTTCGATGCCTTCACGCACCAGCACATCCTGTTTACGCATCTTGCCATAGCCAACCGGATCCTTAAGTTCAAGGCAACTGATATCAATACCACGTTTCACCAGTTTCATTCTGAGAATATCGAGCAACTGATCTAATTGAAAATCACTGTTGGCAAACATTGTCAGCGTTTTGTCTGACTGCTCGACTTTGGCTTCGGTTCCTCGAAAATCAAAGCGGTTATCCAATTCACGGTTTGCTTGATCCACCGCATTGGTCAGTTCATGCTTATCGACTTCAGAAACAATATCAAATGAGGGCATTATGGCTTCTCCCAATCTAATTAAATTTTAACCCGGCAGTTTAACATCAGCTTACATAGCAGCGGAAACTCAACCTCGCGGATGATGTTGATTATGCATTTGCTGCAATCTGGCTTTGGCAACATGGGTATAGATTTGTGTTGTTGATAAGTCTGAATGACCCAGCAGAAGTTGAACGACTCTTAAATCTGCACCATGATTTAACAAATGCGTGGCAAAGGCATGACGCAAAGTATGTGGCGACAGCGGTTTATCGATATCTGCCAATTTGGCGTAGCGTTTGATAATGTACCAGAATGCCTGACGGGTCATTGATTGCCCGCGACGGGTTGGAAATAGGTCATCTGTGACCTGGCCTTGCAGTAACTGAGGTCGGCTTTCAAGCAAATACAATTGCAACCAGTCCAATGCCGTTTCACCTAATGGAACCAATCTTTCTTTATTGCCTTTACCAATACAGCGGATCAGGCCCTGTCGCATATTCAATTGTTCAAAGGTTAATGCCACTAATTCTGAAACACGTAACCCGGTGGCATACAACACCTCGAGCATGGTTCTGTCACGCATGCCCAAAGCGGTTTCCGTATCAGGCTGAGTTAACAAGTTGATAACATCTGCTTCAGATAAACTGCCTGGCAAGGATTTACCCAATCGCGGAGATTCCAACATTGCTGTAGGATCCGAATCACGGATCCCTTCACGACATAAATAACGATAATAACGGCGAAGACTAGATAATAAACGCGCATCACTGCGCACCTTTTTTCCATCCCGCATTCGTTGCTGCAGATAACGCTGAATATGTTCACGCTCTGCATTGGTTAATGTCACATCAAATGGTTGTAACCAGCTGGCAAACGCCACTAAATCATGTTGATAAGCGGTTACCGTATTATCACTTAACCCGGATTCCAGCCACAGCGAATCAATAAAGCTTTGTAGATGACTCAGTTGTATATCACTTGGCTTTGTCATGGGGCTGCATCAGTTAGACCATATCGCATAATAGCAACTTCAAGGCACAAAAAAGGGACAAAGCTGAAATCAACTTTGTCCCTTTTTCTATCTGCAACGGATCAAACGACCCGTCGGACTTACAATTTTTCTTTGATACGTGCCGCTTTACCAGTCAGGTCACGTAAGTAGTAAAGTTTCGCACGGCGAACATCACCACGACGTTTCAACTCTACACTGGCAATGGTTGGGCTGTGTGCTTGAAAAACACGTTCAACACCAACACCGTTAGAGATTTTGCGAACAGTGAAAGCTGAATGCAAACCACGATTACGTTTTGCGATAACGATGCCTTCAAAAGCCTGTTCACGCTCACGCTCACCTTCTTTTATACGAACTTTAACAACAACCGTGTCACCGGCAGAAAAATCCGGAATATCGGTTCTCAATTGTTCAGCGTTCAGCTGATCGATAATGTTACTCATTGTTTGCTCCCAACTAATCCTGCCCGCGCTCGGCAATAAATTCTTCCAATAAAGCAGCCTGCTCTGTTGTTAAAGTTATCATTTCCAACAAATCAGGTCGCCGTAACCATGTTCGTCCTAAGGACTGTTTGAGACGCCACTGACGTATTGCCTCATGATTTCCACCTAACAGTACGGCTGGCACTGTCTGGCCATTTAACGTTTCAGGGCGGGTGTAATGCGGATGATCCAACAGACCACTCATAAACGAATCCTGCTCAGCAGATTCGGCATCACCCAACACACCAGGTAACAAACGGGCAATACCATCAATCATCACCATGGCTGCCAGTTCACCACCACTGAGGACATAGTCACCAATCGACCACTCCTCATCAATTTCCTGTTCTACCAATCGCTCATCGATACCTTCGTAACGACCAGCCAGCAGAATCATTGATTTACGTTTCGCCATTTGGCCTAACGCATGCTGATTCAGCTTTTGTCCCTGCGGTGATAGATAAATGACTTTTACCTTATCACCAAGCTGCTGTTTTGCCGTTTTAATCGCATCCAGCAGCGGACTTACTTTCATAACCATACCGGGGCCGCCTCCGTAAGGTCGGTCATCCACAGTCTGATGTTTATCAGCTGTAAACTCTCTCGGGTTTAGGTAATTAAGACTAAGTCTGCCCTGTTTTACCGCCCGCCCGGTTACGCCATATTCTGTTACCGCAGCAAACATCTCCGGAAACAAAGAAATTACAGATAGCTGCATTTCATTATTCAAAGATAGTCGGCTTGCCAATCAACCTGAATCAGTTTGTTTTCCAGATCAACCTGCAATACGGTTCTTTCCAAAACAAATGGAATCAGATATTGCGTATCCGCATCTTTTCCATTTACGACCAGAACATCATTGGCACCTGTTTCTAACAGGTGATCAACTATTCCCAGAACTTCATTTTCAGTGTTAATCACTGTCAGGCCAACCAGGTCAGCCCAGTAAAATTCATCTGCATCAGTTTCGAGTAATTGCGACCTTTTAATCGCCAACTCTGAACCGATTAACGTCATGGCCTGATTGCGGTCAGTAACCTTTTCCAGGCTCATGACAACCGCTTTACCTTGTAACTGTCCGCCATTCACTTCGATTGGAACCCAATCACCATGGCGATGCACATAAAGCGGTTTGTATTCAAGGATATTGTCGCGAGGATCGGTAAAAGAAAATACTTTTACCCAGCCCTTAACGCCAAAAACTCCTGATATCTTCCCTACCGGGATAAATTCGCTGGCATCAGCCATCACGAGCCTCCCGGGTAGAAATTAAGCAGCTTTTTGTGCTTGCTTGATCAGCTGAGCAACACGTTCCGATGTTTGTGCACCCTGGCTGATCCAATGTTTGACGCGTTCTAAATCAATGCGTAACTCTTCTTCCTGGCCTTTAGCGATTGGATTGTAAAAGCCCAGACGCTCGATATAACGGCCATCACGTTTGCTACGTGAATCTGTTACGACAATGCCGTAGAAAGGACGCTTTTTAGCGCCACCGCGTGTCATTCTAATTGTTACCATAAACCTACCCGTTGGAAATCTGGATGGAAAAATAGAGTTATTTTACGCACTTATCGCAGCTTTGCAAAGCTGTAAATACGATTACCTTAAAATGGCATGCCACCACCGCCCATTGGCAGTTTTCCACCAAGGCCGCGCATCATTTTTGCCATACCACCTTTCTGCCCCATTTTTTTCATCATTTTTTGCATTTGAGAGAACTGTTTCAGTAAGCGATTTACATCCTGAATCTGTGTGCCAGAGCCTGCTGCGATGCGTTTTTTTCTCGAGCCTTTTATTAATTCAGGGCGACGTCGCTCTTTAGGCGTCATCGAATTAATCATCGCTTCCATTTTAACCAGCTCTTTATCATTGGCCTGGTTTTTAACAGCATCAGGAATTTGCCCCATGCCGGGCAATTTATCCATTAATGAAGTAAGCCCGCCCATTTTGCTCATTTGCTGCAATTGATCGCGAAAATCCTCAAGATCAAAGCCCTTGCCTTTTTTAAGTTTGTTGGCCAGTTTTTCAGCTGAACCCGCATCAATTTTCCGTTGTGCTTCTTCGACTAAAGAGAGAACATCGCCCATTCCCAAAATTCGGGAAACCACACGATCAGGATGGAAGACTTCCAAAGCTGTTGTCTTTTCACCCACACCCATGAATTTAATGGGTTTACCGGTAATATGACGAATAGATAAAGCCGCACCACCACGAGCATCACCATCCGTTTTGGTCAAAATCACACCGGTCAACGGTAAAGCCTCGTTGAATACCTTGGCAGTATTGGCAGCATCCTGGCCGGTCATACTATCAACCGTAAATAATGTTTCTGTTGGATTAATTGCCGCATGAATACGTTTGATTTCGCTCATCATGTCATCATCAATATGCAGACGACCTGCCGTATCAATAATCACTACATCAACATATTCAAGTTTTGCCTGTGCTACGGCAGCTTGTGCAATCGCCACTGGATCCTGGCTGGCATCACTGGGGAAAAATTTCGCTTCAACATCAATTGCAAGTGTCTTTAACTGTTCTATCGCCGCTGGCCGATAAACATCAGCACTCGCCACCATGACGGATTTCTTTTGTCTTTCTTTCAGAAAGCGGGCCAGTTTTGCCACACTGGTGGTTTTACCCGCACCCTGTAAACCCGCCATCAGAATAACCACCGGCGGCTGACTATTCAGATTAAGACTGTTGTCTTCATCGCCCATTATGGCAACCAGTTCGTCATTAACAATCTTGACGAAAACCTGGCCTGGGCTAAGGCTGCGCATCACATCCTGTCCCATTGCCCGTTCTTTTACTTTTTCAATAAAATCGCGGACAACCGGCAATGCAACGTCGGCCTCAAGCAAAGCCATACGTACTTCACGCAGCGTTTCTTTGATATTGTCTTCGGTGATTCGACCCTGTCCACGCAGTTTTTTGAGGCTACCGGCGAGTCTGTCACTTAGGCTGTCAAACATAATGTATCCTGCATCGTTTGGTGTCTGAAAATCAGTACTATGTAGATAGGTATGGCATTATAACTGATATGATATCCGGTGAAGCGGCTTATCGTTTATGATTTAAGCTTAGCGTTTAACCGGATAAACATTATTGGAACTTAAGGATCTCCCCTCATGGCCATTGCCAACGCATTAGCCTTCCTACTGTATTTAAGTAGCAGCGTTATTCTGATCCGTGACTTTGTCAAACGCGATCATAATGGGAATAAACTTGCCTTACCGATAGGCATATTGACCACATTAGCGCTGTTATTCCATGCTGCAGATATTTATTTCACCATGAAATTTGCCCAAGGTTGGGATCTTAGTCTGATGAGCACGTTATCTATTGCAGCCTGGTTAATGGCATTTATCGCGATGTTAACGGGTTTGCGTTCTCAGATAGCGCATCCTGGAATTGTAGTATATCCACTGGTAGCTTTATGTTTAATGTTCAGGGTCGAAGCACCGGGTAGCCAACAAACTCTCAGTGATCCTGCTTTGGAATGGCATATTTTACTATCACTTACAGCGTATGCCCTGCTTGCACTAGCCGCAATGCAATCGATTATTCTGGCCATTCAGGAAAAACAGTTACGACATAAGCATGCCGGCGGCTGGGTTCGCAAACTCCCCCCACTCCAGACAATGGAAAAGGCATTATTCCAACTACTCTATGCCGGTTTTGCATTATTGACATTGGGACTGATTACGGGCTTTGTGTTTGTTAACGATTTTATAGCTCAGCATGTGGCACATAAAACCGTATTCTCAATTATTGCCTGGCTGGTTTTTGCAGCCTTGTTATGGGGCCGCAATCAATATGGCTGGCGTAGCCAGACTGCCGTAAAGTGGACCTTATCCGGTTTTGGATTTTTACTACTGGCGTATGTTGGTAGCAAATTAGTCCTTGAATTCTTAATACAAAGCTAAACTGATGCTGGAAGATACCTCCTTAATCGCGCTGTTTCTCATTCTGTTTTTCCTGTTGGTGTTATCAGCGTTTTTTTCCAGCTCTGAAACGGCATTGATGTCATTGAATCGTTATCGATTAAAACATCTTGCCCAACAAGGTCATCGCGGTGCAATGATTGCCAGCAGTCTTTTGGCAAGACCAGATCGTTTGATCGGTTTAATCCTGCTGGGCAATAATTTTGTGAATATTTTTGCCTCGGCTATTGCCACCGTTATCGGGATCAAGCTACTTGGCGAGAACGGTATCGTCGTGGCGACATTCACCTTAACTTTAGTGATTTTATTATTTGCTGAAGTCACGCCAAAAACACTTGCCGCCCTACATCCCGAACGCGTGGCTTATCCTGCCAGTTTTGTATTAAAACCTTTATTGTTCATCCTTTACCCTTTAGTGTGGTTTACCAGCATTATTACCAATCGTTTGCTGCGCTTGTTTGGTGTTTCTCGTGAAGATGCAACCTCAACAGCCATTAACATAGAAGAATTGCGGGTGGCTCTAATGGAAGCCGGCAGCATGATTCCAAACCGCCATAAAGATATGTTGATGAGTATTCTGGATCTGGAGCAGGTTACGGTAAACGATGTAATGGTCCCGCGTAATGAAATTGAAGGCATCGATATCAATCAGCCATTTGCTGAAATAGTTAAACAACTTTCCCATTGCGGGTATACCAGACTGCCCGTCTATCGTGACAGTATGGATAATATCGTTGGCATTTTGCATGTTCGTAAAGCACTGAATCTTATGACTCAGGACAACCTGAATCTACAAACGTTTGAGAGCATTGTTAAAGAAGCTTATTTCGTTCCAGAAGACACGCCTCTCAATACCCAATTGATTCAGTTTCAACGTAAACTGCGCCGCACCGGTCTGGTGGTAGATGAATATGGTGACTTATTAGGTTTGATCACACTGGAGGATATCTTCAGAGAAATTGTCGGTGAATTTACCGCCAATACCATTGATGATGAAAAAGAAATTCATCCTCAGAGTGATGGAAGTTATCTGATAAATGGTTCGGCAAATATCCGCGAATTGAATCGAACATTGGATTGGGGCCTGCCAACGGATGGGCCCAAAACCATCAACGGTCTGGTTTTGGAATATCTGGAAAGTATTCCTGATCCCGGGGTAAGTTTACGTATTAACGATTATATTATCGAGGTCATCCAAACCGCAGACAATGCCATCAGAACGGTTCGGCTTCGTCAGCTGCAGCCTTCTTCAGAGGCGGAGCAAAGTTAAATTGGCTAATCTGCGGATACGATGCTTCGGCTTCACAGATGCAGATCATCAACAGCTGCAGGCCTTATTATCGCAGTACAACTCATCGTTGAATTACCAATGGCAAATCAGCCGATTAGGACATGCCGTTTTATATTTTTACAATATCGACAATGCCGAAGGTTTAAAAGCCTGGCAACATCGGGATATCAACCTGCTTAATATTTACTGTAGCCGGCGTAAAATCAATCATGAAAAAAATCTGCTGCAGATAAAATTACCGTTAACCAGTAGTAATTTATTTTCTGTCTTCGCTTTTGCTGAAAGACATTTTGCCCAATCAACTAAATTATCAGCTAAAGGTTTTCATTTTCTGCAATCCCCTGCCAAAGTAATCAATCCCCGATTATTCAGCATGTGGCTGGGCAACAAATTGCTGGGAACACAGGCGAAGCCTGCAGCAGATCTTCCTAAACTGCATTTACTGACCTCGGTGGTGAGCAGTGAGCAACGCGGAGATATCATTACCGATCCTGCCCTGTTGAAAACCTGGTTATCTCAGCTTACAGATGATCTGCCGCAACGACTGTCCATCCTGCTGGCCAACTTACAATCCATTAAACAACAGCATATTTCCGAAAGCCGGCAGATTAACCTGCTCGATGTTTATTACCTCGAGCTTAAACGACTTTTATTAAGCCGTGACAGTAAAATTATTGCTGCCGAGTCCAGCCTGAAAAGACCCACACCAAAAAACCTGACTAACTTTAGCCAAACTTTGCGTTGTCTGGCCGAGTTATATTTCACTTTGGCGGACAAACACTATCAACGTGGTGAACGTCCGGCCGATCAGACCCGATTTCTGTTTTGTTTAAACCGCGGCAGTGAGTTAATTGCCTTACAAATTTTGCATGCCACTGTTCATTATCGAACCGCACCGAAAGATTGCTGGTTACAGTTAAATCAACTGTTAATTTACCTTGAGAAAGCCAAAGCTCTGGATCTTAAACCTGAAATATCGCCGCTGGTCAGCAGTGATAGCTTTGCACATATATATAAGCTCATTGCGTTAACGGTTATTGCCGACCCCTACAGCCTGTCGAAACATTCTGTCATACGCCTGTATTCAATGCTTTCAGAAGTGGTTAATAAAGTTTTGATTACTGATATTCCGCCACAACAGCAAGTTCTGGAGAATGCCTTTTTATTAACCGGCTTTTTCTGTATTGAAGCAGATACAGATCAAGCCCCGAAGGCCATGTCAAAAACACCACAACTAATACGTCAGATACCTGATAACCGCATGTTACAGACTCAGGACGTGTTAACCATTCTCGGGCAAAAACTTATACCAATAAATAAGCAGGAAAACAGGTTGGATTTACTGCTGATTCGACAGGTTATGCCCCAACTGGCAGCCAGTTATCAACGACAGTCTCCCAGAAAACAGTTAATCGAATCTGGTTCTGTTGAACTGGTTCACGGGTATGCAGCCATTGTTAACTTTCTGAATGGGGCAGCCTCACCCAGTATGGAAACGATGGTATTAAATAACTCTGAACATGGCAGCTTACTGCTGATTACCGAATGCAACGATAATATTGATGTAAACGAACTGGTTTTGCTTAAAATGCAAAACTCACTGCAACTGGCCACCATTTGCTGGTTTTGCAATGATTGGCAGAATAATGCCCAGGCTGGTCTCAGCTTAATCGACGGTACGCCGGAAATTGTGACCTGTCAGCCTAAGTCCGGAAATCTTGTATATCCTGCATTACAATTAAATACTCAAATTCCAGCACTTATAACCCAGAAAGGTGTCTTTAGCCCTAAACGGCAGTTAACTGTATTTAATGCCAAAGGTGATCCTCTCAACGTGGAAACCAAGGATGTTTATTCGGCCACACTGGATTATGAACGCTTCACCTATATCATTAAAGCCGGTTCATAAACGTCGTCAAATGGCTTATCATCATTGTAATACACCCATCTAAGTACAGGATCAAAGCATGCGCACCTTTATCAAACTGATTATCGCAATCATCATCATCGCTATCGCTGCTCTCGCAGCACTTCCGTTTATCATTGATCCTAATGACTATAAAGACGAAATTGCGGCACAGGTTGAAAAAGCCACAGGTCGTAAATTGACCTTACAGGGAGATATAGGCTTATCTGTCTTCCCCTGGATAGCACTGGAGCTTGGTCCTTTATCTCTTAGTAATGCCAGTGGCTTTAAGGCTGAATCATTCGCCAGCGTCCAGGCGGCTGAAATTCGTATTAAACTGATGCCTTTATTGAAAAAGCAACTGGAAATGGACACAATTGTTCTGGATGGTTTGTTATTGAATCTGGAAACAAATGAACAAGGTGTGACCAACTGGGATGATCTGACAAAGGCGGATGAGATCTCAGATGATGCGACCGCCACTACTTCTGAAAGTCCTTCAACTGAACCTTCGGGTGGACTGGCTGCAATCAGTATCGCAGGGGTTAAATTGACTAATGCCAATGTATTGTGGTCAGACGCCAGTAAAGATGAAAATTTTCAACTGCGTAATCTCAATCTTGATACTGATCCTCTGGTTCCCGGACAACCAACCGCTTTAACAACATCGTTTGACCTTATCAGCAGTAAGCCTGAAGTCAAGGCCCATATCAAACTCGACAGCAAGGTCATCGTTGATTTAGAAAACCAGATATATGCATTGGAATCACTCAAATTCAACACGGTAGCCAATAGCTCTGCTATGCCGTTACAACAGGCTAATCTGGATCTTCAAGCCGATATTAACGCCAATATGGCCAGTGAACTGGTAACAATCAATAATTTGAAAGTGGATTTACAGGCGACCGGTTCAAATCAAAAAATCAATGCCAGTGTTAATGGATTAATCGAAGTCAATCTGGGCAGCCAGCTGCATCGCATTACTAATCTGGCGATCACTGCAGACATCGAAGATGAAAAACTGCCAGGCGGCAAAGCCAAACTGGAAGTAAACAGCAATATTATTGCCAATCTGGCAGATGAAACCTTTCAAGCCAATGACCTCGTTATAAAACTAGCCGATCTGACAATGAGTGGCCGGTTGCAAGGCGACAGGATTTTGTCGGATGATCTGGCTTTTAATGGCAATGTACAGGTCAAACCGTTCAATTTACGTAAATTAGCTAACGATTTAAAAATTGAATTACCGGAAATGGCAGATAACACCACACTGGAACTGGTTCAGTTGAGCAGTGAAATCAGCGGCAGTAAAAATTCCATTAATGCCAAAGATTTACAACTGACACTTGACCAAAGCCAATTTGCTGGTCAATTTGGTATCAGTAATTTTGAAAATCCGGCCTATACATTTAACCTGACATTGGATCAGATTGATGCCGATCGCTACTTACCACCGGCTAAAGAAGACAAAGAAAATACAGCCAAAGAAGTTGCTACACCATCCACTGCCGCCACAGGTGGTGCAAGTGAATTACCATTAGAGACATTGCGGGATATCAATGCCAAAGGCAGCTTCAAAATCGGCAAACTTAAAGCCAGCGGTATCAGTAGCGAAAATATACTCATTACGATTGATGCCAAAGACGGGTTGATTAAACTCAGTCCTTTAGCGGCAGATCTCTATCAGGGAAAGTATCAGGGTAATGTCAGCCTGGATGCCCGTGGAGACAGCCTGAAACTGGCTGTAGATGAAAACCTGCAAGGTGTGCAGGCTGGGCCTTTATTAAAAGATCTGACCGGTAATGATCGTATTTCCGGAACCGCCAATGCCAGTGTAAAGCTTAATGGCAGTGGTAAGGATGTTGATGCCATTAAACAAAGCCTGGATGGCAACGGCGCATTTTCCTTTACTGATGGCGCATTGAAAGGCATTAATATTGCTGAAGCCATTCGTCAGGCTAAAGCACTGCTTTCCGGTCAGAAAGCTGCTGAGTCTAATGAACCGGTACAAACTGATTTCAGCAGTCTAAAAGGCACATTTACAGCAAAGCAAGGTATTGTTAATAATCAGGATCTTGAATTGATGTCGCCATTGTTACGCGTCACTGGTGCGGGCGATATTGATATTCCAAGAGAGGTCATTGATTATGCGGTTCGCGTTTCGATCGTGGGAACTGCTGAAGGCCAGGGGGGCAAAACACTGGAAGATCTTAAAGGTCTGACCATTCCGGTAAAAATTACGGGTAGTTTTGACAATCCAAGACCAAAAGTTGATATGGCTTCAGTTATCAAAGACCAGGCCACTGGTGAAGTAAAAGCCAAAGCCGAAGAAAAACTTAAGGAAAAGCTGGGCGACGGGCTTGGCGGTTTGCTTGGTGGTAAGCTCGGTATTGAATCTAAATCTGACGCCTCTTCAGAGCCCGTTGAAGAATCAGCAACAGAAGAAAAAACATCCGAAGAAGCGCCTGAAAAGGAATCTTCACCATCAACAGAAGACCTGCTGAAAGAAAAACTCAAGGGTTTATTCTAATCAATGACAAACTAAAGGCCGTGCTCATTCCGGAACACGGCCTGATTCTATTTTGACTTCAAGCACTTTCAGTGACCGTTTATTAGCGTGGTATGACCAACATGGTCGTAAGGATTTACCGTGGCAGCAAAATGCCTCGGCTTATCATATCTGGCTTTCGGAAGTGATGTTGCAGCAGACTCAGGTTGCTACGGTCATCCCCTATTATCAGCGTTTTATTGAGAAATTCCCGCATATTGATGCCCTGGCTGACGCACAGGTCGATGACGTTCTGAGTCTCTGGTCAGGACTGGGTTATTATGCTCGTGGTCGTAACCTGCATAAAGCCGCCATTCAGATGCAACAACAACATAATTCTCAGGTGCCTGAGGATTTTCAGTCATTGTTACGTTTGCCGGGAATCGGGCGTTCTACAGCAGGGGCTATTATGGCACTTGCTTTTCATCAGCGTTTCCCGATTCTTGACGGTAATGTAAAACGGGTACTGGCACGATATGATGCGATCAACATCTGGCCAGGAGAAAAACACGTTGAAACAGCCATGTGGCAACGCGTAGAAGAGTTATTACCCTCAACGCGAATTGCTAATTACATTCAGGCACAAATGGATTTAGGCGCAACCCTGTGTACTCG
Organism: Methylophaga sp. UBA3192; assembly: GCA_002363955.1. Classification (GTDB taxonomy): domain Bacteria; phylum Pseudomonadota; class Gammaproteobacteria; order Nitrosococcales; family Methylophagaceae; genus Methylophaga. The sequence goes on from DEXE01000007.1 coordinate 355,353, forward strand.
CAGTCGCCCGGACTGCCAAAGATGTCCACTAATAACCGATTGCCAGGCCTACGCTTCCGGTGACCCCACATTATTCCCAGTCCGTAAAACCAAAAAGCAGCAACCTGTACGTCAAACTAATTGGTATATATACATTCATCAGGATAACCACATATTACTGGAACAACGTCCACAAAGTGGCATCTGGGGTGGTTTGTGGAGCTTTCCTGAAGCCGCGGCTCAAGTAGCAGATAACATTCTGCCGGTAAAAAATGCTGTCTTTCAATCATCAATGCCTGAAATCAAGCATGTTTTCAGTCATTTCAAATTAACGATCCACCCCCATATTTTCACTGCAGATCCCATTAATATAGTTGCTGAGAATAATCAGCATATCTGGGTTAAAATAGACAAGGCGTTAACACTGGGCTTACCCGCCCCGGTTAAACAATTAATTGAATTCTTATCATCAACCGAGAGGATGCTATGACACGTACCGTGCATTGTGTAAAACTCAACAAAGAAGCAGAAGCACTCGACTTTCCACCTTATCCCGGCGATCTGGGCAAAAAAATCTATGAGACCGTCTCTAAAGAAGCCTGGCAAATGTGGATAGCACATCAAACTATGCTGATAAATGAATATCGTTTATCTCTTGCAGATCCGAAATCCCAGGCTTTTTTAAAAACCGAACTGGAAAAGTTTTTCTATGGAGAAGGTTCTGAAACGCCAGCTGATTTCAAACCGGTTTAAGCTGAAATTTGAGGGAAGTCGCGCATTTTAACTGTGCACGCAGTTTGAAATTTGCCAATCTACATTTTCATTAATGCCAGTTAACCAGAACGATAAAATTCTTATAAATTCATATATTTCAATAAATTACAGTTTTTTTTTCCGTTTTTACAGCTAATTTTAACCCTAAAAAAAAACTGTAAACTCCAAAATAAATGTGACTTTTTGTTAAATTTTGGGCGTACAATGCGATTAACCCCTTTTTAAGGGGTAGTGTAAGCTGACTTAGGAGTTAAGTTAGCAGAAGATTTAAGATATTGAGGTTGATATGGCAGAGCAAGTTACAGGTACAGTGAAATGGTTCAATGACGCAAAAGGATTCGGTTTTATTGAACGCGCCGATGGTCCGGATGTTTTTGTACATCACAGCGCGATTAAATCAGATGGTTTCAGAACTCTGAAAGAAGGCCAATCTGTCACGATGGAAGTGACACAAGGTCAGAAAGGTCCACAAGCGGAAAACGTTGTCCCTAGCTGATAACACGATCCGATACAGACATGAAAAGCCGGTTAAACTTTTAGCCGGCTTTTTTTTGTTCGTTATTCTAAAACTGGCATAAAAGATGGCTTGACGCTTATTGAGTCATACAGGCACTATCAAAGTTTAGGTCTGATGATCTTTTTGCCTTTGTTATGAATTGAAAAACGTCACGCAATGCGCGAGGAATGCGTATAGCAGTTCCATATTAGCGACAGGCAATTACAGTTTGTGTGTTTTTCAATCCCACTCCTAAGGACTGGGCTCTGAAAGATCAGCAGCTCTTCGGTATGAAAGGAATGACATTATGAAATTTTCGGCAACGTTTACCTCCATCGTTTTTTTATTCTCGTTACTGGCAACCTCCCCCAGCCATGCAGACTGGAAAAAATTCCTGGAAGACTTCAGTAAATCAGGCAGTACAGCACTTGAATCGTCACAAGGTTCGGATTTAAGCGCTGATACTATTGCGAACGGCTTGAAAGAGGCACTGGAAACCGGCACCAGAAAGGCGGTGGAAAATGTCAGCAAAGAAGGTGGTTATCTGAACAACCCGCAAATCCGTATCCCTTTACCACCGCGTGTACAACAAGCCGCTGGCTTAATGCGTCAGCTGGGCCTGAATAAAATGGCAGACGATTTTGAACAAAGTATTAATCGGGCTGCAGAAAAAGCTGCACCACAGGCAACGTCAATTATGATTGATGCCATTAAAAGCATGACCATTGATGATGCCCGTAACATTCTTAATGGCGAGACTGACTCGGCTACGCGTTTTTTTGAAGATAAAACCCGTGGCAAGCTGGCCGGTTTATTTGAACCGATCATTGATACATCGCTCAATGAGGTTGGGGCTACCCGCTATTACAATCAACTGGACGATCAACTAAGCTCGGTCCCCGTTGTCGGACAGGATCTGAATCTGGATCTGCCGGACTATGTCACCGGTCAGGCGCTGGATGGTTTGTTTGTGATGATAGCGCAGGAAGAACAGAAGATCCGTAACAATCCAGCGGCACGAACATCGGAACTGCTGCAGCAGGTTTTTGGCAGTAAATAAGGTTTTCGGCTACTCAGAAAATGCGTGATGTAATAGAATAAACACAATAAAAATAAGGGAAACAACATGGCAAAAAATCACAACCTCAATCTCGCCAGTCAAGGCACATCATTAAAAGCACTATTTACCGGATATCTGGTTGTGGTCGCTGTGGGTTATCTGATGGCAATCGTACAGATTCAGCTGACTCATGGCCTTGCAGATGGAAAATATGGACTATCCGTTGATGACATCGTTTACAGCTATTACGGTAATAGAAGTAACTCTCTGCTCGAAAATAAATTACACGGTTCAATGAAACCCATGGCCACTGATGATGAACGTGAAAAAATCATTAGCTGGGTGCACGCTGGTGCCACCGAAGACGCGTATGAAAATGATGGTATTAAACAGATTTTTGAAGCGAAATGTATTATCTGTCATAACGCAGATGCCGGTGGTGCAGTCCCGGATTACTCTGACTTCCAACAAATAAAAGAACGCGCGGTGGTGGACACTGGTGCCAGTATTACGGCTCTTGCCCGCGTTTCGCATATTCACTTATTTGGTATCGCATTTATCTTTATGTTTGTCGGCTTGATTTTCAGTTTAGCCGCCGGTGTACCAAAACCGTTAAAAGTGTTCGTTATTTCAATGCCCTATATTTTTCTGTTGATAGATATCAGTGCATGGTGGCTGACCAAACTGAATCCGAATTTTGCCTGGTTTGTAATGATTGGTGGTGGTGCAATGGCACTATCCTTTGCCTTTATGTGGGTAGTATCCATGTATGAAATGTGGATTCTGCCACGTATCCGTGAAGACAATCGTGACGCATTATTAGACGAATAACTCTTAACTTAAAAAAGCCGCTGTCTTGTCTCTCAAGGCAGCGGCTTTTTTTTAGGGCTTGTTTATCTTTCATATCCACCACTGCTGGCGGCTATTTTTGTGTCCGACAAGGCGGAAAGCACTCCGTGTAGCCATACTACATAAGTGATTGACAACGCAGGCGGGCGCAAAAATAGTCCCAGCCCTTCGGGTTGTGACTGAAAAAGCGCCACTCTGCGTTACTCGTCACTTATTTAGAATTATAAAAGGCGCTCCTCGTGCCTTGATTGACGCTTTTTCAGCTCACAACAGAGGCGGAGATGAAAGATAAACAAGCCCTAGCTGTAAATTTCTGACTAGGCGTTTTGCAATGCCTCCAGCTTTTCCCATTTATCAAAAGTCGCTTCCAGCTGCTTCTCTAAATCGGCCATTTGCTTTTGGGTTTCTTTAATTTTCTTAGCATCCTGTTGATAAAAGTCTGCTGCCGACATTTTTTCGGTTAACGCTGCAATTTGTTGTTCAAGTTTTTCAATTTCTAACGGCAAAGCTTTCAGATCCAGTTGTTGCTGATAGGTTAATGTCGCCTTTTTCTTAACCGGTTTTGGAGAAGCAGGCTCTAGTCTGACAGCCGGTTTATCCTGCTTAACGGACTGTTGGCGTTGTGCCAGCCAATCGTCATAGCCACCGACATATTCACGCACTTGCTGATCTTCATCAAACACAATACAGCTGGTGACCACATTGTTCAGAAAGCTGCGATCATGACTGACCAGCAGCATGGTACCGGTAAAGCCCAGTAACAAATCCTCCAGCAATTCCAGGGTTTCAGCATCCAGATCATTGGTCGGTTCATCCAAAACCAGTAAATTTGCGGGCTGGGTAAACAGTTTGGCCAGTAATAACCGATTACGCTCACCACCGGATAACGCTTTTACCGGGGTTCTGGCCCGATCCGGCGTAAACAGGAAATCCTGCAGATAACCAATCACATGTTTTCGGCTACCATTGATTTCAACAAAGTCTCTACCCTGCCCAACGTTGTCAACGACACTGGCTTCCTCATCAAGTTGACTACGTAATTGATCAAAATAGGCCACCTGCAGATTGGTGCCTAAACGCACTGTTCCGGATTCGGGTTCTGCCCGTCCCAGCAGAATTGACAGTAACGTACTTTTACCACAGCCATTGGGTCCGATAATACCAATGCGATCACCGCGCTGAATCACTGTTGAGAAATCTTTAAATAACTGCCGGCCATCAAATGCCTGACTGATATTCTCAACTTCGACCACCAGCTTGCCACTCCGATCGCCTTCCTGGATTTGCATCGACACATTGCCAAGCACTTCACGACGTTGGCCGCGTTCACGACGCAGTTTTTCCAACGCCCTCACCCGACCTTCATTACGGGTGCGTCTGGCTTTGATTCCCTGACGGATCCACACTTCTTCCTGGGCCAGCTTTTTATCAAACTGGGCATTCTGCTCGGCTTCGGCAGACAATAAGGCTTCCCGTTTTTGCAAAAAGCTTTTGTAGTCACCGGGAAAGCTCACCAGTTGCCCACGATCTAACTGCACGATACGTGTGGCCAAAGCCTGTAAAAAACTGCGGTCATGGGTAATAAACAATAAGGTGCCGCCGTAACTTTTCAGAAAACCTTCTAGCCAGGTGATAGAGCTGATATCCAGATGGTTGGTAGGCTCATCGAGTAGTAAGATATCCGGTTGGCGTACCAGTGCCTGAGCCAGAAGAACCCGTCTTTTCATACCACCGGATAAACTGGAAAACTCAACATCGGCATCCAGCGATAAACGGGAAATAACCGTTTCCACCTGCTGTTCGAGACTCCAGCCATCAACGGCTTCTAATTTATGCTGGGCTTTTTCCAGCTTGTTGAGTATTTGTTCACTACTATCATGTTGCAGTTGTTGAACAATATGGTGATATTCCACCAGCAAAGGCCCAACTTCACCGAGTCCATCAGCGACGACATCAAACACACTACCCGCCGTACCAGCAGGAACTTCCTGCTCCAGTCGGGCAATTTTTAACTCCTGCAAACCAACCATTTCACCGCTATCCGGCGTAATCTCGCCAGCAATGACTTTCATTAATGTGGATTTACCGGCGCCATTGCGGCCAACAAGGCAAACCCGTTCCCCCTTATCGAGCTGAAACTCGACTTTATCCAGTAAATTTGGGCCACCATAACTGACGGTCAGCTGTTTTAAAGACAATAATGCCACGGATTAAACCTCTGCAGTTTCTGCGTTTTCGAGTATTTCACTGGCATCAAGCCAGTCCATTTCAGCCTGCTCCAATGCAGACTTGGTTGCTGCTTGCTGTTGCAACAAGGTCTTCAGTTTTTCTTTATTCGCCATCTCATACAGTGAGGTATCAGCCAGCAAACCTTCAATTTTGGCTAACTCTGCATTCAGCTTATCAAGCACCTGCTCGGCTTTTTTGACCTGATTTCGCAAAGGCTGTAATTTTTGCCGTTGCTGTGCAGCGGCCTGACGGTCTAATTTTTTAGTGTTGTTACCAAGCGTATTTTTTTCGATGTCATTACTACTATCCCGGCCAAGTCTTAACTGACGATAGTCATCCAAATCGCCGTCAAATACCGTTGCCTTGCCATCCGCCACCAGCCATAAATCGTCTGTGACATTACGCAAAAAATACCGATCATGGGAAACAACAACCAGTGCCCCTTCAAATTCCTGCAACGCCATATTCAGTGCCAGACGCATCTCTAAATCAAGGTGGTTGGTCGGCTCATCCAGCAATAACAGGGCTGGTCGCTGATAAACTAATAAAGCCAGGACAAGACGCGCTTTCTCGCCGCCGGAAAACGGAGCGACGGGCTCCAGAGCGGTATCACCATTAAACCCAAAACCACCCAGAAAGTTACGGCAGTCCTGTTCGGTTGCCATGGGATCCAACCGCTGCAAATGATTTAAGGCACTATCCTCTGGCCGTAACTGTTCCAGCTGATGCTGAGCAAAATAGCCAATAACAATATCTTTACCTTCACGGCGTTTGCCAGTCAATGGTTGCAGCTCACCCGCAATCAGCTTGATTAGCGTGGACTTACCGGCACCGTTCGGCCCCAACAGCCCGATGCGATCGCCGGGCGCAAGGTTAAGCTTGATATTGTCAATTAACGGCGTTTGCTGATAACCAACACTGGCTTTATCCAGCGCTAAAATTGGCGTGGTTAAACGCCGTGGTTGAAAAAAACTGAAATGAAACGGCGAATCCACATGCGCAGGGGCAATCTTTTCCATACGTTCCAATGCCTTGATACGACTTTGTGCCTGCTTGGCTTTAGTCGCTTTGGCTTTGAAACGATTCACAAAGTCACGGATATGCGCAATTTCAGATTGCTGTTTCTGATAAGCGGATTGTTGATTGGCCAGATGCTCGGCGCGTGCTACTTCAAAGTCCGAATAATTACCGGTATACAATTTAATGCGTTGCTGTTCTATATGGGCAATCTGCGTAACGACCCGATCCAGAAACTCACGGTCGTGCGAAATAACCAGCAGGGTTCCACTATAACTGCGTAACCATTCTTCCAACCAATATACGGCTTCAAGATCCAGATGGTTAGTGGGTTCATCCAGCAGCAGCAAGTCACTACGGCACATTAATGCCTGAGCAAGATTAAGTCGCATACGCCAGCCACCGGAAAATGTAGTGACGGCATTTTCCTGCTGATCAGCACTGAATCCTAGTCCATGAAGCAGTTTTGCCGCCCGACTGCGTGCTGTATAACCATCAATCAACCCTAATTTATCATGTAGCTGAGTTTGCAGATGGCCATCATTGGTTTGTTCTGCTTGTGTCAATTGTGTCAGCAACTGGTTAAGTTCTGCATCACCCTGCAACACATAATCAATTGCCGGTATATTAACCGCAGGGGTTTCCTGCGCGACATGCGCAATCACCCATGACTCAGGTAGAGTCAGGTCACCGCTGTCAGCGTGTATTTCATTCCGAATCATCGCAAATAAACTGGATTTACCCGTGCCATTAGCACCGGTCAAACCTACACGTTGCCCCGGATGAATCACCAGGTTGGCCGCTTCAAACAGCAACCGTGGTCCGCGACGTAAAGAAAGTTGGCTAAGATTTATCATGGCGCGAATTGTATCAAGCCTGCCCATCGGCTGTATTGGAGAAATCTCTGTTACACAACAAAATTCAATCTGATGACAACTTGACCGAAGCAGGTAACTGCCAATCTATGGGCGTTTGACCGTGCTGTTGTAAATACTCGTTAGCCCGACTGAAATGTTTGCATCCCAGAAATCCGCGGTGTGCTGACAGCGGTGAGGGATGGGGTGCTTTTAAAACCAGATGTCGTTGGCCGTCAATGGCCGCCCCTTTTTTCTGCGCATAACTGCCCCACAACATAAATACGACATGGTCGCGTTGCTTATTAACCAGACTGATCACCCTATCCGTAAACTGTTCCCAGCCTTTCCCCTGATGCGCATTCGCCTGACCGTGCTCCACGGTTAACACAGCATTGAGCAGCAAAACGCCTTGCCTGGCCCAGGCTTCCAGATAGCCATGTTTGGGGGGAATAATCTCCAGATCATTATTCAGTTCTTTATAGATATTCCTTAAGGAAGGCGGAATAGCCATGCCCGGCTTTACCGAAAAACATAAACCATGTGCCTGATCTGGCTGGTGATAGGGATCCTGACCGAGGATCACGACTTTTACCTGTGATAATGGTGTCGTTTCCAACGCATGAAACCAATTGGACGAATGTGGATATATCACCTTATGTTGTGCTTTTTGCTGCTGTAAAAATGCTTTTAACTGCTGCATATAAGGCTGATCAAATTCATACTCAAGTAAAGCCTGCCATTCCGGCGCTTTTTGCAAAGCCATTTTCGCTTCCCGCTATTTAAAACCACATCATACTTATTTTGTTTTTATCCCTCATCATTGCAACTCAAATATAAACTTACCAGTCAGATGCAATTAGTTTGTCGATATTTGTTAAACCAGCTTTTAAGACTGATAGACAATATCTATAGTTACTGTTATTTTCAGTAGATACCATTTGCAGTCACTAACTGATTGTCGCAAGAGTATCTATATACAAGGAATCGCGATGGATAATAACGCCAATGTTTTAATCGTCGATGACGTCCCTGACAATATTCAGGTGGCCATGAATTTTCTTAAGGAAGAGCCCTATAATCTTTCTTTTGCCACTCGCGGTCCAGAAGCACTCGCTTTGATGCGAACGCATGAATATGACCTGATTCTGCTTGATATCATGATGCCGGAAATGGATGGCTACGAGGTTTGCCGACGTATAAAGGCAGAACCCCGACTTCAGGATATCCCCATTATCTTTGTCACGGCCAAAGTTGATGTCGACTCTATCAGTCAGGGCTTTCAGGCCGGAGCAGTGGATTACCTGTGTAAACCGTTTCACGCCGAAGAGCTGCTGGCCAGAGTCAACACCCATCTCACGTTATATCGTGCTAAAAAACTGCTGCAGCAAAACAATCTGTCTCTGCAGCAAAAATACGAATTAAATCAGCAACGGTTAATGACCGAACTGGAACAAAACCAGCTGGAAATGATTTACGTATTAACCGAACTGATGGAATCGACTTCCGATGAAACTGGCAAACATATCCGCCGGGTTGCCGAATGCTCCAGATTACTGGCGTTGTATCACGAAAGTCTGACCGATGAGGATGCCGATATTCTGTTTCATGCCGCACCGATGCATGATATTGGCAAAATCACCATTCCCCATTCCATATTGCATAAACCGGGCAAACTCACTGAAGACGAATTTGCCATTATGAAAACCCACACCACCCGAGCCTATAAAATTCTTGATAATTCAAAACGTAAATACACCAAAGCTGCCGCCATCATCGCTCACCAACACCATGAGAAATGGGATGGATCCGGTTATCCTCAGGGTTTAAAAGGTCAGGACATACATATTTATGGCCGAATTGTTGGGTTGATTGATGTCTTTGATGCTTTGTTACACAAGCGGGTTTATAAAGATGCCTGGCCATTAGATGCCACCATTGATTACATCAGGACACATAGCAGTAGCCAGTTTGATCCCTATCTGGTGAACCTGCTAATGGAACACATTGATGAATTTGTTGCGATTGCCGATCAAAACTAACTGGTTGCTATTGCTTGCTCTGCTGTTCATCAGTTGCCGCTTGTCGGCACTGACTTTCACCGAAGAAGAACAGGCATGGATAGCTGACAACCCAGAAATCCAACTCGGCGCAGACTTCAGTTGGGCACCTTATGATTTTCTGAATGACCAAGGCGAACATGATGGCATAGCGGCTGATGTATTGAAGCTTGTCAGTGAAAAAAGTGGCCTGAAAATTGCCGTTCAGCCAGATGTATGGGCTAACACCATGGAAAAAATGCGTGCCGGCGAGTTAATGGGATTGAGCTGCGCAGCCGCTACCGAGGCAAGACAGGAGTTTCTCTTCTTTTCAAAACCCTATGTCAGTCTTTCACTGGGCATTATTGTCCAGAAGCAGCGCGATGATATTCAATCAATGGATGATTTGATTGGGCTTAAAGTCGCTGTAAATAAAGACTCCTATCTGCATAACTGGCTGAAAATCCATTACCCGGACTTGGCGCTGGTGTTGACTGACTCAAACGATGATTCGCTGGAAGCGGTTTCCTTTTCCAGAGCCGATGCCTATATCGGTAATATCGCAGTGGCAACCAACGTAATCAAACAACGTTATCTTTCCAATCTCAAAGTGGTCGCCAAAGTGCCCAATCTGACCACCGACACATCTGTTGCCATTGATAAACGTTATCCGCTGCTACACAGCATTATTGAAAAATCGTTATCGGCAATTACCGCGGCCGAAAAACAGCAGATCATTGATAAATGGTATGCCGTTGTCAGTGATAGCAGTGCATTTGAAGTATTGCCGTTTGAGCAGAGTCGACTCGAATTAACCGACAACGAACAGCAATGGATAAAAGATAACCCGATTGTCAGAATCGGTGTAGACCCTTATTGGCCACCTTTTGATTTTATAGACAAAAATGGTGAGCACAGTGGTATCAGCGCTGATTATTTTCAACTTATCAGCAAGCAAACGGGTCTGCAGTTTCAACTTGAACCCAATGCGGACTGGCAATCTGTCATTGAAGCGGCACAAAGCCGTGAAATAGATCTTATTGTGGCTCTTTCACGTAATACATTTCGTGAAACATTTCTCGACATGTCCATTCCGTATCTGGATTACCCACTGGCCATGGCCACAACGAAATTCGGTCATCTCAGCAGTCTGAGTGAATTCAACAATAAACCTGTCGGCGTGGTAAAAGGCTATTTTGCCGAGTCGATTTTACTGGCCTACTATCCGGAAATTGACATCATCTATGTACCCTCTGTGCGTGATGGACTGGCGATGTTGGCGGCGGAAGAGATTGATGGTTATTTTGACATTCTTCCCACCATCACCTACAACGCCAGCCAGTCGGGTTTGACTCATCTGAATACCAGTATTGTCCGGGAGTACTCCTCAGCCTTACATGTAGGTATAGTCAAGGATCAGCCCGAACTTTTATCGATAATCAATAAAGCGATCACAGCCATCACAGAAGATGAAAAACGAGCCATCGACCAACGCTGGATGTCGGTTAATACGATTGAACGCACCAATTACACACTACTGATACAGGTCGCATCTGTCCTGCTGATTTTCCTGCTTGCCACTATCTACTGGAACCGTCGCTTACGTACTGAAGTCAATAAACGGCTTATTTCCGAACAGCAGCTCCGGGAAAGTGAAACCCAGCTATTTCATCTGATTAATGTGATGCCGATGAGCCTCATGGTAACGTCGGCCATAGATGGCAGTATTCTGCTGGCGAACAAGTATTGTCATAAAGAACTGGGTTTTACCGCCGATCAGCAGAAAACATTAAAAGTTCAGGATTTTTATGCTGATATTTCTCAACGCGATGATGTACAGGCAAAACTTGCTTCTGCAGGCGAAATCAATGGTGAAATGGTCAACATAAGAAGCCGGAATGGTCAGCTTATTCAGGGCCTGTTTTCAATCATTTCCATTCAGTATCAGGGCAAACCGGCTTTTCTCGGCTTTTATCTTAATATGGATGAACGAATTGCGCTGGAAAATTCACTGAAAGAGGCCAAGAGCCATGCAGAAGCAGCAAATCTGGCCAAATCGCAATTTCTCGCCAATATGAGTCATGAAATCCGAACCCCGATGAATGCTATTCTGGGGTTTACCGAGCTGCTGGACGAACAGGTCACCGAACCCAGACTCAAATCCTTTATTAAAACCATTCGCAGTGCGGGCAATACACTGTTGCTGCTGATCAACGATATTCTTGATTTATCGAAAATTGAAGCCGGCAAACTGATTCTGAATAAAACGGCGACTGATCCACACCAGTTGTTTGATGAGATAGCCAATATGTTTATTCTGCAAATCCGTAATAAGGATTTAGCCTTGCATTTAGATATTGACCCACAGTTGCCTCACGGCCTGCTACTGGATGCCACCCGTCTCAGACAAGTCCTGTTCAATTTAATCAGCAATGCCGTCAAATTCACTGAGACAGGACATGTTCGTATTCATGTGCACGCCGATAATGTCGATGATCATCTGAGTAAGCTGGATTTACATATCCGGGTTGAAGATACCGGGATTGGTATTCCCGAAGCTGAGATTGAACATATTTTTGAAATATTCGCCCAGCAATCTGGTCAGGATGTTCGTAAATATGGAGGTACGGGCCTTGGTTTATCAATCACCCGCCGATTGATAGAAATGATGGGGGGTCAAATCCATCTGCAGAGTAACAGCGGTGAAGGTTCGGTATTCAGTATTGACTTGCCCGGGATCGATATTGCCGCCATGGCCAGTGACAAACTCCGGCAACAGGCTTTGGCATTTGATGCCAGTCGCATACGTTTTGAGCCGGCGCATATGCTGATCGTCGATGACGTCGAACATAACCGTGAGTTGATTCGACAACACTTTATCAACAGTAACATTCAGACCAGTGAAGCTGAAAATGGCCAGCAGGCCGTTGAGTTTGTTGAAAATAATTCAGTGGACCTGGTGTTGATGGATATCCGAATGCCCGTGATGGATGGCTATGAAGCTGCCCAGAAAATAAAGGGCTTTAGTCCCGATCTACCTGTAGTCGCACTGACTGCTTCGGTAATGAAAGATGCCTACGAACAGGATAAACTGGAGCATTTTGATGCCTACTTGCGTAAACCGGTTTTACGCAATGAGCTGTTTCATGCCTTAAGTGTATTTCTAGATTACCAGACAATGGAAGTTGAAGTGACCGCAACAGCTCAGCAGAATTGGTCACAGTTAAACAAGCAGCAACTGATGTCCCTGTTGAAGCATTTTCAAACTGATATTGATGAAATCTGGCGTATGGCCACAAAAAGTAACAGCATGACTGATATTAAGCATTTTGCCCACGCAATTGCCAGACTGGCAGGTAGTTACCAGATTGACACTCTGGATCGCTATGCCAGCCAGTTACTGGAACGCATTGATGCGTTTGATATCGAAGGCATGCAGATATTGCTAAAACAATTCCCTTCAATGTGTTCCGACATACAACAGGTGATACGGGCCACTTGATCCACCAGACAGGTATGAATTGTTTGGCGATTTTTTATACAATGCCACAACGTTGTAATTAAGAAGAGCAAGATGAACTCCGATTTAAAAACGGATGCACAGTGGCGCCAGCAACTTAGTGACGAGCAATATCGGGTTACCCGGCAGGCTGGCACAGAGCCGCCTTTTTCAGGTGAATATGTCAATCACGATGAAACCGGACGTTATCACTGTATCTGCTGTGGCCAGGCCTTATTTGCTTCAGATGCCAAGTTTGATGCCGGTTGTGGTTGGCCAAGTTTTTCATCACAGCTGGAGCATGGTGTAGTCACTCATCATCCGGATTACAGTCATAATATGGATCGTACCGAGGTACGCTGTCAGCAATGTGAAGCCCATTTGGGTCATGTATTTGACGATGGCCCGGCTCCGACCGGCCTGCGCTATTGCATTAATTCAGTGGCCCTCGATTTTCATGACCAGGACTGAATGGACGCTCTACATTATTCAAGCGGCGAATGGTCATTTATATACCGGCATAACCACAGACCTGGAACGACGTTTAAAACAACATCAGAACCATAAAGGCGGCGCCCGTTTTTTCCATACCAGTGATGCACAGAAAGTAGTGTATCAGGAGCAGCATCCCGATCGCAGCAGTGCAAGCCGTCGGGAAGCAGTAATCAAAAAACTCAGCAGACAACAAAAACTGAACCTTATCGGCAAGCCATCAGACCATGTATAATGGCGGGTTTTTTCAGCACGTCTGAATTTCTCCTTTAGATACAGGATTTTAACCTTGTTAAGCACTGCTAACATCACCATGCAATTCGGGGCCAAGCCCCTGTTCGAAAATGTCTCCGTTAAATTCGGTGGCGGCAATCGTTATGGCCTGATTGGCGCAAATGGTTGTGGTAAATCGACTTTTATGAAAATTCTGGCCGGGGTGCAAGAGCCTACCTCGGGTAATGTGAGTTACGATCCTAATGAGTCTTATGCGGTATTAAAACAGGATCAGTTTGCGTACGAAGATCAACGTGTTATTGACGTTGTGATTATGGGACAACCTGAGTTATGGGATGTGCATCGTGAGCGCGATCGGATTTATAACCTGCCGGAAATGAGTGAAGAAGATGGCCTGAAAGTCGCAGAACTGGAAGGTCAATACGCCGAGATGGACGGTTATACCGCCGAATCCCGTGCGGGTGAATTACTGTTAGGTGTCGGCATTCCGGTAGAACAGCATTATGGTCCGATGAGTGAAATTGCACCCGGCTGGAAGCTGCGTATCCTGTTGGCTCAGGTACTGTTCGCTGATCCCGATATCATGCTGCTCGATGAGCCGACCAACCATCTGGACATCAATACCATCCGCTGGCTGGAAGAGGTATTAAGCCAGCGCAGCAGCACCATGATCATCATTTCGCATGATCGACACTTCCTCAATCGCATCTGTACGCATATGGCGGATATGGATTATGGCGAATTACGTATTTATCCGGGCAATTATGATGAGTACATGATCGCTTCCACCCAGGCGCGCGAACGTCTGCAATCAGACAATGCGAAGAAAAAAGCACAGATCAAAGAGCTACAGGAATTCGTATCACGATTCTCTGCCAATGCGTCCAAAGCAAAACAGGCAACTTCCCGTCAAAAACAAATGGAAAAAATTCAGCTGGATGACATTAAACCTTCCAGCCGGGTGAATCCGTTTATTCGTTTTAATCAGGAAAAGAAACTGTTTCGTAATGCATTGGAAGTCAGCAAACTGACACAAGGTTACGATAACGAAAAACCGCTGTTTGAAAATTTTAGTTTTATGGCTGAAGTAGGCGAAAAGATTGCTGTTATCGGTCCTAACGGTATTGGTAAAACCACTTTTGTGAAAACGCTGGTTGGTGAACTGGCGCCAAAATCCGGTCATGTAAAATGGTCTGAAAATGCCAATATCGGTTATTACGCTCAGGATCATGATCATCTGTTTAAGAGTAATATGACCTTGTTCGAGTGGATGTCGCAATGGGGCAGCCCGGAAGATGATGAACAGGTTATCCGTGGCACTTTGGGTCGTCTGCTATTCTCTGGTCATATGATTGATAAAAAGGTCAATGTGCTGTCAGGTGGTGAAAAAGGCCGCATGCTGTTTGGCAAACTGATTCTGCAAAAACCCAATATCCTGGTGATGGATGAACCGACCAACCATATGGATATGGAATCTATTGAATCACTTAACCTGGCATTGGAAAACTACGAAGGTACCTTAATTTTTGTCTCCCATGATCGTGAGTTTGTCTCCTCTCTGGCAACCCGCATATTTGATATGGAAAATGAAGGTATCACCGACTTTACCGGTACCTATGATGAGTATCTGAAAAGTCTGGGGATCAATAACTAAGCGGCATGGTCAGTACGTTTTATTATGTACTGACCATCTTCCATCCCTCCAGTCAGCGTGCTATGTTGAAGCCTCAATAACGAAGTTGAGGATTTACATCATGTTAAACCGAATTTCGACTTATCTTCCTGTTCTGTCAGCAATGATTTTTGCCTTTTCTTTACTGACGCTTTCTACACAATCCTTTTCCGCCTCAGCCGCCGAAATTGATATTAAAGTGGATGAAGCCCTGAAACGGTTTCAAACAGAAGTTTCCGGTGGTGATCGTTTTCTTGAAAAAGCTTCCGGGGTATTGGTTTTGCCCGATATCATCAAAGCCGGTTTTGGTATCGGTGGTGAATATGGTGAAGGTGCGTTACGCATCAGTGGTAGCACTGTGGATTACTACAATACTGCGGCTGCATCCATCGGCTTTCAGTTAGGTGCTCAGCAAAAAACCGTGATTCTGGTGTTTATGAATGATGAGGCATTACAGCAGTTTCGCGATAGTGATGGGTGGAAAGCCGGAGTAGATGGTTCTGTGGCTGTTGTCGAATGGGGAGTAGGTGAGGATATCAATACCACTGATATTAAAGATCCCATCGTCGGGTTTGTGTTCAGCAATAAAGGCCTGATGTATAACTTGACGCTCGAAGGCGCCAAGTTTACCAAGCTGAATAAATAGGGGATTTAATCTTCTATTCGAAAACCTATTTTGATAGTGACCTGCCAGTAGCGTACACCGCCATTTTCAATATAGCCGCGGGTGTCGGTCACCTCAAACCAATGTAGATTCTTCACTGTTTCAGCCGCTTTAGCGATTGCATTTTCAATCGCTTTATCCGAACTATCGGCTGAGCTGCCGGTGATTTCAATATGCTTATAAACATGTTCAGTCATGCTGTTTTCCTTTTATTTACGTAAATAGATAAACCAGTAAAACAAGCCTACAAATACACTCCCTCCCAGCATATTGCCTAAGGTCACCGGGATCAAGTTATGCCAGAAAAATCCCCCTATGGTCAGTTGCTCAGAGACAGCTAAAGTCGTCCCGATTTCAGTTTGTGCCAATAAGCCTGCAGGAATAAAAAACATATTGGCAACACTGTGTTCAAAACCTAAAGCGACAAATGCAGTAATTGGAAAGATCACTGCCAGAACCTTATCAGTCACGCTGCGGCCTGCCATACATAACCAGACGGCCAGACAAACAAGAATATTGCACAACACTCCTCGACTGAACGCTTCCATCCAGCTCATATTCACTTTACTGTCAGCAATTGCCACCACCTTCTGCCCAAGCGCCCCATCACCCTGCCACCATAAACCACTGAAATACATCAGCAGTAAAATTCCTAAAGCGCCAATGAAATTGCCAAGATAAACCATTACCCAGTTGTAAATCAGTTGTCTTATGCTAATCAGACCATCAATACAGGCCATGACCAATAAGTTATTACCTGTAAATAATTCTGCCCCGGCCACCACCACCAGAATTAATCCCAAGCAAAATGCCAGACCACCAATTAATCGCATCAAACCCGCTGGCATATTGCCAACGTCATAAGTCACCAGTGTAAAGAACGCCGCCCCAAGCGCGATAAATGCACCTGCCAGTAATGCCAACGCAAAGACTCTCAACGGATCCACAGTGCATTTGCTCATACTGATTTTTTCCAGGCGGCGAGCTATTTCTGCCGGGGTATACGCATCAACTGAAAAAGGATCCATAGTATTTTTCTCTATCTTAAAAAACCGGTTAGCTGATAATCACATAGATCAGGTATAAGCACCATGGCAAGCCTGAGCTGCTTATCCATCATCGTCTCTGCATGATGGTGCTCAAGAGTAAATAAGCACTAATTAAATGAATGATTTTGCTATCTTTTCATAGTTCAGGCACGTATAATTGCACGCTCGCAAATGTCACTTTTACAGCTTTGTTTCCAAAGCTGCCCATCACAGGTTATTCAATGTCCACACCAGAAAACGATTCAACACCCTCATTCGCTGAGTTAGGGTTAGCTGCTCCAATTTTACAAGCTGTACAACAAGCAGGTTATGAAACCCCTTCGCCTATTCAGGCGCAAAGTATTCCGCCTTTACTTGCCGGTAGAGATCTACTAGGCCAGGCCCAGACCGGTACAGGTAAAACGGCTGCTTTTGCTTTACCGCTGTTAAGTCGGCTGGATGTTAAAAATAAATCCACCCAGATGTTGGTGTTAGCACCGACTCGTGAATTGGCTATACAGGTTTCAGAAGCGATCCAAAGTTATGCCCGTCACCTGAAAGATTTCCATATTCTGCCGATTTATGGCGGTCAAAGCATGGGCATTCAATTACGCTCATTACAACGTAAACCACAAGTTGTTGTCGGTACCCCGGGTCGTATTCTGGATCATATTCGTCGTGGCACATTGAAGCTGGATAAACTTGAAGCATTAGTGCTTGATGAAGCGGATGAAATGCTGCGTATGGGCTTTATTGATGATGTCGAAACCATTCTTAAAGAAACCCCTGAAAATCGTCAGGTCGCTTTATTTTCAGCAACCATGCCGGGCCCAATTCATCGTGTCGCACAGAAATATTTGAAAGATCCGGTGGATGTTCGCATTCAATCCAAAACGTCAACCGTCACCACCATTAACCAGCGTTACTGGCAAGTCACCGGTATGCATAAGCTGGATGCGTTAACCCGTATTCTGGAAGTCGAAGACTTTGACGGCATGATCATCTTTGTCCGCACCAAAAACGCGACAGTTGAACTGGCTGAGAAACTTGAAGCCCGGGGATATTCAGCCGCTGCCATCAACGGTGATATGAATCAGGCCCTGCGTGAAAAAACCATTGAACGCATGAAAAAAGGCAGTATTGATATTCTGATTGCTACTGATGTAGCTGCACGTGGGCTTGATATTGAACGTATGAGCCATGTGGTCAACTACGATATCCCTTACGATACCGAATCCTATGTGCATCGTATCGGCCGTACCGGCCGTGCCGGTCGTAAAGGTGAGGCCATTCTGTTTGTCTCCCCACGCGAAACACGAATGTTAAGTGCCATTGAAAAAGCGACACGCCAGGTCATTACCAAAATGCAATTACCGAGCAGCGAAGATATTGCTGATCGTCGTGTATTGCAGTTTATGGAACAACTCAGTGAAACCATTGAGTCTCAGGAACTGGCTTATTTCGAGACGCTGATCAGCCAATATCAACAGGAACATAATGCGGATCCGATTGAAATCGCTGCAGCACTGGCCTTTTTAGTGCAGAAAGATCGTCCGTTGAAGCCGGTTAAACATGTCACGCAACGCCCTGCACGTGAAGAACGGGAACGTGGACCTCGTCAGGAGCGCGGTGAAAGACCTTCCAGAGGCGAACGTCCACCACGTGAAAAACGTGCACCACGCGCGCACCCTAATGAGCCGGATATGGATACCTACCGCGTTGAAGTAGGTCGTGCAGATAATATCGAACCACGCAATCTGGTCGGCGCGATTGCCAATGAATCAGGCATTGACAGTCAGTTTATCGGTCGTATTACTATTAATGATGATCATAGTTTGATTGATTTGCCACAAGGCATGCCAAAAGATATGTTCCAACAAATACGTAAAGTATGGGTCAACAATAAACAGCTGAACATGAGTCTGGCAACAGAGGAAGCAGTAGCTGAAAGTTTAGCGGCCCGTCCATCACGCCGGAATTTCAGCAAAGATCGTAAAGATGGACCTCGTAGCAAACCTGGTAAGAAATTTAAGAAAAGCTAACTGGTCAATACATCAATAACTAAAAGTCACTGGCAACAGTGACTTTTTTTTTGAGCATGCCACAATAGCCCCCATGCTGAATATTATCTGGATTGCCTTTTTTCTGATTGCCTTTGCAGTAGCTTTATTTAAGTTACTGGTGTTGGGTGACACAGAAATTTTTAACCAGATCATGCAGGCGCTGTTTGCACTTTCTAAAACCGCTTTTGAAATTGCCATTGGTTTAACCGGCATTCTGGCCTTATGGCTGGGGATTATGAAAATTGGTGAACGCAGTGGATTTGTCGAGTTATTAACCCGTGGGTTATCGCCCCTTTTCACTCGTTTAATGCCTGAAGTACCAAAGAATCATCCCGCGCTGGGGGCGATGGTGATGAATATATCAGCCAATGCACTGGGCCTCGATAATGCAGCAACCCCGTTGGGTATTAAAGCGATGCAGGAACTGCAAAAGCTTAATCCGTTAATAGATACCGCCAGTAACGCCCAGATTCTGTTTCTGGTCATTAACACTTCTGCCGTCACCTTGTTCCCGGTCACCATTTTTACCTATCGTGCACAGATGGGCGCCGCTAATCCGACAGACGTTTTTATCCCGTTACTTATCGCCACCTATTTTTCAACCTTGATAGGTTTAATCACTGTCGCCGCGGTACAGAAAATCAATCTGCTGGATCGCATCGTGCTGATGTACCTGGGTGGTTTCAGTGCTTTTGTGTTCGGTTTACTGGCTTATTTTGCCAGTCTGGAACAACAACAAATGCTGGTGCAATCCGCTATTGTCAGTAATGTAGTGATTTTTTCATTAGTAATCGCCTTTATTGTGGCAGCTGCCTGGCAACGGGTAAATGCCTATGAGGCCTTTATTGATGGTGCCAAAGAAGGTTTTTCAACGGCGGTAATGATTATTCCTTATCTGGTTGCCATGTTAGTTGCCATTGGGGTTTTTCGTGCCAGCGGTGCACTTGAATTAATCGCTAGCGGTGTTCGTGCCGGAGTGCTCGCTGCAGGACTGGATGATCGTTTTGTCGATGCCCTGCCCACCGCCCTGATGAAACCATTCAGTGGCAGTGGGGCCCGGGCCATGATGATCGATACCATGGAAGTGCATGGAGCGGATTCGTTTGCCGGACGTTTGGCCTCCATTGTTCAGGGCAGCACTGAAACAACATTTTATGTTCTCGCAGTGTATTTTGGTGCCGTAGGGATTAAGAAAATCCGCCATGCTATTGCTTGCGGCCTTGCGGCGGATGTTGCTGGAATAACTGCAGCGATAATTATTGCTTACTGGTTTTTTGGTTAACCCATGAAAACTGATAACCCTAGGGCTTGTTGATCTTTCATATCCGCCTCTGTTGTGAGCTGAAAAAGCGTCAATCAAGGCACGAGGAACGCTTTTTGTGAGATACATCCATGTATCTCACCCCTTTGGGGCTTGCGCTCAAAAACGTTTATCTCCATGGATGGAGTGTATGCAAAAGCAATGTCTGGAACATTGCTTGTCCTGACGTTTTTGTAGTTATTCTAAATAAGTGACGAGCAACACAGACCGGCGCGCGCCTCCCTGGCGC
>DEXE01000007.1:375964-451858 GCA_002363955.1 Methylophaga sp. UBA3192
ATACATCCCTGTATTTCACCGCTGCGCAGCCCGCTAAGCTGTTCAAATGAGTTCCAGACTCATTTGTCAATCGCTTATGTAGGAGGGCTACACGGCGTGATTTCCGCCTTGTCAGACACAAAAAAAGCCTCCAGCAGTGGTGGAGATGAAAGATCAACAAGCCCTAGCGACCGCTTTTAATAAAAGTTTGTTCACATGGTATGTGTCCGTGAAGTTTAGGTAAATCCGCGTGCCGATAAAAAAATAAATCGCCCTACAACCGTAAATTCTGCTACATTCTATCGCCCTTTCAAGGGCTTAGCTTTGTTCTTCATCAACAACAAAGCCACTTTTTCATCTGGAGAATGACTTTATTGAACACTCAATCGGTTGTTGATTATGCCGTATTCGATCTGATTGCCGATGCCTTAACCACCCATGGTTACTGCATCCTGCCACAGTTGTTGCCTCCAGCATTGACTCACAATTTATACCGACGCGTATCCCGTCTTGACGAACATAATGACTTGTTGCTTGCTGGTATAGGTCGTGAACAAAAACATCAATTGAATGAAAATATTCGTAGTGATGAAACCCGTTGGCTGGATCCGGCTAACAGCATTGACCAGGCTTATCTTTCCCATATGGCTGACTTCCGACTGGCGATGAATCAACGTTTGTTTCTCGGCCTGTTTGATTACGAAGCGCATTATGCACATTATCCTACTGGGGCATTCTACAAACGGCATGTGGATGCATTTAAAGGTCAGTCAAATCGTATATTAACGACAGTGATGTACTTAAACCCGTTCTGGCAGGCTCAGGACGGCGGTCAATTGCAGATCTATGACATTAATAATGATAGTCTGATTACCTCAGTTGAACCCGAAATGGGCACCTTTGTGGTTTTTCTAAGTGAGCAGTTTCCGCATGAAGTTTTGTCCGCCAGGCGGGATCGTTACAGTATTGCAGGGTGGTTCCGGGTTCAGGATCCATTGCAGGCACCATTAATATGAAAACAGACTTTGACATTCTGGAATTGGGGCAATCCGATTTACGTCGTATCGCCGAACCTGTCACCGATATACAATCTACGGTATTTCAGCAAAAGATTGATGCATTAATTGAATTTGTGAAACAGCGTGGTGGTATGGGAATTGCCGCGACTCAAGTCGGTATTAACCAACGATTTTTTATTATGTCGAGCCATCCCAATGATCGTTATCCCTATGCACCGGATATGCCTGCAACCAGTGTTATTAATCCTGAAATTGTCTGGCATTCCGACGCTATGGAAAAAGACTGGGAAGGTTGTTTGAGTGTCCCCGGATTACGTGCCCTTGTTCCGCGTTATCAGCAGATAAAAGTTCGCTATCTGTTGCGTAATGGTGAGTTGGTTGAAACGGAATATCATGATTTTATGGCCAGACTGTTTCAGCATGAACTGGATCATCTTGATGGCAAAGTGTTTGTTGATCGAGTGGAAAGCAGCTTGGATATGATGACCGAATCCAGCTGGCGCTCCATGCTGACACAACAATCCGGAGACAATGACAAGTAATGGCACAGCAATTTACAGCTTTATCGGACCGCTTGATTGAATTCATTCATAAACAACATCTGTTTTTTGTGGCAACAGCAACAGCTGACAGTCGGGTTAATGTCTCCCCCAAAGGCATGGATTCGTTGAGAGTATTAAACAGCAACCGCGTGGCCTGGCTCAACGTGACTGGCAGTGGCAATGAAACTGCTGCACATATTGAAGAAATTCCGCGTATGACCATTATGTTTTGTGCATTTGAAGGAAAGCCTTTAATTCTGAGACTCTATGGACAGGCTCAGGCTATACATCATCATGACCCCGAATGGAAAAGCCATTATGCCTTGTTTGATCCGCTGCCCGGAGCCAGACAAATCTTTATTCTGGATATTGATCTGGTACAAACCTCTTGTGGCATGGCTGTACCCTATTTGGATTATGTCGGTGAACGCGAATTGCTGAATAACTGGGCTGAACGCAAAGGTGAAACCGGTATAAAAGACTATTGGCGGGAAAAAAATCAATTCACTGTGGATGGACTTGAAACCAATATTGTAAATAAGAATCTTTAGTCTGCTTGCCCCTAATGGCCGAACATTTCACCCACCGATTTTGCCAGAGATTCCGAACGTTTCGGATTACGCAGTGCCTGCATCACCGGTTCACGCATACCGGGAATGAATAACAGATCGGCCAATAACTGACTGAAGCCGGGTTGACCGGCATCATTGAGGGCGAGTTGCTCAAGATACAACGCACAGATTGCCGGTTTGGCCACTGCCAGCCAGATTCGCCCCGAAATTATTGCCAGGACTTCAATTTCCTTACTGCAGCGATGTTTCAGTACCTGGGTTACCATTCGCTCAACTAATCCACGCGCGGGGCTGTTTGATGCTGCCCGCAAGCAGGAAATAATCCTGGCCGTATCGGGTTGTTTTTCTTGTAATTGAATATCAACCTGCTGAGCCAGCACTTCTATTACCCCTGCAGCAGGACAGGCATGTTCCAGTAACACACAGAGATTATGAAATGGTTCTTCTGGCAGTTTTGGCAGCGTTTGAATTAAACCTAAAGTACCTTCATTAGTATCCAGTCTGATGGCAAAATCTGCCAATCCCTGCATGGCAAGTCCAGGCCATTTATCCAGTGGCAGATCACCAGTGAAATACCGATAGGCGGTATCATAATATTTCGATGGTGCTAACTTTAAAGTATAAGTGGCCTGGGCATTGAAAGCGGCCATTCGATCCTGGCGTGGTTTGAAGGTGTAGGGGCTATCGCGCAAAGCACCCTGAATTTTTTCACCATCTGCTGCAGCCAGCATGGCTTCACCCAGTCTTTCTAACAACATCAGCAGGAACGCATCACGGGCATCTGGAACCAACAGCCCCTGTTCATCCAATGGAAATTGCAGAAACCAGACATACTGCTTTTCCGACATTTCAGGATGCCAGAAAATGATCCCCATTTGAGCTAAACGTTTGAAAGGATAAGGGTAGGGGCGCTGACAATTATCAAAACTGACAAACTGCTCAGGCGTTAATTTGCAGACCCTGCGCCCCATATCAAATACCCGGTATTGAGCACCACTCTGACGTAGAAACTTGCTCAGCGTATTGATCTGTCCAATATCCATATGCTGCTCCGTATCAGGTACGGTATTCGGCGTTGATTTTCACGTAATCGTAAGAAAAATCACAAGTCCAGACTGTTTTAGCGGCATCACCTCTACCGAGTTTAACCTGGATAGTTATTTCTGATTGAGACATTACCTGCTGACCTTTTTCTTCAGTATAGTCAGATGCGGGTTGTCCACCATCGACAATACAAACGGTATCCAGATATATTGCAATTTTTGATAAATCCAGATTAGGTAAACCACTACGGCCCACTGCCGCCAGAATACGTCCCCAGTTTGGATCTGAGGCAAATAATGCGGTTTTTACCAGTGGTGAATGGGCAATCGTATAGGCAACCTGCTGACATTCATCTACATCCGCACCCTGCTGCACATCAATACTGATAAATTTGGTTGCCCCTTCGCCATCCCGCACAATCGCTTGTGCCAGAAACCGACTTAATTCATTCAAAGCGGTTAAAAACTGTTGAGCATCAGCGGCGTTAATATCATCTATTAAAGGGTTAGCCGCCTGACCGGTGGCCATCAAAATACAGGCATCATTGGTCGACGTATCCCCATCCACCGTGATGCTGTTAAATGACTGTTCCATCGATATTTCAAGCATTGCTTGCAACACAGATGTGCTTATTGCCGCATCAGTGGCGATGTAGGACAGCATCGTGGCCATATCAGGCCGAATCATACCGGAACCTTTTGCAATGCCTGTCAGGGTGATTTGCTGTCCATTTAAAGACAGTTCTACACTACGGGCTTTAGGGATAGTATCGGTGGTCATAATGGCATGTGCAGCATTCAACCAGTTATCAGCCTTTAACTGGTTAAATGCTTCCGGTAATACAGTGGTAATTTTATCCACCGGTAATGGTTGTCCAATTACGCCGGTAGAAAAAGGCAATACGGTATTAGCGTCACACTGGCCAATCTTAGCCACCGCCTCACAACATGCTTTTGCAGCAACTAACCCTGCATCACCGGTTCCAGCATTGGCATTTCCCGAATTTATCAACAGAAAGCGGGTTGTTGATTGGGTTTGATGTTGCCGGGCAACCAATACTGGTGCAGCACAAAATGCATTGCGAGTGTACACCCCGGCTGTGTGACTACCTGGAGCCAGTTCAATTAATACCACATCTTGACGGCCAGGCTTTTTAATACCGGCACTGGCGGTGGCAAGGCGGATACCCTTAACCGGTTTTAATTCAGCAGCAATCGGAGCCGATAGATTGACTGCCATTATTTAATGGCGCCGTGGCAATTTTTAAACTTCTTGCCACTGCCACATGGGCACGGATCGTTACGGCCAACTTTCTTGCCATCACGTGTTAACGGTTGATTGGCTGTAGGGTGTTCGCTCTCTGCTTCAGCCGATGCACTTTCATGCTGATACTCTACATCCGCTGATTGACGACGTTGTTCGTCAACTGCAGCAATATCTTCAGGGGCACGCACTTTGACACGTGAAATCAAGCTGATAACTTCGTGTTTTAAGGTATCAAGCATTGCCGTGAATAACTGGAAAGCTTCCCGTTTGTATTCCTGTTTTGGATCTTTTTGTGCGTAACCACGCAGGTTAATACCCTGGCGAAGATAATCCATTTGTGCCAGATGTTCTTTCCATTGTGTATCCAGTGTTTGCAACATAATGGCTTTTTCAAAATGTCGCATCAGTTCAGCACCGACCGTAGCTTCCTTAGCCTGACAAGCTGCTTCAGCTTCATCAATAATACGTTCACGCAAGGTTTCTTCGTGCAGGTTATCATCGGCTTCAAGCCAGCCACTGATATCCAGATCCAGGGCAAAATCATCACGCAATGCCTGTTCCAGACCACTGATATTCCACTGTTCGTCGATACTGTTTGGTGGGATATAAAGACTGATAACGTCGTTAACAACACCTCTGCGCATGGAAACAATGGTTTCAGACACATCTTCCGCTGCCATTAATTCATTGCGCTGCTCGTAAATCACCTTACGCTGATCGTTGGCAACATCATCAAACTGCAGTAACTGCTTGCGAATATCAAAGTTATGTCCTTCGACTTTGCGTTGCGCATTCTCGATTGCTCTGCTGACCCATGGATGCTCGATGGCCTCACCTTCTTCCATACCCAGTTTCTGCATCAGCCCTGACATGCGTTCCGAAGCAAAAATTCGCATCAGATTATCTTCCAGAGACAGATAGAAACGGGTTGAACCGGGATCACCCTGACGACCCGAACGGCCGCGCAGCTGGTTATCAATGCGACGTGATTCATGACGCTCTGTACCGATAATATGCAAACCGCCAGCTTGTAACACTAAGTCATGACGTTGCTGCCAATCGGCTTTCACTCTGGCTTTTGCTGCGTCATCAGCATTTTCGTCTAATTTATCCAGCTCAGCATCCAAACTGCCGCCCAAAACAATATCCGTACCACGGCCAGCCATATTGGTGGCGATAGTTACGGAACCGGGTTTACCTGCTTCAGCTATGATATGCGCCTCTTTTTCATGGAATTTGGCGTTCAGCACTTCATGCGGAATTTTGGCTTTGGTCAGTAATTTATCCAGATATTCTGAACTTTC
Organism: Methylophaga sp. UBA3192; assembly: GCA_002363955.1. Classification (GTDB taxonomy): domain Bacteria; phylum Pseudomonadota; class Gammaproteobacteria; order Nitrosococcales; family Methylophagaceae; genus Methylophaga. The sequence continues at coordinate 381,691 of DEXE01000007.1, forward strand.
AATCGAAGCCGTACCCACCAGCACCGGTTGTTTACGTTTTATACATTCCTGAATGTCCAACAAAATTGCATCAAATTTTTCTTTGGCTGTCAGGTAAATACGATCCGCTTCATCTTTACGTTGCATTGGCCGATGTGTCGGGATGACGACAACTTCCAGCCCATAAATCGATTGTAATTCGTATGCTTCCGTATCAGCGGTACCGGTCATACCGGATAATTTTTTATACAGACGGAAATAATTCTGAAAGGTTATTGATGCAAGCGTTTGATTCTCATTTTGAATCTTCACACCCTCTTTGGCTTCGATGGCTTGATGTAAACCTTCAGACCAACGACGGCCCGGCATGGTACGCCCGGTAAATTCATCGACGATTACAATCTGATCGTCCTGCACAATGTACTCAACATCCCGATGAAACAATACATGCGCTCGCAATGCCGCTGTAACATGGTGCATAAGTCCGATATTTGCCGCATCGTACAAGCTGGCATCTTCATCGAGCAGACCGGCATCGGTCAGTAATTGCTCAATTTTTTCATGACCGGCCTCAGTGAAATGAACCTGTTTGTTCTTTTCATCGACGGTGTAGTCACCGGGTACGGTAATATCCTCTTCTTCACCTTCCTGTTTCGTCAGATTTGGGATGAGTGAATTGATCTGTACATACCGTTCAGAGCTATCCTCGGCAGGACCAGATATGATCAGGGGCGTCCGTGCTTCGTCAATAAGAATGGAGTCGACTTCATCGATAACCGCAAAATTCAGGGGGCGTTGCACGCGGTCTTCAAGCCGAAAGGCCATATTATCGCGCAGATAATCAAAGCCAAACTCGTTATTGGTGCCGTAGGTAATATCCGCAGCATAGGCTTCACGACGTTCATCACCACTTAATCCGCTGACAATGACACCCGTTGTTAATCCCAGGAAACCGTATAGCTTACTCATCCAGGCTGAGTCACGTTTCGCCAGATAATCGTTGACGGTAATTACGTGAACACCTTCACCAGTTAACGCATTGAGATAAACAGCCAGGGTTGCAACCAGTGTTTTACCTTCACCGGTTTTCATTTCAGCAACTTTGCCATCATTGAGCACCATACCGCCAATCAGCTGCACATCAAAGTGGCGCATTTCCATTACCCGCTTGCCGGCTTCACGTACGACAGCGAAAGCTTCAACCAGAATATCTTCCAGTGTCTGGCCATCTGCGAGTCGTTGTTTGAATTCTGTGGTTTTGGCTTTTAAGGCAGCATCATCAAGTTTTTCGTATTCGCTTTCCAAATCATTGATAAGGCCAACTTGTTTCTGCAGTTTTTTGATTACACGATCGTTACGACTGCCGAAAACCTTACTGAAAAACTTGCCTACCATGACTGAAACTACCTGTTGAATTGTGCCGAATTGACGACGGTTTGATTAATCGCGTGATTATAACGCGTACTGTTAAGAAGATCGAAAGACCTGCCACACTTTTTTAAGTGGTGACATTTTTTTCAATTGCAAGAAGCGTTATTCGATGTAGTTAAATGGATTGACTGATTTACCGTCTCTTAGCACTTCGAAATGAACATGCGGACCGGTTGAGCGGCCGGTTGAACCCATCAATGCGATAACATCACCCTTGCTGACGCGGTCACCCGTATTGACTTCCAGTGATTTGTTATGGGCGTAACGGGTTACATATCCATTGCCGTGATCGATTTCCACCAATCCGCCATAACCTCCCCGCATACCAGCCCAACTGACAATACCATCAGCAACAGAGATTACTGCGCTACCCGTTTTACCGGCAAAATCTATTCCATCATGAAAAGCTTTTTTGCCATTAAAAGGGTCCACACGATAGCCATAAAAAGACGATATCCATCCATCCTGAACAGGTCTGCCAGTTGGAATCGCACCAGTAATATTATCGTTTGTGATCAAATAATCCTGTAAAGCAGTCAGGGTATCCTGTTGATTGGCAAAGTCTTGAGAAAGCTTTACTAGGCTTTCTTCAAATTCAGCGTTGGACAACCAGTCACCGGATTTTTCAATACCCCCGATACCTGGTGAAAACTCCAAATCAAAATCGCTTAGTTCGAAACCGGCAATTTCAGCCAGGCGTTGGCTGAGCATTTTTAGTCGGATTGCTTCTGCCTGTAAGCCACCTAGCTGCTGTGCATAAAAACCTTGAATTTCTTCATTGGCAGTAGTGTCATCACTAATGGAATGAGGTGCGGTTTGGGGAGAAAGTAATTGTGCCGTAGGGAAAAACTTTGAATCTTCTGTCGTTGTCAGCGCCGTCTTTTCTTCAATATAATTCATTGCTGTGACAGTGATAGCAATGGTCATGGATAAAAGAAACATCGCTAATAACATCAAACTCGCTCGGCTTAAATGCCAATGCTTATGGCCGGTATTGTCGGCGGATATTATGATAATCTGCATACTTATCCTCGTCCCGGATTGAGACATGTCAAATAAACCGCTTCATTTCGCCACTGTTTGCCAAACAAATCAGCATTTACAGCAAATGTCGAAGCGCGCTCAGAAATTAACCCAGCTTAACAGTATTCTGCAAGAAATTTTACCCTCACAGTTCGTAGGGCATTGCCAGCTGGCGAATATGACAGATAACAAAATCATTATTCACACTGAAAATGCGGCAATTGCAAGCCTGTTACGTTTTCATTCCGCAACTATTTGTAAAACGTTTTCCAGTCAGTTGAAGGTTCAGATTCAACGAGCTGAAATCAAGGTAAAACCAAACTACCAGCCAGCACGGCCAGCCAAATCAAATATGATTGATATCTCTAATAACAACGCAGCGCTGATTGCTCAGACCGCCGCCGGGATGGACGATGGTCAGCTCAAAACAGCGCTGCATAAACTCGCTAAACGAGGTAAAACGTCTGATGATTCCTAACTTACAATTGACGCAGCAGGTCGACTGAAAACAATCGGGGCATCTGCATCCTCTTCAAATGTAACCAGTTCCCAGCAATCTTCCTGGGCGATAAGTTTGCGTAATAAACGATTGTTTACTTCATGGCCTGATTTATGGCCAACAAACGCACCGATCAAACTGTGGCCAAGTAAATACAAATCGCCGATGGCATCAAGCACTTTATGACGCACAAATTCATCTTCATAACGCAGACCATCTTCATTCAGCACCCGGAAATCATCGACCACAATGGCATTATCCATACTGCCGCCAAGTGCCAGATTCATTTCCCGCAATTTTTCGATATCTTTCATAAAACCAAAGGTTCTGGCACGACTGACTTCACGAACAAATGATGTGGAGGAGAAATCAACATCAACCTGTTGTGGTCTGCCAGTAAATGCAGGATGTTCAAAATCGATAGTAAAAGAGACTTTGAACCCCTCAAATGGCTCAAATTTAGCCCACTTATCGCCATCTTCCAGTAATACCGGTTTTTTAATACGAATAAATTGCTTGGCAACTGACTGTTCTTCAATACCCGCAGACTGCACCAGAAATACAAATGGGCCGGCACTGCCGTCCATGATGGGTACTTCAGCTGCATTCAGATCAATATAAGCGTTATCAATACCCAGCCCGGCAAAGGCTGACAACAAATGTTCCACTGTTGAAACCCGCTGACCATTTTGTATCAATGTGGTTGACAGGGCAGTCTCACCCACATTTTCAGCTTTGGCCTCAATTTCAACAACCGGGTCCAGATCGACTCGTCGGAAAATAATGCCAGTATTAGGGGCAGCCGGGCGCAATGTTAAATAAACCATTTCACCGCTGTGTAATCCTACACCTGTGGCACGAATCACATTTTTCAATGTTCGCTGCTTAATCAAGGTGCTTTACCCCCTTCTAGTTTAATCATCCGACAATAATATCATAGGCTTATATTACTCGACCATCTACGTTAGTCAGCTTGTCTGCGTAAGAAGGCTGGAATGTCTAAATAATCCATATTGACATCACCATTAGCCGCTTGTTTGTGCTCATTATTCCGACCATTTCGTAAAACAGTTGGTTCATCATAATCAATATCAATCGGTTTCTTGACAATTTCAATTTGCGGCGAAGCAGTTGTTTCAACCGGTTTTACTACCGCTGCTCTGGCAGCGCCTAAACCAGTCGCCACAACCGTGACACGTAATTCATCTGTCATTTCCGGATCAATAACGGTACCCACAACTACTGTGGCGTCTTCTGATGCGAATTCTTTAATGGTATTACCCACCTCTTCGAATTCACCGATACTCATATCAAGACCAGCAGTAATGTTTACCAGTACACCACGGGCACCAGCCAAATCGACATCTTCCAATAAAGGACTGGAAACGGCTAGTCTGGCGGCTTCTGATGCACGGTTTTCACCTGAAGCACGACCGGTACCCATCATTGCCATACCCATTTCTGACATAACAGTGCGTACGTCAGCAAAGTCGACGTTGATCATACCTTCGCGGGTAATCAGTTCAGCAATACCCTGAACAGCGCCCAGCAGTACATCATTGGCTGATTTAAAAGCATTCAAAAGGCTCATTTCTTTGCCCAACACTTTCAGCAGTTTTTCATTTGGAATTGTAATCAGTGAATCTACATGCTGACTTAACTCTTCGATGCCAGCTGTAGCGACTTTCAGTCTTTTGCCACCTTCAAATGGGAAGGGCTTAGTCACCACGGCAACCGTTAAAATGCCCATTTCTTTAGCCACCTGAGCGACTACTGGAGCAGCACCGGTACCCGTTCCACCACCCATGCCGGCAGTAATAAAGACCATATCTGCGCCGCGGATCACATCCATAATGCGTTCACGATCTTCCAATGCGGCCTGACGACCAACATCCGGATTGGCACCCGCACCAAGCCCCTTGGTGATATCAGTACCTAATTGTAGATGCGTAGTGGCATTACTTTTACGTAACGCCTGAGCATCTGTATTGGCACAAATAAAATCCACACCTTCAATTTTATTGGCCACCATGTGTTCCAAAGCGTTACCGCCACCGCCACCGACACCGATGACTTTGATAACCGCATTTGCTGTATATGTATCAATCAATTCAAATGTCATGATTTTCTCCCCTCTTCATTTACTAACAAGGCTTGCTCAGAAATTGCCCTGAAACCAACTTTTCATTCTGGCAAGCATTCCTTTAAAACCATCCGAAATCACAGATTCACTGTGTCCGGTACTCACTTGTTCATTGCCAAACAGTAATAAACCCACACCTGTGGCATGGATTGGATTACGTACTACATCAACTAAACCACCAACATGCTGTGGTACACCAAGTCTTACCGGCAGATGAAAGACTTCTTCTGCCAGTTCAATTGCACCTTCCATTTTCGAACTGCCGCCGGTTAATACCACTCCGGCAGCTAACATTTCCTCAAAGCCACTGCGTCGCAATTCGGCCTGAACCAGCATTAATAATTCTTCATAACGTGGCTCAACCACTTCAGCCAGTGTCTGTCTCGCTAACTGACGTGGTGGTCTGTCACCAACACTCGGCACTTCAATGGTTTCGTCTTCCCGTGCCAACTGGGTAAGCGCACAGGCATATTTAATTTTGATTTCTTCGGCATACTGAGTAGGTGTTCTTAATGCCACCGCAATATCGTTGGTGACTTGATCACCCGCAATAGGAATGACTGCGGTATGACGAATTGCACCATCAATGAACACCGCAATATCCGTGGTGCCACCACCGATATCGACTAAGCAGACACCTAATTCTTTTTCATCCTGTTCCAGTACCGAATAACTGGAAGCCATTTGCTCAAGAATGATGCCATCTACCACCAGCCCACATCGCTCTATACATTTGGTGATATTTTGGGCGGCACTGACTGCCCCGGTAATCAGATGAACCTTGGCTTCCAGGCGAACCCCTGACATGCCGATGGGTTCACGAATACCTTCCTGGTTATCGATAATGAATTCCTGAGGCAATACATGCAGTAATTGTTGATCGCCGGGGAAATGCACCGCTCTGGCAGCATCCAATACCCGGTCTAAATCACCCTGGGTCACTTCCTTATCCCGAATAGCAACGGTACCATGCGAATTCAGACTACGAATATGGCTACCCGCGATACCGGCAAAAACCGAATGGATCTGGCACCCCGCCATCAGCTCGGCTTCTTCTACCGCACGCTGGATGGATTGGACTGTGGATTCAATATTGACAACGACACCTTTTTTCATGCCTCTGGCCGGGTGTGAACCAATACCGATAATTTCCAGCTTATTCTCGTTAGGCCCGGCATCCAGAATCGGGGCTGCAACAATCGCAACCACCTTGGAAGTTCCGATATCCAATCCGACAATCAGTTCTCTTTCAATTCGTTTCGACATTACACAATTCCATTAAAATCAGGTTGCTTACCGTTTTTCCAGACAACTGCTAGCCCGTTGGTATAGCGCATATCTACAATTTCGATTAGTTCGCGATAGCTCGCCAGAGGCCCTTCGAATACCCGAATAAATCGAGCTAAACGTTGTTCGCTTGCCGCTCGACCCAGCTGTAGTTGCATATCATCAGTAAATTTCACTTGCCATGAGCGACGTTCATCCATGGTCAGACTTTTCACTCTTAAACCTAATTTATCCACCGACTGCTGGATCGTGACTAACTGTCGTGCCATCAATTCACTGTTACCTTCAGGACCAAATAATTGAATAAGGCCTTCCGGCATTTTTCCACTATCGGGATAAAAAACTTGCCCACGCGTATTCACCAGACCGTTTTCATTCCAGCGGGCTATCGCCTGATGCTCACTCACCATCAGGTGCAATGTATCTGGCCAGACGCGTCTTACCTGTATCTGGGCTACCCATGGCAATGCCTCACCTGCCTGACGAATTCCCGCTACATTGACATCGAGGAAACTGCCGGTAACGTAAGGGGTTACCGCTTCTATCAAAGCCTGTTTCTCGGTATTTATTAACTCACCTTCCACCGTCACATGCAGAATCGGCAAGGTATCGGTATTGTTCAGATACACCGTGCTGACAATCAATGTCAGCAACACCAATACGGTGCTGATATTTCTCATTTTGATCTTCCAGCTCACGCGTTCACGTGGCTTAACCACACGCGTGCGTGTTGCTCCAGCAGTTGGGCGTTTTCTGATAGCCATCAGCGTTTTAGCTCCAATGTGCCTTGCAGGATCTGTGTAACCAGATTTTCGAAACTGATTCCCGCCTGACGTGCAGCCATCGGCACCAGACTATGATCTGTCATACCGGGCACACTATTGGCTTCCAGTAAATAAAAGTCGCCGTGCTGATCAGCCATTACATCGATGCGGCCCCAGCCCGACATATTGAGGGCATTAAATGCTTTCACTGCCAGCTGCTGACAACGCTTTTCATCTGCTTCTGTCAGACCGCATGGGCATAAATATTCTGTTGAATCTGCCAGGTATTTGGCTTCAAAATCGTAAAACTCTCTCGGCGTTTTTAACCGAATAACCGGTAATGCCTCATCGTTTAAAATACTGATGGTGTATTCAGCGCCATGAACCCATTGTTCTGCAATCACTTCATCGTCATAGTCAAAAGCTAAGTCAATCGCCTGTTGCAGAGCTTCGGCAGAATTCACTTTGCTCATGCCAATGCTTGACCCCTCATTCACTGGCTTGATCACAATGGGCAGTCCCAATTCTTCAACAAGTTGTTGCGTATTGGATTGGCGATTTAACTGCATATATTTGGGTGTTGGTAATCCCTGGCCCTGCCAGACTTGTTTGCTAAGTCGTTTATTCATCGACAGCACTGCACCAGTAATACCACTGCCGGTATAGGGGATCTGCAGAGATTGCAAAACACCCTGGATTTCACCATCTTCACCACCGCGGCCGTGCAAAATGATAAATGCCCGATCAATACCTTCCTGACGTAAACGCTCACTAACTGATTTATCTACGTCAATTTCGACAGCATCAATTCCGATTGACTGCATCGCAGCAATGACAGCACGACCACTTTTCAATGAAATCTCACGTTCAGCAGAGCGACCGCCCAATAACACGGCAACCCGACCAAAGTTTTGCGGATTGAAAGTTACGTCGCTCATGCATGTTCTCCGATAATGTGAACTTCGGGCACCAGGTTTACCTTTGTTTCTGCTTCCACACGTTGTCTTACCAGGTTAATCAGGGCTTCAATATCGGCTGCGCTCGCTGAGCCATCATTAACGATAAAGTTGGCATGTTTAGATGACACACTGGCCCCCCCTACTCGCACCCCTTTCAAACCACAGTGCTCAATTAACCTTCCGGCAAAATCACCTTGCGGATTTCGAAACACTGAGCCTGCACAAGGCTGGTTAGTCGGTTGGCTGTCATTGCGCTTTTTCAATAATTGTCTGATCAGCGCTGTTTCGCTTACAGTATCCCCACGCTGCAAGTCCAGTGTGGCTGATACAAACCATTCTTTTTCCGGGAGCTCGACATGTCGATAGCTCACTTTAAAGTCACTTGCCGGACGTTTTTTGAGCTCACCCTGACGGGTTACCGTAGTAGCCTCTGTTACCAGCTGCCAGGTTTCGGAGCCATGTGCACCGGCATTCATTGCCAATGCACCGCCAAATGTTCCCGGTATACCGGCTAAAAATGCTGCTCCACTTAATCCATGCTTTGCGGATTGTCTGGCAACTTTACTGCAGTAAACGCCTACTTCGGCAGTGACAGTCTGTCCATCAAACTCCAGGGCCTGCATGGTACCAGCCGTGCTAATCACCGTTCCGGCAAAGCCACCATCCCGTATTAATAAATTGCTACCCAGCCCCAACCAGAGCAAGGGTTCATTGGCTGGCAGCTGGCGCAAAAAAGTGGCCAGATCATGTTTATCTTTAGGTTGATAAAACCGCTGAGCAATGCCTCCCACACGCCAGGAGGTGTGTTGTGATAAAGGCTCATTTGTTTTTAACTCACCTTGTAATGCCGTAAACATGGAGACCATCAGTTCAGCCCCTCAAGTTTATTATCCAATTCTTTAGCTATTGCACCGATATCGCCTGCACCAAGTGTCAGCAGCAAATCATGTTCCTGGAGCAAACCGGGAAGCACTGAAAACAAGGCTTGTTTATCCTCAGCAAATACCGGCTCAACCTGACCACGCAGACGGATGGCACGGCATAAACTCCGAGCATCTGCACCGGCAATTTTATTTTCGCCTGCCGGGTAGACCTCCAACACAATCAAAACGTCAACTGTTGAAAGCACGCGAGCAAAATCTTCAAATAAATCTCGGGTACGGGTATAACGATGTGGCTGAAAGATCACCACTAAACGCCTATCAGGCCAACCGCCACGACTGGCGGCAATTGTGGCAGCAATTTCTGTCGGATGATGACCATAGTCATCAACCAACAGCACCTGTCCCTGAGGCATTTGTTTTTCACCAAGCAGGTTAAACCGCCGACCAACACCATCAAACTTCAATAACCCACGTTGACAAGCAGCAATGTCCACACCCAGGTTACGAGCGACTGATAAGGCAGCAGTGGCATTCAGCGCGTTGTGTAAGCCAGGCATATTTAATCGAATCTGATATTGCTCACCACTTCGGGCTTCGTTAACCGTAAACTCACTCTGTCCCTGATATTGCTTGAGATTACTGACTCGGAAATCGGCACGAGCATCTTGTCCGTAGGTGGTTACAGGACGGGTAACTTCCGGCAGAATGCTCTCAACTACTGCATCGTCGATACATAACACGGCCAGCCCATAGAAAGGCAAGTGATGTAAAAACTCGACAAACGTTGCTTTGAGTTTCTCAAAATCGCCTTCGTAGGTTTCCATATGATCGTTATCGATATTCGTCACGATGGCGATCATCGGTTGCAGATATAAAAATGACGCATCACTTTCATCCGCTTCTGCAACAAGATATCGACCTGTGCCTAACCGTGCATTGGAACCCGCACTGTTTAAACGGCCACCGATAACAAATGTCGGATCCAGCTCACCTTCACTTAGCAGTGCGGCTGTTAAACTTGTTGTGGTGGTTTTGCCATGTGTGCCCGCCACAGCAATGCCATAACTGAAACGCATTAACTCAGCCAGCATTTCTGCTCTTGGCACGACTGGAATCCGTTGTTCGCGAGCAGCGATGACTTCTACATTGTCAGTACTCACTGCTGTTGTAACAACCACAACATCAGCACCCTTCAGATATTCAGCATCATGGCCAATCATGATGTTGGCACCCAGTTGACGCAGATGCTGGATTAAACTGTTTTCATGCAAATCGGATCCGCTGACCTGATATCCCAGATTCAACAATACTTCGGCAATGCCACCCATACCGACGCCACCAATACCAATAAAATGGATGTGTTTGACCCGACTTTGCATTGCTGAGGTTAATTTAGCCATGGGCATACTCCAGACAGATATCGGCTATCTGCATTGCTGTACCTGGTTTTGCCAGCTTTCTTGCCTGTATTGCCATATTTTCTAATTGTTTTCGGTCATCCAGTAACGATAAAAGCGATGCAGCAAGGTCTTCAGGATTGAGATCCGAATCGTTTATAAGTAGTGCGGCACCAGCATCTTTTAATGCCTGGGCATTATGTGTCTGATGATCATCCACAGCGTATGGATAAGGAACCAATATGGCCGCTACCCCTGCCGCCGCAACTTCTGCTACCGTTAATGCTCCGGCACGACATATCACCAGATCGGCTTCACCATAGGCTTTTGCCATATCATCAATAAATTTAGTCACCGTTCCATCAACACCGGCTTGTTCATATGCCTGTTGGCAATCAGTAAAATGGCTGTCGCCACATTGATGAGTAACTTCAATCACATGTTTTGTTTTGAGCATTGCCAGCGCCCGAGGTACAACCTGATTTAAACTTTTTGCTCCCAGGCTACCACCTAAAACCAGCACTTTAGTTGATTGCTTGGTTCGTGCAGCGTAACGAACCTGCGGTTCGGCTAACTGTTCTATTTGTTTTCGTACGGGATTGCCTACCCATCTGGTTTTAACTGTCTGGGTAAAACTGTTTTCAAAGCCCTGCAGGACTTGCCTTGCAATCTTGGCCAGTAAACGGTTTGTCAAGCCGGCGATAGCATTCTGTTCATGAATTATCAAAGGTTTACCCGACAGCCATGCTGCCAATCCACCGGGGCCAGAAGCAAACCCACCTAAGCCAATCACGACATCGGGTTGAAAGCGCTTAATCACTTTTCCGGATTCCAGTACAGCTCGCAATATTCTGAATGGAGCCACTAACCAGCCAAATAATCCGTTGCCACGTAAGCCTTTAATAGGAATCAAATTCAACTTAAATGCTGCCGCAGGTACCAGACGAGATTCGATACCGCGCTCAGTACCAATCCATTCAATGTCCACTGAACGGGTTCGCAATTCTTCAGCCACGGCCAAAGCTGGGAACACATGTCCACCGGTGCCACCTGCCATAATCAATACACGCGTCATCGTTTGACCCTCGCTGACGCTTTTTCCGGCTGGCGTGTTTCCAAATCAACGCGTAGCAGCAAGCCAATTGCCACACAAACAATGACAAGACTACTACCGCCATAACTCATTAATGGCAGGGTTAATCCTTTGGTGGGTAACACCCCCATATTGACGCCAATATTCACGCAGGCCTGCAGACCCAACCATACCGAAATGCCATAAGCAATTTGGGCACCAAATAATTGTCCGGCTTCTTCAGCAGCGCGACCAATGGCCAATGCACGCCAAATCATTACCAAAAACAAGCCAATCACAGTGACTGCGCCAATCAACCCCAGTTCTTCTGCCAAAATTGAAAAAAGAAAGTCAGTATGTGCTTCAGGCAGATAAAACAGCTTTTGCATGCTGCTACCGAGCCCGACACCCAACCAGTCACCACGCCCAAAGGCAATAAGCGCTTGTGTTAACTGAAATCCACTGCCAAACGGGTCGGCCCATGGATCCATAAAACTTTGCAGTCGTTGTAAACGATAAGGTGCGATCCACACCATCATCGCAAACAGTCCAGCCAGAATACCGATTAAACCGATAAACACATCGAGCCTTGCCCCGCCAAGGAACATCATCACCAGAACGGTAGATAAAATCACCACAATGGACCCCATGTCAGGCTGCATCAGTAACAATACTGCTGCCACACTTAAAAGCAGTAATGGCGAAAGGACCTTTAATAATGACGTATTTAACTGGCCATGATGACGCTGCAGATAATCTGCCACATAAATAATGGCAAACAACTTGATTAACTCAGCCACCTGAAGATTCACCGGCCCCAAAGGTAACCAGCGTGAGCTACCGTTCACTTCACGACCAACCCCCGGTATAAGCACCAGGACCAACAGTCCCACACCTACCATCAACAACATTGGCGCCATTTGTTGCCAATGAGATAAACGGATAGAAATAACACACCATGCAAAGAATAATCCCAGCATCGCAAAAGCGGCCTGACGGATAAAGAAATATAAGGGTTGGCCGGTTTTATTCTCAGCAATAGTAATTGATGCTGAACAGACCATAATAAGGCCAATAAGCAGCAAAGCTAATGTTGCCATTATTAGCTTGGAATCAAAGTGGGCACTTACACGACTCATGCCGCCAACTCCCTTACAGCCTGTTCAAATCGTTCACCGCGATCCACATAATTGGCAAACTGATCAAAGCTGGCACAAGCTGGAGATAACAATACTTGCTGGCCTGACTCTGCTGAACTGTTTGCCAGCTGTACAGCCGCTTTCATATCTGCAGCAAAATGTACCTGCACCGATTTCGGCACATTCCTGGCAATTTCTTCAGCAGACTGGCCAATTAAGATAATCGTACTGACATACTCGTTTAAGGTTGATGCCAATGGGGCAAAATTCTGACCTTTCCCTACACCACCTGCAATCAAGACGATCTTGCCATTGTCAGCCAGGCCTTCAATTGCTGCGATACTGGCACCTACATTGGTCGCTTTTGAATCATTGAACCAGCGCACACCATGTAATTCACGTACAAACCGACACCGGTGCGGTAAACCTTTAAATTCTCTTAATGCTTTGAGCATGGCATCCATGGGCAAGCCCATGACGGAGCCTAATGCCAACGCTGCCAAGGCATTAGCAATATTATGTCTGCCAGCAATTTTCATTTCACTGACCAGCATTAATGGCGCATCCCCTTCGGCTAGCCACAAATGGCCGCGCTGAGTAAGTACGCCAAATTCATAACCCTGTGATTCATGCAAACTGAAGCCAAGCTGATTACGCCCAGGAATTGCCATCGATGAAACGATAGGATCGTCGCGGTTGATAACCATGACACCATTTCCCTGATAAACCTTTTGTTTCGCCCGCTGGTAATCTTCAATTGAATCATAACGATCCAGATGATCGGCACTGACATTCAGAATCACCGATGCAAAAGCGTTCAGTGACTTTACGGTTTCCATTTGGAAACTGGATAATTCGAGTACATAAAAATCGGGGGCAGGATCAGTAAGCAGATCCAACGCCGGGATACCCAGGTTACCGCCAATAGCCACGTTTTTACCGGCCATTTTTGCCATCAATCCGACTAAGGTTGTGACGGTACTCTTACCATTTGAACCGGTAATCGCGATAATCGGCGCATTTGCATGCCGGGCGAACAACTCAATATCACCAACGATTTCAATACCTGCTTCATATGCCTGGCGAATTTGCGGTAATCGTGGGTCGACCCCTGGACTCAATACAATACTATCTGCACGCATCAGCCAATCGGCAGGAATACCTCCCGTTTTCACAACTACTTCCGGGAAGTCTTTTTGCAACGCGTTCAGGCAGGATGGCTTTTCACTGCTATCAATTACCGCCACCGCATTGCCCTGCTGCAATAAAAATCGAGCGCACGACAAACCAGTCTGGCCTAATCCAATGATCAGGCTGTAATGTGAGCTATGCTGTTGTAATTCTGCTGTCATCGTATTTTCAACGTCGCTAAACCGACCAATACCAAAAACACGGTAATGATCCAGAATCGAACAATAATGCGAGGTTCAGGCCAGCCCTTTAATTCATAATGATGATGAATCGGTGCCATTAAAAACACCCGCTTACCACGTAATTTATAGGATGCCACCTGAATCATTACTGATAGCGTTTCAATAACAAATACGCCGCCCATAATCAGCAACACCAATTCCTGACGTACTAACACCGCTACGGTTCCAAGCGCCGCCCCTAGTGCCAACGCCCCGACATCCCCCATAAATACTTGTGCCGGATAAGTGTTGAACCAGAGAAATCCTAATCCCGCTCCAACCATGGCCGCACAGAACACGGTTAATTCACCTGCTCCCGGTATATGCGGGATTTGTAAATAACGGGCAAACTCAAAGTGACCGGCAACATAACTGAATAAGCCTAATGCGGCGGCAACCATGACCGTTGGCATAATAGCCAAACCATCTAACCCATCTGTCAGATTCACAGCATTACTGCTGCCAACAATAACCAGATAGACCACCAGCAAATACCAGGCGCCTAAAGGAATAACGATTTCTTTAAAAAATGGCACGATAAGCTGTGTTTCAGCAGGTGTTTGCACTGTCATATAAAGAAATATGGCTGCGCCTAACCCGACCACGGATTGCCAGAAATATTTATATCGGCTTAACAATCCTTTCGGATCCTGACGAACCAGTTTGATATAGTCATCAATAAACCCGATGAGCCCAAACAGCAGCGTCACCAGCAAAACGACCCAGACATAACGGTTAGCTAAATCGGCCCACAGCAATGTGCTGACAGCAATGGCTACCAGAATCAATGAACCACCCATTGTTGGGGTGCCCGTTTTACTGAAGTGTGATTCAGGTCCATCATTTCTGACGACTTGACCGATCTGCCTGAAGCTCAAGTGACGAATCATTGTCGGTCCGACAATCAAGGCAATACCCAATGCGGTCATCACCCCGAGAATGGCGCGTAATGTCAGATATTGAAAGACATTAAAGCCGGTGTAATACTGGCTTAAATATTCACTCAGCATTAACAACATCAGGCTTCTCCTCCAACGGCAAGCGCATCCGCCAGCTGGTCCAGCTTCATAAAACGTGAACCTTTAATCAGACATGCCACATCCTTGGTTAGGATGCGTTTTAGTTCAGCTTCCAGTTCTGCTTTATCATTGAAATGCCTGGCGTTATCACCAAAGGCTGCTGAAGCCAGCTTACTTTGCTGCCCCACAGTGAATAATCTATTCACTCCCGCCGTTCTGGCATCACGACCCAATTGCTGATGAATGGACGTGCTTTCCGGTCCCAGCTCTCCAAAATCTCCCAATACCAGCCAATGTTCTCCGGGAAACTGCATTAACGTCTTTAACGCCTGGCGAAAGGAACCCGGATTAGCGTTATATGTATCATCAATTACTAATGCATTATTGACCGCCTGACGCAGTTGCAAGCGATGCGGCACTGATTTGATTGAGGCCAAACCTTTGACAATGGCTTCAGGAGCAATCTTCAAGGCTGAACACACGGCAATAGCCGCCAGTGCATTACTTACATTATGAATCCCGGGTAACGGTAAAAAGATAAAATGACAGACACCTTCCAGACGCACCATAAAGTGACTTCCGGTAATTGCTGGCTGTAGGTCAAGTGCTGCAATATCTGCCGGTTGCTGAAGACCGAACGTCAGGGACTGGCGGGCACCAAGTATGTGTTTCCATAAATCAACGTAGGGCATATCCGCATTAATGACGCCGATACCTTCCGCTTTAAGTCCGGCAAAGATTTCACCTTTTGCTTCAGCTATACCCTGTAATGATCCGAATCCTTCTAGATGCGCAGCCCCAACGTTATTTATTACCGCTACATCCGGTTCCGCCATGGCAACCAGAGTGGCTATTTCACCAGCATGGTTAGCGCCCATTTCGATGACAGCAAAATCATAATTTTCATTGAGCCGTGTCAGCGTAAGTGGCACACCCAGCTCATTATTCAAATTACCAGCTGTTGCTAAAACTTTTCCGCATTGCCCGAGAATGGAAGCGATCATTTCTTTAAGGGTTGTCTTGCCATTACTGCCTGTTACAGCAATGATTCTGGCCTGACTTTTTTCACGACACAATCTGGCAATTTGCCCATAAGCACTGATCACATTCTTCACTACAATCTGTGGTAATTCGCTGGGTATATATCGATTGACTAATGCCCCACAGGCTCCTGCCTTATAGGCTTGATCGATATAATCATGGCCATCTGTATTTTCTCCCGGCAATGCTATAAACAAATCACCTGCTTCAATTTTACGACTATCAATTTTGCTGCCCGTCATAATGGCATCATTGCCATGCAACTCTGCATTCAGCAGATCAGCAATTTCGGTCAGGCGAATGTTCCACGTCATACTGTTACCCTTGTTGCTGAATGGCGTTTCTGTAAGGCTTGCATAGCTATCTCATAATCATTAAAAGGTGTCTTCACACCGGAGACTTCCTGATACTGTTCGTGACCTTTTCCTGCAATTAACACCATGTCTTCCAGCGCGGAATCAAGAACGGCATACTCAATCGCCCGCTGTCTGTCTGCTTCAATATGAATGTCAGTACCTACAGGACAACCGGCCTGAATCTGTTCAATAATCTGCATGCTGCTCTCGCCACGCGGATTATCGTCCGTCAGCACGATTTTATCGGCCATCTCACTGGCGATTTGCCCCATCAATGGCCGCTTACCACTATCACGATCACCTCCACAGCCAAATACACACCACAGTCTGGAAGTGCTATCCATATGCTGTCGCATACCATGTAAAGCTTTGGAAAGTGCATCCGGGGTATGAGCAAAATCAATCACTACGGAAGGTTTCAGACTGCTCGCCAACAGTTGCATACGACCATTCACACCAACTAGTTGGTTGAGTCCCTGAGCAATTTCGCTCGCTGACCAGCCAAGTAGTGATAACACCGCGGCAGTTGCCAACATATTTTCGACATTGAATTTGCCGAGCAATCGACTTTGTATGGATAACTGTTGCTGCTGGATATGCAGGTTAAATTGCAAACCACGGGCAGTTGACGTTATATCGGTTGCATAAAGGTTTGCCTGCGCGTCTTTGCAGCTATATTCAATACATGTCATTTGATGATTATTGAGATATAGCAGCAAGGCCTGACCGAATTCATCATCTGCATTGACCACAGCAGCCTGTAGCGAAGTAAAGCTGAATAAACGTTGTTTAGCGGCAGCGTATTCCGCCATATTTTGGTGATAATCAAGATGATCGCGGCTTAAATTAGTCAGGATGCCGTAATTGATATCTACGAAATTCAACCGGCCTTGTTCCAGTGCGTGTGAAGAAGCTTCCAACGCAATATATTCAATTCCGGCATCGCGCATTTCCGCTAATGTGGCCTGTAAGGAAACCGGATCAGGCGTTGTCATGCCATTGTGTTTAAGCTCAGTTACTCTTCCACAGCCCAAGGTTCCAATCACACCACATGGCTGACCGGCATTTTCCAGTGCCTGTGCAATAAACTGGGTAACAGATGTTTTGCCGTTGGTTCCTGTGACCGCAATAACCGTCATAACCGCTGATGGATATTGATAAAAAGCAGCGGCCAGACGAGCTGTTTTGTCTTTTAAGTTAGTGACAGCAACCCTTTCAATATTCCGATCTTTCAGCTGTTTGCTGAGTTCTGGATCCAACGATAATTCAGCTGAATAACAGACCGCGGCAATACCTGACGCCATAGCCTGCCTGATATGCTGTTCACGGACTGTCGGGGTCGTCGCTAAGGCTATAAACAAATCACCCGGCTTAAGCTGGCGACTGTCCAGGCTCATGCCGGTGATTTCAGTAGTTGAAACCGTGTCACTTTCAACCAGACTCATTATGTCAATAAGGCGCATTTGATATTTCATTGATGCGCCACCTGTAATTGCGTTTGCGGAAGGGCATCCGGGGCGATATTCAATAACCGCATTGCTCCCACCATGACATCTGCAAATACTGGTGCCGCTACCGCACCGCCGTAATATTCTTCACCAGTAGGATTATCCACAACCACGACCATTGCCAGTCGGGGATTACTGGCAGGAATCAAACCAGCAAATAAAGATTGATATTCACTTTCGGTATACCCACCCGCCATGGCTTTTTTTACGGTTCCGGTTTTTGCAGCAACACTGTAATTTGGCACCGCTGCACGTTGTGCCGTTCCGCCTGGAAGCACGACCAGTTCCATCATGCCGCGAACGGTTTCCATCAGATCTTTGGAGAACACTCGACGGCCTTTAGGTGTTTTATCCTGTTTGATAAAAGTAACATCGCGCATGATGCCACCATTGCCGATAATGGTGTAGGCTCTGGCGAGCTGCAGGGTGTTGGTTGCCAAACCATAACCATAAGCGAGCGTTGCTCGATCCAGGGTCCGCCATGTACGCGGGTCCGGTAAACGCCCCATTGCTTCGCCGGGGAAATAGGCACCACTGTCAACGCCCATACCAAAACTGGCAAAATCCTGCCATAACGCCATCGGTTCTAGTTCCAGCGCAATTTTGCTGGCTGCCACATTACTGGACTTTTGAATCGACGTTGCCAGGTTGATGATGCCGTAATCGCGGAAATCGCGGATATTATGCCCACTGACCCGCATCGTGCCGGGGTGCGTATTGATCATGGTTGTAAGATCAAATTTGCCTGATTTCAAACCGCTCACCACCGTGAATGGTTTAACTGTTGAGCCGGGTTCAAACAAATCGGTAACCGCTCGGTTACGTAAATCAGTTGAGCGCACACCATTCCGGTTGTTCGGGTTAAATGCCGGCTGATTAACCATCGCCAGTACTTCCCCAGTCTGCACATCCAGAATAACCGCAGAACCAGATTGCGCCCCATGCTTTTCGACCGCATTTTTCAGTGCGTTATAGCTAAGGTATTGCAAGCGTAAATCAATACTCAACTGAATATTTTCACCGGCCTTGGCTGCGCGTATCGGATCGCCGCCCCCGACAAAATTGCCTTTACTGTCCCGCACCATTCGACGCAGTCCAGGTACACCCGTCAATAATGGTTCATAGGTTAGTTCAAGACCTTCCTGACCAATATCATCAATATTGGTAAAACCGACTACGTGGGCAGCGACTTCACCTGCAGGGTAATAGCGTTTGTATTCACGTTGCAGAGCTACACCGCCAATATTTAATTGTTTCACCTGCACGGAAATTTCGGGGGCTACCCGACGTTTTAAATAAAGAAATTCACGTTCGGGATTCTGATAAATCCGCTCACGAACGTTATTCACATCAATACCTAAAATGGAGGCCAGTTTTGCAAGTTGCGGATGATCTGGATCCGTGGCTTGTGGATTCAACCAGACGGAATGAACCGGCGTACTGATCGCCAGTGGTTCACCCTGACGATCGAGGATCATGCCGCGATGTGCCACAATCGGCACATTACGTAAATGGCGTGCATCACCCTGATTACGCAGAAAGTCTGGATTTAACACTTGAATATCTACCAGACGCCATAACAGTCCCAGTCCAATCAGAATAAAGGACAGCCTGACCAGATTCAGCCGCCAGCCGCCCGTTTGCTGATAACCTCGTTGCTGACGACGACTCATGGTTTGACCACCACAGTCTGTTCATTGTTGGGGACCTGCATATTCAGTCGGGTACGAGACTGAAGTTCTACACGAGCAGGGCTAGCCCAGGTACTTTGCTCGAGCAATAATTTCCCCCATTCTTCATTCAGTTGATCACGTCTGTTTTCCAACTGCTGTAATGCAACGAATTCACTACGCCCCGCATGCTTGGTGTAAACCACTGCAACGGATGAAACCAGAACCAGTAACGTCATCACCAGCACCGGAAAATCAATACGCATATGCTCAAAAAACGTTGGCCAGCTCATGCCAGTTTCTCCGCAACCCGCAACACGGCACTGCGCGAGCGAACATTCACTGATAATTCAGCTGCATCCGCTTTAATGGCTTTGCCGATAATTTTCAGACGGGGGTTTAATTGATCGGCGGTTATAGGGAAATGGGCTGGTAAATCATCGCCTTTAGCCTGATCACGGAAAAAACGTTTTACGATGCGATCTTCCAGCGAATGAAAACTGATAACGGCCAGTCTGCCGCCTACAGCCAGTACTTCCAATGCCTGTTCAAGCGCGCTGGTTAATTCTTCCAATTCACTGTTGATAAAAATACGGATGGCCTGAAAAGTCCGGGTCGCAGGGTGTTTGAACTTGTCCCGAGTTGGACTGGCCTTATCCACCAAATCAGCCAGTTGTTTAGTGGTGGTAATCGGTGTATGTTCGCGGGTTTCCACAATAGCGCTGGCAATACGTTTGCCATAACGTTCCTCGCCCAGTGTTTTGATTACCGTGGCAATTTCATTCATCTCGGCGCTGGCAAGCCATTCGGCTGCACTCATTCCGGAAGTCGGATCCATCCGCATATCCAATGGGCCATCATGTTGAAAACTGAATCCGCGATCAGCTTCATCCAGCTGTGGAGAAGACACACCGATATCCATCAAAATACCGTTTACATTTCCCTGCCACAGCCGTGAGTGAATAACGGTTGAAAGTTCAGAAAAAGCACAATGTTCAATGGCAAAACGTTGATCACTGGCCGCCAGCGCCTCGCCTGCTTTTACAGCAGCTGGATCACGGTCAAGGCCTAATAATCTGCCATTTTCAGAAAGTTTTTCAAGAATAGCTCGGGAATGTCCGCCACGACCAAACGTCGCATCCACATAAAAACCATCTGGCTGAATAAACAGCGCCTCGACGGTCTCTTTGAGAAGAACCGGTTGATGTGTTGGGAGTTGGTTCGTCATTACTCCTCCCTATATCGATAGCGTTTCGAGTTCAGCTGGCAGTATTGCGTCGAAGTCTTCCTGCAAACATTCGTCCATCAAGGTGTTCCAGGTTTGCTCATCCCACAGTTCAAACTTATTCCCCTGACCTATCATCACGATATTTTTATCTAATCCTGCAAATTCACGTAATTTAGCTGGTAATAAAATACGGCCATTACTATCCATTTCACATTCTGTGGCATATCCAAGCAGCATGCGTTTTAAACGACGAACCTGAGGATTCAAACTTGGTAATGCGGATAATTTTTGTTCAACTGCTTCCCATTCAGGCAATGGATATAGCTGTAAACAGTGATCTGAGTGATCGATGGTAATGACCAAACGGCCTTCGCAGCAGACATCAAGATGCTTACGGAACTTGGCAGGAATGGCCATCCGTCCTTTTGCATCCAGATTGAAAGTTGCTACGCCTCGAAACACTGTTCGTCCTCAAATTGAAGGATCCACAAAGATCCACTTTTCCCCACTTTCCGACACTATAGGAGTGCAACATAACGAAGTCAAGCACGAAAATTAAGTAAATCCTCTTTTTACGACAAGGACTTAGCGCATTTTCATAAAAGTGGGAGAAATGTGGATCAAGGTAAAAATGAGGACTTATTTCTTATCAAAAAACTGGCATCGGAAGTTAAAGTAGATTCTAGAATAAAGGCAGAATTTGACTCGCAGAAAAAATATTTTCAGATGGGTGAAACAGAAAAAGTTTGAGATGGCCGATAAGCCGGGTTCTGTCGTGGACAATCATTCATCTGGGACAGATGTCGCCATCTGCCTCAAGCAACCTACCCGGGAACCATGCGGGCCGCATGTCATGCCGAAGCATTTGTTCCTCTATTTGGTCTTGCTCCTGGTGGGGTTTACCATGCCACTTCTGTTACCAGAAGCGCGGTGCGCTCTTACCGCACCCTTTCACCCTTACCTGAACTTTCGTTCAGGCGGTTTACTCTCTGTTGCACTGGCCGTGGACTTACGTCCCCCAGGTGTTACCTGGCACCTTACCCTGTGGAGCCCGGACTTTCCTCACTCTGAATCCTTACGGACATCAAGCGCGATTGTCTGGCCATCTCAACTTACCATTTTACCGGAGCAGCTTTATTTTTGCTGAAGTTTCAACGCCATGTCATAGGCTTTATTTTTTTTGATACCCAGAATGGACGCTGTGATGCTCGCTGCTTGTTTTAAAGGCACTTCGTTAAGCAAAATTTGTAACACCCGAGCCTGCTCCGTTTCATCGGTGTCAGCCACCGTAGATTCTCCTTCAACAAGCAAAACTATTTCACCTTTTTGATGATTGGTATCCATGATGACAATCTCAACCAATTCCGCTAATGGCAGCGTAACAATGGTTTCAAACATTTTTGTCAGTTCACGTGCCAAACAGGCTTTACGCTCCCCTCCAAATACGGCCAGCATATCCTGCAAGCAACCGACCATCCTTTTAGGACTTTCGTAAAAAATCATCGTCCGCGGCTCGCTCACAAGCTTTTCCAAAGCCTGGCGGCGAGCAGTCACTTTCGGTGGCAGAAAACCTTCAAAAGTAAAGCGTTCAGCAGATAATCCAGAAGCGGATAAGGCGGTGATAACGGCACAGGCACCAGGAATAGGAACGACCTTAATACCCTTTTCACGTGCCATATTGACTAACCGAAAACCCGGATCGCTGATTAATGGTGTGCCAGCATCAGAAATCAGTGCAATTGAATTACCATCCACTATTTTTGATAACAATAATTCACTGCGCTGCTGCTCATTATGTTCGTGTAATGAAATAGTTGATGTTTCGATACCATGATGTTGCAACAGAAATTTGCTATGACGAGTGTCCTCAGCGGCAATTAAATCGACTGAAGACAGAACGTCAATAGCGCGCGCTGAAATATCGGCGAGATTGCCGATTGGCGTGGCAACAATATAAAGTGCGGCTGTGGCGTCTTTCACGGCGTATATCCTGAAAAGAAATATTGATTCTGGTCGTAATATACGCGAACAGGTAAGATGATGCCTTCTCCGAACTAAATTTGATGTAGCTTATGACGCAACGATTTTCCGCCCTGCTTATATTGTTGACCTTACTGACATTATCAGCCTGTCAGCCGATATCTATGGAAACAAAACCATCAGCTCCTGATATGACGTCCTTGGTATCCGAGGCAGAAAAACAAGGCGATTATGCAGTGGCCGCTGAACAATATATAGCCAAAGCGGCGGAATCAGAAGGCGCACTCAAATCAGCATTTCAATATCGCGCTGCAATGATGCACTATGAATTAGGTGAGTTGGCAGAAGCAGAAGCTCTGCTCGCTGAAACCAACCTGCAGCAACTGACATCACGTGAACAACTTACAGCGAATCTGTTACGTGCCGATATTGCGCTTTTGGATCTGGATGGCCTAAGTGCATTACAACATCTGGATAAAGTAGACTTTGATTCCGCCAATGCAGCTCAACAAAAACGTATTCTGGAACTGCGGATAACAGCTTATGATCTGACTGAAAACTGGTTGGAAAAAGCCTTGGCACATATCCGACTGGATCCAATGCTGGCGGAGAATGATCGTGAAAATAATCATTTAGCATTGTGGCAGACATTGATGAAAATGACACCACAGGCTTTGGATTTATATAATCCCGGTCAGCCTCCGGCGGAAGATAGTGGCTGGTTTGCCTTGGCCTATGCTGTTAAAGCCTATGAAAATAATCCAGAAGCAATGGAAGTTGCCATTGAAGATTGGGAATTCAGCTATCCAAATCATCCAGCCAACGTCGAACAACTGAAGAAATCGATTAAAACGCCTATTCGCCTTCCTGAGCAACTGGAATTGATTGGAATTTTATTGCCTGAGTCCGGTCCTGCAGCAAATGCCGCCCAGGCAATCCGTCAAGGCATCATTGCGGCACATTTTAATGCCCGTTCCAACGTTCGCTTGCAATTCTATGATGTTCGCACCGGTAATAAGCCTGACTCTAACAATGTTATCTCACAGTATGAAAAAGCGGTGGCGGACGGGGCCAATATTATTATTGGACCGTTAGATAAGGTATCAGTTGAATTACTGGCAGCACATCAGACCTTATCAGTTCCGGTATTAGCACTGAATCGAATCAGTCAATCCAATGATCATTCAAATTTCTTTCAATTTGCTCTGGCACCAGAAGATGATGCACGTAGCCAGGCTGAGCATGCTAATAAAATGGGATATAAACGGGCCATCGTGTTGAGCCCCCGCAGTGACTGGGGTGACAGGGTGGCAGCCGCTTTTGCCGAAGAATGGCAAACCTCAGGCGGCCAGCTGGTTACCCGTGCAAAATATGATGAAGCAGAGAATGACTATTCGCATATCCTGACACCAATCCTGGGAGTCGAAAGCAGTAATCAGCGTTATCAGAACCTGCGACGCACATTAGGACAATCTCTGGAGTTTGAACCGAGAAGACGCCAGGATGTCGATTTTCTGTTTATGGTCGGCAGACCTTTGAAAGCACGTCAGCTGGTAACGCAACTTCGTTTCCATCGTTCAGGTCAGTTACCGATACTTGCCACCTCACATGCGTACGGTGGTGAAGCGAATGCCCAGCAAGACATTGATTTGAATGGTTTGATTTTTACTGATATTCCCTGGATGTTTACGGAACAGTCGGAACAAGATCCTGCCTATTCAGCTGTTCGTCGGCAAGCGAGTGGTGATATAGGCTCATTCATGCGTTTGGCCGCGCTGGGTGTTGATGCTTATAGAATGATTCCTTTCCTGACCGCCATGAGTAGCTCTGAAGATGAAAAATATCAGGGAGCGACCGGTGAACTGACAATTAATGAGCAAGGTCAGATTGAACGTTTGATGCCAATCGCCACTATCCGCAACGGCTTGATTGAACCGCTACAAAGAGATTAAGGGCGAATGGCAAAACATCTCCAGTCTGGAAAGCAGGCGGAGCAATTAGCTTGTGATTATTTACAACAGCAAGGTTTAAAGCTGATTCAGCGTAACTTTCATTGTCGTCGTGGTGAAATTGACCTGATAATGCAGGATGAACAAACCCTGGTTTTTGTTGAAGTTCGATATCGCCGCAATCACTCACATGGTGGCGCGCTGGAAAGTATTACAAGCTTTAAACAATCACGTATCATCATCACAGCTCAACATTATTTAATGCAATCCGGATGGTCACACAATTGCCGCTTTGATGTCATCGCCATCACTGCCGGCACAGCAGATAAAATTGTGTGGATTCGGGATGCATTTCAACTAAACTAAGCAACACTTTTATCTGCGCTCATTCAACGAGGAACAAATCCATGTACCAAATTAGACTGGTTTTTATGTTACTGATACCCATAATGTTGTTGCAAGCCTGCGCGGCTGTTGTGGTCGGTGGTGCAGCAACCACTGCAGCGGTCGCCTATGATCGCCGAACAGCTGGAGCAGTTTTAGACGATCAAACTATTGAAGCAAAAGCCAAATATGCCATTTTTCAGGATAAAGACATTCACAGCCAAAGTAACATTAACGTGACCAGTTACAATGGCTTTCTGTTGCTGTCTGGTGAAACGCCTACTGAGGCTCTCAAGCAAAAAGCTGAAAACCTGGTTAAAGATATTCCGAAAGTACGTAAGGTGTTTAACGAGCTGGCTATCTCTGGCCCGAGTGCGTTAACTTCACGCAGCAGTGACAGTTGGATCACTACGAAAGTAAAAACCAAAATGACCCAGGATGAAAATGTTGATCCTTTCTTTGTCAAAGTCGTGACTGAACGCGGTGTTGTTTATCTGATGGGTAAAGTTACCCGTGAAGAAGCTGACCAGGCCGTTGCTGTTACACGAACGACTAAAGGTGTTTTACGAGTAGTGAAAATTTTTGAATATATAGATTAACTGTCAGATTGAAGAAAAGCCCCTCTCGCAGGGGCTTTTTTTTAAAAAGGTTTCACCACAGCCAGAATCATCACGGCAATCAAAATTAATACCGGCATTTCGTTAAACCAGCGGTAAAACACGTGACTACGTTGATTGTTATCCGCAGCAAATTGTTTGAGCATGCGACCACACATTCCATGATAAACAAACAGTAACAACACCAGCGTCAGTTTAGCGTGTAACCAGTACATAGTTTTTAATTGTTCCAGCGTGTAATAACTCATTAACCAGATACCTAATAACAGGGCAATAACAGCACTTGGTGTCATGATGCCCCGGTATAATTTTCGCTCCATGATTTTAAACCGTTCGTTACCAGCCCGGTCATCGCACATGGCGTGATAGACAAACAACCTTGGCAGATAAAATAAAGCGGCAAACCAGGTGACAACAGCCATTAAATGAAACGCTTTTACCCACAACATCTGCAATGACTCCTTATTTGAAATAATGATAGTATCAGTCTTACTATAAACAGGAGACCACCAATGTCGGAGGAACGCAGATATTTCAGTCGCATTCCATTTGCTGCTAACGCACATGTCATTGCGCCCCATGGTGATGTCTATTTAAATTGTACGGTTATTGATATCTCGCTGAATGGATTATTGATTGCCCGTCCGGACAATTGGTCAGCAAAGTTGGCTGATGTCTTTAATGTTGATCTATTGCTCGAAAATGCTCAAATTGTGATTAAGATGCAGGCTGAGGTAGCGCATATGGATACACAGAGTATCGGCTTTCACTGCCAGCTGATTGACCTTGACAGTATTACCCATTTAAAAAAGCTGGTTGAACTGAACCTTGCCGATGAAGGCTTATTGCATCGGGAGTTATCCGCCCTGCTGGACATGCCGGATAACTAGAACCAATAATGATCACTGCCAGCCTTCTTTAAGCGCCTCAATAGCCTGTTGTAAATGATGCACGGCTATCACTTTCAAACCTGAAATCGACTTACGCGGTGCATTGGCAGCGGGCACCAAGGCCACTTTAAAGCCGTGTTTACCCGCATCGCGGATTCGTTCTTCGCCTGCCTGAACCGGACGAATTTCCCCCGTTAATCCGACCTCTCCGAAGACCACCCAGTCTTGTGGAATCGCTTTATTACGCAAACTGGAAATAACGGCTGTTAATACCGCCAGATCGGCACCGGTTTCACTGAGTTTAACGCCACCCACCACATTGATAAAGACATCCTGATCATGACAGGTAATACCGCCATGGCGGTGCAAAATAGCCAGTAACATCGCCAGACGGTTTTGTTCCAAACCTACTGAGACACGTCGCGGATTACCCAATGGACTTTCATCGACCAATGCCTGCACTTCCACCAGCATCGGACGACTGCCTTCGCGAATCACTGTGATCATGCTGCCGGGAACGGCCTGTTCTCCACGAGACAAAAAGATGGCTGATGGATTACTGACTTCCTTCAATCCAAGTTCAGTCATCGCAAATACGCCCAGCTCATTAACCGCACCAAAGCGGTTTTTGACTGCACGTAAAATACGGAACCGTGTTGAGCTGTCGCCTTCAAAATACAACACGGTATCGACCATATGTTCCAGAACGCGTGGTCCTGCCAATGCACCCTGTTTGGTGACATGGCCCACCAGAATCATGGTGATACCGCTGGATTTGGCAAAGCGAACTAATTGCGCTGCACTTTCACGCACCTGCGCCACTGTTCCGGGTGCCGATTGCAACAATTCGGTAAACACCGTTTGAATCGAATCAATAACCATTACCTGCGGTTGACGCTGCTGGGCAATCGCCATCATCTGTTCTGCATGGGTTTCCGCCAGTAAATCCACTGGGGTTTCCTGCAATTGCAAACGCTCAGCCCGCAGTCTAATTTGCTGCAGGGATTCTTCACCACTGATATAAAGTGGGTTGATACCACTTAACTCGGCCATACTGGCCATGGCCTGCAATAGTAAAGTCGACTTACCAATACCGGGGTCACCGCCTATCAACACAACAGAACCTGTAACCAGGCCACCGCCCAGCACGCGGTCCAATTCAGGCAGCCCAGTAGACCAGCGGACAGCCTGTTCAGAAGTAATGGTTTTTAATGCCTGAACCGTGTTTTGTTGCTGCCCTGCATAGCCAGTATGTTTATTCAGTGTAGCGGATGGTTTAACACCGCTCTGTACTGATTCCTCAAGATTGTTCCAGGCACCGCAATCGGAACAGCGACCAGCCCATTGCGGTGTCTGCGCACCACATTCACGACAGACATAAACTCTCTTGGCTTTAGCCATTCAAATATTCTCTTTGAACCCTGGGTGTCACACAGGTCAGTAATTCATATGGAATCGTTCCGGCTTTTTCGGCTAACCATTCAACCGTCACCCCATCTGCTCCCCAGATTATTACTTCGTCATCTAATTGTGCTTGCGGACAATCATTCAGGTTGATACAAATTGTATCCATTGAGACACGACCTATAATGGGGGTGTATTGGCCACGAATCATCACAGTTCCAGCGTTGGACAAATGGCGACTATAGCCATCTCCATAGCCAATACTGACGACTCCCATACGCATAGGCTTGTCTGCTGTCCACTGCCCGCCATAACCGACTTGATCACCGGGCTTTAACTGCTGAGTAGCTATCAGTTTGGAGACCAGTTGCATTACCGGTTTCAATCTCAGATCTGCGCCTGACTTGTCAGCAAACGGTGATGCACCATAAAGCATCAGTCCCGGTCTTACCCAATCATAATGCGATTCTGGCAGACTGATAATGGCTGCTGAATTGGCCATACATACTGGTAATCCAGTGCTTTCAGCTAGTTTATGCATAATAGCTAACTGCTGTTGATTTCGTAAATCATCAAGTAAATCTGAGTTGGCAAAATGGCTCATCAAACCATACTGCTCAACCAAATCTTTTCGCTTTTCAAGCTGGTGAATAATTTGTTGAATAGCCGGTTCAGGTAATCCCAGCCGGTGCATTCCGGTTTCCAGCATTAACCAAATAGCGGGTAACGGCCGGTTGATTCCGGCGTTAATAAGCGAATCAAGATGCTGTTGCTGATGGAGCACCGCTGTTAAGCCATAATCTGAAACCAAATGCCACTCTTCAGTACTGCTGACACCTTCAAATATGGTAATCGGCTGTTGAAAGCCATTTTGCCGAAGAGCTAACGCTTCGCTTAATCGTGCCACCGCAAAAGCATCACTTTGGTTTAAAGCTTTGGCAATTTTAATAAACCCATGTCCATAGGCATCGGCTTTAATCACCGACATCACTTTACTATCTGGGGCGTATTGACGAACTTGCTGCAGATTATGTTTCAGTGCTGCCAGATCGATTCGGGCAAACGGATAACGACTCACGATTCATTATCACCGTAATCTTGATAATAAGCAGGGGCAAAATTTTCAAACCGGGTGTATTTGCCCTGGAAGGTTAACGCCACCGTACCGATCGGACCATTACGCTGTTTACTGATAATGATCTCCGCTTTACCCTTTTCTGCAGAATCTTCGTTGTAAACTTCATCACGATAGATAAATAC
Source organism: Methylophaga sp. UBA3192 (assembly GCA_002363955.1). Classification (GTDB taxonomy): domain Bacteria; phylum Pseudomonadota; class Gammaproteobacteria; order Nitrosococcales; family Methylophagaceae; genus Methylophaga. The sequence goes on from DEXE01000007.1 coordinate 410,986, forward strand.
AATGATATCGGCATCCTGCTCAATCGCTCCTGACTCACGCAAATCCGACATAACCGGGCGTTTATTCGGCCGCTGCTCGAGTGAACGATTCAGCTGAGACAAAGCAATAACCGGCACATTTAATTCTTTGGCCAGTGCTTTTAATGAACGGGAGATTTCAGAAATCTCGTTGGTACGGTTTTCAGCCTGTCGGCCATTGGAACTGCCACTCATTAGCTGCAGGTAATCAACAATGATAAGACTAAGGCCATGCTCACGTTTTAAACGTCTTGCCCTGGCCCTGAGTTCAGATGGTGTTAACCCACCGGTATCATCAATAAATAACGGTGCTTCATTTAATAACGCTATTGCCGATGTCAGTCGTGGCCAGTCATCATCATTCAATCGACCGGTACGTAAACGATGCTGATCGATACGGCCTAATGATGACAACATACGCATAGCTAGTGAGTCAGCAGGCATCTCCATACTGAATACCGCAACGGGCTGTTTACTGTGAATCGCGGCATTTTCAGCAATATTCATGGCAAAGGTGGTTTTACCCATCGATGGACGGCCCGCGATAATGACCAAATCAGCAGGCTGTAAACCTGAAGTCTGATCATCAAAATCAATAAAACCGGTCGGTAATCCGGTGATACCACTATCCTGTTCAAACAGCGTATCAATTTTATCAACGACTTTACTCAGGACATCTTTGACCTGAATAAACCCGCCGCCACGTTTTGCACCTTTTTCAGCGATTTCGAAAACGCGACGCTCAGCGGTGTCGAGCATTTCTTCACTATTTCGCCCTTCCGGCGTAAAGGCCATATTGGCAATATTATTACCAATCTGAATCAGCTGACGCAGAATCGAACGTTCACGCACGATTGAAGCATACGCTTTGATATTGGCTGCACTGGGAGTATTGCGCGCGAGGGCGCCAAGATAAGCGAGTTCACCGACTTTATCGAGCTCGCCACGTTGATTATGCCATTCGGCCAGCGTGATGACGTCAACCGGATTAGCCTGTTCCATTAACTCGGCGATGCCGCGGAATATAAGCTGATGATCGTGGCGGTAGAAATCCTGCTCGACCAATAAATCAGAAACCTGCTCCCAGGCACTGTTATCAAGCATTAGTCCGCCCAACACTGATTGTTCAGCTTCAACAGAATGCGGAGGGACCTTCAGGGCCTGAGTTGCGCTGTCTTGATAGCTTTCTGGATAAGTTATCTGTTCCACAGCAATTGTCCAAGCTGATTAAACAAGCATTTGATTCAATATACCTGAATCACAAAAATAACAGGGGCATAGATTTTACTATGCCCCTGTCGTTCAAACTTCTTACTCTTGTTCTTGCGCTTTAGCGATCGCTTCAGCTTCTTCACGTGAAGCTTCACGTGCTTTACGCGCTTCTTCTGCAGCAGCAATGGCTGCAAGTTCAGCTTCTGAAGTGATATTTACTTTCACACTGACGACAACATCAGCATGCAATTGCACATCAATGTTGTATTCACCTGTGTGACGCAAAGGACCTGTTGGTAAACGAACTTCGTTACGATCTACATCAGCACCTTTTGCATTTACCGCATCAGCGATATCCGCAGCAGTGACTGAACCGAACAGTTTACCTTCAACACCAGCATTAGCCATGATATCAACATCACCAGCTGCAACCAGTTTTTTCTCACGTTCTTGAGCTGCAGTAAGTAATTTGGCCGCCGCCGCTTCTAATTCAGCACGACGTTCTTCAAATTTTTCTCTGTTATTCTTGTTGGCAGGCAATGCCTTACCAGCAGGAACCAGATAGTTGCGACCATAGCCAGCTTTAACGCTCACTTCGTCACCCAAATTACCAAGCTTTTGAACTTTTTCCAGCAAAATTACTTGCATCGTTCTAACCCTCATTCGCAGTCAAAGACTGCTTATAAATAACCGCATTACGCTATTGAGCGTTTGCGAAAATTAAACCATTGTTCCAATACACCCAGTGAGGCGGTCAAAATCAACATCTGCGGCAGCATAAGCACCATCAGCACATACATAACCACTAACCAGGCCACCGATTTCTGTTTAGTCCGAACGATTGCATGGGCTACCGCAATACCCTGTATTGCAAACAGCACCAGCAGGACCGGTAAACAATCTATCAATAGCGTCAGCGAGCTGGCTATTGGTGTTAATGACAAGCCCATCAGCACCGCGGTGATTATTGCCAGCGTTTTACCCAACGAAATCTGAGTAAATTCACTGCCAAAAGCACCTTCGTTATAAAGCGCAGCTTGCCACGCACGACCAATCAAAATACCCAGAATAATATTAACGCTAACTGCAGCGGCCATTAACCCCGTCATCATGCCGGCCATTTGGACCAGGAAGTTTTGGGTGTCTGCCGCATTCAGTTGCCATCCAGATTGCTCTGACAGTAATTGAACGAATGGTGTCAACATTTCCTGCCACCATAATGCCGGACTGGACAGGAAAACATGTGCTATCAGTACGACCAGGACACCTGCACCGGCTGCGGCTAAAAGTGCCCGCTCCAGTGATCGACTGTATCCTAATACCAGCGTCACCAAATAAGCCGGTAACCAACTGGTCAGCAATAGTGCCAGAGCAATCCAGATCTGACCTAAAAGCAGTCCGGCTACAATAGCAAATACCACCAATGTTGCCGCCATTACCCGTAGTCCTTCTTTAGGACCTACACGTAAAGTGGCTAACACAATTACCCCGCTAGCGAGATAATTCAGTGGTGGTAGCAACATTGCAGCAACCGATAGCAAAGCCGCTGCAAATGCAGCTTGCCAGCGACCTTTCATTGCAAAATCAGCTATACCGCGCAACATATTATTTTGATCTTAACCTTACAACTGGGAAGCTGAATTACTTGTGCATATCACAGTAAGGCAGCAATGCCAGAAACCGTGCACGTTTTACACAAGTTGACAGCTGACGCTGGAAACGAGCTTTTGTACCGGTAATACGACTTGGGACGATTTTACCTGTTTCAGTAACGAAATTTTTAAGCAGGTTTACGTCTTTATAATCAATTTGTTTCACACCTTCGGCAGTGAAACGACAAAATTTTCTACGTCTGAAAAAACGTGCCATCGTGATATCTCCTGATTAGGCTTGTGAAGCGGGTTTTTCGTCGTCTTTGCGCATCATCGGCGAAGCTTCAGTAACAGCTTCGTCCATGCTGACAACCAGGTGACGAATAACGGCATCATTGAAACGGAACGCAGTGGTGACTTCATTCAATTGCTCAACATCACATTCAACATTCATCAACACGTAATGTGCTTTGTGAACTTTGTTGATTGGATAAGCTAATTGACGACGACCCCAGTCTTCCAGACGGTGAACCTGACCACCAGCAGTAGTCAATGTTTGGGTATAGCGCTCGATCATGCCGGGCACTTGTTCGCTCTGATCAGGGTGGACCAGAAACACGATTTCGTAATGTCTCAATTTGAGCTCCTCACGGTTTATACAGCTTGCTGAAAAATTTCAGAAAGCAAGGAGTTTTACCTATGAAAGGCAATCTAACATTTTACTTTATTTTACTACCTGCTCACAAGCGTCGTTGACGATCCGCTTCAAATAAGCAAACACCAGCGGCTACAGATACGTTGAGACTTTCGGCACCACCTTGCATGGGAATGTGTATAACCTGATCACAGTGGTCTCTGGTTAAACGACGGATGCCCTGACCTTCGGCGCCAAGGATAATCGCTAAAGGTCCTTTAAGATCTGCCTGATACAGACTCATTTCGCTATCACCTGAGGTGCCCACTAACCAGATACCCCGTTGCTGCAAATCTCTTAACACGCGCGCAAGATTAGTGACCTGAATAAAGGGTAAGCGTTCAGCAGCACCACTGGAAATTTTAATTGCGGTCGGCGTCAAACCAGATGCACGATCTTTGGGTGCAATCACCGCATGTGCTCCGGCCGCTTCTGCCGTTCGCAGACAAGCGCCAAGATTATGCGGATCCTGAACACCATCCAGAATTAATAGAAATGGCGTTTGCTGCAAATTATCCAGCAATACATCCAAATCTGTTTCATCAAGAATAGCCAACGGATGACAACGGGCAACACAGCCCTGATGTCGATTTTCCGGAACCATATCATCCAGTTGCTGACGCTGGGTTTTATGTAAACGTATTCCCAAATCACCCGCTAGCTTATATATAGTTTCAACACGTTGATCATGTCGCTCATCCGAAATCCAGATTTCGGCCACGCGTGAAACAGGCGACTCTAGAGCCGCCTGTACTGCATGCAAACCAAAAATCAGGTCTTGCGATGGTGCCTGGTTTCTATCTGATGTGCCTTTACGGCGTTTGGTAGGCTTCAGCTTCCTGTCCCTCTACAATAGGTTTTACAATTATTTCCACACGACGATTCAACTGTCGCCCGGCTTCGGTATCATTTGTGGCACGCGGTTCAAGTTCACCACGTCCCATTGGTACCAGACGTTCTTTCAGCACACCTCGTGCCGCAAAATAGTTGGTTACGGATTGGGCTCTACGTTCAGAAAGTTGCTGGTTATAATTTTCTGACCCTTTGCTGTCTGTATGTCCGATGACATGAATTATGGTCTTGGGATAACGCTGCAGCACATCAGCGACTTTATTCAACGTCGGTTCAAACGCGGGTTTGATGGCTGAGCTATCAAAATCAAAAGATACTTCGTTTGAAATATCAATTTTCAATGATTCGTCCTGCAGTTGCTGAATTTGCAATTCATTACGGGCTTGTTCCTGAGCCAACGCCTCATTCATTTCACGTTGCTGGTTATCCATATAACGTCCCACACCGGCACCGGCCAGCGTACCGACAGCAGCACCGGCTATTACGCCACCGGCACCATCATCAATGGCATATCCGATAATTGAACCGGCAGCCGCACCAATTGCTGCACCTCTTTTAGTTCGCATATTGGGATCGTCTGCCGCACAGCCTGACAAAATGATCGCCGATGATATGGCTGAGACTAATAAGATTTTTTTCATTGTTATGACTCCTCACTATTGCGTAGCATTCTAGACCCTAAGCGATATGCTGACTATACTTGTTTTCTAACTTCCTATGCGAGAAACAGTGCTCATGGATCGTGAATTTATTGCTGTCAAAATTGCCATTTTGACGATTTCTGATACCCGCACAGAAACCGACGACATATCCGGTAAAACGTTAAAAGACCGCTTGCTCTCTGCGGGTCATGAACTTGCCGACAAACAGATTGTTACTGATGATATTTATCAGATTCGCGCCATTGTTTCGCGATGGATTTGCGATGAGCAGGTTGATGTCATTATCACTACCGGCGGCACCGGGCTGACCGGAAGAGATGGCACCCCGGAAGCCGTTCAGGTACTGTTTGATAAAGAAATTAATGGGTTTGGTGAGCTGTTCCGACAAATCTCTTATGACGTTATCCGCACATCAACCATACAATCAAGAGCCATCGCCGGCGTAGCAAATGGTACGTTTATCTTTTGTCTTCCGGGGTCATCCGGCGCGTGTAAAACGGCTTGGGATGACATTCTACAACATCAGCTGGATGTCCGGCACAGGCCTTGCAACTTTGTTGAACTGATTCCTCGATTGCGCGAAAAATGATTAATCTGCAATTATTTTCCACGGCTGGATGCCATTTATGCGAGCTTGCAATTGAACAGGTCATTACGCTCGCCATCGCCGAACAGATAAATTTACATGTCGTTGAGATCGGTGACGATGATGATCTGGTAGAACAATATGGCGTTCGCATTCCAGTCATCAAGTTTTCTGATAACAGTGAAATAAACTGGCCATTTAATCAAAATGATATTCTGCAGAAAATTGCCTGGGAGACTACGGAACTTTAACGCTTATTTCATCTCTTAATTTAACTGTTAAGTTAACTGCATCGGAGCCAATGAATGAAAGCGTTGATCTGGCCTTTTTTAGTATTTTGGTCTGTTTCCGCACCATTAATTGCTGCTGAATTTCCAGCGATTCCCGGAAAACGTTTCGATGTTGGCGGCTATCAGTTGCACATTAATTGTACTGGCTCCGGCAGTCCCACTGTTATTGTGGATGTTGGTCTTGGCGATGATTCCACTGACTGGCAGCTTATACAGCAAGCCGTTTCAAATCATTCAAAGATATGTGTTTTTGATCGACCGGGTTACGGTTGGAGTGATTTTGGTCCATCGCCAAGAACCAGTAACAGAATTGCCGATGAATTAGAGACATTACTTGAACAGGCCGATATTCCTCCGCCATATATACTGGTGGGCCATTCATTTGGTGGATACAACATCCGTATTTTTGCAGCGAATAACCCTCAGATGGTCGCGGGCATGGTGCTGGTTGATGCCTCTCATGAAGATCAATACAAACAATTTCAAATCAAACTACCCAACAATTTCAATCGACGTGGCACCATCATGATTTTGCCGAAATCCACGGATAGTATGGCACATGCGAATAAACCTCCAATATTACGTGAACGTGCCTTTCATGCCGCCAGAGCAGAAATTTCAGCTCTGGATGAAAGTTCAGTGCAATTACAGAAAAATTCAGCTTTACCGGTCGTACCATTAATCGTAATCAGCCGTGGAAAACCAGAGTGGTATGGTGATTTAAGCCAACAGCAACGTGAAAAAACCTGGATTACTTTGCAACAGGATTTGTCGCGTTTATCTCCTATCAGTACACATATGTTTGCCCATCAAAGTGGTCATGCTATTCCTCATGAACAGCCTGAGATTATTATTGAAGCCATTGAACAAATAGTGAGTCAGGTGCACGCCCGCAACACCCTCTAAAAACAGTTATACTGGTTGCTTTTTTTCAGCTGGATAACATGACTGTTCTTTACATTGATTCGGATGCGGCGTTAACACAATTTTGCCAGGATATTCAGGACAGCCATTGGCTGGCTATCGATACAGAGTTTCTGCGTGAAAAAACCTACTACCCCCAACTATGCCTGATCCAGATTGCCAACGATGATGTTATTGCCTGTGTTGATCCTATCGCTGTAAAAGATCTGACACCATTACTTGATCTACTTTATCAACCGCAAATAACCCTGGTGTTTCATGCTGCACGACAGGATCTGGAGCTACTGTATTTGTTAAAAAATGCACTTCCACAAAACCTGTTTGATACGCAGTTGGCCGCGACTATTCTGGGTGATGGTGATCAGATTGGATATGGCAACCTGGTTAAGCAGCGACTCAATGTCAATCTGGATAAAGCGCATTCCCGTGCGGATTGGACACAGCGACCTTTAAGCGCTGAACAACTGGAATATGCTGCTGATGATGTGCGTTATCTGCGTGAACTTTATCATCAGATGTCTGCCGATTTGGAAAAGCAGCAACGCACTGAATGGCTCAAAGAAGATTTTTCAGCCCTTGCTAACGCTGATAATTATATTGCAGACCCTGAAACCATCTGGCGCAAAATCCGTGGGGCAGGTAAATTGAAGGGCGTTCAGCTGGCCATACTTCAACAACTGGCAGCATGGCGTGAACAACGGGCAATCGATCGTGATCGCCCGAGACGCTGGATAATCAAAGATGAAGTCATGTTGGATCTGGCACGATTTGCACCGGAAAAGATAGAAAAACTCAGTCAGATTCGCGGTCTTGAAGCCCGGGATATTGAACGTAATGGCCGGGCCATTATTGACGTAATCAGTAAAGCCAAACAAACGCCGCCTGAAGCGTGGCCGATTTTACTTAAACCTGAACCACTGAGTAATCAACAGGAAGCTCTGATTGATGCACTGATGGCTTTATTACGTAAATTCTGTGATGAACAATCCGTCACGCCCATTGCTGTTGCCAGTCGTAAAGATATAGAAAAGCTTGTTCGCGGTGAAACCGAACTGGCTTTATTACAAGGATGGCGTTATCAGATTGTGGGACATCACCTGACTGCATTTATTGACGGTCATTTGTCTGTCACGGCTGATATACAACAGATTCATACAAAAGAGGTATAAATAAAGATGTCGGTACTTATCTGTGGCTCATTTGCCTACGACAATATTATGGTGTTTCCGGATCAATTCAAAAATCACATTCTGCCCGACAAAGTGCATATGTTGAATGTAGCGTTTCTGGTGCCGGAGTTACGTCGTGAGTTTGGTGGCTGTGCCGGCAATATCGCTTTTAATATGAAAATGCTGGGTGATGAACCGGTACCGATGGGAACAGTCGGCAGTGATTTTGGTACGTATGCCGCATGGATGGATAAATTTGCCATCAATCGCCGGCATGTACATGTCAAAGACGATCATTTCACAGCACAGGCCTATATCACCACTGATATTGATGATAATCAGATCACCGCTTTTCATCCCGGAGCCATGAACCTGGCCCATGAAACTAAAATCACCGAAGCGCAAAATATCAGGCTGGGCATTATCGCTCCGGATGGTCGTGACGGTATGATTCAACACGCTCAGCAATTTGCGGATGCCGGCATTCCATTTATTTTTGATCCGGGCCAGGGGTTGCCGATGTTTGATGGCGAGGATTTGCTGCAATTTGCCCGGCAGGCAACCTATATCGCCTTGAATGATTATGAAGCGCAGTTATTTGAAGATAGAACCGGCCTGCCACCCGGAGAAATTGCCAAACAGGTTGAGGCGCTTATCATTACTCGTGGCGCCCAGGGATCGCATATTTATACCGCGGGAAAACGTATTGATATACCCTGTGCCAAAGCCGAAAAAGTCGTGGATCCAACAGGTTGCGGCGATGCATATCGTGCCGGATTATTACATGGCATTTTGCACGGCAAGGATTGGGAAATGACTGGACGTATTGCGTCATTATTAGGTGCCATCAAAATTGAACAGCATGGCACTCAGAATCATCAATTTACCGCTGAAAGCTTTGCTGCACGATTTGAACAAAACTTTGGCATGACTTTAAGTTAGATTTTGTATAAAGCTCTGAGACTGCCCACAGCAGTTTCAGAGCAAATAATGACAAAGCTGTAATACCATCGCGGCAAAAACTCCGGCGATTACATCATCCAGCATAATGCCAAAACCACCATGTAACTTGCGGTCGGCCAATGAAATCGGCCATGGCTTCCAGATATCAAATAATCTGAATAACACAAATCCCAAAAGCATCCACTGCCAACCGGCCGGGGCAGCAATCATTGTGATCAGATAACCGACAATCTCATCCCAAACCACGGCAGAGGGATCGTCCTGTTTCAACCAGTTAACAGCTTGCTGACAAATCCAGATCCCGGCAAAAAATGCGATGAAAGTGATGAGTAAGTAACTCAGCATCCCGACATCGTGGATCAGCCAATAGATTGGTAATGCGGCTATTGTGCCCATCGTACCAGGCGCTTTCGGGGATAATCCGCTTCCAAACCCATAGGCAAGTAAGCATGCCGGTCGTTTAAGCAAATCCAGCAATGTAACCTTATTTGGAGAAGTGGTCATAACCTGCCCTGATATTTAAGAATGGCTTCCAGTGACCCTGCTCGCCTTGATAATAAATGCCGGTATCGTCTGTGATTTCACCAATCACATGGATCAGGTTCGGAAACTGTTGTTTGAGCCCCGCCACTTTGTCTGCAGTTGCGGTAAAACATAATTCGTAATCGTCGCCACCGGTCAACGCCAGTTGTGTAGCAAGTTCCAGGGGTAATTTTTGCAACACAGCAGAAAACGGTAAAGCCGATAAATCCAGCTTTGCCCCTTTATTACTGGCGTTAAGGATATGAGTTAAGTCAGCTAATAAACCATCCGAAATATCAATGGCTGCATGTGCCTGACCAGCCAGTTGCTGACCGATTTGATTTCGTGGGGTCGGCATTTCCAGTCGCTGCAACAGATATTCGATATCTGTATCGCTTAACGCTGATTTATCTAACTGCCCTAACTTATATTGTAAAGCGGCAGCGGCATCACCAAGACAGCCTGTAACACATATCAAATCAGCCGGTTTAGCGGCATTACGCCGAAGCATATTTTCAGCCTGAAGATGACCATGCACCTGAATGGTGATGGATAACGGTCCTCGTGTCGTATCACCACCAACCAATTGAATTCGATGCTGTTTAGCGATTTCAGCTAAACCGGCTGAAAACTGTTTAAGCCACTTGTCGTTTATCTCCGTCAACGTCAGAGCGAGAGTAAACCATGCCGGCTCCGCACCCATTGCAGCAAGATCACTGAGATTGACCGCCAGCGCTTTAATGCCTAATCGATAGGGATCAACATCGGCAAAAAAATGTGTACCTTGCACCAAGGTATCAATGGAAACTGCCGTCAACGTATTTGCAGGAGTGTATAAAACAGCGCAATCATCTCCAATACCGACTACTACATCATCACGCTCCGCAGTTAACGTATTGAAATAGTGGTGGATAAGTGAAAATTCGGGTGATAAATTCATTTAAAAAAGCCCCGTCAGGATGGTTGCATCTTTTCGGGGCTGAGAATCAATTCGATTTTTTCTGGGCTCGAGAGACCTTGGCGGCCTGGTATTCTGCCTGGCGCAGACGAGCACCCATTTTATCCAGAACACCATTAACATACTTATGGCCTTGTTCTCCACCAAAGGACTTGGCGAGCTCTACAGCTTCATTCAATACCACCCGATAAGGGATATCCGGACGGTGCATATATTCAAAAACAGCCAAACGCAAGACCGAAACCTCAACAGGATCCACAGCGGATAAACTTCTATCCACCGCATGAGCCAGTTCAGCATCAATGGTATCAATTTCTTTGGTCACGCCGTCAACCAGCACTTGAAAATAGTTTTTGTCGATTTTATTGGCGTACTCGGCCATAACAAAATCCATCGTGTCTTTTTCAGGCGCCTGATTGTTGACAAGTGATTGATAAAGCGCTTGCACAGCAGCACGTCTAGCCTGGGTCCGGGGCAGTCCACCAGCCATTTACTTGGCATCTCCGATTTGACGTAATACATTAACCATTTCGATAGTGCTCATTGCCGCTTCAGCCCCTTTATTGCCAGCTTTAGTACCTGCACGCTCAATCGCCTGTTCAATTGTATCCACCGTCAACACACCAAAGGCAATCGGAATATCCAGTTGCAATGTCAGCTGACCCAGGCCTTTCGAACACTCACCTGCGACAAATTCAAAATGTGGTGTACCACCACGAATAACCGCGCCTAAGGCAATGATGGCATCGTATTTTTCAGTTTTGCCCATACGTTGTACGGCTAATGGAATTTCTACTGCGCCTGGAACACGGGCGATTTCAATATCTTTTTCCGCTGCTCCGTGACGTAATAAAGTATCGACTGCACCTGCAATCAGATTATCAACGATAAAGTCATTGAAACGGCCAGCAACGATACCTACTCGTATGCCTTTTGCGGAAAAGTCACCTGAAAAGGTTTTGATATTGCTCATATTTCAGAAATGTCCATTAGAGATAAAAAAGGTATTGTACTGTGTTTAAAAATGAATGCCTAACAGTCAGTTACAGCCAGCGTTGCTTTTCTGCAGCCGTTTTATTGCGTGCATGCGGCAAACCATCCGGATCGGCTTCAACCACTGTCCATTGGTAAGGCGTTTGATCAATGCGTACTGCCGTCAACTGCTCTCCCCACACCGCCCCACTGTCCAATGAAAAGACGTTGTCATACTGGCCTGTTCCTAATTGCGACCAATGACCAAATACAATCCTGTCATTGACGCTGGCGCGATTAGGCATCATGAACCAGGGTTTCTGCTCAGCCGGTTTATCTTCAGGTGCACCTTTGAATTTCAGTGCCAGACTGCCATCTTCATGACAATAACGTAAGCGGGTGAAACAGTTGGTAATAAAGCGTAATCGATCCCAGCCGGTTAAGTCAGCAGACCAGCGTTTGGGTTTATTACCGTACATATGCTTGAAGAAATCACGCCAGTTATCAGATTGAAGCACTGACTCCACTTCAGCTGCTCTGGCTAGCGCTTCATCAATGCTCCATTCGGGTGGTAATCCGGCATGAACCATCGAAAACTGTAATTCACTATCGTGGTAAAACAAAGGCTGATGTCGTAACCAGTAGACCAGTTCATCCCGATCTTCAGCATTCAGCACTGAATCAATCGTATCCAGTCGATGACTGTACTCAACGATGCCGGCAGCATGCGCCAGCATATGCAGATCATGATTCCCCAGCACAACTTTAGCTGTCTGCTCACCCAGGTTGCGAACAAAACGCAGGGTATCTAATGATTTTGGTCCACGGTTAACCAGATCTCCGGCAAGCCATATCTGATCCCACTGAGGATCAAATTGGAGTGTTTCGAGTAACTTGATCAGCTCGTCGAAACACCCCTGAACATCACCAATTGCATAAACTGCCATTTTGCTGGTGAATTAACGGCGACGAAACAATGGTTCAGGCCTTAATACTGTTGCCTGATAGCTTTCACTGAAATCATCAAATGCGGCTAGAGCTTGTGTCAGCCGATTCGGGTTTGCCAGTTCAAAACTATTGATACCGCACTGCGACATGTAAAACAGCTGGTCGTATAACACATCACCCTGAGCGCGGATTTCACCTTTAAAGTTATACCGGTCACGCAACAAACGGGCATAGGAGTAACAACGTCCGTCTGTAAATGCCGGAAATAACAATACAACGAGTTGAAAGCGGCCTAAATCCGGAACGATTTCCTCTAATGGATCATCCCCGGATAAACGAATGCCCAAGCCACCTTCGTGATGACTTAATGTCTCGTGCTGTTCCTGCCAACGTGTTATTGAAACCGTAATATTTCCAGCAACCAGAGCCGCCTCATCATCCAGATGCTGCCAGTTGTCTTCAACGATCTCGCGATCTTTAATGATCTGCTGCATAAACACGCTCCTTGAATGGATCTACGCCAATCCGGCGTACAGTCGCGAGGAAACTCTCATCTTCATAGCGTAAATCGATATAGGCATCCAGTAAGTGCGCTACCGTATCGACCACCTCATCTTTTGGAATAGCCCGACCAAGACGCTCACCAAGCGAAGCATCAGCCTCGGAACTGCCGCCCAGAGTAAATTGATACCACTCCTCACCTTTTTTATCGACGCCCAGAATACCGATATGCCCGACGCTCTGATGGGCACAGCCATTCATACAGCCTGAAAATTTGATTTTGATATCGCCCAGATCATGCAGGTAATCCAAATCATCGAACCGTTGGGCAATACCTTTGGATAATGGGATGGATGTGGCATTGGCCAGACCACAGTAATCCAGACCGGGACAGCAGATAATATCTGTCAGGGTATTGATATTAGGTGTGGCCAGATTTTCTGCATTCAAACGTAACCACAGGGCATACAAATCCGCTTGTTTTACATCGGTATAAACCAGGTTTTGTGTATGGGTGGAGCGCACTTCGCCAAAACTGAATTCATCCGCCAGGTCTGCGACGACTTCAAGCTGTTCAGAGGTAATATCCCCAGGTGCCTGGCCCGGTTTTTTCAACGAAACATAGACTGCACGGTAGCCTGAAACTTTATGGTCCGCAGTATTTTGCTTGACCCAAAGTGCAAATTCCTTGTCCTGTGCTAACAGATCCGCATAACTGCTGTCTGAATCAGCTGCATCCAATTCATAAGCAGGCTCGGTGAAATACTGTTTTACCCGTTCGACTTCTTTTTTATCCAGTTTCAACTGGTCACGGATATGTACCCACTCCGCTTCAACCAGTTCACGGATATGGTTGATACCGTGTTCACGAACGGTAATTTTGATACGTGCTTTATATTTGTTATCACGGCGACCCAAACGGTTATAGACACGCAGAATCGCTTCAAGATAGGACAACAAATCCTGTTTTTCCAGGAAAGGACGAATCTGTTCACCAATGATTGGGGTACGACCCAAACCACCACCCACCAGCACTTCAAAACCGACGTCACCTTCGTGATTTTTCACCAGATGCAAGCCGATATCATGCAACTTGGTTGCCGCGCGATCTTCATGGGATCCCACAACGGCAATTTTGAATTTGCGTGGTAAGTAGGCAAATTCCGGATGGAATGTTGACCACTGACGAATGATCTCAGCCCAGGGCCGTGGGTCTTCAATTTCATTGGCATTAACACCAGCCAGCTGATCTGAAGTGGTGTTACGAATGCAGTTACCACTGCTTTGAATCGCATGCATTTGCACGCTGGCCAATTCGGCCAGAATATCCGGTACATCCTCCAGTTTGGGCCAGTTCATTTGGAAATTCTGCCGCGTGGTGAAATGGACAAAACCTTTATCGTACCGACGTGCAACTTCAGCAATTTTACGAACCTGGCGGGATGACATCATCCCGTAAGGTACTGCAACACGGAGCATCGGCGCATGGATCTGAATGTATAAGCCATTCATCAGCCGCAGTGGGCGGAATTGTTCTTCAGTTAATTCACCAGCAAGGAAACGACGTGTCTGATCACGGAATTGCGCTACTCGCTGATCAATCATCGTTTGATCATACTTATCGTATTGATACATTTATGGTCTCTAAACGGTTTCAATGGAACCGCATATTATAACGATGACGGCTTATAACAGGAAATTATAAATGGCTATATCAATATTATTAAACACTTAAAAATCTGTCTAAAGCTCATTAAATCCAGTCGCTATTTCATCAACAGGAATCTGCGGATGAAATGCCTCAGAACTTCTGCAGACACGGAATTCGCGGCAACCGGCATCGTCCTCAGCTAACTAACAATAATTATTATGTGAAGATGTCACATGATTTGAAATATGCCATATTACGCAAATGAAAAAAATGCAATTAATTGCAGCGTTGCAAGCCATTCTGCCGGAATCAGCGATTCTTTCCAGCAAAGAATCCCAAAAACCTTTTGAATGCGATGGACTATCTGCTTATCGGCAATTACCTTTATTGACGGTATTGCCGGATACCATTGAGCAAATTCAGGCTATCTGTAAGCTCTGTAACCAGCAGCAGATTCCTCTGGTTGCCCGTGGCGCAGGTACCGGATTATCTGGCGGCGCACTGCCTCATGAAGAAGGTATTCTGCTCAATCTGGCCAAGTTCAATCAAATTTTATCAATAGATATTCCAAACCGCAGTGTCCGGGTGCAACCCGGCGTGCGTAACCTGGCAATTTCAGAAGCAGTGGCCCAGTACGGTTTGTATTACGCCCCGGATCCATCCTCACAGATTGCCTGTACTATCGGAGGCAATGTCGCCGAAAATTCCGGTGGCGTACATTGCCTGAAATATGGTTTAACGGTGCATAACATTCTGGAGCTCAAAGTAGTCATGGCTGATGGGGAACTGCTCACCATCGGTTCACAGGCTTATGACAGTGCGGGTTTTGACTTACTGGCGCTAATGACGGGTTCGGAGGGGTTACTGGGTATTATTGTTGAAGTCACGGTAAAGCTGTTGCCTAAACCTGAACGTACCCAAGTGATCCTGGCCGCCTTTGATGATGTAGCCAAAGCCGGCCGCGCCGTTGCCGATATTATTGCCGCAGGGATTATTCCGGCGGGTCTGGAAATGATGGACAAACTGGCCATTCAGGCTGCTGAAGCCTTTGTTCATGCAGGCTATCCACTGGAGGCTGAAGCCATCTTACTATGTGAAATTGATGGCAATAATGAAGAAGTTTCAGAGCATATTATGAAGGTTCATCACGTTCTGGAAAACAGTGATCCGATCAGCTTTGCGACGGCAGAGTCTGAGCAGCAGCGGAATTTGTTCTGGGCCGGACGCAAAGCGGCATTTCCTGCGGTTGGTCGACTTTCACCGGATTATTACTGTATGGATGGCACCATTCCCAAACAACATTTAGCTGCAGTGCTGCAGGAAATTCAGCGCTTATCCAGACATCACGAATTGGCGGTCGCTAATGTATTTCATGCGGGGGATGGCAATTTGCATCCATTGATTCTTTATGATGCTAATAACGCTGGGGAATTGGTTAAAGCAGAACATTTCGGTGCAGATATACTTAAATTGTGCGTTCAGGCAGGTGGCAGTATTACCGGCGAGCACGGCGTTGGCATCGAAAAAATCGATCAGATGTGCAATCAATTTGCTACGGATGAACTGGCACAGTTTCATTCGGTAAAAGCAGCCTTTGATCCGCAGGGTATTCTGAATCCGGGAAAAGCTGTCCCGACCCTGCATCGCTGTGCTGAACTGGGCGCAATGCATGTGCATCATGGTGAGCTTCCCCATCCGGAATTAGAGCGTTTCTGATGGCAGATATAAGTAAAACTATTCAACAGCAGATATTAACGGCCGTTGAAACTCAACAGCCAGTTAATCTTCGAGGTGGAAATACCAAGTCATTTCTGTATCACGCAAAACCTGGCGAAACGTTGTCATTGCAAGCACATCAAGGCATCGTAAATTACCAACCAACCGAGTTGGTTGTTACCGCTTATGCCGGGACTAAACTCAATGACTTGCAGAGTACACTGGCAGAACACAATCAACGCCTGCCATTTGACCCACCGCATTTCGGCGACGATGCCACGCTGGGTGGCGCCATCGCGACGGGATTATCAGGTTCCATCAGGCCGTTCACCGGCAGCGCCCGTGATTATGTGCTTGGTTGCCGGATCATCAATGGCAAAGGCCAGATAATGCAGTTTGGCGGACAGGTGATGAAAAATGTAGCGGGCTATGATGTCTCAAGACTCATGGTCGGAGCCATGGGCAGTTTAGGTGTATTACTGGAAATCAGTCTTAAAGTTCTGCCGATTCCCGCCAGCGAATGCTATCTATCACAGTCGCGCGATACGCAGGATGCATTACGAATGATGCAAACGCTGGCTGCGCAAAATCTGCCACTCTCAGGACTGGCTTATGATGGTAAAGCTGTGCATATTCGGCTGGCAGGCGCTGAAGCCGCTGTACGTGCAGCCCGACAGAAGCTCGGTGGTGAACATCATAAGGCGGATGTGTTCTGGACTCTGGTCAATGAACAACAACATCGTTTCTTTGATGGTGAAATACCTTTATGGAGAGTTTCAGTACCACCCGCCACAGTCAATTTACCCATTTCAGGTAAACAGCTAGTCGATTGGGCAGGCGGTTTGCGCTGGGTGAAAACCGATGAAAGTGCTGAAAAAATCTTCACATTAGCTGCCCGCCATCATGGCCATGCGCAACTGTTTCGTACCGCAAAATTAACAGAAATACGTCGGCAACCATTAAACAGTGGCTTAAAACGATTGCATCAACAATTGAAACAAAGCTTTGATCCGCACGGTATATTCAACCGCGGCCAGCTTTATCCAGAGTTTTAATTATGCAAACCAGACTCGCAGCAAAATACGCCAATACTGAAAAAGGCCTGACTGCTGAATCGATTATCCGCAACTGTGTGCATTGTGGATTTTGCAATGCTACCTGCCCTACCTATCAGTTACTGGGTGATGAGCGCGATGGTCCTCGTGGCCGAATTTACCTGATAAAACAGGTGTTTGAGGGGGTATCGCCAACACGAGAAACACAAGTTCATCTGGATCAATGTCTCACCTGTCGCGCCTGTGAATCAACCTGCCCTTCAGGAGTGGAGTTTGCCAAGTTGGCGGATATTGGTCGCATGGAAGTGGACACATTGGTCAACAGACCTTTTGTAGATCGCCTGATAAGAAAATTATTGCTTCAGACTGTACCTTATCCCGCCACATTTCGCCCATTGTTAAAGACGGCCAATCTGTTCAAACCACTACTCCCACAAAGCGTAAAAGCCAGATTAATACCTGTACAAAAAACCAGACCGCTCATCCAGCAAACTCACCAACGCTTTATGCTGGTTTTAGCCGGTTGTGTGCAATCGGTCAGTAGTCCGAATACCAATCAGGCCGCAGCAAACGTTTTAGATAAACTGCAGATTAGTCTGCTGGAAGCACCCAAAGCGGGTTGCTGTGGTGCATTGGCACAGCATCTGTCCGCGGAAGAAAAAGCATCCAATCAAATGAAACAGAATATTGATGCCTGGTGGCCGTTTATTGAACATGGCTGTGAAGCGATAGTGATGACCGCCAGTGGTTGCGGAAGTACAGTAAAAGACTATGGCTATTTGCTGCGAAATGACAAAGTCTATGCAGAAAAAGCTGCCAAAGTCAGCGAACTCAGCAAAGATATCGCTGAAGTGATTGCTGCTGAAGATTTATCTGTATGGCAAAATCTGGGTGTTGGCAGCACTATTGCGTTTCAATCTCCCTGTTCGTTACAGCATGGGCAGCAACTAACAGGACTCGTGGAAACGATTTTGCAACAACTTGGATTCACCACTCCGGTTATCAATGATGCACATATCTGCTGCGGCTCAGCAGGCAGTTATTCGTTATTGCAGCCCAAATTATCTCAATCGTTACGTTTACAGAAATTGTCGGCTTTGGAAGCATCACAACCGGATAAAATTGTTACGGCCAATATTGGTTGTCAGCTATACCTTTCAACACCGAGTCGTCCTGTGAATCATTGGATTGAAATGCTTGCGGAGCGAATTGAACATGGCTAATACAAAACGTATGAAACAGCGTATCTGGATCCTGTTCGGCTTTGCCATTTTGATCTTTCTGGGAAGCTTTTATGAGCCTGAGCCACAACGTAATCAAATCTCTCCTGCTGGAAGTGTTGAACAATTATTTGAACAGCGGCAAAGTGATGTTCAAATCGAGGTGGCCGGAACCGTTACCAGGCTGTTAGCAGATGATAATAAAGGCAGTCGTCATCAACGGTTTGTTATTGAACTGGCCAGCGGGCAGACCTTATTAATCGTTCACAATATCGATTTGGCACCCAGAATTAATGAGATTAAAGAAGGCGATGATGTCCGTGTTTATGGTGAATATATCTGGAATGATAAAGGTGGCTTAATCCACTGGACGCATCATGATCCAGCCAACCGTCATCCTCATGGCTGGATAAGGCATCAGGGCAGACTCTATCAGTAATGCTGTTGATGAGAGAGATATTTCAACTCAGGCTGATACGGTTATGAAAGATAAACTCACACTGCAACCCGCATCCAGCTTTCCACCCATCGTTGGCCATGAACCACGGATTTTGATTCTCGGTTCCATGCCTGGTATTGAATCATTAAAACAACAACGTTATTACGCCCATCCACGCAATGCTTTCTGGCCAATCATAACGTCATTTTTTGGGCAATCTGTTAAGTTGGACTACCCACAACGCTGTGATTTATTAATACAAAAACGGATTGCCGTATGGGATGTATTGAAAAGCTGCCGCCGCCCGGGAAGTCTGGATCAGCATATTGAAACGGAATCGATGGTTGCCAATGATTTTGTGGAGTTACTGCAGCGTCATCCGTCAATAAGACAGATCTTTTTTAATGGTGGCAAAGCGGAACAGGTATTCAAACGTTATGTAATAAAACAGTTGGAAGCCGCCGACATATTATTAAACTACCAAAGGCTACCCTCAACCAGCCCGGCGCATGCCGCTATGAAATTTGAAACCAAACAACAGCTCTGGCATCAAGCGTTATCAGCGCCACCAATCGGATGAGACTGTTGCCAAAGACTCAAAACTTGGTTTGGCAAAATAAAATCCCTGAAACAACTCAATCCCCATCTCCTGTAAAACATAAAGTTCATCTGCAGATTCGATACCTTCGGCTATCACGGTAATATCCAAATCATTACAGAAAGCGATGATGCCTCGCGTAATGGACTGCCTGACTTTATCATTATGGATATTGCGTATTAACGCCATATCCAATTTTACTAAATCAGTCTGCATATTTGCCAGCAGGTTCAACCCCGCATAGCCAGCCCCAAAATCATCTATGGCAGTTGAAAATCCCTGCTGCTGATAAGACTGAATAATGTCCTGCAAGTGAACATGGTCAGTAATCTGCTCACCTTCAGTCACTTCGAAAATAATGCGTTCAATCGGGAAGTTATAGATTTCAGCAGCCTCGAGTGTCGTCCTGATACACAACTCAGGTTTGTACACTGCATTGGGCATAAAGTTGATGCTGAGTTTAGAATCGATGTTAAGTTCTGCAGCAAGTTTAATCGCTTTAACCCGACAGGCCTGATCAAAACGATAGCGGTTACTCTGATTTACATTATCAAAAACATGGGCCGCACCTTGCCCATCCACCCCCCGAACAAGTGCTTCCTGCGCATACACCGTTCGGCTGTTTGTATTCACAATCGGCTGGAAAGCCATGGAAAAATCAAATCCAAGTAAACCGCTGTTGAAACACTCGCCACAACCAATCTTTCTAAAATCTGCTTGTTCTTTCATTATTCACCATCCCGGTTTCGCAGAATGTAACCTAAATCATTGTCCGCTACTCAAACCGGTTCACATAATTCGCTAAATTTTTAAAATTTACCCTAACAGCTTTCAATAAGATGACAAAACAGCAGTATTGCCTCAATAACATAAAGCAAAGCATTCACAAGATTTAATGAAATAAGAATGGAATCTCGAAAAGTTATCGAGTGAAAACCGGATGGTAAAATCAGGCCGCGAACACGGCCTGATTTATTTAGATTTACTTCAGTAAATCACTGATATCCTTAGCATCCCAATGAGGGAAATGTTTTCGGATTAATGCATTTAATTCGACTTCAAATGCAGAAACATGAGTTGTTGTATCTTCATTTATCATACCGGTAATCGCTTCGGTAATCATGCCCGCACCAATGGTGACATTAGTCAGACGATCAATCACGATAAAAGCACCGGTAGTGCGATTACGCTTATAAGCATCAAACACAACTGGTTTATTTAATGAAAATTCACATAAACCGATTTCGTTCAGTTTCAGTTCTGTCACAACGTTATGGGCCAATGTATTCACATCAACCTGATGATCAACCTGAGTCATTACACCTGTACTGTCAGAAACGCCAACCTTGATGTTGTATTGTTTGTTTGCCACCAGCGGTTGCTCTGTCATCCATACCACCATGGCTTTAAAACGGCTGGACACATGTGGCTGATGATCCCGATGCACAATCATATCGCCACGGCTTACATCCACTTCATCCTGCAGGGTAACGGTTATCGATTCACCCGGAACGGCATGATCCAGCTCACCATCATAGGTTACCAGTGCTTTGACTTTGCTTTCTTTGCCTGAAGGCAAAACGGTAATTTCATCCCCCGGCTTCAGAATACCCGCAGATAATGTGCCGCAGTAGCCGCGGAAATTCAGGTTCGGGCGGTTAACGTATTGCACCGGGAAACGGGCGTCTTCGGTATTGGCATCCTTCCCAATCTCGATGTTTTCCAACAGCTCCATCATTGTGCTGCCCTGATACCAGGGCATGTTTTCACTTCTGTTCACCACATTATCGCCGTTCAAGGCAGACATCGGTACAAAGTGAATATCTTCGATTTCCAGTTCACGGGCAAATTCGCTGTAGGCTTTACGAATATCATTAAAGACCTGTTCGCTGAAATCCATCAAATCCATTTTATTAATGGCAAC
Organism: Methylophaga sp. UBA3192; assembly: GCA_002363955.1. GTDB lineage: Bacteria > Pseudomonadota > Gammaproteobacteria > Nitrosococcales > Methylophagaceae > Methylophaga. The sequence goes on from DEXE01000007.1 coordinate 432,452, forward strand.
AATAATGTGCTTGATACCCAGTAATGAAGCAATAAAACTATGGCGGCGGGTTTGTGTCTGCATTCCGTAACGAGCATCAATCAGAATAACCGCCAGCTGACAGGTTGATGCACCGGTGGCCATGTTACGGGTGTACTGTTCATGACCTGGCGTATCAGCAATGATAAATTTACGTTTGGTGGTGGAGAAATAACGATACGCTACGTCAATGGTAATACCCTGCTCACGTTCCGCCTGCAACCCATCAACCAGTAACGCCAGATCCACCTGATTTCCTGTGGTTCCGGATTTCACACTATCGCGGGTCACCGCTTCCAACTGATCTTCATAGATCATTTTGGAATCATGTAACAGTCGTCCAATCAGCGTACTTTTTCCATCATCCACATTACCGCAGGTCAGAAAACGCAGCAGTTCCTTGTTTTCGTGTTGCTTGAGATAGGCTTCGATATCGGTCGCAATCAGCGCATCAGTTTCGTATGTCATGTTGAGTGCCTGGTTTAATTATCTTTAACGGGTCAAGATGCCCAGCAATTTGAGCATCGTATTCAATTCTTTTTGCTGCCGGATGAGAGATTTGAATCACGCTCTCGTCCTGAATTTTAGAAATAACCTTCCTGTTTCTTTTTCTCCATCGAGCCAGCTTCATCGTGATCGATGGCACGCCCCTGACGTTCAGAAGTCGTTGTCAAAAGCATTTCCTGAATGATTTCTGGCAAGGTATCGGCATCCGATTTCACCGCACCGGTCAGTGGATAACAGCCCAGGGTACGGAAACGGACTTTTTCCATACGGATTTTCTCACCTTCCGGGATACGCATACGGTCATCATCAACCATGATGGTCAGACCATTGTAGTTAACAACCGGACGCTCAGCGGCATAGTACAGCGGCACAATCGGGATTTGCTCCAGATAGATATATTGCCAGATATCCAATTCTGTCCAGTTCGATAGCGGGAAAACACGAATACTTTCACCCTTGTTCACTCTGCTGTTATAAATATTCCATAACTCAGGGCGCTGGGCCTTAGGATCCCAGCGATGATTTTTATCACGGAAGGAATACACCCGCTCCTTGGCACGGGACTTTTCTTCATCACGGCGGGCACCACCAAATGCCGCATCAAAGCCATGTTTACTCAGAGCCTGTTTCAACGCATCGGTTTTCATAATGTCGGTATAACGGGGATGGTCAAAAGGATTAATGCCGGCTTCAACGCCTTCCTGATTGGTGTGAACAATGAGCTCCAGCCCCAAGTCTTTGGCGCGTTGGTCACGAAATCTGACCATCTCCTGAAATTTCCAGGTAGTATCGATATGCATTAATGGAAATGGTGGTTTGCCCGGGTAAAATGCTTTCATTGCCAGATGCAGCATGACAGCGGAATCCTTACCAATCGAATACAGCATAACCGGATTTTCAAACTCAGCGGCCACTTCACGCATGATGTGAATACTTTCAGCTTCGAGTTGTTTTAAGTGCGTCAGTTGTTTTTCAGTCATAATTTTCTCTGTTACTTAGGTTCTGTTGCTCTTTCAGAGCCACCACTGCTGGAGGCTATTTTTTTGTCTCACAAGGCGGAAATGATGCGATGTAGTTGCTCTACATAAGTCATTTCCAACGCCGTGAGGCGGAAAAATAGTCCCAGCCCTGCGGGTTGTGGCTGAAAATACACCACTCCGCGTTACTAGTCGTTTATTTAGAATAACTAAACTGCTCTCCTCGCGCCTTGATTGGTGTATTTTCAGTCACAACAGAGGCGGCTATGAAAGAGCATCAGACCCTACCCTTTACGTGTAAGCCACATTCTTTGGTTTCCGGGTTTTCCCACCACCAGCGGCCCGCCCGAATATCTTCACCCGGGGTAATCGCTCTGGTGCATGGCGCACAGCCAATACTGGCGTAGCCCTGGTTGTGCAGTTCATTAAAAGGAACATCAAAGGCGCGGATATATTTCCATACTTCGCCATTGGACCAGTCCGTCAGTGGACTGAATTTTTGCAACTCATGATCAGCATCCCATTCAGATACCGGCAGTTCATTTCGCGTCACCGACTGTGATCGGCGCATGCCTGTCAGCCAGGCTTTTTTGCCGGTTAAAGCACGGTTTAATGGTGCTACTTTCCGGATACCACAGCATTGTTTGCGTAAGTCAACACTGTCATAAAAGGCATTCGGGCCATTGTGTGTGACAAATTGTTGAAGGCTCAATGCATCCGGATAATAAACCTCAACCTCAAGCTGATAATGCTTTTTAGCCTGCTGCATTAAATCATAGGTTTCCTTGGGCAGTCGACCGGTATCTAGCGTAAAAATACCGATTTCTGGTGCGAATTTAGCAATCATATCCATCAGCACCATATCCTCGGCACCATAACTGGTCGCTAATACCGCAGGACTATAGTCCGTCACTATCTGCTCCAGCAGTTGTTTTGCTGTATCAATTTTCAGTTGAAGTTTTTCACTAATATCTGTCATGTCGAATTACTTTTTTATTCATTTATTTATGTTTTACAGTAAACATTTAATACCCACCATCAGTAAAATGACGGCGAGTAATGGCCGTAAAATCTTGTCTGAAATCCGTATCCCCAAGTGAGAACCAATATATATACCGGGCAATGATCCCATCAGCAAATAAGATAACAGTGACCAATCAACGGTACCCACTGCGGAGTGCCCCAGTCCGGCTACGGCTGTCAGTGGTACAGCATGAGCAATATCGGTTGCCACAATTTCCACACCACGCATTCGCGGATACAGAAACAATAAAACGACAGCTCCCAACGCTCCAGCTCCCACTGAAGAGAGTGTCACCATCACCCCCAATAAAGCCCCGACAATAACCGTAGCTGGCGCTTTTATGGTTTCATCCTGGCGTAACCGGTAAAGGTAATTTACAAAGGGGTGCCCTTTTCGCGCTTTCAGAATACCAGCCAGCCAGTCTTTCAAAAGCAGGGCACTGGAAGTCAAAATCAACGCCACCCCCAGTGCAATGGTAATTAGCTCATTATGCTTTCCTTCATGCACACCCGTTGCACTGAGAAACCATAACGTTAACAGTGTCGCCGGCAGACTGCCCGCTGCAAGACGCCAAACTACACGCCAATGCACTACACCGTGTCGCCAGTACGCCCAGATCCCTCCCGCCTTGGTCACCGCGGCAAACAACAGATCCGTTCCTACTGCAACGGCAGGCTGAATACCAAAACCAAAAATCAGAATGGGTGTCATTAAAGACCCTCCACCGACTCCTGTCATACCGACCATAATACCTACACCGAGGCCTGCCAGTAGAAAACCCCATTCCATCTATTAATTTAACCTTCTAACCTGCTTCATTGCGGCAAGTTTACCATCTGGCAATATTCAATCAATGAATATTATTTTTTATCTATATAAAAAATTAATATATAAAGACTTCTATGGCTAAAGGTTGAATTATCGCAGCGTTAACACAGCCTTAACCTCTTGCGATAGAGACTGTTTACTGTTCACATTTCTTTCACGGTATTTAACCGATGCTCTAACTCCAAATCCACTCTAGGATGAGAGGCTGAAAATGACAACTTATCGAATTTTGTTAGTTATAACAGCAGTATGTTCTGCGCTTATTACTGCAGTATTTATAAATCCGGTTAATTCCAGCGGTTCGCGCCAGCCGTTACAATTCGAGATCCCACATATTCCTTACACTCTCGACAATGAGCGTAATCTGACGGCTGATCCATTAACTCTGGCGCTCAGAATGTGTACTGCAGATGGCTGTGAATATATCGCTTTGTCACCAGATGATTCACAACATTTTTTAAGCACCGAAAACGAAGCTGAAACGCAAAACAGTGATTTCCAACGCACAGTCCCTTTGCACTTACCGCAACGGGGTGTGCCGATCATTGAAATGTGACATTACCCAGAAATGTGTTGATTGATTTTTTATCTATTTTTTTTATATCTTTACCTTTTCTAATAACTAAATCGGATAAACCATGAAGTTGCAGCAACTCAAATATGTTCGCGAAGTCGCGCGCCGGGGCCTCAGCATATCCGCCGCAGCACAAGCGCTTCATGCTTCTCAGCCAGGTGTCAGTAATCAGATACAATTGCTGGAAGATGAACTAGGTTTATTAATTTTCGAACGACATGGAAAACGCTTATCCGCCATTACCCCTCTGGGTGAATCCGTGATAGCCATGGCTGAGCGAGTATTACAGGAAGTCGACAATTTACGAGAACAAGCCGCAGACAGTCGTCATGAAAAAAAGGGCACACTTTCAATCGGCACCACGCATACTCAGGCACGCTATGCCCTGCCAAAAGCAATCAAAGCTTTTTCAGAACAATATCCAGATGTTCATTTGAATATGGTGCAAGGCACTCCTCCCGAAGTAGCAGAGATGGCAGCCACCGGAAAAGTTGATTTAGCGATCGCAACAGAAGGGTTGTCCAAATTTGATAATCTGGCAATTCTGCCATGCTATGAATGGAATCGAACCGTCATTACACCACCCGGTCATCCACTTTTAAAGGAAAAAAAACTAACGCTTGAAGCTATTTCGCAATATCCCATCCTGACTTATGTGATGGGGTTTACCGGACGTGCTCAGCAGGACCAATCTTTTATTGAACGCGGCCTAAAGCCCAATGTCGTCTTCACCGCAACTGATGCCGATGTTATCAAGACCTACGTGGAACTCGGTCTTGGCATAGGCATTATAGCCAGCATGGCATTTGATCCTGTAAAAGATGCGCCATTGCAGGCAATGGATGCCAGTGGTTTATTTAAACCAAGTACAACCCATATGGGGATACGCAAAGGCAGCTACCTTCGTGGTTACAGCTATGCTTTTATTGAGTTTTTTGCCCCACATTTACAACGTGACACGATCCGGAACGCCATTGCATTGTGAAATTTTCCCTTTGGCATTTTGGAATGTAATGGTAGTTTATTTGGGCTGATTTTTAGCATTTCAAATGAAATATAAGAAGGAAATATAATGAAAGCTGTATTAAAAGGCCTTTTAACAGGCTTGTTCCTATTGCCAGCATTAGTATTTGCCCATGGTGCTTCACGTTTACAAGTTGAAGAAACAGTGCTGATTAATGCTGATGCTGACATCGTCTGGGAAATGGTTAAAGATTTTGACAGTCTGCATAAATGGCACCCGGCCATTATTTCTACCGACGCGCAAGGTGGAAATGAAGTGGGTGCCACTCGCATTCTAACGTTGAAAAATGATTCCACCATCACTGAAACGTTGAAAAAGTTTGATGAAGAAACCAAGAGCTTTATGTATGAAATCAATGAAATGAGCTCTGTGGGTCAAGTGGATATCGAAGGTGAAATGCATGATATCCCTGCGGTTCCGGTCAGCAAATACAAAGCCTGGGTGACGGTTGAAGCAGAAGGCGATCAAACCAAGGTCATCTGGTTAGCCAAATTTTTCCGTGGTTATACCGGCAATCATCATGAACCTAAAGAGCTGAATGACGAAACGGCAACCAATGCCATTCAGGGCATTTTCCGTTCAGGTCTGGATACTTTGAAAGCTAAAATCGAAAACTAAGTTATTCATCACTTGAACATTTAAGGCATCTTCGGATGCCTTTTTTGTATGTGATAGAAAATATTAATGATGGGAAAAAAGCATATTTTTCTGTATATTTACTCTACTTGCTAATACAAGCCTCGGGGTGGTCGCAAGGCCTGAGATTCACCAGTTTGGTGGAGACCCGATGAACCTGATCCAGGTAATACTGGCGTAGGGACAGGCGGCAACACCTTCTTGCTAGATCAATGCAAATGGCGTGATCCCCTGTCCTTTTTATGAAATTAAAAAGGATAGTCATGAAACCCACCCTGCTTTCCATTGCAGTTACCAGCGCGCTTTTTTCACCATGCGCAGTTGCTCAGAACAACAGTACCGATCTACCCTCCATGCTAGTTAGCGCTGACTTTCGTCCGGCCGAAGCACAGGACATTCCCGTCAGTCTGACCACATTTGATGAAGATATTATTGAATCGCGTGGCGCTCAGCATATTGAAGATGTGTTGAATCTGGCACCTAATGTAAACCTTTCCAGCGGTGCGTCTCGTGGCCAGTTTTTTCAGATCCGCGGTATTGGTGAACGAAGTGAGTTTCTGGCGCCTCTTAATCCATCAGTCGGCCTATATATTGATGGTATAGATTTTAGCCGCAGTGGCGGCGCAGCTACTTTATTTGATATTGAGAAAGTAGAAGTATTACGCGGCCCACAGGGTACGTTGTATGGTGCCAATGCATTAGCTGGCGTTATTAATATGCAAAGCAAACAGGCGACCAATGATCTGGATATGAACTTTCAGTCCACTATTGGCAATTACAATACGCGCAGTGTTGGTGTTGCCGTTGGCGGCCCACTGATTAAAGACACATTACTGGGACGGATAGCCGTACATACCCATCGTTCAGATGGTTATATGGATAACGATTTTCTGGGTCGGGATAATACGCAAAATCAGGATGAACTGACTGCCCGCGGACATTTAAAATGGCTGGTCAGTAATGATCTGACCATTGATCTTAATTTACTACATTTGAATATTGACAATGGTTACGACGCTTTCACACTGGATAACAGTCGAAACAGCCTGTCAGATCAGCCTGGTAAAGACAAACAGCATACCAATGCGTTTGCATTGAATACTGACTGGCGTGCCAACAGTAAAGTGCAATTGCAATCAACCTTGACCTATTCCAAATCTGATTTGGAATATAGTTACGATGATGACTGGTCATTTAAAACACAATTTCCTGTTGATGCTACCTGTGTGGATGCCGATGAAGACAATGATGCATTTAACTGTCCTTATAGTGGTTTTGATCAATATAAGCGTGAACGGGAAAATTATTCATTTGAATTCAGGGCTCTATCAAATGAAGATGGTCGTATTTTTTCTGATACAACCGATTGGTCCGTTGGTATTTATCTCGCCGATCAACGTCAGGACTTAAAACGCACCTATTTTGCGAATGCCATTGATAGTGATGCAGTTTTTCCGTTTGCTTTAGATAATACTTATAAAACGTTTAATAGCGCCATTTATGGCCAACTTGATACTGCCTTAACCGATAAGCTGACTTTAATAACCGGTTTACGCGTTGAACATTGGGACGCTGATTATGAGGATTCGCAAGGATTGGATCTCGATGACAACGATGTATTATTCGGTGGCAAAGTCGGTCTGAATTATCAGTTCCGCCCACAACACCTTTTATACACATCATTATCCCGCGGCTACAAAGCTGGGGGGGTTAATACGGAAGCAGATCTGGCTTCCGGCTTACGCAAATTCAATAATGAATATTTATGGAATCTGGAAGCCGGCATGAAGTCATTGTGGCTGGATGGCAGTCTGGTGACCGATATCACCGCATTTTATGGTTTACGAAAAGATGCCCAGGTAAAAACATCTGTCAGTGTTCCTCGTGATGGTGGCGGCACCCGTTTTATCGATTATCAGGATAATGCAGCCAAAGGTCGTAATATGGGCATTGAAGCAAGTGTTGACTGGTTGATCAATGAACGAATAAGAACCTTTGCAGCATTAGGTCTTTTACACGCGACATTTGACGAATACAACAACCCTGAACTGGATGAGGCTGGTTTAAATATTCAGGGCAGAAGGCAGGCTCATGCTCCAGCCTACACTTTCAGTGTTGGCAGTGAAGTCTATCTGACCCCGCAATGGACTCTTCGCGCCAATGTTGAGGGCAAGGATGAGTTCTATTACTCCAACAGCCATAATGCGAAATCCAGTTCTTACGCCATTACCAATGCCAGTTTGCAGTACCAGCAGCAAAACTGGACATTTACCTTATGGGGACGCAACCTGTTTGATAAAGATTATTACACTCGCGGCTTCTTCTTTGGTATCGATCCTTCCACGGAATATGAAGATCGGGTTTATACCCAGTATGCCGATCCTCGTACTTTTGGCATGACTGTTTCTTACGACTACTAATTTATACGGGGCACAGTAGTGCCCCACTTTTTCCGGAAATCATTATGCGAATTTCAGTTGATATCAGCCTTTATCCGCTGACAGAACAATTTGTCGAACCAATTCTGGCGTTTATTGCCAAGTTGGAAAACAATCCGAAACTGATTGTGCATCGTAATACTTTGAGCACCCAGATTTTTGGTGAATATCGTGATGTAATGGATGCAATGGACAGCGAAATTGAAGCTGTATTTGCCCAACTGCCTCATAGTGTTTTTGTGTTGAAACTGATTGGTAACGATCGTCATCAAGTTAAAGACTGATGTCTGAGTCAGGTTGGTGGGATATTACGCTAGCTGGATTGGTGTCCATGAGTGGCTGGGAAGTATTTGCCGCGCTGCTTGGCATCGGTTATATCCTGTTTGCTGCCCGTGAATCCCAATGGTGCTGGCCATTAGCGTTTATCAGTACCATTATTTACACCATCCTGTTTTGGGAAAATCAGTTACCAATGCAGGCTCTGCTCAACCTGTATTACATCGGTATGGCGGTCTATGGCTTTATTCTCTGGCATCGTCATGAAAACCAGACGGCAGAACTGAATATTCACAGCTGGCCGTGGCAATATCATCTTATCTTTATTGCCACTGGCGGGTTTCTCAGCCTGGTATTTGGCTATTACCTATCGGCACACGCCACGCAATATCCCTATCTGGATGCTGCAGTGATGGTGTTTTCAGTGATGAATACCGTTTTGATGGCGCGTAAAGTTCTGGAAAACTGGCTGTATTGGCAAGTTATCAACAGCTCGGCGATTGTACTTTATGCATTGACCGGTTTTTACGCCACCATTGTCATGTTCAGTATTTATCTGTTTCTCGCCATGGCCGGGTATTTTAAATGGCGTCAGTTATTAGCAAAACAACACCAGACCCAACAAGCTTAACTGAACCGTTCAGGATGATTGAGCCACAAATTCAAATCTGTCTCACCTAGCACATTCATTAAAAAAAGTAATAAACGGTATGGCAGCCGAACAGCCGTCAGATTAGGAATGGTCTGATGGTTCAGATATTCAACTGCAAAAAGCTCAGCCTGTTGTTGATCCAATAAATATTCCAGCAAAACAAATTCTAATGTTTGGGGGCCATAGACAATCGCATCCAAATCGACCAAGGCAGAGAGCTGGTCCTGCTGCATCAGAAATTGATCCCATCGCAAATCAGGCATTATGGGTACAAACATCTTTTCACAAAGCTGTTCAGCTTGGATAAAGACCTGCTGTAAAACAGCCTGATCAATTGCAGGCTTTTGTTGCTGTATCAGTAATTCTATCGTTGATTTCAGGCGTAGCGGCCACTCTGCAGCGGTAAATTGCGGCTGTTGCACATTCCCCCACTTTGAATGCTGCTGTTGATGCACCGATCCAAGGTGTTTTGCCAGGGACTTAATCGTATGCTGATTTACAGCTAAAGCGTGCACATCATTTCCAGGCAACCAACGGGTCAAAACAAACTCTGCTGCCTCAGCGGCCATTAAGGATGGGACACTTAAAGAACTGATATTTGATATCTGTTGATAAACTTCTGCAATATTTCCCAATGACACTGGGAAATTGATGGCAAACAGGCTATTCATGCCACGCCAGAAAGCCGACTGTTGAATCGTGTCATGATCACACCGCTTCAACACCATCGGTCCATCAACGGTTTCACAAAACCAGAGTTGATGGCTGCTATCGCTAAACTGGACGGGAATTCTGCTTGCCGGTTTTAGCAATACCGGCAAACCTTGCTGCTGCTGATCTGAAAGCGATGGGTAGTTTACCAAGGCAGCACTTCACCATTCATATGCCAGAACGTACCAGTGTTATCAATATTCAACTCAGCCATGCGATCCAGCAAACCTTTTGCCGATTCATCCGCATCAATCAAGCCACCATGCCCTGTCATATCGGTTCTCACCCAACCAGGATGCAGAATTGCCACAGCAATACCTTTAGGTTTCAAATCGATTGATAGCGACTTGCCCGCCGCATTTACAGCCGCTTTAGACATGCGGTAAGCATAACTACCACCGGAATCATTATCCGCAATTGAGCCCATTCGGCTGGTGATGATACCCACCTTGCTACCCTGAGACAGATGATTCACTAATGACTGGGTAGTCAATAACGGACCAAGACTGTTTACATCAAACATGCTTTTAAAACTTTCAATAGCATTCGAATCAATATCATTGAGCCCTAAACCTGCGGCGATACCGGCATTATTTATCAGCCAATCAATTTTACGATCGCCGAGTTTTTCCGAAAGTGCTTTCAGACTGATAGGATCGCTGACTTCCACATCTTCAATAATTTCCACATCCAGTTCGGCCAATGCCGGAGAGCGATGACGACAAGTCGCAATCACATCAAAGCCACGTGCTTTTAATTGCCGGCAGAGTTCAAGCCCGATGCCTCTGTTGCTGCCGGTTACCAGTGCGGTTTGTGACATATCCTGCTCCTTAGTTGTGCTTACGAAGGTTTTTCATTGTAGTCGCTGATGGCGACAACACAACGCCTGCTTCAGTAACAATAGCGTTTATCAGCCCTGCCGGTGTGACGTCAAAGGCCGGATTGGAAACCTGAACGCCATCTGGCGCAATTTGCTGGCTACCAATATGTGTTATTTCAGTTGCTGGTCGTTGTTCAATTGGAATAAGTTCACCTGATTCTGTTTGCCAGTCAATCGTCGATAACGGTGCGACCACCATCACTTTCACCTGGTGATACTTGGCTAAAACGGCTAGAGAGTATGTACCGATTTTATTGGCCACATCACCATTGGCAGAAATCCGATCAGCACCGACAATAACCCAATCAATCTGACCCGAAGCCATTAATGCTGCCGCAGCGACATCGGCCTGCAAGGTACAGGGAATATTGTCCTGTATTAATTCCCAGGCGGTTAATCGCGCACCTTGTAACCAGGGACGCGTTTCGTCGATATAGACATGCTGTATTTTACCATCGGCATATCCCTGCCGAATAACTCCTAATGCGGTACCAAAGCCACCAGTCGCCAATGCACCAGCATTACAATGCGTTAGCACTATGCTGTTAGCATGTATCAAATCTGCTCCCAGCTTTCCCATGGTCTGGTTGGCAACGATATCCTGCTGATGAATCTCAACTGCAGCTTGCAGCAGTTCCGCTTCTGGCGAATAGGTTTCCGGTAAATGAATATAAATGGCTTTCATCCGCTCGATCGCCCAATTTAAATTCACCGCTGTAGGCCGCGATGCTGCCAGTTTTGCCAAAGGTTCATACATGGCTTGTTTCCAGTTCACACCGGCTTTGTTCCATGCTGTACGGGACGCCAGAACCACTGCATAAGCCGCTGTTACACCAATAGCTGGGGCGCCTCTCACCACCATATCCCGAATAGCATGACTGACATCATCAATATGCTCAAAACTGAGCCAGACCTGATGTGTTGGAAGCAAACGCTGATCCAGTAAATGCAGTTGTTGATCATGCCACTTGATGGGCTGAATCATTTCACTGATGCTTTGCACTGTGTTCTCCTGCTGATGGCGGTTATAATCGGACGCTATGGAAAACGTCGATCTGATAATAAATGCCCGCTGGTGTCTGCCGATGACGGCAGATCAACTCATTCTTGAAAATCATTCTATTGTCGTCAATGAGGGCAATATTGTAGCGCTATTACCGCAAACTCAGGCGGAACAGCTTTATATAGCTACTCAGACACAGGATCTCGATGAACATTGCGTGATGCCGGGATTAATTAACAACCATGGCCATACCCCTATGACATTATTCCGCGGTTTAGCGGATGACTTGCCTCTGATGACCTGGCTAAATAACCATATCTGGCCTGCTGAACAACAGTTTGTTGGTGATGCATTTGCTGAGGCCGGATCGGCTTTGGCTATTGCTGAAATGATCCGTGGCGGCACCACCTGTTTCAGTGATATGTATTTCTTTCCAGAAGCAACTGCCCGGGTAGTTGATAGCAGCGGTATTCGGGCAAGTCTGGGCATGGTCGTCATTGAGTTCCCCACTAACTGGGCGAAAGATGTAAATGAGTACTTACATAAAGGCCAGGCCTTACACGATCAGTATCGTCATCACCCGCGCATCACTACCAATTATGCGCCACATGCGCCCTACACCGTTTCTGACAAAACACTTGAAGCCATTATCATTAACGCCGAAGAACTGGATTTGCCGATTCAGATGCATATTCATGAAACGGCGGCAGAAGTCAGCGATAGTCTTTCCCAGTTTGGCAAACGTCCATTGGAAAGACTCAAAGACTTAGGTTTGCTCTCTCCACGATTAATTGCGGTGCATATGACGCAGCTAACGGAAAAAGAAATGGACTGGTGCGCCGAAGCAGGCGTTCACATCGTGCATTGCCCGGAGTCTAATTTGAAACTGGCCAGTGGTTTCACACCCGTTGCCGAACTCATCAAGCGTGGCGTCAATATCAGTATTGGTACCGATGGCGCGGCATCCAATAACGATCTGGATATGTTTGCAGAAATGCGTCAGGCAGCTATTCTGGCAAAAGGTGTCTCTGGTGATCCCAGCGTAGTGCCTGCTTACCAGGCTTTGCAGATGGCCACCATCAATGCGGCCAAGGCTCTCGGTATTGATTCCATCACCGGCACGCTGGAAACCGGTAAAACCGCCGATATTATTGCCATCGATCTCAGCGAGATTGAAACTCAGCCAATATATAATTTGCCGTCTCAATTGGTCTACGCCACCAGTCGCGATAAAGTTTCTGATGTCTGGGTCGCTGGAAAACAATTATTAAAACAACGTCAGCTCACCACATTAAATGCACAACATATTTCTGCCCAGGCACAACAATGGGCAACAAAAATAAGGTCTTCCTCATGACAAAACATAATGTTGATCCAGCCGAAGTCGCTAAATTTGATGCACTGGCATCAAGCTGGTGGGATCCGGAAGGTCAATCCAAACCGCTGCATGAAATCAATCCGTTGCGACTGACCTTTATTAATGAAAGAACCCAGTTGAAAAATGCCCGGGCTATCGACGTAGGTTGTGGCGGCGGTATTCTCACTGAGGCTTTGGTAAAAAGCGGTGCAGATACTCTTGGAATAGATATGGGTGAAATGCCACTCAATGTTGCCAAACTGCATGCGCTGGAAGCTGGCCTGAAAATCAAATATGAACTGACGACCGCAGAAACCATGGCGGAAAATCATCCGGATGAATTTGATGTTGTGACCTGCATGGAAATGCTGGAACATGTGCCCGACCCACAGGCGATTATTACTGCCTGTGCCACCATGGCAAAACCCGGTGGGGATGTTTTTTTCTCAACCTTGAACCGTAATCCTAAGGCTTATTTGTTAGCCATTGTTGGTGCTGAATATATTGCCAACATGCTGCCAAAAGGCACACATGATTATGCCCGTTTTATTCGACCATCTGAGCTGGCGCGTTGCTGCCGTGAAGCCGGTTTGCATGTTTATGATATCACTGGCATTACATACAACCCGTTGACCCGCCACTATAAACTCAGCAGAGATGTGGATGTCAATTACCTTATTCACTGCAGAAAAATCTAGTGTTTATTTCTCCGTTTAATGTGGTGCTGTTTGATTTGGATGGCACACTTGTCGATACAGCACCTGATCTGGGTTTCGCGTTAAATACCCTGTTAGAACAGGAAGGCAAACAACCATTGGATCATGCCCGGATTCGTCCAGTTGCCAGTCATGGTAGTGCTGGATTATTGAAACTGGGATTTGGCATTGAAAAGGAAGATCCCGTTTATCCTGCCTTGCAACAACGTTTTTTGAGCCTGTATGCTGAAAATATTGCCCGTGAATCAGATTTGTTTATCGGTATGCAACAGGTACTAGAGGGCCTCACCGCTAACGGTATTAGATGGGGCGTCGTGACCAATAAACCATCGTTTCTCACGATTCCGCTAATGAAGGCATTGAATTTAGCCGAGGCTGCTGCATGCATCGTCAGTGCCGATACCACTCCTCACAGTAAACCGCATCCGGCGCCAATGCTACATGCCTGTGAGCTGGTTAAGGCTAAACCGGTTGATTGCATTTATATTGGTGATGCTGAGCGGGATATTCAGGCGGCACATAATGCCCAGATGCGCTCTGTCGTTGCTTTATACGGTTATATTTCAGAGACTGATGAACCGGAATCCTGGCAGGCTGACTGTATGATTAACCATCCCCACGAGATATTACAATGGATTTAACTCCAGCGTTCTTTCTGCAACATCAGGACTTATTGATTGTTTTGCTGGTTGGTATTTTACTTGGCATTGTTCTCGGTCTGGTTATTCGTAATGGCAAAATTCGTGTTTTGGAACATAAAAATGCAGAGTTAGAACTGACATTACAACTAGAACAAAAAAACAAACAACAGTTGGATGAAATCCTCGACCATACTCGTGATCAACTTGCTAATACTTTTAATCAGCTTTCTAATGAAGCTTTAACACGCAATAACTCCAACTTTTTGCGATTGGCCGAAGAAAATCTGAAACGTTTCCAAAGTGAAGCCAAAGCGGATTTGGGAACCAAAGAAAAAGCCATTGAGCAAATGCTTAAACCAATTAACGAAGCATTGCAGCAAACCACCAAGCAAATTCAGGAAATTGAGAAAGATCGCAAAGAAGCCTATGGCAGTCTGAACACCACCATCGCTCAAATGAACCTGAACCAACAGCAGTTGCAACTTGAGACCCAGAATCTGGTTCAGGCATTGCGTCGCCCGGAAGTACGAGGGCAATGGGGTGAAATGACGTTACGCCGTCTGGCTGAACTCAGTGGCATGGTGTCACATTGTGATTTTTATGAGCAAACGCATACCACCACCGAAACCGGTAGTATTCGCCCGGATATGATCGTCCGGCTGCCGGAAAAACGTGAAATTATTGTCGATGCCAAGACACCACTTGATGCCTATTTATCGGCCATTCAGGCCAAAGATGATGCCACACGCAAACTGGAATTAAAGCGTCATGCTCAGATTATTCGCGGACGCATCAAAGAACTTTCCCGTAAAAATTACTGGGCGGAATATTCACAATCGCCTGAGTTTGTTGTGTTATTTATTCCCGGTGAGCAATTTCTTTCCGCGGCACTTGAAGTCGATCCTGCTTTACTGGAAGACAGTATGAGCCAGAATATTATTTTGGCCACCCCTACCAACTTTATTGCTCTGTTACGTGCTGTTTCCTATGGTTGGAAACAACAGGCATTAGCCGAAAATGCTGAGATAATTCGTGAACTCGGTGAAACCCTCTATAAACGACTGTCTACCTTCGGCAACCACTTGAGTAAATTAGGCAATAGCCTTGGAAGTAGTGTTAATCATTTTAATAGTGCGGTCGGTTCTCTGGAACGTCAGGTATTACCCGGTGCCCGTAAATTTACAGAAATGGGCATCAGTAGCAAAAATGCGATCACCGACCTGCCTCCTGTAGAACAAATGCCACGCCAGGTTCAAAATCTTAGCGATGAGGAGTAAATCCGAACTCAACAAGGCGTATGCGTTTTGTTTAAAAATGGCTAAATCGCATTACGAGAATTTTCCAGTCGCCTCTATTTTATTGCCAAAAAAATTACGTCGCCCCATTACGGCCATTTATGCATTTGCCCGTACTGCAGATGATTTTGCTGATGAAGATAATTTAACGGCGAAAGACCGGTTGCATCTACTCAATAGCTACAGTCTGCATCTATCTGACATTACTGAACGAAGATATCACGGTAACGATCCCATCTTTATTGCTTTAGAAGATACTGTGCATCGTTTCAAACTACCCGTTCAATTATTGGAAGACTTGTTGACTGCCTTTAGACAGGATGTGGTCAAGACACGTTATGCATCCTTTAATGAGGTGCTCGATTATTGTCGATTTTCGGCCAACCCTGTAGGACGCCTTCTTTTACACCTGCAGGGACAACCGACTGAGCTACAGCTTAAACAATCGGATGCGATCTGTACCGCGCTACAATTAATTAATTTCTATCAGGATATTGTGCAGGACTACACTGAGCAGAATCGTATTTACTTACCGCAAGATGAGCTGGCAGCCAATAGAATTACGGAAGTTTTATTGACTCAATCGGACACCCGTCAATTAGCACCATTAATGCGAAGCATGTATCGGCGAACGGAAAGCATCATGATGGAAGGCTACGAACTGGGTTTAAGCATATCAGGCCGACTCGGCTGGGAAATCAGAGCGATGACTCTGGGTGGAATAAAAACTTTATCCTTACTCAAACGGCAGCCGGATATGGCTCTACTGACAAGACCGCGGCTATCGCGAAAAACATTGGCAGGTATCTTCATGAACAGTGCAGTTAAAACCCGCTATCAACAATTAATTTATAAATTGTCATAATGTTTTAAAACCTGCATCCCGGCGATTTATATGCATATTAGACCAAAGCCAACATAAGGCATGCTCTGTAATAATTAAACTCTTTGGCACGTTTTAATGCTGTTTTCCTCAATAAAACTTTAATTTGTAATTTAATACAGACTGTAACTAACTATTTATAAAAATAAAAAACAAATTACAAATGGCGTAGTCATATATGGTCGCAAACACGTTTTATAACGTTTTTTGCACGAATAAACGCCATAAAATCACTTGATACTACGTTCAAACTTTTTATGTTATGGTCAAAAAATTCTCTTTTAGTACAGCTTTGGAATATTCTTGAACAGCTTAAGCTTATATATATTTATACCGCTAGTACTCTTATTAGTTTGCCTAACTTTTTTTAGCTTATCTAATAGTGAAAAATGGTGGATTCGTGCACTGGATTTCCCTCGAATGCAGTTTTTCATTTTCGCTTTAGTTTTGTTAGCAACTGAAATTTTTTTTCTGGACTACTCAAAACCAAGTTTCTGGATGCTTTTTGGTCCAACTCTGTTAGCGTTTGCCTATCAGCTATGGTGGATATTGCCATACACCAGTTTGTATCCCAAAGAGGTTCAGCAAATTGATCAAGTCGATACTGAAAATAGTATCAAAATCATCACCGCTAATGTCCTGATGTCTAATAAACACGTTGAAAAACTTATAAGTCTTGTTGAACAGAATAAGCCCGATATTCTTGTTACATTGGAAACCAACCAATGGTGGCAATCAAAGCTCAAAAATATTGAAGATGATTATCCTTACAGAATGAGCTGCCCACTAGAAAACCTTTATGGTATGCACATATATTCCAAATACGTTTTGTCAGATTCAAAAACTGAATTTCTGGTTGAAGATGATATACCATCGATGCATACGCTCTTAACATTACCATCCGGGCAGAATATTCGGATGCACTTTCTGCATCCTGCACCACCAAGTCCTACTGAAAATGAAGAATCTTCCGAACGGGATGCTGAATTAATTATGGTGGCTAAAAGTGTTGCGGGTGCAGAAACGCCTGTTATTGTAACCGGAGACCTGAATGATGTTGCCTGGTCAAAAACAACCCGACTATTTCGTAAGATTAGCAAACTGTTAGATCCGCGGATTGGCAGAGGAATGTTCAACACATTTCATGCTGATTTTTGGTTTATGCGCTGGCCCTTGGATCACTTGTTTCATAGTCCTCATTTTAAGCTATATGCAATGCGTCGCTTGTCACCGTTTGGATCAGATCATTTTGCTTTACTCACGCAATTGATTTACAACAAATCTTACATTGATGCTTTACAGTCAGGGCTAACAGCAGATAAAGACGATCAAGCATTCGCTAAAGAAAAGCTAAGCACTGAACGTGTCAGCGAAAATGATGTCCCGTCACCGGGTTAACTGGACTTTTTTAGTGGTTTTATTTATTTAAATATTAAGGACAACCTTTTTGATGTTAAACAAACTTATTTCAACATTTTTCATTGTAGTTATTTTAATGATTTCAGGATGTGGGCACTATAAACATGGTCACGTGCCGCCCGGCCACGATCCATCTGGCCCTGGAAACAGTGAAAATGCTCCGGGACATAATAAATACAAAAAATAAATCGTACTTATAAAAAGGATATTACCCAATCACCGCTTTGCTGGGCGAAGTATTCGTATCAAAAGTCATCGAAAGCTGATCTAGTGTGGAGGAATTTATATTAAGTTCCACGATTCCATGATCCTCGCATGAGAAGTCAACTCGCAAGGCTCGATATGACGTATTAAGTGGTTTTAAACCTTCGGTATAAATAAACTAGAACCCAACACAAAAAAATTTATCCATATTGTCAATTAGCCATTAGGATTAAGACTTAATGTGGATTTATCCCGATACCAGTTTATTGCGAAACTTGACGCTTTGCTTGAATGATTGGAGTCCGGTTATGAAAACAATTACTTTTGGAAAATTCTCGGCGCCTAGCGCAACACCAATTACATCAGACCTTGATGGTTGGATTCCATTTGAAGGCTTGCCGACTATGACTACCTGGCTTGAATATGTCTCTGCAGACGGTAAGTTATTAACGGGTTATTGGGAAGCTACACCGGGGACTTATCGCGTCATCTATAATGCTGATGAAATGGTGCACATGTTCGAAGGCAAGGCCACATTAAAGGATGACAATGGCGAGTCTGTTAGCTATATCGCCGGTGACAGTTTCGTGGTTAAGGCCGGCTTTAAGGGTACCTGGAAGACGGAACAAACCGTACGCAAGATTTTTGCGATCCGTGTACCACAAGATGTAACTTCACCCTTTGGTGAGTAACGTTATCGCAGTAGACTGTTACTAACCCAGTGTACTTGATAACATCCCTTATCTTCAATGGCATTGAGTTCAAACAAGTTCTGAAATATCTTAGTAAAAAGAGCCCGTCTTCTTAATTGAGGAGGGGCTTTTTTATATAAGTTGCCCATAACATACAAAATCAGGATCTTTTTTTGTATAAAGCCTGGCAGTTATTCACATGGATGTGATGTATTCCGATAACGCAGGAGCGGTTATCGGTGACCTACTTTATCAGCCACATCCCTGTGGCAGACCCTACGGGCTCGCTTCGCTCATGCAAAAACGCTTATCTCCATGGATGGAGTGTATGCAGAAGCAATGCTGGGAGCATTGCCTGTCCTGGCGTTTTTGTCACTTCGTTCAAGCAGGTCACCTTGTCTAAACTTCAGATAATAAAAAAGGCCACCCCTATCGGAGTGGCCTTTTCTATTATATTAAAGCCTGGCAGTGACCTACTTTGATGAGATGCGTCCCTGCCTCTCACCCTTCGGGCGCCTACCGGCGTCCATTATCGCTTATCTCCATGGACGGAGTGTATGCAAAGCAATGTCTGGAACATTGCTTGTCCGGGCGATAATGTCACATGGGGTGTTCGCATGTTCAGGTTAAATCATCACAAGTGTTGAATATA
>DEXE01000008.1 GCA_002363955.1 Methylophaga sp. UBA3192
AACTTATTTCAGGACAAGACAATACGCATCGTGGATTAATGCAATTTAATCTTGGGATGAACACTCCGGCGGAACAGATGTGATAACGAAAGCATCAGCACACGAAATGGGCCAAATAAAGCAACCTGATGCATTTTGTATAAAGACAAATACATCATGCGTGCCATCAGTCCTTCAACCTTCATACTGCCCTTGCTTAAATTACCCATCAGATTACCGACCGTACCATAGCGTCCTAAAGAAACCAGTGAACCATAGTCATGGTAGTGATATTCCGGCAGTTCCTTGTCTTTCATCCGATTGACAATAGACTTGTAAACCAGCGAGGCCATTTGGTGCGCGGCCTGGGCACGCGGGGGAACATTCTGATCCTGTCCTATCCATTTACAGGCACAGCAGTCACCTATCGCATAAATATCATCGTCAAATGTGGTTTGAAGCGTCTGTTTTACGACTAATTGGTTCATCCAGTTGGTTTCAAGCCCGTCAATATCTTTGAGAAACTCAGGCGCTTTAATGCCAGCAGCCCAGACCTTGATTGCGGCAGGGATATTACGGCCACTTTGCGTTTTGATCTCAGTATCAGTCACTTCTATGACACGCTCACCAGTAAGGATTTCTACGCCAAGTTCATTCAGCTCCTGTTGAGCCGCGGCAGAAATATTCTCGGGCAACCCAGGCAAAATACGATCAGCAGCTTCGATTAAAGTAAGCTTTACATCTTGTGGTTTAACTTCATCCAGTCCATAAGCATTTAACAGATGTGAGACTTCGTAGAGCTGCGCGCATAACTCGACGCCAGTAGCACCAGCACCGACAATGGCAATATTTAACTGCCCCTCATCAAGAGGGCGACCTTGCGTATGGGCACGCAGATAAGATTCTAATAACTGATTCTGGAAATATTCGGCTTGTTTAGTGGTATCCAGGAACAGACAATGATCGCTAACTCCTTTGATACCAAAGTCATGACTGACACTGCCAACAGAAATAATGAGATAGTCATAATCAAAACTACGACGCGGAATAATTTCAACACCGTCTTCGTTGAAGGTTGGCGCAACGGTTATTTGTTTATTTTGACGATCAAGGCCTTCCATTCTACCGAGACGAAAACGAAAACCACTGCACATGGCCTGACTCAAATATTCAATTTCGTCTTCATGAGAGTCAAGAGTTCCGGCAGCAACTTCATGTAAAAGGGGTTTCCAGATATGCGTGTGAGTACTACTCACCAGAGTAACTTGGGCTTTCTTTTTCTTACCAAGTTTTTTCCCCAGTTTGGTAACCAGTTCCAGGCCACCTGCTCCACCACCGACAACTACAATTTTTGGCACTTCTTCAGACATAGATATGCGACTCCCATCAATCCGTTGCAAATTATGTGGTTAATTTTAACTTATCTGTAAAGCCGTAACCTATCTAATTTTTACTACTAGGTCAGAGTCTGGCAAAATTCAAGGCTTAACATCAAGTGAGAACGAACAATGCAATCACGGCCTGAAAAGCCAAAACTGGCCTGGGCAATCACAGGGTCGGGGCATTATCTGGACGAATGTCTGGAAATAATCCGCGATTTACCTGATGTCGACTTGTTTTACAGCAGAGCCGGGGAAGAAGTTATCCGTATGTACGGTCACGATCCTAAGGCGTTGAACAATGGGGGACATGTCTATCGGGATAGAGCTGCCAGCTCACCGCCTGTCGGGTTATTTTATCGAGGCGATTACCACACCCTGGTAGTTGCACCGGCAACGTCAAACACCGTGGCCAAAATGGTAATGGGCTTATCTGATACGTTGGTTACCAATGTTTATGCGCAAGCAGGAAAATGCCGTGTACCAAGTATTGTATTAGCCTGTGATGCTATTCCTGAAGTTGATACCCCTGCTCCCGATCGGATGGTGCGATTATGGCCCAGAGCTGTGGATCTGGGGCATACCGAAAAACTGCGCACCTTTGAGGCGACAACCGTAGTGGAATCCGCAGAAGCGTTATACGAAACACTCAAAAAACGTCTGGAACAAGTTAACGCCGATCATGGCTGAAACCATTCTTTTTCTCACCGGAAAACTTGCTCAACCGAGTGTTGAAAAGGTGTTGAATGAAATGGCGCCTTTGCCGTTTGACTATAGAGTGCATCAGCTAGGCTTATCCGTGGCGGCATTAATGACAGATAAAATGATTGCTCGGCGGTTGAAAGCGGAAGACTACGCTGGATGCAAACAGATTATCGTTCCTGGACGATGTCGTGGGGATTTAGCAGAGTTGAGTAAAAATTTAGGTATCGAAGTCGTTCGCGGTCCAGATGAAATTAAAGATCTACCGGTGTTTTTTGGCAAAGCCCGAAAAATTCCAGATCTTAGTCGTTATGATGTAAATATTTTTGCTGAGATTGTCGATGCGCCGCAACGAGATATCGAAGGCATTCTGGAACGAGCCCGTTATTATGGGGACTCGGGTGCCAATGTGATTGACATCGGTTGCCTGCCGGAAGAAAAATTTCCATTAATGGAAGAAGCCATAGCCGCCCTGCATGACAATGGCTTTAAAGTTAGTGTGGACTCACTATCGATGGATGACTTGAGACGAGCGGCTAAAGCTGGGGCAGATTACCTGCTTAGTCTGACAGAAGACACCATCGATCTGGCTAAAGAAACCGATGCCATCCCTATTCTGGTGCCCGCAGAACCAGGATCCTTGGCATCGTTAGAACGCGCCATGGAAGCCATGGATAAAATCGGTAAACCCTGGATAGCCGATCCGATTCTGGATCCGATTCACTTTGGCCTGACCGACTCCATTGTTCGTTATCATACGCTAAGACAGAAATATCCCGATGCGCCAATGATGATGGGGATTGGTAACCTGACGGAGCTGACGGATGCGGATACCAACGGAATCAATGCCCTGCTGTTTGGCATTATTTCTGAGTTAAAAATTACCAATGTGCTGGCTACCGAAGTCAGCCCTCATGCCCGGCGAGCAATTAAAGAAGCAGACGTTGCTAGACGGATGATGTTTGCTGCACGAGATGATAATAGTCTGCCTCGTGATTTCACAGCAGACTTACTGGTCAGTCACGAACGCAGGCCATTTACGGATACGGAGCAGGAAATTATTCAGCTCTCGGAAAATATAAAAGATCCTAATTACCGGATTAAGATTGCCCCGCAGGGCATTTATGTTTTTAACCGTGATGGTTTGATACAGGATACCGATCCGTTTGCTTTTTATCCGCAATTGCAGGTTAAAGACGATCCAGGTCACGCCTTTTATCTTGGGGTGGAGTTGGCCCGTGCTCAGATAGCCTGGCAACTTGGCAAACGTTACACCCAGGACGAGGATTTGCAATGGGGTTGCGCCGTTGAGCCCGAGCCAGAGGATCTGACCGAGCAAAAAGCGGAAGGTACCACTATGAGAAAACGTAAACAGCGTGCCTGTGGAACGGCTGAAACTGAGAAACCAAATAAAAAGGAGCGCGCCTGTGGCACGGCTGATCAGTCGGATACATGAAGTTATCGTTGTCACGATAGCTGAAAATGGTAAACCGCATTTAGCACCAATGGGTATATCGGAAGTAAATGGTCACTTTCAGATTAAGCCCTTTAAGCCCTCGAGCACTTATGACAACCTGATCCGTCATGGCCAATGCTCAATTAATTTTGTCGATGATGTGCGGATTTTTGCCGGGGCGTTAACCGGCCACCGGGATTGGCCTACATCCCCTTGTCAGCAGATTGAGGGCGAGTACATCAGTGATGCGTTATCACATATCGAACTGGAGATGGTTCGATTGGAGGACACCGATCCACGTGCCTGTTTTTACGGTGCGGTGATTTGCGATGTTAATCACAAACCGTTCAGAGGTTTTAATCGTGCGCAGAATGCTGTGATAGAAGCGGCTATTCTGGTGAGTCGCCTGGACATGTTATCTGAACAGAAAATCCGTGAGGAGATCGCCTATCTCACCATTGCAATAGATAAAACCGCAGGTGAACGAGAACTGGAAGCATGGAACTGGTTAATGGAAAGAGTAAAACTTGCCAGAATAGAGTTAAATCATGACTAGGTGGCTGGCCAGCGTACAGTCCCTTGAGGAAGCTCAATCATTGGTTGAGCACCTACCAGATATCCTGGATATGAAAAACCCTTCACAAGGCGCTCTAGGCGCATTAACGCATCAAACCGTAACAGAGATTGTTCGCTGGGTTAATCATCGTTGTCTGTGCAGTGCGACGGTGGGAGATTTAACGATGCAGGCGGATATCTTATCTGCTGCAATTTCAGACATGGCTGCGACGGGTGTTGATTATGTCAAAATCGGTATCTTCGATGAACCGGATCTTAGCCGTTGCATTGAGCAACTCGAGTCAACAATCAAAGCCGTCCATACCCCAGTTATCGCGGTAATGTTTGCCGATCAGTTGCCAGTACAAAAAATGATTCCGACGTTAGCCAAAGCAGGTTTTGCCGGAGTAATGCTGGATACCGCCATAAAGAACGGTCAGGGTTTACTCGACCATTTATCCATCGGAACATTAAAGAGATTTGTAGTTGAAGCCAAATCCGCAGGGTTACTGTGCGGTTTGGCCGGTGCCTTGACAATCGAAAATATTCAGCAGCTAAGCCCGTTGGAAGCCGATTATTTAGGTTTTCGTAGTGCGTTATGTCATCAGCAGACCCGCACCAGTTTTCTGGATCCAGAGTTAGCTAAACAGATCCACAGCCAAATGAATGCAGGTATGCCAAAAGCCAAAACCGGTTAATTGCCAGCTGAAACGGTTCGTTTAACCAAAGCCATGACTAAAGGTCGTACGAACAAAATACATACAAATGCTGCTGGCATGGCGACTTTATAAGCAACCAATGCATCATAAAGAAGCTTTCCATTAATACCCTGATGTACTGCGGTAATAATCAAACACATCAATGCTGCCATAATCGAAGCCATGTAAAAGGCAAATACATAAGGTGTAAGGCGCGCTGGTAGTTTGCCAAATGTTCTTTTAGCCACGTTGACACAGTTGGAATTATTTTTCATTTAAGTCTCCAGCTCGTTGAATGCTGGGGCTACCTTACCGCTGGAAATTGCTTATCAGTAGCCGCTAGACACTATAAACACTCATAAGCTAATCTTACGAAACTATCAAACAATTGATATTAATGACTTATGGATACAATGCGCGGTGTGGAAACATTTGTTCGAGCAGTTGAATTGGGAAGTATTGCAGCCGCTGCACGCCGTCTTGGTATCAGCGCCGCGGCAGCCAGTCAAAATATTGCTCGACTGGAAACCGCGCTGGGAGCGCGTTTATTAACTCGAACAACTCGTAGTCTGGCCTTAACCGATAATGGTGAGGTGTATTTCCAGCGGGTCAAAGGCTTGTTGAATGAGCTGGAGCTTGCCAAACAAGCTGTTTCAGCGATGCAGGGTGAGGTTGGAGGAAAGCTCACCATTGCCTGTTCAGCTGCTTTTTCGCGGCATGTTTTGGCGCCATTAATTCCAGGGTTCAATCAACGTTATCCACAAATCAGTCTGGAATTACTGGCTACAGATCGACGTATTGATCATCTAAAAGAAGGTATTGATATCAGTATCCGTATTCGCCAACAATTACAGGATGGATTGGTGGCAAGACGAATTGCGACATTGCCATTAATCTTTTGTGCATCACCGGAATATCTCCAGCGAGCAGGTTATCCGGATACCCCGCAGGCTTTGTTAAATCATGATTGTTTGATGTTTCGGATCCCGGTGGATGGTCATATTTTCCGCTGGGCTTTTATTCGGGAAGGTCGGCGTTATGAGCCTGATATTAACGCAACAGCGGTAAGTGATGATATTGATATGTTGGCTAAAATGGCGGTAGCAGGTGGCGGCATAACCCGTTTGGCAGCATTTGTCGCAGAACCTTACCTGGCATCAGGTCAATTAAATCAATTATTTGGGGCGGAGCATCTGTCAGAGGTTAAAGCGGAAGCGGAACCCTTAGAGTTTTATTTCTGTGTGACAGATCGTTATGCCAAAACACCTAAAGTCGCCGCATTTTTTGATTATTTGTATGAGCATTTGCCCGACAAGTGGCATGTAAAAAGCGGGTAGAGAAAACGATTCTCCCTACCCGATTTTTCTAGCTAAGCGGCAAGTTGATTTCTCAACAATCTGGCAGCTGAAACCATCGCTTTCAGCGCCGGCTCTACTTCCTCCCAGCGACGGGTTTTCAAACCGCAGTCAGGATTGACCCATAATTGCTGCTTATCGATACGCTGTGCAGCGAGTTTTAATAACTCGACCATCGACTGTTCAGAGGGAGTGTTCGGGCTATGAATATCATAAACGCCGGGTCCAATCGCGTTTGGATAGTCAAAGTCACGAAATACATCCAGTAATTCCATCTGTGACCGGGAGGTTTCAATGGTGATCACATCGGCATCCATTGCGGCGATGGCTTCGATAATGTCATTAAACTCGGAATAACACATATGGGTATGGATCTGTGTTTCATCTCCTACTCCATTGGCTGAGATCTTGAAGCTTTCCACCGCCCAATCGAGATACGCCTGCCATTGAGATTGTCGTAAAGGCAAACCCTCACGTAACGCGGCTTCATCAATCTGGATGATTTTCACACCTGCGGCTTCCAAATCAATCACTTCATCACGAATGGCCAATGAAATTTGCTTACAAGTCTCGCTGCGCGATTGATCATCTCTGACAAACGACCAGTTGAGAATCGTAACTGGCCCCGTCAACATGCCCTTAACCGGTTTGTCAGTAAGAGATTGGGCATATTGGGTCCACTCTAACGTCATTGGACGCGGCCGTGATACATCACCAAAAATAATGGGTGGTTTAACACAGCGTGAACCATAGGACTGCACCCAGCCATTATCCGTAAATGCAAAGCCTTGTAGTTGTTGACCAAAATACTCGACCATGTCATTCCGTTCTGCTTCACCGTGCACCAAAACGTCCAGATCCAATTCCAGCTGTTTATCAATGGCGTAGCGAATTTCTGCCTGCATCTGCTGTTGATATTCGGCATTGCCCAGTTGGCCCAGACGAAATTGTTTACGTGCCTGACGAATCACATTGGTTTGTGGAAAAGAGCCGATGGTGGTGGTTGGAAATGCCGGTAACTGCAAATCAGCTTGTTGGATTGCGGCGCGTTCAGTGTAATTACTTTGACGCAGTGCCAGCTCGGGCTGGATAGCCTCGCAGCGTTGCTTGACTGCAGGATTGTGAACCCGAGTCGATTGCTGGCGGCGTTGAATGGCCTGATTATTGTCTGCCAGTTGTGTTGTTACGCTATCACGTCCTGCATTAAGTGCCCGAGCCAATACTTGCAGCTCATCCAGTTTTTGTACGGCAAAGGCTAACCAGTCATGTACCTCAGCATCCAGATGCTGTTCAGATTGCAAATCAATAGGCACATGTAACAGTGAGCAGCTTGGTGCCAGCCATAAGCGATTTGCAAGGCGTTTGTGTATCGGTTCAAGCAGATTAAGTGTTTGGTTTAAATTGGTTTTCCAGATGTTTCGACCATTGATAACCCCCAGCGATAAAATTTTATGCGATGGCAGCCAATCCACCACACGGATAATTTCATCCGCCGCGTTTATCGCATCAAGATGAAAGCCTGCCGTTGGTAATTCACATGCCAGTTGCAGATTCTGTTTTAGTTGACCGAAATAGGTGGTCAGAAGCAGCTTAACCTGAGACTTGGCTAATGAAAAATAGGCTTTTTGCAGAGCCTGCTGCCACTCAACAGAGAGCTCAGTAACCAGAATGGGTTCATCAATTTGTACCCATTCAACACCGGCCTTAGCTAATCCATCCAGAATTTCAGCATAAACCGGTAATATTCTTTCCAATAAAGCCAGTTTGTCGCTTTCATCTTTGGTTTTGCCCAGCCATAAATAGCTGACTGGACCAACCAATACAGGTTTAGCGTTGTAACCCGCAGTCTTTACTTCTGTAATTTGAGATAGCAATCTATCTGGATGAGCTGAAAAGTCGGTATCAGCAGTAAATTCAGGCACCAGATAGTGATAGTTGGTATCAAACCATTTAGTCATTTCAGCTGCGTCAATTTGATGATCACAGCAAGTCGAACCAGCCTGACCACGTGATGCCTGAAAATATTGGATTAAAGCATCGGCATTTTTATCCACCCTTGTCGGCAGATTGCCGAGCATCTGACTGGTGTCCAGCACATGGTCGTAAAAAGAAAAGTCTCCGACAGGCAACAGATCCAGTTCGCCTTGCAGTGCCCAATGCCGTAAACGTAATGTTTTGCCGGTTTCTTCTAATGCCTCGGTATTAATTTCGCCCCGCCAGTAGCGTTCCAATGCAAATTTTAATTCGCGTCGTTCACCAATACGTGGAAAACCAAGATTATGTGTGCTGACCATTCGATATCCTCTCAATCGGTTTTAAAGCAGCCCATTGTAATCAGCTTAATTTATGAGTAATAATGATGATTGTTAACAAATTTATGAGATATATTCATACATGATCGAGCGAGCGCATTTACGCATTATTCAGGCATTGGCTGAAAACGGCAGTTTAACGGCGGCAGCGAATGCATTATTTGTTACGCAATCGGCTTTATCTCATCAGATCCGCTACCTTGAGCAGAAATTGGAAATCAGTTTGTGGCAGCGCGATGGACGAAAATTAAGACTGACCCAGGCTGGTGAATTGATGTTGCAGGTTGCTCAGCAAGTTTTACCGGTTTTAGAGCAGACCGAGCAAACCTTGCAGGCATATGCTGAAGGACGTGCAGGAATACTGCGCATCGGCGTGGAATGTCATCCCTGTTATGAATGGCTGAAAAAAATTCTGGCTGATTTTCTGCGGGAAATGCCGCAGATGGATGTGGATATCGTGCATCAATTCCAGTTTTCCGGAATGGAAGGTCTGTTAAATCATCATATTGATTTGCTGGTGACACCGGATGCGGTTAATCAGGTTGGAGTACTTTATCAACCGATGTTTGATTATGAGCTGGTTTTGCTGGTGGAAGAAAATCACCCATTAGCCCGGCAAAGTTATATTGAGGCATCAGCTCTACAGAATGAGTTATTGCTGACCTTTCCGGTAGCCCATGAACGCCTGGATGTCTTTACTCAGTTTTTAATGCCTGCGGGAATTCATCCACGAAGCAAAGCCATGCAATCCATGGATATCATGGTACAAATGGTGGCCTTGCAAAGAGGTATAACCGTTTTGCCTAACTGGTTGGCGATGGAGTTTTGTCAAACCCTGCCGGTAAGGGCTATACGTCTTGGCAAAAAAGGCCTGGCTAAAAAACTTTTTGCGGCTATCAGAGAATCGGATGAAGAGGTCAGCTATTTACAACGGTTTATCACTCTCGGCAAACAATCCAGGATACCACCCCCTACGCTCTAACGCTTAGGTACGATCGTCCAGAACACGGTACAAGATTTCGCGGATGGACTGCGGTTCAAAAGGCTTATCAAGAATCGCTGAAACCCCTGCTTGTTCAACCTGACCCAGTCGGGTCTGATTTTGTTCACTGGTCACTACTAAGATCGGTACAAATGTATTGCCCATTTCGCTGCGAATGTGTTCCACCAGAGCCTGACCATCCATTTTTGGCATATTCAAATCGGTCACGACCAAATCAAAGCTTTGCTGTTTAAGAATTTCAATGGCTTCAATACCATTTTCAGCCTGATGAATCTGATTAATTCCCATGCTTTGAAAAACCCGACAAAGGTGATTTCGTGAGACCAGACTGTCATCAACCAGTAACACTTCCAGTTGATCGACTTCATAATTCTGCAATTCGATTTCAGTTGGATCAATGTGCTGTAGTGTTGTACGTATAGCTCTTTGCAGGTTCGCGTGATCAAAAGGTTTTGGCAGGATGGCGACCACTCCGGATTGTCGTAATGGTTCCAGGGCATCAATATTTGATTCGCTGGAGATCAGCATAAAATGCGTATTTTCCAGATTATCTATGCTGCGTATCGAGGAAAGTAGTTCGGTGGCAGTCATATCAGGCAGATACATTGCGCTGATAACGAGGTCAGGAGGATATTTTTGCATGGCTTCAATGGCTTGGGCCCCGTCATGAACACCGTCGATTTTAGTGACCCCCGCCTGTTGCAATTCGCGCATAATAATTTTCAGCTGAACGGAAGATGGTTCAACCAATAATATTGAGAGTTCTGATTCATTCAGTGAATACATGCGACTTCCGTTTTAGCGAATGACAAGACCCGTTTCGACTTGCTGGCGGGTAGTTTTATTGATCAATTTTTCGATAATCATCAAGGCAAAACTGATTGCCGTCCCCGGACCTCGTGAAGTAATGACGTTATTGTCACAAACGACAGCTTCATTACTGAGTTGGATTTCAGGCCACTCAACAGCCTCAAGTGCGCCAGGGTAACAGCTGACCTTGAGTCCCTTCAGTAAGCCGGAATGCGCTAACACCATCGGTGCCGCACATATTGCTCCAATCCATTTGTCGCCTTGATGCAAACGTTTAATCAGCGCATGAATGCGAGGATCGACATCAAGATTATTAGTGCCGGGTTGTCCTCCCGGCAAAATCAGCATATCAAAATCATCATTAATAACTTCATCCAGAGTGGTGTCCGCAACTAACCGGACACCACGACTGGCAGTGATTTGTTGATGCCTGGTTAAGCTGGCAGTAACAACGTTTATTTCCGCCCTTCTGAGAATATCTATCACAGTCACGGCTTCGAGCTCTTCAAAGCCTTCTGCAAGCGGTATTAATACAGTTTTCATGATGTGAATAACGTTTTAACGTTTGCTCATGAGGCTCATGCCTTTCAACAGGTTTAATGCTTGAGACAGCGGATAATCACGCAGCGCTAAAGGTTGTTTTTCCTCTTCATCTGCAGACGGTTTTTCGCCCAGCTCTTCCAGCATGCCATTTTCCAGATGACGACTCAGATCCGCCTCACGTAATGGTTGAAAGCCGTTATCTTCGGCTGCACTGATTTGCAGAGCATCAAGCTTGATATCCGGTTCAATACCATCCGCCTGTATGGAACGGCCGGATGGCGTGTAATAACGTGCAGTTGTCATTTTCACTGCCGTATCATTGGTCAGTGGCATAACCGTTTGAACGGATCCTTTGCCAAAGGTTTTAGTGCCAAGAATAACCGCTCGCTGATGGTCCTGCAGGGCGCCAGCCACGATTTCGGAAGCAGAAGCCGAACCACCGTTGACCAGCACCACAATCGGCGCCCCATTCAGCATATCGCCCGGTTTGGCGTGGAATTTTTGATCTGAATCCTGAATGCGGCCTTCAGTGTAAACAATCATGCCTTTGTTAAGGAAAGCGTCAGAAACTTCAACCGCTGCATCTAATACGCCACCCGGATTATTACGTAAATCCAAAACCAGGCCTTTTAATTTTCCACCATTGTCAGTTTTTAGTTGATTTATGGCCTCGCGCAGGCTTTCTCCCGTTGGAGATTGAAAGGTACTTATGCGGACATAGCCATAACCTGATTCTAAAGTTTCTGTACGGACGCTTTTCACTTTGATGATGGCGCGAGTCAATTCAAGCTTAAGCGGTTTATCAGCACCTTCACGGATAATTGTCAGCATAATTTTACTACCCGGTTCGCCGCGCATAATTTCAACTGCTTCAGCCAGGCTTAATCCTTTGACCGGAGTATCATCCAGACGAATAATTAAATCACCTGATTTGACACCAGCTTCTGCAGCTGGGGTTTCATCAATAGGCGCTACTACTTTAACGAAGCCATCTTCCATTGAGACTTCAATACCCAGGCCGCCAAATTCACCGGAGGTTCCTTCACGTAAATCTTTGAATTCACCTAAGTCCAAATAGGCTGAGTGGGGGTCGAGCCCGGATAACATGCCGCGAATGGCATTTTCCAGCAAAGTTTTGTCTTCCACCGGCTCAACATAACTGCTTTTTATACGGCCGAAAATTTCAGAGAAAGCCCTTAAATCATCAATCGGCAAGTCAGGTTTGGCGACAGGGTTTTTATCGGCTAACACCATTTGGCCAAAAATCAATGTGATGCCGATAATGACACCCGCTGTTACCAGCGCAAAATCTCGTTTCAAAAAGCGCATATGAACTTTATTCCTTATTTCTAATTAACCCTGCTTGCGCAGCCATTGTATCGGATTGGTTGGACTGCCTTTATGACGTACTTCAAAATATAATCCAGCGGTTTGTCTGACACCTTGGTCGCCACTCTGTGCAATTACCTGACCGGCTTTCACAACATCACCCGTGTTTTTAAGGAGACTGTCATTGTTGCCATAAAGTGTCATGAATTGTTCGCCATGGTCGATAATGATTAACAAGCCAAAGCCTTTCATCCAGTCGGCAAACACGACTCTTCCATCCGCGCTGGCCTTTACTGATGAACCTTTCTCAGAAGCTATCAGTATGCCCTTCCAACTGAGTTTATCAAGATTACGTTGACTACCATAGCTCGCCAGAATTTTCCCCGTCAAAGGCCACTGTAACTTTCCACTCAGACTCGAGAAACGTTCACTTGGTTTCACTGGCGCTGCAGGTGGAGGCCTTTTGGCCGCCTTTTTGGCAAGAGTGTCTAATAAAGACTGTAAATTTTTTTCTTCTTCTTTTAATGCTGAGAGTTGAGCATCTTGCCCGGAGATTTTCTTATTCAGTGCCGCAAGCGTTCTTTCCCGTTCAGCGGTTTGTTGTTTTAAAGCTTCCTGTTGCGACAGTTGTTGCTGTTCAAGTTCGCCAAGATTTTTTTTAACAGCATAAATGGCTTTTTCCTGTTCAGTTAAATTCTGTAATGTGGCTTGCAGGGCGTCAATCTGCTCCTGACGAGCGGTATGAAAATAACGGTAATACGTATTACTGCGACTGACATGTTCTGGTGATTGTTCTGACAATAATATCTTCAGGTAGCTTGGTTGAGCATTCATAAAGGCTGAGCGAATCTGTTCATTCAGCGCTGCCAGTTGTTTTTCCTGTTGCTGCTGGTTAAGTCCCTGCTGTTGCTGCAGATTGAGTAATTCGTCATCTTTGACAGCGATTGACTGTTTTATCTGGTTTAACTCACGGTTGATTTCTGAAACCTTAAGACTTTGTTTCTTTAATTGCTGTTGCAGTTCCGCCTGGGTTTTTTTATTGAGATTAAGGGTCTTATCCAATTCAGATATTTCGCCGCGTACTGCTTCCAGCTTTTTTGCTGATGAAGGTTCAGCGGCAATGGATAAAGGCATCACAAGCCATAAGAATAAAAGTAAACAGCGCATAAAAGGGTACGTGTTCAGGGTAATTTTACCAACAGGTGATTGTTCATTTCGGGCGGGATGGGCTGGCCTATCAGGTGCAGCATGGTGGGGGCAATATCAGACAAGCCACCCTGCTCTGCACATGTTGCTGGCCGTCCAGCATAAATGAAAGGGACAAGATTGCTGGTATGGGCGGTATGCGCCTGTCCCTTTTCGTCATCAAGCATCTTTTCAGCATTGCCATGATCTGCCGTGACCAGCATTTCGCCTCCGCTTTCCTTCAGTGCAGACCAGATTTTACCCAGACAATTATCCAATGCCTCAATAGCTTTGACTGTGGCATTAAAATTACCGGTATGTCCGACCATATCCGCATTGGCGAAGTTACAGATGATCACATCATATTGATTACTATGAATGGCTTTGACTAATCTTTCAGCCACCTCTGGTGCATTCATTTCAGGTTGCAGATCGTATGTATCAACTTTAGGGGAAGGCACCAGAATCCGATCCTCTCCTTCATAGGGGGCGTCACGCCCACCATTAAAAAAGAAAGTGACATGGGCGTATTTTTCAGTTTCGGCAATGCGTAACTGTCTTAAGCCAACGGCTGAAATACATTCACCCAGCAGGTTATTAAGCTTTTCAGGTGGAAAGGCTACCGGAACATTAAAATCTTTTTTATATTCAGTTAACGTGACAAATTGTGACAGCCTGGGTGAGCGTTGTTTAGGGAATTCATTAAACTCAGGTTCAATAAATGTCTGAGTCAACTCTCGAGCCCTATCAGCACGAAAGTTCATAAAAACAATGGCATCACCATCTTCGATGGGGGCTTTCTCACCGATTAAGGTTGCTTTGACAAACTCATCCGACTCCCCCCGAGCATAAGCCTGTTCCAAAGCGTTAATAGCATTGTCAGCCTGATAGTTTGCTTGGGCATTGGTGATTAAATCATAGGCTTGCTGAACTCTGTCCCAGCGTTTATCACGATCCATCGCATAATACCGCCCGATAATACTGGCAAAACGGCCCTTACCGGACGCATTGAAACTGGCGTGCATATTTTCAATGAATTTCTGTGCAGATTTAGGTGAGGTATCTCGACCATCCAGAAAGGCATGCAGATAGATTTTATTGGCACCACGCTCAGCCGCAAGCTTTACCATCGCCTGAATATGGCTTTCGTGGCTGTGCACTCCGCCATCAGACAGTAAACCAAGGATGTGCAGTGCCTTGTCGTTACGGAAAACATCATCCACAACATCAGTCAATGTTTGGTTCGTAAAAAATGATCCGGTGCGGATGGCGCGACTGATACGGGTGAATTCCTGATAAACAACTCGGCCGGCCCCAATGTTGAGATGGCCTACTTCAGAGTTCCCCATTTGTTCGCCTGGCAGGCCGACGCCTGCACCGGAGGCGTTGATCAGGGTGTGCGGGTAATCATTCCAAAGATGATCCCAGACAGGGGTGTTGGCTGCCATGATGGCATTATGCTTTGCTTCCTCACTATAACCCCAGCCATCCAGAATTATCAGCGCAAGTGGGCGGTGCATGTGGCTCATGGATTTATCCTTATATCACGGGTTGAGAAGGCTTGCGGTTGTCAAAAACAGTGAACACTGCAAATCAACAACAATGCTGTGTATTATATGGGCTTTTGTAATCAATTACAGTTGCAATCGCATTGACTGACATCATTTCACATACTGGAAACTCGCAAATGCATGCTTTAGATGAAGATATTGAACGCGCCGCATTTGCGCTGAAAGCAATGTCAAATCCATTGCGTTTGAAAATTCTTTGTACCTTAGGTGATAAAGAGCTGTCAGTGCAGGATATCGTCGATCATGTCGGCACCACACAGAGTAACGTGTCTCAGCATCTTGCCAAATTAAAAGAAAAAAATATTTTAGCGGCCAGACGAGATGCAAATCGGATATTTTACCGCGTTAAAGATGATCGTCTGTTGCGACTCATCAGTATGATGTGTGAACTATTTGGCACGAAATAAATATCATCAATATTCTTAATTTTAGGGTTGTTTAATGGAAAATCTGGGCGAATTTATTGTTAATCATTGGATACTGTCCAGCTTGTTTGTCGTACTGCTATGGTTGGTGTTTTCCGATTCCTTAACACGCAAACTAAGTGGTTTTAATACAGTTGATGTAACGACGGCTGTCAATCTGGTGAATCAGCAGAAAGGCTGTTTTGTGGATGTGCGTGATAAAGCCGCATTCGAAAGCTCACATATCGTTGATTCAGTGAACGTGCCGCTGGCAGATATCGATGCGAACCTGAAGCCATTAAAAAAGAAAGAGCAACCAATCGTCTTGGTTTGCGACAGCGGCCAACGCGCTAAATCTGCGGCAAAGCAGTTTAAGGCTCGTGGTTACACCAATATTCATGTGCTGTCTGGCGGCTTACACGCTTGGCGAGATGCCAAATTGCCGCTGTTCAGTTAAAAGCTTGGAACGCACTGTTATGAATAAAGTCATCATTTACTCATCCGCACATTGCCCTTATTGCGTTATGGCAAAGCAATTATTGGATCGTAAAGGCATTAGCTACGATGAAATCCGAGTGGATCAGCATCCTGAAAAACGTGAAGAAATGATGCAGAAAAGTCAGCGTCGTACCGTGCCGCAAATATTTATTAATGGTAAAGCAGTCGGTGGTTACACCGATTTGGTTGATATTGATCGTTCTGGTCAGCTCGATGCTTTACTGACAAAAAATTAAATTTTAACGAGAGGGAAAATCATGGCTGAAGAAAATGCAGCAGCAACAGAAGAGCAACAACCTAAATTCATCATTCAAAAAATCTATACCAAAGATATTTCATTTGAAACGCCTAATTCGCCGGCAATCTTTCGTGAAGAATGGAAGCCGAAACTGGATCTGCAGTTAGGTAATGAATATACCCGTCTCGATGAAGATACTCATGAAATCATTCTGATTGTTACCGTAACAGCCAAAGTGAATGATCAAGTTGCCTTTATTGCTGAGGTGAAGCAGGCTGGAATTTTCACTTTAACGGGTTACAGCAAAGAAGAAATGGGGCCTTTAGTTGGCAGTTATTGCCCGAATACGATTTTTCCTTTTGCCCGTGAAGTCGTTTCAGATGTCGTTATCAAAGGCGGTTTCCCGCAGTTGGTATTGGCACCAGTGAATTTTGATGCAGTTTACAGACATCAAATTGACCAGGCACGCCAGCAAACTGAAGCAGCACAGAATACGCATTAGAACCTGAATTCACGGCAATGACCTCATTTGCTTTAATGCCAACTTTAGTGATTGGTGCCGGTGCCTGGGGAACAGCGCTGGCGATTGCTATGGCCAGAAATGGCCATGAAATCTGGTTATGGGGCCGTGATAAAGAACAGCTTGCGCGAATAGCGGCAGAACGGATGAACAGCCGTTATCTGCCGGAAATTATTCTGCCGGACACATTAAAAATTGAAATGGATCTGGAAAAGGCGCTCACCCACTGCAAACATGTAATGGTGTCAGTGCCTAGCGCGGCTTTTAGTGAGACATTGCTGAGAATCAAACCTGTTTTGCCACAAGGTATTCCTGTTAGCTGGTCAACTAAAGGTTTAACGCCGCATACCGGTCAGTTTCTGCACGATACGGCGATTGAAATACTTGGTGCAAAACACTCACTGGCAGTCGTATCGGGCCCATCATTTGCAGCAGAAGTTGCAGCCGGATTGCCCACCGCTTTAACCGTAGCTTCCCGGAATACCGAATTTGCGAATGCATTAGCCAATGCCCTTCACAGCAGCACTTTACGAGCTTATACCACCAATGATGTGTTAGGTGTGCAAGTTGGTGGCACCGTTAAAAATGTGCTGGCAATCGCCGCAGGGATCTGTGATGGCCTGGGGTATGGTGCCAATGCGAGGGCAGCTTTATTAACACGAGGCATGGCTGAAATCATGCGCTTAGCCAGTACGTTGGGCGCTGAACCGGAAACCATGTTTGGCTTGTCTGGCATGGGAGATTTGATCCTCACTTGTACAGACAATCAGAGCCGTAACCGCCAGCTAGGCTTAGCCATAGGTTCCGGACTGACAGTTGATGAGGCGGTGTTAAAAGTGGGTAAAACAGTTGAAGGCATGCATGCTGCCAGAGAAGTTTTATTACGCGCGCAGCAAGCCGGAATTGAAATGCCGATTGTTGAGCAGGTATGCAAAATCCTGTTTGAAGGGTACGATCCGCGCAAATCTGTTCAGGCGTTATTATGTCGTGAACAAAAAGCAGAGTCTCCGGTAGTCGGATAAACGTGATACGAATTAATTGAGGAAATTTATATGCAAGGCATTGTGAAATACAGCAGCATCATTGCACTCAGTATGGCAATGACGGTCGGCTTGTCTGCCTGTGGCAACCCCTTCAGTAAAAAATCATCAAATGATGATGAAGTTGTCATGTCACAAAGTGGTCCGATACTTTGGGAATCAAATCTGCAATACGTTCGGTTGGTAGAGCGTGATCAGCCAGGTACCAATCAGCATCCGTTGCCAATAAATCAGGACGAAATGCGTGAGGTACTGTCATCGCTTTACGTCAACCAACGCGTATTATTAAGAACTCAGCAAGTCCCCTTGTTTTCTCCGGGTGAACTGCAAATTTTAAGTTCAACATTAGCGCAGGGGCTAAACCGTGCCCAGCCCAACGAAGATATTACGTTTGTTACCTTGGGTGTTCATGCCGGTGCGATTGCGGCAGAACGCAAAACCAATAGTGGCCGGGTATTTGTCGATAATAATGGCCGTTTGAATATCATTTTTGGTCTTCTGCATGAGGAGTACCGTGATAAAGAACAGTATACCGGCCAGGAGATTGATCGCCGGGTAAATCCATTATTACCGGGTAACCGTAGATCAGACTCTCAGCCAGCAACCAAAGTGGCTTTGGATAATGGTGTGTCATATTATCAAGAGGATGGATCGGAACGGTCTGACTGGGTTGTAATTGATATTCCAACCGTATTAGCCACTGCAGCCGAGCGGAAAGGCCAGGATACGGGTGCATTAACCCCGGAAATGCGTGAAGAGATTGCCAGAACCAAGCGCCAAACAGATAATCTGACTGACGATGTAGCCAATATCAAGGAAGTCCTGTTTGAAATGTCTGAGCAACTTGAACAGCTCAAACAGCAACTGGAAGAAAATAAGGAATAAACTATCCTGATGTCTTGTCCTGAAATAAGTGTCAACTTATTTCAGGACAAGACACTGCTATGAATAAATCAATAAGCCCTAAAGCCGATAACGCAGATCAGCGGATTTTGAACGGGGCATTTCAACATTTTTTGCCATGCTGAGCACTTTAAACAATTCCCCCATCTGTTGTGGCAACAATAAGCGTTTTAATGCTGCAGCCTGCTGCATCTGATGAAAGGCTGGATTTGCATTATCCTGACTAAGATTAAGAATATCACCTGCCAGCAGGAAATCACTCTGTCTTTGATAACCTTCTACCTGAAGTCCTTTTTCATAAGCAGTTTCAGCCAGCGCAGTGAAATCAACATGAGCAGTGATATCCTGTAAACCCACTAAAATCAGCGGATCATTATGTGCCTGATGATGGTAGTGACAGCGCAACATGCCCTGATGACGCAGTGGATGAAAATAATCACTGGCCTCATAACCATAATCAATTATATAAATGCCACCCTGTTCAAGCATATCGGCAATAGTTGCAAGCCAGGCAGTTGCTTGCATCGCTATTTCAGTCTGATAGGGGAATTGTTCCAGTAAAGGATGAATTTGTTCACAACGAGACTTTAAATAGGTATTGGTTAAGGGTTGTGTCTGCCAATCAAGCTTTGCATTTTTGAGCCCTACCCCGATCTCATGCAGCTGATCTTTTTCAAACAGAACCTGATGTATCGGCATCGCGTCACAGACTTCATTGGCAACGATAACGCCGGTAAACTTGTTGGGAAGCTGATCCAGCCAGACAACCCGGTTTTGCTGGACACCAAAAATTTTATTTATTTTTTGACGCTGTACTTCACGTAAGTGAGCGCTTGCTTCAATAATGTAGTAATGTTTTGGCAGGCAGTCGATCTCACTCAGATAGAGCAACAGATCCACGGCCATCTGGCCACTGCCAGCACCAAATTCCAGGCAATCTGCCGCCGGTATTTGTCTGAGCACATCAGCAATATGATTGCCCAGCGCCATAGAAAATAACGGGCTTATTTCCGGTGCTGTAATAAAATCCCCAGCTTCGCCGATCTTGCTTAAGCCATTGCTGTAATAACCGAGTCCAGGTTGGTATAAGGCCATCTGCATAAATTCAGCAAAGCTCAGCCAACCATTACGGTCTTCTATGGTCTGAAAAATCAGTTGCAACAGTTGATCGCTATGCTGTTGCGCAATGGGGTCAGGTGCAGGTAACTTGGCGGTATGTTTCATTTAGTCGGTAATTTCAGTGAATAATCCCATTTTAGTAACAGGTGCCGGAAAGCGAGTCGGATTTCATATCGCTTCCAGGCTAAAGCAGGATGGTTATGAGGTATTGGCACATTACCGTACTGAAACGGATGATGTCCAAAAACTAAAACAATTAGGCATCCAGACTGTTCAGGCGGATTTGCAGGATACTGCCAGCATTATGGGGTTTATCGACAAACTGCAGCAATTCAGTCCGGCTTATCGAGGCATTGTGCATAATGCCTCAGCATTTACACCGACAGCAGATGATTTGATTGAGGCTGCGGAGCAATATCAACATTTTTTTACCATACATATGTTAGCGCCGTTTCTGATCAATCAGGCGTTATCAAAGCTGTTAAAGGGACCAGGCAATGATCCGGCCGATATTATTCATATCACCGATATCAATGTTGAAAACCCTACCCCGCGTTTTGATATTTATGGCACAACCAAAGCGGGATTGCATAACCTGACGCTGGTGTCGGCAAAAAAACTTGCTCCGCAGATCAAGGTGAATTCAGTGGCTCCGGGACCCGTTTTATTCACCGAGTCACATACACAGGAAGCTAGACAGAAGATGTTGTCTGAAACCCCGCTTGCTCGTGAAGGTGGTGCCGAGCCAGTTTATCTCGCCATAAAAAGCTTGCTAGAGAACCCCTTTATTACCGGTGCGACTATCCCGGTAGATGGTGGTCGCCGTCTCTCCAAAGCGTAAGTCAGACGTTTGTATCAAAACGCCTGCAGGAGGCGTGACTTCTGCAGTGTCAGTTAGATAACTGAGCAGCTCTCGAATAATGGGGTAAAGAAAATACTCATCAGTAATACTGCTGACCGGGATATCAGCTTCTTCTGGCAAACTCAGCTTTTTCAGAATATCGATATCGGCTGGTCGATCTTTGGTTTTGCTTAACGGATCATCCCGATCCCGACCTAAACTAATTTCAATTTGATTGCAGAAGCGCTTTAATTCTATCTCGGACAAATCGGTTTCAACGAAGACGATGGCATTGAGGAAATCCCGATGACTATTCATGCCCACCGGCGGGATTTTTAATACTCGGCTTAGTTTTAGTTCTTTAAACTCTTGCAGCAGCGCAATGACCATTTTTTCGGTATTTTGCTGAGGATTTATGTTGCTGCCTAAACCAAGCAGATAACCTTGTCGCTGTTTCATTCGCTGGAGCGCTCAATCACAATTTGTGCCTGGTTTTTACCATGCAATTGAACAGGTTTGGTTAAGGTGAGTTTGAGTCGCGGAATGGCAAAGGTCTTGAGTAAAAGTTGCGCGACCTCTTCAGCCAGGCTTTCAATTAACAGATATCGACTATTGCTGACAAACTCGACAACGACATTGGCAACCGCACCATAATCCAATGTATTGGTTATATCATCTGATGCAGCGGCTTTACGGATATCCCAATCCATTTCAAAATCAAAGCGCAATGTTTGTAGTGTTTCGCGCTCCCAATCATAGATGCCGATAATCGTGTCAATTTTCAAATCATTTAGAAAAATTTTATCCATGATGTCGCTTCAATGTTGGCAAAAGTGGTAATGGTACTGAATAATACCGCTACATTTTCAAAGGTCGCATCATAACATGCCTGAATTAACTGCCATCGCGCTGCTTGCATTGCTCGGCGCCTACCTTATAGGCTCATTATCGAGCGCTGTCATGCTTTGCAAGGTCTCAGGTTTACCTGACCCCAGAACTCAGGGCTCAGGCAATCCCGGCGCGACCAATGTGTTGCGGATGGGCAGCAAAAAGCTCGCGGCACTGGTTCTGCTTATTGATGTATTAAAGGGCGTCATCCCGGTATTAATCGGACGAATGTTAGGCTTTGATATTGATATCCTGGCTTTAATCGCTTTCTTTGCATTTCTTGGGCACTTATACCCTGTCTTTTTCCAGTTTAAAGGTGGCAAAGGTGTCGCAACAGCATTAGGTGCATTTCTGGCGTTGTCACCTGCGTTGGCTGGAGCGGCGTTACTGACTTGGATTCTGGTTTTTGCCATTAGCCGGATTTCGTCTTTATCCGCCATTGCCGCTGCGGCAATGACACCGGTTTATAGCTTATGGCTTATTGATACGGTGTTTGCACGTACGGTTATTCTGTTCATTGCCTTATTGTTGCTATGGCGGCATCGTAGCAATATCCAGCGTTTGCTGGCCGGTGAAGAGAAGAAGTCAGGCTGAAGCTGGCGGCGTTAACTCATCTAATGGCCAACGCGAACGCACATTAAACGTAGCATCGGTTTCAAGTAGCATCGCCTGATGGCGCATGGCACCGGCAAATGCAATCATCGCTCCGTTATCGCTACAGAATTGTAATTGCGGGTAATAAACCTGCACTTTCGGTAATGCATCTAAAGCCGCGCGCAAAGATTTATTGGCACTGACGCCACCGGCCACGACCAAACGCTTATGACCACTTTGTTTTAATGCACGGCGACATTTAATCACCAGGGTTTCCACCGCCGCTGTTTGAAACGCCAGCGCAATATCGGCTTTGGCCTGTTCACTCTGATCACTGTTATGCCAGGTGTTTAAAGCAAATGTTTTCAAACCACTGAAACTGAAATCCAAACCCGGACGATTGGTCATCGGTCTGGGAAAGATATGGGCGCCCTCTTGTCCTTTTTCCGCTAAAGCCGCTAAGGCCGGGCCGCCCGGATAACCCAGCCCCAACATTTTGGCGGTTTTATCAAACGCTTCACCCACCGCATCATCAATGGATTCGCCCATTAATTCATATTCCCCCACGCCCTTAACATCAACCAGTAAGGTATGGCCGCCGGAAATTAATAAAGATACAAATGGAAATGCCGGTGGATTCGCTTCCAGTAACGGCGATAAAAGGTGTCCTTCCATATGATTGATTGGCAAGGCTGGAATATTTAACGCCCAGGCCAGACTGCGGCCAATTGCCGCGCCCACCAGTAAAGCCCCTACCAGGCCCGGACCCGCTGTATAAGCCACTGCATCAATATCTTTACGGTGCAGACCCGCCTCATCCAAAACCTGCTGCATCAAGGGCAATGCTTTCTGAATATGATCGCGGGAAGCCAGTTCCGGCACCACACCGCCATATTCGGCATGCATTTCTATCTGACTGAAAAGTGCGTGAGCTAACAATCCTTTTTCAGTATCATAAAGTGCAATACCGGTTTCGTCGCAAGATGATTCAATTCCTAAAACACGCATAAATTTATTCTGACTGCATTAAATTAATGCCAATTATTATGCCTTGCCGGGGGTGGTCTCATCCAACTAATTCGCATTTAGTATTTTCTTTCCGAAATAGATCTCGTACAATTAAGGGCTTTTCCGTCATTGTCTGTTTAGGAATGTATTGAATGCCATCTGTTAAGGTTAAAGAAAACGAACCATTTGACGTAGCTTTACGTCGTTTCAAACGTGCTTGTGAAAAAGCAGGTACGGTTGCAGAAGCTCGCGCTCGCGAAGCTTATGAAAAACCAACAACTGTTCGCAAACGTGCTGCAGCTGCCGCTGTTAAACGTCACCAGAAGAAACTGTCTCGTGAAAACGCTAGCCGCGTTCGCATGTACTAATTGCTGATTAGAATCTTATTCTAATGCCTCAAGAAGCCAGTCCACTCAAAGCTCGAATTCAAGATAGCGTAAAAGACGCAATGCGAGCCAAAGACAAAGATCGTCTTGGCACATTGCGACAAATTACCGCTGCCATCAAGCAAGTTGAAGTCGATAATCGCCAGGATATGTCAGATGATGACATTATCGTTGTGCTGACCAAAATGACTAAGCAACGCAAAGATGCCTTATCGCAGTTTGAGCAAGCTGGCCGTGATGACTTAGCCGTTATCGAAAAAGCTGAATTGGCGATTATTGAAGAATTCTTGCCAACAGCCTTGAGCGAAGCAGAATTGCAGGCAGCTATCGCTGATGCAATTCAAGAGACAGGTGCTAGCAGTCAGAAAGATATGGGTGCGGTGATGAATGTGTTGCGTCCGAAAGTTCAGGGACGCGCTGATATGGGCGCAGTGAGCAGCCAGGTTAAGGCCGCGCTCAGTTCTTAAGCCAGCAATGCCAGGTCTTTTTTCAGACG
This sequence comes from Methylophaga sp. UBA3192, assembly GCA_002363955.1. Taxonomy (GTDB): domain Bacteria; phylum Pseudomonadota; class Gammaproteobacteria; order Nitrosococcales; family Methylophagaceae; genus Methylophaga. Next base: position 23,813 of record DEXE01000008.1, read on the forward strand.
TGGTTAACATTCAAGACAGACTTCGGCCATAATTGATTTATGGCCGGACAAATCCCTCCACAGTTTATTGACGAATTGCTCTCACGAGTCGATATCGTTGATATTATCGATGCGCGTGTACCGCTGAAAAAAGCCGGTAAAAATCTGCACGCCTGCTGTCCATTCCACAACGAGAAAACTCCCTCATTTACAGTCAGTCCTGATAAACAGTTTTATCACTGTTTTGGCTGTGGTGCGCACGGCACGGCGATTGGCTTTTTGATGGAGTACGATCAACTCAGCTTTCCGGAAGCCATTCAGGAGCTTGCCGATACCGTTGGTATGCAAGTCCCGGTCACACAACAAGCTGCACTAACCCCCGCCAGACAAAACCTTTATGACCTGATGGATAAGGTCAGTCGTTATTACGTTCATCAACTGCAAAATCATCCGCAGCGCCAACCCTTTCAGGACTATATTCAACAACGTGGTCTCAGTCCCGAAACCGTAGCCGCTTTTGACATTGGTATGGCACCAGACGGCTGGGACAATGTATTACGCACTTTTGGCAATAATCAGCAATCCCAGGATCAACTGTTCGAAGCCGGAATGCTGATTAAAAATGACAAGGGGCGTACTTACGATCGTTTTCGTGATCGACTAATGTTTCCTATCCGTGACCGTCGGGGCCGCGTTATCGCTTTCGGTGGTCGCGTTATTGATGCCGACGGCACGCCAAAATATCTGAACTCACCCGAAACGCCCATCTTTCATAAAGGCCAGGAACTGTATGGCTTGTATCAGGCTCGCAAAGCCAATCGGCGATTGGAAAAAATCCTGATTGTTGAAGGCTATATGGATGTTATCGCCCTGGCCCAGTTTGGGATTAACAATGCGGTGGCCACATTAGGTACTGCGACAACATCCGAACATTTAAGACTTTTGACGCGCAGCGCGCCGGAAATTGTTTTTTGTTTTGATGGCGATCGTGCCGGTAAAGAAGCCGCCTGGCGAGCGGCTGAAAATGCGATGCCAATACTGGGTGGCAATTTTGAGCTGAAATTTATGTTTCTGCCTGAAGGGCAGGATCCCGATACCATGGTGAGGGAGCAGGGGGCCGCTGGTTTTAATCAGTTAGTCGATCGGGCACAAAGTTATTCTGAATTTTTCTTTGCCACCTTGCTTTCCCGGGTGGATAGTCAATCGATGGATGGCCGCGCCAGGCTGGTTGAAATTGCCAAACCCTATCTAAGACATATCCCTGCAGGCTTGTATCGCGATATGCTGGAGCAGCAGCTGGCAGACCATGCTAAAACCAATATTGTCACGTTAAACAAACACTTGGAAAAGCCTGCGTCACCACCACGAGCAAAAAACGCCAAGCAAAATGCAATGGCCAATATGACGCCTGTGCGTATGGCCGTGATGATTCTGTTACAGCATCCACAGTTGTATGAGGCTGTTCCGGATACAGATAATTTGCATCAGCTGGATATGCCAGGTTTGGCGATTTTAATTCAGCTACTTGAAACCATGCGTGAGCATCCCCATCTTAAAACCGCACAGCTTTTGGAGCGTTGGCGAGAAACTCAACAAGCCCCATATCTGGAAAAACTTGCAATGCAACCGCTGAATTTGTCGCCAGAACAACTGGAGCATGAACTCATTGGGATTGTGAGTCGTCTAAACAAGCAAGCAAGAGATGAACGTTTAACTTATCTGATGAGTAAGCCGCTTAGTCAATTAACTGAGGCCGAAAAAATGGAAGTAAAATCCTTTAAGTAAGTGTTCTGTAATCAAAAATGATGCAATAACGAAGTGCTTTCACTATAATATAGTGTTACCGCCAAAAACAGCGTCACCATGCATAAAGAGGCCGAATGAAAGATCAGCAATCACGCGTTAAAGAACTTATCGCCCTTGGAAAGGAGCGCGGTTATCTCACTTACGGCGAGATCAATGACCACCTTCCAGAAGATTTGGTCGATGCGGATCAGGTCGAAGACATCGTCAGTATGTTTAGTGATCTGGGTATCATGGTTCATGAAGATGGCATGGATACCGATGAGATGGAGCGCCTTGCCGAGGCAGTTTCATCAAATGATGAAGTCTCTGATGATGAAGCGGCTGCCGTTCTGGCAAGTTCAGATGGAGAGTTTGGTCGTACTACTGACCCTGTACGCATGTACATGCGCGAAATGGGCTCTGTTGAATTATTAACCCGCGAAGGTGAAATTGTCATTGCAAAACGCATTGAAGCTGGCTTGCGCGAAAGCCTGTTAATGCTGTCCACCTATCCACCCGTTATTTCATCATTCCTTGAATTTTATGATGCTGTAGAAGCGGGCGAAATGCGACTGAATGAGCTGATTCGTGGTTTCGTGGCTCCTGACGAACTCGTTGCCGAGGATGACGATGACGATGATGTGACCAGCAGCACAGATACTGATGACTCTGACAGTGATAGCGATGACGACGATGATGTTGATGGTGTAAGCGATGACGAAGATGATTCTGGTGAAATTGACCCGGAAGAAGCCCGTGCCCGTTTTACCGCGTTACGCGAAGCCTACAATAATGTCCTGGTAGCCGAAGGCGATGCCATGATTGAAGCGCGTGAACAGGCCAGTAACCTGTTCATGGAATTCAAGTTAACACCAAAAACGCTGATTTTCCTGAACGATTTAATGGCAGAAACCATTGCCGAAGTACGTAAACAAGAAAAAATTATCATGGACATCGTCGTTCAGCAGGCAGGAATGAATCGCCGTGATTTCATTGATGCCTTCCAGGGTAATGAGAGCAACCTCGAATGGTCAGATAAATTTGTTCGCGCCAAAAAACATTATTCGTCCACCATTAAGAAAAATCTGGATGAAATTCTGGCGGCACAAACAAAATTGGCCGAAATTTCAGAACAACGTGGCTTGGATATTTCAGAGATAAAAGAAATCAGCCGTCAAATGTCGATTGCTGAAGCCAAAGCGCGTCGTGCCAAGAAGGAAATGGTCGAAGCCAACTTGCGTTTAGTTATCTCTATTGCCAAAAAATACACTAACCGTGGTCTGCAATTCCTCGATTTGATTCAGGAAGGCAATATCGGTCTGATGAAAGCAGTCGATAAATTTGAATATCAGCGTGGTTACAAATTCTCTACCTATGCAACATGGTGGATTCGTCAGGCAATTACCCGTTCTATTGCCGACCAGGCGCGTACTATTCGTATTCCGGTACACATGATTGAAACTATCAACAAACTCAATCGTGTTGCCCGTCAGATGTTGCAGGAAATGGGACGTGAGCCAACTCCTGATGAGCTGGCAGAACGCGTGGAAATGCCGGAAGACAAAGTCCGTAAAGTGCTGAAGATCTCCAAAGAACCGATTTCGATGGAAACACCAATTGGTGATGATGAAGATTCACATCTGGGCGATTTCGTTGAAGATATCAACGTGATGTCACCAGCAGACTCCGCTATCATCGAAGGCCTCAGAGAAGCCACTCAGGGCGTTCTGAACGGTCTGACCGAGCGAGAAGCCAAAGTATTGCGTATGCGGTTTGGTATTGATATGAATACCGACCACACACTGGAAGAAGTCGGTAAACAATTTGATGTTACCCGTGAGCGTATCCGTCAGATCGAAGCCAAGGCGTTACGTAAACTGCGTCACCCATCACGCTCGGATCAACTGAGAAGCTTCCTCGACTCAGATAGCTGATTACAAAATCGGGCCTATAGCTCAGTTGGTTAGAGCAGGGGACTCATAATCCCTTGGTCCCAGGTTCGAGTCCTGGTGGGCCCACCAATTAAATCAAAGCCTTAGCGTTATTTTTAGCGCTAAGGCTTTTTTGTTTTCATCCCATGTAGACACTATGTAGACAGAAATACCATTCGGTTTGCGTAAGGTTACTTATTTCATCAATAGTGATAATCTCCCCTCTATACAAGTTCTTAAACAATAGAAGCAAAATCTCTAGTGTTACTGGTAAGGAAAAGAGTCTTATGGACAAGATACAAAATAAAATTGGCCGAAGCGTTATCGATTACCAACCAATTACTGAGGCTGAGCCAGAACATGTGCAGACACACGAAAATATATTTAATAGTTGGATAAATAGTTCATTTAAATATTTAGTAGAAGATAAAATTACTGGACAGCTTGGTCTTAGGCCTCCACAGATAGGCGCTCTTCACGCCACATTAGGACATTTATTCTCTGATAGAACTATGCCTGCAACCATAGTTATGCCGACAGGTACTGGGAAAACGGAAACAATATTATCAATAGTTATTGCAGGTAAGTTTGAACGTACTTTGGTAGTTGTGCCCTCAGATGCTCTAAGAACTCAGACAGCTAAAAAATTCATAAATCTAGGTTTGTTGAGAAGTTTGGGTTTAGTTGGAGAGACCACTCTCAATCCCAAAGTTTTATCACTTAATCAGGGGTTTGATGCTGTTCTGGGGTTACATTTTTTAAGAGATGTGAACGTCATTGTCGCTACAGCACAAGTTCTGGATCAGTTTTCTCAAAAAAATCTTCAAGAAATCGCAGGAGCTTGCTCACACTTGATTGTTGATGAGGCTCATCACATAACAGCAAAAACATGGAATAGGGTAAAAGAATGTTTTATTGAAAAGTCTGTATTGCAATTTACTGCAACACCATACAGGTCTGACAATAAACCTGTGGATGGCAAAATGATTTTCAACTATCCCATTCAAAGGGCACAGGAAGAAGGTTATTTCAAGGAGATAGAGTTTCATCCAGTTAAAGAGTTTATTGAAGAAAATGCTGACAAAGTCATAGCAGATAAAGCTGTTGAAATTCTTAAAAATGACCTTGAGTTAGAATATACCCATATCCTCATGGCCAGAGCAGGAACAATTAAAAAAGCGAAGGAAGTATTTAAGATTTATCAAGAATATCCTGAACATAATCCGGTTCTTGTATACAGCTCAATGAAAAATAAAAAAGAAGTGCTTGAAAGTATTCTTGCAGGAGCACATCAGATAATTGTTTGCGTAGATATGTTTGGGGAAGGATTCGACCTACCTGAATTAAAAATAGCCGCTCTTCACAGTACACATAAAAGTATAAATATAACCTTACAATTTGCTGGAAGGTTCACTCGGACAAGTGGAAAGAATTTAGGTAATGCAAAATTTATAACTAATATTGCTGATGTCAGAGTTTCTGAGGCGCTTGAAGAACTTTATAACCAAGATGCTGATTGGAACACATTAATAAGAGATATTGGAACAAGAAAAATAAGCGACGCCCAGTCTTTTCAAGATTTCAGATATCAGTTTGATGAATCCTCACTCAAGTTAGTTGATATAGGTCTGCACCCAAAAATAAGTACCGTCATATACAAAAATATCAAAGAAAGATGGTTACCTGAAAAGCTTTGCGAAGTTGTGTCAATGAGTTCAGAGATTTTGGATAGTGCCCTTAATGATAAGCGTGATGTTTTAATTATCTTAGCAAGAAGTAAAGCTCAAGTCGCATGGACTCATTCACAGGATCTAAAAGACATTTCACTAGATCTCTATGTCTTATTTCATGACAAAGAAAAGGATTTGTTGTTTGTACATTCATCTTCAAAGGATGGGATAACAAAAAAACTAATTAGTACAGTTGCTAAGGGAGCAACTCTGATATCAGGTGACTCGGTATTTAGAGTTTTTCATGGTTTAAAAAGGATTAATTTTCAAAATATTGGTTTGAACAGAGATAGAAGAGAGCTCAGATACGTTATGTATAGCGGATCGGATTTGAAAGAAGCACTTTCTCAATTGGAAACTCGAAGAGCAAGGAAGTCTAATCTTTTTGCAAAAGGATTTGAGGGAGGAGCTTTAGTGACTGTTGGTTGTTCACATAAAGGGAAAGTTTGGGCGATGGAATCCAAATCTATAAATGTTTGGATTGAATGGTGTAAACGTATCGGAAAAAAAGTCTTAGATGAATCAATAAATACTAATGAAATTCTGAAAACTGCAATGCAGTCTGAAACGATAAAAACACTCCCTGCAATACCCATCATAAATATAGATTGGCCTGACACACTTCTAAGAGCTAATGAAGGACGTTTAGAAATTGTAGTTGATGGCCTTGTTCAACCTTTTATTGAGTTTGAGTTGAGAATCCAGAGCAATCAAACATCTGGAAATTCATTAAATTTTTTCCTTACTAATGAAAATGAAGAACTCAAGTTTTGCCAATATTTCCATAATAACGGTGAATATAAAGTCATCAATGAAAGTGCTCGATCCGTAAAAATCATTATAAAGAATATAGAAATCGATCTTGACGAGTTTTTTAATGATCATCCCCCCTCAATTTTTCTAAGTGATACATCAATAATAGAGGGAGCTTACAGGCATTTTTGTGATGAAAACTATCTTTACCCATATGATAAAAACAAAATAGAAGTATGGGATTGGAGCGGGGTAGATATCTCAGTGGAATCACAAGGAGAGGAGAGGAGAAAAGATTCTATACAAAACTACACTATCACTAAAATTTGGGACGATTATGATCTGATTTTTGATGATGATGATGCCGGTGAGGTTGCCGATATCGTGGCAATAAAAGATTCAAATGAAGAAATTATTATTCATTTATACCATTGTAAGTTCTGTCCAAAAAAAGATGGTGTTGCATCACCTGGCGCCAGAGTTAAAGATGCTTATGAAGTAACAGGACAAGCAATTAAAAGTGTTAGGTGGATACATTCAAATGAAAAGTTAATTGAGAGATTGCTAGATAGAGAGAAGCACCGGCTGTCAAAAGGGAAAAAATCAAGAATAAACAAAGGTGACATGGAGCTGCTGGTCCTTTTAAGAAAAAAAGTTAGACTGCTAAAAACTAATTATGAGATAACAATCGTCCAGCCAGCATTTTCTTTTATAAGTTTTTCAGAAAGCATATTGTCAATTCTTGGGGCCGGCGAGACTTATATCAAGGAAACCACGGGAGTAAATTTAAATATAATTTCAAGCTCTTAAAATAACGCCGTTTTAAAACTTAATTATTTTAGAAAAATCTTACCACTGATCAAATTTTAAATCTAAACCCTCAAAGCTTAATGAGATAAATATGTTCATAATTGGCAAAGAGTATCACCGTAAGTCAGAAATTCACGGAGTTTACAAAGGGCAATCTCAAGGTGGAATTTCAACGCCTAAAGAGCATAATCTAATATTCTTATTCACATCTGAGGGCGAAGAGAACGGCTACATTGATGAATACCGGCCTGATGGCACTTTTTGGTATACCGGTGAGGGGCAAGTAAGCGATATGCAAATGAAGGGCGTTAATCTCGCCATACTTTCGCACATACAAGATAAAAAAGTCATACATGTCTTCGAATATACTAGAAAAGCGTATGTGAGATATTTAGGACAAGCAGAGTGTCTAGGCTACCACGAAGAAGCCAGACCAAATAAATTTGGCCATGATAGAAAAGCCATAATTTTTCACTTAGATATAGACTCGACTCCTTTTGAAACCCCTAGAAAAGTAGTAAATAAAAAGGAATGGTCCCCGAGTGACCTAAGAGAAAAATCTCTTAAAGAGCTCAGAGATGCAGCACTACAAAAACCATATGAAGCGGCTAGTAAATCAGAAAAGCGGCAATCAGCATATTACCGTTCAAAAGCTTTAAAATTGTATGTCAGTAGAAGGTCAAATGGTTTGTGTGAAGGGTGTACTATGCCATCTCCTTTCCATACCAAAAAAGGTCCATATATTGAATGTCATCACCTGCATAGGCTCGCTGATGGAGGACCAGATCATCCTATTAACGTCATTGGACTCTGCCCTAATTGTCATAGGAGAGCACACCATGCGAAGGATTTTCGTGAATTTAATGATTCATTGAAAATAGTTGTTAAGAAAATCGAACAAAATATTCTCTAAGATGACAAAAAAAACCATCTAAACCTCCTAAATAAGTATTGATGGTTTAGATGGCCCGTTCGAGTCGGTTATAAAAATACAGGATTAATTTTGTAATATGGTAGAGGTCGTCTGCCACCTTGCTGACTCGTTTCACGAACTTCAATCGCAATCCAGTTATTTTCTATTAATATCTGGCAAGCACCTTCAACCTCTTCTCTGTCTTTTAATCCAAACCAACCTTTGTTATATACATTTTTTGCAGTAAATGGGCTGGGTAAAGCTTTATCTTTGATCTTGCCACACAACTTAATTGCTGCAGCTACTTCAGGCTTTTCAGCTACTGCATATATTTTTCTTGCATGAGTTTCTAAATACTCACACACATTAATAGCAAGTTCAGCTGTGGCTGATTTGATAGAGCCCTTAAACCCCTTATCGATGCAATCTATGCAATGAAATACAAGAGCTAAGGCGGGCATTAAAGAACGGTATTTTCCAAAATGCTCTTGCATTAAAGGATTATCTTCATTAGCAATTTTTTCTGTTTGTAAGCGAGTTAACCATTTGTTAAATACAGATTGTGCCTCTATATCAAAACGAAAATACGGTCTACTTTCATCATCGTCAGCCCATGCTCCAAGGTCTCTAAAATTGATTTCAGAAAGTTTTTCAAGAATGTCCTGTACTTTATCCTTAGCTGCTTTATAAGGTTTTCTATCGACAAGTATCCATGTTTTAGGTAATTCCGGCCATACTGCTAGCTGAAGGCGCTGTAAAAGCCCATCATTATTCCCTTGGGTTGCTTGATACAGGTATCGTTTAAGTTTGTCAGGCTGAATGCCTCCGAGTAAGCTAATACAAATATTGCTTACCTCAGTAAGTCCCCTGGAAATTTTCACGTCGGTGTAACTGCCATTTCCGTTCCAGCCTTCTAGAAAATATGCCCTTTCATCTGCATGCTCTTCGCGATCCCATCTTACAAGCAGAGCAGTTAATTCATCTCTAAAAACCAATAAACCGCGTTCATTTTGCTTCTGAATAAGGGTCATGCCCTGAATGGTGGTTTCATTTGCCTTAAATAGTCGCCTCTTAGGTGGTTCTTGAGACTGTTTATAAATTTCAGCATAATCATGTTTTAATACAGCCATTGCATCAGCATCTACCGTACCGGTGACGCCGTTTCCCTTAGAAAGCTTCTGAATTCTTTTTTCAATATCTTTTATTTCAAATTCCCTCTGTAGTTCTTCAGCCTTATAAAAGCCTTTCTCATTTTCAAATTTTTCACCATGTTTAGCTTGTAGGTTTTCAAGCATCCGCAAGGCTTCTTGCATACTTGGTGTTTTGAGCACAACAGAAGGCTGTCCAATACATGTACCCCATAGATTTGGGATCACCTCCCAATCATCCTCTTGTTTTGGTCTAATGCCGCAGCCGGAACCAATTACTGAACTAAAAATAACTAGGGCTGATATTGTTGAAAAATCTGCAGGTGTCTGCATTCTGTGACTCACATCGACTAACCAATCTTTCAAAGCGTCAGGCATAAGCTCTTCCGTCATGCTCATCACGCTGGGTGTCGTGGTCACTATAGGATTAGGTTCACCCCAGTCCATATAAGGAAATTCATCTGACTTTTCTTTAAAGGAATGCATAACAAATACCCCCTTTTAAAGAGGAATAATCCCTTATAAGAAAATTTTGCTTATAAGCAACTCGAAAAAATGAGCAAAGTAGCTTGTTTATAGCTTTCTTAAACAGGCTTTCATTCATTTCATGAAGAAACATGGTCTGCACAGTTATTTACCTCCTTGATGAGAGGTAGATAAACGAACTTGTTGTTCAACGTAGCTTTCAAGATCGCTTTGACGATACCTAACAGCTCTACTTCCAATTTTAATAAACGGTATTTTTGCTCCTGCCCATCTATCCCTTTCTAAGAATGCTCTACTAACACCTAAATAGTCTGCTGCTTGTTGTGAATTTAAAAGTTGTTCATTTGTCATCTGGTTATCTCCGTGTGAATTAAACTGACGGAAACATCCTCAATCGAAAAACAACTAGATCCAACAGTTATTTTTCAAATCTCTTATAAGGGAATTATTTTTATTTTTGGTTAATTTTTGACCATTTTGAAAATGTTTTTGCGCAAAATGGGATCTACTAGCACAATGCATAATATGCAGTAATTCGACACTAGGAAGAAAATATGGGTATTGGACGTACTATCAGAATTTATTTGGACGATGGTGCGATCACGGGGATAAAGCATGCTGAGATTGTGAATTGGACAGGACAAGCGATTTCATCTCCTAGAACGCAAATTAAAACGCTTAGTGAGTGGCCTGAATCTAAAAAGCCTGGTGTTTATTTCTTATTCGGTGTGGACGAAGAATCAGGTAGACAGGCTGCATATATTGGAGAAGCTGAAAATGTATACGACAGGCTACAAAACCATGCGCTTAATAAAGACTTCTGGAACGAAATAGTTTTTTTCACGAGCAAAGATGAAAATCTGACTAAGGCTCATGTGAAATACCTCGAATCAAGGTTGCTTAGTCTTGCGAAATCAGCGAATCGATATGTGCTTCAAAATGGAAACGGCCCACAACTGCCAGTTTTACCTCGTGGTGATAGGGATTCGATGGAAGAATTTATCGGTAATTTACGAACACTGCTTGGAGTGGTTGGCCACAAAGTCCTCGAAGCTCCCGCAGGACATGAAAATGAAGCTCAGCAAGTTGTTATTCCCAAGCCTGAGCAAGATATTTTGAATTTAAAACTTAGATTGAATGTTTCTGGAATATTAGCTTTCGCAGAAATTAGTGATGAGGGAATTGTTGTCTTAAAAGGGTCGCAGTTATCCAGTAATACTAGAGAAAGTCTTGGTAATGGCTATAAAAAACTTAGAGATGAGCTAGTTTCTTCGGGAATAATTACTGAACACGGCGGAAAACTAATTTTTACTTCGAATCAACTTTTTACTAGCCCTTCACAAGCTGCGGCAGTCATTGTTGGCTATTCTATTAATGGTCGAAATCACTGGTGTGATGATTCTGGAAGAACACTCAAAAATTTAGAAGAACAAAATGTTTAGGAAAGGATCTTCTAATGAAGGATTCATGATTGTACATTTGTATTAGCTTGCTTACTTTCCTGAAGGTTTTTTTGGTATTGTTTTTTTGCTTCATTTACTAATTTGCGTAATTTCCCACCCTTATATGCCGCAGCCATAGCCATAAATCCAAAACCAAGAGAGCCAACCATGTTAGCCAAACTAAGCGGAGGGAGTGCTAGATATGCGATGAATGCGAGCATAAAAAACATATCTATGAAGTAGGATCGCATGGCTGCCAATTGGAGAAGCGTGCCATCAGAAGCAATTTCTTCAATTAGTCGTGTTCTCAATTCCTTTTTAGCAATAAACCTACCTCTGAGCTTTTTAAATTGGTTACTCAATAGCTTCTCTATAGGCGGGGAAATATATTTAGCCAATACCGAACCAACAATTCCAATTAGAAGTGAGTAAAAAGCAATATCAAAAGTCATCAGAGATCCCTCTTTTTTGGTTTCCATTCTGGTTATTATTCATGAATGATAAGAGTGAGTCAGTTATTTTTTGCATTGGCTCTCTTAGTCTATCAACATTACTGATTATATAGCCTGCTGTAACATCTCTTGGATCTTTATGATTGACTAATCGTTTCAAAGCATAGGCAGGAATATCGATACTTTCTGCAATCGTAAGGAACGTTCTTCTAAGGTCGTGAAGTGTAAAGTCTACTCCTGACAATTCAGAAACGCGAAGTAAAGACTTACGCGGATCTTGAATGTAACCAGTTTTCGAGTCACTTGGAAATACATAATAACCTTGTCTGGATTCGTATCTTCTTCGAAGTAATGCCTCTAAAAAATCAGATAAGGGGAGCGTGTGAGCTTCTCCATTCTTCGTTTCTTCAATGGTGAATGTCAGGTCTTCAAAATCAATTTGATGCCATTGTAGTTTTGCTGCTTCTGAGCGTCTTAGGCCAGTAAACAACAGAAAATGAAGATAATCTCTGGTTGTTTCATAGTTTAGTTGAAGCGTGGCTTGATACCAGGCCGATAGCTGATGAGCTTTAATAAGCGTTTTACGTCTCTCAACTTTGTACCAGGCTCGAATTTGGCTCAGGCGTTCAACCGGATTAACCAAAATGATCGGGTTACCATTCGCATCTTCAAATTTGTTTTTGGCATGGTTGATAAAAGCTTTTAAAACTCTCATAGATCCGTCAGCTCTAGCATGGCTTTTTTTGCCTAACTCTCTATGCCGTTTTTCCACCATATCTTTAGTAATTTCAGCAATGGGTTTTGTCTGCCAATCAGCAAATGATGCATTTATGTGTCGGGTGTAATCATGAATAGTGCTATCACTGAGATCTTTACGAGTGGCTAAGTAATCTCGAAAGACTTCTATCAAGGTAATTGAACGAGCATTCTTTTCTCTTTTTTCTGATAGGGGATCTCTGCCTGTGGCGACTTGCCCTAAAATGTTCATCGCTTGGGTACGTGCTTGTTCAACGGTTAAATTACCGTAGCGACCCAACGTAATGCGTTTAACACGGCCATTAATGCGTTTTTCAATGATGAAGGATTTAGCCCCATTACTGGTAATTCTCAGAGCAAACCCAGGAATAGAATCGTCTCGATAGAAGCTCTGTGTAGACACTTGACCAGGTTTTGGCGTGGGTGGAAGCGTCTTGTCTACAAATGATTTTGTGATCCTCATGTGTGTCTACATGAGATATTTGTATTTAAAAACAATATGATATGGCTTATGTATGAAGGTTTTTGCACTTGTTTGAATCCTAGTCTTTGTAAAAAATCCCTTTGGGCCCCATGTAGACACTATGTAGACAGTAGCGCTCAAATAATAGCGATTTTATGCAAAAAATGTCAAACTCGAATACGTGCGAAAATTAGTTAAGTGAATGATATTAAAAGACTATCAAAGAATTTCAAGTTTAGGCCCATAATTCTCATAATCCCTTGGTCCCAGGTTCGAGTCCTGGTGGGCCCACCAATTAAATCAAAGCCTTAGCGTTAATTTTAGCGCTAAGGCTTTTTTATTGATTGGATGCTAATATGGCCGGGCTGGCAAGTGTAGGATTGAGTCGCGGCAAAGCAGATTTGAATAAATTGCTCAGCGTCGAGTGAGGCGCCACCGATAAGGCCTCCGTCAACATCTGCTTGGCAGAAGATTGCTGCAGCATTATGGGCTTTAACGCTACCACCATAAATAATTCGAACAGTTTCACTGCTGGCTACATCATGTCTGGCAATTCGTTGGCGCATAAAGCTGTGTACACTCTGAGCCCATTCCGGGGTAGCGGATTTGCCGGAGCCGATAGCCCAGACAGGTTCATAGGCCAGCACAACATTGGCTAATGCTTTTGGACCTTTATGAGCAATTAAAACATCCAGTAAGCGAGCAATCACTTCTTCTGTTTTGCCTGACTCATAGTCATCTTCGGTTTCGCCAATACAGATAATCGGGGTGAGATCATTGTTGATTGCCTGGGCATACTTTTCAGCGACGATCTGATCTAAAACATACTGATCGAGTTCCAACTTTTCATACAGGCAACGACGTTCCGAGTGGCCAATTAAAACGTAGTGACAACCAAAGCCTTTAATCATTGAAGCCGAAATCTCACCGGTATAAGGCCCTTCATCGTAGGCTGAGACATTTTGGGTGCCCCATTGAAGTCTGGAACCGGACAGGACTTCCTGTGCTTCTCTGAGATACACCGATGGCGGAAACAGAGCGATATCTATTGGTAAAGCGTTCTCACTGCTGGACAGGATGCTGTCGAGCATATGGGCGCTGTGTAAAATATTCTGGAGTAATGTTCGCGGGCTTTCGGTTGGATTGTTCATTTTCCAATTTCCGGCCACCAGTGGTTTACGCATAATGTTTACACCTTAGATAAAACGATTTTGAACAATGGTTCTGTTTACTTTTGCAGATGGTAATCAATCACCCGTTCAACTTCATTTTTTGAGCCGAGAATGACTGGTACACGTTGATGAATACTCTCAGGCTGAATATCCAGAATACGTTGTCGACCCGTTGAGCAAAGACCTCCGGCCTGCTCAATAATAAAGCCAATGGGATTGGCTTCATACATCAACCGCAATTTGCCGCCTTTATCTGGCTCACGCTGATCAAGCGGGTAAAGGAAGATGCCGCCACGGGTCAGAATTCGATAAGCCTCAGCGACCATGGAAGCGACCCAGCGCATATTAAAATCCTTGCCGCGGGGACCTTGCCGGCCTTGCATGCATTCATCAATGTAACGTTGCACAGATGCTTCCCAGAAACGCTGGTTGGACATATTGATGGCAAATTCCTGCGAATCTTCGGGAATGGTCATATTGCGATGGGTCAGCACGAATTCCCCGATATCCGGATCCAGCGTAAAGCCATTAACGCCATGTCCAGTAGTCAGAATCATCAGGGTTGAAGGACCATATAATACAAAACCCGCACACACCTGCTGGCTGCCTGATTGGAGAAAATCTTCCAGGCTGGCATTACAGCCTTCGCGACCCTTTAATATTGAAAAGATAGTGCCCACGGTCAGGTTGATATCAATATTCGAGGATCCATCCAACGGATCAAACAGAGCAAGATATTTTCCCTTGGGGAAATGCCCGGGTATGGCAATCGGCTCATCGATTTCTTCAGAGACCATGCCACTCAGGTGGCCGGTCCACTCCAGCGCATCAACCATGATGTCGTTGGTAATAATGTCCAATTGTTTTTGAGTTTCACCTTGCACATTTTCACTCTCGGCACTGCCAAGCTGACCCGTCATTGCACCACGGCTGACGGCATGTGCAATACGCTTGCAAGCACTGGCAATATCACTCAGTAACATGGTGAAATCACCAGATGCGTTGGGAATGCTGCGTTGTTGCTCAATGATAAATTGGGTCAAGCTGATATGTGGCTTCATGGTTGTTATCCTTAAAAAACGGTTACGCCATTTACTGCCAATGCCAAAGTAAAAAGGCAGAGATTTGTTACCGAGAGAAATCAGATACCTTTTGGGGAAAGCTCTCCGGAGGCATAACGTTTCACCATTTTTTCCAGTGAAATCACTTTGATTTTGCTGGCATGCCCGGCACTACCGAAAGCTTCATAGCGGGATTGGCAGATAGCCTGCATTGCCGTGGTAGCGGCTTTATAGAATTTACGGGGGTCAAAATCGCTGGCATATTCCGGCTGGCCCAGATACTGTCGAATTGCACCAGTGGTGGCCATACGTAAATCGGTATCAATATTGACTTTGCGTACGCCAAATTTAATGCCTGAGACGATCTCTTCAACCGGCACACCATAGGTTTGAGCAATATCACCACCATAATTATTAATGATTTGCAGCCAGTCCTGCGGGACTGAACTGGAACCATGCATGACAAAATGCGTATTTGGCAGGCGTTGTTGAAGCTTTTGCAGATGACTGATGGCTAAAACATCAGCTGTTGGTGGCTTGCTGAATTTATAGGCACCATGGCTGGTACCGATGGCAACAGCCAGCGCATCGACATGCGTTTGTCTGATGAATTCAACAGCTTCATCCGGATCAGTCAATAACTGACTGTGATCCAGTTTGTCATCAGAACCATGGCCATCTTCTTCACCCATCATGCCAGTTTCCAGGGAACCCAGACAGCCAAGTTCGCCTTCCACAGAAACACCACAGGCATGCGCCATTTCAACCACTCTTCGGGTAACATCGACGTTATAGTCAAAAGACGAAGGTGTTTTCATATCGCTCATCAAAGAGCCATCCATCATCACTGAGCTAAAGCCGGATTGGATAGAGCGTGCACAGACTGCAGGCTCGGATCCATGATCCTGATGCATCACCACAGGCAGATGTGGATATTGTTCTATCGCAGCAAGAATCAAATGGCGCAGAAAGGGTTCACCGGCATAGGAGCGGGAACCGGCCGATCCCTGCAGAATAACAGGACTGTCGACAGCGTCAGCTGCCTGCATAATAGCCTGGACCTGCTCCATATTGCTGACATTAAAAGCCGGAATCGCGAACTGGTGTTCAGCAGCATAATCCAGCAGTTGTCGCATTGATATTAACGCCATAAGCCTACCTTTTTATTTTGCAAATCAGAGGGTTTTTGAAGCAGGACTCGAGCTGAAACTGATTTTAGCCAGCATCGACCTTGCCTGAATATAAACCATAGGCAGTTTAGGCATATTTTTTTGATAAAAAGAAGTTAGATGTTTTTATGAAGCGTATAAGAAAAAGTTATACGAACGAGCAAGGCTAACGATTGGACAATAGTCGAATACTGTCCTGAGCATTCATTGATTGCGCCAGACTCATTGCTGTCATGCCATCGGCGGACTGTAAATCAGCATTAGCACCATGAGAGAGTAATAATTCCATCATTGCTGTTTGATTGAACATAGCTGCAAACATCAGAGATGTTTTTCCATCTGGGGTGGTGGCATTAACATCAGCACCATGTTCTATCAGTATTCGAGCAATATTTACATATCCTTTAAAAGCGACACCTGCCAGCGGTGTTTGGTGACGTAAATTAGCCAGTTCCGGATCGGCACCGTGTTGTAGTAAAAGTCGGGTCATCGTTTCATGCCCATTATAGGCGGCCAGCATTAACAGGCTGTTGCCATTTCTGTCACGAATATTGGGAGCCAAGCCCAGTTCCAGCGGTTTTCTTAATACTTCGACATTACCCTGGCGGGCCAGGTCAAACAGCTGTTGCGCCAGTGCCAGAGTTTCATCATCTAGTGAAGGCTTTTGTGTTTCTTCAGGTTCATTCACGGGGTAATCCTTCATTTATTTGTCAGAGACAAATCTGATCACGATAGGTTAAGCAACAGCCAGGTGGGAAGTCGTTTATGCTTTGATTAAACACAGGTTAAGGTGGATTACTGAAGTGTGTCTATAATTAAACCCAATGGAGTAATCAACAAAGCAAATCAAAGGAAACACAATGGCTTTTACCGCGACCGATCCAATCAAAATTCTGTTTGCTATTTTACTTCCGCCTTTAGGGGTATTTCTGGAAGTTGGCTTTAAAGGGCATTTCTGGTTAAGTATCTTGCTCACACTGCTGGGGTTCATTCCAGGCATTATTCACGCCCTGTACGTTATTCTGAAGCATTAATCAGCAATCATAAAAAAAGCCCGGCTAACTTTAAGTGTCAGCCGGGCTTTATCATTATACAAAACCTAGTAGTTTTTATTTTCTCTTGCTGATTCTTCTACTGCACTGCCTGCTGCCTCTACATCTTTACCTGCACCTTCGATGGTGTTGCAGGCCGATAAGCCGAAGATAAAAAATAACGATAAAAATGCTGCTGTAATTTTCATACATATTTCCTTAATTCAATTGAAATGGAGTTGAAAAAAGACTGAAGCAAAGTTCAATCTTTAATGTATAGATCGAGCGGTGGGACATCGCTTTCAGTCATTCCCAACGTTATAGCTACATTTGTTTATTGTATTTTCTTCACCCTGCGTCTATTAATGCCGATCAATTTGGTTGCAGTCAAATCAAAAGAGTTATTTTTTGCTAGATAAGAAGATGCCGCAACATTAACAAGTAAATCCAAAGCTAATTTTTGTTGTTAGAATGTGTTCAAATCTTAAAAAATGTGACAGAGTTCACATAGTGTTGGCGATAGCCTTTCGAGCCATAGGCCGCATACAAGGCTGAGCAATAAAATTAATGGGATTTGTTTCGCCATAAGCTTTAGCTGAAAACTCAAACTGGTTTGACCAATGGATGGTTAAAGAATGATGTTGTCAAAAAAAATAGCGTTAACTCTATTTTCATGCTCACTGCTATTTTCGTCGGCATTGCACGCGCAAAGTGTAGGAGTCGTAAAGACATTAGTGGGAAACGTACAACTGATCCGAGCGGGTGAACCGGTTAAGGTTGTTTTGGGCGATGAAATCCACATTGCTGACAAACTGCAAACAGACAGCGATAGTAGTGTGGGGATTTTGTTTAGCGACGATACCCGCTTGGGTGCAGGTCCAAATACCCTGTTCTCAATTGATGTTTATCAGTTTGATAACGTCACCCAAAGGGGACTGGCAGATTTATCTGTAGAAAATGGAACACTCGCATTAGTGGGAGGGAAATTAACGGCAAAAAACCTTGATGCCATTAAAGTGCATACTCCAACCACGATGCTGGCGGCTTCATGTTCAACATTATCCGTAAAAGTTAATCAACTCATTAAAGAAGCGCCATGATGCTGACAAATATATTTCGAACCTTATGTTTACTGTTCATTTACGCAATGATTTCAGGGTGTAGCGGATACAGTAGTGCGGTCAATTCATTTGGGCCTGAAACGCCCACCTCTGAAATTCGACAGCAGATTGAAGCGCCACTGGAGCTGGCAGAGGGAGAATCACCTTTCTGCGCCAAACCGGTTGAACCAGATCCTGTTATGGCGCCAGCGATGGCGGCCTTACCCGCAGAACCATATCGAGCTCGTTTATATTTTATTTTTGATACGAGCACGTTTACCCCGGAATCAGAAAGAGCTGCTCAAAAAGTGTTTGATGAAATAAAATCCCGCCAAATTGCTGAGGCGATTGTAATCGGACATACTGATACTATGGGCGCTGAAAAATACAATATAGGTTTGTCAGAACGTCGCGCGCAACGAGTTCGGCAAGAGCTTATCCGTCGGGGTATACCCGAAAATATTATTACCACTAAAGGCATGGGCGAATCAGAGTTGTTCATTGAAACAGCCGATGAAGTTGCTGAGGCAAGGAATCGACGTGTTGAAATCGACGTTCGCTGATGGAGTGTTGGATAAATGAACAAAAACTTTAAATTACTGGCGCTTTGTACTTCCTTCATTACCGGCTTGACGGTATTTCACGCGCCACTTATGGCACAGACTTTGGTTCAGGCAGTTGAGCAGACGATACAGAGTAATCCGGAAATTCTGGCCGAAGCCAATCGACGACTGAGTGTTGATAAAACGATTGATCAAGCCCGTGCCGGTTACGCTCCGCAAGTTGACCTGAATTTGGGGTATGGGCGTGAATATACCAAAAATCCTGCTACACGCCCGGGAAGCGAAACACTGACTCGTGGTGAGGCTGGCATTACAGCCAAGCAAATGTTGTACGATGGGTTTTATACCAAAAGCGAAGTTGACCGTACTACCGCTTCTGCTGATTCAGCGGGTTTTGCGGTAACCGATATTTCCGAACGAACCAGTTTGCAGGCGATTGGGGCCTATCTGGATGTATTGCGTCGGCAGGATCTATTGGAACTGACGCAAACCAATCTGCAATCACATGAAACGATTTTTTCACAAATTCAACAGCGTTCCGAGAGTGGTGTAGGCCGTCGGGCAGATGTTGATCAGGCTCAGGCACGATTGGCTCTGTCAAAGTCCAATCTCGAATCACAGCTTGGTAATATCGAAGATGCCAGAACCAACTTTCAGCGAGTTGTTGGCGTGATGCCCGAAAATATTACCAATCCGGGTGATGACTGCTGTGACAAAGCACCAGCCACTTTGGATGATGCGGTTAATATTGCTTTTAACCAACATCCTACCTTGCGGACGGCGCTGGCGAATCATGAGGCTTCTCTGGCACAGGAAAACGCTGCAAAGTCGGCGTTTCATCCGCGAATAGATTTGGACTTGGGTGCCTCTGCAGACAATAATCTTGATGGCGTATCTGGCCAGGATAAAGGCCTCTATGCGATGTTCCGGCTGCAATATAATTTGCTGAATGGTGGTGCGGACAAGGCTCGGGTTGAGCAAATTGAACATTTAAGTGAACAGCAGAAAGAACTGATTAACCGGGCAAAACGGGAAATTGAACTGGATGTTCGTCTTGCATGGAATGCACTTGAAAACGCGGAACGCCGGTTACCCGGATTAGAACAGCGTGTTGAAGCTGCAGAAAAAACCCGTGAGGCTTATGCGCTTCAATTTCGCGTAGGACAACGAACCTTACTGGATTTATTGGATAGTGAGAATGAATTGCTTAGCGCCGGAATTGACTATACCGAAGTCTATTATGACCGGATTTATGCCTGTTACTGGCTGATGCAATCAATGGGAAAACTGCTGGAAACAATGGCTATCGAACAACGTGAAGAAGCGATTACAGTAGCCAATCAGGATGCTGATACAGAATAAATAAAAGCGGATATCCTAATCAGGACATCCGCTGAACTTCTAGGGTGAGGTTTATCTAATTGCCTCTACCTGCACCAGGTTATCGGTAAAGGTGGGTGCATGCCCCATATCAACAAACTCAGCTGAGCTGACGCAGTTTACCGTACCGTTATTTCGTTGCCGCCAGTACCCAAGGGTTGCTACAACAATTCCCGGGCCGACATCTTCAGTGATTTGTGCCTTGGCATCAAAACCACCCCGGTCGTTAAATACCCGAACAGTATCTCCCTGCTGGATCTGCCGCAGATCGGCATCTACAGCACTTATCATCACAAACTGATCGCCTTGTGCTTTGAGTTTATTATCCATATTGGCGTAACAGGAATTCAAGAAGCCATGACTCTTCGGAGAAATGATATTCAGCGGGAAACGTTTAGCCAGTTCAGGATTAGACTGAGGCGTTTCTCTTGAAGCCACGTAGTCAGGTAGGCTATCCAGCGGTTCACCAGGTTGAAAGCCGTCATACATCTGTCTGAACGGGCCGGCAACAAAGTTGGTGGCATCATCAATACGGAAATGACATTTGCCGGAAGCTGTTGGAAAATTTCCGGCCTTATGTGGTGCCCGATTGTCTCTGGTACCCACATTAAGTCGTGCAAAACCATGTTCACGCAGATAGGCTAAATCAATGCCTTCACAGGCTGGAGAGTCCCAGTCCACATAGTTTTCCAGACATTCACTATCGTTCCATTTGAAATTTTCTTCTTCATAGCCCATTTTGGCAGCAAGGCGGCGGAAGATTTCATTGTTCGGAATGGCTTCACCGGGCGAATCAACACATTTTTCATTGTAGGTGAGATAGAGATGACCCCATGACAACACCATATCTTCCATTTCAGCACCCATTGATGCAGGCAAAACGATATCGGCAAATGAAGCGGTGTCAGATAGAAAATGTTCCGCCGATACCAGAAATAAATCTTCCCGCATGAGTCCCGCCACGATTTTGTCTGTTTCAGCCGCCTGAGTAACAGGATTGGCATTCCAGCACATCATCGATTTGATCGGAATATCAAGATTCATTTCATTGGTTAAGGCCCGGCCAATCTGAATCGCATTAATCACCCGAGTGCCTTCCGGAATTAAATCGGGACGACAGATAACATCAAATTTATAGGGGTGTTCCCATACTGGGAATTGTAAAGCGCCACCCCCAACATGTCGCCATGCGCCGACTAATGCCGGTAAGGAGCTGATAGCCCGAATGGCCTGACCTCCACCATAATTACGTTCCAAGGCAACCCCCAGACGAATGGCTGCAGGTTGAGTGGTGGCAAATTCGCGAGCAAGCTGTCGAATATCGTGAGCGCTTACTCCGGTAATATCTTCAGCCCATTCTGGTGTTCGTTGTTTAGCGCGTTCAGCCAGTTCGGCATATCCAACAGTATAGTTATCTACATAATCCTGATCGACTAATCCTTCCTCAATGATGGTGTGCATCATTGCCATAGCAAGCGCACCATCAGTGCCCGGTTTGGGGGCAATATGCCAATCGGCTTCTTTGGCTGTTTTGGATTTGTAAGGATCAATAACAATGACTTTGGCACCGCGTTTCTGAGCATCTTTAACGATATGCCAGTGATGCAGATTAGTGCTGACGGAATTGCAGCCCCAGATAATGATGTATTTAGAATGAATAAAGCTTTCCGGATCCACGCCAGCAGTTGGACCAACGGTTAACAGCCAGGCGGTACACGAGCCTTCACCACAAAAGGTACGTTCACAAACGGTCGCGCCCATTTTATTAAAGAAAGCATCGCCGCCATTCAGGCCATGAACCAGTCCCTGATTACCAAGATAACTATAAGGAATGATGGCCTGAGGCCCATATTCATCAATAATCGCTTTCCAGCGATCGGTGATTTCGGTGAGTGCTTCATCCCAGCTGATTTGTTCAAACTGGCCACTGCCCTTGGGGCCGGTTCGACGCATGGGATGTAAAACACGTTCGGGATGGTAATGACGTTTTTCGTAGTCTTTGAGTTTGACGCACAAGCCGCCACGGGTCATTGGATGGTCAGCATTACCCCGGACAGAGATTAACTGACCATTTTCAACTTCATAGACCATCGAACAGGTATCAGGGCAATCATGTGGACAACCGCCGTGATGAGTGGTTTTCAATACACTGGCCATAACAATTTGCCTCCCGAAATCATCTGCAACAAGTTTTATGACTATACACCAGTCTGGAACGGGAATTTTGCCCGCTATTTAGCCAAAATATAAAAATATATAACACTGTTTATACTCGGTTTTTTGGTCTTTATCCTGTGTTAATCAATCATTCATAGGAATATGTTAGCTTCACCCGAAGGCTTGTTGATCTTTCATAGCCACCACTGCTGGAGGCTATTTTTCCGTCCAACAAGGCGGAAATGATGCGATGTAGTGTTCTACATAATTCATTTCCAACGCCGTGGGGCGGAAAAAATAGTCCCAGCCCTGTGGGTTGTGGCTGAAAATGCAACACTTATGTCCACGGATGGACTGTATGCCGGCGCGCCAGGGAGGCGCGCGCCGGCCTGTGTTGCTCGTCGTTTATTTAGAACGACTACAAAACCGCCGGGACAAGCAATGTTCCAGACATTGCTTTTGCATATACTCGATCCATGGAGATAAACGTTTTTGAGCGTCAGCCCCGAAGGGGTGAGATACACGGATGTATCTCACAAACTACACTCCTCGCGCCTTGATTGGTGCATTTTCAGTCACAACAGAGGCGGTTATGAAAGATCAACAAGCCCTAGTTAATTTGACTTCTCTCGGCTTGGGTGTAGGCTCGCCGATCTGTTTGATAACAAAAAAAGGAGAAACAACATGGCAACCGTAACTTTGAAAGGCAATCCGTTTGAAACCGTTGGAAATCTGCCAAAAGTGGGTGACAAGGCTCCCGGCTTTTCAGTGGTAAAAGATGACCTGTCGGATTTGAATTTATCCGATCTGAATGGTCGAATTGTGCTGAATATTTTTCCATCGATAGACACAGACACTTGTGCGATGTCAGTGCGTCAATTTAATCAAAAAGCCACAGCGCTTGATAACACCAAAGTTGTTTGTATTTCGAAAGATTTGCCTTTTGCTCTTGCCCGTTTTTGTGGTGCTGAAGGTCTTGATAATGTGGAGGTTGGCTCAGCATTTCGTTCCAGCTTTGGGGAAGACTATGGTGTGACAGCCAAAACCGGTCCGCTGAAAGGTTTGTTATCCCGTGCTGTTGTTGTTATCGATGAAAACGGAAAAGTCATCTATACCGAACAGGTTGCAGAAACCGCGGATGAACCCGATTATGAAGCCGCCTTAAGTGCTTTAAACTAAAAAAAACTGCTTGAAAGCTCCTTAAATCCCGGTGGTTTCCATCGGGATTTTTTATATGTAATCTGAACATTGTTTGCCATGATTAGTCTCAAAGGATAATGATGACATTAACTCTGACGATGATTGGGTGATATGGACAAGTTAGATCAACTTTTTGCATCCGTGGCGGTTATTGCTGAATTTCATCCGAAGCTCAAGGCTATTCGTTTTTGGCAGGATGGCATAACCCAGCAATATCACTCAGCAGTTATCTTCTATGAAAGAACATTAGAACCACGCGAAGAGCTTGAGGCTGATATTGCCAATATTGCTACTCAGTTAGCTTCCGCGGCTTTACCTGACTATCACGCATTTTGCGTCGATCTGGAGCATTTGTTTAATGGTGCCCAGCCATCAGGGCCAATAGCGCATCTGACGGAAGTGGATTGGCGAACCTTTCGTAAGATCGCATCCTATGCACAATACTGGAAACAGCGAAACCCTCGAGAAGTGAATAAACTGATTACTTTTGTTATGGCGGTTCCCGTTTTCAGTCGCCTGGCTGGCCAGTTAATTGTACAAAGTCACAATGCCACAGAAAGCCAGATTTTCGATCAGATTGCTCAGCAGCAGGGTTCTTTTATTATGGGCGGAAAACGTTTTCGTGAATTGTTCCGGCAGGAAATTGATACTGCCTATAATGAAGCCAAACTTCTGGTTTCAACGTTCCGTGGAACCAAGACAGATGAAGCGGCCCGGATTGTGAATGGGATGGTTGAGTCGATGGTAAACAAATCTTAACGATTAAAATCAGGTGTTTGTTGTCTTTTTTCAGACAGGAAAAAGTCCTTAATCAAACGATAATCTTTAGCTGATAGCGTTGTCAGTTATAAATGGTCTGCGAAGGACCTCCAGTTTCAGATCACAACAGGAAATTCACCATGAAATTATCGATCAATGGCGCAAGTCATGAAGTCAATTTGCCTGAAGAAATGCCGATTCTTTGGACTTTACGAGATGTGCTGGGCATGACAGGTACTAAATTCGGTTGCGGCAAAGCATTATGCGGTGCCTGTACAGTAATGCTGGATGGCCAGCCCATCCGTTCTTGCTCTACACCGATCAGTGCTGCAAAAGACAAACAGATCGTTACCATTGAAGCGGTAAGTGAAGATAAAATCGGCCGGGCCATTCAACAGGCCTGGGTTGAGCTTGGGGTACCGCAATGTGGTTACTGTCAGTCGGGTCAAGTGGTCTCCGCAACAGCATTACTACAGAACAATTCCAACCCCAGTGATGACGATATTGATAATGCGATGAGTGGCAACATCTGTCGTTGTGGCACCTATAACCGAATACGTGATGCCATTAAATTAGCCGCCACAAAAAGCGGAGGTGCACAATGAACAAGCCACTTAAAAACGAAAGTCTGCAAACTGAAATCACCAATATCAGTCGTCGCAATCTGTTAAAAGGATTTGCCCTGACAGGCTTTGTGCTGGCTGTCGGTATGCCTTTTGCCGGTTTTGCAGAAGATGAAGAAACGCCCAAATATGGTCGTGATGCGATGCCAAATGGCTGGGTGGATAATCCCTTGGTATTTGTGGCAATTGCGGAGGACGGTACGGTCACGATCGTCTGTCATCGTGCAGAAATGGGGCAGGGCGTGCGGACCAGCTTACCTATGGTGGTGGCTGATGAACTGGAAGCCGACTGGGATCGGGTAAAGGTCATCCAGGCGCCCGGTGATGAGGAACGCTATGGTAATCAGGATACGGATGGCTCCCGCAGCGTCAGACACTTCTTTATGCCGATGCGAAATGTCGGAGCCGCCGCCAGAATGATGCTGGAAGCTGCCGCCGCCGCACATTGGGGGGTTGGGGTAGATGAAGTATTTGCTGAAAATCATCAGATCAAACATCAATCCTCTGGCAAAACTATCGGTTACGGTGAACTTGCCAAAGCGGCAGCGGCGTTGGATGTGCCTGAACGTGAAAAACTGCAGTTAAAACCAGCGGATAAGTTTCGCTATATCGGTAAGCAATCCACCAAGTTGATTGACGGTGAAGATATTGTTACTGGCAAGGCTATATACGGTATTGATGTTCAGGTTGACGGTATGGTGCATGCGGTGATTGCCCGCCCTCCCGTCTATGGTGGCAAGGTAAAGTCATTTGATGACTCTGAGACGATGAAAGTCCCGGGCGTTATTAAGGTAGTGACACTGGAAGGCAGTCCACCGCCAGCAGTTTTTAATCCTCTTGGTGGCATTGCCGTCATTGCTGCAAATACCTGGGCAGCCATGCAGGGCCGTGAAAAACTGAAAATCGAGTGGGAACATGGCGAAAATGCCAGCTATAACACTGATGAATACCGTCAGCAGATGCTTAAATCCGCTTCATCTTCCGGCGGCAAAGTGTTGCGCAGCAGTGGTGATGTGAGCAAAGCATTAGAAACCGCTGATAAAACCTTCAAGGCAGATTATTACATCCCGCATTTATCGCAGGCACCGATGGAGCCACCGGTTGCCACTGCAAGAATTCAGAATGGAAAATGTGAAGTCTGGGCCCCGACTCAGGCGCCCCAAGCCAGTAAAGACACAGTCGCTAAATGGCTGGATATATCTTCTGATGATGTCACCGTTCATGTCACATTGCTGGGTGGTGGTTTTGGCCGTAAATCCAAGCCCGATTATCTGGTCGAAGCGGCCTTGCTTTCCAAAGCAATGGATGGGCGTGCTGTACAGGTCACCTGGAGTCGCGAAGATGATTTACATAATGGCTACCTGCACACGGTTTCGATTGAACATCTTGAAGCGGCAGTAAATGCTGATGGTAAAACCACAGGTTGGTTACATCGCACTGTGGCGCCGTCAATTTCTTCGACTTTTGATGCGTCTTCCGTGCATCAGATGCCCATTGAGCTGGGCATGGGGGTGATGAATATTCCCTTTGCCATTGATAATATTCAACTGGAAAATCCTGCCGCTAAAGCGCATACCCGTATTGGCTGGTTCCGATCGGTGGCCAATATTCCGCGCGCCTTTGCTATCCAATCGTTTATTGCGGAAATGGCTGATGAATTAGGACAAGACCATAAAGCCTTTTTATTGGATCTGATTGGCCCTGCTCGAAAAATTGATCCGGTTGAATTAAAAGATGAGTGGAACTACGGCGAATCACCAGAGGAGTATCCGCTGGATACGGGAAGATTACGCCGTGTTGTGGAGGCGGTTTGTGAAAAGGCCAACTGGGGACGTGATTTACCTGCAGGCAGAGGCCTTGGACTGGCGACCCATTACAGTTTTGTCACCTATACTGCGGCAATTGTTGAAGTAGAAGTCTCTGAGGATGGCGACTTAACCATTCCACGAATCGATATTGCTGTAGATTGTGGGCCACAAGTAAATCCGGAGCGAATACGTTCACAAATGGAAGGTGCCTGCATCATGGGTATCAGCCTGGCGATGGTAGGTGAAATCAGTTTTAAAGATGGTGCGGTTCAGCAAGATAATTTTGATAGTTATCAAGTCTCCAGAATGAATGAGTCGCCTCGCGAAGTTCATGTGCATTTGTTACCGGCCGAAGATTTCAATACGCCGCTAGGCGGGGTTGGAGAGCCGGGACTGCCGCCAATTGCACCTGCTTTATGTAATGCCATTTTTGCTGCCACCGGTAAGCGCATCCGCGATTTACCGATCCGTTATCAATTGGAAAGCTGAGCATGGACAGTGTTGATTTATCGGTTTTTAAAGCAATGCAGAAATGGCTGGAAGCCGATTTAACTCTATGGCTGGTGACCGTTGTGAAAACCTTCGGTTCCAGTCCACGTCAACCTGGAGCGATGCTGGTTTTACGCGAAGACGGCGTGTTAGTTGGTTCGGTATCAGGCGGTTGTATTGAAGATGATCTGGTTAGCAAGGCTCAGTCTGGCGAATTACCTCGCAATCAAGCCGAATTAATGGTCTATGGTGTGACCCGGGAAGAGGCACAGCGATTTAATTTACCCTGTGGCGGTACACTGGAACTGGTTGTTGAACCGGTTACCGACACCCTCTGGGTCGATCAAGTACGCCATGCGATAAACAGTCATCGTTTGATTAAACGTGATTTACAGCTTTCTACATTGGTGAGTCATTGTACTGATGCCAATGCGACGGATGTGGTTGTACAAATAAACGAAAAGCAACTTTCGGTTGTGTATGGACCAAGGTGGCGGCTGTTGATTATTGGTGCCGGACAGACTTCGGCTTACCTGGCCAATATGGCACAGGCGCTGGATTATCAGGTCTCCGTTTGTGAGCCGAGAGAAGCCATGTGTGAAAGTTGGGATACTGATGATGTAGTGCTGCTTAATATGATGCCCGATGATGCCGTTTTGGCAATGCAACCTGATGCGCATACTGCCATTGTGGCGTTAACCCACGATCCGAAGCTTGATGATATGGCCTTACTCGAAGCCCTCAAATCAGCTGCTTTTTATGTTGGAGCGCTGGGTAGCAAAAAAAATAATGCCAACCGCCGTAAACGCCTGGCGATGTTTGATTTATCAGCAACAGAAATTGAACGTTTACATGGACCGGTGGGTTTGCCGATTGGCAGTCGTACACCACCGGAAATTGCCATTGCCATTTTGGCCGAGCTAATAGCGTTGCGACGGAATCATCCTGCTAAGTCCACAGAGCTTTTGCCGAAAACACAATCAGTTTGCAGTTAACCGAGCCTTAGATGTCGAAAATCTCAGGAATCCTGTTAGCCGCCGGAAAGTCATCCCGTTTTGGCCCAGACAAACTGTTATATGAGTTAACCATTGCCGGTATACGACAGCCTTTAATTCAGCACACTTTGTCAGCCTGGATTTCAGCGTTAGATACATTATCAGTTGTTATCAGAACGGATACACCGTTATTGAGACAAACTATTCAGAACGTTGCTGAATTTCATAATACTGAAATTAACGTGATTGAATGCCAAACCGCGACGTTGGGCATGGGGCATAGCCTGAGCGCCGCAATTGCAGCTAATGTAAATGCTGATGGCTGGGTGATTGGTCTGGCAGATATGCCATTAATCCCGAGATCGGTATTAACGCAGGTTCATCAGAATTTAATATTGGGTGCCGATATTACAGCACCTTATTTTGAGCATAGGCGAGGCCATCCTGTTGGCTTTAAAGCTTGTTATAAGGATGAGTTGTTGGCACTGAAGGGAGATTCCGGTGCCAAAAAACTGCTAGAAAGGGATATTGAAAAGATTCACAAAATCAAAACGGATTATCAGGGTGTGTTAGCTGATATTGATTATGTGAATGATGTGAGTATGATTGAGCGCTTCAGTAAATCTTAATCCTGTCTGGCCCAGTTAGAGTGGCTGTCCAGGTAATTTCGGTCAAAACCGGATATTTCAATGAGGCCTTCCAGATCCAGGATTTGAATATTGCCATTATGGGATTCGAGTAAACCTTCATCCCGTAATACTTTAAATGTGCGGCTGACATGTACTGATGAAAGACTTAACGTGTCACCGATAACCGTTTGGTTCATTGGCAGTTCAAACTGGTCGGTATCGACATTCAGCCTGACTTTCATTTCCACAATAAAATGCGCCAGTCTCTCAACTGCACTGCGACGACCAATATTGATTACCCGTTCAATCAGCATGGATTGTTCACGGGCAAGAATCAGGAAAAACAGATCGGTTAAACGAGGCGCCTGATCAAAAATTTCGGTTAAACGCTGGCGAGGAAACGGGCAGGCTTTTACTTCGGTTAATGTCCGAAACTCGGAAAGATTGCGATCAAAACTGATTTCACGCAGGCCAAGGATCTGTCCTGGCAGAAAAATATCCAGAACCTGTCGCTGACCATCTGCAAGTGTTCGTGTCGCACAGGCCCAGCCTGACTGAAGGGTAAAAAAACGTTCTGCTTTGCCTCCTTCAATTGCCATGGGCTGATCAGCGGTGAACTCCCGAGGATCTTTTTCCAATGCCATTAATAAGCTGATTTCGTGTTCATTAAGATCTGCAAACTTTTGAAACTGATGAACAATACAACTGCCAGGCAAAGATGAACTCATAAGCGTCCCTTATATCCACTAAGAATTTATGATGGAAGTGAAATATACCCCTGAACCAGCTTAAGTCAATCTATATAGGTTTAAGCATGATTCAAAAAAAAGACACCACCCATTAAACGGGCAGTGTCAAAGGAAATCATTTAAATTAATTTGAACGGGACCCGTTTCAAAATAATATTAAATGATTGGGGTGACAGTTATTTCATTTCAATCTGGTAACAATATACGTGTTAAATTTATAAACAGACCCGAAAAAGTTATTTATGGGTTAGTATTTTTATTTATTCAGATTGAATTATTTTAGAGAGGAGGTCGGCGTCCAGTTATAAAAAATATCAGTGCAAGGACTAACCCAACAACAAATAAAATCCAGGCAATGCTACTTGCTGTACCGGCAACACCCGATAGTCCTAAAGCACCTGCAATGATTGCAACAATTAGAAATGTTAACGCCCAACTAATCATGGTATGTCCTTGTTTAATGTTGAATGGATTTACACGATAGGACGATTATAAAAAAAGCTCCTTAACACAGGTTAAAGCAAAATTTAACTTAAAAAGTTAGCTTGGGAGTACACTAGTCAAAGTGACAAAATATACATTTTTCAAACGCTGATTAATATTTAACAGCGTTTCCGTAAAATAACATCCATAAACGCTATTAAATGAGGAACATAATTATGTTAAACAATACGGATTCTAATTCTTTTCGGATTTTAGCTAAAATTTTACTGATGACTTTTGCTCTCTCAAGTGTTGGTTTTATTACGGCTTGTGATAACCAGGGCCCTGCGGAAGAAGCGGGTGAAGCGATAGATGAGAGTGTTGAAGAAGCAGGTGATGCTATTGAGGATGCAACAGATTAATCGATTGAAGTAATCAGCTTAACTAAGCTGTCAGATTTGTAACTGCCTTCTTTTGTGGCAGATAACTTTATTACAAGGAGATAGTTCAATGGCAACAACTCAAGCTACTAATCAGGAACTTCAGGAACAACTGGATACATTGCGTAAAGATTTTGCAGAAGTGACAAAAACATTACGAGAAATGACGACGGCTTACGCCAAGGAAAGTCAGGATCGTGTCAAAGTCGCTGCAGGACAGGCGCAGGATCAAGTAAAAGAGTCTTTTACCAAAGTTCAAGGTGAAGTTGAAAGCCATCCATATAGCAGCATGGCTGTTGCTTTTGGTATTGGTTTGGTTCTTGGAAAAATTCTGGATCGTTAAGCTGGCTTAAAATATATGTGGAAATGAGTAGCAGGAGATAAGCATGAGCTGGCGTTCTAGAGTACAAATTAATACCGTGGCATTATCATTGGCAACGCTGTTAGGCATATTTGCGCTCGGGTTCGCAGGCTTTGCAGTTTATCTGGCATTGTTGGTTCACTACCCTCCCAATATCGCTGCAGTTATCACAGCAGGAGGATATGCCTTGGCAGCTATTTTGGTGATATTAATAGCGAAATTTGCTGTTTATCGAACCAAAATAGCTTCGCCAGCCATACCCAAAGATAAAACACCGAATGTGGATGATATTGAAAATATTCTGCAAGCCGTAATAACCCCAGCGGTAAGTAAGATGATTCATCAACATCCAGGAAAATCCGTTATGGCTACTTTACTTGCCGGGCTGTTTGTCGGTTACAATGAAGAGACGCGTAATGCTGCAAAGAACGTTTTTAAACGTTTTTTTGACGAAAAATAAAGCTTTTTGATATCCAGCATAATAGTTTGTCGTGAATTAACATTCGCTTTCAGTTCGTTGATATCAGGTAGGTGTGCTGTGGGGAAAAAACTGAACCGTACCGCAGGTAAAATGCGGATAGAAACCTTACAAAATCAACGTAAGGAACGGCTCACAAAAGCAGGGCTATTGCTTGAAAGATGGGGGCAGCAGGAAAGAGTGCCAGCGCCGTTTGAATTGGAAATAAGCGAAGTTGATCCTGAGTTTATTGAAGATAAAATGACAGCCGAAGTCCTCAGTTCATTAACGATAGATCAAATGCGTATCGCGCGACAGCATTGGTCTGAAGGTCATTCTGCTGCTGAAATTGCTGAATTTGAAGAGCAACCGAGAAACGAAATACGGCAGACATTGGGATTTGTTATTGAACAAGTTGCCGATAAAGTTTTGAAGTAAGCTGCCGATAACAGTTTTAGTTCACAAGGGAGTCGATTATGGAAACAACGAACGTTGCTGCAATGGCAACCCAGTTGTCCGTACAGCAATCTGCCCAGCAACAAATGGTCGCAACGCTTAAATTAAGCAATGATCAGATTGAAGCTCAGGGCCAGGCAGTATTAAAGCTACTCGATGCTGTTCCGATGCCACAGGGCAACTTGGGTAACATCGTTAATGTAAAAGTTTAATGGCTTAATTAACGCTTTTACGGAAGAATCATTCAAACCACTCCAGTCCAATGTGCTCGGGTGGTTTTTTAATGCCTGAAAACCACGTAAGCTTCATTCCAGACCTCACTCAATGGAACAAACTGAATATGGAAACTTTGGTTGTAATTGTCTACCTGTTTTTTGTTTTGCTTATTGGTTTATGGGCGGGACGTGGCATAAAAAACATGCGTGATTATGCTCTGGCTGGTAAATCCTTCGGCACACTGGTGATTTTTGCCACGTTATCAGCCTCATTTATCGGCGGTGGATTTTCAATGGGTAATGCCGAAAAAGTATTTCTGGTCGGTATCAGTAATATTGTGGCCTTATGGGGTTTCAGCGTAAAAGAAATATTGGTTGCAAAATATATTGCGCCACAAATGATGCGTTATCCCAATGCCATTTCGGTCGGTGACATTATGGATGAGCATTATGGCAAGGGAGCACGTCTGTTCAGTGGCGTATTTTCTCTGGCCTTATGCGCAGGTATTCTCGGCGCACAAATCGGTGCGATGGGCTATGTGTTTAATCTGTTTCTCGATGTAGATCGTGTCTGGGGAGTGTTGATTGGCTGCGGTATTGTTATTGCGTATGCAACAGTCGGCGGTATGCGCTCGGTGGTCTGGACCGATATTATTCAGTTTATTGTGCTTGCCGTCGGCATTCCGATGACACTGTATTTTGGTTTGCAGCATGTCGGTGGCTGGCAGGCCATGCAAACTAATTTACCCGAAGCGCATCTGACGCTGCCGACGGAGCCATTAGCGATTATCGCGTTATTATCATTATTTATGACGTTTATGCTGGGTGAAACATTAGTGCCGCCTTACCTGCAGCGTTTATTAATTGGCAAAAGCAGTAAAAATGTTATCCGTGGTTCTTTATTGAGCGGCTTGTTTTCAATTCCATTTTTTGCTGTTACCGGTTTAATCGGTCTGGTGGCATTAGCCATGCAGCCGACCTTAGATGCTAATTTAGCGATGCCTTATGTCATTCAGCAGGCCGTTCCGCCCATTATGCAGGGTATTGTGGCCGCTGCGATTGTCTCGATTATCATGTCTTCTGCAGATTCATTTTTAAACTCAGCTTCGATTGCTTTCAGTAACGATATTGTCACGCCTTTGCGTAAAACCCCATTAACAGCCAAAGCAGAATTAATGCTCGCTCGTGTGGTCACATTGCTGGTGGGTATTGCGTCGATGGTTTTTGCCCTGTCGATTGATAGCGTGATTGATATTTTGATATACGCCTATAACTTCTGGGCTCCGACGGTTTTGGTACCTCTGATGATGGCGATTCTTGGCTGTTATGTGAGTCGTAAACGGTTTATTGCCGGTGCAGTAGCAGGTATCGGTTCAGCCATAATCTGGAATGTCATGTTGCAGCAACCGTGGCAAATTGATGCATTAGTGATTGGTTTTTTTGCTAATCTGATTGCCTTTACCAGTGTTGATAAAGCTGCTGCAAATAGCGCTAAGATCGCTCATAATTAATGGGTGTTTGATTATCTCTCGATAATCAATATGTGAGGATAAACCGATGAGAATATTGACACCGCGATTTTATCGACTGCTGCCTTTGCCGATATTCGTTGCATTGACTAGCTGTGCTGCCTATAGCGTGGTCAATACTGACCGGTATTCCGGCTCATCCAGTGCGGTACCTGCCGAATATATTCCTTCACCGGGATTTTGTCGCATCTGGTATAAAAACCGTACTCCTGAGCAGCAACCTGCTCAGGGTGACTGTGACAGGCTCAAGCAGAATGTACCTGAGAATGCCGTACTGTTAAAAGGCTGACTTTTATCATGTTTTTAAGCTAAGATTTATCGATGACTTTACGACTGCGGTATTTGTTATCATCAATTTATTGATGGTCAGTGGTGTGACTGCGTCTGTCGCTCATCAGCCGGATGATCATTATTCAGCGCATTTGAGCATCGTTCATAGTCATGCAGATCATGGACAGCATCACGATAATGTCGATCATGATCATCAGTTGCACCTGCATCTGATTGCTGATTTAGTCAGTTTCACTATGATTCTTCATACTCTGACAGCGGACGCTGTCAGCCGAACCAGTAGCAGTCAGCTGGTTACCTTGTATTATTCGCCCCTGTTACCCCCCCCCAACGCTTAATTCCATAACGTTTTAAACAACTTAATGTTTTACTGCCGGCTTCTCAGCGGGTGGTGTTATGGAGTTCATCATGAATTATCAATCGAATTTGTTCGCTAACAGGCTATTGATCTGCCCGTTACTGTTAGCTTTGACTTTATGGGCCATGCCCGCACGAGCAGAAAACCAGCCGAGTCTTAATCTGACAACGGCGATCGAACGCACCTTACTGCAAAGCCCACAACTGCAACAATTTCCCTATCAACAGCGGGCACTGGAAGCGCAGAAACGGCAGGCCGGCTTGCCGCCTAATCCACAACTGCAGGCTGATTTGGAAAATGTATTGGGTACGGGGCAGAGCCGTGGTCTTTCCGGTGCAGAACTAACGCTATCGTTAAGTCAGCTGATTGAAATGGGCGATAAACGTTTGAAGCGCGTTGATCTGGTCGACGCCCGGTCCAGTCAGTTGCAACAGGATTTTGAGCGGCAACGTCTGGATACTTTGTCTGATGTGGCCGCCAGGTATCTGCAGGCATTACGAGTCGATGCGTTATTAACCTGGAATCAACGGCGTATTCAAATTGAGCAGCAGGCCCTGGCGGTGATACAACAACGCGCGTCTGCCGGTGCTGTTGGACAGGCTGATGTATTACGGATGCAGCTTTTGCTTGAACGGTCAGAGTCCAGACAGCAGCAGCTCAATGGAGAACGTAAACTGGCCTACCAGCAATTAGCCGCTAGCTGGGGAGATGAGGTTGATTTTGCTCAGTTGGAAGGGCAATTGCAGCAATTGCCATCATTGCCGGAACAGGAAACACTGGAACAGGCCATTCTAAGTTCCCCCGCTTTTTTACAAACTCATTCTTTAATTCGCTTACGTGAAGCGCAATTACGGCTGAGTGAGGCAAAATCCACAGCTGATTTCAGCTTTGGTGCCGGTATTCGGCGTTTGGAAGGACAAAATGACAACGCTCTGGTGTTCAGTTTTTCGATGCCGTTGCAGTTATACGATCGCAATCAGGGCAATATCGCTGCAGCCCATGCAGACTATGAAGCTGGAATTCTGCAGCAACAGCTGACTCAGACTGAATTGCGAATGGCTTTACTGGAAATCTATCAGGCCATGCTGAATAACCATCAACAAATCGATAGGTTGCAAGAAAAACTTGTTCCGTTGACCCAAGAATTGTTGAAACAGACTGAAACCGGTTATCAAACAGGCCAATACAACGTGTTGCAATGGATTGATGCACAGATCGAATCATTCAGCGTAGAGCGCGACCTGATCGAGGCACAAACTGCAGTGCATCTCCAGCTACTTGAGTTGGAGCGGTTAACCGGGATGCCCTTGAGTCGTTCAATCTTTACTGCCAGTTATCAGGAATAGCTTCATGAAATTAATCACATTATGTTTTAGCCTGCTGGCACTGATGAGTTCGGTGGTTCTAGCGGCAACTGAGCATGATCACAACGAACAACATGATCATGAAGAACCTATCGAAGGGCCACATGGCGGACGGTTATTGGAAAACGACGATTTTGCCTTGGAAATAACCATTTATGAACAAGGCGTGCCGCCAGAAATGCGGGTTTATGCCTATCAACAGGGAAAGCCGGTCGATCCCGGGCAGATCAATTTAACCGTGACGTTAACTCGTCTGGATGATGAACAGAATCTTATCGACTTTATCGCCGAAGCAGACTATCTGCTGGGGGATACGGTTATTGAAGAGCCCCATTCGTTTGAAGTGGTTGTGGAAGCAGAATACCAGGGCAATTCACATCACTGGCATTTTGACAGTTTTGAAGGTCGCAGCACGATAACGGATCGCATGATAACACTATCAGGAATAGAAACAGAGCTGGCTGGGCCTCATACCTTATCAATAACCAACGCTCTTTATGGTGTAGTCAGTGTTGCGGAGGATCGCCAGTATCGGGTGCATGCTCCCTATCCCGGCATTATTGAATCAGTGCTGGTCAACACTGGCGACAAGGTCAAAAAAGACCAGGTGTTAGTGACCGTTCGTAATCAAACCACTTTACAAAGTTATTCTATCCGTAGTCCTGCAAACGGTGAGATAACCGAGCGTATGGCCAATGTAGGCGATCACAGTGATATGGGCAGTTTGCTGGAAATCAGTGATTTATCACGGGTCTGGATAGAGTTGTCGATGTTTCCAGCGGATATCGAACAGTTACGTGTCGGTATGCCGGTTGTCGTCAAGGACTTACACCAACATGAATCGGCTGAGGGAAAGATCAGCTATATCTCGCCCAAAATGACAGGCGGACATATTGCTCGCGCCCGTGCTGAAATTACTAATGCTGAAGGACATTGGCGGCCCGGCATGCATATCAATGCTGAAGTGACCGTGGAGCAATATCCTGCTGAATTAGCGGTAAAACGCAATGCCATTCAACTTTATCGTGATATGCCGGTGGTGTTTGTCCGTTATGGAAATACCTTTGAAGTCAGAATGCTTCAACTGGGCAAGCCGGATAAGGACTATATCGAGGTGCTTTCAGGCCTGAAACCCGGCAGTGAATACGTGACAACAAATAGTTTTCTGCTCAAGGCGGAGGTGCTCAAGTCCGGCGCCACCCATGATCACTAAGACCTTTGGAGCAGAAGATGATTAATTTTATTGTACGATTTTCTGTCGAGCGCCGATGGCTGGTGCTTTTATTAACAGTGCTTATAGCTGGAGTGGGCGCTTACAATGTTTTTCAGCTTAATATTGATGCCGTACCGGATATTACCAATATCCAGGTGCAGATTAATACCGAGGCAGAGGGGTATTCACCATTAGAGGTTGAACAACGGATTACCTATAGTGTTGAAAATGCGATGGCTGGGTTACCCAATCTGGACTATACCCGTTCGTTATCGCGATATGGTTTATCTCAGGTCACGGTGGTGTTTGAAGAAGATACTGATATATATCTCGCCAGGCAGTTGATAAATGAACGTCTTCAAGGTGTTCGCTCTGAGTTACCCGCGAAAATAGAACCCCAGATGGGGCCTATAGCAACCGGTCTTGGAGAAGTGTTTACCTACAGTGTCACTGCCAGAGCGGATGCGTTGAAGGCAGATGGCAAACCTTATTCGGCAGAAGACTTACGTACCATACAGGACTGGATTATCCGGCCCCAATTGGTGAAAGTACCGGGAGTCACCGAAATTAATAGCATTGGTGGCTATGAGCGTGAATATCAGGTGGCCCCCGATCCTGCTAAATTACTGGCCTACAAGGTCAGCCTGTCCGAGCTGGGTGAGGCATTAATCCGCAACAACCAGAACACGGGTGCTGGTTATATCGAACGCAATGGCGAGCAATGGCTGGTACGTTCTCCCGGACAATTA
This sequence comes from Methylophaga sp. UBA3192, assembly GCA_002363955.1. Taxonomy (GTDB): domain Bacteria; phylum Pseudomonadota; class Gammaproteobacteria; order Nitrosococcales; family Methylophagaceae; genus Methylophaga. The sequence continues at coordinate 61,202 of DEXE01000008.1, forward strand.
TCCTCACTTGAAGATATTCGTAATGTGGTTATTACCAAACGTGATGACACACCGATTCGGGTGGCGGATGTGGCCAAGGTATTTTATGGAAAACAGTTGCGTACTGGCGCAGCCACCCGGGATGGTAAGGAAACAGTGTTAGGCACGGCTTTTATGTTGATCGGCGAAAACAGTCGAGTGGTCGCGAAAGCGGTTGCCGAGCGATTGGAACAGGTGAACCAGAGTTTGCCCGAAGGTATCCTGGCTGAAGCGGTTTACGACCGAACCACACTTGTGGAAAGAACCCTTAAAACGGTGCAGAAAAACTTGTTTGAGGGCGCTTTACTGGTTGTCGTGGTGTTGTTTTTAATGTTGGGCAATATTCGGGCAGCACTGATAACCGCCTTGGTTATACCGTTAAGCATGTTATTTGCCGTTACCGGCATGGTAAGCAATCGGGTATCGGGAAATTTGATGAGCCTGGGAGCGATTGATTTTGGTCTGATTGTTGATGGTGCCGTCATTGTCGTGGAAAACGCTTTGCGACGACTGGGTCTTGCGCAACAGCGTCTGGGCCGGATGTTAAGTGTGCAGGAACGTTTGGCAGAGGTAATTGAAAGCACGCGTGAAGTCTTTAATCCGGCGGTATTTGGCATGTTCATTATCATGCTGGTGTATCTGCCGATTTTTGCACTGAGTGGTGTTGAGGGGAAAATGTTCCACCCCATGGCGTTTACAGTGGTGGCGGCATTAATCGGTGCTTTGGTGTTTGCCGTGACCTTTGTCCCTGCCGCGGTGGCCATTTTGATTACAGGCAAAGTTGCCGAGCGTGAAAACCTCCTCATGCGAATGGCTCGCTGGATTTACCGTCCGGTGTTAAGTCTGTCTTTGCGTCTGCCCATTTTAATCGTGGTATTGGCGACGCTGATGGTCAGTATCACGGTTTATTATGGTTCGCGTTTAGGCAGCGAGTTTCTGCCACAACTTGATGAAGGGGATATTGCGCTGCATGCCTTACGGGTTACCGGCACGGGGCTTGAACAATCGGTGGCGATGCAAAACCAGCTGGAGTCAGTAATTGCGGAGTTTCCACAGGTTAAGCATGTTTATTCAAAAATTGGTACGCCGGATATTGCTACCGATCCGATGCCACCGAGTGTTGCCGATACATTTGTGATTATGCAACCCATCGAGCAATGGCCTGATCCTCAATTGAGCAAAGCGGAATTCCTGTCAAAATTACGCGACAGTGTTGAAGCGGTGCCGGGAAATCTTTATGAATTTACCCAACCGATTGAAATGCGTTTCAATGAATTGATTGCTGGCGTGCGTGCAGACGTTGCCCTGAGGATATATGGCGATAATCTGGATACGCTTTACCAACTGGGGGAACGAGCTGAGCAACTGTTGTCAGAAGTTGCTGGTGCCACAGATGTCAGAATGGAACAACTTACCGGTTTGCCGATGTTGTCGATTGAGCCGCAGCGTGATCATCTTGCGTTATTAGGGTTGGATATAGCCAGTTTGCAACAAAATATTCAGACTGCGATTGGTGGTACATCTGCCGGGCTGATTTATGAAGGTGATAAACGCTTCCGCATTGTTGTTCGTCTGGACGATGAGATACGTAAAAATCCACAGTTGCTGGCAAAATTACCCATTGCTTTGCCGGATAGCGATGATCCGGAACTGTCGTATGTTCCACTGGGTGAAATTGCTGATATTCATGAAATCAGTGGTCCCAATCAGATAAATCGTGAAAGCGGTAAAAGACATGTGATTGTCAGTGCCAATGTGGTCGACAGAGATTTGGGATCATTTATCGCTGATGTTCAGCAGAACGCACAACAACTTGATTTGCCCGCCGGGTATTGGCTGGAATACGGCGGCACATTTGAACAATTGCAGTCAGCCAGTAAGCGTCTGATGGTTGTGGTACCTGTGACGCTATTACTGATTCTGCTGTTATTGTTCAGTGTCTTTAATTCACTGCGAGATGCGTTATTGATCTTTACCGGTGTGCCAATGGCCTTAACCGGCGGCTTGATTGCATTAATGCTGCGGGATATGCCGTTATCCATATCTGCGGCGGTGGGATTTATTGCTTTATCAGGCATCGCGGTATTAAACGGTGTGGTGATGTTGACGTTTATACGACAGTTGCGTGAACAGGGCTTAGCGCTTATGGAATCGGTTTTTCAGGGAGCGATGCAGCGATTACGACCGGTAATGATGACGGCCTTGGTGGCAGGTTTAGGTTTTCTGCCGATGGCTTTGAATACGGGGACCGGTGCAGAAGTACAACGACCATTAGCCACGGTGGTGGTTGGCGGCATTGTCTCATCAACGTTATTAACGCTATTAGTGTTGCCTGCTTTGTACCTCCTGGCCTATCGGTTCAAAACCAGGTAGAGCAGAAATGAAAAAGCCGGGTAACCCCGGCTTTTTCACAATAGATGACGCTAAAACAACCTTAGTTCAGCATGGATTGCACTTTATCACGCAATTCAGGATCGCTTTGAATAGCCAATGCAATATTGCTGTAAGTTTCAACATCTAAGCCCGTTTCCTGAACGGTCTGAACCATTTTCTGGCTCGCTTCTTGTTGTAACTGAGCTGCTTGATCTGGATCTTCTGTGCTTTCCAGACGACCAGAATATTCGCTGCGGATTCCTTCAAGATCATCCTGTACATCAGCAAATTTTTGCAGATCTGCATCACTGAAATCAGCAGCTGGAGCAGTTTCAGGCATAGGCGCTTGAGGTGTAGCCTGCTCCGGTGAGCCGTACCCCTGTTCTGCCATCGCAGAACTACTTAGACCTAATGCCATTAAGATTGAAACTAACGTAGCTGTTTTTTTCATGGTGTTTTCCTTTATTGGTTGTGAAACACACTGTGACCACTGCGAGTTCTATGCCAGAACGAACTTAAAAATTAAGTGTATGATTTTAAATATATTTATTTTTTTTCATAGTGCCTGATGAACAGAGAGTTCTCTTGACCGGTGCCATAACATGTGTCATTTTGGCTCATGTGTCATAAAGCCATCCATTGAGAGGCATTAACAATGCGATTTCCCTCAATTTTCAACAACCTGCGTTTAGTGTTGATTATGCAGGTTGCTTTACCAGTACTCATCGTATTGGCCGTTATTCTGGTGATAGGTTTATCCATGGTGGGCCAGTTTATTGAAGAACGGATGCAACGGGATTTGCAACAAGTCGCCAGAACAATTCATCTGCCGGTGTCGCAAGCTTTGGAGCGGCAGGATCTGGATCAGCTTCAAAACAGTATGGCTTCGGTATTTGGAATAACCGAAGTGTATGGTGCGTACCTATTTGATGCTGAAGGAAAACGCTTAAGCAGCTTTGGTGTGGTGAATCCCACTCAGGAACAGGCTACCGATGCACTTGAACAGATTGTGCAGGGTGAGTTTGCACAGTATGAACGGATTCGTGGTCGCCATGTGTATTCCTTTTTTATGCCGTTATTTGATGCCACCGGTCAGCCAAATGGATTGCTGCAAGTGACCCGGCGACGCAGTGATATTGATCGCGAATTGACCGAATTAAAATATTGGGCCTGGGGTGGCTTTGGTTTGGTTTCTTTAATTATTTTAGGGGTCATCAGCTATTCGCATCAGCGGGCGATCGAAACGCCACTGCAACGATTGGTTGAGAGTATGCGACGGGTCAGTCGAGGTGATCGTCATCATCGGGCAGCAGAACGAGGACCTATTGAAATCAGCCAACTGGCTAAGGGACTCAATGGAATGCTGGATGCGATTGAACAGGCAGAAAACAGTGAGGCTCAACAGCGATCTGCCCGGGAAAAAATGGCTGAAAGACTGCGACAGACTGAAACGATGGCTGCGCTGGGACAATTATCTGCAGGCGTCGCACATGAACTCGGTGCGCCGTTAACCGTAGTCGATGGACGGGCCAATCGTTTATTAAGACGTATGGAGAATGAAAAAGACATTGCTGAATTAAATGAAATACGCCAGCAAGCGGCCAGAATGACCTCGATTATTCAGCAATTACTCAGCTTTGGTCGTTCATCTCGTGCACAAATGCGCGATTTGGATGTGACTTCATTGATCGAAAGATCTGAATCCCTGTTAGCTGACCAGGGTTATCGAATCAGTCTTATCAAAGGACCGCAGGCTAAAATTAATGGCGATTCGTTAAGTCTGGAACAAGCCTTAATCAATTTATTACGTAATGCCTGTCAGGCTTGTCCTGAGGGGCCGGTTGAACTCTCCTGGCAAAAGGATGGACAACTTCATATTCATATTGATGATGCCGGGTCAGGCATAACCGATGATCAGCAGAATCAGGTATTTGAGCCTTTTGTCACAACTAAAGCTCCGGGGGAAGGCAGCGGTCTGGGCCTGGCAATTGTGCAGAGAATAATGCGTGAGCATCAGGGAGAAGTGAAATTAAGCAACAGTCCGCTGGGCGGCGCGCGATTCACGCTGATTTTACCCTTAAACCCATCTAACGATTCTGGACCAACAGCATGAAGATGAAGCAGAACAAAAACTTACCAATCCTGTTAATTGAAGATGACCAGGCATTGGCAAGACTGATTAGTGATGAACTGGAAGCGGAAGGTTGGAGTCTGGCAGTTCATCACCAGGTTCAATCCGCTATTGACTGGCTTAATATCAACCAGCCTGCATTGATTGTCACCGATCTGCGGCTACCTGATGGCGATGGCATGAACGTGGTTGAACAGGTGGTCAGGCATTGGCCGGAAGAACAGCGACCAGGACTGATTGTGATTACCGCATTTGGCAGTGTACGCCAGGCAGTTCAGGCGTTGCAGGCGGGGGCGGATGATTTTCTTACCAAGCCTTTGGATTTAGAGCATTTTCTGCTGGCGGTTGAACGTGTGGTGGCGACACGTAAATTGCATGATGAATTATTTCAGTTTCGCAAACTTAACCGTCAACCCAGTTTTCATCAGATGTTTGGTCGCAGCGAAGCGATGCGTAATCTGTTTGAACAGATTAAAGTGATTGGCCGTGCGCAAGGTCCGGTGCTGATTAACGGCGAAAGTGGAACGGGCAAAGAGCTGGTTGCCAAAGCTCTGCATGCTGAAAGTGATCGTGCCGACGGGCCTTTTTTAGCGGTTAACTGTGCGGGTATTCCGCAGGAATTGTTAGAAAGCGAATTTTTTGGCCATTCAGCGGGCTCATTTACCGGCGCCAAGAAATCCCGTAAAGGCCTGTTGCAGGAAGCCAATGGCGGGAGTTTGTTACTGGACGAAATTGGTGAAATGCCAATGGCATTACAGGCAAAACTGTTGCGGGCTTTGCAGGATGGCTCAATTCGCCCGGTGGGGCAGGATACTGAGGAGAAAGTGGATGTTCGAATCATCGCCGCAACCCATCGTGATTTAAAACAAAAAGTGGTTGAAGGCAGTTTCCGCGAGGATCTGTTTTATCGTCTGGAAACCTTTGCTTTGTCGGTTCCACCTCTGCGGGATCGTGAAGAAGACAGGGAAATTCTGGCCCAACAGTTTTTACAGCAATTAGAGGTAACACAAGGTCGAAACATTAAAGGTTTCAGTGACAAAGCTTTGGAGATCATTCGTCAGTATGCTTTTCCGGGGAATGTCAGAGAATTGCAGAATGTAGTGGAAAGAGCGTTTGCTTTCTGTACGGAAGACTGGGTGCAGCCACAACATTTACCGGCAAGACTACTGGAAAATCAATCTGCAACTGCGCCGTCAGTGACAAACCCGGTGGATGATCCGCGAAACGAAACATTATTGTCGGGCGCCGTTTTACCTACTCTGGAACAGCTGCAAAAACGGTATGTCCGCATGGTATTACAAGAAGCCGATGGTAATAAACGCCGCGCTGCGGCGTTACTGGGTATTGGCCGCCGTACTTTATATCGTTGGCTGGATGAGGAAAGTGACGAAACGGAAGAGTCAGCTTAATCCTTGGAAATATAACCCCATTTGTCGCGGATTTTTATCGCGGCCAAACCCTCATTAAACGGATGGGCGTGCTCAAACTGTGGTTCGATCACGACGTCACCCTGCCGGTTGATAAAGCCATATTGTCGGTAGTTATGGGTGATAACGGCCAATCCATTTGAAAATGAATAGGCCCAGACATATTCCGGTGCAATTTCCATCTTGCCAGCAGTATTGATATAACCCACCTTGGCGTTTTTTTCCACTCTGGAAAGTCCTTCACTGAAATTCCAGGCATCATCAAAATAGGGTTTAATAACAATTTCACCGCTACGATTAATAAAACCGTAAAGTCCATTCTGTTTGATGACCGCAAAACCTTCGCCAAACGCTTTGGCTTCTTCAAACTGTGCGTTTATCAGCCAGTCTCCGTTTTTATCGATGTAGCCCCATTTCCCGTTGTCCAACACCGCAGCAAACCCTTCACGAAATACTCTGACCTGAGAAAACTGCATATCAATCAGCAGCTTGCCTTCATTATCAATATAACCCCATTTTTCATCAATTCTGACAGCGGCACGTTGTTCGCTGAAGATATGAATTTCATCAAATTGTGCCGCAATGACCTCTTGCCCCTGGTTATTCAGGTAACCCCATTTCCCATCTTGCTGAAAGGCGGCCAATCCCTCGGAAAATACGCCGACTTTGTCATAATGAGCTGGAATCATTTCCTCTCCGGCATCATTAAGAAATCCCCATTTACCGTCTTTGATAAAGGCGGCATATCCCTGTTTGAAGGATTGAATTCTGGGATAAGTTGGCTGCAGAATGATACGTCCATCACGATCAACGACGCCCCACAAGCTATCTTTCCGGTAGGCAGTCACGCCACTGTCTAAATCATTGATTTCATCGGCAGTGAAAAGAATGTCACCATCAGAATTGATCATGGCAAATTGTGCTCGTCCCTGATTGGCAATCATTACCGCCGCACGGCCATTTTTAAAACTGCCGGCATCATCAAATATCAGATCAATCTTCAGATTTTCAACATAAGCCATGGTAGGCTGAAAGGCATAACTGGCAGTGACGCCGGTAAACATCAATGTCAGCGCTGACAGTATATATCCCAATGTTATATAACGATTTTGGTACATAACCACAATCACCTTTGACGTGTTAATTCAATCATAAGTCTGTTCCCGCGATGGTGAAAATATCGTGAAAACTTATTTTGGGAAAAATCGCTCTGGAAGCCGCACAGGAGCTTGGGTAATAGTGAATTAACAATGTTGATGGAGAAACTATGGAAAAGGACGAAGATACCTATAGTGCGCTGAAAATAATGGCTGAAACCATTGATCTGAGTTCACGCAATGATAACGATGAGATTATTGGTCTTGAATACTATGTTAATTTTAATGTGTTGACCGAGGATGAGCTGGGCGAACTGATTCAGCTTTGGGAGCAAAAATTAGTCACCTGTCAAAAAGAAAAACTGGCTTCACAATTTATGGTGGTTCAGGTGTTTGGCCTAATCAGTCTGGCAATGTTTATAGCCTGGTTGTCCGGAGGCATTGCCGGAGCGATTGCCAGTATCGTCGGTGTGATTGGCATGATCGCGATGATTGAAGACAAGCGTGTTCAAAAAGCCAAACGGAATCTGAGCGATGCAGAAAAGGTCTGCAATAAACTTCGTTTCCATGCGTAGCGATCCGATTAAAGGAACCTCTGACGGGCTGATTCAGTCTGGATAGGCGGTTAACTTCAGGAATAGTGTGTGCTTCGCCAATTTACTAAAACCTTATTAGGTAGTCTGTCAGCACTCTCATTCAGCGCCTGTGCACCGGTGACGATGTTAAATGCAATGGTGCCAGAGTCAGGTTATCAACATCAGGCTGATATCATTTATGGCGATCATGAACGGCTCAAACTGGATATTTATCAGCCAGTCGGCTTGATGGATACTCAAAACCCCGCTACGGTCGTTTTCTTTTATGGAGGTGGCTGGGAGGCCGGGGAAAAAGCAGACTATAAATTTGTGGCAGAAGCGCTCACATCGCAGGGCATTATCGTGGTTATTCCAGATTATCGGGTCTTCCCTGAAGTGCTGTTTCCGGTATTTATTGAGGATGCTGCCAAGGCTGTCGCCTGGACTATAAAGCATATTGCTGAGTTTGGAGGAGATCCCGACCAGCTGTTTATCGGCGGGCATTCGGCAGGGGCACATATTGCGGCGATGTTATCCGTTAATCCAGAATATTTACAGCAAGTTGGTCTTCAGCCCCGGCAACTACGTGGCATGTTTGGTCTGGCCGGCCCCTATGATTTTTTACCGTTAAAAAGTAATACGTTAAAGCAGATCTTTGGTGATGATGCCAGTCAATGGCAAAGTCAGCCGGTCAATTTCATCCGCGAAGATCATCCACCGACATTACTGCTGGTGGGCAAAAATGATCGTACGGTGCTGCCACGTAACAGTTATCGGCTGGCTGAGAAGCTGAAAAAACATGGCAATTCAGTCGAATTGGTCGAGTTTAACAATTACGGTCATGTCGCGATGGTTGCCAAACTGGCAAAACCGTTGCGTGGCGATGGGGCGCTACTTAGGCCTATCGTCAACTTTGTTGAGAAGCATCGGTGACAGCGTTGTTAATTTTCCACCTTCACAACGGAGGGCGGCTATGAAAGAGCAACAGAAACTAAATTAATCGTGGAATAAGCTTTTCTGCCAAAGCATCTGCACTGCTGAAAGCTGCTTCAACACGACCCTGAATACACCAGTCACCGCAAGCCGCCAGTTTTAATTGGGTGTCAAGGTAGGCCGGTTGACCGGTTTGGGGGGGAAGGTTAGCGTAGACCCAGCGCTTCAAGTCCACATGGCTGGCTTCGGCAGTATTGATACCACTGACACGCTGAACCTCTGCGAGCATCAATTGCTGAATAATTTCATTTGCCTGTTGCAGATGTTTTTCGGCCCAAGCATTATTTGCCTGAATCACCATGGAGAATCCTTCAGGACGCGATGGCTTGCTGCTATTCACCGACATCCAGCTGATGATGGCATCACTGACCAGGGCGGCTTGCCAATTGAGTTCTGGCGCGTCATCAAATCCCAGCATCAGCGCGTAACACGCCTGCATCTGTGTTTGCTGAATGACATTAAGATTCTGAAAATTGTCTGGTAGCATATCTGCGGTTTGTTTAGCCGGAAGGCAGCAGATCACCCAGTCTAAATTCTCTGCAACAAGTTGATCGTCACTGAATAGCTGCCATTTCTCATTGTATTGTTCAAGACGAGTAACCTTGCAGTTAAACTGAATATTTAAGCTTGCTGCAAGAGTCTGTCCGATCGCCTGCATATCGGAGCTACCCACATAGTGTGGATAATCTGCATTCCATGTGCGTCGGGAAATCTGTTTGCTACCGGAGAACTCCACAAAATTGGCATCCCAGCGTTGTATCACCCGCTGTTTGATTAACGGCTGAATAAAGTCAGCAAAACGCCCGGTTTTAACAGTGAAAAATTGAGCCCCGGAATCAAAACTAAATTGGTCAACTGAACGGGAGGCTAATCTGCCACCAGCATGTCCAGCTTTATCGAATAGTTGGATCTCGGCAAATGGCTGCAGCTGGTGGGCCAGAGTCAGGCCGGCTAATCCGCTGCCAATGATGGCGATTTTGCTCATGGTGATCCGCTGTGAAATGAATTTGGCAATCTGACCAATGTGATGAGGCGGGGTTTCCTGCAGGCAAAAAAAAGCCCCAATCCGAAGATTGAGGCTTTTTGTTTTAGCTACTGCGTATTAACGGTTGCAGATGTACATTGTTACTTCGAAACCGAAACGCATGTCTGAATATTCTGGTTTAGTCCACATAATATTTCTCCTCTTATTTAGTATCAGCGTTTGCTGACTTAGGTGTAGATTATCGCTATCAGACAACTAAAACATCAGTGAAACACCCGATAGCACTCAGGATTTTCCTGATTAATCGCTGACCGGCGTACGCATGGTGACAAACTCTTCAGCAGCCGTCGGGTGTATGCCGATGGTGGCGTCAAAGTCAGCCTTGGTGGCACCACATTTAATTGCAATCGCAATGCCCTGCATGATCTCTCCGGCTGACTCGCCAACCATATGCGCGCCCAAAACCTTATCGTTATCACCATTCACTAATATCTTCATTAAAGTACGTTCCTGCGAACCGCCTAATGTATTTTTCATCGCGCGAAAGTTTGAGCGGAATTTCAACACATTTGAATATTCCTTGCGTGCCTGCTCTTCGGTCATACCAACGGTGCCAATATTCGGCTGGCAAAATACGGTCGTGGCAATATTGCTGTAATCCATTTTGCATGGCTGTTCATCAAACAGATAACCTGCTAATGCCATACCTTCTGCCAACGCCACCGGTGTTAATTCCATGCCACCCGTTACATCGCCCAGAGCATAAATACTCGGTTCAGAGGTCTGGAAAGTCTCATTCACTTCAATATGACCACTTTTAGCAATATTAACCTTAACATTTTCCAGCCCCAAACCTTCAAGATGAGGCTTCCTGCCCGTGGCAAACAATACCGCATCAACCGTGAGATGCTGACCATCACTCATAGTTAAATACAGGCTGCCATCCGATTGTTTTTCAATGGCTGTGACTTCGGTGTTAAAACGGATATGCACACCATTTTGCTGTATTTGCTCGGCCGCAAACTCTGCGATTTCCTTGTCAAATCCATTTAATAACCCGCCACCACGGACGATCTGTGTGACCTGTGAGCCAAGGCCATGAAAAATACCGGCAAATTCCACGGCAATATAACCACCACCTACTACAGCCAACCGGTTTGGAAACTCAGCTAAATCAAAGATGCCGTTTGAATCCACCGCATGTTCTTTACCCGGAATCTCCGGAACATACGGCCAGCCACCGGTCGCAATTAAAATGCGTTCAGTGGTAAATTTTTTACCATCGACTTCAACCGTGTGAGCCTCCAGGATTTTACCTCTGCCATCAATGATTTCGACGCCGGCTCGATCCAGAATGCCTTCATAGACACCATTTAAACGACTGATTTCCTGAGTTTTGTTATCCCGTAGAGTTGACCAGTCAAAAGCCGGTTTACCGTTCTGCCAGCCAAAGCCTTTGGCATCAGTAAAGTGAGCTGAGTATTCAGAGGCATATACATAGAGTTTTTTAGGCACGCAGCCTACATTGACACAGGTGCCACCCAGATAACGATCTTCGCACACAGCGACTTTTGCACCATAAGATGCCGCCATTCGGCTGGCTCTGACACCACCGGAGCCGGCACCAATAACAAATAAATCGTAATCATATTGCATCTTGAAAAACTCCTGTTCGTCACTGAATGTCGCAAAAAAACACCGGACCTGAATGGCTGCAGGTCCGGTGAAGCATGGCTGACGTATTCAATTACTGTTTGTTCAAATATTCCAGCATGGTATCCACACCGCTGACTTCAAACGGATCATCAGGACAATTATCCATCTGACCTGGCTCAGCAAAAAGTTGTTTGATTTCACCGTCTACCACATGCATGGAATAACGCCATGAACGCTCACCAAAGCCCAGATTTTCCTTTTTCACCAACATGTTCATGCCGCGGGTAAATTCACCGTTACCATCCGGAAGCAATTTGACCTTGTTTACTTCCTGACGTTTTCCCCATTGGAACATGGTGAACGCATCGTTGACCGACAGGCAGTAAACTTCATCAATGCCTTTGGCTTTCAGTTCATCGTAGTGTTCTTCGTAGCCTGGCAAGTGAGTGCTTGAACAGGTGGGTGTGAAAGCGCCGGGCAGTGCAAAAACGATGACGCTTTTCCCTTTAAAAATGTCATCAGTAGTGACATCCTGCCAGCGGAACGGATTATCACCGCCAATGCTTTCATCACGGACACGGGTTTTAAATACAACATTAGGGACACGTTGAGTCATATTGTTAATCTCCTTTGAAGGGTTAATGTGACCTGAACAATAATTCAGTTGCGAGCAGTGTAACGAAATGAAATTGATTAATAAAACAACTTGTTTAGATTGTTTTAATCGTAAAAAACGATTATTAAGATGGCTGGCTATTAATATTAATGGCCATATTCAACTGTTGTCCGTTACGTTTGTTACTGTAGAGCGCTTCGTCAGCAAGCGTGTATAGCTGCTGCAGATCATAGTCACTTAACGATTTTGTCGTGGTAATACCGAAACTATAGAGTAAATCAATATCGCTAGGTATCGATTCATTGTAAGTCGCCACAGTGCTGGAAAGCCGCTGCAGAATCACCGATTGATCGGTGTCATTCTGATTGACCATTAAGACGACAAACTCATCACCACCAATTCGGCCAATTAAATCGGAATCGCGAAAAGTACTGCTTAACAATTGCGAAAACTGCAGCAGTGCATTATCACCAGCCTGATGACCATGGAGATCATTGATCTGTTTGAAATTATCCAGATCAAAATATATCAATGAGGCTTCATAATTCTGAGAACGACACATTTGCAAAATATGGCTTGCCCGAAACTCGAAGCCTTTCCGATTAAGTAACCCGGTTAAATGATCCTCACAAAGTAACTGGTTGGTGGCGATCTCATCTTCAATCATTTTGGCCAGTTCCCGTAACAGGCGGGAATCCCGTTCACTCATATAACGCGGTTTCTGGTCGATCAAACAAATAGCGCCAAGCCTTTCGCCACTGGGGGCTTTGAAAGGATAACCCGCATAGAATTGGATATTCGGGGGATCTGTGACCAGTGGATTATCAGAAAATCGTGGGTCAATCGTCGCATCGTTCACAATAAAACTATTTTCTTGTTCGATGGTGTAATTACAAAAGGCATACTCTCGGGGTGTTTCACTGACGTCCAAACCTATTTTTGATTTGAACCACTGTCTCTCATCATCCAGAAAGGTAATCAGTGCAACCGGCACATCAAACATGCGTTTTGCCAGGCGTGTTATCCGATCAAAACGTTGTTCGGCCGGGGTATCCATAATGTTAATAGACTCAAGCGCTTTTAAGCGTTGTTGCTCCAAAGCCAGTTTGCGTTGCTGTAGCCATTGATCAATCTGATCCGCCGGAAGCGGTCTGCCTATGAAATAACCCTGCGCTTTATCACATCCCTGCTGTTGCAGATACTGTAACGTGGCGTAGTCTTCGATGCCTTCAGCAATCACTTTCATATCCAGGCTATGTGCTAATTCAATGATGGCCTGAATGACCAGCCTTGATTCACGTGACTGCTGTGCCGTCATCACAAAGGATTTATCCACTTTTACTTCGGAAAATGGCATGCGCACCAGCTGCAACATGGATGAAAATCCCGTACCAAAATCATCGATGGAAAGTTGAAAGCCCTTCATCCGCAATCTGGTCAGGATATCCAGTGAAGCGACCGGATCATCCATGGCACCGGTTTCGGTGAGCTCAAGCATGATGCTGTGAAGTTTCACATTATGTAAATGACACAATTCCTCAATCTGGTTGAACAAATTGATATTGGGTAACGATAAGGCAGAAATATTGATGGAACAAAGTAATTGACTGGTTTGGGCAGTCACTGGGTTCTGTCGCTGTTGCAGGCAAAACTGATTAAACCAGGGGAGAGCTTGCTCGAAAACCAAAAGAGTTAAGTCATCAATCAGGTTTTTCTGTTCGGCAATCGCAATAAATACGTCGGGAGCAATAAAACCGTATTCTGCATGATGCCAGCGAGCCAATACCTCAAATCCCATTAAAGCGCCGCTGGTACAACTGACTTTAGGTTGGTAAGCCAGCGTGATTTCCCGGTTTTTAATGGCCTGAGATACATCATCGGATGTAATGGCCGGTTCGTTGGATCTGGCTTGCAATTGTTGCCCATCGAGTAAATCCATGAGGTTTGGTGGAGGCAAATCGATCAGTTCACGGAACGCTTTGGGGTTAAACGGTTTGGGTAAAATTCCGACTATATTTAATCCATGCGCTGCAGCAGAGCGAGCAGCAGCTTGTAAAACCTGATGCCCGACACCGCTGGTAATAATGATTTTGGCAGTGATCTGCTGTTCACCTAATGCGCCCAGGACTTCTACACCATCCATATCAGGCATGATTAAATCAAGCGCAATGTGAGAGGGTTGCCACGCTTGCAGTGAAACAAAAAAATCCTTGGCCGTGGTCGTTACCTGAACCGACATACCTGCATATTCGGCGACATTGCGGATGGTTTCTCCAGTCAGCTCATCATCATCCAGTATCAGCAGTTTATGCTCGGACATGTATCTTTCTCTCAGGTTTTATTTAACCAGCATCTGCGCGACTCGGTTTAATAGCGCAGCTCGATGATAAGGTTTGTTCAAAATAGCAATGCTGCCATTTTGTCTTTGTTCTTCAGTTAATACTTTTTCAGTGTATCCCGAGGTAAATAAAACGGGCAGATTATTGCGGAGTTGTTTGGCTTTTTGAGCGAGTTCGTAACCAGTAAGTCCGCCTGGCATAAGCACGTCTGTGAACAGTAAATCAATTTGCTGTACTGACGCAAGCCAGTTTAATGCCTGATTGCCATCTGCAGCAGCCAGAACCTGATAGCCGGCATCCCGAAGCTGAGAGAGTGCATATTGCCTGACCAAATCATTGTCCTCGACAACCAGTATTGTCTGTTGGCCGTTCTCCACCTGGACAGGCGTTTCAATATCATGGAGAACCGGTGCGGGAGATAGCATGTCAGTATGCGGAATAAAAAGCTGGAATCTCGTGCCCTGACCCACTTCGGACTGTACCTGAATGTTCCCGCCAGATTGTTTGATAAAACCAAAAACCATGCTTAATCCCAAGCCGCTGCCTTTACCGGCCGGTTTCGTGGTAAAAAATGGTTCAAATACTTTATCCAGCAGATCCTGTGATATGCCATCCCCCGTATCCAGAACATCTATTTTTACGTATTCTCCGGCGTTCAGATCATTCGCTGATGTTTTTTGCTGCTTCAGTAATACAAACCGTTCAGTACTGATCGTCAGTGTGCCCCCATCAGCCATCGCATCACGCGCATTAAGCGTCAGGTTTAATAAGCTGCTTTCAAGTTGAACCGGATCAATCATTACTGGCCAGAGATCACTGCTGAGGCTCAGCTCCAGCTGGTATTTCTGGCCTAATGAACTTCGCAGCAACGCTTCCATATTGCGTATCAGCATATTGATATTAACGGCTTCAGGGGACAATGGTTGACGTCGTGCAAAGGCCAGAAGATTACGGGTTAACCCTGCACCACGCTCAGCCGCGCTGCTGATCAGTCTGACAAGCGGTTGCAAAGATGGTTTATCGTTCAGTTCATCAATTAACAAGTCGCTATTTCCAGTGATAACCGTCAACAGGTTATTAAAATCGTGAGCAATTCCGCCTGTCAGCTGACCGATCGCCTCCATGCGCTGAGCCAGTTGCAGTTGTTTTTGCAGTTGTCTTTCTTCGGTAATATCACGTTCTACAGAAACCCAATGGGTATACCAGCCAGCCGTTAAACCAATTGGCACGCTATTCAGTTCCAGCACGATCTCCCGCCCGCTTTTATGGTATTGCGTCAGCTGAGCTCGAATGGGCTGCCAGGTTTTATAGGCTGCTTCAATTTTTCTCAGTTCATTTTTTTCAGTTTTTGGGCCATGTAATACTTTCAGGGTTTTACCGATTACTTCCTGACGGTTGTAGCCCGTTATGCGTTCAAACGCACTGTTTACAAAAACGATATTGGGTTTTTCACCGGGGTTCCTGGGTGCTTCAGTAATAATCACCACATCATTAAGCTGTGAAACAGCACTGCGTAATAACTTAAGCTCTTCAGATTCCCGGCGATGCCGGGATATATCCCGCAGATAGACGGTTAAACCGCTGGTGGAAGGATAGATCCTGACATCCAGCCATAGTTTTTTTGCATCATAAAAATGTTCAAACGACATGACCTGTTGTTGCAGCAATGCGGATGACAATTTTTTAACCAGTGAGCCGGTAGGATCAATATCGGTATTTTCGATGCCTTTATGATCCAATAACCGGGAGCGTGTCATGTTAAATAAAGCTGTTGCCTGGTTATTGAGATAACTAAAACGCAGATCAGTACTTAATGTGAAAAAAGCATCGGTGATGCTATCCAGTGTGTTTTGCAGTTGTTGTGATAATGCTTCACTTTGTTGTTGGAGAATTTTGATTTGATGGATATTAGTGCTCCAGCCATACCATTTGGCGATTTGATTCTGCTCATCTCTGATGGCATTGGCTTGCGCCAGAAACCACATATATTCATCATCAAAACGACGCAGACGAAACTCATCAGAATAAGCATCTCCGGTTTTCATTGAGTGAAGCCATCGTTCATGCACTCTTAGTTTATCGTCCGGATGAACCAATTCAAGCCAGTTATTTAAAACATACGTTTCGGACTTACCGAAATATTCAAGTGTGAAGGGGGAAACAGAGTCGAGAATACCTTCTGCAGTAACCGTCCACATAAACTGCAATGTGTTTTCAGCCATATAATGCGAACGAAGCTGTTCTTCATGCAGACTCGCTTCAACCAATTTACTGTCATGCACATCCTGAATGACACCTTGAATTTGTTTTGGTAACTGCTCGTTGTGACAAGAAAATATTCTTATCCGATGTGGCCCACTCTGTCCGATCAAAGAGAATTCGCCATCCATAGAACTCTGTTGATTTAACATGTCATTCAGAGCCTGATGTAAGGTATTTTGCTGTTTGTCGACAAATAAGGAGACGAATTGCGACTGAGAAATTGTGCTGCGATTATGCTGATTAAGTATTTGAGCGGCTTCGGGACTTAAATGTAACTGTCCGGACTTCCCTAGTTGCCAATAACCCAGCTTTGCAATGTCGGCAGCCAGCTTGAGCTGATGCTGGTGTCTGGATTGCTGTTGCTGTGAGCGAATAGTAAAACTGCTGATCAAATAAATGGTCATCAAGGCCAGGGTGGCCAGCACCCGGTTAGCGATAAACTGGGTCTGTAAAATAGCTTCAAGACTAGCGGGTATTATTACTATCCCGGACCAAACAAATAATAAACTGCTGATGAAAGTAATTGTCAGACGACGAATGCTGGCACCAACACTCGCCAGCATTAGAATGGGGGCATACAAAATACCGTGGGCAAACCCCGGAACAGTGTAGCGGTCAGCCAGTAACACCAGAAACAACAATAAAAAAATCAGCCCATCAAATAACGGGCTGCTTGATAAACGGCTTATGGTCTGATTCATATCTATAGATGACTCCAGTCATCCGGCACTGGCATTGATAATGTCACAAAAGGAGATGTTAAGAATAGATGTTTTCTTCTGTAACAATAATATCCATGGGGATATCATGTGGCTGCGGCTGTATGGTTTCAAGTAACATCCATTCAAAGCCGATACCAATGCTTAACGGTTTTGCCGAAACGTCCAGCGTACGATCATAAAATCCTCCACCGTTGCCTAAACGATGTAAATTTGCATCAAACCCCACTAGTGGAATAAGTAGCACGTCCGGTTGAATAACCTGCGTGTTTTGTGGCACAGGGATATCCCATACCTCAGCCTGCATGATAGATTCCGGACCCCATTGGCGGAATTGCAAGGCTTGTTGCGGGTCAATAATTTTTGGTAAAGCCGCTTGCCAACCCTGTTTGATAAGTCCGTATATAAAATCACGACAATCAATTTCGCCACGCACCGGCCAGTAAAAGCCAATGACGCCTTTAGGGAGAGTATCAATAACGCTTTGTAACTTTTTAAATAAGGCAACCTGATGTAAAACACGCAGCTCATTGGCAAACTCAAGCCGTTGCTCCGTCAAGCGTAACCTTTGTTCTATGCGCCATTGCTGCCAGGTATTCATGCGGATTCCGGTATTTCAAGCAATTCCTGTAAGCGATCTTTATTGAAGATTACGTCAGCCAGGGTGTAATCATCCAACACCTTTAAAAAAGCAGCCTGAGCTTTATGCAGAGCATTTCGCAGTATGCATGCAGGCTGGATAGGACAGGCGATTTCATCACCGAAACAAGGAAGTAATTGCAGATTTTCGGTTTTACGGACCAGTTTTCCTATGCCGATATCACTTACCGGTAAAGCCAGTTTTAAGCCACCTCCACGACCTCGATGGCTGACAATATAACCATGTTGCACAAGCGTTTGTGCCACTTTAGCAAGATGATTGGATGAAATGCCAAAGCGTGTCGCTGCATCCTGAATGGTCGCAGCCTGCTTACCATGGTGTATTGCCAGATATACCAGCAATCTAAGCGCATAGTCAGTATGCGTGGTCAGTTGCATTATTAATTGACTCCTAAAAGATGGACCAATACTATGCGTTTTTAAATAGGCATGTAAAATGCCTGTTTGTATAACAGTGTTTGGCAATAATGCCTGAAATTCTCAATATTATCCGTCAAACGGTGTTTTATGGATTTATAGAGCGTCATGTTGAGCTATTAAAAGACTGTTTATATAAAAATACGTTCCGTAATCAACCGGGAAGTAAACGTTTTATTCCTTCTCATCAGCAAACCGGTCCCCTGCAAACTATACGGCAACTTTCATTTGCACACCGTGATGTTGTGTTTATTGGGAGATTCAATCTGATTGTTACCCAGCATTGAAATAACGGTTATCACCGTTGTGTGATATTGCCGTTGGAGTCATTGAGGTGCGTACAGATCTTTACAGGATTTATGGTGAGTATTCTTAATTTATAGAGGCGATGAAAAATAAACAAGCCCTGGGGATAATGCTTTTACTCGGGAATTCTCTGGCCGGCGTTAGCCAGATAACGAGGATGATAGTTTGCGTCTTTCTCTGCGAGTAAATTTCTTTTGCATCCGCTTATTATGCAACGAGGCAGATAAGCGGTTTTTATTAACCAAAAACGTAAATCTGAATCAGCAATGAAGCTATCTAAGAGTCTGCAAAAAGAGCAGCAACGATTATTGTCAAACCATCCAAAATTAAGAGAGAAATTAAGTGCCAGCCTGGGTGCCTTTATGGCTATTTGGGTGCTGATGATGGCTATTAACCAGTTGCAGTTGACCACTGAAATGCAAGTGTTGGTTCTCGCTTCCATGGGAGCTTCAACATTTTTATTGTTTGTCGTTCCACACAGCCCAATGGCCCAGCCCTGGCCGTTAATGGCTGGACATTTAATTGCCGCTATTGTCGGTGTGAATTGTCATTACTGGATGACGGATCCCATTTTGGCAACAGCAACTGCAGTTGGCTTATCAGTATTTTTCATGCATCTGTTTCATGCACTGCATCCGCCTGCTGCGGCAACAGCGATGATCGCTGTAATCGCTTTCCCGGAACAAAATATAATTTTCTGGCATTTTGTCTATGCCATAGTGATTATTAATGCAGGAAGTCTGCTGATTTTATCGTTGCTGATCAATAATCTGCTGCCTGGACGCCAATATCCACAACGAGATAACCATCATAAACATCATGATCAATTTGTTCGTAAAACGGATAAGGCATTGCTATTAAAAGAAGAGGATTTTAATTGGGCACTTTCTCAAATTGAGGCCATCATAGATGTTTCGGAAACAGACTTGGTGGATTTATATGAGTTTGCTGCTGAACACGCAGAGCGACGAAATTTAAATCAAAAAAAATAAAAGATAACTCTATTCAGTTTGATTTAAGTTTTGATTTGTAAAGTGGGCACACCTTAATCGGAAAGGAGTACCAAAATGAAAACATTTAACAAAATGACACTAGCAACACTTCTGGCTTCAGCATTAACTTTCTCAACAGCAGCAGTCATGGCAGATGATGATGTCGCTACGATGCAGATGAAAGCTGAACAGTTCGGTTTGATCAGCATGGAAGAAGCCAAAAACATTGCTTTACAGGAAAAACCTGGCGTGGTTACCGATATTGAATTGGATGGTATTGATAACGGAAATGGCTGGGAGTACGAAGTTGAAGTTGTACAGGAAGATGGCACTGAATGGGATATCGATATTCATGCTAAAACTGGTGAACTTCGTAAAGTAGAACGTGATTGATAGGTAATTCTATCCTGGCGTAAAAAGCAGCGGCCCGTCTTTGACGGGCCGTTTTTTTATGTATAAATGCTAAAAAATAATTTTAATATTCAGTTTGATTTAATTTTACTTTTATATCGTTGCCTATCATAGATAATAAGAGGCGTGATATGAAAAAATTATTAATATTTTCTGTAGTTGGTACTGTATTAAGCTTTCCAGCTTTTGCAGATGATATTCATGAAATAAAAGCGAAAAGTGAACAACTGGGTCTTATCAGTGTTGATGAAGCAAAATCAATCGCTTTGGAGGCCAGGCCGGGCATCATTGATGATATTGATCTGGAAAACCGTTCATTTTTTGGTGGCTGGGATTATGAAATCGAAGTACTTGGTAAAGATGGTAAGGAGTGGGATGTTTATATTAATGCTGAGACTGGTGAAGTGAGAAAAGTCAGCAGAGATTGGGATTTATTCTGAATAAGCATTGGGAAACCCGCCTTATGGCGGGTTTTCTATACGATTAACGGTAACCTGACTTCCACTTTCAATCCGCCCATTGACGAGCGACTGAACAGCATTTCACCACTGTAACTTTCTACGATATCAGCGACAATTGCTAATCCAAGCCCGCTTCCGGCAACGGATTCGTCAGCTCTGTATCCGCGTTGGGCGAGTTGTGACAATTCGCCATCGTCACAGCCAGCACCATCATCCTCGACGACAAAACAGCAATAATGGTTTTGATAAACTTGGATATTGACTCTTTTGCGGCACCATTTACACGCATTATCCAGCAAATTACCCAGCATCTCGAGAAGGTCTTCCCGATCACCGATAAACAGCAGTCCGGGTTCAATTTCCCAATCAATGATTGGGGATTTATCGCGATAAAGTAATTGTAATGTGCGGCTTAATTCAGTGACTTCCTGTTCAAGTTCAACTTTTTGACCCGGCATAGGTGAACCTAATAATCGGGCGCGTTTCAATTCCCTTTCGATAATCTGTCCCATATCCTTGCTCACCTGATTTAATGAATTTTGTATTTCCGGTAAGTCTTTTAAAGTTTCACGTTCGGCCGTCTGGTTGAGTAACGATAACCGGGTTTTGAGAGCATGAGCCAGATTGCCCAGAGCAACACGTGAACGCTGCGTTTTTCGAGTCATTGTGTTGAGCAGGCGGTTCAGCTCTTCAATCATGGGCTGAATTTCTGCTGGGCCCTGCGCATCAATTTTTGCCGTTTCACCCTGGCGCAATCGGGAGAGTTGCTGCTGTATTTGCTGCAGAGGTTGTAAAGCTTTGCCGACAATTAACCATTGAATGAAGAGCAATAAAGCCAGACCAATCGCAGAGACCAGAGAATAAAGCATCTGAAACTGAAAGATATCTTCATCCAACGCACTGATATTTTGAGCAACCGTGATGGTGAGGCTGTGACCTTGCTTGTAATAACCACGTTGTAAGGTAAACAGGCGTTCATCATTGGGCCCATCGATAGATGACTGGGATTTTTGGCCACTTGGAAGTCGTTCGATATCTAATGACTCATCCCATAAAGACCGCGATTGCTTGCAGGATTGTTCTGTACAGACAACATAATAGTGGCCGGAAAATGGCCGTTGATACAAGCTGCTAAGTCGAAGGGAATTAAGTTCGAAAGTCCCGTCCGGACTGATTTCGATACTGGCCAATAACCCTTCACTCTCACTTTCCAGGCGCTCCAGTAACTGGGTTTCGGTAACACGTTCAATCACCAGTGTGATCAGGGCCCATTGCAGAAAAATCAATAGACTTAAGGTTAACGTCAGACCCAGAGACAGTCGGCGTTTAAGGGAAATCATGCAGAGCCGAAAATATAACCCTGCCCACGGCGGGTCTGAATTAAGTCAGTACCCACTTTATGACGCAGCCGATTAACATACACTTCGATGACATTACTGTCTTTATCGCTATCATATTCATATACGTGTTCGGTCAAACGACTTTTCGAGATAACCTGACCGGGATGCAGCATAAAGTAGCGTAATAAACGAAACTCGGTTCCAGTCAGGGTAAAAAGACTGCCATTACTCAATGTCACAGACTGTGCGTCTTCATCAAGCAGTAATCCAGCGACCTGTAATGGGCCACCACTGGTGCCTGAACTGCGTTTCAGTACCGCACTGATTCGCGCTAGCAACTCTTCTGTCTGAAATGGTTTGGCGACGTAATCGTCTGCGCCTGCTTTAAAGCCATGGACTTTTTCTTCCCAGCTGCCCCTGGCTGTCAGAATAACTACAGGTACATGGTTATTCCGGCTCCGCCAGTTTTGCAGTACTTCCATACCTGAGCGTTTGGGTAAACCGAGATCCAGAACAATTAAATCATAGGGCTCGATATCACCAAGTGCCTCTGCATCTATCCCGTCTACCGAAAGGTCGACAGCATAACCTGCATTGGAAAGCGCATTTTGCAGGGCTGGACCCATTTGCACGTCATCTTCAACCAGAAGCAATCGCATGTTTAGTCGTCCAGCTCAAGTTCGAGTAAGTCACCATTGGTTGCGTCAAATTCAAGTTCCCATACACGTCCCTGCTCATCAAGAATTTCAATTTCGTAGACCAGCATACCGTCATCCCGTTCAAGTTCGGTATCAATAACTTCACCTTTACGGTAAGCCTTGGCTTTTTCAATAATGGTTTCCAACGGCAGGATTTTTCCTGATTCACGTAACATTCGTGCTTCAGAATGGCTGACATCATCTGCCACGACGGGGCCAGAGATGAAGGCCGTCATCATCAATAAGCCGAGGCCTTGTAATATTGCATTCAATGGCTTTTTCATCGTCATTCCTAATCTAAAAATCAATATCACTTACAATTACACAGGATATTAACTGTCCAGGCTTAATTTAAGCTGAACTGACTTAAGATGGACAAAGCTTATCCTTGTTGAAAACGTTTAATCATATCGCTCATGTGATGTGATTGAGTCGAAAGACCATTGGCGGCGTTATCCGCTATCTCAGCACCATGTGTTACCTGAGCCGCGCTTTCATTCACCTGTACGATATTTCGGTTTATATCTTCACTGACACTGCTTTGCTGCTCAACAGCAGTAGCAATTTGCGTGTTCAGCTCATTCATACTGCTGACTTCATGGGCGATGGTTTCCAATGCCTGAATAGACGCTTTGACATGAAGTTCACTGGTTTCACTGGTTTGCTGGCTTTGTTCCATGACTTTTACAGCTTCTTTGACGGCGTTATTCAGCTCACCAATCAAGTTTTGAATCTGCTGAGTTGATAATTGCGTTTTACTGGCCAAGGAGCGAACTTCCTCAGCAACAACGGCAAATCCACGACCATGTTCTCCGGCACGGGCAGCTTCAATCGCAGCATTCAGCGCCAGCAAGTTTGTTTGATCGGCGATACTGGTAATGACATCAATGATCTGGCCAATGTTGCGGGTATCTTTATCCAGCTGAACAACAACATTTGAAATATTGCCAATGGCTGTACTGAGATCACTTAGCGAATTGACGGCTTTGGATGCACTGGAAACCCCGTTTTTGGAAAGTTCATCGGTTTCCCGAGCTTTGGTGGCCGCATAGGCCGCATTATTGGCGACCTCCTGAATGCTGGCAGTCATTTCAGTCATTGCGGTCGCAACCTCTTCCATTCGCATGGCTTGTTCACGAATAGCGGATTGAATTTCGGCAACAGAATGTGCACTGTTATCCGCTTCTGTTTCGATGCTGGCAGCAGAGTCGCGTATCCGACCCAGAGTCGTCCCCAGTCGTCCTTTCAAAAACTCTGTCGCCAGCAGTATCTGACCAACTTCGTCACAGCGGCCGGTATAAATTAATGCCATTAGCGGGTTATTGATTTCCTTCCGAGCATTTTCAGCCGCTTTCTTTAATGGTGAAAATGCCCAGGTGGCGAGCCCCAGAAAAACCAAAACAGCTATCACGGCGATAATAGCGGATTTGTAGGGGGGGATTTCTAACAGTGAGCTGGCAATCATCAGCGATATAAATAATGCCACTAACTGGGCGACTAAAAAACGGTATTTGAGATTCAGGCGAAATAGCCAGCTTCCATCAATTGCAGATTGGCCATTATTAATTCGTTGATAAACTCGTTCAGCTCTTTCAACCCGCTCCCGGCTGGGCTTGCTGCGAACAGATTCATATCCGGTAACTTCACCGTTATCAATCATTGGGCTGACATAACCGTCCACCCAGTAATGGTCACCATTTTTAACCCGATTTTTAATGATACCCATCCAATGATGATTGGATTTCATTGTCTTCCATAAGTCTTCGAACGCTACCGGAGGCATTTCGGGGTGGCGGATGACATTGTGGTTTTTATTCATTAATTCTTCAGCATCAAAGCCGCTGATTTTCTGGAAGGTGTCATTAAAGCTGGTAATAATGCCTTTCAGGCTGGTGGTTGAAATGATCTCTTCGCCTTCGGGGAAAGGCACTTCTTTATGAGTTATTGGAAGATTTTTTTTCATGATGCTGCCCCTTGATTTCTTATTTTTATCGATGGTATTTGTAAAAATCCTACCGATCTGGCTGAGAATAATTTGAGATACATATCGGCATATTCATCACAGACTTTAAGCCAACACTCGATAAATGATTAATTTGCATAATTTATATGAACAATACGCTTAATTGGCAGAAGCCTGAAGGATCAAAAAAACAGGAATTCCCTTATACAAATCATCAGATTTTTCAGCTATGGTAAGACTGTAAATCTGAAAGAATAGAGGAGAAATACCATCTATGACTGATTCAACATCAAAAGCAGCCCATGTTCATTTGAGTGAAGAACGGCAAAGTCAAACGAAAACGGTTTCTCCACCCACTATACTTCGGGATGCCGCTCATCTGGCGGGCGTCAGTTTTAATGGCGATCAGCCATGGGATATTCAGGTGTTTGATTCCAGAGTCTATCGCCGGATTTTGACTCATGGCTCATTAGGCTTTGGTGAAAGCTACATGGATAACATGTGGGAATGTCATGAACTGGATGAGTTGTTTCATCGATTATTAAAGGTTGATATCGAAAAGCATTTGGGGAGTGTCGCGAAATTCCGCCTGTATTTCGAAATCATCCGACAAAACCTGTTCAATCGCCAAACCAGTAAACGGGCTTATGAAGTAGGTAAAAAACACTACGATACCGGTAATGACATTTTCCAGGCAATGCTGGATCCGACAATGAGTTACTCTTGTGGCTATTGGGCGAACGCCGACACACTGGCCCAGGCGCAAATTGGCAAGTTGGATTTAATCTGTAGAAAACTGATGCTTCAACCCGGCGAACGGGTACTGGAAATTGGTTGTGGCTGGGGGAGCTTTGCTCAGTACGCTGCCCAGAATTATGGCGTGGAAGTCTATGGTATTACCATCTCCAAAGAGCAGCAAATACTGGCTCAAGAGCGTTGTGCTGGATTACCGGTAACAATCGAGTTAATGGATTACCGTGATCTTGAAGGCCAGTTTGACAAAATAGTATCCATTGGCATGTTTGAACATGTTGGGCCAAAAAACTATCCGGTTTATTTTGACAGTGCTATGAAGCTGTTAAAGCCTGAGGGTTTGTTTTTATTACATACCATCGGCATTCATGCCACCTCGTTGAAAGTTGATCCGTGGATTGACAAATATATCTTCCGTAATGGCAAATTACCTTCCGCCGAAGAACTGGCCTCAGTTATCAATGGACGTTTTGTCATAGAAGACTGGCACAATTTCGGCACGGATTACGATAAAACGCTTATGGCCTGGTGGGAAAATTTCGATAAAGCCTGGCCTGAATTATCAACCCATTATGACGAACGTTTTTATCGTATGTGGAAGTATTATTTGCATAGTTGTGCCGGTTTTTTCCGATCCAAGCAAGGGCAATTGTGGCAGCTGGTGCTAAGTAAACATGGCCGGGATGGGGAATATCGCTCTTTACGCTGAAAAGTTTAAAAATATATGAATCGGAACAAGCGATTAATTTAATAGAAATTATTTGTTTTACCAATGCTCCGGTTTAGCCTATAGTGATTTTAAAGCTCACGGAGATGAGTTTTTATCGCCTATTAAGGAGGCCGAGCATGGCAGACAAACAAAAACTCACCACAATCGGTGGTGCACCGGTTGTAGATAATCAGAACAGTATGACGGCAGGTCCTCGTGGTCCGTTGCTTATGCAGGATGTCTGGTTTCTGGAAAAAATGGCTCACTTTGATCGTGAAGTTATTCCAGAACGACGAATGCATGCCAAAGGTTCTGGAGCTTTTGGTACATTCACTGTTACTAACGATATTTCACACTATACCCGCGCTAAGATTTTCTCCGCAGTTGGAAAGAAAACCGAGCTATTTGCCCGTTTTTCAACCGTTGCCGGCGAGAGAGGAGCGGCGGATGCCGAACGTGATATCCGTGGTTTTGCCGTCAAGTTCTATACCGAAGAAGGTAACTGGGATATGGTCGGCAATAATACTCCGGTATTCTTTCTACGAGATCCATTGAAGTTTCCGGATCTGAATCATGCTGTTAAACGTGATCCCAGGACCAACATGCGTAGTGCCCAGAATAATTGGGATTTCTGGACTTTGCTTCCAGAAGCATTACATCAGGTCACGATTGTGATGAGTGATCGCGGCTTACCGAAAAGCTATCGACATATGCACGGCTTTGGCAGTCATACCTATAGTTTTATTAATGCCAATAACGAACGTTTCTGGGTGAAATTTCATTTTAAATGTTTGCAAGGAATTGAGAACCTGACCGACGAAGAAGCCGCAAAAGTAGTCGGTGACGATCGTGAAAGTCATCAGAAGGATCTGTTTGAAGCGATTGAGCGTACAGACTATCCACGCTGGGAACTGAAAGTCCAGGTTATGCCGGAGAAAGATGCGGATACTTACCATATCCATCCTTTTGATTTAACCAAGGTCTGGCCACATAAAGACTATCCATTGATTGATGTTGGTGTGATGGAGCTTAATCGTAACCCGGAAAACTATCATGCAGATGTTGAGCAATCAGCATTTAGCCCAGCAAATGTGGTGCCGGGAATCAGCTTTTCACCCGATAAAATGCTTCATGGACGGTTGTTTTCCTATGGTGATGCCCATAGATACAGATTAGGGGTGAATCATCATCAGATTCCGGTGAATGCTGCACGTTGTCCGGTAAACAGTTTTCATCGTGATGGCGCAATGCGTGTGGATGGAAACTATGGTGCAACCAAAGGTTACGAGCCTAACAGCTATGGTGACTGGCAGGAGCAACCGGATTTCAGTGAGCCGCCTTTAGCCATTAACGGTGCGGCAGATCACTGGAACTTTAGAGAAGATGATGATGACTACTATTCACAGCCCGGTAATCTGTTCCGTTTGATGACACCTGAAAAGCAGCAAGTATTGTTTGAGAATACGGCTCGGGCAATTGATGGGGCAGATATGGAAGTAAAAAAACGTCATATTCGCAATTGTCTGAAAGCTGATCCCGCTTATGGTAAGGGTGTTGCTGATGCCATCGGTATTTCGCTGAATGATTTGAACTAAACACAGATGGATTATGGTCGCCGTGTTTTACGGCCGACGTCGAATTTTATCAGGAGGTAAATGTATGAGTTCTATTGATATTGGAATTAATAAAAAAGACAGAGAAAAGGTAGCGGAAGGCCTGAAGAAGCTGCTTGCCGACACCTACACTTTGTACCTGCAGACCCACAACTTCCATTGGAACGTAACAGGGCCACGCTTTCGTGAACTGCATTTGATGTTTGAAGAGCATTACATTGAACTGGCAACCGCCGTTGATGATATTGCGGAACGAATCAGAACACTGGGGGTCTCAGCTCCTGGTACTTATAAAGCATTTGCTGAATTGAGTTCTATCAAAGAAAAAGACGGCGTGCCTGATGCGAAGGAAATGACAGAAATTCTGACGCATAACCACGAATTAGTGGTCAAAACCTGCCGTGAAGTCTTGAAACTGGCAGAAGCAGCAGATGATGAATCTTCATTGGCTCTGGTTTCAGACCGTATGCGAATTCATGAAAAGACGGCCTGGATGTTACGAGCGATGTCTCAATAATAAGTACTTCTCTCTCCCTCTTTTAAGACCGCCTTATGGCGGTCTTTTTTTGTCTGACATTTTTGCTATAAAATTTACGGAATGCTTTTTGATGTCAGCACAATCATCTTGTCTATCTGCATATCCTCCATGCTATAAGCAATGCCACCTGTGCCATGGCCCGAATGTTTCAAGCCTGAAAATGGCATCCAGTCAACACGGAATGCCGTGTGTTCATTAATCATCACCGCAGACGCATCCAGCCGCTCTGCGACATACATTGCATTATCAATATTCTGGCTGTAGACCGCAGCCTGGAAGGCAAAATCCAGACTATTGGCATCGGCGATAGCCTGATCAACTTCCTGATAAGGATAGATACAGACCACAGGCCCGAAAATTTCATTTTTCGATACTTTGACATCTGCTGGTGGATCAAACAGTACGGTTGTGGCATAACAGTTATTATCCAGCGCTTCACCTCCCGATAATAATTCTGCGCCTTGGTTAACCGCTTCCTGTACCCACTCGTGCACCCGGGACACCTCATTTTTACGAATGAGTGGACCAATTTCCGTTTGATCGGATAACGGATCACCAATCTGCATCTTATTGCCTGCGGCCGCTAATTTTTCGGCTAAATCACGGGCAATAGAGTGATGAGCAAAAATACGTTGTACTGAGACACATACCTGACCAGCATGATAGAAACTGCCTTTGGCCAGGCCAGGAATAGCCGCATCAAGGTCAGCTTTTTCATCGACAATCACCGGCGCAACGCCCCCATGCTCCAAGGCACAACGTGTTCCAGCCGCCAGTTTTGAACGTAAATACCAGCCCACTTTGGCACTGCCGATAAAACTCAAGAAGGCAACCCGGTTATCAGTGGCTAATTGTTCTGCCACCTGATGATTCTCTGTTAATAAAGCCTGACACCATTCTGCAGGCAAACCTGCCTGATGGAATATATCCACCAGACGGAAACAGGATAGTGGTGTGTTTTCAGCTGGCTTGACGATAACCGGGCATCCTGCGGCAATTGCGGGCCCCACCTGATGGGCAATCAGGTTTAACGGATGGTTAAAGGCGCTGATGGCAACGACTACACCTATCGGTTCTTTATGCAACATGGTTAAACGATGCTGTGAAGCCGCATTTATGCCCATGGGAACAGGATGAGACGTCTGATGGCGCAGTGTATCCATGCAATGTCGAATACTGTCGATACAGCGCACCATTTCAACTTTGGAGTCGATCAAGGGTTTGCCGCCTTCTTCAGCAGCACCTCTGGCCAGCGCATCTGCCTGCTGCTGCATTAATCCGAGGGATTTTTCCAGAATAGCCAGACGCTCAGGGACTGAAAGCCATTTGGTTCTGTCAGTGAATAAATTATGTGCTGTTTGCAGAGCCGTTTCGACGGCATCGCTGTCTGCGACATCAGCCGTGGCAATAAGCTGATCATTATAGGGGTTGGTCACATCAATCTGTGCCCATTGCCTGGTTTTTACTCCGGGTAAGCTCAGGGCGAAATGAGGTGCGGTAGACATAAAGCTTCCTTATAAAATACAGATTTTTTGTTTCAAACCTTCATTGAGAATTGAGTGATTGAGCGAATAATCGATGGCCACATCGATCAGGTGCACGCCGGGAGTGTTAATTGCTTCACGCAGCATCTTATCGAATTCAATATAGCTGGAGGGCCGATGACCAATGGCGCCATAACTGTCAGCATATTTAACAAAGTCAGGATTATTAAAATTTAAACCAAAGTCTTTAAACCCCATGCCCTGTTGTTTCCACTTGATCATGCCATAGGCATTATCGTTCAGAATTATCACAACCAGATCCAGCTTAAGACGAACCGCAGTTTCCATTTCCTGTGAATTCATCATAAAGCCGCCATCACCACAGACCGCAACGACTTTACGTTCCGGATGCAGTAATTTGGCTAGCATTGCTGTGGGTAATCCGGCGCCCATGGTGGCCAATGCGTTATCAAGTAAAAGTGTATTGTTCTCATAACATTGATAATTACGGGCAAACCAGATTTTATAAAGCCCGTTATCCAGCGCCAGAATATCTTTCTCGCCAAGCGCCGCACGAATTGTAGTCACAGCGCTTTGTGGCAATATCGGAAAGCGATCATCATCGCTATACAAACCAAGACGTTGCTGGACTTCTTGTTTGACGCGATAGAAATAAGAAAAATCCCAGTTAGACTGCGGTGACAAAGCATCTGATATACGGTTGATGGAAGTCGCGATGTCACCCACCACATCCAGTTGTGGAAAATAGACCGGATCGACTTCTGCAGGGAGAAAATTAATGTGAATCACCAGTGCACCACCGTCTTTCATGAAAAAAGGCGGTTTTTCCACTTCATCATGACCGACATTGATAATCAAATCAGCCCGATCTATTGCACAGTGCAGATAATCTGATTCAGATAATGCTGCTGTACCAAGATAACTGTCATGACGTTCGTCAATAACACCTTTACCCAGTTGTGTATTAAAAAACGGAATACCGGTTTTTTCGACAAAACGAGTCAGGGCTTTGCTTGCCCGTTTGCGATTTGCCCCGGCACCAATCAGTAACAATGGCATATTGGCTTTACGGATCATCTCCAATGCATCTTTAATCGCGGTGTTATCGGCATCAGGGCGACGAATATTTTCCAGTGCATAAATACGGTCCTGCACTTCTTCTGCAGCGATATCTTCTGGTAGTTCTATATGCACCGCACCAGGTCTTTCCTGTACTGCAATACGGCAGGCTTCACGAACCACAGCACCAATTGTGTTGCCATGCACCACCTGTTTGGTGAACTTGGTAATGGGTCGCATCATATTGACGATATCAACAATCTGAAATAATGCCTGTTTACTGGCCTTAATCGGTTTTTGTCCGGTGATGATCAGCATAGGCATACCACCTAACTGAGCATAGGCGGCGGGGGTAATCAGATTTGTCGCCCCTGGTCCCAGGGTCGATAAACAAACACCGGGCTTACCCGTCAACCTGCCATAGTTGGCAGCCATGAATCCTGCACCCTGTTCATGTCGGGTAATGATCAGTTTTATTGAAGAATGTTGCAGTGAATCAAGGAAATCGAGGTTTTCTTCACCGGGGATACCGAAAATGTATTCTACCCCTTCGTTTTCTAATGCTTTAACCATCAGATCAGATGTTTTCATGGAGGTCCTCTGAGTTGGCGTAAAAATCATCGCGCCTTTGCAAGAGCTTGTTATCTTTCAGCTTGCAACAGAGTTGGAGATGAAAGACAGACAAGCCTAGTTTGTACCATAAATAATCGGGGCATCACAGCCCTTATTGAGTGAGGACAGCTATTTCCACCCTTCGGTTGCGTGCTCGACCGGAATCAGTGTCATTTTCTGTAATTGGACGTGTGTCAGCATAACCTTCAACACGGAATCGGTCAGCTTGATATTCGGGATAACGCAATAATTCATGTACGACGGAAGTTGCTCTGGAGCCAGATAATTCCCAGTTGGATCGGTACTGTTGTGTACTCAATGGACGATTATCAGTATGGCCGGAAACGACTAAAGGATCGTCAATATGGGATAATGCCTCGGCAATAGCCTTTAATACGGGCATAAAAGCGGGCTTTATGGTGGCCAGACCGGATGGAAAAGAGGCTTGTTCATCAATCGTAATGACCACTCGGTCTTCACGCGTTTCAACCTGTAGAATACCTTCATCAAGCTGCTCACGAAGCGCTTGCTTAATCTGCATGAGTTGACGCTGTTGTTTAGCGTGTAAATATAAATTCAGATCGTTGGTGTCGATAATGGGGTTATTGGGATCAGCCGTTTGCCTGACTTCCTCAATGACAGTGACATCAGAAGGATTGGGTGAAAAAGTCTGCTTGATTATCGACGTACCCATGGGGACAGGTTCAGGAATCTCTGGAGGCTCAACACCAAAAGCGTTATGCATTGATTGCGTTATCATTTTTAGACGAATAACATCAAGCTCTGACATCGATAATAACAACACAAAGAAACACAACAGCAAAGTCATCAAGTCTGCAAAGATCGCAATATAAGCTGGAAGCGCTTTACGTTTTAACATTCGAATTGAAGAACCCGGATTCAAATTTTGGTTTATCAATGCTCCGTCTCCCAGTTCATTAACAATTTCTGAATGAATAGGCGGAAATGAGCCAGTGTTTATACGGGGTTTCATTGTTACCGTAACTCTCTGATAAATCAAGATTTGAGGAACTAAAGCTGTTTAATGCTAGCCTGAAGAAGATGCTGATGGATGTGACAGGTAACACAGTGTTAAACAATTTGTTCTTATAGCCTGTAAATACTGTAATAATTTCGATCCGACCAACCAACTTCAATCTGTTGCTGTGCACTGGTCATCCATGGATTTTAAATGCGACATTTAATAGCGACTAAACTGGTTTTTAATAGCATGATCGCCATCATCGCTCTGCTCATCTTTTCAGCAGCGATTTATATTGACTATGTTATTCAGGATAGATACAGCAATGCTTTACAGGCAAAGACCCAGCAGAAGCTAAGTCAATATCACAATAATCTGGTGACAAACTTACAAAACCACATTCAAATTATCCGGGGGCTGCCGGGTTTATTTGCCGTTAATCCGGAGTTGACTCAGGAACAGTTCGAAGTCGCCATGAGCCATCTGATTGGCGAACATACTCAGTTACGCAATATCGCTGCCGCTCCGGATATGGTGATTCGCTACATGTATCCAGTGGCAGGAAATGAACAGGCTATAGGACTGGATTACCGTCAGGAACCTACCCAAGCTGCGGCAGCCGAACGCGCCAGGGTGAGCCGGAATTTAGTGCTTGCGGGTCCGCTTGAACTTAAACAAGGCGGCACAGGATTGATCACCCGGATACCCGTGTATCTGCTTGATGATCAACAGCAAGAATATTTTTGGGGCATTATTTCGGCCGTTATTGACGTTGATGCTTTTTTTGAAGCGTCTGGATTAAATGCGGCAGATTTACCGATTGAGATGGCCATTCGGGGTAAAGATGGGTTGGGTGAGCAAGGTGAGGTGTTTTTCGGTGAAGAAGCTTTATTTGATAATGCAAGGTTAACGATGCCACTTGCCTTGCCAGAGGGGCACTGGGTCTTGGTCGGACAGCCAAAGGGAGGTTGGAAAGGTGGCCTGGGTGACGTGAAGCAATCCCGAATCCTGCTATTTTGTATTGCCATAGCTATTTTCGCGTTATTGACAGCCTTTGTGCGATTTATGTTTTCAGCATCAATGGCAAATCTAAAATTCAGACAGGTAATTGAATCTTCACCCATCCCCTACATTTTGGTGGGAAAAGAGCGGAAAGTCAGTTTTATCAACCCGGCGTTTACTGAGCTTTATGGCTATACGCTGGATGATTTACCCACGCTGGCTTTGTGGTGGGAGAAAACGAATGTCAGTAAGGACTATTTAAAAACGGTAAATGAATGGTGGTCTGCCAATCCAGAGCATAAGTTGTTACCCGATTCCTCATTGGAAGTGAGCATTTACTGCCTGGATGGCAGTGAGCGTGTTGCATTGCTTTCAGTTTCACCATTACATGATGCGGTAAATAATGAATTACTGCTTGTTTTCTACGATATAACCACACGTAAACAGGCTGAGCAGAAAATTCATTTTTCAGAGCAGATTTTCAGGCAGGCACATGAAGGAATTGTGGTCACCGATACAAAAAGTCGGATTTTAGAAGTGAATCCGGCCTTTACCGAAATAACCGGTTATACCATGCAAGAGGCGTTGCAAGGCACCCCGGCAATGTTGAAATCAGGTAAACATAACGATGATTTTTTTCAGCAAATGTGGCACAGCCTGGAAAATCAGGGGTACTGGCAGGGAGAAGTCTGGAATCGCCATAAAGAAGGACATTTGTATGCGCTGCTTCTGACCATTACAGCGATGACCAATCCTCAGGGGGATAAACAATTTTATGTAGGTTTGTTTTCGGATATTACCCAATCTAAAACCCAGCAGGAAAAGCTGGAATTAATGGCACATTATGATGTGCTCACGCATTTACCCAATCGGGTATTGTTTGCTGACAGGTACAGTCAGGCTGTGGCCCATAGTCAGCGCTTAGGCACATGGGTTGGGGTTTGTTTTCTGGATTTGGATGATTTCAAGCCGGTGAATGATACTCACGGCCATAACATTGGTGATTTATTACTGATTGACGTGGCAGACCGATTGCGGGCAAGTGTCAGGGAAGAAGACACCATTTCCCGCTTTGGTGGGGACGAGTTTGCTATTTTGTTCAGAGATATCAGTTCCTACGAGCAATGTGAGCAATTACTGACCAGATTACATCAGACGTTGGCTGAGCCGTATTGGATAGATAATCAACGCATCGTTATCAGTGCCTCCAGCGGCATTGCTTTATATCCTATGGATAATGTTGATTTAGACACACTGTTGCGTCATGCAGATCAGGCAATGTATCAGGCTAAAATCACCGGACGCAATACATTCAGACTGTTTAACCCTGAATTAAATCAACAGGTTATGCAGAAGCATCATGTTGTTCATCGTTTACGTGAAGCCCTGTTAAATAATGAGTTTGTATTACATTATCAACCGGAAATAAATATGAAAACCGGCGAAATCATCGCGGTTGAAGCATTGATTCGCTGGCAGCATCCTGAAAGTGGTTTGCTTTACCCTAACGAGTTTCTGTCTGTCGTGGAAGGCAGTGATCTGGAATTTGATTTGGGTCTGTGGGTCGTTGAGTCGGCGCTGAGTCAGTTGCAGCAATGGCAGCAGGCGGGATTAAATCTTGTGGTGAGTGTCAATATTGCAGCCAACCATCTGCATGCGATAAATTTTATTCAATCCTTACAGCAGATCT
Source organism: Methylophaga sp. UBA3192 (assembly GCA_002363955.1). Lineage (GTDB taxonomy): Bacteria > Pseudomonadota > Gammaproteobacteria > Nitrosococcales > Methylophagaceae > Methylophaga. The sequence continues at coordinate 96,104 of DEXE01000008.1, forward strand.
TAAGTCGTTATCCGGATATCAAGCCCTCGTCTTTGCAACTGGAAATTCTGGAAAGCAGTACATTGGGAGATGTGCATACGCTGAGCCGTATTATCGATGAATGCCGGCATCAGGTGGGGGTACAGATAGCATTGGATGATTTTGGTACCGGTTATTCTTCGTTGACCCATCTGCGGCATCTGGCAGCAAACTCGGTCAAAATTGACCAGAGTTTTGTTCGTGATATGTTAGAGGATCCCAGTGATTACAATATTGTCGATGGTGTGATCAGTCTGGCTAAAGCCTTTAATCGCCAGGTTATCGCGGAAGGGGTGGAAACCATTGAACATGGACTGATGTTGCTGTCTATGGGCTGTGAGTTGGCACAAGGCTATCAGATAGCCCGCCCCATGCCGGCCGAAGATATTTTAGTATGGTGCCAGGAGTTTCAATTGGAGCCAGTCTGGCAAAAACAGGTATCAAAAACTGACCCTTTTCCCTGATGAGATGCTGATCAGCCACCCAAAAATAACCTCATAACATTACTTTGAATCTGGAGCTTTCCATGTTTCGTTATCCTGTCAGCGGCCTTTTCGCTATTTTGATTCTGGTGACATTTGTTTATGGCTGTGCTTCACGATCCCAGAGCAATTATTTTCGTGATGAAGTGGGGGAAGTCATGGCCGTTGAAGATGTCTGGATTGTCTCATCCCGTATGGTCAAAATTGAAGGGCTCGGAGAAAACCGACCCGGCTGGGGAGCGGCGGTCGGAGCAACTGTGGCCGGTTCAACTGCATACGGTATTACCCAGGCGGATAACCCTGCCGGCGTGGCGATTACCATCATTGCACTGGTCGGTGGTGCATTGGCGGGTCAGTTTATTGATGAGAAGATAAAATCCCAGCTGGGCGTGGAGTATATTCTGGATAAACCCAGTGGTGCCAAGTTTGCCGTGGTCCAGGCGGTAAAAAGTACTGATGAAATGTTACCTGCGAATACCCCCGCTTTATTGATGCGTGGTAAAAACGGCTACTATCGAATTATTCCCCAATAGCCATCTCAAAATTTAAATTAATTATTCCACTTGTCAGTTATTTCAAAAACTTTTAATCAGGCTCATCCGCCTTCATAAATATGAATTATTGAGATTAACCTGGGTCAATTTCTCTGGAATGTTGCTGTGATAGTCTTTGTTCGAACTTAATCTTCGGCTGGGAGTGCGCCCCAATTTATGGATGATAAGAAAATTATTCGCGTTGGTGAAAACTGCTGGCGTTCCCGTAATGCCAATAGAGCAGCGCTACTGGTTGATGGCGAAAATTATTTTGGTGCCCTGCATACAGCAATTATGCAGGCTCAATATGCCGTTTATATTCTTGCCTGGGATATTGATAGTCGACTGAGGCTGGTTCGCGGTGAAAAACAAACCGATGCTCCCGCCGAGTTAGGCGATTTGATTAATGCCGTTTTAGAGCAAAAGCCAGAATTAAATTTCTATATCCTGAACTGGGATTGGGCGATGCTGTATACCTTGGAAAGAGAATGGCTGCCATTATTCCGGCCCGGCTGGAAAAAACAGGATCGTTTGCATTATCAGCTGGATGGGGAATGTCCTTTCGGTGGATCTCAGCATCAAAAAATCGTCGTAATCGATGACAAAATCGCCTTTTGTGGCGGCATAGATCCCGGTAAGCACCGTTGGGACAGCAGTGATCATGCGCCTGAGGATAAGCGCCGTATAGATCCAGATAATGTGGCCTATCCACCTTTTCATGATATGCAGATGTTAGTTGATGGTGAAGCTGCTAAAAGTCTTGCTGAATTGGCCCGGGAACGTTGGTTGAAAGCAACGGGGCAACAGTTAACCCAGCCACCTCATTATGTTGAGGATATCTGGCCTCACTATATCAGGCCGGATTTTCAACAGGTCAATATTGCCATTTCACGTACTCAACCGGAATTTGAGGGGCAGCCGGAAATCACTGAAGTTGAAACCTTATATCTTGATGCTATCGCTGCCGCTGAAAAGCTTATCTATATCGAAAATCAATACTTTACCTCCTGGAAGGTCGCAGAGGTGTTGGCCCAGCGTTTAGCTGAAAGTGATGGGCCTGAAGTGGTGATAGTTTGTCCCAAAATGACAGGAGGATGGCTGGAGCAGCATACGATGGATGTGTTGCGTTCAAGAGTCAGCCGCAAACTTTGCGATGCCGATAAACATGATCGTTTACGAATTTGCTACCCGCATCATGAAGCGTTGGGTGAAATGTACATAAGTCTGCATAGCAAAATGATGATCGTTGATGACTGCTTTTTACGGATTGGCTCGGCGAATTTAAGCAACCGGTCTATGGGATTGGATAGTGAATGTGATTTGGCTATCGAAGCTGAAAATGCTGATCACATTCAGGCGATACGAGCATTCCGTCAGCGGCTGCTGAGTGAACATCTGCAGCTCGATGAAACTGAATTGGAAAGTTTACTTGCTGAACATAACTCACTGATTCAAGTGTTGGATGCACGTAATCAATTTCCACGAACACTCCGCCAGCTAGATTGTGAGATAGATGAAAATATTGATGGTTTAACTCCTACGGCTGACTATATCGATCCTGAACGACCGGTCGATTCGGTTGAAATGAGTCGGAAACTGGTGCCAATTGATGAACCGAAATCACCTAAAAAGCAGATTATCATCGCTGCATTGATTTTATTGGCTGTAGTTGCATTGACCGCATTATGGAAATGGACACCTTTAAATGAATGGTTAACGCCGGAAAACCTGAAACAGTTGATTAGCAGGTTAAACGACAATCCTTTTACCCCCGTCATTGTTATTACGGGTTTTGCTATAGCCGGATTGTTTGCGATTCCCCTGACCATACTGGTTGTGGCTGTTGCGATAAGTTTTGGCGCATGGCCGGGGAGTATATACGCCATTCTGGGTTCAATGCTGAGTGCCATTCTGGGATATTTCGCTGGTGAGTGGCTGGGGCGTAGAAGTGTTTCTAAAATGGCCGGATCAAAATTAAACCGGCTGTCAAAACGGTTAGCCAATCATGGTGTGATGGCGATTATTACCGTGAGGATTATTCCGGTAGCACCTTTTACGGTGATTAACCTGGTAGCAGGTGCTTCGCATATCAAATTAAAAGACTTTATCTGGGGAACCCTGCTGGGCATGTTGCCGGGGATTTTAGCCATAACCGTTTTTGCGAATTCACTGTTACGAGTTGTTCAACAGCCTGAACCTATAGAAATTATTATTTTTATAATGGTGGTTTTAGGGATTGGCAGCCTGATGTACGGTGTTAAAAGATGGCTGAACAGAATTTCAACAGACTCGTGACGCAAGTAACACCCTCCAACACCCTCACGATTGCTACTTACAATATCCATGCCTGCATAGGATCTGATGGTCAATTTGATCCGGCACGCATAGCAGCCGTTTTACAAGAGTTGGATGCTGATATTATCGCTTTGCAGGAAGTTGAACACCATTCGATTGATGAGCTGGACCTGCTGGAGTATCTGGCTTATCAGACTGGTCATGAAGCGCTTGCCGGTCCGACCCTGTTTCGGGAAACCCGCCACTATGGCAATGCCTTGCTGACAAGACTGCCATTACGATCCTTTAAGCATATTGATTTAAGTTTTTCGGGTTGTGAGCCACGAGGTGCCATTGAGGCAACCTTTGATGTCGCCGGCTATGAATTACAGGTTATCGCTACCCATTTAGGGTTGAAACCGGCGGAGCGTCGCTGGCAGGTCAAACAATTGCTGGAGATAAAATCACAGCAGGAAGCGGATATCAGTTGTTTATTAGGCGACGTCAATGAGTGGTTGTTGTGGGGAAGACCGTTGCGCTGGTTGCATCAACATTTCAGTGCTCAACCGCATTTGCCAACCTTCCCGGCAGGCTGGCCTGTTTTCGCACTGGATCGTATCTGGATTTCTCCCCAACGCTGTCAAATTAAACTATCTGTTCACAAAACGGCGTTAGCTCGACAGGCTTCAGACCATTTGCCACTGGTAGTCAAAATGCGTTTTTGATTTGTTGCCTGATCAGACAACAGATAATCAGGATGTTGATCCTGGGTTATTAATTTTTATTTATTTTTGCCTGAACAAACTTTACAAACAGTGTGAGAGACTTCACCTTATACGCATAACAGCATGTTTTCCCGTGTCCCATATAACATTTTCACAGTAATTTTTATTGCAAAATACCTGGTGATGTAGCAACAATTGCCCAACGGACGTTAGCAGAATAAACATATTTGGTAGGTGTTTTTTCATTTTAAGGGAGCTCAAATGATGAATATGAAAATGGTAAAAAAAGCAGTTCAGGATTTTCTCAAAGACGAAGAGGGTGCCAGTGGTATTGAGTATGCGCTGGTAGCGGCTATGGTTGCAGTGGCATTGATTGCGTTTGTTGCACCTGTTCGGGATGCAATTGTTGGTGTGTTCACCGACATCCAGGGCGCTTTAGAAGACAGTACCGATTAAAAGTACTTAGTTTTTCACGGAATCAAAGTGCTGTTTTCCCAGCCTCTTTTTACAGCCGGTTTGTTAACAATTTGGTGTCTGGCGTGTGCGTTTTATGATTTAACACAACGTCGACTGCCCAATTTTCTGACTCTTGGCGTGCATATTCCTGCTTTGGCTATTTTGTTGATAGCCGGGCATGGTTTGCTGGGAGCCACAGCCATTTCATGCCTTTTGGCCTGGAGTGCTGCCCTTTTCCTGACATTACCGGCCTATGCCTTCCGTTGGCTTGGGGCAGGCGATGTAAAATTCCTGGCGTCAATAGGTCTGTTGACCGGGTTGAATTTTCTTTTAGTAAGCTATGCTATTGCCGGTTTGCTGTCAGGCATGATTGTTGTTGCATGGCTGTCGGCACAGCGGGTTTTGCCTTATCTCAATCTGCAACTTGCATCCACAAAAATTCAGTTACCGGTATTGGCTCGGCCAACTGGAAAGGTTCTCCCTTTCGGTGCCATTCTTGCCGTCAGCGTTTTAATCACGCTTTGTATTCCAGCTTATGTTGACTTTATCCCTCTTAAAAGTTTAGGGGGCTTTTCATGACTCGTTCTGTTATATCACCTCTCTATCCAGATGGCTTTACAAGTCTATTGGCACCCAAAAATTCTTTTTATAAGCAACGTGGTGCAGCAGCCATCGAAGCTGCATTAATGTTTGTCCTTTTTTTCTCCCTGTTTTATGCCATTGTCAGCTATTCCTTACCCCTGTTAATGGTGCAGGCGTTTAACCATGCCGCTGCTTCTGGCGCTCGTTCTGCCCTGGCTGTTGATCCCAATGCAGATGAGTTTGATGACATAACGCAATATATTGAGCAGGGAGTAAAACCAAGGGTACGAGAGGTGATTGCCGATACGTTGGATTGGTTACCACCCACAGCCAAAACCACGGTTCTGGGCAATCAGAACAATAATGTTGTTGTTGAATTTAATGAAGCAACCGGTGTGTTGGCTGTGACGGTAGTGTATGCAGGCTATCGTGATGCGCCGTTAATTCCAACCTTAAAACTCCCAGGGATGGGAGATGTACCCAGATTGCCAGCCAACTTGCAGGGAAGCGCTTCAGTCAGTTTGTGAGAATAAAAAAGAAAGAAAAAAATAAAGCAATCCGTTATGGACGGTGATACGGATTAAATAAATAACTGGAGTCAGAGATGAGTAGTTCTGCCTTACGTATTTTGGCAATTTTATTGGCTATCGGTGCAACGGTTTTAGGGTATATAGGATATCAAGCAAGTCAGGATACCCAGCCCCCGGAAAGCCGTATGGCCGAGTCCTCTGAAGCAGCTCCGATAAGCTACCCCATTGTTATCGCGGCAAGAGATATTGCTCCCGATCATAAAATCGTTGCGGAGGATATCAAGGTGACAATGGTAGACAAGCAAGTAAAAGACAGTTTTAGCGAGCCACCACCACTTATCGGTCTAAGCAGCCGGATGACAATTGCTGCTGGCGAAATGCTGTTGCCGGAACATTTCCAGTCATTAAGTGCCGTCACGGCTAATCTTCATCCGGGTGAGAGGGCGGTGGCGGTGAAAGTAGATGAGGTCACGGGCGTTGGTGGCTACATCGAACCGGGTGACAAGGTGGATGTTTTACTGTTTCTGCCTGCCGGACAGGAAACGGATAAAAAAAGCTCTGCTCAACTATTGTTGCCTGCTCTGCGAGTAATTGCCTATGGCAACCAGTTGGATGAGTTGGATCAACAGCAAATCCGGCAAAAGTCCCGGGCCTATCTTTCTGTTTCGGAAGACGGCGCACTAAGCGATCAGCTATCGGAAAGCCGTAAAACAGAAAATGATGGAAAATCCAGTGGGAAACAAAGTAAAACGGCAGTGTTAGCCGTTGATCAGGCTTTCGCATCAACATTGTTATTAGCCGAATCCACCGGCAGAATTCGGCTGGCATTAGTGGCTGACGAAGCAAATACTGAAAACAGACCTTCCCAATTATCTGCAAAAACCAATTATTTTATTTCTCTGGAGTCCCTGAAAGGTCCGGCAATTAAAACGGTTACTCCACCTGAAATAGTTACACCACCCCCCGTGAAATCGTCAACGCCAAAGGCAGCAGCGCAAGTGACTGTGCACCGGGGACTTCAGGAAACAGTGGTAAATGTCGGGCAGGAGAAATGATATGAGTAAAAGCCAGCCTGGTATCAGAACCTTGTGGACATCTGCCAGACAACAATGTCCGATATCCTTCGGCGTTTTGCTATTCATGCTGATGAATACAGCTATTGCAGATAGTAAGCTCACACTGGAACAGGGGTTGCAGCAGAGTTTTCAGTCGACTCAGCCCGTCGGGCGGGTTGCTGTAGGCGATCCCACCATAGCGGATGTCTCGGTGATTACGGAATATGAAATACTGATAACACCTCAACAGCCTGGCGTGACCAGTTTAACCATCTGGTCAAAAAACAATTCACCAAAACAGATGATTCAACTAACCGTGACGCCTGCAAAACAGTTGAAGCAGCATGGTCTGGATAAGCTGGAGGAACCAGATTTGCAGCTGGATGAAGTTGGTGAACAGCTGCAGTTACAGGGTGAGATAAATTCGCTTGATAATCATGCGGTAGCACGATCGGTTCTGGGGTTCGACACTGAAACGGGCATTGATAGCACGGTTTTTGATCAAGGATCGCAGGTGCAGATCGATATCAAAATCGTTGAGTTAAGTAAAAATCGATTACAGTCTGCCGGCTTCTTTTTTGGTAAAGGCAACCGAACTCCACGATCCATTTCCGCGCCGGGCAGCCCCTCCACTTTATCCCGTAACACCGCGGGTGGTCTGTCATTACTGGGTGATAATTTCGCCTTGAGTAACGATACCTTTAATCTGATCTACGGTCGTGCTTCTAATGGTTTGCTTGCGGCGATTTCTGTTTTAGAGGGTAATGGATTTGCTTACACATTGGCCGAACCCTCATTAGTCGCCATGAGTGGTCAAAGCGCCAACTTTCTTGCAGGTGGAGAGTTTCCAGTCCCGGTTCGGGGTTCAGGGCTGGATAACAGTGTGACCATTGAATATAAAGAGTTTGGGGTGAGGTTATCACTGACCCCTACTGTTCTGGATCAGCAAAGAATTGCCTTAAAGGTTTCTCCGGAAGTCAGTGAGCTGGACTTTAATGCCGGTATCCAGACAGGTGGGGTGACAGTACCGGCATTGCGGGTGAGAAGGACGGATACGACGGTGGCGCTGGGTGATGGAGAGAGTTTTGTGATCAGTGGCCTTATCAGTCAGAACACCCTTGCCAATGTCGATAAAATGCCATGGCTTGGCGATATCCCTATTATCGGTGCGTTCTTTCGATCCAATCAATTGGATCGAAGTGACAGAGAGTTGCTGATGATCGTCACACCGCATCTGGTAAAACCATTGGCACGTAATGCTGCATTGCCAGAGTTGCCTGGTGAGAAATACCGTAATTACAATCCAGATTTTGCCGATTTTCTGTTTTTTGAAAAGGGAGATTTTGTGAATCGACCACCCGTTTCTTCAGGTTTTTCGAAATAATATGGCTAAATTACAGAAAAATTCTTTTATCGTCGTTCCGGATAATGACAGTCAGTTGAACTGGTTACAGGAAGTGCTGATTGACGAAGGGGAGGTTATCAAAACCGATGTTTCCTCTATCGACCGTGTCCGGCAATTACTGGATCTGACGGGATCGCAAGTCGTTTTTGTCGGTTTATCCGAAACCAATCTTCGTCAGAATATTGCCTTTATCGAAGATCTGGTGACATTTAAAACCATGTTGCTGGTCATTGCGGTGGCGGATCATCTGGATAATGAATTGGTGTTGAGTGCGATGCGAGCAGGTGCACGGGAATTCATCACTACCGGCACCCGGCATAATGAAGTTATGCGTCTGTTGAATCGCCTGCAACATCGTGCGCCGATTGCCCAGCATGCAACTGACAGGCGAGGCAAAGTGACGTCATTAGTCAGTGCCCGTCCTGGCTCGGATACCCCCATGCTGGCATTGCACCTGGCTTTAGCCATTCAGACTGAAGGACAAAACGAGAAGGTTTTATTACTGGATATGGGGACACCGGCATCCGATACGCTGACCTATCTTGGCATTAATGCCCCCTACAGCTTTCTCGATGCAATACGCAGTTTACGGCGCCTGGACTCAACCCTTATTGACAGTGCGTTTGCCAAGCATGAGAGCGGTTTGAAGCTGTTGGCTTTACCCGAAGACCACACGGGTATTGGAGATGTCACTTCCGCTGATGTGTATGTCTTACTTGGTGTATTACAGCAGTATTTTACCCATATCATTATCAATCTGGGGGGCGTGCCCTATTCAGATTTCTTACATCTGCTGGTGAGTAACTCGAACACCACTCTGGCCTTGCTGGAGCAGAGTGTGCCCAGCTGTAAACAGAACATGCAGCTGATTCGTAAAATTTCCCAGGGCCAGATAGATATGGATTCGGTGAAGCTGGTCGTCGATCGATATTTACCGAATTTACCACCCGATGCAGAAAATCTGGCCAGGGGGTTGAACATTAATTTACTGACAACACTGCCATCTTCCGGGATGGCTCGCTTGAAAATGATGAATTCCGGAGAAAGTTTATTTGAATGTGCACCAAGAGATCCATACACCCAGGCAGTCAGAAAAATGGCCAAGAAGCTGACGATGGCTGAACAGGAAAGTAAGGAAAGCAATCAGTCCGGGTTGTGGCCACAGTTTAATGCCTGGATGAAGACAAAATTAGGATAACGCTATGGCTTTTCAATATCCCCAGTACGATTTCAGTCTTAAAAATACCCAGACGTATCAGGATATCAAATATGCATTGCATCGCTACCTTATCGCCCAGGTAGAAGAGGATAAAATTCCGATTGTGGAGTGGTCGGAAGAACAATTAAACGACTATGTTTATGGGCATGTCACACAGTATGCAAATAAAAGCCAGATGGCCGTCAGTAGCCAGGACCTGGATGATCTGACTGAGGAAATGGTCAATGAACTGGTGGGGTTTGGCCCATTACACAGTTTGCTGGAAGATGACAGCATCAGCGATATCATGGTCAATGGTGCTTACCATATCTTTTTTGAAAAACAGGGAAAAGTACAAAAGTCCTCATTACGGTTTATTGATGATGAACATGTTCTGCGAGTTATCCGCCGCATCATTGCCCCAATGGGACGGCGCCTGGATGAATCAAGTCCAATGGTCGATGCCCGCCTTCCGGATGGCAGCCGGATTAATGCGATTATTCCGCCATTGGCATTGGATGGTCCATGTGTTTCCATCCGCAAATTTCGTCGGGAAATGTTGCGTGAAACCGATATGCTGGTCTACGGCACGCTGAATCAGGAAATGCTGGATTTATTGATACTGGCAGTCAAAAGCCGTTGCAATATTATGGTTAGTGGTGGAACCGGTACCGGTAAAACCACACTGTTAAATACCTTGAGTCGCTTTATTGATCCAGCTCAGCGTATTGTCACCATTGAGGATGCGGCTGAGTTGCAATTGGGACATAACCATGTCGTTCGATTGGAAACCCGGCCACCTACCATTGAAGGGGATGGCGAAGTCAGGGCACGTGATCTGGTTCGTAATGCATTACGTATGCGACCGGATCGCATCATTTTGGGAGAGGTGCGTGGTGAAGAAGTGCTGGATGTTCTGCAAGCCATGAATACCGGTCACGATGGTTCAATGAGCACGGTACATGCCAATAATCCGCGGGATGCATTGGTTCGGCTGGAAATGCTGGCCTCATTGGCTAACTTCAAAGGCGCACATGATGTAATCCGGGAAATGATATCCAGTGCGGTTGATTTAATGGTGCATATTTCCAGATTTGCCGATGGAACCCGGCGCATTACCTCGATTGCTGAGATTACCGGGCATCGTGACGGGCAGTATTTGCTGAATGAACTGTTCAGCTATAACCACCCGTTAAACCGGCATGAAATCAACAATGTGCGGCCAGTGAATGAGAAATTCACCAGTGGTAACCAACACAGTAAAAACCATCGTCTCACTTCAGTGTCACCCGATTTCTAATGACTTTGGTATTAGTGATATATGCGTTTACCGGCCTGATGATTTTTCTCGCCGTTTTCGCCTTAGTTCAAAGTCATTCAAAAGAACTGACGGAAAAGACCAATCGTAATTTTACGCAAGTGGTCGGAATCACCATTGACGGGCGATTCAGCCGCCAGCCCAAAAAAAAATCCACTCGGGTTAAAACATTGTTATGGCGAGCCGGTGTTGAACCCAAAGAGCGTCATATTGTGCTTATTGTTATGGGTATTCTTTTGCTGACGGCTCTGGTTGCGATGAGCAAAGGGCTGCTCACAGCAATATTTATTCCGCTGTTGGTCGTTGTATTTCTTTATCTCTGGTTGCAGCGACGAGCATCAACACGCATTAAAGATATTTTGTTTCAACTGCCCCTGTTTCTGGATCAGGTGTTAAGAGCATTGGGCACCGGACGTAGTATGGAGGGCGCTCTGGAACTGGCCACTCTGGAATCCCCTCAACCTTTAAAAGCCGTATTTGAGCGTGTTCTGAGAGAAAATCAGTTAGGCAAGGATCTGGGGCTGGCAATTCAGGAAACAGCGGACCTATATCGATTACATGAATTGTATCTGGTGTCACTGGCAATCCGTGTTAACCGCAGCTATGGCAGCAGTGTTCGTGAGTTGATAAAAAATATCGTTAAGATGATTCATCAGCGGGAAGCGGCCAGACGAGAGTTAAAAACCATGACTGGTGAAACACGTGTGACAGCCTGGGTTCTGGGTCTGTTACCACTGGTAATAGCCGGCTATATCATGATGATGAATCCAGGGTATATGACGACTATGTGGGAAGACAGCTCAGGAAGATTTATGCTGTTCACCGCGGTGTTTTTCCAGCTGATTGGCGCATTTGCCTTATGGCGAATGATTAAGAGCATATAGAGGTAATGATGCCCGGCTGGATTATCATGACAATAATTTTTCTGATAATAATGGCAGTGGTCCTGGTCTTTTGGGCCCAGCATCAGGCCAGTAGAGCTGATCAGGCGTCACAACGACGTTTTTTTGAACTGCTGGAAAAAAATTCTGCTGATGGTGACATTGATCATCACTGGATGAGAGGTGTCGTCCGGCGAATGGGCCACAGTAAACTGGCCCACTGGTTGCCGAAACTGGAACACTTTGAAACGGCTCAGTTACTCAGACAGGCTGGCTGGTATACACCAAGTGGGCGGTCATTTTTTTATTTAGCTACCTGGCTATTGCCTGTTGCACTGGCATTTGCCAGTGTGATTATTCTTTACCTTCAATCCGGCGGGCTGGATGGTCAGGCATGGGCCAAGGTCTTTATTGCCGCTACGATAGGCTATTTGTTACCCAAATATATTCTGCGCCGAAGCGCAAAAGATCGTCGTAACAGGTTATCCCGGGAAATGCCCACGGCCATTCATCTGTTACGGATGCTATTTGATGCCGGCCTGTCGACGGAGCATGCCATCAGAGTATTACAGCAGGAAGGCCGGCTACTTACACCCGAACTGGCCAAAGAGTTAAACAAAGTCTTACGTCAGATTGATGCCGGACTCGAGCCTGCAGAAGCTCTGGCAGAAATGGCTGCACCGCTGGGAGTGAATGAACTTGATGATTTGGTGGCGATATTGAAGCAGGTCAGCCGGCATGGTGGCAATATTCGTGAAACGCTGGTGAAATTTGCCCAGCTTATTGAAGAACGCCAACTCTCGGCATTACGGGAATACGTCAATGTACTTTCCGGAAAAATGTCTGTCGTGATGATGGTGTTTTTATTTCCCGCCCTGCTGATTTTTCTGGCCGGACCTGGATTTATGGCGCTCGCCAAAGGCTTATCAGGAGCATTATGAAATTAACATCAACAGTATGCCTCGGCCTGATAGTGAGCCTGACTGGCTGCAGTCAGTTGGGCGGAGGTACTCAAACGCAATCGCAGACGATGTCAGCCGCACACGCCAGTTGTGGAAAAGCAGTGGATGCAGATACCTCGATGAATCTGGATTTGATCGAGCAGCTTATGAATTCTGGCCGTTTGCATGCGGCACTGGCACATCTGGATAACCTTCAGTCAACTTCGCCTTATGCTACCTATTTACGCGCGGAGATTCTTCGTCAGTCAGATCGCAATCAGGAGGCCGCCGAATATTATCTGTCGTTATTGCAAACCTGCATGGTGGGAGAGGCACATCATGGACTGGGTCTTATTGCCGGGCGTAAGAACCTGTTAAATAAAGCCGTTGAACATTTAACGGTGGCAGCAGAGCAGTTGCCGGTCAATGCCAGAATCAGAAACGATTTAGGCTATGCATTATTACTGCAGGGGCATTTTGAAAAAGCCCAGCGTGAGTTTATCACCGCATTGGAACTGGATCAGGATGCGCGTCTGGCGGAAACCAATATGATGATTTTACTGCTGGCAACGGGGGAGCAGTCAAAAGCGGAAGCGTTTGCCAGACGTATCAATATGGATCCGCAAACAGTGGCTGACTTGAATGAGCAGGCGATGTCCATTCGTGCCCAGACACGCAGCAGATAGCTGTATAAAAAAAGGAAGCTCAGATGCAAAAAATACCATTGATACCCATCGGTTTACTCTGTTTTACTCTGTTTACGTGCGGGGTGATGGCAGAACCTGCCAAACCGCCAGCCAAACAAGGCGAACAAACCCGGAAATGGCTGAACTTGCAGCAAAACGGTCAGGCCGCTTCATCACATAATCAGACGCTTCCGGGGCCTGTGGCAGCAAAAATCTATGAACGTTATCTGAATAGCTTCAGTCATCCGATTCCGGAATATTTCAGTGAAATTGAATCGAATCCGTTTAGCAATTCGCGTTAAGTGTGTGGTGGGCTGATAATCATTGTCTGTGACTATGAAACTTAATATTAAGCAGCGAGGAGCAATAGGCCTGTTGGGCATTATGACCTTATTGCTCGCGACTTTATTTGCTGCCTTGGCAGTGGATACCGGTCGCTTGCTGATGGAGCAACGGCGAATGCAGACGGTAGCGGATATGGCCGCTCTGGATGCTTCTGCTTTGGCAGGACATTGTGGAGAAGGCGATCTGGCTCAGGTACAGGCGTTGGCACAAGCCAGCGCGGCACGAAATAATCATGTTATTACGGTCGATAAAACGCTGGATGTTTCGTTAGGCCGTGTCGATACCGTTACCGCAGGATTGAGGCAGTTCACGACAACCACTGCAGACTCCGCAACGGCGGTTCAGGTCATAGCGGCAAAATCTGTTCCTGCCAGTTTTTTTGCCGGCGGTATTCTGGGACGCAGCGTGAACTTGTCCGCCAGCGCTGTTGCTGAAAGGCAGGGAGTTGCCGGTTTTGTGGCGGGCAGTTCTTTAATTGGGCTTTCTGAGCAAGCTGTTTTAAATTCGTTACTCAGTGGTATTTTAGGGTCGCCTGTTAATTTAAACGTATTGTCATATCAGGGTATCGCTGCAGCCAATATTACGCTGGCTGAATTGGCTGGCGTCTCAACCACAATCGCCAGCACCGAAGAGTTGTTGAGCAGCAACCTGAGTCTGAATGACTGGTTGAACCTGTATGCTGATGCCGTTAATGCTTCTGATGCGGCCGATGTGGGCTTATCAGCGGCGATGCAAAGTCTGGTCATGGCAAATGTGAGCGAGCTTACAGCCCGGTTTTCCGATATTGTTGCGGTCACCAGCGATGCTCCGGAGGCAGCTGCTGAAGCCAGTGTGAATCTATTCGATCTATTAATGACAACGGCATTTGTCGCCAATGGTTCTCAAGCCATCAACCTGCCGCTCAGCGTGAGTCTGCCTGGAAATTTACTCAATGTGACTAGCCAACTTAATATAACGGAGCCGCCCAAAATGGTGATTGGCCCACCGGGAAGGAATGCTGAGGGGCAATGGCGAACCTATATGGAAACCGCTCAGTTTGATTTAACAACGCTTGTTCAAAGCACGGTAGATTTGAATGTGGCAGGATTAGTCGGGACAAAAGCAGAAATTGATTTGGCATTACAAGTCGATATGGCGCAGGGCAGTGCCTGGTTGCAAACGTTGCAATGTGGACAACTTAATAATAATCGGGCGATAGCAACCATTGGTGTTCAACCCGGCACGGCAATGCTCAATTTAACGCAAGCCAGTGATCCGGATGCTGAAACAGCTAATATTGATATATCAGCCACCTTATTGTTACTTGGTCGTGTGCCGGTTGCCAATGTTGGCGTTGGTCTGGATATAGCGCTGCAAAATCCGACCTCGACCGACTTAATCTATGAAGTCAATCTGTCCGATCCGGATGATTTGCCGCAAACACAACATGCTTCAACAGCCCCGGGATTGGCGATTTCGAATATTTCCCAAGGTATCGAAACAGATGTGACATTATTGGGGGCGATTTCTTTGCCATTACTGGATCAATTGATCGAACAGGCTTTGCTGAATCAGGTGTTAACCCCACTGCTCAGTGAAATTGGTCAGGAAACGGTTGATCCATTGTTATCGGTATTAGGCCTGGAAATTGGCGCTATGCATGTCAACCTGTTCACCGTTGAGGTGGAACGGCCGGATTTGAAAGTCTGAAATGGTGCTGGTCAGATTGACGTTTCGTCAGAATTTGCTTTGGAAAAAACCTCAGCCTGATACCAGGTAACCTGATTGCGGCCCTGTTCTTTTGAACGATACAGAGCAATATCAGCCAGTTTCAGCGGGTTGCTTGCCTCCTGATCATCGCTGGCATAAACGGTAACCCCACCCAGGCTCAGGCTGACGATTCCCAGGTCTGCATCCAGGTTTTCAATACGTAAATCCTCGACCCGTTGACGGATTTCTTCAGCCAACTGATAGGCATCATTTCGTGTGGTTTGATTGAGCAAAATAACAAATTCTTCGCCTCCGTAACGGGCGACCAAATCGGTGGCACGTTTTGCCGAGTTCGCTAAAACCCTGGCAACGGCTGTCAGGCATTTATCTCCGGCCTGGTGCCCATAGCGGTCATTAAACTTTTTAAAATAATCGATATCGATCATAAGCAGTGACAGGGGGAGGCCTGAACGGCGAGCCTGCACCCATACCTGTTCCAACGTAATATCAAAACGTCGACGGTTGGCGAGATTAGTGAGTTTGTCTTCACCAGCATCATGTTCCAGTCCGAAACGGGCAATCAAATCATCCATTAAATCGCGGCGGCGCTGTATTGCGGAGTAATAAAGTATGCCGATAATAATCAATACCGGTGGAATCAACTCCCAACCTGGTGAATCATTCACTGTGATCAACATCAGGAGTAAAGGTAAAAACAGGCCAGCCAGATAACTGCCATAGACAATAGGATAGGCACTGAGTTTAAGCAGCTCACTGGCCGCAATGGCACTTAACATCAGAATGACAAACAATCTGGTGGAAAAAGAAAGCTCGGGCAGCAGAAAAGCGGTCAGACCCAATCCAAGCCCTGCAGCAAAGGAGGCAACTTTAAATGAGGCCAGATTGTGGGATTTGAGAGTGTTGGAGATATCCTTGCCAAAGTTATTACTTATCCGCCATTGCCATAAACCACCCGTTATAGCGATCAGCACCCAAATCAAAAAGATTAGTAAAGGCAATTGTGGCGCCAGATAAAGTGCAAACAACGCAATAAAACCGCAATGTTGCAAAAAAGACATTCGTGGGTGTCTATGCAATTCACGAAATAAATGTGTGGATAATTGATGAGGATCTATCAAGCATTATTCCTGGGTTGGGTAACTCTGACGGGGTGATATCAATGAACCATCTTTCTACAGAGTTAGATTTTACTTAATCACAATCCGGTAGGCTGAAAGTGAGAGTGCTGCTGGCTGCATTAGCCATTTCATTCTCTCAGTACTCGTAAGCCATGGCAATATTATTGAGCAGATCATTTTGACAATGTGCAGTGGCATTAAATAAACCCGGTTGGGCATTGCTCTGCGGTTCAATGTCGACTATCTTTGTAACGATTATTTAGAGGCGTGTATGACCTACTGTGTTGCCATTACCTTAGATGCCGGATTAGTGCTGACATCCGATTCCCGCACCAATGCCGGCATCGATCAAGTGAGTACTTACAGCAAAATGACCCGTTTTGAGACCCATGCAGATCGCTGCCTAGTATTGATGAGCGCAGGCAATCTGGCGACCACCCAATTTGTGATTGAACAGATCCATCGTGATATTCGGGAAAGTCAGGCACGCAATTTAAATACGTTAAGTTACTTATCAGATACAGCTGATTATATTGGTGAAATACTCAGTAGCCGGATCCGCCGTTACTCTGAAAATGAAGCATCCGGTTTTGCTCCGGAAGCGACGTTATTACTTGCCGGGCAGATTCAGGGGGGGCCGCCACAGGCCTTTATGATTTACCCACAGGGAAATCACATCACCAGTTCCAGGGAAACGCCTTACCTGCAGATTGGAGAAAGCAAATATGGCAAACCGGTACTGGATCGTTTTATCCGGCCAGATACGTCTTTGCTGGATGCCGCTACCTGTTCACTGATTTCAATGGACTCGACCATGCAGAGTAATGTCAGTGTAGGGCCGCCAATTGAAGTGCTGATGTATAAAAAAGACAGTTACAACCTGAAAAATCACTATCGCTTTGGGGTGGAACACCCTTATCTGATCGAATTAAGAAAAGCCTGGGGGGATAAGCTTCGTCAAGCTTTTACTGAGATGCCCCGTTTCAGCGAGCAGTAAGGTGTCATCACGCTGTATTCCTCTGTACCAAACCACTAACGTCGGTAAAACAGTTGTCTCTGTTAGCGATGCACCAAGTCGTGAATAAACTGTAATTTTTTCTGCACCTTTGTCGACACAACAAATGGATAGGCATCGGCATTTCCGATACTTCTGTTCAACGCGTTTAACACCAGCACTAACTGCATCCACTCTGAAAGCCACACATGGAATTCACGATCAGACTCAGGTGGTCGAATGACTTCAAATTCCACTGCTGTTTCCAATGTTTCATGCATTAACAGATAATGCGCCCAGGTCTCTGCCCAATCCTCCAGTGCATGTGCACTGGCATAGGCTGAAATATATTCCTGCTGAAAATCGTCGGGAGGACCTGCCTCGTAATAGGCTGACAATGCCTGCGCATAATCCACGCTATCATCACCAAACAGCGCTTTGAAATCGTTATAAATAGGCTGATCCTTAATCAGCTTATCCCAGTAAAAATGGCCGATTTCATGACGAAAATGGCCTAGTAGCGTGCGATAAGGCTCATTCATGGCTTCACGCGTGGCTTCGCGATAACTAGTGTCAGCTTCAGAGGCATTTAGGGTAATCACCCCAGCCGCATGGCCACTAAACACTTGTTCATGACCATCAATCGGATTGCTAATCTGATCTTCGAGAAAATGAAACTGCAGTTGCCGATAATCGTTAACCGGCCATTGATCAATGGGTAAGCCAAGTCTTAACAAACCATAAAGCATTCTGCGTTTAGCGGCTTCCAAAACCGACCAGCGTTTTACATTGTAAGGATAAATTTGATTGGGGATCACGCGTGTCAGCCGACAGGACAAACATTGGGTAAAGTTATCATCGGTAGATAACAACCAGTTGCACTGCATCTGATGCTGATGATGTTCACAGCGTTTATAACGTTTTTCCGGATTCAGCACCGACCGGAACTGGCCTTTGTAAGGTTCGATACTGATTAGCTCTTGCTGCTCTGGATCAAAACCTAAAATACTGTTACAGCTATTGCAGTAGGTATTATCAAAAAAGATTTCTTGCCCGCAATGGCAATAAAACCGTTTCATGCAACCGATCTATCCGGATGAAACCATTGTTGACTGATTTGGCTGCTCAGCTCGGCAAGTTTGGCCTGTAAATCATCCATACGGGTATGGATCAGCTCGGCAGGCAGTTCATTCAGTTTTTCAGTAAACATATCGGACATAAGTTTTTGATGGTGTTCCAATGTGGTAGTGGACTGCGGTAAAGGCCAGACATAGCGTCCAATTGCTTTGAGCGAGAAGAATAACGAACGTGGAAAAGCTTCGTCACGGATTAAGAAGGTTAACACGCCCTCAGCATTCATGGATGAGCTATGTGTCTGAGTGTACATCTGCTGGGCACTTAATGCGCGTAATAAATGTGTCCACAGAATACCTTCGGCTGCCCGCAATGATTCACTGCGATTCTCAGCCATCAACAGTGAGGTCATTTCCAGTATGCGGCTGGTCATATCCGCACGTTCCAGATGTTTGGCGGTTTGCATAAAATGATAGGCATGATTACGGCTCATATGATTGACCAATATGCCCCAGACTGTCTGACAGCGCTCCATCACCGTTAACAGCAATTGCTGCCGTCGCCGCCGGTTACTGATGGCGGCCATTTCATTTTTAACCAGTAAATACAGTTCGTTCACCTGTTCCCAGGTTTCTTCCGGCAGGATATCCAGAGAGGTCCGGGCATTTTCTCTAACAGCTGATAATGAATTGAGCAAAGAGATTGGATTATTGGGTTCTGCCAGCAAAAATTGCATCACATTGTTTTCATTAATCTGATCAAAGTTAGCGTGATAGAACATATCAGCATCAAAAATGGTGACCAGCGTAAACCAGTCAATTTCGACATCCCGGGGTAAATCCATCAACAAGCCGGTATGCACATTGATGAGTCGGGCGGTGTTTTCGACCCGCTCAAGATAACGAGCCAGCCAATAAACCCGTTCTGCAACACGCGACAGCATCAGCTCAGCCCTCCAAAATAGGAATCATCCACTATCCAGGTATCCTTACTGCCACCACCCTGAGAAGAGTTGACCACCAATGAGCCTTTGACAAGAGCAACCCGGGTTAAACCGCCGGGTGTCACGTAATGATGTTTACCGGACAATATAAACGGCCGAAGATCTACATGACGCGGTGCGATATGATCGCCGCAACTGGTGGGTGAGACCGAGAGTTTAAGCGTCGGTTGGGCAATGTAGTTGTTGGGATCTGCAATCAGTAAATGACGGAATTCTTCTATTTTCTCTTCACTGGAATGCGGCCCCACCAGCATGCCATAACCACCGGACTCATTTGCAGGTTTGACGACAAGTTCCGGTAAATGGTCGAGAACGTGCTGCAATTGGTCGGGATCTCGACACATCCAGGTCGGTACATTGGGTAATAACGGTTCTTCATTCAGGTAATAGCGGATCATCGCAGGCACGTAGGCATAGATCACTTTATCGTCAGCCACACCACAACCCGGCGCATTGGCAATGGCGACTTTACCATCACGCCAGGCTTGCATGATTCCGGGTATACCCAGGGTGGAATCTTCGCGAAATACCAGCGGATCAATAAAATCATCATCAATACGTCGATAAATGACATCGACTTTCTCCAGACCATGAATAGTTTTCATATACACATAACCATCATTTGCGACGGTCAAATCAGCGCCTTCAAGTAAGGTCAATCCTGCCTGTTGGGCTAGCGCGGCATGTTCAAAATAAGCGGAGTTGTAGATGCCGGGAGTCAGCAACACCATATTGGGTTTGGCAATGTCCGGTGCCAGTGAAGCCAGCATGGCAGAAAGATGAGAGGGATAATCATTGACCGGACTGATATGCAGTAATTTGAATAACTCGGGTAACACACGCTTGGTGGTTTTGCGGTTTTCCAGCATATAGGCCACACCGGAAGGTACCCGTAAGTTATCTTCCAGCACATACATTGTGCCGCTGTCATCCCGCACTAAATCCGAACCACAGACATGTGCCCAGACACCATGAGCCGGTTGCATGCCCTTACATTGCGGACGGTAACCTTTGGATTGCAGTACCACCTCTTCAGGAATCAGACCCTCACGAATGAAGTTGCCATCATTGTAGATGTCATTAATGAACATATTTAAAGCACGGATCCGTTGCACCAGCCCCTTTTCGGTGCAGTCCCATTCCCGCTTGGGAATGATGCGGGGAATAATATCGAAAGGCCAGGCACGATCAATATTGCCGGCATCGCTGTACACCGTGAAGGTGATTCCACGCTCCAGAATTTCGAGTTCAGAGTCGACAATACGCTGCTCGAATGCCTCTTTACGCATGGATTTCAGATAATCCAGCAGCTTGTAACTGAAGTGTCTTGGCTGATGTTGATCGTACATCAGCTCATCGTAGAACTCCCCGGGATCATAATCACGCCACAGCTGCATCATGCTCATTTCCCTTTCGTCGGATAGTCGTGAAAGTGGGACTGCAATACTTATGCCCTAAATCCCAACAGACTCAATATTGCAGCTCACACAACAGCTTTTAGTAGTTATTAACCGCTCATTGTTGTTGCAATAAAGCAGCCCAGCCTTTTTTCTGCATACAGCCTAATAAGCCTCGGGTCACCAGACTCATATTGGCTTCGGGTGAATGTGCTTCACCTAATTCAGCCACACAAGCTTCACTATCTGCCATTAGTTTTTCCGGACCAGCCCCCATGCGCCACCACGAATTAACCTGTAATTTTTCCATGGGATCAACAGGTTGGTCGTCAACTTCAGCCATCGCATCATCTGCTACAGCGATGGTTTTACTTTCGCCACGACTGAGAGGGATAAATGGCTTATCAGGGCCAACCACTAACCAGCCTTGTTGTTGCAAACATTGATCAATCTCTTTTTCTGAGCTTGTCCCCTTTTCGCAACGTTGTTTTTCACTCTGAAAATCTTGCGCAGTCGCCCCGCGCTTATAGCTGAATTCACCTCCGCACCCTGACAGTAATGACACGCTGCTGATTAACCATAGCGCTCCAATGGTTGGAATAGATGGGTGTTTCATTTTTCCTCCTGACGATCAGTTGTTTGAAGACCTGTGATCAGAGTAACTGAAACCCTTCGCAACCCCTGTACGCAATTTGACGTATTTAAGCACCCGACCCGGCTGACTAGTATGGCTCCCGAACTTAAAGGTTGATGAGCACCGAGGCGAATTCAACGACGCTTTTTATTCTGGTGAGATTTTCGGGAGAAGAAAAATGAAAAAAATGAACAAAGTCGCATACCTGGTCGCCTTGGCCACAACCACTACATTGGCTCCGATAGCCACCACACATGCTGCTGGCACGATTACCTTTGGTGAAGATCAGTACATCAGTGTCGGATTTGGTCTGCGGGGAAGCTATAGCAGTATTGAAGATGCAGCAAATGATGGCAGTCGCTCCAATGATTTTGAACTGGACAGCGCTCGTCTATACGTCTCAGGCTCATTAAACAAATACATCAAAGGTATGTTCAACTCGGAAAAATCAGGTGGTAACGATTCTTTCCAGATTATCGATGCTGCCGGTATTTTTCAATTTACTCCCGATATGGCGATTTGGGCCGGTCGTTTCCTGTCGCCCAGTAGCCGCGCCAATATGGCTGGACCTTACTACACATCAGGTGATGGTTATTGGGCAAACATTACAGCTCGCTATGGCTGGAATGGCGGCACCATCGGCCGTGATGACGGTGTGGCATTAGTTGCGACTGCATTTGATCAACGTCTGGCCTATTCCTTTGGTGTTTTTGAAGCCGACAAGATTTTTGAATTCAGTGGGGTGGGTGACGTAACTGATAATCCCGATCAGGACGACGAATTAATGTATGCCGGTCGTTTGCAATACAGCTTCTGGGATAAAGAACCGGGTTATTACGGCACAGGTAACTACCTGGGCACCAAAGATATATTCACCATTGGTTTGGCAGGCCGCCATAAAGGTGATGGTTCTGCTTCTACCACAGAAGTCGGTGACTACTCTCAGTGGACAGTTGATTTACTCGTAGAGAAGAAACTGGCTGCAGGCGCTGTATCGCTGGAGGCCGCCTACTTCGATTATGACACGGATGATGTTTTCCTTTCAGAACAGGGTGAAGCCTATTACGTCAGTACTGGTTTTATCTTCAAGGAAAAAGTCGGCTGGGGTCAATTTATGCCATTCGTTCGTTACCAGAACTTTGATTCTGATGCCGGTGAAACCAAGCGCACAGACTTCGGCTTGAACTATTTCATTGATGGTTATAACGCCTCCATAACAGCGGTTTACCGCGATCTGGAAGTCGAGGGCAGCGATGATCAAGGTCAATTCGTCATCTCAACGCAGTTGCAATTTTAATCCAAATATTACCTATCAAAACGTTTCTTCAACGTAGGAGATACCGATGAAAACATTAGTAAAACTTGATTTAGATAAAAAGCCCTGGGAACAGGACGGTCAAATCCATAATCGCTGGCATCCTGATATTCCGATGATTGCCATGGTCAAACCGGGCGATGAATTCCGTGTGGAATGTATGGACTGGACCGGTGGCCAGATCGGAAATAACGACAGCGCCAATGACATTCGTGATGTGGACTTGTTACAGGTCCACTACCTCAGTGGCCCGATTGGCGTGGAAGGTGCCGAGCCGGGTGACCTGTTAGTGGTCGATATCCTGGATGTCGGCACCTTTGAAGATTCGCAATGGGGTTTCAACGCCTTATTTTCTAAAGAGAATGGCGGTGGTTTTTTAACCGATCACTTCCCTGAAGCGCGTAAATCCATTTGGGATTTCCACGGCATTTACACCACCTCACGTCATGTGCCGAACGTAAAGTTCGCCGGCATCATGCATCCCGGTTTGATTGGTTGTTTACCATCGAAAGAGATGCTGGCGGAATGGAACAAACGTGAAGCTGAACTGATCGCAACGGAACCGGATCGCGTTCCACCTTTAGCACTGCCACCTAACGAGCAGGCAGCAGTCATGGGTCGTTTGAAAGGAGACGAAGCGTCTAAAGCCGCAAAAGAAGGTGCCCGTACCGTACCGCCTCGTGAACATGGTGGTAACTGCGATATCAAGGATCTGACCAAAGGTTCGAAAATCTACTTCCCGGTCTATGTGAAAGATGGTGGCCTATCAATGGGTGACCTTCACTTTTCTCAGGGTGATGGCGAAATCACTTTCTGTGGTGCTATCGAAATGGCCGGTTATCTGGATATCAAAGTCAGCCTGATTAAAGACGGTGTGAAGAAATACGGTATTAAAAATCCCCTGTTCAAAAACAGCCCGTTAACACCGACTTACAGTGACTTCCTGATGTTTGAAGGGATTTCGGTGGATGAGCAGGGCAAACAACATTATCTGGATGTGCATGTTGCCTATCGTCAGGCCTGTCTCAATGCCATCGAATATCTGAAGAAATTCGGCTACACAGGTGAGCAGGCTTTATCGATTCTAGGTACCGCCCCGGTTCAGGGTCATATTAGCGGCGTAGTGGATATTCCGAATGCCTGTGCCACGTTGTGGATTCCGACAGAAATCTTCGATTTCAATATCAACCCGACGGCAGATGGCCCAACGCAATTTGTCACCCAGGGCTTTGACTTAAGTTCGACATCATAAAACGGGACATCACGTTATGCCGATATATGACTACCGATGTGAGCAGTGTGGCGATTTCAGTGCACTGCGCAAAATGAGTGAAGCCGGTGATTCAATGGAATGTGTTGAATGTGGCGAGATGGCGGTGCGGATTATTTCTGCTCCCTATCTTGCGTTGATGGACCGAAACACGCGAGTGGCTAAAGAGCGTAATGAAAAGTCGGCACATGAGCCGAAACAGTTGCGACGTTCCAGCTGTGGCTGCTCAGGTACACACACTTGTAAAACCGATACTGCACAAAAAACCAAAGCTGCAGCTCAGGCCAAAAGCAATCCCAACGGCTTGCAGATGCAGACCAAGAAAACCGCAAGACCCTGGATGCTCGGACACTGAGCCCCCAAAACAAAACCGTTCGGAACAATGCTGTTCACTCTAATTTGTTAACAGGAGATATACGATGAGCTACTTTAGTCGACGAAAATTTTTAGGCAAAACCGGTGCACTGATTAGTGCAATGGTGGCGGCTGGGTTTATTACCAGTACGGCGATAGCGGCGGATTATCCGACTGCTGAAGTCAACACCACGGGGCTTTCAGTAACCGATGACACCGTGACGGTGGGTATTTTACATTCACTGACCGGCACTATGGCGATCAGTGAAACCGGTGCTCAGGAAGCGGAAAAGCTGGCTATCAAACAGATCAACGAGAGCGGCGGTATCCTCGGCCGTCAAATCAAGATCATTCAGGAAGATGGTGCCAGTGATTGGCCAACCTTTGCCGAAAAATCCAGAAAGTTACTGGTAAACGACAAGGTTGCAGCGGTTTTCGGTTGCTGGACATCGGCGTCACGTAAAGCCGCTTTACCGGTTTTCGAAAAAGAGAACGGTTTGTTGTATTACCCGACTTTCTATGAAGGTCTGGAACAATCCAAAAACGTGATCTACACCGGTCAGGAAGCCACTCAACAGATCCTTGCCGGTCTGGACTGGGTTGCTGAAGAGAAAGGTGCCAAAACATTCTATCTGATTGGCTCGGATTACATCTGGCCACGTACTTCAATGAAAATTGCCCGTATTCATATTGAAAAAGTACTGGGCGGTAAAGTGGTCGGTGAAGAATACAAGCCTCTTGGTGATACCCAGTTTGGTTCGGTTATCAACAAAATCCGTCTGAGAAAGCCTGACGTTATCTTCGCTGCCGTAGTGGGTGGCAGTAACGTGGCCTGGTTCAAACAATTGAATGCTGCCGGCATTACGTCTGATAAGCAGACGCTGCTGACGCTGTCGGTGACAGAAGATGAAGTGCTGGGTATCGGTGGTGAAAACCTGGAAGGTTTTTACTCAGTGATGAAGTACTTCCAAAGTCTGGATAACCCTAACAATGCTGAGTTTGTTAAAGCATTCAAGGAAATGCACGGTGAAGACAGTGTCATCGGTGACGTGACGCAGGCGGCTTACCTTGGTCCATGGTTATGGAAGGCAGCCGTTGAAAAAGCAGGAAGCTTTGATGTGGACAAAATCGTAGAAGCGTCCAGAACCGGTGAAATCGAGTTGGATACAGCACCTGAAGGGTACGTGAAACTGCATCCAAATCATCACTTGTGGAGTAAAACCCGTATCGGAAAATGGAATAAAGACGGTCAGGCAACAGTGGTTTATGAGTCTGAGCTGATTGAGCCAAATCCATTCCCAGAAGGTTACCAATAGATCGACATAAACGTTCACAACAGCAGGCTGGTCCCTGACCAGCCTGCCAGTTGAAAGAAAGGCGAAAGGTTCAACAACCTTTGATTCAATGGAAAATGTTTCGGAGTATCCGTTATGGGTGAGTATTCAGTTCAGGAATTGACTTCAATTCTAGCCATGCAGGGCTTTGCCGGGATCAGTCTGTTCAGTGTGCTACTGCTGATGGCACTGGGATTGGCAATTATTTTTGGACAAATGGGTGTTATTAATATGGCCCATGGCGAATTTATGGCGATGGGAGCCTATACAACTTACCTGCTTTCTGTAATGACTCAAACGTATTTTCCTGAGTTCATGAATTATTACTTTTTACTGGCCATCGTGGCTTCTTTTCTGGTAGCGGGATTATTTGGCTACCTCACAGAATTTGTACTGATAAGGCATCTTTATAAACGTCCTCTGGATACGTTACTGGCCACTTGGGGATTAAGCTTGATCATGCAACAGTCATTTCGCTCGATTTTTGGTGCGCGTGAAGTCAGCCCGACTTTGCCCGATTGGTTGATGGGTTCATGGATGCCAACTGACACCATCTTTATTCCAATCAACGGTATGTTTGTTTTGGCATTAACGGCTGTTGTCACCATCGGTGTGTATATCTTGATGTTCCGCTCAACTTGGGGTTTGAATGTGCGGGCCACCACACAGAATCGTGTCATGAGTGGTGCCGTCGGGATCAATACCAAACAGGTTGACCGGCTGACGTTTGCACTGGGTTGCGGTATTGCCGGTATTGCCGGTGCGGCGTTTACCACAATTGCTTCCACCGGGCCGACATCCGGCTCTCTCTACATTGTTGATACGTTCATGGTTGTGGTTTTTGGTGGTGCAGCCAGTCTGTTTGGCACCATTGCATCCGCATTTACCATCGCACAGGCGCAATCTATTCTGGAGTTCTTTATCAGTGGTTCCATGGCGAAAGTATTCACCTTACTGGCCCTGGTCATCATCCTGATGATGCGTCCTGAAGGTTTGTTCTCAATCAAAGTTCGTAAGTAACGAGCAGGAGATAATCATGAATTTTGTATATGAACGATTTTTGGGTGGAAAAAGCGGAGCTCTGGCCATTGGAATACTGGCCTTACTGATTCTGGTGATATTGCCTCTGGCACTGGATCTGTTCCGGCTGAATCTGGTAGGTAAATATCTGACCTATGCGTTTGCTGCGGTCAGTCTGGTTTTACTTTGGGGATATGGCGGTATTTTAAGTTTGGGGCAGGGGATTTTCTTTGGTCTGGGTGGGTATGCGATGGCCATGTTTCTCAAGCTGGAGGCCTCTGATCCGGAAAGCACCAGCATCCAGACGACGCCGGGGATTCCCGACTTTATGGACTGGAACCAGCTATATGAACTGCCATGGTTCTGGGTACCCTTTGAAAGCTTTACCTTTACCTTGATCGCCATTCTGGTGGTGCCGGCGGTATTCGCGTTTATCATCGGATACTCCATGTTCAAACGTCGGGTAGGCGGGGTGTACTTTGCGATTATCACTCAGGTTATTGCCGTGATTCTGACGGTATTAATCGTTGGTCAGCAGGGGTATACAGGTGGTATCAATGGTATTACGGATCTAAGAACGCTCAACGGCTGGGATATCCGCACGGATGAAGCAAAATATCTGTTGTATTTCCTCAATGCGATTTTGCTGCTGGGTGTCATTATGCTGGGTAAATTCATCCTGACCAGCAAGTTCGGCCAATTGCTGCTGGCAATGAAAGATAAGGAAGATCGGGTGCGTTTCTCAGGGTATGACGTGTCCAATTTCAAAATTTTTATCTTCTGTATCTCGGCAGTGATTGCGGCTATCGGCGGAGCCATGTTTACTTTGCAGGTGGGCTTTATGTCACCGTCGTTTGTCGGCATTGTGCCGTCTATTGAAATGGTTATCTTTGCTGCTGTCGGTGGGCGCATGTCATTGATTGGTGTGGTCTACGGCACCCTGCTGGTCAATTATGGCAAAACGGCTTTTTCTGAAACGTTCCCTGAATTGTGGTTATTCCTGATGGGCGGATTGTTTATTGCCGTGGTCATGTTCTTCCCGAATGGACTGGCCGGCATCTGGAATAAATACGCGCCCAAAGTCCCTTTCCTTCGGCCTTTATTAGCTGGCTCGAAAAAAGCGGAGAGCAAAACCGAACCGGCCAAAATTGAATCCGAACCGACGACTGAGGGAGCCAAATAATGACTACCACAACTGATTTTTTGCTGGCAATTGAAGATTTGACGGTATCGTTTGATGGCTTCAAGGCCGTGGATGCACTGACCATGTATATCGATAAAAATGAACTGCGGGTGATTATCGGTCCCAACGGGGCCGGTAAGACCACCCTGCTGGATTTGATTTGCGGTAAAACCAAAGCCAGTTCCGGCTCAATTCAGTTCAAAAATGCCGAAATGACCAAACAGGCCGAACATCAAATTGTTCGTGCCGGTATCGGGCGTAAGTTCCAGACGCCTTCAATCTATGAAAACCTGACGGTGTATCAGAATTTGGAAGTGTCCTATCCCGAAGGCCGTGGCGTATTCGGCAGTCTGTTTTTCAAAACCACCGAGCAAGTCATTAATCGTGTGAACGAAGTAGCCAAAGAAATTCAGCTGGATAAATTTCTGGATACCGAAGCGGCCATTCTCAGTCATGGTCAGAAACAGTGGCTGGAAATTGGCATGCTCCTGATGCAAGACCCGGAATTATTGATGCTGGATGAGCCGGTCGCCGGCATGAGTGCCAAGGAGCGGGACGAAACGGCAGAATTGCTGAATCGAATCTGTGAAAATCGGGCGGTGATTGTGATTGAGCATGATATGGAGTTCGTCAAGAAAATCGCCCGTAAGGTCACGGTTTTGCATCAGGGGAAAATCCTGGCTGAAGGTCCGATGGACAAGGTTCAGGCGGATGAAAAGGTCATTGAAGTCTATCTTGGGCATTGATTATAAGCTGGGAGATTAACCATGTTTGAAGTAGAAAATTTGCAGGTGAGTTACGGTCAAAGCCAGGTTATTCATGACATCAGCTTTAAAGCCGAACAAAATGAAACGCTGGCCATTATGGGGCGTAATGGCATGGGTAAGACGACACTGTTTAAATCGCTGATGGGGATTCTGCCCAGCCAGTCTGACAAGGTCAGTATTGGAGGAGTAGAGGTCGGTAGTATGGAGAGTCACAGCCGGGTAGCAAACGGCATCGCTTATGTTCCACAGGGACGCATGATATTTCCGACACTGACCGTTCAGGAAAATATCGAAACCGGTTTACAGGTATCGAAAATGAAACATATTCCTGATGAGATCTTTGCGTTATTTCCGGTCCTGCACGATATGCGTCATCGTAAGGGCGGTAACCTGTCAGGTGGTCAGCAACAGCAATTGGCGATTGCCAGGGCCTTGGTGACCAATCCTAAAGTGTTGCTATTGGATGAACCGACGGAAGGCATTCAACCTTCAATCATCAAAGATATTGCCAAGGTGTTAAATGAAATTCGTAAAATGCGTGAAATTACCATTATTGTCTCCGAGCAGGTATTGAGTTTCACCATGGAAATCGCTGACCGTATTATCGTGATTGAAAAAGGTAAATTCATTCATGAAGATATGCGTGCCGACGTTGATTCTGACACGATAAAGAAATATTTGACGGTTTAAGACAAATGTTATTAGGGTCTGTTGATATTTCAGGTTTTACAACAAAGGCGACTATGAAAGATCAACAGATCCAGGCAGACAAATATGCTTATCAATGTCCAACATGAAGGAGAGTGTTGGCATGAATGTGCGCTCAGAAGCAGCTTTACCGTTAACCCGACAAATTGAAAAACCTGCAATTAATCAGTTGATGACTGGCTGGGATGCCAGCCTGAAACTGATATTTGATAGCCGCTCTGCTAAAACCATCCTGGCCCGTCGTCAGCATCATGGGCCGTTGGTGATTCAAAAAATTCTCTATCCCGAAGGTAACAATCCGGCACATGGTGTCATTATTCATCCTCCCGGCGGTGTGGCGGGTGGCGATAATCTGCAGTTAACAGTCGAAATGCAATCCGAATCATCTGCTCTTTTAACCACTCCGGGTGCAACAAAATGGTATAAATCAGCCGGTCGCCGAGCCAGTCAACATATTGACATGACGTTGAGCGAAGATAGTCAGCTGGAATGGTTGCCGCAGGAAAATATCGTGTTCGACGGCGCCGATGTGGCGTTAACAACCCGGATTCAACTGAGTGATAATGCTGTGTTTGCCGGATGGGAAGTGGTTTGTCTGGGTAGACAAGCCAGTGGCGAACGCTGGAATAGTGGACGTTTCCGCCAACAATTAACCATTAAACGTGATAACAAACTGATCTGGAATGAAACCGCATTACTGAAACCCGATAGCGACTTATTAACATCGATTGCCGGATTACGATCTCAGGTGGTATTTGGCAGTTTTGTGGTGGCTGCGAGTAACACGCCTGCTGAGATCCTGCAGCAATGTCAGCAGATTACCCTTGATTCGTCGGCAAAATATGGTGTGTCGGCGTTGCCAGACATTTTTACCGCACGTTATATCGGGCCGTGCGCCCAGGAAGCTAAAGTTTATTTTGAAAAATTATGGCACTGCTTGCGTCCCTGGTATGGCAAACGTGATGCTGTTCGTCCCCGTATCTGGTCGACCTAGAGAGATGAATAAGGTAATAAAGCAATGGAACTGACCCCTAGAGAAAAAGATAAATTACTGATTTTTACCGCGGCACTGTTAGCTGAAAGACGAAAAAACCGTGGTGTAAAACTGAATTATCCCGAAGCGGTTGCCTATATTTCTGCTGCGATTATGGAGGGGGCACGAGATGGCCGAACGGTTGCTGAACTGATGGATTTTGGCGCGACATTGCTGACACGGGATGACGTGATGGAGGGCATTGCGGAAATGCTGCCGGAAATACAAGTCGAAGCGACATTCCCTGATGGCACCAAACTGGTGACCGTGCATAACCCGATTATCTGAGGACACTGACAATGATTCCAGGTGAAATGCGAGTAAAAGCGGGCGATTTGCAGATGAATGTAGATCGTGATCGGGTCACAATCGATGTGTCTAACAGTGGCGACCGACCGGTACAGATTGGTTCTCACTATCATTTTTTTGAAGTCAATGATGCGTTGCAATTTGATCGGCAACTGGCTTATGGATTCCGTTTGAATATTGCGCCGGGTACCGCTGTCCGGTTTGAGCCGGGCCAGACCCGCACCATTGAATTGGTGGCGTTATCCGGTTTACGTCATGTTTACGGCTTTGCCGGCCGCGTTATGGGAGCCTTGTGATGAGTCTTAAAATTGATCGGCAAGCCTATGCCGAAATGTTTGGCCCCACGGTGGGCGATAAGGTCCGACTGGCCGATACCGAGTTATGGCTTGAAGTCGAGCAGGACCTCACTACCTATGGTGAAGAGGTCAAGTTTGGCGGTGGCAAGGTCATACGTGATGGCATGGGGCAATCCCAGCTGGTCGCCAGTGAAGTCGCCGATACCGTGATTACCAATGCACTGATTATTGATGCAGTGACGGGCATTATCAAAGCCGATGTGGCGATTAAAGACGGCCATATCTGGGCCATTGGCAAAGCCGGTAATCCGGATATTCAACCCAATGTCACCATCCCGATTGGTGCCGGTACCGAAATTATTGCCGGTGAAGGCATGATCCTCACGGCTGGCGGCATTGACAGTCATATTCACTGGATCTGCCCGCAACAGATTGAAGAAGCCTTAATGTCCGGCATTACCACCATGCTGGGTGGCGGCACCGGACCGGCAACCGGAACCTATGCCACCACCTGTACACCCGGACCCTGGCATATTCACCGGATGCTGGAAGCGGCTGAAGCCTTTCCAATGAATCTGGGCTTTTTCGGTAAAGGCAATGTGTCTCAGCCACAACCCGCCAGAGAACAGGTTGAAGCCGGTGTTATCGGTCTGAAATTACATGAAGACTGGGGCACCACACCTGCGGCCATTGATAACTGTTTGTCCGTAGCGGACGAGATGGATATTCAGGTGGCAATTCATACTGATACCCTTAATGAATCGGGCTTCGTCGAAACCACCCTGGCAGCCTTCAAAGGTCGCACCATTCATACTTTCCACACTGAAGGTGCCGGTGGCGGCCATGCACCGGATATTATCAAAGCCATTGGTTCTGCCAATGTATTGCCTTCATCAACCAATCCCACTCGACCATTTACCATCAATACCCTGGATGAACATCTGGATATGCTGATGGTGTGTCATCACCTGGATCCATCCATTGCTGAAGATGTGGCATTTGCCGAATCACGTATTCGCCGTGAAACCATTGCTGCAGAAGATATTCTGCATGACACCGGTGCGTTTGCGATGATGTCATCGGATTCTCAGGCGATGGGGCGGGTTGGCGAGGTGGTGATTCGTACCTGGCAAACGGCCCATAAAATGAAAGTCCAACGTGGCACACTCAAAGAGGATGCCGAACGCGCAGAGGGTGACTGCGATAACTTCCGGATTAAACGTTACATTGCCAAATACACCATTAATCCGGCGATAACCCATGGCATTTCGCATAAAGTCGGTTCCATTGAAGCCGGTAAATTTGCTGATTTAGTGTTATGGCGTCCGGCGTTTTTTGGCGTGAAACCGACCCTGATATTAAAAGGCGGCATGATTGCCGCAGCGGCGATGGGCGATCCTAATGCGTCTATCCCGACACCACAGCCCGTACATTACCGGCCTATGTTTGGCAGTTTTGGTAAAGCCTTAAAAAGCTCATTAACCTTTGTTTCTGAAGCCGCCTTATCGAATCCGGCTGTCAAAGCACTGGATTTACAAAAGCCACTGGTTGCAGTGAAAAACTGCCGGAATATCAGCAAAAAAGATATGGTATTCAACGATGCCACACCAAAAATCGAGGTCGATCCGGAAACCTATCAGGTACTGGCCGATGGTGAATTATTAATCTGTGAACCGGCAACTGAATTGCCGATGGCACAACGTTATTTTCTGTTTTGACAGCTTATATTCAAGGACAAAAATGTTATCGATTTCGACCAAGCTGGATCATATTCACACCGATACGGTGATAGATGATGTGGTCAGTCTCAGTTTTGATTTGCGGCAGAAAAGCCGTATTCGCGTGACCTTACAATCCGGTAAAGAAGCGGCGTTATATATGCAACGTGGCACTATCCTGCGGGGTGGGGATTTTCTGCAAGCTGATAGTGGTGAAATCATTGAAGTCATTGCTGCTGATCAGTCTGTGATGAAAGTGACTACTACCACCTCAAAGTCTTTAACCCGAGCCGCTTATCATTTGGGTAATCGTCATGTTCCTCTTGAAATTGGAGACGGCTGGCTGAAGCTGGAAACAGATTCAGTGCTGAAAGCAATGTTGCTGGGGTTAGACGTTCAGGTTGAAGAACTGCAAGCGCCATTTGAACCGGAATCCGGAGCCTATGCTGGCGGTGGCGGTCATCACCATCATCATGACGATGATCACTCACATACTCATAGCCATGAGCACGGTCACAGTCACTGAGATGAGTTCTGCATCTTTATCCCGTCTGTTACAACTTGCCAGCCCGATGCTACCGGTTGGTGCCTACAGTTATTCGCAGGGCCTGGAGTGGGCGATTGAAAGCGGTGATGTGACGGATATTGAATCGTCGAAACAGTGGATTGGTGATGTGCTGTCAATCTATTACGCCAACTTCGAACTGCCGGTTTTACTGAGGCTGTTCAAAGCCTGGCAGCAAATGGATGGCTTGCAAATTCAGTATTGGGATGAATATTATCAGGCAGGACGCGATAGCAGCGAAGCGCTCGCCGAAACCCGTCAAATGGCCTACTCGTTGTTAAGACTGCAACGGGATTTAGCCACATGGCCACCACAAATCGTCTTATTAACGGGCAGCTTGCAGCAACCCGCCTTTCCGACGATCTATGCCGTCACGGCGTTGTGCTGGGAAATTTCGCTTGAGGAAATGTTGCACGCCTATGCCTGGTCATTTCTGGAAAATCAGGTCAGTGCAGTGATGAAAACCGTGCCTTTAGGGCAGGTGGCCGGGCAACGTATTCTGTCAGAGTTAGCGATGACTTTGCCTGCTTTAGTCGATCAAGCCATACAATTGCCTGATGACGATATTCAGAATTTCTGTCCGGCACTGAGCATTGCTGGCTGTAAACATGAGACCCAGTATTCCCGTTTATTTCGTTCATGAAGAAGAGAAAGACAAAATGAAAGAACCTTTACGAGTTGGCATCGGTGGTCCGGTTGGTTCCGGTAAAACCGCCTTAACGTTGGCCTTATGCAAACGATTACGTGATAAATACAATATCGCCGTGGTCACCAATGATATTTACACCAAGGAAGATGCCGAGTTCTTAACCCGCAATGAAGCTTTGTCTGCGGACCGTATTATTGGTGTTGAGACTGGCGGTTGTCCGCATACAGCCATCCGTGAAGATGCATCGATGAATCTGGAAGCCGTGGCTCAACTCAGTAAACGTTTCGATCCGTTGGACATCGTGTTTGTCGAAAGCGGTGGCGATAACCTGGCTGCGACGTTCAGTCCGGAATTGTCGGATCTGACTATCTATGTGATTGATGTGTCTGCCGGTGAAAAGATACCCCGTAAAGGCGGCCCGGGCATTACCAAGTCGGATCTGCTGGTGATCAATAAAACCGATTTAGCACCTTTGGTGGGTGCTTCGCTGGAAGTGATGGATCGTGATTCAAAACGTATGCGTGGCGAACGGCCCTTTGTTTTCAGCAACCTGAAACAGGAAGATGGTCTGGATGAGATTGTGGCGTTTATTGAAAAACAGGGATTAATGCTGAATTAACCATTAAATCAAGAGGGAAAAGAAATGAAAAAAATGATGTTAACGCTGTTGGGTTTTTTGGCTTTTCCAGCTATTGCGTTTGCCCATCCGGGACATGATATGGCCAATTTTGCCAGCGGATTCAGCCATCCGTTTACCGGAATTGATCATTTACTGGTGATGCTGGCAGTAGGCTATTGGGCCGGACAATCCATATCAGCAACACGTTGGCAGGTGCCAATGCTGTTTGTGTTGTTTATCTTGGGCGGGGTGGCATTAGGTGCCATGATTCCGGGTCTGGCATTTGTTGAAGTGGCCATTGCGGTCAGTGTTCTGGCAATGGGGCTGGTGATTTTATTAAACACTTCCATCAGCAGCATGTGGCAACTAGGGTTGACCACAGTGTTTGCGTTACTACATGGCTTTGTTCATGGTCAGGAATTGGTTGCTGCAGGGAATGGCCTGATGGCGGTAACCGGTATGGTGTTGGCGACCATGATGCTGCTGAGTATGGGGGTCTATCTGGCAAGCTTTAAAGATCAACTTGGTATAGTGTTGCAACGTGGCTTTGCAGCGCTGTTGACGTTCAGTGGACTCTATTTGCTGGTGATGTAAAAAGCCAGAAACTCCGGTGGGGTTGCTGCAAATCCTCGCCAGACTTAGGTATGGAAAAATCAATACGTAATACTACGTAGATAAAAAATCGGTCGTCATACGTTATGATGCGATTGGGTAAGCTCTGTATCTCTCAATAATTGAGCGTGGGGATCCATCAAGCCTTGGGCTAAATTTATCGGGAAAATGCTTTGATGGAGTCATCAGAACATAACGCACCACAGCGTATTGTTAAAATCCGCCGTGATTACAATACCTGGGTGGCTAATGAAACACTGGAAGACTATGCGCTGCGTTTCACACCACACTCGTTCAGGAAGTGGTCAATTTTCCGTGTCTCCAATACGGCATTGGGGGCCATTTCCTTTCT
Source organism: Methylophaga sp. UBA3192 (assembly GCA_002363955.1). GTDB lineage: Bacteria > Pseudomonadota > Gammaproteobacteria > Nitrosococcales > Methylophagaceae > Methylophaga. The sequence continues at coordinate 131,567 of DEXE01000008.1, forward strand.
GGTTTTAGAGGTGATTGGCGGTGCTTTAGCCGTCAACTTCGGCTTTGTGAATGCTTTTTGGGCTATTCTGACGATTAGTCTGATTATTTTTCTGACCAGTTTGCCTATCAGCTATTATGCTGCGAAATATGGTCTGGATATGGACTTGCTGACCCGTGGTGCCGGGTTTGGCTATATCGGTTCGACTATCTCCTCGTTTGTTTACGCCACCTTTACCTTTATTCTGTTTGCGCTGGAAGCCGTGATCATGGCGTACGCCCTGAGCATGTATTTCGACTTGCCAATCTATATCTGGTATCTGATATCGGCGGTGGTAGTGATTCCACTGGTCACTCATGGGGTGACATTAATCAGCCGGATTCAGATGATCACTCAGCCGATATGGCTGTTTTTGATGGTGCTGCCCTTTATTTTTATCTTTGCCAAAGATCCGGATGCATTCAAAGGTTTGACGACATTTGCCGGTGGGTCGGGTTTTGATGGTGGATTTAACATTTACATGTTTGGCACGGCCATCGCCATCGGCATGGCATTGATTCCTCAGGTGGGTGAGCAGGTCGATTTTCTGCGATTTATGCCGGAAAAAACCAAAAACAACCGGCTTCGGTGGCATTTAGGCGTGATACTGGCGGGACCGGGCTGGATCTTCGTCGGTATGATCAAAATGTTTGCCGGCGTGTTGCTGGCCTATCTGGTGTTAATGGGAGCCAAATCCGTTGAAGAAGCCGTTAACCCTACCTACATGTATCATGTGGCCTTCAGCTATGTCTTTTCCAATGCCGATGTGTTGCTGGCGGTCACCGTATTTTTTGTGGTGCTGTCTCAAATCAAGATCAATATCACCAATGCCTATGCCGGCTCACTGGCCTGGTCCAATTTCTTTGCCCGTTTAACCCACAGCCATCCCGGTCGGGTGGTATGGTTATTATTTAATGTATTGATTGCCACCATGCTGATGCTGCTTGATGTGTTTCAGGCGCTGGAGCAGATATTGGGCTTGTATTCGAATATCGCGATTTCCTGGATCACGGCTGTGGTCGCCGATCTGGTGATCAATAAACCTCTGGGCTTAAGCCCTAAAGGGGTTGAATTCCGCCGGGCCTATTTATATGACATCAATCCGGTCGGAGTGGGGGCTATGGCCATGGCTTCCCTGTTATCGGTTTTGGCATTTGTCGGTGTGTTTGGACTGGAAGCACAGTCCTTTTCATCCTTTATCGCGATGTTTACCGCATTAATCTGTTCCCCCCTGTTCGCCTGGTGGACCAAAGGCAAATATTATCTGGCGCGTCAGCCTTATAAATTTCATCCCGGCAAGACTAAAGAAACCTGCAGTATCTGTGAGCGTGAATATGAGATTGACGACATAGCTTATTGCCCTGCTTATCAGGGCGCGATTTGTTCATTGTGCTGTTGTCTGGATGCGCGCTGCAACGATGCCTGTAAGCCGCATGCCAAACTGGATTCACAATGGCAGGCTGCCATGACAAAGCTGTTGCCGAAGTCTTTATGGGGATATATCCAGAATGGTGTAGGCCATTACATCCTGTTGATGGGCATGACGGTGCTCTTGCTGGCCTCGATCTTTGGGCTGATTTACCTGCATATCTCTTTGACTCTGACCGAGAATGCCTCGCAGATTTTGCCGGAGATCCAGATTGGGTTTCTGAAAGCCTTTGCGGCATTGGTTCTGGTCAGCGGTATTATTGTCTGGTGGCTGATTCTTACATCGCAAAGCCGTAATGTGGCACAGCAGGAGTCCAACCATCAAACCAGTTTGCTGCAACGCGAAATCATGTTGCATGAACAGACTGATGCTGAATTGCAGCGAGCCCGTCTGGTAGCCGAACAGGCCAATCAGGCCAAAAGTCGTTATATCACCGGAATCAGCCACGAATTGCGTACGCCGTTAAACAGCATTTTGGGCTATGCACAATTGATGGATAACAATACCGATGTGACGGCAGAAAATAAAAATGCCATTAAAGTCATTCTGCGTAGTGGAGAGCATTTGCTATCGCTGATTGAAGGCACCCTGGATATTGCACGTATTGAAGGTGGAAAGCTGCAATTTGATGTCAAATCCCTGCGTTTTCCTGAATATATCCAGCAAATTATCAGCATGTTTGAGCTGCAGGCAATTAATAAAGGGCTGAAATTTGAGTATGAAATCAGCTCGGATTTGCCGCGTGTCGTGCGAGCTGATCACAAGCGTTTAAGTCAGATATTGATCAATATCATCGGTAATGCAGTGAAATATACCAGTGAAGGTTCAATTCATTTGCGGTTTAATCATGCCCGCGAATTTTTATCGATAGAGGTGGAAGATACCGGACCCGGTATCAGGCAGTCGGAACTGGATCATATTTTTGAGCCGTTTATACGCGGCAGCGCAGCGCAGGGAATTGGTGGCACTGGCCTGGGACTGACCATCAGCAAGTTGCTTACTGAGCTGATGGGCGGTGTTTTGCACGTTGAAAGTCAGGTGGGCAAAGGCACGACCTTTTTTGTCAGACTGTTTTTACCATCCGTTCGGGTTGAAGAGGATTTGCCGTTACTCAACACGCGCATGCCAGTGGGTTATAAGGGACCACGACGTAAATTGCTGGTGGTGGATAACGAACCAGTGGATCGTGAGTTGCTGTTAAATATCCTTGAGCCCTTGGGTTTCGAAGTCAAAGAGGCCGCATCCGGCGCGGAATGTTTACGCATTTATCCGGAATTTCAGCCGGAAATCATTTTTATGGATCTGGCGATGCCGGAAATGGATGGCTGGGAAACCTGTCATCTTATCCGTAATGTGCATAAGTCTGATGTCAAAATCGGCATTATTTCGGCCAATGCGTTTGATAAAAACCTGGAAAATTCTTCAGGTATTACCGATAAAGATTTCATTCTAAAGCCGGTCAATCTGTTTGAGCTTATTAACTGGATTGGTGAACGACTCAATTTACAATGGATAGAAAGCAAGGATGATCTGGTGATTGAAGACGCCACGATGGCGTATGTATTGCCTTCGCAAGCAGTGTTAAACGACTTATTAGAGATGATTAACATGGGATATCTGGTCGGTGTGCGTAAACTGATCAATGACATCGAGGAACAAGGTCTGGCGTGTAAACAGTTTGTGACGGACATACGCCAGATGTCTGACAGATTTCAATTAGGCACCCTGAAAACCTTTATAGAAGAGAAATTAGCTGATGTCTGAAAACCCGCTTAATGCCGTTGTGCTGGTGGTCGATGACACGCCCGATACGCTGGCATTATTACATGATGCTTTGGTGGAGTCTGGTTATACCGTATTGGTGGCTGACAATGGTGAATCGGCGCTGAAAATCAGCTTGGAAGCCACACCTGATATCGTGTTACTTGATGCACTGATGCCCGGTATGGATGGTTTTGAAGTCTGCCGGAATCTCAAAAAGGATCTGAACACCCGGCATATTCCAGTGATTTTTATGACGGGGCTAACCGAGTCTGAGCATGTGGTCGCTGGATTCTCCGCCGGGGGAATTGATTATGTGACCAAGCCGCTGAGTCCGGTGGAAGTAATTGCCCGGATCAATACCCACCTTAAGAATTCTCGATTAATCAATCAGACCCAAGGGGCGCTGGATGCCTTTGGTCAGGCCGCCATCGCTGTGTTACCCAACACCGGCAAGATCATCTGGCAAACACCGTTGGCGCGTCAATTGATTGAGAAATACATGAGCAGTGAAGACGAAACACTGATTCAGGATACGCCCAAAGCATTACAGGAATGGGTAATGCAATTGCATCAGGGGGGCGAGCGACGTTTACGTCCTCATATCGTACATAAACCCACCGGACGACTGATTTTTAATGCCGCCGATCTGCAAAGTGACGAACAGTGGCTGATTCTGTTACGTGAAGAATCCGAAACGGCTCAGATAGAAGCATTAAAAGCCGTCTTCAATCTGACCAACCGCGAGTCAGAAGTTCTGCACTGGGTCATCCTTGGCAAAACCGATAAAAGTATTGGTGAAATTCTCGGCACCAGTCCGCGCACCGTGAATAAACATATGGAACATGTGTTTACCAAACTTGGCGTTGAAACCCGTACGGCTGCGGCTTCACTGGCAGTGAATAAACTTCGCTCATTAAGTGGCAGTAACAATTTCGGCGCATCGGAATAGGGCAAGCGTAGCTTTATCCAGTCAAAAAATTGGCTAATAAATTTCGTGTATTACAACGGCGTGATCATGAAACAAAACTGAACAGGCGTTTAAAAGCCTTGGGGTATTTCAGGAGCACTCATGATTAAAGTCGGAACGGTTCAACAAATCTGGCGTTATCCGGTTAAAGGTATGGCAGGTGAAAGCCTGAGTCATTGTCATCTGGGTGATATGGGATTGCAGGGTGATCGGATATGGGCCCTGCGAGACGTTGCACGGCAGGAAATTCAAAGCTGTAAATTCAGACCGCAATTATTACGCTGTGTGGCGCGTTGCCGTCGTTCAGAGATGACCGGAGCTCATGACCAGGTAGATATTCAGTTTCCTGATGGTCGGGTAGTGGGGAGTGATGATCCGCAAATTCACAGCCTGTTGTCTGATTTAACCGGTCATGATTCGACACTGGAATCCCTGCGACCCTTGTCAGAACTGGACTTTTATCGGCGGCATAAAAAAGATGATCATACCTGGCTGGAAGAATTAAAAGCGACGTTTGATCGTGAAAAGGGGGAACCCCTGCCCGATCTCGATTCGTTGCCACCTGCAGCAGTCGACTTTGTGTCGGTCCCGGGCACTTTTTTTCTGGTGACCCCGTTTCATTTGCTTACTACGGCTACACTGGCACATCTGCAACAGTTAAACCCCGACGCTGATTGGGATATTCAACGTTTTCGGCCCAATCTGGTCATTGAAACCCTGCCGGGCATGGAAGGTCTGGTTGAACAGGCCTGGGTAGATAATACAATGCAAATCGGACAGGCAACCATTGAATGTAATGGCACCACACCACGTTGTGGCGCGGTGACCCGATCGCAGCAGTCACTGGAATCTGATACCAGTATTTTACGAACCATCGTACAAAAAGCCGATCAAAATCTGGGTATTTATGGTGCAATCAAACAAAGTGCGGTGATTCGTCTTGGCGATGAGGTTTTTTTGCAATCCCCCTGATGCTGATTCCCCGGCGCGAGTGCTTTATTCATTAAACGACTGTTGAGTCATCCCAAACGGCTGATGACAAATAAAGGAAATTTACCCAAAATTAGATTAATCTTGTGAGATACATTCTAATTTGATGTTGAAGGTTTAAATTGCAACGACTGGCATTATCCCTGCTTTTAAGCAGTATGCTTTATGGCTGCACCGGGTATCAGCCAAAGGATATCTTTGCGCAGTCCAAAGAGTGGATAGCAAAAACCACTGAAAGAGCGACGGCAAATTATGATGCAGAAATAGAAGCCCTGTTCGCTCAACCTTATATCGATCCACTTACAGATTATCTTAATCTTCACATTGAAGATGAGAGCCGGGCAGAAGCGCTTCGCAAAGTGAATGCAGAACGTAAAGATCGCTGCCAGAAAATTGCCGAAAATTATGCCACGCGCCCACTTACCCAGGAATCATTGACGCTTTATAAAGCCGGATACAATTATTCCTGCCCGAAAGATGTTGAAGCGTTTGCATTAAGATTGGCCAAAGCCAATGAATTAACGCAAAAAACCACTCAGGCTGAGCCCCCGCCACCTAATGAAAATGAGACAGTCGTGCTGGACGAAGCCATTGTTTCAAATGTCAATAAACAGCAATTAAATGATTGTTATTTGCTGACGAACATCAGCAATTTCCCTGAGGCCAAACAGGCATGCCTGTCGCCAGCGAATAAGGGAGATGTGCGTTCACAGTTAAATATGGCACTTATACATAAAGCCCTGGCGGAGTATACGCAGTCACGGCAATGGGCGGAAAAAGTAGAGCAACACTCTCCTCGGGCCCGTTATCTGCTCGGTGAACTCTATGCCTTGGGATTGGGGGTGAAGCAGAACGATCAAGCTGCTTTCAGTTGGTTTGAGAAAGCCGGACAGGATGATTATGCGGATGCTCAATATATGCTTGGTTTATTTTATGAGGCCGGTAAAGGCACTCAGCAGAATACTGAGCTGGCAACCAGTTGGTATCAGCGTGCAGCATTAAATAAACATGTTCCGGCAAAGCATTCGCTGGGAAGCCTGCTGGTGCAGCAAACGGCAAATCCGTCTAATGTTAAAAAAGGCGAAGCGTGGCTGATACAGGCTGCTCGTGCTGGATATGCAGACTCGTCATTATTGATGGGACGGCGGCTGCAGCAAAGCGGACTTACAGAAGATAAAGCCAAAGCCGTAGTCTGGTATGAAGTGGCCCAGCAACAGGGGGCAACTGAAGCAGAAAAACTCGCTGAAAACCTTCGCCCCCAGGTGAGTGCTAATGCCATTAATCTCGCCCGTCAGCAAATTCATCGTATTCTGGAAGGTCAGAATTAATGGGCTGTTTGTATAAAACGGTCGCTAACTGATGCTTCGCTCGCTATTAGTGGACTCTTCAAAAAAACTCATCCTGTGGATGTTGTTTATGCTGGTCATCCTGTTTATTGCCGGCATGTGGATTTTATCTTCACTGAATCTGAATTATTCGGAAGATACGATTGGCGAGGTTCGCCAGAAGCAGATTGAAGAGACTTTTTTCAATAATCTGAACCAAATTGTACAAACCCAAAGCACCTTAGAGCGTGACACCACCGATTTAGCACGTATTGGCAGTTTGTTTGCCGAGTTATTTGCCTCCAAGCGTAATTCACAGGTGTTAAATGCAGAATTAAGTGTGATGTTACAGGCAAAGCTGAATGACTTTAAGAACACTTCCGCTGTGGGTATCTGGTTTTTACCCGAACACGTCAGTCAGGGTGGAAAGCCGATTTCACGCTATGCATTTCGTGATAAAACAGCCAGCATAGAAGTGTTAACGGAGTCGAACTCACAGCTTTTAAGTTTTGAGCAACAACACTGGTTCAACCTGACGGACATGGCGGCTGTAGAGGATGTCGACATCCAACGTGATGAAATCTATTGGACGCCTGCCTATTACAACGAAATAACAGACAGTGCCGTGTTAACGTTGATCAAACCTGTCTTGAACAGTCAACAGCAAGTTGTTGGTTATGCAACAACAGACTGGGAAGCAGATCAGATTGTTGATCTGGTGAGTCAGGTCAGTATCACTCCGAATACCTTTGCCTTATTAATCGATAAAAATAAACGCAAACTGTCCAGTTTGAGCAGATTGAATAATGAACGCTATGCTCAGAAAATCATCGATTCGGTAATGAGTCAGGAGTTTATTGAGCTGCAATTCAACAACGCTATTTCACGGCTTCAAACGAGTCAGCAAAAAGCACTTTTGCAAACCCATCAGTTTACGGTTGATGATAACGAATATGTACTCTATGCCGCGACCACGCCGGCACAGATGTTGTTTGCAGTGGGTGTTCCAAAAAATGAAATTGATGCGGTTATTGCACCGATGCGAGTTATTAATCAACGCATCCTGATTGCAACCAGTATTGTGATCTTGCTTTTGTCGGCTTATCTGGTTTACCGCATTGCATTGCTGATGCAGGAATTGCAGGCTTCCTATACAGACCAGCTGACAGGCTTGCCAAACCGGGCAAGATTATTATTGGATTTGGAGCATCAGCGTAAAAACACCTTAATACTGGTGAATATTGATCGATTCCGGGAGTTAAACAGTATCTTCGGTAATGATTGTGGTGATGCCGTATTGCAAAGCCTGACAGAGAGTATTGCTGCATTTTGTCGTGACTACAATCATGCCGATAACGCCAGACTTTATCGGTTATCCGGTGACGAATTTGTTCTGTTGGGTTTTGCATGGTCTAAGGAATTCCTCACCGGATTCCTGAGACAATTAAGTGACTTTCTGCAAGAACAGCACCTGCAATGGCAGGATCAGGATATCAGCATCACCGCAACCATAGGTGCTGCAAGTCAACATGATGCTGGGGCAATCAATGATAACTCACCTGATATCGTCATCAGTCATGCCACAGCGGCGTTAAAAATTGCCCGCCACACGTCACGACACTATGCGATTTATAACAGTAAGCAAGATGTTGAACGGGTGTATGAGCAAAACCTGTTCTGGGCCAGACAACTAAAACAGGCATTACAACAGGATCGTATTGTTCCCTGGTTTCAACCAATCATTGATAATCAAAACGGCCAAATAAGCAAATATGAATGCCTGATCAGAATGATTGACCCCGATAACGAAGTGATTAGTCCGGGTGTGTTTTTGCCAGTGGCCAGTAAATTACGACTGGATAGCCTGCTCACCCGGGTAATGGTGGAAAAGTCATTTCAGAAATTTGCCAAGCTCAACTACGAATTCTCCATCAATCTGTCCTATCGTGATTTACTGGATACGGAACTCATACAGTTTATTTTCGAGAAGCTCAAAACCTATCACGTTGGTGAACGATTGATTTTTGAAATCCTTGAGTCCGATGGGATCGATAACTACAACGAAGTCCGTCAGTTTATTGATAAGGCGAAAAGCTTTGGCTGCAAAATTGCCATTGATGATTTTGGCAGCGGCTACTCCAACTTCGAGCACCTGCTCCGTTTAAATGTGGATTTGATTAAAATCGACGGCAGCCTGATAAAAAACCTTAATGAAGATCAATCGGCTATCGTTGTGACCCGAGGTGTAGTGCAGTTTGCCCGTAGCCTTGGCATCAAAACCGTCGCGGAATTTGTTCACTGTGAAGCCGTACAAAATCAGGTTCAGGCGTTGGGTATCGACTTTTCTCAAGGGGCGTATTTCAGTATGCCTCAAGCAGAGTTGGTCGATAATGAAACGGTTTAGAGAACCACTTCCAGATAGTTAAAGGTAAGTTTATCGTTATTATTAAAAGCGGCATAAGCTGCATCGTGCTCATTAAGAGCATAGCACTGGATCGTGCGCTGATTTTTTTCACCGTAAACTGCAAGCATATACTCAGCCAATAGGGTTTTGACGACCATGCCGCCTTTTTCCTCTGAACAAATCAATGTCGAATCAATTTTTCGCAGCGTTACATTTTGCTGTTCTATAGAGGACATTGATTTGAAATAGGCTTCTTTGATACACCAGGTTTGATAGAAATATAACGCTGGATTTGCATGTTGGTGAAATAATTCCAGTTCATCTGGAGACATAAATAATTCAGCCATTGCAGCCATGTTGTTCCGCGGGACAATTTTTTCAATATCTACGCCAATGGCGGAATTTGAGATGGTGACCACCACTCTGTCATGACTATGGGAAAGACTTAAATAAGTGGTAACGGGAAGGTTATGAATGACGGGAAATTTACCGGCCTTTTCTTCAATATTCCAATAATCCACGGGCTGGTTATACGCATTGGATAACGCATAACGTATCAGCCATCGGCTCAATAAATATTGTCGTTGTTTGAATGTAGATTTGATTAATTTAAAGCGTTTGTATTCAGATATCGATAACAAACGTTTGCATGTCTGTTCTTGTTGTACTGACGATTCCTCAACTCTGGCGAACCAAAGTTGAGGGAATTCGGATGACTTATTCGGCAATTCTGACCACTTCACCTTGCAGAGCGACACCAGCCATAATGGCACCTGCATGACATTCATATTCGGTTTCACTGCTGACCGTATTTTTTTTGTAATAGCTGTTGATATTGATGACTGCGTTACCACCCTCGGCTTTCACTCTGTCCTGCAATGAAAGCATTGCGCTGAGCAATACCCATTCACAAGCCGCTTCATCAGACTTACCGAACGCGTTGGTTTTTTTATTGCTGACAAATTTGCCAAACGATTTTTCTATTTCCGGGTGTGGCTGATTGCCAAAATAAAAACGAATATTGGGATCGAGTTTTTCTTTAAAATCTGCCGAGTTCATTGCTGCTTCGATTGACAGCATATGTTGTGTATCCCGACTGTGAGCCTGAGTAGAAAAAATAAGAACAGATGCGGTTAATAAAATTAACAGGTGTTTCACAATGTTACCTCCATGTAGATAGTAAGAAAGCGGCAAGTATAGGCGAGTCGGGTTGGGTGCTCAATGGCAGATTAGACTTGCATAAACACCTTGGCAAAGTAAAATCCCTCGTTCGATGATTTAAACTAAAAGAGCCGAGATGGATCTTGGAGCCCTGAAAATGACAGTTAATGAGTGTATGCAGTGGTAAGCCTTAATCTGGAAACCTGGTCAGCATTGGCTCCGGGACTGGATACTAAAGCGTCATGGCAAGCATGGTTTGATAGCTCATCAGATGATGGCCCTGCAGAAACTTCTCCGGCTTTAAAACAGATACCGGCTTTGCTGCGTCGGCGTTTTACCACGCTGGGTAAATATGCCGCAGCCTCCACGTTGAATGTGTTGGCAGAAAACCAATCTATGCCGGGTATTTTTGCGTCACGGCATGGTGATACCGGTTTAACGTTGTCGTTACTTGAAGAAATCGCCAGGGATCAGCCGATTTCACCCACAGGTTTCAGTTTAGCCGTGCATAACGCGGTGGCCGGAATCATTTCCATTGCCCGCAAAGATAAATCACCGATAACGGCCATTTCAGCAATGAATGGTCTGCTGTTGCAAACCTTGTTTGAGGCTGCCGCACAACTTGAGAGACATGAGCGTGTTTTCTGTGTTGTTTATGATATTCCGTTACCCGCCCTGTATCAGCCCTATGAGCTGAGTGTGCCATTTCCACTGGCATTAGCCTTCGTGGTGAGTCGTTCTGATGATGCTAAGGCAAATTTAACTTTACAGCCAACGACACAAGCGTGTTCTGAGCTCAGTACTTATCAGGAGATATTTCAATTCATCAAGGTATTGATGGATGAAAAAGGCAGCCTGATGATGAACGTTAATCAGGCAAATTGGCACTTGGCGGTGGATGCCAGACAATGACAGCATTTCTTGACCGCAGCTGGCGTTTATTTGCCACAGCATTAAGTTTCTTTTTATTTGGGCTGGGCAGCGTATTTATTTCATTGCTGTTGGCGCCGATTCTGATGGTATTGCCGGGTACATCGGTGCAAAAGCAGCGTCGCGGTAAGGCATGTATTCATCATGTATTTCGATGTTATATCGGCTTAATGAAGCTGCTTGGGGTGCTCAGTTATGAGGTGCATGGTCGCGATAAGCTCCAGGGCGCTAAATTGATACTGGCCAATCATCCGTCTTTAATTGATGTGATTTTTCTGATTTCGCTGGTGCCCAATGCCAACTGTGTCGTAAAAAAGGCCTTGTTACGCAACCCGTTTACATACGGTCCCGTTAAAGCTGCGGGTTATATTCTCAATGATGATTCAGTTGATGTGGTCATTGAAGCGGCCCAGCAGGCTTTTGACAGAGGGGATGCACTGATTATTTTCCCTGAAGGTACCCGTTCTAAACCCGGACAACGACTCAGCCTGAAACGCGGTGCTGCCAACGTGGCCGTTCGTACAAAAGTGGATGTGACACCGGTCATCATTGATTGTCAGCCCCTGACATTGACTAAAGGTGAGCCGTGGTATCGCATCCCTCAACAACGGCCACATTTTGTTATCAGGATCGAGCCGCCTATGCCGATAGCAACCTATATAGATAATGTGAAACCTGCCATGGCAGCCAGAAATCTGACAGCCGATTTAACCGGTTTTTTTAATAAGGAAATTGGATTACATGAGTGATCTTAATCGTGAAATAAAACAAATGATTATCGACAGTCTTGATCTTGAAGATATTGAACTGGAAGACATTGAAGATGATGCTCCGCTGTTTGTAGATGGCTTGGGATTAGACTCTATTGATGCCTTAGAAATTGGCCTGGCCTTACAGAAGCAATACGGCATCAAGTTAAAAGCCGATTCCGAAGAAACCCGCCAATATTTTGCCAGTGTTAATGCGTTAGCCAAGCTGGTTGAATCCCACCGAACTAAATAAGTGAACGCCATGAAGAGTCAGGAAGAAATCTACAACAAGATAGTGGCCGTATTTGAAGAGTTGTTTGAGATTGATGCTAACGATATCTCGCCTGAATCCAATCTATATGAGGATTTGGATATTGATAGTATTGATGCGGTTGATCTGGTGATCGAACTGCGAAAAATGACCAGGAAAAAAATTCAGCCAGATGATTTTAAAGCCGTCAGAACTGTGCAGGACATCGTTGAACAGGTTGAGAAGTTGCTCCATTCGGCTTAATGAACTCAATGGTAAAAGCCAGTTTAATACTCTTATCTATTCTGTATCCCTTTATTGTTTATTGGGGGATACAGCATGATGCCTATGGTTGGTTACTCACGATGCTGGCAGGCTTGCTGGTATTGCGTTGGATAACAGCTTCATCCGCTCAGGAACGCTATTTTTTGTGTCTGGCTGTTATTGTTATTGGTGCTGTCGTGTGGTGGCTGGGTGAAAAAAATGGCCTGAAACTCTATCCCGTCATTATCAACTTGAGCCTGTTATTTCTGTTTGCCTCAAGCCTGCTCACGGAGATGAGTGTTGTCGAAAGACTGGCGAGAATTCGTGAACCGGAGTTGCCAGAGAAGGCCGTTCTTTATACCCGCAAGGTCACGCAGATATGGTGCGTGTTCTTTGCCTTCAATGCCACGTTGGCATTGATAACCGTGCTACTGGCAGATGATGCTTTATGGCTTTGGTATAACGGTGTGGTGGCATATTTTCTGATCGGTGGCCTGATGCTGGGCGAATGGCTGGTCAGACAACGGGTAAAAGCGGCTTAACATGCCAGTATTAACACCCTTATCAACATGGTGGCAGCGTTCGGCAGAGAGTCTGGTAGCGCTATCCGGCAACCAGCAAATCAATGCAATGGCATTTGAGCAGCGTGTTGTCAGCTGGGTGGCCGTATTGGAGAACCAGGGGGGACAACGTTGGGCGGTGTTTCATCACGATGCAGCTGAATGTCTGGCCATTATCTGTGCGTTATGGCAGCTTGGCAGAACAGCCTGTCTGACCGGGGATAACTTACCTGACACAGTGGTACGACTCACCACAGAGGTTGATGGTTTTATCGGTGAGTTTGATATTGATTCGGTACTTCCGCAGGCTGAAAGTGCAGCGATTAAGCAGCAAATAAATTGGCAGATCATTGCTGCAGATCATCCGGCTATTGAAGTCTATACCTCAGGCACTACTGGCTTGCCCAAAGCCATCAGTAAGACGATGCAGCAACTTGAAGATGAACTTGCAGCGTTGGATGTACTGATGCCGGAATCACCCGCTGCCATCGTAGCCACCACGGTTTCCCATCAGCATTTATATGGACTGACCTTTCGTCTGTTCAGACCATTCTGTTATCAGCAGGCGTTCACAGCCCGGCTGAGCCAGTATGCGGAAGATTTAATTGCGCTGGTTGAGCAGCATTCCAGTTTCAGTTTAGTTTCCAGCCCCTCGCATTTGGGACGGATGAATCGTCTTCAGGATTGGCACTTGGTTCAGCCGAAATGCAGTGAGGTCTTTTCGTCAACAGCGCCGCTTAGTTTGGACAATAGTCTCAATGTTGCAGGTTTGCTGCAGGCGCCTGTCACTGAAATTTATGGCAGTTCTGAGACTGGCGCATTGGCATGGCGTCGCCAGCAATCTGATGATGAATCCTCTTTGTGGCAGCCGTTGGCTCATGTTGAATTGAGCAAAGCGAATGACGGGAGTTTAAACGTGTTGTTCTGCCATGATGCTACACAAGTCAACCTTGCCGATCAGGTCGAGTTTTCCCCGCAGGGTCATTTTAGCCTGCAAGGCAGAAAAGATCAGATAGTGAAGGTGGAAGGTAAGCGAGTGTCGCTCAATGAAATGAATGCGCTGTTACAAGCTTCACCCCTGGTTGAACAAGCTCAAGTTTTAACCCTGGCGCGTCATAGAATAGAAATGGCCGCTGTGATTGTGCTCAGCGATGCCGGAAATGCGTTGCTGCATGAGGTCGGCAGAAAACCATTGATTACTACGTTGAAAAAACAGTTAAGCAGCCATTTTGAAGCGGTGGTCATTCCCAGACGGTGGCGTTTTGTACAAGCCATGCCGATCAACTCGCAGGGTAAATTGCCAAAGCAACATTTAGTTGAGCTGTTTGCCAAACCAGCGGTGAAATGGCCTGAGCTCCTCAGCGTGAAACATCAGGAAGACGAAATCACCATAAATTGCTGTTTGCCGGAACAGTTGATCTACTTCGACGGGCACTTTACACAACAGCCGATTTTACCCGGGGTAGTTCAGGTGCATTGGGCAGAGTTCTACGGCAGAAAATATTTTGCGGTGCAGGGAAAATTTAAACAACTCGAAGCGTTAAAGTTTCAATTATTGCTACTGCCGGCTCAACGCGTTTCCATCAGCCTGCGTTATGACACGGAAAAGCAAAAACTGTTTTTCAGTTATCAATCCGAAGCGGGCACTCACTCTAGCGGCAGAATATGTTATGAATAATGCAACAACATCCCAGGCGTTTAAACCTGCCATATTGATACCCGTCTATAACCATGAACATGCGATTGGTGAAATTCTCGAAGCTATCCTGGTGTTTGGGTATCCCATCCTGCTGGTGGACGATGGCAGTGACGCTGCCTGTGAACAGGCATTAATTCAACTGCAGCAAAATTATTCAGATGAGGTTTCATTAATCCGTCTGCCACAGAATGGCGGTAAAGGCGCTGCAGTAAAGGCCGGTCTGATCTGGCTGAATCAGCAAGGTTTCACTCATGCTTTGCAAGTAGATGCAGATGGGCAGCATGATCTGGAGGATGTTGAATTATTCATGAACACGGCTAAACAGTTCCCACAGGCATTGGTGACAGGTTATCCGGAATATGATGCCTCCGTGCCCAAACTGCGTTTTTACAGTCGTTATCTGACCCATATCTGGATTTGGATTAATACACTGTCGCTGCAGGTCAAGGATAGTATGTGCGGCTATCGGGTTTATCCTGTTGCTCTACTGGTTAAGTTATTGGCTGAACAAAAATGTGGAAATCGCATGGAGTTTGACCCGGAAATCATGGTGCGCTGGGTCTGGGAAAAAGGTGTGGTAAAAAACCTGCCCACGAAAGTGCATTACCCGATTGATGGTGTGTCGCATTTTAATCTGTGGAAAGATAATGTGCTCATCACCGGCATGCATACACGTTTGTTTTTTGGCATGTTGTGGCGTTTACCGCGGCTTTTATGGCAAAAATGCCATGACTAAGCGTCATCATTGGTCCCGGATCAGCGAGTCAGGCACTGTCTTCGGTATGAAGCTGCTGCTGTTGGTCTATCGATTGCTTGGGCGGTGGGGCTTTCGGGTTGTTCTGTTTCCGGTGATAGCCTATTACTATCTCCGAAATCAGCCTGCCAGACAGGCTTCACAGCAATATCTGTCGCGTATTCAATCCTATTTGCCGGCACAAAAACCACTATCGTCTTTCAAACATTTTCTGATGTTCGGGGAAACGCTGCTCGACAAGTTTCTGGTGTGGATGGGGCAGATCACCCTGAATGATGTGCAATTTCAAACTGACGGTTTATTTGAGCAGGCGATTGAGAACAAACAGGGCGGCATTATCATCGTCTCGCATCTGGGCAATACTGAAGTCTGTAATGCGTTGGCACGGCAACAACCGGATTTGAAATTAACCTTGCTGGTCTATACCCGCCATGCTGAAAAATTTAATTCGCTGATGCAGAAGGTGAATCAACAAGCGCAGGTTGAGATGTATCAAGTCACCGAAATGTCGCCGGCTTTTGCCATGTTGATGTCTGAACGAGTTGAGGCCGGGGAGTTTCTGGTGATAGCGGGCGATCGCACGCCGGTCACCGGGGAGCAGCGGGTTTCCGAAGTGGATTTTCTGGGGGCTTCAGCACCAATGCCTCAGGGTGGATTTATTCTTGCAGGCTTGCTTGGCTGTCCGGTGTTTTTGATGTTCTGCCTGAAACATCCGGATGGTTATCATATTTATCTTGAGCAATTTGCCGAAAAATTAAGCTGGTCGCGTCGTGAGCGGCAGTTAAAGCTTGATAATGTGGTGCAGCAATATGCGAAGTGTTTACAGCATTATTGTCTTAAAGCTCCGCTACAGTGGTTCAATTTTTATCCATTCTGGTCAGCCGAAATAGACAGCAACAGGAAATCTGAATGAGACAAGCTGAAGTGTTAATTGAAGTGCCCTTTCATGATGTTGATGTGATGCGGATTGCCTGGCACGGGCACTATGTGAAGTACTTTGAAATAGCCCGCTGCGCTTTATTGGATGCCATTGACTATAACTATCCGCAGATGCATGAATCAGGCTTTGGCTGGCCGGTTATCGATTTACGCGTGCGTTATGCGCAGCCTTTGCGCTTTCAGCAGAAGATCCGGGTGATTGCCAGATTAACCGAATGGGAAAACCGCTTGAAAATTGATTATCTGATTGAAGATGCCCAGACCGGTCAACGTTTAACAAAGGGCTATACCGTTCAGGTGGCCGTTGATATGCAAACGGAAGAAATGTTGTTTGTCTCGCCGGATATTTTATTTCAAAAGCTGGGGTTGCAACCATGAAACGCTGGTTAATACTGCTGTGGTTTGTCATATCACCGGTTCATGCCGAGTTGTCCTATGAATTGCTCACGCAGTTAACCGAGTCGCCAGAGCGGTTGCAGGGCGAATTCAAACAGGAAAAGTATCTGGCAGAATTTGATATCACACTGCTGTCCAGCGGGGTTTTCAACTATCAACGCAATGAATTCATTCGCTGGCAGACCTTAACACCAATTGAAAATGAATTGATCATGAAGCCAGACAGTATCACCAGCAGTCAGGGTGGTGATGATTTGATCTCACTGAAAGCCGATCACGATCCTGCGACGAAAGTTCTCACGGAAATCTTCTTTGCCGTGTTAACGGCCGACTGGTATGCCTTATCTGAATATTTCTTTGCTAATGGCGATTATCAGAATAATCGCGACTGGCAGGTCAAACTAACGCCCAGAAAGCCAACCCTCAAACAAGCCATCAATCAGGTGGAATTATCAGGCGATACATTGATGCGTAAAGTGGTTTTACATGAAAAAAACGGGGATATCACCCGGATTGATTTCCTGAATCTGCAACAATGATTTATCGTCTACTGGCGTCGAAAGTTGCCGCTATCGTCTGGGGTTTGCTGGTGATAACGCTGCTGTGTCTGGCGTGGATAAAACAACCCGCTATTGATACCAGCATGATGAGTTTGCTGCCGGAATCGCAGCAACAGCCGCTGGTTCGGGAAGCTTCGGCTCAAATGGGACAACGTTTTGCAGAGCGCTTGATTATCCTGATTTCCGGGCAGGACAAACAGCAATTGCAACAAGCCACGCAAACCATTGCAGAGCGCTATCAGCAGATCCCGGAAGTCGACTCTGTTGTGTGGCAGATAGATGATCAGCAAATTGAACAATCTCAGCACGCTTCAGATGCCTACCGTTATGTATTACTAACTGAAAAGATGCGACTAGCGTTGCAGAATAATACGGAGGCTGTTGCTAAACGTGCTTTGAGCATGATTTACAGCCCGATGCAAATGGGCGGGCAAAACCTGAAAGCCGATCCGTTTGGTTTATCATCAGCCTGGCGTAGCGCCCAGTCACCTCTGATAAATATTGAAATGGATGAGCAAGGCTATTTACGCCTCCCCGGAGATAACGGTTTTACCAACCTGTTAATCATTCAGCTTAAGGGTGATGCCTTTTCGATCAACGTTCAGCAGGCGGTGTTATCTGTTTTCGACGAATTGACCACTCGCTTTAGTGAGCAGGATATAGAGCTGCTGCCTTCGGGGTTGCTGGTGCATGCTGACGCCGGTGCTCGTCAGGCTGAAAAAGAAATCTCGACTATCGGGCTGGGGTCATTGGCAGGCATTCTTATCCTAATGTTGTGGGTGTTCCGCCGTGTGCGGCTGGTCACTGTTTTATTACTGCCGATTGTAGTGGGCTGTGCGGTAGCAACAGCTGTCGTCATGCTGGTTTTTGAACGGGTACATATTGTGACTTTTGCTTTTGGTGCCGGGCTGATTGGGGTGGCAATTGACTACGCGTTACATTTTATCTGTGAAAGACAACGCCACCAGCTGGTGTTGCCGCGCATCATGCCAGGACTTTTTTTAGGACTGTTTTCCAGTGTGCTGGCTTATGCTGCCATCGCCATGACGCCTTTTCCGGGCCTAAGACAAATGGCAGTATTTTCTGCTGTTGGACTCATCGCGGCATGGCTGACAGTCGTCATCGCGTTGCCCAGGCTGACCCAAAATGACCCTCTCAAAGAGTTGAGTGCAGCCAAACGATTGCAACAGTGGCAAGCAGCCTGCCCGGCGCTTGCTAAAAATAATGGGTTCAAGTATGGGCTCGCGATACTCACCATAATGGCAATCGCCATTATCTGGACAGGGAAAACGGAAGATGACATCCGTTTGCTGCAAACCTCTCCTGCCCATTTGCTGGAGCAGGAAACCCGAATTCAGACGCGTCTGGGCTTGAATAGCAGCACACAATTTTTATTGATTCCCTGCGATCAATTGGAGCAGTGCCTGCAACAGGAAGAAGCCATTCGTCCCTGGCTGAGTCAGCTGGTTGATAACGGCAATTTGGTTCAGTTCAGCTTATTGGCCGATCGCCTGCCTTCTTTGAAAAGACAAGAAAGCAATGCCTATTTGGTGGAAACGCTTTATAACGCTGAATTAAAAAAGCTATTTACGACGCTGAATCTGACGGATGCCGCTGCGACCCAAGCAATGGAGATGATGCAGTATGGGTTGGCCAATCGATTGACAGCAGAACAGCTTCCAAACAACGGATTAGGTGGCATATTAAGTTCGCAGATCATTCATACAGATCACAATGGCCTTGCCACGATGGTCAGTCTTACCGCGAGCCAGCCCAGGCAGTTAGCACAACAGTTAAGTTTAAAAAAGCATTTCCCGGAGCTGGTACTGGTCGATCAGGTTGAGGCCATTTCCAGCTTGATGGCCGATTATCGTCAGCAGATTATGATCTGGATTGCATTGGCTTACCTGTTGCTGTTTGTGATTTTGTTTTCCCGATATAAACTAGCCGCCTGGCGAATCATCATGCCGCCGATGTTGGCATCATTATTCACGCTCAGCATCCTGATGCTGTGCCTTCCCGGAATTAATTTATTTCATATCATGGCGTTGATCCTGGTGCTTGGGATTGGGCTGGATATGGGGATTTTTCTGACAGAAACACAGCAGGCCGCCAATACCTGGCTGGCGGTGACTCTGTCGGTGATAACCAGTTTATTGGCGTTTGGTCTGCTTTCACTCAGCCAAACGCCTGTGTTGCAGCATTTTGGGCTGACCGTGTTTTTGGGGTTGGCGATGATTTGGATATTAACGACGTTATTACGTCAGCCTTCTCAGGGAGTTGAATAAGTGGCTACACAAAAAGGGATTTTCGATGTCATTGTGATTGGCGCAGGACCTTCGGGAGCAGTCGCCTCGGCATTGCTGAATAAACGGGGCTATAACGTTCTGGTGCTGGAACGATCACATTTTCCCCGTTTTTCAATAGGAGAAAGTCTGTTGCCACAAAGCATGGCATTCCTCGAACAGGCTGATATGCTCGAAGCCGTTCAGGCTGCAGGTTTTCAGTTCAAAGACGGTGCTGCATTCAGTTGCGGCGAGCGTTATGAATTTTTTAATTTTAACGAAAAATTTTCCGAAGGCTGGGGCACTACCTTTCAGGTACAGCGCGATATTTTTGATAAAGTGCTGGCGGACGAAGCGGCCAGACAAGGTGTTGATATTCGTTATGGTCAGTCAGTCACCCGGTTTGACTATGACGAAAATCTTGGTGTGGCGGCAGTTGAGGTAGTGGATGAAGCCGGACTCACTCAGCAGTTTCACGCTAAATTTGTGCTTGATGGCAGTGGGTATGGTCGCGTATTACCCAAACTGCTTAATCTGGAGAAAGCGGCCAATTTTGAACCCAGAACCTCGTTATTTACCCATGTAGAAGATGCCATCAGCGATCCGGACTACGATCGCAATAAAATTCTGATCACTGTGCATCCTCAGCATCGTGATGTCTGGTACTGGCTGATTCCATTCAGCAATGCCCGATCCTCGGTTGGAGTGGTGGCCTCAAAAACATTTATCGATGCGCTATCAGGAACGGATGAAGAGAAGTTAAAACAGTTGATTGCTGAGTCCGGCTGGATGAGCGATTTACTGGCATCGGCTACTTTTGATACACGAATAGGGTCATTGACCGGTTATGCCTGCGATGTGACGCAAATGTACGGGCCGGGCTATGCGTTGCTGGGCAATGCCGGTGAGTTTTTAGACCCGGTGTTTTCATCGGGCGTGACCATCGCGTTTAAATCTGCCAGTCTGGCGGTTGATGTATTGAGCCAGCAATTGCAGGGCGGTACACCTGATTGGCAGCAACAGTTTGTCAGGCCTTTACAACACGGGGTGAACACATTCCGGGAATTCGTTGAAGGCTGGTATGACGGCCGTTTACAGGATGTCATTTTTACCACACAGAAAAATGATCCGGTAAAACGTATGATTAGTTCAATTCTGGCTGGCTATGCCTGGGATATCAAAAATCCGTTTGTAAAAGATTCCAAGCGTTTGACGGCGTTAGCAGAGCTATGCCGAAATATATAATTGTCTTTTTACTGTTAAGCGCTGCTTTTATTAGCGGTTGCAGCCTGAATCCCTTCAGATGGAATACGCATCAGGACTTGTTTTTGCTATCACCTGCAACCGGACCGGAGCCAATTTTGTTGCAGCAGAAATTGACGTTTGTTGCCGGTGGCAAACAGCAGCAATTTCTGCTGGTAACGGATATCAAAGCGGAAAAGTTTAAGGTGCTGGTATTGATGCCTACCGGTATGACAGTACTGAAAATGTCTTATGATGGCGCGGAATTTCTGCAACAGAATATGACGGATATCACCATCCCGGCAGAACAGATCATGGCGGTGATGCAGTTTGCCTTATGGCCCGAAGCGGCGTTGATGAATCGTTATTCCGCTCCTGATGGCTGGCTTTTGGCGCTGGATAACACCTCTCGTCAGTTATCAGAAAACAACCGTTTAAAGCTGGATGTTCAATATAAAGAAGACAGTGTGTTGATTAAAAATATTCAGGATCATTACCTGGTGATAATACAATCGCTTGATGCGGGGGCGTTGTGAAGCAAAACGACGTGTTCCTTAATACAGTTGGTTTGTTATGCGCCGCTGGCAACAGTGCTGACTCGCTGAAACAAAACCTGTTGTCGGATGCGAACTTTCTCACCCTCGACGATTCTTTTGGTGCGACGCCATTGCCGCTGGGGATTTGTCATGATGACCTGCCGGTTAACCCATTAACATCGTCTCGCTGGCAAAGTCGCAATAACCAGTTCGCCTTAGCGGCTTATCTGCAAATAAAATCACAGGTTGAAGAGGCTGTTGCGCGTTTTGGTTCTGATCGCGTTGGCATTGTGATTGGCACCAGCACTTCCGGAATTGCCGATGCTGAACCGGCAATCAGAAGCGCTGTTGAGTCCGGCAATTTGCCAGACAAATATCACTACAATATCCAGGAGATGGGCAATCCGGCGCAGTTTATTGCTGAGCTAACGGGTGTCAAAGGACCGGTTTACGCGATTTCTACCGCCTGCTCTTCAGGAGCAAAGGCGCTTGCAAGCGGCAAAAGGCTGATCACCGCAGGCGTTTGTGATGTTGTTATAGCGGGTGGCGTTGATACCTTATGCCGACTCACTGTTCAGGGCTTTTCTGCATTAGAAGCTGTTAGCACCGAAGTATGTAATCCATTCAGTAAAAACCGTAACGGCATCAATATTGGTGAAGCGGCCGCGTTGTTTGTGCTTTCCAGACAGCGACAAGGTGTGATTTTGCGAGGCATTGGTGAAAGCAGCGATGCCCACCATATTTCGGCGCCTGAACCTAATGGCGAAGGGGCGGCAAGCTGCATGAGACTGGCGATGGAAGATGCCGGGCTTGAGGCTAAACACATTGATTATATAAATTTGCATGGCACTGCCACGACGTTAAATGATCAGATGGAATCGATTGCGGTCAATCAGCTATTCGGCAATAACGTGTTATGCAGCTCCACTAAACCTTTCATCGGCCATACCTTAGGGGCTGCTGGTGCCATTGAGGCGGCTATTTGTTGGCTGATGCTGGCAGATGAGCAAGGGAGTGCCCCAATACATCGTTGGGATGGCGAGCCTGATCCGACGATTCCTAATTTGAATTTAGTCACAGCAAATCAACCCGCTAAATTTTATAAATACGTATTGAGCAATTCATTTGCCTTTGGCGGTAATAATATTGCGTTGATTCTGGAACGCGCACCATGATGGAACCATATCAGGTGGCCGATCTGGTGCCACATTCAGGCAGCATGTCATTATTAACGAGAGTGACGGCTTACGGTGAACAATGGCTGGAAGCCGAAGTGGATATTAACTTGCAAAGCATGTTTGTCGAAGAAAAGGGTGTGCCCGCCTGGATTGGTGTGGAATATTTAGCCCAGGCCATTGCGGCTTATGCCGGTTTACAACAAAGACAACAATCGCAACCGCCCAAGTTAGGTTTTCTGCTGGGTACTCGACGTTACCAGAGCAACACCGATTGGTTTGCCATGGGCCTAACCCTGTCAATCCGGGTGGAGTGTGAAATGCAGGCTGAAAATGGGCTGCATGTTTTCCGTGGCCAATTGCGTGGAGATCAGATTGCTGCATCGGCGAATCTTAATGTATACCAACCTGACGATGCCAGTCAGTTTTTAGAGGAAGCTATTCGATGAGTGAAACCATTTTAGTCACCGGGTCGAGCCGAGGGATCGGTAAAGCGATAGCGCTGCGTCTCGCCAGACAAGGTTACGATATCGTGCTGCATTGTCGAAGCAACAGAGCACAAGCTGATGCCGTCGCCGCCGAAATAACTGCACTGGGACGTCAGGTTCGGGTATTGCAATTTGATATTGCCGATCGCGAACAAACCGCGTCAATCCTGGAACAGGATGTCGAACAGCATGGTGCTTATTATGGTGTGGTGTGTAATGCCGGCATTGCCAGAGATAACGCTTTTCCAGCGATACCCGGTGATGAATGGGACCTGGTGATCAGAACCAATCTGGATGGTTTTTATAATGTGTTGCAGCCGATTATCATGCCCATGATTCGCCGCAGAAAACCTGGCAGAATCGTCACCTTATCATCAGTTTCCGGAGTGGTCGGAAATCGTGGTCAGGTCAATTACAGTGCGGCGAAAGCCGGTATTATCGGTGCAAGTAAAGCACTGGCCGTTGAGTTGGCCAAACGCAAAATAACCGTGAACTGTGTGGCGCCCGGATTGATTGATACGGAAATGACAGAAGATATTCATATGGAAGAAGCGATGAAAATGATCCCTATGCAGAGGGTCGGCACGGTAGCTGAAGTCGCTGGAACAGTGAGCTTTTTGATGAGCGAAGAAGCGGCGTATATCACCCGACAGGTGATTTCGGTCAATGGCGGTATGTGTTAATGAAGCGGGTTGTAGTAACGGGCATGAGCGGTTTTTCCCCGATTGGCAATGACTGGTCTGCGATAAAAACGCGGCTACAAAATATGCAAACCGGTATTCAGCGTATTGATGCATGGGATAAATACACCGAGCTAAATACCCGATTAGGTGCGCCAGTTGAAAACTTTGTCATGCCTGCTCATTACAAACGTAAAGATTTACGCAGCATGGGCCGTGTCGCCCAGTTGGCCGTTCGTAGCACTGAATTGGCCTTTGAAGATGCTGGCTTGTTGAATGATGAGATCCTCAGCAGTGGGGAAGTGGGCGTGGCTTATGGTTCTTCTGCTGGTGATACCGATGCGATTGCGGATTTTGGCAACATGTTGCTGAACCATACCAGCGATGGCCTCAATGCCAACTCCTATATCAAAATGATGGCGCATACCGCGCCGGTTAATATTGGTATTTATTTTGGATTACGCGGCCGGGTTTTGACGACCTCAAGTGCCTGTACTTCTGGAAGCCAAGCCATAGGCTATGCCTATGAGGCCATTAAATATGGTCATCAGACCATTATGGTGGCGGGTGGATGTGAAGCCTTATGTGCTACTGAAGCCGCTGTGTTTGACACGTTGTACGCCACCAGTATTAAAAATGACACTCCCCATTTGAGTCCCCGGCCGTTTGATAAACAGCGAGATGGTCTGGTGATCGGTGAAGGTGGTTGCACCTTGATTCTTGAAGATCTGGAGCATGCCTTAGCACGCAATGCCTTTATATATGCTGAATTGGTCGGATTTGGCACCAACTCAGATGGCAGTCATGTCACACAACCTTCAGCCGTGACCATGGAAAAAGCCATGCGGTTAGCGCTCAGTTGTGCAAACGTAAACCCGGATGAAATTGGTTATATCAGTGCACATGGCACGGCAACCGATCGCGGTGACATTGCTGAGTCGTCAGCGACAGCCGCTGTTTTTGGAAATAATACGCCGATCAGCTCATTCAAAAGTTTTACTGGACATACGCTGGGTGCCTGTGGCGCTTTGGAGTCCTGGGTGGCGATTCAGATGATGCGTGAAAACTGGTTTCATGCCACGGCGAATCTGGATGAAGTTGATCCGGCATGTGGCGATCTGGATTACATCATGCACGAACCACGACATATCGAGACGGATGTGATTATGAGTAATAACTTTGCTTTTGGTGGAATCAATACCTCACTTATTTTTAAACGATGGAAATAACTTTTAACAACGTAAGGAAACAGAAAATGAATTTAAAACAATGGGTGATTGGCGCGTCTTTGCTGGCTTTCAGTGGATTGCTGCAAGCGTTTGAAACCGATGAGCAACGTATTGCACATAAGCTCAACATTCTCGAATCAGGTAGTGTTGAACAGAAAGAGCAGATGCTGGAACGCCTGCAATGGTCGGGGCTTTCTGATCCGTTGTTGTTTGATCCAATGGAAAAAGATTTATTGGCCGCCCAGGAGACGAAATATTTCGGACGCGATGAACTCAGCGTTTTGTCGTATAAAGTCAGAGCATTGGGCTACAGCGGCAACCCTAAATATCAGCCAACATTGCAATTACTGGCAAATAAGGCTGAAAACGGCAAGTTAAAACGTCATGCATCTAAAGCGAAAACAGACTTGGCGCAATTCCAGGCTATCCAGAATAAACTTGCCACGGTATCGTTAACGGATGCTGGATTACCGGCTGAAGTGATCAGCTATATCAAGTTATTAGAGACGAATGATGCTGAAGCACAAAGACTGGCTGCCAGAGCGATTTTCCATGAGCAGCGAACCGAACAAGCATTATTGGACGTTGCAGCAGCCAAACTGCAAGCCATGTATATGGATCCCAATCTTGATAAAGTGGCACAGGATTCTGCAGCATGGCTGAGTAAGGCATTAAAGCAAGCCACAGGCTATGAAATTTTATTGCAGAAAGTGGCCTCTGATACACCGCATAAGAAAATCAGAAAATACGCGAGTTAATACTGAACCTGTTTACGCATATCCATCAGGATTGTGCGTCTGCCAGTGCCAACTGTCGGCGCACATTCTGTTGATATCCAACTCGGCTTTCCAGTTCAACGTCTTGATGGCCAGTGAGGGATCCGCAACACAACGCGCCAGATCCTTGGCCCGGCGAGCCACCATTTCAAATGGAATTTTCTGACCAGAAACCTTCTCAAAAGCGGCAATTACTTCCAATACCGAATAGCCACGGCCTGTACCAATATTCAAGGTCAAAACGTCCGAGCTGTCGAGCGCTTTTATCAGTGCTTTGACATGAGCTTTTGCTAAATCGGCCACATGAATGTAATCACGCACTCCGGTGCCATCCCTTGTCTTATAATCATTTCCATAAATAAATAGCTTATCCCGCTTGCCTGTAGCTACTTGCGAAAGGCATGGCATCAAGTTGGTCGACGTGGCATTGGAATGCTCGCCAATCAAACCGGAGAAATGGGCTCCTACCGGATTAAAATAGCGAAGCAGGGCAATAGACCAGGCCGGATCAGCACGATGCAGGTCAGTTAATATCTGTTCAATAATTAATTTAGAGCGGCCATAAGGATTGTTTGCCGCCAGCGGAAAATCCTCGCGGATCGGCTGGTTGGATATTTCGGCATAAACGGTGGCTGATGAGCTGAAAATAAGTGTTTTACAATCAAACTCAGCCATCACATTACACAGCGTAATCGTGCCACTGACGTTGTTATCGTAATACGACATCGGTTGTGAAACCGATTCATTTAAGGTCTTCAGACCGGCAAAGTGAATGACAGCGGCAATGTTATATTGGCGAAACACCGCTTCCAGCGTTTCACGATGGCGAATATCGCCCTGCACAAAGGTTATTTTCTGCTGAATAATGCTTTCAATACGGGGCAATACTTTGGCGGATGAGTTTGACAGATTATCCAGAACAACCAGCTTATAGCCACTGTTGGCCAGCTCAACACAGGTATGCGAGCCAATATAACCTGCACCACCGGTGACCAAAATCATCTTGTCATCCATAACGTGTTGCATCTGAATCATCTTGCTGAGTTTGTCTTTGATTGACGAACAACGAAGCCGTTAACCGAAATACAGGCGGAAGGCTGAAGTGGATTCGAACTGCATCAATTCGTTGACCAGTTCCTGAATTTTAGGCTCAGCATCAATAAATTTACCCATATTGCCGCCACCACGGGTGGAGTCATAAATGGCTTCGCCATCCAAATTGCCATTATGGAAAATCTTTATTTCTGCATATGACATATAAAGCGCCAGATCCCAAGTCCATTTAGCTACATAAGTGGCAGTCCATTCACAGCTTTCAGGCACGTTTCTCTCGGAGACGACTCGGTGCTGAATGCCACGGGCAGACAGTGTGGACTTAAATTCCTTTAGAAACCCTTCACGTGTATCGGTGTTTTCGATAATGCAAAGTTCAGCTGCCTGGGGGATTTCAGCAGGTTCCACCGTTTGTTTTATCGAACACCCTGTCAACGTCACTGAGGTGAGTAAAAGCCATCCAATGTGTTTAAACATTTTCGTTCCTTGAAATTGAGCTATCTGAAGAGTTACCCGACTGAACCATGCGGTTATTGATGAGACGATTAAAAGTCCAGCAATAAGCAGTGCCGCAGAATTATAGGAGGAAAATTTTATCGATGAAAGGATTTATTCCAGTTTCTGTGGCCAGGTTTGCTGTGATATTTTGATTTTGAGTGGGAAAGTCGCAGCTCGATTCAGCCTGCCGGTTACGCTACCCGGCATTATTTATGTAAACTGGCTTATCTCCACTATTGAGATAAGCCATCGCTATGAAATCTGTCAAAGCCGTTCTCCGCCAATATCGCCTTTTGCTGATCTCCATAGTGAGTATCGTCGTGCTCTATACCCTTATCGGTTTCTTTTTGTTGCCCTGGCTGGCAGAAAAGCATCTGGTGAAGACCATGCAGCAACGACTTGGTGTGAATGCCAGTGTTGAACAGATTCAATTTAATCCCTATACCTTCGAAGCAACAATCCGTCAGCTGCAATTAAACACTGAGCAGGATGAGCCGCTGGCAGCATGGGAAAAGCTTTATCTCAATCTGCAACCGTTGCAATTATTCAGGCTCACGCTGCGAATCGAGGATATCAGCCTGGCGAATACCGAATTGAATTTCCGGCGGTATACCAATACAGACAATACGTTAACCCGATTAGCCGATAAATGGGCGGCAACGGCGGAGCCGGAAAACGATGCCGAACGAGAAGAAGTCAGCGAGCAGGGTGATTCATTATTCACGCTGGAAATCGGGGCGTTCAACTACACTGATGGCAAAATTCTTTACCGGGATGAGGTTCCTAATGAGCCTTTTGAAACGGTCTTAAGTCCAATCAATATTCATCTTGAAAATTTCTCTACCGAGGCCGGACAAACCGCCAGCCAGGATCTGGTGATTGAACTGGAAAATAACGCCACGCTGACATTAGACGGAAATCTGAGCTTGTCACCGTTACAACTGGCAGGTCAGGTTAAGCTGCAAAATTTCAGCCTGCAAACACCCTATCGTTATCTGCAGGCGCAACTGCCATTTGAATTCAAAGAAGGTCGGCTGGATCTGCAACTGGCCTATGATATTGATATGGCGGGTGAAGCGGCAGAGGTTGATATCAGTGCGATTGATATCGATCTGGCAGACTTCAGCATTCATCCTTCCGAAGCTGCAGAGGCGATATTGCAGGCGGGAACGCTGACGGTCAGCAATGGACGTTATCGCTATCCGCAAAATCAACTGATATTGGATGAAGTTTCGGTGGTCGATTTCAAGCTGGCGGCGACCCGAGACAATGAGGGCGAACTTGACTGGTTGCAGCTAATCGCTGACCTGCCCGGACAAGATTCCGAATCTGCGACTGAAGAAACCGAACAGCCAGCTGCTGAACAGACGGGTTCACCGTTCACGCTGCAAATTGGACAGTTTAGTTACAGTAATGGCACATTCCGTTATCGTGATGAAAAGCCCGATGAAGCGTTTGAGACTGTGCTCAGTCCTATTGCCATTCAGCTAGAAAATTTTTCAACAGAGGCCGGACAAACTGCCGACATAGATCTACTGATCGAGTTGGAAAATGACGCCAAACTGGCGGTAAATGGTGGTTTGAGCTTGTCACCATTACAGTTGTCAGGTCAGGCGAGCCTGAATAATTTCAGCTTACAGATGCCCTATCGCTATGTTAAGGCAGAGATCCCCGTTGAACTGAATGGCGGCCGCCTGGATCTGCAAGTGACTTACGATGTTGATTTGGCAGATGAAACGCCAAAAGTGAATCTCAGCGCCATTGACCTCGCATTGGCCGATATCAGTATTCATCAGCCCGGAGAATCTGATGCGTTACTCAAAGGCGGAACGCTGGCCGTCACCAATGGTAATTATGCCTACCCGGAAAATCAGCTCAGCATGGAAAACATCGCTCTGGATGATTTCAAGCTGGCTGCAAGCCGAAACCAGGAAGGCGAACTCAACTGGTTGCAATTAATCGATTCATTGCCGAAATCTGATCAAGACGAAGCTGATCAGACTAATCAGCCGTCCTTGCAGCTGGATATTGCCAATATTGAAATCAATAACACCGCCCTGGCTGTGGAAGACCAAATGCCAGCTACGCCTGCCAATCTGGCTTTGATGTTGTCTGCCAGTATGCAGGACTTCAGCCTGGCAGAAGATCAACAGATGCCATTTACCAGCATTATCGGTCTGGAATCTGGCGGCGATATTGAGGTTAGCGGCGATTTACAGCTATTTCCTGCTGTTTCGCTGAATGCCGAGGCGAATGTAAATCAGTTATCTCTGGTGCCTCTCCAGGCCTATTTAAGTGAATACGCCCATATTGACATTCTGGATGGCAAAATTGACGTAATCGCCAGTTTGATTAGCGATCAACAAGAACCCTTTGCCTTACAGGGCGATCTCACACTGGCAGAACTGCAACTGGATAACCAGAAACTCAATGAAAAGCTGCTCAGCCTCGACAATTTATCCGTTAATAAAGTGGACTTTTCACTTGCAGAGCAACGTGTGGCGATCTCAGAAGTCATTGTTGATGCCTTATACAGTCGGGTATTAATCAACGAAAACGGTGACACCAATCTGGCATTGCTGATAAAAGAGCAAGCGGCAAGTGAAAATGCTGAAGCCAATACGGCAAAATCAGATGACGCAAACGGCTATGACATTTCACTGGGTCGGGTGAAGATTAATAATGCCAGTTCGCAGTTTACCGATCAGAACTTGCCCATTGTTTTTGATGCCAATATGCAGAAACTCAATGGCGAAATCAGTGGTTTTTCTTCCAGCTCGAAGCAACCTGTCAATATTGAGTTGGAAGGCCAGGTGGACGAATTTGGTCTGGTTGAAATCAATGGTGCACTGAATCCGTTGAATGTGACCGGACAGACCAATATCACGCTGGCGTTCAGTAATCTGGATTTACCCTCAATGACGCCCTATACCGTCAAGTTCGCCGGACGGGAGATTGCTGAAGGTAAAGCCGATATCGATCTGACTTATGAAATTGTGGAAAGCGACTTATCGGCATCCAACAACATCGTGATTCGTGATATTCGTTTAGGCGGACGCGTCGAGTCACCTGATGCCATGGATCTTCCGTTGGATCTGGCCGTGTCATTACTGAAAAACAGTGATGGTGTGATCGAACTCAATATCCCTGTCAGTGGTGATATAAACGACCCTGAGTTTGCCATCGGGCCGGTGATCCGGGGAGCTATCGGTAACGCGATAAGAAATATTGTCACAGCGCCTTTCCGGTTCCTCGGCAGCCTGATTGGTAGTGATGATGATCCCATTGATTCGATTCGCTTTCGCGCCGGACGCATTGATATTGCACCACCTGAACAGGAAAGACTGCTCAAATTAGTTGAGGCCTTATCGCAACGACCACAACTGGCCTTACAAATACCCGCGCCATTTGATGAAACGGCGGATAAACAAGCACTGCAAAAAACAGCGGTTGAACAACGTATTGAGAGTCTTATGAGTGAAAAAAACTCAGAAGATCAGCGGGAAACCCAACGCCAGGAAATACTGGAACAACTCTACACAGCAGCGGGATTAAGTCCTGATTTGCAAACCATCCAGCAGGAGTTGACCACCAGCGAAGCTGAAGAACAAACAGAAGCCGAACTGGATGTACTGGCCTATAACGCCAAGTTAAAAGAACAACTAATTAAAGTTGAATCCGTCAGTGACTCCCAATTGCAAACACTCGCCACACAAAGACAGAATGCCGTGTTTGAATTCATCCAACAAAACGGTGAATTAAACAATGATCAACTGCAAACCCAAGATAGTGTTTCTACAAAAGCAGATGAGGGTTGGCTGAAAATGAAATTTGATCTGGGAACCATCTAATGCGTGTTTTGGCATAAGTCATGAGAACATCACAAATAGAAGCTCAGAGAATAGAATCTGGCTCCTATACACCCTGAAAAAGGATCTCAGACATGACAACTCTAGACTACAAGGCAATGCTGGAAGTGGCGATAAACGAAGCGCGACAGGGCTTAGCCGAGGGTGGCATTCCTATCGGTGCTGCGGTGTTTAATAAAAATGGCGAACTTCTCGGTGCCGGTCATAACCGCAGAATTCAGGAAAATGATCCTTCTGTTCATGCCGAGACCGATGCCTTTCGTAAGGCCGGAAGACAAAAATCCTATCGCGACAAAATCATGGTCACAACACTTGCACCCTGTTGGTATTGCAGTGGCCTGGCACGGCAATTCAACTTCGGCACAGTGGTGGTGGGCGAATCCGTCAATTTTGACGGCGGCTTGGATTGGTTACGCGAAAATGGCGTAGAGGTCATCGATCTCAATTCACAGGAATGCATCAAAATGCTTGGCGATTTTATTGCCCAAAACCCAGAAGTCTGGAATGAGGATATTGGTGAAGATTAGGGACTGTATATTTGATCTCATTTAACCCTTCAAACTACTCCAATAACAGCAGCAAACAAAAATACTGGAAATTATTATGAAAGTTGAAACGTTAAGAGATGTCCTTCACTGGACAAGCGAGTTCCATCAACACCTAACAGAATGTTTAAAACGTGGTGCCGATAAAACTGAAAATACGAGAGCACAAATGCTGCTTAACTATTTGTCAGAGCATGAAGAAAAGCTCGGACATGCTGTGCACCAATTCGAAGTCACAGGCAATGAACATGCGTTAAATACCTGGTGCTATGAGTACTTTGATAAAAACCCCATTGTGCAACATCATCATTGCGATGCACCATTTGCTGAGCTATCGACCACCGACATTATGCAAGTAATCATTCATCAACATCAGCAAATCATTGATCTTTATCGTTACCTGCATGACCGTGTGGATATCACCTCAGCAAAAGAGTTGATGGAAGAGCTCAGATCTTTTGAAGAGCATGAAATTATGGTGATGTCACAGTCAGCTAATCGGTTAGAAGATATTTGAGATCGAAACCTTAGCGATATAAACACTCTGCCCTCTAGTGAAGTCAATTACTTCATGATGGAAAACCTAAGGGATATTCCCGGCCTCTCATTGGTAATAACCAAAAATGACGATGGAGTGTGCGGGTCAACAATATTCGCAAATGAATCTGGTTATTGCTAGTGCACGTTGACAGCTAAGAAAATCAAGGGAAAGCATGAAGCTACAAGGGAAAATATCAAACTGGAATGATGATCGAGGCTTTGGTTTTGTCGAGCCAAATGGTGGTGGAGAGCGTGCTTTTGTGCATATTAAAGCCTTTAACCCACCATCCCGTCGACCAGTAAATGGTGAAGTTATTATCTATGAATTAGCTCGAGATAATAACAATCGTTATAAAGCTGAAAACATCCAATTTGCTCGTGACATTTCTAAGTCAAAAAAACGAGAAAAAGTAAAAAGCCAAAGAGGCTTCGGCGGCGTCTTTACCATTCTCTTTTTCATTGGGCTGATGATATCCGTCTTCAGTGGAAAGTTGCCTTTAATCATTCTCGGTCTGTATCTACTCATGAGCCTGATTGCGTTTATCGCTTACGCGATGGATAAATCCGCGGCTAAAAATGGCCAATGGAGAATCCAAGAAAGCACCTTGCACTTACTTTCTCTAATCGGTGGATGGCCAGGAGCCTATATCGCCCAAAAGAAATTACGCCATAAATCAATCAAAAAAGCGTTTATAAACGTTTATTGGGTAACGGTTCTGTTGAATATAGCTGGTTTGTTTTGGCTTCATACAGAGAAAGGAGCAAACTTCATTAATAATATGGTTCTGCCATTATTTAATAGCTAATAAGCCAATCAAGTTTGTTGAATCATTGATCATTGGAGGTACAAATGGAGGATCTGATATCTGATGCCACTGTGGAAGTCATTAACACAGCGGAACTAATTCTCTTTCACCGCAATGGATATTACCCCTCTCGTTTCTATTTGGAGCGAAAAATCAATACTAGATCTTCGCTTCAAAATGTACGTGCAAGACTCATAGCACTTAATCAGTTTATTGCTGAGCATGATCTGGAGCAGCATGAAACTGGTTTTGAAGTCGGTGAAAACCTTGATTGGTTGTTCTACGAACAGGAGATTGAAGTTGTTCCGATTTATCAGGAAGCTGTAGCTTTAGTCGAACGCCATCAAATTATACCGCTGAGTCGAATCCAGAATTTTCTGTTATTTATGAAAATACCCGGTTCGCGCACTGCCGTAGATCCTGAGAACCATGGTAATGGATATCACTTCCACTATGGAGAAGTTAGGAGAGATGTCTTGGTTAGATACGACGTGCTACTTACATTTGACAAAGCGAAGTCTGAAACAGATAGTGCAATTATTTCTGAAACACCTTTGTACATTGAACCTCATGGCGTGGGGAAATATGTTCATATTGATGCATCTACAATTGGTCATAATCGTCGCCTGCCAGTCTATTTAGTTTGCGACAAAATAATGCGTAAGCGAGGAATTCAGAATTTCATGTCACCATCAAATGACTCATGGCAATTTTATCCATTAGCCTAACAACGTAAATTCAGTTGATCGACAAAAGGAAAAAATCAAAAAGCCAAGGGCCAGCCAACTTGATATGTTTTCATAATTTACCAAGCTGGCTGAACACTTTATCGTCTTTAGCCTGCCAAATTCATATGGGTTTCGTATCGAAAAATGATAACTAACAAACCATCACCAGAAGAGTTCAAGAACTTAAGTATCCAGTATTTGGTTCAATCAGTAGATCTCTTACTGAAGACAGAAATGGCTCTTGCCGTTCATGGTGACTGGGAAACTAACGATGAGCTTGATGAATATTGGGAAACCCGGCAGGGAATACTCGGAAATTCGTTAATAATGCTCTTTCTCTCCATCGAAAATTATTTTAAGCATGAAATATGTAAAATTGATTCACTGCTTTTGATTGCGGGAGAGCCTTCTAAATGGGGTTTGTCGACAGAAAATAAGGACTTCGAGGATCTATACATACATCAGTTTGATGATTTGCTCGTTATTTTTCAGGAAATAACTTCTAAAGAGATAGAGCCAACAGTAAAGGGACAGCTGGATAATTTACGAAAGAAGCGCAATAAATATACCCACGGTTTACATCGAGATATTTTGGGACCAGCATATATTGTCGACTTGATCGCTATATTCTTAACAAAGTTATGGGGAACTGAGTGGGTAAAAGATTTCAAGTCAGTTATGTTAACGGAGCCACTTTACGGTCTTTCAAACGAAGAGGAAGAGCAGATGCAACTGCTCTACTATTTTAAATTCTTTGAGAAGTACTTATCGCAAAAAAAGTTTAGAAAATTAATAGGGATGCCGGATTCTGGAAGAAGATACCATTGCCCTTACTGTACGAATTGCTCGATTGAATCAGGAATGATAGTTGAAGCAAATTATGCATTACTTGAACCTAATCAACCAGATTCAGAAGAACTTGAATGCTGGCTCTGCGAATCTTTTGCTGAAATTGAGAGGCGTGATTGTATCTCGGCGGGGTGTCTTGGCAACGTCATTTTTCCTAAGGATTCACATTATGAGCACACCAGTAACTGTTGTCTCACATGTAGCTTAGTTCAAAGTGACTAACGAAGCATTGTAGCGTCCAAGCCGTTGAATGCGTGTTAGATAGTATGAATAACTTTTCCTCTGATGTGTTTGAAGGATTTGATGTAACTGAAGATGAGGTGACTCACTTTAGAAATAATCATGCAGGGTTCTGTGGTGTTGATATGAATCGGCTAAGTCAATTCTTATTGATTCAACTCACCTCAATGAGTAAACATAGAACTTACAACTCTTTTGTAATTACGGATGTTATACAAGAGTTGGAAGGTGTCGGTCGTGGTTACAAACAGCGAGTTGACCAATTCAAACATTTGCCGCTTAAAGGATTGTTCAAAGCACATTTTTCTGATGCACAATTCTTGGTTAGAAATCTGGTAAATCACTGGGGGTTAGAATTTGAAAATAGCCCCAAATTTAATTCTCTTTGCTCTTACGTGACAGAGGAAGAACAAAAAAATCCATCAAAATTTGGCTGGCAAGGCCGGCTTGCCCACGAAATGGTAGTAAGCGGATACAAGGAAAGAGCAAGGCAGAATAAACTTACCGGAGAATGGATTATTTTTGCAAAGCACAAAAATTTAAACTATTACCTTTGCATTTCTAGGCATTCAAAATCGAATCGAGCAGATCAGGAGATTTATGACTTTCTCAAGTTGTTATGTGAGCATGAGTATCCATTTCTACTATCCGACTCAGCTATTTAACTCTGGTTCAAAAGGAACGCGCCTACAGCGCGCGGCATTGCTCCAAGTTAAGTCTAATTACAATGGATGATTTGGAAAGTTACATCAAAGAATATGGAGGCATTCAGCCTCCTCATCTTGCATTTTATTCGCAGGCCATTCGATTTAACGTTGAAGCAGCAATGGTTTCAATTGATTTTTTGGCAAGCTTTATTGAAATGACGAATGAAAATAAAGGAAACTACGAGAAGACTGAGGAGCTGCAAGATGAAATTCTCGACCACATCCAGAATCTACTCATTCATGCTGGCGCTTTATCTCGGTATTTTTGGCCTTCTAAACCGGGAAAGCATCGTTTACATGAATACCGAGCGGAAACATTGAAGAAACATTATGGCCTTAGCGAAGATAGCGCTCTAAAGAGCCGTACGCTCAGAAACCTACTTGAACACTTTGACGAAAACTTAGATAAATATCTTTGGAGTAAGCCAATTGTCGGGTATGTATTACCAGCGTATGTTGGTGGCCAAATAGAGAGTGGAGGTGTTCCTGCTCATTTATTTAGGGCTTTCTACATTGATGTTGGTGTTTTCGAAACTTTAGGTGTCCGTCATGAAATCCAGCCAATCGTAGATGAAGTCTGTTATTTATACGAAAGGTTCCACAATTCACCAAACACATAACAATTCAACCAACTTCGCGCCTGCGTTGCAGGACGCAGCTATGTTACACCTTTACTTTGTAGAAACATGAACGCATCACATGAAGTCATATTCATAGTTCGTGACCAACAGCTATTTCGAATTAGAAAGGGTAAAGAAAAGCTGATGTGTATAGCTTATCCAGAGCTCGTAAATATTATTGATGAAGGCAGTAAATCTCACCCCAAGAATATTTATCACTTTCATATTCACTCAAAGACTAATCCCAATTACGTGAATGTTTCTCTTCCAGGGGATAAGTTGGCTACTAAAACGGCGTTGTCTAACCTCATGGGCAGCAAAATTCTATTTGCCAAATTCTTGGGCAATCAAAATGATTTTGATGATTTTTTAAAGCAGTCTTTTGATGAGTACTTTTCGAAAATCACAAATGATTAGAGCGGTTAGCTTGTTATATTTAGGCTCAATTTCTCGTTCCCATGCTCTGCGTGGGAATGGATCACGTAATTCCCACGGATGACCGTGGGAACCAGAAAGATGCGGATTTTAAATCGCCTTATTTCAACGCGGCATCACCCGAACACTCATGAGTGATTCCAGAGGCTCTGGCCGTGATAGATAAAAGCCCTGAACATAATCCACCCCAATCTGACGCAGAATATTCAGTGTTGCAGCGTCTTCAACAAACTCGGCAATGGTCTTTAAACCCATAATGTGGCCAATGTTGTTAATCGAAGCCACCATGGCTTGGTCAATCCGGTTATTGGCTAGCTCTTGAATGAAAATACCGTCAATTTTTAAGTAATCAACTGGTAATTGTTTGAGATAGCCGAATGAAGATAGACCACTACCAAAGTCATCCAGAGCGAACTGGCAGCCTAAGCTTTTCAATTCAGTTATGAAGCGAGCAGCATTAGCTGGATCAGCGATGGCAGCGGTTTCGGTGATTTCAAAGCAAATATTATTTGCCGGTACTTTGCGCTTCGTCAGTTGTTCCTGAATTAATTGCAGGATGTCTTCGCGACCGATGGAGGCACCAGATAGATTAATTGAGCAAAATACGGGCTGCTGGTTTTGGCGAAGTTGATCACCCATCCAAGCCAGCGTATTGCGAATCACCCATTGGTCGATCTTGGGCATTAACCCAAAACGTTCGGCCGCTGGAATAAACGCTCCTGGCGGAATGATTTCACCTTGTGGACCGATCATGCGAGCCAGAATCTCATAATGCGGCATGGTGTTATCGCTGTTTTCCAGCGGAACAATCGTCTGAAAATAAAGCCGGAAAAGATCTTTATCCAGCGCTTCTTGTAATCGACTGGCCCATTGAATTTGACCCTGGCGCTCCTGGGCCTCAATGTCATCCGGTTGGAACAGATGCACCCGGTTACGACCGCGGTCCTTAGCCGCGTAGCATGCGGCATCAGCATGGCTTAATACTTCATCCAGACTGCCACTAGCCTCGGTAATACTGACCAAACCGATACTAACGCCCACTGAAAACACCTGACCTTCCCAGGAAAAACGAAAAGCGGTAACAGTTTTTCGCAATGCTTCGGCAATGTCCTGCCCTTTTTCAATTGGACAATGAGTGAGTAATACCCCGAATTCATCACCACCCAGCCGCGCCAAGGTATCGCTCTGACGAAGTACGGGTTTTAATAGATTTGAGAGCTGCTTTAACAGAACATCTCCGGCTCTATGTCCACAAGTATCATTCACTAATTTGAACTGGTCTAAATCCAGATAGCAGAGCAGATGTTCGGCTTTATCATGATGGGCTTCATAGATCAGCGATTCCAAACGCTTTTCAAACTCACGTCGATTGATTAGGCCAGTTAGGGTGTCATGCACCGCTTGGAAGGTGAGCATCTTCTCTAAACGGCTGTTTTGAGTAATGTCTTGTAACGCCACCACCCAACCTATGTTTTGCCGATTGGTATCCAACAAGGGGGCACAGTTGAGTTGGACTTCAAATTCTTCACCTTTTTTGTTTTTCAGGGCAAAAAGACGCTTTTGGCTGGTGTTAGATAATTTATCTGAATACTGCTTACACAATGTTGTGATGTTAATTGGATCCGCTTCGCTGTCCTCAATCAGAATAATCTCATCAATCGGTTTACCGAAAGCTTGCTCGGATGTCTGCCCCAGCAGTTCACTGGCCATTGGGTTTAGGTAGACGATCTTATAAGCTGCATCACAGGTGACAACCGCTTCAGTGATGGCTTCCAGCGTCACTTGTGCCAGTTCAGAATGTCGATGCAGACGATCTTCCATCTTTTTTCTTTCACTGATATCCCTCAGCATGGCGCTATATTGCACGCCTTCTTCGGTTGGGCTGGCCGTGGTGGTGACCTCCAGTGTGAAAGGCTCGCTTTTACTGTTTCTGGCGATGATTTCATAAGGGCCCGACTGTTGGCTGCTGGCCAGGGTAACAAATAAACGTTCCGGGGTTGTGCCCGAAAACGTTTGTTGGTTTTGTTCATGGAGTAAAACATCAGTTGGCTGCCCCACCAACTGGTGAGCAGGAAGGCCGAACATGATTTCCACGCCTGGATTGGCGCTGGTCACAATCCCCTGGCTGGAGAAGGTAATCACCCCGTCACGCATATCACGCACAATCAATCGGGTGCGTGTCACCATACGGTTCAGGTTAGCGATAACCCGGTTGTATTGAGAGGCAATCTGGCCGACTTCGGTAAATGGTTCAACTGGTACGCGTTGCTTCAAATCACCACTACGCTCTTGCGTTTGCATGGCTGAAAGCAGATCAGTGAGTTCGGTTTTCGCGCCATGTTCTGACACATTCAGTCCCTGCTGCTCGGCTTCGATACTGACGCGCAAAGGTATGTAACGGTTCAGCAGAAAGAGGAAGGTGATTGTCAGTGGAAAAATAAACAGGGCACAGGCGACTATGCCAAGCAATTGCACTTGCAGTTGGTCAAAGCGGCTTAAACCGGTATCCAGCAGTTGCAAATCACCAAAAATAGCAACGGCCAAAGTACCCCAGATACCGGCGACCAAGTGTACTGGCACTGCCGAAATGGCATCATCCAGCTGCATACGGTGCATCTGTTTTTCTGCCAGAAACATCACCAGCGCGCCAAGGCCACCAATCAGCGCCGCTTGCGGTGTTGAAACCACATGACAGCCTGCGGTAATGGCAACTAATCCGGCCAGGGTGCCATTAATGGTGAGCGCGGTGGTTTGACTATTATCCGGTTGGGTTTTTGATAGCAGGATGGCGGTGATCCCCCCGGCAGCTGCTGCGATGATGGTGTTGACGATAATGCCGGCAATGGCAGTGGTAAAAGCCAATGTGCTGCCACCGTTAAAGCCTATCCAACCGATCATAAAGAACAGCATGCCAAGTATCGCCAGCGGCAGGTTGCTGCCCGGGATATTTTGGACTTTGCCTCGAATGAAACGCCCGGTCCGTGGGCCGATAACAATCACGGCTGCCAGTGCTACCCAGCCACCGACACTATGTACCACGGTGCTACCCGCAAAATCAGTGAACCCCATGGCTTCCAACCAGCCAGGAGATTCATTGACGGCGCTACTCCAGACCCAGTGACCGAATACCGGATAGAGCAGCAAACTGATCAAGGCCGTGATGATGATGTAAACCACAAAGCGACTGCGTTCAGCGATGGCACCGGAGACAATCGTTGCTGCTGTGGCACAAAAGGTTAACTGGAAAAAGAAAAAACTGGCGTGCCAGAATTCATCTCTGGAAAAATCGGCAAGAAACCAATGAGTATCAAGTGTCAGGCCTTCATGGGCGCCAAACATAATGCCAAAACCAAACAACCAGAAGAGCATGGCAGCAACGATCAAATCAAACGCATTTTTAAGTGCCACGTTAATCGCATTTTTACTGCGGGTAAGCCCCGACTCCAGACACAGGAAGCCACCCTGCATGATTAGCACCAGCATCGCTGCAATTAACAACCATAGTGTATCTAGTGCACTCATATCTGACATTGGCAGTCTCCGAAAATGAAGTCAGCACTCTATCGGTGCGAGCGCTTTGCTTTCGCTGTTGATAAAGCGCCATCCTGCGTCGTGTAGAGTGTCGTTAGGTTTTCAATGAGCAGTATTTATGCCAGTTCAGCTAGGGATAATTACCTTGAAAAAAGGAGAGATTTAGAAGATTGATTTTTACCAAGTAGGATGGATTAATCAGCTTGATACGGTTTCTAGTTTTCGGATTGATTTCTATGCCAAAACTTCATTTGAGGCGCTTGATATCACGATAGAAATTTTCGTGTGAACCTAAGGCCATTAATTCCAGAACTAAGGCACCATCATCAAAACTGTAGCCAAGTAGAGTAAGTTGTTTACTCATTTTAAATTTATATACTCTCAGAAAAGCCAAATCTCCTTTCTTTTGCTCGCCAAGGTTGGGGTTGGCCATAAGTTCTCTGACGGCCGAATCGAGCTCTTTTTTCTGGTTGGGCTTAAGTTTCTTTACAGCTTTTTTGAAGTTAGGGGTCTGTAAAACACGGGAGGCTTCAACCAAAATCATAGACCTCCAGTTTGCCAGCTTCTCGCTCTGCTTTGGCGATGATAGCCTGCTTAACAAACTCGTAAGGCAAATCGGGATTATCTTCCATCATTTCGCCGATTTTGGCCCAATGCTCAATTTGCTTGGGTGGAGTTCGGTTAAGCGCTTTGGCCATAATGGTGGCCTTTTCAATCAGTTCTTGATCCAATCGTATGCTGTTAGTAGCCATATATTTTTCCTCAATGCAGTTTTAGTGATTGTAGCAATACGCTACAATTGAGGCAATCCGCTACAGATTCCGATAGTTGACTCTTTGTTAACGAGAGAACTATTGAGAGTTAAAATAAAAGCCAACTTGGTTTGTTTAAACTGTCTTGTCCTGAAATAAGTTGA
>DEXE01000001.1 GCA_002363955.1 Methylophaga sp. UBA3192
ACTTATTTCAGGACAAGACACTGAAAGTTTTAAAACTCAACAAATTACTGATGATACTGGACGCTTTCAGCATGTACGGCATCCACTAATGCAGCTACATGCTCCGGGTTAATCGTAGGGTGGATACCGTGCCCCAGATTAAATACATGGCCA
Organism: Methylophaga sp. UBA3192; assembly: GCA_002363955.1. GTDB lineage: Bacteria > Pseudomonadota > Gammaproteobacteria > Nitrosococcales > Methylophagaceae > Methylophaga. Next base: position 154 of record DEXE01000001.1, read on the forward strand.
CTTCCATGACCATAGGCTTTCAGAATTTCTTTTACTTCCGTTTGTATGCGTTCAGGCTGAGCATATAACACACAGGGATCCATATTGCCCTGCAAGGCCACTTTATCGCCCACCTGATAGCGTGCCAATGAGATATCGGTCGTCCAGTCCAGGCCTAATGCGTCGGCCCCGACTTCGGCCATATGATTTAGCCATTGGCCCCCCCCCTTTGTAAACATCGTTACCGGCACACGTCTTCCTTCATTTTCTTTGGTCAGGCCGCTGATGATCTGCTGCATATAGGCCAGCGAAAACTCTCTGTAATTTGGTCCACTTAATGCCCCACCCCAAGTATCAAATAACATTAAGGCCTGAGCACCTGCAGCGATCTGAGCATTTAAGTAAGCCGTTACTGACTTGGCAAGAACTGATAACAAATCATGCATCACTTGTGGCGTATCAAACATCATCGCTTTGATTTTAGCGAAATCCTTGCTCGAACCTCCCTCGACCATGTAGCACGCCAGTGTCCAGGGACTGCCACTAAAACCAATTAACGGCACCTTGCCATCAATTTCCCTACGGGTCATGCGAATGGCATCCATCACATACCCCAGACTATCCTCCATATCCGGTACGCTGAGATTGGCTACTTCTGCTGCGCTGCGTACTGTTTTGTGAAATTTTGGGCCTTCTCCGGTAACAAAATGCAGCCCCAGCCCCATAGCATCAGGAATAGTGAGAATGTCAGAAAAGATTATCGAAGCATCAAGATCAAAGCGACGCAGGGGCTGCAAGGTAACTTCACAGGCTAGTTCCGGCGTGGTACACAATGTCATAAAATTACCGGCCTTTTCGCGTACCTGCCGGTATTCAGGCAAGTAACGACCAGCCTGACGCATAATCCAAACCGGGGTTTTATCGACAGGTTGCTTTAATAAAGCACGAAGATAACGATCATTTTTTAATTCGGACACCGGACCACCTTTTTATTTATGGCAATTCCTAATCTCAGAAACAAAATCGCACTGAGAGATCAGACTCAAGCGAGTATGACCAACTCAGTGCGATAAGATTGCCACGTGTTCAGATAAAACTGGAGAGTTAAACTTCCAGATATTCAAGAATACCTTCAGCTGCCTGTCGACCTTCCCAAACAGCAGTTACGACCAAATCAGAACCGCGCACCATATCACCACCAGCGAATATTTTCGGGTTAGTGGTTTGGTAAGCGCAGGCTCCTTCAGCGGGAGCAACAACACGGCCACCATCATCGATACTGACATTAAATTTTTCAAACCATGGCGCAGGGCTTGGACGGAAACCAAAGGCGATAACGACTGCATCCGCAGCGATAATTTCTTCACTGCCTTGTACTGGTTCAGGACGACGGCGTCCACGTTCATCAGGCTCACCTAGTGCTGTGGTGACGACTTTTACACCAGTGACTTTATTGCCATCGCCAATGATTTCAATCGGCTGACGGTTCCACATAAACTCAACGCCTTCTTCACGTGCATTGTTTACTTCGCGACGTGAACCCGGCATGTTTTCTTCATCACGACGATAGGCACAGATAACACTGGTCGCACCTTGACGAATAGCCGTACGATTACAATCCATTGCGGTGTCACCACCACCCAGAACAACGACTCGCTTACCTTCAAGCGATACATAGTTTTCTGATGGCAAGTCCAATAGTTTTTTATTATTGGCGACCAGATACGGCAAAGCTTCATGGACACCCGGTAATTCCTCACCCGGAAAGCCACCTTTCATATAGGTGTAGGTTCCCATACCGAGGAAAACAGCATCATATTCTTCCAGCAAGGCATCAAACTCGACATCTTTACCCACATCCGTATTCAGGCGGAATTCAACTCCCATACCTTCCAATACTTCACGACGACGTTTAACAACTTCTTTTTCCAGTTTGAATTCTGGTATACCAAATGTCAGCAGTCCACCGATTTCTGGATAGCGATCAAACACTACAGGCTTAACACCATTACGTACCAATACATCCGCAGCACCTAAACCGGCAGGTCCCGCACCAATCACCGCCACGCGCTTACCAGTATCCACCACATTGGATAAGTCCGGACGCCAGCCTTGTGACAAAGCAGTGTCGGTAATGTATTTCTCCACTGAGCCAATGGTGACTGCACCAAAACCGTCATTTAGGGTACAAGCACCTTCACATAACCGATCTTGTGGGCAAACACGACCACAGATTTCAGGCAACGTATTGGTTTGATGGGCCAATTCAGCAGCCTGTTCCAGATTGCCTTCACTGATAAGTTTCAGCCAGTTCGGAATATAGTTATGTACCGGGCATTTCCATTCACAATAAGGATTACCGCACTCTAAACAGCGGTCAGCCTGTTCTGCTGCCTGTGGCGCATCAAATTGCCCGTATATTTCGCCAAATTGCTGCTTGCGAACACTTGCATCCAGTTTTTTAGGGTCAAATCGACCTACATCTAAAAATTGAAACGTATTTTTTTTCATCGTTATATAGTTTTACCAGTTGTATCAGGCCGCTTTGGTGGCAATTTTTAATAAACCATCCAATGACGCTGCTTTGGGTTTGACCAGCCAGAACTCTTTAATCGCCTGTTCAAAACGATCCAGAATCTGGTGCGCCCAGACACTACCGGTTTCACGCACATGGTCTTCAATAAGGCCTTTTAGATGCAAAGCGGCTTCTGACATTTCGTCACCATCGATCCGCACCAATTCAACCAGCTCTTCGTTATAACGTTCCGCCAGAGTGTTATCCACATCCAGTACATAGGCCAGACCACCTGTCATGCCTGCACCAAAATTCAGCCCGGTCTCGCCCAGCACAACAACAACGCCGCCAGTCATATATTCACATCCATGGTCGCCAACACCTTCAACCACAGCAATCGCTCCGGAATTACGCACGGCAAACCGTTCACCGGCTTTACCGGCAGCATAAAGCTCTCCGCCAGTAGCGCCGTACAAACAAGTGTTACCGATAATGCTGGCATTTTGCGTTTCAAAGTCGCTTTCAGGTGACGGATAGATAGTCAGCTTGCCTGCGGCCATGCCTTTACCGACATAATCATTGGCATCACCTTCAAGGCGCATTTCCAGACCACCCGCATTGAACACACCAAAGCTTTGTCCGGCAGACCCGGTCAGATGAAGGCGTATCGGTTTATCAATCATGCCGTAATTACCATAAAGTTTGGCAATTTCACCGGATAACCGCGCACCAATCGAACGATTAATATTACGAATACTGTAACTGAATTCACCACCCGTTTTATTGACGATGGTGTCTTTAATATCCACCACCATCTGCTCAGCCAATTCACCTTTATCATAAGGCTCATTTTTCGGCTCAAGGCAGAATTGCGGTTTATCTTCAGGAACACCTGCGTTCGACAATAAAGGTTGCAAATCCAGGCCACGCTGTTTGGCAGTGGTACCCGGCAAGACCTCAAGCAAATCGGTACGACCAATCAAGTCCTGCAGACTGCGCACGCCCAGTTTAGCCAACCACTCCCGGGTTTCACGAGCTACAAACTGGAAGTAGTTCATTACCATTTGTGGTAAACCGATAAAGTGCTGTGTGCGCAGCTTTTCATTCTGCGTTGCAACACCGGTCGCACAATTATTCAAATGACAGATTCGCAGATATTTACAACCTAAGGCGACCATTGGTCCGGTACCGAAACCAAAACTTTCCGCGCCGAGAATGGCTGCTTTGATGACATCCAACCCTGTTTTCAGGCCACCGTCTGTTTGCAGACGTACTTTGTCACGTAAGTCATTGGCACGCAGAGTCTGATGCGCTTCGCTTAAACCGAGCTCCCAAGGACCACCGGCATATTTCACCGAAGTTAACGGGCTCGCGCCGGTACCACCGTCATAACCGGAAATGGTAATCAAATCTGCATAAGCTTTTGCCACACCGGCAGCAACCGTGCCAACACCCGCCTGAGAAACCAGCTTCACAGAGACCAGCGCATCTGGATTAACCTGTTTCAAATCGAATATCAGCTGAGCCAAATCTTCAATCGAATAGATATCATGATGCGGCGGTGGAGAGATCAATGTTACACCTGGCACTGAATGGCGCAGCGTAGCGATCATCTGATTAACTTTGCCACCCGGTAACTGCCCCCCCTCGCCTGGTTTAGCACCTTGAGCAATTTTGATCTGTAAAACTTCGGCATTAACCAGATAATGCGGTGTTACCCCAAAACGGCCTGAGGCAATCTGTTTGATTTTGGAAACACGCTCGTTACCAAAACGATCCGGATCTTCACCACCTTCCCCCGAATTGGAACGACCGCCTAAACGGTTCATCGCAATGGCTAAAGCTTCATGCGCTTCAGGCGATAAAGCGCCTAAAGACATACCAGCACTGTCAAAACGTTTCAGAATCGCGCCGGTATCTTCAACTTCTTCAATATCTAATGCCGTATCGGCTAGCTTGACATCCAACAAGTCGCGCAACACCATCGCCGGCCGTTCGTTAACTAACGCAGCATAGGTTTGATAGTCATCGTAACTGCCACCCTGAACAGCTTTCTGTAATGTGCCAATAACATCTGGGTTATAAGCATGATATTCACCGCCATGGATGAATTTCAGCAGGCCACCCTGGTCACGTTTTTTACGTTGATTCCAGGCCAGTTTAGCCAATTGCAACTGATCTGCATGTAATGCTTGAAAATCCGCTCCATTTACCCGACTGGTAGTAGCAGTGAAACACTTGTCCACAACCACATCATTCAAGCCAACGATTTCAAACAATTGCGCTCCGCGATAGCTGGCAATGGTTGATATACCCATTTTAGAGGTGATTTTGAACAGCCCTTTGTTAATACCTTTACGGTACAGACGGCAAAGTTCGGCATGTTCAACGTTTTGGATTTCCTTGGTGGCACGCAGATCCTGCAGGCAGGCATAAGCAAGATAGGGATAAATCGCTGTAGCACCATAGCCGAGTAACACACCGAAATGATGTGGATCACGGGCTGTCGCGGTTTCTACAATGATATTTGCATCACAACGCAAACCGGCTTTAATCAGATGCTGATGCACCGCACCAGTTGCCAGTAGGGCATGTACCGGTAATGTGTCTTTGGAAATATCCCGATCGCTGAGGATCACTACCACATTGCCGTTACGCACCGCATTTTCTGCGTCAGCACAAATCGCATCAATCGCTTTTTCCAGGCCGATTTCCGACTGGTAATTCAACGAGATACGATAAGATTTATATTCCGGATCGTTATCACCCAGTCTGAGGATATGATTAAACAGTTTCTCGGTCAGTACCGGAGAATCCAGTACAACACGCTGTGCGTGATCTTCACCTTCTTCAAACAGATTACGTTCCTGACCAATACAGGTCTCAAGCGACATAACAATGTTTTCACGCAATGGATCAATAGGTGGATTGGTGACCTGCGCGAACTGTTGACGGAAATAGTCATATAACGAACGGGCTTTTTGTGACATGACGGCAAACGGGCTATCGTCACCCATTGAACCGACTGCTTCCTGACCCAGTTCTCCTAAAACACGAATGACCTGATCACGCTCTTCAAAGCTGACACCGAACATTTTTTCAAACACTTCAAGTTCATCGCCCTGAATCTCAGGCAATGTGTGTTGATCATCGTCCTGGATATCCTGCAAACGTTGCAGATTATTCTCCAGCCATTCACGATACGGCTGAGCGGTTTTCAGCATTTCGTTGATATCTTCCGGCATCAACAATTCACCCGTCTGAGTATCAACCGCCAGCATCTGGCCTGGTTTCAGACGGCCTTTCGCCACAACATCTTCCGGTTGATAGTTGTAAACACCAACTTCAGACGCCAGCGTAATATGACGGTCTTTGGTTATCACATAACGTGCTGGACGCAAGCCATTGCGATCCAATGTACATGCGGCATAACGACCATCAGTGATAACCACGCCGGCAGGACCATCCCATGGCTCCATGTGCATGGAATTAAAATCATAGAAAGCTTTCAGATCGGCATCCATAGTTGGATCGTTCTGCCATGCAGGTGGGATAAGTAAACGCATGGCACGGAACATACTGACACCACCCGCCAATAAGGCTTCCAGCATATTATCCATGCTGGATGAATCCGATCCGGTTGTTCCAACTAAAGGTCGGATGTCTTCCATGTTTTCAATAAGTGAGGTCGCAAATTTTGCGCCACGCGCCAAGGCCCAGTTACGGTTACCCTGAACGGTATTGATTTCACCATTGTGTGCCAGATAACGGAAAGGCTGAGCCAAACGCCATTGCGGCCAGGTATTGGTAGAAAAACGTTGATGGAATACGCATATAGCCGTTTCCATACGCTCATCGCTGAGATCTTTATAGAAAACCGGCAGATAGGACGGCATCACCAGACCTTTATAAGAAACCACTTGTGATGACAGGCTGGGTATATAGAAGTCTTTATCGTCAGTAATCGCTTTTTCAGCTTTACGGCGTGCAATGTAGAGATTGCGTTCAAACGCTGCATCATCCATCGATTCACCCGCATTAACAAATACATGGCGCATCTTGGGTAGCAAACGTAATGCTTCCTGTCCACAGGCTGTTTCCGCATCGACCGGCACTTCACGCCAGCCTAATACCTGCAGACCTTGTTCTGTCAGTTTTTCGGTAACCGTATCCTGGGCTAACTGTGCTTTGTTGTCGTCCTGTGACAGAAAAACCATACCGACCGCATAGCGTTGCGCCAGCGGAAAACCAAGTTCTCCCGCAATCGCTTTAAAAAAGCTGTCTGGTTTTTTAAGCAATAAACCACAACCGTCACCGGTCTTACCATCCGCACCAATTGCGCCCCGATGGGTCAAGTTACCCAGCGCTTCAATGGCTGTTTTAATAAGCCAATGACTGGGTTTACCATCCATCTGAGCAATCAGTCCGAATCCGCAGTTATCGCGCTCAAATTCAGGTCTATATAGACCTTGTGTTAGTTCTGTTGGCTGACTCACGTCACATACCTTCATCGTTTGTTAGCGCCGTCGCAGCTCCATTCCGGTAGTAAAACCGGCACAGCTATGTCTAAACTGAGGAGCGTCGCACAAAAACACGGCAGAAAGGATCACCTAGTATAACGATTGATCCGGCACCATTCAATTCTAGCTGCTTTTTTTAGACAGCAACTGACTGCAGTAAATTTTCCTATTTTCAATAAAATAGCTAAAATGCATTGCTTTTCTGACAATAAAATCGGACTAACAATGGACAAACCACTGGTAGGTGTAGTGATGGGTAGCAATAGTGACTGGCCTGTCATGCAAAAAGCCGTGGAACAACTGGATGCTTTTGGCATAGCCTATGAAACCCGAGTTGTTTCTGCTCACCGTACACCCGATCTACTCACCGAATATGCCAAAACGGCTAAAACCAAAGGCTTAAGCTGTATTATCGCTGGCGCCGGTGGTGCCGCGCATTTACCAGGCATGCTCGCAGCGAATACATTAATTCCTGTTTTGGGAGTGCCGGTCCCATCGCGTTATCTTAAGGGTCAGGACTCTCTGTTATCCATTGTTCAAATGCCAAAAGGTATACCCGTTGCGACTTTTGCCATTGGCGAAGCAGGTGCTGCCAATGCTGCCTTATTTGCCATTGCCCAGCTGGCCATTCACGACCAGAAGCTGGCCGCAAAACTAGAACAGTTTCGTAAAGATCAGCACCAGGCGGTCTTGGATATGACACTTCCACCACTAGCATAAAACTGAGGATGTAATGATTTTACCAGGAGCAACATTAGGAATGCTGGGTGGCGGTCAATTAGGCCGCATGTTTACGACTGCAGCACAAACCATGGGCTACAAAGTTATTGTGTTGGATCCCGATAAGAACAGTCCTGCAGGAATTATTGCCGACGAGCATATTTGTGCTGCCTACACAGATGACTCCGCCCTGGCTGAGCTTGCGCAACGTTGCGCTGCAATTACAACCGAATTTGAAAATATTCCTGCCAGCACATTAGCCTTTCTGGAACAACGCACCGTTGTCCATCCCTCCTCAACCGCCCTGGCCAGTACGCAAAACCGTAATGTTGAAAAGAGCTTTATTCGTGCCCAGGGCATTGCCACCGCGCCGTTTGTCAGTATTAACAGCACTGATGATATTACCAGCATCGGTGACCAGATTAACTTCCCGGCGATTTTGAAAGTCGCAACCTTTGGCTATGACGGTAAAGGTCAGATTGTTTGTGAAGATTTACAGGCTGTCCATAAGGCCTTCGAGGCCTTAGGCCAAAAAGAATGCGTTCTGGAGCAACGAATCGATTTGGAACGTGAAATATCCGTTGTGCTGGCGCGTAGTCAGGACGGGCAGATCAGCGCTTTTCCAGTAGCTGAAAATGTGCATATCAATGGTATTTTGCACTCGACTACCGTGCCAAGTATTGCGGCAGAATCACTTCAGCAAACGGCGATTGAAATGGCCAGTACAATTGCTGAAGGCCTTCGTTATGTTGGCACCATGGCAGTTGAATTTTTTGTCTCCAAACAAGGGGATATCATTGCCAATGAAATTGCACCACGGCCGCATAATTCCGGACATTACACACTGGATGCCTGTCGCACATCTCAATTCGAACAACAAGTTCGGATGCTTTGCGGGCTTCCTGCCGGAAATGCGGAATTAATTTCGCCGGTAGTGATGATTAATTTGCTAGGTGATGTTTGGGGCAATAGCCAGCCACACTGGGATAAACTGCTTGCTCAGCCAGATATAAAGCTGCATCTTTACGGAAAAAAAGAAGCACGCGCTGGTCGGAAAATGGGTCACTTTAATGTGCTTTCTGCTGACGCGTCCCAGGCAATGGAGCTGGCCAGTCAAACTTTTGAAGCCATTAAAGCTGATTAATGCATAACATAACCATTACCTACTGCACACAATGTCGCTGGATGTTGCGGGCCGCCTGGATGGCCCAGGAACTGCTCAGCACTTTTGACGGTGAGATTGCAGAATTAACGCTTAAACCGGCTACCGGTGGCGTTTTTGAAGTAACGGCAGATAATGCGTTGGTCTGGTCAAGAAAACAGGAAGGCCGCTTTCCTGATATTACCGAACTAAAACAACGTGTTCGTGATGTCATTGCTCCGGAACAGGATTTAGGTCATTCTGATAGAAAAAAGTAATAACCGGGTTTGAATTGTCTTGTCCTGAAATAAGTT
>DEXE01000004.1 GCA_002363955.1 Methylophaga sp. UBA3192
GCAAAGAAGCGAGAATTATACAGCCACTCGCCGGGCTGTCAACAACAATTATTACAGAATTATGAAACTAGAATAAAACTGAAATTTTGCAGAAAAATGGTGGGCCGTCTGCGACTCGAACGCAGGACCATCGGATTAAAAGTCCGGTGCTCTACCAACTGAGCTAACGGCCCAAACCAAGCGCGACATAATACTATAGTTGATAAAAATGACAACCCCAGTTGCCAATATTTTTCTATTTTACTGACATACAAAGACGGGGGGAGTCTTGCAGAAAACAGGTAGTTGCTGATTCTTACCAAGAAACAATAACTTATTGATAACGTGTTGGGTCTGCTAATCCAGCATCAATAAAACCTTGTCGTCTCAAGCGACAGGAATCACATTGTCCACACGCCCTGCCTTGCGCATCAGCCTGGTAGCAAGAGACTGTTTCACTGTACTCAATCCCCAGCTCCGTACCACGCTTGACGATTTCTGACTTTGATAGATGCATCAATGGAGCTTTTATATATATAGCGGAACCTTCAACTGCAGATTTGGTTGCCAGGTTTGCCAGTTTTTCAAATGCATCGATAAATTCAGGGCGGCAATCGGGATAACCAGAATAATCAACGGCATTAACCCCTACAAAAATGGCTTCGGCATTAAGCACCTCTGCCCATCCCAAAGCAATCGAAAGGAAAACCGTATTTCTTGCCGGAACATAGGTAACAGGAATACCCTTCTGTTCTGACTCAGGCACATCGATGTCATCGGTTAACGCTGAACCACCGATGGCACGCAGATCAATTTGTATTACTTTGTGACTGACAACATTAGCTTTTTTAGCCAGATTTTCTGCGGCTACAAGTTCGGTTTTGTGTCGCTGGCCATAATCAAAGCTGATACTGAAGCATTCATAACCTTCAGCTTTGGCTATTGCCAAGGCCGTAACCGAATCCAATCCGCCAGAAAGTAATATGACCGCACGTTTATTCATTTGCCTTGCGCATCGTTCCATAAATATTTATGCAGTTGAATTTGCATTCTCACTGGCAGGTTATCGGCAACAATCCATTCAGCCAAGTCAGTTGGGTTTAAATCACCATGTACCGGGGAAAACAATACCTCACAACGATGGGTTAATTCGAAATGTGATATCTGCTGGCAGGCCCAATCATAATCTTCACGATTGCAGATAACGAATTTAACCTGATCCTGGAGGTTTAACAGATCGATATTGCTGTAACGGTTTTTGGAGACTTCGCCTGATGCGGGGGTTTTTAAATCCATAACCCTTACAACCCGTGGATCGATATTACTGATATCCATCGCTCCGCTGGTTTCCAATGACACTTCGACATCTAAATCACACAAGGCGCTTAATAATTCCCGGCAAGTATTTTGCGCCAGCGGTTCACCACCGGTCACTGTGACATAGCGGGGACTAAAGCCTTTAACTTCAGTAACAATGTCACTGATTTCCATCTTTTTCCCGCCATGAAATGCATAAGCAGTATCACAATAACCACAGCGTAAAGGACAGCCCGTAAGTCTTACAAAAACGGTGGGCAGACCTACTGTCCGGGTTTCACCTTGCAATGAATAGAAAATCTCGGTGATACGACATTGAGCCATCAGTTCGTTCTACAAATAATCTTTTATTGCGCATTTTGCTGAATGCGATCCAGACGCACTCGGGCTAAACGTGAAGCAGATGTATCAGGATATTTTTGAATCACCAAATTCAGCGTTTCCTGAGCTTTGCCAGTATCACCAGTTTCATATTCGCTAAAGCCACGCTTTAGTAAAGCATCTGAGACTTTATTGCTATCCGGATAGTTGGATAGCACTTTATCAAAAGCCACTATAGCCTTATCAAATTCACGTAATACGTAATGCGCTTCTCCTTGCCAATAATATACATTTGGCAGATAGGTGCTGTTTGGATAATTTTGCGGAAACTCTCCTAAAGCCGTTAAAGCTTCCTGGTAACGTCCACCGCGTAAATCCTGTAAGGCAGACTGGTAAGCAGCTTCACCACTTTCAACGGCAACCGGAGCAAGGGTGTCAATTTCCCCATTATCAATGGCAGAGTCTCGAGCAGTTTGTTCTAACTCGTTATCAGCCAACTCTGCACCAGCAGCTTCACTGGTCATGGAAGCTGACTCATCTCGAGTGGGTTCTTGTGCTGCCGCAGGCTGCTGCTGGACTTCAGTCAAACGTTGGTCTAAATCAAGATACTGTTCCCGCTGACGCTGCTGCATCTGATCGATTTTATGACTGAGCTCTTCATTCGCTCCATTCAAACGCTGAATTTCACGCTGAAGTTGATCCACCTGAGTGAGCAATGAAGTTAACCCTTGTCCTTGGATGATTCGCTCAAGTCTATCCATACGTGCTTGTATGGATTCCTGCTCAGCCCAAGAAACAGTGGGCGCCAAGAAAGCGCCCACCATTATTGCTATTGCAAGTTGTTTTTGCTTTTTAAAAGGCATATCAACGACCAATATAAATTATTTCAACTCGACGGTTTTGAGACCATGCAGATTCATCGCTACCATCAACTGCGGGACGTTCTTCCCCAAAACTGGTTACCCGGAATTGTTGAGCACTGGCACCCTGCAACATCAATAATTGACGAATAGACAGAGCACGACGTTCACCTAAAGCAAGGTTGTATTCACGTGACCCCCGTTCATCAGTATGTCCTTCCAGTCTCACACTCAAATTTGGATTTTTGCCCAAATATTCTGCATGGGCTTCAACAATCGGCTGATCCTGCGGTCTGACGCTGGCACTATCGTAATCAAAGTAAATTACCCGATTGGATAATGGGTTGGAAGGATCATTCAATTCACTTCCGGCGTAACCGTCTTCGCCAACAATTACACTCGCTTCAGCACCCAAATCACTACCATCAGCGCCTTGACCTGAAACACCTGATGTCGATGCGCCATTGCGCTCTTCCACCAGCACATCATCCGTTCCATCTTTAGTTGCATTACTACTACAGGCATTCAATAGGAACAATGCAACAAACAGAGCCGAGAATTTATAACGATTCATAACAAACACTCCTGACATAAATTATTTTTTCAGCGGAGACCATGCTGGTTCACGCACGACAATTCCGGATTCGCTCAAACGTTGATGGATCCGGCCATCAACAGAGACAGCAGCTAATACACCGCTACCTTTTTGCTCAGTAGCATACAGGATCATTTGACCATTTGGAGCAAAACTCGGTGACTCGGCGCGCCCTGACTCAGTCAGAACTTGCATCGCTCCGGTTTTCAAATCCTGTACTGCAATATAGAAACGACCATTCGCGCCGTGCACCATGGTTAATTTACGTCCATCCGGTGATATATCAGGAGACGCATTGTAATTACCTTCGAAACTGACCCGTTCGGCCCGACCGCCGTTTGCAGAAACCCGGTAGATTTGTGGGCGACCACCACGGTCAGATGTGAAATAAATGTCTTTACTATCAGGTGACCAGACGGCTTCAGTATCTATGGCCTGGGCATTATTGGTTACACGAATTAAATCACCACTTGCCAACTCCAGAACATACACTTCAGGATTACCATTCCTGGACAGGGTCAGTGCCAGTTTTCGACCATCTGGCGACCATGATGGCGCGCTGTTTATACCCTCAAAAGAAGCGACAGATTTACGTTGACCACTTTGCAGCTGTTGAACATAAACTTCTGACTTTCCATTTTCAAAAGAAACATAAGCAAGCTGGTTTCCATCAGGCGCCCAGGCTGGCGACATAATTGGCTGAGTTGATTGTAATACGGTGCGCGGATTTGCTCCATCAGCATCCGAAATTTGTAATGCAAAACGCTTTTTCCCATCGCCAGCAGTGACTTGAGTAACAAAAGCCAGTCGTGTTGAAAATATACCTTTCTCACCCGTAAGTGTTTCATAAATCAGATCAGCAATCTGGTGTCCTAATGCTCTCAGGCCCGATGCGGGTACTTGATATCTTTTACCCGCCAACTGTTGTCCACGGTAAACATCAAAGAGTTGGAACTGAACCTGAAAATTCTCTCCATCCTGACTACTGATTTTTCCGATAACGAGTCCTTCCGATCTCAATAAACGCCAGTCAGCAAAATTGACCTGTGACTGTTCGCTGGGCCGGGATACAAGATCCTGTTCATCCAATGGGGCAAAACGACCACTGCTTTCGAGATCGTTACGAATAATTTTCGTAATATCTTCGGGTGCTTTCAGCCCTTCACTTCCGAAAGGAACAATAGCAATTGGTAATGCTGCATCTGATCCGCCAGTTATCTCAATAGTCAGTAAGGCTTGTGCTTGTAAAGGTAACAAAGCAAGCACAAAGCCTAGCTTTAACAACCATTTCTTTATCATCACGTTCGCCTCTTATTCTGGTCTGAATACAAAATTAAAACTTTTAAATTCCGCTGCCGCTTTCGCATCACTTGGAAGTGGCAACGGTGAGGATTTGTAGACTGCACTTTCTGCGGATCGATCAAAAATCGCATTCCCGCTGCTTTTAACGATGGTGACTTCCCCAACATCTCCGCCAGGCAATGTTCGTATCCGTAATGTCACTTCCAAGCCCCGGTCAGCATTCGCTGGTTTATTCCAAAATCGTTTTACCCGTTGCTGAATGATTTGTGAATACTCATCTACCACGCCTCTTACCCGGCGACCTTCACGCTCGGCTTGTTCTGCTTCCAATTGGCGCTGTAAATCTGCTTCGGCCTGACGACGTGCATCTTCTTCAGCTTTGCGTTTCGCTTCCTCGGCTGCTTTACGCTTAGCTTCTTCTTCAGCCTTTCGCTTGGCCTCTTCCTCAGCTTTACGTTTCGCTTCTTCTTCGGCCTTACGTTTGGCCTCTTCCTCAGCTTGACGCTTCGCTTCTTCTTCAGCTTTACGTCTGGCTTCTTCTTCAGCTTTGCGTTTGGCTTCAGCTTCTTCTCTGGCTTTTTCCGCAGCTAACCTTTCCGCCTCAGCTTTCTGTTTGGCTTCTTCGGCTGCTTTTCGTTCGGCCTCTGCCTGCTGTTTAGCTTCCTCTGCCTTCTGACGTTCCAGCTCAGCTTGTTTGCGTGCTTCTTCCTGCTCAACTCGTTGCTGTTCAAGTTCTTTTAGGCGTTGCTGTTCTTTTTCGGCTTCTTGTTTTAAGCGTTGTTGTTCTTGCTCTGCTTCCTGTTTGCGTTTTTCAGCCTCCAGCTTCGCACGCTCTTGCATGTCCAGCAGTTCCTGCTCTTGACGTGCCAGTTCCTGTTGGGATTTTTCAAGTTGTTCATCCAGCTTTTGCTGACGCTCTTCTTCAGCAGCACGTTTGCTATCTTCCGCCTCCTGCAATCGTGCCATTTCTTCAAGAACTAACTCTTCATCCATTACCGTGGCTTGTACTATCTCCACTTCCGGCTGGCCAAACTGGCGAATCTCAGTGGGCATATCAAAGCTGAATATCAATAGCAAAAACAGCAATACATGCAGTACTGTTGAGGCTCCACCGGCAAGAAAGGTTTGCACAATAGAATGCTTCATATTAATTACTGTGTTTCCGTTTCCGGACGTTGAGTTATTAAACCGACATTTGGTACACCAGCCTTTTGCAATAAAGCCATAGCCCCTACCACCTGTCCATAACTTGCTGAACTGTCGCCTTTGACCATGACGGGTGTCTGAGGGTTGCGACGTAATACCGCCGAGACCCTGGCAACCAGCTCTTGCGCGCCGATACTTTCGTCTTGATTATCACCGACAGAAGCGTAGTAATTACCCTCCGCATCCACGGAAATCACCAGTGGTTCTAGATTTTCCGGGGCTTCGACAGGGTTGGCATCCGCTTGCGGCAAATCTACCTGTACCCCTTGTGTTAACAAAGGAGCAGTAATCATAAAGATGATCAACAGTACCAGCATAACGTCGATATACGGTACGACATTAATTTCTGCCATAGGCTTGCGACGTTGGCGTTGTTGTTTATAAAGCGCCATAGTTGGCTCCGTTATTAACCTTGTTGCCGTTGCAAAATTGAAGAGAATTCTTCAACGAAATTGTCATAACGACTAATCAATCTCTCTACTTCATGTGAATAGCGGTTATATGCCACAACCGCTGGAATCGCAGCGAACAACCCCATTGCTGTGGCGATTAACGCTTCAGCGATACCAGGCGCCACCATTGCCAGTGTCGCTTGTTGGACTTCACCTAAAGCACGGAATGAATTCATGATACCCCAGACCGTTCCGAATAAACCAATGTAAGGGCTGGTTGAGCCGGCTGTGGCAAGGAAAGGTAATGACACTTCTAACTCATCCATTTCTCTGGACAAAGAAATACGCATTACTCTCTGAGTACCTTCCAACACATAAGTCGAATCTGTGGAAGTTTTTTTCAAACGGACAAATTCCTTAAAACCTGCCTCAAAAATACCTTCCATACCTCTACCAGAATGCGGCCTGGCGGTTATATCCTCATAGAGTCTGTTTAATTCATTTCCTGACCAGAATTTATCTTCGAACAAGTCAGCATCTCGCCGTGCTTCGGCAAGTTCACTACGTTTTTTGAAAATAATAGTCCAGGAATAAACTGATATCAGCAGCAAAATCAGCATCACAATCTGTACCAGCAAACTGGCTTCAGATATCAGGGACATCAAGGATAGATCAGCATTCACATTGCATCTCCGTCAAAATAAAAGAAGGTATAGGGCACGGCTTAAATCGCAGAGCATCCAGACAAGCCACTCTGACTGACGCACTGCACAACAGTTCGTCGTCACGCAATATTGATTGTTCAAACTGCATGCTTGCACCGCTCGTTTGTGTCATTTCAGATCGAATCATTAAGGCATCGTTAAATCGTGCCGGTCGACGAAAATTGATTTGCATCGAATGGACTGCAAACAGACAATTATGCTCGTCTTTTAAAACGTTCTGTTCAAAACCAAGCTGGCGCAGCCATTCGGTTCGCGCCCGCTCCATAAATTTCAGATAATTTGCGTGATAGACCACGCCACCACTATCGGTATCTTCGTAATACACCCTTACCGGCCAATCAAAAGACTGCATTAATCACCTGTAAGATCCAAATCCGGTGTCAACCCCAAATGTAAAAAGGCCCGTTTGGTGGCAATTCGGCCACGAGGTGTCCGCATAATAAACCCTTCCTGTATCAGAAAAGGTTCAATAACATCCTCAATCGTGCCTCGTTCTTCGCCAATGGCGGCTGCCAAATTATCCAGCCCAACTGGCCCGCCCGAAAACTTTTCAATAATGGCCAACAAAAGTTTACGGTCCAACATATCAAAACCAAACTTATCAACATCCAGTAAATCCAGTGCCTGTCGAGCAATTTCTGCCGTCACAACACCATCAAACCGGACTTCCGCATAATCTCTTACCCGCCGCAAAAGTCGATTCGCGATTCGTGGAGTTCCCCTCGAACGATGAGCAATTTCGCCTGCTCCAGTTATGTCCAGAGAGACACCCAAAATACCTGCGCTACGTTGCACAATCGTACTTAAATCAGCAACATTATAAAATTCCAATCGCTGCACAATGCCAAAACGATCCCGTAATGGCGAGGTCAAAGAACCCGCACGCGTTGTGGCTCCGACTAAGGTAAAAGGTTCGAGATCCAGCTTAATCGAACGTGCTGCCGGCCCTTCACCAATCATGATATCGATTTGGTAATCTTCCATTGCCGGGTACAGCACTTCTTCAACCACCGGACTCAGTCGATGAATTTCATCGACAAACAATACATCATTCGGTTCCAGATTCGTCAATAATGCTGCCAAATCACCCGGACGTTCCAATACCGGACCTGACGTTTGTCTTAAATTCACTCCCATTTCATGGGCGATAATATGTGCCAATGTGGTCTTACCAAGTCCGGGGGGACCAAAAATAAGCGTGTGATCCAATGCTTCCTTACGTTTACGAGCAGCAGAAACAAATAACTCCATCTGCTCACGAACCACTGGCTGACCGATATAATCCTGCAAACTGAGAGGTCTGATAGCACGATCCACCCGTTCATCATCATTTACTGTTTGCGGGGAAATAAATCGTTCATCCATAGTTAATTTCGCTGCAATGCCTGTCTGATGATTTGCTCAGTTGTCATATCCTGTGCATCAAAACTACGGATCATTCTGTCTGCTTCGGCGGCTTTATACCCTAAAGCTACCAAAGCTTCCAGTGCTTCTTTTCGTGCCCCGCCAGCGCTCGGCATATTCGTGGTAATTTGCTCATCAAGTCCCATCGCGGAACCCACTTCTTTAAGCCTGTCGCGCATCTCAATGATAAGACGATCAGCTGTCTTTTTACCGACACCGGGCAGCCGCGTCAAACTTGCGGCATCCCCCTCCTGGACACTTCTTGCAAAGCTGTCCACATCACTACCGGATAAAATGGTCAATGCCAGTTTTGCTCCAACCCCATTCACCTTCAATAAACTGCGAAACAATAATCGTTCGCGTGTAGTAGCAAAACCATACAGTAACTGAGCATCTTCACGCACCACCAAATGGGTATATAAACTTACTTTTTCATTAAGTGGCGGCAAATTGACAAATGTCGACATTGGAGCCGAAACTTCATAGCCAACCCCTTGCACATCCAATACTAGTTCAGGGGGCTGTTTTTCGATAATAATTCCAGTTAAACGGCCAATCATCTGCTATAGCGTCCTCCTCGACGACGACTGAGCCGCATTCCTGCGGGAAGTTTATTAGTGAGACTATCCAGAGCAGCATGATTCGCATGAGTGACCGCACACGCCAAAGCATCGGCGGCATCTTCCAGTGGCGCTTCTTTAAGTTGCAACATGACCGTCATCATATACTGAACCTGTTCTTTTTTGGCATGTCCATTGCCCACAACGGCTTTTTTAATTTGGGTTGCGGAATATTCATGGACAAGCAGTTGTTGATTGACCGCAGCACAAATGGCCGCACCCCGCGCCTGACCAAGTTTTAAAGCGGAGTCGGCATTTTTATGCAGAAATACCTGTTCGATGGCCATGATGTCGGGCTGATAGCGCTGGATGATATCTGTTAATCCCTCGAAAATCTGCTTAAGCCGGTTGGCAAAATCACCATCCCCGACCAGCAGTCTGCCGCTAATAACATGATTAATTTGTTTACCATCAAGCTCTATGATGCCAAAACCGGTTTTCCGAGAACCAGGATCCACACCAAGAATGCGCGCCATAACTAGTGTTCTCTCATCGTGATATTGGGACCTTCAGTTGTTTCTGTCAGCATTCATGGCAAGGCGCGGCTAGCGAGAAATGATAACCACCTTGTAAGAAAAACAACGCGGCCAGGGAACCCTTTAAGCGTATATATATTGCCCCGCCACTACATTGCATCACTTGGCAAGGGGAAAAACATTACCTGCACAATGCGCCTTGTTGCATGCCAGCATATACACACTGATGACCACAATATCAAAATCAGAAAGCACCAAATCAACTACCCAGCTGCGCCATCACCTCATCGGAGAAATCAGCGTTTGAGTATACCTGTTGCACATCATCCAGCTCTTCAAATGCTTCAATCATCGCGATAGCTTTTTGCGCGTCATCCAGATCCAGGCTGACGGTATTGTCCGGGTGCATAGTGACTTCAGCTGATTGTGCCTCAAATCCTGCTGCATCCAAAGCATCTTTAACGGCGGCATAGTCATCCGGCGTAGTAAACACATCGATGGAACCGTCGTCATTGGTGACAATATCTTCAGCACCAGCTTCCAGTGCCACTTCCATGACCGCGTCTTCGTCTACACCTGGCGCCAGACTGATAATCCCTTTTTGATTAAACATAAAGGCCACGCAGCCATCGGTGCCCATGTTGCCACCGCGTTTACTGAAAACATGGCGGACTTCGGCCACAGTACGATTACGATTATCCGTCATACAATCCACCATAATGGCGATGCCATTTGGTCCGTAACCTTCATACCGTACTTCTTCATAGGCCGCGCCTTCCAGCTCGCCAGCACCACGTTTTGAAGCGCGTTCGATAACATCTTTAGTCATATTACTGCCCAAAGCCTTATCAATGGCAGCACGTAATCGCGGGTTAGTGGCAGGATCACTGCCCCCCATTCTGGCAGCGACAGTAATTTCACGAATCAACCGCGTGAAAAGTTTGCCGCGTTTGGCATCTTGCGCACCTTTTCTATGCTGAATATTCGCCCACTTACTATGACCTGCCATTTGGTACTAACCTCTTTGTTATTACGTAATACGAGTGTTAAGCAATTAAACCAGTGTATTCCAGTCGCGATAATATTCGCTACGACCATACACCTGATCGAAATACATGCTTTGTAATTGTTCAGTTATCGGGCCGCGTTTACCTTCACCGATTGGACGATTATCCAGTTCACGAATTGGGGTTACTTCCGCTGCCGTTCCAGTGAAAAAAGCTTCATCACAGATATACACTTCATCACGGGTAATGCGTTTTTCAACCACTTTCAAACCGATATCATTGGCCAGGCGCATAACCGTATCACGGGTAATACCTTCCAGTGCAGAAGTCAGCTCCGGTGTATAAAGCACGCCATCACGGATCATAAAAAAGTTCTCACCACTGCCTTCTGTGACAAAACCATTAGCATCCAGTAATAACGCTTCGTCATAACCATCGTTCACAGCTTCCTGTAACGCCATCATTGAATTCATATAGTTGCCATTGGCTTTGGCTTTACACATGGTGATATTCACATGATGACGGGTAAATGAAGACGTTTTGATGCGAATACCTCGCGTCATATTTTCTTCACCCAGATACGAGCCCCAGCTCCAGGCAGCTACCATGACATGTGTATTGAGGTTGTCTGCACGGATTCCCATACCTTCAGACCCATAAAAACACATTGGACGTATATAGGCCGAATCCAGTTTGTTGTCACGAACCACTGCACGTTGCGCTTCATTTAGCGTCGCTTTATCAAACGGCATTTTCATACCGAGAATCTTCGCACTGCGGAATAAACGGTCGGTATGTTCCTGCAGTCGGAAAATAGCGGTCCCAGCATCTGTTTTGTAGGCGCGAACACCTTCAAACACGCCCATACCGTAGTGCAGGGTATGCGTCAGAACATGGACTTTTGCTTCACGCCAAGGCACGAATTCGCCATCCAACCAGATAACGCCATCACGATCTGCCATTGTTACTGCTGCCATAATTACCTACTTTCAAGACTTAAATTGATATCAAACCGGTTTATTTAGTTTAACCAGCGCTGCCAAATTGTTTTTACTTGTTGCTGAAAATCGGCCACTTTGGCCACCGGCAGCACTGCCGGTTGTTCCTGCAGGACACAATGATTTGCTTCGCTACGATAATAACGATAGGCATCCGCTAGCATAGCTCCTTCCTGCTGACTGAGTCTGCCGGTCGCCACCAATGCATCCAAAATCCGGATATTATCGGTGTAAACCATTAGATCAGGCAAGCTTGATGACCAGGCCAGCACAGCATATTGCACCATAAATTCAATATCAGTGATACCACCTATACCCTGCTTGAGATCAAAAAGGCCTTCTGCAGACTTATCCAGTTGCTGCCGCATTTTCTGGCGCATTTCGCTGACTTCTTTCGCCAGCTCTGACTCTTCGCGAGGCTTGGACAAAACTTGCTGCCGAATGTTACTGAACTGTTCTGTCAATTTTTTATCGCCTGCGACACATCTCGCCCTGACCAGGGCCTGATGTTCCCAGGTCCAGGCTTCATTTTGCTGATAATCTGCAAAACCGGAGATCGGACTCACCAATAAACCAGAATTACCTCTGGGTCGTAGGCGCATATCCACCTCATAAAGCACGCCACCGGAGGTGACGGTGTTCAACAAATGGATCATGCGCTGGGCCAGCCGTGTATAAAACACCATTACATCAACCGGCTTATCACCATCGGTGGTGCCTTCACGGGCATCATCGAATACAAATACCAAATCCAGATCCGAACCATAGCCCAGTTCCAATCCACCTAATTTTCCATAGGCAATCACACTAAAACCACAGCACGACATATCATTTGCATCTGCGCCCGGAGGCAAGCCATGACGACTACTCAGATATAACCAGGCCAATTGCAATACGCGTTCTAACTGAATTTCCGCCAGTTCGCTCAACTGATCTCCCACGCGCATTAATGGAAGAACCTCAGTCACATCAGCAGCCGCGACATGTAAGGTGGCAATCTGCCTGAATTCGCGCAATAAATTCATTTGCTGTTCAAGATCGGTCTCTTCAGCAACAGATAAGAACTGTTCCAATAAAGCTTTTTGCTGTTCCCGGCCAGGCACTTCGTATAATGTTCGAGGATCCAACAGTTCATCCAGCAGGACGGGGTGACGCGCCAATTGATGGCTGATTAATGGACTTGCCGCACATAATTTGACCAATTGCGACAGGGCCAGCGTATTCTCGACTAACAGTGACATATAGGCAGAACGCCGCATGATGGACTCTAAAAGTGGCATCATTCGTTTCAAACAGATATCCGGTTGTTCGGTTCCAGCTGCCGCCTGGACAAGTAATGGCAGAAGTTTTTTTAATCTGCCACGTCCTGTGTGACTAAGCTTTTTGACGCTGTTTTGCTCAAGTAAATTTTCAATGATTAGCTGTGACTGCTGTGGATCGTCATATCCCCATTTTTCCAGATAAGCAATAACTTCAGATTCACCTGCGGTTAGTAAAGCAATGGTCTCGGCTTTATCATCATCAGCCTGCGGGGCGGTAAGCAACTGCTCGAAATGTTCATGCACCTGCTGGCGATGTTCATTCAATGTTTTGATAAAACCAGCCCAGTTTGCAAAGCCCATGCTGTTGGCCAGCCTGGTTTGTGCTTCACTGTCCTTGGGCAATAAATGAGTCTGCTGATCGGCCCAGGCCTGAATACGATGCTCAGTATGCCGCAAAAATACATAGGCCTCTTTTAACGCCGTTATCGCATAACCTGACAATAATTTTCTGTCAGCCAATAACTCCAGAATTGTCAGGATCGGCCGTTGTTGCAAAGATTTATCCCGTCCGCCATAGATTAATTGAAATACCTGACCGATAAACTCGATTTCACGAATTCCACCAGCACCTAATTTAATATTATCTTCCATTCCTTTCAGATGTAGCTGGCCAGCAATCATTGATTTCATTTCCCGTAATGAATCAAACATGCCGTAATCAAGATAACGTCGATATACAAATGGACGTAACAGCTCACTGATGGCTTTTCTATCCTGTTCGGTGCCGGTAACGGGTCTTGCTTTAATCATCGCGTAACGTTCCCATTCACGGCCTTGCGTCTGGTAGTACTCCTCCATTGCATCAAAACTGGCCACCAATGAACCGCTATCTCCAAAAGGACGTAACCGCATATCCACCCGGAACACAAAGCCATCGACTGTGACATTATCTAAAGCCTGAATCAGCTTACGACCCAACCGCGTAAAAAACTCTTCATTGGTCAGGCTTTTTCTGGCGCCTTGCGTTTCGCCTTCAGCAGGGTAGGTAAAAATCAAATCGATATCAGAAGACAGGTTGAGCTCTCCTGCCCCCATCTTCCCCATACCTAAAACAATTAATTGTTGTGCTTTACCATGCTCATCCAATGGTGTCCCTAACAGCTGAGTTTGCCATTGATAAAGCTTGTTCAGTGCTTGCTCAACACAGCAATCAGCCAATGCAGTCAACTCACGCACTGTCTCAGCCAGATCCGCCCAACCACTTAAATCCCGCCAGATAATGCGTACCATTTCACGCTGGCGAAAGATTCGAAGCTGCTGATGTAAGGATGCCTCGTCATTTACCTCATCAAGTCGGGATTGCAAGCGTTGCTGATAACCATCCCCCTCATAGGCCATTTCCAAATCACCGCTTTGAAACAACTCAATCAGACGTTGTGGTTGTCTGTCGCCCTGATTCATTACGTATTCACTGGCCGCTAATACTGTCATGGCAGAATGCAGCAGATTTTGTTTATTTTGCAAAATCGATTGCCAATGGTCACTGAGTGGTGGTGTCATGCTTGCCTCATTTGATTTCGCGATGCACAGTATCTGAAAATGTGTCTAAACTAACAGAACATTTAGACTATCGCGATGGCAGAAGAACGAAATTTTCACGCATCTCTAACTTACATTTTGCTATCACCTTATTAACTTCCGTCTCGTCAAAGGAGACCATGATGGACAGCACAAGAAATAGCGCTCCGCACCACACACCGGAATGCGTTTCAGATCGCGTTGCGCTGGCAATTGTTAAATTTATGCGTTTTTTTGCTGACGTGTTTTTTTCGGGTCGCTATGGACATCGTGCTGTCGTACTGGAAACGGTTGCTGCTGTTCCAGGTATGGTTGGCGGAGCCTTACAACACCTTCGTTCATTACGTCGAATGCAGGATGATGATGGCTGGATCAGCACCTTGCTGGAGGAAGCTGACAATGAACGTATGCATTTGCTGACCTTTGTACATATTGCCAAACCCAGCTGGCTGGAACGCGTGTTGATCATTATTGCCCAGGGTGTGTTTTATAATTTGTTCTTTATTCTTTACCTGTTTTCATCTCGTGTTGCGCACCGAATTGTGGGCTATTTAGAGGAGGAAGCGGTATACAGCTACAGCGAATATCTGGCCGGAATTGACGCGGGAAAATACGAAAATGTAGCCGCTCCGCAAATTGCCATTGATTACTGGAATCTGCCTGCAGAGGCCCGTTTGCGTGATGTTATATTGGTAGTAAGAGATGATGAGGCAAAGCATCGTGACGTGAATCATGATTTTGCCAACCAATTGCAAAACGCATAAGATACCGCGGCGACACAGATTGATTAAGGTATGACAGATTTCACATTGCGCTAACAGACAGGGACGACTATGGCGACTTTACTTTTCCGACTTAATAATGTGCCTGAAGACGAAGCTGAAGATGTTCGGCAATTACTGGATGACAAAGGCTTTGCCTTTTACGAAACTCATGCCGGATTCTTTGGCTTAGGTGTCGCCGCTATCTGGCTGGTCAACGACAATCAGCTACCGCTTGCCAAAGCCATTTTGGATGAATATCAGGCCAAACGGGCCATTGAACAACGTCAGCAATACGAATCACTGCGTGCCAGTGGTGAAATCCCCGGTTTTTTCCAATCCATTTTGCAACACCCATTTCGCTTTATAGGCGTTCTGTTGTTAGTGCTCTTTGTACTCAGTTTGATGCTGATACCTTTTTGGAATACGTTGCATCCTTGATAAAGTCATTACTAAACACCTAATAAAAAGCCCCACCTCTATCGAGGCAGGGCTTTTGTTTGTGCTAAAAGCTGAATTAACAGATGTAATAAATTACATCATGCCGCCCATGCCGCCCATATCAGGCATTGCAGGCGCTTCATCTTTAGGTAATTCAGCAATCATGGCTTCAGTGGTCAACATCAGACCCGCAACCGAGCCGGCATTTTGTAATGCAGTACGCGTGACTTTAGTTGGATCCAGAATACCCATTTCAATCATGTCGCCATATTCACCAGTCGCAGCGTTGTAACCGTAGTTACCTTTACCGGCAACGACTTCATTCAAGACAACAGATGCTTCATCGCCAGAGTTGGTGACGATTTGACGCAAAGGTTCCTGCATTGCACGACGTGCAATAGCAATACCAGCATCCTGATCCAGATTGTCACCTTTCAGCTCGCCCAGGCTCACTTCGGCACGGACCAAAGCCACACCACCACCAGCAACTACGCCTTCTTCAACCGCAGCACGTGTGGCATGTAATGCATCTTCAACACGCGCTTTTTTCTCTTTCATCTCAATTTCAGAGCCAGCACCAACACGAATAACGGCAACACCACCGGCTAATTTAGCCACGCGTTCCTGCAGTTTTTCTTTGTCGTAGTCTGAAGATGAATCAGCAATCTGTGCACGAATCTGCTCAACACGCGCGGTGATTTCATCAGCACGACCAGCACCATCAATAATAGTGGTGTTTTCTTTGCTGACAGAAATTTTCTTCGCCTGACCCAGATCGTCAAGGGTAACTTTTTCCAGATTCAGGCCAACTTCTTCCGAAATAACCGTACCGCCGGTTAACACAGCGATATCTTCCAACATCGCTTTACGACGATCACCAAATCCAGGTGCTTTAACAGCACAGACTTTAACGATACCACGCATGTTATTCACAACCAGAGTCGCCAACGCTTCGCCTTCAACATCTTCTGAAACGATCAGCAACGGACGGCTGGACTTAGCGACAGCTTCCAATGTTGGCAGCAGTTCACGGATGTTAGAGATTTTTTTATCGTACAGCAGAACGTAAGGGTCATCCAGGTTGGCTGACATGGTTTGCTGTTCGTTGACAAAGTAGGGAGACAGGTAGCCACGGTCAAACTGCATACCTTCAACAACGTCGAGTTCATTTTCAAAGCCACGACCGTCTTCAACCGTGATAACACCTTCTTTACCGACTTTTTTCATTGCTTCAGCAATGATGTCACCGACTGATTTGTCAGAGTTGGCAGAGATCGTACCGACTTGGGCGATAGCCTTGTCATCATCACAAGGTGATGACATTTTTTTCAGTTCATCAACTGCTGCAGTCACTGCCTTGTCGATACCGCGTTTCAGATCCATGGGGTTCATACCCGCTGTGACTGATTTCATGCCTTCACGCAAGATAGCTTGAGCAAGAACGGTAGCAGTCGTGGTACCGTCACCGGCAGCATCAGACGTTTGCGAAGCAACCTCTTTCACCATTTGGGCGCCCATATTCTCGAATTTATCCTCGAGCTCAATTTCTTTGGCAACAGAAACACCATCTTTAGTAATGGTGGGTGCACCGTAGCTTTTGTCCAAAATAACATTGCGACCTTTCGGTCCTAATGTCACTTTTACCGCATTAGCCAGCGTGTTAACGCCTTTGACCATTAGCTGGCGCGCATCAGCGCCAAATTTGACTTCTTTAGCAGCCATTTTAATTCCTCTTTATAGCTATGTTTAACGTAACCAGATGTGAAATCGTCGGGAAGCGCTTAAGCTTCGATCACAGCAACGATATCGTCTTCACGCATTACCAGCAGTTCTTCGCCTTCCACTTTGACTTCAGTGCCGGCATATTTGCCAAACAGCACTTTGTCACCGACTTTAACAGCCAGAGGACGGACGTCACCAGAATCGGTAGGTTTGCCGTTACCCGCTGCGATAATTTCGCCACGAGATGGTTTTTCTGCTGCATTGTCAGGAATGACAATTCCGCCAGCAGAGGTAGTTTCTTCTTCCATGCGACGAACAATCACACGATCATGAAGGGGACGAAGGTTCATTAGTTTTATCCTCCAAAAGTAACAAAAAATGACCAAGAAAATTCCAGGAACCCCTTTAATGGGGCTGCCAGAACAAACTTCAAGTGCCTGCGTTAAAAAATTTCTGAAAAAACTGTCAGATGCAGTGAATTGCTTGATTTATCAGCATCAACGAATATTGCGCTGTTCGTCATCCTTAATGACTTCGCCTTCAATGATGTCATCCGTTTGTGAATAGCGACTACGTGCCGACCATTGCTGACGGAATAGCACATTGCTGTTACGAATTAATTTCAGTAGCAAAGCACGTCGTAACGTTGGAATAAGTAATAAGAAGCCAACAGCATCAGTTACAAATCCCGGAATCAGCAAGAGAAAACCACTTATAAATAAAGTCATGCCCTCCAGCATTTCCAAAGCGGGTGTTTCGCCTCGCCGAATTGACTGCTGGGCACGCTGCATAGTGGCAAGCCCCTGTAACTTGACTAACCAGGCCCCCAACACTGCGGTGGCAATCACAAACAGAATGGTCCAACCCGCGCCAATGACTTCGCCAACCTCAATTAAAACGTAAATTTCAGCAATCGGCACCAGCAGAAATAGCAAAAAAAGCCACTTGAACATGTTCTTTCCTTAACGGATATCAATGATTCAATAGGTTGGGGCTTATATTGATTTTTCAAGCATTTTTGTCTTATCCAGGTTGTCGCGTTTTAACAACAAATTTCCACTTTTGTTGCTATGTAACACAACTGTAATAGAAACATCATCACCCTGAAACATTCCAGTCTTATGGTGTGCGGGTCTTCGGACTTAAGACCGATTTGTTTTATCAACTAAGAGGATAGCCCCTTGAAACTGAAACCTACATCTCTATTAATCGCCGGCGCACTGATGGGTGCAGCCGTTTTACCTGTTCAGGCTGACCCAATGGTCGACCTGCTGAAAGTGTTACGTGACAAAGGTACTATCAGCGCTGAAGATTATGAATTACTGGCGAATGCAGCTAAAGATAAAGAAGAACAAGCTGCTGCTGAAAAAGAAGAAATCATGACGAAGGTCGATAGTAAACCTTCTTCAATCGTTACATTAGACAAAAAAGGCTTGAATTTTGAGTCTTCTGATAAAGCATTTACTGCCAATATTGGCGGCCGTATTCATGCTGACTATGCGTTTATTGACGATAACTACTTTGACCGTAATGTTGATAGTGTTGACGAATTTGGTAATGGTGCAAAATTCCGCCGCGCTCGTATTGGTATGGAAGGCACCATGTTCACTGACTGGACCTATGCGTTAGAAATTAACTATGGTCAGGATGAAGCCACTGAGTTTACTGATGCAACTATCGGTTATGAAGGTTTTGAAAACGTCAAATTGAAACTGGGCCGCCATAAGATGCCAGTTGGTCTGGAAGAGCTGACCAGTTCTAATCGTATCTCAACAATGGAACGTTCCGGTCCTACAAATACATTTGCATTAGGTCGTCGTAATGGCTTGACTGTTGCAACCGGCGGTTCAAACTGGACATTAACTGGTGGTGCTTATCTTGGCGAAGGTGTTGAAAGTGATGGTTGGGAAGGTAAAGACTCTGATTATGGTTATGCAGGTCGTGTCACCTTTGCTCCAATTCAAGAGAAAGAAAAACTGGTTCATTTAGGTGCAAGCTACCACCATGTTGGTTTTGAAGAAACTTTTGATGGTAATAATTTAGGCAGCAATAACGGCCGTTTACGTGCCCGTCCTGGCATTCACTTCTTTAATGACCGCCCTGTACAAGTGAACTACGGTGGTACTGAAGATGCAGATACATTCGGTTTTGAAGCGGCCACTGTAATGGGGCCTTTCTCCTTACAGGCGGAATACTATACGCAACAGCTAAACCGCAAAGAAGCCAAGGATGCTGATGCTGATGGCTGGTATGCATTAGCGACTTACACTTTAACCGGTGAAGCTCGTGGTTATAAAGGTGGCGCAATGCGCACTATCTCACCGAAAAATCCTGTAGGTAAAGGTGGTTTTGGTGCCTGGGAACTGGTTGCTCGTTATGACGTACTGGATATCTGGGATAGCAGTGCAGCATTGGAAAATACCAGTGGTATTCGTGGAACAGAAAGCAATATCTGGACCTTGGGTGTGAACTGGTATGTGAACGACAATATTCGCTTTATGGCGAACTATGTTGATGCGGACATCAAATCTGATGATGCATCAGACTTGGAAGGCGATATCGAAGCCTTTATGTTCCGTGGTCAGGTTGCGTTCTAATTTGACGCAGCATATCTCCTGAGAAAAAGCCTCACCTTGGATTTCAAAGGTGGGGCTTTTTTTTGAATACCACCTGTTCAACGACTGTTAAATTCACGGAGTTCTTTATGAATGCTATGTCACGCTTAGTGATGTTATCGATAACCGGCCTGAGCCTCTTCAGCAGCATGGTTGTTGCTGACGATCATCTTGCCCAAGCCAAAAAAGGCGATGTTATCCCGGTTCAATTACATCAGCTTAAACCGACACAATCCTCTGTCGGCTATGACCAGGTTTTCTACAAACTGGGACGTTATGAAGGCGATACTGAAAAGAAATTTGATGAAATCTGTGAAGCCAATGGCCAGAAGGCCATTAAAGACTATTCCTCAAAATCCAATGTCGCTGTTGCCAGCTCATTTGAATGTACCGATCCCGTTGGTACAGCCACGAAAGATATGAAAACAGTGGTGATAGGCCCCGATAATGGTTTATATCTGACCGATGGTCATCATACGTTCAACGTGTTCTGGCATATGCCGGATGGCGGTGCCAATTTTGAAGTGCATGTTGTGGTTGCTGACGATTATCGTGATCTAACCTCGATGGATGATTTCTGGAGCAAGATGCAGGCAGAAAACAACTTATGGTTGTATGACGATAAGTTTGAACCAATTGATCGTAGTGCATTGCCAGAAAGTCTTGGTCTGGAAAACTTCCATAACAACTTATATCGCTCACTGGTTTATTTTTCCCGTGAAATTGTCTGGGATAAACCCAAACCAGCCATCAATTTTGTTGAGTTTTACTGGGGGAAAGAAATTTACAACAAAGTCGATTTAAGCCAATACGACTTAAATTCAATGAAGGGCTATAAAAAAGCCGTTAAAGACGTCAGTGACGCTATTTTAGCGGTGAAATCTGACAATGTCGGCGGTATTGGCATGTCTGCTTCCAGAATGGGTCAGTATGAAGGTTTTGATAAAAAGGAATTTGAAAAACTGTTTCGTGCCAATAAGAAAGTGGATTATATGCTGCGCTATAAAAAACAAATGACCGGTGCCGGTCTGAGTTTTGACAAAGCCATTAATCATAGTCATTCCATGCAGCTTAAAGATTCGTTCACGTTATCTTCAAACCAGGACTTAATGGCGGTTTCCGCCATTAATGTCGCAGGCGAAGTGAATGCTCTGATCGAAATTCCGACCGGTACATCTGCAAAATGGGAAATGAATAAAAACAACACTCAGGAGGTTATCTGGGAATTAAAAGATGACAAACCACGTATCGTGAATTACCTGGGTTACCCGGGAAATTACGGCACCATCCCCGGCACCGCAATGCCAAAAGAGCTGGGGGGGGATGGTGACCCGTTGGATGTTTTGGTATTGGGCCAGTCTATCCCTCGCGGTGAGGTTTTGTCCGTACGTTTGATAGGTGTATTAAAAATGCTGGATGACGGTGAGCAGGATGACAAATTAGTCGCTGTTATTACCGAAGATAGTCCTTTTGCTAACGTTGAGTCGATGCAACAACTGGACGAAGAATTTCCGGCGGTTTCTGAAATCGTCCGTCTCTGGTTTGAAAATTACAAAGGCCCAAATGGAGGCATGGAAGCTCAAGGCTTTGCTGATCATCAGGAAGCGATGAATGTCCTAAAACAAGCGATGAATGCCTACCAAAACAGCTTGAACTGATTACCTGACTGCCGAGGCAATACTTTGATCCCGCTTAATTAGGGGGGTCATGTTGCGCCATCATTTTATTTTAATCACTGACTTTATGACCTTTTCCGACTAATAAGACTTTGGCTAAATAATTTCCGGATTCAATATGACTCAAGAAGAACTATTACAATTTAAGTCATTGGAAGACATTCTCGCCACCGCGGCCCTCACCCCTATCTTTCAGCCGATTGTTTCATTAAAAAATAATCAGATTTATGGTTATGAAGCATTGATTCGTGGTCCCTCAGACAGTGTTTTGCATTCTCCGATAAATCTTTTTGATGCAGCCAATCGCCATGGTCGCCTGGCTGAGCTGGATTTGCTGTGCAGAGAAATCGCCATTAGCCGTTTTGGTGAGCTTGACCTGAATGCCAAACTTTTTATCAACACGATTCCGTCAGCGTTATTACAACCCGATTATCCACATGGTCTGACGGCAAAATTTCTTAAGCAAGCCAGAATTCCCGCCGAACAAATTGTTATTGAATTAACCGAGCAGTATCCAATTGATGATTACGATCTGATGCGTGAAGCGACTGCTCACTATCGTGATATGGGTTTTTCCATTGCAATTGATGATTTAGGTGCAGGTTATTCGGGACTGCGTACCTGGTCAGAATTGAAGCCTGACTTCGTCAAGTTGGATCGACACTTCATGCAGAATATTCATGAAGATCAGCAGAAAAAACAGTTTGTGCAATCGATGATTGATATCGCCCTCAGCAGCAATTGCCGTGTGATCGGTGAAGGCGTTGAAGTGCGTGAAGAATATCTGGTGGCACAATCCATGGAAATGCATTTTGTCCAGGGCTATTATTTTTCCCGGCCTACAGCTACCCCGAAGCGTCAACTGCCAGCATCGCTATTTGCCAAGCGTGAACCAAGAGAAAAAATCCCTTCGGGGGTACCACGCTCAGATTCACTGGTGGTGAGCTTGCTGACCCAATTGACACCGCTTCGAACTTACCATGATTTTGAATATGTGGGCGAGCGTTTTCAAAATGAGATGAATCTGGCGGCATTACCCGTTTTGAATGAGAACAATACGATTGCCGGCATCGTCTGGCGGGATGAATTTTTGACCCTTTATGCCAGCCGATATGGACGCGACTTGTATGGCCGGAAACCTATCCGCTTGTTTATGGATAAGAAGCCAATTATTGCAGAAACCTCTCTGACACTGAAAAAACTCAGTCAGCAAATTACCAGTCAGAATTCAGCTCATCAACACAGTGTATTCATCATTAGTGAACACGGCTATTACCGTGGTGTCGGCAGTTTGATTGATTTGTTAAGACAAATAACGGATTTACAGTTGACGATTGCGCGTTATGCCAATCCCTTGAGCGGACTGCCTGGAAATGTCCCACTTAATGAGCATATCCAACAGGCTATCGGTCAGAAACGTCACGCGACGGTTTGTTATTTTGATTTGGATAACTTCAAACCCTACAACGACACCTATGGGTATAACAAGGGCGATAAAGTCATCACCAGAACCGCCAGAATTCTCAGTCAGCACATTGATCATGACATGGACTTTCTCGGTCACGTCGGTGGTGATGATTTTATTATAATATTTGACAGCACTGACTGGCAGAAACGTTGCCAGAGAATGCTTCACGATTTCGAACTGTTGTATCCGGAGCTCTATACTGAAGAACATCTCCGTCAAGGAGGCATTGAGGCGCAGGATCGCTATGGGCAACGGGTGTTCTATCCATTGCTCAGCTTGTCAATCGGCGCTGTCACCATTAGTGATTTTAGTTATCTGGTTGATGAAGCGGATCTGGCAGAGCATGCCACCAAGGCCAAATCCAAAGCGAAGAAAATTCCGGGTAACAGTCTTTATCAACTTAATCTATCAGATTGCCAGCCTTTTTCTGAGGCGATTTAAGCCAGATAAGTTGCAGGAAGCGGCTTAATATTTAACGGGCATTCACAGCTGATTTGTTTAATTGCTGCAGAACATAATTAACACGTTGCTTGATTTTTTCCCGGGTCAGTCGAAACTCGGCAAGGATCTCTTCTTCAGTACCACGATACTTTGCCGGGTCGGTCAAGGGTAAATGCAAGCGTAGCGTATGCGGACTGACCACTGGACATTGCTCGTCAGCATTCTCACATAACGTCACCAGTAAATCGGCCCACTCCAGCATTTCACCATTTACTCGGATTGATTCCTGTTGTGAGATATCAATACCGGCTTCGGCCATTACCTTTATTGCCTGGGCATTCTGGCCATGCGCTTCAATACCGGCAGAGCGAACTTCAATCTCATCGCCCCCCAGAAATCTGGCCCAGCCTTCTGCCATTTGCGATCGACAGGAGTTTCCTGTGCACAAAAACATTATTCTGAACTTTTCCATAAACCACCTCATTCGATTAGCTGATCAGCCTATCAAGCTTGTATGACAAAACCATTAACTCATATTAAAACCTAATAATGATTCTTATCTGCACTTGAAATCAGTCTTATAGCTTCTGCTAGAATGACGCTTTAAATTTAATGCCGGATTCACACGTGAAAAAACTGATTATCACACTGCTGCTTTTTGCCACTCCGATATTACTGCCGGGGATCAGTGCTGCCCAGACAACCCGTTATGTTTCAGATGAATTGGAAATTACCATGCGTAATGGCCAGGGACTGGAGTTTGGTATTCGAAAAATGCTGAAATCCGGCACCGAACTGACGGTATTGGAAAATGATCCCTCAGGCTATTCAAAAGTACGCACCAATGATGGTATCGAAGGCTGGGTGTTATCACGTTATTTAAACAATAATCCAAGCGCGCGTGAACAATTAGCCGCCAAAGAACAGCGTATTGCCAACCTTGAACTGGAAGTCACCGGATATAAAGAAGAATTAGCACAACTCAGCTCACAAACCTCAGAGGCTGATGAGCAAAATATGACCCTGAAAGAGACCGCTCAACGCCTGAGCAAGGAGCTGGATGATATACGTCGTACAGCCTCTAATGCTGTGGCTTTGGAAAACGAAAATCGTCAATTAAAGGAACGGTTGCAGCAAATTGATCATGAGATTCAGTCTATCGTGATTGAAAACAATACCCTGAAGGACAATGATGCAAAAAACTGGTTTTTAATTGGTGCCGCCGTGTTATTTGGTGGAATAATCATTGGCCTGATTATGCCGAGCCTGAGGATGCGCAAGAAAAGCTCGTGGGGGAATTTCTAAACGACACCATAAAATAGCGCTGTGAATTCACAGCGCTATTTTTATTCTGATGCGGATGGTTTGACCACCACTTCACGTTTTTTATGGCCATCGCGCAAATGCTCAAGGTTCTTACCTGCCAGCGTGCCACCATCAATCTGATACGCTTTGCCAAACCCCTTCACATAACGTCCCCCTTTCGGCTTCAGCTTAAACAGACGAAAATCACTTAATTGACTCAGATTGGTAATTCGCTGCCCATGACGTTCAGTTAATAAGGCGATGCCCACATTCCAGGCATCTGAATCGACCTGAATCCATTCCGCCTCTATCTGGTAGCTCACCCGTAACCGGGCAAACAATTCAATAGCCGAATCCTCATCTTCGATAATCAGCACGGATGCCTGTGGATGAATCCGCAGATTCACACCATGCACAGCAATATCGCTGAGTAATACATAGAGACAATCACGTCCTACCGCAAATGCTGCATAGGATGCATAAGGGTGATTATTTTCATCAAGCGTCGACAGCATTAACGTTTTACGGCTGTTGACCATCATCATGATTTCATCGCTGATCTGTTGTTCCAAACCTTTATTCTTCATCGGAATGTCCTGACAGCTGATATTGCTGCATTAACTGATAAAACTTTTCGCGTTGTGATGCGATTAATTCACCTCGTTCATCGCGACCGAGAAACACTTTAAAGATCACTTCACTGTTTACATCCTCAAACACAAAGGCATAACTCTCGCGACCTCGATGGGGTTTGGTCTGAAAGCTGATTTGCTCAACTTTCTGCAGATTAAGATGGCCATGAAAACCGTTACTGTCAGCTTTAAGGTTATAGAATCCTTCTGCCACTGTTGCTTTTGGAAAAGGACCGGTAAATTCGAATACACTACCACCATGAATCACTATCGTGGTCATCGAACCCCAATCGCTAATCTGTTCCAGTAATTGTTGCGCATTTTGTCCCGGCATTATTGAGACTGCTGTTACTGCTGGTTCCTGTTGCATAAATCTACTCCGCATTAGAACTGATAGCGTACGGCTAATCTTACATCACGTCCCGGCATATAAAGCTCCTGAAAGGCCACACGGTAATATTGATCGGTCAGATTATTCACGCTGAGATCAAGTTTTAGGTTGGGCATGGTAACTGGTTCCCATGTCGCATAAATATCGGCCAGAGTATAGCGATCATAATCACGGCTATCTCCGGAGGGAGTTCGGTTCTGAGTTTCAACATGACTGACTCTTAGACCTGTTTTAACACTGCGATTGATAAAGCGCTGACTCAGATCCAATACCCATTTATCTGCTGGGATACCGCTCAGTTTCTCACCAGTCTGTTTATCTTTACCACGGGTCTGTCCGTACGACAATGCAGCATTAAAATCATTTAGACCATAGTTAAATGTTAGCTCAAAGCCTTTTAAACGAGCCTCATCAACGTTGTTATAAGTGGTATGACCAGCATCTACACTGAAAAAAGGTGGAAAAGGTAAAGCTGAGAAAACAGGGTTATCAACTGTTTGCTCAATAAAATTATCAATATTGTTATAAAACAATGCCCCATTGATGCCAAAGCGATCTTGTTGAGTAAAAACATTCTGCGTATTAAAGTCAGCAATGAATTCAATATTTTGAGATTCTTCTGGTTTCAGATCAGCATTGGGAATAAAGGTATTACAGGCAGTGGAAGTAATACAAAAATGTGTTCCGGTTGTATAAAGCTCTTCAGCAGTTGGTGCCCTGAAAGCTTCATCATAACGTAAGGTCAGATTCAACTTATCTGTGGTTTGCCATACCAAAGCGACTGAGGGTGAAAGCGCATTATCACTACGATCATTATTTAAATTTTTAGCCTCAGTGCTGAAATAATCATAACGACTGCCAAGTTCTAGTCGCCAAGCTTCGGCAAACGGAATATGAACTTCGGTAAATGCTCCCCAAACTTCGGTTGTGGCATTTGGCGGTGTAGGACGATTTAACCCAGCACGGCTACTAGTTAACTTATCCTGATAGCCATCCACACCATAGATAAAACTAATGTCACCCAGCTCAGTTCGGTTATTCAGATTTAAGCCAAGCGTTTCGATCTCAGTCCGATCAGCACGTCGATCTGATAAGCGATATTCCTGCATTTCGGTATTGTTCCAGTACAGCATCAGCTGGGCATTAAGCCAGTTACTGTCTGGATTCAGACGATAATCCACTGCAGCATGATCAGTCTGATTTTCGCGGTGAATCATAAAATTAGAGGATCCCACATTGGCTGCGCCATTCGAAGGAATCTCGCCATTCACCTCGGAAGTTCGCAGATTAAATGTCGCGGTTTGTGCATCATCAATAAACCAGTCTACTTTCGCCATCAAACCTTTATCACGTGATGCAGAACCCTCGAGATTCTTCCCATTGCCCAGTTCCAGGTCATTACCATCACGATAAAAACCAGAAACCAGCCAGTCGAGATTATCACCTCGTCCAGCCAGTGCTGAGGTGGTCAACCATTTATCACTGTTGCTGTGATAACCCTGCTTGATAAAACCGCCAAAATCACTGGTTCCCAGCAAATCAGCCGCATGAATGGTGTTTTGTGAAATTACGCCGCCCAGGGCACCTGACCCCCACAACGCACTACTCGGTCCTTTCACTACTTCGACATTTTTGATTAATTCCGGGTCCAGAAAATAGGTCGGGCGATGGCCTGACATAAAGTTCTGCCTGACCCCATCCACCAGCTGTAATACCTGGTTATCTCCCAAACCACGGATATTCACATTCTGAACATCTTCCCTTGGCCCACCGCTCAGCGTGACATTGGGCAGATGAGCTACCGTCTGTGGCACAGAAGTCGCCTGAACCTGATCCAGTTCAGCTTTATCAATGACCGTGATATTGCGACTCTGCAAGTCTTGCTGCTCTGCATTACGTGTTGCAGTGATCTTGATTTCTTCCATTTGCAAAGGCGTTTGGGCGTGACTGGTTGATACCAGTAGCGGACTAAGCAAAAGCACATACTGAATCAGGGTAGGGAGGGTTTTACGTTGTGTGTTCATTATTTCCTCAGTAAAGATCGCCTTAACGTTCAAAAAATTGATTTGCAGATAAGAATTACGGCATCAGGCTGGGAAAATTATCACACCTCACACAACATGTAAATAATAACGATTATCATTTAGATTTAACTTAACAAATTATTTATTTGTGGTTAAACTTCTGCATTTGCTCATGGCGTTCTTCAATAACGAGCCCGAAACTGATTTACCCTGCTTGGAGCTATTCATGTCTCAATCTACATTTTCTCGTCTTAATATGAGAAAACTATTTTACGGCGTTTTATTACTGTTAACGGCTCAAATTACGATGGCTGAGCCGGTTCATGCCGATAAAAAAATCATCAGTGTTGATAGCAATGCCACAGAAATTTTGCTGGCCTTGGGGGTTGGCTCCAACATTATCGCCACCGATATCACCAGTGAGCCATTACTCAAAAGTCATCATGTTAAACAACTCGGCTATCACCGTGCGTTGTCGGCCGAAGCGATTTTATCCTTACAACCGGATCTGATTGTGGGCAGCGACCATACAGGGCCTGCTCCCACTGTAAAAGCCATTCAAAATGCACAGATTAACTTTATCCAGCTCAACAGTCCGCAAACCATTGCGGACCTTCGCAGTAATATTCAGTACTTAGCCAAAGCACTGGATCGCGAAAAAACCGGTCAGCAATTAATCGTCGATATTCAGCGAATGGAAACCGCCATCACCGATCATCTCAATGGATCAAATTTAAAAATGGTGTTTCTGCTGGATTTGAATGATCGGGGATTATCACAGGCTGGACGTGACACGGTTGGTCATGCCCTCATCAATGTGCTTGATGGTCAAAATATCAGCGAATTTAATGGTTATCAGTCAGTGTCGCTGGAATCTGTTCTGGCAATGAATCCCGATGTCATTCTGGTTGGAAACCGCAGTAATGGCGCACCGGAAACGGAGCAGCTGTTGTCTCGCTATCCTTTGCTGAAAAATACTGCTGCCGGCCAAAACAGGCACATTATCAGTATTGATGCCAGTAAGTTAATCGCAGGACTGAGCATAACTGCGGTAAAACAGGCCGATCAGCTGGCAGCCATTATTTATTCCTCAGCACGATGAGTTATGCCAAATATTTACCTGCCAGCTTGCATGGCTGGCGCCGAAGCATCTGGCTGATGATGGTCATGTTATTGCTGGTAACGGTGTTGTTATCGATCATGCTGGGTCCAATGACCTTGCCTGCAAAACAAAGCTTATTGAGCATACTAGATAAGTTTTTCGGCAGTGAACTGAGTCAGTTAAATGCCTTTCAAACCGCCATTATCTGGGAGTTACGCTGGCCACGAACTTTACTCGCTATCTTTATCGGTGCGTTATTAGCCCTTTGTGGTGCTGTCACCCAGGGACTATTCCGTAATCCCTTAGCCGATCCCGGCATTATTGGTGTCTCTTCCGGTGCGGGGCTTGGCGCGGCCATTGCCATCGTATTGTTACCGGCTTCGCTCAGCTATCTGACAACACCTGTAGCGGCATTTCTGGGCGGTTTGATAACCACCTTACTGGTGTATCGGCTGGCGCAATCTCAAAATGGGGGGACTTCGGTATTGATTCTGTTGCTGGCGGGAGTTGCAGTTGCCGCTTTTAGCGGGGCAATCATTGGTTTTATGACCTATATCGCCAATGATATGGCGTTACGCGAGCTGACCTTATGGGGTATGGGTACGCTGAACGGCGCAAACAATACATCTATCTGGCTGTCCGCAATGACCTGCCTTTGCCTTTTATTGTTTTACCAAACTCAGGCACCAGCATTAAATGCCTTTCTGCTGGGCGAAGCCGAAGCCCGCCATCTGGGCATCAATGTCGAGAAATTAAAACTACAATTGATTGTGGTCAGCGCAATCGGCATTGGCATTGCCGTTTCAGCCACCGGCATTATCGGTTTTATCAGTCTGGTGGTGCCCCATCTGGTGCGTATGACCATGGGCCCGGATCATCGATTATTACTGCTATTATCCGCGCTCACCGGAGCAGTATTGTTATTGATAGCAGATATTGGTGCCAGAGTGTTGCTGGCTCCTGCCGAATTACCGGTAGGTTTGGTGACCGCATTAATCGGTGCGCCCTTCTTTGCTTTTTTGCTGATCCAGCAACGTAAACGCCTCAGTACTTTATAAGCCTGCTTATGCTCACTATCGAAAACCTGCTTGTTAAACAGGAACACCACCAAATTCTGAATTTACCAGCAGCCAGTTTGGTTTCTGGCGAGCTCATTGCGGTGTTAGGCCCGAATGGCGCGGGTAAATCCAGTTTAATCAAAACCATCTGTGGTGAATGGTCAGCCAGCCAAGGTCAGATATATCTGCATGGCAAATCTTTAGAATACTGGCACAGACAACGACTGGCCAAACACCTGGGTGTATTGCCCCAGGCCAGCCAGTTATCTTTTCCATTCAAGGCGCAGGAGGTCGTTGCGATAGGTGCCACACCACTCAGCCTGAATATTCGTGAGATTAATCATGCCGTTCAAAAGTGGATGCAGGCGACCGATACCTGGCAATTTGCTGACAGGCTTTATACCAGCCTGTCGGGTGGGGAACGACAACGGGTACAATTGGCCAGAGTGTTGTTGCAACTGTCGCAGGCAGAACTTGCCCCATTATTATTACTGGATGAGCCAACTTCGGCACAGGATCTGGGACAGCAACATCAGTTATTGAATTTGGTAAAATCGCTTTGTCAGGAAAATGGTTTTGCGGTGATCAGTATTTTGCATGATTTGAACCAAGCAAGCCGCTATGCTGACAAAGTGTGGCTATTACATCAGGGTGAATTAATCGCCCAGGGATCTCCACCGCAGGTGCTTAAACCTGAAACCGTAATGAAAATATGGGGTTACCAACCTGAACTGTTTTTTAACCGACATGGCCAGCAAATACTGGTCTAATGTTGGCATAACGATCCCATTCATTCCCGCCCAACGAACGAAATTGAATTGACGAACATCCATGAGCACAGAAACCAGCTATCAGCTTAAAGGCATACTCAAACAGGCGTTGAGTTATAAAAAGCATCTGATAAAAGCCAACCTGATCGCGCTCTTTGCCACTATCTGTGCGGTTCCAGTTCCCTTATTGTTACCGATAATGGTGGATGAAGTCCTGCTGGACCAACCCGGTACTGCTGTGGCGTTTATCTCCTCGTTTACCCCAGAACACTGGCACGGTCCTATTCTTTTCATTAGCGCAATGTTGATCCTGACACTGGTATTACGTTTGGCGTCATTGGTTTTAAACGTGTTGCAGTCACGCTATTTCACCATTATTGCCAAACGCATTACCTTTCGAATTCGCCGACAGCTGATCAAACGGCTGGGAAGAATCGCCATCAGCGAATATGAAACCCGCGGCAGTGGTGGTATTTCATCGCATTTTGTCACCGATATTGAGGTGATTGATAACTTTATCGGTAATACCATCAGCCGGTTTATCGTTGCTGTGCTGAGTATTATCGGCACCGCTGTGATCCTGCTGTTTCTCCACTGGCAACTGGCGTTACTGATTCTGTTTATGAATCCGCTGGTGATTTATTTCACCATGCGCGTCGGTAAGCACGTTAAAAATCTGAAAAAAAATGAAAACACGGCAGTAGAGGTTTTTCAGCAAAGTCTGACCGAAACACTTGATGCCATTCAGCAGATCCGTGCAGCCAATCGTGAAAAACATTATTTTCTACGAGTGATCGATCGGGCTCGCGGAGTACGCAAGCATGCCACTGATTATGCCTGGAAGAGTGATGCTGCGAACCGAATATCCTTTGTCATTTTCCTGTTTGGGTTTGATATTTTTCGTGCGGTAAGCATGTGGATGGTAGTCTTTTCTGATCTGAGTATCGGTCAGATGTTTGCCGTGTTTGGTTATCTCTGGTTCATGATGGGACCGGTGCAGGAAGTGCTGAATATCCAGTACGCATTTTATGCTGCCGGCGCTGCTGTTACCCGACTAAACAAATTGTTTTCGTTAAAACAGGAAGTGATTTATCCAGCCAAAACTAATCCGTTTGTGGACGGCCAGGCCAGCAGTATTCGGATTGAAAACCTGCATTTCAGTTATGACGAAAATAATCCGGTGCTCAGTGGAGTTTCACTGGATATCAAAGCCGGCGAAAAAGTCGCTCTGGTGGGTGCAAGTGGTGCCGGTAAATCCACACTGGTTAATGTGTTGCTGGGGTTATATCCGGCGGATAAAGGCATGGTGTATTTCAATGAGGTGCCGGTCAGTGAAATCGGACTGGAAGGCGTGCGTGAGCATGTGGCGACGGTCTTACAGCACCCGGCTTTATTTAATGACACCGTGCGGGAGAATATTACGCTGGGACGAGATTACCCTGATGAGGTTATCTGGCAGGCAATTCAAATCGCACAGATTGAAGATGTCATTCAGGCGATGCCGAAAGGTCTGGATACCTTGGTTGGACGTTCAGGTGTCAAACTCTCAGGTGGACAACGCCAGCGACTGGCCGTGGCAAGAATGGCATTGATGAACCCAAGTGTGGTGGTTCTCGATGAAGCCACCTCGGCCCTCGATAGCAATACCGAACACCATCTGCATATCGCCTTGGCGGATTACCTGAAAAACCGCACGACCATAATAATCGCGCATAGGTTAAGTGCTGTTCGCCAGGCAGATCGCATTGTGGTGTTTGATGGCGGTGAAATCATCGCCGATGGCGATCATGACAGCCTGATTCAGGAACACGGTATTTATCAAAAACTTTATGCTCAGCAGATTTAGATTTTAGAATTAACCACAGAGACACAGAGGGCACCGAGGTCTCTTTAAAACCTCCAGGCTAAAATGAAAATATCCGCAGATTACGCAGATTTGCACAGATTAAAGCGGCTGTTTTTCAAGTCTCTTTCAGATATCACTCCAGAAAACTAAACGCTCGCTTCAGTGCTCTTGATTGATTAAGCACGATCAAGTCAGATAATCAGCACTAAATTTGCCCATGAAAAAGCTAACTCTACTCATTTTTTTCATCTGCGAAAATCTGCGTAATCTGCGGATATATTTTTTAAACCTCTGTGCCCTCTGCGTCTCTGTGGTTAGTTTTTTTAATCTCTTAACGGCGTTTCAGCTGCTCCACATCACGTACTGCGCCTTTGGCCGCAGAGGTCGTCAAAGCGGCATAAGCCTGTAGAGCAAGGCTGACTTTACGTTCACGGTTAACCGGTTTCCAGGCCATTTCACCGCGTTGTTCCATCGCAATACGTCTTTCCGCCAGCTGGGCATCAGTTAAATCAACATTGATGCTGCGATTTGGGATATCAATGTGAATCATATCGCCCTCTTCGACCAGACCAATATTGCCCCCTTCTGCCGCTTCCGGTGAGGCATGACCAATAGATAAGCCAGAAGTACCACCCGAGAATCGGCCATCGGTCAGCAACGCACAGTGTTTGCCAAGCCCCTTGGATTTCAGATAGCTGGTCGGGTACAGCATTTCCTGCATACCCGGCCCGCCCTTCGGGCCTTCATAGCGAATCAGTACCACGTCACCAGCCTGAATCTGTTCCGTCAGAATGGCGGTCACAGCATGATCCTGCGATTCAAAGATACGCGCCGGACCAGAGAATTTAAGTATTGACTCATCAACACCAGCGGTTTTGACAATACAGCCCTCTTCGGCCAGATTGCCAAACAAGACTGCCAAACCTCCGTCTTTGCTGTAGGCATGCTCAACATTACGAATACAACCCTCTTCACGATCCAGATCCAAAGAAGGCCAGCGGCAATCCTGACTAAATGCTGTTTGGGTTGGTATTCCGGCAGGTCCGGCCAGATAACGTAATTGCGCAGGCTGGTGATCACTGCGTGCCACATCCCACAAAGCCAGCCCTTCGGCCATCGTTTTGCTGTGCACGGTTGGTACTTCGGTATGTAACAATCCTCCGGCAGCCAGTTCAGACAAGATGCCAATCACACCACCGGCACGATGCACGTCTTCCATGTGATACTTATTGGTCGCCGGGGCTACCTTGCATAGATTCGGAATCTTGCGGGACATCCGGTCGATATCCGCCATAGTGAAATCCACTTCACCCTCATGCGCCGCAGCCAGTAAATGCAAAACGGTGTTGGTGGAACCGCCCATGGCAATATCCAGCGCAATCGCATTTTCAAATGCCGCTTTGCTGGCGATAGCACGAGGCAGGACATCTTCTTCATCATTTTCGTAATAACGTTTTGCCAGATCGACGATACGCCGACCTGCTTCCAGAAACAGTTCGCGGCGATCAGCATGAGTCGCCAGCAAGGAACCGTTCCCCGGCAATGACAAACCAAGCGCTTCTGTCAGACAGTTCATTGAGTTGGCTGTGAACATACCCGAGCAGGAACCACAGGTTGGACATGCACTACGCTCAACCTGAGCAACATCTTCATCACTGACATTATCATCTGCCGCCTGCACCATGGCATCGACCAGATCCAGTTTGACATCCTGCCCGGCCAATTTGGTTTTACCGGCCTCCATCGGGCCACCGGAAACAAACACTACTGGAATATTCAAACGTAATGCTGCCATTAGCATTCCGGGGGTAATCTTGTCGCAGTTGGAGATGCACACCAGGGCATCAGCACAATGCGCATTGACCATATATTCAACCGAGTCGGCAATAATTTCACGCGATGGCAAACTGTAAAGCATGCCGCTATGACCCATAGCGATACCATCATCGACCGCAATCGTATTGAATTCTTTCGCAACACCACCAACCCGTTCAATTTCACGCGCGACTAACTGACCCAGATCTTTCAAATGAACATGGCCCGGAACAAACTGTGTGAATGAGTTCGCAATCGCTATAATAGGCTTGCTGAAATCATCATCCTTCATGCCTGTGGCCCGCCATAAAGCACGGGCGCCCGCCATATTACGGCCAGCAGTAGAAGTTTTTGAACGATATTCAGGCATTGATTTTCTCCAACTATAATTGAGACTGATGGACACACTACAACAACGGAATGACATCAGTTTAACCACGGGATTTTACACGCAACTTGGCAAGCGTGGTGAGACTACGATAAAAAGACATTATGAATTCATCATCACAACAACCTGCAGACGCTCATTTCGCGACCACAACCTCATGGTTCAGAGCGGCTGCACCGTATAT
The DNA here is from genome assembly GCA_002363955.1 of Methylophaga sp. UBA3192. Taxonomy (GTDB): domain Bacteria; phylum Pseudomonadota; class Gammaproteobacteria; order Nitrosococcales; family Methylophagaceae; genus Methylophaga. The sequence continues at coordinate 34,682 of DEXE01000004.1, forward strand.
TCACGCCCACAGTGGCGCAACTTTTGTCATTGCTTTTGATGGTGAAACGGTCGCAGCAGATAATTTTGATCATCTGATCCATGATCTGGCGATTCTGAATAGTCTGGATATTCGACTGGTACTGGTATTTGGTGCACGGCCTCAAATCGAAGCGCAATGTGAGAAACGCAATATTGCAGTGAAATATCATCGTGGCCTGCGGATTACGGATGATGCCAGTCTGCAGATCGCCCGTGGGGTGGTGGGGGAATTACGTATCGCTATTGAATCCAAACTTTCGTTTGGCCTGCCACACACCCCTATGGCCGATTCACGGATTCGCTGTGTCAGTGGAAATCTGGTCACCGCCCGCCCCGCTGGCATTATTGATGGTATTGATCTGGGACATACCGGTGAAGTCAGACGTATTGATGCTGAAGGTATTCAACAGCAATTGACTAATGGCAATCTGGTACTGCTACCGCCGCTGGGATATTCACTTACTGGCGAAATCTTTAATTTATCTGCCGAGGCGATTGCCACCGCAGCGGCCACGCGCTTACAAGCCGACAAACTTATATTTATTGGTCAGAGCAATGAGCAATTGCCCCGGGAAATTACGCTGCAACAGGCAAAAGATTACGATCACCCGTCATTAAGTGCGGCTGTCAACGCCTGTAAAGCAGGTGTTTCCAGGGTACATTTGCTGGACCGTTCGATTGATGGTGCCTTGTTGCAGGAATTATTCAGCCGGGATGGTGCTGGTACGTTAATCAGTGCCACTTCGTTTGAAACCACACGTCAGGCAAATATTGAAGATGTCGGTGGCATTCTGGAATTACTGCAACCTCTGGAACAAAGCGGAGTACTTGTCAAACGTTCTCGGGAATTACTGGAAAGGGAAATTGATCATTTCACGGTGATGGAGCGTGATGGCACGGTTGTCGCCTGTGCTGCGTTATACCCTTATCCGGAAAACAATGCAGCGGAATTGGCCTGCATGGCGATATCCACAGACTACCGTCATCAAGGCCGTGGCAAACAGTTACTGACCGTGTTGGAAAAACAGGCTAAAACGGCAGGGTGGAATACGCTTTATGTGCTGACAACTCAGACTGCACACTGGTTTATCGAACATGGCTTTCAGCCCTCTGCAATCAGTGACTTACCTATGCAAAAACAGGCGTTATATAACTATCAACGTAATTCCAGCGTATTTCGTAAGCAACTGAATTAACCAGCTGACGGGTCACGATTACCGGCCCGTTTACGGTATTCAGGAAATAGCAGTGGCGCAAATTCATGCAGAGCTTTTTCGTATACCCGCCGTTTGAAAAATACAATTTCCTCGACGGGCGTCCAGTAATCTACCCAGCGCCAATCATCAAACTCGGGTTTTTCATGCAGATCCAGTCTGACATCGGCTTCATCACCGGTAAAACGCATGAGGAACCAGCGCTGCTTCTGACCGATACACAAGGGTTTGTTGCCATACCTTAAATAACGCTTGGGCAAGCGATAACGCAACCATCCCCGGGTAGTAGCCAACAGCTCAACATGTTCACGGCCCAGACCAATTTCTTCCGTCAATTCACGGAAGGCGGCCTGCTCCGGCGTTTCATTGGTTTTAATGCCACCCTGGGGAAACTGCCATGAATCATGCTGAGCACGTTGCGCCCACAACACCTGGTTAAGGTCATTGCAGAGGATAATCCCCACATTGGCTCTGAAGCCATCTTTGTCTATCACGGTTCAATCTCTCGCCGGGGGCAATGATAAGCACGGGCCGCCAGCATAATTATTTATAATAAGTTTAGATTAGTGAATGAGACATGAGGATGCAACGCATTTTGTCTTACAATAGGCGCTCAATTTATCGGGACATGACCAGTTACAATGGCTTTAGCAATATTTGACTTAGACAATACCTTACTCGGCGGCGACAGTGATTATTTGTGGGGGCGCTATTTGGCGGAAAATGGCATCGTCGATCCGCAGAGTTACCACGACACTAATCTGGCTTATTATCATGACTATCAGGCAGGACAGCTGGATATCAATGCCTTCCTGCAGTTTGTGTTTGAACCGCTGGCAAAAAACAGTATGCAGAACTTGCTGAGTTGGCGTGCCGAGTACCTGCAACAGAAAATCATGCCGATTATTCTGCCAAAAGGCCGCGAGTTGATTGAATACCATCGCCAGCAGGGTGATACCCTGCTGATCATTACTGCAACGAACAGTTTTTTAACCAAGCCAATAGCTGAAATATTAGGTATCGACCATCTGATTGCCACCGATCCGGAAATGGTTGATGGGCGCTATACCGGTCAGGTACAGGGTGTTCCGTCATTTCAGCATGGCAAAGTTGTCCGTTTACAACATTGGTTAACCGAACATCAGCATAACCTTGCAGGCAGTTATTTCTACAGTGATTCACACAATGATCTGCCTTTGCTGGAGCAGGTCGAGACCCCCATCGCGGTGGATCCGGATGAAACATTGGCCGAAATTGCACGACAGCGCGACTGGAAAATTCTGAGTCTGCGTGAATAATTGCTACAATTCGAAGTTTTAATCACTTAAATTCAGGCCGTCAATTATGGAATGGGAAGTTGTTATCGGGCTAGAGATCCACGCCCAACTTGCAACCAAAACGAAAATTTTCTCCGGAGCAGCCACTGCCTACGGTGCGGCACCGAACTCTCAGGCATGTGCTGTTGATCTTGGATTACCGGGAGTACTGCCGGTATTGAATAAAGAAGCTGTTCGTATGGCGGTCAAATTCGGTTTAGCGGTTGATGCCGAAATTGCCGATCGTTCAGTATTTGCCCGCAAAAACTATTTTTATCCAGACTTGCCGAAAGGCTACCAAATCAGTCAGTTTGAATTGCCAATCGTTGGCAAAGGCCAAATCACCATCGAAATGGAAGACGGCAGTGAGAGAATTATTGGCATCACCCGTGCCCATCTTGAAGAAGATGCCGGGAAATCCTTGCATGAAGATTTTCACGGTCAAACCGGGATCGATCTGAACCGCGCTGGGACGCCTTTACTGGAAATCGTTTCCGAACCCGATATGCGCAGCGCTAAAGAAGCTGTTGCTTATATGAAAAAAATCCACTCTTTGGTACGTTATCTGGAAATATGTGATGGCAATATGCAGGAAGGCTCATTCCGCTGTGATGCCAACGTTTCCGTACGTCCCAAAGGTCAGGAAAAATTCGGTACCCGGGCTGAACTGAAAAATATCAACTCATTCCGTAATGTCGAACGTGCCATCAATATTGAAGTTGAAAGACAGATTGATGTGATTGAATCCGGCGGCGCAGTGGTTCAGGAAACCCGTCTGTATGATGCGGATAAAAATGAAACCCGCTCCATGCGGAGCAAGGAAGAAGCCAATGATTACCGTTACTTCCCGGATCCTGACTTATTGCCTTTGGTTTTAGATGAAGGCTTGATTGAACAGGTTCGTGCCACTTTACCGGAATTGCCCAACGAGAAACGCGATCGTTTTGTAAGTGAAATGGGCTTATCAAGATATGATGCGAGCGTACTGACCAGCAGCCGTGAACTGGCTGATTATTATGAAGCCGTGCTTGTCGCGACAGGCAATAAAGATCCCAAACAATGTGCCAACTGGGTCATCGGGGATCTCTCCGGCGCATTGAATAAAGCGGGTCTCGACATCACTGAATCTCCGGTCTCTGCAGCCCAACTGGGCAGCGTATTACTTCGCATTCAGGACAATACTATCTCCGGTAAAATCGCCAAGCAGGTGTTTGAAGCCATCTGGAATGGTAAAGGCGCTGATGCCGATGCCGTGATTGAAGCTCAAGGTCTTAAGCAAGTCACCGATACCGGTGCCATCGAAGCAATGATTGATGAAGTGATTGCCGCTAATCCCGATCAATTACAGCAATATCGTGATGGTAAAGAACAGGTATTCGGCTTTTTTGTGGGACAGGTTATGAAAGCCTCAAAAGGCAAAGCCAATCCAGGACAGGTCAACGATATCCTTAAACAGAAACTGGCTGGTTAAAAACTTTTTTTTACTCGAAAGCCCTGACGCGGAATAGGCGCTCAGGGCTTTTTTATGCGCCAGATTTGTGCAAATCAGTTCACATTTTGAATCAAGCTACTCCCAGTATCAGACAATCTGATGTAGTATCGGCTGATGTTTTTTGAACACATAGAACAAGGATGCTAATGATTCATTTAAATTTCAGGATGTTGGGTTTAATAAAATGAAGTTTGTACAGGAACATTTACCTACCAAAAGCGGTTTTAACAAACTCTCATCTGCATCGACATTGAGTGAAGCAAATTGGGTTTTGGTTTTCGGCTCCGTTAATCGTTTCAGCGAACGCAATTTTGCCAGCCAGTTACAGAAACGCTACCCCAATGCCCAAATTATCGGTTGCACCACTTCCGGTGAAATTACCGGAGATGGCGTGTTTGATGACAGCGTACATATTACCGCCATGCAGTGGCAGCGCAGCCAGCTTCGCTTCATCTGCAAACCCGTCAACAGCATGGAGCAATCACATGCTTTAGGTGCCCAAATCGCCAATGAATTAGTCGCTCCGGATTTAAAAGGTGTATTTGTTCTCAGCGATGGCCTTAATGTTAACGGTTCAGAACTGGTTGAAGGTCTGCAGGAAGTATTGCCCAACACTCCTATTACCGGCGGTCTGGCTGGCGATGATGCCAAATTTAGCAAGACTCTGTTACTGAATAATGATCAAATCCAGGATCGCATTGTCATTGCTGTAGGAATTTATGGCAAAGACGCTATTGTGACCAGTGGCGCATTAGGTGGCTGGAAACCTTACGGCCCGCCAAGACGTATCACCAAGGCCATTAAAAATGTGGTCTATGAAATGGATAACAAACCAGCCTTACCGCTTTATAAAATGTATATCGGCTACTATGCCAGCGAACTGCCTTCTTCGGGTCTTAATTTTCCGTTCGCCATCATGGATGACAAAAACGTTAATGTCATAAGAACCTTGCTGTCGATTAACGAAAAAGAAAACAGTATGACCTTTGCCGGCAATATTGCTGAAGGGTCAACCGTACGTTTTCTGAAATCCGATCATGATCAGCTGGTCGCCGGAGCCAGCGAAGCGGCCCGGCAAATCTTATTGAAAAAAGTGGATATTAACGATAAAGCGCTGGCCATCTGCGTCAGCTGTGTAGGTCGTAAACTGGTGATGGAAGATCAGGTTTCAGACGAAGTGTATGCGGTTCAGCGTCTGCTGGGCATGCAAACCGGCATTACCGGTTTTTACTCAAATGGTGAAATCTGTTCCGGAGAAGACGATAGCCATAGCCTGTTGCACAACCAGACCATGACTATCGCCTATTTAAGTGAGCATAACGCCTGAATTATGCCAGTTCTCTTGCAGCGGCTAGCAACGCTAGTCGCGCAATAACCCCATAGGCATAAAAGCGATTCGGTTCAGCATCCGGCTTATCAAATTTGTCCGGTGTAATACAGGACTGGGCAAACGCCAGGGGCTCGAAGTGCATTCCCGGCGCATTAAGATTTTCATCAATGCCACGGCCTGTATGCACACGATAAAAGCCACCGATAACAAAATGGTCCATCATATATATCACCGGCTCAGCCACAGCCTCCTCCTCACCGAGAGTTTCGAAGGTATACACACCTTCCTGAACCAATACATTATCAACGACCAGACCTTCTTTGGCCGAAGACATTTTAGTGCGTTGCTTGCGATTCAGGTTCAATAACTCATCAGCACTTTTCACCATCATAATACCCATGCCATAGGTGCCTGAATCTGCTTTCACTACCACAAACGGTTCACGATCAATGCCATACTGATTGTATTTATTCTGAATCGCCGTTAACAAGGTGTTCACATTACGTGCCAGACACTCCATGCCGCTGCGTTCCATAAAATTGACTTCACCACATTGCAATGTAAGTGGCGATACCAGCCAAGGATCTATCCCAATTTGCTCAGCAAAAGCATGAGCAACCATCGAATAGTGGGTAAAGTGATCCGACTTCTTCCGAGTGGCCCACCCGGCTTTTAGTGGAGGCGCAAGTTGCTGCTCAACACCTTCCAGGATGGCTGGACGCCCACTTGACATATCATTATTGAGTAACACCAGACAAGGCGAAAAATCCCCTATCGCAACGCGATTTCCCTGTCTTTCCAAAGGTGAAATTTCACAGGTTTTCCCAGAGGGCAATTCGACCTGTATAGCCTCACTGATATCGTCACGCAAGCTGGCAATGCGCGCCTCCAGGCCGGCTTTTTCAAAAATATCTCTTAAGGTTTCCACGCTTTCCAGATAAAACAGGTTACGCGTGTGATTTTCCGCAATGATTAATACCCGACGGGCTTTCGGACAAAGTCGTTCAACCGCCGCCTGCGCAGCTTGCACACATAGCGGCATAAATGCCGGGTTAAGATTGTTAAAACCTGCCGGAAACAGATTCGTGTCTACCGGTGCAAGTTTAAATCCCGAGTTTCGCAAATCAACCGATGCATAGAACGGTGCGGGAGTTTTAAGCCATTGCTCACGTAACCAGCATTCCACATCAGCCTGACGCTCAAGTAAATGTGATTCCAATTCCAGTAAAGGCCCATTCAGGGCAGTAATGAGATGCGGTACAGCTGAAGTCATGATGAACTCTCTGAGTCAATAAAAATAAGGCTGGCTGAATTAGGGCTGTTTATCTTTTATCACCGTCACTGCTGCAAGCGATTTTCCCGCCCTTCCAGGGACAACAAAAGATAAACAGACCGTATTTACTGTGATATGGGACACAGATTGCAATTTTCAAGTCATACATACTCTGCCATGCGTTTAGAAATGAAGGAATAACAGACCTTAACATCGAAAGTAGTCACTAGCCTGACGATCAAAAATGGGTTATCTTCAGGGTTGATTTTAATCGAATGTATCAGGCTGTAGGTAAAAATGACTGTGAGTGAGACTTTATCAGAATTTTCAGGCCTTAAGGTGATGGTCATTGACGACAGTAAAACGATTCGCCGTAGCGCTGAATCCCTGCTGCAGAAAGCAGGTTGTGAAGTTCTCACTGCGGATAATGGTTTTGAGGCTTTGCCAATAATCAGTGGTCAGCATCCCGATATCATATTTATCGATATCATGATGCCTCGCCTGGACGGTTATCAAACCTGCGCCCTGGTGAAAAACAACCCAAAATATCGGGATATCCCGGTAGTCATGCTATCCAGCAAGGATGGACTGTTTGACCGTGCAAAAGGGCGGGTTGTCGGTGCAGAACAATATCTGACAAAACCATTTACCCGCGAAGACTTACTTGATGCAATACGGACGCATTTGCTTAACAAAAACAAGGACGCTTAGGTTTTATATGGCTTTAATTTTAATAGCCGATGACTCGCCAACAGAAGTATATGTATTACAGAAAATGTTGGAAAAAAACGGTCACCAGGTGATCGTGGCAACAGATGGCGAGCAGGCAGTTGCAATGGCGCAATCCCAGTTACCTCAGCTAATACTGATGGATGTGGTAATGCCCGGTTTAAATGGTTTTCAGGCGACTCGCCGATTGACTAAAGACAGCGCTACGGCACATATTCCGATTGTGATCGTTTCATCCAAACACCAGGAAACTGATCGCATGTGGGGTATGCGACAAGGTGCACGTGGCTATCTTGGCAAACCCGTTGCAGAGGAAGATCTGATATTGCAAATCAATGAATTGGTAGAAGTGTCAGTATGACCACAATGGACAATCCAAAAGATATTATTGCTACTCTCAAGGATATCGAACGACGCAGCCAGCAACGTATTGCGGGCTTGTCCCAGCAAGATAATATGGAGGGCGCCTGGACAGCCATTGGCTTTCGGCTGGATAATCTTCACCTGCTTATCCCGCTTGGCCAATCCCGTGAAGTGTTTCCACTGCCGCATCAAATCACCCCAGTTCCCAAATCTCAACCCTGGGTTGCCGGCATAACCAGTCTGCGCGGTGATCTTCTACCGTTAATTGATTTGAATTTATTTTTGCACGGTACCAGCCCTCCTGCAGATAAGCGCACGCGCGTTATTGTTTTGAACCACCCTGAGTTTTTCACTGGTCTGATCGTTGATGAAGTCTTCGGTCTGAAGCATTTTCAACGTCAACCGGAACCGGCAGATGCAAGCCAGCACTTGCATCTGAAACCATATTTGCAGGGTCGACTTTATCAGCAAGATACCTACTGGCATGTTTTCAGCCTGCTTAAGCTTGCGGAAGACCCCAGATTTTTGAATGCAGCCGCTTAACGATTCTATTTCAGGACACGCCCTATGAATGCCACCAGTAAACTGTTTTTTTCATCGCTGCTCAGCGGCAGAAATCTGTTTTACCTTGTTTTAATAATTGTTTTCAGTGGCTTGACGCTCGCCGGTATCTGGTTACTGGTTTCCGGACAATATGTTCTGGTCTATCCCGATCCCCTGGTCACCGCTGCAGCCAGTGGTTTAAGCGTTATCCTAGCGGTGATATTTGCCTTGATGGTCGCTTATCAGCCGTTACGCAAAATCAAGCAATCCATGGATGAAATGGAACTACAGAATCGTCATAACCAGGACGCTATTCTGCGGTTGCTGGATGAAATGGGTGATCTGGCTGACGGTGATCTGACCGTTACAGCCACTGTGACCGAAGATATCACCGGCGCAATTGCTGACTCCGTCAACTACACCATTGATGCATTACGCAGCCTGGTCGCACAGATTAACTCAACGACATTGCAGGTAGCCTCTGCAGCTCAGGAAACCCAGGCGACCGCGTTACACTTAACCGACGCCAGTGAGCACCAGGCACAACAGATTTCTGAAGTCAGCTCGGCGATTACTCAAATGGCGGCCTCTATCGAACTGGTTTCAGAAAATGCCAGCCAGTCTTCTGAAGTTGCGAAGCAATCGGTAAGCCTCGCCGTACAAGGTAACGGGGCAGTAAAAAAAGCCATCCACGGAATGGATACCATCCGTGAACAAATCCAGGAAACCTCCAAACGCATGAAGCGTTTGGGTGAAAGCTCCCAACAAATCGGTGAAATCGTTGAATTGATCAATGACATCGCTGAACAAACCAATATTCTGTCTTTGAATGCTGCCATTCAGGCCGCTATGGCGGGTGAAGCCGGTCGAGGTTTTGCGGTGGTTGCTGACGAGGTTCAGCGACTGGCGGAACGTTCAGGCAGTGCTACCCGGCAGATTGATGCTTTGGTTCGCACCATTCAAAGTGATACCAGCGAAGCCATCAGTTCCATGGAGCAAAGTACCGCTGAAGTGGTTTCCGGAGCTCGCTTATCACAAGATGCCGGTGCTTCTCTGGAGCAGATTGAAACCGTATCTCAACAATTGGCAGAATTGATTAACAATATTTCCAGCAATGCAAAACAACAGGCAACAGCGGCGATTGGTACTTCAGAAAATATGAGTGTGATTCAGGAAATCACCATGCAGACTTCAACCGGAACCAATGAGAGCGCGGCAGCGATCGGCAGACTGCTTGAACTGACCAACGAACTGCGTAAGTCAGTCTCCGGTTTCAAATTACCCTGATGCAGGCTGAGCCAGCGGAGATTTGCATATGACCCAATCCAGAGGCAATTACCATGCCCTGACATGGCTTCAGGATGAATTGCAGAATTCACTCGCTGCGGCATTGCAATCTGTCCAGACATTTATCGAGGATCCTCAACAGTCTGAATCACTGAGCCGCTGTGTCGAACATTTGTATCAAGTCAACGGTACTCTGGAAATGCTTAATCTGGATGGCGCCCAGATGCTCGCTGCTGAAATGCAATCCGTTGCGGGTTATCTGCGTTCTTTCCCGGAAGATAAACAAAACCAGGCATTGGAAACCTTGACTCGCAGCATGATTTTGCTGCCGACGTATTTACAGAAATTAAATGAGAAATTCCCCGACAATGCTTTATGTCTGCTGGACGCAATAAATGAATTGAGAGTATTACGAGATAAACCGGTGATTGCTAAAACAGATGTATTTACGCCGGATCTCTCACAAAAACTACCCGACAGCATTATCCCTAACCCAGGGCAGTCCGCTCCACCACTGGAATTGGAAAGACACAAAATAGCCCACGTATTTCAACACTTGTTGTTGACCTGGATGCGTGAAAAAGATGACAAAAACCTGCGGAAAATGCGTGGGATTTTGCGTCATCTGCGGTTGCAGTGTCTGCAGGAAAAAACCACCTTATTCTGGTGGGTGGCAGAAGCCTTGCTTGAAGGCCTGGCCCACAGAGGTATTCGGGATGAAGATACTGCCAAACAGCTTATTGGCAAAATGGCCTCACCGATAAGACTGGTCTGTGAAGGTGATGAAAACTCCTTAGTGGCCGGATATCCGGAAACCTTATTAAAACAACTGTTACTACTGGTTGCCAGCTCAAGCAGCTATGGGCCACTGGTCACTGGCGTTAAACAAAGCTTTGACCTGACATTTTATGACCAGGCTTCACAGCTTATTGGCCACAGCGATTCTGCACTGGTAGAAGCGCAAAATGCTCTGCTCGAACAGCTCGAAGAATTAAAAGAACGTATCAGTCAGTTTGATGTTGCAGAAGATCAAGCCGACGAGGCGGTCAACGATATCAGCCTGCAATTGCTCAGCATGGCGGATACGCTGTCACTACTGCAGCATCAGGCGCAAAGTAATTGCTTACATAGTCAACACACTGCCCTGCAAAGATGTCTGGCAACGGATAAGTCCTACCATGCACAGTTAACCAGTCTGGCTGATGATTTGCTGCAAATTGAAGCAAGACTCAGACAAACCGATGCATCGGATGCAATTCATCGTCAGTTACAAAAAACCGTTTTAACGGAATGCCTTAATGAATTGGCCAGCATTAAAGAATTGCTGATCCAGCAATCAAATCATCAGGCTGAAGATACTGATGAAATGCAGGAAAACTTAACCAATAGTTTACGGATGCTGGCAGGCAGCCTGGATGTTCTGGATATCAATATCGCTGCAAACCTGTTTACTTCTCTTGCCAATAAATTTGCGGATGAAACGTCATTATTAACCGCCCCTCATGACCAACAGAACCTGGCAGAAATACTTGCTTCAGCAGAAATCTATCTGGACGATCTGCACCGGACCGGCCAGGCTGATGAGAATCTTCTGCAAACAGCCCTGCAAACATTACAAAATTACGGTCAAAGCTCTGGGCGAACCCACGCATTGGATCTGCCCGACATTAATTTTTCTGTTGATGCATCGAGAGAAAACGCATCAGCCGCTGAAAAGCAGAAACTAAGCTCGGTTGCTCTATATATCAAAGCACTCGAGGATAAAGCAACAGATACCGATGCCCCTCCACTCAGCATCACGGTAACGGAACAGGAATCTGTTGAACCCGAAGGCATCCCCCAGCCAGCAGATCAGGATCAGGCTGTGGAACTACCCGAGATTGATTTTTCTGCCGATGATTCTATTACCTTCAAGTCAGCTGCTGAAAAACCAAAATTGAGTTCTGTCGATCTATATATCAAGGCACTCGAAGACAGGGAAACAGATACTGATACCTTGCAGTTTGAAGATTACGATCCGCTTGCTGCAGACTCCAGCGAGCGCGTCACTGAAGCGGAAACATTGGCGTTGCAGGATGATCAGTCAACCGTCCTCAGCACTGGTCAGAAAGCCGATGAGCACCCGCAACCCGTTGAACTTGAAGAACGAACGCCTTCGACTGCTGAGCACTTTGAAAGCGGTGATAGTCCTGTAGCCGGAAACTGGCTATTCGAAGAACATATTAATCCTGAAATTGCCGAAGTTTTTGTTGAAGAAGCCGATGAGGTTTTAACTGACTTGCAGCAATTATTGCCAATATGGAGTGAAACACCAGAAACCGGTGACATCGCGACTATCCGTCGTCATTTTCATACCCTTAAAGGCAGCGGCCGGATGGCCGGTGCAACCACCATCGCTGATATGGCACAAGCAGTTGAACATATACTGAATCGAGTTTTGGACGATGAATTACCTGTTTCGGATGAAATCATGGCGCTCGCCATGGAGGCAGTTCCTGAAATTAAAAACTGCTTAACATTATTTACCCAGGCAGAGTCTGATTTTACCGAATCCGCACAAGCATTAACCATTCTGGCCCAACAACTTGCAGAACAGGAGAATGTGCTGGAAATTGCTGATGAAGATGACGAAGACAAGGCACTGCGGGATATTTTCTATCAGGAAGCAGAGCAGCATCTGCAAACCCTGTTTGCAGAAACCGCTATTCTGCAAACCGGTAAAGTCATCAACAAAACCATGCTCAGTGCAGCACACTCTCTGAAAGGCTGTGCCAATATTGCCAATGTAAAACCCGTCGCGATAATTGCCACTCAACTGGATCAGACTTTCCGTAACCTTTACCATCAGCAGCAAACCTTCACTGATGCGTCCATCAGTGAATTGAATGACATTATTGTTGAACTGGGTCAGTTACTGCAGTCCGTTAAAACGGGGACAGAAGAACCTGATATTCGTCTACTGGACCGCCGGATTTTCGAACTTTGTCCCAAAAAATCAGAACAATCCTACAGTGCACGACTCGATCCTGAACAACTTGTCAGTTTCCTGGAGGAAACGGACAGCCTGTTAAATGAATACGGTCAGCAGCTTGAAATATGGCAGCAATCAAATGATGAGGCTCCCTTAGTCCTTCGGCAGACGCTAAACACACTGGCAGAGAATGCGGAAAACAGCGCATTGCCTCAACTCGCAGCACTTTATCAACTGATGCAGCGCCTGATAATGCATCCACAGAGTCGCAGTGATAATTTAAGTGGACTGCTTGATGAAGCTTTAGAAATTGTAAATGATCAGATTGAAGCACTGATACAACACAAAGCACCAGCGGATTTCACAAATTTCCGTGAACAAATCCGTTCCACCCTGACGGCTTTGGACGATATCTCAACGGTCGATGTTGATCCTGAAATTCTGGAAGCTTTTACTGAAGAAGCGGCAGAATTGTTGATATCAACTGATCAGGCTATCAAACAATGGCAGACTGAACCGGAAAACCCAGCTGGCTCAATGCAGTTGCAGCGTGATTTACACACACTTAAGGGTGGCGCGAGGTTAACAGCCACCACGGCAATGGCTGATCTGACACATCAAACCGAGACGTTGGTACTTTCTGTTTCAGATCGTTCAGAACAACCTGAGGAAAGCTTTTTTAGTCTGTTGCAACGCTGTCAGGATCGCCTGACAGAAATGCAGGAACAACTGGCTAACAGAAGCCACATTCCAGCCGCGACCGATCTACTGCACGATATTCAGCAATACTCAGGTTATATTCCGGCAGATATCGACAATATCGACACGTTGCCGGAGCAAGCACCTTTCATTGATCTGCCCCGGTCGGAAGCAAGCAGTTTTGCCAGGGATTCATCCGATAACACCACTCCCAGCCCGCAAAGCTCTGAGAAAATCAGAGTCCGGGCTGACCTGCTGGATTATCTGAGTAACTTTGCCGGTGAGGTCAGTATTACCCGTGACCAGGTCACCCAGCAACATGGTGTGATGCATCAGCAGCTTGAGGAGATGGAGGAGACGGTAGCCCGTTTGCATGAACAGCTTCGCAAACTGGAAATAGAAACCGAAACACAGATCCTGTTCCGTTATGAAGACACGGTCCATGATGCGAACGAAGAATTCGATCCACTGGAACTGGATCGTTTTTCCACCATCCAGCAACTCTCGCGCAGTCTGACCGAAACGGTTAACGATTTGAATAATATCAGCCGTTCGATGGGTAACCTGATGCGTGAGACCGATATTCTGCTGCTACAGCAATCCCGGTTGAATACAGACTTACAACAAGGCCTGATGCACACCCGTCTGCTGCCATTTAATTCAATAGTGCCGCGACTGGAAAGAATTGTCCGGCAAACCAATAGTGAGCTGAATAAACAATCCAGATTAACTGTCAGTGGCGCGGATTTGGAACTGGATCGAACTATCCTGGATAGGCTGGTGGCTCCGATTGAACATATTCTGCGTAATGCCATTGCGCATGGTTTGGAAACAGCAGATGAACGTTCGCAACAAGGTAAAGATCCAAGTGGCCAACTTCAAATCAGTATGCAACGTGAAGGATCAGAGGTCTTGATCACCATTGCTGATGACGGTCAGGGACTGAACATCGAAAAAATCAAACAACGAGCGATCTCGCAGAACTTAATCGATCCCTCCAACATCCCCAATGAGCAGGCACTGATTCAGTTGATTCTGACCTCAGGGTTCAGTACTGCCGACAAGATATCTCAACTCGCTGGCCGGGGAGTTGGTATGGACGTTGTCAGCAATGAAATCCGTGCTCTCAAAGGTCGTCTGTCAATCAGCTCTCAACCAGGTAAGGGAACTCAGTTTAACCTGCGTCTCCCACTGACACTGTCAGTGATGCAGGCGTTATTGATCTCGGTAAATCAGCAGCAGTTTGCTGTACCGCTTTCGGCGGTCAATGCCGGTGGGCGGATCAGTCTTCAGCAGATTGGTGAATTGATGGCCCAGGAAAAACCGACATATACATTTCATGGCGAACACTATGATTTTGTTCCACTGAGTAACCTGCTCGGCCAACCACTTAATCTGCTGGAGAATCTACGTCAGCAAATGCCATTGCTACTGTTCCGCAGTGGCGATATCAAAATTGCGTTGGCTGTTGACAGTATTGATAGCAACCGGGAAATTGTTATCAAATCTGTGGGAACTCAGCTTGCTCAGATCAGCGCCATTAACGGTGCAACCATTCTCGGTGATGGGCGGGTGATCTTTATCCTGGATATCCCGACCTTAATTGAAAGCTATCAAAAGCCCAGTGGTACGATAAACCTGCAGCAAGCTAGTGAGAGCTTCCAGCAAATCGAAGTTAACCGTAAACCACTGGCAATGATCGTGGATGATTCGATTACAATGCGTAAAGTGACCGGCAGTCTGTTAACACGCTTGGGTTTTGATGTGATGACCGCAAAAGATGGTGTGGATGCACTGGCGCAACTTTACGAACAAACCCCGGATATCGTGCTACTGGATGTCGAAATGCCGCGTATGGACGGATTTGAATTCGCATCCATTATCCGGAATGACACGCAGTTTAAACATTTACCTATCGTGATGATTACCTCCCGAACCGGAGACAAACACCGCCAGCGGGCATTAAGCATCGGTGTAAATGCCTACCTTGGTAAACCCTATCAGGATGATGAGTTGATTATTTCACTGAAACAACAACTTGCTTATCGATATCCGAACGAAAAGCGTTGAGAATAACTCACTAAAGGCGATTATGAGCAAAGAATCTGATTTCATTCATTGCATGTTGATACCGCTCAGACAGCATTATTTATTGCTGCCGAACCCAACGATTGCTGAAGTCATTCCATTACCTCATCTTACAGAGAGCGATATTGACTCAGCCTGGTATATCGGCCAGTTCTTCTGGCGTGAATTACCATTACAGGTGATAGACTTGGAAACGCTGATCGGCAGTGGTCAACAAAGCAAGCGACAAATCAACAAACTTTGTGTGATCAATGGCATCAATAATGATGCAAAAATAAAAAACTATGCGGTTGCCTGCTGTGGTGCTCCGCAGCTTATCACTATCAATGAAACCGCCCTGCAACCCACTCATGACATTGTTGACTCCGACTGGTTGCACTGCCAGATAAAGATTGGCTCCAATGTGGCGTTTATCCCAAAATTAGACAATATTGAAACTCACCTGCAAAACAGTTTGTCCGGTAGTACATCCTCTGACAATTTGCTTTAAGATACCGGCATGAAAACTCACATTCGACTAGCAATGCTGCTGATGCTTGCAGCTTTTTTACCCGTTCAGGCCTTTGCTGAAACGGATCTCAATCAACAGCGAAAGCTATATCAGCAAGCCAAAAAAGCGTTACAGACGCATCAACTGACTCAGTTCCGCCAACTGCAGGATCAGCTGGAAGACTATCCATTGCAGGAATATCTGGATTATTTATATCTGCAACACCGGCTAAACGATGCCGAAACGGCAAATATCAGGGAGTTTCTGCAAACCCGCGAAGAAAGTTTTTTCAAGGCACGTCTGCGCAGCGCCTGGCTGGATAAACTGGCGAGTAAACAACAGTGGCAACAGTATCTGGAGTTTTATCAGGCACCGCAATCCGCTACACGTGAATGCCACTATGCCCGAGCTTTGATCGCCAACAACCAGCCACAAGCCGCGGCCGAAGCATTTGAAAAACTCTGGTTAGTCGCAGCTTCACAAGACAAGGCCTGTGATCCTGTTTTTCATCACGCTGAACAGCGGGGCTGGCTGACCGATGAGTTACGCTGGCAACGGCTGCTGCTGGCATTACGTAACCAGCAGTTTCCTCTGGCCAACTATCTTGCCAAAACCGTAAAACAGAGCGGAACCGCTCAGGCATGGGCAAAACGCTGGGAAGATATACATAAAAATCCTGTTAGCTTGCTGTCACAATTACCCGCATCAGCGCCCGCTCAGGGAGTTTCCCTGGCACAGGATGTTCCAATGGCTCGGGAAATCCTGGTTTATGGCTTAAAACGCTTAGCCAGACAAGATCCTGCAAAGGCGTATTCTCATTGGAAACGCCTGGAAAACCGTTATCAGTTTTCCACGGATGAACGCCACGATGTTCAGGGTAGCATTGGTCTTTGGGCCGCTTTGGATCGTGACGATAAAGCACTCTACTATTACGGCGACACGCCAAATCACCCATGGCGTGTACGTGCCGCCTTATGGCAACAAAACTGGCCTGAGGTACAAAAAGCCATTGCCAGTCTGGATGAAAACACACGACAGGAAACACGTTGGCAATATTGGCTTGCCAGAAGTCTTGCCGAGTTGGGCCAACGTACTGAAGCCGAGGCTATATGGCGTACATTGGTGGACGAACGCGATTATTATGCATTTCTGGCCGCCGATAAAGTGGATGCAGAATATACGATGAACCATCACCCCATTGTCGCTGAACCACTGGAAACTAATGCCATCGTCAACTCTGCCCCTGTAAAGCGCATGCGTGAATTTTATCTGCAGGACGAACTACTTGATGCCCGGCGTGAAGCCTATTTTCTTCAGCAAACCTTGACTCCACGTGAGCTTCAGATCGTGGCAAACGAAACCCACAAATGGGGTTGGCATAATCAAACAATTGCCTTACTGGGTACTGCACGTTACTGGGATGCATTGGATTTACGTTTCCCGGTGTTGTATGACACAGAAATGCGACAAGCCAGTGCGAATGTTGGAGTGGATGCCTCCTGGTTGCTGGCCATAGCCCGGCAGGAAAGTGCTTTTAACCCACAAGCACGCTCTCATGCTGGTGCGATGGGTCTGATGCAAGTGATGCCCGCTACCGGTAAACAGGTAGGGCGTTGGCTTAACAAGCCCTTACAGCATGACTCTGAACTCTATTACCCACCACGTAATATCGAGATGGGAAGTTTTTACATCCGTCGTATGCAGGATCAGTTTCAAAGCAATCCCGTGCTGGCAACTGCTGCGTATAATGCCGGTCCACATCGTGTTTCACGCTGGTTACCTGAACAAACCATGCCAGCTGATATCTGGGTAGAAAATATTCCGTTCACCGAAACTCGCCGATATGTTCGTTCCGTTTTCAGTTTTGCCGCGACCTACGACTATCAGCGAAAACAACCCATCAAACGAATGTTGGAACGGATGCCTGCGGTACAACCCAAAAACCCTTAACATAGCGATATGGAATTATTTAAAGTCGGTGGCTGTGTTCGGGATCGCTTACTGGGACTCCCGGTTAAAGACCGTGATTGGGTGGTGGTTGGCAGCAATGTTAATGAAATGCTGGCCCAGGGATTTCGGCCGGTGGGTAAAGACTTCCCTGTATTCCTGCATCCACAGACACATGAAGAATATGCGCTTGCCCGTACTGAACGCAAAACGGCGCCTGGCTATCATGGCTTCGAAATTCATGCATCACCGGAAGTGACCTTAGAAGAAGATTTGGCCCGGCGGGATCTGACCATCAATGCGATAGCTGAAGATGCTGAGGGTAATGTCATTGATCCTTTCAACGGACAAGTCGATCTGCAAAATAAAATCCTCCGCCACACTTCTCCTGCTTTTGTTGAAGACCCGGTACGCGTTTTGCGACTTGCCCGTTTTTCTGCACGCTTTGGTTTTCAAGTTGCTGACGAGACCAGGCAATTAATTTCGCAAATGATTGCTAACGGTGAGCTGGAACATCTGGTTGCTGAGCGCGTCTGGCAAGAGCTGGAAAAAGCACTGCAAAGTAAACAACCCTCGCTGTTTTTCTACTGTTTACGTGAGGTGGGTGCCTTACATATTCTGTTTCCGGAAATTGATCGGCTGTTTGGCATACCGCAAATTCCTAAATGGCACCCCGAAATTGATACCGGTGTGCATGTCATGCTGGTATTGGATCAGGCAGCCCGACTCAGCGATGATCTTGCTGTACGCTTTGCTGCTTTATGTCATGACTTAGGCAAGGGCACTACGCCTGCCGATATTCTGCCCAGTCATAAAGGCCATGAAAAACACAGTATTGCATTAACCCGTAACCTGTGTGAACGGTTACGTGTGCCACGCGAAATCAGCAGTCTGGCGATAAAAGTGGCAGAGTTTCATACTCACTGTCATTTATTATTCGAATTATCGGCTGCTGACGTTTTAGCCGTATTTGAAGGCCTCGATGCCTTTCGTAAACCACAGCGGTTTTCACAATACTTGCTGGCTGGCGAAGCTGATTTTCGCGGTCGACCAGGCTACGAAAACGCCGATATGCCGGAAAAAATCGCATTTCAGGCCTGTTTTGATGCTGCTTTACAGATTAATGCTGCACCGTTTGTCAGTGAAGGTCTGAAAGGACCGGCCATCGCCGCCGCCATTGCAAGGCAGCGTTGCAAGGTTATTGATCAAGTGCTGAAACCATTTCGCAAAAAACACTGACTGGACAACTGCCTGAACATTACAGGCACCAAGTGCATGACGTATACTATTGTCTTTTTTTATCAGACAGGATTTCTTCCATGAGCAGTCAAATCTCCGCCAACTGGACCAGTGTTAATGCCGCCTGTCAGCCTCTGGTTGATCAATTAATCAATAACGCTCAAGCCCTTCAACTGGAAATCAGTTATCTATCCAATGGCACTCGCGTAGTTGATGCCGGCATCAAAGCCTCTGGCGGTCTTGAAGCCGGACGTTTGATTGGTGAAATCTGTATGGGGGGATTAGGTACCGCAACCCTGGGCAGCAACAGTGGTTTTGCTGAATGGCCGTGGTCAGTGAATGTACATGCCAAAACACCTGTTTTAAGCTGTCTTGGCAGTCAATACGCGGGATGGAGCCTGTCTCACAAAAGTGAAGATGTAAAATTTTATGCTTTGGGTTCAGGCCCGGGCCGCGCCCTCGCAGCTCGTGAAGAGTTATTCAAGGAATTCGGCTATCAGGATAAAGCCGATTCCACCGTGATTGTACTGGAAGTCGATAGCATGCCTCCGGTTGAAATTGCCGAAAAAATCGCTGATAACTGTGCCATTAAACCAGAAAACCTGACCTTGATTCTGACACCAACCACCAGTCTGGCAGGAGTAATGCAAATTGCCATTCGGGTACTTGAAGTCGCTATGCATAAAGCGCATACCCTGCACTTCCCGATGGACAAAATTGTTGACGGCTTTGGGACAACCCCCGTTGCACCTCCGGGTGGTGATTTTATGACCGGCATGGGCCGTACCAATGATGCGATTCTTTATGGTGGTACCGTACATCTGTTTGTTGACAGCAGTAATGATGAAGCACGTGAACTGGCAGAAAAAATGCCAAGTAATACATCGTCAGATTACGGTCGGCCATTTGGTCAGATTTTCAAATCGTATGAATACGACTTTTTCAAAATTGATCCGATGCTGTTCAGTCCGGCTAAAGTGATTATTACCAGTACTCAAACCGGTAAAAGTTTCACTGCTGGTGAGTTGAATGCCGATTTATTAAAACAATCTTTCGGGTTTTAATGATTGAACATGCCTCAAGCCCGCGTTGCTATTTTTAATGATACCCATGGGTGGCACAGTACCCAGCTGACTGATGCCTTATCGGCATTCGGTATGGAGGCAGTGTGTATCGATCTGGCTGATTGCCGGATCGATACCCGTAGCCCGACAGGATTGGTGATTCCGCAGTTTGAAAATACCTTACCTGATGCCGTCCTGGTGAGGGGGATTGCGCCTGGCAGTCTGGAACAAATCACCCTTCGTATGGATGTGTTACATACTCTGGCCGAATTGGGTGTGCCGGTACTTAACCCGGCTCACGCAATTGAATTGACGGTCGATAAAGCCAGAACGTCATTGAAACTTCATCTGGCCAATATTCCTTCACCGCACACCTGGGCCTGTGAAAACAAACAACACGCGTTGCAAATTGCAGCTGAAGAGCTTGCTAAAGGCCATAGCCTGGTCGTCAAACCATTATTTGGCTGCCAGGGAAAAGGGATTCAGCGCATTGAACAACTATCGCAACTCGAGCAACTCTCTGTCGTAGGAGATGCATATTATCTGCAACATTATATTCCACCAGTACAAGCCGATTGCTGGCAGGACTGGCGACTGATGGTCGTTCAGGGCGAAGTGATCGCGGCCATGACCCGTCGCTCGAATCATTGGATCACCAACTTTGCTCAAGGTGCCAACTGTTTTGCCAGCACAGTGACACATGAGATGGCACAGCTCGCCATCCAGGCAACGGCGGTTGTAGAAGCCCCATATGCCGGAGTCGATCTGATTCAGGATCAACAAGGTCGTTTCAGTGTATTGGAAGTGAACAGCGTACCGGCCTGGAAAGGCTTATATCAGGCTACTGGAATTGATATTGCTGGTCGGCTGGCATTGATGGTGAACACTATTCTCCGACAAAATCAAAAGTTGCCGCTTCCTGAACATGCTAGCTGAAAAACAGATTGTCGAATGTGTCCGCTGGGCCTGTGAGCAGGAAGTCAATGCACCCAAACCAGGTAACGTGAATACCTGGAGTGATGGTCATAACATGGAGGTACAGGATTTTTTACTAAGCGCTTCCGCTATCGCTCCGATTATGGCCCAACCGAATCTACCGGTTGGCAAACGGATTCTGCAGGCCATTGAAGCCACGCGTAAAGTGGTTAACTGTAACACCAATCTCGGCATAGTCCTGTTGTTTGCACCGCTCTGTGACGCGATTCAACGCTGTACCACTTTTGATCAGTTATCCTTTGAACTTGAAGCCACATTAAATGCATTGACCCTGGAAGATGCCCGGTTCTGTTATGAAGCCATTCGGCTGGCTGAAGCAGGCGGTTTGGGAAAACAGGAGCAGGAAGACATCAATCAGCAGCCAAAAGTAACTCTGCGGGAAGCCATGGCATTAGCGCAACATCGGGATACTATTGCTTTGCAATATGTAAATAACTACCAGCAAATATGGGATATTGGCTATAAAGAATTGACAGAAGCGCTGAAATGTGGGGAAAAGGTTGAATGGGCCACCACAATCGCGTATCTTTACTTACTAGCACGTGTGCCGGACACTTTAATTATACGAAAGCAATCCCGGCATCTCGCCCAGACAGTGGCACAAAAGGCACAGTTATTTATTTTAAAAATGAATAAAAATAGACCCTTAAGCAAATCAACAACTGAGTTGACCGTCTGGGATAAAGAACTAAAGAGTCACGCCATCAATCCCGGAACCTCCGCAGATATGACCGCAGCAGCTTTGCTGCTATTTGCGTTTGAGCAGGCGTTTGATTCAAACCGAATTTCAGTAGCACGATGCTTATAGCGGGCGCCACTGAGCAGGTGATACGTTCCTTTATTACGTATAAACCTCAATCTCACAAAAACGATTGAGGAAAAAATGAGCCTTTTTGACAATTTTTTTGGAACAGGAAAATATAACATGCCAGTTATCGATCGCGTACTTGTAGGTGAATCCTTAGTCATTGAAGATGGTGACTTAGACAACGTTGCTCACATTGACTTATTAATGGGCCCACGTGGTTCAGCAGCAGAAGATGCTTTCTGCCGCACTCTGACCGACCAGAAACAAGGTGTTAATGGCCTGTTGGCTGTTGTTGCACCTAACCTGATGGTCAAACCAGCTACCGTTATGTTCAACAAAGTAACCATCAAAAACATGAAACAAGCTGTGCAAATGTTTGGCCCTGCACAACGTGGTGTTTCTGTTGCCGTTGCTGAATGTGTTGAAGATGGCACTATCCCTGCCAGTGAAGCTGATGATTGCTTCATTTGTGTTGGTGTATTTATTTCACCCACTGCTGACAGCGATGAAAAAATCCAGGACTGGAACTACCGTGCGACTAAAGAAGCTATCAAACGTGCAGTCGCTCGTGAGCCAAAAGCGGCTGACGTTGTTGCACAATATAAAGCTTCAGAACACCCATTTGGTGCTAAGTAAGTTTTAGACTGATGCAGATGCCACCCTTCGGGGTGGCATTTTCAGTTCATTATCTGGCGTATAGCATTTACGCTGAGTTTTCCTTTGTGTAACGCACTGGCAACCAACGCGCCATTTGTACCGATTCCCGCTAAATCCAGTAAATCTTCTTCTCCCCGCACCCCACCCGCAGCCATCAACTTTGCTTCTGGCTTAAGTTCGTTTATTTTTTTCAATAATTGCTTATCCGGTCCGGCTTCACTCCCCACACTGTCCAAACTCATAACAATGATTGTGTCAGGCCATAAATCGCTGTGCTCGAGTAAATCATAATGGCCTAATAAACTCCCCTTTCGAAAATCCAACGACAAGATAAATTCTGTTTTCTGCAGCTCCCCAAGCAAATCTTCATCCTCAAGACTTTCGCTCCCCAAAACCGGTTTGATGTTGGGCAGTTCATGCCAAATCAGCCAGTCATCCAGATTGCGGATTCCCGCATCCAGCCAGATGGTCAGTTGAGGAAAAAGTGTGTGTAATTGCAGATAAAACGCTTTATCAATGCTGCCATTTTCAATGGCATCCAGATCAGCTATATAGATAACCGGAAATGAAAACCATGTTAAAAGCTGTTTTATCACCGCATGTGGATACACACTGGACGTGAGTTGTGACTTTATTGGGAGGTATTGTTCTCGCTGACCACCACGGGCATGCACAACCTTGCCCCCCATCAGATCAATGACCGGTATAATCAACACTTCTTTAATAAACCTCAGAAAAATGAACTTAGTCGTCTACGAGCATATCACCAGTGGCGCTTTGTGTGACGAGCCGTTGCCATCATCGCTCGCACATGAGGGTGAAATGATGCTTTCAGCCATTTTGCAGGATCTGCTTGAGCTGAGCCAGATTCAAATCACGATTCTCCGGGATGCCAGACTAACGCCGCCTGCATGGATGATATCCTCCTCCAGAATCACTATAAACACATGTGCTAATCCACAGGAATTTAAACAACAATGGTGGGATTGTCTGGAAAATCACGCATTTTTTCTGCTGATTGCCCCCGAAACAGACAATGTTCTCTGCTCCTTGCAACAGCAGGTTCTCGCTGCCGGTAAAACCTACGTCGGCTGCTCAGCAGAGGCAACCCGGCTCTGTAGTGATAAATTACTTTGTTATCAGCAACTGCAAAAAGCAGAGATTGCCACACCTACCACCTTTTCTGCCAAAAATGCATTACTGGATACCTGTCTGATAAACCAATCCTATGTTGTGAAACCGCTGGATGGAGCAGGTTGTCTGGATACATTCATTTTTGATTCTGTTGAGCACACAAGAGCGTATTTACTCGCTTTACCTTTAGGCCAACGTGACAGACTCATTGTTCAGCCCTATATTGATGGGGCAACATTAAGCATCAGTCTCTATCTTGATAATGCTCAAATCCAGCTACTGTCAATTAATCAACAATTAATCGAACAACATGCCACTCAATTTGTCTTTGAAGGGTGTTTGATAAACAGTGTTGCCACACAAGCATTTTCTGAACAGCAGGCAATGCAGCTTGCCAGCCAGATCGAGCAGGCTATAAGTGGATTATCAGGCTTTGTGGGCATCGACTTTATTTTAAGCAAGCAAGGTCCGGTCGTGGTAGATATCAATCCACGACTGACAACGGCCTATGTCGGTCTGTCGACGGCCAGCAAATACAATTCCGGACTGCCTTTATGGCAGCATTTACAACGTTTGAATCAACAAGAAGCGCACTATGCATAGACAGGAAAAAGGTTGTTTCAGTGGTTGGGATATTGGTGGGGCACACTTAAAAGTGGTTCGCTGTGACAATGATGGACAGTTGTTACAGGCCATCGAATTACCCTGCCCGCTCTGGCATGGAAAAAATGCTTTGCGTAAAGCCATCCGGCTGGCTCTGGATACACTGAATAATGAACTGGATCAGCAACTGATCACTATGACTGGAGAACTCGCGGATTGTTTTACTGACCGGGCTGCCGGCGTATCGGAAATTCTGGCTTGTGTAGCAGAATACTTTCCAGCCGATCGGGTCTCGGTATTCAGTAAAAATGGCTGGTTAAGTCAGGAAGAAGCCCGGATTAACTGGGATGCGGTAGCTTCGATGAACTGGCTCGCCAGTGCTCAATTAGCCGCAGCCCATTATCCGACAGCCTTACTGATTGATTGCGGCAGTACCACCACGGATATTATGACGCTGGTTCAATCACTGCCCGAGCTGACGGCCTATGATGATCAAGGTCGGTTAAACAGTGGTGAACTGCTGTATACGGGGGTCATTCGGACACCTTTAATGGCTGTCAGTCGGAGGTTGCCTTTTCGCGGACAATGGCAAACCATGGCCGCTGAGTTATTTGCTACAACCGGCGATTGCTGGCGTATTCTGGATGAAATAAGCGCAGCACAAATTAATGATAAAAGCGCTGACGGCAATGATTGGTCAATCGAAAATTGCCAACGAAGACTGGCCAGAATGCTGGGGACCGATGCCAATCTATATTCTGCAGCAGACTGGAAGAATGTCGCACACTGGTTCACTGAACAACAGGTTCAGCAGATTCACAATGCCTGTTTGCAGGTATTGTCCGCACATCCGGATGTTGATTGGCAAGCACCGGTTATTGGTGCTGGAACTGGACGATTTGTCACCCAACTGATCGCCAGTCGGCTACAACGCCCATATGTCGATTTTGATAATCTGCTTGGCACGCACGAAACAGCTGCGGCTTATGCGCCTGCAAGTGCGCTTGCGCTTCTAGCACAGAGGCAGTTCACGTAAAATATCGTGATGACTTCTCAATTACCCACCTTATGCGCTGAGCTAACTTACCAAACTGACAGCGCTACCCTGTTTGCTGCCATTCGTGATTTGCCGTGGGCGGTTTTTCTGGATAGCAGCATGACTGAAGGAGAAAACGGGCGCTTTGACATTATTTCAGCGGATCCGTTTATAACCCTGCAAACCCGTGACCAGACAACCGCTATTCAATATCGGAATACTGATTCCAGCCAATCAGCTGAAGATCCTTTTTTATTGCTGCAACAGATTTTGCAACAGTACCCGCAACCATCCAATGAGCTCCCTTTTTGTGGTGGTGCCATTGGGTATTTCGGTTATGACCTCGGCCGCAGAATCGAGAATCTGCCGAGCCTGGCAGTGGATTCCGAACAGATACCGGAAATGGCTGTGGGCATTTATGACTGGGCCGTCATTAATGATCATCAACAGCAGCGCTGCTGGTTAGTCAGTCATGGATTAGATCCCCACACGCAGCAATACTGGCCTGAGCTGTTAAATCGGCTGCAAACACCCGCACAATCAGGTTCCTCAACATTTAACGTGTTTGGTGAATTGCGTTGCAATATGGATCAACAAACCTATCAAACGGCATTTCAGCAAATAAAAAACTATATTACCGAAGGTGACTGTTACCAGGTCAATCTGGCCAAACGCTATGAAATAGAAGCCGATGGCGATCCCTGGACGGCTTATCAGCAATTACGCCAGCAGAATGCTGCCCCCTTTTCGGCATTTATAACCACACCTGACGCGACCATATTAAGCTCATCACCTGAACGATTATTACGTGTCAAAAATAGACAGGTGGAAACCAAACCGATTAAGGGCACTCGTCCACGCGACCTGCAGAATCCCGTGCGCGACAGACTGCTTGCCAGACAATTACAAAACAGCCTTAAGGATCGGGCAGAAAATGTGATGATTGTGGATTTACTCCGCAATGACCTGGGAAAGGTCTGTGAACCGGGTTCAATATCTGTTCCCACACCGTTTGCCCTGGAGTCCTTTGCGACAGTTCATCATCTGGTCAGTACCATCACCGGTGTATTGGCCGAGGATCAGGATGCTGTGAGTCTGTTGAGAGCCTGTTTTCCGGGTGGCTCCATTACCGGTGCGCCAAAAATGCGCGCGATGGAAATCATCGAAGAGCTCGAACCACAACGCCGTGGTGTGTATTGTGGCAGCGTTGCTTATATTGGATTCGATGGCAATATGGACAGTAATATTACTATTCGTACGCTGGTCTTCAGTGATAGACGCCTGCGATTCTGGGCGGGCGGCGGAATTGTTGCTGACTCTGAATTAGCTGCCGAGTATCAGGAAGTGGCGGATAAAGCAGCCGCAATGCTAGGTCTGGTGGAGTCATTACGTTAAATGCACATCGTCAAACTGGGCGGCAGTCTTTATCACACGGCAGAACTCAAATCCTGGTTAGCTCTACTGTCTGACTATTCGCTTCATGATTCGGTGGTGATTGTCCCCGGTGGTGGTCCTTTTGCCGATATGGTTCGCCAGGCCCAGACAATACATCAATTTGATGATCATCATGCTCACCATATGGCACTGTTGGCGATGGCCCAATATGGACTGTTATTACATGCACTGATGCCCACAGCCTTAACCATTCATACCCCAGCTGAAGTGCCGGTAACACCCCAACTGGCTATCTGGCTACCAGATGATCAACTGCTGAAAGCAGATGAAATCACGCAAAATTGGCAGATAACGTCTGACAGCCTTGCCTTGTGGTTTGCCCAGCAATTGCCGAACAGCAAACTCAGCTTAATCAAATGTGTCTCGGTCGATACCGGTGTGATGAGCGAATTGAGTAGCAGGAATATTCTTGATCAGGGTTTTCAGTCACTCTTTCAACAGCGACCAATACCATCGCAGCTAATCCACTATCAAAGACCGAATCTGTTTCCTGATAACGGGCTGGTATTGGAATGAGCGTTGATGAAACCCCATTATCTGCCTCGTTAAACAACGTCATTCATCAATATCTGCGAATGACGGAGTTAACTACGGAGCAACAACAGCAACTGGCTGAACAAGTAACGCTTATCCTTCACACAGCAACGCGTCACAACCAAAAAAACTGGGCAAGCCATATGACCCCGGCCGTTAATGAATTAGCGGCTCTCGGACAGCTTGTGGCTGCTTTGCATCAGGGAAATTTACTGTCACCAGAGCTCTACCCCGAGCTCGGCAACATTGAAAAAGATATTTTTGATTTTTTCTGCCCATTATTCGGACAAAAATCAGGGCATGCTACGCATGGTGGCACTTATGGCAATCTCGATGCTTTATGGCAAGCCCGGAAAAAATTCGGGTTAAACTCAAAACGAGTCTATGCCAGTGAACAGTCTCATTACTCCGTCGTCAAGGCGTGCGACATTCTTGGACTGGATTTACAATTGATTCCAACCAATCCTGAACAGCAGATGGATATTGATGTGCTGAAACAGGCCTGCAGCACTCATGCTCCTATGGCCATTGTGGCAACCGCAGGCACCACCAGTAGTGGTCAGCTGGATGATGTGAGCGCCATCAAAACGATTATTGGGCAATTGCCATGCTGGCTGCATATTGATGCCGCCTGGGGTGGTTTTTTAAGTCTGCTAGAGAACAGTCCGTTAACGGATAAACAGCTCGGTCAGGCCGATTCTGTCTGTTTTGATCCACATAAAAGTTTAGGCCAGCCTCGGCCATGCGGCCTGTTGATGTATCAGCAACCCATAAAAACAATGAGCGTATCCACCCATTATTTAGCCCAGCCACCACGAGATACTTTAGTGGGTTCGTATGGTCCCGAACTATTATTGCCTTTGTGGTTGACCATCAAAACACAGGGTAAAACGGGATTGGCCGGACAAATAGAAACACAGCTTGAGCAGGCAAGACAGTTTGCCGATTATATTAACGAACAGTCAGGCTGGTGGGCGCAATATTCACCCAGTGGAATTGTCTGTTTTACAGCCCCACAACACCACAATTTATCGGATTTAATCGGGAAAGGCATTTTTTCGCTAACTGAACTGGCCGGGAAACCTGTATACCGAGCCGTATTTACCAGCCACACCACTCGGTGTGAGTCATTAATTAACGATCTGGCGCCTTATCTATAATCTGTTTTTGCACGCCGTCATAACGTCGCAGCCACGGTGATACTTTATTCAGTGGAGATGGCCACTTTTTGCTGGATTGTATGGCAACCTCCTGCGATGGATAAACGCCATAAATCAAGGCATACCATACTTTATCTTCACGCAGACTATCAAACACAGCGACATTGCCAGTGAGGGAATGTTTTTTCACAAACCTGTCAATTTCCTCGCGGTCCCACGTCCCCATCAATTGAAAAGTGTAAGCGGTGCTGGATTGCTGCAGAACCCACTGCTTATCCTTCAACTCAGTATCCGCCAATGAATTATCGACTTTTTCAGGCTCAGCAGGTGCTGGATTTAATTCGACAGGGTTTATCTTTGCTTGTGCTGCAGAATTTTCAGAAACCATTGTGTCAGTATCGTTATTCTCTTCGTCTTTATTGGCATTAACAGCGGTAACAGACTCCTCAGGAATTTCCTCTGTTAAGGTCATTTCATCCGCTGAATCAGCAATATTATTTTCTGGCTCAGGCTCTGACGCTAAGGGGAATTCGGTCTCTGCAACGACTTCTGAATCAAACTCTGCAGGGTCAGCTTCCGGCTCAGAAACCGTTTGTTCAAGTTCATCAAGCAACGCCATTAGCTCTAAGCGATCGGCTTCTGCAACACTGGTTAACTGTTCCGGCTCATTTGCTATAACCAAAGGCAGCTCCTCGGTTAAAGCATCATTGCTGACCTCAGCATCCTCAATGGCATTTTTATCCGCAACAAACCAGTCATTAATCTGTTGCTGATAAAACAGTATCATGGCGAACAGGATAGCGACTGGAATCAGTCCAAACCATTTATTCCACCTGAGCTTAATAGCAGGCGTTTTCAGGCTTTGCGGTATTTTGAAGCGGAGCGGAAGCTGCAACTGTCTGGCCTGTCCCTGGCCTAATAAAAATTGATGGGCAAGACGATTGAGTTTGGCAGGAAGGCCGTTTGATTGTCGATGAAAACGCGTTAAGGTTTTCTCATTAAACGGACTATCACCGTTGAACCCAACACCTTGAAGCCGCTGCAATAAATAAGCACCCGTTTCCTGTGCTGGAATGGGACTGAGCATTAATGACTGTATGCGATCATTCTCTAAAGTAATAGCATCCGCCGCAACATCCGCCACGACAGCACGCCATAAATATTTGTCTTCATGCTGCCAGTCAAACCAGACTTTTAATTGCTGACGTAACGGGTCAGCCAGTTTGCTGACATCATCGATCAATAAAACCGGGCGCACCTGTAAAGTTTGCAACTGCTGCAACCGTTGTTGCAAAAGCTGCAGATTGTTACTGCCAAGGGTGCTTTCCTGTGGCGCACCAAATACCTGTAAACATCGGCTGACCATAAACTGAATGGTCAGTGAAGGTTCTGCCTGAATAAAACAAAAGCGCAGATCATCACCGCCAACATTCATTAATGCTTTTAAGGCTGTGGTTTTACCCAAACCATTCGGGCCATACAGTAAAGGGATTTTGTCGCTGGCTCTGAGCAGATGCAATACCAAATCAAGACGCTGCTTGATTTCCGGCCCCAGATACAGACCGGCTTCTCCTACCTCAGTACTAAATGGGTTTGCCTGAAGCGCTAATCTTGAAATGTATTTTGGTTCAGCTGCCGCCGCAGTCATTGCATTTCTCAATTTCCAGCTGTAAATGTAGACAGCGTTTCAGCCAACGCCTTACTGTCATAGTCATCAGAAATAATAGCCTGTCCGATATCGCGTAATAACACTAAACGAATCAGTCCATCCTGAACTTTTTTATCCACCGCCATCAGATCCATAAAGTCAGCAGAGCTTAACTGACCCGGAACTGTAATGGGCAAGTTTGCCTTTATCATAATGGTGCGAATCCGGTTAACCTTATCATCGTTAAGCCATCCCATACGTTGTGATAAATCGGCAGCCATTACCATGCCAATCGCGATCGCTTCACCGTGCAGACAATGCCCATAACCACAGCCGGTTTCAATGGCATGGCCAAAGGTATGACCAAGATTCAACAATGCTCTGACACCCTGTTCGCGTTCATCATCTGCGACAATCGTGGCCTTATCCTGACAGGATCGTGCAATCGCCTGCGCTAATGCGGCAGGATCCCGTGCCACCAGTAACGGCATATTCTGTTCCAGCCAGTCAAAAAATTCAGCATCATTAATCAGCCCGTATTTTATGACTTCAGCCAGCCCGGAAGACAATTGTCTGTCATCCAAGGTGTTCAGCGTCGCAGTATCTGCCAGCACACACTGAGGTTGATAGAATGCGCCGATCATATTTTTGCCCAGGGGATGATTGACCGCTGTTTTGCCTCCCACAGAAGAATCGACTTGTGAGAGCAATGTAGTGGGAACCTGAATAAACGGCACACCTCGCTGATAACAGGCAGCTGCAAAGCCCGCCATATCTCCGATAACGCCACCGCCCAAAGCAACTATTGTGACCTGACGGGACATTCGGGTTTCCAGTAAGCGATCAAAAATCCGCTGCATGACTTCCAGCGTTTTATATTGTTCACCGTCAGGCAAAATAGCGACGTCAACCCGATAGTCAGCTAAAGCGGTTTTCACGGTATCCAGATACAATGGCGCCACGGTTTCATTGGTAACGATCAGCACTTCCTTGCCTCGAATATGCGCACTATATAAGCTGCTCTCAGCAAGCAAATCTTCACCGATATAAATTGGGTAACTGCGATCACCGAGCGCAACCTGGAGCGTATTCATCATAGTCAGATATCTTTTGTTTTTAATTGTTGTAGCTGTTTTATAACGGCATTTACGGTTCGTGTCACAGACTGATCACCTGTTTGCAGGACCACATCAGCCACTTCCCGATATAAGGGGTCACGTTGAGCCATAAGTTGTTTAATTTGCTGTCGACGATCGCCCACTTGTAACAGGGGTCGGCTGGTATCTCTTGATGTACGACGGTACAGCTGTTCTGCTGAAGCCGCCAGATAGACAACCATGCCACGCGCCAGATTCTGACGATTTGTTTCCGAAAGCACTGCTCCACCGCCGGTAGCAAGGACTATATTATCCATCGCCGTGAGTTCATCAATAATTTTTTGTTCACGTTCTCTGAAACCCGCCTCACCTTCCATTTCAAAAATCCAGGAAATAGACACGCCGGTGCGTTTTTCAATCTCACGATCGCTATCAAAAAACTTTCGATGCAGCTTTTTGGCAAGCTGTCGACCAATAGTAGACTTTCCAGACCCCATTGGTCCCACCAGAAATATATTACCTGAAATCACGCGGCTTATGACTCAACTGTTTATCATGAAAAAAAACCGGATCGACAGGCCTTCGTCGATCCGGTTTTTTATCTTAACTGAAAAAGCTGGATTTAATAATCCATACCTTCCTTAATAATTTTTGGTGTCACAAATACCAGCAATTCACGCTGCCGGTTTTCATTCAGATCAGTTTTGAACAGGAATCCGACATAAGGCAGATCACCAAAGAATGGGACCCGTGTTGAAGACTGCGTCGAAGTTTGCTCATAAATCCCCCCCAGAACGACCGTTTCGCCATTGTCTACCAATACCTGAGTACGAACACTACGGGTATCAATACTGGGCACGCCGAGGAAAATCTCACCCACTTCATCTTTGTTTACTTCCAGATCCATCACAATACGATCATCCGGCGTGATTTGCGGTGTGACATCCAGTTTTAACAACGCTTCTTTAAACGAAACGGAGGTTGCCCCACTTGAAGATGCTTCCTGATAAGGAATCTCCGTACCCTGCTCGATAGTCGCTTGTTTCTGATTTGAGGTAATTACCCGTGGGCTGGACACTATCTCACCTTTACCCTCTTCCTGCATTGCAGACAATTCCAGCTCCAGCACCGCACCCAAAGGTAATTTCGCCAGGGCCAGAGCAATGGTTCCGGCTGGATTGGCTACGGGCAAGTTCACATTCAAGTCCTGCCCACGCACACCGGTAGAGTTTGTGGGTATCACAGAATTGTTATTTGTAGCAGGAACCTGAAGCCCTTCCAGTGAACCAGAAGTACCTGCTCCCAGCGTTCCGCTTCGGGCAGAAGAACCAAAGCGCACACCAAGTTCCTTGGCAAAATCGTTATTCGCAATAACAATCCGCGATTCAATTAATACCTGTCGTACCGGAATATCCAGCTTTTCGATTAATTTACGCACATCGGCCAGATTACTGGCGGTATCACGCAGCAATAAAGAGTTTGTCCGCTGGTCAACCACCACACTGCCACGTTCTGAAAGGAAACCACCTGCGGAGCTTCCAGCCGTACTCTGGCCTTGGGTAGTGGTCAGAATCTCCGCCATTTCTGATGCCTTGGCAAAATTGACCTCAAATATTTCAGAATAAAGCGGCTCCAGCTCTACTAATTGATTTCTTGCCTCAAGTTCCTGTTTTTCTCGCGCAGCAATTTCTGCCGCTGGCGCAATCAGCATGACGTTGCCATTCTGACGCATTCCCAGCCCTTTGGTTTTCAGGATGATATCCAGGGCTTGATCCCAGGGAACATTTTTCAATCTTAACGTCAGATTACCGGTCACGGTGTCACTGGTGACCAGATTCATCCCATTGAAATCCGCCAATAGCTGTAATACGGCTCTTACTTCAATATTCTGAAAATTCAGTGAGAGTTTTTCACCTTCAAAGCCAAACTCGCTACCCGAAGACTCCGCAGCAGTTTGTTCAGCAATGGGTTTTACTTCAACTACCAGCATATCGCCTGACTGATAAGCAAGATGTTCAAACTTACCGGTGGTTGTCAAAATCAGCTGTGTACCGTTGCTGGTTTGAATACTGTCAATTAAATGCACGGGAGTGGCAAAGTCCATCACATCCAGTCGGCGCTTTAATTTGTCCGGTAAATTTACCCCCGGTAAATCCACAATCAAATCCCCACGTTCACGGCGCACTTCCAATGAGGTATTTTCATTTTGCAAAGCCACCATTAATCTGGCCTCGCCCTGTTCACCGCGTCGGAAATCGATATCCGTAACTGAATTGCCCCCCCTGGAAGCAACTGCTGAATCAGGTCGTGTACTTGCCACGCTGGTATTGTCATTTAACATCACTTTTACAACGTTACCTTCAACTTCAACCTGATAAGGCAGCTTACGTAATAAATTAATGACCATACGTGTACGTTCGCCAGCTTCAACCGTTGCGATACTGCGTGTTTGTCCACTGTTTATCTGTTTGGTTGTCTCACTCAGTTTATTGCTGACACCTCTGAAATCCAGGACGATGCGAGCGGGTTCATCCGTCGCAAAACTTTCTGGCGTTTCTACCGCTTCAGAAAATGTCAGCGTTACCAGGCCTTTATTTCCTGAAAGTGATGAATAATCCAGTGACTGCAATTCATTTGCCGACGCAAAACCACTGATAAGAAATAATGAGAGCATCCCCAGACTGGACCGCCACCGTTCAAATAGAGTTTTGTCTGACGTTGCCGTGACTTGACGCCGTGTGATTGTCATTCCGTATTTACTCATCATTTTCTGGCCCTTAATTTATCTCTACGACGGATACTGTCGTCTCACGCTCGTTGTAGCCGTTTCCTTCAGGAACGATTTCCTTTAATGTCAACTGTGTTTCACTGATTGCAACAATCTGGCCATGGTTCCGCCCCATATAATTACCAATTTGCACGCGATGTATTGTGCTGTCCGGAGCCCGGATTAATGCCCATAAGCTTTCCTGTTCCAGAGTACCGACATATTGCAGGTCGCTCAGAGAATAATTTTCCAGAACTTCCCTTCTGCGATTTTCATTAGGTTGAATACCGTTATCAACCACTTTTTCAGGTTCCGGCTCTGGAACATCAATGACTGTAGGAACAAATGGGTCACGTAATTCAGATGCTGCATAGCTGAATTTTTCATAGGGTTTCATTACCGGGATTGGCGGAATATCCACTACCTGCCGGGCTTTCACTTCTGCCACATAGGTTTGCAGATCATCTTTTGGCGGGGAGCAGGCTGCCAGCATAAAGGTAATGGACAGCAGAATGACGTTGCGGATAAATGTTTGAGTTGTCATGGACATATTCATTATCAGTTACCTTGCTCGTCAAAGTAACGATACGTCTTGGCGGTAATATCCATGGTCATATTGCCGTTGGCTGTTAATGGTCCCATTTTGAAGTTATGCATAGTCACAATACGTGGCAGTGCCGCTATTCCACTAATAAATTCAGCAAACTGATGATAGGAACCAGTGACCCGCATAGTGATTGGCAGCTCTATATAAAAATCGATAGGCCGTTCTTCTTCGGGTTTGAATAATTCAAATTCCAATCCATTCACCAAACCTGTTCTGGAAATATCTACCAGTAGATCAGCTACCTCACTTTTACGGGGTAACTGCTGCAACATGGAAGCAAAAGAAACTTCCATTTCTTTCATCTGCTCTTTATATGCTTCCAGATTAACGGCTTTACTTTGTTTTACTTCAAAGCTTGTACGCAGTTCAGTTTCAGTTTGTTCAAGTCGTGCCAGTTCAGTACGCTTATCTTTAATCAGGAAGTAATAACCTCCACCCCAGATCACTGCACAAATCAGCAAGGCGGCAACGATTTTTCCAACCAGCGGCCATTCGCCGCTTTCATTGAAATCAATATCATTAACTGAAGGGATATCCACGCCTATTGCTCCTCATTCGTTTCAGGTTTGGACTCAGTAACTTCCAAAGTAAATTGACGAATTGCATCATCGCGGGTAGATGTACGCTGAACAACACGAAGTTTTGATTCACTAAACTCCGGATCCTTATCCAGTTGATTCATAAATACAGATACCCTGGCGTTGGTTTGTGCAACTCCCTGCACAATCAATTTATCGCCTTCGCGGCTTAAAACTTGAAGATGAATTCCTTCCGGAACTGTTCTAACCACCGAATCAAACACTTTCACAACTTTTGGTCGACTCTGTTGCAAGTCTTGAATCACCCGCATCCTGGCCAGTAGCCGATCACGTTTTTTCTCTAAGTCCTGAATTTCTTTGATCTGAATATCTAATTTGGTGATTTCCTGTTGCAGATAATTATTACGTTGATTTTGTTTATCCAGCAGTCCGTTCATATAGCTGGTAAAAACATAAAAAACCAATATCGCAAATGCCAGTGTGAGTCCCATTACGACATAAAACTGTTGCTGTCTTTCCTGGCGCTTTTCTTCACGCCATGGCAGAAGATTAATATGTGCCATTAGTCAAAGCTCCTCATGGCCAGCCCACACGCTATCATCATCGATGGGGCATCATTACTAATCGCCTGTACTTTGACTCGAGAGCCTAAAGCCATATCCGTAAATGGATTGGCCACCGATGTAGAAGTACCCGTTTCCGCCTCGACAATTTGATCAACACCTTCGATTGAGGCACAACCACCAGCAATAATGATGTGGTCTATGGATTGATACTGACTGGAGGCGGAAAAGAAGAATTGCAGGGCGCGGGTAATAGTGACGGCCATGGATCGTTTGAAGGGCTCAAGCACTTTAGGCTGATAATCATCCGGTAAGCTGCCATCTTTTTTGGCACGCCCCGCCTCCTGATAAGACATGCCATAGTAACGCTCAATATCCTCAGTGAGCATTCGACCACCAAAGGTCTGTTCCCGGGTAAAAACGATTTTGCCATTGACCAGTACGTGCAGTGTGGTCACGTTTGCCCCGACATCTGCAACGGCAACGGTTAAACCATTTCCCTGATTGGGTAATTGCCTGGCGATTAATGAAAAAGCATTTTCAACGGTATACGCTTCAACATCAACCAGGCGAGGCTTAAGTCCGGCTTTTTCCAATACATCAGTGCGGGCATCAACATTTTCCCGCCGTGAAGCGGCCAGTAACACATCTACGGCATCGGCATCCGCGGCCGAAGGCCCCAGAATTTCAAAATCCAGTCGAACTTCATCCAGTGGGTAAGGGATATAGTTTTCAGCTTCCAGCATCACATTTTCTTCCATATCCCGCTCTGATATCGAGGCGGGAAAGGAAACCACTTTGGTAATGGCTGAGTTTGCCGAAACCGCTACGGCGGCATCTTTGGATTTAGTACCTGAACGTTTCACCGCACGTTTTATCGCGCCGGCAACTTCGTCACTGTTTTCAATTCGTCCTTCTACCACAGCATTGACCGGTAAAGGCTCTACCGCATACGATTCGACGGTGTAACGATCACCCCGTTTATTAAGTTCCAACAGCTTCACAACTGAAGAACTGATGTCTATCCCTAGTAAAGGGGATTTTTTACGTCCAAACATGCATCGCCCCAATTCCATCGAAATGATGTGTGAAGTACACTTACCTTTGTAAGTTAAAGTAGTTTATTAACAATTACCAGGATGTCAACAACTAAAAATGTGACATCTTCCCGAAAAGTGATTAACTGGCATTATTACGATGTTTATATATACTCTACGGTTTTATTTTTTGCGAACCAAATAATCCAATGTCGCGACTTGTGTCACGCCTTTTTAAATGGGGCTTTACCTTTTTCATAGCTGGCCTGCTGTTTATCGCTGTCGTCTATCTGTTTTTATCTCCCAAACTGCCAAACGCAGAATCGTTGCGCACGGTGCAGTTGCAGATACCTTTACGTATTTTCAGTGAAGAAGGTCTGCTGATGGCAGAGTTTGGCGAAAAACGTCGTATACCTGTCACTTACGAAAACATTCCTCCTAAACTTATTGAAGCGTTTCTGGCTGCTGAAGATGATCGTTTTTTCCAGCATCCGGGGGTGGATTATCAAGGCTTGCTTCGGGCCGCTTATTCTTTGGCACTGACGGGTGAAAAAGCCCAGGGTGGCAGCACTATCACCATGCAGGTGGCACGTAATTTTTTCTTAAGTAACGAAAAAACCTATTTGCGCAAAATCAATGAAATCTTTCTGTCACTTGAAATAGAAAATATTCTGTCTAAAGAAGAAATTCTGGCTTTGTATCTGAATAAAATATTTCTGGGACATCGCTCATATGGCGTTGGGGCAGCTGCAGAAGTCTATTACGGAAAAAAACTCGAAGACTTGACGCTCGCGCAAATGGCCATGATAGCGGGATTGCCCAAAGCCCCCTCAACGACCAACCCGATTACCTCGCCCGAAAGGGCTCTCGATCGTCGAAATTATGTGCTGAGAAGAATGCTGGATGTCGGTTTCATCACACAAGCCGAGTATCAGCAAGCACTTAAAGAAGATGTAAGTGCTCGCTATCATGGACGCGAAATAGAAGTCTATGCACCGTATGTTGCCGAAATGGTCCGAACTTACCTGGTCGCCGAATATGGTGAAGAAATCTATGAAAACGGTATTCGCGTATTTACCACCATTAAAGCCAAACATCAGCAGGCGGCAACAAAAGCATTACAGGATGCCTTGCTGGCTTATGACAAACGCCATGGTTATCGGGAACCAGCGGCCAAGGTAGAACTGAGCGAACTGCCGGATTTGGCCGCATCGGAACTGCATCTGAAAGATTATTCCATTATCGGCTCAATCAGCCCGGCCTTAGTGCTCAGTATCGAAGACAACATTGCCCAGGTATTTGTAAAACGCTTCGGGCAAATCGAATTACCTTTTTCAGCCGTCAGCTGGGCGCAACCACAGCTCAGTGCCAACAGTATGGGAAAAAAACCACAAACCATAGCGGATGTATTGTCTGTGGGCGATATCATCTATCTACGAGCTTTAGAAGATGATGCATGGCAGTTGACGCAAATCCCGGAAGTACAGGGTGCTTTGGTTTCACTTGCATCAGAAGATGGTGCCATTACTGCTTTGCAAGGCGGCTTTGATTTCTTTCAGAATAAATTCAACCGGGTGACACAATCAAAACGTCAACCCGGCTCAGGCTTCAAACCCTTTGTCTATTCTGCCGCTCTGGAAAAAGGGTATACCGCCGCTACCGTGGTCAACGATGCACCCGTTGTATTTGATGATCCTGGTCTTGAAAATGTCTGGCGCCCCGAAAATTACAGTGGACGCTTTTTTGGACCAACTCGCCTTAGAGAAGCGCTTACCCACTCACGAAATTTAGTTTCTATTCGCCTGTTAAGAGATATCGGCATCGCCTACACGGTGGAT
Source organism: Methylophaga sp. UBA3192 (assembly GCA_002363955.1). Taxonomy (GTDB): domain Bacteria; phylum Pseudomonadota; class Gammaproteobacteria; order Nitrosococcales; family Methylophagaceae; genus Methylophaga. The sequence goes on from DEXE01000004.1 coordinate 73,226, forward strand.
TACGTACAGCGTTTTGGGTTTAAACCGGATCAGGTGCCACCAAACCTTTCTATAGCGTTAGGAAGTGGTAACGCTGCACCATTAGATATGGCCCGCGCTTACGCAACATTGGCTAACGGCGGTCACTTGGTGGATCCTTATGTGATTTCCCGTGTAGAAAATACAGCAGGCGAGATTTTAATGCAGACCAAACCGCAGAAGGTTTGCGATAGCTGTGCTGTTCCCAATGAAGATATAACTGAAGAAGAAGCGTTAATGCAGGCTGAGTTATTAGGGTTTTATCCTGCTAAACAGGTTATCACGCCGCAAAATGCCTATATTATTAACAGCATGCTGCGTGATGTTGTGAAGTTCGGCACGGGTCGTCAGGCCTTGAGTTTGAATCGAAATGATTTGGCCGGAAAAACCGGCACAACCAATGATCAACTTGATGCCTGGTTCAATGGTTATAACCCGGATTTAGTTGCTATCGGTTGGGTTGGTTTTGATAACCCTCGAACGCTTGGCCGTTATGAAACGGGTGGCCGTGCTGCGTTGCCAATGTGGATTGATTTTATGCGTATTGCTCTGGAAGATCAGCCTGAACACGCCTTTGAACAGCCAGTGGACATGGTCACCGTTCGAATAGATACTGAAACAGGATTATTGGCCCGCCCGGGCGATCAGAATGCTATCTACGAATCCTTCCATAAGGATAATGTTCCTGCAATGCGTGGAGGCAGCAGTTCAAGTCGTGACGAGGATGATTCACTCATTGATCTGTTCTGAATACGACCCTTACCCTCCCGGCACACAAATCTGCCGACGGTAAGGCCTGTTATTTTTAAACAGTGATCGTTGAAGAGCAACAGGCCTGACACCACACCTTATAGCGAGTATTGGAATTAACGCACTTGCGTTCTCAACAGGGACAACCTGAAACTGCTCTGTTGCAAAGCCAGGAGCAAAGAGAAATTAACGAATACGCTTGGCCAATTGTCCAGGTTGCAACTCGTCATTAGGATAATGACCATTCAGTAAACGTAGCTGTTGGATTGGGCTATTGCTAATCCGGGTCGAAGCAGCCCAGCTTGCATAACTATCATTTTTGCTAACCTGTACGACTTCTATACGCTGTGCTTTGGCAAGATGTTTTTCATCATCACGTAATGCATGAAAACTCATTACCGTTTCACGGAAGCTGGCATCAAAACGTTTAAAATCCCCAGCGGCTTTAGTCGTGGCGATAAAAATAAATGCCTGTTCACGTAAATACATGACCGCAACACGAACGGTTTTGCCTTGAGCAGCTGCCAAGCCGGTATATCCCTGAAGACCATTGCTGGTGATAGGTTCTCCACTCTTCAGATCTTTAATATTCAACCGATCCCGGATAAATTCAGCAGGACTCTGTTTACGATTAAGATCAGATACACCCATTTCAATAATCGCTGAACCCTGAGGTGCAACAGCTCGCAGGCTGGAAGGGTTATTTTGAATATGCCAATTTACTGGAAAACTCAACGCAAATTGCATTTCACCATGATAGAAATTTCTACCTGAACGAATTCCCTGTGATTCACTGTCGCCAAACACCATGCCATCAATACGCTTCAAATAGCGCTCAGCGCCTTCAACACCTTCTGATGTTTTATATCGATCTGCTGCCTTAACCACTTCCTGCAGCCGAGTGTCATTATCAGGATGTGAAGCAAAGAGGCCATGGTATCCCTGATAATCCTGCCCCTGTTTTTTAGCTTCCGCTTCAGCAAAGGTTGCCTGATCTTTTAATACTCCAATCACATTAATCATTGCCTGGGGGTTATAACCAGAGCGGGCCAGATATTCTGCGCCAAGTCTATCCGACTCCAGTTCATGCTCACGGCCATAACCGCTGAGCAAGGCGCCACCAAACAAATTAAACAAATCCTGGGCACCTGCCGTGCGTAATCCAGGAACTAATATTGCACCAAGGGTATAGCCTAAATTAGCCGCCTGTGCGGCACTTTGCTGGCGCACACCATGTCTTGCAGTAACGTGGCCTATTTCATGCCCTAACACGGCGGCCAGTTCAGCTTCAGAATTCAGATAAGACATCAAGCCGCGGGTGATATAGATGTAACCGCCAGGTAAAGCAAACGCATTGATAACCGGTGAATCCAGCACAGTAAAGCGATAAACCAGATCATCTCTATGACTGACTGCGGCAAGTCTTTGCCCTATATCCTGAACATATCTCTGCAACGCTTCATCTTCATACAAACCGTATTCTTTAACGATTTGCGGATGATAGGTACGTCCCATTTCCAGTTCTTTGTTTTCGCTGAACATCACAAAGTCCTGGCCACCAGTGACCGGATTCTGTGCACAACCTGATAAAAGCCCCAGAAACAACAAAGCCCCTGTCAATCGACAGAGGCTTTTGTATGTGGTGTTGATGATATTCATCAGTATCTCCGGCAAGTTGCCCGCAAGATTACTTTCCGTATTTTTGACGGAATTTATCAACACGGCCGGCGCTATCAAGCATTTTCTGTTTGCCGGTGTAGAACGGGTGACATTCTGAGCATACATCCAGCGTCAGGTCATTGCCGCGTGTTGAACGGGTTTTGAAGCTGTTACCGCAGCTGCAGGTAACATTGATTTCGCTATAATCTGGATGGATATCCGCTTTCATATCTGTTCTCGCCAATAATAATGTTTGCCTGACAAACACACTTTATATGTTTGCCCTTTCTGAACCGTGTAATTCTACTGATCCATCGGCTTTTCAGCAAGCCTTAAATAAGTATTTATTTTTACTACGACTTTTGAGCAACTAACATTGCCTGATTACGCCAGCCTTGTCTCGTATCCCCCAGTAAAGCCTCTTCACGATAAACTCTGATCCTGAGACTGGCAAACAAGTCCAACAGTTCATTATCTGCCAATAAAAATTCTGGGTTTTGCGGCCCCTTGTTATCGGGCTTGTCGCGGCAGAACGTCTGATAAAACACTAATCCATCAGGCTTTAATGCATTAACAATATGCTGGCATAACGGACGATCCAGAAATTGACTGATCACAATCACATCAAAACTCTCAGGAGCCGGAGGCATTATGGAAACATCACGTTGCTCGATACTCAAATCAAGCTGACGTCTTTCGGCTTCTATTGAGAGCTTTGCTAACGCCTCGCCGCTGATATCCCAAGCCTGGACCTGTAAACCAAGACTGGCCATTAATAAAGCATTGGCTCCCAAACCACAGGCTAAATCCACCACATTTCCGTGTCCGGGTAATAAATGCTGATTTTGCTGTAATACCCAGGCTGGTTCAGGATAATTACCAACCGGCTCACGGTAACGTTTATCCCACTTTTGTTGAATACCAGTCATCTAACGACGCCAGAATGCAGGGGTCAATACAACTAACAAAGTGAAAATTTCCAAACGGCCCAATAACATAGCGACACATAAAACCCATTTCGAGGTGGCATTAATCTGACCGAAATTTGCCCCTACATCACCCAAGCCGGGCCCCAGATTATTCAAACACGCCGTTACTGCGGAAAATGACGTGACAACATCAAGTCCTGTCGCCATCAACATCAAATGCATGATACTGAAACAGAAAACATACAGGGCAAAGAAGCCCCAGACCGCCCCAACCACCTTAGAAGGTAAAGCCTTGCCATTGACCTTGATAGCAAATACCGCATTGGGATGAATCAACCGTAATACTTCACGATACCCCTGCTTGAACAGCAGCATGGCACGGATAACCTTAATGCCTCCCCCCGTGGAGAAAGCACACCCGCCAATATAGCTGGTCATCAACAATAAAATCGGCAGAAAACCGGGCCATAAATAATAATCTGTCGTGGTAAAACCGGCTGTCGTACCAATCGAAACTGCCTGAAAAATGCCATGATGCGCCGAGGTCCAGCCATCATCAAAAGTGCCGGTAAAATATAGGTAACTTGCTGTTATCAGAGAGATAATAAACATAATACTTAAAAAGACTTTCAGCTCAGAGTCTCTCAAATAATGCATCAGACTACGATGTCGCCAGGCCAGAAAATGCAGCGAAAAGTTCATCGCTGAAATCAGCATGAACGCCACAGCAATCATTTCAATGGTGGCGCTGTTAAAGAAGCCCATACTGGCATCATGGGTAGAAAAACCGCCTATAGCGACAGTAGAAAAACTGTGGCCTATAGCATCAAACCAAGTCATTCCCGCCCAACGATAAGCGATGGCACAGGCGACTGTTAAGCTTAAATAGATATACCAGAGTGCTTTGGCGGTTTCGGTAATACGCGGGGTTAATTTGGCATCTTTCATCGGCCCTGGGGTTTCAGCCCGATAAAGCTGCATACCACCGACACCTAATAAAGGCAGAATAGCCACCGCCAATACGACAATACCCATACCGCCCAACCATTGCAGAAACTGACGATAAAACAATACGGCTTCCGGCAAAGTGTCCAGCCCCACCAACACTGTTGCACCGGTGGTGGTTAGACCCGACATTGACTCAAATACGGAATCGGTAATGCTCATTTGAGGCGATTCCGTCAAATAAAACGGTAACGCTCCGGAAAAGCCCAAGGCAATCCAGAACATGACAACCACAATAAAACCATCACGGATTTTCAGCTCTTTTTGATGCTTTCTGGCTGGCAACCAAAGTAACAGACCGGTACTGACCAATATTACGAATGCCGTTAAAAATGCCGTAGCAGCCCCATCATCGAACCACAAGGAAACCAGTACAGGAGGTAACATCGTAATACTGAATAAACTCAGTAAGATGCCCAGAATGCGCTGGATAGTGAGTAATTGCATATCAGATTATGAGTCGTTACGGCGTTGAAGTAGCTGATAATACGCCCATAGGCCCAGCAACAACAAAATGCATATTAATAATGGCCATTGCCCCAGTCGCACATAGGGGGTAATACCATCCCGGGGCTGAATCTCTCCTGTCAGCACTGCCAGTTCAAATTGTGGACTTTGCTGCTGCAGTTTGCCCCTGTGATCGATAAACGCAGAAATACCATTGGTGGTCACCCGCAAAATCGGCCTGCCAGTCTCCAGTCCCCGACTGCGTGAAATCTGTAAATGCTGGTGCGGTGCAAACGAATCGCCATACCAGGCATTATTAGTGGCATTTATCAGCAGGGTTGACGCTGGTACGGTGTCTCTCACCTCTGATGAAAATGCATCTTCATAACATATCGATACACCAACAGGCTGTCCGGCCAGCAACATTTGTGGCTGATCCGCTGATCCGGGGACAAAGGCCGACATCGGTAAATCAAAGAATTTGATCAAACCACGTAACGTTTCAAACGGCACATAATCACCAAACGGAACCAGATGGCGTTTATGATAAAACACCGGCGTGTCGGTCAGACTGACCATGCTGTTGTAGTAGTCTTCGCCATTTTCGTCCAGCACCGGCAGTCCGAGAAGAATATCGGTATTTTGCGAACGCGCTTCGCGACCCAAGGGTGCCAGATAACCTTCATCTATTTGATGATAAAACGCGGTTGCCGCATTTTCAGGCCATACAATCACATCCGCATCCCAGTGCTGGCGACTCAAGTCAGCATAGAGTTGTAAGGTATTTCGCAATTGCTGCGGGTCCCATTTAATCTCCTGCGGCACATTACCCTGAATTAATGCTGCTTTAATCGGCTCACCGGTTGGTTTTGTCCATTCAACCGACTGCAATGCAAAAGCACCGCCCCAAATCACTAAAGGCAGTAATAAAAGCGACCATTTACGCTGAGAAATCACCACCGCCAAACTACCGGCAGTCAATGCCACCAGCCAGGAAGCCCCATGCACACCAATTAACGGAATCATCCCGGCAAGCGGGCCTTCAATTTGTCCGGTGCCAACTTCAAGCCAAGGAAACCCCGTCAAAAACCAGGCTTTGAACCATTCAAACAACAGCCAGCTGACAGGCAGTAATATCAGGAAATCTTTCGCCGTAAGTCTCGAACCAGTTAGACGCTTCAGCAACCATCCCAGTGCACCAATCATTGCCCCCAAAGCAATGACAAATAAGGCTGTCAGTAACCCTGCAAGAAATACACTGGCCTGACCGAACACATGGATGGCGACATACACCCAGGAAACGCCGACGCCAAACATGCCGATGCCAAACAAACTACCACGCCAGAAGGCTTGTCGCGGAGTGACATGCTGCCAACTCAGAAATAAAACAAGCAGGCTCATCACCGCCAATGGATAAAAATGAAAGGGTGCCAGGCTAAACGGCAGAATGGCACCGGCAATCAATGCTGCCCAGCGACCAAATGCACCTTGCCAAGCAATCTGCCCGGGGTTTGTCATTATTCCGTTTCGCTATCGCTATCGCTATCAGTAACTTCGGGTAAAACTACCATACGCAACAAATGCACACGACGTTTATCAGCCCGTAGCACAGTAAACTCGAACTGACCGATGGTCACCTGCTCACCACGGCCAGGCAAATGACCGAATTGATTCACTACATGGCCTCCAACGGTATCAAAGTCATCGTCACTCCACTCCGTTTCGAAGTACTCATTAAAGTCTTCGACAGGTGTCAGTGCTTTTACAGTGAAGGTGTTTTCATCACGCTGTAAAATCGGTGCATCGTCATCCACATCATGCTCGTCTTCAATTTCACCCACGATTTGTTCCAACACGTTTTCGATGGTGATCATGCCTGCCACGCCACCATATTCGTCGACAACAATGGCCATATGATTACGACGGGCACGGAATTCACGTAACAGAACATTTAATCGCTTACTTTCCGGGATAAATACGGCCGGACGTAATAATTCGCGCAAATCAAAATTAAACTCACCAGAGCTGACAACAGCTGAAAGCAGATCTTTGGCCAGTAAAATGCCGATGACATCATCCCGATCATCATCAATCACCGGAAACCGGGAATGCGAGGTTTCGGTCACCAGCTTCAATGTTTCTTCTGCTGGCGCATCTCTTGAAACCATCACCACCTGAGAACGCGGGATCATGATGTCGCGTGCCTGCATTTGCGAGACACTCAAGGCACCTTCGACAATCGACAAGGCTTCAGCATCAAGAATATGTCGCTCGGAAGCATTGCGTAACAGTTCAATCAGCTGTTCCTGGTCTTTTGGCTCCAGAAACAGATTACTTAATTTTCGCACCCAGGAAACTGGACTGTCTGAGCGACTCGGTCGTCCCTCACTCATGATGTAACCCTCTGCTCTATATAAGGATTTTTGATCTCAAGTTTATCTAAAATACGGATTTCCAACGATTCCATCAGCTCGGCTTCATCGTCTTCAATATGATCATAACCAAGTAAATGCAAACAGCCATGTACGACCAGATGTGCCCAGTGATCTTGCAGCACTTTATTCTGCTCGGCGGCCTCTTTTTCAACCACGTTTACACACAACACCAAATCACCTAACAACATAGGTTCCAGCGGCACGGGTGACTCGAAGGGGAAGGATAAAACATTGGTGGGATAATTTTTGCCACGATAGTCGTTATTCAATTCGGCACTTTCTGCTTCATCCACCAGACGAATACTTAATTCACAGTCTTCATTGACTTCGGCCAGCGCTGCGCTGGCCCAGCGTTGGAATTGTTGTTCTGATGGAACATCTGCATCAGTAGCCTGCTGCAAATCAATGATGACGTTCACGACTTGGTTTCAGCCTTTTCATAGGCCAGGATAACTTTTTGCACCAATGAATGGCGCACCACGTCTTTAGCCTGGAAGAAAGTAAAACCGATACCATCAATATCTTTTAAGACTTCAATAGCATGACGCAAACCCGAACGGGTTGAGCCCGGTAAATCCACCTGCGTAATGTCACCGGTTATCACCGCTGTGGAGTTATACCCCAGTCGGGTCAGAAACATTTTCATTTGCTCAACCGTGGTGTTCTGCGCTTCATCAAGAATAATAAAAGATTCATTCAATGTACGACCACGCATATAGGCAAGCGGCGCCACTTCGATGACATTACGCTCGATCAGCTTGGCAACTTTTTCAAATCCCAGCATTTCATAAAGCGCATCAAACAATGGACGTAAATAGGGATCAACCTTCTGAGCCAGATCCCCGGGCAGGAAACCAAGTCTTTCTCCGGCTTCAACAGCAGGTCTGACCAACACAATTCGTCTGGCAAAATCACGTTCCAGTGCTTCTACCGCACAGGCGACTGCAAGATAGGTTTTACCGGTTCCGGCGGGTCCCACACCAAAGTTAATGTCATGGGTCATGACGCGACGCAGATAGGCCTGTTGATTTTCGCCACGCGCCTTGATCAAACCGCGCTTGGTTTTGATAGTGACTTCTTTTTCTTCCTCAAAACCGGTGGTTTCAGTGCCGCCTGATTCGCGAATAGCCAAGTGAACCTGTTCGGGTTCTATAATGGATTGTGCGGTATCGGCATACAGCGCGTGAATCACTTCCTGTACTTCAGTCAGCATTTCCGGCTTGCCAATAATCTGGAATTTTCCACCACGATTATTAATTTCCACACCAAATCCACGTTCCATCATCCGGATATGTTCATCCAGGTGACCGCACAAATTGGCTAATCGGGGGTTGTCCGCAGGACTTAATTCAAAGCTTATCGAGTCAACTGTTACAGTTGGAGTGACCACAAATTTGATTCCATAAAGGAGTTATAAGATAACGCTATCAGCAAGAAGTTCACCTCGCAAGGAATTGGTGTGTGCCTCTGTGACTCGCACATCGACAAACTTCCCCACCAGCGCAATATCACCGGGGAAATTCACTACCCGATTATTTTCTGTTCGTCCGGCAATTTCTGCTGCATCACGATGTGCAGCCCGCTCTACCAATACACGTTGCACCGTGCCGAGCATGGATTCACTGACCGCGTTTTCAAGTTCACGTAAACGATCCTGCATAATTTGCAGGCGTTGTTTTTTCTCTTCTTCAGAGACTGAATCATTAAACATCGCTGCCGGTGTACCGGGACGCGCGCTATAGATAAAACTGAAAGAATGATCAAAACCGATCTGGTTAATCAACGCCATCGTTGCATTAAAGTCTTCTTCAGTCTCATTCGGGAAACCGACAATAAAATCACTCGACATACTGAGGTTCGGGCGGATTTTTTTCACTCGCTCAATTTTTTCAACATATTGCGCGACGGTATGACCACGTTTCATCATCGCCAGAATGCGATCCGAACCGGACTGTACCGGTAAATGCAAATGATTGACCAATTGAGGGATTTCGGCAAATGCTTCAATCAATGAGTCAGAAAACTCCACCGGATGCGAGGTGGTAAAACGGATACGTTCAATGCCATCTATTGCAGCAACGTAGTGCATCAGTAACGCCAGATCAGCGGTTTCATCATCTTCGATAATGCCACGATAGGCATTCACGTTCTGGCCAAGCAGATTGACTTCACGCACACCCTGCGCAGCCAATTGTCGAATCTCCCGCAGCACGGCCCCCACAGGACGACTGACTTCTTCACCGCGGGTATACGGTACGACGCAGAATGTGCAGTACTTGCTGCAACCTTCCATGATAGAAACAAACGCTGTTGGGCCATCCGCTTTTGGCGCTGGCAGATTGTCGAATTTCTCGATTTCAGGAAACGAGATATCAATTTCCGGTTTATTATTTTTTCTGACGTCATCCAGCATGGTGGGCAGACGATGCAGGGTTTGCGGCCCAAAGATCAGATCCACATAAGGCGCGCGTTTACGAATCGCTTCACCTTCCTGACTGGCCACACAGCCACCGACACCGATCACCAGATGCGGTTTTTTATCCTTCCAGCGTTTCCAGCGACCCAGTTGATGAAAAACTTTTTCCTGAGCTTTTTCGCGGATCGAACAGGTATTGAGCAACAACACATCCGCTTCTTCAGCGATATCGGTTGTTTCCAGTTGATGCGACGCAGCAAGCACCTCGGCCATCTTGTTCGAGTCGTACTCGTTCATCTGGCAACCAAAGGTTCTGATAAAAAGTTTTCCGGCCATAAAATCAGTTAGTGATAAAGGGCGCACAGCATACGCTTTTTTACCTACTTAGTACAGACAAGTGATTGTTTTTTCAGGGGCAAAATAGTGGCTTTAAAAAACCATGATCCCTCCACACACAACTATCAGATAGCCACTCGCATACAGGCACTCCAGAATCCTCAGTTGCCAAGCAATTTTGGTCAAGAATATCTGAACTGAACATTTAGTCAGGTCGACGCTGACTATTAAGATAATTCCAGGCCTTTTCACACTCCGGCAGATCGTAAAACAACGGCGTTTGAGCACCGCCCTGATTGCCATAATCACTGTAAAAACGATCACAATACTCCTGGCTTCGATCCCACTGCGCAACGCATTCTGCTGCATATTTTTCACGTACAGGTTTCAGTTTCTCCAACCTCGCTGCTTCGCAAGCCTGATTAAGTTGTTGCTGGAGAGCCTGACGATCTTCAGCAATGGCCTGATTTACCAAGATACTCAGAGTTACGCTGAGTAATAAAAAAACGGTTCTCATAGGCTTATCCTGTCATCAAATGAAATAAGTCGTTTTGACTTACATTAATGCGCTTATATCTGGGACTTTTATAGTGGAACCGCTTTTATTCAACATTGTTGTCATTGCAATCACATTCCCTGTCTGGATACCCATTTCTCTGTGAAATATTACTGTTGAAAAATACGTTCAACAAATTCTAATCCAGCACCCCATCAGTAGATAACCATGCACGTTAATTCCGTAAAGCGAACCAAAAAGCCATTGATGGTGCCCTCAAAAAAGCCGAATCTACTGATACCAGAATGGGCATTGCCGTAGTAGATTCCGGTGTTGCGCTGAAAGCATTCTATCGCATGGATGATGCCTGGGTAGGCAGTATTGATATTCCCACCAAAAAAGCCCGTACGCCGTTTATTTCGGCATACCCAGTGGAGAAACAGGTCAACTGTCTCAGTCCGGTCAGCCTTATATATGGTATTGAGCATTCAAACGATGGCATGATTACTTTTCCGGGGGGCGTACCGATTGTCGATGATGAAGCATTTATGTCGGGCGCGATAGGTGTAAATGGCAGCTCAGTCGAAAACGATGATCTGGTCGCTCATGCAGGAGCCGAAATCATCAGTGTCTGTGATTTGCCGGAACATCTATGGAGAACATAAATAAAATAATTAAAGGAGAGAGAATATGAGTTCCAAACTTTTAGGCATTATCTTGTTAGTTGTCGGCGTTATTCTGCTGATTTTCGGTTGGAATGCTTCACAGTCTTTAGGCGATCAGGTCACTGAAACACTTACTGGCCGTTTTACCGATGAAACCATGTGGTTCATCATTAGTGGTGCTGTAGCTGTGGTAGTGGGCGCTTTTTTAGCACTCGGCAAAAAATAAATTTTAAGATGCCATCGACTCATAAATCAGGCAATGGCAATTATGCAAAAAGCACAACCCGCAAAGCTGTTAAGATGTGAAGCCAAAGCAGGCTAACTGAAAAAGCCCCCATTACTGGGGGCTTTTTTATCCACACGAGTACTTCATCATGACTGAACAAACCTTTATTAAAGGCAAAGACAGCGATCTGGAAACCAGCATCGCCACCATGCAGGCCAAATTAAAATCGTTTGGTTTTGATATCGAAGAAGCCTCCTGGCTCAATCCGGTCAGTAATGTTTATTCTGTGCATATCCGCGATAAAACCTGTCCTTTAATGTTTACCAATGGCAAAGGCAGCAGTGAAAAAGCCTGTCTGGCCAGTGCTTTGGGCGAGTATTTCGAACGGCTTAGCTGCAATTACTTTTTTGCTGATTTCTATCTGGGCGAACATCACAGTAACAGCGAATTTGTGCACTATCCCAATGAACGCTGGTTTGATATTGATGGTGATGAGATGCCGGAAGGCTTGATGGATGAAAGCCTGTGGAAATATTTTGATCCGGAAAATGAACTGACGCCGGATATGTTGTTTGATACCAACTCAGGTGATGGCGAACGCGGTATCTGTGCCGTGCCTTACCAACGTTTGCGTGATGGTGAAATCCGTTACATTCCAGTCAATGTGATTGGCAATATTTATGTCAGTAATGGCATGTCAGCCGGTAATACGCAGAATGAAGCCCGTGTTCAGGGTTTGTCTGAAGTGTTTGAACGTTATGTGAAAAACAAGATCATTGCCGAAGGGCTTTGCCTGCCAGAAGTCCCTGATGAAATACTTAACCGTTTCCCAAAAATCCAACAGGCCTTACAGGAATTACGTGATCACGGTTATCACCTGCGAGTAGCTGATGCATCACTGGGCGGTCAGTTTCCAGTAATGTCCGTGACATTAATTAACCCAAAAGATGGTTCAGTGTTTGCCTCGTTTGGCGCACATCCGAGTTTTGAAGTGGCATTGGAACGTACCGTCACCGAATTATTGCAGGGCCGCGGCCTGGATCAGCTGGATGTATTTCATCCACCAACATTTGATTTGGATGAGGTCGCTTCGCCTGCCAATCTGGAAATGCATTTTATTGATTCCAGCGGTTACATCTCTAACGACTTTTTCCGCGAAACGCCTGATTACGATTTCTTCGATTGGGATTATGATGATGCCACCGCCGATGAGTTCAAATTCCTGACCGACAAAATCCACGGCTTGGGTTTTGATATCTATATTGCCGATTACCATCATCTGGATGTCTATGCCTGCCGCATTCTGGTACCAGGCATGTCCGATATTTATCCGGTCGATGAATTAGTTTGGGAAAACAATAATGAAGGCGCTTTATTCCGCGAAGATTTCCTGACCCTGAAAGATGGCGATGCTGAACTCTGGCAGGATATTCTGGATCGTCTGGATGAAGGCGGTTATAACGATCAGACTCCGGTCGCCCCGTTTATTGGTCTCGCGCCGGATCCCGGTACTTTATGGGCCGAAATTCGCCTCGGCGAACTCAAAGCCATGCTCTATCTGGCATTAGAAGATGAAGAAGCTATCGACTGGATTGACTGGTGTCTGGCTTTGGATCAGGCCAGCGAAGAAAACATTTTGTTTTACCGTTGCCTGAAGGCACTGCTGGAAATCAAATGGGATGATGAACGCGATTACGCTGAATACAGCAAAGGCCTGGCTTTGATGTACGGTCAACAAAATGTTGATGATGGCATTCAAATCGTCGAAGGTGAAAAACTATTCCACAACCTGCATTGCCCTGGCCTCAGCCTGGTAGGTTTTGAGCGGCATAATGCCTTACTGGCTGGTTATGAAAAACTCCAACATGCCAAGCGTACCAACTGGAAATAAACTGCGCTGAAATACACCTTATCCAAAATGAAGGCCAGACTGATTGCTGGCCTTTGATTTACCGTTTTACCATGATATTCACTGCTGCATCGCTTGATCCGCCAACGATAGACCGGCACCTTCGTAGACTTCAAACACTTCATCAGCGCCCAGATTTTTCAGCCGCTCAACTTCATCAGAATATTCAACAATGGCCGCAACGCGACCTTTAAAATCCCGTCCTCGCAATTGTTTAAGCGCATAGACATTACCGGCATGATGCGGCATTGCCAGTACCACCAGTTGCACCTGATCACTCACCAACAATTTGTCCCAAAAATCAGAATCCACTGCATCGCCTTCAACGATTTGATAATCCTGACTCAAGCGTTCCACTTTGTTTTCATCGTTGTCGATTCCCAGCACATTCAAATTATATTTTTGCTGCAGCCGTTGATAGGTGCCACGGCCAATTTTGCCCATGCCCAAAATAACCACCTGTGCGCCATTTAATTCAATAGGTTTGTCATGTGGATGTAATTCAGCCGCAGGCACTTCCTGCAATCGATTACGGCTTAATTGATAGAGACGTTCGTTATAGTTGTTCAATATCGCAGCCACCACAAAACTCATCGCGACTGATAACGATAAAATCACTAACCAGTCACTGTTCAACCAGCCTTGAGTCATCGCTAAAGCCGTTACGATCAAGCCAAATTCGGAGTAATTGCTCAGTGTCATCGATGCTAATACTGAGGTGCGGACCCGTAATTTAAAGCGGGGAAATATCACCACAAATAGCACGGTTTTCAGGGGTAACAATACTAACAATAACAATGCCAGCCCAACATGCTCCCAATTGGGTAATGCCGTCAGACCGATCGACAGGAAAAAGCCGACCAGAAACAGTTCTTTAATATTAAATAAAGATCGTGCCAGATTAGCCGAGGTTTTGTGAGGCGCCAGCAGAATTCCCATGATTAAGGCACCGAGATCGCCTTTCAAACCCACCAGTTCAAACAGCTTATAGCCGAGCACTAACGCAAGGACAAAACCAAACAATACCTGCATTTCGCCATGACCGAGGCGATCCAGTAATTGACGTAGAAATGGGGCTGCAGGGATCAATAAGAATAATGTTAATGCCCAGACTGAAGGCAAACTGCCCGTAGTGGCTGACAGGAAAATCACGGCAAAAATATCCTGCATGATCAAGATACCAATCGCCACCCGTCCGTAAAAAGATTGGGTTTCACTGCGCTCTTCCAGCACTTTGACAGCAAATACCGTACTGGAAAACGATAAGGCAAACGCCAGAATGACAATGGCTGTCCAGTCTGTCGATTGCATCAGCATGATACCGGCGAATTTGAGCAAGCCCAGAATCAGCACAAATAACACGCTGGACAAGGTGATATGCAAACTGGCAACGCCCCACACTTCCGATTGTAATAAAGTGCGGATATTGAGCTTCAAACCGATGGTAAACAGTAATAAGGTCACACCAAGATTGGCGACAGCCTCAAGCGTCGGCGTGAGCGTATAGCCCGAATAATTGAGCAAAAAACCTGCTACCAGAAATCCGGCCAACGGTGGCAGGCGTAAAATCATTGCCAGCAGACCACCTGCAAAGGCATAAATAAAATAGGCCGGTTCCACGATGTGACTCCCCTGTCTGATGAGCGATTGCAAGCCAATCGTCATATTGAGTTAAAGGGTAATCATACCTGACAAACTTACCTTTCAGCGCATTGCCAACGGATTGTTAAACACGTTTTTATAAAATGTTCACTACGCCTGTTATCACTGGGTTTTCAGGCTATTTGCCATCCCACATTACATCCGCATTAGCGTCAATGGCGGCTTTTAAAAGGTTGATTAATGGCAATGCCCGCTGCGACAAACCTGGCTTGAATTCACCCTCTTTAGGATCCTGTTCTGCCGCTTTACTTGAATCGACGGCTTGTTGCAGATTCGATAAAGCTGATGGTAAGTCACGGGGCTGAAAGGCTCCCGGAACAGTGCCACTGTGGCCCATTATTTTCAGCATATCTTTGGCCACATCACCCATCATGGTGATATTGGAATAGGCTTTGGTGCTAAAGGTGACGACCATTACTTTCTCCAGTTGGTGAAATTTTTCATCGAGCAAATAACCAGGCTATGGTAAGTGCAATCAACAACAAAACGACGGAGACCACACTGCCAATTCGTCGAGCATAGATATGCAACATATAAACTCCTTACACCAGATTAAAACGTTCAGAATACATACGACAGATATTGACGCCGCGTTTTCGTAATTCGGGTTCCACCAGATCCATCATTGGTGGTGGTCCGCAGACAAAATAATCAATATCCTCTGCATCTTCAGGCAGATATTCGTCCAGCAAATCTCCATCAACGTAACCGGACTCGCCCATCCAGTCATCGGATGGATCAGAAAGTACATGAAACACCTGAAGCGGCAATTTTTGGGTAAACGCTTCCAGTGTATCGCGCATGATAATTTCATCTTCAGATTTGTTGGCGTATATCAGCCACATCGGGCTTTGATTATGCTCTACCAGTCGGCTGCGGATCATCGACAATATGGGTGTAATGCCGATGCCGCCGACAATAAACACCGCACGGCGTTTGGCTTTTGGATCCATGGTAAAAACCCCGTAAGGGCCTTCCAGAAAGGCCTTATCGCCGGGTTTGACCTTCGCCAGATAATGTGTGAAATCACCTGCTTCCTTGATCACAAATTCAAGATGTCCGGGATTGCTTGAACTGGATGCCATTGAAAATGGATGTTGCTGAATTGAAAACGGCGAACTCCCCAATGTCAGCCAGGCAAATTGACCGGGTTTAAAATTCATTCCCCGATGACCATCCGCAACTAAAATCAGATCGGTTGAATCCGCTCGAGTGTTCTCGGACTCGACTACCCGCCAAGGACGTTTTTGCATTTGATAAGGTCGCCATAAACGGGTTTCCAGCAACAGCAACAATGGAATGGTGATCGCAGCAATGAACAATATCTGGGTTAACCAACCATCAGTATGATGTCTGCCCATTAAGGCATGCCCCAATCCGCCGGCAACCACAAATAATGAAAGGCCCGCATGCACGGTTCGCCAGTTTTCGTATTGCAAACCGAGCTGTTTACGCCACAACGAACTGATGATTAATGCTGTCACCGCCAAAGCCAGTGCATAAACACCGCTGGCCCGCAGCCAGTCTTCAGTGGGATCCAGCCAGGCAATAAACTGCTGATCTCCAGTCATCAGTAATACAGGGTGCGCCAGAATCAGTATCCATGCCGTAATGCCGGTGCGACGATGGAACTGCAGTAAATTATCTTGTCCCACACCAGCAGCAAACCAGCGATGTCTGCCTGAAATTATCAATTGAGTTGCCAGCATACCCAACCCCAGTAACCCCAGCATCGACCCCATTTCCACCAGCAAATCTCGCGGTTCAGGGCGTTCAATACCCATCGCAATCATCATCGGCAACAAGGCAATCAGCAGATACAACAATAACCAGCCTGCAATGGTGATGGGTTTTATCGGCATTCAAATACTCCGATTCCGGGTGAGATGGGCTTACTAAACGAGAGGCAGAAAAGATAAAAAGTGGCTGCTTTAGCAGCACCAACATTACTACACACTAAAGCAGATAACTAACGGTTGTGTGTAACAGGCAGCAAACTCTTTTTGTTATCAATACAAAGCCGGCCAAGAAAACTCACTGCCGGTTTTGTGTTTCATCAACGGTTGAGTCGATTATCTCGGCTCAACCGTGGTTTCATACTCCGGACTGACTAAACGCGGGTCGCCTTTTTCCAGACACAGGAACGTCACATCGTAAAAATATTTCACTTTCTGACGTTTCAAGGTCTTCGTAACCAATACTTCTTGTCCCAGATTCGCACAATATGCACCGGCTTGATCCAGTACAGATGCTTTGGCTGTTGACGCATTCAAATGATCAGCAGAAACCGTATAGGTATCCGGGCCGACTTTTTTGACACCTGATGTTTTCACCGCACAGCCCGATACCAATGCAACTGACGACAAACCTAAGATTAGCGCAATAATTTTCATTCTGTTCTCCACGATGAATATGCCGTTCAATACTCGGCCATTATCAGCTGTTTATAACGTAATAAACAATGACTATTACAACGCATAAATCCCGGTCAGTCTTTAACCTGAATTTAGTTCTGTTTCGGCTGGCAAGGGCTCTGGTCTTCAGCATCGCTTTTGGTTAGGCTAGCGCTATGCGTCCAACAACCAAAACGTCAGCTGCCATTTTAGTTCGTCCCCGAATTTATCTGGGCAAGGGTTTAGCCATTGGCCCCGGTAAGATCGATTTATTACGAACAGTCGCGGAACTGAAATCGATTGCTGCAGCAGCCAGAAAACTCAGCATCCCCTATAAGCGCGCCTGGGTGCTCATTGATTCGCTAAATCAGGGGTTTGGCAAACCGGTTGTGGAAACGACCAGCGGCGGAAAAGGAGGTGGCGGCGCTTCGTTAACGACTCTCGGTCAGCAATTGGTTGAGAAGTATGATGCACTTGAAAGACGTCTCAATGCTCAAGCTGCCGAAGAATTAGCCGCCGTTCGTGCCTTAACCGATTAGTCTCAATCCTTCGCAAAGTTGTTGTCATAAATAACATGCATTATATTGAGCGTTATGTCTCAACAGACCTAACGAAAGTAGCCCTATTAGTCAGGACAACATGAAGCCTTATAAATTAATCGCCAGTCTGTTTCTCGTGCTGCTTTCAACCCAGGCAATGGCTGAAAAGGCTACGATAGCCGCAGCATCTGATCTCAAATTTGCCATTGAAGAAGTCGCCGCTTTATTTGAACAGCAAACCGGTCAGCAACTGCGTTTGGTGTTTGGTTCATCTGGCAACTTCAAAACCCAAATCCTGCAAGATGCGCCGTTTCATCTGTTTATGTCAGCAGATGAGAGTTTTGTGTTTGAGTTAGCCAAAGCCGGTAAAACTCAAGATCAAGGTCGCATTTATGCGATTGGTCGCATTGGCATCATCGTGCCGCATCAATCACCTTTAAAAGCTGATGGTGAATTAACTGATTTAACGAAGGCTGTAACAGATGGCCGATTACACAAATTCGCTATCGCCAACCCCGAACATGCGCCTTATGGCATGCGGGCTATGGAAGCTTTGCAATATGCCAATCTGTGGCAGAGCATTCAACCTAAACTTGTTTATGGTGAAAATATTTCTCAGGCTGCCCAGTTTGCCACCTCCGGCTCCACTCAGGGTGGCATTATTGCGTTATCTCTGGCACTCGCCCCACAAGTCGGCAGATTGGGTGAGTTTGAATTGATCCCCGAGCATTGGCATCAGCCACTTATTCAACGCATGGTGGTGATAAAAAATGCCCCGCCATCGGCACAACAGTTTTATGACTTTCTCGCCACGCCCAGGGCCCAAAAAATCATGCTGCGTTATGGCTTTGCGATGCCAGATGACTAACCGAGAGCAACGTTAAATGGATTGGCAGGCTTTAACACTTTCATTGCAACTGGCTTTTGTCACCTTACTGGTGTTACTGCCTTTCGGACTGTGGTTAGGCCGTTGGCTGGCACACACTCAGGTTCGTTATAAAGCCTGGATAGAAGGGTTAGTGGTATTACCACTGGTATTACCACCCACGGTGCTTGGTTACTACCTGCTGGTGTCCATGGGGGGTAGTTCGCCCTTCGGCCAATGGATGCAGAATACCTTTGGTATCCAACTTACCTTCAATTTTTCCGGTCTGGTGATTGCCTCGGTCATTTTTAATATTCCTTTTCTGGTACAACCGATTCAACGGGCTTTTGAAGCCATTCCCCGAGAGTTGGGTGAAGCCGCTGCGGTGAGTGGGCTAAGCAAATGGCAGAGTTTCTGGCGCATCGAGGTATTGCTGGCCTGGCCCGGCATTTTATCAGGCATGGTGCTGACTTTTGTGCACACGCTGGGTGAATTCGGCGTGGTATTGATGGTCGGCGGCAGCATTCCCGGCGAAACCAAAACCATCGCCATCTCCATCTATGATCGAGTGCAATCGTTTGATCTTGAAGGTGCCAATCAAATGGCGATGATGTTATTGGCGCTCTCTTTGACCGCAGTCGTGGCATCGTTTTTTGCCTCGGCACGATTGGCGGTAAGACGATGACACACACATCTCCAGCACTTCACGTCTCGGTAGAACAGTCACAGCCTATGCCTCTGAAAGGCAGCTTTCAATGTGAGTCCGGACAGTTATTGGCATTGGTTGGTCCTTCCGGCGCAGGCAAAACCTCGTTGATGCGAATTTTGTCGGGACTGATGCAACCACATCATGGCAAAGTGATTGTCGGTGACGAAATATGGTGTGATACCGACAACCATATTTGTTTGCCGCCGCAGCGTCGCCATGTGGGAATGGTGTTCCAGGACTATGCACTGATGCCGCATTTTGATGCGATTGAAAATGTTTCATTGCCGTTATTACATCTGCCAAGAGCCGAACGAACTAAACAAGCAAAACAGTGGCTTGATCATGTTGGCCTAACTCACGCAGAGCAGCATCGTAAACCGGCGGATTTATCGGGTGGCCAGCAACAACGGGTGGCCGTTGCCAGAGCGTTGGCCCGTGAACCCAAACTGATGTTACTGGACGAGCCTTTTTCAGCCGTCGATCAAATGAATCGCCAAAGTCTTTATCGGCTGTTGGCGGATTTGCGTCGTGAACTGGCCATCCCGATTATATTGGTCACCCATGATTTAAACGAAGCTCGAATGTTGGCCGATCAACTGGTGGTGATTGATAACGGCCACATCCTGCAGCAGGGGACGCCTTCGGCTATTTACAATGCGCCGCGCAACGCGCGGGTGGCCGATCTGGTTGGAATTCATAACCGGTTTTTAGGGGAATGGATTGGTCCATCAGAACAAAGCGGACAAGGATTACTGCGGTGGAAGGGTAAAGGTTTGCCGTTGAACAAACAACCAATACTGTCAGTGCGTGATAAGGGCAGACTACCTGAAGGGCAGCCGGTAAACTGGGTCATTCCGAGTGATGGAATTGCTTTGATAAAAAAGAATGAAATCGCCCGGGAAAATGATTTTCATGCCGAGGTAACCGAATCCCGACATTTAGGTGAAATCAACCTGCTGACATTAACCATTAAAGAAGTACCGGGAGCAGAATTTGTGTTGACCTTGTCTGGATCCTTTCGCAAAAACCTGGCTGTTGGAACAAAACTGGGGATCCGGCTGGACTTGAGCTTAGTTCATGTCATGCCGATTCGTGCCGATGGTAAAGGCAAATCAAAACATCGAACAGAGTATCCACTTAAGCTGTAAGCACAGGCTAATCGGTTACTGATAAAACTCGACAAAAAAACTCACCTGCCCCATCGGTTTTACATGATGCAGGACGGTAGGTTCCACCACGCCAACTCTATCTGAATCCAATTCTATTTCTTCAAAAGGCTGCTGGATGGTGTAAAGCAGCTTGCCACTCAACACGACGATTTTTCCCCAAACGCCTTCTTTAGTCTGATGGCTATTCAGCAAGCCGGTTGGAATCGTACTTTCGTCAAATTCGGGTGTACGTTTATAAGCAACAACATTATCTGGTAGTGGTTTCATCATCTGTACCTCTTATTTCCAGATCGGGCATCACACTGAGTAAAATCAGCAAATTCATTACATTTTAGCGTTATACGTTCACTATATAGTATTCAATTATGCTGTTCTGGCAGATAAAACAGGCAAAATCACCTTTACTCTTCCGAATCCGACAGGATCTCTGTCACTCGACGACGCAAATCCGGCAATAAACGTTCTGCAAACCAGGGATTATTCTTCAACCAACGGTTATTACGCGGACTTGGATGAGGCAATGGCACCCTATCCGGCCAGGTTTCTCGCCAGTCCAACACGTTCTCTGTAAGCGTCTTTTTGCTGTATGGAAAATGATACGCCTGAGCATATTGACCAATTACCAGCGTCAGTTGGAGATCTTCAAACTGTGACAGCAAAGTCTCACGCCATGCCGGTGCACATTCTGGTCGTGGCGGTAAGTCGCCAGACTTGCCGGTTCCCGGATAGCAAAATCCCATCGGTAGAATCGCAATCCGACGATCGTCGTAAAACACCTCCCGTGAGAGGCCCAGCCAGGCTCGCAATCTGTCCCCACTGGCATCGTTAAATGGAATACCGGTTTCATGCACTTTTCTGCCAGGCGCCTGTGCTGCAATCAGGATTCGTGCAGATGGATGAAATTGCACAACCGGCCGAGGCTCAAACGGCAGCTTTTCAGCACAGAGTCGACAATGGCGGATGTCCCTCAGTAATGCAGAAACGGTTGTCATACTGAAAGCAGACAGATCGCCTCGCCTCTGAACAGCCTCAAAAAAATCATCGCCCAACCCAGTGAATAAAACTTAGTCGAGCTCACCACGATGGATATGAATTTCACCGTCAAAGACCTTATGGTTAAGGATCAAGCCCTCAGCAATCTCTTCGAATTTGTATTGATGATCCAAAAACAGTGTTTCAGCATCTTCGTGATCGTCAGGGTCAGCCAACTCGTCTAAGGCAGCAGTAGAGACGATACACGCCACCGTCTGATTATTGACGATGGCATAAAACGTCACATCTTGATCATTCACCAAATATTCACCGGTAAAGTCGATATCCATAACGTCTCCTTAAATTGGTTAAGCTGTAAGCTGCATCTAAACACAAGGAAAAAAGTATTAAAAAACAGGACTTCTTCAGCATACCCTAAGTTGCATCAGATTTTTATTTACGGGTATCGGATATCTCCATTTAATTGGTTTACTGTTATTTGTATTTTTTTCAGTCCTTGCTTTATCGTTGTGGTGAGATTGCTACTGGATCCTAAGATCGCATGCTTATAATGAAACTGAGTCACTAACCAGGATGAACGACTATGTACGAACTGAGTGATTTTCTCAGTACGGTCAGCCAGGATCTGTTTGCACTCGGTATTGCCCTGGCTCTGGGAACCCTTATCGGGTTGCAACGTGGCTGGCACGCCAGGGATAAAGCCGCTGGGCAACGTGTCGCTGGCATCCGAACCCACGCCCTGCTTGGTTTGCTGGGCGGTCTTTCAGTTCAGCTCAGTCGGGAATTAGGTGACTGGATACCCGCTATATTGCTAATTATGGTTGGACTGGCAGGCATGACCGGGCTTTTGATTAAAAACCGGCAACAACAGGATTTCAGCATCACCAGCTGGGTCGGCCAGATGCTAACTTTTTGCTTTGGTGCGCTGGTGGTTGCAGGACAACCAGTGATTGCCGCCGCAGCGGCAGTTGTCACAGCAATAATTCTGGACAACAAAGAGTCCATTCATCGTTTCCTGAAGACATTAGAAGCCAATGAACTGGACGCAGGCCTGAAGCTTTTGCTGATATCGGTAGTGGTACTGCCATTATTACCTGATCAGGGTTTTGGGCCCGGTAATGTACTGAACCCGAGAGAAATCTGGTGGCTGGTTGTGCTCATTGCTGCAATTGGTTTCATCGGTTATTTTGCCATGCGTTTCGGTGGTTCGGAACGAGGCATACTGTTCACTAGTCTGTTTGCCGGACTCAGCTCATCCACCGCGCTGACCCTGCATTTTTCCCGTCTTTCTCGCCAGTCAGACTCAACTCAGCTTAGCCCGCTACTAGCCGCTGGCATTCTCATCGCCTGTGGCACCATGTTCCCTCGGATTCTGCTTTACGCCGCGCTGATTTACCCGCCATTGCTGAAAGATCTGCTGCTCCCGGTCATCATCATGGGCAGTCTTTTATACGGTGCCGCGGCCTGGATTTGGTGGCAACATGCCGGATCGGGAAACGTGACTCAGCCCAAGGGACAGAATCCACTGGAACTGCGGGCAGCCCTGCTGTTCGGCTTGTTACTGGTAGTGATTTTACTGCTTGGAGAGTGGATGAAGAATCTGATGGGTGATGCAGGTATTTATCTGCTGGCAGCCGTTTCCGGACTGACCGATGTTGATGCCATTACTTTATCGCTGACGCGTATGGCGCGTGATGACTTAACTGCCACCACAGCGGTTCTGGCCATCATTATCGCCGCCATGGTCAACAACCTTTTCAAGGCCAGCCTGGCACTCAGCATAGGTAACCGTAGAATCGGGCTTCGAGTATTAATACCAATGCTGTTATCGCTATCAGCAGGCCTGGCCGTGGTCTTATTGAGGATGTGAATTTGTCTGTGTTTTCAGCGGTGTTCATCTCCATGAGACAATTTACTGATTTCAACTGACCTGGTCAGTTAAACCAATCCATGATCATCGATTGGTAACACGCTTTATTGATACTGCTTAGGAAAACTCCCCTAAACGCTATCCCAGAGTGTGTTGTATGAATTTTTTGAAGCTAACACAGTCAAGCCTGATCATCTCAGGGTTTGTTCTATTATCAGGTTTGTATACGTCAGGAGAAACAGTGGCCAAAAACGTCCCGGAAAGCATTGAAACAAAACAGCAGTTTCTCAGCGATCCGTTTTTACAATTACCCACCGAAGATTCGGTCAATGTGGTCTGGTTTACCAACTTTGAAGGGCAAAGCCATCAACTGCACTATGGTGATGGACAGGTTGCTGATGCCAATACCAGCAAAATGACCCGGATGTTTGAGGATGCGGATTCATTCCAACCAGAAGCATATTATGAGACGCTGACCACCCGAAAAGTTTATCGCCACGAAACCACGGCAAGCGGATTGTCCTCTGGCGCCCGTGTTAATTACCTGGTGACCAGCGTTACCAATGATGGACAAACCCTGACCAGCGAAAGCTTTACACTCACACCGCTGCCACAGAAAAATCAGCCGCTGAAAATTCTGCTCACCTCAGATCTGCAATCCAAAGCCAACTCCCCTGCCAATTATCAAAAAGTCGTCGAAACAATTGGTTTACCCGATGCTGTTTTCTTCGCAGGGGATCTGGTGAATATCCCGGATCGGGCTTCTGAATGGTTCGATCAAATTCAAGACGGGGCACCGCCATTCTTCCCCACCATGCAGGGTCGTTATCAGCAAATCAGACCTGACTCAGCCTATAACGGCGGTGAAATTCTGCAACACACCCCATTATTTGCTGCTATTGGCAACCATGAAGTGATGGGGCGTTTTCTGCCACAACAGGCCGATCATCGAATGAATAACAGTTTTAATGATCCGCAACCCCGCTGGTATGCCGAAATCGCTTATGAACAGATAAAACAGCAAATTAACCCTGACAACGACCCACAAATCAAAGCACAATGGATTCTGGATAACTCGCATAATCAGCAAACCTATCTGGAGGTGTTTTCATTTCCGGATGATGGGCCAAACGGCAAGGAATATTACGCCATGGCATTCGGCGATGTGTTTCTTATCTCAATGAATGTCTCCCGGATCTGGCGCTCGTGGAATGTAAGCAGTCAACACCGCAGCATGTTTGTCGAAGCCTTATCAGAGTTGCAAACACCGGACGCATGGGGATTTGGCGAATTTATATTCGAGCGTTTTGATGCCCAGTCACAGCAATACCAATGGCTGGAAGGCGTGTTGCAATCGGCAGCGTTTAAACAGGCGAAATATAAAGTGGTGCTGGCCCATCAAGGCATTTTCGGGCTGGGGGATAATGTCGTCCCGGTGCTTGCCAATCCGCTAATGCAGCTTATAGAAATTGATGATGCTAATACTGAACAGGTTACTGAGCTCAGCTTTCCCATCAGCCCGGCAGATTGGCAAAACATCGTGCAGCCAAAACTGTCATCAATTCGTGAAGTGCGTTATCACTATCCACTCAGCGACGATATCTGGCGAAGGGATATAGAGCCGCTGTTGGTAAAACATGGCGTTGATCTGGTACAGATTGGCCACTCACACCTGTGGAACCGTACCAAGGTCGGTAATATGCATTATCTGGAAACATCCAATGTCGGCAATACCATGGGCGCTTATTTCACCGACCCAAGTGGTGCTTATCCGCATGATAACCGTGCTGCTAAAGCCAATTTCTGGGCTGAACTGAAATCTGAAAATTCACGTTGGAATCCTGCAGATTACGCTGCCAATGGCGATCCACATGGCCGGCAAATGGCCCACCCCAGCGTTTTCAGTCCGATGAACCTACTGGATAAAACGTTTCCGGCATTGCCTTTTGTCACCAGTAATGAACTGACCACCTTTTCCATTCTGGATACCGGCACCGGAACGATCAAAAGTTATGTTTTCGATACCCGTGATCCAGTATCAGCCGTGCAGTTATTTGATGAATTCTCGTTAGGTGACTGAGTTTGTTAATCTAAAAAAAGGTTAAAACGTACTAAGTCCGGTGGTTTCCATCACGCGATAAAGCAGGCGTGGCCAAAACCGCTCGTCGGCATAGGTTGCATAATCCACGCTGTAATGACGATCATCCAGGTTGTTCCAGCGCTCTTCAAACCATCTATGGCCCTGTTGCAGTGGTTCGGCCTCGGCAGGACCGCTCAGAATGACGTTGGTTTCCAGATTAAGATTGTGCAGGTTACGCCGGGTTAAATTGGTTGAGCCAAGCAACATCATACTTTGCCCCTCAGCGCCACGATGCATCAGCCATTTGGCATGGCACTGCTCGCCATGCGTATCACACCAGCGAACGGTAGCACCTGCCTGCATTAGTTCATGAGCCACCGGCCGATTAGGCACACCATTTTTCTCCCGACCAAATGCATCCTTATTGGGATCAAGCAATACACGCAACCTGACCCCTCGCCCAGCTGCCTGTTTAAGCGCTTCAATAATGTCACGATCAGACAGATAGAACATCGCCATATCCAACTGTTCAGCCGTATTTGCTTCATCAATCAGCGCCAGTGCCGCACGCTCGACTGCACGTTCGGTCAGTACCTGAACCGTAAGCTCAGTATTGGTCACATACGACATTTGCGGCAATTCCAATACCGGACGGACATCACCGGAAAATGCCAGCGTAGCGGCCTCGCTGTCAAACAGATCCCAGGCAGCAGCGCCATTGAAACGTAATGCCACATTGCCATGAGCACTGCTGCCATCGTGCGGGTTGGCCGAAGTCACCAGAGCCGTCAGATCCTGCCCCTTATCCGCAATGATCAACTTACGATGGTTCGCCTTGAAATTAAACATAGCGAGATAGCTTCGCAACGAAACCCGGCTCTCACCAAATGGATTGGGCAGCAGCTCGCCTTCACTATTGCCAAAAGGCTGGATGAACAGTCGCCAGATAGCAGAATACGCAGGGTTGCTGTCACGCAAACGGGTCAAATCAGTCAGAGTGACGGGAATGCCAGCGGCTTCCAATTGAGCAAAATGCTGTGAGGGGCGACCGCCATATATAGTGTTGATCGGGTCAGAAATCACCCTGACCTCAAGTTCCGGATAGCGCTGTTTCTGAGCAATCAAAGCGGCGGTTAATTCGCCTGATAAAGGCCGGTGGGTTTCAGTCAGCTGCCCCTGAAAATCGTTAAACAGAAACATATCCACCAGCACGATCCGCCTGGCATCCGCAATCATTTCAAAAATGCTGTCGAATATCTGCTGATCCATATAGCGCTTGCCATCATCGTCGGTGTAAGTTCTGTCAACCAGAAACTGCACCTCGGTGGCGGGACGGGCCTGAGAAAACATATTCAAGCCGGGCGGCAACGGTTTATAAACCTGATAAATCGCTGTGACGACCAGAATGAGCATCATCAGAATGAACAACCGACCCCATAATCGATGCCAGTGATGAGTGTCTCTATCTGAGCTGAATAATATTCTTTGGTGGTGCCTTTTTCTCACTCGCATAATGTAATTCGCTTCAAATCCATCTGAACCCACCACTGACACTGCTTAGTTGAAAGATAATACTTGTTGGCGCCTTAAGTCGGAAGTATCGGCTTAAAAAGACAATTTCATCTGCAAAACTGGGGAATTATTGCTCATCCAGCTCAGCAAGCCGGGCCTCAACCAGCTCAATTATTAACGCTCTGTCGATCTCCCAATCAACGGGAATCTGAAACAGATTTTTCTTTACCACATAGCCACCGTCTTCCAGTTTTGTATTAAACGCCTCCATGACCTGAGTGCTCCATGGAGCCAGTGCAAGATGATTTTTCAATGCTGATACGCCGAAAATGTACTTATCACCTCTGTGAATCTGAGGTACGTTCCAGGCGAGCTTAACTTCCAGATCTGAGAAACTTCTGAGGATAACGTCTATCACCTCTCTCAGCGTGTTTGCTTTTGTCGAATTCAATGACAGTAAATAATCTTCAACTGAACTGAAGTTATTCGAGCCCATACGTCTATTCTTCACTATTTCCATTAACGAACCGTCGCTAAAGTCATTAACATCCGGTCATGATGGATTCCTAGAAATTGATTTCTGCTTCCATAAATGTAACAGCACTTCCAGACAATAACACCCTATCGTTTTTTACTTCACATTCAACATTACCACCCCGTTTCGATATCTGTCTGGCAGTAAGCCTGTTTTTGCTCAATCTTCCAGCCCAGTATGGCGCGAGTTTGCAGTGGGCGGCACCAGTTACAGGATCTTCAGGAATACCAACCTTGGGGGCAAAAAATCGACTGACGAAGTCTACTTCGCCCCCAGGAGCGGTCACAATTACACCGCGTAAATCCAGTGAGCCCAACAAAGCCTGATCTGGGATGATGTTGCGAATAGTTGCCTCATTCTCAAACACCGCGACATAGTCGTTGTCAGCCCATACTTCTTCAGGCCTCACGCCCAACGCATTAACCAATGCTTCTGAGATGTCACACGAGGTTAACGGGGATGCTGGAAAGTCCATCTGCAAACAATCCCCATGTTTTTTTACAAACAGATCCCCACTCAGGGTTTCAAAGGCAATACTGGATTCACTAAAACCCAGTGATTCAAAAATGACATGGGCTGTTGCCAATGTAGCATGACCACAAAGCTCTACCTCCTTGGTCGGGGTAAACCATCGAAGAGAAAAGCCTTTCGCACTGGGAACAAAAAATGCTGTTTCTGACAAGTTATTCTCTTCGGCTATCGATTGCAGCAGCTCGTCTTCCAGCCAATATTCCAAAGGACAAACTGCAGCCGGGTTTCCCTCAAAGGCACGACTTGCAAAAGCATCAACCTGAAACTGTTTTATTTTCATATCGGTAAATTAAATCCCCAGGGCGTGTTTATCTTTCATCTCCGCCTCTGTTGTGAGCTGAAAAAGCGTCAATCAAGGCACGAGGAGCGCCTTTTAGTTATTCTAAATAAGTGACCGAGCAAAGTCCTGCTCACGCCCCTGACCTACATCCATGTAGGCCACACTGCCACACTGAGTGGCGCTTTTTCAGTCACAACCCGAAGGGCTGGGACTATTTTTGCATCCTAGTGTCTATTTTATATTTTTCATTTTAGTCTTATCTAAATTTAAACTCATAAAATCAGCAAATGTTTTGATCTTGGCAGTCGTTTTCGCTCTATCGGAAAACAAGAGATTCACTGGTTTTGGTGCAGGCTTGTAGTCTGCTAAGACTTCAATAAGATCGCCTTTTATCAGATCCGCTTCCAACAAACTCACAGGCATCATTATTAAGCCAATTCCTCTAAGCGCTGCATGGCGAATAACTTGCTGGTTGTTTGTGGTTATCCTCGGTAGCGTATGTCGGCCAATTTGTTTATTAAGCTGTCTCCAACCGCCTTGAGCAACCCAGCTTGAAAAATACAGGCATTCATGATTAACCAGATCATCTGGGTGTTTGGGTTCCCCCCTTTCATCTATATATTTCGGTGAAGAACAAATAACCAGTTCATAGTCTGGAAGCTTCCTGGCTACCATTGACGAATCATCCAGCTGACCAATTCTGATAACAATATCGAAGCCTTCACTAACAGGATCCACATATCGATCACTTAATTCCAGTTCAATATCAACGCTTGGGTATTCACTCAAATATTCAGCTACAGCCGGTGCTAAAGTACTCATGCCATACCAAACGGGAGCACTCACTTTCAATTTACCGCTGGGCTCAATAGCGTTAGTCTTTGTGTCCTCTTCAATGAATGAAATCTGCTTGAGGATATCTTTGCATTTACGGTAATAATTTTCGCCAGCTTCGGTAAGATGCTGCTGCCGTGTTGTTCGGTTTAACAAACTCGTACCAACGCGTTTCTCCAAGCTCTGTATGTGCTTACTTATCATTGGTGTGGAAAGCCTGAATTTCTCCGCTACAGCAGTGAAGGTACCCAACTCCACTGCAGCGACAAAGATTTCCATGCTTAATAAACGATCCATATTATTAACTCACAGTAAATTATGTTTTAGATCTAATCGTATTTATCTTTATTTGTAAACATTTAGACTGTTGCCTGTAGTTGGAAAGCACTTAATTACAGGAGAAAAACATGAAAACACTGCTTATTATTGGAGCCGGACCAGGCATCAGTCAGAGCACAGCCAACCGTTTTGCCCAAGAAGGATTTCGGATCCTTCTTGCTGGTCGTGACGAAAGCAATGCCTCTGATTTTATTGCCGCATTAAGAAAAGACAAAAAAGAAGCCGAGTATTATCACGTTGATGCAACTGATGCCTCGCAGGTTAATGAGTTAATTGATCAAGCAGAATCTAAATACGGACAAATCGATGTGCTCCATTACAACGCCGCGAATCTGCGAAACCAGACGATTGAACAACAACCTGCAGATTCTTTCGTAGCCGATTTGAATGTCAACATTGCTGGGGCACTTGTCAGTGTTAAAAAAGCGTTTGAATATATGAAGTCTCGCCAAACCGGCACAATCTTACTCACCGGTGGTGGTTTTGCATTGCAGCCCCACCCTGAATACCTTTCTCTGAGTATCGGCAAGGCCGGGATTAGAGCGATTTCCCAGGGGCTATTTGAGACGTTCAAAGCTGAAAATGTTCATATCGCCAGCGTTACAGTGGCGACCTTCGTGACTCCAGAGTCAGAAGAGTCTGAAGGAATTGCTGACAGCTTTTGGCAACTTCACCTTCAGCCTAAAGATAATTGGACAGATGAAATCGTTTATCCATCGAATTGATGATAATAGTTAGAGGGATCGGTAGTGCAGATTCCTCTATATCCTTTTTACGGAGTCCGTCATTACTTTGTGACTACCGATATTAAACAAAGTCCACCAATCATATTTTTAAACCCAATTATAAAGCTGTTTAAAACTTATAAAAAAAATGGATTACTTCGGGCACAAGTATCCTGTCCTTCACGCATAGATTTAGGCTTTCTATCTTTTTTATCCAAATAATCATGATTAAAGTTCAAGTCAGACCCACAGATTTTTTAAACAATCGGCGAACATTCTGCGTATTTTGATAAGCACTTTTTACCGGAAGCTCTGTTGTAATTGTTTCCCCATGCCAGTCGAGTTTATCCACCATCAGTCCCTCGCTTCCTTAGGTCAGGTGATCAGCCCACTGCCACTTAATTAAGGCATCCTAATAGACTGGCGAATACTGAAAACATACTTAACTGACAGAGGGTTATTGATAAAGGGAAATAGCGTTTCAGAGCCTAAAAAAGCTGCAGGAATATGATAGATTCCTGCAGCTTTTCGTAAGTTATTAGCGGCCAACGAGTTTTTCTGTATCTTCTACGGGCGTGTGACGGATATCCTCGCCTTCAACCATAAAAATGACATGTTCAGAAATATTGCAGGCATGGTCGCCCACCCGTTCAAGCGCCCGCAAGACCCACATCACTGACATGCAGCGAGAAATATTACGGGTATCTTCCATCATGAAAGTCAGTAAGCTTCGGGTAGCCGCTTTGTATTCTTCGTCTACTATTTTATCTTCCTTCATCACCCGTAATGCCAGCTCGGAGTCAAGCCGGGCAAAAGCATCCAGGGCATCGTTGAGCATTTCAAGTACGTGATTAGAAATATGACGAACTTCAACGTAACCACGGGGAGCCTGACCCTCCTCGGATAATGCCAAAGCTGATTTGGCAATTTTCTTGGCTTCGTCCCCGACCCTCTCCAGGTCAGCAACCATTTTCATCACGGCAATCACCAGACGAAGATCTATAGCAGCCGGCTGACGACGAGCGATGATACGGACAGCTTCATCATCAATTTCCAGCTCCAGCTTATCGACAATTTTATCATTGTTGCGTACTTCATCGGCCCTAAAGCCATCGCCATCCATCAGTGCAGCTATCGCATTTGTAAGCTGGTCTCTGACCATATAGCCCATTTTCAGGAAGTCGGCATTCAGGGAAGCAAGGTCTTCATTGAACTCATGAGACGTGTGACCTCCGTAGACACTATTATTATCTTTCTTCATAGCAAAATTCTCCAAAAGCACGTAAAAGTGTGGCTTAGCCGAAACGGCCAGTAATATAGGACTCGGTCAGTTCATGCTCGGGAGACGTGAACACCTTGCTTGTTTCGTTAACTTCTACCAGGTGCCCCAGATGGAAATACGCAGTCCGGCTGGATACCCGGGCGGCTTGCTGCATAGAGTGCGTCACAATAATAATGGTGTAACTTTCTGATAATTCAGAGATTAACTCTTCAACTTTCGCTGTGGCAATGGGATCAAGTGCTGAACATGGCTCATCCATTAAAACCACTTCAGGGCTAACAGCAATGGCACGGGCGATACATAAACGCTGTTGCTGACCGCCTGACATACCTGTGGCAATGGAATGCAGACGATCTTTCGCTTCATTCCATAAACCCGCCTTACGCAGGCTGTCTTCAACAATGTCATCCAGTTCCGACTTACGATTGGCGAGCCCATGAATTCGCGGGCCATAGGCCACATTGTCATAGATCGACTTTGGAAACGGGTTCGGCTTTTGAAATACCATGCCTACCCGGGCCCGTAATTCAACCACGTCTTTTTTGGAATGGTAGATATCTTCATCATCGAGCATTAATTGCCCTTTAACCCGGCAAATATCGATGCTGTCATTCATCCGGTTAAGACACCGTAGAAATGTTGATTTACCGCAACCCGAAGGTCCGATAAACGCAATAACTTCATTACGCCCAATATCCAAGCTGACATTTTTTATGGCGCGTTCTTGTCCATAGAACACTTCCACGTTGCGAAGCTTAAACTTGGGATCATCCGCAAACGGCTTACCGACTGTTTTTCCTTCTTCAACTTTCGCAGACTGCGCACCAGCATCCTCAACAGGGCGATTAACAGGTGTACTCATTTCTTGTGGCTCCAAAGGTTCGCTAATAAGCGTATCGTTCATATTCATTGTTTTCTCCATTACCAACGGCGTTCAAGGCGCTTACGCAACCAGATAGCCAATGCATTCATACTTAACAGGAATGCCAGCAGCACCATAATGGCCGCCGACGCGCGTTCAATGAAGGCCAGTTCGGGGCTGCCTGCCCACAAGAAAACCTGCACAGGCAACACAGTAGCGGCGTCAAAGAACCCTTCGGGAATTTCAACGATAAAGGCCACCATACCTATCAACAGCAACGGTGCTGTTTCACCCAGAGCCTGAGCCATACCGATAATCGAACCGGTCAGCATGCCGGGCATCGCCAGCGGTAATACGTGATGTAATACCACCTGCATTTTAGAGGCACCCACTCCTTCAGCCGCTTCACGGATTGAAGGCGGCACACTTTTGATCGCCGCACGACTGGAGATAATGATGGTTGGCAGCGTCATCAATGTGAGTACCAGGCCACCGACAAACGGGACAGAGCGAGGCATGCCAAACAGATTGATAAACACCGCCAAACCCAGCAAACCAAAGATGATCGATGGTACTGCGGCCAGGTTGTTGATGTTGACCTCGATAAAGTCGGTGATCCTGTTTCTCGGGGCAAATTCTTCCAGATAAATCGCCGCCGCCACACCGATAGGGAATGACAATACCAGGGTGACAAACATAACTAACAGCGAACCGACGATAGCACCAAGCACCCCGGCTCTGGCAGGGTCACGTGAATCGCCACTGGTGAAAAACACATCGTTGAAACTGGTTTCTATGACGCCTTTATCGCGTAACTTATCCACATACTGCTGCTGTTCCTCCGACAACTTAATGGAATAAGCCTCATTGCCTTTATGCTTGTTGTACACATCAACATTACTGTGCGCCAGAAAGGTAATGGTTTGGGTTGTGCCCATCCAGTCCGGATTGGCAACCAATTCATCCCGAAGCTGACTCGATGCATAAGGATTAATCAGGCCGCGCAGTTTGCCCCGATCTTCCTCAGTAGCCTCTGGCAATATTTCTGACAGACTCTGAATCAGAGGCTCTACAAAATCGGCCATACGCACTGCATCTGGATCGGTGGGATCCTCCAGATACATCGTCTCGGCGTTCATTTCGACATCCAGGGTAATGGTTGTCTTCAGGAAACCGGTATGGCCTTTGTTAATAATATCCGCGAATAAAACTATCAGCGAAGCTAACGCAATGGTAATGGCTAGAATGCCGTAAGCCCGGAAACGCTTCTCCTTTCGGTAGCGTTTTTTCAGCGATTTATGGACAATTTCTGCCTGTTTTTTAGGATCAATCATATTGCTCTCTGTATTTACGAACGATCTTAAGGGCAATCACGTTTAACAGTAGCGTGACGATAAACAGCATCGCACCTAACGCAAACGCAGCAAGTGTTTTGGGACTATCAAATTCCTGATCACCTATTAACAGGGTCACAATTTGCACCGTCACGGTGGTGACAGACTGCAGTGGATTCGCTGTCAGATTGGCGGCAAGCCCCGCGGCCATTACCACAATCATGGTTTCACCGATAGCCCGGGAAGCCGCCAGCAATATTCCCCCCATAATGCCGGGCAATGCCGCTGGGAAAATGACTTTTTTCATGGTCTCGGATTGGGTAGAGCCCAATGCCAGCGATCCATCCCGCAACGATTGAGGTACGGCATTAATGACGTCATCAGAAAGCGACGAAACGAAAGGAATAATCATGATCCCCATGACCAGACCTGCCGCCAGTGCACTCTGGGAAGAAGCATTCATACCCAGTGTTTGTGCAAAATTGGCGATGAAGGGGGCCACTGTCAAAGCAGCAAAAAAACCATAAACAACTGTGGGAACACCGGCCAGCAATTCCAGCAAAGGCTTCACCACACTACGAACGTGTTTGTTGGCATATTCCGACAGATAGATAGCGGAAAACAGCCCAACCGGCACGGCTACCAGCAACGCAATTGCCGAAATCAGCAACGTACCCGTGAACAACGGAATCATGCCAAAAGCACCGCCTGAACCAACCTGGTCCGCCCTAAGCGCGACCTGTGGACTCCAGCTGGTGCCGAAAAAGAAATCGGTAAAAGACACCATCCCAAAAAAACGGACAGTTTCAAAGAACACAGAAAACACAATGCCGACGGTGGTCATAATCGCCACTGCAGCACAGGAAAAGAAAAACCAGCGCAGAATTATCTCAACCTGCTCTCTGGCATTCAGCTTCGGCTGTATCCGATACCAGCCCACAAAACCCGCCAGTACAGCAATGGAGAGCACTAACATTGTCATATAAGTGTTGCTGTTTTGTCGCAGGTTCGTAAGTAACTCAGCCGCATTGACCAGTGAAGCGTCAACCGAACCTGACGACAAGGCACCACTGGCAATGTTATTGATTTGCGACATCAATAGACTGGCTTCACCGGGAGAGGCAGGAACAATTTCTGGTGCCAGCGTTCCGAGAACCAGCATTTGAATGATTTGGTTTTCAAATGAGGCCCATAACACCAGAATGATGAGTGCTGGTATGCCACACCACAACGCAGCACGAACAGCGTAATATCCGGGAAGAGACTTGAGGTGGCGAACGCCGCCCAAAGGTCTGGCCAATGCCTTTGATCTAAAATACCCCAGCACGTAAGCGGTAAAGATAAGTGCCAGGATTAAAAAAAACAGATTAGCGGGTTGCATGCTATTTCCTATCTGCTACTAAGGGATTTTTTAAAGCTTTACTCTTAAATAACACGAGTTTATTTCTACCTTGCTGAAATGGAAAGGATACGAACCATATAAAATGATTCGTATCCTTGTTATACCATTGAACTTATTAATTATTTAAGATCATCTGCAGTCAGATTAGGCATTTCTTTTAACTTGGTCTGCAGAACCATCAATTGGTCACGAGTTGGCACAATCAGACCGACATCTTTCAGGTAGCCATTAGGCCCCATTGCCGCCGGGCTGATGAACTCAGCCGCGTACTCAGCGATGCCCGGAACAACACCAATGTGTGCTTTCTTAACGTAGAAGAACATAGAGCGTGCCAGTGGGTATTTATCTTCAGCAATCAGCTCAGGTTTTGGCTCAACACCATCCAATTTGGCAGCTTGCAGACGATCGGCATTTTCTTCCAGAAAGCTGTAACCGAAAATACCATACAGTCCTGTATCACCAACCAGCTTTTGAACAATCAGGTTGTCGTTTTCACCGGCTTCAATAAACGCGCCATCTTCACGAATGCTTTCACAAATCGCAGCATGTTCTTCTTCAGCAAGTTCAGCAGCTTCCGGTAATGTGTCACAACCCGCAGCCAGACCTTGCTCGTTAAACGAATCACGGGTACCAGAAGTTGGAGGTGGGCCCATTACAACGATCTTTTTGTTTGGCAGACTGGAATCAATATCGCTCCAGTTTTTATAAGGGTTTTTAACCCACTTGCCATCAACAGGTACTTTTTCACCCAGCGCCAGGAACAACTGCTGCAGCGTCAGATCCATGTGCTCAGCTTCTTTTGAACTGGCGATAACAATACCGTCAGAACCAATACGGAATTCAGTAATTTCTTCAACACCATTGCTCTTACACAATTCAATTTCAGATGCCTTGATACGACGTGAAGCGTTAGTGATATCAGGATGGTTGGTACCAATGCCCTGGCAGAAAATTTTCAAACCACCACCTGAACCGGTTGATTCCAATTTAGGGGTAGGAAAGTCGCCTTGATTACCAAAACGTTCCGCAACAACCGTTGCAAACGGGTAAACAGTGGAAGAGCCGACGATATTGATGGTGTCGCGAGCCATAGCCGGTACAGAAATAGCAGCAAGGCTACCTGCAAGGGCGATAGATGTAAGTGCTGTTTTCAGTTTGCTCACCTTAAAACTCCTTCATTCGCTTAAAGTTGTGTTAGCTATCTTTTAGTACTGAAAATCAGAAACAATTTAATTCTCAGACTAACCGGAACATCAGAACCGATTCGTGGAGAATAAAGTGACAGTGTGACAACTTTATGACATTCAGTGAAATAACCTATTTAGGAGAATTATCATCCAGACAACCAGTCTGGGTGGAGATGTGGCAACCCTCACTCCTAAACCGGTTTGTATTTATCAGGCGTTATCGTTAAATTGTCATTTAAATAACATCGCAGGGAGCGAATCATGGCAATCAGGGACTGGCCGGCAGGTGAACGGCCGCGTGAAAAATTGCTGCAATCAGGCGCAGCAGCATTATCGGATGCCGAATTACTGGCTATCTTTCTTCGAACCGGTGTGACGGGAATTTCGGCTGTCGATTTAGCCAGAAAACTGCTGGCTGATTTTGGTAGTCTGAGAGCTTTGCTGGAAGCGGATCATCACACGTTTTGTCAGCAGCATGGTTTGGGCACGGCGAAGTTTGTGCAGTTGCAGGCGGTGCTGGAAATGAGCCGGCGGCATCTGGAATCGACACTGACGCGAGGTAATGCCTTTACTGACGCTGCTACTACCCGGCTCTATCTGCAACGCCAGTTACGCCATTTTCCCCATGAAGTATTTGCCTGTCTGTTTCTCGATACCCGGCATCGCTTAATCAGTTTTGAGCCGTTATTTCGGGGCACAATTGACGGGGCCAGTGTGTATCCGCGTGAGGTGGTTAAGCAGGCATTGAAACATAATGCGGCGGCAGTGATTTTTGCCCATAACCATCCTTCCGGGGTGGCGGAGCCGAGTCAGTCAGATATTCAGATCACCAGGCGATTACGCAGTGCGTTGGAGCTGGTGGATATTCGGGTGCTGGATCATATTATTGTTGGTGATGCGGAAACCACTTCATTAGCTGAATTGGGGCATTGTTAGCGTAAACCGGTTTAAATTAAGGCTTTTGCCACACCCTTAATGCATATCACCCATTTTTGCTGGCAAGCAGATCGTTATGCTTTTGGGATTGTAAAACCATCCCATTCATAAGATGCGACCCACATTATGACGATAACCAAAACACTTAAACCGATCAGTATTGCGCTTGCCGTGATTTATGCCAATGGCGTTTATGCCCAGACTTCAAACCTGCTGGATGATGCCAGCCTGACACTGGGTACCGTGGTGGTCAGTGGGGCTAGCGGCCCGATTTCCACCCGCAACTTACCCACTTCGGTGGATATTCTGGGTGCCGAGAAAATCCAGAATCAGGTGGTGACCAATAACTGGCAGATATTCGGGCAAATGCCGGGCATCATGCTGACCCAGTTTAATCAGGGCAATGTCTCGGGCAAGTTTTCGTTACGCGGTTTTAACGGTGAAGGTGAAATCAATGCCGTGAAGCTGCTGATTGATGGCATTCCGAGTAACAGCAATGACGGCAATATGCCGTATCTGGAGCTGACCAATCCATTGGATATCGAGGCGATTGAAGTAGTGCGTGGCACCAATGATCCACGTTATGGTCTGCACAATATCGCCGGTAACGCTGATGTGATTACCCGCATTGGTGGTAATTATCAGACCGCCCGTGCAAGTTATGGCAGCTTTGATACCCGCAATGTGCAATACGCTGCCGGGTTTGATAATGGGTTGTTTTCACAGAATTACACCGCCAGTTATCTGGATTCAACCGGCTATCGTGATCACAGTGATACCCAGCGATCATCGTTTGCCGGTAAATGGTTTTTCACCCCGGAAAGTGGCAATGCCCGTTTTGGTTTTATTGCCCGTCATCATAAAGCCGATGCCGAAGAAGCCGGCTATCTGACGTATGCTCAATCCCGCGATGATGACAGACAATCACCGGCACATAATGCCTTCGATCAGGGCGATCGCGAGTTGAATCAATTCAGTGCGCATATGGATATTGATTTGAATGAGGAACTGTATTGGGAAACCAAAGCCTACCTCAATCAGATTGACGACCGGCGTTATGTACGCTTCTCGGAAAATGTCTCGCAACAGGAACGCTATACCAAGGAAAATCATATTGGTGCATTAAGCACACTGACTTGGCGGCCAGAAGTCGACTGGGCCAATGAGTTTGCCCTGATGGGCGGTGTCAGTGCCGAGTTTCAGGATAACGAAAGTGATCGCTATCTAACCAACCAACGTATTCGACAGAGCCAGACGCGAGGTCAGCAATTTGATCTGGATATCTATGGTGCCTTTGTGCAGGCCGTGGTGAAACCCACCGCAAATTTAAAACTGGTGCCGGCCTATCGTGTGGAATCATTGCATGGCAGTTATACCAATGAACTTACCGATCAACGTTTTGATATCAACGATTATGGTCTGATTCATCAACCTAAATTTAGCGCTGTTTATTCATTTACCGACAATTACGCCGCTTATGCCAACTGGGGCAAAACCTTCCAGGTTGGAGTTGGGACCGGTACTTATCGGGTTGATAATGACCGTGATCTGGATCCTTCCATTAATGAAGGTTTTGAAATCGGTTTTAAATTCCGTCCTGTTTCATGGCTGGATGGACGGGTGGCCATCTGGCAGCAAACCGCTAGCAATGAAGCTCGGCGTGTGTTGAATGATCCGAATAACAGCAGTGAAAATATCGGTAAAACCGAGCGTCAGGGTATTGATCTGCAATTTAATGCTCAGGCAACCGATCAGCTTGCCTTATGGTTTGCCGCCTCACTGCAACGTTCAGAAATCCTCAAAGCAGATTCCGTGTCACCGGAAAGTAAAGGTCAGGAAATTGACCATGTACCCAATTATCTGCTTAATGCCGGTGTCGATTATCAGGCCACGCAAAAACTGGGATTATCTTTCTGGACTTCGGCTCAGGACAGCTATTATCTGGAACGCACCAATAGCACCCGTGAATTTGGTCAGTTCTTTTTAATGAATGCGTCAGCCAGTTATGCCATAACGCCAAAAGTCCGCCTGGAACTGCAATTGAAAAATCTGGCAAATCGTTATTATGAATATGTGTGGTTTGATGGCACGCAATCGTTGCATTCACCGGGTGATGGGCGTGCTGTGTATGGCTCGGTTCAGGTAGACTTCTAGCCCATTACTTTTTTTGGTTGATTCGCTGTCACTATTCGACAGCGAATCAATAACGTCATTCGGATAAACCTCACCATGAAAAACGCCCGCCGCACTTGGCTGAGCATTCATTTAACTCTCGGTCTGAGTATCGGTGCATTGCTGTTATTACTGGGGCTGACCGGCAGTATTCTGGTGTTTTATCTGGAAATTGATCAGATCATCAATCCGCAGATTGAACCGGCTAGTGTTCCGTACCAAATGCCTGCCCAACAGGACATTCTTGATGCCCTGCAACAGGCACATCCGACGCGCACCGATCCGTGGCGTATCGAACAGCCAATGCATGATGACTGGCCAATTATGGCGCGCTATTACACACCGGTTGAATCGGTTGGAAAAAACTTTGCGCCATTAATGCTGACGGTAGATCCGGTCACGCTTGAAGTCACCAGCTCCCGATTGTGGGGTGATTATGCGATGACCTGGATTTACGATTTGCATTACAGTCTGCTGCTGGAAAAACCCGGCAAAATCGCCATTGGTATTATCGGACTGATTTCGTTGATCTCGTTTATTTCGGGGATTTGGCTGTGGTGGCCGGGTTGGGCTGGGTTGAAACAGGCATTAAAACCGCAGCTTCGCTCAGGTAAAGCGCGGCTCAATTACGATCTGCATGTGCTCTCGGGCAGTTATGGATTAGTCTTTTTGCTGATTTTAAGTCTGACCGGTGCAGCCCTCGCCCTGCCTGATGAAACGGCGATGCTGGTAAAGCCATTTTCTGATCTAAGCAGTTCACCGAAAATTGCATTAAATCATTCAGAAAATGCGTCGCGAATTACGGCTGATCAAGCGGTCGAAATCGCCAGACAGCAATTTCCCCAAGCTGAATTACGTTGGGTTGAAACACCAGGGTTAAATAATCAGAAAGCCTGGCGGATAGCTTTGTATCAGGAGGGTGAACCCAGTCGACGTTTTCCCCGAACTCAAGTGTGGATTGATCCATTAACGGGAGAGATTCTGGCACTTCGTGACACCAAACAGGACACTGGTGGTGATGTGTTAATGCACTGGTTACATCCACTGCATAATGGCGAAGTGTTTGGCATGACCGGCCGGATTCTGGTGTTTATTGCTGGCTTTTTACCACTGATATTATTTGTAACCGGCATTATCCGCTGGTTACAAAAACGTCGGGCCAGGCGACTGGTGACCAGTCGCCATTCAGCTTAACGGCTTATTTAATCCGCATCAAACGGTTTTTCAGAATACACCTTATTACCGGTGATCATGCCTGACGTCAGGCCACTGCCCTCTTTCTTCTCGGCTCTGATAACCGCTGCAATATGCACCACAACTGAAATTATCAACAAGTAGAAAAAGTAAGTGTGCCAGCTGCGATACGGCGTACGGAAATCACGCATTTCCTGATACGCCTCGGGATTAATACCGGTTTCTCTATCTCCCGGCACAATCAACGCCATGGACGCTTCATCCTGTGCCACCCAGGCTTTTATCTGCGAACCAAACGGTGGCATATAAAGATCGGTGCTGCCCAATACCAAACCGGTGACACTTTGTGCTGTCATCAAAAACAACATCACCATAACGCTCCAGCGCCCTAGCGGATTATGACCAAGGAAATTGATTTTACGCTTGGTTTTGCCTGCTTCACGATAAGCAGCGTACTGTGCTTTATAAACTTTACCGAACGGCAAAATGGCTTTCCATCTGGCAAAACGATTGCCACAGAAAGCCCAGATGATGCGGACAACGATATTCAGAAAAAACACATAACCAATCCAGATATGGAGTGCTTTTAACAACACTTTATCTTCACTCGATATACCTAAGTCACGGCTGAACATCATCACCAAACCGAGAGCGACTATCGGGATAAACGTTAACACCGCTAACCAATGAAAGATCCTGACCGGTCTATCCCAAACTCGATAAGATTTTAAACTTTGTTGTGTCATGCTTTATTCCTTGAATTCAACCCGTTCTATTCTCAGTCTATTAGCTTATTCTTAAAAGAGTCTTAAGCGTAATCAGACCCATGATGCAATCACGTATTTATGTCGTTACCCGACAATAATCACCTTTCCATTCATGCAAAAACGGCGTAATTTTTTCATGCAGTTCAAGATGCTGCTGCCACCAGTTTCTCAGACAAATCAATAATACCGTCGGATCGGCTTCTGAAATACCCTGTAAATAGCAGGCATCAAAGTCTCTTAAGGTTTTTTCCGCTTCCGCTTTGTATTGCTTCATTAATGGGCATTCCAAAGCTTCTAAAATTCCCTGCTCTGTCATGAAATGAAAATTCAGATAGTTCTTCAATATATGTACTGTGGGTTTTAGCTGCTGCAGCGTAAAACCTTGCTGGATAAAATAATGAAGCGAATTGATGATCGCCACTGCGCCGCGATGCTGTTCATCAATGATCGATTCGTGTTGCAGAAATTTGTCCTGCCAGACGATATAGAGTGGTTTCTGAGCTTTTTCGATCATACGGCTATCGGCGCTTTGATATGAGCCTGGGCTTCATAACCAACGATTTCAAAATCCTCAAACCGATAATCCAGAATAGAGGCCGGCTTACGATGAATTTTCAATTCAGGTAACGGGCCTGGGGTGCGTTGCAATTGCGTTTCAACCTGCTCGAAATGATTGCTGTAGATATGCGCATCACCAATGCTGAGCACAATTTCACCGACATCCAGATCGCATTGCTGTGCCAGCATATGCGTGAGGAAAGCCAGTGAGGCTGTGTTGTAAGGATTGCCGAGAAACAGATCATTTGAACGAATATATAAAGATGCGCTGAGCTTACCGTTGGCCACATAGAACTGATACAGAACATGACAAGGTGGCAGCGCCATTCTGCCCGCCGCTGCATTTTCCCAGGGCTTTTGTTTTTCATCTGGTAATAAGGCAACATTCCAGCCGTTGATTATATGACGACGACTGTCCGGGTT
Organism: Methylophaga sp. UBA3192; assembly: GCA_002363955.1. Lineage (GTDB taxonomy): Bacteria > Pseudomonadota > Gammaproteobacteria > Nitrosococcales > Methylophagaceae > Methylophaga. The sequence goes on from DEXE01000004.1 coordinate 115,670, forward strand.
ATTTTTCAGTCCCTCGACTAACGCCAGGATCTGATCATAGGTTTTACCATCAGCTCCTTGCCAGTTTCGCCATTGTGCGCCATAAACCGGGCCGAGTTCACCGTCCGGTGTCGCCCAGTCATCCCAGATTGATACGCCATTTTCTTTCAGATAACGAATATTGGTTTCGCCACTGAGAAACCACAGCAGCTCATGCAGAATACTGCGAATATGCAGTTTTTTGGTGGTCAGTAAGGGAAAGCCTTCCGCCAAATCATAACGAACCTGCCGTCCAAAAACGGACCGGGCACCGGTACCGGTCCGGTCGCCTTTATCGACGCCATTTTCAATCACATCGCGAAGTAAATCGAGATACTGTTTCATGCCTGTTTACTCATTTATTGCCGTGCCGCTACTGTAAACTATCGGCACTTTTTTCGCACGGACTAGGACCTGTTGATCAGTCATTGCCACCACTATTGAAAGCTATTTTTTTGTCCATCAAGGCGGAAATGTTGCAATGTCGTTGTTCAGCATAAATTTATTCCCAACACAGTTGGTCGGAAAAATGGTCCCAGCCCTACGGGTTGAGGCGGCGATGAAAGATAAACAGACAAGGCCAGGCTGATAATTATCTGGCTTCGTCAGACAGACCGTATTTCTGCATGCGATAAAGCAGCGTATCGCGGGTAATGCCTAACAGTCTGGCAGCCTTGGAACGATTTCCGGCAGCCATTTCCAGTGCCTGTTCAATCAGGTCCAGCTCCAGCTGCGCCAGATCGATCCCTTCTGGCGGAATATGAAATTGCTGGGTGGCAGATGCAGATTTCTGCTGCATTTCTGCGGGCAGATCTGCCAGCTGCACCATGCTGCCGGGCTGCAATAAACTCAGCCGCTGACAGAAATTGGATAGTTCACGGACATTTCCTGGCCAATCATAGCGTTGTAATTGATATAGGGTTTCTTTGGCAAAGCGCAGTGGTGCATTGTTGCCGGCAAATTGTTTGGCAAAATACGTTAACAACAGCGGTATATCTTCATTGCGTTGCAGTAATGGTGGCAACTCCAGAGGTACAACCTGCAGACGGTAATATAAATCTGCCCGGAATCGCCCAGCCTTGACTTCAGCTGGCAAATCCACGCTGGTAGCGGCCAGAATACGTGCATCAATCACATGTAATTTATGACTGCCTGCTAACTGGCATTCTCCGGCTTCCAGAAATCGCAACACTTTGGCCTGAACGCTTAATGGCAAGGCATCCACTTCATCCAGAAACACCGAGCTGCCCTGTGCGGCGAGTAATCGTCCCGGCTCAATCACTTCACCAGCAGCATTGGCACGTCCAAACAAATCCACTTCAGCCTCCTGCGCCGGCAAAGCGGCACAGTTAATGGTCACCATGGGTTTATCTGAGCGTCGGCTCAACTGATGCAGGCTTTGCGCCACCAACTCCTTGCCCGTCCCGGTAGCACCCGAAATCAGCACACTGGCATCACTCAGGGCAATCATCGGTAATACCCGCTGAAGATGGGTTATTTGAGGGGAATGGCCAATCATTTCTATTGTCATTCTGTCATACCCGACTTAGTGTTGGTGTCCGACATGTGAGTCATCATCAGCAGGTTCAGTTACCTGCTGCATCTCTGAGTGAGCATGATGTTCATGTCCGCCATGCGGCCACAATAAAACCAGCAGAGCCATCATGATAATCATGATGCCAGCGAATTTACGAAACAGTAAATTACGGGCTAATGAGGCCAGCAAGCCGGCAAACATCCCGGCGCCCATCACTGCCGGCAAGGTACCCAAACCAAATGCCAGCATCACCGATGCAGCGTATAAAGGATCACCTGTGGTTGCTGCTACTGCCAGTCCGGCATACACCAGACCACATGGTAGCCAGCCCCAGACTGCACCTAATAAAAAGGCCTGTTTTAAGGTGCGTACCGGGAGCAGTTTTTGGCCGATGGGCTGTAATTTTCGCCAGATAGGCGCACCGATTTTTTCAGCATGGGCAAACCTGGGGAACCAGCCGGCCAGATATAAGCCCATACCGATCATCACCAATACGGAGAGATAGCGTAAAAATGGCAAACCATCTATTTGTGCCAGTGGTGAAGCAACTAATCCGACAAGCCCTCCTGCAATGGCATAACTGAGTATGCGGCCAACGTTGTAATTCAATACGAATGGCAACATTTTGCGTGGCTGTTCACGAATGTGTGCCGGCAAGGTCAGTGTTAATGCACCGATAACGGAACCACACATGGCAATGCAATGTGCCGAGCTGAACAAACCAAGCAAAAAAGCCGTGATTAACGAAGTCGTAAGTGCATCCATTTATGTAACCTGAATTTCAACTAGCGGACAGATTAACACTTTAACCCTGTATTTTTTGTGTGATTTGACATACAAGAGCCGCAAAAAACACATTTTTCATTTATTAGCATTTACTAAACTATATTTGAAGGTTAAAGAGTATGCTGTTCAAAACAGATTGAATGGTACAGAACCATGTTAATTAACACAGCAGTTTCCAAATGACCGGAAGATTGAATCAGGGTTTTGACCGTTGTAATCGAACATTGACTATCCGTTGCCCGCATTAAAAGCGGATGACTCTCAATGACCTGATTATTGATATTTATGGGGGGACAATATGCAAAAAAATAGTCTAAAACCAAGTAGTTTAGCCATTATCGCAAGTCTGCTGGCTTTCAGCCCTTTCAGTCTTGCCGACGATAAGCCTTATACCGTAACCGATGGACAGGCTTTGGATAGTGCAACCTTTAATGGCTATAAACTGTATCGTAACTGGTGTGCCCGCTGTCATGGCACCTATGCACAAGGTATGGTGGGGCCCAATCTGGCGGATAGCTTGAATGTCATTTCCAAAGATGAATTTATCGCCTCTGTTACTCACGGCAAGATGGGACAAATCGGCATGATGCCAGCCTGGGAAAGCAATCCCCAGGTGATGGAAGGCATGGATCAAATTTATGCTTACCTGAAAGCCCGTGCTGATGGCGCAATTGGCGAGGTTAAACCCAGCAAAGCCAAGTAATCTGTCATGGTTGGCTCTGACGTTATGTCAGGGCCAACGGTCTTATTATTGTTGTATATGAAAAAGTGCCTGACGACGTTTTCCATCATCGGTGACAAAACGAAACTTGAGTGTGTTGGCAGATTGCAGCTGCTGCAGATTGACCGTTTCATCGTTCAAGACAAAATCAACAGTTTCAGCACGTCGATCGGCGGTAATTGTAGTAAATACATCGCGCTGTCTGACTTGCTGGAAACCTTTAGGTAAGGGCTGCGCCTCTCCTTTGATGAATAATTCATTAGCTGAAGGGGAAACGTCATAAAACACTGTCTGCCGGGCTTTAGCGGGTGAACCGCAACTCAAATTGCCATGTTCAAGAGAAACAGGTGTTTGCTCATCAAGTTGTAGCAGAATGAGTTCATTATGAGCAAAGCTGGCAGTATGTTTATCACTGATAATCAGCGACCCCCAATATTGACCATCTTTGGTTTGACTGATGGTAAAGCGATCGCCGGTTTCGCTCAGGTATAGCTGCTCTTCTGCCCAAAGCGGCAGGGATAACATCAAGCCTGAAACAAATACACAAACTGATCGCCACATAAAACCACCCTTATCTATAAGAGATTGACTGTTGCAGTGGAGTGAAATTCCAGATTAATCACGAATTTTCAGGCGAATATCAATTTCTTTTAGCTCCTGTCTTTCCTGCATCAAGTCCGCTTCAGTCAATGGATGTTCTTCCAGCCAGCCGGATGGCAGTGTCAATATCAGAGAATTACGATGCAAACTAAGGCCAACATGCGTATCGGTCTTTTCACTTCGACCTCGATTAAACACCAGTGACAAACGCAGCAAAATCGTCAATCGCATTGTGGCCTGCTGCATCTCATCGGACAGTTGTTTGATATGTTTACGTGGAAAACTCCGGCGCTGACCTCTCACCATCGCGGCAAGGGCTTGCTGCTCTTCTCTGGAAAACCCCGGCAGATCGGAGTTGGCAACTAAATAAGAAGAGTGTTTGTGATATTGATAGTGCGAAATCTCCAGCCCCACCTCATGGAGCTTGGCTGCCCATTGCAAGCGCTGCAATTGTTCTTCGGTATTGATTTCCCATTCGGCGGCAACCTGTTCATACAACTCGGTGGCCATTTTGCTGACCCGTTCGGCATGAGACTCATCCACATGATAACGACGAGCCAAAGCATTCACTGTGCGATCGCGTTCATCATCATGCTGAATACGACCTTGCAGATCGTAGAGCAATCCTTCACGTAATGCACCATCCGACACAATCATGCGTTCAATTTTCAATCGATCGAATGACGCTTTTAATACCGCAACCCCACCAGCCAGAACATTGGCTCGTTCGGGACCTAAACCTTCCAGTTGAAACTTGTCGTGATGACCGGCTTCCACCATATGGGCAATTATTTTATCCAGCGCTTCGGCGGTGATCACACCGTTTTCACTCCAGCTCTGGGCTGTCGCGATACTGGCCACTGTGCGAATAGTTCCGGAAGCACCGACTGCTTCGACCCAGCCCAGATTCTGGTATGGGCGCTGAATAGAGCGCAGCTTGATAGCAGCGGTTAATAAAGCAGCCTGCATGCGTAATTGACTGACCGTGCCATCTGTAAAAAACCGTTGAGTGAAACTGACACAGCCCATTTCCAGGCTTTCACGGCGCAATCCATCTAATCCTTCGCCGATAATATATTCGGTACTGCCGCCACCAATATCCATCACCAATCTACGACTATTATCAAACGCCAGTGATCGCGACACGCCCAGATAGATCAGTCGGGCCTCTTCCTCGCCGGTGACGATTTCAATAGGATGCCCCAGCGCCTGACGCGCCTTACGTAGAAATTCACGACTGTTTTCAGCTACCCTGAGGGTATTAGTTCCTACCACCCGAACTTTACCAGCAGGTAAATGACGAACACGCTCACCAAAACGCTCCAGACAAGCAATGGCACGGTCCTGGGCTTCATCAGACAGCTTATTTTGCTTATCCAGCCCGGCCCGCAACTGCACCATCTCCCGCAGCCGATCCATTATCTGGAAGTGGTCATCACGCAGGCGGGCAATAATCATATGAAAGCTGTTGGAGCCCAGATCCACAGCGGCAAGTACATCAAAATCTTCAGGTGTTTCCATAATCTCAGCTTTGTTCTAGTTGCAAGCATTCTGCCTGACTCTTTTCTGTCATACCATTATTGATATTCAGGATGGTGCAGGAGAAGTATGGTTAATACCGTTGATATCATTCAAAGTCTAATCAAATGATGATTTAGGATCTGTTGTATACCAGGATAGGACTTGGGATATAAGTAGGCTAGCCGAGAAACCACTTAATTTTATTTTTGTTTTATGACCTGTTCCATTTTATCAATACTCAAATGACGCACATCTTTGCCTTTGACAAGATATATGGTGTGTTCAGCAATATTGCGTGAATGATCGCCGATACGCTCCAAAGCCCGTGCTGACCACATCATATCGATAGCACGACTGATTTTTCGAGGATCTTCCATCATGTAAGTCATAAGCTGTCTTAACAGGCTTTCATACTCCTCATCAACACTGTTATCTTCACGGGCCACTTTCAACGCCAGGTCAGCATCCTGTCTGGCAAAAGCATCCAGCGAATCACGCAACATGGTTTCTACATGCATACCCAGCCTTCTTAACTCACGGTAATTTTTATTTGGGCGATCCTTTTCCGATAAATTAAGTGCCATTTTGGCTATCCGCACGGATTCATCACCCACACGCTCTAAATCGGTAATGATTTTTGAAATAACCGTCACCAGTCTCAGATCTCCGGCACTGGGTTGACGTAATGCAATGATACTGATGCAGCTTTCATCTGCAGCAAGATCGCATTTGTTGACCTCATCATCACCACTTATGACATCACGCGCTAAATCGGTGTCACCCGTCAATAATGCCTGCATCGCGTTGCTTACTTGTCTTTCAACCAGGCCTCCCATCGCTAATAATTGACTACGAATATCTTGTAATTGCTTTTCAAACTGCTGGGAAATGTGCTGATTGGTCAACATTAAAGATATCCTTGTAAGATCAATTTTTATGGATTGCAGAATCGTTAATTTGTATTCGAGTTAAATTTTACAAATGATGATTATGAGTCATTAAGTTTGTGGACACTTAATATGAACAATTTGTTTTCAAACTGGGGCTATTTTATAGCAAAGGCGTTTCATTAATATCATTGTAAAACGTAATATTAATGACAGAAAATCATTAAATATCTGGGGCAGAAATTGCTTTTTCTGTTGGAAAAATACAGCGAAAAGCGGCGCCTTCCCCTAACTCACTTTGTATCTCCAGCCGACCTTTATGCCGACTGACAATATGTTTTACGATAGCCAGACCCAACCCCGTACCACCGCTTTCGCGATCCCGACCGTTATCCACACGATAAAAACGCTCAGTCAGCCGCTCCAGATGATGGCTCGCAATCCCGTCACCATCATCAATCACCTCAATGACACTTCCCTGCCCATCAACCGTCCAGTTAATCGTGATTTTGGTACCGGCGGGTGTGTATTTCACGGCATTAAAAACCAGATTTGAAATTGCGCTGCGTAATTCATCTACATCAGCCAATAACCATTTATCCGTCCGGCAATTTAATGTGATTTGATGATCCTGAAAACTATCAAGACGTTTCACATCATCAACAATACTTTGCAGTAATCTACTCACATCTGTCGGCACATGATGTAGAGGCTTGTCGCCCGTTTCAAGCTGAGATAAAGCTAACAAATCTTTGATCATCAGATGCATTCGCAGGGTTTGCTGTTGCATGACGGGCAAAGCTTGACGCCACATGGCTGGATCACTATCAACATCAAAACTCTCAAGATAGCCACGTAAAACAGTTAAGGGGGTGCGTAACTCATGAGAAACATTGGCGACAAAATCCCGCCGCATTCGTTGTAACTTAATGGTCTGAGTGACGTCCCGGGCGATAAGAAGGCGATCATTATCAGCATACTCAACCAGTTTCAATTCCAGTTGGGTAGCCTGATTTTTAGGAGAGGTGATCTGCGTTGTTATATTTTTATCAATCGGCATATCCAATAGTTTATGAAACGCCGGATCACGCAACAGATTATTGACACGCAAATTTGCGTCACGAGGCCAATGAATACCCAACAGTGCTTTGGCAGATTGGTTCGCCCATTCAACCTGACCAAATTCACCGATAACAACAATACCATCAGGGATGGCTGCTGTCGCCGTTTTGAATCGTTTCAAATACCCGGTGAGTTTCTTTTTACGATTACTGTTCTGCAAGCGCATGCGCTCAATTTGGCGCCGAACATCATCAATCACACCATCTGCCGAAGGCGGGCGGTTTTTATTGGTTTTCAATAACCAGTTTTGTAAAAGTGTCCACTGCCATTGAAGCCATAATGCATAGATCAGTGCCGCCACAAACAAAAAGGGCATCATATGGCCCAGCACCAATCCCAGAAACCCGGCTAAGCTCAGCAGGGTAATTAAACGCCAATAATCCCATTGCATTCGACAATCCTGCTATTCAGCAGAAAAACGGTAGCCAACACCGCGGACAGTTTGTACGAGGTTGTCATGACCGCTGGGTTCCAGCGCCTTACGTAGCCGCCGAATATGCACATCCACCGTGCGCTCTTCAATATATACGGTATCCCCCCAGACGAAATCCAACAGCTGGGAACGATTGTAGGCTCGTTCGGGATTTTTCATAAAAAAGTGTAGTAAACGGAATTCGGTCGGCCCCAGTTCTATGCGTTCACCATTGACCGACACCCGATGGCTCTTGGTATCCATGACCAGTTCACCCATCTGCAGTTTCTGCGCGTCGTCATCTTCCATCGGACGGCAACGCCGTAAAACCGCTTTAATGCGGGCTATCAGTTCGGGAGGCGAAAAAGGTTTGTTGATGTAATCATCGGCGCCAACGCTCAGACCTTTGACCATATCTTCACTTTCACCTTTAGCGGTGAGCATGATGACCGGAATTGAAGCTAAAAACTCATTGGCACGCAGACGGCGAATAAATTCAATACCATCAATTCCCGGTAACATCCAGTCCAGTAAAATCATGTCAGGCTGCTGATTTTTCAGCCATTCCAGTCCGGACTCAGCATCTTTCGATGCTTCACAGGTAAAACCAACCTGACGCAGGCTGAAGGTAATCATGTCACGAATGGCAGCATCATCTTCCACCAACAAAACCGATATGCTCATATCTTGCAAATTCCTAATCCATTTTTAATTAGAATAAAGCTTAATGGGAAATTATTACAATCTGATAACAGCGCTGAAAGCTTTATCAATACTGAGCTTGGCGGGGTAACAATTTTGAAATAATACTGGCGGCCAGAATCATCAGCGCAGAAATCACCAGACAGGCTGCCAGTCCGGCCACCTGATAAACCCAGCCGGATAACAAAGTACCAAACAGCCGGCCTGCCGCATTGGCCATGTAATAAAATCCGACATCCAGTGAAACCCCTGCCGCATCGGCATATGAAACTATCAAATAGGAATGGATGGCAGAGTTAATGGCAAATACCGCCCCATAGACTAATAAACCTGCGGTTAACGCTGGCAACACAGCCCATTGAAAATAAACGGTCATCGCGATAAGTAATGGCAGAACCATTAACGGCAACGACCATAGCCAGACATGATAACCGTCAGGCGCATGCTGTTTGGAAAAACCGGTCAGTTTCGGTGCCAATGCCTGCACTATGCCATAAGCGATAACCCATGCTGCCAGTAACGCGCCTACATAGATGGCCGGCCATTGCAGTTGAGCATGCAAAAACACCGGTAAAGCCACCACAAACCAGATATCACGGGAACCAAACAGAAAAAACCTGGCCAGCGACAATCGATTGACCGCGGCACTTTTTGACCAGATATCGCTGAACCTGGGTTTATTTTTGGCTTTACCCAAATCGCGCTGCAGTAACACAATGCTGAGAATTAACACCACTAACAGCACGACAGCCATTGTAAAAATGGCTCCACGAAAGCCGATCCATGAAAGCAATGCTGCACCGACAAAAAAACCCACCCCTTTCAGTGCATTTTTGGAGCCGGTGAGAATGGATATCCATTTAAATAAAGTAGATTGGGCGTTATCCGCCACCAGCATTTTGATGCTGGATTTAGCGCTCATTTTATTAAGATCTTTGGCGATACCGGATAATGCCTGTGCCACCATCACATAGGCTACGGTGAGCCATTGCGGATCCACCAAAAGCATCGCCAGAGCGATGACCTGTAATAACAAGCCCAGATGCATGGTGACATTAAGCCCTAATCTGGCTGCCAGCCATCCGCCGACCAGGTTTGTCACAATGCCGAAAAACTCATAAAGCACAAACAGCATCGCCACTTCCAGCGGGCTGTAACCTAGCTGGTGGAAAAACAGCACCACCAACATGCGTAATGCCCCATCAGAAACGGTAAATGCCCAGTAGCTGAATGTGACCACCAGATATTGCTGAATAGCGACGGGTAGGGATTTGAGTTTATTCAGCATATCGACTGTGCTCTGACAAATGGTTTAAAACACAGAATATGTCAGATTGATGAACATTTGATTACAGCATAATGCCTTTGATCATAAAGAAGATGCAGGCTGATAATGTAGCAGCGGCAGGGACCGTGATAACCCATGCAGTTACAATTTTTTTCACCATATCGCGTTTTACAAACAGGTTTTTCTTGTCTTTCTTTAACAGCTTTTTGGCTTTTTTCAATTCTGCTTTTTCTTCATCAATTAAGCGAAATAGCTCGGTGATACGTTGATATTCTTCAACCGTTTTCGATGGTTTTTTCTCCAGCTTTTTCAGCTCATTACGCAATGCGTTCAGCATTTTTTTATCATCTTTGATTTCAGCTTTTTCCCGATCAATCTGTCTTTCAATTTTATTTGATTCATCCAGCCATTCACGCAGGAAACCCACCCCAAACACACCACCAATGGCAACATGAGTGGTGCTGACCGGCAAACCAAGCTGACTGGCGATAATGACTGTTAATGAGGCCGCCATGGCAATCGAATAGGCGCGCATCTGATCCAGTTCGGTAATTTCACCACCGACAGTTCGAATCAACCGTGGACCATATAAACCCAAACCAATCGCAATACCCAATGCGCCCACGGCCATGACCCAGATTGGAATACCGGCCTGAGACGTAATGCCGCCCGTCATAATCGCATCGTTAATAGCCGCTAAAGGCCCAATCGCGTTTGCCACGTCGTTGGCACCATGGGCAAAACTTAATAACGCCGCGGCAAAAATCAATGGAATGGTGAATTGTGCGTTGACGCTGGCACGATCATTTTTCATGTGTGGCAGATTACTGCCAATGGTCTTTTTAACAATCCAGAACACCAGAACGCCGATCATTAAACCAATCAGCATGGCAATAAGAAAACTCGGTTTACTTTGCGGAGCAATCGTCACCATCGGCAAACCATTGAGAGCGGCAACAAAACCGCCCCAAACCTGATTAAGCCCTTTAATGACCAGATAGGTGGAAAACGCCCATGCCATAACGGCGACATAGATAGGCACCCAGCGATATGAAGCCTGAACTTTATCCTCGCGGAAAATGATGGTTTTTTTAATCGCCAATAGGAATGAAGCTGCAATTATTCCGCCCATCAATGGCGAAATTATCCAGGAGCTGACGATGGCGCCCATGGTGCCCCAATCAACAATACTGAATCCGGCCGCGGCCATACCACCGCCCATAACACCGCCGACAATGGAATGGGTAGTGGATACCGGCGCGCCGGCAAACGTAGCCAGATTCAACCATAACGCTGCCGCCAGTAATGCCGCCATCATGGCCCAGATAAAACTATCGGTATCGGTACCAAACTGGTTGATATCTATGATGCCACCTTTGATGGTCGACACCACCTCACCACCGGCAATAAAAGCGCCTGCGGCCTCGAAAATCATCGCAATCATGATGGCGCCGCCCATGGTCAATGCTTTAGAACCGACTGCTGGCCCGACATTGTTGGCGACATCGTTGGCACCGATATTCATCGCCATATAACCACCAAAAACGGCGGCAATAGCTAAAAAGAGATTATTGGGAACGCCGCCGGAAGTGGCGAAACTGTATGCCATGATGGCCGCGAGGAAAAATAAGGCAAAACCTATTCTGGCTATTTCTGCATGGCTTTTTTTATAGGCCTGCTTTTCAAGTTTATGAATGGTTTTAATTTCCACTGGACACCCGTGCTTTGCCGAAAATGTGGCTAATTATTACAGTTTAAAGACAACATGACACCCTGTTACATTCACCCGTGTAACAATCGGCTGTTAGAATGGTCTGTAACTGCAACGAATCTGTGGCGATCTTTACATGAAACAATTTTTAATACTGCTTATGCTGCTCAGCAGTTTTTCAGCTCAGGCGCGACCGAGTCTGCTGGAGAAGTTCGGGTTTAACGATGCCGATATGCCTCCCGAAGTGGATGAAGCATTTGCCTTTGATGCGGTATTGACCTCTCCAGAAACCATTCTGGCCGGCTGGCAAATCATGGAGGGGAATTACCTTTATCAGGATAAAATCCGTTTTGAAATAACTGATAGTGATGCGGTGCAGATAGGTGAATTCACCTTACCTGGCGGTGAGATGAAGAATGATGCCTATTTTGGGCTATCGGAAGTTTACACCAGCGATCTACAGCTAAACCTGCCTTTAATTCGCAACCAGACTGACGCAACCTCGGTGACGTTAACGGCTCACTATCAAGGTTGCTCTGAAACTTTTGGGATTTGTTATCCGCCTACTCGCAAGACCATTAATCTGAGTCTGCCCGCGGTTACGGATTCAGCAAGTACCGGGGCAGCGGCTGTCGAATCCGCCCCTGTTAACCCGGTCATGAACTCGAATGCTGTGAGCCAGCAGGATGAGATTTCCCAACGTCTGCAAAACGATAATCTGCTGCAGATTCTGTTCGGCTTTCTGGGGCTCGGCTTACTGCTCGCCTTTACGCCCTGTGTGTTTCCAATGATTCCGATTTTATCCGGCATCATTATTGGCCAGGGTGAACACATCACCACGCGCAGGGCATTTATTCTGTCACTTACCTATGTACTGGCCATGTCAGTTACTTACACAGCTGCCGGCGTATTAACCGGATTACTCGGCGGAAATCTGCAGGGAATGCTGCAAAATCCCTGGGTGATCTCCAGCTTTGTCGGCATCTTACTGTTGTTGTCTTTATCGATGTTTGGCTTTTTTGAATTGCAGTTACCGCATGGTTTACAACAACGCCTGCATCAGCTCAGCCATCGTCAGCAAGGCGGCACCTTAATCGGGGTGGCGTTAATGGGCTTGTTATCAGGATTAATTGTCGGACCGTGCCTGGCACCACCACTGGCCGGCGCATTGTTATTTATCAGTCAGCATGCCGATCCGATATTAGGTGGTGCAGCATTATTTGCGATGAGTATCGGCATGGGCATTCCGTTATTGATAATCGGTACATCTGCCGGGACCCTGTTACCTAAAGCTGGCCGCTGGATGGAAAATATCAAAGCGTTTTTTGGTGTGATGCTGATCGCGCTTGCCATCTGGATGCTGGATCGGATTATGCCGGGATGGGCGATTCTGTTTATGAGTGGTGCTCTGTTGATTATCAGCGCAGTATATCTGGGCGCACTTAACAGTCTGCCGATTGAAGCCACTGGTTGGCAAAAACTATGGAAAGGTCTTGGTTTACTGTCACTTATCAGCGGTGCTTTATTGCTGATCGGCAGCGCCAGTGGCGGAAATTCCATATTGCAGCCTCTGCATAACCTGACAATCGGCAATGCCAGCTCAACAACCACAGCAAAATTGCAGTTTACCAATGTGAATTCAGTTGAAGAGCTTGAATCAGCGCTAAGCCAAAGCAATCAACCGGTAATGCTGGATTTTTATGCAGACTGGTGTACCGATTGTAAGGCTATGGAGCAAACCACTTTTCGTGATCCTCAGGTTGTCAGCATCCTGCAGAATTTTACGCTACTGAAAGTCGACCTCACCGATAATACCGATGCGCATCAAGCGCTATTAAAAGCCCTTCGCGTCTTTGGACCGCCAAGCATGTTGTTTTATGATAAAAATGCTAACGAATCAGCCTCTCATCGTTTGGTTGGACATGTCTCTGCCGCCCAGTTGAACGCTCATCTGGCGGATTTCCTTGCTCAATCAACAAAATAGTGAGAATGCCTGTATTTCGGCGAAATTAGCGACAAAAAGCCGGTTTTTTCGTTAAAAAGCTGGACAATAAAGCGCTGGCTAGTGCAAAATCCCGCCTTATATTTCCAGCGTTGGTGTGTTGTCGTTATGGCGAAATTTCTAGTATTGCATGGCCCCAATCTGAATCTGCTGGGTCAGCGCGAGCCTGAAATTTACGGTGCCACAACCCTTGATGATATCAACACCCGACTGCAACAGTTGGCGCAGGCTGACGGACACCAACTCGATTGCCTCCAAAGCAATGCCGAGCATGAACTTATTTCGGCTATTCAGTCAGCACGCCAGCAATATGATTTTATTTTAATAAACCCGGCAGCATTTACGCATACGAGCGTGGCACTTCGTGATGCTTTAGCTGCGGTGGCAATACCTTTTATAGAAATACACCTGTCCAATGTGCATCGTCGTGAAGCATTTCGCCAACAGTCCTATTTTTCAGATCTGGCTGTCGGTGTAATTTGTGGACTCGGAGCACAAGGTTATGAATTGGCATTACAAGCTGCCATTAAACACACCAACCCTCAAGGCTAAATCATGGATATTCGTAAAATAAAAAAATTGATTGATTTGATTCAGGAATCGGATGTTGCTGAAATCGAAATTTCTGAAGGTGAAGAATCTGTTCGTATCAGCCGCGCCAGCACTGTCCAACCACAACAACAGTATTTTGCTGCGCCACAACCTGCATCAGCGGCACCCAGCACGCCCTCTTTTGCCAGTGAAGCCGCCACTACAGCAGCAGCGGCCGCAGCTACTAAAACCTCTAACGAAGCCAATGCAGTGCGTTCGCCAATGGTTGGCACTTTTTATCGTTCGCCGTCACCTGAAGCGGCTTCCTTTGTAGAAGTGGGTCAGCAAGTTTCAGCCGGTGATGTCATTTGTATCATTGAAGCGATGAAAATGTTCAATCAGATTGAAGCCGATCGCAGCGGAACCGTTAAAGCTATTCTGGTTGAAGATGGCCACCCGGTTGAGTATGACGAACCATTGATCGTTATCGAATAATATTGCTGACAGCTCCGGCTGTTATCGCAAGCCAAAAACTGCGGATAAAACAACATGATTGATAAAATTGTCATCGCTAATCGTGGCGAGATTGCTTTGCGTATTCTCAGATCCTGCTGGGAGCTGGGTATCAAAACCGTGGCCGTCCACTCAGACGTGGATCGTGATTTGAAACACGTGCTACTGGCAGACGAAAGTGTCTGTATCGGCCCGGCACCATCCGGTCTCAGTTATCTGAATGTACCGGCGTTAATCAGCGCGGCTGAAATCACCGATGCCACAGCAATCCACCCTGGCTATGGTTTCCTGTCTGAAAATGCTGACTTTGCTGAACGTGTCGAAGAAAGTGGTTTTATTTTCATTGGTCCCCGTCCTGAAACTATTCGTATGATGGGTGACAAAGTAGAAGCGATTAAAGCCATGAAAACCGCTGGTGTACCGTGTGTTCCCGGTTCGGATGGCCCCCTGGGCAATGATGATCAAACCAATTTACGTCTGGCACGTGAAATTGGTTACCCGATTATTATCAAAGCAGCTGGCGGCGGCGGTGGACGCGGTATGCGTGAAGTTCACAGTGAAGCGCATTTGCTGAATGCGATTGCCTTAACCAAAAGCGAAGCTAAATCCGCGTTCAGCAATGATATGGTTTACATGGAGAAATTCCTGGAAAACCCACGCCATATCGAGTTTCAGGTACTGGCAGATGAGCATGGTAATGCCGTCCATTTAGGTGAACGTGACTGTTCTATGCAACGCCGACACCAGAAAGTCGTTGAAGAAGCACCTGCACCAGGCATCACTTCCGAAATGCGTGATCGTATGGGTAAAGTCTGTGCGGATGCCTGTATACGTATCGGTTATCGCGGTGCCGGCACGTTTGAGTTCCTCTATCAGGATGGTGAGTTCTATTTCATTGAGATGAATACCCGCATTCAGGTCGAACACCCGGTCACAGAGCGGGTTACCGGTGTGGATCTGGTTGCTGAACAAATCCGCATTGCTTCTGGTATGCCACTTTCTGTGAAACAGGAAGACATTGTGATGCGCGGTCATGCCATTGAATGCCGTATTAATGCAGAAGATCCACGTACCTTTATGCCTAGTCCGGGTCTGGTTACGCATTATCATGCGCCAGGCGGCGCTGGTATCCGCATGGATTCACATCTTTACAGCGGCTATCGTGTACCACCAAATTATGATTCATTGATAGGCAAGCTGATTGCCTACGGTAATACCCGTGAATCAGCGATTGCCCGTATGCGTACTGCGCTCAAAGAAATCGGCATTGAAGGCATCAAAACCAATGTTGAACTGCAACGTGACATTATGGATGACACGCATTTCCAGACCGGTGGCACCAATATCCACTATCTTGAAAAGAAACTCGGACTGTAAGTCCGTCCGTTATGGCTTGGATCCAACTTATTTTCACCAGCTCACCGCAGCAGGCAGAAGCGTTATCTGATGCTCTGTCTGAGAGCGGTGCAGCGGCAGTCACTTTTCAGGACAATGCCGATCAGCCTATCTACGAACCCGCTATAGGCGAAACACCTTTGTGGTCTGCGACCTCGGTTATTGCCTTATTTGATGCTGAAACGGACACTGACGCGCTACTGATCTCACTGCAATCTCAGCTAACGGATTTACCTGACTGCCGCATTGAAGCGGTTGAAGATAAAGACTGGGAACGTGAGTGGATGGACAATTTCAAACCTATCTGTTTCGGTGAGAAATTGTGGATCGTCCCCAGCTGGCATCAACCACCGCAACCAGAAGCCATTAATATCTTGTTAGATCCGGGTTTGGCGTTCGGTACTGGCACTCACCCAACCACCGCTTTATGTCTGCAATGGCTGGATCAGGCTGATTTAACCGGTAAAACAGTCATTGATTACGGCTGTGGCAGTGGCGTCCTGGCGATAGCTGCTGCCCTGCTTGGGGCCGATAAAGTGATTGGTGTGGATACCGATCCTCAGGCTCTGGAAGCCACTCAGGCTAATGCTCAGCGTAATGGCGTGATAATTGAGACCTATTTGCCGCAACATTGCCCGACTGTTGAATGTGACTTATTGCTGGCGAATATTCTTGCGGGTCCGTTAATTGAACTTATGCCGCGTTTTATCGAGTTAACCCGTCCTCAAACTCAGCTGGTGTTATCCGGACTTTTGGATGTTCAAGCCGAGACATTACGCCAGCATTATCAAACAGCATTTGATATGGACTCCCCCGTTGTGCTGGAAGAGTGGGCACGTCTGAGCGGTATTCGTCATGGCTGATAAAGCTTTTTCTATAGGGCCTTACACCTTGCCCAATAATCTGTTTCTGGCACCGATGGCAGGCGTGACCGATCGGCCATTTCGCCAGCTTTGTCGCAAACTCGGTGCCGGCATGGCGGTTTCGGAAATGATTACCGCCAATAAAGCCTTATGGGCCAGCAAAAAATCATTGTTACGCGCCAATCATGAAGGTGAACCTGAACCACGTAGTGTGCAGATTGCTGGCGCCGATCCGCAGATGATGGCTGAAGCAGCACGCCATAATGTGGCGGAAGGCGCGCATATTATCGATATCAATATGGGCTGTCCGGCAAAAAAAGTCTGCAATGTCATGGCCGGCTCGGCTTTGTTACAACATGAAAAACTGGTCGGCGATATTCTGGAAGCCGTTGTTCAAGCCGTTGACGTTCCGGTGACCTTAAAAATTCGTACTGGCTGGGATCGGGATAATCGCAATGGGGTACGAATTGCCAGAATTGCTGAAGATGCCGGTATTCAAGCCTTAGCAGTACATGGTCGAACCCGCGCTGATGCCTATAAAGGTGATGCTGAATACGACACCATTGCTGAAATCAAATCACGCATTAGGATTCCGGTGATTGCCAATGGCGATATTGAAACGCCACAGAAAGCCTTAATGGTCTTGCAAAAAACCGGGGCCGATGGGTTAATGATTGGTCGTGCAGCGCAAGGCAACCCTTGGATATTCCAGCAAATACTGCATTTCTTACAAACGGGTGACAATTTACCTGAACCTTCTGTCACAGAAGTGCAACAGATCTTGATTAGTCACCTCAACACGCTGTACGATTTCTATGGTGAATATTCCGGTGTGCGCATGGCACGGAAACATATTGCTTGGTACAGCAAAGGCTTACGCAATGGCAATGCCTTTCGCCAACAGATGAATACACTGGAGAAAGCTGAACAACAGCTCGCTTTTACAGATGCTTTTTTTGCGCAACTCGCTGACAAGGATTCACTGGCCGCATGAATAACGCGCTGAACAACGACTTAGCTGATTGTATTGATTTGGGCGTGACCGCTGAACAGCAACACGCGCCATTAAACCAATGTGTCACCAATGCACTGAAAACCTATTTTGAACAACTCGACGGCCACTCCCCGGCCAATTTATATGAAATGCTGATGACCGAAGTTGAAGTTCCGCTGTTACAGGCCGCTTTGGCGCATACCCACGGAAATCAAAGTCGCGCTGCCGAAATTCTGGGCATTAACCGCGGCACCCTGCGAAAAAAACTCAAGCAATACGGCTTGTAATCAAGCCTGAATCTCAATCTGGAATCCTGATGAACTCGATTAAACGCGCACTGTTGAGTGTTTCTGACAAAACCGGCATTGTTGAATTTGCCAAACAATTGCAAGATCTCAACGTTGAATTACTCTCTACCGGCGGCACCGCTAAATTGCTCTCCGAAGCCGGTTTAAATGTTAAAGAAGTCTCCGAACATACCGGTTTTCCGGAAATGATGGATGGCCGCATCAAAACATTACATCCTAAAATTCATGGTGGCCTGCTGGGGCGTCGCGGTAAAGATGACAGCATTATGCAACAGCATGACATCGCACCGATTGATCTGGTGGTGGTGAATTTATATCCGTTTGAAGCCACCGTGGCACGTGAAGACTGCCCGCTGGAAGACGCCATTGAAAACATTGATATCGGTGGTCCGACCATGTTGCGTGCAGCGGCCAAAAATCACGCTGACGTAACGGTCATTGTTGATCCGGTTGATTACGTTCGGGTGATTGAGCAGATTCAATCGCAAGGTGGTACTGATGATCACACCCGTTTTGATCTGGCTTTGAAAACCTTTGAACACACTGCACATTACGATGGTGCGATTGCCAATTATCTTGGCACGATTCAGGCTGATAAAAGCAAAGCCGCATTCCCACGCACATTTAATAGCCAGTTCCAGCTCAAGCAGGCGATGCGTTATGGCGAAAACCCGCATCAAAAAGCCGCTTTTTATGTTGAAAAACAGGCTGAGACTGGCTCAATCGGTGCCGCTATCCAGTTACAGGGCAAAGAATTGTCCTATAACAACATCGCCGATACGGATGCAGCGCTGGAATGCGTCAAAGTTTTTAACGACAAACCGGCCTGTGTGATTGTTAAGCATGCTAATCCCTGTGGTGTCGCGACAGCCGATGATTTGCTGACAGCGTATGACCTGGCCTATCAAACTGATCCGACTTCGGCGTTTGGCGGCATTATTGCCTTTAACCGCGAACTTGACGGCAAAACAGCACAGGCCATTATTGACCGTCAGTTTGTTGAAGTGATTATCGCCCCGAAAATCAGCGATGCGGCCAAAGCCGTGGTTGCCGGTAAAACCAATGTGCGTTTGCTGTGCAGTGGTGATTTCCCGGCTAATCCGGCGACTGATTTTGATTTCAAACGTGTGACAGGGGGATTACTGGTGCAGGACCGTGATATTCAGATTGTCACTGAGGCTGAATTAAAAGTTGTCACTAAACTGCAACCTAACAAACAACAACTGGCTGATCTGTTGTTTGCCTGGCGGGTCGCAAAGTTTGTGAAATCCAACGCGATTGTTTATGCCAAAAACCAGCAAACAGTCGGTATTGGTGCCGGCCAGATGAGTCGTGTAGTCAGTAGTCGTATTGCAGGTATCAAAGCCAATGATGCCGGTTTGACCGTTCCTGGTGCCGTGATGGCATCCGACGCTTTCTTCCCGTTCCGTGATGGTCTGGATGCCGCTGCTGAAGCCGGGATCAGTGCGGTTATTCAGCCGGGTGGTTCGATGCGTGATGATGAAGTCATTGCTGCAGCCGATGAGCATGGCATTGCGATGGTATTTACCGGCATGCGGCATTTCCGCCACTAAGTTTGAGTGACTTGTGGATCGCGCTCAGGCTCTACGTGTATTTCAGGCACATAACCGCGCCAGAGTCAGTCGTTTAACAGAGCTTGCCCCCCACAAACAGGCGTTATTTTTTCGTCTGCTGCCACTGTTATTTCATATTAACCATAAACTGCTGCCGGGCTATGTCAGTGATGACTGCCCGGCAGGCATTATGGATTATCAGCCCGATAATGAAGCACTGAACAGTGCTATCAGTCTTAATCGCAACTTCAGTCATCGCCGAAGAGCATTACGCCGCTATGCATTACGTGGGCTTTATCTGCTTAATCCCACAGGGCAAATCCGTTACCCGGAACCGGCAAGCTTTGATTTATGGTTAGTGCATCACGCCACGTTAAAACCTGAACATTTGACTATCCTGCAAAGCAAGGCTGAATCAATTGTCCAGTGGGCAGCCAGCCTGGGTATTTATTTGCGATATCGCTTACTGGATGAAACACAATGCCGTACCGATGCACTTTCCGGTTCTGAACGGGAACAGTTTTATCTACAAGGCCTTTGTATTGCTGGCAGCGCACCGCTCTGGTGGTTAATCACCACCGAAGAGCAACTATCCTACCCTCAAGTTGCTGAACGGCTGCTCTCACAACGCGGATTAACTCAAATCAGTCTAATGGACTTTGGTTTTGATCAGTCCAGCAAGGCAGAAGACCTGTTTAATGAAGCCTGCCAGGCGCTCAAGAAAAGCATTCAAGGCGATATTACTGCCCTGCTGGATTTAGTGTTTGTTCAACACCAGTTAGCACTGTTTCCAAATATTATCCATTTATCTGAACGCTATAAACAAAAGGTTGAGCAAGGGGAAACAGACAGTATGCTGGTGGAACCCGCCAGCCTGAAACTTGCTGCGATAGAACAATTTGCTGCAACAAACGACCAGCATCGGGCCAGGCAATCTTATTACGCACTCTGCTCGGAGCGTTTATCCCAGCAGGTAAAGCATCCCCAGTTTGCCTGGCGACGTCATAGCCTGTTGCGGCTTCAAACAGATTGGAACTGGTCAGCCGAGACACTCAAAAATGAAGACAGCCGCACTGGATGGAGCTACCCGCAGCGTCACCAGTGGTGGCTGGATCTTTCCCGGACATTAGAAAAGGTTTTTTCTGCTTTGCAGTTATTTGCCAGCCAACATTCGGTAAGCAATGTGACCGAGCTCAATGAGCTGCAACAGTTAATGAGCCTGGCTGCAAATAACCATGATTCGGTTATCGAACAGCTGCCAATGGCTTTGCAAACGACTGAGGGTCCGGATCAGCTTTTTCTTTACCGGTTTAGTGAACAAACAGAGTGGAAGCTCAGCACCATTCCTCTCAACGATGCCAAGCAGGTCGGGCTGAAACAACATTCCTCCCTGGTATGTTTACTGGTCTGGGCAGTGCGTAACCATATACTTACCACGCGAAGCTGGTTAAAAGTAGCGGATCAGAAACACCAGATATCGATTAATCTGGTATTGGAATTGACCCAGACCTTATTAAAATCGGCTTTACCCTCATTTCAGCATGAAATTAGCAGTGAATTATTACTGCAGCAGGCAAAAGCCGAGAAATTGATGCTGTTTGCCAATTTGCAACCACCCGGCGGAGATTTCCAGCAAGCTGGCGCAGTGCAAATGGCCAGTCTGAATAATGACCCTCTAAGTTATACCTCGAGCAGACAAAATCTGGTGCACAGCCTCGATCTGGTGATTTATAGTAGCTGGGGGCAGTGGCATCATTATCGGTTCGATAGTCAAAACGCAGTGGTTGAAACTCTCCGTCAAGTGCTGAGCTGGCCGCCGGCAACACAATTGAGCAGCCATATTTCCGTCTGGTGTGCCACCGGTTTTTTTGGTCAGGCCATTAATATGCGTTTGCAGCGTTTGTTTGAAGCGGTATTAACGCATTATCAGTATTATCCTCAGCAAGGTCGTTATCTGCTGATGCTGGGGGATCGTCTTTCTCAACTGCAATGGCATGACGGACACATGCTAATAAAGCAATTTGCAGCAGAAAAAAAACTTAGCCAGGCGCTTGCTGAAGAACAAAAACAGTATCTGCCAAGCCGTGTGGACAGCTATCTGGATTCGGATAATCTGCTCAATTCCCTATTACAGTATCAGCAGCAGCAAACGGTAAGTTTATTTGCCTATCGTCAGACAGAGAACACAGAAGTCTATGTTGTTGATGAACTGGGACGTATACAGCAATTTACCTATCCGGCATTAACGGAATCTCAGCTACTCGCTCAATTGAAATTATTTATCCTCAACAGCCTCGGGGATTCGACTATGCATTGCGAATGCTATCAACTACTGAGACAACAACAGCGCTGGCAGATAAATGCGATTAAACCCAACCGCCCTGACTCAGCAAGCTTTTCGGTTATCTGGCAAATTACCGGTGCCCAACTGGCACTGGGTTTGAATTCACATACGGTGAAAACCGATCTCGGTGATCCGCAGTTAAGTCAAATTCTGGCTGAGTTATTTCAACAGCATCAGGGTCGCAAACCGGCTTTTTATTTTATCGATAAGTTACAGTTTGTTCCTAAGGCAGCTTATTCCAGTTTGTTTTTTCTGAATCGAAAATACGAACTTGAGCAGCAGTTTAATACGGTAACGCTTTAGATTTCGCTACAGCTCTTTTATGATGTGGCGTCTGACCAATAATAAAGAATAGGTATGATTAAAGTAGGTATTGTCGGCGGCACTGGTTACACCGGTGTTGAATTACTCCGGTTATTAGCGGTTCATCCGCACGTTTCCCTGGAGGTGATCACCTCGCGCAGCGAAGCAGGTATGCCAGTGAGTGACCTGTATCCCAATCTGCGTGGACATGTTGACCTGTGTTTTACTGTTCCTGATGACGATGCCCTGGCCGCCTGTGATGTAGTGTTTTTTGCGACACCGCATACAGTAGCCATGGCCAGTGTGCCCGCCTTAATTGAACGCGGTGTAAGGGTGATTGATCTGTCAGCTGATTTTCGTCTGAAAGATATTGCTTTATGGGAAAAGTGGTACGACACGGCGCATACTTGTCCACATTTAGCTGAATTAGCGGTATATGGCCTACCCGAACTAAACCGTGAAAAAATTCGTGAGGCACAGTTAGTGGCTGTTGCCGGCTGTTACCCAACGGCTGTGCAGTTAGGCTATATGCCCTTACTCGAGATGGGACTGATTGATCCTCAGCACTTGATTGCTGATGCCAAATCCGGCACCAGTGGTGCCGGACGTAAAGCCAGTATCGGCACTTTACTGACAGAAGCCAGTGAAAACATGAAGGCCTATGCGGTAGCCGGACATCGTCACTTACCGGAAATTCGCCAAGGTCTCGAACAGATGAATGGTTCAGCAGTGGGACTGACTTTTGTGCCCCATCTGACGCCGATGATTCGCGGTATTCATGCCACACTGTACAGTCAACTGCTTAAAGCAACTGACCTGCAAAGCCTGTTTGAACAGCGTTTTGCTGATGAACCTTTTGTTGATGTGATGCCGGCCGGCTCGCATCCCGAAACCAGAAGTGTCCGCGGTGCCAATGTTTGTCGAATTGCCGTTCATCAACCTGAGAATGCTGATACAGTTGTGGTGTTATCAGTTATTGATAATCTGGTTAAAGGTGCATCAGGGCAGGCGATACAAAATATGAATATCATGTTCGATCTTGATGAGCGCGCTGGCATCAATCTTATTGCGACTCTCCCCTGATGACTTCGCCATTGGATAGCTATGTTATTCAACCAAAGCGCCCTTGGCGGCTCATATTGTGGATTGTTTTATCAGTGATTATCACCGGACTGATTCAATGGTATTGGTTTAATCATGACAGTGGCGAAAAGGCGCGTCTGATTGAACACAATAAACATCTGACCGAACAGGTTGCCGCTATGAAAAATCAGCTTATGCAGCAATCCGAGTCACAGCAAAATCAGCAACAAGTCCAGGCCATGCATCAGGCAACTGTCCAACAGTTGCAGAATCGACTTGAACAGTTGCAAAAGAAAGTCATCGACCTCGACAAAGAACTGCTTTTTTATCAGAACATTACGCAAGGAAACAGCACCAGTGAACTGCAAATCCGGGATTTGCAGTTACGACCGGAGGCAGAAAATCCAGAACAATTACGCTATCGTCTGGTGATAACCCAAGGCAAAAATATCAGCGAGCCGATCACCGGTGAAGTCATGATCAAACTGCAAAATTCTGAGGGTGAAGGCGAAGAAGCCAAAACCATCGATCTTAACGTTACCGAACACCCGCTGAATCTGCGTCATGTTCAGGTTATTGAAGGTGTTTTCAATCTAAGTGAAATTTCTGTTCCGGAGCAAATCAGCGTCAGTTTGCGCCAGAAAGACAAAGTATTAATTTCACGTAACTTTGATTGGCAAACAGATACGCCCGTCGGGCAATGAGGTAATTCATGTTCAACAGCAAAAAATCGAAACACCGTAAAGCCGCTCGCATTGAAACATTGATCGGTGAAAATACCCATATTAAAGGTGATATTCACTTTAGTGGCGGTTTACGAATAGATGGCGTTATTACCGGCAATATTACTGCTGATGAAGGTGAAGCCGCATTATTGACGCTCAGTGAAAAAGGCCGCATAGAAGGTGAAGTTCGGGTGCCATTTCAACTTATCAATGGTGATGTCAAAGGTAATATTTATGCTGCTGAGCATATTGAGCTGGCGGCAAAAGCACGGATAAACGGCAACGTTTTTTATAAACTTTTAGAAGTCGCTGTGGGCAGCGAAGTTAATGGTCAATTGATTCATGTTGGCGAAGCAGAAGAATCCAATTTAAATCTTGAACATTCGCAAACCGATGCCAATTTAAATCTTGAACAAAACTCATAATTCTTGACTAATTTAGTCAGAATTGGATAATAACTAAACATCCCTCGAATTAAACGGAGTAAAACATGACTAGTGAAATGCCAAGTCCAGTTCTGTTCACCGATTCGGCTGCGGCAAAAGTCAGTGAACTCATTGCAGAAGAAGGCAATGACCAACTTAAACTGCGCGTATTTATTACGGGTGGTGGTTGCTCCGGATTTCAATACGGCTTTACATTTGAAGAAGAAGTCAGTGAAGGTGATACCGAAGTTGAAAAGTCCGGTGTGACTTTACTGATAGACCCAGCCAGCTATCAATATCTGGTAGGTGCCGAAATTGATTACACCGATGGCGTTGAAGGTTCACAATTTGTGATTCGTAATCCAAATGCCACTACCACTTGTGGTTGCGGATCATCGTTCTCACCATAATTATTCGCTTTCCACAGAACTCATTAAACCGCTATATTGCCATGCAATACAGCGGTTTTTTATTGCCCGCAAATTGGTTGGCGAAATTTAATTCGCAAGGATACAAGGAAGCCCTCAGATGATATCCAAGTGGCAATGGTTACTGTCTCAATTGACCCGAACCTTATGGATTCGCGCCGCTTTATTTGCTTTGCTTGCTGTTGTTACAGCACTGATCGCCATTCCTGCCCAGAGTATTATCAATACTCCCCTGCCACTTAATATCGGTGCTGATGCTGTTGGTCAGATCCTGAACATTCTTGCCTCCAGCATGTTGGCGGTCACCACCTTTTCCCTCAGCGTCATGGTGGCAGCTTATTCTGCAGCCAGTAATGGTGCGACACCTCGAGCGACTAAACTGGTTCAACAAGATACGACAACACAAAATGTACTGGCAACCTTCATTGGCTCTTTTCTTTTCAGTCTGGTCGGCATTATCGCCTTAAGCACAGATGTTTACGATGACAATGGCAGACTGATTTTGTTTATCGTCACGATTGGCATCATTATCCTGATTGTCGTGACCATGTTGCGCTGGATAGAACATTTGTCGCAATTAGGTCGTCTTGGAGAAACTTCTGATAGAGTAGAAAAATCGGCGTTGGATACCATCAGGCAACGAGTTGAACATCCCACATTAGGCGGACGCAGACTGGAAAACAAAGATGAAATTCCAGATGATGCAACAGCGATTTTTTGCGATATTATTGGTTATGTAAGGCATATTGATGTCGGGGCTCTCCAGCAATGTGCTAAATATCATAATGCTGAAATTGGTGTACTGGTGCTTCCGGGTGAATTTGTTCATCCAGCAAAACCCAAAGCCTGGTTTAAAGGTCAATTTTCTGAAGAAGCCAAGTCGGCAATAACCGCATCAATTACCTTAGGCAATGAACGGTCTTTTTCTCAGGATCCCCGTTTTGGGCTAATGGTCTTAGCCGAAATAGCTTCCCGGGCACTCTCACCTGCAGTCAATGATCCCGGTACTGCAATAGATATTCTTAACCGGGCCATTCGCATTCTGATTCATTGGAAAGACTATAAAATTGATGAGAGTGAGGACAAACTGCTCTATCCAAATGTCTGGATACCGGAACTGAGTCTCAGCGATTTGTTTGATGATATTTTTATGCCCATTGGCCGTGATGGCGCCAGCATGATCGAAGTTCAACTCAGGTTACAGAAAGCACTGGAAGCACTCGCCGATAACTCACCTGCCATTTTCGGAACAGAGGTTTCGCGTCATCTAAAACTTATCAAACAGCGTGCAGAACACGCATTAGTCCTGGATTCCGATAAGCAGCTTTTACAGCCCATCTACAATCGACTGATAAAATAAGCTCTTACATCTCATCTTTATTCAAGTCTGTTGAACAGTCGTCAACATATAGCTGGCGGCTCTTAAAGCTCAACGAGATCTGAACATTAAATATAATTTTTTGTTTTTTTTAACTTTACCTTAACGTAGTGCATGTATATTATGAATGAACGTTCATTCATAAAAAGTTATCTATGTCACCTGCTGCCCCCTCTGCAGATAAACGCGAAGCCATTTTCTGTGCCACATTAAAGCTACTCGCCAGTTATGGTTTTCACGGCTTTTCCATAAAACAGCTAGCCGAAGAGGCAGGTGTTGCAACTGGTACGATTTATCTTTATTTCAAAGATCGTGACGATCTTATTCGCGAGTTGAAAACCCAGATCATTGATGACTTCATCAAAGCAACACTTGATGGTCATGACCCGCAACTGCCACTCAAACAACAATACCGCCGCATGTGCTGCAATCTTTGGCACTTTTGTATTGAAAACCCCTGCATTACCCATAGCAAAGCACAGTTTGATCACTTGCCACCGGATATTTTACGAAGCCAGCGCAGCCATGCATGGGATGGACTTCAACCCCTCAAAGCACTTTTTGAACAAGGACGTAATACGCATCAGATTAAAAAGTTATCTGACGATATTTTGATCAGTTTAAGTTTTGAACCTTATCTGTTTCTTGCTCGTCAGCATCTGTTAGACGTCATTAAAGTTGACAGCGAGCAACTAACACACATTATTGATGCCAGCTGGGATGCCATTGCCTGCTCGCCTTCTCAGGCAACTGGTACAGAAGGACAATCTACTCAGGAGTAATACATGCCACGCTTTAAGCTATCTGTTAAACAGTTCATTTTAAGTAGTTTGTTGGTTTTCGGTCTGGCGGCCTGTCAATCTGAACAAAATAATGCTGAAGACACCGAGAATGGTGCATCTGCAACCCCGGTTAATGTAGTTACTCTGATTAAGCAGCCGATTACCTTAACAACTGAGCTGCCAGCACGAACAGTAGCGTTCCGTCAGGCAGAAGTGCGTCCTCAGGTAAATGGCATTATTGAAAAACGTCTGTTTGATGAGGGGGCTGATGTAGAAGCCGGTCAGCAGCTTTATCAAATTGATGCCGCACCGTTTGAGGCCGCATTACAGATGGCCCGTGCAGAACTGGCTCGAGCTGAAGCGAACCTGCAATCGACCAAAGCGCGTGAACAACGTTTTAAAGGATTAATCGACAATAAAGCAATCAGCCAGCAGGATTATGACGATGCATTAGCTGCTTTCCTGCAATCACAAGCTGAAGTTTCAGTAGCAAAAGCCAATATTGAAACGGCACAGATCAATCTTCGCTATACCAAAGTCAATGCTCCCATCAATGGTCGGATTGGACGCTCTAATGTCACCGAAGGAGCATTGGTGACCGCACAACAAGCTGACCTGTTGGCTACCATCGTGCAAATAGATCCAATCTATGTCGATATTGCACAGCCTTCAAAAAGACTGCTTAGTCTGCGGAGGCAATTGATTGACAAAAAAATCGATGATGCTGCAGCACCTACAGTCATGCTGACATTAGAAGATGGCAGTAAATATGCGCATCGTGGTGAACTGCAGTTTTCTGAAGTTAATGTACAGGAATCAACCGGCAGTATCGTTATACGTGCCTTGTTCCCAAACCCTGAAGGTTTATTGTTGCCGGGCATGTTTGTGCGGGCAGAAATGGAGGAAGCTTCGATAGATAACGCTTTACTGGTGCCCCAACGCGGTGTGACATTTGATCGGGAAGGTAACGCATCAGCAATGATCGTTAATGACAATAATCAGGCCGAACCTCGTCAGTTGCAAATACGCCGTGAAGTCGGGCAATACTGGCTGGTTGATGAGGGACTATCAGCCGGTGATCGATTAATAGTCAGTGGTCTGCAGAAGATAGCACCTGAAGCACCGGTGGAAATTGATAATAACGAAGAGCAAGTCCCGATGAATAGCAGGACGGAGTCTTAACATGGCAAGGTATTTTATTGACCACCCGGTCTTTGCCTGGGTTATATCCATTCTGATTATGTTTGCTGGTTTACTGGCAATTTTCGAATTACCGGTTTCACAATATCCGGAAGTTGCACCACCCTCAATTAATATTCGGGTGCAATATCCCGGTGCCGCGGCACAGACTCTGGAAAATACAGTCACTCAGGTCATTGAGCAGAATATGACCGGGCTGGACAATATGCTCTACATGTCATCAACCAGTGACTCCAGTGGTGTCGGTGAGATAACTATCACTTTTGAGCCAGGTACTGATCCTGACATTGCTCAGGTACAGGTGCAGAACAAATTACAGGCAGCCATGCCGTTATTGCCTACCATTGTTCAGGAACAAGGTATTCGGGTAAACAAGGCCGGCCTTGGCTTTATGATGGTGGTGGGCTTTGTCTCATCCAACGGTCAGATGGATAAATATGATATTGCTGACTTTGTTGGCGGTACTATCCAGGAGCCACTTAGCCGGGTTAATGGTGTTGGCCAGATTCAGATTTTCGGTTCACAGTACGCGATGCGGATCTGGCTGAATGCAGACAGTATGGCGCATTACAGTTTAACCAGTGATGATGTAGTGAGTGCCATTCAGGCACAAAATGTACAGATCGCTGCAGGTGAATTAGGCGGCGCTCCGGCCATTCCCGGCCAGCAAATCAGTGCCAGTCTGATCGTCCAGACTCAACTTGAAACCCCGGAACAATTTGGCAATATCCTGTTACGCGTCAATGAGGATGGCTCACAGATCCGCATGGCGGATATTGCGCGGATTGAACTGGGTGGTGAAAACTACCAGTTTGAAACCGAATACAACCGCCAGACCGCTACCGGCTTAGCGGTAACACTGGCTTCAGGGGCCAATGCCCTGGATACAGCACAAGGGGTTCGGGACCGCCTGGCAGAACTGGAACCTTTCTTTCCCCAGGGATTGAAAACAGTGTATCCGTATGACACCACGCCGTTTGTAAAATTATCGATTCAAAGCGTTGTCACCACACTGGTTGAAGCCATTATTCTGGTGTTTCTGGTGATGTATCTCTTTTTACAGAACCTGCGCGCCACCCTGATACCGACTATTGCGGTACCAGTAGTGCTATTGGGTACTTTCGGCATTCTCTATGCCTTTGGCTTTTCAATAAACACCTTAACCATGTTCGGTATGGTACTGGCGATTGGTCTGCTGGTGGATGATGCCATTGTTGTGGTCGAAAACGTTGAGCGTGTCATGCATGAAGATGGCCTGTCACCAAGAGAGGCCACGCGTAAGTCGATGGGACAGATCACTGGCGCACTGGTAGGTATCGCCCTGGTGGTCTCGGCCGTATTTATTCCAATGGCTTTCTTTGGAGGGTCCACCGGGGTTATCTACCGGCAATTCTCCATTACTGTCGTATCAGCAATGGCGTTATCGGTATTGGTTGCTTTAACGCTGACTCCAGCACTATGTGCCACCCTATTAAAACCTGTGGATCCGGCCCATTATCAAAAGCGGGGATTTTTCGGCTGGTTTAACCGTGGCTTCGACAGAATGAGTAACGGGTATCAGAGCAGTGTGCGACATATTCTGACCAGAATGGGTCGCTATGCACTGTTGTACTTAATCATAGTCGGATTGCTGGCTTTTCTGTTTACCAAGTTGCCAGGCGCATTCCTGCCGGATGAAGATCAAGGTATTTTATTCAATCAAATGACCTTGCCGGCGAATGCTTCCAAAGAACGATCCATTGAAGTGATGAATCAGATTGAAGATTACTTCTTGGATGAAGAGGCAGAAAATGTGGATTCTGTATTTTCCGTCATCGGCTTCAGCTTTGCCGGGCGGGGCCAAAATAATGGTATCGCGTTTGTGAATATGAAAGACTGGGATGAACGACCACGTGATGATCAGCATGTACAACAGGTCGCTGGTCGGGCAATGGGTTTTTTCAGCCAGATTAAGGATGCAATGGCGTTTCCGTTTGTTCCACCTCCTATTATTGAACTTGGCACCGCGAGTGGCTTTAACCTGCAATTAAAAGACATCGGTGGCGTGGGCCATGATGCGTTAATGAATGCCCGCAATCAATTTCTGGGTATGGCTGCACAGGACAGTCGCTTGATGGGCGTGCGGCCAAATGGTCAGGAAGATACTCCTCAATTCAAGATCGATATCGATCATGAAAAGGCTGCCGCTTTCGGGGTGTCTTTGGCTGAAATTAACCGCACTTTCAGTAGTGTGTGGGCCCCCAGATATGTCAATGATTTTATTGACAACCAACGCGTCAAAAAGGTTTATATTCAAGGTGATGCCCCCTTCAGGATGATGCCTGAAGATGTGGGGAACTGGTATGTACGTAATAATGCCGGTGAAATGGTACCTTTATCAGCCGTCACCAGCGGACGCTGGATCGATGGTTCGCCAAGACTTGAGCGTTACAACGGTGTTTCGTCTCGCAATATTCAGGGGGAAGGCGCTCCTGGCGTCAGCTCCGGTGATGCCATGCTGGCAGTGGAAGAGATCATAAATCAACTTCCTGATGGCATCGGTTATGAATGGACAGGTATTTCCCTTCAGGAAAAACAATCCGGTAATCAGGCTCCGATGCTGTATGGCATTTCCATACTGGTGGTATTTTTATGCCTTGCTGCATTGTATGAAAGCTGGACAGTCCCCTTCTCTGTCATGCTGGTTGTGCCTCTGGGAATAATCGGCGCTGTGTTGTTTGCCATAGGCCGCGGCCTGTCCAATGACGTGTATTTCCAGGTTGGCCTGTTAACGACGATAGGCCTGTCCTCCCGTAACGCCATTCTGATTGTTGAGTTCGCTAAAACCTTATACGAAGACGGCATGTCATTAGTGGATGCTACGCTGGAAGCGGTACGTATGAGGTTACGCCCCATCGCCATGACCGCGTTAACCTTCATGCTGGGAGTTACGCCATTAATGCTCAGCACCGGTGCAGGTTCTGCCAGCCAGAATGCCATCGGCACCGGGGTGTTTGGCGGCATGGTAACCGCTACAGGACTGGCCATATTCTTTGTCCCAATGTTTTTTGTGCTGGTTTTTACATTAGCCAGCAAGATAACCGGTAAAACACCTGCCAAACAGCAGGTTTCTCAAGGAGAATCGGCATGAATGCCAAATTGAAACTGATTTCTGTAATAACACTATCGGCTGCGCTGGGTGCCTGCTCGATGATTCCTGATTATCAACGTCCAGCCAATCCAGTGATGCTGGAAAGCAGTGAATCGATTGTCAATGCTTCTTTGGCTGCTGATACAGGCTGGCAGGAGTTTTATCAGGACAAACAGCTACAACAATTAATTGCATTGTCTCTGGAAAATAATCGTAATTTACGCGCCACCATTTTCCAGGTTGAGCAGCTTCGGGCGCAGTACAAAATTCAACGTGCCGAACGGTTGCCAGCGGTTGATGGCACTGCCAGTGCCACACGTCAACGAGTACCTGAAGGTGTTAGCTCCGGCAGCCAGGCTATTGGCGGTGGTGGTATTTATGAAGAATACCAAATTGGTGTCGGAATCTCGGCCTGGGAAATAGACTTTTTTGGCCGGATTGACAGTTTACAGCAAGCCGCCCTGGAACAGTTTCTTGCCAGTGAAGCCAGTCGTAAAAGCATTCAATTGACATTGGTTTCTGAAGTGGCTGATGCCTGGTTCAGCTGGCAGGCAACCATTGCCCAGCTGGAGTTCTCACGCTCAACCCGCGAAGCCCGGGAAGAAAGTTATGAGCTGATTAACAAACGATTTGAATCAGGCCTGGCCTCGGAACTTGCATTAAGGCAGGCGGAAACAGCTTTGCATGAAGCCCGAATTGCCGAATCACGCTACCAGCAACAGGCCAATCAGAACTTTACCGCACTGGAATTATTAGTCGGTCAAACATTGGACCGCCAGCAATGGACGGCTAAATGGGGAGAAGATGTACATACATTACAGGACTTACCGGTGAATTTATCTTCCGAAGTATTACTGTCAAGACCTGATGTGATGCAGGCGGAACATCAACTCAAAGCCGCCAATGCCAACATTGGTGCTGCAAGAGCCGCTTTCTTCCCACGAATCAGTCTGGCGGCGGCTATTGGTCTTGGCGGCTCAACACCTTCTGATTTAACTAACTCAGGAAGTCGGCTCTGGCAAATTTCACCACAATTATCACTACCGCTGCTTGATTGGGGAGTTAACGATGCCAACCTGGATGTAGCCGAACTGCAAAAAGATATTAATATCGCGCGTTATCAGGAAACGATCCAGCAGGCATTCAAAGAAGTGCTGGATGAAATGCAGGCAAGGCAAACGCTTGATGCGCAACTTAATGCACAACAGGATTTGACCAAAGCCACTGGTCGCAGCCTGCAGTTAGCTGAAATCCGTTATGACGCCGGTGTAGACAGCTATCTGGAAGTTCTGGATGCGCAGCGCAGTCATATTGATGCCCAATTAGCCCAAATTGATACTCAACTGGCGCGTTTACGAAATCAATTAACACTGTACAAGGCATTGGGCGGCGGCTTGAAAGCCTACTCCGGTGAGGTGATTGAACCGGCAACGCCCTGAAAAGAGTTGGTTCAATACCATGCTTATCGTTTATGCTAGAGGAGAGTTACTTGATATCACACTAGCAAAGGAGCAACAAAATGGGTGTTGAAGTTGGCGGCCTTTTAGGTCTTATTTGGCTGATCATCATCATTTGGGCTATTCTTAAAGTGGCCAAAAGTGGTGCCGGTACGTTAGCAAAAGTGTTATGGATTTTAATATTATTGTTCTTCCCGGTAGTCGGCCTGATCATCTGGTTCTTTCTCGGACCTAAAGGCTAGACAGTTATCTCACCACACAAACCAAAATCAGTTTGTGTGGTGATTTTCTGTACTATCTATACGGCATGCAATATGCCGATAATGTAATATTTTCTGAACATTTTGCATTGTCAGTCAGAGACCATAACGGCCATAAAGCACATAATATTGCATGACTTATGTGATTCTTCGGAGTCCAAAAAGGGAGCTTGATCATGCAGCAAAGCAAGTCATCGAAAATTCCATCCACCATATTAGTACCCGTTTTTGTACCCGCCGTTGTTATCGCCTTATTGCTGGTCATCGGGACTATCAGTAATCCGGAGTTAGCCGGTGAAGCCTTTGCTACGACACTCAATTATCTGACCAAAACATTCGGCTGGTTTTATATGCTGGCGGTCGCTTTCTTTCTGGTATTTATTGTGACGGTGGCGATTTCAAGTTGGGGGAAAACCAAATTAGGCCCTGATCATGCCGAGCCGCAATACAGTTTTCCGGCCTGGTTTGCCATGTTGTTTTCTGCGGGTTACGGCATAGCATTATTATTTTTTGGTGTGGCAGAACCGGTGCTGCATTATGCCTCACCTCCTCAAGGCGCGCCTGAAACCGTTGATGCGGCCAAACAGGCAATGCAAATCGCCTTTTTTCACTGGGGTTTTCATATCTGGGCCATTTATGGCCTGACCGGTCTGGTATTAGCGTATTTCGCTTTTCGCCATGGACTGCCTTTGTCTATGCGCTCCGCACTTTATCCACTGATTGGGGAACGAATTTATGGTCCCATTGGCCATACTGTTGATGTCATTGCCATTCTCGGCACCTTATTTGGTATTGCCACCACCCTCGGGCTTTCGGTTGCCCAGATAAACGCCGGCATGAACTATTTATGGCCCAGCATACCGGTCAGTACCTTTGTACAGGTGGTCACCATAGCCGGGATTACCATGCTGGCAATTCTGTCTGTAGTAGCTGGACTGGATAAAGGTGTTAAACGTCTTTCTATCGTTAATATGGTGTTGGCTCTGGCACTAATGCTGTTTGTCTTTATCGCTGGACCAAGCATTGTGATTCTGGAGACTTTTCTGCAGAACACCGGCAGTTATCTTAACAATATTGTTGAACGGACTTTTAATCTGCAGGCCTATACTCGCAGTGACTGGATTGGAAACTGGACCCTTTTCATCTTTGGCTGGACTATTGCCTGGGCGCCCTTTGTCGGATTATTTATTGCCAAAATAAGCCGTGGCCGAACCATTCGCCAGTTTGTATTCGGGGTGTTACTGGTGCCAACCATTTTCACTTTTATCTGGTTCTCGATTTTTGGTGATACAGCTCTGAACATGATCATGAATCAGGGATACACCGCCCTGATTACCGAAGTGCAGAATGACACAGCCATTGCACTATTCAAGCTATACGAGCGTTTACCTCTGACCTCAATCGTGTCCTTTATTACCGTCATTTTGATTATGACCTTCTTTGTCACTTCTTCTGACTCGGGTTCATTGGTTATCGATTCTTTAGCCTCTGGTGGCGCCAGTAACACACCGGTCTGGCAACGTGTATTCTGGGCAACGTTAGAGGGACTGGTTGCCGCTGCTTTGTTAATCGCCGGGGGCTTAAGTGCCTTACAGACCATGAGTATTACCAGCGCCTTGCCATTTGCCATCATTATGGTGCTGGCGGCAATTGGTATGTGGCGGGCACTGTCCATTGAGGGTCATCGTGAAGCAAGCCTGTCCGCCTACATGCATAGTTCGCAGCATAAACCGGGCAACTGGAAAAAGCGTCTGGCCGGGTTAATTCACTATCCGGATTATCAACAGGTCGCTGATTTTATTAAAAACACAGCTTATCCGGCGATGCAAAATGTTGAAACGGTTTTACGTGACAAAGGTTGGCCTGTAAGTGTATTTTTTGATGATACTCAGCACCGTGCCTATATTGAGGTTGTGCGTGATGAAGAACTCGATTTTATTTATGAGATCCGGATGCGGGGTTATGCCATGCCGACATTTGCCTATCCGCAAATGGCAAGCAACGAGGACGGTGATAAACGCTATTACCGAGCGGAAATATTCATGCGCCGAGGCGGTGCTGCCTACGATATCTTCAACTGTGATCAGCAGGAGGTCATTGATGACATTCTGAATCAGTTTGAAAAATACCTGCATTTTATTCACATCTCTCCGGGGATCCTGCCCTGGAAAATGCAGGAGCATGATGACATGCTTAATGAGCAGGGTGAGCTGAATGATGAACGGTTAAAATAATCTGCTTAGGTAAACATAACTCACTCTGGCTTCAGCTGGAGTGAGTTTTTACATATTCAGATCATAACGGAATCCCACCAGAAACAATTTGCCACCACTGATCTCAGCATCAAAACCTTCCAGCCCAGCCTGTTTGGCAGTCATCGCGGCGGTTTCCTGCTCCTGATAAAATTCGGCAAACACACGTAAATCCTGATTGATTCGATGATCTATACCAAGATGAATCACGGATTCACCATAAGCTTCAACATTGGCAAGCATGACTTTATAAGTATTTTTACCGTGATGATAAGCGCTATAGAGATTTATTGCCTGTGCTTTATCACCATAAAAACTGTCTGGATTATCCGTATCGGTGATTTCATATTTAATTGCCATAGACCATTGTCCTTTTGCATGAGACAACGTCACACCATATAACCGGTCTTTAAAGCCACTGGCATTCCCACGGTCATCCATCCCAATGGCCAGACGGGTTTCCCCCAGCTGATAACTGACAACAGCCTGGATTCGTCGATCATCAATCCTTGAAGGTGAACGGATATTACCGTGACGTGTTGAGTAGGAACCCCCAAATCCAAAACCGTTCCACAGTGGACTTTGATAGGCCAGCGTCTCTTTCACCCGAAAAGTCGTATAAGTCGCAAAGCCACTGTAAAAGCTGCTGAACTGATCTACTGGAAATGTAATGGCATTATAGTAAGGCATCCACTGCTGACCTGCGGTTACTGTGCCGACACTGCTGGTCAGGCCAATCAGACCGACCCGGATATTTTCAGCCTTATTGCGGCCAACCTCTCCCTGGTCATACGAATCACGAAACCGAAAGTTAGCGCTATCAAAAGGCAGTTCCAGCTGGGTAAAAACCGATGTATCTTCAGAAAACTCATACGCCGCATTAAAACCAACCCTTGAATAGGCATCACGAATACCACGATAAGCAGACATTGCTTGCTGATTATCCGGGCTCACCGCTTCCGCCTGCATTCTGATTGAACTGTAAAAGTTATAATTGAAAGCGGGTTCATCGGCCTGTGCCCCAAAAGTGGCCACAATGTTAAGCCATAATATATTTGTGAATAATCTCATCGCTCACTCCTTTGTCCTTACAGTCTGGCGACTAGACTTATATCTGGCAAACGACAAGCAGAAAATATCCCTTGAATTCAGGCAAAAAAAACCCGGTGTGCTTTGCAGCGACACCGGGAAAGGGCAAACAAACTATAAATAGGGAAACATTGAATAGCTTTTGGCTGTTAATTCACAGTATTAATCCTTTCTTAACCCAGCTTTGTTTAAGCTAAACCCACTAAAAATTTCGACACATTTCAATGATGGTGGAAATCCAGTTAATTCATTACAATGCTTATCACTTAATGCAAATGATATTGTTAATTATTTGCATTTAAAAGAGCTTATTGATCAACATGCCGTTGCAAAAACCTGAACAGAGCGATTATGAAAAACCGGATAGTTTTGCCAGATATGAGAGCCGTTAACGCCTTTGTTGAGATCACCCGATCCGGCAGTTTAACGTTTACCGCAGAGCAACTGGGTATTCCAAAATCAACATTAAGCAGACGTATCTCTCAACTTGAAGAACGGATAGGTCAAAAATTACTACGCCGGGAATCAAACCGCCTTATCCCCACTCAGGCAGGTCAGATATTTGCCGGTTATTGC
This sequence comes from Methylophaga sp. UBA3192, assembly GCA_002363955.1. GTDB lineage: Bacteria > Pseudomonadota > Gammaproteobacteria > Nitrosococcales > Methylophagaceae > Methylophaga. The sequence continues at coordinate 152,587 of DEXE01000004.1, forward strand.
CAGCAATTTATCGCTCTCGCACAACAAAGTCAGCTCGCACTGGATGCTCTGCAGATGGAGGTGAGCGGAGAACTCAATTTTACATTTCACAACGCGTTCAGTTGCAGCTGGCTTAGCGATAAAGTGGAATCATTAATGGCTGAGCACCCTAAATTACAGCTTAAAATGCGTACAGGTTTTAGTTTGCCCCTTGCAACCGATGGAGAATCGGTCACCTTATGGTTGGGGGAAATCTCTGAAAGTGGTTTACGACATGAGTTTCTCGGTCAACTCTCTCAAGGTATCTATGCCAGCCCGGAATATTTACAACAAGCTGAAAAAATCAGTCATCCGCGCCAGCTATCTGAGCATGAATGGATTGATACACTGTCTCAATCAATGGATGAAATCATATTAAACCATACTCAGGGAAGCACATTTAAATTAGCTGCAAGACCATCACGTCTTTCCGCGGATCAATTTGTGATACAGGCTGATGCGATCGCTCGTGAAAAGGGCTTGGGGTTTTATCCCGACTGGTTGGTTGAAACAGCTTTGAATAAGCATTCAATCAAATTGCAACGCTGTCTGGCCGAATGGAATGGCCCCAGTCTGCCAATCTGGTTAATGTATCCCTACGGTCATTTGTCTCGACGCACCCGAATATTTATTGATCATTTAAAAAATAATCTTCCTGCAGCATGGAGTAACTGACCTTTCCAAGTCATTTAAATGCTTGAAGCCATACATGCATCGGCCTATTATTGAATAAAAAACAAATGGTGTTATCAAGCATGACGCAATCTTCAAACAACGGCCAGCAGACACCTTCCTCTCTGACCCACAGCGAGTTGCTTAGACATTTACACGCCGTTTCACCTTACCTGCCTGGTTTTATTTACCAGCTTTGTCGAACACCTGACGGTCAATTTCAATACACTTATACCAGTTCCAGACTGGAACAATTGTTTGGTGTAACCCAGCAACAGGTTGCTGAAGATGCCAACTTGTTACTAAAAATGATTCATCCAGATGATTATCAGCGTGTTATTAATGAAAGCATTGAATGCGCTGAAACGGGCAGCGCATGGCACAGTGAATTCCGAATGCTTGTTAAAGGGGGTGAAACCATCTGGATTGAAGCCTACGACACACCGATACGTGAAACTGATGGCACTATTATCTGGACCGGCTACGGCAATGACATTACCCAACGCAAAAACTACGAAGCCGCTTTGAACAAAAGTGAGAATAAATTTCGAGCCTTTGTTGAAAATGCCAATGACATCATTTATTCGTTATCTCTGGACGGCATACTGACCTATGCCTCGCCCAACTGGACAGAGATTCTGGGCCATCCGCTCAATGAAGTGATTGGCAGGCATTTCGAGCACTTTGTGCATCCTGATGATGTGCCTGCCTGTCATAGTTTTTTACAACAGGTACGGCACAGCCGTCAAAAACACAGTGGCATCGAATACCGAATCAGACATTTACATGGTCACTGGTGCTGGCATCGCAGTAATGCAGCACCGTTATTTGATAAAAATGACATCGTTGACTCATACACCGGTATTGCCCGGGATATCACTGAACATAAACTGCTGATGCAGCGCATGTCACATATGGCGCATCACGATACATTAACCGGTTTGCCAAACCGCGCCAGTTTTACCGAGCATTTGAATCAGGCCATCGTCTTAAGCCAGCGTGAAGAACAAGTCGTAGCCGTCTTATTTCTGGATTTAGATAATTTCAAACCGGTCAATGATCAGCATGGACATGCCATTGGCGATTTATTATTGCAACAGGTGGCGAATCGTATACGCCAATGCCTGCGTGGCGCAGATGTGGTCGGACGCATTGGCGGTGATGAATTTGTCGTGCTGTTACAAAATGTTCATCATCTGGCGAATGCCCAGCAAACAGCAGAAAAAATCTGTGAATGTCTGAGCATCCCCTATGAGGTTGATGGCAAGATTCTGCATATCGGCGTCAGTATTGGCATTGCCTTATACCCACTGCATGGTAGTAACGCCATGCAACTAGTCCGTTACGCTGATGAGGCAATGTACGAAGCCAAAAAAATGCCAGACCGAGTACAGGTATATGCCAGTCCTCCACTCGGAGTCGGCTCCACTAAACAAGAAGAACCTAACCAAGATGATCTTTCAGCAAAGTCGGCTGACGATCAGGGGTGAAAATTTCTATCCAATAGCCATCCGGATCCTGAATAAAAGCAATTCCTTTCATTTTGCCGTCATCAGGTCGTTTTACAAACGGTACACCGAACGCCTCAAAACGTTCACAGGCGGCATCAATATCCGGTACGGCAAAACCGATATGACCAAAGCCCCGTGGTTCACTATTACCGTTATGATAAGCAACCTCATCTTTGTCTTCGTCACCCCAGTTATGGGTTAACTCCAGCATGGCTGGACGGGCAAAGGTTTGCTTGATTCGCTCATTATTGTCATCAGACCAGTCTTGACGTTGTTCAGGTGATATAGCTGCCATGAAATACAGGGTGAACTGCATTTCCGGAAAATCAAAGCGCTTGATTAATGTCATGCCCATTACTTCAGAATAAAACTTCAATGTTCGTTTTGGATCCTTGATACGAAACATGGTCTGGTTGAACACATAGTCATGTGTCGCCGGGTCATGCTGTTCACTCAAACCCTCTGCTTTATCAAAATGTCGACTCATGAATCACTCCTTTAATGAATTTTTATAACCAGCCTTTACGTTTAAAGTATAGATAAGGTGCCATACCTGCCGCCACCATTAAACCAATAGCAAATGGATAGCCAAAGCTCCAGTCCAGTTCCGGCATATATTTAAAATTCATCCCGTAAATACTGGCAATCAAGGTCGGTGGCAGGAATACGACGGCGGCTATCGAGAACGTTTTGATGATCTGAGCCTGCTGGATATTGATAAAACCCTGAGTGGAATCCATCAGGAAGTTTATCTTATCGAAGAGGAAAGTCGTATGTGACATCAGTGTTTCCAAATCCCGCAATATCTCATACAGGGTTTCCCGGGAAGATCCCGGCTCACGTAGATGGCGCAGTAAAAACGAAATATCACGTTGAGTGTCCATCAGACACAAGCGTATCTTTCCGTTACTGTCTTCCAGACGAGCCAGCTGACTGATGGCATCCTCCAAATCGGCACTTTCATCTTCCAGGACCAGATGACTGACCCGCTCTAACTGGCGATGGATATCTTCGAGATTATCGGCATGATTCTCGACTTTCTGTTCCAGCAAGGTAATCAGTAAATCCGTGGGCGTTTCACAACTCACCTGACCGCGGCGAGCACGCATTCGTAATAAACGGAAATCACTTAATTCTCCATCACGAATGGCTATTAACCGATCTTGTTGCAGAATGAATGCCACGGATACCGTGTGATGCCGTCCTTCTGAATAACCGAGAAACAATGAATGCACATGCAGTCCATCCTGATCGGTAAAACAGCGAGCTGATGCTTCGATTTCCTCGACATCATCAACATCTGGCACTTCATCACTGAATAAGGTAGCAAGTAATGCGCGTTCATCATCATCAGGCTCTAACGCATCAATCCAGTCGGCTTCTTTTAAGTGATGCCCCGACACCTCGCCTTCAACTTTGATTTCCTTAATTAAGCCATGAGCAATTTTGTATAGACGCAGCATGCTGGCTCCTGAATGATTAGATTTCGCATATAAAGAATGGTGGAAATATTGTAACGCACTGACCACGTTATGCCGAAAGGCTATGGTATTTGCGTGGCAATTCCATGACAGATGAATTTCAAAGCTGCTGAAATACTGCCATCTGGGTGGGTGAACCTAATTGCAGATCTGCCTCCCCAATTCCTGAAAAATGTATTTCATAATTATGACGGGCAGCCACGCCTCTGGCCCATTGTTGAAATTTATGCCGTGTCCACTCAAACTGATGATCCGGGTCCCTGAACTCGCCCGGATTCAGACCGTATAAAGGATTGTACTCACTATTCGGCGTAGTGAGGATGATCTGCTTTGGACACATCACCGCAAAAACATTTTTTTCAACTTGAGATAAATGCTTCGGCGCAACATGTTCAATGGTTTCAATCATCACTGCCAACGGAAAGCCAGACAGTTCTGGATGAGGATCGGCGTAAGAACCGTTAATTAATGTGAGCCGGCAAGGAGTTGCGTCGAGATAAACCGCAAGTTTTTCACGGGCCTGCATTAAAGATAAACCGGATTGTTCAACGCCAATAGCTTGCTCAATTTGAGTTTCATTGAGCAATTGCCATAGAAAATTACCTGAACCACAACCTAAATCCAGAACTTGCCTGACACCACTTTGTTGAACTAATTTGAGGATTTGTTGATGTCGGACTTCATGTAAAGCGCTGATTTGAGTGTCCTGATATGGAAACTCGGCACTCATAAAAATTACTTTCCGATACAAAAGCTGGAAAAGATATGATCCAGCAGGTCTTCGTTAGTGAAAGTACCGGTAATTTCGCCCAGCGCTGTCTGTGCAAGTCGTAACTCTTCAGCCAGTAATTCACCTGCGCCCATCCCGGTAAGACAGTTATAACCACTTTCAATCGCTTGCTGCGCACGTTGCAAAGCATCCAGATGTCGACGACGCGCCATAAACACCCCCTCTTCTTCAGGATGGAAACCGACGACTTCACACAGGTGCTGGACCAATAATTCCATGCCTTCGCCATTTTTGGCTGACAGATAGATCACTGACATGTCGTTTTCATTCGTTATTTCAGCAACATGGCCGCTTTGATCGATCTTATTACGAATCAAGGTTATGGATTTTTCTGCCGGTAATGCAGAGAGGATTTTTTCATCCTGCTCGGTCATACCCAACCTATCATCTATCAAAAGCAGAATATGATCGGCTTGTAACAATTCGTTTTGCGTGCGGCGAATGCCTTCCAGCTCAACAATATCATCGGTAGCATCATGCAGGCCGGCAGTATCTGATATTCGTAGCGGCAATCCACCTATATGAATCTGCTCACGTAATACATCACGGGTAGTCCCCGCGACCTCCGTGACGATAGCGGCATCATGACCTGCCAGCCGATTATGCAAACTGGATTTACCGGCATTAGGCTGACCAGCCAGAACCACGCTGATGCCTTCACGCAATAGCCGTCCTTGTCGGGCGCTACCTTGAATACCCGCCAAAGTGGTAAGCAATTGCTGCAGTTGTTTATCCACCTGGGCTTCGCCAAGAAAATCAATTTCTTCATCAGCAAAATCAATAGAGGCTTCGACAAACATCCTTAAATAAGTCAGCTCCTGCAGGAAAGCATTTACTTTGTTGGAAAACTCGCCCTGCAAGGATCTCATCGCACTACGGGCAGCTTGTTCAGTAGAGCTTTCGATTAAATCGGCTACCGCTTCGGCCTGTGCCAGATCCATCTTGCCATTGAGAAATGCCCGCTCGGAAAATTCGCCGGGACGTGCCATACGGGCACCCAGCTCAATCGCACGTTTACAAAGCCGATCCATAACCAGTGGACTGCCATGCCCTTGCAACTCCACCACATCTTCACCAGTAAAAGAGGCTGGCGCAGCAAAATACAGCGCAATACCACTATCGATAATCTCTTTATCAGCGGCACGGAAAGGGGCAAACTTAGCAAAGCGAGGCTGAGTCAATTTGCCGCAGATTTGCTCGGCAATCTGAGCACTATCCGGTCCGGATAAACGCACTACACCAACACCACCGCGGCCCGGCGCGGTGGCTATGGCTACGATAGTATCGGTGAAGATTTCAGTCATAATGAATTGTGTTTACTTTAGCCGTAAACAACGCAGCCTGTATTGAGCTACGATAGGTCTATAACGCACCCATTTTACGAGTGATATACCATTGCTGGGCAATCGAAAGAAGATTGTTGACCAGCCAGTACAACACCAGGCCTGATGGAAAGAAGGCAAAGAAAACGGTAAATACGATGGGGAATACTTTCATCATCATCGCCTGTGCCGGATCCTGTGGCGTAGGATTGAGTTTTTGCTGGAACCACATGGTCAGACCAAATAAAACCGGCAATACAAAGTAAGGATCAATCGCCGTTAAATCGTTCAACCAGAAAATAAAGTCTGCCTGACGTAACTCAATACTTTCTACCAATACCCAATAGAACGCTAAAAACACTGGCATCTGCACCAGGATCGGCAAACAACCACCCAGAGGATTAATTTTCTCGGTGCGATACAGATCCATCATCGCCTGATTGAATTTCTGCTTGTCATCACCGTAGCGCTCTTTCAGGCTGGCCAGCTTAGGCGTCAATTTACGCATCGAGGCCATAGAACGATAACTGGCTGCTGACAATTTATAAAATGCCAGCTTAATCAGAATGGTCAGCAAGACGATGGACCAGCCCCAGTTGCCTGTTAATTTATGTAACCACTCCATGACAATAAATAATGGCTTGGAGATAATGGTCAGAATGCCATAATCAACGGTCAGATCCAGATTTTCAGCAATCTGTTCTAAACGTTTGTGTTCTTTTGGTCCCAGATAAATTTGGTAAGCGGTTTGAGCCTGTTCGCCATCTTCGGCAACCACAACGGGGAAACGAATACCTGCTGTGTAGTTGGTGTTATTGAGCGATTTACCATATAAGCTGATTTCCAGAGGTTTGCTCTCAGGAATAATTGCTGCTACAAAATAATGCTGGATCATCGCTGCCCAGCCACCGTTTACATCACGGCGAAAATCATTTTTTTTCAGATCCCCGAAATCAACTTTTTCATATTCATTGCCTTCACTGGAAAACACTGCACCCGTATAGGTATAGATTAGGAAACTATCGTCCTCAGCTTCATTACGATTAAATTGGGCGTAAGGATATGCTGCAAAACGTTCACCAGTGCGGTTTTCAATCTGATAAGTGACATTCACCAGATAACTGTCACGATTGAAAGTATAAGTCTTGATCACTGTCAGACCATTATCCGATTCCCAACGTAAAGGAATGCTTAAACTGTCGGCATTATCCGATAAGGTGTATTCATTCTGTTCTGCAGTATAGTTTTCGTAATGCGTTGGCGCAGGACCTTCAGCACGTAAGCCGGACTGGGTGACAAAGAATTTATTGCGACCATCGTTCAAGAACTGCACAGGTTGATCCGGCAAATTTACGTCCACAGGATATTTCAGCAACGCCAGCTTGCGTATGTCCGCACCACGCAAATCAATCATCGCGTCAATCACATCAGTTTTCACCCTGACCTGATTGGTCGAACTTGCCGTGGCTGGATCACTATCTGGTAATGCAGGCAGGCCATCAGCAGAAACCGCGGCAGGCAATTCAGGTAAGTCATCCTGTTGGTCTGCGGCAGTAGATGGCTCAGCAGCATTCGATTGCGTGGCAACTTGCTGAGGACGCACATAGTCATTTTGCCAGGCTTCCCACAACAACAGAGAAACAATTAACAGGCCAAAAATAAACAGAGTTCTGAGGTTATCCATTGTGTTTTTTTATCTTTAATTCAGGAACAGGATCCACGCCACCGGCGTGCCAGGGATGACAGCGTGAAAGTCGGCGTAAACCGAGCCACACGCCACGCAGTGAGCCATGGGTCTGAATGGCTTCAATCATGTATTGGGAGCAAGAAGGTTGGAAACGGCAGTGCATGCCCATGAACGGGCTTAATAAAAAGCGATACGCGCGAACAAAAGCGATTAGGATGTTTGCCATTGTGCCACCACGGTTAACCAATGTCGCTCCAATGCTGCCCATAACTGCGATGAATCCCGTTGACTTATGTCAGGTCGTGATAACACCACAATATCGATATTAGCTAAAGCAGATTGATGCTGCCGGAAAGACTCCCGGATGATCCGCTTTACCCGGTTACGTTGACTGGCCAGCTTAAGATGCTTCTTTGCGATGGCCAGTCCCAGTCGGGGATGCCCAACTGAGTTTTCAGCGCTCAGGATCGTCAGGCCACCGCCACCGGTGCGCTTTCCCTGACGAAAAACCCGGGTAAAATCTCCCGGGCTATTCATTTTCATGGCTCGGCTGAAAGTGGCCAAGTCATGCACCCTCTGCGAACAGAGAGAATTAAACAGAAAGTTTTGCGCGGCCTTTGGCTCTGCGGGCGTTAATAACACGACGACCACCAACAGTTTTCATACGTGCGCGGAAACCGTGAGTACGCTTGCGCTTCAGATTACTAGGCTGAAAAGTTCTTTTCATTTTACCAACTCCAGGAATATCAATGGTTTTGCAGCCGGTAAGCGTCTCTCGAACGGAAACAGCCGGGGCAAAAGACATGGGATTATAGAGTTTGTGAGCATAACAAGTCAAACCGCATTCATCCTGCCAGGCGATATTATTTACTTGCCAAACATCCCGCATGCAGATAACTTTAGATGCCCTGCCTGACACGCTATACTATCACCTAAATTGTTTGAAGTTAGTTAGTCTGCTTTATCTAAACCTTATAATAGTCAAGGAGTTGCTGTGTCTTCACCCCTTTGGGAAAAATGTCTATCCCATCTCGAAGGTGATCTTTCGGCACAACAGCTGAACACGTGGCTTCGCCCCCTGCAAGCCATTGAAACCGAAGATAGCCTACGACTGTTAGCACCTAATCCTTATGTAAAGGCCTGGGTACATGAGCAACTTGAGCAACAGATTAATGCGCTGATCAAGGGTTTAACCAACGGTAACATCAGTAAAATTGAAATTGAAGTCGGTACCAAAGATTCCATTTCCGCTGAAAAAACCAAACGACGTGTCAAAACCACTGATAAAGCCCCGGCATCAATTTCACTCTCTGAAACTGAACCTGCGCCAGCTATTGGCAGCCCAATGAATCCATTGTTTACCTTTGATAATTATGTTGAAGGTAAATCCAATCAGATTGCCCGTGCTGCCTCTTTACATGTGGCTGAGGCACCCGGCACTTCTGGTTATAACCCCTTATTTTTGTATGGCGGAACCGGGCTGGGTAAAACGCATTTGATGCTCGCCGTTGGTAATAAAATTCGACAGAACAATCCCAAAGCACGAGTCATTTATCTATCGTCTGAACGTTTTGTACAGGATATGATTACCGCACTGCGCAATAACGCCATTGATCAATTCAAAGCACATTACCGTAGCGCCGATGCCTTATTAATCGATGACATACAGTTCTTTGCCAAAAAAGAACGCTCTCAGGAGGAGTTCTTTTATACGTTTAATAGTTTGCTGGAAGGTCAAAGACAGATCATTCTGACCTGTGACCGATTCCCTAAAGAAGTAGAAAACCTTGATGAACGCTTGCAATCACGATTGGGCTGGGGCCTGACCATTGCTATCGAACCGCCCGAACTGGAAACCCGCGTTGCGATTCTGATCAAAAAAGCGCAACAAAATCTGATTACCCTACCGGATGATGTGGCCTTTTTTATTGCTAAACGCATTAAATCCAATGTCCGCGATCTGGAAGGTGCCTTACAGCGAGTGATGGCTTTTTCACGCTTTACAAATCAGCCACTGTCGATTGATATGGCGCAGGATGCGTTAAAAGATCTGCTGGCGTTACATCAAAAACTGGTGACACTGGAAAGTATTCAGAAAACTGTTGCAGAATACTTCAAAATACGGGTATCCGATTTACTGGCAAAAAAACGTACACGCTCGGTTGCCCGTCCCCGACAAATAGCAATGGCGCTGGCAAAAGAGCTCACCAGTCACAGCTTGCCGGAAATTGGTGATGCTTTTGGTGGACGCGATCACACCACAGTTTTGCATGCTTGTCGTAAAGTGGTGGAACTGAAAGAAACTGATAACCGCATCGCGGAAGATTACCGTAATTTACTTCGTACTTTATCCAGCTAGCTGAGAGAGACATCATGCAATTTACTGTGAGCCAAGACATTATTGCCCGTCCCTTACAACTGGTGTGCAGCATCGTTGAACGGCGCTCCACCCTGCCTATTTTGTCCAACATTTTATTACGTTGTCAGGGACAGCAGCTGACCATGACCAGTACCGATATGGAACTGGAAATGATTGCTACACTGCCGGTTGCAGTCGACAAAGAAGGAGAAACGACTGTTTCTGCCCGCAAACTACTGGATATTGTGCGCGCCTTACCCGCGAACGCCACCATCAGTTTTCAGGCAGAAGACAACAAATCATTAGTTCGGGCGGGTAAAAGTCGTTTCTCATTAGCCACACTTCCTGCAACGGATTTTCCGGATAGCGAAGGTGCCAATTACCTTGATCAACTGACGGTTCCTCAATCAGCATTAAAAGATCTGCTTGATGAAACCAGTTTTGCCATGGCCAGCCAGGATGTTCGTTATTATCTGAATGGTTTGTTGCTTGAGCGGGAAGACAATATCCTGCGAGCTGTTGCCACTGATGGTCATAGACTGGCATTAGGCAGCATAGAAACAGCAGAAAAAGCCAATGAAAAGCACACTGTCATTGTGCCGCGTAAAGCGATTTTGGAATTAGGCCGTTTATTAGGTGATGTCGCTGATGATGTGACTTTGGCAATCAGTCCACAACAGTTGAAAGTTGAATTGCCTGATATGCATTTCACTTCCAAGTTGATTGATGGTCAATTTCCTAACTACGAACGGGTCTTACCTGTAGGTGGTGATAAACAAGTTATCGCTGAGCGTGATGAGCTTAAACAGGCCTTGTCACGTGCCTCAATCCTGGCTAATGACAAACACCGCAGCGTCAAACTGAACTTGAGTAACAATCTGCTTAAAGCCACCGTTACCAACCAGGAACAGGAATCTGCTGAAGAAGAGCTGGCTGTGGAATACAGCGGCCCTGATTTGGAAATCGCCTTTAATAATGCGTATCTGCTGGATTTGCTCAACGCCATCCCGGATAATAAGGTTAAACTGCTGTTTACCGATGAAAATAGCAGCGCATTGATTACCCCTAATGATCCAAAATTCACCCGGCAGTATGTGGTTATGCCGATGCGGCTGTAATGATTTAATTCCATACACACAAAAACGGCGCTTAAAGCGCCGTTTTTTTATATTGTTACAGCTGACTAGATCACTTTATTCGGATTATTCTGCAACATCACATCCAGACCCTGCTTATAAGTATTAGCGGCCGCATCACGTTTATCCTGCGCCATTAACACTTCCGCCAATGCCTGATAGGTCTCGCCACGAGGACCATGCTCAATACTGGCACGCAGATAAGCTTCCGCTTTAGCCCACAGCTTATTGGCCTGAGCGAGTCTTCCCAGGGTGAGCAATAACCAGGGATTTTCTTCACGCTGTTTTAACCATTTTTCCGCCGTGGCCAGACGCTTCAACAAATCGCCCTGCAAAATTTTGCCGTATTGGTATATGAGAGCATCACTCCAGTTTTTGCGTAAATATTCTTCAATCATTTGCATTGCCTGCTGTTGCTCACCCTGTAATAACAAACCATTTACATAGGTTTTCAGCACCTGCTCAGACTGTCTTATTTTCGCCGAAGATTGCAGCCAAATCTGCTCCATTCGCTGCCATTCCTGCCTGATCAATGCATTTTGTAACTGACCAACTGTGGCTTCTGCTGACAAAGCATTGGCTGAACTGTTATCCAATACATGACGCTTACGCAAATCCGGTAATACAGATTGCACTTCCTGCCATTGGGCCGTGTCCTGGTAGAGCTGTTGCAACAGTTGTAATACATATGGGTGTTTTGGCGCCACTTCGCGTAAATGCTGCAACGTTGCCAATGCCTGTTCCTTCTGCCCCGCCGAGAGCTGTAATTCCGCCTGAACCACCCCGACAGCAATGTCTGCACTAGGCGTAGTTTCATGTGCCAGTTTCAAATAGGAATCACGACGTTCTGGTGCCTGCTGTTTTTGTGCCGCCCGGGCCGCAGCCAGATAATGCAATAACGGAGTTTCACTGTTTCCTGCATGACGGATCAACAGGCGCTCTGCTTCGGCCCAACGACCTTCTTCCAGTGTAATCAAACCATTAGTCAACGCTTTGGTCGCACGTTTATGGCGTTGGTTTTCCTGCCAATGAGATAGGCGATTAGGGGTGTTTTTAATTATCGCCAGACTGCGCAGCGTCATATAAGCCAGTAGCAAAAGAATCAACCAGGCAACAGTGAACACAATTAACGATGTTTCCAGTGTCCATTGACCATACTGCATCAATACAAAGCCTGGTTCAAAATCAGCTAACCAGACAAAAATGCCACCTAAGGCCAGAGCCAGCCCAATGATAATCAACCATTTCATGGTTCAAATCCTTTTAGCCAGCGTAGCGAACCTGAAATATCCGGGGTTTCTATACTGATAGCCTGATTTTGCATATCTTCCAGAATGACCAGCATCGCATCGCGCTGATCGCCCACAAAATACTGTTCCAGCCAGCTGATTGCAGATTGCAGGCTTTGTTCAAACATTCGCTGATTTCCTGACAGAGCAGAAAATCGTGCGGTTTCCAGCTGCAAGCGCAGATTCTGATAGAGGAAATACCGTTGTTCCGGCATTAAAACCGCTGCTGGCGCATCCTGTTGCTGACGAATCACCACGAGAGAGCGTAGTTGTGCCCAGACTTCTGAAACCGCCTCACGCCAGGCAGGTTGCTCAGTCGCCTTTGCTTCAGTTTCATTATAAAAAGTCTGTTTCGGCCCAGTGACCACCCTTAAATTATCGATCGACTTAATCAAACTCAGCATATCGGCTGCAATACCTGCAACATCGGTTTCTCCGGCAGCTTCCAGTGCCAACTCTTCTTCGGCAATCAGTTCACGTAGCGGCTGCATACGATAGTCCCCGATTTCACGGATCTGTTGATCGGCCAAAGATAAAGCAAGTGCTGCCCCTTTGGTATCATTTGCCAGTAAGGCCCGTTGGTTGGCCAGGTTGAGCAAGTACCTGATTTCCGCAAGCGCCCATTCGAGTTCAATTTCGTCACTGGTTAATGGCGACTGATTCTGTAATTTGGTAAGGACATCACCCTGTTCCAACTGTGTTTGGTTCAGCCTGGACAATTGGTCATCAAGCTGGCTTTGGGCAGAACCTAACTGGGAGATATCGGTTTTAAGATCGGCTATTTCATCAAGACGGTTTTCCAGTTGAACAAGTTGCTGTTGCTGCTGCCATCCATACCAAAGTGCTGCTGCCCCCGGAAGAGTAATCAGAATCGCCACCAACACCAGCAACACAATTTGCCATGGAAAGGCTTTGTTGGGTGTGTCTGAACTGGTTTGTTCAGTTTTTTTAGCCGGCTTTTCTGCCTGCTCAGATTTGTTGTTAGACTCCATGATCTGATCCCATTTCAATAAGTCGCTGAATGATTGCACCATCGCTGGCATCTAGACTGACATGCACCTGTTTGAATCCCTGTTCAATCGCAAAAGCCTTGATTCGTTCACTCACTACCAGCAAAGGTTTTTGCAGAATCTGCGGGCAGCTCACTGATAATAAACTTAACAGGTTTGTGACACCATTGGCACTGGTCGCCGTCAGCCAGTCGGCAGAACAGGCTTTTTGTTGAAGATCTACTGATACCTTTGGCAATTGTCGGCGGTAAACTTCCAGATAATCAATACTAGCACCTCTGGCTCGCAAGGTTTCAGCCATCAGCTCTCGCCCACCTTCGCCCCGTACAATAGTGACCTGCTGCTGATCCATTTGTTGCCATTCGGGTAATTGCAGCAAACCTTCACTTCCATTTGACAATTCCGGTAGTAAATCAACCTTTAATCCTTGTTCCCGCATTGCCTGCGCAGTGCCTTCACCTGCGGCTGCCAGTTTAATTGTGGATGGTAGCTGTTGCTGGTAGCCCGACATAAACGCTTCAACCGCATTACGACTGACAAATACAAGCCAATTCGTGTGTAGCGGATTCCATTCATTCCATTGCCTGACATCAATCGCCTTGATTTCTATGACCGGAAACTTTATCGCCTCCCCCCCCTGCTGTTCTATCATCTCGACGAGTCCTTTGGCCTGATGAATTGGGCGAGTCACTAACACTTTATGGCCCTTTAATGGCAACGCCACCGTATCAGTCACCATAAACATCGGCCAGAATTTTGTCCGCACCTTTACTTAATAACATCTCGCCTAATGTTAAACCAAGCTGCTCAGATTCACTGGCCTTGCCGCGAATTTCCTGCTGCAGCATTTCAGTGCCATCAGGACGGCCGACCAGCCCCCGCAACCAGATATCATCGCCATTTAACATCGCATAGCCACCGATAGGCACCTGACAGCCGCCTTTCAAACGGCGATTTAAAGCGCGTTCTGCTTTGACAGTGATTGAGGTCAGAGCACAATTAAGCGGGGCAATTAAGGCATTCATTGCCTCATCATTAATGCGGGCCTCAATACCCAGCGCACCCTGTCCAATCGCTGGCAGACTTTGTTCCGGCGTTAAAGCGCTGCGGATACGTTTATCAAATCCCAGTCTTTCCAAACCGGCCTTGGCCAGAATAATCGCATCAAAATGTCCCGCATCCAGTTTGGCAAGACGGGTATTCACATTACCGCGTAACGGTACGATTTTCAGATCAGGGCGATAATGACGCAGCTGACATTCACGGCGCAGACTGGAAGTACCAACTACAGCACCCTGCGGCAAATCATCAACGTTTTCAAAGTGATTGGAAACAAACGCATCATGCGGATCATGACGTTCACAAATAACAGGTAAATGCAGACCTTCGGGAAACTCCACCGGCACATCTTTCATCGAATGCACCGCAATATCCGCTTCGCCAGCCAACATACTCTGTTCCAGCTCTTTGACAAACAAACCTTTACCGCCGACTTTGGCCAGAGGTGTATCCAGAATAATATCGCCCTGAGTTTTAATACGGACCAGCTCAATATTTAAATGCGGATCCAGCGCCAGCAGACTGTCACGAACAAATTCAGCCTGCCAGATGGCAAGCGGGCTGCGGCGGGTGGCAATACGAACGGTACGTTGACTCATGAAACAAACACCAGTTGATTATGAACAGTGTGGTTGATTCTAACATTTTCCCCTGCGGATCCACGAGCAGCCGCGTTATAATGCCGTCTTTTTCTGCCAGCAATCACAGGCCCGTGCTATGACCGCATCTGATAAAAAGCTTTCTTCTGCCCGTCTTACGCAACCCACCAATAAGTTTGTTGAGGAATTCACTGCTTCGGTGACCTTTGATAAACGCATGTACCGGCAGGACATTCAGGGTTCCATTGCTCATGCCACCATGTTGTGCAAAGTCGACGTGCTAACAGTAAGCGAACGTGATCAAATCATTAATGGTTTGCAGCAGATTGAAACTGAAATTGATAACGATCAGTTTGAGTGGTCAATTGCACAGGAAGATGTGCATATGAATATCGAGTCCAGACTGATCAAACTGATTGGCGAAGTGGGCAAAAAACTGCATACCGGTCGGTCACGTAATGATCAGGTGGCAACCGATGTGCGTTTGTATCTGCGCGATATGATTGTGCCGATTCGCAGTGAATTACAAAGATTACGTTCTACATTGCTGGATGTAGCCGAACGTGAATTTAATACCATCATGCCCGGCTTTACCCATCTTCAAACGGCGCAACCAGTGACGTTTGGTCATCATATGCTGGCCTGGTTTGAGATGCTCAGCCGCGATCTGGAACGTCTGGACGATTGCTCTAAACGGGTCAACAGTCTTCCATTAGGTGCTGCTGCACTGGCCGGTACCACCTTTCCGATTGATCGCGAATATACCGCTGAATTGCTTGGCTTTGAACGTATCTGTCGCAACTCGCTGGATGCGGTCAGTGATCGTGATTTTGCCATCGAATTTAACAGCTTCGCCTCACTGCTGATGATGCATTTGTCGCGCTTCTCAGAGGAACTGATCATCTGGTCATCTGCCCAGTTTGATTTTGTCGATCTGGGTGATGCGTTCTGCACCGGCTCGTCGATCATGCCGCAGAAGAAAAATCCGGATGTGCCGGAACTGATACGGGGTAAAACCAGCCGGGTTTACGGAAATCTGTTTAACCTGCTGACGCTGATGAAAAATCAGCCCTTGGCGTACAACAAAGATAACCAGGAAGACAAAGAACCGTTGTTTGACACCATTGATACGTTGCTCGGTTCTTTGCGTGTTTATGCCGATATGCTGGCTGTAATTACAGTCAAAAAAGATAATATGCGTCTGGCGGCGCTGAAAGGTTATGCAACGGCAACCGATCTGGCTGATTATCTGGTGCGTAAGGGTGTCGCATTCCGTGATGCTCATGAAGTTGTCGGTCTGTCAGTCGCCTATGCGATAAAACAGCAAAAAGACTTGTCGGCTCTGTCATTGGATGAGTTGCAACAGTTCAGTGATCAGATCAGTGAAGATGTGTTTGCAGTATTAACCCTTGAAGGTTCAGTAGCGGCTCGAAATCATCTCGGTGGCACAGCGCCAGAACAGGTAAAAAAAGCGATCCAAATTGCTCGTAGCGAATTGTAAAACCACTGCCAAAATCGATTGACGTGCTAATCATTCGACTACCAATCTGATGTTCATAGGTGATAAGCAAATTCATCATCTTTATTTAGCTTTTACACTGACCGCGGTAGCTCAGCTCAAATGGCCACATTGAAATCATTACTCTTTTCGCTGATTGAATTAGCGAAACGCTGGCCCGGTCTGATTGCAGCGTTTGGTTTTATTTCCGGTGTGGCCAGTTATTTTCTGGTGGAACGTAAAGAATCACTGGCGCAAGTAATTGCCATTGTAATGCTGGTGAGCTGGGTGTTTCTGGTACTGGAAAACTGGTTACGCGAGAGCTTTAAAAACCGCTTTGGCCTCAATATACCGCCAGCATTGATGCATTATGTGACGCAATTGGTGCATCAGGAAAGTCTGTTTTTTGCCTTACCGTTTTTCCTTGCAGTCACTACCTGGAACCACACCCAGGCAGGTTTTACCGGATTATTAGTTTTATGCGCGTTGATCTCAGTGATCGATCCTTTGTATTACAAACAGCTCGCGCCGCGTCGTTCACTCTTTGTCATTTTTCATGCATTAGCATTATTTGCTGTTTTGCTGGTGGCTCTACCGATACTGCTGCAACTGACGACTGGACAAAGTCTGGCGATTGCATTGATTGTCTCTCTCCTGTTCAGTCTGCCCAGCTTGGTAAAGTTTGTCGTCAACGGCCAATGGTGGCGTCGGCCTGTCATGGTGCTGATGTTATCCGCTTTAGCTGCTGGCTTATGGCAAGTCCCAAGCTTAGTACCACCTGCGGCGTTACGCTTGACAGAATTTAATCTGGTTCAGCAAGTGGATCGTGAGCAACGTACCCATAGCATCCACATTGACCGCCTTGATGTGGAATTACTGAAACGCGATGGCATCTATGCCTGGACAGCTATCCGCGCACCTCGCGGCTTACAGGAAAAAATCCATCATATCTGGGTGCATAACGGCAAACAGGTAGATCGAATCACGCTGAATATTGAAGGCGGCAGCGAACAGGGATATCGAGCCTGGACACAGAAACTGAATTTCCCCAAAGATCCGATAGGTAAATGGCAGGTTAAAGTGGTCACAGATTCCGGTCAGCTAATCGGCATCAAACGCTTTACCGTTGAAGCCAGCATCAACGAACAGGAAAGCCTTTTTGAGCGTCTTAAACCACCCTTCATTCAGGAGCGCGTTGAATATCAGCAGAACAATAAAGATCCTGACAACACGCAACAACCTGAGAATACGGAAGGAAGAGAAAGCCTGTATGAGCGTCTGGCACCGCAGTTTATTCAGGAGATGAGCGAAAGCCAGAATGATCCTGAAGAATCGGAAAGTATTCAAGAACTGGAGAATACTGAAATACAGGAAAACACTGAAGAGCAAGAAAATGATGCTCCAGAACCGCAAGTGCCCGAAGAACTAACGAACACTGATGGGCAAGATATCCCCGAAGAACAGAATTAATCTTTTTGATAGACACCAAGAAACGAAGCAATCGTTAAAAATACCATCCACACCAGATAACTCGGCAACCATACAGACCACCAGCCTTCTTCCAATGGTGTGGATGAAACCGGGTCAACATGTATATAGGCATAGAGATTCAATGCCAGATTAATCAGTAAACCAATAATTCCAATCACACACAAAATCACATCCAGTCTGAATTTTTTCATAGCTGCCCCATGAAATTACATCAAGATTAACATAGCCATAAAACGACACAACTTGCCAACCCGACAACCGACAATCCCAGTGCCTTTGCTGTCGCTAATCGTGGCCAATAAGCCAGTAAACTGACCCACATCACTGCGGCCACTGATAGTAAACCCAGCCAGATCACAATGCCGACCACAACACCCCACATGCTGATAACCGGCCATAGTGAAACTATCAGCAATGCAATCGAGGCAACCCGCAATACAAAATTGTTTCGGGCAGATAACTTAGCCGCATTTAACTGCGAATAATTCCGCGGCATTGCAAGACTTAACCCGGCCATACCGGCATAACACAAGGCTGTTCCGAGCAACATCATCAGCAACATGTTCATTAAGCTGACTCCGATTCAGGTTTATAGACTCTGTTGGCTTCTGTTATGGTTTTTTGTTGTTTGCGTTTGAGTATTTTGACCGTGAAGACACCTAACACCCCGAACAGCAGTATCGTTAGCTCAAATCCCACGTTTGACCAGTCCCCCCGGGCAAAATAATGGAATAAGTGCTGGCCGGTGGTCAGCCAATTAACGATTGGCAGCAACAGAGATAAAACAGCAAAGCCAATTAATTGTTCTATCCAGGCACGTGAGGCAGGTCGTAATGCGGCATGCAGCAAACTGCCCAGCCAGATAAAAAAGAACAGCTTAATTTCCCAGCCGGCTCGATCGGCTACTTCCAGAGGCAACAGTCGATTCACCCAGAAAAACGCTATACAGGCCACCATTAATCCACTGATGGCGCTGATATTGAGCACTTCAATTGCGCGGTAAACCTTGGGTGTCTGTGCACCAAATTCATTGAGCGATCTCTGACGTCGTTTCACCATAAACAGAATGGCGCCAGTGGCCATCATGATGGTGCCCGCCATGCCCAGAATAAAATAAATCCAGCGCACGGTATAACCGCCAAAATTGGCAAAATGTAAGGTCCGCATAATACGTTGTGCGGCAAACGCATTACTTTTATCAAATAAATCTGGTGCTTCGATATGCAGCAACTCACCAGTGACAGCGTCCAGAATCACCTGGCCGGAACTCAAAAATAACAGGCGTCCGGTATTTTTTTCTTTTTCGAATAAGCCAAACACCTTCGCCACCGCACTGCTGTCGCCGGGATGCTCCACACTGATGAAACTAGCGGGTTTTTCCATCAATGCTTCCGCTTTTTCGAACAATTCCGTTACCGGATAAACCTCAGCTTGAATCCCGGTTTCGGGACGATGCTCCGGTTGATTGAACACTTCGGCAAAAAAGGTTCGTGGATGGTCGTAATTAGCTATTACGCCAACAGGCATGTAAACCGTGACAAAGACGATCAGGCCGGTATAAGCAATCATCAATTGAAACGGCAAGGATAAAACTGAAGATGCATTATGCGCATCAAGCCAGCTGCGTTGCCCCTTGCCGGGGCGAAAGGTAAAGAAGTCCTTGAATATACGCTTGTGAATAATAATGCCGCTGACCAGCGCCACCAGCATAATCATGGTAAAAAAGCCTACCAACCAGATACCAGCTGTACCGGCATGAAACTCAAAATGCATATGCACAAAATGATGTCCGCCCTGTGTTTCACGTTCCTGCTTTTGAGTCAGTAATTCACCGCTGACCGGATGCAATCGAGCTTGTTGGAACTGCTCGTTTTCATTTTCC
This sequence comes from Methylophaga sp. UBA3192, assembly GCA_002363955.1. Classification (GTDB taxonomy): domain Bacteria; phylum Pseudomonadota; class Gammaproteobacteria; order Nitrosococcales; family Methylophagaceae; genus Methylophaga. The sequence continues at coordinate 172,391 of DEXE01000004.1, forward strand.
CAAGTTAAGCCGATAGCCGGATCTACCTCACTGGGTAAACGTATTCTCCAAAGATGACTTTGTGGCGCAATATCTCGCAGATAGGCTTCACCTTTTGTGACTGCATCCAAACGCTGCTGCTGAGTGTTGGTCTGAGGATCAAACTCCCCCACCATGGCTCTTTCAGGGTTCATCCAATGTGTAATGTCATCATCAAACACCCCGATAGTACCGGTCAGAAAAATGGCAAATAATGCCCAACTGGCGACTAACCCACCCCAGGTATGCAACCAGGCCATCGCCTGACGGAACCGGCCCGGTTCATTATTCACTGCTGTTGCCTGTTTCATCGCAGCAACTCCGTCAGCAGCAGACCTGTTCCGCCAATTATCACTGTCGCCGATAACATGCCTGTCCAGGCACGTTTGGCATCTTTAACCGCAAACACCCAGATAATGACTGCGGTATACACAGCAAAACTCAGTAATGAGCTAGTGATAACCGCATCAGCACGCGATAACGGCAAAATAGCGGCGACCAGAATCACCACTGCCGAAGTTAGCAAATAGCCACCAAATGTAGCGGCCAACAGCAGCGAAAAAATTCGGCCTGGGTAAGACAAAGTCATATAAGGATGTTCCATACAAACGGTTTTAAGCGAGCAAAGCCTTTTTCGATGAGATAATGGCTTCGCTGCCGACTCAGATGTTTTCAGTTAATAACAAGTCGAATGACCTGCATAAAAAGGCCATTTTCATGGTGTTTATCAACATTTTTAGTGTTTTCACAACAACAGCTAATGCGATAGATTATCGTTTGCATTCGTAATTAACAAGTCTCGAGTTTTCTATCCGTAAATGTTTAACGGTAAAAGTTTGGATTGGGTAACTTCCAGAAAGAGTTTTATTGAAGGTTATTGAGCGGTAGCAACAAACCTCAATTAACTATCTTCGACAAGAATTAGTGCGCCAGCCGACAAGAAGAACTCTCACTCTCCGGAACATAATATCTGCACGTGCCGCACTGCCGGGGCACCTCCGACATCAAGCAGTTATCCGAGGGGATTTATCATGACAGAGCATATTTGCACTCCAGGCTGTACACACGGCATCACCGAAGAAAATAAAAAAGACGTCGTCGAGGAATTTGATACGGCAAGACGTTCATTTATCCGTAACGCGTTTGTTGGCGGTGGTGCCGCCTCTCTGGGTGCCATGGGCATGTCCATGTCACCAATGAGTTTTGCCGCAGGCGCCAATACACCAATTAATGCTGACGCACCTGGCCAGATGCACTATTACATTCCTACCACCCCGGAAACAGTTCTCTGGGGTTATTTCAGCAAGAATGCCAAGCCTACCGTTGAAATCGAGTCCGGTGATTTTGTCACCATGGAAACACTCACCCATCATGCCAACGATGATGCTGAACGGATGGTAAAAGGTGACCCCGGCGCAGAAAGTATTTTTCATTGGGATGCAAAGCGCAAAGGTGTCGATAGACGTGGTGCTGGCCCGATGGATGCCAAGATTGGTGCCGGTGGTGGAGCCGGCGTGCATATCTGTACCGGACCAGTACGCATCAAAGGCGCTCAGCCCGGCGATATTCTTGAGGTGCGCATAGTTGATGTCACCCCCAGACCGAGTGGCAACCCTGATTACAAAGGTAAGACCTTTGGCAGTAATGCCGCTGCCTGGTGGGGCTTTCATTACGGCGATATGCTTACCGAACCAAAACAACGGGAAGTCATTACCATCTACGAAGTCGATGCAACGGGTGAGCGCAACTGGGCCAAAGCCGTCTACAACTATCGCTGGACACCACAAACCGATCCATTCGGTGTGGTCCATCCGACTATCGATTATCCGGGCGTACCGGTTGATCACAGTACCATCACCAAAAAAGAAAATATTCTGCGTGATATCCGTATTCCGATCCGGCCTCACTTTGGCACCATTGGCCTTGCTCCTGCAGAAGCCGATATGGTGAACTCGATTCCGCCCAACTACACTGGCGGCAATATCGACAACTGGCGGATTGGCAAAGGTGCGAAGATTTATTTCCCGGTCGCAGTGGATGGCGGCATGTTCTCAGTGGGTGATCCACATGCATCACAGGGTGACTCCGAATTATGCGGTACTGCCATTGAGTGTTCTTTGACCGGCACTTTCCAGTTTATCCTGCACAAAAAAGCTGACCTGCCTGGCACCTCTTTGGCTGAACTGAATTACCCCTTGCTGGAAACTCAGGATGATTGGGTGTTACACGGCTTTAGTTATGCCAACTATCTTGCTGAACTGGGCCCCAATGCTCAGGATGATATCTATAGCAAATCATCGGTTGATAAGGCATTACGTGATGCCTATCGCAAGATGCGACACTTTTTAATGACCACTCAGCAGCTGGATGAAGATGAAGCGATATCACTGATGACGGTCGCAGTCGACTTTGGTATCACCCAAGTGGTGGATGGCAACTGGGGTGTACATGCGATCCTGAAAAAATCCATGTTCCCGGCGCGTAGCTAGAGTCGGTTTATCTTCTACATACCCTCGTTAATAGTTATGGCATAACACTTGCGAAAGGATGCTTCAGTATTCAAGGAATAAGACACGACCGTGACTGACCTGAAACGCTTTTCTGCCAGTGCTATACCAGCAGAGCTACGCCAGCCAGCCTGGAATGAAATCCTTTCCAGGCTCGGTCTGGCGAGTGATGCTGCAAGCTCCATTCGTAATGACGACAGTGGCCATATGGCATTGTCGGTCTCGGCACGCGACTCAGTATTTGTACAGCTCACCGCAACGCCACAGATTCTGGCACCTATCGCAGCCAAAGCCACTCAACCCTTACAAGGCACTGTATTGGTGCTCGCTTTACTGGATGGCACCGCACAGGTGCTGGATGCCGATCAAACAGTCAAATTAGGTTCCGGCGACATCATGTTGCTGGATCCGACTCAATCCTGGCGACTGGCTTTGCAAACCCGTTTTCGCATCATGCTGATCAAACTGGAGTCATCCAGTTTTCTGCTCAGGCTGGTGCGTACCGGACGACAGGAAGCAAATCGCATCAGCACACAACAAGGTATCGGCGCGTTATGTCTGAATATGCTGCAATCGCTGACCGAACAGTTACATCATGTGGATAACAATGAACTACCCGCATTAGAAGTCACGCTGGCCGAGTTACTGGTGGCCTGTCTTTCCCATAAACAATCTGCTGCCAATGAAGAAGCCACCGATGTGCAATTGGCCCATTTGCGTCGGGTGTGCAGAACGGTGGATTCACGGCTGGACGATCCGGATCTGAATATTGAAAAAATCGCTGCGCAGGAAGGATTATCAGCCAGGTACTTACAAAAGCTGTTCAAAAACAGTGGCACAACGTTCAGTGAATATCTGAAAAGCCGGCGGATACAGCACTGCTGTATTGATCTGGCTAACCCTGCCCTCGCCCAGTTCAGCATTGCTCAGCTGTGCTATCGGTGGGGGTTTAATGATGCGGCCAACTTCAGCCGTACCTTTTCGCAATTTATGGGCGTGTCACCGAAAAGTTATCGCGCTGCACCGCCGCAGGATCTGCATGAACAACTTCGCCGTGGTTGTCCACAAACCAAACCATCAGCTCGTTCGGCTGCATCAGCTCCGCAATCCGATGATGACATCCAAAAACGTCGCAGGCCATTTCAGGAAGTATTGGATGATCATGCTAAATATGCGCTGTCATTGCGACTTTCACCTAAACGGGTTTCCGACATAGATAACACTGCGCCTGCTCAAACCGACACTCACTCGCCTCGACAATATTACCTGCCAGTGTCCGATAAAACCGTTCACTGGGGCTATTTCAGCAATGCGATCAAACCGGTATTAACCGTTCGTTCCGGTGATATTGTAACCATTGAAACCTTATCCCAGCATGCGTCTGATGACTGCGAACGTATGATCGACGGCGATGCCGGAGCACAGAGTGTTTTTCACTGGACGGGTACAACAAAGAATGTTGACCGGCGGGGTGCCGGGCCGATGGATGCCACGATATTTGGCCGTGGTGCAGGTGAAGGTTTTGGGGTGCATATCTGTACTGGTCCGGTTTATGTCAGCGATGCCGAACCCGGTGATGTGCTGGAAATACGCATTTTGGATATTCAGCCACGTCCCAGCTGCAGCCCGAAATATCAAGGCAAACACTTTGGCAGCAATGCCGCCACCTGGTGGGGCTTTCAATATGACGATCTGCTCACCGAACCCAAAAAGCGTGAGGTGGTCACGGTATATGAAGTACACCAACACACCCATTCACCGCATGCCAAGGCGATTTATAACTTTCGCTGGACACCGCAAACCGATCCCTATGGCATTGTGCACCCAACCATTGATTACCCCGGCATACCGGTTGATCATTCCAGTATCGACAAACAGTTCGGTATTCTCGACAAAGCCGTTATTCCGGTCAGACCGCATTTTGGTGTGATGGCCGTCGCCCCGCGTGAAAGCGGTATGGTTGATTCCATTCCTCCCAGCTATTTTGGCGGCAATATGGATAACTGGCGAGCAGGTAAAGGCACCAAATTGTTCTTACCTGTTGCTACTCCGGGTGCTTTGTTCTCGGTCGGCGATCCCCACGCATCGCAGGGTGATTCGGAATTATGCGGTACTGCAATTGAATGTTCTTTAACCGGTGTATTTCAATTGGTGTTGCACAAACAACGTGATTTGAAAGACAGTTTTATGGACGGCCTCAGCCATCCGTTTCTGGAAACGCCGGATGAATGGGTATTACAGGGCATGAGTTTCTCCGACTATCAGGCCGAGCTTGGCCCGAATGCCCAGACGCAAGTATATAAAAACTCCTCTATGGAAGCCGCCATGCGTGACGCCTTCAGAAAAGCCCGTCACTATCTTATGAAGGAACATGAGCTTAGTGAAGATGAAGCTATATCACTAATTTCGGTAGCGGTGGATTTTGGTATTACCCAGGTAGTGGACGGCAATCTGGGCGTGCATGCGATTATCCGCAAGGCTATTTTTCCGGACTATAAAGCTGATTAAAAACGCTTATTAATTGCCTTTTCTCAGACAATAAGAACGCTCTCTCCTTATCCACCTGCCCCATTAAAAATTCTTTGTAACCTGTAAACACTGTCTGCCACTAATTCTCAATTTTGTGACCCAGCTCACTTTACTCAGGTTAATGTAATTAGTTGGGGCCGGCGCAGAATGGGTTGTGGCTGTACTTGCAACTAAGCGTTGCGATCCAAGATCAACAGGCCTTTACCAATCGCGAAATTTCTCGCGACACATCTTCTGTACACCCAAAAAATAATCAAGGAGAAGTCATGGACAAAACCGATCCGAAAACAAACCGAGGTCATGGTGGCGAACCCCATCAGCAAGCGACCGGGAATACCTCCACACTCACTACCCAGCAAGGCGGCCCGATTGCCGACGATCAGAATTCCCTAAAAGCCGGAGCCCGTGGTCCGACATTAATGGAAGATCATATCCTGCGCGAAAAGCTGTTTCATTTTGATCACGAACGTATTCCAGAAAGGGTCGTTCATGCCCGTGGCTTTGGTGCTCACGGCTATTTCGAAACAACAGAAACATTAGAAGACGTTACCTCTGCTGATATTTTCCAGCGTAAAGGCGAAAGAACCCCGGCTTTTGTACGTTTCTCGACCGTTGCCGGCAGTAAGGGGTCAGCTGATCTGGCGCGTGATGTTCGTGGCTTTGCCGTCAAGTTGTATACCAAAGAAGGCAACTGGGACATCGTGGGTAACAATATCCCGGTATTTTTTATTCAGGATGCGATTAAATTTCCTGATCTGGTTCATGCCGTCAAAGAAGAACCCGATCGCGGATTTCCACAGGCGCAATCGGCCCATGATAATTTCTGGGATTTTGCGTCATTGATGCCGGAAAGCATGCATATGCTGATGTGGCAAATGTCAGATCGTACGATTCCACGCTCATTCCGGTTTATGGAAGGCTTTGGCGTACACAGCTTTAGACTGGTAGATAAAAACGGCAAGTCCCAGTTTGTTAAATTTCACTGGAAGCCAAAACAGGGCATGCAGTCTGTTTTATGGGATGAAGCGTTAAAAATCAACGGTGCCGATCCGGATTTCCATCGACGTGATTTATGGAACGCCATCAGTCAGGGAGATTACCCTGAGTGGGAACTGGGACTGCAGATTTTTGATGAAGAATTTGCCGAAAAATTTGAGTTTGATGTGCTGGATGCCACCAAGCTTATCCCGGAAGAGCAGGTACCTATTCGTATTGTCGGTCGTTTAGTGTTGGATCGGGTGGTCAGTAACTTCTTTGCTGAAACTGAACAGGTTGCGTTCTGTACCCAGAATATCGTCAAAGGTATCGATCATTCTAATGATCCCCTGCTGCAGGGCAGAAATTTTTCCTATCTCGATACGCAGTTAAAACGTCTGGGTGGACCCAATTTCACCCACATTCCAATCAACGCACCGAAATGCCCGATGCATCATTTCCAGCAGGATGGTCATATGGCAATGAGTAATCCGACCGGGCGAGCCAACTATGAACCGAATAGCTGGGGTGCAGAAGAAGGTGGTCCACGTGAATGTCCTGTAAAAGGTTTCGAAAGTTATCCTGAAGATGTATCTGGCCCAAAAGTCCGTGAACGTTGTGAAACCTTTGCCGATCACTACAGCCAGGGCAGACAATTTTATATAAGCCAGACTGAAACGGAGCAGCAACATATTATCAATGCATTTGCGTTTGAGCTCAGTAAAGTCAAAACACCGGCAATCCGTAAACGCATGGTCAGTCATCTGCTGAACATTGATCAACAATTAGCCGAAAATGTCGCTGAAAAACTGGGCATCGACCCGTTGCCGGAACCGGCTGATGCAGCGATGCCAACGCGTGATGATCTGCCCGCTTCTGACAAATTGAGCATTCTCAAAAATGGTCCCGATAGTTTCAAGGGCCGTAAAGTCGGCATGCTGATGACCGATGGCTTTGATGCCGATATTTTCAAATCGCTTAAGAAGTCACTTAAAGCAGAAGGAGCCATGTTGGAAGTGGTTGCCCCACATACCGGTGAAATCACCAGCAGCGACGGTGACAGTATCATGGTCGATGAAAAAGTGGATGGCGGCCCTTCGGTGCTATTTGATGCCATTGTGATTCTGCCCGGCAGCGACGGCGTGAAAATGCTGGCAGATATGCCACCGGCCATCACCTTTGTCAGTGATGCTTTTAATCACAAGAAATTTATCGGTTACATAGAAGATGCCATGCCGCTTATGAAAAAAGCCGGTCTCAGTGAAATGCTGGACGAAGGCTGTATGCAGTTAACCAATAACAAAACCACGGACGAATTCACCCAAAACTGTCGTGATATTCGTTTTTGGCAACGGGCAGGCTAGGGTCTGTTGATCTTTCATAGCCGCCTCTGTTGTGACTGAAAATGCACCAATCAAGGCGCGAGGAATGTCATTTAGTCATTCTAAATAAATGACGAGTAACGCAGAGTGGTGGATTTTCAGCCACAACCCGAAGGGCTGGGACTATTTTTCCGCCCCACGGTGTTGGAAATGACTTATGTAGAACAACTACATCGCATCATTTCCGCCTTGTTGGACGAAAAAATAGCCTCCAGCAGTGGTGGCTCTGAAAGATAAACAGACCCTAGGTTTTTAGGATGAAATAGCCATATGAGTCTGATCACCCGTCTGAATAATCTGGCGGGTGATTTTGCTCTGTTGTGATTCATCTAAGACGTCTTAACAGGAGATCACCATGGTCGCCAGACGCTATTCCTATACGTTGATTATTGTCATGTTGCTGGTGGTCGCGTTGATTATTCTGCGTATGCAATTGCCGTCCATGGTGAAGGACTATTTAAATGGCAAAATGGCGGATATGGGCGAATATCAGGGAAAGATAGCCGATGTGGATATACACCTGTGGCGCGGTGCCTATTCTGTCGACCAACTGGAAATCACCAAAAAAGACCAGCCTGACGTGGTCTTTTTTAAAGCACAAACCATCGATACGTCAGTGAGCTGGGCCGCTTTATTAAGCGGCAAAATCGTTGCCGATGTGGATTTGATGAATGCCGAAATTCATCTGGTGGATGACGAAACTGACGACAAACCCGAAGAAAAATCCACCTGGCGTCAGACGGTGCAGGAGATTATTCCATTACAGATTGATCGATTAAATATTGATAATGGTGAAATCCATTTTCATAACTTTACCTCTGATCCCCCCGTTTATCTGGTGTTTTATCAACTCAATGGTGAGATCACCAATTTGAGTAATGCCGATCGCAGCGAAGGGCTGCAATATGCCAATTTTGACGTGCAAGGACGATTGCTGGATAACGCCGATGCCACACTGAACGGCCGCTTAGACCCATTAGGAGATTTTTATAATTTTGAGCTGAAGCTTAAAATCACCGGAATCGATCTGACCAAGTTCAATCAGGTTTCCGAGGCCTACGGCAATTTTAATTTCAAATCCGGTAACGGTGACTTTGTGATGGAATTACAAGCCGATGAGGCCCAGTTAACCGGCTATGCAAAACCCGTTATGGATAATGTTGAAATCTTTGATTTGGAAAAAGATCTGGAAGACGGCGTTTTCAGTGCGGCCTGGCAAGCGATTGTCGGTGCATTTGGCCAGATATTCCGCAATGAACCCAGAGACCGCATTGCCACCCAAATTGAAATCCGTGGCAATCTTGATAACCCTGATACCAGTGCCTGGCAGGCTTTTCTCGCCATCTTGCAAAATGCCTTTGTGGATGCATTTGAGAGTGATTTTGGCAGGGAAACCAATTCTGATACATCCCCATCGGAAGTTAAAACCACAGAACCTGAATCTCGCAATGATTCTGAAACTGAAACAAAAGCGGTGAACTGCCAGCTTCAGCCTATGTGGGAACAATGCGATTAATTAACAACCTGTCGCCATTTTGATAAAAAGCCGTTATTCGTCAGTTATTACGAATAGCGGTCACCAGTTCCGACTTGCTCATTTTGCTACGCCCCTTGATATTCAATTGGCTGGCGCGATTATAAAGCTCTTGCTTGGTTCGTGACTCCAAAGGAGTATTTGGGTTTCCCGTTCCCTTAGTTGTTTTTGACGGCGTTCGACCCTCTTCACGGCGTTGTTTATTGACTGTACGAGCCGCGATTTCTTCAGCCTTATCGGTTTTTTTACCAGTTTTTTTCTGTTGTTCTTTAATGTGTTCATATTGACGTTCGTCTTTATCTGTCCATTCGGCAACCATAATGTGTTCCTCCTGTTCATCGTATTAAACCAGCATCATCCACATTACCAAGGCCATCAGCACCATGCCTATATCCTCGGTTAAAGTAACCGTACTTAGCGGAACATCCAGAATCGACCCCATACAAGGGCAATTAATATCCAGGCCTTTGCGTAACGCCAGAATCACCCCGATTGCACCGAATCCCAATATCAATATGGTTAATGCGTAAACCAGTTGCGGCATAAAAAATGACAGATAGCCCAGGCCCAGAGACAGCTCAAGATAAGGATAAACATAGGCATATGTCCGACTTTTCCTGGCCAGCAAATCATACATCTGAAAGCCATCAGCAAACGCCGAAGGATGAAACAGTTTTAACAAAGCAAAAATCGACAGAAAGATGCCCATAAAATAGTGCATCCAATTGAGCATGGTGACCTGAGTTGAATAACATATCGCCAGCGCAGCAACTGCACTGATTAAAATTAATGCCAGTAATGGCCAGTAATCTTTCAGGTGTTTACCGCGATCCTGCTGACGTTGTTTAAAGGCGGGCTGACTCATCGGAAACCTCCTTATCGGTGGATTTCAGTAGTGTAAAAGTATGGGATTTAAGGCTGACCGGCACAGAGAATATGCCTGACTTCGATGGTAACATCTTCTTTCACATAACAAAAAGGCCCTGCCGGTAAGACCGACAGAGCCTGGATGGACTGACTGATTTCTATATTACTCAGAAATCGTATTTTAATGTCAGATTGGCATTTCGTGGAGCACCATAGGCCAGCTGACTGTAAAAACCGATATTGGTGTAATACTTTTCATCAAACAGATTATTGATATTCAGCTGAGCACTCAATGCCGGTGTCATCTGGTATTTAGCCATCAAGCGAACCAAAGCATAGCTGTCCTGTTTCAACTTTTCACTCTGGCCTAATGGATTAGTCGCCAAAGTATAATTCGAGCTTTCCCAGTTCACACCGCCACCCACCGTCAATTGGTTCATGCGATAAGTAGTGAACAACGTCGCGGTACGGCGAGGATAGTTGGTATTCACTGCTGTGCCATCAGCATCTTCAGCCTGAAACTGTGACCAGCCAACCAGCAGATTCCAGTTATCAGTAATGGCCCCTGACACTTCTACCTCAAAGCCTTTACTGGTAGTGCCTTCAGCAGCGAATGAGGCTTGATTAGTGGTTCCGGGAATCAGGAACCCTGCATCGGTCTGTGCCAGATTATCCTGCTCTATACGAAATACCGAAAGCGAGGCATTGACCCGACCTTGCAGATATTCTGCCTTGATACCCGCTTCATAATTTTCACCTTCCAATGGATCAAGAAAATCACCATTTCGATCCTGAGCGTTCTGTGGATTAAAGATATCGGTATAGCTGGTATAAACTGAATAGACATCATTAATCTCATAGATCAAACCTGCATAGGGTGTGACAATCTGATTATGGTCAAAGTTATAAAGCTCGCCATTCCATTTCATACCCTCAATTTCCCAGTTGGTAAGTCGAGTCCCCAATATCAACTTTAATGGATCGGCAAGTGATAACTTAGCAACAGCATAGCCACCCAACTGTTTGGTTTTTTGCGTCGTATAGGGGTTTTTCTCCCCCCACTCAGGCTCAGGATATGAGCCATCCCATTCATAGAAACTCCCTGCTGATGCGACATTCAGAGCAGGTCTACGGTTGGCGATAAAATCCTGTTTGCTCTGCATCAAACCGATAGTCACCTCATGGTCACGACCAAACAATGAAATCGGAAGGTTTCCATAAATATCGATATTGTCCTGCTCACGTTCGTTGTCATACCAGCTTAGACTTGGATTCAATCCCAGACCCGTTTGTCTATCCGGTGCGCCGGGCAGCCACATCAGTTGTAAATCACCTTCATTGATGCTTTTGCTGTAGGCAGCGTAAATCGATGCACCGGAATCAAAGTTATGTTCGATATTGGCAAAATAGTTGGTGACTTCTGAACCCCATGAAGTCCAATCGGCTCCAACCGTTTTTGAACGGGACCAATCCGTTCTGCTGCCATCACTGAACCAGGCCGGTAAACCACCCCAGGTTGAGCCAGTGGGTTTGTTTTGTTGTTGGCTAATACCAACATTTAACAAAGTGCTATCCGTTAAATCGGCTGCAAACGTGCCATAAAACACGGTTTTTTCATTTTCCAGTAAATCAACAAATGAACGCTCATCCAGGTAGCTGCCAACCACTCGCCCACGCACTGTTCCGGCTTCATTTAATGGTGTCGAAATATCCACCGTACCCTGATAGCGATCCCAACTACCGGCACTGATTGATGCATGTCCGGTAAATTCTTTGCTATCAGCCTTTTTACGCACCAGATTAATCGCCGCTGAAGGATTTCCCGCCCCGGAAATCAAACCATTGGCACCACGCACTATTTCAATACGATCATAAAGTACCGTATCTATTTGCGATTCACCCGCAGAATAACCACCTTCCCAAGTCGTTGGCACACCATCTATCTGATAATTATTAATCGCAAAACCACGAGCTGAGAAACTGTTTCTTGAACTGTCCTGATTGGTTGAAGTGACTCCGTTCACTGTGTTGACTACATCGGTCAGCGACTCCAGCTGCATATCATCAATCATCTGGCGGGTAATAACGGTCACCGACTGCGGTGTCTCCCGAATTGATAGGCCCAGTCGCGTAGCGGTATTCATTGAGCCGGTAGTATAGGAATTGGTGCCTTCGGTGGTATTACCAATACCGGTGGCGCTGACCTGAACCGGTGCCAATGTCACGCTTTCGACTTCTGATGATGTAGATGAGGAACTTGCTTGCAGTTGGTAACTATCTGCAGAAGTTTTAACAACCCGTAAATTGGTGTCTTGCAGTAATTGCTGCAAAGCCGAATCAATTGAATGTTCGCCAGTGAGGCCTGAACTTTGTAGGCCTCGGGTTAACGCTGCATCAAAATAAATAACCACACCTGCCAGACTGGCAAAACGATTTATCACACTGCCCAACTCACCGGCCTGAATGGAATAGCTCTGTGTGACTGTTTCAGCATAGATATTGGTCGAATAGGTCATGACCGGCATTAATAACGCACTGCATAACAATAATTGTCTGCTGGATCCGGTTATCCGCTGAATAGCTCGAACGACAGGCGTTTTTTGGGGTATCGATAGATTGGTTTGCATAAGTCCTCTTGTATGAATAACGCAAGTTAATGGGATACTCACAAAGACGGACGGGTATTTGAAAAGGTATAAGTTATGAAATTATGCCGGGTGGACAGACACCCAATAGCGACTCCTAAACGTGACGTCCACCGGAAACAATCGGCTTACTGCTATTAATGCTTGATCGGTATTGGTCAGATCAAATGTGCCACTGATATGATATTTCGCCAGCTCAGGTTCAACACGAATCACACCGGGCCGGTAACGGGCAAGTTCAGCTAAAAACTCACTCAGAGGCATATCGTTGATAATCAGCTTTTGCTGCAGCCAGGCATCTTCCCCATCGACGATAGTGGTCAGTGTTTCAAACTGTTTATTGGTGAAGGCCAGCTTTTGCCCGGCAGGACAGATAATTTGCTGTTTATCCGGCAAGCTGACTTTCACCTGATGCTCAAACACAGACAGTACCGTTTTATCCTGTTGTTGCTGAACTGAAAACCGAGTACCCAGCGGTTTTAATAAACCTTGCCGGGTTTGCACATAAAAAGGCCGGATATCGTGGTTTGGACTGGTGGAGATCATGATCTCACCTTGTTGCAGATTAATCCGTCGCTCTACTGGTGAAAAATCAACATTAATTGCTGAAGCACTGTTCAGTATAACTGTTGAACCATCCGCCAACTTTACTTCCCGGATTTGGCCGGTGTGCGTGAAATGATCTGCCAGCATCAACCCGGCAGGAGAATATTGCCAGGCCAACCAGCTTGACGAGGAAATAACACCAATACCAGCAAGGCTTTTCAGCACGTTTCTTCGAGCTTTGGCAGGGGGTGCCTCTGTGTCAGGTTTGAGTGATTTAAATGCCAGCTCGCCAGGCAACTGCTTGAGTTGATTTTGCAGTTTTTCCAGTTGCTGCCAGGCCCAATGATTTTCAGGCTGTTTCGCTAACCAGCTTTGCCAGTCTTTTGTTTTGTGGCTAGTCGATCCCGCCGTGAGTTCGACATGCCATTGGGCTGCATCCGCCAGGGCTTTTTGCTGTTGCGGTGTTAACTTTGCACCAGCACTTTTCATGCATCAAACTGCTCATATAGCGAAAACAGCAGACAATGCTGGGTCGCTTTGGCCATATATTTTTTCACCGAGCTTTCTGACATGCCCATTTCCTCAGCGATTTCGCGGTAGGTCATGCCTTTCAACTGGGACATCAAAAATGCCCTTTTCACTTTGGCCCCTAAACCATCCAGCATCGCATCAATGCGATACAGCGTTTCCAGAACAATTAAACTTTGCTCTGACGAAATGCCTTCCTGTTCGGGTTGTTGCATCAAGGCCTGCAGATAAGATTGTTCAATCGTGCGACGACGGAAATGATCAATCATCACCCGTTTTGCAACAGTCACAAGATAACTACGAGGCTCACGAATCGTTTCAACTTTGCCATGAAAGTCAGGTGCAGAAAGCAGTCTGACAAACGTATCCTGTGCCAAATCAGCGGCCTGATGAGAACAACTTAACCGCTCACGCAACCAATTTTGCAACCAGCTGAAATTGTTTTGATAGAGTTTTTCCAAGCTTTCTGTAGGGGGTGGCGACAAAGGGGCATTCATAGTAATTATTCGCAACTGTTAATGATAATGATTCGCAGTTGCATTTTAGGGCAATTAATTAATGAGAGCAATCCCTAAAAATATCTAACTTTTGAATGGCCTTGCCGATAAATGTTGAAGGTTTTAACGGTCCAGCCATTGTCGTAACAGATTATTGCGTACTCGAGAAAGGCGATCATATTGCTCTGTTTTACCGTTTAAATTGAATTCTTGACGGACTGACTGCTCCATATCAAACAGAATTTCCCGTTGATTTGGCTCCCGTACCCGGCTGGTGAGCCAACCAACAATAACCAGTCTTTCACCGTCGGTAACTTCATTAACCCGGTGCAGATACGTCGAGGGATATAACAGTAAATCACCCGCATCTAATTTCCAGCTACGTTCCCCGCTACTGTCTTCTAACACCAGCTCGCCGCCCTGATACTGGGTTTGGTCCGATAAAAACAAGGTGAATGAAATATCCGTGCGCTGGTTGTTGATCAATGCTTCATCGACATGGGTGCCGTAACGCATGCCGGGTTTATAACGACTTACCAGCAGTCGAACAAATTGTTGTGCATGGGTGGTCTGTAAAAATAAATCATTTGCCAGCAGGCGTTGTTCAACCAGCTTTAACACACCGCCAACTTCCACCATATCAGCCTGCTGATTATGTTTTACCTGAATGGCAGCCCGGCCAGCCGTGCTCTGTCCGTCATGAAACAGGATATCCTTTATAGATGCATTAATAGCGTCGAGATCAATCGCTGATAAACACTGTGAAAGATGCAGGATCATATTGAGAATGCTTCTCATTTATGGCAAAGTAGATAACTTATCATACCCCCACTCAGAGAGACAGACTATGCAAGAAAATCGTAAAAAATGGTTAAGCATTGGCGTGGCTTTGGCCAGCGGCATCAGCCTGAATGCCGCTGCCGCGGATGTGTCCCATGATATACACTTCACCCACGAAAATATCACGCTGGCAGCCGCTGGTGAGGGTGAAGGTGGCGGTGTCAGCGAGACCGATCTGAAAACCAATGATGTCGCTTTTTTAACACGCTTGGGTCTGATTCGCGGTCACTTGCTGGTGGGTTATGAGTTGTATAAACAAGGCCAGGTCGATATGGCGATTACCCATATGAAACATCCCCGTGATGAGCTTTATGCCGGGCTGGTTCCCTCTATTGAATATCGTGGTGGCGAACGTTTTGATGTTGCACTGAGCAATCTGGCTGACACAGTAACCAGCCAAGCTCCTCAGAAAGAAGTGGATGAGGCATACAAACAACTGGAAGCCGGCATCAAAGCGGCTGAAGCTGTGGTGAAACCCGATTTAAAAAACACTCTGCAGAGTATCAAAGACCTGGTCCGCACGGCAGGTGAAGAATATGCCCTGGGCGTTGAAAACGGCAAACTCGTTAATCTGCATGAATATCAGGATGCTTACGGCTTTACCCAAATCGCCAATCGCCGTCTGGAACAATTGCCTAAAGCCACTCGCAATGAATCAGCTGAGGCTGTTAAACAGGTTGAAGGCTATCTGGATGAGCTTGCTGATTTATGGCCAAGTATTGCCCCAGAGGGCGATGTGGATGGTGATGCTTCTAAACTGTATGGTGCTGCAGCACGGATTGAGATTGCAGCGTTAGGACTATAAACAGGACCAGGACTCGTTCAAATCTTTGCTCAACATTGGAAAGTGGAATGCTTCCACACAAAGTTTCAAGCTTATTAAGTATGCCCTGTTGCCGCCAGCTTGGCGGCGATATAATCACTGTGCTCAACGTGTAAAAGATTACTGATGCGACGAATAACGTGTTGTTCTATTTGATGAATTTCGTTATCAGCATTAGCGAGTTGCCAAAGCAAGTGTATCAGTTCAACTTTCTTTTTCTGGCTGAACTGGCGGTTGATTTCTGAGGTAAAAGCAAAATAGTCAGTGGCTGATTTGTGAGCTTGCTCAGCTTCATTAAGCAAACTTTCTGCCGAAGTTTTATCGAGTGAAAAGCGTCTCTGCAAAATGGTCAACAGCATTTCCCGCTCTTCGTCTTTGAAATGATAATCAGAGGCAATCACCTCCACCATCAACGCGGCTGCAGCGAGTTTGACCGAAACTTGCGCACCATCTCCGGTATCGTTATCGCTGAGTAATTCACGTTGTAAGAATTGTTTGAGTTTATCGATCATGAGGTTCTCCTGTACTGCAGAGACTTGTTTATAGGGGGCAAGTTCGAATAATAAATGGGGTTTATTTGGTCGAATGCAAGATAACAGCCGCCTGATAGCGAGGCTTGCCGTAACCCAACATGCGATTAAATTCTTTATGGGTCACTGGCACATAAAAGCTGTCCGTCAGCGTTTTGTCATCATCCCAATCAATGTCAGGGTCATGAAAATAAACAAAGGTATCTGAAATCGACACCAGCACCACCCAATGTGGCGATTTGTTCTGGTTCAGACGATACGAGCTAATCAGCACGACGGCCAGCGCACCTTGGTTCAGGTACTCCCGCAATAAATTCACATCAATATGACGCATCTGTTGCTCAACATCCGAGGTTTCCAGTTGTTGCATAAAGTCCTGATGCACACACTCCATTACCGCTTTTTTATCTTCACTGCGCACACCATTAACAAACGGCACATCATCACTATTGGTAATCAGGCTGGTTTTGAAATAGCGTCGCCATGCGGCCAGGGCCAGCCCCTGAGCACTACAGCCACCATGTCCGGAAGTCATAAATATGGTGGTCGCTTCTCGCCAAAGTTGTAATTCCAGTCCACGATCCAGATGCATTATCGGTTGCAGTGTTTTCATCGCCATCATCAAACTGGCAGGACCACAGGTAAAATCGGTACTTTGAGAATAATGAAATACTTGCTGATGCAACTCTTCTGGTTGTGGCTGCAATACTTTCATCATACGTAGCGCATTGGCATGATCTTCATAGTAGTCGGTGACAATTTCAAACTGGTGATAGCCCAGGCTCTCATATAGTTTGATGGCACCCACATTATCAGGTCGCACTTCCAGACGGATAAAGCTTCTGCCGGCGGTCAATGCAGCCTGTTCGGCCTCCCGCATCAATGCTCTGGCAATTTTCTGATTACGATATTCAGGTAATACCGCCAGCGAATAAATACGCCCCAGCGAAGTGCCTCGGGCATATAGCAACAGCACATAGCCCATTAATTTTTGTTGTTGCTCGGCCACTAATAATAAGGCGTTAGCCTTATTGATCATCCATTTGAAACTACGTCGGGACAGTTGATCACTATCAAAACAGACATTTTCAATTGCCAGCAGGGCATCTACATCAGCTAACGTGGCCGCACGAAAAATTATCGGATCAGTCTGTTGGTTAACGACCATTTGCATTGGCGGTTAAACCTTCCAAAGCCATTTCAATGACTTGGCGTCCACGGAACAATACTAACTCCTGCCATTGTGTTTCATCAGGACAGAAAAAATCCTGCATGGCATGTTTGATATCCAGTGTTTTCTGATCAGACCAGTCAACCTTGCCGGATTGTTGTAGCTGTTGATCAGCAAACAGGACTTTCAGCATTTGCTGATTGCTAAACGTGCCGAATTCCAGCGTCAGAAAACACACATTATCACCTTGCTGATGCCAGAAATAATCATGCAGGCCATGTTTTACGCCCGAAGTAGAGGTACCCAGAGCCGGTTCCGTTACCGTGGGGCCAAATAATTCACGCGCCTTTTTTTGACCAGCCGTTTTAGGAAGGTGGTCACAGATCAATTCACCATAGCCATAAGGTCCCAGGCCGCTATGAATATCAATAACAACCACGTTTTCACGTTTTTCCGGCTTTAACTGAGTCATTAATTGTTCAATGGTCTGGCGTGACCAACTGGGTTTATCGCCACCATAGTATAGGGCATCGGCTTTGGTGTATTGGCCTTGGCTGAGCTTATCAAACTGCTCCCGCTGGTCACCAACCTGCTCAACGGCATCCTTTTGTTTACTCAGTTTTTCCCAGATGGCTACCGCCTCATCAGAATCCGGTAACTTGGAATCAAAGTCGACAAAATTACGATTGATATCGATACCTTCATGATCATTGCGACTGGCACAGGCAAATCCCCAGGGATTTAATGCATGAACCATGACCACACACACATCAGCAGGTAATCGTCGATGACGTCCCACAAAATCCGATTGAATGGCAGAGCCCACACCACCTTCAACACCATGTATTCCGGACACTAACACCAGAATATTTTTTGCCTTGGGGCTGCCGGCCCAGGCAATATCGCAGAATAAGCGTTCGTTTTTCGGCCCACGTAGCGGGTGGACAATATTATTGACCCGCTCGACAATGGAGCTTGTTTCCACTGCTGAGATAAACTTGTCTCTTGCGTCAGCATAGCGTTGTGAAAACACGCTCAGAACGGCATCTGCATACATGGCAACAACTCTCCTGTACATAAAATTTCGGCGAAGAATAGGCGACTTTTATGATTTTGACCAGATAAACTGCATAGTGGCAAAAATATTTATCACAACCATGACACAATCACTTTATGATGCACAAATCGTCTGGCTAACCTGAATCGGAGCAACGTTAACATCATATGACTAACCATCTGATAATCCTGGAAAATATTGAAGACTGGGCGCCTTATTTTCCCAGTGCGCAGGTCATCGCTGTGGATGATTATTTGCAAACGCCCTCACCTACTGCGAGCGAGCGTGCGCAAATTATTAACCTTTGTCATGGCTTGGAATACCTGAGCCCCGGCTATTACTGTTCCATGGTGGCCGAAGCACGTGGGCATCGGGTAATGCCAAGTTTGCGAACCATCAATGATTTATCTCGCAAAAGCCTGTATGCCTACGACTTATCCGATTTTGGAACACAGCTCGATAAAGTCATCGCCGCCAGCGATAAACAATCCGAGACCAGCTTTAATCTCAAAGTTTTTTTTGGCCAGTGTGAATTTAAGGGTCTGCAAAAGCTGGCCAGACAGATCTTTGAACAGTATCCCTGCCCAATCATCGAAATCGAATTCAGTCATAAAGGTCATTGGCTGATTTCGTCTATTAAAGCGGCTCCACTCAATCAGCTCAGTGACAGTGAACAGGATAATTTTGCCAATGCGCTGGATGCGTTCAGTCATAAATTATGGCGCAAACCTTCCAAACGTCGCCAATATCGTTATGACATGGCCATTTTGCATAACCCGGATGAAAAAATGCCGCCCAGCGATGCGACGGCATTAAAACGTTTTATCGCCAGTGGTAAGCGTATCGGTATTGATGTGGAATTGATCACACCGCGAGATTATATTCGGATTGCTGAGTATGACGCCTTGTTTATCCGTGAAACAACAGCGATCCATAATCACACCTATAAATTTGCCCGGCGGGCTGAAAGCGAGGGGTTGGTTGTCATTGATGACCCGACCTCAATTATCCGCTGCACCAATAAGATCTATCTGAAAGAACTGCTGGAAAAACATAATTTGCCAATGCCGGAATCGCATCTGCTGTATCGCAATGATAAAGCCGGTCTGGAAAAAATCGGGGCAGAAGCCACTTTTCCACTGGTCATGAAAATTCCTGACGGTGCATTTTCCAAAGGGGTTATCAAGGTCAATAATGTTGATGAGCTGCGAAGTAACGCGGCAGAGTTTTTCCAGCAATCGGCGATAATCTTACTGCAGGAATTTATGTTCACTGATTACGACTGGCGAATTGGTGTGTTCAACAACAAGCCAATTTATGCCTGTCAGTATTTTATGAGTAAAGGCCACTGGCAGATCTATAACCACAACACCAAAAAAGGCACCGATTCAGGTAAATCAGCCGCTGTGCCAATTTCCGAAGTACCGGAAAAAGTGCTAAAAATTGCTACAAAATCGGCGAAATTGGTGGGAGATGGGCTCTATGGTATCGATATTAAGCAAAGTGGCAGCCGGGTGGTGTTAATTGAAATTAACGACAATCCGAGCATCGATAGCGGTGTGGAAGATGCTTATCTGGGGCCAGCTTTATATGACGATATTATGCGAGAGTTTTTGCGAAGACTGGAAGCGCGTAAATCCCATCGCCAATAAACGGCTACGTTGAAATAAAAAAGCGGTGGCTGATTATTCAGCCACCGCTTTTTTGGTTCAGCTTATCGTCAAACCTAGAACGAATAGCTGGCACCTACATGCAAGCCACGGCGTTCGCCAACAAAGTAACGGTATTGTTGACTGAAACCGTTAAAGTCTGCGCGTTCAGCATAATCCGTATCGAACAGATTATGTACGCGGCCATAAAGTGTCAGACTCTCAGTCACTTCATGTGAGGCACGTAAATTAAACACATCATGGCCTTCATATTTTTTATCATTTGCATCATTCAGGTAGTACTCACTCATATGCACCCATTCGAGTTCAGCACGACTTTTTGGTGTTACATTCCAGCCTAACCGGATATTGGCCATACGTTTAGGAGCTGTCACCAGATAGTTACCTTTTCCGATATTACTGGTCTCTCTGTCAAAGTCATATTCGTGCTTGGCAAAGGTGACATTGGCACCGATATCAAATAATTCATTAAACGGATAAAACATTCCCAGTTCCAGACCGGTATGTTTGGTTTTGCCATCTGGTACGTTGATTTGTGTGCTGTCAGTAAAGAAGTAATCTTTTTTCTTCATCTGATAAGCCGCGATTTCATATTGCAGACCCTCACCAACCCGACGAACCCCTATCTCTACACTATCAATTTGTTCAGAATCTGCTGAACCGCCGGTAGCCCCACGCTGCTGAATCCGATAGAGATCTGTTGTCTGTGGTGCACGATTACCGCGCGCATAATTGATAAATGCAGCGGTATTGTCAGTCAGTTCCTGCACCAAACCCAGTTTGGGACTCAGGTTGCTGAAAGTGTCTTTGCCACTATCCGGACGTAAATATCGGGTGTTACCCGGGATAGTCGCGGAATCGGTATTGTTGGTGTAATCGTATTTGGTGTATTCATAACGAACACCTGCAGTTACACGGGTTTTATCTAAAACCTGCCATTCAGAATGAATATATGGTGCGAGTACGGTTGCATCGACTTCATAGTCGTAGTGCACGCCCTGCGCAAATGGGCCTACAGTTGGGTTGAACTGCACTTCGGATAAATCGCCTTCCGTATATTCAATGTCGGTACCCACAATAATGGTATGACCGCCATCCAGCTCTTTGGTTAGAGCAGACAATAAGCCTGCACTGGTGTGTTTGTTCTTTTCAACCGGTTGGCCAGTCAAGAAATGCATCAAAAAATCCATTTCGGTGTGACGCACATAAGGAGTCAACCGGAGTGAGGTGCTCTCATTCAACTGACGCTCCCATTCAGTTGATAAGCGGAAAGATTTGGCATTACGGTAGGCATCAATCCCTGCCTCTTTATTAGGATTACTTCTGGCAAGACTGCCATCTTTGTAGGCTTCAAAACCTTCAATGTAACCCGCTGTTTTCTGATTCAGATTGGTTGCACTGAAAATGGTTTTGAAACTGTCCTGATCGCCGTAATAGTCATGACGTAATGTGATTTTTTGCTGATCATATCCAGCATCTTCGGCATAACCATTATCCTTTGTGCCATTAACGCTGACACGGTAGCCATGGCGGCCAACAGTGTCACTGACGGTGCCTTTAAATTTATAAAGATCATGGGGGCCAACTGAAAAATCGACTTGACGCTCTAAATCCAGAGATGGTGCGCGAGTCAGGACATTAACCAAACCATGAACCGCATTGGAACCATAAAACGCACTGCCCGGACCACGTACCACCTCAATGCCACCAGCCTGTTCATAATTGGATTCAAACAGACCATTTACATTGGCAAAACCTGCTGCACGTAAAGGAATACCGTCTTCAAGAAACAAAAATGAACCGGCACCAGCACCACCGGTTAATACAGGTGAACGAATAGAGGTCAGATGCTCCTGCCCGTTACCCCGTTGAATATTCACACCGCTGATACGATTAATGACTTCGGTGATGTGATCGGGACGCACCAAATCGATTTCTTCTTCCGAAACTTTTCCGGTATTTCCCGCTAATTCAAGAATGGGTGTGCCTGAACGTGTTCCGGTCACAACCAGTTCGTCAAGCGATAAATCCTCTTCTTCCTGGGCGTGTGCTGGTAAGGCAATATTCAGACTGGCCAAGGCCATTAATAGTGGTAGTTTTCGTAAAATCGGCATGAGCTGTAGTTCCTGACATTGTTGTTTTATGTAGTTTTGTAATTTTCTCATGTGGTGTTTTTGCAACACATCAGAAAAATCCTTAAAAGGCGTTGAAAAACGTCCTATCATCCCCATCTATTGACCCAGATCAATTTTTATCCGAAAGAGCCCATGGAATATAAAGATTATTACAAGATCCTTGGCGTAAGCCGCACTGCGACACCAGAGGAGATTAAAAAAGCTTACCGTACACTGGCGCGTAAATATCATCCTGATGTCAGCAAAGAAGCAAATGCCGAAGATAAATTCAAGGAAGTCGGTGAGGCTTATGAGGTTCTGCGCGATAAGGAAAAACGTGCCCAGTACGATCAGTTTGGCGGACAGTTTCGTCATGGTCAATCATTCTCACCACCTCCCGGCTGGGAAGAAAATGTCGGTGGTTTCGGACAGGGTAACTTCAGCAGTTTTTTTGAAAACATGTTCGGTGGCATGGGCGGAATGGGTGGCGGCCGACACGATAATTTCTTTGCCCGGGGCGAAGATGTTAACGCCAAAATTACCATCTCACTGGAAGATGCTTTTAACGGGGCGAATAAGTCTATCCGTCGTCCTGCGGGCGCAACTCAAACCGGTACTGTCAGTGTCAAGATCCCTGCGGGCATTGAACCCGGCAAGAAAATTCGCTTAACCGGCCAGGGTAAAGCCAATATGAACGGTAAGCCCGGGGATTTATACCTGGAAATCCAGATTGCTCCTCATGCGCTTTACCGACTGGAAGGTAAGGATGTTTATCTGGATCTGCCGATTGCTCCCTGGGAGGCAGCATTGGGGGCCAAAATCACTGCGCCAACTTTAGCCGGAAAAATTAGTCTGAATATTCCGGCAGGTGCCCGGAGTGGGCAAAAAATGCGTTTGAAAGGTCGTGGCCTGCCCGGCAAAACGGCTGGAGATCAGTTTGTGGTATTGCAGATAATGACTCCCCCAGCGACGTCTGCTGAAGCTAAAAAGCTTTATAAGCAAATGGCTGAAAAATTACCTTTTAACCCTCGTGAGAACATTGATAAAGCATTTTGAGGAAAACAAAATGATGAATAAGCTGAAATCTGCTGTTGTCTGGTTAGCTGGTATTACACTTTTAACACAGGTGGCTGTTGCGGCACTGCCTTTTCCCTGGCTTGATGATGATAGTCAGATGCCGACTCTGGCCCCCATGTTGGATCAATCCAAACCCGCCGTGGTGAATATTGCCACACGTAGCGAAGTGCGAATTCAGGATAACCCATTATTAAACGATCCTTTTTTCCGGCGTTTTTTTAACTTACCAGAGCAACAACGACCTCGAACCCGTCAGGCACAAAGCCTGGGTAGTGGCGTGATTGTTAACGCCAAAGAAGGATTGGTATTAACCAATAATCATGTGATTCAACGTGCTGATGAAATTACTGTTTCACTGCATGATGGTCGCAGTTTTCAGGCTGAAGTGGTTGGAAGTGATCCAGCTACCGATGTTGCTGTCATTCGTATTCCGCCTGAAAATCTTACTGCCTTGCCTTTAGCGGATTCAGATAGCCTGCGTGTAGGTGATTTTGTGGTGGCCATTGGCAATCCATTTGGGCTGGGCCAAACCGTAACGTCCGGTATTGTCAGTGCCTTGGGCCGAAGTGGTCTTGGCCTCGAAGGCTATGAAAACTTTATTCAAACCGATGCCTCAATCAATCCGGGTAATTCGGGTGGTGCCCTGGTCAATTTACGTGGTGAACTGGTAGGAATTAACACAGCAATCTTTTCACCAAATCAATCCGGCAATATCGGTATCGGTTTTGCCATCCCCAGTAATTTAGTCAAACAGATTACCGACCAGTTACTTGAGCATGGCGAAGTACGTCGTGCTTATTTGGGCGTACAGATGCAGGACATTACGCCAGAACTCGCACAAGCTTTTGGGATTGAAGATAATCGTGGGGGTGCTGTAGTCACCAATGTCATACCCGGATCAGCCGCTGAAAAATCCGGATTACAAGTGGGCGATGTAGTCACCGCTGTAGATGGTGTCTCGCTATTAAATGCGGATAACCTGCGAAATACCATCGGTTTGTTAATGGTTGGGCAAACTATCAAACTGGATATTATTCGTGACGGAAATCCGCAGACTCTGACAGCTAAAGTAACGGAAATGCAACGGAGCACCACCAGCACACAATCCGGTGATGTTCACCCTAAACTGGCTGGTGCAACCTTTGGTGATATTGAACAGGACTCACCGGCTTACGGTAAAATACAGGGCATTATGCTGTATTCTGTCCAACGTGGCAGTCCGGCATGGAATGCTGGGTTACGCAGTTATGACATTGTCACCTCGGTAAACCGTCAACCGGTCAGTAATCTGGAACAATTTAAACAGATGGTGACCAATCAACCGGAATTGTTATTGAATATTGTTCGGGAAAATCAAGCGATGTTCCTGTTGCTAAGATAAAAAACTATAGGGTGCGGAGGATCAACTCCGCACCCTCGTATCTATGCTAAGGCTATAATCCCATTTGACTGAGGCTCGGATAGTCATCTGGTCTTCGACCTGAAGGCCAGGTTAATTTCCGCTCACTTTTCGCAATAGCCAGATCATTAATACTGGCGAAACGGGTTTTCATTAACCCATTTTCATCAAATTCCCAGTTTTCATTTCCATACGATCGAAACCATTGGCCACTTTCATCGTGCCATTCATAGGCAAATCTCACAGCAATCCGGTTTTCGCTATATGCCCAAAGTTCTTTAACCAGTCGGTATTCTCTTTCCTTTTGCCACTTTCTCTCCAGGAATGATTTGATCTGCTCTCGGCCCACTGGAAACTCCGAGCGATTACGCCACTGGCTATCAACGGTATAGGCCAAGGATACTTTTTCCGGGTCCCGGCTATTCCAGCCATCTTCAGCTATACGGACTTTTTGTTTGGCGGTTTCAGCGTTAAACGGGGGAAACGGTGGTTTCTGTTCTGTTTGCTGCATGATTTTATCTCCTGCAATAGATGTATACCGATTTGTCTACCCACAGAATAGACAGATCAGTCTACCTCTGTCAAACTGGCACTAAATTTGTGAGAAATGATTATGGATAAACGCCAGCAATTAATTCATACCGCATTTGATCTGTTTTACCGAAATGGAATTCATGCTGTTGGGATTAATCAGATCCTGCAGACAGCAGGTATCGCCAAAAAAACGCTATACAACCACTTTGCCAGTAAAGATGAATTGATTCAGGCAGTAGTCGAATACCGCGATGAAAATTTCTATTACTGGTTAGCTGGCAGATTGGAACAGGTCAAACCTGGATATGATGGCCTTAATGAACTGTTTGATGCGGTAGATGACTGGATAAATAACCGCGTCAAATTACTCGCTGACTTTCATGGCTGTTTTTTTATTAACACCTGTGCTGAATTTAACGACCCGCATCACCCACTCCATCAACAATGTCAGCAACATAAACAACGGATAAATACTTTAATCGAAAGACAGATCCGCGCCCTGGGAATACTTGAACCAGCTATTCAACGGGTGACACAGTCAATCAGCCTGTTAAAAGAAGGAGCCATCGTAATGGCCCATGTCCAGGGAGATTTAACGGCCGCAAACAAGGCAAAAGATATGGCCTGGATTGTGTTGGCCGCTTATCTTAGTTAAAAATAATTGTTCCATTATTTAAGCAGCTGTTGAATATTTTCAGCATATTGCGCTTCTGTTAATGGCATATAACCGGTGAAATGCAACCAGGTGACCATATTAGAAAAATAGTGTGTTAAAAACACCTTCAGGTTAGCTTTGTCTTCCAGAGACTGTTTATTCACATACAGAAATAATGGTCTTGAAAATGGGGTGTATTGTCCATTTGCCACGGTTTCAATTGAGGGGTAAACAGGGCCATTTCCATTATCAATTGGCACCAGTTTCAAAGTATCCCAATGACGGTGATAGCCACCAATACCAAAAAATCCCAGGGCATTTTTATCTTTAGCAATATGCTCTGCCAAATACTCTTCATCCTCGCTGGCAACATAGTCGGAACGACTTTCCCGGGTGACTCCTGTTACCTGCGTTGTAAAGTAATCATAGGTACCGGAATCCTGACCTCTGCCATATAGCGATAACAACTTATCAGGCCATTCCGGTCTCACCTGATTCCAACTCATAATTTCATCTTCGCTTTGCTTAGACCAGATAGTTCTTAACTCTTCCAGCGTCAGTGAATCCACCCAATCATTGCCCGAGTGCACAACCACCGCCAGGGCATCCTGAGCTAATGGGAGCTCGACATATTCAATCTGATTTTTTGCACAGAGTGCAACTTCTTCAGCATTGATAGGCCTGGAAGCATTACTGACATCGCTTTTTCCTTCACAAAACAAACGAAAACCGGCATTGGTTCCAGAAAACTTAACCGAGATTTCGGTTTCCGGTTGCTCTCGTATAAAGCGTTTGGCGGCTTCCGTGGAGATCGGGAAAACGGTACTGGATCCATTAATGACAAGGGTATTTTCAGTAATCTTGACTTCAGACAGGTCATGCTGCTCTGAGCACCCGGTCAGCATAGCTAAAACTAGACCGGCAATCACGCTTACATATTGTTGTTTCACTGAGATTTACTCCGCCTTGTCGAATTAGTCATGTTTGGGATTTTTCAACGATTGTTTTAAATCTTCCCAGAAAATTTTCAAGCTGGTGAACTTGGTTTCCACCGCATCAAAATAGTGCTCCAGCTCATCAATTTTCTCGTGTTGCTGTGCATCCATTTCACTGGGCATGCCCGCTTCAAGTTCCTCAATGGCTTGCTTTAGTTCACGAATACGGACTTGTCTTTCATGTGGCGTTAAATTGGACATGGCTTAAACCTCAAAATGATTTGTTCTGATTAGAAGATCTGACTTATGCCAATGATCAACAATGGAAGCACAAAAAACACACCGCCTATATAGGCAACAACATAAAGCTTGTTTTTCTGGGCATACATCGCCAGGGTCTCGGCCATTTTGACCGGTAACGGACGAAATACCGGCAACACATATATCAGTAGAATCGCCATCAAATTAAAAAACAGATGCACCAGAGCTATCTGCAAAGCAAGTTCAGCCGTTGGGCCCGATATCGCCGTTGCTGCAAGCAAGGCAGTGATGGTGGTGCCGACGTTTGCCCCTAAAGTAAATGGATAGATCTGTTTAATTGAGAACACACCGGTTCCTGCCAGCGGAACGATTAAAGCAGTGGTGGTGGAAGAAGATTGGACCAGAACCGTAATAATTGACCCTGAGGTCATGCCAGCAATCGGCCCCCTGCCCACCGCCTTATGCAAAATGTCTTTTGCTTTGCCCACCATCACTTTACGCAGTAACTTACCAATCGCTGAAACCACAAACAGGATCAACGCAATACCGATCACTATCAACGCAATACCCGCCCAGACTTCAGGCAGCCAACCCGTTATAAACTTCAATGCATCGTCTGCCGGTGCCAGCAAGATCTTCATGAAATTTACATTACTCATGCTGACGCTGGCATCCGAAATGAAAAACCCTGACATAAACTCAGCAGTATTCTGTAAGGGTTTAAATAAAAGCTCTAGCGGTAACAGTATGAGTACAGCAAGGATGTTGAAGCTATCGTGCACTGTGGCAGCGGCAAAGGCACGGCGGAATTCTTCTCCGTTACGAACATGCCCCAGACTCACCAATGTACTGGTTAATGAGGTACCGATATTCGCGCCCATCACCATAGGAATGGCAATGCTTAACGGCAATCCACCGGCCACCATACCGACAATAATGGAGGTGACCGTACTGGAGCTTTGAATCAATGCAGTAGCGACAACACCGATAATGAGAGCAATAACCGGATTTGAGGCAAAAGAAAATAATTCCTTGGCATTACTGGCTGTCGCCATTTTAAAACCACTGCCAATGGCACCCACTGAAGCCAGCAACAGATAAATCAATGCCGCCACCATCAACCATGCCTGCCAATTAGATTGTGATGCCTGTGCGTTTAATGAGGGGTTTTGCTGGGTAATGGTAGACATGAGCGATCACTCTTATTGAAATTCACTCATGCAATTTAATGCTCATCTATGACACTTTGATGAACAATTTTCAGTTATTAATTTGGATAACTGAATGATCGTGTTAGTTGATATTCAGATTCGTGATAAACCAGCCCATAAAAATTTTTATATCACTTACAAACATTTACATAGCTTGAACCAAACTTACAGAGAAAAGGCTTAACCTGATTTCCAGTGACGGCCTTATCAAGCGAGGTAAACACAATGTTAAATTCAACAAAGACAAAAACATTAACTTTAATGGTGTTTTCACTGTTACTTATCGGCTTTTCAGTCAATACCGCCAAAGCAGATGTCAGAATCAATATAGGATTAGGTTATCCAATCGGTTATGTAGATCATCGACATCATGGTTATGTTGTGCAACACCATGCTCCCCGATACAGCTATCACAAGCATCATTACCATCAGCCGAAAAAGTATTATTCAAAACATAAACACCATTACCACCAGCCAAAAAAATATTATTCAAAAAATAAACATCATCCGAAATCCTACCGTGGACACGGACATAACCGTGACCATTATCGATATGAATCCAGAGGAAATCATCGGAATTACGGACATCGGGATCATCGCTACTATCGATAATCCGAAGTCAGATTAGTATGATTTGAAATGAATAAGGCCCCAATTCAGGGGCCTTGTTATTTTAATCCTAGAAGCTATAACGGACATTGGCAGCTACAGAGCGGCGTTCACCATAGCCACAATCGAAGCCTTCGCCACGGCACCATGAAATAAACTCTTCATCCGTCAGATTTTTTGCATCAACGGTAAAGTCCCAATCACCCACAGCATAACCAATCATTGCGTCATATAAGGTTTCGGATGGAATCTCAGGAGCCCCACTACCGCCGACAACATCACCAATATAGCGAATGCCGGCACCAACGCGCCAATGATTACCCAGATAGAGTTTATTCCACCATGAACCCGTTTTCTCAGCCAAAGCAGACAGTCGATCTCCGGTACTATCATTTTTGGCATTTAAATCAGTATAGGCAAACTGGGTTTCAAAGTTATTCCACCGTTTATTAATTTGCAGTTCCCAGCCATCAATTACTGCTCCAACCTGTTCAACACCACCTGGTGTCTGTCCCTGCACGATCCGGTTGGTTTCTGTAATATCGAAATAGGCCATTGTCACAGCCAAGGTTTTATCTGGTGAAAGATATTTAATACCGATTTCTTCCTGTTCACCCGTAGTTGGCTTTAAGGTATTGGCGGCCGAGGTGCCGTCGGTACCGAGGTTCATGCTAAAGGCCTCAGCATAACTAATGTATGGAGATAGCCCATTATCAAACCGGTACATCAAACCAATACGTCCGGTTGTCTCCTGTTCATCACTGGTAGTATTGGGTCCGGTTACAGCAAGTTTCCGATTTTTGGCGAAATCACGTCGTAAACCAGCAGATAACACCACTTTACCGATTTCAATATGATCAGCCAGATAGATACCAACCTGCTGTATTTCATTATCATCACGGTCAACCGGATTGGCTAATGCAGCAGTATTTAAATTCCCATACTGTGGATCATAAAGATTAATAATTCCGCCACCGGTTGAATTAGAAACATAATTTTCTTCTTCCCATAACGCATCCTGTCTATCCCAGCCAATAATGACATTATGACGGGTTATCCCCAGATCAAAGACACCTGACAGACGTGTATCCAGATTAAATATCCGGGTCTGACGATCGGCTGTATGAATACTGCGTGCAATATTGCCTTCAGGAGAAACAACGCCTCCAACTTGTGCCCAATGCTCACGGGTTTTGGTACTGGATTCTGTGTAACGGGCTGTTGTGGAAAATGACCAGCTATCATTGAATTTATGATCAAAAAAGAACGTTAATTCTGTTTTCTCTCTGTCATATCTATCCCAGTCAGGCTCACCGACAAAGGTTTCTGATCCAACATAACCAAAAGGTCCTCGATCAAGCGTACCGGTTTGTGGCAAAAACTGAGCAGATACCTGGCCTCTGTTTTCCTGGCGGTTTAATAAGAGTGAAAACGTTGTATCGTCTGTTGGTTTCCACGTAATTGAAGGAGCAATTACATAGCCATCATCTTCAACATGATCCACCTGAGTATCGGCATCGCGTTGCAAGCCAACAACCCTGTAGAGCAGTTTGCCATCATCTGTTGCAGGTCCCGTTACATCAAACGCAATCTGCTTACGATTATGTGAACCATATTGTCCCCATATCTCACCTTGCTGCTCGGCTTTGGGTAATTTTGATACCGAATTAATAACCCCACCCAGATCCCCCTGACCATACAACATTGAAGAGGGTCCTTTTAGTACCTCAATGCTTTCCAACGCATAAACATTGGTTCGCACACTGTTATAAGAACCATAAATCTGTCTTAAACCATCAAGGTAAAGCCCTGGAGCAATACCACGTACCTTGGCACTGTCAATGCGGGTATCAGCTCCAAAAGCGCCAGAGTAAACACCGGAAGTATATTGCAACGCATCCTGGATATTTTTTGCCCCGGTATCTTTCATGAAATCATCATCGATGATGGACATGGAAAAGGGCTGATCCATAATCGGCACATTTAACTTTCCAACAACAGGCTCTTTTTCCAGCTCGATATAACCTAACGTATCTGCGTTTGTCGATGTAACC
Source organism: Methylophaga sp. UBA3192 (assembly GCA_002363955.1). Taxonomy (GTDB): domain Bacteria; phylum Pseudomonadota; class Gammaproteobacteria; order Nitrosococcales; family Methylophagaceae; genus Methylophaga. The sequence continues at coordinate 203,359 of DEXE01000004.1, forward strand.
TCAACGGTAGGCAGATCCAATGACTTTTCTTCAGTTTCCTCAGCGATTGCATTTGGTGTAAATACAAACATAGCCAATACGGCAGGCGCACAAAACAGCCGGAGCTTTTGAACAGGTGGATACATTACATTTCCCAGTTTGTTTAAATTAAAGCTAAATGATAGTGATTTAGATTTGCGTAATGTAAAGGAGTGTAACAAGCCTGTCAATTGTGGCTTTACGGGAAACTCCCTTAACCAACCATATAAATGTAAGGGCTGTCGTAGATAAACTTATATCCAGCTACTTGCTTTACTTTCGAGTGATAATGGGATTTTGAAGATAATTTGCCAGCAGACAAATAGTAAAAATGACTATTTATATTCCGTTAAAGCTATGAGCGATTTTCTTAATTTACGTCAAATAATCTCTCGAATAGTTAGCTGCCCTTCGTCCGTGAAGAGTATTTAAGTTATCGATCAGAAGCTGGTTCTCAGATTAAGCGAGACACTACGTGGCTCACCATAGGTGTTGTAGGTATTTAGCCCGCCAATACGCTCGTAATATTTGCGATCTGTCAGGTTATTCACGGCAATTGTAAGGCTGGTTTTCTGAGTGATGTCATATCCCAGCTGGGCGTTAAAAACAGCGTAACCGGTGCCTTCTCTTAGGCCTTTTTCGCCTGTTCCGATGACCGCTGAGTTTGCCGTCATACCAGCACTTGCGCGCCAGGGTGTACCGGCAAACCGATAGGTCCCGTAGAGCTTGAGCGAGTGCCGCGGCTCAAACAGCGAGAAACGTTCACCTTCCCTAAGGCGGTCAACCTCGAAGCTGCTCGTTATGTAGGCATAACCAGCCATCAGTTGCAGATTAGCTGTCGGACTGCCACTGATCTCTACTTCGGCACCTTTTACTTCGACTTCACCAGCAGAAAGGAAGAATCCGGGATTATCAAGATCGTTAAACGAGCGATTAACATCGCGGGTCCGGAAGACCGATGCACCAAACTGTAGCTTGCCATCATTGAATTCGCCTTTGATACCGACTTCAATCTGCCTACCCTCGCGAGGGTCCAGATTTCTGCCACTGACCGCTTGCTGCGTTTGTGGCATAAAGATATCAGCGTAACTGCTATACAAGGCAAGGTGCTGGTTTATGCGATAGACCACACCAGCATAAGGCGTGAAGATATTACGTTCACGTGACCTTTCATCCCATGATGTGGAAGGGGAAGGTGAAACATTTCGGCTACGGTATGTGTAATTGCTAAATCGGCCGCCAAGCACCACAGTTAACGGGTCAGTCAATGAAAATCTGAGCTGACTGTACATACCGTTTTGGGTCGTTTCATACCCAAAACCTCCGACATAGGGCTTAATGCTGTTTTTGGGTACCAGATCTGCACGTCCGAACGGAACGTTGGCAATGGAAGAGTTCGCCCCGGAAAGTCTTTCTTCACTTAAACGTTCATAATTAAATCCAACAGTCGCGGCATGCTGCCTGCCAAGTAATGAGAATGGACCGGTGCCATAGACATCAAACGATTCACGTGTGGACTCGTAATCCCAACCTCTGCGTAAATAATTGCCAATTAGTCCAGTCGCTGGATCGACACCGCCGGTGGGGAAAGCATCATTTAAGCGCCAATCCCGCGAAGCATGTCCAACCAGTGCTTTTAGTTGCCATCCGTTATCCAGATGATGGGCAGCCTCAAATCCTATGGTGGTATTTCTCGTTTCATTGCGCGCCCATGACGGCATGGTTGTGGTTGATCGAGATGTATCAATCAGTGTTCCGTCGGTATAGGCAGGCAGCCCCATAAACGGGTTGGTTTTATCGTCTTGAGATGCCACATAAAATGAGAAACTAGTGTATGAGGTCAGATCGTAATCAAGTGTGCCGTATACAAAGTTCTTACGACTCTTTGCGTCATCATAATAGAACTCGCGATCCTGCAAGGTGGCAACGAACCGTCCCCGCAGACTGCCGTCATCGTTTAATGGGGTGCCAGCGTCGAACTCGGCCCGGTTATTCGACCACGAACCATGAGTCAGCGCCAGAGATCCCTGTGTCTCACCAGGCGCACGCTTGCGAACGAAGTTAACTGTTCCGCCTGGCTGTCCAGATCCCTGAAACAAACCCGCCGGCCCACGCAACACCTCTATCCGATCAAACATTGCTACATCATATTGCTGGGTGGCGTTTAGACCGCCAAAAGCCGGTACACCATCATAGCTGGGTTCCAGAAAATAACCGCGTGAACGAATCTGGTAAGTCGCACCATCCCAAGGGGTTACGGTAACACCGGTGACCTGGGCCAATGCATCTTCCACCCGGACTATATTTTGATCTTCTATACGTTGGCGCGTGATCACACTGACTGAATTGGGGATTTCCATCACCGGCACGGCAGCTTTCCCCCCTATAGTCAAAACCGGTGATACATAACTGCCGCTTCCTTCAGTGGTAGCATCAGCCCAGCCCCTGACCGTGATCGAAGGTAATGTTTCGTCACTCTGAGGATCTGCTTTCACGCTGCTTTCAGCACTCGCATTAAACGACCAGCTTAACGCGAGACTGGCTAAGAAAAGTCGATGTAGCCGGAATTTTGAAGGCATTAAGACAGCTAACTCATTGGAAATCAGAGTTTGTTTTTTCATTTCAGTTCTCAAAGCTCGAAAATAAGATGCAAGGTGTTCAGAGACGCCGCTTCATTGCAGAATTTGGTTAAAACACTAATAGCTATGATACATCATATCTATTTCTTGTCACTACAATGCTTAATCTTTCTGTTGATCTTGCGGGAGTCTTACAGGCACGGCATTGTTTTTACAGCCTGAGCATTATTGCCGGAAACTATGTCAGAGAAGACACTATAAGGAGGTTTTAGTGTGACCATCGCTCCTTCTCAGATCTAGACAATTACGGGTTACGCATGCCGCCAGAATGTCCTAAATATCGGCAAAACAGTGACAACCAGTCGCAGATAATGCAAGCTTATTACTCTTAACACGCTCTGAAGCCCCAGAGAGCAACAAAAGGAAAACGCTTATGAAAGGCAGCCAGAAAGTTATCGATTTGCTCAACAAGCTACTTGCCGGTGAGCTGACCGCAATGGATCAATACTTCATCCACTCCAGAATGTACGAAGATTGGGGCCTGACAAGATTATACAACCGCATTGCCCATGAAATGCAGGATGAAACGGATCATGCCGATCAGATGATCAAACGCATTTTGTTTCTGGAAGGCATGCCGAATCTGGCCCATCGTGAACCATTACATGTCGGCCACACTGTCCCGGAAATGCTGCAAAACGATCTGGATTTGGAATACGCTGTGGTCAAAAATCTTCGAGAAGGCATCGCGTTGTGTGAAGCGGAAGAAGATTACGAAACCCGTCAGATGCTGTTAAAACAATTGGAAGATACTGAGTTAGATCACACCCACTGGCTGGAACAGCAACTGGGCCTGATTGATAAGATGGGTTTGAGAAATTACCAGCAGGCCATGACCTTGGCTGAAGCCTGAAGATTTCATTAATGACCGAATGGTAGGTTGGGTTGAATGCAATAAAACCCAACAATCGTAAATAAGATGTTGGGTTTCGCAAGCTCAACCCAACCTACCCTCGAAATGTAGATCCGGGAAAGCTGTAAGTTTACTTCCTCGGATCATCCTCTGGATTAATATAGGTAATATCCCACGGTCCGGTAGCGATCAATTCCACAATGGTTTCCTCTTCCGAAGTCCATACATAATGAGCATGCCCTGCTGGTAACACAAAGCTGTCACCTACGTTCAACACCTCACCGTTTTCCTTATCAAACGTCTCACCCATGCCATTACCTAATTGGCCTTTCAGCACGGTAATAACTTCAGTGTAGGGATGCGTATGGGCTGGAATCGGGTAATTTGGTGGGAATTTCAACCAGGCGATAAACACACCTTCTTTAGTCGGGTCCCCCAGCAAAATCACGCTTTCAGCACCTTTTGGCAGAATCGCCTCTGGTTGCCAATTTACCTCATCAGCACGAAATGACTGCATTTTCTCCGCCGTCATCCGCTCAATCTGGTCTTCTGCAAATGCCGTTGCAGTAAAGCTAAACAACATTGAAATGATTAGTAGAATTCTCACAATAATGTCCTTTTAAAAGTTGGTATGGAGATAAATCTGTTGTTTTGGAAATCGTCCAATATTAGTCTTTGTTATAAAAACAGTTGCTCAGTATTAATCCGATTTTATATAGGAATTTTCCTGAAATGATGATGGTGAATTTTGATTATTTAAATACGTATGTTGTGCGGAGGAACGAAACCTAAAAATAGGTTTTTAACAGTACAACTTTGGTTTCGACTAAATGTCGAGTCAGGGGAATGCGTGCCCATTCCCCTAACAACCCAAGGGCACCCCTTGTGTTGGCCTGCGGCTTCACTGCGTTGCGTTTTTTGTCAGGGAGACTCACCAAACTCGCTTCGCTCAAACAGGTAAGTCTCTAATCCTGACAAAAAGCCGCTACTAATTCGTGGCATCCGTGCCACTCACCCTTCGGGCGCTTTCAGCGTCCAAATTTGTTCCAGACAAATTTGTCGTCAATACAAAAGGGGATTTTGTCTCCAACTTCACCGGCTCTCCCTAACGCCCTGATGCGAAGCCGAGCATCGGAGAGCTGGTCGGATCAGCATGACGGCTGTTTGACCGAAGGGAGTTTCCGTCATGCCCGACCAGATCGAGAAGCGCAGGGTACCCGCAGGGCGAGCATGGGCTGTCTTTTTGTTTGGTTCGTTTATTTTGGACAAGCAAAATAAATGAACGCCCAGCGGCAGCGATAAAATTATGAGTATGGTTCTGATTGTTGGGTTTCGTTCCTCAACCCAACCTACCGTGCTTTAGTCCGAAATCGCTAAGTTGGGGGTCACACTACAAGTTATTGGGCGATCCGGGTGTAACCGATGTAGTTGAATTAAACTGTTACCGATGTATGTGAATTGAGATATAGAATTTAACGTTGGGCTTTGTTCCTCAACCCAACATATCGTAATAGCTCAATTGATTTTTACGTATTCTTTTTTAAGGACCTTAAACGTTGTCTAAATGTGGTTTTATTATTCTTGCTCCTGTAATGATTATGCTTTTGAAATTCATCATATATCTTTGAGTTGTATACGGTGGCAGATATTATTTTATCTTGCTTTAAAACAAGAGCTATATCTTCATCAATTTCTGAATATTTTGTTGTGAAATTAACTTTTAAAGTTTCTTTTTTTCGATAACCACTCAAATAAGGTGTTATCACAATTTCTTGATCCATCCCTTCAGATTCAGTTGGCTCACCTAGGCTCACTACTTTACCTACGTATACTTTCCCATCATCCATGGTCAACATTAAATATTTTTCTGGGGAGGAAGAAACGAATGAGTCATATAACATTGAATCTAGGGGACTGTCTTTAAGAATCGATCTAATTAACGCAATCTCTGAAAGTACTTTTGAGCTGAGCTCAGATTTGTTTTGCTTCTTCCAATTTATACCTGAATATTTAATCCAAGCTCTGATCCTAAATAAAATAATTCTTATTTGAGCTACAAGTATTGAAGTGACAGAGATCAAAATAAACCAAGCAATCTGATCAGATGGGTTAAGGGGGGTTATAAGATTTTCAAGCCAACCAAAAATATCCATTGGTATAGCTTTATTGGCTACCAATATATGACTCGGTATATATGTATTTAGTAAAAATACGATTACAACTGCAATCAATGTACAGATTAGGCCTTGATATGCAGTGCTCAAGTAAAGTAGTTGCCCATCATATCTATGTAATTTATAAAAACATGCTGGATGTTTCGTAATCACAATGAAGCCTGCCACCAATATTGGTAGCAGTAATAAAAGTATCATTATGATTTATTGAATTTTTTATCTGAATTTTCTGAAATGAATCGCCGTGAATCTTCAGTTTTACGTGCATCCTTGACACTCATTGTTAAAGTTCCTCGTCCAACAACTTGAATTGATTTAGGAGCCTTGACACCAAGCTCCCTCAATAACTCCTTTTCATTCTCAGAAGGTGCAAATCCTATAAGCTGAAGGATTCTTTCCATTCTATTTCTCCTATTTGCTAGGAAATGATTCTACATACTAATTAGTCAAATTTGCAAAATATTTGATTACAATTTTAACTAATTTATCCTTTCATAAACAATATTTTAAGTTAATAATTACTTCTTAACCGGCCTAACCCACCCCTTAACCGTCTTCTGCTCCGACTTAGTCAATGTCAACGCATCAGCAGGAGCAGTCTTCCGAATCGTCGATCCCGCCCCAATCGTAGCTCCATCCTCAACAGTAACCGGTGCAACCAACTGCGTATCCGAACCAACAAACACCCGATCGCCAATCACCGTACGATGTTTATTCGCCCCATCATAATTACAGGTAATGGTACCTGCCCCAATATTTACATCCGCCCCCATATCGGTATCGCCGATATAGCTGAGATGGTTGATCTTGGAACCCAGGCCGATGTTGGCATTTTTGACTTCTACGAAGTTACCGACTTTGGCTTTGGCGGCGAGCTTAGTGCCTGGGCGCAGTCTGGCAAAGGGTCCTACTGAGCAGTTAGCACCCACTTCGGCGTTTTCAATAATACTGTTAGGCAGGATTTCTGCTCCTTCATGGATGATGCTATTAATAAGAATGCAGTTGGCACCGATGCTGACATTGTCGGCTATGGTGTTATTGCCTTCGAAGATGACGTTGATATCGATGGTAATATCCTGCCCTGCTTTTATATCACCACGTATATCGACTCTTGCCGGATCACGGAAAGTGACACCTGACATCATCAACTCTGTTGCCTTGAGTTGCTGATAGTAACTTTCGACTTCCGCCAGTTGGACGCGATTATTGATGCCAGCCACTTCCATTTCATCTTCGCAGGTGACGGAGTTGATTTCGATACCCTGGTTAACGGCTTTGGCAATCAAGTCGGTCAGATAATATTCGCCCTGGGCATTGTTGTTATCAAGCTGGGACAAGGCTTCTGTGAGCCATTTAGCCGGGATGCACATAATGCCGGTGTTGATTTCATTGATGAGTTTGGTTTCTTCATCGGCATCTTTTTCTTCGGTGATGCACAGCATATTGTCATCATAATCACGCACAATACGGCCATAGCCGGTGGGATCATCCAACACTGCTGTGAGCACTTTCAGGCTGTTGTTGTCGCCTGATTCAATCAAGTCCTGCAATGTTTCTGGTGTGATTAATGGCACATCCCCATACAAAACCAACACCTGTTCACTATTAGTAAAGCTGGCTTTGGCTTGCTCTACTGCGTGACCGGTGCCTTTCTGTTCATGCTGCATCACAACATCGATTTGCTGATTTTGCAGGTACGGCACGACTTCGTCAGCACCATTACCACAGACCACGGCTAACTGGCTTGGAGAAAGCTGTTTAGCGGTATCAATAACGTGTTGTAACATGGGTTTGCCTGCCAGAGTGTGCATCACCTTGGGTTTGGCGGATTTCATGCGGGTGCCTTTACCGGCAGCGAGAATAATAATAGCCAGAGACATAAAAGATTCCTTGTATCAGCTCTGTAGTTTAGCAAAGACCTGCAAACAAAAAAGGCCGTCCGAAGACAGCCTTTTCTGGGTCATCACTTTCGTGATTAATGCTTACGTGTTTTACGTGCTCTTTCAATGGCGCGTAACTGTGCCATCGCTTCTGCCAGTTGAACTTGTGCTTCCGCAAAGTCCATTTTGGCTGATTTATCGTTGAGCGCTTTTTCGGCTGCGGCTTTGGCTTCCAAAGCAGCGGCTTCATTTACATCATCTGCGCGTAATGCGGTATCGGCCAGAATAGTGACGATATGAGGTTGAACTTCCAGCACACCACCGGAAATATAAAACTGCTCTTCCTTACCGTCTTTTAATAACCGCACTTCACCGGCTTTTAACCGTGTCAGCAATGGAGCGTGACGTGGGTAAATACCCACCTCACCCTCTTGTGCCGAGGCAATTACCGCTTCTACCAATCCAGAATAAATGGATTCTTCAGCACTTACGATGTCAACATGAATTGTCATAGCCATCAGCTACCTCCCAAGAGATTAGTACTTTTTGGCTTTCTCAATCGCTTCATCAATGGTGCCAACCATGTAGAACGCTTGTTCTGGCAGTGAATCATATTCACCATCCAGAATGCCACGGAAACCAGCCAGAGTATCTTTCAGTGAAACGTATTTACCAGGTGCACCGGTGAATACTTCAGCAACGAAGAATGGCTGTGACATGAAACGCTGAATTTTACGAGCGCGTGATACAGACAATTTGTCTTCTTCAGACAATTCATCCATACCCAGGATCGCGATGATATCTTTCAGTTCTTTATAACGTTGCAGGGTGTTTTGAACACCACGAGCAATATCATAATGATCGTTACCAACAACCAATGGATCCAGCTGACGTGACGTTGAATCCAGCGGGTCAATCGCAGGGTAAATACCCAATTCGGCAATTGAACGTGACAATACAACGGTCGCATCCAAGTGAGCGAAGGTGGTTGCAGGAGATGGATCGGTCAAGTCATCCGCAGGTACGTATACCGCTTGTATAGACGTGATAGAACCGGTTTTGGTTGAGGTAATACGTTCTTGCAAAACACCCATTTCTTCGGCCAGTGTTGGCTGATAACCTACCGCTGAAGGCATACGGCCTAACAGGGCGGATACTTCAGTACCGGCCAATGTGTAACGGTAAATATTATCAACGAAGAACAATACATCACGGCCTTCATCACGGAAGAATTCCGCCATGGTCAAACCAGTCAACGCTACACGCAGACGGTTACCTGGTGGCTCATTCATCTGACCGTAAACCAGTGATACTTTGTCGATTACGTTTGAATCGGTCATTTCGTGATAGAAGTCGTTACCTTCACGAGTACGCTCACCAACACCAGCGAATACCGAGAAACCACTGTGCTCGATAGCGATGTTACGGATAAGCTCCATCATGTTGACGGTTTTACCGACACCGGCACCACCAAACAGACCGACTTTACCACCCTTAGCAAATGGGCAAACCAGGTCGATAACTTTGATACCTGTTTCCAGCAATTCGTTACTGGCAGACAGTTCATCAAATGCAGGTGCTTTACGGTGGATACCCCAACGCTCTTCTTCACCGATGTCGCCTTTCTCGTCGATTGGGTTACCCAATACGTCCATGATACGGCCCAGTGTTTTTTGACCGACTGGAACGCTGATCGCCTTGCCAGTGTTGCTGACTGCCAGGCTGCGTTTCAGACCATCTGTCGTACCCATGGCGATTGCACGAACAACACCATCACCTAATTGTTGTTGTACTTCCAGGGTCAAACCGACTTCTTCAACCATTAAGGCATCGTAGACTTTTGGCAGACTGTCGCGGGGAAATTCCACGTCAACGACCGCACCGATAATTTGTACAATCTTTCCAGAGCTCATCTTGCTTCCTCTTTCAAATAAGTTCGGGCTGCTCAGCCCTTTTAATTCAGTTAGACCGCAGCGGCACCCGCAACAATCTCAGAGATTTCCTGTGTAATCGCAGCCTGGCGAGCTTTGTTGTAAACCAGTTGCAGGTCATCAATAAGATCGCCGGCATTGTCAGACGCATTTTTCATCGCAATCATGCGTGATGCTTGTTCAGAAGCAATGTTTTCAACAACGCCTTGATAAACCACTGACTCGATGTAACGGACCAGCAAATCATCCAAAACTTCTTTCGCATCCGGCTCGTAAATATAATCCCAGTGATGAGACATTTCCTCGCTTGGCGCACCCGGAGTCGCAGGCAACAGACGAATAAACGTGTCTTCCTGCGTCATGGTGTTCACAAACTGGTTATAAACAAGGTACAGACTATCAATATGACCAGACTCGTAAGCATCCAACATAACCTTGATGCTACCAATCAATTCATGAACGCGTGGTGCATCACCCAATTGGGTGACTTGTGCAACCATGTTCACTGGCAAGCGGCTGAAGAATGCTGAGGCTTTTTGACCAATTGCACAGATATCAACCTGCAGGCCTTTATCTGACTTGGATTTGATTTCGTGCAGCACTTCCTTGAACAGATTATTGTTCAAACCGCCGCATAAACCACGATCCGAAGAAACCACGATATAACCTACGCGTTGTTTCTCTTCACGATCCTGCAAATAAGGATGTCTGTATTCCGGATTGGCGTAAGCCAGATGCTGAATGACATTTAAAATCTTGTCAGCATAAGGACGTGTTGCCGCCATGCGTTCCTGAGCCTTACGCATTTTACTGGCAGCCACCATCTCCATCGCAGAGGTGATCTTCTGCGTGCTTTTGATGCTTGCTATCTGCGTACGTATCTCTTTACCGCTAGCCATGAATTATGCCTCGCTTACCAGCTACCGTTGGCTTTGAATTTTTCAATCGCGCTGCGCATCTGGCCAGCGATATTGTCATCAAAATTACCAGTAGTGTTGATAGTGTCCATTAGTTCAGCATGCTGTGAACGCATGGTTGACAGCAATGACGCTTCAAATGAACCGACTTTGCTAACGTCAACATCATCCAGGAAGCCTTCGTTGGCAGAGAACAAAGAAATCGCCATTTCAGCAATTGACAATGGTTGATATTGTTTCTGCTTCATCAACTCAGTTACACGTTGACCACGGCTGATCTGAGCACGGGTTGCTTCATCAAGGTCAGAAGCAAACTGAGCAAACGCTGCCAGTTCACGGTACTGAGCCAAATCAAGACGAACACCACCACCCAGTTTCTTGATGATCTTGGTTTGAGCAGCACCACCCACACGTGATACCGACAGACCGGCGTTAATCGCAGGACGGATACCGGCGTTAAACAAATCTGTTTCCAGGAAGATCTGACCATCTGTAATTGAGATTACGTTGGTCGGTACGAAAGCAGAAACGTCACCGGCCTGGGTTTCAATAATTGGCAACGCAGTCAGTGAACCGGTTTTGCCTTTTACTTCACCATTAGTGATTTTTTCTACGTAATCTTCGTTTACCCGTGCTGCACGTTCCAGCAGGCGTGAGTGGAGGTAGAAAACGTCACCAGGATAAGCTTCACGACCTGGTGGACGACGTAATAACAAAGATACTTGGCGGTAAGCCCAGGCTTGTTTGGTTAAGTCATCATAGATGATCAGTGCATCTTCGCCTTTATCACGGAAGTATTCGCCCATTGAGCAACCCGCGTAAGGCGCAATAAATTGCAAAGCAGCTGAATCAGAAGCAGAAGCGGCAACGATGATGGTGTGACCCAGTGCATCATGTTCTTCCAGCTTGCGAACGACGTTCGCGATAGAAGACGCTTTTTGACCAATCGCCACATAGATACATTTAACGCCTGTACCTTTTTGATTAATGATGGCATCAACCGCAATCGCTGTTTTACCCGTTTGACGGTCACCGATAATCAACTCACGCTGACCACGGCCGACGGGAATCATCGCATCGATTGATTTCAGACCGGTTTGTAATGGCTGGTCAACTGATTGACGTGCGATAACGCCTGGCGCGACTTTCTCAATTGGAGAAGAGCCGGTGGCTTGAATGTCACCTTTGCCGTCAATTGGTTTACCCAGTGAGTCAACAACACGTCCTAACAGGCCTTCACCTACTGGAACTTCCAGAATACGACCAGTACATTTGACTTTGTCGCCTTCAGAAATATGTTGGTATGCGCCCAGAACAACGGCACCGACTGAGTCGCGCTCCAGGTTAAGAGCCATACCGAAAGTGTTGCCTGGAAACTCAAGCATTTCCCCGGACATGACATCGGCAAGACCATGAATACGCACGATACCATCGGTAACACCGACTACGGTGCCTTCTGTTCGTGCTTCAGTAGCCCCGTCAAAGCTTTCAATTCGCTTTTTAATCAGGTCACTGATTTCTGCTGAATTCAGTTGCATCTCTGTTTCCTCTTTACGGGCCGCTTAGCTTATCGCGCTGGCCAGTCTGTTCAATTTACCTAAGGCAGATCCATCGATTACCAGATCGCCTGCCCGAATGATTGCGCCGCCCAGCAGACTTTCGTCTACGCTTTCGCTGAGGGTGATTTCTTTACCCAGGCGTTTTTTAAGTGCAGCAGCAATCTTGCTTTTTTGTTCATCCGTCAACGGCCGTGCGGTTATCACATCGGCTGACAGCATTTGTTCCGCATCGGCGCGTAACTGTTCATATAGCTCTGCAATTTCCGGCAACAGCAGCAATCGATTGTTTTCTGCCAGAAGCAGCAGAAAACTACGAGCATCTGTGCTGAGCTCACCAGTGATATCGGCAAGCAGATTAACTGCCTGTTCATCACTGACCGCAGGGCTCACCAATATGGATTGCACCTCGGGAGTAGCAGCGCATTGCGCCAGTACACTAAGCAGCTCAGACCATGACTGCATGTCGCCTTTTTCTTGTGCAATCGCAAATACGGCTGATGCGTAGGGGCGAGCGATGGTTATTGATTCTGCCATCCTATGATTCCTCTAGATTTGGCTGACCAACTCATCGAGCAGGTCGGTGTGGGCTTTGTCATCAATCTCACGACTAAGGATTTTGCCAGCACCTGCCAGTGCAACTGTCGCAACTTGTGCTCTCAGTTCATCACGGGCGCGGTTCGCTTCCTGCTCAATTTCTGCACGGGCAGAAGAGAGAATTCGCTCACCTTCAGTACGCGCAGTGCCTTTGGCTTCATCGACAATTTCATTTCCGCGGCGCTGTGCCTGAGAAACGATTTCGCTTGCCTGATCTTTTGCTTCATGAATTACCTGTTGGGCACGTTTTTCTGCCAACTCTTGTTCATGACGACCACGTTCTGCCGCAGCCAGACCATCAGCGATTTTCTTTTTGCGTTCTTCCAACGCCTGCATGATAGGCGGCCAGACGTACTTCATGCAGAATGCGACGAAAATCGCAAAGGCAATTAGCTGGCCTATCAAGGTTGCATTGATATTCATGCCTGTACCTCTTGTTTATCGCTATTGGGAGTTGAGTTAATGATCTTAACCAGCTACCGCGAACAGTACATACATTGCCAAACCAACAGCGATCATTGGTACCGCGTCAACCAGACCCGCAACCAGGAAGAACTGTGTACGCAACATTGGCACTAATTCAGGTTGGCGAGCAGCAGCTTCCAGGAAGCGACCACCTAACAGACCTACACCAACGGCCGCACCCAGAGCACCCAGACCAATCATCAGTGCACCCGCAATATAAACTAAACCCATATCCATTTTTCTCTCCTACGAACGTCTAAAGACTAAAAAAATAAAGTTACAACTCAATCAAACTCAATGATGTTCCTGATGTGCCATATCCATATATACCGTGGTCAGCACCATAAAGATGAATGCTTGCAACGTAATAATCAGAATATGGAAAATCGCCCAGCCAACCTGTAACAGACCGGCAAAAGAACCCAGAACAAGACCGGCACCGTACATGGTAGCGATCAAAATGAACACCATTTCACCTGCATACATGTTGCCGAACAACCGTAATGCCAGTGAAAATGGTTTTGCAATCAAGGTGACAGTTTCCAGCACAAGGTTGATAGGCAGCGCCCATTTACCAAAAGGCTGCAAGGTCAGTTCGCCAACGAAACCACCGACGCCTTTGACTTTGAAACTGTAATAAAGCATGAGTAAGAAAACGAATAATGCCATGCCAAGCGTGGCATTTGGATCGGTTGTCGGGACGATTTTGAAGAACACATCGTGCGGATCAACACCGAATATGGCTGATGCACCGTGAGCCACGGCCAGGGGAATAACATCTACCGGAATTAAGTCCATCAGGTTCATCAGGAAAACCCAGACAAAGATGGTTAATGCCATCGGAGCAACCAGAGTATTTTTACCGCCGCTGAATGAACCACGAACCGTGTCGTCAATAAACTCCATTATCCATTCTGCGAAATTCTGTGTGCCGGTCGGGACGCCGGCGGAGACTTTTTTGGCAACGCTGCGGAAAAACCACATCATCAAACCGCCAAGTAAAATCGACATAAACATGGTGTCGACGTTGATGGACCAAAAACCCATTTGCGCCGCCTCACCAGAAGACATCGCAAAACCATAATCACCTGTCGGAGCCCATACGCCCGGCTCTATCTCTTCGTGTTTCTGACCGAAAGTCAGATTCTGAAGGTGATGCTTGATGTATCCTGAAGTTGTTAATTCTTCCGCCATGTTTGTCTCAAGCCCGTTTCATATTTCCAAACAATAAAACCACTTGTATCGCGACGAAGCCGAGCAGTAGCGGTAACGCGGTAAATTCAAACACCACGAAGCCAACCACAAACATGGCCAGGGTAAAAACCCATCGTTCTGCAATACACCTGTATATGCCACCGAGATTTTTTGCCGGATTGGCACCAGCCTTCATGACTGTTCTCAGTAAATGCCATTTCAGCAATAGTGTGTTAGCCACACTAATCATGCCTCCAAAGCATACGGCTATGGCGACATCCTTGCCATGTAACCATGAGACACAAGCCACTATGATCAGCAACGCTATAAACTGGGTTTTTAGCAGCTGATTGACGGGCCTGACCCTAGTTAATTGCTCCATTTTTATCCGCTGGATCTTAGTTTTGCCTTAAGCAAATCAGGGAATTATATAGACCTATGCTTTGCATGGTCAACGACTATCTCGCTTAATTTATTTCAGGCAGATTAAATTTGCAGATTTATGAATTCGCTTAATCCTGATTTTTTCACTGTGAAAGATTCCATTTATGATTCTGGTTTTGCAAAAACTTGCCTGTGATATTTTCCCGAAGAAAGCATTATTTCAGCTCATCAGGCTTTTAAAGGTGATGCATTGGGAACCCGGCTTAATCTTGAAGATCAAGGGATTTAGGTTGCAGATCGAATTTTAAACAATGCGCCTGATATAACTTTTTAAGCTCCGCTTCTCCCATCAAATTACCCGGTTCATCGCGATAGCTGATTTCACCACTGACTGGCGACCCCTGCCATTTTTGCTCAATTTGTTTACGTTCAGGCTGTTGTTTGAACCAGGCAATAAATTCATTGGCTTTGGCCAACAGCCGATAGCTTGATCCCCACGCATTCACGGCCATCGTGTAGTAATACGGTTGCGGTGCAATATTTCCCGGAATAATTTCAATCTTGCCAAACCAGGGGCTGGCTGGATTTTCACAGGCCCAGTAATAAATAGGCAGATCTACGCCAAAAGCGTCGACAACGCCATCCGACAGACAATTATGAATTCGTGTCTGATCGGAATAGGCAATTAAATTTTCCAGTTTAATCCGTCCATCCGCTTTGCCTTCGTTGCTACTCCAGCGCAAACCTTGATCTTCAAGCACCTGAAAAGCGGCTGGATCATTGATAATACCCACTACTTTGCCATTGAGATCTTCCAGCCGGGAGATATTGCTGTCACCCTTTCTGCGAGCCAACACCCAATGCAGATAGGTATAGGCCTCGGAATAAGCAACATTGTCGTATTCTGCGGATGGGGGAAGTGCGCTGATCACAACGTCTGCAGGCGGCTCACCATATTTTTTACCTGCGGTAAGTAATTCAGTACACATATCCCATGGCGCTTCGATAAATTCACATTCAACGCCAAGGAACCGTGCAAATGCTCTGGCGTAATCTACATCCAGCCCTTTCAGTGGCTCACCGAGTTTTTCACGAAATGACAGACCAACAAAATTGGGTTCTATCGCCACTCGCAATGTTCCTCGCCGCAAAATATCATCGAGTTGGTCATGCGATGCATCCGGCACTAAAAAGAGTTTTTTCAGCGTGTTATCCATTGCTTTTACGGCTGGCTCGATCTGCGCTGACTGAATATCAATTTTTTCCAAACCGCTGGACATATCTTCAACCACATCGTTAATGATCTTGTTCTTGCCATGTATGCGCTGCATAACGCCTTTGTTTAAATCCAGCGTTTCAAAAATCAC
The DNA here is from genome assembly GCA_002363955.1 of Methylophaga sp. UBA3192. Lineage (GTDB taxonomy): Bacteria > Pseudomonadota > Gammaproteobacteria > Nitrosococcales > Methylophagaceae > Methylophaga. The sequence goes on from DEXE01000004.1 coordinate 219,334, forward strand.
CGCCGTGTTTTCCATAATCGCTCGCAGTTGCTCACTGATAGATTGAAACAATTCGGTGAGCTGACCGGTAGCAGATTGAATAACCTCAACAAAACTGTTCAGTCTTTCGGTATTGGTTTCGCGGATATGATCCAGTTCAGTGTTAACCTCTGTAAAATCCAGCTGTTTGGCTGCTTGCTGCGCCTGCTCCATGGTTACGGCAGCCAGTCTTCGAACCTCATCAGCCACGACGGCAAATCCCCGGCCGTGCTCCCCGGCACGCGCTGCTTCAATAGCCGCATTTAGCGCCAGCATATTCACGCCACGCCCGATTTCCAAAATGCCATCCAGCACTTGCGTAACACTATTGGATTTTTCATTGAGGGTAAGTGATATGTCTTGCATTGCCTGCCCGACAGCGCCATTCACATCCCGCACTTCCACGTCTATTTGTGCCTGTAATGCGCCAACCGTAGAGTTTGAGCTATTCAGGTAATCATTAGCCTGCCTGAGTTCACTATCCAGTTTGTCAGTACGCTGGCCGATTTCTGATAAAAAGTTTTGCTGTACCTCAAGCGCGCGGAAAATCTGTCGTGAAAGCTGTGCTGTCTGGCTGCTTACTAATTGCAGGGAACGATAAAAACGCTTTTCTGCCTCAGAAAATTGTTGGGGGGATGTCGCCTCATCCTGCTCCAAAGAATTTGCAATCGGAGGCTCATTGAACTCTGATGAATTAAATATTCTGTCCAACAGTTTCATTGCTGATTCCATAAATGTCGATTCAACAGAGCTATGCAATTGTCAGTCCAGCAATGACTGACACGCGTGAATGGATATGGAATGCTTTTAAAAATGAGACGTTAGAAAAAACGGTGCTGAATGGAGGTCATCTAACTTGCAGTAAGGTAAACAAAGTTGCACCAGAGTGAAACATAGACTTCACACGTTCTGTGCAAATTGATCTCTGACTATCTATTTAAACCCCAATTTGTTTAATCAGGTGTTTTAGCTCATCAACATTGGAATAATCGAAAACCAGTTTTCCTTTGCCATTGGCGCGGTGCTTGATACTAAAGCCTTTACCCAGTTTTTCAGCAAGACGCTGTTCGAGTCGCTCGATTTCTTCCAATGATGGCTGAGGGACTTCCTGTTTATCTGCAGGGGAGGATTTCAACAGACGACGAATAAGCTGTTCTGTCTCACGGACAGACAGACCCTTTTCAACGATCTGCAAAGCGGCTTCTGACTGACTTTTACCTTCCAGAGCCAATAACGTTCGGGCATGGCCCATTTCCAGATCGCAGTTTTCCAGCAACTTTTTCACATCATCATTGAGATTACGCAGACGCAGTAAATTAGTGATGGTGGCGCGGGATTTCCCCACAGCTTCAGCCGTTTGCTGATGGGTTAATTCAAATTCTTCACGCAGTCGATGCAAGGCATTGGCCTCTTCCATCGGGTTGAGATTTTCGCGTTGAATGTTCTCAATCAATGCCATCGCGATTGCATTGCGATCCGACACATCTTTGATCAAAACCGGAACACTTTCCAGGCCAGCCAGCTTGGAAGCCCGCCAGCGGCGTTCCCCGGCAATGATTTCGTAATGCCCGCCGTCAATCGGTCTCACCACAATCGGTTGCACCAGACCTTGAGAACGGATGGAGTCGGCAAGTTCTTCAAGGGATTCCTGAGACATATCCATGCGTGGCTGATATTTGCCGGGTTGAATCATGTCCAGCGGAAAATGTTGCAAGCTGTCATTCAGGCTGTTTTCGTCCTGATTGACGTCACCTAACAGTGCATCCAGTCCTCTGCCTAATCCTCTTTTTTTACTTACCATATTTAGGAATACCTGTGTGTTAGCTTGCCGTTGTCGCTTTTTTATCACGTCGCATCAATTCACTGGCTAAAGCCATATAGGCAATTGAGCCACGCGAAGTTCGATCATAATTTAACACAGGCAGACCATGGCTGGGCGCTTCGGCTAAGCGAACATTACGCGGAATTATCGAATGAAAGACTTTACCCTGGAAATGACTTATCAATTGGCGTGACACCTGATTGGCCAGATTATTACGCGCATCGAACATGGTGCGCACCATACCGGTGACTTCCAATGCCGGGTTGGCGCGTTGTTTTACCCGTTCGATAGTACGCAACAACGAGGTGAGTCCTTCCAACGCATAGTATTCACATTGAATCGGAATCAAGACACCTTTTGAAGCGACCAGCGCGTTGACTGTTAACATGCTCAAAGATGGCGGACAGTCAATCAGGATAAAATCGTATTTTTCCTTACTGGATTCCAGCGCCAATCTAAGCCGGTGCTCACGAAGTTTGATTTCCAGCAACTGGACTTCTGCTGCCGTCAAATCGGTATTGGTTGGCATCACATCAAAACCCAAGCCTTCCGGGCGAATGATCGCATCACTGGCTTTGGCTTCAGCCATAATAACGTCATAACTGCTGATTTCGATGGCATCTTTATCAATGCCACAACCGGTGGTCGCATTACCCTGCGGATCTAAATCAATCATTAATACTTTCTTGCCAGAATCAGCAAGTGAAGCCGCCAGATTTACTGTGGTGGTCGTTTTACCGACACCGCCCTTCTGATTGGTAACCGCGAATATATTTCCCACTGATGCTAATCCTTAATCAGTCTTACCAGATGCCTTTCAGCCTGATCTCCCGGTACGTTCAGCGTGACAATATCCTGCAGTTTGAAACCGCTTTTAATTGCTGCGAGTTCTTGTTCCGGATAGACGCCTTTCATCAAAACCAGGCTGCCAGCATCATCGCAGTGTCTCGCGGCTAAATCAATAATCTCAGCGATTGTGGCAAATGCCCGAGCGGTTACAACGTCAAATTTTGGCAAAGTTATTTGTTCTACTCTGCCATGTATTACCGTCACATTATTCAATTTCAGCTCGGCTTTCACCTGCTGTAAAAAACGTGTTTTTTTGATATTGCTATCGAGCAGGGTGACTGACATTTGCGGAAAACAGATAGCAATTGGAATACCGGGCAGTCCTGCTCCACTCCCAACATCTAACAGGCTAGTGCAGTTCAGATACGGAATTAATGACAAACTATCAAGGATATGTCGCGTCAACATGGTTTGCGGATCACGCACCGAGGTCAGATTATAGACCTTGTTCCATTTTTGCAGCAGTGCCAGATAATCCAGTAGCTGTGTTTTTTGCTCTTCGGAAAGTTGTAATTGCAGTTCAGCACAGCCCTTATCGAGCTGTGCTTTTAAATCTGAACCCATCAGCTCGCTTCACTCCATCCGGAACGTTTCAGATGCACCAATAACAACGAGACGGCAGCGGGCGTGACACCGGAAATCCTGGCAGCCTGACCTAAACTCTGGGGTTTGGCATTTTGCAGTTTTTCACGAACTTCATTGGATAAACCCCGCACATTGTGATAATCCAGATCGGCTGGCAATATGGTGCTTTCATTACGTTGCAGACGGTTGACCTCATTCTGCTGGCGATTGATATAACCGGCATATTTCACCTGGATCATCACCTGCTCGGCCACATCATCTGCGACCAATTGCTCTTCATTCAATAAGGTCATCAAGCCTTGATAATCCACACTGGGACGGCGTAATAATTCAATCGCTGTGCTACTTTTGGCCAGTGGCTCACCCAACACTGAAATGGCTCGTTGCTGATCTATCTTTTCCGGGGAGATCCGAGTGGTATTCAGACGGTTGTTTTCAGACTCAATCGCTTCCAGCTTGGCACTGAATACCGCCCAACGCGCATCATCGACAATACCTAACTGACGACCAATCGGCGTCAGACGGGAATCGGCATTATCCTCACGTAACATCAGACGATATTCTGCCCGACTGGTGAACATACGATAAGGCTCTTTGGTGCCGGAAGTAATCAGGTCATCAATTAATACGCCGATATAGGCCTCATCACGACGTGGATACCAGGGCTCAAGTTCACGTGTCTGCAAACCGGCATTCAGACCGGCGATCAAACCCTGGGCAGCCGCTTCTTCATAACCCGTCGTGCCATTAATCTGACCGGCAAAGAACAGGCCCGGCATGTGTTTGGTTTCCAGCCACGGTGTTAAATCACGTGGGTCAAAAAAGTCGTATTCAATAGCGTAACCCGGACGAGTGATATGGGCATTTTCCAAACCTTTCATTGAACGCACGATCTCATATTGCACATCAAACGGCAGGCTGGTGGAAATACCATTGGGATAGACTTCATTACAGTCCAGCCCTTCGGGTTCGAGGAAAATCTGGTGTGAGTTACGATCGGCAAAACGCACCACTTTGTCTTCAATTGATGGACAGTAACGTGGACCAATGCCTTCGATCTCGCCACTGTACATTGGTGAACGATCCAAATTGTTACGAATCACCTCATGCGTTTTTTCATTGGTATGGGTGATATGACAGGAAATCTGCTGCGGATGATGTTCACGTTTGCCAAGAAATGAAAATACTGGTGTCGGATTATCTCCCGGCTGTTCGGCTAATTGTGAATAATCAATACTGTTACTGGCGATACGGGGCGGTGTACCGGTTTTTAGACGATCAACGCGGAAAGGTAACGCACGCAAACGTTCAGCCAATGCAACAGAGGCAGGATCGCCCGCCCGACCACCTTGATGACGTTGCATACCGATATGAATTACACCACCGAGGAACGTACCGACAGTGAGTACCACGGCTTTACCACCAAACCGTAAACCCGACTGGGTGACAACACCGGCAACGCGACCGTTTTCAACGATCAAATCATCAACAGCCTGCTGGAATAAATAGAGATTGGGTTGTGACTCCAGCACAGCACGAATGGCGGCTTTATAACGGATTCTATCGGCCTGGGCACGAGTAGCTCTCACTGCCGGACCTTTACTGGCATTCAGAATTCTGAACTGAATACCGCCGAGATCAGCCGCTTTGGCCATGATGCCGCCCAATGCATCAATCTCTTTGACTAAATGACCTTTACCGATCCCGCCAATCGCCGGGTTACAGCTCATCTGCCCTAATGTTTCGATGTTCTGTGTTAACAGAAGTGTTTTTACGCCCTGGCGAGCTGCCGCTAACGCAGCTTCGGTGCCGGCATGACCACCGCCAACGACTATCACATCATATTGATCCTGATACTGCATAACTCACCCGCGATAAAAAACTTGTAAAAGACTACAGATTTTAACATGGCAGTCATAATCTTTGCCTAATATTTCAATCATTTATGGTTCAGTTATGACAAAAATGCCTGACTGAATCTTCATTAATTTTGATTATCACAATCCGGCAGAGATCTCATGATTGAAAAAAACACTGGCATAAAAAGGTTAATGTTTGCTTTAGTCTATTCGTTACAAGGACTGTATGCCGGAATTCGTTATGAATCTGCCTTCCGGCAGGAATTTATTTTGCTGTTATTGCTGGGAATCGTCAGTTTTTTTCTTGATGTTACACCCGCGGAAAGACTGTTGATGATTGCCTCATTAGTGGCTGTACTGATTGTTGAGGCACTTAACTCGGCCATTGAGTGTGTTGTTGATCGGGTAAGCACCGATGTACACAAACTGTCTGGCCGAGCCAAGGACTATGGATCGCTTGCTGTGTTACTGACTTTGTTATTGAGTGCTGCTACCTGGTTGATGATTTTGCTGGATTAGATCGTTGATAAGCCCAAAACATCATAACCAATCCGGCTATGATCATCGGAACACATAACAGCTGCCCCATAGTAAACCAGTCAAACGCCAGATAGCCGTATTGCGGATCGGGCACCCGGAAAAATTCTGCTGCAAAGCGGAAACTGCCATATCCTAATAAAAACAGACCTGATACTTCCGCCCGTGGACGCGTTTTGGCCGAAAACCACCACAAAATAACGAATAGCAACAAGCCTTCCAACAATGCCTGATAGAGCTGTGAAGGATGCCGAGCCAGCGGTCCTCCTGTCGGAAACACCATTGCCCAGGGGACATCCGATACTCTGCCCCATAATTCCCCGTTAATAAAATTACCTATCCGCCCAAAAAATAAGCCTAACGGTACTAATGGTGCAACAAAGTCACTGATTTCAAAAAAAGATTTTCCGGATTTTCGACCAAATAGCCAGATGGCTATCAAAACTCCTAACAAGCCTCCATGAAAAGACATGCCTCCCTGCCAGACTTTAAACAGGTTCAGTGGATTATTAATAACATTGAGTAAATCATAGAATAAGGCGTAACCAATCCTGCCACCCAGGATCACCCCGATCGCGCCATAAAAAAGCAAATCTTCTACCTGAGATTTTTCCCAGCCATAATCATTCGCTCTCCATCTGGCTAGCATCCAGGCCGCGACAAAACCAAACAGATACATCAAACCATACCAATGAATGGCCAATGGACCGAGCTCAAGCGCAACAGGATCAATCTGCGGGTAATTCATATTTTGTTCTCATAGACTTTGGTGCACGCATCATAACAAGCCCGCTATGAATCTTCATTAACAGAATTTTGCACCAATTTTGGGCGTGGGATTTTCATGGTCGCACCAAAATAATCCTTTCAGTAATGAAATATTTGCCGCAAATTACCATATCTAATTGAATTATAAATACTTTTTAAAACTGGCATGTAAACTGCGTTAGTTGTGGCAGTCTGAATACACGGTGTTGTAAAAAATCAACGCATCGGATTCAAAAAAGACTAAAACAATTCAAACGAGGAGATATACATGAAATTCAAAACGCTCTCAGCAATGTGTCTTGCTGCCACAACAGTTTTAGCGACTTCATCAGCAATGGCATGGGAAAGCGAAGACGGTGCACATTCAGTAACAGCCAACGTCTTAATAGGTAGTGATTACATTTTCCGTGGTATTTCACAAACCGATAACAACCCAACCATTCAAGGCGGGATTGATTACGGCCATGCCTCTGGATTGTATGTCGGTACCTGGGCATCAAATGTAGATTTTGATGATGCCGATTTTAGTTCAGAGTTCAACCTTTACGGTGGTTTTGCCAATGAAATTGGCGAAACTGGTATCGGCTATGATATCGGTGCGATTCGTTACTACTATCCTGGTACAGGTGGCGGTGCTGACTTTAATGAAATCTACGGTAGCTTAAGCTACAGTTATTTCAGTTTCGGTATTGCACACTCCAGCAACTTCCTGAATCTGGATGAAGACGGCACATACTATAATCTTGGTTTTGAATACGGTCTGCCATATGACATCACCCTGATGGCTGGTATCGGTTATCAGGACTTAGATAGCGATATCGGTGAAAGCTACACTGATTATCTGATTGGTGTTTCTAAAACCATGTTTGACCTGGATTTCGCCTTAACATGGACTGACACTGACAGTGATGGTGAAGACTTCGCTGGTGATAAAGATCTGGTCGACAATATCTTTTCTTTCAGTGTTTCGAAAACATTCTAAGACCTTATCTGTGAATCGCCCTGCTATTGCAGGGCGATTATTCTAAAGAAGGAATACGCTTATGAAACAAGTTGTAGCTATTATCAAGCCGTTCAAGCTTGATGATGTCCGTGAATCACTCTCCGAAATCGGTGTGCAAGGTTTAACGGTTTCTGAAGTAAAAGGGTTTGGACGTCAAAAGGGGCACACTGAGTTATACAGAGGTGCGGAGTACGTTGTCGATTTCCTGCCGAAGTTAAAACTGGAAATCGCAATTGATGATGCCATCGTTGAACAGGTTATCGAAGCTATCATCAAGGGTGCTAACACTGGCAAAATCGGTGATGGCAAAATCTTCGTTTACCCACTTGAGCAAGTGGTTCGGATTCGCACAGGCGAAACCGGCCCAGATGCCCTGTAAGCTTAGGGAGTATTGATAATGGAAAATGAAATCTTTGAACTCCAATATGCCTTAGATACCTTTTATTTCGTAATAAGTGGTGCCTTTGTCATGTGGATGGCAGCTGGTTTTTCTATGCTTGAAGCGGGTCTGGTTCGGGCAAAAAATACCACTGAAATCCTGACTAAAAACGTTATGTTGTTTGCTATTGCCTGCACCATGTACATGATTGTCGGTTATAGCATTATGTACGATGGCGCAATCTTCCTCTCCGGGATTCTTGAAGATGGTGTTGCAGATGAGTGGACATACTCTCCCTCTGCAGACTTTTTCTTTCAGGTAGTTTTTGTTGCGACTGCAATGTCTATTGTTTCGGGTGCTGTAGCTGAACGTATGAAACTTTGGTCCTTTGCTGCATTTGCCGTCGTTTTAACGGGCTTTATTTATCCTTTACAAGGTAGTTGGACATGGGGCGGACAAGATGTATTTGGTTTGTTCAACCTGGGTGATATTGGTTATCTCGATTTTGCCGGTTCAGGTATCGTTCACATGGCCGGTGCTGCTGCAGCATTAGCAGGCGTTATCTTATTGGGTGCTCGTAAGGGTAAATACGGTCCTAATGGTGAAGTTCGCCCGATTCCGGGTGCAAACCTGCCTTTAGCCACTCTGGGTACATTCATTCTGTGGATGGGTTGGTTTGGATTTAACGGTGGTTCAGTCTTAGCGACTGCCTCTGTTGCTGATGCAAACGCTGTTGCCGTTGTCTTCATGAACACCAATGCGGCGGCGGCCGGTGGTGTGCTTGCTGCGCTTATCGTTGCCAAGCTGCTGTTTGGCAAAGCGGATTTAACCATGATTCTGAATGGTGCATTGGCAGGTCTGGTGGCTATTACCGCTGGCCCTGATACACCTACTCCATTAATTGCAACCATTATCGGTGCAGTTGGTGGCGCCATTGTGGTGTTCTCAATCGTCTTTATGGATAAAATCAAGATTGACGATCCTGTCGGCGCCATCTCTGTGCATGGTGTAGTGGGTATCTGGGGTCTGCTGGCAGTGCCACTGACTAATCCAGATGCCACTTTCTCAGCACAAATCATCGGTGCAGTAACCATCTTTGTTTGGGTATTCGTTGCCAGCTTAATTGTCTGGGGTGTACTGAAAATGATTATGGGTCTGCGTGTGACCGAAGAAGAAGAATACGAAGGTGTGGATTTGGTGGAATGTGGTATGGAAGCATACCCAGAATTCACTAATAATTCTAACTAAGTCATTCTCGACATAACAAAAAGGGCAGGTTTTACCTGCCCTTTTTTATGTCTGTGACCCGTCCTAAATAAGGTTG
>DEXE01000003.1:0-23426 GCA_002363955.1 Methylophaga sp. UBA3192
ACAGTGGTCGGTTTTTGCTCCTGTAAAAATAGGGGTGGATTTTGCTAAATATCAATAAACTCCGTTTCGGAAACCACCACCTGATTTCGACCGTTATTTTTAGCTTCATATAAAGCGACATCAGCTGCCTTGATTATGTCTGATTTTTCGATAAGCGTGTTATGCAGATAGGCCACACCACAGGAGGCTGTGATCGTTGGTAGCGGTTTATTTTGATATAAAAGTTCCAGTGAACTGATTTCCTGACAGAGTATTTGGGCGCGCTTTACCAAGTGGTCTTTGTTAATATCAGGCATGATAATAATGAATTCTTCGCCACCATAGCGACAGATAACATCACTGCTGCGAAAATGATTTTTGAGAATATTGGCATATTCGACAAGAACCAGATCACCAGCATCATGGCCATAATCATCATTAAATTTCTTAAAATGATCGATATCTGAGAGGATCAGACCCAGTCCATGCTGGGCTCGGGCACATCTGTGAATTTCACGCTCAAGGCTTTCCTCCATGAAACGTCTGTTAAACAGAGAGGTTAATGGGTCACGTACTGATTGTGATTGTAAAGCTTCTTTGAGTTTCAGGCTAACCAGTGACAAAGCAAGGTTATCAGCAGTAATTTTCACCAGACGCTTTCTGGACTCAACGTAATAGGTTTTCTCTTCTCCTACTTTATGTTTTGCACCATTAAATTCGATATGTAACATGCCAAGCATTTCACCCTGGGCAATTATCGGTTCACAGATATAGTTGCTCACACCTTCGCTGACATGCTTACATCGAAGTCTGCCATCGTTATCAAGAGTAGTGTGCTCCTTACCTTGACGTAGCGACCAACAGTCATCAGGAGCTATGACGGGTGCACTTTTAATATCATCTGTTATGCCCCATGTCGTCATCGATTCAACAAGTGTTTTCTTATCATTAAACAAATACAGTGCACCGGTACAATCTGGAAAGATCTGTTCTGCATAATATGAAACGATGGGGTAGGTTTCATCAACAGCTCTGCACACCTGGAGGTAAGAGTTAAGCTGATTGATGAGATTCATCTCATAGTTGTATTGTGTGAGTTCCTGATGAGACTTTTTCAGTTCATCTTCAGATAATTTTTGTTCAGTGATATCAGTTGAGGACCCAACAAAACCCGAAAAACGGCCATGGCCATCGATATAGGGTTCACCATGGTCGATAAAATGCCTGTATTCACCATCACGACGACGTAATCGGTATTCCATGGTAAAAGATTTGTAAGTCTCAAATGCATCCTTAAATACAGTCAGACAATAATCACGGTCGTCGGGATGTAAGGCATTGAACCAGGCTTTACCACCCATCTTTTCAACTTTTTCTCGTCCAATAAAATTTTTATATTGGTTATTTGTAAAAATTATATTGCCATGTATATCAGTTAGCCAAAGGGTAACTGGGGCATCTTCAGCCATCGTCTGGAAATTAATTTCTTCAAGTGAAATAGCGGGTGTTCCAGTGTTTACTTCATTCATACTTGAATTCAACTCCATTGTTGAACTGTCTCCATGTTTGAAAATTCATCCGGTGAAAATTTTATATAGCAAACAGACTTTATATAAGAGTTAATGCTTTTTTTTGTGCCTGTTTACTTTATATATGAATTAAGGATACACCATGTGAAGCAATAATCTGAATTAGGTCAATTCTTCTTGATAGTTATCAGCTGTAAATCGCGGGGTACATAATGCTAGAAATACCAGATCCTCATTACTGACATTGGTGATACGTTGGCGAGTATTTTCAGGAATAATAACAACATCTCCCGAAGTAACGGTATGAGGAGGCAAATCACCGATCTCTACGATTCCCTGACCTTGAATAATCACATAACGTTCAGTGGTTGACTTTAACCGGTGCCACTGTGTGGTTACTCCGGGTGAAACCCTTGCTTGAGCAATTGATAACGCTTCATCTTCGATATCATTAGACAGTTCATTGATATAGCATCCTTCAATAAAATAGTATTCGTTATCGGCTTGAAATGGTTTTATTATGGGTTTCATAATGAAAATGTAATCATGTTTGGGGCCTTTTAGCAAAATATCGGGCAATCCAGATAAAAATCATGTTGAACGGATTTGGCATCATCTATGCAGATTTTTTCATGTCACCCTTAACGGAGGTGCTCCATGAAAACGTTCATGCTTCTTTTTGTATTGTCATTTTCAGTACAAGCGAATGAAATATCTACATGGAATCGTCTGATTCTTTCTGGCGGTTCACATATCATGATCGGCTTTACACCACCAGAGTTAAAGCAAGCTGAAATACTTAATATTTTTATTGAAGGTGATGGAGAACCCGGCGTGGCATTAAGGCTGGCGCAGGAAACCGGAGGAGACAGTGTCTATATAGGACGTCCCTGTCAATATCTGAAAGCTACCCGATTTAACTCGTGTAACCGTGAGCTGTGGACTTCACATCGATATTCTCAAGCCGTAGTGGATTCGATGGATATGGCAATTTCTATAATGAAACAGCAGTATCAAGCGAGTCAAATACGTTTGGTAGGGTATTCCGGAGGGGGAGCAATTGCATCGATTATTGCATCAAAAAGGAGCGATGTTGCACTATTAGTGACCGTTGCTGGCAACCTTGATCATAAGTGGTGGAGCGAATTTAATGATTCAGCACCTCTGTCGGGTTCATTAAACCCAGTTGATTACAGCTCAGCATTAGAGGCAGTACCCCAGATACATTTGATAGGCGATCATGATTTTGTGGTACCCGGGTCGGTATTAATGTCTTATCTGTCGAAATTCAAATCACGTGAAAAAGTAAAAAGCTATCTGGTGGGAGGAGCTGATCATACGTGCTGCTGGTCGGTGGCTATCGCTGCGGTACTGACGGATTAGACTGGAATGGCTAGCCAAGGCTGGCCAGCCATTCATCATCGGAACCTTCATTCATGCCTTCAAATAAATAAGTTGATAGATAGCGTTCGCCAGTATCGGGTAGCATTGCGAGAATAACCGAACCTGGTTCTGCATTTTCAGCGACTTTCATTGCGGCTGCCACAGTGCCGCCACAAGATAAACCACAGAAGATTCCTTCTTCACTGGCTAACCTTAATGCCCAGCTTTTGGATTCTTCATCAGTAACAGGGTATAACTCGTCATAAACATCGCGATTTAATACATCTGGAATGAAGTCTGGTGTCCAGCCCTGAATCTTATGGGGATGCCAGTCATCTCCTGCCAGCATCGATGCCGCAGCTGGTTCAGTGGCGACAATTTTGGTATCAGGTCTGGCAAGTTTTATCATTTCACCAGCCCCGGTTAACGTGCCGCCAGTTCCCCAGCCTGAGACCCAGTAATCGAGCCTTTTACCGGCAAAATCGCGAAGAATTTCAGGGGCGGTAGTATTTCGATGAAAAGCTGGATTAGCAGGATTTTCGAATTGTCTGGCGAGAAACCAGCCATGTTTTTCAGCAAGTTCCTCGGCTTTTTTCACCATTCCTGTCCCTTTTTCCGCTGCGGGAGTGAGGATAACTTTGGCACCGAGTGCCCGCATAATTTTCCGGCGTTCAATGGAGAAGGTTTCAACCATCGTGGCAACAAATGGATAACCTTTCGCTGCGCAGACCATTGCCAGGGCAATGCCGGTATTACCCGATGTTGCTTCAACGACAGTTTGTCCAGGTTTTAATACACCACGTTTTTCAGCGTCATCGATTACGGCAAATGCAAGGCGATCCTTAACCGAAGCCATCGGATTGAATGCTTCCACTTTGACGTACATTTCGACGTGCTCAGGAGCAATATTATTAAGTTTAACAATAGGTGTATTACCGATAGTGTCGAGGATGCTGTTATAGATCATAATTTCTCTGTCGGTCTGGTTAAATTAATCCAAAGCTTACACTAAATTGTTGATGCAAAAAAATCCACTGGTCGTCTAACAACACTATAAACAAAAACAGCCGCATGGCGGCTGTTAGTAGCGAAGTCCAGCTAAATGTCAGGAAACATTATTGCTTACATGAATATTTTGTTTGGTGGATTGTTTTGCCGGCTGTTTGCTATCCGGGTTAGATGTCAGCTCAAGTGCCTTCAAAATATTTTGTCGGGTAATTGAACCAACTAAGCGATTTTCTTTGATCACTGGCAAACATTTGTAAGCGGTTTGTAAAAATTTCTCGGCAACCTCAATGATGGAAGCTTCAAAATCAATGGTTTCAACTTTATTATGCATATATTCTTCGACTTTGCCGGCCGATTCGCCCTGATAAGCAGCATTAAGGGCGACTTGCATACAGTCTTTTTCAGAGAGAAAACCAATCAGGTTGCCATGATGATCCACTACCGGTGCCCCGGAAATTTTCAACTCAATCAGCTGATGAATCGCCCGCAACACATCCATATCAGGAGTGAAGGTGATCTTGGTGCCATTCATATGATCTTTTACTTTGAGTGATGCAAGCATGGACTACTCCCTGATGCTGATTAGTTTTGTTGTTTTTCCCGTTTCCGGGCTTCACACTCTTCTTTTTCCTGGATTGAGCAGGCACCACCACAACTTCCTGACAGTCCAACCTGATTCAAACCACCACAACTACCTTTTATTGCTGAACGGCCAAAAATTACACCTATAGCCATGGCCATAACAGCCAACAGAAGAATAAAAAATGTGGCGAGGAAAGTATTCATATTAGCCTCCAAAATCATCAAGCATGATGTTTTCAGGTTCAACACCTAAATCTTCGAGCATTTTGATGACAGCTGCGTTCATCATCGGTGGGCCGCACATGTAATATTCGCAATCTTCTGGAGCCGGATGATCTTTCAGATAGTTTTCATAAATAACATTGTGAATAAACCCGGTGTAGCCAGTCCAGTTATCTTCCGGCAATGCATCAGATAAAGCGACATGCCAGGTGAAATTATCATTTTCAGCGGCCAGCTCGTCAAAATCTTCGGTATAAAACATCTCACGCAGACTGCGGGCACCATACCAGAAAGTCATTTTACGTTTAGATTTCAAACGGCGCAGCTGATCAAAGATGTGTGAACGCATTGGCGCCATACCGGCACCACCACCAATGAATACCATTTCTTTATCCGTATCTTTGGCAAAAAACTCACCAAATGGACCGGAAATAGTGACTTTATCACCAGCTTTGAGATCAAAAATGTATGAAGACATGATTCCCGGTGGCACATCATCAGCATTAGGCGGTGGTGATGCAATCCGTACGTTCAGCATTACAATGCCTTTTTCTTCCGGATAGTTGGCCATAGAGTAGGCGCGAACCACGTTTTCTTTCACCACGGATTTGTAACGCCACATATCAAAGCGATCCCAATCTGGACGATATTCATCGGCGATGATAAAGTTTTTGTATTCCACCGTATGTGGCGGACATTCAATCTGAATAAAACCACCGGCACGGAAGTTAACACTTTCACCTTCAGGTAATTCAAGGATCAGCTCTTTAATAAAAGTGGCAACATTATCATTGGAACGAACCGTGCATTCCCACTTCTTCACGCCGAATACTTCTTCCGGCACCTGAATCCGCATGTTTTGTTTAACGGCCACCTGACAAGACAACCGATCACCTTCAGCGGCTTCACGTTTAGTGATATGTGATTCTTCAGTGGGCAGAATAGAGCCGCCGCCTTCAAAGATCTTTACCTTGCATTGTGCGCAGGTCCCACCACCGCCACATGCTGAAGATACAAACAGGTTGGCATCGGCTAAAGCCCCTAAAAGTTTACCGCCAGCCTTGGTTTTAATCGTTTTTTCATCATTGACAATAATGTCGATATCACCGGTCGCTACCAATTTGGAGCGGGCGCTGATAATAACGAATACCAACGCCATGATGATCAGCGTGAATAAGACGATGCCTAAAATGATTTCCATTAGAGTTGAATCCCCGAAAATGCCATGAATCCTAACGCCATCAAGCCCGCAGTGATAAAGGTGATGCCAAGGCCTTGTAAGCCGTCAGGAACGTCGGAATATTTAAGTTTCTCTCTGATGCCTGCGATTGCAGTGATAGCCAGCGCCCAGCCAAAACCACTTCCCACACCATATACGGCACTTTCTGCAAGATTGTAATCACGTTCTACCATAAACAATGTGCCCCCTAAAATGGCGCAATTCACCGTGATTAAAGGCAGGAAAATACCTAACGCGTTATAGAGTGCCGGCACATATTTATCCATGGCCATTTCGATGATTTGCACCATAGCGGCAATAACACCAATATAGCTGATCAGGCCCAGGAAACTCAGATCAACATCTGGTAAACCTGCCCATGACAGGGCGCCTTCTTTAAGAAGGTATTGATAAATCAGATTATTGGTTGGAACGGTTATTGCCTGAACCAGAATAACCGCGATACCCAAGCCCAGAGCGGTTTCGATTTTTTTCGATACTGCGAGGAAGGTACACATCCCCAAAAAGAAAGCCAGAGCCAGATTCTCGACGAAAATTGAGCGGATAAACAGACTGAGATAATGCTCCATTTACAAAACCTCCGTGCGGTGTACCTGGTGAATCTGATAGTCCGGCGCCTCAACTTGTTGTGGTTTCCAGCTACGAATCGCCCAGATCATCAGGCCGATAATAAAAAATGCGCTGGGTGGCAGCAGCATCAAACCATTGGGCATATACCAGCCACCTTCGTTAGCGACAGGAATAATAGTTTGCCCAAACAGTTTGCCAGCGCCCAGTAATTCACGGAAGAAGGCGACAACCAGCAACACTAAACTGTAACCCAGACCATTACCTAAACCATCAAGAAAGCTCATTCCCGGCGAGTTTTTCATGGCATAGGCTTCTGCTCTGCCTAAAACAATACAGTTGGTGATGATCAAACCGACAAACACAGATAATTGTTTGCTTGCCTCGTAAGCGTAAGCTTTGAGAATCTGATCAACGATAATGACCAGTGAAGCAATGACCGTCATCTGAACGATGATGCGAATACTTGACGGGATATGATGACGAATCATACTGATAATCGCGCCTGAAAATGCAGCAACCGTCGTCAAGGCGATACACATGATCAGCGCCGCAGTCATATTGGTTGTCACCGCTAATGCGGAGCAGATTCCCAATACTTGTAATGTAATAGGGTTGTTATCGATTAACGGGTCGATAACATTGGTTTTTGCTTGGCTTGCCATCAGTTATTCCCCATGTCTGAACGCATGTTTTGCAAAAAAGGACCAAATCCATTTTCACCTAACCAGAAGACCATCATATTGGATACACCTTGGCTGGTCAGAGTAGCACCGGATAATCCATCGACTTTATACTCAGCTTGTGGCGTATTGTTGTCGACATAACCCCGAACAACTCTGAATTCCACATTGCCATTTGCATCAAATATTTTTTTACCTTCCCATTTGGCTAACCAGCGTGGGTTTTCTATTTCGCCGCCCAGGCCTGGCGTTTCTGCATGCTCGTAAAAACGCAAACCACGAATGGTATTAAAGTCACTCTCCAGGGAGAGAAAACCGTACATAGTCGACCATAAGCCGTAACCATGAACCGGAATGACCAGTTGTTCGATTTCATCACCTTGACGCAGAATATAAACAGGTGCGTATTTGGCTCTGCTGCCGATTCCGGCAATATCCTCACGATTACCGAGGCGTACTCCTAAATCTGGCGACCCGGAGGCTTTGCGCTGATCATACGTCGTCGGATCAATATCGTTTTCCGCAAACTCCCCGGATGCCAGGTCAACTAATCGGACTTCAAATTGTTCAAAGGCAACTTCCATGTCCATGCCGGGTTCATACTGTCCGGTAACGGCCAGTATGTTCTGCCGAATATCATTCTTTTTATTTACAACCTGCTTGGATTTGAGTGCTACGGCTGCCGTCGACACCATGACCGAACAGACCAAACACAGCATGATTGCAATAAATATGGTTTTTGTCGGGTCATCATTGGGCCGCTGCATCAGCTGTCCAAAAAAACCTTTTTTCCGAGTAATTTCTGCCATGGTTAGCTTCGCTGTAGTCTTCGTTTAATGTTGGACTGAACGACAAAATAGTCGATAAGAGGGGCAAATATATTGGCAAACAATATGGCTAACATAATACCTTCGGGGAAGGCAGGATTGATGACCCGTATCAGCACAGTCATAAAACCAATCAGAATGCCGTAGATCCAGCGGCCTTTGTTGGTCATGGCTGCAGAAACCGGATCCGTGGCCATGAAAACCATACCAAAGGCAAAACCACCCAGTGATAAATGCCAGTACCAGGGCAAACCAAACATTGGATTGGTCTCACTGCCAATCATATTAAACAGCCAGGTCGTGGCAACCATGCCGATAAACACACCGAAAATAATTCTAAAAGAGGCAATCCGGGTATACAGCAGGAAAGCCGCTCCAAGTAAAATAGCCAGAGTAGATGTTTCACCCAGCGAACCAGGCATATGACCAATAAAGGTTTGTGTCCAGGTATAACCCGCTTCAGTCACAGCTTCCAAACCACCCAGGGCAGCCAGGGCAAGAGGAGTGGCGCCGGTATAACCATCAATTGCTGTCCAGATAGCATCTCCGGACATTTGTGCCGGATAGGCAAAGTACAAAAATGCACGGCCGGTTAATGCAGGATTCAGGAAGTTTTTGCCGGTACCACCAAACACTTCTTTACCAATCACCACACCAAAGATAATACCAAGAGCAACCTGCCACAGAGGCGTAGATGGCGGTAAGGTGAGACTGTAAAGCATGGAGGTAACCAGAAAGCCTTCATTGACTTCATGATTTCGCACAGCAGCAAAAATGACTTCAAAGGTACCGCCGGCAATCAATGTTGTCAGATATATCGGCAAAAAATATAAAAGCCCATGGAACATATTAGAGAACATGCTATTAGGATCGTAACCGATACCAAAACTGGTCAGAATCCAGCCACGCCAGCCTTCCAGTGTCGACATACCCAATTGGGCCATCGCGCTGTTTGCCTGATAGCCGGTATTCCATAACATCAGCATTAATACGGGCAGGGTCGCGAGCACGACATAACTCATTACCCGCTTAAGGTCGATACCATCTCGAACATGCGGGGAGCCACGAGTTACATCGCCCGGGCTATAGATGAATGTGTCGATCATCTCATAGACAGCAAAATACTTTTCGTATGGTCCGCCTTTTTGGAATGATGGCTCTATCCGGTCTAGGAATCGTCTTAAACGCGCCATGGTTATCCTTCTTTTTCTATTTGTGTAAGATTGGCTCTCAGCGCTGGGCCATAGTCATATTTGCCAGAGCAGACGTATGAACATAAGGCCAGATCTTCTTCATCCAACTCAAGACACCCCAGAGCCTGAGCAGAATCAGTATCTCTGACCAGTAAAGCTCTCAGCAGTTGCGTGGGTAAAATATCCAGTGGCATAACCGTTTCAAATACACCAACAGGCACCATGGCTCGCGGACTACCATTTTGTGAGGTAGTCAACGGTAAATCTTTTTTGCCGAAAACTTTGCTGAAGAACACATTCAATGCGGAATATTTATTGGCGCCGCCTGGACGAATCCAGCCTAATACTTCACGGTGGGTGCCTTCTTCAAGCACAGATATCTGAGAATGAAATCGACCCAGGAAAGCGGCCCAGTTATTGGCTGTATGACCATTGAAAACTGATCCGGAAATGACACGGGAACGAACATTCTGAACTTCGCCACGGACTAAATCTTCAGTATTGGCGCCCAGTCGTGTGCGAATTAACCGAGGTTTATTTACCATGGGGCCTGCCAGCGAGATAATTCGTTCTACCCAGAGGTGACCGGTGGTGAATAGTTTTCCTACAGCAATGACATCCTGATAACCGATATGCCATACGGTTTTTTTGACACTAACCGGCTCGATAAAGTGGATATGAGTTCCAACAAGACCAGAGGGGTGAGGGCCCGAGAAAGTCGGGGTTTCAAGATTTTTGAGATCAGGAGTCGGTAATGCAGCCTGTGGTGACTGGCATAGATACAATTTACCGCTAGTCAAATGACTGAGTACTGTCAAACCATTACGAAAATCGTCAGCGTACTCATTAATTATGAGATTGGGGTCAGCGGCCAGTGGATTGCTATCAATGGCAGTAATAAATATTGCTTTAGGTTCGCTATCCAGTTCCGGACTTTTACTGTACGGCCGTGTCCGTAATGCTGTCCATAAACCCGACGCCACCAGATTTTCCTGGACTTGCTCACGGCTGAGCGACGTCAGTTCTTTCGGGGAGTAATGTTTAAAAGTGATTTCATCATCACCTTCTAGCTCAATTACCACAGATTGTAATGCGCGTTTAGCGCCACGGTTGATGGATTTAATCACGCCTGAGCCTGGAGCTGTATAAGTCACACCGGGAATTTTCTTGTCGGTGAACAAGGCTTCACCTAATTTAACCCGCTGCCCTTCTTCAACCAGCATAGTCGGTTTCATCCCGACGTATTCGTGACCCAACACAGCAACCGATGCGACCGGATTAGCCTGGCTAATTGTTTGTTCCGGGGCACCAGCAAGGGGCAATGTCAGCCCTTTCTTAATTGAGAAATGCATATCCCACCTAGTCAGAAGCAGTGCATGAGCACTGTTGGCTTTTGAAATTATCAACGCAGGAGTATAGCGGCTTTGCAGTACTTATGGGAAGCTTACCACGTTATTTGAATGGTTATTTTCCAGCAATGGATTTAGCTGTTTTAAGCCATACAAAACCAATTAGAAATGCAGTGCAAGCCGTTAGTGCCGCCAGAATGAAAGTCATTTCCGGTCCGGGGGTAATCCATAAATAACCGCTTAATAAGCTTCCCACCGCACCTCCGGCACCAAAACTCATACTGCTGTAAAGCGCCTGTCCTCGTCCTTGATTGCGGCCGGTGAAATGTTGGTGTAACCATGCTATTGAAGCGGCATGATAGGCACCGTAACTGGCCGCATGTAAAGATTGTGCGGCAATCAATATAAAAATCTGATCGGCATATAGCGCAATCAACAGCCAACGAAGCGCTGCCAGCAGCAGGCTGGCCAGTAGCACTTTACGTATGCCAAAGCGTGGTAACCAGCGGTGCATCACCAGAAATACCATTAACTCTGCTACCACACCCAACGCCCATAACTGTCCGATCAGAGTGCGGCTGTATCCATGCTGTTCAAGATAAATACTGTAAAACGTATAGTAGGGTCCATGGCTGACCAGCATTAAAAAACAGATGGCTAAAAATGCCCGCACTGCAGGTTGTTTAAGTAATTGCTTTATAGGGATGTGATTGAGACTGAGATGACGACTTGCTAATTCAGGAACGGTCAGGCTGATTAACCAGATACCACTGATTGATACCAGCAAGGCATAGGGGACGATGCCGGCATCGTAACGATCTAACAGCCAACCGAGCAACACCACTACACAGATAAAGCCGATAGATCCCCACACACGGATCTTGCTGTAATGATGGCTATACTCGCCCAGATGCTGCAGGGTAGTGACTTCAAATTGGGGAAGTGACGCATTCCAGAAAAAACTGAATAGCATCAGTACAGCGGCTATCCAGTAATAACTTTGCGAGATAAAAATGGCAGAGAAAGCCAAAATACTGAGAAAACTTGCCAGTCGTACAATACGCATTCGCTGACCACGATGATCAGCAATCCAGCCCCAGACATTTGGTGCAATAATGCGGGTGGCCAGCAGAATGGCGGTTAATTCACCAATCTGCCTGGCACTGAAGCCTTCCCACTGCAGGTAGAGGCCCCAGTAGGGAACCAGAATACCCAGAGTAGCAAAATAAAAAAGATAAAATCCTGACAGTCGCCAGTAGGGTAGAGCAGAAAAAGGCACCAGCGATCAGATCAGGCTTGCGCCGGAATAATTGGTGTATCAGTCGTGACATCCATATTCTGTGCCCGTTGACGTAATACATGGTCCATTAACACCAATGCCAGCATAGCTTCAGCGATTGGTGTAGCCCGAATGCCCACACAGGGATCATGACGGCCATGTGTAACCACTTCAATAGGCTCACCACGTGTGTTGATACTGCGACCCGGTATGCGCAAGCTGGATGTAGGTTTGAGTGCCATGCTGACCAGTAAATCCTGGCCGCTGGAAATTCCACCGAGCGTACCGCCAGCATGGTTGCTCAGAAAGCCTTCAGGGGTTATTTCATCACGATGTTCGGTGCCTTTTTGAGTAACCGACTCAAAACCTGCACCGATCTCAACACCTTTAACGGCATTAATACTCATCATCGCATGAGCAATATCAGCATCCAGTCGATCAAAAATAGGTTCACCCAGACCGGGGGGGACATGGCGGGCAATGACATTGATACGAGCACCAATTGAATTGCCTTCCTTGCGTAGGGCATCCATATAGTCTTCCAACTGACTTTCAATCTTCGGATCCGGATTGAAAAACAAACTGTTTTCGATATGCGACCAATCCAGTGTTTCAGCTTTAATCGGTCCGAGCTGACTCAGGTAACCCTGAATTTCGATACCATATCGTTGTTTGAGAAATTTTTTGGCAATACCGCCCGCGGCGACTCGCATTGCAGTTTCACGAGCTGAGGAGCGACCACCACCCCGGTAATCACGGAAACCATATTTATGCTGATAGGCATAATCGGCATGAGCCGGGCGAAATTGCTCTGCAATATTGCCGTAATCTTTTGAACGTTGATCCACATTTTCAATCAACAAACCAATGGGAGTCCCGGTGGTTTTGCCTTCAAAAATGCCTGAAAGAATTTTGACCTGATCGGGTTCGCGACGTTGTGTTTCATGACGGCTTTTACCGGGACGACGACGATCCAGATCTCCCTGCAGATCGGCTTCAGACAATTCAAGTCCCGGTGGGCAGCCATCCACAATACAACCTATCGCTGTACCGTGACTTTCACCAAAGGTGGTGACGGTAAATAGTTTTCCGAAACTGTTGCCTGACATAATCAAATATCCGAGTTAAACAATAAATAAAGTAGCAAATCCAAGGAAAGCCATAAATCCGACGACATCTGTCACAGTGGTCAGTAACACACTGCCGGACAATGCGGGATCAATACCAATACGTTTCAATCCCAATGGAATTATGACGCCTGCAAGTGCAGCACAAGTCATATTAACAATTATGGCCGCGCCAATCATGATTCCCAGTAAAAAATTACCAAACCACAGATAAGTAACAAAAGCGATTGCTATTGCCCAAATCACACCATTAGCCATGCCGACCAGAAATTCCTTACGTAACAACCATCGCTGGTTTTTATCATTCAGTTGCCCTAAAGCCATGGAGCGAATCACCAATGTCAATGTCTGGCTACCGGCAATGCCGCCCATGCTGGCAACAATCGGCATTAATACTGCCAATGCCACCAGTTTTTCAATGGTAGTATCAAACAGACCAATGACCCATGCGGCGAGAAAAGCGGTGAGCAGGTTGATGCCGAGCCATACCGAGCGGCGATGGATACTTTTTTTGACCGGCGCAAATGTGTCTTCATCCTCACTCAAACCGGCCATGCTCAATAAAGAGTGTTCGGCTTCATCGCGGATAACGTCTACCACGTCATCGATTGTGATACGGCCCAGCAGATGGTTGTCTTTATCTACTACGGGGGCAGAAATCAGATCGTGTTTTTCAAAACGGTGTGCCACATCGTGGTCAGACATATTGGCCGGAATTGGCTCAACCTGATGTGACATCGCTTCGCGTACAGTGAGCGAACGACTGCGACTGACAACCTGCGACAAACGTAAAGTACCGAGATATTTATCCTGATGATCAACAACGTACAAGCTATCCGTGTTTTCAGGTAATTCGCCGTACATACGCAAATAACGTAATACCACTTCCAGGGTAATGTCAGAACGCACCGTGACCACATCGGTGTTCATCAGACCACCGGCAGTATCTTCCTCATAAGCCAGAATGGCTTCAACCCGACGTCGGCGCTGCGAGTTCATGGCCCGCAAAACTTCCTGCATCACATGGCCGGGCAGATCCTGCAAGATATCAACGACGTCATCGGTATCCAGATCTTCAGTCGCACTTAACAGATCAGCCGTGTCCATGTTGGTCATCAGACCTGTACGAACATCTTCACCAATATAGGAAAGTACTTCACCGCGTAATTCGGGGTTAATGATCGGCCAGCAAACCAGACGTTCGGCTGGCGGCAAAGATTCCAGTAAATGTGCTGTTTCAGCGGGATGCAGGCTGGCTAATAAGCGGCGCATTCTGACGAATCGTCCACTTTTTAGCGCCTCGGAAAATGCATTCAGCGAGTGATTGAGACTGCGATGTTGGTCCAGCTCAGACATATCCGGTTCCAGGTGGCGTCGGTTCTTGTACGGGGAGGTTTTGCAGGCTATTTTAGCCTGCTTGCCTTGTGCTGGATAGCGTTAAATTGTCAGGCCTGTTTATCTCACAACAGATTTGGTTATTTGAGATAAACAGACTTTAGTGATGAATCGGCGCGTTGATTTGTTCAAGCAACATATCCGCCTCAAGTGCATCAGAAACTTCCATGATGCTAAGGGTATTACTCGGCAATAAACTCAAATCAGTTTCGTTAATGATTTGCTTTATTTCTAACAAAGCATTGGGATGCATACTGAAATGCTCCAGCCCCATTGCCAGCAATAGACGTGTATAACGAGGATCACCAGCCATTTCACCGCACATTGATACTGGTACATTAAATTTTCTGCCAGCTTCCAGTGTCATATGAATCAACCGTAAAACGGCAGGGTGCAATGGGTCATAAAGATAGTTGACTGTGTCATCAATACGATCGATTGCCAAAGTATATTGAATCAAATCATTGGTGCCGATTGACAGGAAATCGACATGGCGAGCAAACATTTCCGCACAAACTGCACTGGCAGGGATTTCGATCATGGCACCAATTTCAACCCGATGATCATATTCCAGTCCTTCTCTGTCCAGTTCCAGTTTGCATTGCTCAAGTAAGTTACGTGCCTGCAACAGTTCATGCATTGTGGAAATCATCGGGAACATGATTTTGATTTTGCCATAGGCTGATGCCCGTAAAATGGCTCTTAACTGGGTACGAAACATAGCCGGCTGAGTCAGACACAAACGAATGGCGCGTAAACCAAGCGCTGGATTTGTGACTACTGTTTGAGTGAGATGACGGCCACCATCAACGGTTTTATCAGCGCCTAAGTCGAAGGTTCGAATGGTGACCGGCTGATTATTCATGCCTTCCACCACATCACGATATGCCGCCAGCTGTTCTTCCTCTTCGGGTGGTGCCAGACGGTTCATGTAGAGAAATTCGGTTCGATAAAGTCCAATGCCCTGTGCCCCGGCATTACTGATAGTCGTAATGTCTTCGGGCAATTCCGCATTTGCGAGTAGCGTAATGGTTTTACCATCGCGGGTACGGGTCGGTTGTGACTTATAGCGACTGAGTGATGAAATATGTTCATCAAAAGCAATGCGCCGCTGTTGATATTCTCTAAGTGTGCCTTCATCGGCACCGGCAATCATGATGCCAGCTTCACCATCGACGATCAGTGGCTCATTGTCCTGCACATAGCGACGAACAGATTCCACACCGACAATGGCCGGAATACCCAGGCTGCGTGCCAGGATTGTGGTATGCGAAGTCGCACCACCATGCTCAGTGACGAAGGCAGCAATACCCTGATGTTGCATTAAAACGGTATCTGCAGGCGTCAAATCTTCAGCAATGATGATATGACCTTTCAGCCGTCCATCAGCAATTTCGTGATCAGCAACTTCCTGATCGGCCAGAATCCGATGGATACGATTGACCACATGATCAACATCATCACGACGGGTTCGCAGATAGGGATCATCCATTTCATTGAAGACGTTGATCAGTGCGTCACGTTGAAGTTGCAGTGCCCATTCAGCATTACAGCGACGCTGGCGGATCATCTCGACTGGGACTTTGGTCAGAGATGAGTCATTGAGCATCAAAATATGTGTATCAATGAATGAGGTTACGTCTGCAGGCGCGTTGGCGGGAATATGATTACGTATCGACTTGAGCTGCTGCTTGGCCTGTTCAATGGCGTCGAGCAGACGTTCAACTTCCTGTTCAATCGAAAAGGCAGGGATCAGGTATTCACGTACATCCGGCTGATTGTGAAACAGAATATGTGCGCGGCCGATCGCGATGCCTCGGGAAACACCAATGCCCTGGAGTTCAAGCGTCATTGGCCTTCCCCAAAGTAATTGGCAATCAGCTCACCGATAGCCTGTAAAGCAGGTTCAGCATCATCGCCTTCTGCTGTAACCTGGATTTCAGTGCCTTTGGCCGCTGCTAACATCATCACTCCCATAATACTTTTGCCATTTACCTGACGGTCATCCCTTGAAACATGGATATCCGCATTGAACTCAGAAGCTGTGGTGACAAATTTGGCGGCAGCCCGGGCATGTAAACCCAGTCGGTTGATAATGGTAAAAGTCTGTTCCTGTTTCATGGACGGTATCCTGAATGATGACACCGAACTATGCCTTCCTGGCCACCACTTACTGCTTTGTGTTCCAGTTCATCAAGGCTTAAGGTTGGATAATTCAAAACGCGGATTAGCATGGGAAGATTAAGCCCTGAAACAATTCGAATATCTTCACGATCAGAGACCGCACAGGCAATATTACTAGGAGTTGAGCCAAACATATCTGTCAAAATCAAAATACCATTACCCTGATCCAGTCCAATCAATTCACCATCAAGCTGTTTCCGAATCGCGTCGGGATTATCTTTTACTTCGATAGAAATGACTTTGGTAGGCAAGGGACAGCAGGACAACATTTGTCTTGCCGTGTTTATCAACTCGGTGCCGATATGGTTGTGCGATACGATCAAAATACCTACGGTCATCTTGGTTCTCTTGGTCACCAGTAAAAGTCAGACTGGAAGGGCAGTTTACCGCCAATGAATGTAATGGATATGAGCCTTTTAGGCAAATATCTGTGTTTAAAATGCCATTTTAGCCAGTTGCCAGAGCTGCATTTTGGCATGGCTGTGTTGGTGGGAACTCTGCATTGCCAGCCAGCTGTCAATTCGGGTTTTTAATGATGCCGGATTCTGGACAGATAAGGTCAATACTGCTAATGGTTTACCAAGAATAAATTTACTGTGAATTGGTGTGGTGACGCTGACTGGAGGTTGATGCACTGATTTCAGCTCAATACAAAAATCTGCAATGCAGCTGCTCCGCCAGCTCTCTTCACCATATACTTTGCGAATATCGATCAAGCCTAATTCACGGCTATGCAATAGACCGGAAAGCATTTTGGGGCAATGGCCGATTAGCTGATCAGCTTCCAGTGAAAAATCCACTACATCATCGGCAATCAAAATCGCCCCATGATGAATCAATTCAAGCGCAAGACTGCTTTTGCCAATACCTGCCTCACCCGTTAGCAGAATTCCTTTTCCCTGATAATGAAGCATTACGCCATGTTGACTATTTATGGCTGCTGGCAGAGACATTGTGAATCAGTCTTCGTCGATGGAAAGTAATAATTCAAAAATGGCTTCCGCATTGGGGGCCTGCCGAATACGGCTACAAACTTCTTCATCACGGAACAGTGTGACAAGACGGGACAGATGCTGTAAATGATGTTCAGTATCATCCTCAGGGACCAATAAACCAAAGGCAATATCAATCGGTTTACCATCAGCCGCTTCAAACTCAACGGGCGTTTCCAGCGTCAGCATGGCGGCCACAGTATGCGTCAGATCCGGGACACGGGCGTGGGGGATAGCCACGCCCTTGCCTAATCCGGTACTGCCCAGACGTTCCCGTTCAAGCAGAACTTGAAAGATTTTTTCAGCAGTCGCTGCACTGGTGTTGGCTCCCAGCATCCGACTGAGATTTTCGATCACCCGTTTTTTACTGGTAGCTTCATCGTGGAAACTGATGTTGTCCGCATTTACGAGCAGTGCAGCAATAAGCATGAAAAATACCGCTCCTTAACTAGCGTTATGTTTTTGAATTGCACCATCAGCTTGATGGTGGTTAGTGATTTTATCTTTGTGTTTAATGATCTGTCGATCCAGTTTGGCAACCAGATTTTCAATAGCGGTATACATATTTTCCTGCTCGTCAGAAGCAAATAAGTCTGCTCCACTGGCATGCACGGTTGCTTCAGCTTTCTGCCGAAGTTTTTCAACAGATAGCACCACATGTACGTTGGTCATGTGATCAAAATGACGAGTGAGTTTCTCGAATTTTTTATTGACGTGATCCCGGAGGCTGTCAGTGATATCGATATGTTGTCCGCTTAGATTTAATTGCATAATGCATCACTCCTGTTGGTGGACTAAAACTGGTTCTACACCAGTCGCTTACGCTCATTTGAGGGCGCTATCGCCAATGTTTCACGGTACTTTGCAATAGTACGGCGAGCGACATTAATGCCCTGTTCTCCCAGAATATCAGCAATTTTGCTGTCACTGAGAGGTTTTCTTGGATTTTCTGCGGCGACCAGTTTTTTGATGATCGCACGAATGGCTGTTGCTGAACATTCTCCGCCACTTTCAGTTCCGACATGGCTGGAGAAAAAGAATTTCAATTCAAATATACCGCGCGGTGTGTGCAGATATTTGCGTGTGGTGACTCGGGATATAGTGGATTCATGCATTTCCACTGTCTCGGCAATATCGGCTAACACCAAGGGTTTCATGGCTTCTTCACCATGGTCAAGAAAATCACGCTGCCGTTCAACAATGGCTTGCGTGACTTTCAGCAATGTCTCATTACGGCTTTGTAAACTTTTCAGAAACCAGCGTGCTTCCTGCAGATTATTTTTCAGGTAGGTGTTTTCTTCACTGCTATCGGCACGATTTATTAAGGATGCGTAATGTTCGGCAATCTGCAGTTTAGGAGCATTGTCCGGGTTAAGTGACAACTGCCATTTGCCGTGAACTTTTATCGCATAGACATCCGGTACGATATATTCAGTTTTGTCAGTTTGGATACTACTGCCGGGACGCGGGTTGAGCAATTGAATTGAGCGCACCAGATCGGTTAATTCATCATCACTGACTTTCAGCGTACGTTTTATCTGCGCGTAATCGCGCTTAGCCAGCGTATCCAGATGTTTGTCGATCAGTTCGGTCAATAATTCGATATGTTTCAGGGCAACGGAGGATTCATATAAACGCAGTTGTATCAGCAGACATTCGCGCAGATCGCGGGCGCCGACACCGACCGGGTCAAAGTGGTGAATCCGATGTAATACCGTTTCAATTTCATCAAGTTCTACTTCAGCAAATTCTCCGCCCAGACTTTGCTGAATTTCTTCCAGAGTGGTTTTCAGATAACCATCATCTTCAATCGAGTCAATGATAGTGGTGGCAATCGCCTGTTCGGTTTCGGTAAATGGTGTGAGGCGCATCTGCCAGAGTAAGTGCTGTTGCAGACTATCGCTGCTTTCATCCTGATTATCACGTTCAAAATCGCTGTCACCGGAAGGTCCTGAGCTGCTGATGCTCGGAGAATTATCGTAGGTATCTTCCCATTTGCTATCAACGGGCAGATCTTCTGGAATATCGGTGTTTTCCAGTTCGCTGATTTCGCGACTGCCATTATCTTCGTCACGACGAGCGATACCGGGCTCGTCATAATCGTAATCCTCCTCGACTTCCAACAGGGGATTGGTTTCGAGTGCTTCCTGAATTTCAGTCTGCAATTCCAGGGAAGATAGTTGCAACAAACGGATCGCTTGCTGCAACTGAGGCGTCATCGACAGGCTTTGACCAATACGTAGCTGTAATGAGGGTTTCACTTAATTTTTAGTTTTAATGTTGTGACCATGAGTTTATGTTACCGCAATCGTCGCGCCGTTGCCTATACGTCTCTCTAAAATAAAAAATCACAATAAGGTAACCGCCGTGGCTTTAAAACTTAACCACACAGAATTACCCAATGTGAGTTGTAAAGCGGACAAAGCCTGATGACTGATAATGACTTCAAATTTCTCTCCACAATCAATGGTCAGGCGAATTGCTTTGCCCGATTCACTGATGGCGATAAGTCTGCCTGGCAATTGATTTCGGGCACTGGTATCAGAATGCGGGTGCGTGCTGATGGTTATTGCCAGGGGATCAATTGCAATATGTCTTGCGGAGGCAGAACCCTCTGCGGCAAAGATTTTTAGCGCATTGGTATGAAATATTTCGCCATCATAATAGCCATGAAAAAGATTCAGCAAAGGAGCTGAAATGGGTTTTCCTTTAAGCAGTTGAATAGTGTGAGGTGTTATGGCCGAGGCCTGCACCCGATCATGCGTTGAAAACAGTACGGTGCGTTTACCACTGGCGCTTATCTCATTGATTACATCCTCCAACTGACGTTGATGGAGGCTGTCCAGATTGGCAAACGGCTCATCCAGCAACAATATCTCCGGTTCAAAGGCTAACACTCTGGCGATAGCAACACGGCGTTGTTCGCCACCGGATAATGTGCTGGCGGGTTGATTGGCCAGCCGGGTTAAATTGACGGTTTCCAATACGTGTTGTAGCCGGGACTGGTGAAATGACTTATCGACTTTTTGGAGCTTTAACGCCAGAAGAATATTATCTGCCACAGTGCCAGGCAACATATAAGGATGTTGATCAACTAGGCCTGTTTGCTGACGATGTTGCGGTTTTGGCGTAGCGATGTTTTCACCGAATAAGCGGATATCACCGGAGTCGGGTCGCTTGAGTAGGGCCAATAAATGAAATAGCGTGGATTTTCCAGCCCCATTTTCACCCAATACGGCCAGGCATTGGTTGGCTGTAATGTTGAGTTGTTCAATATCCAGCACCAGCTGATTGTCATAAAGAACTTTGACGTTGTCGAGTTGATAAGCGTAAGTCATGTTAATCGCCGATTTATCCAGGACAGGGCAAAATTCAAGATAAAAGCGATCAACAACAACACAATGCCCAGTGCCAGAGCCAGTTCAAATTCGCCCTTGCTGGTTTCCAGCGCAATAGCCGTGGTCATCGTGCGGGTATACCCTTCAATATTCCCGCCGAGCATCATCGCTGCACCTACTTCACCAATCGCTCGGCCAAAGCCCGTCAAAATGGCTACCAGCACAGCCAGCCGAACGGCTTTTAATACCTGAAAGCATTGTTGCCATTTATTGGCACCAAGGCTTTTCAAGGTCAAAAGTAATCGTGGATCCGATGTGTTTACGGTAACCAGTGTCAGGTTCATCATGATGGGAAAAATCAGGATGCTCTGGGCGATGATCATTGCTGATTGTGTATACAGTAATCCTAACTCACCTAAAGGCCCCATCCGGCTGAACAGTCCGTAGAGGAGTAATCCTATGACGACAGTGGGCATGGCCATCAAGGTATTAAGGAGATGTTGCAGAGCTGATTTGCCCGGAAAATCCGTCAACGCAGTAAACACCCCGGCAGGAATTGCCATTAAAGCGGCGATAGATGCCGCAGCGACAGAAATGCTGACAGAGGTCTGGATGATTTCCCATACAGTCGCATCAAAAGAGACCAGGAGTTTAATAGCAGCGGTGAACGATGCGCCGAAAAATTCCACGGTTAATTCAACCTGATAATCAGCGAACTAAACCCAGACGTTCGCATACGGTTAGTACAGGTTGGCTTTTATTCATGGAATAGAAATGCAATCCTGGTACATCAAGCCTGAGCAGTTTCTCAGTAAAATCCGTCAGGTAATCCGTAGTAAATGCCTGCATTGACTCGGTGTCATCATAAAACTCTTCAAGACGTTTTTTCAGCCAACGTGGAATTTCCGCCCCGCAGGCGGAAGAAAAACGGGCCAGCTGGGAATAATTATTAATCGGCATAATGCCGGGAATTATCGGGATATCAATGCCTTTTTTCTGGCAACGTTCGACAAAGTACAAATAGGAATCAATATTGAAAAAATACTGGGTGATGGCACTGTCGGCACCGGCATCGACTTTACGTTTGAAATTTTCCAGGTCCACGCCGGCATCCTGAGCTTGCGGATGCACTTCGGGGTAAGCAGCAACTTCGATAGTGAAATGATCGCCGGTTTCTTTACGGATAAATTCCACCAGTTCATTGGCATAGCGGAAATCACCCGGATCCCGCATACCAGAGGGTAAATCACCTCTTAATGCCACCACACGGGAAATATCGTTATCAATATAGGTTTGTAAAATAGTGCGAATGCGTTCCTGAGAAGATCCTACACAGGATAAATGTGGAGCCGCATCGATTCCGGTTTCAGCTGCCCGCTGTTGGATAGCGATAACGGCTTCGAGCGTATTGTCCTGAGTCGACCCACCTGCACCAAACGTCACAGAATAAAATTCAGGTTTTAATACTGCGAGTCGCTCTTGCACGACTAAAAGATTTTGTGCGCCTTTTTCCGTTTTTGGAGGGAAGAACTCACAGCTGATAACAGTTTTTTTGGACATGATGCTTACTTCAGGTAAAAGAAAAAGGGCTAACTTTTACGTTAGCCCTGCTTAACTTAGTAACGATAGTGTTCCGGTTTATAGGGGCCCTGCTGTTCAAGACCTAAATATTTAGCCTGCTCAGCATTTAACTCGGTCAGATTAGCACCGATTCGTCCTAAATGCAGCCGCGCGACTTTCTCGTCGAGACGTTTAGGTAAGACATAAACCTTATTTTCGTAATTAGCACTGTTATGCCATAACTCGATTTGTGCCATTACTTGATTGGTGAAAGAGGCTGACATGACAAAACTTGGATGACCGGTTGCACAGCCCAGATTAACCAGGCGACCTTCAGCCAGCAGGATAATACGCTTACCATCAGGGAAAATAACGTGGTCAACCTGAGGCTTAATGTTTTCCCACTCGTAGTTACGCAGTGAAGCAACATCAATTTCGTTATCAAAGTGACCGATGTTACAAACGATAGCTTCGTTACGCATCGCTGCCATGTGATCATGATTAATGACATTGATATTACCGGTAGCTGTAACAAAGATATCGGCTTTATCAGCGACTTCGTCCATGGTGACAATACGGTAACCTTCCATTGCTGCCTGTAAGGCGCAAATAGGATCAATTTCAGTGACCATAACGGTCGCCCCCATCCCACGGAAAGCTTGAGCACAACCTTTACCGACATCGCCGTAACCTAAAACCACACAGATTTTACCGGCAACCATGACATCAGTTGCACGCTTGATGCCATCAAGCAATGATTCACGGCAGCCGTACAGGTTGTCGAATTTTGACTTAGTGACCGAATCGTTGACGTTAATCGCCGGGACTTTCAATGCACCCGCTTTCATCATTTCATATAAACGGTGGACGCCGGTAGTGGTCTCTTCTGACAGGCCTTTAACGTCTGCCAGTAATTCAGGGTAATCCTGATGCATCATCGTCGTTAAGTCGCCACCATCATCCAGAATCATATTCGGGCGCCAGCCGTC
>DEXE01000003.1:23510-366928 GCA_002363955.1 Methylophaga sp. UBA3192
TCGGTTTCACCTTTCCAGGCAAAAACCGGAATACCCTGATCGGCAATCGCCGCTGCAGCGTGATCCTGAGTTGAAAAGATATTGCATGATGACCAGCGTACTTCAGCACCTAATTCGACCAGGGTTTCGATCAAAACGGCTGTTTGGATGGTCATATGCAGACAACCGGCAATACGGGCGCCTTTTAAAGGGGCTTGACCGGCATATTCTTCGCGTAACGCCATCAGACCGGGCATTTCGCTTTCGGCAATTTTAATTTCCTGATGGCCCCATTTTGCCAGACTGATATCGGCAACTTTGTAATCCGGTGTCAAGTTTTCTACTGCTGATTGCATGATAAATTCCTGTGTTAGTTGATTTTTGCTGCTTCACGTAAGACGGGAGCAAGATCGGTTCGTTCCCAGCTGAAGTCAGCTTCTTCACGTCCAAAATGACCGTATGCGGCAGTTTGCTGATAAATAGGCCGGACTAAACCCAACATTTTGATAAGGCCAACCGGGCGCAGATCAAAATGCTCGCGAACTAATTCGACAAGTTTATCTTCAGCAATTTTGCCGGTACCGAATGTATCGACACTGATAGATGTTGGCTGTGCGACACCAATCGCGTAAGACACCTGTATCTCACACCGGTCAGCAAGGCCTGCTGCAACAATGTTTTTTGCAACATAGCGTCCTGCATAGGCCGCGCTGCGATCCACTTTGGAAGGATCTTTACCGGAAAACGCACCACCGCCATGACGCGCCATACCACCGTAGGTATCGACAATAATTTTACGCCCGGTCAGGCCGCAATCGCCGACCGGCCCACCGATAATAAATTGTCCGGTCGGATTAATATGATATTGCGTGTTTTTGGTCAGCCATTCAGCGGGAAGCGTTTTTTTGATAATCAGTTCCATTACTGCTTCTTTGAGATCGGCCTGGCTGATTTCAGGGTTATGCTGAGTCGATAACACCACCGCATCGATACCGACAGGAACACCATCCTCATAAATAAAGGTCACCTGACTTTTAGCATCAGGCCGTAACCATGTGAGTTCACCACTCTTACGCACTTCTGCCTGACGTTTGACCAAACGATGAGCGTAAGTAATAGGGGCGGGCATTAACACTTCCGTTTCGTTACTGGCATAACCGAACATCAAGCCCTGATCACCTGCACCCTGATCTTCTTCTGTCTCACGATCAACGCCCATGGCGATATCACCGGATTGTTTCCCGATAACAGACATCACGCCACATGTTTGACCATCAAAACCGACGTCAGAACTGTTATAACCGATATCCGTTATGGTTTTACGGACGATATCTTCCAAATCCACCCAGGCGCTGGTTGAAATTTCTCCGGCAACAATGGCAACACCGGTTTTAATGAGAGTTTCACAGGCAACACGGGCGTGGGGATCTTTTGTCAGGATGGCATCTAAAACAGCGTCGGAAATTTGGTCTGCTACTTTATCTGGATGACCTTCTGAAACCGATTCAGAGGTAAAAAGATAAGCATTACTCATAGACAACTTCCTCATTATTAAAATTCAAATAAGGTAATGATAGTCGGACTATGGGTAAAGTTCGGATGAAACGCCCATTACTATCAGTGACCTGTTAATAATGAACGCCGTTTTGAAAATGTGACATTGAATAAGCCTAGCAGAGCTTCCTCTGTCGCAGCGTTCCTCATTCAATGGGGCATATATTAATTCATATTCGAAAAATTACAAGTTAAGGACTAATGCTCATATAACTAGCTGATGCCCATGATTTTTCAGCCAACCACGATGTTGACGGTAATTCGGGTCGAATTGTTCCACCAACTGCCAAAAAGCTTTCGAATGATTGTGCTGTTGCAGATGACACAGCTCGTGAATGATGACGTAATCACTGATGGGCTTTGTGGCCTGAACCAGTTGCCAGTTAAGCTGAATATCTCCTCGGATATTACAGCTGCCCCAGCGGGATTTATAGCTTTTGATCTGAACCTGATTGGGCTGCAGGCCGGTATGCTTAGCAAGTTGTTTTACGCGGGCAGTCAGTAATGCTTCTGCCTGGTGTCTGTACCACCTCGCTAAGGCCTGCCTTATTTGTATTGATGAAGCACTGTCTGGAGCCATAATGAGAAATTTCTGTTGATCAAACTGAACATGTAATCGTTGGCGCTGGGACTCATGAATGATATGTAAAGGATAGTGTTCGCCCATAAATGGCTGCAATTCACCGTCGATGAATTGCCTTTCTGGCGGACGTTGCTGGTAATGCCGCAATTTATCCTGAATCCAATGTTGTTTGCGCATTACAAACTGCTTGGCCAGCCATAAGGGCATGAGTTTGGGTAAATGCACCGTCACGTTACCATCCTGGATTTTGATAGCCAGAGACTTTCTGCGCGGGCTTCGAACAACTTCAACGGATAGATCGTTAATCTTAATGATACTCATCGCATGACTTAAAAAGCATATTAACTGGGCATTTTAGCGGCTGATTTGCGAAAATGTCGGATTAAACAGGTTTTATTATGACTCTGACAGCCAATATTAAATTCGCTCACCGGTTATCGCTGGCCCCCATGCTGGATTGGACTGATCGCGACTTCCGTTATCTATGCCGGCTCATTTCCAGACACACTATGTTATATACCGAAATGGTGACAACAGGTGCGTTATTGCATGGAGATTATCAACGTTTTCTGGCACATGATGAACTGGAATATCCCATGGCGTTACAGTTAGGCGGTAGTGAGCCTGCTGAACTGGCAAAATGTGCCATATTAGGTGCCGAAGCGGGTTATCAGGAGATAAATCTAAATGTGGGCTGTCCAAGCGATCGGGTGCAAAATGGCCGGTTTGGTGCCTGTCTGATGGCTGAACCCAGACTGGTTGCTGAATGCGTGACAGCAATGAAACAGGCCGTCGATATCCCCATTACGGTAAAAACCCGCTTAGGTATTGATGAGAGTGATAGCTATGAATTCCTAAAAGAATTTGTTGAGTCAGTTTGTCAGGCTGAGGTGGACGCATTGATTCTGCATGCCCGCAAAGCCTGGCTAAAAGGGTTAAGTCCTAAAGAAAATCGGGATATTCCGCCACTTGAATATGAAAAGGTGTATCAAATCAAGCAGGAATTTGCAGATTTGCATCTGGATATCAATGGGGGAATCCATACGCTGGATGAAGCTGAAAAACATCTGCAACAGGTGGATGGTGTCATGATGGGGCGTGCGCTTTATCATCAGCCCTATCTTCTGGCCGAGGCGGACAAACGGATTTTTAATGATGATCGATCAATCCCGAGTCAGCATGAAATAGTTGAATTGATGCTGCCGTATATTGAAATGCGCATGAAAGAGGGGAGACCCTTAAAATCGATAACCCGTCATATGCTGGGTTTGTTTCAGGGCTTACCAGGGGCGCGTCGCTGGCGGCGGCACTTAAGTGAGAATGCCCATTTACCTGGCGCCGGGATTGAAGTTGTTCGCGATGCGCTTAAATTGATTGACCGAGTTTAAAAAAATTAACCACAGAGACACAGAGATCACAGAGTTTTTATAGATGGTGGGGATATTAAAGAATGTTAGCTTGGTTGATATTCCAATGGTTGCTTCTTTTTTCAAGCTTTCACAAAAGCATCCGCAGATTACGCAGATGCACGCAGATTAAAAGATGTTTTTTTAAGTTAGAAATGTATTGCAGATACGATGTTATAAGTATGCGTTACATATTCAGAGATATACCTTTAGGATAATCTTTGCCTAAAACCAAATTACTAAATCGCTGGTGAATCATCTGCGAAAATCTGCGTAATCTGCGGATATATCAATAATAAAAACTCTGTGCTCTCTGTGTCTCTGTGGTTAATAAAAAATCAATTCCTCAAGCCAGTACCTTTATGCAGCAGATACAACGCATAAGTGGTCAGGGCAGCGATAAACAGCAGGATGATGGCAAAAGCAGCGACTACGGGAATATCCGAGACGCCCAATAAGCCATAACGGAACGCGTTGACCATATACAACACCGGATTCAACATGGAAACGTTCTGCCAGAATTCCGGTAGCAGCGAAATCGAATAAAACACCCCACCCAGATAGGTGAGGGGGGTCAGGATAAAGGTTGGAATAATCGAGATTTCATCAAAGCTGCGAGCATAAAGTGCATTAATGAAGCCGCCCAATGCAAACATGATCGCGCTGAGAAACACCATGCTGATGGTGATGCCAATATGTTGTATGGTGAGTTTAGTAAAAAATAATGACACTAAAGTGACTATCAGTCCAACACACAATCCACGCGCGGCACCACCGACGACATAGCCTGCGAGAATGATGTAATTGGGAACCGGTGACACCATCAGTTCTTCAATATGGTTCTGAAATTTTGCACTGAAAAAAGACGAAGCCACATTGGAATAAGCATTGTTAATGATCGCCATCATGATGATCCCGGGGGCGATGTATTCCATATAGCTGAAGCCATCCATTTCACCAATTCGGGTGCCAATCAGGTTACCGAAAATAATAAAATACAAGGTCATGGTGATCGCTGGCGGTAACAGCGTTTGCGCCCAAATCCGCAAAAAACGTCTGATTTCCCGTGTTACTAATGTTGAAAATGCGATCCAATGGTGCTGACGACGATGATTCATTCGACAGACTCCGGACGCTCAACCAGGGTTAAGAATAATTCTTCAAGACGATTTACCTTATTTTTCATGCTTCCCACTTTTATGCCCCGTTCTGTCAATACACTGAACAAACCATTCAGTCCTTCATGTCGATGCAGCTCTACTTCAATGGTCGTCGGGTCCACCTGATGATATTCAATTCCTTGCAGTAAATTGTTATCTGTCAGTGGTTCAAGTAAATCGAGCACAAACGTCTCTTTATCCAGACGGTTTAATAACGATTTCATATCGGTATTTTCAACGATGCGGCCTTTATCGATAATGGCGATATTACGACACAGGTTTTCGGCCTCCTCAAGATAATGCGTGGTCAGGATGATAGTGGTACCACGTTGATTGATTTCGCGTAAAAATACCCACATAGAGCGACGCAGTTCAATATCTACACCAGCTGTTGGCTCATCCAGTATGAGGAGTCGGGGATTATGAACCAGGGCTCTGGCAATCATCAGCCGGCGCTTCATGCCGCCAGATAATGAGCGTGAGGCGGTATGTCGTTTTTCCCATAAGCCCAGTTGTTTAAGCAAGGCATCGGCTCGGGGTTCGGCCTGTTTGGCAGGCACACCATAGTAACCGGCCTGTGTGACCAGAATATGTTTGACCTGCTCAAAACCATTAAAATTAAATTCCTGCGGCACCAGCCCGATATAACTTTTAGCGAGTTCGGTTTGAGTGTCCAGATCGGCATCAAAGATTTTTACCGCCCCGCTGGTTTTTGTCACCAACGAGGTTAATATACTGATGGTCGTAGACTTGCCAGCGCCATTTGGTCCGAGCAGTGCAAAAAAATCACCTTCTTCTACAGTCAGGTTGATATCTTTGAGCGCTTCCAGACCATTGCGATAGGTTTTATTCAGATGTTTAATAGTCAGCGCTTTCACCGGAATCGCCCCAAGCAGATTTAAACGTACTAGATTATCATGTCACCCATGCCCGAGGATATTGACCAATTAATGCTTCCCGTTACAGCGCCACTGTCAGAAGAAGAATTGCTGCGGCGTTGTGAGCTCATTACGGGCAAAACAGTTGCCCAGCTGGCGCAACAGTATAATCTGCCTGTACCTGCTGATTTGCGACGACATAAAGGCTGGCTGGGCAATCTGTTGGAACGTATTCTGGGGGCAGATGCCGGCAATCAGGCTGAACCGGACTTCGTGGCTTTAGGTATTGAATTAAAAACTATCCCGTTAAATAGCAAGGGTGAACCAAAAGAATCCACTTATGTCTGCACGGTGAATCCACGGGCAGTGGCAGAAACCCATTGGCAGACATGCTGGTTGCGTCGTAAACTGAGTAAGGTTTTATGGTTACCGCTCGAGGCAGAGAATTCTATTCCACTTGAGGAGCGATATATCGGGCAGGCAATTTTGTGGCAACCTTCAGAGCATCAGGAAACTGTGCTGCACCAGGATTGGGAAGAGTTGATGGAAATCATGATTGCTGAAGGTGGTGTTACCGCGAGACTAGGACGTTATCTGCAGATTCGTCCCAAGGCTGCACATAGTCGGGTGACTACCCGTCAAGTCGGCCATGACGGTGAGGTTGAATTGCATCATCCATGTGGTTTTTACCTTCGTACAAGTTTTACGCAACAAATTCTGTCAGGGAAAGCTTGCTGTTAATGTTCAGCAACAGGCAGAATGCACATTAGATAAAAGGATTGGCTAAGTGCAAAAACTCAATGCATTAGTAGTAGACGCTTCTACTGAATTTAGAAATAAAGCCCGCGCGCTATTGTCGGCAGCCGGATTTGAAGTCGATATTGCTGAAACGGGGTATCAGGGGCTGGAGCATGCTCAGCAAACACGATATCGATTAGTCTGCTGCAGTGATGATCTGTCTGATATTGCCGGCAGTGAATTCTGTGGTCAATTACGGGCTATTAATGGTTATGATTATGCTGCTGTGCTGGTCATGACGGAAAGTGACAACGCCCGGACGCTGAAACAGGCCCTTCTGGCTGGCGCTACTGATATTTTCAGCAAACATGATGAAGCCGAA
This sequence comes from Methylophaga sp. UBA3192, assembly GCA_002363955.1. Lineage (GTDB taxonomy): Bacteria > Pseudomonadota > Gammaproteobacteria > Nitrosococcales > Methylophagaceae > Methylophaga. The sequence continues at coordinate 30,191 of DEXE01000003.1, forward strand.
CTGGGTATTTATGTGCAACGTCTGGCACAACGGGAAACCCGCCAATTATCCGGCCGGGTATTGTTCATTGAAGATTCCCGGGTATTGCAAACCATTATTATCGATTTACTGACCGATATGGGGCTGGATGTTGATGCCTATACCTTTGCAGAGGAAGCATGGGATGCTTTCAGTGGCGGAGACTATGAGCTGGTGATCACAGATATCATGCTGGAAGGCAGTATGAGTGGCATTACACTGGTCAGAAAGATCCGCCGATTGCGGGAGGATTATGGCAATGTGCCGATCATAGCGACTTCAGGCTTTGATAATGTGTCACGCAAAATCGAGTTATTCCACCTTGGCGTCAATGATTTTGTCTCCAAACCGATTGTTCGCGAAGAATTGCGTCAACGGGTGTTTAATCACATTACCAGTTACCAGAATTTTCGTGAACTGAGAGCGCAGCAGAATTCATTATGCAGTCTGGCAATGCTGGATGAATTGACACAGTTATTTAATCGTCATGCGTTACGGGAGTTTGCGGGTAAATATTTAAGCGAAGCTTATCGTTTCAAGCGTGATTTGGCGATGGCCGTCATCGACCTGGATCATTTCCGGGCGATTAATGAGCAGCATGGTTTTGTGCGGGGTGATAATTTATTGGCAGAACTGGGCAATTGGTTAAAACGCCATGTGCGTGATGTCGATATGATTGCCCGCTGGTCCGGTGAAGAGTTTGTCCTGCTCTTGCCAGGATGTGACGAGCAGGCCGCTTCAGCCCTGATGCAGCGTATGCAGAAACGTTTAACCAGATTCAAACCCGCCAGCATCAGCATTACTATCAGCGTGGGTGTGGCGATCCTCCGCCATGATAAACAAGACACCTTAAATAGCCTGTTTGAAATGGCTGATCGCGCAATGTATCAGGCAAAAATGGCAGGGCGGAACTGTGTGCGGATTTATCAGGCAGAGTCAGAGAAAACCGTTAGCGAAACTCAGGAATGAACGGATGCAAACTCAACACACTGTTTGTGAGTCAGCATAAAGATTCCATGGCCGCCTTGTTCTAATTCCAGCCACAAAAAATGGGTTTCCGGCCATCTCTCATCTACTGCCAGATCGCTATTGCCCACTTCAACAAACAACAAGCCGTGTGGTGTTAGAAACTTAGCTGCTCCAATAATGATCTGTTCAACCAGAGCAAGCCCGTTATCTTCAGCCTGCAACGCATCAACCGGTTCATGATGATATTCAGCTGGCAGGCTGGCCATTTCAAAATCACCAACATAAGGTGGATTACTGACAATCAAATCATATTGCCGCGAACGCTCCAATTCAGACCACAAATCCGATTGGATAATTGTTAGCTCATCTCCGAGCAAATGTTTATTTTTATTTATCTGGGCGACGGCCAAAGCTTCTTCGCTGATATCCACAGCATCTACTTCTGCGCCTTCAAATGCCATCGCCAAAGCGATCGCAATACAGGCACTGCCGGTACACATATCCAGAATGCGTTCTACACCCTCGACATCCAGTAACCAGGGCGAAAATTGGCTTTCAATTAACTCAGCAAAGGGTGAACGGGGAATCAGAACGCGTTCATCAACATAAAATGGCAACCCTGCAAACCATGCTTCATGCGTCAGATAGGGGACTGGTACACGTTCCTCAACTCTGCGTTTGACCAGATTGAGCAAAATCTGTTTTTCATCACTACAGAGTCTGGCATCCAGAAATATTTCGGGTAACTCGGTTACTGGAAGTTTAAGACTGTGCAGAACAAGTTGAGTCGCTTCATTAAACGCATCGTTATTGCCATGACCAAAAAATAACCTGGCTTCTTCAAAACGCGAAGTCGTCCAACGCAGGAAATCGCGCAAAGTGCTGAGTTCGGCCTCAGCAGCTTGATAGTTGGTTGTCATTAATGGGCGGTGATATCAACGAAGTGACCAGCTATAGCCGCTGCTGCAGCCATTGCCGGACTCACTAGGTGGGTACGACCGCCCTGACCTTGTCGGCCTTCAAAGTTACGATTAGAAGTTGAGGCACAATGCTCGCCGGCTTCCAGACGATCAGCATTCATTGCCAGACACATGGAACAACCTGGGTCGCGCCATTCAAATCCGGCCTCAACAAAAACTTTGTCCAGACCTTCCTGCTCAGCCTGTTGTTTGACTAAACCTGAACCGGGAACTACCATCGCCTGTTTGACAGTCTCGGCAACTTTCCCACCCTTAATCGCAGCTGCAGCTTCCCGAAGATCTTCAATACGTGAATTGGTACAAGAACCAATGAAAACGCGGTCCAGACGGATGTCCTGAATCGGCTGATTGGCATTTAATCCCATGTACTTCAATGCTTTTAACATGCCATTACGTTTTACTGCATCATTTTCCGCATCAGGATCGGGAATTCTGGCATCAACAGGCACGACCATTTCGGGGGACGTGCCCCATGTGACTTGTGGTTTGATTTTGCTGGCATCGAGAGTCACGACTTTATCAAAATGTGCATCTGCATCACTGTGTAATTCATGCCAGGCTTTTACCGCTTTATCCCAGTTTTCACCTGTTGGGGCAAACGGACGATCACGTAAATAATCAATGGTCGTGTCATCCACAGCAATCATACCGGCACGCGCACCAGCCTCGATCGTCATATTACAAACAGTCATCCGGCCTTCCATGGATAAGTCCTGAATAGCTTCTCCAGCAAACTCAATGGCATAACCTGTACCGCCAGCAGTACCGATTTTACCTATAATGGCCAGCACAATATCTTTTGCGGTAATACCGGGATTGACATGACCTTCGACGTTGACCAGCATATTTTTGGATTTGCGTTGGATCAGACATTGGGTTGCCATAACATGCTCAACTTCTGAGGTGCCGATACCGAAGGCTAATGCACCAAAAGCGCCATGCGTTGACGTATGCGAGTCACCACATACGACAGTCATTCCCGGAAGTGTCGCACCCTGTTCAGGCCCGACAACATGCACAATTCCCTGACGTAAATCATTCAAGCCAAATTCAGTAATACCAAATTGTGCGCAATTTTGATCAAGGGTTTCAACCTGCAATCGTGATATTGGGTCTGAAATACCCCGTTCCCGATGACTTGTTGGCACATTATGATCTGGTGTCGCCAGAATCGAATTCAAACGATATGGAATTCTTCCCGCCAGGCGTAACCCCTCAAAAGCCTGCGGGGAGGTCACTTCGTGGACCAGGTGGCGGTCAATATAAATTAACGCGGTACCATCCTGTTCACTGCGAACAACATGTTGATCCCATAATTTGTCATAAAGTGTTTTGGCGGACATAAATCTCAAAACCGGTTTAATTCAGATAGCAGAACATTATACCGTTTTGCGCTGAGTTGCTCTATCAGCTCATATTGATCTTCCTTGCTCTACTCAGTCTCGATCTTGAAAAAAGGTCATCCGGGCGGTGGAATGACAGGCATAAAAAAACGGGCAACCCGAAGATTGCCCGTTCTTAAATTACAGAATAGAAAAAGTGATTATTCCATATTAGCGTGTCTGTATTTCATTTCCTCTTCAGGAATACCTTTCTCATGAATAAGATGAGAAACAATAGCTTCCAGGAAAATCAACGTAGACAGTTCAAACATGGTACCCATCGGCATGCCTTTTGTTGGAGCAAAGCTTGAATCAGTACCAATTTGAATGGTTTTATCGGCCAAATCGCCAATCGTCGAGCTGGATTTTGAACAGATCAAAACCACTTTAGCTTTCTCAGATTTAGCTTTGTTGGCAAATGAAACCAGCTGTGTTGTCTCACCAGAACCCGAAATAACGATTAACAAATCGCCTTCACGGATACTTGGTGTGCTGATTTCGCCCTGCACATACACGGTATAACCACTATGCATCAATCTCATACCCAGGAAGTTACCAACCAGTCTTGAACGACCTGCGCCAGTGATAAAGATGCGTTTGGCATCATCACACATAGCAACAAATTCAGCTTCAAGGGAACTGTCAGTCGCTTTCAGGATATCAGTGATTTTGTTTACAACTAGATCACGATGCATTGTCATATTTCTAATCCTTTATGCTGCGTCAACCAAAGCACGTAATTCTTTAGCAGATTCTGCTGGAGAAGGTGCACCGTAGATAGCCGCACCAACAACAACGATATCCGCGCCAGCACGAACGGTGCTTTGGATAGTGTCTTTGTTGATACCACCAGCAACAGAAACTTTAACATTCAGACCCAGACCAGCGATGGTTTTCAGATCTTCGAATGGAGTTTGACCAGCAGCTTGTGCGTCCAGACCAGTGTGAACACCGATGATGTGCGCGCCGTTAGCAGCAGCTTCTTTAGCTACAGCAGTTTTATCTTCAACACCGATTAAATCGATTTGAGCTTCAGCATTGTTAGCGTTTGCAGCTTTAATAACGCCTTTCATGGTAGCCATATCAGAAGCACCCAATACAGTAGTGATATCACCACCAGCTTCAAAGAAAGGAGTTGCTTCGTATTCACCAGCATCCATAGTTTTCAGGTCAACCAGGATTTTTTTGTCCGGGTGGGCAGCTTTCAGAGCTTTAACCAGTTTCAGACCGTTGTACTTGATGCAAGGTGTACCGATTTCCAGAATATCGACGTAAGGAGCGACTTGTTCAGCCAGCGCCATAGTTGCGTCAAAATCCAATGAATCCAGAGCCATTTGAATTTCAGCCATGTTATTTTACTCCTAAAATTTTAATAAAAATTATTGCCACGCTTCATAGTGCGAGCGGGACTATAGTTCAGAATTTGGCGGCAAGTCAATTGAGCCAAAATCTGTTGAATCAGGTCGCGACAATTAAGCCGCAACCTGACAGCAGATTGCTAATAAATAATTAGCTTTCCAGATTTGCCAGACGTGTAGCCAGCAGTTCTTCCAGTGATTCCAGTGCTTTGGCAAAGCCATCAATACCTTCAGACAGTTTTTCTGCCGCCATGCGGTTTTCAGCGTGCATGGCATCGAAAGTGGCTTTATCCAAATTCAGTTTTGCAACATCAGATTTTGCAGCAACTTCTGGAGAAAGTTTACGTTCCAGAGTGCCTTCTGTGTTTTGTAACTCATCCAGCAATGCTGGAGAGATTGTCAGCAGGTCAACGCCCGCCAATTCAGTAATTTCACCTACGTTACGGAAACTTGCGCCCATGACTTCGGTGTTATAGCCAAATTTTTTGTAGTAGCTGTAGATTTCAGTAACAGACAAGACACCTGGATCTTCGTTTGAAGGATAAGAATCACGGCCGGTATCTTTTTTATACCAGTCAAGGATACGTCCAACAAATGGAGAAATCAGTGTAATGCCATTTTCCGCACATGCAACTGCTTGGTGCAGACCAAACAACAACGTCAGGTTACAATGAATACCTTCTTTTTCCAGTACTGCTGCTGCCTGAATACCTTCCCAGGTTGAGGCAATTTTGATCAGAATACGATCACGTGAAACACCAGCGGCTTCATATTGCGCAATCAGATCACGGCCTTTGGCAATAGTCGCTTCAGTGTCGTAAGACAGACGTGCATCAACTTCTGTAGAAACACGACCCGGAATGATTTCCAGAATTTTCAGACCAAATGAAACGGCTAAACGGTCAAAAGCCAGAGAGACAACTTCAGATGCCGGTGCATCCGCACCCAAAGATTGACGGGCTGCTTTCAATGTATCGTCAACGATACCTTGATATTGTGGCATTTGCGCCGCAGCAGTAATCAATGATGGATTAGTTGTTGCATCACGTGGAGTGTATTTTTCAATTGCTTGAATATCACCCGTATCAGCAACAACGACGGTCATTTGCTTTAATTGATCAAGTAAATTCGCCATTTTCTTACCTTCTTGAGTTAGTTTGTAGAGCTATTGAGCTTAATAATTTTTAGTATCACAAAATCTGTTTACGGTTAAAAACCGCGAGCAACCCACCATTGGATACCCAATGGTGGGGTAGTAAATTCGTAATAAAGGCTATTTAAGCTTTGCTGCGAATATAACGCTCAACACCTGTTAAAGGTGCTGCATTGGCTTTGCTGCGAATATATTTTTCAACACCAGTCATGGGTTTATTTGTTGCTAATTGGTTGCGAATATATTTTTCGACACCAGTTAACGATGAACCACCGTTTGATTGAGCACGGATGTAACGCTCTACACCAGTTAAACCATCATTCGCTTTAGTTGGTGCTGACGCAGCTGCTTTCGATTCAGGTTTGCAACAACTATCGTTGTCAGACGAGAACAATCCTTTGAAAAAGCTGCAGATTGAAGCAAAAAAACCTTTATCACTCATGAGTATACCCCTGTTACGTTCTTAACCCCATCTGCCCAACATGATGAGGTTGGTGCAACGGGTAAATTACTATTTTAGATTCTGTGTGGCAAGCCAGCTGGATTGCAGATCAATGATTATAATCATGCTCTGCTGTTTTAGACCAATTTATCTGCATGGTCAATAAGTTATGCTGGCAGAACTGGCACAGTGGAATCCGGATGAGTCAGTTAAGCTTAAAAAAAACGAGTGGCACTGGGCCACTCGTTTTTATTCATGCTACTGTTTGTTCTGCTTACGCAGCATCAACCAATGCGCGCAGTTCTTTAGCAGATTCTGCTGGAGATGGTGCACCGTAGATTGCAGCACCAACGACAACAATTGTTGCGCCAGCTTGAATTGTTTTCTGGATGGTGTCTTTGTTCAGACCACCAGCAACAGAAATGCGTACACCCAGATTCAATGAAGCGATTGCTTGCAGATCAGCAAATGGTGTTTGACCAGCTGCCTGTGCATCCAAACCAGTGTGAACACCGATGATTTGCGCACCGTTTTTAGCGGCTTCAGTTGCAACAGCTTTTTTGTCTTTAACGCTGATCAAGTCAATTTGAGCTTCTGCATTGTTAGCATTGGCTGCTTTGATAACGCCGCCCATAGTTGCTTTGTCAGATACGCCCAGAACAGTACAAATATCAGCACCCGCTTCATAGAAAGGTGTTGATTCATATTCACCAGCATCCATAGTTTTCAGGTCAACCAGGATCAGGTTGTTAGGGAATTTGGTTTTCAGGGCAGTGACGATTTCCAAGCCATTATACTTAATGCAAGGTGTACCGACTTCCAGGATATCGACATAAGGGGCAACTTGTTCTGCCAATGCGAGAGTTTGATCGAAGTCCAGAGAATCCAGAGCCATTTGGATAAGTGCTTTTGCCATGCTGACATGCTCCTAATAATTGATTTAGTTTGTAGTTATACGTTGAAAATACGCTCGCAGACTATAAAGCACAACGTTCATTTATGTCAATTTTTCCGGCTTTTACACGATTTTCGCGATCATTCATTACTGGACAGTCTATTTTGTTCTATGCGACGCTTTTTGCCGGTTCAGTTAACTTAACATTATTTAATAAGCAGGTAATCATGCAGACAATCAACAACCTGAGTGGATTCATCATCGATATGGATGGTGTGTTATGGCATGGCAATATGCCGCTGCCGGGGTTAACGGAATTTTTTTCTATTCTGCGCTACGTTGAGATTCCTTTCGTGCTTGCGACAAATAATGCAAGTCTTACGCAACAGCAATATCTCAATAAACTGGCTGATATGGGGGTAGCAGTATCAGAAAAAGAGATTCTGACTTCCAGTATGGCCACGGCGCGTTATCTCAAAGAAACCTTGCCGGCTTCAAAAAAGAGGGTATTTGTTATCGGCGAGTCGGGGTTAATTGAGCCGCTTCAGCAGCAAGGGTTCGAAGTTACATCAACTTACTACCCAGCTGATCCGCAATCCAACACTGAGAATATCTGGGCGGATATAGTGGTGTCAGGTTTAGACAGGAAACTGACATGGGATAAGCTGGCCACAGCAACGTTAAATATACGTGCCGGAGCTGAGTTTTATGCCACCAATGCAGATACTACCTTACCCACCGAACTTGGCGAGGTTATGGGAAATGGTGGTGTACTGGCCGCTTTAACAGCGGTAACGGGTGTCGAACCTATAGTGATTGGTAAGCCCGAACCCATTCTGTATCAGCAGGCTTTTGAAATTCTCGGTACAAATAAACATAACACGGTTGCGATTGGCGATAGATTAAATACCGATATATTAGGTGCCGTTAACGCCGGTATGCGCAGCATTATGGTGTTAACCGGAGTGTCATCGGAAGCCGATCTGGCGGATATTGATTATCGCCCCGACTGGATATTTAAGGATATTCAGGAAATCACGACAATATTAAAACAGCTCTGATAATCAGGAGATTGAGATAATGAAAAAAATAATGAACCATGTTGATAAAGTGCTTGAGGAAAGCCTTAACGGCTTTGCCAAAGCGCATCAGGATATTGTTTATCTGCAGCAACAACCCGCATTTGTCCGTCGTTTAACTTTGTCAGAAAAACCAAAAGTTGCACTGATTTCCGGTGGTGGTTCAGGACACGAACCGCTTCACACCGGGCTCGTAGGGAATGGCATGTTGGATGCGGCCTGTCCTGGACAAATCTTTACCTCACCAACCCCTGATCAGATGCTGGCTGCTGCCGAATCAGTAGAAAATGGTGCTGGTGTGTTATTCATTGTCAAAAACTATGCTGGCGATGTAATGAACTTTGAAATTGCCGCTGAAATGCTGGAATGTCAGCATGAGACGGTACTGGTAAAAGACGACGTGTCTTTACCCGAAGCACATAGTACCGGTCGCCGCGGGGTTGCGGGCACCTTGATTGTTGAAAAAATTGTCGGTGCCGCGGCAGAACAGGGTTACGATCTGTCCCGGTGTAAAGCGCTGGGTGATCGTGTTGCTGATAATACAGCCTCAATGGGTTTTGCCTTAAGCAGTTGTACCGTACCCGCTGCGGGGCGTCCTACATTTGAAATCAGTGAAGACGAAATTGAAATGGGCGTGGGTATTCATGGTGAAAGAGGGCGTGAACCGATGACCATGGCTTCGGCAGAAGAACTCGTGAAGCATGTCACAGCTGCAATAGATAAAGAATTACAGCCTCAAGAAGGGCAGCAGGTTTTACTGCATGTAAATGGTTTTGGTGCCACACCTTTGATGGAGCTTTATCTGGTGTTCGATCTGGCGGCAAAATTCTGGGAAGAAAAGGGTGTTGAAATTAAACGCTCGTTAGTGGGGAACTACACAACATCTCTCGATATGGCTGGTTGCTCAGTGACATTGACCTTACTGGATGAAGAAATGACTGCCTTATGGGATGCCCCTGTTCATACCGCAGCACTTCGTTGGGGCTGTTAATTTTTAATTAATCGACATGGATGTCGCTGTGGTTTGAATTTTTATTTAGTCAACCGCAGATTACGCAGATTATGCAAAAGGATATGCAAACATACGAAATTATTGGTGCAGCAATGAGAGTTCACTCTGCATTAGGTCCGGGGTTCTTAGAGTCTGTTTATCAGGAAGCACTGGAGATTGAATTTAAAGACAGATGCATAGACTATGTAAGAGAAATGTCGCTACCAATTTACTATCGAGGGCAACAACTTAAAACTTTTTATAAAGCTGATTTTGTTTGTTTCAAGTCATTGATTATTGAGCTTAAAGCACTTCAAAAACTGTCAGGGTTAGAGGAAGCCCAAGTGATTAATTACCTAAAAGCCTCGCAATTGCAAAAAGCACTATTACTCAATTTTGGGGCAACTAGTTTGCAACACAAAAGATTAGTTCTTAATCTGCGTAATCTGCGGATAAATGTCTACTAAACCTCTGTGCCCTTTGTGGTTACTTTTCAATTATGCAATCAGCAATAGCACACAACATCAGCTGGCTGGTGCGGGCACCGGCATCGATATGACCACGGGCGCGTTCACCCAGAAATGATGCGCGGCCTTTGGTGGCGAGCATATCCTTAGTCGACTCCATCCCATCTATCGCAGCTTTTTTCATATCTTCCAGAGCAACCGATAATTCCACTCCGTTGCTAATGCTTTGTTGCAGGCTTGATGATGCTGGAATTAATGTATCCAGCATGGTTTTTTCACCCATACCCGCTTTTCCTCGGGCTTTAATGGATTCCACTCCGGCAGTAAAAATATCGCTGACGGTTTGCGAATCAATTTGTTTATCCTTGGCTGTTTTGCCCATCGTCACAAACATGGATCCAAACAATGATCCTGATGCGCCGCCCATGGTCGACATCAGTGTCATACCAATTTTGCTTAACGCTGCTGAAAAATCCAGTTGTTTCAACGCATCACTGTTATTCAGCAATGCATCAACTCCACGTTGCAGATTAATCAGATGATCACCATCTCCAATAGCCTGATCTAAATGAGCAATTTCATCGGCATGATTGTTTATAGTGTCTTTGATAGCCTGAATAAACGGTAAAACAGTAATACTGCTGTCAGACATACATACCTCTTAACGTAGTTATTAACATAATCAACTTAGCTTAACGCAGCTTACCGTTTCAGAAAATGTCGAAAATAAAAATAAAAAAAAGCCCCAACCCGAAGGTTGAGGCTTTTTATCAGTTTTAAACTAAACCCGGAGGCTTAGAAAATAACTGCTTACCAGCTGATGAAACCACCGATAGCTAATACGTCAGTATCTAACTCGCCACCGCTGTGGAATTCATCTTCCATTTGCGAGTATTCAGCAACCAGTTTCAGGTTTGAAGTCACATCGTGGTAAACACCTACAGTCCACATGCTACGTTTATCAATATCATAAGTAGCAATCGTGCCTGCTTTTTCAGCAGAAGTCAGGTCTAATGTTGACTCACCATAAGATGCTTTAACTGCTGTTACGCCAGCGAAAGTGTAGCCAGCTTGAACGTAATAACCATCACCATCACGCTCTTTGCCATTAGCATCAGTTGCAGAACCAAACGCAAGGCCACCTAAGTCGCCCACACCTTTGTTGTCATAATAAGCTGCAACAAAGTCAAAGCCGCCTAAACCAAGGTTTGCACCTAATGTCCATGCATTTGATTTGATATCGCCACCAGCACCATCAATTTTTTGAGTCATGCCGCTCAACCAAGCTTTAAACATGCCGCCATCAAAGTTAGTTGCATAGCTCAAGTCAGCTTCATAACGTGGATCTTTTTCTGCGCTTCCGCCAGCTAAAGTGCCAACTTCGTCAGCATCCATAACCGCTAAAGCAACCTTGAAACCAGCCATGTCAACTGAAGTCCAACGCATTTGTGAACGCCAGTCGGCATAGTCATAACCGTAACCGATACGACCTAAAGTTGTTTGGCCATTATCCGAGTTACCAGCTACAACAGCACCAACGCCGTATAAAGTTTGGTCTAACAGAATGTTGTGTGAGCCATAAAGACCTAAGCCTTTACCCAGCATTACTTGACCGAAAGCACCATCAACAGTTGCAAACGCTTCACGTTGCTCCATTGCTGAACCGTTCTGGCCTTCGTTAAAGTAGCTACCACCGTTAGTTGATGGAGAGATAGAAACACGTGCACCAACTGTCAAGCCATTGATTTCAGGAGCTTTAACGTTGAAGCCAAAGAATGTTGGCAATAAACCGTTACGAACACGGCTGTTATCGTTGCTGCCACCACCGGCAACGTCTGCATCTGATTGTACGAAGAATTGGTTGATGTTACCGTCAACACTGAATTCGTATCCGTTTTCGCCGCCAACGACGATTGTCGCGTTAGCTGCGCCGGCTGCTGCAAATGCTGCTGCGCCGACTAATGTAGCTAGTGTAGTTTTTTTCATGTCTGTTCACCTTCTAGTTGTTAACAGATTACTTTAAGTTTCTCTCGTAACCGGAATGTTTCGCGGTTAAGACTGTATTTTCCACATCTGAAAAACCTTTGCAACACTTTTACAACAAAAAAATGTGAATTTGGTCAATTTGCCACGAATGTGTGTTTTTTTTACAACAAAGGCTGTTTTTGTCTATGTATATTAAAGCTAACAATTAAATTAACCACAGAGACACAGAGTGCACAGAGATTAATATTTGCAGTTAAAGTTGCTGAAACCACTAGTAACAATGAGGAGGAAAGGTAATCCGCAGATTACGCAGATGAACGCAGATTAAACTTTGAAGACTTTATTGATGGGCTTTTCGGCCTATCAACAGATCCTATAATAACAATTTAACAAGAGCTTATTGGTTTCGGTGTCTCCGTGGTTAATTTTTATACCCAAACACAAGCAGCCTTCAAAGCTACCTCAATAAAAGCAGCTTTATAATATCTGTGAAAATCTGCGTAATCTGCGGATAAACTTCTATTAAATCTCTGTGCCCTCTGTGTCTCTGTGGTTAGTTATCAAAGCAGGAATAGCAGCCAATAAAAAAGCCCGGTTTGCAATGCAAACCGGGCTTTGAATTCGATGGTGGCTCGACCTGGAATCGAACCAGGGACACAGGGATTTTCAATCCCTTGCTCTACCAACTGAGCTATCGAGCCAACAAGGTGCGGTATTAAACCTGCCCGAGTGCCTGCTGTCAAGTCATGTTAAGCATCCCAGGAAGTTGTCCTTGTGGCATTTATGCAGCCATGCTGTAATGACGGGCAGTTTTGCATCGGGGCAGCAAATAAAAATGAATTCAAGCCAACGTATTTTATTGTGGGTCATCAGTGTTTTAGCGATAGCTTCGGCTGTTTATTTTTTTTCGCCATTATTTGATTCGCCAGTCCCTTCAGATAACAGAACGGTTGAAAATCCGGATAGGGATGATAATGATGATGAGAAGCAGCATCATCAATTTGCGCTATCGGTTGAGGTAACTGAAGCCGCCCAGGAATTGGCCTCTATCAAAAGTCAGACGTTGATGGAAAGCTTCCATACTCCAGAGATGCGTGCCTCTGCCGTGGTTATTCCGACACAGGATTTACAATTAGCCCGTTCACGTTGTGTTGAGGCGGAAATGCAACATCGTCTTGCTCAGGTGAATGAACAGGGGATGAGCAAAGAGCTTTCACGCCTGAAAACATTACAGCAGGCAACGGGAAGTGTGGCATCAAAAGAGGTTAATTTCGCCCAGAGCAATTTATTGGTGGCTCAGGCCGAATCCGGGTTAAAACAGCAACTGGTCAACAACTGCCATGCCGAAATACGTCAGCAGTGGCCAGCCCCCATTGCTGACTGGATTATTAAGGGCGGTGAAGATTTCAATCTGCTGATGGCAAGGGAGCAGACCGTTATAAAAGTCATATTGCCGGTGAATCAAAGCTTGAATCAGCGCGCGACTACCATTCGTTGGCAACAAACCAATCAGGAAAATAACGTGGGGCAGGCGCAACGATTGGCCGCTGCCTTTATGGCCGATCCGGTATTAAGTGGTGAAACCTGGTATTTCCTGAATAAATCCTCATCGTTGCGGGAAGGGGCCCGATTACAGGTATGGGTGCCCAATTCCGATAACGCATTATCAGGTGTGATGATCCCATATCAATCCGTCATCTGGTACGCGGGACAACCGTGGACATACCTGCGAATCAATGATGAACGATTCCAGCGGATATCATTGGCGGAAGGCATTCATTCTGTCGAGGGTATTCATCTTCAAAGAGGGATTCATCCGGGTGATGCTATCGTCACCTCAGGGGCTCAGACATTGTTGTCGGAAGAGTTTAAATGGCAAATCCATGATGAAGACGATGATGATGACTAATCGAATTCACTACAAACCATTATTTGATAAATAACAGGAACACGGATGCTCTCTCATTTGGTTGCCTTTTCGGTTCGTGCACGGGGTGTCGTATTGGCTATAGCCGTGTTGATGCTTGGTTATGGCTGTTATCAAATTTATAAAGCCAGTCTGGATGTGTTTCCTGAATTTGCACCGAAGCAGGTTATTATTCAGACCGAAGCATCGGGGTTTACTGCCGAGCAGGTGGAAACGCTGGTTACCCAACCGATTGAAAATGCATTGGGCGGCTTACCGGATGTCATGTTTGTGCGTTCGGCCTCCACTCCCGGTTTATCTGTTGTCATTATTACTTTTGAAGACAAAACCGATATTTATCTTAACCGTCAGTTGGTTTCAGAACGGTTGATGCCGGCACAGGGCCAGTTACCGCAAGGTGTCGGTCCCGCTTTGATGGTGCCGCTTGAGTCGTCTTCCGGCACGATTATGACCATTGGTTTAACGTCGGATCAACAGAGCATCATGCGTTTGCGGGAAATGGTCGACTGGACCTTAACACCCAGATTGCTTGCTGTAGATGGTGTGGCGGATATCAACGTATTCGGCGGTGCTGAAAAGCAAATGCAAATTCAGCTGGATCCGCAGAAGCTTGCCATGTATCAGTTGTCGCCATTAGATATCGTTGCCGCAGCACGCGAAGCTACGGCATTGCAGGGTAGTGGGTTTATTGAAAATGCCAACCAGCGAATGATGCTTCAGGTGATCGGCCAGCCGGTGAGTGCTGAAACGATGGCGAATGTGGTCATTCGTCAGCAGGGCCAATCGGTATTACATCTTGGTGACGTTGCCACAATTGAATATGGTCCGGCTCCAGCAATCGGTGGTGCAGCCATTGGCGGCAAGGCTGGCATTGTGTTGATGGTCATTGGTCAATATAAGGCTAATACGCTGGCTGTGACACAAGGCGTTGAAACCGCTCTGAACGAGTTTCGGGATGGGTTTGAGGTCGATGGTATTGAGTTACATGCGGATCTGTTCCGCCCGGCCAACTATATACAAACATCACTGGCGAATATTCGACATCATTTGCTGGTGGGCGGCGGTTTGGTGTTATTGGTGCTGTTTTTATTTCTGTTTAATTTACGCACCGCGATAATTTCCATGACAGCGATTCCGTTGTCATTATTTGCGGCATTAATCGTGCTGCTCGAATTCGGCGTCAATATCAATATCATGGTGTTGGGCGGTCTGGCGATTGCCTTGGGCGAAGTTGTGGATGATGCCATTATTGATACCGAGAATATCTTCCGGCGACTGCGGGAAAATGCGGTGTTGAGAGAACCACGGCCCGTTATTCAAATCGTCTATGAAGCGTCCATGGAGGTGCGTAGTTCGGTGGTTTATGCCAGTTTGATTGTGATGCTGGTATTTGTGCCGTTATTAACACTGGGCGGCGTAGCGGGACGAATGTTCGAGCCTTTGGGACAGGCGTATATTCTGGCGATTCTGGCATCCTTATTCGTTGCGTTGACTGTTACGCCAGCACTTTGCCATGTCTTGCTAAGCCGGATTGGCGTCACACGCACTACCGAGCCACCGTTAATTCACTGGTTACAAGTCGGCTATGGGCAGATATTACGGGTCACTTGCCAGTTTCCCAAGCTGATGGTGTTATCCGTACTGATCTTTTGCTTGGCTGGTGCCAGTTTGCTGCCTTATTTCGGCGGACGATTTTTACCTGAGCTGCGTGAAGGACATTACATTATTCATACAGCCAGTGTGCCCGGAACCTCGTTGCAGGAATCATTACGCATAGGTGGTTTAATAGAACAGCGTGTGGCGGCTATACCCGGCGTGCGAGCGACTTCACAATGGGCCGGGCGTGCAGAACGGGGAGCCGATACCTTTGGCACCCATTACAGTGAATATGAAGTGGATCTGGAGCCACTGTCAGGTTCAGAACAACAGGCGATTTTGGATGAAATCCGCGAAATCCTTGAAGAATTCCCGGGGATCAGCTCTGAGGTGAATACCTTTCTGACAGAGCGTATCGATGAGACTATCTCGGGCTATACCTCGCCGGTTGTCGTCAATATTTATGGTAATGATCTTGATGCTCTGGATTACAAAGCACGTGAAGTGGCTGATGTGATGGCAGACATTGAGGGCGCAACGGATATTCAGTTACGTGCACCACCAGGCGAACCTCAGTTGCAAGTGCGGATAAAACTCGAAGAATTACCCCAATGGGGCTTGCAACCGGCGACGGTGATGCAAAACATTAAAGCTGCCTTTGATGGTATTAAAGTGGGTCAGATTGCCGAAGGGAACCGTCTATTTGATATTAACGTGGTTCTGCCACCGCAATTACGTGAACAGCCACATCACTTATTAAGTTTGCCGTTGCGTACTCTGGATAATCGTATGCTGACGTTAGGCGATGTCGCCGAAGTACAGCAGGTTTCAGGTCGTCACGCGATTCTGCACCATGGTGCTCAACGACTGCAAACCATCACCTGCAATGTCAGCGGTCGTGATTTACGTTCTTTCTTTAATGAATTACAGCAACGTGTGCATCAGCAGGTACAGTTTGATGCGGATACCTATCCTGAGTTTACCGGCACCGCTGTGGCTGAAGCCGAATCGCGTAAGGATCTGTTAGTGCACTCGGTTCTGGTCGGGCTGGTTGTGTTGATTTTGCTGTTTATGGCTCTGCGCAGTGTGCGGAATACCTGGCTGGTGTTATTAAATCTGCCTTTTTCATTATTAGGAGGTGTGATGGCGGCCTGGTTAACCGGTGGGGTGTTATCTATTGGTTCGCTGGTCGGATTTGTCACACTGTTTGGTATCACACTGCGTAATGCGATTATGCTGGTGTCACACTACCAGCACCTGATTGAACATGAGGGTAAAGTCTGGAACATGGAAACAGCTATTCAAGGTGCACTTGAGCGTCTGCCATCAATATTGATTACAGCGTTGGTAACTGCATTGGCGATGCTGCCGATTGCTATCAACGCGGATAGTCCGGGACGCGAAATAATGGGGCCAATGGCTGCCATTATTATTGGAGGTTTGATTTCGTCAACTTTGCTGACTTTGTTAGTGTTGCCCAGTGTGATGTTGCGTTATGGCGAATTTAAAAAACGTCGGGTCAGTCAAATGGAAACCACCATGCAAACGCAATAATGCCGAGTACAAATGCGATCAAAATGATTTCAACAATCATCAGCGACCAATAGCAAAGGTTTCTGTGGTGTTACTTTTCTGTTCAGCAAAGAATTGATAGATATCTTTCAACTCTTCGCCGGAAAAACGGATCAGAATCAATTCCTGTCCCGGATGAATGATGTTTGGATCATATCCCATGGTATGGGTATTAAAGTTATAGACATAACTGGTCGAGACTTTCTGATGCAGGATTTTACCAAGAAAAGAACTTAAACCAGTGGGCAAAGGTTCATCGGCGTCCGCCGGAATAAGCACACTGACATTTTGTTCAGCACCGTTTCGTTGCAGACGGATACCCTGACGAAAATTACGAATCAAACCTGTTTGAATAATGCCCCACAAACCTTGGATATCTTCTTCTGTTACCCGATGCAGATAAAACAGACTGTCCTGCATTTCGGCCGTATCACTATCAATTAAATCGGCGATATCCAGCTTCTGTACACCACGACTGATCGTCACAGACATTTCCTGATCCGCTGGTATATCAGCATCTGCCAGTTCGCTGGCTTTAATCTGCCTGACCTGTTTCTGTTGACGGATCTGTGTAACAGGTGCTGTGTGATCGATATCTTCACGTTTTAATAACTCCACCAGCGGAGCAGTGATGGTCTCGCCCTGCTCAGTCACAATGGTAACGGGAGCGATATGATCCTCTTCTTCAGCTTCCAGCTCCTGTAACGTGGTATTTTCGCGGATTTGTTCAGTATAGCGGAGAGTCAGGGGGGTATCAGCGCTAAGCGATTTATCATCCATCAGACTTTTCAGTGTCGTGACACGTTGTTCCAGCTCCGGCAGAGCAATAATACTGTCTGGTCGGACAAACATATCTTCGTATTCATTGACAATAATCGAATCCGAGTTGGAATCAGCCAAACGATCTACAAACTCTTCTGCTTCCTGCTCACGAATGGTTTCACTGTCGGGCAACTCTTCTGCGGAGCGGATTATTTCCAGCGGTAAATCCGGTTCGATGACTTCTATCGGAGGATCAACAGTGAGCTCACTGCGATTTGGCGGGGCGTCACTCCATAACAAGTAGCCAAACAGTAATAACACGATAACAGCGAGTATCGCCGCGACTATTGTAGAACCTGTACGGGCTCGATCCATTTGAAAACCGCCTCAGTGCATGTTTATTCAGTCCGAGAATAAGCTACCCAGTGTTAGCAAATCAAGTTTCCGGCACCATGACTGATGAATACATTCCGATGGGGATACATTCTGCAGCCATTGCTCAGTCTGTTGCGGTTGAATCGTGTCAGTCGTTTGCAGCAGGTTCAACAGATGTTGACCCAGCATTGTGGCATCCATATTTTTTTGGCTGACCGCATCTATGACGCTAATCACCATGGTTTTCAGATCTAACTGTGCCAGCGCGACAGGAATTTTTTTAATGATGAGTGAATCATCCTGTGGCTGCAGTTCGAAACCAAAGTTGTCCAGCAAGCTCTGTTGTTCAGCAACAGCTACTTGCTGAGCGGCAGTACAAGGGATATTCAGTGGAACTAATATCGGGCGGCTTTGTAATGGCAGTTTTTGCAGATGCCCGGCAAATTGTTGCTGGCGCAAAGTTGACAGAGCCCTGGGTAAATCAATCAGGTAATGCTGTTGCTGAAACAGTGCCCAGGCAAAGCGTTGATGCAATACCTGTATTAACTGAAAACCATCTGTTGAATTGGATCGATTCACCGGAAATGCTATCTGCAGTGACGATTCATGCCGGGCATTGGAAAACTGGTGCTCCTGATAGTTGGCAGTGGATTCTGCAATACGTGGTGCAGAAGAAGCTGATGACGGAACGGAGTGCACAGGTCTGATTTGTCCATGTAATTCATCGCTAATGGCCCGATGAATAAGGCCGTGAATCAGTCGGGTCTCGCGAAACCGAACTTCGTGTTTGGTAGGATGCACATTAACATCCACTCGGTCCAGTGGAATTGTCATGTATAAAACATAAGCCGGATGCCGGCCGGCCGGAATGAGATCCGCATAAGCCTGACGAATCACCTGACTTATCAGTCGATCCCGGATGACCCGGCCATTAATAAAAAAGTATTGCTGATCGGCTTGTGGCCGATGTGCTTCGGTATGACCCAACCAACCTTTGATATTGATGACATCAAATTGCTGGTCAATAACAAGTGCTTGTTTGACGAAGGTTTGTCCACAGATTTTGCCAATCCTGGCTAATTGCTGTGCATCGGTCTGAGCAATCGGCAGATTTAATTTTTGCTGACCATTTAAATTACACTGAAACCGCACATCAAATTGGCTTAATGCCAGACGTTGCAGTGTCGTGAGAATCTGTTGCTGTTCGGTGCGGGCACTGCGAAGAAAGCGTCGGCGTGCAGGCAGGTTGAAGAAAAGATCACGCACCGCCACGGTCGTACCTTTCGGATGTGGAACCGGCTCAGGCATATCTGTTTCAAAATGGATTTGCCAGCCACATTCACTATCATGTTGTCTGGAAATCAAACTCAGATTGGAAACCGAGCTGATACTGGGTAAGGCTTCTCCACGAAATCCCAGACTGGAAATCTGGCTCAGCTGATCACTGGAAGAAATTTTGCTGGTGGCATGGCGACTGAGTGCCAGACAGAGATCATCAGGATGAATACCTGAGCCATTGTCCCGAAC
Source organism: Methylophaga sp. UBA3192 (assembly GCA_002363955.1). GTDB lineage: Bacteria > Pseudomonadota > Gammaproteobacteria > Nitrosococcales > Methylophagaceae > Methylophaga. The sequence continues at coordinate 49,670 of DEXE01000003.1, forward strand.
CTGAATCAGCTGACTGCCGGATCCTTCAATGGTGACATCAATTTCCGTTGTGGCTGCATCAAGGCTGTTTTCGACCAGCTCCTTAATGACTGATGCCGGGCGTTCGATAACTTCGCCAGCCGCAATCTGATTGGCGAGTTGCAAGGGGAGAGCATGGATACGTTTCGGTGTCAGCATTGACACAGTTTAACAGTTGCGAAGAGGAATTCCGCAGTCAAAAAACGCTTAAGGGATTTTCAGTATATCACCAACATGTAAGGTACTGGTTTGCAGATTGTTGGTTGATTTAAGTTCCATCATATTCACACGATAACGCTGTGCAATGGCACTGAGTGTATCTCCACGGCTGACAATATGCTGCTGAGGTTTGACCTGCTGTGTGATGGGGTTACGCTGGAAATAGCTGCGAATCCCGGCCAACATGGCTTGAGCAAGTTTGTTCTGGTGATTGACATCGTTGAGCTTGCGTTCTTCTTCGGGGTTAGAAATAAATGCTGTTTCTACCAGAACCGATGGAATATCCGGTGACTTAAGTACCACGAAAGCCGCTGATTCAACTTGTTTTTTATGCACAGGTCCAACCCGCTTCAAGCCACCCAGAACACTGTTGCCGACTTCCAGACTGGCTTCCAGACTGGCAGTTTGAGACAAGTCGAGTAATACCGACGCCAACAAATCATCTTTGTCTTCCAGACTGATTCCACCAGCCAGATCTGCAGCATTTTCCCGATCAGCCAAAATCTGGGCTGCTTCACTGCTGGCACCGCGGGAAGACAGAACATAGACGGAAGAGCCTTTGGCACTGGTACGCTGAAACGCATCGGCATGGATAGAGATAAACATATCAGCACCGTTTTGTTTGGCACGTTGAATACGCTGTCTCAGGGTAATAAATTCATCTCGATCCCGCGTCATATAAGCTCGCATGCCCGGCTCGTCGTTAACCAGTTTAGCCAGTCGTCGTGAGATGGCCAGTACGACATCTTTTTCCCGCGTACCGTTGCGGCCAATTGCTCCCGGATCACGACCGCCATGGCCAGGATCAATTGCGATAACAATATCACGACGTGGTAATACTGGTCTGCTTCTCACGGTTGTTGCAGTTGCCTGCGGCAGCTCACTGGATGTTGTTTTAGCCTGCGAGGGAGCGTCATTATTTTTTGCCTGATTAGACGAAGGCTGATCAGTCGATGTTTCAGCATTGGGGTCTGGAGATTGGGTCGTTTTATTTTTGGCAACAGCAGCAGTGGCTGGCCCATGTTTTAAATCAACCAGCAGACGATGGGAGTATTCACCTTCAGGAATCAAGGCTCGGATTTCATAATCTGTGGCTTGTTTAAGATCAAATACCAAACGATAGGTATTTTGATCGTGCTGGGCATGGCGAATTTTATCGACCACGGCACTGTTGAAAGTGGGGGCAATTAAGGCTTTATTGACTTTGGCCGCTTTAATATCCACAACTAAACGATGCGGGTTGGTCAGGGTAAAACTCTTGTACTCCAGTGCTTTATCCAGATCCAGCACAACGCGGGTCAGGTTTTCATTTTGGGAGACACGGATATTTTCTACCGATGCGCTATGCGCCGTGGCAGTTAATATCAGCATTATCCATCCCAATAATAAACGAGACATAGTCAGTTCCTGCAATTTACTCAGCCTTAGTTTGTGATTGAAGGAATAAAAAATCAAGACTTTTTTCTATATTTTTAAAAGAGATACAGAGTAAAGCTGAATTAATTGTGAAGTTTTTCGCAGATATCTGACGCGACTTCTGAATAAGCAGTAAGAATCACTTGTCGGCCGGAAGACTGATAATTCAATGAGATCAGCAGATCCGGTTCAGGTAATACACCTTTACCTTGCTCCGGCCATTCGATTAATGTCAGGGTATTTGCAGAAAAATAATCCTCAATACCGAGATAGAGTAATTCTTCCGGATCCGCCAGGCGATACAGATCAAAATGATAAACATCCCGCTGATGGATAATGTAATGTTCCACCAGAGTGTAGGTCGGACTTTTGACTTTTCCAGTATGTCCCAGAGCGGTAAGTAGCCCCCGGACAAAAGTGGTTTTGCCAGCTCCAAGATCACCTTTCAGATGAATGCAAAATGCTGATTCGGGCAATAATACTGCCAGTTTAGCAGCCAAATCCAGGGTGGATTGTTCGTCAGCGAGCCAGAGCATTAATAGATAAGGTTCGCTAATCGACGGAGATGTGGCATCAAATCCATTGCCAGTGTCCCGCGTTCACCATCCAATTCAGCAGCTCTGTCCGCTGCCATACCATGTAATGTCACGCCAACACAGGCTGCATCCATTATCGGGAAATGTTGTGCCAGCAAACCGCCTATGACACCAGCCAGTACATCACCCATACCTCCACTGCCCATTCCTGGATTACCCCAGGTGGAGAGGCGGGTAGGCGCTTCTCCGTTTGAGATTAATGAGCCGGATCCTTTCAGCACGACCACACCACCATAACGTCTTTGCAGCTCATAAACGGCTGCAAAACGATCGGCTTGAATATCTTCTGAGCTGCAACCCAACAAGCGTGCAGCTTCACCCGGATGTGGTGTGAGCACCCAATTGTCATGATGTTGCGGATTTTTGCTCAGCAGGTTTAATGCGTCAGCATCCACTACCATGGGTAAGTTGGTCTCAATCGCTTTGTGGAATAACGCAATACCCCATTCACTCTGGCCTAAACCGGGACCAACCGTTAAGGCATTGGCCGGACGTAACAACGCTTCCAGATCACCGGCATCCTCCACGCCGTAGCACATCAATTCCGGTCGGGCCAGATTGAGGATTGGGCCATGCGTGCTGCGGGTGGCAATACTAATCAGTCCTGCGCCAACACGCGCCCCTGCTTCTGCGGCAACACGTGCTGCTCCCGGCATTCCGTGGTCACCACCAATAATAAATAAATGACCGTATAGACCTTTATGTCCTGTGCGCTCACGCGGTGCTAATCCAGCTGCGTCATTTTCAAGACTGACGCGACGTGCAATTGGAGTAAAGACGTTATAAATGGCGGAAGGGACTTTTAGCGAATCAAAACAGACCTCACCGCAAAAGTTCGGCCCTTCACCGGTAAACAGGCCTTTATTCAGGCCAAGAAAGCTCAAGGTGATGGTAGCGTGAACTGCTGTTCCCAGAGCTCGCCCGGTATTGGCGTGAATGCCGGAAGGAATGTCCAGCGCCAGAACGGGAATACGTTTGGTATGCTGGTTGATAGCATCAATGGCGAGAGCGTAGTCACCACTTACTTCACGGTTAAGACCTGTCCCTAAAAGCGCATCCACAATAACGTCGGTCGTGGGTAATTTATCTTCAAAGCGATGAATTTCATTACCCGTTGCAATATAGGCTTCACGGGCCGCGAGCGCTTCCTGGCTCATTTCCTTCTCGTCGCCAACTTGAAATGCCACGACACGGTAATCTTTTGCTAACGCCTGACGAGCTAACTCAAAACCATCGCCTCCATTATTACCGGTACCGCAGACCACCAGAATGCGTTCGGCTTGAGGCCAGTAATTTTTAATTGCATCCAGCGCCGCTTCTCCAGCACGTGACATTAATTTTGCTGGGGAAATGTTATGTTGCTCCGTAACGATACGTTCCAGTTCACGGGTTTGCTCAGCAGTGTAGAGTTCATGTGGCAAGGTCGACATAAAATAATATCCCGATGAAAAAATTCAGTTCTTTATAATAGCCCGCATGGCCGATCCAAATACAGTGCAGTTCTCCCGTGCGCTCCTTGCAGATATGCAAATCTGGGCGCGTTCGCTTGGCTTTCAACAGCTAGGGGTCAGTGATATTGACTTGTCTGTCGCAGAAGATCAATTACAACACTGGCTGGCACGCGGATTTCATGGCGAAATGGACTTCATGCAACGTCATGGCAGCTTGCGGAGCCATCCTGAAGAATTAGTGCCTGGCACGGTTCGTGTGATTACGGCGAGAATGGATTACTGGCCGGAAACCGCGGCCGATGCCTGGCAGGTGATGGGGAACAGTGAACTTGGTTTTGTTTCCCGTTATGCCCTGGGCCGGGATTATCACAAATTGATACGTAAGCGTTTACTCCGCCTTTCACAAAGAATTGAAGAGGCTGTTGGGGAAATGGGCTATCGTGTATTCACCGACAGTGCCCCAGTGATGGAAAAGGCATTGGCACAGAAATCCGGTCTGGGCTGGATAGGCAAGCATACTAATGTATTAAACCGTCAAAATGGTTCGTATTTTTTCCTGGGGGAAATTTACACTGATCTGCCTCTGCCGTTAACCGAACCGGTATCCGAGCATTGTGGCAGTTGTACTGCGTGCATTGATATCTGTCCGACTCAGGCCATTGTCGCGCCTTATGAACTGGATGCACGCCGTTGTATTTCCTATCTGACCATTGAGCTGCGTGGCAGCATTCCAATTGAATTCCGCTCAATGATGGGCAATCGTATTTATGGCTGTGATGACTGTCAGCTGGTTTGCCCGTGGAACAAGTTTGCTCAGATGACCACGGAATCAGCCTATCTGCCGCGACAAGGTCTGGATGCGCCACAGTTAGTCGATTTGTTTGGCTGGACAGAACAGGAATTTCTGCAGCGACTGGAAGGCAGTCCAATACGACGTATTGGCTATGAATGCTGGTTGCGTAATATTGCAGTTGCCCTGGGGAATGCTCAGACTAGTGACAGTGTGTTGGCAGCATTAAATAACCGGGCAGGGCATCCTTCCGAGTTAGTTCGCGAACATGTGCTTTGGGCCTTGGCGCAACACCAACGATTGTCATAACTTTGTCACGCCGTCGCATTAAGTTGTCTTTTTAGTGATGGAGTTATCCGCTACGGAATAGGTCAGAACCACTCGTGTGATAAATACATTCAGGAAAAAGCATGTTGGAAAACAGCTTCGATAATCTTATACAGAAACAACTCAGCCGCCGTTCTGTGCTGCAATTTGGTTTGGGAGCGATGCTCGCATCGGCTATGCCATTGTCTTCTGCGGCAACCATATTGCAGCTTCATCCTCAATTAATGGGCTTTAAAGCGATTCCTGTGGCGGATTTACTGGATGAAGTGGTGGTGCCGGAAGGCTATCGGGCAGAAGTATTTTACCGCTGGGGCGATCCGGTTTCTGACGGTCCTGTTTTCAATATGGATGCCAGCAATTCGGCAGCAGAACAGGCTCTTCAGGCCGGCATGCATCATGATGCGATTCATTTTTATTCCTTGCCTGCCGATTCAGCCAACTCGGATCACGGTTTGCTGGTGATGAACCATGAATACCTGGATCTGGATATCATTCACACTGATGGCAGCCATACACATGCTCCAGAAACCTATACGGCTGACAAAGTCGCCAAAGAACAAAACGCGCATGGTGTGTCGCTGATTGAGGTCAAGCGTGATAATGGTCAATGGCAAATTGTCCGGCCGTCAAAATATGCACGGCGTCTGACGGCGAACAGCGAAATGCAGATAAGCGGCCCGGCGGCGGGGCATGATTTGTTGAAAACCCATGCCGATCCTGACGGCAAAAATGTGTTGGGTACATTAAATAACTGCGCCAATGGCAAAACCCCGTGGGGGACTTATCTCACCTGCGAAGAGAATTTTCATTACTACTTTGTTTTTGATCCAAAACATCCAAGGGACGCTGAGACTGAACGACGTTGGAAGCGTTACAAATTAGGGTTCAGTTATTACGGCTGGCAGCAGTTTGATTCGCGTTTTGATCTGGATAAAGAACCCAATGAAGCCAATCGTTTTGGCTGGGTGGTTGAATTTGATCCCTACGATCCACAGAGTATTCCGGTTAAACGCACTGCGTTGGGTCGTTTTGCTCATGAAAATGTCGCCATCAAAGTTGCTGCCGATAATCGTATTGCCTGTTATTCCGGTGATGATGCCCGTTTTGAATATATCTATAAGTTTGTCACCCGTGACAGCTGGGATGGCACCCCGGGCGCACACCATGGCAAATTGCTGGATGAAGGCGTGTTATTCGTTGCCCGATTTGATGACGAAGGTATTGGGGTCTGGTTACCTTTAATATATGGGCAGAATGGTCTGATCCCGGAAAATGGATTTAGTGATCAGGGTGATGTGTTAATTCATGCCCGGGCCGCGGCTGACCAGTTAGGGGCCACCAAAATGGATCGTCCGGAATGGATCACCGTGCATCCTGAGACAGGCGAGATATTTGTCTCACTGACCAATAACAGTGAACGCAGTGAAACCAATCCGGCTAACCCCCGACAGCCAAATTTATATGGGCATCTGCTTCGGTTTAATGAGGTCGATGCCACTTCCACCGAATTTACTTGGGAGGTGTTTGTACTGGCAGGCGGGGAAGAGCATGGTGCGACTATCAACGGAGATATTTTTGCTAACCCCGATGGTTTGATGATTGATCAGCGAGGCCTGCTGTGGGTACAAACCGATATCAGCTCAAGCAAAATGAATGAAGGCGAATTTGCTCAGTTTGGTAACAATCAAATGTTGGCAGTAAATCCGGCTACTGGCGAAACCAGACGTTTTCTTACCGGGCCGGTGGGATGTGAAGTTACCGGCGTCACCATAACGCCCGACATGAAAACCATGTGGGTCAATATTCAACATCCCGGTGAGATGCCAGCGGTTTTAGAAAAGCGTGGCATTGTGAAATCCCCCCAAAACCCCAGCGCCGCCAGCAACTGGCCGGATCATCTGCCTAATGGCCGACCTCGTTCCGCTACCGTGTTAATCACTAAAGAGGATGGTGGGGTGATAGGGACGTGATTCTGAGTGATTTACCACAGAGGCACGTAGGGCAGAAAGGTTTAAAAGCTATTTATCCGCAGATTACGCAGTTGGACACAGATTAATTGAGAGCAACTTTGATCTAAACTCGCTTCATAAATCATCACGATTGGTGAATTCAAAAAACTTCCGTGGGGTGGCGCGAGGCAGGAAGCCCAACAATCACATCATCTATGTCGGGTTACGCTGCCGCTAACCCGACCTACATTTTTTATTAATCTTTGTGTGCTCTGTGTCTCTTTGGTTAATCCAAAAAAATCTGCGCCCATCTGCATAATCTGTAGATCAAATTATGGTAGTTTTGGCTGAGACTAGGTTTTGATTAATATTTCAGGCAATTCCCAGCCATTTGAGGCCTAAATGTTTTCATCCCTGACGCTCAACCTGATCGTCTTTGGCATTGCTGCTATGGCCATTGTCCTCGCGGGCAGTCGGCTGGCAAAGTTGGCAGATGAACTGGCCGATCGTACTGGCATGGGCGAGGCCCTGTTCGGAGTATTGTTGCTGGCGGGGGTGACTTCGCTCCCGGACTTTGCCGCGACCTTAAGTGCCTCGATGGATGCACGGCCAGATCTGGCCATGAGTAATGTTATGGGTAGCATGGCGGTGAATCTGGTATTTCTTGGCATTGCAGACATCGTTTATCGCAAAGCCAATCTGGAGCATGCGGCCGCTTCCCCTGTAAACCTGATGCTGGCAGGTTTGTTGATCGTTTTACTGACCCTGCCGTTACTGGCGATCGTCTCGCCTTCGGTTTCATTCTGGGGCGTGCATCCGGTTACGCCGGTGATCGTTGTCGCCTATCTGTTTGGATTACACTTGGTTCACCGCACGCAGGTAAGACCCATGTGGTTCCCACGTTCAACCCGGCAGACAGTTCCGGATAAACCCGAAAAACAGCATCATGGTAGCTTGACGGCAACATGGCTTGGTTTTATTGCCCTGGCTTTGGTGACCTGCATCGCCGGTTGGATGGTAATGGAATCAGCCAAAGGCATTGCCGATCACACCGGACTTTCTGACACCCTGGTGGGTGGTTTGTTTACCGCCCTGGCGACTTCCACTCCCGAATTGGTGACCACTATCGCCGCGATACGCTACGGTGCGCTGACCCTGGCAGTAAGCAATATCTTCGGCACCAACTGTTTTAATATTCTTGTGGTCGCCGCGGCCGATGCAGGTTATCCGCATAATTCTATCTATCACGACATGTCGCCAGTGCAGATGACATGGGGGTTGGTCAGTATTTTGATGACGGCCATTCTTTTGCTGGGCATGGTGCGACGCGAGACTTATGGCATTGGCCGAATTGGTTTCGAAAGTGCCTTAATCCTCTCTGTTTACGTGATCGCCTTGGGCATCATTGTATTAAATGGCTGAGACCTTTCAGGTTATTAACCAAAGAGACACAAAGGTTTAGTAGATATCTATCCGCAGATTACGCAGATGGACGCAGATTATTCGAAACGCAATGTTGATCTTATTTTGCCTTAATAATCATAAGATTTGGTGGATTAAAAAACTTCCGTAGGTTGGCGCTGAGGCACGAAGCCCAACAATCATGTTTTCTATGTCGGATTACACTGCGCTAACCCAGCCTACGATGTTAATTAATCTCTGTGTTCTCCGTGTCTCTGTGGTTAAGCCAAAAAAATCTGCGTCTATCTGCGTAATCTGCGGATTAAACCTTTGGAGTTCCGTTACCAAAAGCTTCGGATTCAATTGAAAATTAATCTTTCGGCAAATCCTTAAATGCCGCGATGGCATCTTTTCTGGCCTGTTTATAATCCACAACCGGTTGCGGGTAGCCGCATTGTTCGCGTAGTTCTGCTGGTGGATTATGCAGTTGCTTGATCGGTACGTCTTTTAATTCGGGGACAAAGCGTTTGATAAATAATCCCTGTGGGTCATAACGTTCGGATTGCAGGGTAGGGTTGAATACCCGAAAGTAGGGCGCGGCGTCGACGCCGGTTGATGCACTCCATTGCCAGCCACCGTTATTGGCGGCGAATTCACCATCAATTAAAGTCTGCAGAAAATACTGTTCTCCACGTCGCCAGTCGAGTAACAGCAGTTTGCTGAGAAAGCTGGCGGTGATCATTCTGAGTCGATTATGCATCCAGCCGGTTTGGTTGAGTTGACGCATAGCAGCGTCAACAATCGGAAAGCCGGTTTTGCCTTCGCACCAGGCTTTGAAACCGGCTTCATCATTACGCCAGATAACTTTTTCGGTTTCCGGTTTGAATGCCTTACCCATACTGAGGCGTGGAAAATACAGCAATAATTGTTTGTAAAAATCCCGCCAGGCAAGTTCACGTAACCAGTCGTCATGACGCCAGTCACGATTAGCTTCGCCACAATAAAACTGAATGGTGTCCAGTAATCTTCTCGGACCTAACTGACCATTGGCCAGATACGGTGACAAAGTACTGGTGGCCGGTTTGCTGGGAAAATCGCGTTGGCTTTTGTAATCATCCAGTTTGATTTCACAAAATGCCGAAAGCCGTTCCAACGCTTTTTGTTCGTTGCCGGGCCATAAATCATCACGAAATTCTCCGGCCCAGTCACATGCCAATAGATCCGGTTTTAGGGCTTTACCCTGTGATTTTGGTTCGGCATACGGGGCTTGCTGAATATCTTCGAGGATTTGCAGCCAGCGACGGTAATAGGGCGTGAATACTTTAAAAGGATCATCCTGCTGGGTTTTTACCGGTAAGGCGACCAGTAAATCTTCGGCGAGCAGATGCACGATTATATTGGCTTTGGTTAATGCAGTATTAACAGCCTGATCACGACGTTGTTCATCAAGCGGCGTTTCGGCTTGAAACCATATATCACTGATATTTTGTTGCTGGCAGAATTTTAATAATTCATCGGGCACATCGGTAAAAGAATCGACTTCAAGTAAATAAAAAGGTATGCCAAGCTGGGCAAGTCGATCAGCGATATCCTGTATCGCTGCGGCACGAAGACCCAGTTTGGCGGGAGATTCATTGTGTTGCTGCCATTGTTTGGGGGTGGCGCAAAACACTACCTGGATTGGTCCTTTTTCAGCCGCGAGTGCTAATGCCGGATGATCATCGAGGCGTAAATCATTGCGTAACCAGACCAGTTGCGTTGCTTGCATGATGTTTCCTTACGGTAAATTTCTGAACAGGTATTCAGCCCGCTGGCTGATGGCCTGTTGTTCATCTTGAGTTTTGTTGTGCCAGTTTTTGACCTGCATACCTAAACGGGGATTTTTACTCAGCAAATCCTGATGCCGGTCGACAAAATGCCAGTACAACGTGGTAAATGGGCAGGCGTTATCGCCACTGGCTTTTTTGGGATTAAATGGGCAGGACTGGCAATAATTGGACATGCGATCAATATAAGCGCCGCTGGCAATATACGGTTTGGAGCCGACGATACCGCCATCAGTGTATTGGCTCATACCCAAGGTATTCGGGATCTCCACCCAGGCAACAGCATCAACATACATCCCCAGATACCATTCATGAATGGCCTTGGGTTTAACACCCCATAACAACGCAAACAATCCCGTCACCATTAGTCGTTGAATATGATGCCCATAGCCATGATCCAGGACCTGTCTGACACTGTGATACAGGCAGGTCATGTCGGTTTCAGCAGTCCAATATAATGCTGGCAGATTGCGCCGGGCATTCAGCGCGTTCATTGTTAGCCAGTCATCACGATAGCTCCAGTACAGACCCCGTACATATTCACGCCAGCCGAGGATTTGCCGGATAAAACCTTCCACCGCATTTAATGGTGCTTTATTGTCGCTGTAGGCTTTTTCAGACGCTGTAATCACTTCTGCGGGGGAGAGTAATTTCAGATTGAGACAGGTTGATAAGCGTGAATGATACAGCCAGGGTTCATCGGTCCACATCGCATCCTGAAAGTCACCGAAATGCGGCAGCCGATTTTGAATAAAATCCTCTAAGGCGGCTAAAGCCTGCTGGTGTGTCACCGGCCAGTTGAAGGTTTCAATATTGCCGTAGAGATCGGGCAGAAATTTTTCAACATCGGTTATGGCTTGTTTAGTGATGTCGTCTGCTTCAAACAGTAACGGTTCAGGCAATTTGGATGGACCTTTTTTGCCAAAACTTTTGCGATTGTCTTTATCAAAATTCCATTGACCACCTATGGGCTGGTCATCATCCATCAGGATTTGCCGGCTTTTACGCAGTTGCCGATACCAAAATTCCATTCGCGGTTGTTTGCGATTGGCTAACCAGGCTTTGAATTCACCTTTCTCACTGATGAAATGCTGATCGGCCAGCCATTCAATCTCAATATCAAATTCATTGGCGCATTGCTGTATTTCATTCATAACCCTGACATCACCAGGTAATACGCAGCGAATTTTTTCAAATGAATCCTGTTTTAACGTGGATGATAAAGCGTCACGGAAACTGGATTTTTTATCATTTAACGTCCAATAAATCAGCGGATAGTTATTCGTTTTGAGTTGCTCAGCAAAATGGCGCATCGCCGATAAAAATAAAACCGTGCGCTGTTTACTCGATAAATATTCTGTGGACTCAGCCGACACTTCCGCCATCCACAACCTATCATGCTGTTGATCAAAGTCATCGAACAGCAGACTGCTGGCATCAAGTTGATCACCAAGAATAATATTAAGATAGTGCAACTTAGCCATTTAACGTTGAAAGCGCCGCCAGCCATAATGCAATCGCGGCCCCATAAGATAAATGTCCACGCAGACGCATCAACTCGGCAGAGTAGATCTCGCGTAGTTGCTGCCGTTCGTATAAGTTCAGACCGATAAATGATAATGCGGCCAGCCATAGCCAATAATGTGTTGGAGATAACAACCAGCACCAGGCCCATAACATGGTGGACACACTGACTATCACGACATGACGTGGCAGATCGTAAATGCTGCTGACATACCAGAGCAGTCCGCCGAGGAAGGTGAAAATCAGTGCGGCATAACTCAGCAGCCAGTCAAAAGCATACAAAAATCCCAGCCAGCTCATAATGGCCAGCCCAAAGAAAGGCAGCAATCCGGCGTAGCCTAAAATCCGATGCCTGGTGGTGATCATGAAGCCTCCTCTGCAGGTAAATGTAAGGTTTCAATCAATAATTGTTTGGGACGAAGTTTTAACAAAAAGCGTAGCTGGATTTTGTAGGCATCCAGATCAAAATATTGTGGTTCAGCATATTGCTGCTGTAATCGTTCAAAGGCATCGTGTTGGTTTTTTACGATGCCGAGATAAAGCCATTGATCGACCAGATGAAAATGTGCCGCTTCATAATCGCCATCAGACGGCAGTTCGGTAATCACTATTGGGCCTTTCCATGGCCAGGCCTGATTTTTAATACCCGATAACGCAGTTTGCAAACGCAGGTTGTAGCGTATTGACGGTTCTTCACCACAGCAGGCACCCAGACATTTTTTTAACTGATAACCGAAACAGCCGTTTTTGGTTTTTTCCAGCCCGCATAGTTTCTGACACAGCTGATGTTCATTAATTAGATCGAGCAGTTTTTTTTCCGCCTGTTTTTGGCTACGGAATAATCCATAACGCTGACTGATATTTGGCGATTGATGTAAGTCGGCCATCTCGACACTGGTGCGATGATAGCCATTTTCATCTGTTGCCAAGGCGATTTGGTACAGCCGTTTGGCTTTGGTCTGTCGCCGGTTATAGCGTGGCGTTTGGCTTTTGATTAACTGATTTTCCAGTAACTGCGCGCCAAAGTCGGAAGGCGTTTCAATAAAGTCGATGTGTTGCAGTTGTTGTTGCATCTCGCTGTTGCGCTGTTTGCCATTTATGACAAAGTGACTCAAAACACGTTGTTTGATATTGACGGATTTACCTATATAAAGAAGTACGCCTTGTTCATCAAAGAACTGATATACACCAGGCCGTTCGGGCAGTTTATTAATTTCATTAATATCGAGATGACTGGGCAGTCGGGTTTGTTGGGACAGCTGCTGACAGGCTTGCTGAATGGTTGATTCATCAAAGTCATGTTGGGTTTGCTGGAACAATTCGAGAATGACCTGTGCATCATCCATCGCCCGATGCCGTTGATTAATAGTCAAACCGAGGCGGGAGACAATGGCATCAATGCCATGACGACGCTGTTCCGGGTAAAGCAGTCGACTGATTTTAACCGAACATAATGTTTTGGCTGAAAAGGTAATACCTATGCGGCGAAACGATTCGCGGATAAAACCATAATCAAAGCGCACATGATGGGCAACAAATACTTTGTCCGCTAAACGTTGGTGCAATTCTTCAGCAATGTCGGCAAAGGACGGTTGGTTTGCCACCATTGAATCGGTAATGCCGGTTAATTTGCTAATCCATGGTGGAATACTGATACCGGGATTGATTAAGGTTTGCCAGCGATCGGTTTCCACACCATCGGTGATTTCGATCAGGGCAACCTCAGTGAGCCGATCACGTAATGCATTGCCACCGGTTGTTTCGCAGTCAAGCAATACCAATTTTTCCGGAAAACCCAGTAGCGGTTTCATGGATGAATCGCTGATTTACGGTTACGGCGACAGCGTTCGGAACAGTACAAAACCTGCTCCCAACAGTCACGCCATTTTTTTCGCCAGCTGAACGGACGGTTGCAGACCATACAAAATTTGGATGGTAAGTTTGGTTTGAGATGCACCATTACAATCACAATTTAATTGAGTGTAATGATCATCCTGCGGTTGTCGTGAAATTACCGTGAATTGAATTTGTTATAAATCGTGACGTTATTCAGGCACTTTAATCATGTGCTCGCGGTAATGCTGCAGTTCGCGGATGGAGTCCTTGATATCGTCCATTGCCAGATGTGATGATTTTTTCTTGAAGGCTTTTTCAACTTTGGGAGCCCAGCGACGCGCTATTTCCTTGAAACTGCTGACATCCAGATTACGATAATGGAAATAGGCTTCCAGATCGGGCATCAACCTCGCCATAAATCGACGATCCTGACAGATACTGTTACCGCACATGGGTGATGTACCGGCGGGTACATATTTTTTTAGAAATTCCAAAGTTTCCTGTTCGGCCTGCTCAACAGTGACAACACTATTACGCACCCGTTCAGTGAGGCCGGAGCCACCATGTTGTCTGGTATTCCACTCATCCATCCCTGCGAGAATCGAATCTGGCTGATGAATTGCGAGAATGGGACCTTCTGCCAGGATGTTGAGCTCGCCGTCAGTGACAATGGTGGCGATTTCGATAATATAGTCGTTATTGGTGTCGAGACCGGTCATCTCCAGGTCAATCCAGATCAGGTTATGTTTGCTTTTGGCCATGGGCTCCATCTTTTTATTACTACAGATTTAGGTGAACTATGTTGCCATTAATTGTATCAAAGGCTAATGTACGCAACACATTATAGGATTCTAACTGGTTTAAAAAATTATGAATGAATTTAGCTGGATATTTTTAATTGCTCTCGCCCTGATGACGGGGATTGAGATCTGGTTGTCATTGCGTCAACGTCGCCATGTGCTGGCGAATCGCGATGAAGTGCCTGCCGCATTTCGTGAGCAGATTGGTCTTGCCGCACACCAGAAAGCCGCTGACTATACCGCTGCCAAAGGGGCTCAAATGCGCCGCGAAAGTTTATTTGGAGCTGTAGTGTTAATCCTCTGGACCCTGGGCGGTGGTTTGGCATTATTGTCCGGGGCATGGGAAAGTTTAGGCTGGTCAGCGATGACCACTGGTGTCGTGTTGATTTTGAGCTTTTTGCTGATTGGCTCAATACTTGAACTGCCTTTATCCTGGTATCGCACCTTTGTGATGGAAGAAAAATTCGGATTTAACCGCAACACGCCAGCCTTGTTTATGGGGGACTTTGCCAAACAGTTACTGTTGATGCTGGTATTAGGTGCGCCAATTGCCTGGGTGACTTTATGGCTGATGAACAGCACCGGTGATTTCTGGTGGTTATATTTATGGGCAGCCTGGATGGTTTTTGCCGTGGTAATGATGTGGGCTTATCCTGCGTTTATCGCACCATTGTTTAACAAGTTCACGCCGTTAGATGATGCCAACCTGAAACAAAAGGTTGAGAGTTTATTGCAACGTTGTGGTTTTAAGAGCCAGGGCATTTATGTGATGGACGGTTCGCGCCGCAGTGGACATGGCAATGCCTATTTCACTGGCTTGGGTAATAACAAACGCATCGTGTTTTTTGATACGCTGTTGAATACCCTGAACGAAGATCAGATTGAAGCGGTATTGGCCCATGAGTTGGGACATTTTCGTCGCAAGCATGTTATAAAAAATATGCTGATGATGGCTGTGATGAGCCTGGTTGGTCTGGCGTTGTTAGGTTGGGCTTCAACTCAAACTTGGTTCTACTCCGGTCTGGGCGTGGAAACACAAAATAATGCGATTGCATTGATTCTGTTTATGCTGGTGATTCCGGTATTCAGTTTCTTCCTGCATCCTTTAATGACATCTATGTCTCGCAAATATGAATTTGAAGCGGATGCCTATGCTGCTTCGGTTTCCAGTGCGGATGATTTGATTACCGCACTGGTGGCTTTGTATAAAGAAAATGCCAGTACGCTGACACCGGATCCATTGGTTTCAGCTATTTATGACTCGCATCCACCGGCATCACTGCGTATTGCCGCGTTGCAGACTCGAGTCGCCGGATAGATGCGTTATTTAGTGACCTTGATTTTTCTGTGTGTCAGCGCAACGGCGCTGGCACAGGGAAAACAATTGCACGATGCCAATTGTATGCAATGTCACGCGTCTTTGGCAGATGGCCAACCCAATTCAATCTATAGTCGATCGAATAGAGGGGTTAAAACACTGGATGGGTTGGAAAAACGGGTGGCAAATTGTGCGATTGCCGCCGATGTGAACTGGACCGCTGCTCAACAAAAGCAAGTTGTAGAGTATCTCAACAGTCAGTTTTACAAATTCTGATTAACGCAACGTAAGACAATTTCTGCCAGCGGCTTTTGATTCATATAAAGCGACATCGGCACGCTCGATAATATTCAATGAGGTATCACCAGGCTGATACTGACTCAACCCTACAGAAACAGTGACCATACCAATTGTTTCATCACTGTCTTTTTTCTTCAGATTACTGCTCGCCAGCTGTTGGCGAATCCTATCGGCAATTTGCACGGCTTTATGTGAAGGGGTGTCGATAAAAATTAATGCCATCTCTTCTCCGCCAAAACGCGCTGCGATATGCGGTTTGTCTTCACAATGTTTTTTCAATATGCTGGCAAAAAACTGTAAGACTTTATCGCCGAGCAAGTGGCCGAATCTATCATTGACCTGTTTGAAATGATCGATATCAAATAAGGCGAGGCTGAATGTCGTTTCACTGTGCAGGCACAACTCACTTAATTCTTTATTCAGACAGGCACGATTCACCAGACCTGTTAAGCCATCAGTCTTCGCCTGCTCTTTAACGGCCTGTAATTCTTTCCTCAATTTAATAATTTCCTGACTGGTTTGCGCCAGTTCTTGTTTTAATTCGCTGCTTGACTGTCCCATTTTTCGTGTGTTGACAAGAATTTCAGCCAGTACTCCTTTAATCTCGGACAGATCTTGTGATTGTTCCAGTTTATTTTGTTGAAGTGCTAAATCTTCAGAAAAATCATCTGCAGCCAGTTCAACCCGATTAATTTGATTCATCGTGTTGTCGACGACCAGCCGGAGTCCATTATTGGTTGCCTCAAGCCTTTCTGGCATACCCATTAAAACGTACTTTTCATAAAGCTGTTGAGTCAGTTCCGGGGTGATTTTCTCCTGTTGTTGCAATCGACTGTCAATGGCTTTCTTTAATGCCTGATTGGTCCCTGCCACATATTCGTACCAGACGGCGTAATTAACCGGGTTAACAGGTGTTTGGTGCTGATTGATAAAGGGTAGTGCACGGCGCAGGTTTTCAGAGGCCTGATGAAAAGGTTCAGTGTAAACGGGAGGGAATGAGGATGGCGTTGACACAAAATATCCTTACTTAGTGAAGGTTGTCCAAGTTAATCCAGCTTAAATTAAAACCGTATCAATCATTTAACTATTTGAGATGAATTAGCCACAGGGCTGGTAGGGAATAATAAACAAACTATTGTAAAAAACAAAGCAAACTATTATGCAGTGACAAATAACAGAACAAAGTTGGAATGAGGCATGACAAACTTCTCCTCGTAATAAATTCAATTAAAAACCAGTTCTGATTAATGAAGATAGAATGATCACAATATGACCATTACGGCAGAAAACAAGCCGCAGATGATGTCGGGAACTGGTTAATGGATCTGCATGATAACCTGTTAAGGTAGATAATCAACCAAAGCTGACACATCCCGAAACAGTCAGACATATGAGTCAGATGCGGGTTAGTTTTCGTCCAGCAATCTGACGGCCAATACATCGCAACGGGCATGATGCAGAATAGCGTTGGCTGTTGAACCTAGCAGCATTTTAATTCCTTTGCGACCATGAGATCCCACGACGATCAGATCGACATTATTTTCTTCGGCAATACGCACAATGTCTCGTCCCGGACTGCCATATTCAATCCATTGATTGTTGGGGGCGATCTCAAATTTTTGTCCCAAAGCGGATAATTGTTTTTTACCGGCATCGAGTAATGCTTCGCGCATATCCGCATCAACGCTGATCATTGGCTCATAGGCAAAATCGGTGAGTGGGAAATCTTCAACAATATGACATAAGCTCAAACGGGTATTGTTAGCGGCTGCCAGTGCCTTGGCGCGATGAATCACCATGTCGGTATGGTTGGAAAAATCAGCTGCAATCAAAATATGTTGATAAAGGGCCATTGGTATTTCTCCTAAAAGATGCATAAGGCAGGACAGGGCCTGCCTTATCAGTTTTATTTTTCACTTTCCAGAAAACGTTCAGCATCCAGTGCTGCCATACAGCCAGCGCCAGCAGAAGTAATTGCCTGACGATAAATAGGGTCCGAAACGTCACCTGCAGCAAATACACCAGGAATACTGGTTTGAGTGCCTTTTTTGAGAATTATGTAGTCATGCTGCATTTCCAGCTGACCTTTAAACATAGAGGTATTCGGCTGATGACCAATGGCAATAAAGACACCTTGAACGGCAATTTCCTGTGTTTTTTCAGACTCGGTACTTTTAACTCGAATGCCAGTCACACCGGCATCGTCACCTAAAACTTCATCAAGTGTGTGATTCCAGAGAATTTCCACATTACCTGTTTCGGCCTTTTTCAGTAACTGATTACTGAGGATCTTTTCACTGCGGAAGCTGTCACGACGATGGATTACAGTGACTTTTGAAGCGATGTTCGATAAATACAATGCTTCTTCTACGGCGGTATTACCACCACCGATAACGGCGACGGGCTGATTTTTATAGAAAAAACCATCACAGGTAGCACAGGCAGAGACACCGCGGCCTTTAAAGGCTTCTTCAGAATCCATGCCCAGATATTTTGCTGAAGCACCAGTGGCAATAATCAATGCATCGGCCGTATATTCACCGGCGTCGCCGATTAATTTGAATGGGCGCTGGCTTAAATCAGCTGTATGGATATGATCAAAAATAATGTCGGTGCCAAAACGTTCTGCATGTTTCTGCATACGTTGCATCAACTCCGGCCCTTGCACACCATCAGCATCACCAGGCCAGTTATCGACATCAGTCGTTGTCGTTAATTGACCACCTTGTTCAATACCAGTGATTAATACAGGATCTAAAGCAGCACGAGCAGCATAAACCGCGGCTGTATAACCAGCTGGGCCTGAACCCAGAATCAGTAGTCGGCAGTGTTTGCTGTCCGCCATAAGTGTATCTCCCAGTATCGAATAAAAAACGAATAGATTAGAGTACTCATTGCTTTGCCTTTGGACAAGCATCAGCTGCTAAAACCTGTGTTAGAATTTGCGCTTAATCAATTGGCTTCATTGGAATTATCACATTGGCACAAGCGACACGGGCAAACGACAAAAATAAACAGGATGTCACCGCTGGCGCAGTCGGATTCAGACTTCGTGAAGCGGCACTGATTCTGGCGCTCGCATTAGCGGCTTATTTATTACTGTCTTTAGTAACCTACGAACCTACCGACCCCGGCTGGTCAACCACCGGAACAGATGATCTGATTGCCAATCGCGGTGGTATTGTCGGCGCATGGCTTGCGGATGCTTTGTTATACGGATTTGGCTTTCCTGCCTATCTGGCTCCGTTAATGTTGGGATTCAGTGGATGGCTTTTATTCAGTTGGGGTAAACGTGCTGATGGTGACGATGCCTTGCATTTCTGGGTGTTGAAATCCGTTGGTCTGGTCATGGCATTGGCTGCGGCCAGTGGTTTGTCTTCCCTGAGCTTGATGGATTACGCTGAGTTATTGCCTTTGGGGTCTGGCGGAGTATTGGGGGAAGTAGTAGGCCATGGTTTTGAATCGGTATTTGGTGCTTCCGGTACCAGTTTATTACTATTAGCCTTGTTGCTGACGGGGGTAACATTATTCACTGGCCTGTCCTGGCTGATGGTGATTGATCGTCTCGGTGCAATCGCGATGGTGGTACTGATTCATATTGCTCGCTGGAGCCGTGAATTAAAAGAAAATCTGCAGGTGCGTCGCACCCGCCAGCAACGTGAAGAAAGCTTTATTGCGCAGAAAGAAAAAATGCAGCACAAAGCCAAGGTGAGAGTAGAACCTCAGCTACAGGTTAAAGAATTAAGCAAACGCGAAGAAAAAGAGCGGCAACAGCCGTTATTTGAAACTGCTGATGCTCCGGGTATGCCCACCTTGTCTTTACTGGATTTGCCCAAAGCTGTGGCTGCCGGTTACAGCGAAGAAGTATTGCAAGCCTTGTCACGTCTGGTGGAGCTGAAGTTAAAAGATTTCGGCGTAGAAGTTCAGGTCGTTGAAGTTCAGCCGGGACCGGTGGTGACCCGGTTTGAATTACAACCGGCAGCCGGTATTAAAGTCAGTCGTATCAGTGGTCTGGCAAAAGATCTGGCCAGAGCATTATCTATCAGCAGTGTGCGTATCGTTGAGGTTATTCCGGGTAAACCGGTGGTCGGACTGGAAATTCCCAATGAAATTCGCGAAGTGGTTCGCTTACGCGAAATTCTGGCCTGTAGTGATTATGAAAACAGCAAATCACCATTAGTGATGGCTTTGGGCAAAGATATTGCGGGTAGACCTGTCGTTGCGAATCTTGAAAAAATGCCGCATTTATTAGTGGCAGGTACGACTGGCTCCGGTAAGTCTGTTGCAGTTAATGCGATGATTTTGAGCCTGTTATACAAAGCCACACCTAAAGAGGTTCGCCTGATCATGGTCGATCCGAAGATGCTGGAATTATCGATTTACGAGGATATTCCGCATTTGTTGACACCTGTTGTGACCGATATGAAAGAAGCCGCCAATGCATTGCGTTGGTGTGTTGCGGAAATGGAACGCCGTTATCCTCTAATGGCCGCCCTGGGTGTTCGGAATATCGCTGGCTATAACAAAAAAGTTCAGGATGCCATTGATAGTGGTGAACCGATTCCGGATCCCATGGCAGAAGTATTGCCCGGTGAACCCATCCCAACGCTTGAGACGTTACCGTTTATCGTGGTTATTATTGACGAATTAGCCGATATGATGATGGTGGTTGGCAAGCAGGTTGAAGAACTGATTGCCCGTCTGGCGCAAAAAGCACGTGCTGCCGGAATCCATTTGATTCTGGCCACGCAAAGACCTTCGGTAGATGTTATTACCGGATTGATTAAAGCCAATATTCCGACCCGAATGGCGTTTCAGGTGTCATCACGTATCGATTCGCGGACCATTCTGGATCAGATGGGCGCCGAGCAATTATTGGGACAGGGCGATATGCTGTATTTACCGCCTGGCAGTGGCTTGCCGGAGCGGGTGCACGGTGCCTTTGTAGACGATCATGAAGTACATGCGGTGGTCGATTTCCTGAAAACGCAGGGTGGTCCGAATTATCTGGAAGAGATTACGCAGGACAATACCGATGATGGCGACAGTGCAGGCGTTGGTGACGCCAGCGATGGTGAAACCGACCCCCTTTACGATCAAGCTGTGCAAATTGTTACCGAAAGCCGCCGTGCCTCTGTTTCCGGTGTGCAGCGTCGATTGAAAATCGGTTATAACCGCGCTGCACGAATTGTTGAAGCGATGGAAGCTGCCGGAGTGGTTTCTGCGATGCAAACTAACGGTAGTCGAGAAGTATTGGCGCCACCGCCACGCAATTAGTTGCTGCATTAAGTGTCCAAGGGATTGTCGTGAAACAATTTGGAGTAAAAATAATGATAAAACGCTGTGCAACACAGTGGTTGCTGCTTGGAGGGTTAATTCTGCCGACATTGACGTTTGCAGAATCAGCTATCGATAAGCTTAATGCGTTTGTTCTGGAGGTGACCCGGTTGGAAGCCAACTTCCAGCAGACGGTAATTGATACCGATGGTCAGGTAGTGGAAGAAGCCACCGGCCAGTTTTTATTATCCAGGCCGGGAAAATTTCGTTGGGATTATGACACGCCTTTTCCACAACAAATTGTTGCTGATGGTGAGCGGATCTGGTTTTACGATGTCGACTTAGAACAGATTACGGTCAAGCTGCAGGATGAAGCTTTAGCGGAAACCCCTGCCGGATTACTGTCAGGAAATACCCTGCCGGAAGCGGAATATAATATTCGTGAACTGGAATCGGAAGATGAACTGCAATGGGTTCGACTGGTGCCAAAAGAGGCTGATAATACCTATCAAACGGTTGCTTTGGCTTTTGATGCCAATGGCATTCGCGAAATGCTGATGGTTGATAGTTTTGATCAGCGAACTCGCCTGGTGTTCAGCGATATTAAAATTAATGCGGATTTACCGGCTTCGCGTTTTGAATTTACGGCGCCGCCTGGCGTTGATGTGGTAGGTGATATTCCTTAATGAGTCTGTTTGACAATCTGCATCCACAGGTCGGCCGTCCATTGGCTGACCGGATGCGGCCGCAAACGCTTGATGAATATATCGGCCAGCAACATTTACTGGCTGAAGGCAAACCGTTAAGGCAGGCGATTGCCACGGGACAGCCGCACTCAATGATTTTCTGGGGGCCACCGGGTACCGGAAAAACCACGCTGGCAAGATTAATTGCCGGTTATTGCGATGCTGAGTTTATCAGCATCTCCGCGGTATTAGCTGGTGTGAAAGAGGTGAGGGAAGCGGTTACCCGAGCCAAGCAGTTGCAACAGGAACGTGGTCGTCGGACCATGTTGTTTGTGGATGAAGTACACCGTTTTAACAAGTCCCAGCAGGATGCTTTTTTACCCTACGTTGAGGACGGCACATTTACCTTTATTGGTGCCACCACCGAAAATCCCTCATTTGAATTAAATAACGCCTTGTTATCACGAGCCCGCGTCTATGTGCTCAAGTCATTGGAAATAAACGATTTAAAGCTGATCATTGAGCGGGCAATGCAGGATGGAATTCGCGGGCTTGCCGGTCGGAATATCAAGCTGGATGACAGACTTCGTGAACAATTGGCACAGGCCGCGGACGGTGATGGACGGCGGGTATTGAATCTGCTGGAAATCGCCGTTGATCTGGCGGATAGCAAACAGCAAACCGAAGTAGATGAAACTGACCTGGCCGAAGTATTATCGGGCACATTACGACGCTTTGATAAGGGCGGTGAAGCTTTTTACGACCAGATTTCTGCCTTACATAAATCGGTTCGTGGTTCTTCACCGGACGGAGCCTTGTATTGGCTGTGCCGGATGCTTGATGGGGGCTGTGATCCGGTTTATCTGATGCGGCGCATTGTTCGAATGGCAGTTGAAGATATTGGTAATGCGGATCCGCGAGGATTACGTATCGCTCTGGATGCATGGGAGAGCTTTGATAAATTGGGCCGTCCCGAAGGCGAGCTCGCAATTGCTCAAGCGGTGGTGTATCTGGCCAGTGCGCCTAAAAGTAATGCAGTGTATACCGCCTTTAAAGCGGCGATGCAGGATGCCAAAAACTTTGGCTCTGCAGAGGTACCACTGCATTTACGTAACGCGCCGACCAAACTGATGAAAGAACTGGATTACGGTAAGGAATACCGTTACGCCCATGATGAACCGGATGCTTATGCGGCGGGGGAAAACTATTTCCCGGAAAGCATGCCGCAACGGCAATATTATCAGCCGGTCAATCGCGGTCTGGAAATCAAGATTGCCGAAAAGCTGGCGCACCTCAGAGAGCTGGATAAACAGCGCCGTTAGCAAATTTAACGGGTGTAAATATCGTAACGGGTATTTTTGCTTTCAATACTGACATGCGGTTGTTGGTTGGCAAAAAACTCGGCCCCCTTTGGCCGCTTGACGGCAACTCGTTTCAACGCGACGTCACGCGACACAGTGAGTAATTCTGAACTATTGCTGTCAGGCCCCACCAGCTGATGTAAAAGCTGCATTTCCTTTTTGACCAACGCGGATTTATCTCGTGAGGGATACATCGGGTCAAGGTAAACCACATCGGGTCTGTCAGTATCGGAAAGGCCCGCTAAATAATCAATGGCATTACCTTGATGTAATTGCATGCGTGAAATGATTTCAGTGACGGCTTTATCGTCCATAGCCCGCTGTAGCGCATCAGCCAGTAAGGCAGCCATGA
Source organism: Methylophaga sp. UBA3192 (assembly GCA_002363955.1). Classification (GTDB taxonomy): domain Bacteria; phylum Pseudomonadota; class Gammaproteobacteria; order Nitrosococcales; family Methylophagaceae; genus Methylophaga. The sequence continues at coordinate 73,117 of DEXE01000003.1, forward strand.
CAGGGTTTTGTTCAATCAATGTGACCCGGCAGCCTAAACTGGCAAGTACAAAAGCATCTCTGCCAAAGCCTGCTGTTGCATCAATAATATAAGGTGTAGCGCCTTTTTTAAGGCCAACTGCTTTGGCTAAGGGTTGCCCCCGCCCGCCACCAAACTGCCGGCGGTGCTGGTATTTACCTGCGGTGAAATCTATGAAAATCGGGCCGCCAATTTCCGGTACGCGAAGTTCAAGTCGTGAAGGCGAAAGCACCAGCTGAGCGCTCTGGATATCGAGCGGAGCGACTGGCAAGCCTAAACCATCAGCAAGCAGAACCGCTTTATCATCAAGCTCTGCGTTGGTTACTGCCAAAGAATGTATCTGCACGGTCACAGAATATTATTGACTGATAATAAAGTCACCAAAGGCGCGGCTGCCATCTCCGGTTTTAATATCTTCGATGCGTTTACCGGTTTCGGTATCAATGATGGAAACACTGCCGCTACCCCAGTTCGAAACATACAGATGTTTGCCATTGGCGGTAATATCAATGCCTTCAGGACTATCATCCACCTCAATCGTGTTAATGGTTTCTGCAGCTGCAATATCAATTACAGAAACACTGTTTTCATCCTGATTGGTGACATAAAGAAATTTGCCATCAGGGCTGCTCACAGCGCAGTAAGGCCATTCTCCGACTTCAATAGTCGCGATTACCGCAAGACTGTCGGTGTCGATCATGCTGACACTGTTATCCTGCACATTGACACTGAATAGTCTTTGTCCATCAGCGGTAAGGGCAAGTCCGAAAGGCGATTTACCGACTTCAATGGTTGATTCCATTGTTTCGGTAAGCGTATTAATAATACTCACCGTGCTGTCATCGCGATTGGCAACATACAGACGGTTGCCGGATTCATCAAAGATCAGCCCGGCAGGTGATTTACCCACATCAATACGGTTTCGAATAAGCTGTTTATCCACGTCAACAATGCTGATTTTATGCTCATACCAATCAGCAACATAGGCCAGGCTACCATCATGATTGGTGGCGATACCGACTGGCCCCTGACCAACTGGAATCTGGCTGATTTCAGTTAATTGGTGGGCGTCTAATACAGATATATTCTGACTGTCTGGATTAGTAATCAGGACACGCTGACCATCCCGGCTTAATGCCACACCGGCAGGAGCCATACCCGCCGTAAGAGTACCGACAACCGCCTTTTTATCGATATCAATCACACTGATGTCATTACTCAGCTGATTTGTAATAAAGGCATAATCAGCTGGTTCAGCACAAGCCGACAAACTAAAACTGAGAGACACAAAAAAAGCGACCCGGTTAAGGGTCGCTTTCACTAATGCATTTTTGTTCATCAAAACGAGCATTATTTTTCCATGATGTTTTTCAGGTTTTCCAATCCACTTTTATAAACAGCCGTAACTGCTTCTACTGCTTCAGCATCAGATTGACCCTCTGGTACAGGAGGGTTGTCCATGAAAGAACGGTAAAACTTGGCACGCCATCTTACTTCTGTACCGCCATTGACTTCTTTTACAAACATCCATGATTTATAGGTTGAAACCGGCAGTGTGTAATAAGGAGTGTCTTTACTGTTGAACGTAATTGTTTTGACGACACTCATATCCGTGATTTTGTATATTAAAGACATTTTTTCGTCATCAATTTTATCCAGCTCTTCAGTAATTGTGGGATTACCTTCGCTTTTCAAGGTTAAAACACGAACGTTGTCATCTTTCATTTCAACGCTTTCAACCGCCGGGTGCCATTTATCGATGGCACTGAAATCTTTTAGCATGGCCCATACTTTTTCAGGGGCTGCATTAATAACAATTTTTTCATCAACTTCTTGGCGAGTTGGGCCATGAGCTGTTGCTACCAGAGGTAAAGCAATAACAGTGGCTGCAATGAGTTGCAAAAATTTCTTCATTCTTAAGAGTCTCCGTTTGAGTCGGTTGTTTACCAAGATATCCACATGAACTAAGAGTCAAGACTGACATAACTAGTTCCTGAAACCTAAAATGGCGACAACACTTTAGCCGATACCGATGGGTTTTTCCACACAGCGATTTGACTTAACATCAGCGATTCAAGAAAATTAGCGGTCTTTCATATTAATATCGGCAATAAATAATGGCACCACTGATCAAAATCAGGGATTTGCATTTTAACCGTGGAGACAAAGTTATCTTCAATGGGGTAGATATTGATATCTACCGGGGTAAGGTAACGGCCATTATGGGGCCGAGTGGTACTGGTAAAACTACACTGCTGAAGCTGATAGGCGGTCAGTTGAAACCGGATCGTGGCAGCGTTGAAATTGATGGGCAGAATGTTCATAAACTTTCTCACTCAAAGCTTTACGAATTGCGCAAGCGAATGGGAATGTTATTTCAAAGCGGTGCCCTGTTGACAGATATTAATGTATTTGAAAATGTCGCTTTTCCGTTGCGGGAACACACAAAACTGCCTGAATCAATGATTCATGATTTGGTGTTAATGAAACTACAGGCTGTTGGTCTGCGAAATGCCCGGAATATGATGCCGGCGGAATTGTCTGGCGGGATGGCAAGAAGGGTTGCTTTGGCTCGGGCTGTTACTTTGGATCCGATGATGATTATGTACGATGAGCCGTTTACCGGACAGGATCCGATTTCGATGGGTACGCTGGTCAATCTGATTCGACGTCTAAATGATGCGATGGGCCTGACCAGTATCATTGTTTCCCACGACGTGGCGGAAACCACGCAGATTGCAGATGAAATTTATTTGTTGTCCGGCGGGAAGGTCGTTGAGAAAGGTACGCCGGAAACACTTAAAACCTCTGGTTCAGATTGGGTTAAACAGTTTTTGCAAGGTTTGCCTGATGGGCCGGTTCCATTCCATTATCCCGGAAATGATTTTGGTAAAGATCTGTTGAATTCAGAGGAAAAACGATGATTGAGGTGCTACGCAGCCTCGGTCGCTGGGGATTAGATACCTTTCAGCGACTTGGCAGGGGCCATATTTTTCTGATGCAAATGCTGGCAGGTATGCCAAGCCTTGCATTCCGCTTTTCCCTGGTAGTTCAGCAATTATTTTATGTCGGTGTATTATCAGTCTTGATAATTCTCATATCAGGCCTGTTTGTCGGCATGGTATTAGGCCTTCAGGGGTATAATACGCTGGTTGATTTTGGTGCGGAGGAATCACTCGGGGTACTGGTTTCATTATCGCTGGTCAGGGAGCTTGGTCCTGTTGTCAGTGCATTGCTATTTGCGGGACGTGCCGGTTCTGCTTTAACGGCTGAAATCGGCTTGATGAAAAGTACCGAACAGCTGTCTGGAATGGAGATGATGGCGGTGGATCCGATGCGTCGTATCATCGCCCCACGGTTTCTGGCTGGTTTGATTTCCATGCCGTTATTAGCGGCTATTTTTAGTGCGGTAGGGATATTCGGCGCTTTTCTGGTTGGTCATGGCTTGTTGGGCGTGGACGACGGGGCTTTCTGGTCTCAGATGCAAGCAAAAACTGACTGGTACGAAGATATTCTGAACGGTGTGATTAAAAGTATTGTCTTTGGTTTTGTTGTGACATGGATTGCTTTGTTTGAAGGTTATGATGCAACACCGACTTCTGAAGGTGTAGGGCGTGCCACAACGCGGACAGTTGTCCATTCCGCTTTTGCAATTCTCGGCCTGGACTTCGTTCTGACTGCGTTGATGTTTGGAGATATATAAATGAATTCTAAAAGAAGTGCCGAGATCCTGGTCGGTTTGTTTGTTGCTGCTGGGATTGCAGCGTTATTTGTTCTGGCGATGAAAGTAAGTAACCTGGGTGATTTTACCGACGATAAAGGGTATGAAGTCGTTGCCAATTTCCAGAATATCGGCGGTCTTAAACCTCGTTCACCAGTGACTATGGCCGGAGTCAGAGTCGGGCGCGTCTCGTCGATTTCGCTGGACCCGGATACTTATGACGCTAAAGTCACCATCAATATTTATCCGCAGTATGACAATATTCCAATGGACACATCCGCCAGTATTTTTACTGCCGGTTTATTGGGGGAGCAATATATAAGTCTGTCTCCAGGTGCTGACGACTTTTTTCTGCAAGATGGCGATATTATTGATTTGACTCAACCAGCAGTTGTATTGGAGCAGGTCATTGGTCAGTTCCTGTACAGTACCGCAGAAGGTGAATAATATGATTTACAATATCAAACAATTTTCTATCCAGCTGCTGGCAGTTGCATTTATGGGCATGATGGCGCTAAGTGCCTCAGCTCAGGCCATGCCGGAACCGCAGGCATTAGTGAAAGAAGCTTCAGACAACATGTTAAAAGCGTTGAAAGAACATGAGGCCGAACTGGAGCAGGATCCACAGAAAATTTTCTCATTGGTTCAGGATATTCTGATCCCGCATTTTGACTTTGAGCGTATGGCAAGACTGGCGTTAGGACGTAGCTGGCGTGATGCGTCAGCGGAACAGCAAGCCAAGTTTGTTGAAGAGTTCCGTCTGTTGCTGGTCAGAACCTATGCTACGGCGATGCTGGAATATACCAACGAAGAAATCCGGTTTTTACCATTCCGTGATGATATCGAAAAAGGTCGGGTAAATGTACCGATGGAAGTCGTACAGCCGAATGGCCCGTCCATTCCAATGGCTTTATCACTTTATAAAAATAAAAATGATGAATGGAAAGTTTACGACGTTAAAATTGAAGGCATCAGTCTGGTGACCAACTATCGTTCATCTTTCAATCGGGATATTCGTACCAGTGGCATGGATGCGTTAATTGAAAATCTTTCTAAACGTAACGACAGAGCCAGATGATGAATCTGATTTTTGATGACGTTGCGAAACGTATTCTGGTTTCAGGTGAACTGACGTTTGGCACGGCAGCCAGCGGAATTGATATGACCGAAGCGTTATTTGCTGAAACAGCCAATCTGGATGTTGATCTCAGCAAAGTCACTCACAGCGATAGTGCCGGTTTGGCGTTGCTGATTGAGTGGATGCGCCAGGCCAGGAAATTAAACAAACCAATTCGTTATTTCAATATGCCGGCACAAATGCTGGCGATGGCTGAAGCCAGCGGTTTGGAAGAACTCCTTCCTCTACAATAAATTTACTAAAAGTGGTGAAACATGAAAGCAGCAGATATCAAAGTAATGATAGAAGCAGGCTTACCTGATGCTGATGTTGAAGTGTTTGGTGAAGATGGCCAGCATTTTGATGCCCGGGTTTTTAGTCCGTCATTCTCCGGAAAAAGCCTGATTGAACAACACCGTATGGTCAAAGCAACATTAGGTGACAGCTTCAGTAGTGGTGCTGTTCATGCCTTGTCACTTAAAACCGGTGTCTCCCGCTAATCCATTCCCTTATTCTTCCAGAGCAAACTCATGGACAAACTAATCATTAAAGGTGGTGTCGCGCTGGATGGCGAGATACGTATTTCCGGTGCAAAGAACGCAGCTTTGCCTATATTGATGGGCGCGTTGTTAGCCGATTCGCCTGTACGTATCGGCAACGTACCACATTTGCATGATATTACCACCACACTAGAGCTTTTAGGCCGCATGGGGGTAACGCTTACAGTTGATGAACGCTCTGGGGTATTAATCGACCCGTCGACTTTAACGATTACCGAAGCCGCTTATGATCTGGTCAAGACCATGCGGGCATCTATTCTGGTTTTAGGGCCGTTATTAGCCAAATTCGGTAAAGCCGATGTGTCATTACCCGGTGGTTGTGCGATTGGTTCTCGCCCAGTAGATTTACATTTGCGTGGTCTGGAACAGATGGGCGCTGAAATCAAAGTGGAAAACGGTTATATCCGCGCAACCAGTGGCAAAGGCTTGAAAGGCGCGCATATCTTTATGGATCAGGTCACCGTAACCGGGACTGAAAACCTGATGATGGCCGCCACTCTGGCATCCGGAACCACAATCATCGAAAACGCTGCCCGTGAGCCAGAAGTCGTGGATTTGGCAAAATACCTGAATCAAATGGGCGCTAAAATTACCGGTGCTGGCTCAACAACGCTACAGATTGAAGGTGTTGAAAAGCTCAATGGTACGCATTACGCGATTCTGCCGGATCGTATTGAAACGGGTACCTATCTGGTGGCTGCGGCAATCACACGTGGTCGTGTCAAACTGAAAGACACCGATGCTAATCAGTTAGAAGCTGTGTTACTCAAGTTGGAAGAGGCCGGGGCTAAAATTGAAGTAGGAGAAGATTGGATTACATTGGATATGGAAGGCAGAAGGCCTAAAGCGGTTAATATCCGTACAGCACCATATCCTGCATTTCCAACTGATATGCAGGCCCAATTTACTGCGCTTAACAGTATTGCCGAAGGTCAGGCGACCATCGTTGAAACCGTATTTGAAAATCGTTTTATGCATGTGCAGGAAATGCAGCGTATGGGGGCTAATTTGCAGATCGAAGGTAATACCGTGGTTTGCAAAGGTCAGGAAAAACTGACGGCAGCGCCAGTGATGGCTACAGATCTACGTGCATCTGCCTGTCTGGTGTTGGCTGCTTTGGTTGCCGAAGGCGAAACCCAGGTAGAACGTATATATCATATTGATCGTGGTTACGAGTGTATTGAAGAAAAACTACAGCAATTAGGTGCTCGTATACGCCGTATTCCCACTCAGGCACGGGTGGCTTCGAATGGCTGAAATGTTAACGCTGGCTTTATCAAAAGGCCGAATCTTTGAAGAAACATTACCGCTTCTGAAGGCGGCAGGCATCGAACCATTAGACGATCCGGAAAAAAGCCGTAAGCTGATTCTGGAAACCAATCTGCCGGATGTCCGACTCATCATCGTACGAGCTTCAGATGTACCGACATATGTTGAATATGGTGGCGCTGATATGGGTGTGGCCGGGAAAGATGTGTTGATGGAACATCCGGATGCCGAGCTGTATGAACCGGTGGATCTGAATATTGCCTGCTGCAAATTAATGACGGCTGGTAAACAAGATGAACAGAAGCCTCAAGGCCGGTTAAAAGTGGCAACAAAGTTTGTGGAAAGTACCAAGCGGTTTTATGCAGAACAGGGGCAACAGGTCGAGATCATCAAGCTCTATGGTTCAATGGAGCTGGCTCCTCTGGTCGGTATGGCGGATCGTATTGTAGATGTGGTTGATACTGGCAACACGCTGAGAGCAAATGGATTGACACCCATGGAGCATATTGCGGATATAAGTTCACGGTTGGTGGTCAATAAGGCATCCATGAAAACCAAACATGCACGGATTCAGCAATTTATTGAGCAGATCCGTAATGCAGTAAAAGAGCAGGCAAATGATGGAAATAAGTGAATTAAACTTCCAGCAAGCTGATTTCTGGCCCAAGCTTTCCGAGCTGTTGGCTTGGGAGGGTGTGTCTGATGCAGCGATTACGGATACCGTTAGAAGTATTCTGGCAGATGTAAAACAGCGCGGTGATCAAGCGGTGGTTGAATACAGTCAAAAATTTGATCGTGTTAAAGCTACTGTCATGACTGATCTGGAAATTCCGTTGTCTCGGGCTGCTGCTGCGTTGGAATCAATTCCTAAGGCACAACGCCAGGCTTTGGAAAAAGCAGCGGAACGTGTACGTCAGTATCACGAACATCAAAAACAGGACTCCTGGCACTACGTGGAAGATGATGGCACCGTGTTGGGCCAGCAGGTCACTCCTTTGGATCGTGCCGGTTTATATGTGCCAGGTGGTAAAGCGGCTTATCCTTCATCCGTCTTGATGAATGCCATTCCGGCCAAAGTGGCGGGTGTGCAGGAATTGATCATGGTGGTGCCGACACCTGATGATGAAGTAAACGATCTGGTATTAGCCGCTGCGGCCATTGCTGGTGTTGATCGTATTTTTGCCATTGGGGGTGCGCAGGCTGTTGCAGCATTGGCGTATGGTACTGAAACCATTCCACAGGTCGATAAAATTGTCGGTCCGGGTAATATTTTTGTGGCGACTGCCAAGGGTATGGTTTTTGGCACCGTGGGTATCGATATGATTGCCGGACCATCAGAAATTCTGGTGATTTGTGATGGAAAAACCGATCCGGACTGGATTGCCATGGATTTGTTTTCACAGGCCGAACATGATGAAGATGCCCAATCAATTCTGATTTCACCTGATGCAGACTTTTTACAAAAAGTTAAAGCCTCTATTGCTCGTTTGTTACCGACAATGGAACGCCAGAAAATTATTGAAACGTCATTAATAAATCGTGGTGCAATTATTCTGGTTGATGATATGCAGCAGGCGGTTGAAGTCTGCAATTATATTGCGCCAGAGCATTTGGAATTGTCAGTTGATGAACCGATGGAAATGGCTAAACAAATTCGCCATGCCGGTGCTATTTTTATGGGCCGATATACCCCTGAAGCTTTGGGTGATTATTGTGCAGGACCAAACCATGTATTGCCGACGTCACGCACAGCACGTTTCAGCTCACCGTTGGGAGTCTATGACTTCCAGAAACGTTCGAGCCTGATTCAGGTGTCACCGCAGGGTGCTCAAAGTTTGGGACAAATTGCATCGGTGTTGGCGCGCGGTGAAAGTCTTACTGCACATGCCCGAAGTGCTGAGTATCGTTTACAGGAAAAATAAATGAGCCGTTTCTGGAGTGATTTTGTTCATTCATTAGAACCCTATGTGCCGGGTGAGCAACCTCGCGGCCAGAATCTGGTCAAGCTCAATACCAACGAAAATCCTTTTGGTCCGTCGCCTAAGGTGTTGGAAGCGATTCGCATGGCAACTACCGACCGTTTACGCTTGTATCCGGTACCTGATGGCGGCCCCTTTAAACAGGCGATTGCTGACTATCATAATGTGCCAGCTGAATGTGTCTTTGTCGGCAATGGCTCAGATGAAGTACTGGCGCATGTGTTCAATGCCTTGTTCAAACATGGCAAGCCGGTGTTGTTTCCGGATGTTACTTATAGTTTTTATCCTGTGTATTGTCAGCTGTACGACATAGATTCGGTTTTAGTGCCTCTCAATGCAAAATTCCAAATTGATATCACTGATTACGAGCGTGATAACGGTGGGATTATTTTGCCGAATCCCAATGCGCCTACCGGCTGTTTATTATCTCTGGATGATATCCGGCGGTTAGTAGAAATGAACAGTGACTCAGTCGTGGTTATTGATGAAGCGTATATCGATTTTGGTGGGGAAACAGCGATACCGTTAACCCAGAGGTTCCCCAATCTGCTGGTGACTCAGACCTTATCCAAGTCTCGCTCTCTGGCTGGAATGCGCATCGGCTTTGCAGTCGGACATCCGCAATTGATTGAAGCATTGGTAAGAGTAAAAGACAGCTTTAATTCCTATCCATTGGATAGTCTCGCGATTGCCGCTGGTGTTGCAGCATACAAAGATGAAGTCTACTTTAAACAATGTCAGCAACAAGTCATCGCTGAACGCGAATGGGTAACTAAATCTTTAGCAGAGTTAGGCTTTGAGGTTTTGCCTTCGGCTGCAAATTTTGTGTTTGCCCGTCATCCTCAGAATGATGCAGCAACACTTGCAGCCGGATTACGGGAAAAAGGGGTGATCGTACGCCACTTTAAAAAGCCGAGAATCGATCAGTTTCTGCGTATCAGTATTGGAAATCGTACTGAAAATCAGTTGTTGATGAGCCAGCTGGATCTTCTGGTTTAATCGGTCGTATCGGTTCCCAGTAGCTCTCGCAAACGTTGAAGATCCAGATCATATTGCATGTTGAGTGTCTCAATTTCAGTTTGTAACTGCTCCATGCTTGACTGATTGTTATCCAATTCTTGCTGGGCTGCCTTCAAACGACTTTTCAGGTTGGCACTGAGGCCAACACCACTTAATTCATTATCTGCTGCCTGTTGTTGTACCTGTTGCAGCCGCTGCTGTAATCCTTTGCGTTTGCTTTTTAATATTTCAATACGTTTTTCGCGATATTGCAGATCTTTATTGCGTTCATTCAGCAGATCTTCTTCAGATTGATAGACCGAGAGTAAATTATGATCGTAAATGGCTTGTTTACGGCGTTTTTCCGCTTCCATTTTTGCCTGTAGTTCTGCTTGTTCGCGGGCTTCCAAGTCAAGTTTCTTTTGAATTTCGCGCTCGGCGATTTCTGCTTCAGTGGGTGCAGGCGGGACACGCTCAATCACTCGCATCGATTTCTCATCCAGAATGTCGTAACCTTGCTGAGCCACTTCCGGTGGTAATGTTTTACTGAGTGTTGGTATACCGTTTTCATCGTTAAACCGGTAAAGTTGTGCCGCTGAAACGGTTGTTACAGAAAATAGTGTTGTGCTTAGCATCACCGCCACTAAAAAGCGTATTGAAATCATTATCTTTTCCCAGAGAGCATTGTTGATTTGAGCCTTGTTGAACATTTTATTCTGTTTGTCATTTCTTTGCTGGCAAATACGTTTTCGGCATTAAGCGGCGGTGGTGCAGGATTAATCCAGTTTCCGGTACTGATCTTCCTGGGCTTGAGTTTTTCCGTTGCCTTAGCTACCCATAAAGTGGCCAGCGTGGCGTTGGGTTTGGGGGCAGCTTTGCGTTATGTTTCTACCAGCCGTCTGGAACGTCAGTTTGTGATCTTGTTATTGATCGCTGGCTTACCTGGTGTGGTGATTGGCGGTAGTGTGATTTTGTTAGTGCCAGACAGAATTGCCGAAATTGCCTTGGGAATATTAACCGGTTCACTGGGTATATATTCTCTATTCAAACCTGCGTTAGGGCAAACCTATTTGCCGGTTCATCGCGAGCGACGTGGTTACCTTATTGGCGCTTTGGTGTTGTTTTTTTTAGGTATTCTTAATGGTTCGCTGACGTCCGGAACGGGATTGTTTGTCACCTTGTGGCTGATATTGTGGTTTGGTATGGATTACCAGCGTGCAGTGGCCTATACGCTTATTCTGGTTGGGTTGTTCTGGAATGGAGCCGGTGCCATTACGCTGGGTATTTTGGGCGAAATACGCTGGGACTGGCTACCGGCATTGTTGTTAGGCTCGTTATTGGGCGGCTACCTCGGATCGCACTTAGCTCTGCTTTGGGGTAACCGCTGGATAAAACGCAGTTTTGAAGTTGTTACGTTGTTAATTGCGGTCAGATTGATTTGGGGGCCTTTTTAGCACTGGGGGGTGTTGATCATCACTTTAAGGAGATGATGATAGGGCTGGTGCTATTTTTCCACCTTATTGGACGAAAAAAATGCCTCCAGTAGTGGTGGCGATGAAAGAGCATCAAGCCCTAGACCCCATATTGTTCCCGATAAGCTTTTACGGAAGGTAAGTGTTGTTGTAACTCGGGAGTGTCCTGCAGATAACTGAGTAAGTCGTTCAGACAAATAATACTCACGACAGGTATACCATGGGTTTGTTCGACCTGTTGAATAGCGGATAACTGACCTTGCCCACGTTCCTGGCGATCCAGAGCAATGATTACCCCCGCAGGTTCGGCACCTGCTGCACGGATGATTTCAACCGACTCACCTACAGACGTTCCGGCGGAGATGACATCATCAATAATCAATACCTTGCCTTGCAGTTCAGCCCCCACCAACTGACCACCTTCACCATGATCTTTCTTTTCTTTGCGGTTAAATACGTAGGGTACATCGCGGTCATGTTGATCGGCTAATGCGACGACTGTTGTGGAAGCTAACGGAATGCCTTTGTAGGCTGGACCAAACAACACATCATAGTCGAGACTGGATTCACTAATCGCCTGAGCGTAAAAGCGTCCCAGCCGGGCCAGTGTTGCACCACTGTTGAATAAACCACTGTTAAAAAAATAGGGGCTAATCCGCCCTGATTTCAAGGTGAATTCGCCAAAACGTAATACACCGGTTTGCAGCGCAAATTCGATAAAAGCGTGTTGATAATCTTTCATGGGGTTCCGTTATGAATCAAATAAACAGCAATCTGGCCAAACAGGTTGGGTAGTAAACGAATGCCAAGGGTATCTTTATGTTCGTGATTAACCACACTGCGGTTGACTACACTGAAGCCATACTGGCCACAAAGCTTTTCAAAATCTTTCAGAGTACATAAATGGATATTAGGCGTATCGAACCATGCATTCGGCAGGTTTTTGGATACCGGCATCTTACCGCGCATGCCTAATTGAAAACGGCATTGCCAATGGCCAAAATTCGGGAAGCCGATAATACCCTGTTTGCCAACCCGCATAATTTCTCTAAGTAAAAAATCCGGTCTTTTTACCGCCTGCAGGGTTTGTGACAGAATAACAAAATCAAAACTTTGATCAGCGAACTGGCTGAGACCTGCATCCAGGTCAGCCTGGATCACATTGACACCGCTTTGAATACATTCAGAAAATTTGCTGTTGTCTATCTCCAGGCCATAGCCTGTGATATGGCGCTGTTGCAGATGTTTTAATAATGCGCCATTACCACAGCCCAAATCCAGAACATGGGCATTATCTGGTATCCAATCACTGATTATTTGTAAATCAACGCGTAAAGCCATTAGCCATTCACCTCTTTAGCAACCTGCTGCATATAACTGGCAAAGATTTCTATATAACGTGGTATCGGCATCAAAAAAGCATCATGGCCCTGAGTGGCTTCGATTTCCGCATAGCAGACAGACTTACCTGCACTGAGCAAGGCATCGACGATTTCCAGTGAACGTAATGGTGAAAAGCGCCAGTCACTGGTAAATGAAATGATCAACGACTTGGCCTGAATTGCTTTGACTGCCTCATTCAGATCGTCATTAAATTCCTTGGCCGGATCAAAGTAGTCCAGCGCTTTGGTCATTAACAGATAGGTGTTGGCGTCAAACCGCTCGACGAAACTGGAGCTTTGATAACGTAAATAACTTTCTATCTGAAATTCAACATCGTAACCGTATTGAATTTTGCCGCTGCGCAGTTCACGACCGAATTTCTCGCCCATTGCTTCATCAGAAAGATAGGTGATATGCCCCAGCATTCTCGCCAGTCCCAGCCCTTGTCTGGGAACAGTATTAAATTCCTGATAGCGACCTTCGTGAAATTCAGGATCCGATTTAATTGCGGTGCGGGCGACTTCATTAAAGGCAATATTCTGGGCTGAGAGTTTTGGTGCGGCGGCGATCACCAGAGCGTGACCAACCCGTTCAGGCAGGGTAATCGCCCAGTGCAATGCTTGCATGCCACCCAGACTGCCACCAACAACGGCCGCCCACTTATCAATGCCTAATGAATCTGCCAGAATCGCCTGACTCTTTACCCAGTCAGCTACGGTCACTATTGGAAAATCAGGACCGTACAATTTGCCGGTTTGTGGATTAACCGTATTGGGGCCGGATGAGCCTTTACAACCACCCAGGTTATTCGGGCAAACTACAAAAAAATGATTGGTATCAATGGCTTTACCCGGACCAATTGCCGTATCCCACCAGCCAGGCTTGCGTTCTTCCAGAGAATGGAAACCGGCAGCATGATGATCTCCGGACAATGCATGACAAATCAGAACAGCATTGCTTTTATCTTCATTCAATGTGCCATAGGTCTCATAAATCAAATCAAATTGCGGCAGCACTCGACCACAATCCAGAGCTAGTGGCGTATCAATATGCAAGTGAGAAGGGGTTACCAATCCAACTGAGTCAGCTGGCAGGGAGTCCGACATAATGTACTGTGTCCTATAACAAAATTAATACTGGGGATAGGCTGTGCCGAGTAATAAAGGCATCACCAGCATCGACAGAACCTGCAGGCCTAATATGACGACTAACGGCGATAAATCAATGCCACCCAGTAACGGCATTCTGCGCCTTACCGGATCCAGTAAAGGGGCATTAATCGCCTGGATCAGGCTGGCAACCGGATTGTAGCCTTGAGGGGCCAGCCAGCTGAGCAGAACTTCGATAATAATCGTGACAGTAAATAAGCTGATAAACAGTGAAAACAACTCTGCTACCGTGAACAGTATTAATCCGGTTAATGTCGGCCATGCACCTGCCAGACTGAGCAATAAAGTCAATTTAATCAGCGTAACCAGGATCAATAAAAGTAAAACAGCGGAATCAAATTTACGTGAGCTGGGCATAAAGCTGCGTAGTGGTGCACACAGCGGTTCAGTAATACGAATGATGGTCTGTATTAATGGATGCGTAAACGATGTTCTGATTAGCGGTAAAAGTAAGCGTATTGCAACGATGTACATATACAACTGAAACAGTGTTTCAATCAGAAACATCAATGGATTTGAGAAATAACTGTTAGGCATGGTGATCTTGTCCTAATTCATCTGCCAGTTCACGAGCGCGTAATGCCGCTGCCACTAACGCATTTTCAAATAGGCCATGCAAACCACCATCCTCCAGTTCATGAATAGCTCTTTCAGTAGTGCCGCCGGGCGAGGTGACCTGTTTTCGCAACGTGCTGGCAGATTCGCCACTTTCCAGTGCCATTTTAGCGGCCCCAAATGCGGTTTCCAAACATAATAGTCTGGCTGTTTCCTGCGGTAACCCAAGCTCCACAGCTGCTTTTTCCATGGCTTCCATAACAAGAAAAAAGTAGGCAGGACCACTACCCGATAAAGCGGTGACAGCATCCATATGTTTTTCGTCTTGCAGCCAGATAGCTAGACCGCAGGCACGTAGAATTGATTCAGCCAGTTCATGTTGTTGATGAGTGACATTTTCATTGGCGAATAAAGCCGTAGCACCGGCTTCTACAAGCGCGGGAGTATTTGGCATGGCACGTACGATGGAGGCATGAGGTTTATCAAGCCAGCGGCTGATGTCTTTGATGCGAATTCCTGCTGCAATGGAAATCATCAGTTGCTGCTGTTGCCAGTCAGGATTGAGTTCCTTTACTACATCCTGAAGTTGCTGCGGTTTCACCGCAATAATAATAACGTCCGCGCCTTCAATGGCTTGACGATTGTCCGTAAATGTCTGAACGGGATAGCGACTGTTAAGTGATTCGAGTGTGTCCGGCTGTTTATCGGCAACATGGATATTGTCGGCAGAAATGCCATTGGCAATTAAACCACCAATCAGGCTGCGCGCCATATTTCCACCGCCGATAAAGGCGAGCTTACAAGGTATCATCTAATCAATCTCCATTGAGCCAAATGTTTAAGTGGGTAGTGTACTGGTTATTGTTTATCGGGTGTATGTCTCTCGCCAAACAAAGCGGTGCCAATCCGAACCATCGTGCTGCCCTGAGTGATTGCAGCCTGCATATCAGCAGACATTCCCATTGACAGTGTGTCGGCTTCGGGATGTGCGATTTTCAATTCAGAAAATAGCTGTTGCGCCCGACCAAAGGTATCCAGCTGTTTTTCCTCCGTCTCAGCAATAGCAGGAATGACCATTAAACCTCGCAAACACAGATTATCCAGTTGACTGACCGCTGCTGCGAGCTCCAGTAATTTTTCCGGCTGAACGCCGGATTTGCTGGGTTCGTTATCAATATTCACCTGCAGACATATATTCAGGGGTGTTTTATGTTGTGGCCGCTGAGCCGATAAACGCTGAGCAATTTTTAACCGGTCTACGCTCTGTACCCAATCAAAATGGACAGCAATTTCACGAGTTTTATTGGATTGGACCGGGCCGATAAAATGCCATTCCAATGTTAAATCATCTAACGCAGCGATCTTTTCCAATGCTTCCTGCAGGTAATTCTCACCAAAACGTGTTTGTCCGGCTTCGGCTAATTCTCTGAGCCGGGAGGCTGGCCAGGTTTTGCTTACTGCCAGCAATTTTACTGAGCCTGGATGTCTGTGCGCCTGTTGTTCTGCCAATTTGATGAAGTTCATCACAGATTGCAGACGTGTTTTTGAGTTTGTCATGTTGCAAGCCTGTCTGGAGCACGCTACCTTTAGCAGTATTCGCTATGTTGTCGTTGACGGGTAGCCGTAACTTTATGAATTAAGGAATGTGCATGGATATTACTGAATTGCTGACCTTTAGTGCAAAAAACAATGCGTCGGATTTGCACATTTCTTCCGGTGAGCCACCAATGATACGTGTTGATGGCGATATCAAACGTATAAACTTGCCGGCCATGGAGCATAAAGAGGTCCATGCCATGGTGTATGACATCATGAATGATCGGCAGCGCAAGGATTTTGAAGAGTTTCTGGAAGCTGACTTTTCGTTTGAGATTCCCAATCTGGCACGTTTCCGGGTCAATGTGTTTAATCAGAATCGTGGTGCAGCTGCTGTTTTCCGGACAATCCCTTCAACGGTCCTGACGTTAGAAGAATTGGGGGCCCCTGAAATTTTCAAACAGATTTCCGATAATCACCGGGGTATTGTACTGGTGACCGGACCAACTGGTTCAGGTAAGTCGACAACATTGGCTGCGATGATCAATTATCGGAATGATAAAGATAATGAACATATACTGACCATTGAAGATCCGATTGAGTTTGTTCACCGCAGTAAGAAGTGTCTGATTAATCAGCGTGAAGTTCATCGAGATACGCATGGGTTCAGTGAAGCCTTACGCAGTGCCTTGCGGGAAGATCCCGATATTATTCTGGTGGGGGAGTTACGTGATCTGGAAACCATTCGTCTGGCACTGACTGCTGCAGAAACCGGTCATCTGGTGTTTGGTACATTGCATACTTCCTCAGCGGCAAAAACTATTGACCGTATTATCGACGTATTCCCCGCCGCAGAAAAAGACATGGTACGTTCGATGCTGTCAGAATCATTACGTGCCGTTATTTCTCAGACCTTGCTGAAGAAAGTGGGTGGTGGTCGGATTGCTGCACATGAGATTATGATCGGTACCCCGGCGATTCGTAACCTGATTCGCGAAGACAAGGTGCCGCAGATGTATTCGTCAATTCAAACCGGTGGTGCCTTGGGCATGCAGACATTGGATCAGTGTTTACAGGATTTGGTCCGTCGTCAGCAAATCACCAAGCATGAAGCACTGCCTCGTGCTGTGAACAAGGACCTGTTCCGTTAGGAGATCAAAGTGGAAATTGTCACAATATTAAAAGCAGCTGTAAAACACGAAGCCTCTGATATTTTTATCACTTCGGGCAGACCTGCCACTTTAAAAGTAAATGGTCGAATGGCAACACTTTCACAGGAGCCTTTATCCGAAGAAGAGGCGCGTGAATTGGTATTGAGTACCATGAACGATGAACAGAAAAGGACTTTCGAGCGGGATAAGGAATGTAATTATGCCATCGATACCAAAGGTGCTGGTCGCTTCCGGGTCAGTGCACTTTATCAGCGTAGCCGTATTGCCATGGTTTTGCGACTGGTCAAAGGTGAGATCCCTACCATCGAAGAGTTGCATGTTCCTGAAATCATCAAAGAACTGGCAATGACCAAGCGCGGACTGGTGATGTTTGTTGGCGCTACAGGCAGTGGTAAATCAACCACGCTGGCGGCGATGATTGGCTATCGCAATCAGAACAGCACCGGGCATATTTTAACCATTGAGGATCCTATCGAGTTTGATCATAAACATGCAGGATGTGTTGTGACACAGCGTGAAGTTGGAGTGGATACGGATTCATACGAAATCGCCTTGAAAAACTCTTTGCGGCAAGCCCCGGATGTCATTATGATCGGTGAAATCCGGAGTCGGGATACCATGGACTACGGCATTTCATTTGCTGAAACCGGTCACTTATGTTTATCCACCCTCCACGCCAATAATGCCAATCAGGCGATGGAGCGGGTGATTAACTTTTTCCCGGAAGACCGTCACCAACAATTGTTTTTGGATTTATCTTTAAACCTGAAAGCCATTGTTGCCCAACGACTCATCCCCAAAAAAGATGGCGCCGGGCGGGCGGTGGCTGTTGAAGTGCTTCTAAATACGCCACTAATCGGTGATCTGATCGAGAAGGGGAAGGTATCTGAAATCAAGGATGTTATGAAACGTTCCCGTGAACTGGGGATGCAAACTTTTGATCAGTCCTTGTATGATTTGTACAGAGCTGGCGAGATTTCATACGAAGATGCGTTGCGAAATGCTGATTCAAGCAATGAAGTAAGGTTGATGATAAAGTTAGGTTCAGAGACCGGTGAACTCCCGGCCGAAGCCGGTGCCCAAGCTTTATCCCTTGAAATGGAAAATGAAACAATGGGCACACGTTTTTAGGTTTTTAGGGAGTTACAAAAAAAGGCAAATATGTCTTTTTTTTAATATGTTACACTTCAAACGTAAATCGTATTATTATGATGTTTGAGTCTGACACATGGAGTAACGGCCGTGTCAGTCAGGATATCAGCAAACGATTACCTACTAATAAGCAATAAATCTAAAGGAACTTAAACTATGAATATTACAGTTAAATTAACGGCAGCATTGCTGACGATTGGTTTGCTGGCTGGTTGTGCAGGCCCAAATCAACGTGCTTACGACAATTACACCTTATGTTCGGCGCTTGGTGGTGCTGTTGGTGGCGCAGCCGTTGGTGCTGCAGCGAGTGGCGGTTCTGGTGCAGTGGGTGGCGCTGCGGTTGGTGCAATGCTGGCATTATTACTTTGCCCTACCGATGAAGCGCAAGCAGAAGAAGTAACAGAAAAAACCATGTGTGAACATGAGCCAGTCCCTGGTGCTTTACTTGATGCCAATGGCTGCGCAATGGATTCAGACAACGATGGTGTCGTTGATGGTATCGATATGTGTGCCAACACTCCAGCGGGTGTAACTGTTGATAACGTTGGTTGCCCGATTGATTCTGATAGAGATGGCGTAGCGGATTACAAAGATCTGTGCCCTAACACTCCTGAAGGTGTAATCGTTGATGAAGATGGCTGCCCAATTGCTGGTCAAACCATTTTATCTCTGACGGGTGTGAACTTTGAATTTGATAAAGCGACTCTGACACCAGAAGCGCAAACCATTCTGGATGACGCGGTCACTGCTTTACTCAACACTGATGAAGTGGTTGAAGTGCGTGTAGAGGGTCATACTGACAGTATCGGTTCAGAAGAGTACAACTTGAAACTGTCTCAACGTCGTTCGGAATCTGTAGTTGAATATCTGGTATCTAAAGGTGTTAACGGTAACAACCTGATTCCAGTTGGTATGGGTGAGACTTCACCTATAGCAAATAACTCGACTGATGCTGGTCGCGCCCTTAACCGTCGTGTTGACTTCATTGTTAACACACAATAACAACCCGTTTTAGTTGTTACGAAAAAGGCCCTTAAACGGGCCTTTTTTGTGTCTGTTGTTTTTGATTGAGTCCTGGTTTGTATCTGAAATATTTACATTTCACTATGTTATTTCTTCTGATTTTTAAGGTTTTATTTCCAATGTGATTCTGTATAAACCATAAGGATCAACTGCTTATCGGAATGGCATGAATTCTGTAACACGCTGTGCAGGTTATAACTCCTTGTTGAAAACGGTTTCATCCAGGAGTTTTTCCGAGTCTTGAGATACAGAATGTTTGTTTTCTGTGTTCAGAGAGACGGACGTCTGGATATGAATTTAATGCCAGACTTTCCATTAATTAAGCGAAGAGGAGATTGTCATGAATAAAGATATTACCGAAGGTAAGTGGATACAATTCAAAGGTAAATTCAGAGAAAGCTGGGGTAAATTAACGGACGATGAAATTGAACAAACTAAAGGGAATGCTCAGCAACTTGCAGGCTTATTACAGGAGCGGTATGGACTGGCAAAAGATCAGGCAGAAAAAGAGGTCGAAGCCCTTAATAAATAGTCATTAGTCAATTAAGCCTGAATATTATTTTTTTCGGGTATCGATCAAAAGGCGTCGTTAAGACGCCTTTTTATTTTAAAACGGTGGTTAAACATGAATATTTTCCCGATAGGGTTTGTAAATTATTCATGACGCCCTCTTTTTTGTTGCTGAGTATCTGTCTAACTTATTGATATTTATATGTATAAAAGGCTGGCATGGTTATAGCAACATTTCATAAGTGACAATTAAATCGATAAGGAGATAAATAATGAAATTTAAAATGAATGGTTTAGCAATTTTGACTGCAGCGACATTAATCAGTACCCCGGCATTTGCTAATGATTGGCAAGGTGAAGCGAATGATGCCTGGTTGGATGGAAAATTGGAAACATCATTATTGCTCAACACGGAATTAAATAATTTTAAAATTGATACCGACATTGACAATGGTGTTGCCGTATTAACCGGGGAGGTTAATAACGAAACCCAAAAAGATCTGGCAGGTGAAATCGCTCGGAATGTAGAAGGAATTACCGACGTTAAAAATAATTTAACGATTGATCCGGATTACCGCCATGACGAAGCCAAAGATAACGATAACAAATCATTTAGCCGTGCTTGGCATGATATGACGGTTACTGCCGGTCTTAAAATGGAGCTTGCAGCTCATGATAAGCTCGAAGCTACATCCATTAATGTTTCAACTGATAATGGGGTTGTCACATTGAAAGGCAATGTGAAGAATGAGACCGAAAGGGATTTGGCTATCGAAATGGCAAAAGGCTACGACAAAGTTGTCGAGGTCAAAGATGAACTGGTTGTAACAAACTGAATGTCAGATGTTAAATAACAGAGATCAACAACTTATACATGAGTTGAGAAGTATCTGTGTAGATGGAGACAGCTTCTACAATATGATCGCAAGGAAAGCGATCAGTAGTGAGGTAAGAATGCTGTTTCGTGAAATGGCCCTTGTAAGGGCAGACATTGTTAATGATATAAATAAACGTTTTTCAGGGCTGAAAAATATTCAGCCCTGTAATACCGAGTTAGCGTTAACAATGCGGGCGATTTATAAAATTACATATGGAATGTGTAACCCTGCAATTGATAAGGAATGTCTTGCTGACCTTGAAACAATAGAAAGGCGTTCATTAGAGATTTTGAAAATCTATGTAAGAAGAATGAACGACCGTCGGATGTCCTCGTACTTAGCTGGTCATTTGGCTAATATACAGTTGAGCCAGGATCGTTTGCAAAGACTAAAAAATGATCGGCGACAACATCGGCGGGTAAGTTAGCCCGAATTTCACTCATTGAATTTAAAGAGGCTGGAACAATTGTTTCAGCCTCTTTATCTATGTTAAGAAACCTGTAAATTGACCATGTTAGACTCAAAATCAACATTTAATTGATAACGAGTCTTATGCCAAAATTATTATTAATCTCACCGGATGACGAGCTCTCGGCGAAACTGAGCAATCAGCTCTCTGCGTGTAACTTTAGCCTGATTCAGGTTGCAGATTTGACTGAGCAAAGTTATGAAGCTGACCTGGTAATCTTTGCCCCCCAGCAAGTAACTGGGAGTGAATATAAATTATTCAAGGCACATCCATTATTAAGCACCGCTGACTGGATTTTATTAAGTGACGGCCTTCCCAATAAATGGCTGGATCTTATGATGAGTCAGGGGGTAGCCTATCATTTTCGACAGATGAGCGACTTTACTCCGCTCATAGAAATCGCTAAAGAATTTGCTGAAGAATTTAAACAACTTAAACGAAACCGTCATACTGCCACACTCACTTCCACTCTCGATCAATATGGTTCATTACTGGGGTCATCAGCAGTAATGCATAAGCTGTATCGCTTGATACGTCGTGTCAGTCAAACGGATGCCAATGTTTTTTTGATAGGTGAAAGCGGTTGTGGAAAAGAGGTCGCAGCAAGAACTATTCACGAACAGAGTGAACGGGCCAACGAACCAATGGTTTCAGTTAATTGTGCTGCCCTGGCTGCTGATTTGGTTGAAAGTGAATTATTTGGCCATGAAAAAGGCGCGTTCACTGGCGCGGTAAACCAGCATATCGGTTTTTTTGAGCAGGGTGGTAATGGAACATTATTGCTGGATGAAATCACCGAAATGCCCCTTGCATTGCAAAGCAAATTGCTCAGAGTGCTGGAAAGCGGAGAATTCAGACGAGTGGGCAGTGACGTTGTTCGGCAATCCAAAGTAAGAATCATCGCCGCAACGAACAGGGAGCCCGACGAAGCGATTGAAGCAGGTTTTCTGCGGGAAGATTTATATTTTCGTTTAGCGCATTTTCCGATCAAAATTCCGCCATTGCGTCACCGTGATAATGATGTGATTGAGCTGGCAAAACATTTTCTTGCCTATCGTAATGAAGCGACCCAATCAGGAAAAGTTTTTGCCGATGAGGTTTTGGAGATATTTGCTCAATACAGCTGGCCGGGGAATGTCAGAGAACTTAAACATTGTGTTGAGCGGGCTCATATTCTTGCGGAAGAACTTATTACCGTCGCTGATTTACCAAACTTTTCGAGTATCCAGTCTATAAAAGACAATGGTATTGGGCCAGGGACATCGATTAAAGATGCAGAAAAAAGTTTGATACTTTCAACGCTTGATGCTTGTAAGCAGAACAAAACTCAAGCAGCAAAACAACTTGGGATCACGGTTAAAACTTTATATAACAAACTGGATCAATATGGCCAGATGGAGCCGCCCCTCCAAACAGGTTCGGAGATTACTTAACCTGCCCTCGTAACAAGTCGATGTCGGAAAAGTGGTGCGCCTGACAGGAATTGAACCTGTGACCCTCGGTTTCGGAAACCGATACTCTATCCAACTGAGCTACAGGCGCTTTGACTTATTGCTGACAGCGCGAATTATACGGACTTTAATAGCCTTAAACCACCGAAAAAGCAGAAAGCCCCGGCCAGTAAGTATTTGCTTTACGGGCAGAGGCTTTTTATAGCTGGAATCAGCTATCAGGATGTGGAGCGATTTTTTCCAGTTTCCAGATATCCTGATTATATTCTTCCATAGTACGATCAGTGGAAAACTTCCCGCTTCGGGCTGCATTGGTAATGCTCATTGCCGTCCACCGTTCTTTATCCTGATAGGCCTGACCCGCTTGGTGCTGGGCATCGATATAACTACGAAAATCCGCTATTGTCATCCACGGGTCATTTGGACTGGTAAAGGCACGAATGATGTTGTCAAAACAGCCAGGCTCAAACTGATTAAAGTGTCCACCGGTTAATAAATCCACTACACGTTTCAAATCAGCGTCATTGTCGATAATAGCCTGCGGATTATAGTGACCACGTTTTTCGGCAACTTCAACTTCAGAAAGACCGAATAAGAAAAAGTTGTCATCGCCCACTTCTTCGCGAATTTCGATATTAGCGCCATCCAGAGTGCCAATGGTAATCGCACCATTCATCATAAACTTCATATTGCCGGTACCTGATGCTTCTTTACCGGCAGTTGAAATTTGTTCAGATAAATCAGCTGCCGGACAGATGACTTCCATAACTGAGACTTGATAGTTCGGAAAAAACACCACTTTCAGCAAGTCACCAATATCAGGATCATTGTTTACGACATCGGCAACATTGTTAATAAGTTTGATGATCTGTTTAGCCATCACATAGCCCGGAGCTGCTTTTCCACCAAATAAAACACAGCGTTTGGGCAAACCTTCCGTTTGTCCTCGTTTGATCTGATCATACAAATGAATCACATGTAATACATTAAGCAGCTGGCGCTTGTATTCATGGATGCGTTTCACCTGAATATCAAACATGGCTTCTGGGTTAAAAGTGACACCGCAGTCTTTCTCGACCAAAGCGGCCAGGCGTTTTTTATTTTCATATTTGGCTTTATGCCAGGCGTTCTGAAAATCCTGGTCATGGGCAAGTGGGGCAAGATTTTCCAGTTCGCTCAGACGGGTAATCCATTTGTCACCTATGGTATCTGTTATCAATTGGCTTAGCACAGGGTTACACCAGGCCATCCAGCGCCGCTGAGTCACACCATTGGTTTTGTTGTTGAATTTTTCCGGCCACAATTGATAAAAGTCTTCAAACAGACCTTTTTTCAGTAACTCCGAGTGGAGGGCAGCAACACCGTTTACTGAAAAACTACCGATAATGGCTAAATGGGCCATACGAACCTGTTGCTGGGAACCTTCCTCAATAATTGACATCCGCGCCAACCGCTCTTTATCGCCAGGCCAATGATTGGCAACTTCACGTAAGAAACGGGCGTTAATCTCGTAAATTATTTCCAGAATCCGTGGCAATAATCGTCCGAAAAGATTTGCAGGCCAGCGCTCCAAAGCTTCAGGCAGTAATGTATGGTTGGTATAGGCCATAGTGTTTGTGGTGATTTTCCAGGCTTTATCCCAGCCTAATTGATGCTCATCCATTAGCAGCCGCATTAATTCAGCAACGGCAACGGTGGGATGCGTATCGTTAAGTTGAAACACATTTTTATCCGCAAAGTTTTCAAAATCTTCACCGTGGGTAGTGACCCAGTAATCCAGAATATCCTGCAGGCTGGCTGAAGCCAGAAAATATTGTTGACGAAGTCGTAATTCCTTACCGTTTTCACTGGCATCATTTGGATACAGTACCATGCTGATATTTTCTGCTTCATTTTTAGCAGCTACAGCTTCTGTGTAGGAGCCGGCATTAAAATCTTCCAGATTAAATTCATCTGTGGCCGCGGCTTTCCATAAACGCAAGCGGTTCACCGTACCATTCTGATAACCGGGAACTGGTAAGTCATAGGGAACGGCCAGAACATCATTGGTATCAACCCACTGAATTTCCATTTGTCCATTGGCATTGCGGCGTAATTCAGTATGTCCACCAAACTTGATCCGCTGAGTGTACTCCGGCCGTTCAAGCTCCCATGGGTTACCATCCCTTAACCAATGATCCGGCATTTCCTGTTGATGACCATTTTGTATTTTTTGCTGAAACATGCCGTATTCATAACGCAGACCATAACCTGTCACAGGTAGCTGCAGAGTAGCGCAGCTATCAATAAAACAGGCGGCCAGTCGCCCAAGACCGCCATTACCCAACCCGGCATCATGCTCAAACTCAGCGAGTTCTTCATATTCGAGCCCCAGGTTGATCAGGGCTTTTTTCAGTGGTTCTTCAATACCCAGATTTAATGCAGCATTGCCAGTTGCTCTGCCCATCAAAAATTCCATAGATAGGTAATAAGCTTGTTTACAGCGAGTATCCGCATAGGTGTGCTTGGTGTTTTTCATTCTTTCAAAAAGCCGATCACGCAGGGTGTGGGCCATGGCAGAATACAGGTAATGCCCCGAAGCACAGCCTTTGTCCTGACCGAGATATATTCCGAAATAGCGTTTAAAATCTTCGGTTAAAGCGAGCGTGTTCATCCCCAGTTTTGACGTCTGATAAAGCTCAGGCAAAGGGGTTGTTATCGCGGTATATCTTGGCGTCATAGCGGCAATCCTTGAATGGGAATCGTTATGGAAAAAAACAGATGTGGGTACGGGCTTTGGCTACGATGCCATGAAGCGCCAGCTTCAACATTGAACTTAATTATTCTATGGTAGCATTGCACCCATTGAAGTAAACGTTAGCAGAGAGTGGCGACATCTGCCATCACCTGCAGCATAAATTTTGTAATAAATTGATTCAGCAGAAAATTCTAATCTTGTGCTGGGGTTGAAAGCTCAAACCATTCATCAAGAACCTGTATCGCTTCATCACGACCCTGATGATTCAAAGATGAAAATAATTGTACTGAGGCATTTAATCCGGCTTCCTTCAATTCCTTTCGAACTTGCTGTAAAGCGTTGCCACCGGCTCCACGGCCCAACTTGTCAGACTTGGTTAACAGGATATGAATCGGCAGTTCAGCCTGTTTGGCCCACCCTAGCATTTGTAAATCAAAGTTTTTTAGCGGGTGACGTATATCCATCATCAGCATTAATCCGCGTAATGATTGCCGCGTTTCAAGATATTTACTTAGTGTTGCCTGCCATTTCAGCTTCATTTTTTCCGGGACTTTGGCATAACCGTAACCGGGAAGATCAACCAGCGCTCTTTCATCATCAAGATGAAAAAAATTGATCATTTGCGTTCTTCCTGGTGTCTTACTGATGCGTGCCAGTGCTTTTATTCCCGTGATAGTGTTGATTGCACTGGATTTTCCGGCATTAGAGCGGCCTGCAAAAGCCACTTCAAAACCTGAATCGGATGGTAGTTGGGACAATTGTGTCGCGCTGACAGTATAATGCGCGCTGCGGTATAGCTCTGACATTTCAGTCTTTCCAGGTGCAAAAAAGTGCCAATAAGAGTAGCATACCGGAAGTTTTGTATCCGAAAGTTAGTAGCCAGGAACGACAATGAAAAAATTTATTTTTGCAGTGGTGTTGGGTTTTGGAGTAACAGCTTCACCGCTAGTCTTAGCTGCAGGTGACATTTCCGCCGGCAAAGCAAAATCAGCGGTTTGTGCAGCCTGTCATGGTGTTGATGGGAACAGTCCTTCTGATATGTATCCCAAACTGGCCGGACAGCATGCCAGTTACATCTATAAACAGTTAGTCGAATTCAAAAGCGGCAAGCGTGAAAATGCGATTATGGCACCAATGGTTGCCGGGTTATCTGAAGAAGATATGGCAGATTTAGCGGCTTATTATGCCAGCAAAGAGTCTACTCCTGGCGCCGTAAGTGAAGATTTGCTGGACCTCGGTAAGCAGATTTATCGCGGTGGCAACAGTGAATCGGGAGTGCCAGCCTGCATGGCCTGTCATGGCCCAAATGGCAGTGGTATGCCTGCAGCGAAATGGCCGAAACTATCTGCTCAATATCGTGCCTATACAGAAGCGCAATTACACGCTTTTGCAAATGGTGAGCGGCATAACGATCCTAATGGCATGATGCGTGATATTGCCTCTAAGATGACAGAGGAAGAGATCAAAGCGGTTTCCGCTTATGTATCCGGTCTGCACTAAATGCTGATAATGCTCCGGTGAAAATGATTCAACATTTCACCGGAGTCATAAATCGGCTCATGTTTGAGCTATATCATGTCTGAGTCCACTAAAAAAGGTCCATCAAGCCTGAGTTTTACACGCCGGTTATTTCTGTTTATCGGTTCGATGGAGCTTGCTATCACCTTATTACTGACGTTAGCAGTCGCCTCTGTTATCGGTACAGTACTGCAGCAAAATCAACCCTATGCTGATTACGTCATAAAATTCGGACCATTCTGGTTTGATGTGTTTGAGCAACTTGGGCTTTATGATGTATACAGCGCTATGTGGTTTATAACAATCCTTGCGTTATTGGTTATTTCTACATCAGTCTGCGTTATCCGCCATTTCCCTGCCATGACCAAAGAAATGTGGCAATTGCGCACCAATGTGCAGAAAAAATCATTAAAAGCCATGCACCACAGTGCTCAGTGGCAATCAAACGACAATCTGCAAACCGTTGCCAATAGCCTGCAAAAGGAATTCAAAAATCTCGGCTTTCGCAGCCGGCAAACCGTCAAGCAAGACGATGCGATCTTAATTTCGGCGATGCGGGGTGGGATGAATCGCCTTGGTTATTTATTCACCCATATTGCCATTGTGGTGATTTGTGTTGGCGGCCTGTTTGACAGCAACATGCCGCTCAAACTTGCAGAATGGCGTGGCGATATCAAAATTGAGACACGTGATCTTTCGATTCGTGATATTCCTGCGGAGAGTCGGCTGGGAGAGGGAAATCAGGGATTCAGAGGATCTGTCAGTATTCCGGAAGGTAAGGCCTCAGAAGTGGTTTTTTTGCCGGTCCGTGACGGGTATTTACTGCAAGCTTTGCCGTTTCGTATTGAAGTTAAAGATTTCCGAATTGAACATTATCCCAACGGTCAGCCGAAATCATTTGAATCTGATTTAGTTATTCACGATGATGAGCTGGATGCGCCGATGGAGGCAACAATCGCGGTAAATCATCCGTTGATCTATCGTGGACATGCTATTTATCAGGCCAGTTTCAGTGATGGCGGTTCTTTATTGAGTCTGGATGCCTGGCCATTAGACAGTCGAGCCGGAACCGAACCTGTGTCTATCCAGACCAAAGTATTTGAAAATCGACAAATGCTCTGGGGTGAAGAAAGCATGCAGTTGGAAATGATTGATTTCCGTCCCTTTAATATCAATCCTGATCCTACTAAAGAAGATACGCGCAACGTACGTGATTTTGGCCCAAACTTCACATTCAAATTGCGTACTGAGACCGGCGAAGCCAGAGAATATGAAAACTACATGTTTCCGGTGGAGCGTGATGGCCGTGAATATTTTTTAAGTGGTGTACGCAATACCCCGGCTGAATCTTTTGCTTATCTCTATTTACCTGTTGATGAAGATGGCAGCCTGACACGTTTTCTTGAATATTCGGCCTTGCTGCGTGATGAGGCGCTGGTTTCCGGTATTGCAAACTCAATGATGAAAGAAGCACTTGCCATGCTACCGGAGCGTGATGAAGCACTGGAAGGCAGTTTGCAACAGACTCTGGAAACACTGATCAAAATGTTTGTCCGTGGCGGCTTTGATGAAGTAAGAGACTTTATTGATAACAATCTTCCCGATGCAGAGCGTGACAATTTAGCACCAGCCTATTTAGGCATGTTACGGGAAATGCTGGCACGTATTTATTTCAGCATGGACGGCATTGATCCACAAACGGTGACTAACGACCAGTTACTCTTTTTACAGGATACGGTTGATTCGATCGGCACACTGTCACGTTATGGCTCACCGGTATTTTTACAATTGACTGATTTTGAACATATACAATCTACCGGACTGCAAATTGCGAAGGCACCGGGTAAAAATGTGGTGTATTTCGGTTGTGCCCTATTGGTTATCGGTGTGTTTTTACTATTTTATCTTCCGCAACGACGCCTGTGGGCATGGATTGAGCAAGGGCCTGAGAAGACTGACATCATTCTGGCAGGATCAAGTAATCGCAATGCACGTGAATTTGATACATTTTTCAATGAGCAACAAACCGCATTACCAGCTAAAACGGGGAACTCCCGGCAATTGCCGGGTTCTTAGTGAAAGCGTTATAGAGAGTATGAGAAACCAATGACAACAAATACTGAAATAATGACCAAACCAGCCGCACATACATGGTGGTGGTATAGCCTTTTGTTGCTGGCAACCATTGGTATTTTGACGATTTATCATGAAGTACTGGATGTTTACGAAGTCTCTATTCTGATTTTTACTGCAGTCAGTATGGCATTGGTGGGAAATCAGTGGCCCGGGTTTCGCGGACACTCCATTGCTGTAGCAGTCTTAAGCTTAATGGCTTTGCAGTTGTACGGATCTGAGCTTGGCGCTGCTGAAACCAATGGTCTGCTTAAATATATGTTGGCCAGTCAGTCGGCGATTATGTGGATGAGTGTGTTTTTTATTGCTGCAACCTTTACCTATTTTGGTGGCTTGATTTTCCGTTCTGCTTATACTGAAAAAGTGGGGAGCGCTTTCACCTGGATTGCAACTACATTTGGTATGACAGGACTGATGGTGCGCTGGCGTGAAACCCATATGATGGGTGCTGATATCGGTTATATCCCGGTTAGCAATCTCTATGAAGTATTCATTCTGTTTGCCGTCGTTACAGCACTGCTTTACCTGTTTTATGAACGTCGCTATCAGGTGCGCAGCTTAGGTGGCTTTGTTTTATTGGTGATTTCCGCTGCCGTTATCTTCCAGCTCTGGTATGCATTTGAACGTAATGCGCATGAAATTCAGCCATTGGTTCCTGCACTGCAGAGCTATTGGATGAAAATTCATGTGCCGGCAAACTTTATCGGTTACGGTGCGTTTGCTATGGCAGCCATGATCGGTATCGCCTATTTACTGGTCAGTTGGCGTGCTGCAAAGAATCCTGACAGCGGTGTGGTAAAAGCCATGCCGCCACTGATGATGATGGACGATTTAATGTACAAAAGCATCGCCCTTGGCTTTGCCTTTTTTACAGTGGCAACCATTCTTGGTGCCTTGTGGGCTGCTGAAGCCTGGGGTGGCTACTGGTCCTGGGATCCAAAAGAGACCTGGGCATTGATTGTCTGGCTGAATTATGCTGCCTGGTTGCATATGCGTATGACAAAAGGCTGGAATGGTGTACCGATGGCCTGGTGGGCAATTGTTGGACTGTTCGTGACCTTATTTGCCTTTCTGGGTGTCAATATGTTTTTGTCCGGACTTCACTCATACGGCAGTTTGTAAATATAAAATTTAAGGATATTGAAATGACGAGATCTATTCGTGCTTTGTTACTGACTACGGCGGCATTGTTAATGCCATTTACTGTGTCAGCGGATTCAGCAAGCTACAAAGAGGGCGATCACTACAAGCCAACCACTGAGCGTATGGCGAAAAATACTTCAAATGAACAGATTGAAGTTATCGAGTTGTTCTCGTACTCCTGCCCACATTGCTTTACTTTGGATTCACAAATTATGCAGTGGAAAGAAACCCTGCCTGAAAATGTGAAATTTACTCAGGTACCGGCTATTTTCCGTGATAGCTGGTTACAGCTGGCAAGAGTGTTTTATGCTGCACAAGTTACCGGTGATTCCGAAAAACTGCATAAAGCATTATTTAATGCCATTCATATTGATAAGCGTCGTCTCGATACCGAAGATCGTTTGCTCGACTTTGTCGAAGAGCAGGGCATTGATCGTGAGAAGTTCGTTGAAACGATGAATTCGTTTACAGTCAAAACCAACGTAAAAAAAGCATTAATTATCAGCCAGACATCTGGCGTTCAGGGCGTTCCAGTTCTTATCGTCGATGGACGTTATTTTACTGACGCACCCCTGGCAGGTGGGATGACTGAAATGCTTAATGTGGCTGAGCATTTGATTGAAAAAGTTGAAGCTGAAAAATAATGCTAACTTAACCATTGTCCGAGGCCGGTTAACGAAGTTAACCGGCCTTTTTTTTACTTTTATAAGGCTGCTGGTAGCGTCTGATTCAGTTCAGCTGGCGGTGTGGTCGAATTACGATTTACTTCATCATGGTGCAACATAATATCGTAGTAACGACGAATATTGCCTACGTAACGAACCGGTTCACCACCACGGGCATAACCATAACGGGTCTGGCTGAACCATTGCTGTTTTGCCAGTAATGGCAAATTTTCCCGTACGTCTGACCAGCGATCCGGATTACCGCCATTTTTTTCAGTGAGAACTCTGGCATCTTCCAGATGACCAAGCCCGATATTGTAGGCGGCCAGTGCAAGCCAGGTCCGATCCGGTTCAGCAATACGTTCAGGCAAACGGTTTTTCATAATGGTCAGATAGGCGGTACCAGCAAAGATACTTTGTTCAGGATCCTCCCGGTCACTGACCCCCATTTCTTTTGCAGTAGCCTGTGTCAGCATCATCAAGCCACGTACACCGGTGCTGGAAACAGCTTGTGGATTCCAGTGTGATTCCTGATAGGCAATTGCAGCCAGTAACCGCCAATCATAATCATAAGCCAATGCCGCTGCTCTAAACATAGATTCATATTGTGGCAAATGTGTCTGAATCCGGCGGTGAATGGCACGCGAATCCACATAATCAAAACGTCGAATATGACCGAAATAGGTTTCAATTAATTGATCCAGATAGCCGGAAGTTTCGATTTGATCAAAAAAAGCATTTACAGCGAGTTGTAAACTCATATCATCACTGCGTCGCATACCCCAGGCTAATGGTTGCGGATCGGATACATCAAATGCGACCCGTAACTCAGGATAAAGACTATGACTGGCGGCCATCTCGTTGGAATCAACTATGGTGTAGTCAATCAACTCAAGCTGGACCAGTTCCAGTAAACCGCTGGTATCGATTGTCTGATTTTCGGTCCAGGACAATAAAGGGATTTCCTGCTGCAACACAGTGAGTTGTTCGGCGTGACTGCTATTGGCAACTATTTCTAACTGACCGCTGCTGATTTCAGTTATATCGCGAGGTTTTTGACTGCCATGACGGTAAATAAGCTGTTGCGTCACTTCATGATAAATAGGGCCGAACCGCAATCTGTTCTGTCTTGCTCGGGTGATGGTTAACCCTGCCGCCGCAATATCTGCCTGACCATTTTCAATCATATCAAGCGTCTTACTGAGGTTATCGGGGACAGTGACTTTGAGCTCAACATCGAGATAATCAGCAAACGCTTTTGCCAGATCGTACTCAAAGCCGGCCAGTTGTCCCCCGTTATTGTAATAACTGGTCAAGCCGTAGCGGCTGACGACACGGAGTTCGCCACGCTCCAGAATCTGTTCAAGTTGATTGCTGGGGGCATTGCAAGCGCTCAATATGCAGAGCATGAAAATGAGAAAAATTGGCTTTTTCAAAACTTCACTCTGACAGTAGGGCATAAAATTATCCTACATAAGTATCGCTTTGCCCAACAAATTCCCCGAAACTTACAATTGAAAACTGGGGAAGTGTGATGTTCATCGCTTAGAGCGGAAGAAATCTCTTAGCATTTGACTGCTTTCCTCAGCCAGCACGCCTTGTTCACACTTAACCCGATGATTCAGCTGGCTGGTATTAAAAATATCAAAGCAGCTACCGGCCGCGCCGGTTTTCGGTTCAGTGGCCGCGTAAACCACCCGTTCAATTCTGGCATGCACAATGGCACCTGCACACATGATGCAAGGCTCCAATGTGATGTACATTGTAGAATTCGGCAGTCGATAATTCTGTTGCTGCAAACAGGCAGCACGTAAGGCAATAATTTCGGCATGAGCTGAAGGATCCTGTTGGCTGATAGGTTGATTCCAACCCGATCCAATAAGTTCATTGTTTAATACAATGACTGCGCCGACAGGAACCTCTCCATATTGTTCGGCTTGTTGCGCCAGTTTCAATGCCTGGCGCATCCAGTATTCATCGTTGACCATGACGGATATAAATATCGATAAGGTTGAGCAAACGTTGGCTGGCTCCCTTGCTCTGTTCAATTAATTGTCTGCCTGCATCCCCCATTTCAGCGCGACGTTGGGGGGCTTTCAATAAATCAATCACCGTATCAGCTAATTGCTCAGGATTTTTAACTTCAATCGCCGCATGGTGTTCGAGAAACTGCTTGGTAACTTCAAGAAAGTTAAAATAATGCGGTCCAGTGATAACGGGTCTGGAAAGCGCTGCAGGTTCCAGTAAATTGTGGCCACCATGAGCAACAAGACTGCCACCAATAAATGCGACATCTGCAGTTCCATAAAAAATAGATAGTTCACCCATGGTATCGACAACCAATGCCTGGATCTGACTGCCACAGGGCTTATTTTCACTTCTACGAAGTGTGTTTAACCCTGCACGTCGGCATAAAGCGGCTACGCGATCAAAACGTTCAGGATGGCGCGGTACAATAACTAACAATAAATCACGAAACTGTCCGCGAATTTTGCGAGCAGCATCTATGATTTGTTCTTCTTCCCCTTCATGGGTACTGGCAGCAATAAACACCGGACGGTTTCCCCACAATGAACGAATCGCTTCTGCTCGTTCCACAGAGCTGGCGGGTAAGGTAATTTCATATTTGAGGTTTCCCACAGCGTGGACTTTTTCTTTGTATGCACCGAGCTGAAGAAATCTTTCGCGATCACTGTGAGTCTGAGTGGCAATTAATGGCAAGCTTTGCAGCATTTGCCGTGTCAGCTTACTGACCTTTTGATAGCCATGGGCACTGCGGGCGGATAGTCTCGCATTGGCAATCACGACGGGAATGGATTGTTCAGCACAGATCAGAATCAGGTTAGGCCATAATTCCGTTTCCATAATAATCCCAAATTGGGGCCGCATAGCCTTTAAGAAACGTTTAATGGCAAAAGGCAGATCGTAAGGCAAGTAAACATGTAGAACGCTGTCGGCAAACAGGCTTTTCACCCGTGCACTGCCGGTTGGGGTCATGGTGGTGATTAAAATCTGATGCTCAGGATATCGTTGCTGTAAACCACTAATTAAGGGTCTGCAGGCCTCTGCTTCGCCCACTGATACAGCATGAACCCAGATCAGGTTTTGTTCAGAAATGCGTTTGGGAATACTGCCAAAACGTTCGTTCCAACGCTTGAAGTAATCCGGTGCATTGAACCCTCGCCAGATCAATCTGATCAGGACGAGTGGTAAAGCCAGATAAAATAATATTGTGTAAAAGACTTTCAAATTGGACTCACAACGGGCAGTTTTTTTAAGCTTAAATTGAGTTGGGATGATAGCATAGACGCTGTTTTGTATTGTTATTGAACAAATGAATATTCTCAGTAAAAAATTCCTGCACCCGCGTTTCTGGCTAAATTGGATTGGTTTGTTCCTGATGCGACTCTCCATTTATTTGCCCAAAACCTGGCAATTGTTTGCTGGCCAGACTTTGGGAAGATTGATGCGATTGTTTATGAAAGATCGTGAGCGTGTTGCTAAGCGGAATATTGAACTATGCTTCCCCGACATGAACTCTCTGGAGCGCAAGGAATTGCTTAGTGAAAATATGCTAACAATGGGGATGATGCCGATTGAAACAGCTATCAGTTGGTGGGCCAGTGACAAAAGTCTCGAAAAACGTGTCGAATACCACGGACTAGAACATATCCAAAATGCATTGGCAAAAGGTAAAGGTGTGCTGTTACTGACAGGACACTTTACCAGTATGGAGCTAGGCGGTCGGCTGATTATGTTGAAACAGCCTTGTTATGTCATGTTCCGGGAGTTAAAAAGTCCTTTATTTAATGCGGTTATGCTGCAGCAGCGTCAACGCCATAGTGAGGGAACAATATTGCAGGCGGACATGCGAGGCATGTTGCGGGCATTAAAAAAGAATAAGGTTGTCTGGTATGCGCCGGATCAGGATTTTGGTCGCAGAACCAGTGTCTTTGCAAAATTTTTCGGCATCAATGCGGCGACAATTCCAGCGACAGCTCGACTTGCCAAAATGAGCGGAGCAGCGATAGTGCCATATGTTCCGAGACGTATGGCGAATGGGAATTACTCAATTGATATTGGTCCTGCATGGGAAAACTATCCAGTAGGCGATGAACTGGCTGATGCGCAAAGAGTAAATGACTGGATTGAATCGGAAATAAAAAAATCGGCGGCGCAATACTTCTGGGTGCACCGGCGTTTTAAAACTCAGCCTGAAGGCAAGGGCTTGCTATATAAAAAGCCCGGAAAGGATTAATCCTGCATATTCACCTTTAAGATTCCAGCGGAGGTGGATATGCAAGATAAACAAGCCCTAGCGATTAAACGGCGAAAAACTGTAACTCAGCATGAATGATTCGGAGCCGGGATTATTTTTGGCGAGGTTAGCATTAGACATATGGTAAAGCGTTAATGCCACACGTGAGCCAGGGGCTACCCGGTAACCGATTTCGATACCCGAACGAAATAAAAAACCGCTTCCCAGATCCTGCCCATCACCATCTTCGTATCCGACCACAGCAAGTTGCGGGGTTAAAATCCATCTCTCTCCAAGGTTAATATCATATCGGCCTCCGGCATGCGCCCAGTATCCGCCATCGGTATTGGCGTTGATGCCGATGGCCGGGATAATGTTAAAGAAGGATTCCTGGGCAGCAAAACGATATTCAACACCTAGTTCCAGCGAACTGTCTTCAAAAACTTCAAAGCTCCCTGCAGATATGGCGATTTCTGGTGATTGTGCCTGGACGTTAAAGCAGGCCAGCATGCCGATGAGTCCGAAAATGCCCTGTTTTTTCATCTGTTATTGTCCTTTTTAAACTTACCAAAATCAGTTTATTAGATAGCATGATTCATGCACTTTGAGAAGTTTAAAGCAAAAAAAAACCACCCGAAGGTGGTTTTTTTGTTCCATAAACGTTGAATTAACGTTTTGAGAACTGTGGTTTCTTACGTGCTTTATGCAGACCGATTTTCTTACGTTCAACAGCCCGGGCATCACGAGTGATGAAGCCTGCGCTACGTAAATCAGTTTTCAGTTCGCTGTTGTATTCAACCAATGCGCGGCTGATGCCATGACGGATTGCACCGGCTTGGCCGTTGTTACCACCACCACGAACAGTGATGTTGAGGTCAACTTTATCAAGCATTTCAACCAGTTCAAGTGGCTGGCGAACAACCATACGAGATGTTTCACGACCGAAGTAATCTTCAAGGCTGCGAGTGTTGATGGTAATGTTGCCGCTGCCTGGCTTCATGAATACACGAGCGGTTGAGCTTTTGCGGCGGCCTGTAGCGTAGTAAGAATCTGCCATGACGATATCCGATTAAATTTCGAGCATTTTAGGTTGTTGAGCTGCGTGCGGGTGTTCAGTACCAGCATAAACTTTCAACTTGCTGAACATAGCACGGCCCAGAGGGTTTTTAGGCAACATGCCTTTCACTGCTGTCTGGATGACACGCTCAGGTGCTTTGTCCAGTTGTTTTTCCAGCGAAATAGATTTAATACCACCGATGTGACCCGTGTGATGATAGTAAATTTTATCTTTCATTTTGTTGCCGGAAACACGCAGTTTTTCAGCGTTCACAACAACAATGTAATCGCCGGTATCAACGTGAGGTGTATAGATAGCTTTGTGTTTGCCGCGCAGACGGCGAGCGATTTCTGTTGCCATACGGCCCAGAGTTTTGCCATCGGCATCAATTACGAACCAGTCGCGACGAACTTCTGCTGGTTTTGCACTTAAGGTTTTCATTCCGCGGGGTGCTCCTGAAAATATACGCATGCGGTCAAATAAAGAGGGAGAATGTTACGGATTCACACTAAGTATGTCAACTGCAATTAACTAAATACAAACAGTAAGATGCCGCCCAGTAACAAACGGTATAGGACAAAAGGCCACATACCGATACGTTCCAGTAACTTCAGAAACAAATAGATACATATATACGCGCTGATGGCAGAGAAAACGGCACCTGCGGTCAACGCAAACCAGTCGGTAGCCTGGTCGGCTTTAATCAGCTTTAACGTTTCGAGTCCGCCGGCCAGAAAAATAACCGGTATAGATAGTAAAAAAGAGAATCTGGCAGCTGCCTGACGGGTTAATCCTAACATTAATGCAGCTGTCATGGTAATGCCGGAACGTGATGTCCCCGGAATTAATGCCAAAGCCTGAACGATTCCGATAATGAAAATGTCTTTCCAGCCCATTTGCTGTTCATTACGGCTGCGTCGACCTTTCCAGTCAGCCCAGCCTAATAGCAGTCCAAATAAAATCGTGGTGCTGGCAATAACCAGTGGACTGCGCAAAAACAGCTCGATAAAGTCACCGAGAAACAATCCGGCAAGACCAACGGGAATGGTGCCAATAATCACGGCCCAGGCTAATTTACTTTCACCAACAGTCTGTCTTTGTTGCAGTGAACCAAACCAATCAGTAATAAGCTGTCTGATAGTAGCGCGAAAGTAAAAGATAACCGCCGCCAGAGTGCCAACATGGACCGCTACATCAAAAGCCAGCCCCTGATCTTCCCAGCCGGCAATAATGGGCAACAGGATTAAATGAGCAGAGCTTGAAATGGGCAGAAATTCAGTCAGCCCCTGTAACAGGGCGAGGGCAATGATTTGTATAATTTCCATATTTTTTTCCGTGAACAGCCTGATCGATAAAAAGGCTCATTATTAATAGGTCTTATATTACCCGGCTTCGTGTTAAAATTAGCGATTGACTGCCACTTCTCAAACTAGGATTCGCTGACCCATTATGTCAACTCGTATAAGAGAAATCCCTTACAACTACACTTCTTTCTCAGATCGTGAAATCGTTATTCGGTATCTTGGTGAACCGATGTGGGAAATTCTGCAACAGTTACGTGAGCAACGCAAAACGGGTCGCAGTGCCAAGATGTTGTTCGAAGTATTGGGTGATATGTGGGTTATTTCGCGCAACCCTTATATTCAGGATGATTTGATCGAAAACCGCAAGCGTTGGGACTCCCTCCGTCATGCGTTGCATCATCGTCTGGATCAGATCCGCGAGCGCGCTACCGAAAATAAGAATCAACTGGCACTGCAATTGGAACAGGCAGCTCGTAAAGCGGTAGAAAAGTTTGAGCGAGAACTGCTGGCGACTGCTGATCGCCGTAAAGTGGTGATGCGTCGTCTTAGCCGTGTGACTAAAAAACATAATATCTGTTTTGATGGTTTGTCGCGTGTGTCGCATGTGACTGATGCTACTGACTGGCGTGTTGAGTACCCGCTGGCCGTGATCAAACCCGATAATGAAGAAGAAATGGCTGCCATTATTGCCGCCAGTATCGAGTTAGGATTAACCGTCATTCCTCGTGGTGGTGGCACCGGCTACACCGGTGGTGCAATTCCATTGACGGCTGACAGCGTAGTCATTAATACCGAAAAGCTGGAAGGTCTGGGGGGCGTTGTTTATCGCAAGCTCCCCGGTCGTGATGATGAAGTCGCTACCGTTCGGGCTGAAGCCGGTGTTGTGACGCGTCGTTTATCGGACCTGGCCGGCAAAAATGGTTTGGTCT
The DNA here is from genome assembly GCA_002363955.1 of Methylophaga sp. UBA3192. Taxonomy (GTDB): domain Bacteria; phylum Pseudomonadota; class Gammaproteobacteria; order Nitrosococcales; family Methylophagaceae; genus Methylophaga. Next base: position 111,294 of record DEXE01000003.1, read on the forward strand.
TTGCGGTAGATCCAACATCACAGGATGCCTCGACCATTGGCGGTAATGTGGCGATGAATGCCGGTGGTAAAAAAGCGGTTATGTGGGGAACGGCACTGGATAATCTGGTTTCATGGAGGATGGTGACACCCGATGCCACCTGGATGGAAGTTGAGCGTCTTAATCATAATATGGGAAAAATCCACGATATTGAGATGGCCACTTTCCGTATCAGCCGTTATCAGGCCGATGGTAAGACCTTGCTGGAAGCGCCTGAAGACATTGCGATTCCGGCACAGCAATTACGTAAACTGGGCTTGGGTAAAGATGTAACCAACAAGTTTCTGGGCGGTTTACCCGGTATTCAGAAAGAAGGCTGTGATGGTCTGATTACCTCTGCTGTGTTTGTTTTACATCGTATGCCGCAATTTATTCGTACGGTGTGTCTGGAATTTTTTGGTAATGATCTGACCAAAGCCGTGCCGGCAATTGTGGAAACCAAAAATTTCCTCGATAGCAACAAAAAAGTGTTGTTGGCAGGCATGGAACATCTCGATGAGCGTTATGTAAAAGCTGTTGATTACAGTACAAAAGCACCTCGTTCAGAATTACCGAAAATGGTTTTGCTGATCGATATCGTTGGTGATGATGAAAATGCCGTCGCTGAAGCCAGTTCTGAGGTTGTTCGGTTATCCAATGCCCGTGAAGGGGAGGGCTTTGTTGCTGTAAGTCCTGAAGCAAGAGCCCGTTTCTGGGCTGATCGTGCTCGTACGGCCGCGATTGCCAAACATACCAATGCTTTCAAAATCAATGAAGACGTGGTTATTCCGCTTGAGCGCCTGTCGGAGTACAACGATGGTATTGAACGTATCAATATTATTCACTCTACCCAGAATAAATTACGAATGGTGGATACGGTGCTGCAGTTTTTAAGCAGTGAACCGAAAGAGCTCAAACAAACCGTTAAGAAACTGGATGACAGCGCGGAAAATGATGCCATCCTGCAATCAAAGATTGATACCGCCTGCAGCCATTTACGGGTGGTGCAAACCCGCTGGCAGGAAGTTTTGGATAACCTTGACTCTGTCGCACTGAATCATAAGGAACTGTTATCCGATGAGGTTCTGAATTTACTGGCGGATACCGATACATTATTTAATGTACTGCAACGCCGTGACCTGCGTATTTCTTATCGTAAGGAAGTCGAAAAACCCCTGAAAGAGTTGTTCCAGGGGCAATCTCTGGAAGCTCTGCGTAACAAGCTGGATGATATTCATAAAGAACTGCGCTCAAGCCGCCTGTTTGTCGCTACGCACATGCATGCCGGTGACGGTAATGTGCATACCAATATCCCAGTGAACTCAAATGACTATCAAATGATGCATGAAGCAGAATTGATAGTTGATGAAGTCATGAAGCTGGCTGGCGATCTGGGCGGTGTTATCTCGGGTGAGCATGGTATTGGTCTGACCAAGATGCAGTATCTGGATAAAGCGACCATTGATGCGTTTGCCGGTTACAAGCAAAAAGTGGATCCACTGGGACGCTTTAATGCCGGAAAATTGCTGGCGGGGTCCGGGTTGGAAAATGCCTACACGCCTTCGTTGCGATTATTGCAGCAGGAAGCTTTGATCCTTGAAGCCAGTGACTTGGGTGAGATAAACAACGATATCAAGGATTGTTTGCGTTGCGGTAAATGTAAACCGGAATGTACTACTCATGTACCTCGTGCCAATTTATATTATTCACCACGTGACAAAATCCTGGGCACCGGTTTGATTATGGAAGCGTTTCTCTATGAGGAACAAACCCGTCGTGGCATTTCAGTACGTCATTTTGAGGAAATGAATGATGTCGCTGATCACTGCACGGTTTGTCACCGCTGTCTGAATCCGTGTCCGGTCAATATTGACTTTGGTGATGTGTCAATGAAGCTGCGTGCCGTGTTGAAAAAACAGGGTAAACGCCATGTGAATCTGGGCACCTGGTCTTCGATGGCGTATCTGAATGCGACTGATCCACTGACCGTGAAAATCATGCATAAAACCATGATTCAATTGGGGTTCAAAGCCCAGCGTCTGGCACATTCGGCGGCTAAGTATCTGGGACTTCTGGCGAACAAAAAGAAAAAGCCACCATTGCCTACTACCGGTAAAACACCATTGCGTGAACAGGTTGTGCATTTTGTTAAAAAACCAATGCCGGGCAATCTGCCAACGCGAACCACACGCGGTATGTTGGGTCTGGAAGATGACAAAATGGTGCCGATACTGCGTGATCCGACTAAAGTCACGGAAGATTCCGATGCAGTGTTTTATTTCCCGGGGTGTGGTTCAGAGCGTCTGTTCAGTCAGGTAGGGCTGGCGACTCTGGCGATGCTTTATGAAGTGGGGACTGAAACGGTATTGCCGCCAGGCTATTTATGTTGTGGTTATCCGCAGGCCTCTACCGGTGATGATGATAAAGCGACGGCGATTTCCACCAGTAACCGGGTACTTTTCCATCGCGTTGCCAATACGCTGAACTATATGGATATCAAGACCGTTATCGTGTCTTGCGGTACCTGTATGGATCAGCTGCTTAAATATGAGTTTGAAGCCATTTTCCCCGGCTGCCGATTATTGGATATTCATGAGTATCTGATGGAAAAAGGCGTGAAGATGCAAGGTGTCGATGGCGTTCAATATATGTATCACGATCCCTGCCATACACCGATGAAAACTTACAAACCGACTTCCGTGGCGGCCAGCCTGCTGGGGCAGGATGTGACGCTGAATGATCGTTGCTGTGGCGAAGCGGGTTCATTTGCGGTTGCACGTCCGGATATTGCCACACAGGTCCGCTTCCGTAAGGAAGAAGAGATCACAAAGGGGATTCAGGAGCTGACTGGCGAGGATAAAGCCGTAAAAGGCAATGTGAAAATGCTGACCTCATGTCCGGCATGCCAGCAAGGTCTGTCACGTTATAACGAGGATACCGGCATAGAAACCGATTACATCGTGGTGGAAGTCGCCAAACATGTACTGGGTGAGAAATGGCACACACAGTTTATTGATAATGTGAAAGCCGGTGGTATTGAGCGGGTACTACTTTAGTAAAACTCAATGATCCCGAACGCAGGCAGTCTGCGTTCGGGATTTTTATTTAAACAAACTTTAATGCATAGGCATTAATGCTTCACCATTGAAGCTCACACGATCCCAGCCATAACGCAGAAAGTTACGGATATTCTGATGGTCATCACCTTTAGGGTTGAGCAAAACATCGCTGCGGTAATAACGTCCAAAACAGGCTAATGTCTGTGATTCGCCCAATTCATGCAAAATGCCAAAAAACAGAATCTTGCATGATCCATTATTTTCTCCGGCATTGTTATGCAACTCTCCGTTGTGAAATGCAGTAGGAGTGAACTGATAGTTCGCATCAATCACCGCCATCGTATCTTCAAAATCAATCTCAGACGGATTGTTTGTCAAGGTAGCGAGAAATGTCGCTAAATCCATAATAAAACTCCAAAATCAGCTAAAAAAGCGGGTAAATACAGAAACTGGTTCACGATCTGTTCGATAGTCATTGACGGCTGCCGTGGTGTCTTCATATCCCAAAGCCATGCCACACACCAGAATACTGTCAGCAGGATAGTCCAGAATGGTTTTAATTTGTTGGGGATATTCTGCCAGAGCCGCCTGGGGGCAAGTTGCCAGTCCTTTCTCCTGAGCCACTAACATCAGGTTTTGCAGAAACATGCCAAGATCCAGAAATGAGCCGGTCTGCATTTCGGTATCCATAAAAAACAATAACATTACCGGTGCATCAAACGCCCGGTAATTCGCTTCCCATTGTTTTTGCTGAGCGACCTTGTCTTTTCGATCAATCTGTAGACTTTGATACAGCTGCAATCCACAAGCACGGCGGCGTTCGATATATGGGGAGTGCCAGATTTCCGGATAATAGGAATAATCGGGTGCTGATTGAATGCCCTGCTGAAATGCATAGACCAAACTATCGCTGATTTTTTGCTTGGTTTGGCCCGTAAGTACAGCAACTTGCCATGGCTGTGTATTAGCTCCTGAAGGTGCGTAGCGGGCAATATCCAGTATTTCACAGATATCATCTTCACTGACGGGCTTATTTAAAAAAGCCCGAGTACTATGACGTTGCTTAATCAGATCATTAATCTTCATATTTTGGCTCTGCTTCTTTTAATCTCAGTACCACGCCTATCATCAATATTGCCAACCCCAGTAAAAGCAATTGCATGCCAATACGCCCCCACAGCATCGTTATTGAAGCACTAAAAGCGATAACCAACATGATAAGTGCCTGGATTTTAGTACGTCGGCGGACTGTTTTGGTTTGATCCCATTGTTTTAAAGGTGCACCAATCCAGCGATTATTTAATAACATCGCGTGAAAACGTGGTGAGGTCTCAGCAAAACAGGCTAAGGCGAGAATCATGAATGGCGTGGTGGGCATAACGGGAAGTAACGCCCCGATTATCCCCAAAATGATACAAATCCAACCACAACTGAAGATTAAATAATGTTTAATTTTTTTTTGCATAGCCTGAAAAGCATAGCCGAAACCAGGTTTTAGTTCGATGTAAAGGATTGTTATAGAAGGCGAGTTAAATGTTAATGTCATTATCGAATCATGATTATACGTGTTGACTCATCAAAATGAGTTTCAAATTACATAATTTTAAAAATCAGGGTTTGTTCTAAGATTCCTTTGTATGCTTGTGACAGGCTTAGATGATTGATTAGCGTTGAGTTCGCCAAAGAGGGTAGTAATGGAAAAGCGAAACAAAAAATTTCAGTTATCAATTCGTACGGCAGTGGTCGCCGGCTTAATACTTTTCAGCCTGCTGGTGGCTGTTGCCAGCATCACGGTGCAGTATTATTTCAATAAAAATGCCGCGGAGAGTTCCATTACCAAGCGTTACCAGCAAACGCTAAACAGTATTCACGAGTATCTGGACTCAATTGATACACGAGCCAAAAATGAAATTAACGAATTGGCACAATTACCGGCGATAGCTGAAAATCCCCGGATGAGTGGTGATACTCGTCAGGTACTGATGGCGGTCATGCAGCGTAATCAGTTATTTCAATCGGTTTATATTGGTCAACAGAGCGGTGATGTCGAGCAGCTCATCAATCTCCAGTCCTCACCTGATTTGCGCCCGCATTTACGGGCAGAAGAGGCTGATCGGTGGTTATTAATCAAAATATTTAATCAGGGAGAGCAGCAACAACGCCGGCTGGAATACTATGACCGTAACTTTACGCTGCGCCATGTCTGGCAACATAATAGCGATATCGATATTAATCATCACCCATGGTTTTCTGACGCGAAAACCAATGCGGCTATTAAAACTCAATCTTACCTGCTAGCCGAAATTAAAACGCCTGCACAGAGCTATTCGATTAAGTTGCCTGACAGTGGTGCAGTGCTAGCAATTACCGCAGAACTGTCACCGTTATCTACGCTATTGCAAAATCGCGATCTGGGCAAAGCTACGGAAATCTATTTTTATCCGCAAACCGGCGGGGTGATCGCGTCAAACCAGCCCGAAAAGTCAACGGCCTTATTACCTGCGGCTCCCCGGCTTGAGCTCAGTAATGAGCAGTTAGCAATAATTCAGAATGATCCGGTATTAAGCGTCACCAGTGAGATAGACTGGCCGCCGTTAAATTATTCAAACAACGGTGTACCAAGTGGTTATGCAGTTGATGTGCTGGCCTATATTTCACGAATGACGGGCCTGGAGATGCAATTTATTTCCGGTGAGAGCTGGCAGGAACTGGCGACGCAGTTCGTGGATGGTGAACTGGAAATCATGCAACCGGTTTTTTACAGTGAATTTCGTAACTTCATGGGCGAAATGACCATCCCGTTTGTTGAGGTTCCTTATGGCATCATTACGACTTCACAAACACCTATAACCCACATTTCCGAGCTAAATAATAAAACCGTTGCCATCCCCGAGGGCTGGTCATTAATCGGGAGATTGCAGGCTGATTTTCCGGATATCAATATTATCGAAACGGAGACAACAAGAGGTATTTTTGAGGCGGTTATCAGTGGAAAGGCAGATGCTGGAATGGATACGGCAATTACCTTGCAATACATTACCGCACAGGAATATGCCGATGAAATAATGGTGCACCAAGGTGTTGATTTTGCCCCGGCTGAATTACCTGCCGGTTTACATTTTATGGTGAATCGACAACGAACCGGTCTGGCTGAAATTTTTAACAGTGCACTGGAAAATTTATCGGATACCCACCATCAGGCGTTAGTCGATAAGTGGTTTAATTCAATTGATAGAGAAGGTAATCCACAAGCTTTCAGTTTCGATCGTTTCAGAAGTGATGCGTTACAGGTCTCCGATGAGCTGCAATCAATAACGCTTAATGGGCAGGATTATTATGTCTATCACCGCGCTATTGAAATGAATGATGCTGAGAGCCAGTTTCTCACCATCATTTCACCGCAGAATACCGTGATGAGTATGGTGTGGAGTAAAAGTAAAAATGCTGCACTGGTTGCTGCTCTGATGCTGTTGCTGTTACTGCCATTCAGTTGGTGGTTCGCCTCTATCCTGGTATCCAGACTGAAAAAAATTCAGCTGGATATAGATCATGTTCAACAGCGTCATTTTGCTGCCATCAACTCCCAATCCAGTCACCTGCTGGAGTTCAATGCATTGAGCGATAAGCTGCGTGATATGTCGCTGGCAACGCAGTTTTATCAACAGTCTCATCAGCAGTGGACGGATAGCCTGGTGGAATCTGTAGCGCATGCTATAGATGCAAAGTCAGCTTATCCAACCCGCCATTGTGAGTTAGTCCCTGAGCTGACAATGTTACTGGCAGACAAAGCCTCTGAGTCAAATGAATCAGCTTTTAAAGACTTCCAGCTGGACAATGACGTTCAACAACGGGAATTGCGTTTAGCAGCCTGGTTGCATAGCTATGGAAAAATCACAACACCGGAATATCTGGTTGATAAGCGCACCAAACTGGAAATGCCATATAACCGTATCCATGAAATTCGTATGCGCTTTGAAGTACTTTGGCGGGATGCCGAAATTGAATTCTGGCAACAGACGATGCAACGACCCGAAAAAAGAACGGTTTATGAAGACGCTTTAAAGGTGAAGCAGATCCAGCTTGAAGATGACTTTGCCTTTGTCGCCCAATGTAATATTGGTACGGAGTTTATGGATCAGAATACCAATGAACGACTGAAACGTCTGTCAAAGATAAGCTGGCAACGACATTTTGATGATCAACTCGGTTTATCGCCGGTTGAGCTTGCCCGGTATCATGATTCAAATACCCGTCTTCCTGCCACTGAACAGCTGCTTGACGACAAGCCGGAACACATCATCCCGCATAATCAGAAAGCGGCTGAAGATGCAAAATCCGGCGTTAATCTGAATCAGCCGGAATATGGCTTTAATCATGGTGAACTTTACAATCTGACCATTGAATCCGGCACTTTGACCAAAGAAGAGCGTTTCAGAATTAATGAACATATTCTGACCACTATCAAAATGCTTGAGTCACTTCCCTATCCTGATGAGCTTTCAAACATTCCGCGTTATGCGACAACTCATCTGGAAACCATGAATGGCACCGGGTATCCGCGTGGTTTGACGGCAGAAAATTTATCGGTGCCGGAACGCATTATCATGCTGGCCAATGTGTTTGAAGCGTTAACGGCAGCAGAACGTCCTTATAAAAAAGCCAAAACCTTAAGTGTGGCGATTTTCATTTTGCATCAGCTGGTTGAGCAGCAACTGATGGATCGTGATGTGTTTGAATTATTTCTCACCAGCGGGGCCTATAAGCAATACGCTGAACGTTTCATGGCGGCTGAACAAATTGATGAAGTCGACATCAGCAGGTTTATCAGCGATGCCGACCGTTATATTTAGCGCTGAAGCGTTATAATTAATCTACCAATTCCGGTATTTTTAGTGAGTTCTTGATGGCAATTCAGTGGTTCCCTGGGCATATGCATAAAGCCGGGCAGGAAATGAAAAAAATCCTGCCGCAAATGGATCTGATAATTGAAGTACTGGATGCCCGGCTGCCTTATAGCAGTTCCAATCCGATGCTTGCCGCAATACGTGGAGATAAACCCTGCCTGAAAGTGCTTAATAAGGCCGATCTGGCTGATCCTGCACTCACTGCAATCTGGCAGGAATATCTTGAACAGGAACAGGGCATAAAAACACTGGTTTTGTCGGCAAATGCGACGTCGCGAGGCAAGGAATTGATTGCGATGTGCCAAACCATGGTGCCCGGTAAAGCCAGCAGTGTAAAAAAGATCCAGGCACTTATTATGGGCATCCCGAATGTTGGAAAATCGACGTTAATTAATGCGTTGGCCGGACGACAGATAGCCAAAACAGGTAATGAACCGGCGGTAACCAAAGTGCAGCAACGGATTATTGTTGATGATGTGGTGGTGTTGCATGATACGCCGGGCGTGTTATGGCCAAATCTGGAAAATCACGACAGTGGTTATCGTCTGGCGATCACCCATGCGATAAAAGAAACAGCCTTTGAAAATCACGATATAGCTTTATATGCCGTCAAGTATCTGATGCAGCAGTACCCTGAAGCCCTGTTCAGTAGATTTCATGTGGATGACATCACAGACCACGAGCAAACGATGTTGGAAAAAATGGCTCAAAAACGTGGTTGTATTAAAGCGGGTGGCGTGGTGGATATTGAGCGGATTAGTAAAATTCTGCTCACTGAATTACGCAATGGTCAGCTTGGCAGACTGACGCTCGAAACGCCCGAGATGACTGAGCATGAGTGGTTACAGGTAATACAGAGACGCGAAGAAAAAGCGGCCAAAAAAGCGGCTCGTAAAAGTAAACGCTGATAGCTGGCAACATCTGCGGGTTGAATCGGTCTATTCAACAACGTTAATGGAGAAATGAGTTATGCGTATTTTAAGTCTTTCACTGATGCTTATATTGACGGCTTGCGGGGCAACAAAACCCTCTCTTTATGCAAAATCAAATAACGATATTACCTATGAGCAGGTTCTGCAGAATATCGAGATGCATCAAGGACAAACGGTTCGCTGGGGTGGAATGATTGCTCAGGTAGCCAATTACGAGGATTTTTCAGAGTTGACTATTGTGCAATTTCCATTGACCCGGCATGGGGTGCCTATATCAACTGAAAACAGTGCCGGGCGCTTTATTGTTCGCAGTGAACGATTTCTTGACCCATTGATTTATTCACCGGAGAGACTGGTGACGTTTCTTGGAACCGTCAAGACACTGCAGCTGCAGAAAGTCGATCAGAAAATGTTATCCGTGCCTTTGGTTACAATGGAAGATGATCATGTCTGGCCACAAAAAGATCCGGAATCATCCCGGGCCTATAACCCCAAACATGACGCGCCATTTTTGGGTTATGGTTATTATGGAACCGGCACCTATTCCCCTTAAAGACTGCGCTGTTGCTTGCGTCTTAATCTAAATAATAATTATTTGCATTTAGAATAATCAATCCTTATACTGCATCTAACCTTATCAATCTTGCTGAGGTATTTAAGATGCAGACATCAAAAACGTACTTTCCGAAACAAAATGCCATACATGTAGCGTTTAGCCCTGATCGACTGGAAGCGTTAATCAGTCAGGGAAAACTACACGCTGCTGACTTTAACTGTCTGGACAAAAAATCCAAACGAACGGTGTGGAGCATGTTGCTCGCCGCCGCAGCTCACAGATTGAGTTAATCATGAATGTAAACAGAGCCGAACGAGCAGAAACCTGGTGTGAAGCTGTCATTTTAGCCGCCAATGAGCAACTGGAATCAATGTATCGTCAACATGCTTCAGCATGCCTGGCGTTGCAGATTTCACGAAATTATCGATTATTACTGACCCACAACGAACATCCCTTAAAGAAACAGCACTGGCGGGCCTTATCTCAGCGCTGGCTGCTCAGTTATCAACTTCATCGAGGCCAACAACGTGGATTACCCGATATGTTGGAAAGTCTCTGAATTTTCAAATTTACAATAAGGAACTTCATCATGGCTTCAAATTCCTGCCAACCTGAAAATGTTTTTTCTTCCAGTACCTGTGACATCCAGTTTTGTCCTGATTGTCAGATGGTGCATGTCAATATGGGCGCTATCACCATCCGTATGACCGAACAGCATTTTGCCACTTACGCAATTGATATCAGCAAAGCGTTGTTTCATATGCGGCAACGTGAAATTCATCAGGCGGATATGCGGGTAATGATGTAATTAAGCATTTCGCGCTGTAATTCAGACGATCATGATTCAGGCTGTTTAATGTCACTTTAAGTGATATCAGTCACCATTGAAGGGAGCTTGGCTCCCTTTTTTGTCTGAAATGTATGGCAAGATAAAATCCTGCTGCTATTTTCAGCTATGCTTACACTTTACTTGTCAGTAATGGTTGAGGAATGCGGTGAATGCTGAAAGGGATTAAAGTCGCGGGTGTCGTGATAATTTCTTCGCTGATATTGATTTGGCTGGCTTGTGGAATACTGATAAATCATGCCAAGGATTTGAAGCTGGAACAAATCAAGCTTGCTGCCCCATGGTTGCTTGAACATTACAAAGTCACAGATGTACCAGTGAAAAATGGATGGCTGTTGGCCGATCAGCTGTTTATCGAAATTGAATCGCAGCTTTATGTGAATGCCGAACCTAAACTACGTCTTAACCGTCCATTATTAGGTGGGATTTTACTCGAGGACATTATTGCCCTGGCAACGGATGATAATCTTATCCTGTTTGATACCGGGGGCCAGTATATTGGTGCGTTGGGAGCCGCAGAACTTATTCCGGCGGAAATTCAGAATATAGGCCTACATCATGGACTCCCAGTACTGCAAACAAGAACTGGAATGTGGCAAGGGAATTCGATTTTGGATGATTGGCAATTGATCTCCCTCGATGGCGTTTCATGGAGTGAGTCGGTACCGATTCCAGATTCAACACTGGACGAACTGAGACAACAGTTTGAAGCATACGGGATCACACTGGGAACGCTGTTAACAGATCTGCATAGCGGACGTTTTTTCGGTGAACAGGGCCGATGGCTGATTGATGCGTTAATACTGTTGATTGTAGTTCTGGCCCTGCGCGGCATGTTTGGATTATCAGACAAGTCATAATGTAATGACTATGCCATTATAAAAATCACTTACGGGAGGTAGGTTTTTGAGACAGACAGGGTTTCCGTTTCTGCCCAAAGACTTCATTGAAACTGAAGATGGATTGATCTTTGCTGTTGTTAGCTATCACTCTCATGATCAGAAAGTGGGCTGCTTTTTACGCTACGTTCATGATCAAAATGGCTGGCATAAGGTCGATACAGAGCAGGCCAACCGATTACTTGAACGACATCATCCCGAGTTTCTGTTTTATTCAAACCAGTTTGATGCAGCATTTCATGCTGTACCGGTGGACAGAATTTTTCGGCATCATCGGCCCGAACAACGGCTGCAGCAGTTATTGAATCAGCCGGCAGAAGATCTGCTGCAACACAAATTGCATAAATTAATAGCGATTTTCCGGCAATATTCAGTAGATATTGATGCAATAGGTCTTACCGGCTCAATGCTGATTAATCAGCAAAAAAGCACATCAGATATTGATTTAGTTATTTATGGACGTGATGCGTTCCATCAATGCAGGCAAGCAGTCAAAAATGCAATTACCAATAATATTCTGCAGAAACTTGATAAAGCACAAATGCAGGAAAACTATCAACGTCGTGATAGTGAGCTGAATTTTGACAGTTTTAGCTGGCATGAATATCGAAAATACAATAAAGCGATGATCGATGGCAGTAAATTTGATATCGGCATGGTCTGTCTAACAGATGAACTGGATATTGAGCATCGGCATTTTCTTAAACAAGGCATTAAAACCATCCAGTGCCGGGTGACCGATGACAGTCGTGCGTTTGATTTTCCGGCACGATACCGAGTTGATAATGCGCTGACGCCTGAAATCATTTCCTTTACTCACACCTACGTTGGGCAAGTGGTAAAAGGTGAATTTATTGAGGTGTGCGGTGCTCTGGAATGTGATGCCTCCGGAACCTGCCGAATTGTGGTGGGTTCTACCCGTGAGGCTCGAGGCGAATACATAAAGGTGGTAAATCAGAAATGAGTGAATTGATTCAAAATACAAATACAAAAGCAGATATTGGTGTGGTGGGGCTGGCTGTTATGGGTCAGAACCTGGTGCTGAATATGAATGATAAAGGCTTTAAGGTGGCGGTCTATAACCGAACCTCATCCAAAGTCGATGAATTTTTGGAAGGTCCTGCCAAAGACACCAATATTATTGGTTGCCATGATTTGAAAAAATTTGTTGAGAGCCTGCAAATCCCGCGACGCGTGATGTTAATGGTGAAAGCGGGACCGGTGGTAGATGCCTTTATTGAGCAACTGGTCACCTATCTGGATAAAGGTGACATCATTATTGATGGCGGTAACTCGCTGTTTAATGACAGTGACAGACGCACCCATGAACTGCATAAAAAAGGCATCCTGTTTGTTGGTAGTGGTGTTTCCGGTGGTGAAGAGGGTGCCCGTTTCGGACCTTCCTTAATGCCCGGCGGTAATTTTGCAGCGTGGCCTGCGATTAAACCCATTTTCCAGTCCATTGCCGCGCAAGTTGATGGTGAGCCTTGTTGCGACTGGGTCGGCAATGATGGTGCCGGACATTACGTAAAAATGGTGCATAACGGCATTGAATACGGCGATATGCAATTGATTTGCGAAGCCTATCAGATGATGCGTGAAGGACTGGGTATGTCCGGTGACGAGATTCAGCAGGTGTTTGCTGAATGGAATGAAGGTGTTCTGGACTCATATCTTATAGAGATTACCCGCGATATTCTGGCGGTCAAAGAGCCGGATGGCAGTTTGCTGATTGATCATATTCTGGATACGGCAGGCCAAAAAGGTACCGGCAAATGGACCGGAATAAATGCGCTGGAGTTGGGTATACCGTTAACACTGATTGGAGAAGCAGTTTTTTCCCGCTGTTTGTCTGCCCTTAAAGATGAGCGAGTCACTGCCGCCAACATTTTGCCTGCTCATGCGGGCCAATTTTCAGGTGATAAAGCTGACATGATCAATGCGATTCGTGATGCTTTGTATGCCTCAAAAATTATTTCCTATGCTCAAGGTTATATGTTGATGCGCGAAGCGGCCAAAACCTATGGTTGGGAACTTAATTATGGTGGTATCGCTTTGATGTGGCGCGGCGGCTGTATTATTCGCAGTCGATTTCTGGGGAACATTCGTGATGCTTTTGAGCGTAATCCAAAATTGGAAAATCTGTTGCTGGATGATTTCTTTATCGATGCTATTACCGAAGCTTTACCGGGTTGGCGGAAAGCAGTTGTTTGTGCCATTAGTCTCGGTGTGCCAACTCCAACCTTCAGCAGCGCGTTAGCCTTTTATGATGGTTATCGTAGTGAGCGATTGCCTGCCAACCTGCTACAGGCACAACGTGATTATTTTGGCGCGCATACCTATGAACGACTGGATAAACCTCGTGGCGAATATTTCCATACCAACTGGACGGGCAGGGGCGGAAATGTTTCTGCATCCACTTATGAAGCCTGATTGCTACATAATGTAAGGCTTAATATTAAAGGGCGAGTAATCGCCCTTTTTGGTATATGAGGAGGGGGAGCTGATAAATACGCGTTATCAGGTAAGAATATGAAATTTAACAGATGAAGATGAACGTCAGCTGGGTAACTTTTATCATGAAAAGTAAGCGGAAAGAAGCAGCTTTGCACCTGAATCAGCTATTTAGCGGTGTCTTCCTTGTCAATATCAACAGCTGATTCGGTTCGCCAACGATATAAATATTTCCCTCTGTATCTGATGTGACACCTTCAGGTTGCTGCATTAATGGCCAGAGATTAAATGGGCCCAGACCCAGTCTGACACGTGACCGTTCCTGACCCATGAAATCAATGACATGCAGACTATGCGATTCATCACTGAGCACGAGTAATTTCTGCTCGGTACTCTCATTGAGTAGCGTTAATCCCGAAAAATCACCCACATCAAGCCGGAGCTTTTTTATCGCATCAAATTGACTATCATTGCTATCATCAGTCAATGAAAAATGCAGGATCCGTGCGGGCTTTTCACGTACGATAAATAAGCCATGTTGTTGTGAAATCGCGATGCCTTCAATACCTTTGTTCTCCTTTTCAGGAGAGGATATCGCGATCGTTTTTACATCCTGGTAGTTTATCTGTGTTGTTGAATCAAGGATTTCAATAAAGCTGACAGTTTGCTGTCGTTCTTCACTGATAATAAACATATTGTCTTTTACATAATCAATACTTTCAGTATCCGAGAAGCCAATTAAATCAATTGTTTGCAGTAATTGTCCGGTTTTACTCATCACAACGATTTGTTCAGGATTGTTTACGACACCATACAAATGTCCTGACTCAGGATGATAGGTCAATCCTGATAAATTATCGACAATTCCATCAATAGTAAGTACGTTACTGAACTGATAATCCTGTTGCAGATTCCACCGGCTATCCTGAACGGCTTTGGCGGAGCTAACTGTGCTGAACCAAAGGCAACCACTCAGTAGCGTAGTAATAAGCAGAACAGCAATCCATAATCTCGATTTTGTTTGGTTCGAGAATAACGACATGTGTGAATCCTTCAGCCTGAATAATTTATCAATATCACGAATGGATATGACATTAAGACTGTAGGATAGAGATACAGGCTTAATTCAAGCTGAAAATTTTTTAATACACTGCGCCGTAGTTTGAGTCAGATGATTTATTTCTGTCGAATGCGACGGTGGCGTCTAATCATCTACATCATCCATATCTGCCTGACCCGATAGTCGACGACGGATATGTGACCAGGACATGCCGACCGCCAGAACAGCCGCAATCAGGAATAAGGCAATATAGGTAAACGCCGCGTGATGGCGCAGTTCGAGAATACCCAGATCAAACAGCCACCAGACGATAATGGCAAAAAAGGCAAAGGCGAGAATCAGGCCAAAACCGCCCAGGGAACGAAAGGTTGCCCGCAGGTAAACGGTCCAGCCAATCAGGATAATCACGGTAGCCATGGCAAAAGGAGGAGTGATACCCGTGCCATTACCTAAAATGGCGTCATTAGCCCAATGATAATAACTGTAACCGCTCGGGTTGTAGCTGATATAGACCAACAAAACAGCAAACAACAAACGTAATAAAAAGCCTTTGCTATTAAAACGTTGTGCCATGTCGGATTCCTTTTGGGTTATTTGGGCTAACTAACGGATCTTAAAATTATCAAATTCACCTGTAGCAGATTGTTCTGTAACGGAAATATCCGTTACTTCCGCAAAACGAGGACCTTGCCAGGCCCAGACCCGTAATTGCTTGAGTTGTTCAATCTGGCCTTCAGCCACGATCTCAACCTGACCATTGCTGAGGTTTCGTACCCAGCCCCCCAAGCCGAGTTTCTCAGCAACAATCTGTGCCGACATACGATAGCCAACACCTTGCACACGGCCTCCAATCAACAGATGATAACGCGTTATTCCCATTCAATCGTAGCGGGTGGTTTCCCGGATATATCGTAGACGACTCGTGAGATACCGCTGACTTCATTGATGATACGACGTGATACCAGATCCAGGAACTCATAAGGTAAATGTGCCCAGCGCGCGGTCATAAAATCGATGGTTTCAACCGCACGAAGTGCGACTACATAGTCATAACGGCGGCCATCGCCCATTACACCAACTGATTTGACTGGCAAAAACACTGCAAACGCCTGACTGGTTTTGTCGTATAAATCGTGAGCCCGTAATTCTTCGATGAAAATGTTATCGGCTTTACGCAGCAGATCGGCATATTCTTTTTTGACTTCACCGAGGATGCGTACGCCCAGACCCGGGCCAGGGAAAGGGTGGCGATAGACCATATCGCTTGGCAAACCAAGTTCGACGCCCAATTTACGTACTTCATCCTTAAACAATTCGCGTAATGGCTCAATTAATTTGAGTTTCATGTGCTCCGGTAAACCACCAACATTATGATGGGTTTTAATCACATGCGCTTTACCGGTTTTAGAGGCAGCCGATTCAATGACATCAGGGTAAATAGTGCCTTGTGCCAGCCACTGTACGTTGGTGAGTTTGGACGCTTCTTCGTCAAATACTTCAACAAACTCACGGCCGATAATTTTGCGTTTGGCTTCCGGATCATTTTCACCTGCCAGTGCTGACAGGAAACGATCTTCAGCATCCACACGAATCACGCGAATGCCCATATGTTTGGCAAACATCGCCATCACCTGATCGCCTTCGTTTTCACGCAGCAAGCCATTATTCACAAACACACAGATCAGCTGATCGCCAATGGCCCGGTGCAGCAAAGCGGCCACGACGGAGGAATCGACACCACCAGATAAACCCAGCAATACCTCATCTTTGCCAACTTGTTGGCGGATGGTTTCGATACTGTCTTCAATAATATTGGCGGAGGTCCATAAGGTTTCACAACCACAGATTTCGGTAACAAAACGCGAAATCATCCGTTGACCCTGAGTGGTATGGGTCACTTCTGGGTGGAACTGCACACCGTAGAACTGTCGTTCTTCATCCGCCATACCGGCAATAGGCGCACTGTCGGTACTGGCTATAACTTTAAATCCATCGGGCATTTGGCTAACCCGGTCACCATGACTCATCCACACATCCAGCATGCCAAAACCTTCAGGTGTCGCATGATCTTCGATATCTTTCAAAAATGCAGAATGCCCGCGAGCGCGGATTTGTGCGTAACCAAATTCACGATGTGATGACGACTCAACCTGACCACCTAACTGTGTAGCCATGGTTTGCATACCGTAGCAAATGCCCAAAACCGGTACATTCATTTCAAATACACAGAGCGGTGCGGCAGGTGCCGCTTCGCCAATAGTTGAATCCGGGCCACCCGATAGAATGATGCCTTTCGGAGCAAATTCACGAATTTCGGCTTCGCTGATATCCGGGTTACGTAACTCGCAATAGACACCGACCTCGCGAATACGACGGGCAATCAGCTGGGTGTATTGTGAACCAAAATCAAGGATCAGAATGCGATGGTCGTGAATATGGCTGCTCATGAATCTCTCTTACAGTCAGATAAAAGATACCGGTCTCTGTTCAGAAACCGGTATGCAACATTAATTAACGCGATAATTTGGTGCTTCTTTGGTGATGGTCACGTCATGAACATGGCTTTCATTCATGCCAGCAGAAGTTACACGGACAAATTCCGGTTTGGTGCGCATTTCTTCAATAGTGCGGCTGCCGGTATAACCCATGGAAGCACGAACACCGCCCATCAGCTGATGAATAACAGGACTCAGACTACCTTTGAATGGCACGCGGCCTTCAATGCCTTCCGGAACCAGTTTGTCAGCCTCACTGGATTCCTGGAAGTAACGATCGCTGGAACCCTGTTTCTGTGACATTGCTCCCATTGAGCCCATGCCACGATACGATTTATAGGCACGACCCTGGAATAATTCCACTTCACCGGGAGCTTCTTCAGTACCGGCAAACATACCACCAACCATAATGGCATGTGCCCCGGCAACAATCGCTTTGGCAATATCACCGGAGTAGCGTACACCACCATCAGCAATCAACGGCACACCCGTTCCGGCCAGTGCGGCAGCCACATTACTGATGGCAGTGATTTGTGGTACACCGACACCGGCAACAATACGCGTGGTACAGATAGAGCCGGGACCAATACCGACTTTGACCGCATCAGCGCCGGCTTCAACTAAAGCTTTTGCCGCAGCAGCTGTGGCGATATTACCGCCGATGACCTGCACTTGAGGATAATGTTGTTTGACCCAGCGCACCTGATCCAATACGCCCTGTGAATGACCGTGTGCTGTATCGACAACAATGACATCCACACCGGCTGCAACTAATGCATCAACACGCGCTTCGCTCTCTGCGCCAATGCCGACTGCCGCGCCAACACGCAAACGTTCCTGTGCATCTTTGGAGGCCAGTGGATTGTCTGTTTGTTTTTGAATATCTTTAACGGTGATCATGCCCTGCAGATGAAATTTATCATCCACAACCAGTACTTTTTCAATACGGTTAGTGTGCAATAAGTGGAGAACTTCTTCACGACTGGCATCTTCACCGACGGTCACCAGTTTATCTTTGCCAGTCATGATTGATGACACCGGATTTTCAAAATGTTTTTCAAAGCGTAAATCACGGCTGGTTACAATTCCGACCAAATCATTACCATCTACAACTGGAACACCGGAGATATTGTGGGAACGGGTCAACTCAACAACATCGCCGATTGATGTGTTGGGGCTGACGGTAATCGGATCACGAACCACACCACTTTCAAATTTTTTCACTTTACGGACTTCGTCAGACTGCTGTTCGATGGTCATATTTTTGTGCAGAATACCCAGACCACCTTCCTGTGCCATTGCTATTGCCAGACGGCTTTCTGTGACGGTATCCATCGCAGCGGATAACAATGGAATATTGATGGTGATATCTCGTGTCAGTTGAGTTGACAGACTGACATCACGCGGCAGAACATTTGAATAGGCAGGGACTAATAAAACGTCATCAAATGTCAGGGCTTCTTGCGCAATTCTCATGAGGCGGGTTCCCGAATTTACTGTAATATGATCGACAAATTATATCAGGAACTTAGTGGTTTATGGCATCACTTATGACATCGGATTCGCAAGCAAAACTCGCTGCCCGTGCTGTCAAGGATGTATATCCGGTTTCGCGATTGGTCAGAGAAGTCCGGCTGATGCTGGATGGTTCGTTTCCGCTATTGTGGGTCGAAGGAGAAATATCCAATTTAGCGATGCCGGCTTCCGGGCATATTTACTTCACACTGAAAGACTCAGCTGCGCAAGTACGCTGTGCCATGTTCCGTGGCCGCAATCAGCAATTACGCTTTACCCCTGAAAACGGCATGCAGGTATTACTGCGCGTCAAAGTCACGCTGTATGAAGGCCGCGGTGAATTCCAGCTGGTTGTTGAGCATATGGAAGAAGCAGGCAGCGGGGCCTTGCAACGCGCCTATGAAGCGTTAAAAGCCAGATTGGGTCAGGAAGGTCTGTTTGATACCGCTCATAAAAAACCGTTGCCGGCTTTGCCGCAAACCATCGGCATTGTGTCCTCACCGGATGGGGCAGCGGTACACGATATTCTGCATGTTTTGAAGCGTCGTTTTCCGGCAATCAAAGTGATTTTGTATCCCGTTGCTGTACAAGGTGAAGCAGCACCACGGCAGATTGCTGCCGCCATTCAAACCGCTGATCAGCGACAGGAATGCGATTTGCTGATTGTGGGGCGGGGTGGTGGCTCGCTGGAAGATCTGTGGAGTTTTAATGATGAACTGGTTGCCAGAGCGTTATTTGCCTGCCAGATTCCCACTATCAGTGCCGTAGGCCATGAAATTGATTTTACCATTGCCGATTTTGTCGCCGATGTCAGAGCACCGACCCCTTCGGCAGCAGCCGAGTTAGCCGTCCCTGAAGCACGACAGTTGGTTTTGAATCTGGGCAATTTGTTGCAAACCCTGAACAGTCGCATTCGTCAAAAGCTGTTTAATGAACACCGGCATATCCGTTATTTATCACAGCGCCTGCCTAAACCCCAGCAACAGATCAAGCTGCAATTGCAACAGCTGAAACGCTTGCAGACACAACTGGATTACAGCTTTCAACGTCGTTTGCAAAGCAAACAGCAGCAA
This sequence comes from Methylophaga sp. UBA3192, assembly GCA_002363955.1. Classification (GTDB taxonomy): domain Bacteria; phylum Pseudomonadota; class Gammaproteobacteria; order Nitrosococcales; family Methylophagaceae; genus Methylophaga. The sequence continues at coordinate 131,106 of DEXE01000003.1, forward strand.
CTGGATTATCTGTCAGTGCGCTTACCGCATCCCCAACTGCGAATCAGCTGGCGGCAAACCCGCTTAAAGGATTTGGCTCAGCGATTTGAAAAAGCATTTTCCGTGCAACAGCAGCAGTTCAGACAACAAAGTCAGAATCTGAACGCTCGTTTGCAGCGACTGTTACCCGTTTCCCGGTTAAAGCAGCAGCAACAGCTTGTTGATGCACTCTCTGCACAATTAAATCGTCTGACCAGACAACAGATCAATGATCATAAACAACAACTTGCGCAGTTAATGCGAACTTTATCTGTCGTCAGCCCTTTAAATACGCTGGAGCGTGGCTACAGCATCACCAGTGATACTGAATCCGGGAATGTTATTTACCGTTCCGATGAAGTGGAAATTGGCCAAACACTGCAAATTCGTTTATCAGAAGGCCAGTTGGACTGCGAAGTGCGTGATAAAAAATGAGGTTCAACGTTTTTTATTTACCCATTCTGCTGTTGCTGAGTTTCTCTGCCTGGGCGTTACCACAACAACTTCCGGTACCTGGCGGCGTGATCATTTTACCGTTGGAAACGGGTGGAAATGTTGCACCTGAAGTCAGCTATGAACAACGGCAGGTGATGGTGATAAAACAGGATTCCCAATGGCAGGCTGTGGTTGGCATTCCTCTGGCAGCCAAACCGGGAAATCATAAAGTTTTGGTGGATGACCAGGGCGTATTGAGCAGCATTGTGTTTGAGGTCAGAAACAAATCCTATCCCACCCAGCATGTGAATGTTCCCGATGATCGTAAAGTAAATCCCTATGCTGAAGATATGGATCGCATCGAAGCAGAAACCGCCAGGATAAACCAAGCGTTACGCAATTGGCGAGTGAGTGATGACATCCCATTCAACTTTGTCTGGCCGGTTGAAGGACGTGTAAGTGGCCTGTTTGGTCGCCGCAGAGTGTTTAATGGCGAAGAACGTAATCCCCACAGCGGAATTGATATTGCCGCGCCAACAGGAACCGGCATTATGGCGCCTGCCGATGGTGTGGTGACCGATAGCGGCGATTACTTTTTTAATGGCAATACCGTCATGATTGATCATGGCCAGGGTCTGGTGACCATGTTTTGTCATCTGGATCGAATTGATGTCAAAGTCGGCCAACAGGTTAAACAAAGAGATATTATTGGTACGGTGGGTGCAACAGGACGGGTGACCGGGCCGCATCTGCATCTTGGAGTCAGTCTGAATGATGCTCGGGTAGAACCTTTGTTGTTCTTTCCCCCGCGGGATGGTTACCCATTGTTAGACTGATCGCTTTGTTTGCTGTACTGGTTTAACAATTCTGTCAGCAAGATAAAGTTAACCGGTTTGGTGAGATAGGCGGTAAATAACCCTTCTGCCTGCTGTAAATCATAGGGCATAGCCGCAGCAGTCACGGCGATAACCGGAATATGACGGAACTTGGGATTGGCCATGATCTGCTCAGTGGCCTGCAGACCACTGATTCCAGGAAGATTAATATCCATCAGGATAACTGCCGGCATATTTTGCTCCAGCCATTCCAATCCGGCTTCAGCGGTTTTACAGACATGCAGGTGATATTGTGGCAGGCGTTCAAAAAACGCTTCCATTAATTTGATATTGGCCGGGTTGTCTTCAATATGCAGAATGACCGAACCGGAATCGGCCTGAAGTGGATTGTCAGAGGGAATCGAGGGTGGCGGTTCATGATGATGAACATTGTGCAGAGACCGGTCAGTGACAGGTAACTCTACCCAAAAGCGACTGCCTTGATTTTCGCTGCTTTCGAAACCGATGTGACCATCCATGGCCTTTATCAGTCTCTGGGTCACAATTAATCCGACGCCGGTACCTTCAATCCCCGAGTTTTCCTGCCCCAATCGATCAAATGCCGTAAACAGATAGGCTTGTTTATCCGGTGGTATGCCCATACCGGTATCTTTAATGGTAATACGCAACCGGTTGGTCGATTTGATGATTTCGCCTGTAATGAGTACCTCACCATCAGGACGGTTGTATTTTATGGCGTTACTGACCAGGTTGATCAGTACTTGTTTAAGTTTGGTCAAATCAGCCAGCACTAATTGATTGGGGATATCTCCCGTCAGAATTGTTACCTGATAGCGATCCGCCAGATTTTTCAGCATTGGCAGGCAATGTTTTATGGCGCTCGTAACATCAACAGCCTCAATGGAAACCTCTACAGAACCGGTTTCAATTTTTGCCAGTTCCAGTACATCGTTAATCAGCTTGAGCAAGTGTTCACCACTCTGGATGATGAGCTTCAGACTATCTTGCTGAGTATCGGTAAGAGGTGCCTGTTTATCACTTTGTAGCAGCTGGGCGAAACCTAATATCGCATTCAGGGGGGTGCGTAACTCATGGCTCATTGCCGACAGAAATTCCGATTTTGCCTGGTTGGCTTTTTCAGCTTCTTCCTTGGCGGCGATCAAGGCCAGATGCTCCGCTTTTTGCAAAGAAATATCACGGGCTATGCCGGTAAAAAAATAACGACCTTCCCATTTAAAGGCACTTAAGGTCAGTTCAATGGGAATAATTTGACCACTTTTATGTAATGCTTCCAACTCAATCGGCTGGCCAATTATTTTGGATTGCTCGGTGCTTAAGAAACGTGACATGCCATTTTCATGATGATGTCGATGTTGAGCGGGCATCAGCCGGGTAATATTCTGGCCAATAATTTCTTCCGGTTGATAACCGAATAAGCGAACAGAAGCCGCATTAAAATTCTGGATAACACCCGTTTCGTCAATGGTAATAACGCCTTCAAGTGTGTGATTCAATAATGTTTGTAAACGTTCACTTTCGCGTTTGGCTTTCTCTTCCAGCGCTTTGCCTTTTTCTAATTCCGCTTCAAGCGCTGCCGTTTGCAAGGCAATCTTTTCACTCAACACTTTGGCATGATGGCGTTTAATAAAATAACCAATCATGGTGACTGCGGCTAAAGCGATAAGCGAAAATACCAGCCATTTCAGCCATATTGATATGCTGGGTGTAGGGTCATAGATAAATCCATCAAGTTGATGGTCATTATTAACCAAGCCTAACTGCTGATAGTGTTCAGCGATTTTTTGCCAGCGTTCAATCGTCATATGACCTAATGAAACGGTGGGATATAAACTGAGCTCGCTGAGTTTTTCAGCTTCAAATTCAAGATGAGCCCGGGTTTTATTTTGATTGTTATAGTCCTTTAAAATCAGATCAATCATTTCCTGGGGATGTTCCAGGGCATATTGCCAGCCTTGTATAGTGGCCTCTCTGAATGCTGCCACGACCTGCGGATGACGCCTTAAATACTGTTCAGAAGTAAACAGGATATCGCTGTAGAAATTAATATTGAATTCATGCGGTGACAAGGTGTGGTAAGCCACACCCTGATTCTTCATCCAGAAAGGTTCATTGGAAATATAGGCTGTAAGTGCATCCACTTCACCGGCAATAAGATTATCGATATCAGCCGGAGAGGGATCCACTATATCCAGTTGTGAAGGATGAATATTGAACTTGAGTAGCATCGCCGATAAATCATCAGCGTAGGACTGCCGGGTAACCGTTTTACCAACGAAATCGTTCGGATGTTTTATATCTGAATCCGCTCTGACCAGCCAGGTGTAAGGGCTGCTTTGAAATATGGCGGCTATAGCGACAAACGGGCGACCTTTTAATCTTTCGACCACCAGGCCTGCACCGGAAAGTCCAAAGTCAACGATACCGGTTTCAACTTCATTGAAAGGTGCTGTATGGCCGTTAGTCATGGTTACTGCCAGCCCGGCTTCCTGATAAAAGCCTTTTTCGACGGCGGCATAAATGCCAGCAAATTGAAATTGATGCTGCCAGTGAAGTTTGATTGATACGGGTGTCAGCTTTTGATTTGGTTCATCGGCCACTGCTAAATTGGCAAACAACAGCAAGGCAATCGCAATCAATCGACACATAAATAGTACTCAAACAGAGTTCAATTCATCTTACCTTACTGATCCGGGGAATTGCCAGAAACTTGTTGTGGAAATCTACAGGCGAAAGTCCCGTCCCAGATAAACGCTGAGTACACGCTTATCCTGCAGGATTTCATCGGGTGTACCTTTGGAAATGACTTCACCTTCGTTAAAGATGTAGGCTCTTTCACAGACACTCAATGTTTCACGAACATTATGGTCAGTGATTAAAATGCCAATACCTCGCTCAGCAAGTGCTTTGATAATACCCTGAATATCTAATACAGAAATCGGATCAACACCGGCGAAGGGTTCGTCGAGCAAAATGAATTGAGGATCCATGGCCAATGCCCGGGCAATTTCAACGCGGCGTCTTTCACCACCGGATAACGCCATGCCTAACGATTTTCGAATATGGCTGATATGAAATTCATCCAGCAATCTTTCCAGTAATTGCTGTTTAGCGTCGAGGCTCAGTTTTTTGCGGGTTTCAATAATGGCGTAGAGATTATCTTCTACTGACAATTTACGAAATACGGAAGCTTCCTGGGGGAGATAACCAATACCCAATTGAGCACGTTTGTGGATCGGTTCATGGGTGAGTTCTTGTTGATCGAGAAAAATGCTGCCGTGATCGACCGGGATCAACCCGACAATCATGTAAAAGCTGGTCGTTTTTCCGGCTCCATTGGGGCCAAGCAAACCGACAATTTCACCACTGTTTACTTCAAGGGAAATATTTTTAACAACCTGTCTATCGCCAAATTGCTTGGCAAGCGACATTGCAGAAAGCTGACTCATGTAATTTCCGTGATTTATTCAGGATTCATTTGCAGATAACGCGCACTGACCCAGCCAATGATCGCTTTATCACCACTCATCCCTCTGACTTGGATCCATTCGGGTTGACGGGTCAGCACAATCACCTCTGTGTTTTCGATAAAGGCACCAATACGTTCATATTGGGTGCCGGGACCGGTTCTGACATTCAGCGTGGTTTGAGTGGTCGCCGTTGGATAACTCATTTCCGATTGCTGTTCCGGTGCCTCTGTTAAAGGCTGAGGTTGTGGTGCGGTTGGTCTGGCCGGTTGAGTCTTGTTTTTTTCACGCTGACCGGGAGGCTGAATAGTGATATGAACCCGGCCGCTGGATTGTGTCTGGCCATCGACTTCGACTGGTCTGGAGTTGGCAATAACAATGTTTTTATCAATATCATATTCAATATGATTGCCACGGAATTCATCGCCTGATTGCCAGACATAACCTTGGCCTACCAGATAAATTCGTTGGGTACGGGCGTGGTATTCCATCTGTAAGGCTTTGGCTTTAACCGGTTTGTCGCCTTCCTTGTGCACCTGTTCATAGGTGGCGAGATTACCTTCCGCAATGGCTTTTTCCAGTTCACGGTTTTCATCATAAAAGAAAGTAATGATGTCGCCTTCAATACGTAAAGTACCCTGAGTCAGAATAGCATCACCTTTGTATTGGGTGACACCGGTTTGATCATCAAGCTGCGCATGATCTGCTTCAATATTGATGGGTTGCTCCCGATCACTGGGTAAGGCAAGCGCAATAGACGGAATTGCAGCAAGAACCCAGAGCAGATTAATTAACAGGTGGCGCATTATATTGTCCTCTCACCCTAGAGTGCAGATTGATAGTTTCTTCTTGTAAAGCCGCATGGAAACCCACTGAATGGGTATCTCCATGTGGCGATTTCATGGTCACCGGCTGATCGGTATACGCTGTATTATGAACAGTATCCAGATTCAGAATGTCAGTTAATAACTGAATTTCCGGTTGATCTTTATTGGTAATAATAACATTGCCGGTGAGAAGTATGTTTTCGCCTTCACCCTGAGTTTCAGCATGATCTGACTCAATTATCCAGTCGTTATTTTCCGGTGCAATAAACAGGGTCGTCGGGTTGAAAATTTCGGTACGGTCATTTTCCGGGTAGTGGTACAGCGTTTCGCCGGTAATGACTCGTGAAGGTTTGCCATTGATATCCATTACTGTCAGTTTGAAGTCAGTCATGCCAAAATCGATACTGTAATGCACAGAGGCTTCCGTTCGAGGGGCTTCTGGTTTATTGAACAGCATCCAAAGACTGACCACTGCTATCAGCAGTAGGGCAATTTTGAGATAACCCGGTATATTAAAGATGGCGTTCAATTTGATCCTGCAGGGTTCCCTGTCCTTCCATAATAAATTCACATACATCACGTGCCGCACCTTTTCCACCCATGGAAGGAGTGATCCAGTGAGCATGTTTTTTCACAACCGCATCAGCATCTTGCACAGCAATCGCCAAACCCACTCGGTTCATGATGGCCAAATCAACCCAGTCATCTCCAACATAAGCGCATTGTTCCGGCTTCAGCTTAAGCGTTTTAAGTAATTCTTCAAAAGCAGGTAACTTAACTTTTTGTCCCTGATAAACCAGATTGATGCCAAGGCTTTGCATACGATGCTCAACCACCCTCGAAGTGCGCCCGGTGATAATAGCAATATCGACACCAGTGTACTGCAGCAGTTTCATGCCATGGCCATCACGAGAGTTAAATGCTTTATGTTCCTCACCATCATCGCCAATGATGATGCTGCCATCAGTCAGGACACCATCGACATCAAAAATCACCAGCTTAATTTGTTTGGCACGAGCCGTTATATCTTGCATTGTTTTTTTCCTGAAAATTAGACCACACCCGCACGTAATAAATCGTGCATATTGAGTGCGCCCGTTAAGTTATGGTTTTTATCGGTAATCAACAGCCCATTGATTTTGTATTGTTGCATCATTTGTAATGCTTCGGCGGCCAGCATCTCAGCCTGACCGGTTTTACAATGGCGTGTCATATGATCTTTCAGCGGTGCGGTGAGAATATTCACTTCCTGTGCCAATACACGACGTAAATCACCATCAGTGAAAATACCGACCAGTTTGCCAGCATTATCCACCACAGCGGTCATGCCCAGACTTTTGTTAGACATTTCCATCAAGGCTTCACGTAATAAAGCCTGTTCATTGACCTGCGGAATCGCCGAGCCAGTATGCATAATATCGCTGACGCGTAATAATAAACGTCGACCAAGATTGCCACCGGGATGAGAAAGGGCAAAGTCTTCGGCGGTAAAACCGCGGGTTTCCAGTAACGCAATGGCCAGGGCATCCCCCATGACCAAAGCAACGGTTGTACTGGATGTGGGGGCGAGTCCCAGCGGACAGGCTTCCTTGTTCACACTGACATTAATATTGGCATCAGCACATGATGAAAGTGTGGAATCCATCCGGCCACTCATGGTGATTAACGGTACGCCAAGGCGTTTAATCAGTGGCAATATCGTCAGAATTTCGGCAGTTTCCCCGGAATTCGACAACGCCAGTACGACGTCTTTATCGGTGATCATGCCCAAATCACCATGGCTGGCTTCACCGGGATGAACAAAAAATGCCGGACTGCCGGTACTGGCTAAGGTCGCGGCAATTTTACTGCCGATATGACCTGACTTACCCATGCCAATAACTACAATACGCCCCTGACACTGCAACAGATATTCACAGGCGCGGACAAAGTCATCATCAATCCGATCTCGCAGTAATGTCACCGCTTCCAGCTCGGTATCAATCACCGCCAGCGCCAGCATTTTTAATTTTTCCGCATCTATTTTCATATACCGTTATGCACACCTTGGTAGGCCAGCAAACTTATATAGCCTGCATAAACCAGTAATAGCAACAAACCAACCGGACGGCCCAATCTGCCCTTCAAACAAAATCGTGCAAAGAAATACAGCACGATCGTCAGACCAATCATAAAACTAAAATCACGCGTTATCAGCAGCGTATCTATTTTTGATGGTTGAATGAGCCCCGGCATGGCAAGTACAGCCAGTAGATTAAAGATATTTGAGCCAAGAATATTACCAACGGCAATATCATGTTCATTTTTTAATGCGGAAGCGATACACGCCGCCAGTTCCGGCAGGCTGGTACCAATAGCCACGACCGTCAGACCAATGACCAATTCACTGATGCCCAGTAACTGGGCGACGCCGGTGGCTCCCCAGACCAACAGTTTTGAACCTGCCAGCAGGGAAACAAGGCCGATAAAAAATAACAGGATGGATGTTTTCAGCGACAGTTTCGGCTGGGAATATTCTTTGGTGAATTCAATTTTGAGTGGGTCATCCTGCGCACTTTTCACTGCCAGCCAGGCCATACCAGCCAGCGTCAGCAGAAACCCCGAAAACAGAATAACACCATCAATACGATCCAGTTCCATATCCCAGAGCAACAGCAGCAGGGATAGAAACATAATAAACACCAGTACCGGAAATTCTCTTCGTAATGTAACGGAATGAACTGCCAGTGGGGTAATGACTATTGTGAGGCCCAAAACCAGCCCGACATTGGTTATATTCGAGCCAATGGCATTGCCAATACCCAGTGCCGGAGCACCATCAAATGAGGCTAATGCCGATACCATCATTTCCGGAGCCGAGGTACCAAATCCAACAATAGTTAACCCGACAATCAGTGGGGCAACACCGAGATTGGATGCAATACCAGCAGCGCCATCAATAAATTTATCTGCACCCCAGATCAGCAGTACAAAACCACTGATAATCGCGATGGTAAATAATAAAGAAGTCATTTCATAACCGGTGGTGGTGTCGTGAAAATAAAAAAAGAGCCGGAATAAATCCGGCTCTTTTTATTATAGCGATTGGGTTGAAGAATTACTCATCATCAAACAGATCGAAATCATCATCGTTTGGAGGATTACCATCGTAAACCAGGTATTGGCGACGTTGCAGATAAGCGTTGCGAACATAGGCATATTCATCATCTGTTGCTTCGCTTAATACACGTTGCGTTTTTAACAGATTGGCGCGGGTATCCACCACACGGGTTCCGACTAATGCGTTACGTGCGCCCGGACCTTCAACATACATCACCGGGTCAGTAAACATATCACCCACTAAACCGAATGAGTCACGTACCGTACGTGGACCAAAAAACGGTAATACTATGTAAGCGCCGGGTTCAGCACCCCAGACACCTAATGTCTGACCAAAGTCTTCATTACGTTTTTTGTTGCCGGCATGGCCTGCTACATCAAATATACCGGCTACACCCACGGTACTGTTTAACAGGAAACGTCCGGTATCATCCGCAGCCTGACTGAATTTACCCTGCAACAGACTGTTAATGGCAACAGTAATATCATTCAGATTGCTGAAAAAGTTACTGACACCCCAGCTGATGGCATCAGGAACAACAGTATCGTAACCCTTGGCTACAGGCTTCAGAACCGCACGGTCAACCGTGTCATTGAATTTGTACATTGCACGGTTGTAGCTCTCGAAGGGATCACGCTCATCGTTATATTGTGTAGTGGCACAACCGGTAAACAGAACAACCATGCTGATGAGGCTGAATCTGAAAAAATATTTTGAGTCGAACATTGCGGCATTCCCTGAAACAAATTTAACGGGAATAATCTCACGGCAGTTCCCGGCTAATCAAGTATTCTGTTGTACGAATACCAAGAAAGTATGACGATGTTGTCACTTTGCAACATGAGAATGAGAATGTTTCAGCTTTTCTGACTGAGTATTTGCGCTGTTTGGGTTGGAATAGCTGGCTGATTGTCATACATGAAACTCGCAAATACGGCGCTACATTTCTGCCAGCTATTTTCGCGAGCATAAGCAATGCAATCGGTTTTTTGCAGATTCAGCGCACTTAAAGCAGCTGTTTGCAAGTTCCAGTCAAGCTCGCCGGTTTTGCCCTCAATGATAATGTCCTTCGGACCCGTAACCGGAAAAGCAGCCACGGGCAAACCACATGCCATGGCCTCAAGAATCACTAAACCAAAGGTATCAGTCTGGCTGGGAAAAACAAATACATCGCCACCTGCCAGACAGGCCGCCAGTTCCTCTGCAAATTTGGCTCCGGTAAACAGAACCTCGGGGTAACGTTTGCGCAGCATCTCCAAATCCGGGCCATCGCCAATCACCACCTTGCTGCCGGGTAACGTCAGATCCAGAAAAGCTTCAATGTTTTTTTCCACCGCCACACGTCCCATATTGATAAAAACCGGTCCGGGTAAATCAAATTTTTTGGCGTTATCGGGCGTAAAGATCTGTGTATCCACACCACGGCCCCAGACATACACATCCTGAAAACCATGTTGTTGCAATCGTTGCTGTTGTGAAACGGTTGGTACCAAAGTTCTCGCCGCTGGCCGATGAAAGCGGCGTAACCAGGCATAACTCCAGCGGAGTGGAACAGGCAAACGCAGACGTAAATATTCTGGAAACTGGGTATGAAATGAGGTGGTAAATTGAATTTTATGTTTTAAACACCAGCGCCGGGCAGCCATACCTAATGGGCCTTCAGTCGCTATATGCACTGCATTGGCTTGCAGATTTTCCAACATATTAGAAAGTTTTCGATATGGCAGTAACGCTAAACGAATTGAGGGATACGTCGGGCAGGGAATAGTTTTAAAATTCAGCGGGGTGATCATGATCACCTCATAACCCATTTCCTGAAGATGATCACGGGTCTTGCCCAGAGTACGCACTACGCCGTTGACCTGGGGCTCCCAGGCATCCGTCACGATAACCAGTTTCATCAGGCGGCTTTGGCAATCAATACTTGCTGATTAAATAACTCCGCCCAGGGAATGATTTCCATCTGGCCGTCAGGGTGTTCCACCAATGCCGTACAACTTTCTACCCAGTCACCACAATTGTAGTAATCGATATTCTGGATTCGGGTAATTTCAGCCCGGTGAATATGCCCGCAGACCACACCATCAACGCCTTGTTTTGACGCTTCATGTGCCACAGCTTCTTCAAAGTTGCTGATGTATTGCACCGCATTTTTGACTTTGTGTTTAAGAAACGCCGCCAGTGACCAGTAGGTAAAGCCCATCTTGCGACGGAAGTAATTGACCCAGCGATTGGCACGCAACAAAAATTCATACAATCGACTGCCAATTTTCGCCAGCATTGGCGAAATTTTTACCACGCTATCAAATTGATCGCCGTGAATGATTAATAGCTTCCGTTTATCGGCCGTGGTGTGAATAATTTCATTATGGATTTGCACATTACCGAACACCGCACCATCATAATCCCGCAGAATCTCATCATGGTTGCCGGGGACGAATATCACCTTGGTATTGTGTTTGGCTTTACCAAGCAGGGTACGAACCACGTTATTATGTTCCTGAGGCCAGTACATGCGTTTTTTCATTTCCCAGACGTCGATAATATCGCCGACCAGATAAAGATAGTCGCATTCCACATTATGTAAAAAGTTAAGGAGGAGCTCGGCACTGCAGCCTCGGAAGCCAAGATGGATATCCGATATAAACACGGTGCGAACTTTCAGCTTTTGCTTGTGACTTAGTTGTGTTTGCATAAGGCACTCATTCACTTAAAATTCTGAGCAAACCTTATCTATTAGATATTGCAGTGTGATGACTGTTTTGTTGCGTTACCATGACACAATCTCCACGCACCATACTGCGGGCGATACCGAACTTAATCAGGACATAAATATGACCAACCCACTATTGGAAAATCACCATTTACCACTATTTTCCGCCATTAAAGCCGAGCATGTTGAGCCCGCAATTGATCATGCGTTGAGCACTGCACGCAATAAAATCGACACGATTTTAAGCACACTGACAGAGCCCACCTGGGAAACCCTGGTACAACCAATGGAAGATATGGATGCCCTGATTGACAGTGTCTGGTCACCAGTCAGTCATATGAATTCGGTGGTCAACTCAGAAGAACTGCGTCAGGCTTACAACGCCTGTCTGCCAAAACTCAGCGAGTTTTCTACCGAGCTGGGCCAGAATGAAACGCTGTATCAAGCCTATAAAGCCATTGCCGAAGGCGCTGAATATCAGAAATTGGATACGGCACAGAAAAAAGTTATTGATAACGCCGTGCGTGATTTTCGTTTGTCCGGTGTTGAGCTGGATCAGCAACAACGTGATGAGTTTAAAAAACTGTCACAGAAAATGACTGAACGCACCGCCAAATTTGAAGAAAACCTGCTCGATGCGACCCATGCCTGGCGCAAACATATCACTGATGAATCTTTATTGTCAGGTCTGCCGCCGTCTACCATAGAAATGTCCGAGCAAATGGCCAAACGTGAAGGACTCGAAGGCTGGTTGTTTACGCTGGATTTTCCCTCTTATATGCCGGTGATGTCGTATGCCGATAACCGTGAATTACGTGAAGAAATGTATACCGCGTTTGCCACCAAAGCATCCGATCAAGGTCCACATGCCGGTAAATGGGATAACACGGATGTGATGCTGGATATTCTCAATCTGCGGCATCAACTGGCTAATCTGCTGGGTTTTGCCAATCACGCAGAGCGTTCTTTGGCCACCAAAATGGCCCAGTCATCGCAACAGGTTCTGGATTTCCTGCAAGATCTGGCCAAGCGTTCCAAACCGATTGCCGAAAATGAATATGCCGAATTACGGGCTTTTGCCAAAGTGACTGCCGATCAAGGCCAGCTGGAAGCCTGGGATGTCACGTATTTTGCTGAGAAACTGCGTCAGCAGCGTTATTCGATTTCACAGGAAGAACTCAAACCGTACTTCCCGGAAGACAAAGTGGTCAGTGGTCTGTTTGCCGTGGTGAATCGTCTATATGGTCTGGATATTCGCGAACGTAATGATGTGGATGTCTGGCATAAAGACGTGCGCTTTTTTGAAATTGTTGCTGAAGACGGCAGCGTTCGTGCTCAGTTCTATCTTGATTTATATGCTCGTCAGCATAAACGCGGTGGCGCCTGGATGGATGAATGCAAAGCACGCCGTCGTACAGCCAATGGCATTGAGATTCCTGTCGCCTTTTTGACTTGTAATTTTTCTGAGCCCGTCGGGGATAAACCAGCTTTGTTCACCCATGATGAAGTGACAACACTGTTCCATGAATTCGGTCATGGCCTGCATCATATGCTGACCAAAATTGAATATGCCGGTGTCTCCGGTATCAATGGTGTGGCTTGGGATGCTGTTGAATTGCCAAGCCAGTTTATGGAAAACTGGTGTTGGGAACGTGAGGCGCTGGATTTGATTTCCGGCCATTACCAGACCGGTGAAAAACTACCTGATGAATTGTTCGACAAAATGATCGCTGCACGTAACTTCCAGTCCGCGATGATGATGTTACGTCAGCTGGAATTTTCGTTATTTGATTTCCGTTTGCATCTGGAATTTGATCCGAATCAGCCGAATCAGGTCGAGAAAATTCTTGAACAGGTTCGTAATGAAGTGACCGTGGTCAAGCCACCCAAATTCAATCGTTTTGCTCACAGCTTTGCCCACATCTTTGCTGGTGGGTATGCCGCAGGGTATTACAGCTACAAATGGGCAGAAGTGTTGTCAGCAGATGCCTTCTCCAAGTTTGAAGAGAAGGGCATTTTTGATCGGCAAACCGGCCTGGAATTCCTGGAAGCCATTCTGGAGCAGGGCGGCAGCCGCGAACCGATGGAACTGTTTATTGAATTCCGTGGACGTGAACCGCAGATAGATGCGCTTTTGCGTCATACCGGCATTGCCGCATAAACAAAAAAGGGCCGAAAGGCCCTTTTTTATGAACTCAGGAATCTGACTTTTACGAATTCATACAAATTTGTACGGATTCCTGAGCAGTGACAATCATTCTTGTTGCCTGATCTTTGGTTAGCTTGTCCGCTTCAATATCCTGCAGAATGGTTTGGTTCAGGTTTTGAGTTGTTTGAGCTAAATCTGCTCCCCCTGCTACCGGCAAAATGGCTTTGTCACGATAAACTTCCGGGAAATCTTTTAAGGCATTCAACTGGCAACTCGCCATTCTCATGACATAGGCATTGGCTTCTGACTCAACAGCGGTTGCCGTCATTTCCGGTCTGGCAGCATTCAACTGCTGCACAACCATAGGTTTTAATTGTGTGGTGTAGTTTGTTGTATAGTTTTTTTCATCCTGCTCATCAATTGCCAGAGCTAATTGCGCAGCAAAGATAAAAGGTAATGCCAGTAATAATTTTTTCATTTTATATTTCTCTAAAAGTGGGCCAGATAAAGCACCAGTCCTTCAATGTCAGACTTTAAACTGGCTAATATCAAATTCTTGTGAACTGCAAAATAAATCCACAGCACAGCTTTACACAATGCAGTACTGAAAAGCAAAAGAGCACCGAAGTGCTCTGTTATAACGTTGAAATGCGCCTAACGTAATTGACTGTCTTTACTGCCACGTCGGTTAAACAGACTGGCAGTCTTGTTTTCCTTATCAATCATTTCCTGACATTTCACGCAGAGGCGAACACCTGGCACCGCCTCACGGCGTGCCTGAGGGATTTCCTTATCACACTCTTCACAATGCGTCAGGCTTTCGCCTTTAGGTAAACGGGAACGTGCCTGTTGAATACCGTCTTCAACACTGGCATCAATCTGATCCTGCACCGCGCCATCACGAGACCATCCTCCAGCCATAACAACCTCCAACTGACTGACTTCACAGCTTTATTTAAGCATATTAAACCTATATTGGGGTGAACAAGATAAAACGCAAGCTGAATAAATATTGTTGTTTTGAAGCTGGATCTTGAACTCTCAAACAATATTAAATTTATTGCCTGATTTAATATGAAATAAAAAACATATTTTAAGTTAAGGTTGGACGGGATTTAACTCTTAGAAGAGACGATCTTTATTGATTGCAAGTGTTTATTATCGTTATAATTTATTAAATCATTGTATCAATCCAAATTATGTTTAATGTTGCATATATTAGTATTCATGTTCGGCAATAGTCAGCGTTCAGATTTCTAAAAGCACATTAGCGCGAATCATATTTACAGATCTTTCAATACTGTTTTTTTACAGCATTGATTAGAGGCTTCTATATATTTTCATTTCCCGGAGAATAATTTTGAGTCATTACAAACCGTATAACGGTCCGGCAGCAGGTTGGGGGGCTTTAGTCAGCGTGACCAAGAATTGGCTAGGCAGTAAAAATGCCATGCATAACATTCGTGCCATGCTGAAAACCAACCAGGATCATGGTCTGGATTGTCCCGGATGTGCCTGGGGCGAGACGCCTGAAAAAGGCATGATCAAATTCTGTGAAAATGGCGCCAAGGCGGTGAACTGGGAAGCTACCAGTCGTCGGGTTGATCCGGCCTTTTTTTCCAAACATAGCATCTGCGAACTGTTACAACAAAGTGATCATTGGCTGGAATCTCAAGGCCGCATCACCCATCCCATGCGTTACAACGCAGAAAAAGATCACTATGAACCAACGACGTGGCCTCAAGCTTTTGAATTGGTCGCACAGCATCTTAACAATATGGATTCTCCTCATCAGGCCGAGTTTTATACCTCGGGGCGGGCCAGTAACGAGGCCGCGTTTCTCTATCAATTGTTTGTCCGTGCAGTGGGCACGAATAATTTCCCAGATTGTTCAAACATGTGCCACGAAGCCAGTGGTATCGGTATGTCTGAAGCATTGGGTGTGGGTAAAGGCACGGTTGAGTTTGAAGATTTTGAACATGCCGATGCCATCTTTGTTATCGGCCAAAATCCAGGTACCAATCACCCTCGTATGCTTGAGCCATTACGCGAAGCGGTTAAACGTGGTGCCCAGGTGATTTGTTTTAATCCTTTGAAAGAGCGTGGCCTGGAGCGTTTCCAACATCCACAAAATCCACTGGAAATGCTCAAAAATGATTCTGAACCGACCAATACTGCTTTCTTCAGACCGGCGTTGGGTGGAGATTTTGCTGCTATTCGTGGTATGGCCAAATTTCTTTGGCAGTGGGAGAAAGAAGCACTGGAAAATGATGGTGCCGCCGTATTTGACCGTGACTTTATCGCCGAACACACCAGTGGTGTAGATGATTACTTAGCGGTGTTGGACAATACTAGCTGGCAGCATATAGAAACACAATCCGGTCTGAGTTTGGCTGAGATTGAAATGGCCGCCAATATGTACCGCAAAGCCAATCGCGTGATTATGTGCTGGGCGATGGGGATTACACAACATGTACATTCGGTATCGACCATTCAGGAAATCATCAGCTTGCAATTATTGCGTGGCAATGTGGGCAAACCTGGTGCCGGCCTATCGCCGGTGCGTGGCCACAGTAATGTCCAGGGTGACCGCACCATGGGCATTGATGAACAACCACCGGAATGGTTTCTCGATGCTTTGGAAAAACGCTTTCAGTTCAAGGTACCGCGTGAACACGGTCACACCACGGTACAAGCTATTGCAGCGATGGAGCAGGGCGAAATCAAGGTCTTTTTTGGACTGGGTGGTAACTTTGTTCAGGCCGCACCCGATACACCAAGAACTCATGCCGCCATGCAAAACTGTGAGTTAACAGTGCATATTTCCACCAAGCTCAATCGCAGTCATTTGGTGACCGGTAAGGATGCATTGATTTTGCCGTGCCTGGGGCGAACAGAAATTGATTATCAAAAAAGTGGCAAACAAGGCATTACCGTCGAAGATACCTTCAGTATGGTGCATATTTCCTACGGACAGCTCAAACCATTCTCACCGTTAATGAAATCGGAAGCCGCCATTATTGCCGGTATCGCCGAGGCCACCCTGGGTAAACAGCCGGTCGACTGGAACTGGTTGATTGAAGACTATGATCGTATTCGCGATCTTATCTCCGAGGTGATTCCGGGCTTTGAAAACTTTAACGAACGAATTGCTAAACCGGGTGGTTTTTATCTGGGAAATCCAGCAGCCGAACGTAAGTGGCAAACCAGCACTAACAAGGCACGTTTTATGGCTAATCAATTGCCAGAAACCCTGTTGCATTCGCAGATAACCGACAGTGGAGAACAAGCCGATTTAATTCTGCAGACCATGCGTTCACATGATCAATACAACACCACCATTTACAGCCTCAACGATCGGTATCGGGGCGTGTATGGCATGCGGGATGTGATCTTTGCCAA
Source organism: Methylophaga sp. UBA3192 (assembly GCA_002363955.1). Classification (GTDB taxonomy): domain Bacteria; phylum Pseudomonadota; class Gammaproteobacteria; order Nitrosococcales; family Methylophagaceae; genus Methylophaga. The sequence goes on from DEXE01000003.1 coordinate 148,071, forward strand.
TGAAGCGGATATTCAGCGTATGGGGCTGGAACACGGCCAGAAAGTGGATATTTATTCGTTATGGAATGATGGAAAAGAACGCCGTGTCAGTAATTTTACCATTCTCAGTTATGACATCCCGGCCGGACAGGCGGCAGCATATTATCCTGAAACCAATCCGTTGGTGCCGTTGGATAGTTATGGGGATAAAACGTTTACTCCGACGTCCAAGTTTGTGGCGATTAAGATTGTGCCGAGTAAGGCGTTGAATGCGGCTTAAGGCTTGAATTGATTGATGAACTGGGTGGAAGTTGGCTTATATCCAGGGCAGGTTGGGTAGAGCTTGCGAAACCCAACAATTCCAAATCCTAAATTAAGCACTCAATTTTTGAGATGAGCACCAATATCCCCTTTTGTGTTGACGAGTAGCGGCTTTTTGTCAGGATTAGAGACTTACCTGTTTGAGCGCAGCGAGTTTGGTGAGTCTCCCTGACAAAAAACGCAACGCAGTGGAGCCGCAGGCCAACACAAGGGGTGCCCTGGGGTTGTTAGGGGAATGGGCACTCATTCCCCTGACTCGACATTAAGTCGAAACAAATGGTTTTATAACAAAAGCTGATTGTTGGGGTTTAGAGGGGCAACACCGACCAACCTAAATTTTATGATCGATTTTAAAGCTGAGAGATAGTCATAACTTCATCGTTTTTTGAAGCTGAAAATCTGCATGGCCCCCAGGGAAAGCAGATACTCAAACTCTATACGTTCTGGTACACAACACAGAGGCTGATAAATTTAGAAATAATCAAACACAATAACCCCAAAAGTAAAAATATATTTCGAGTTATAAAAAGCCTCTCACTCTTTTTTCCGACCTTATTGAGCCCTTTTCCAGCTTTTGAAATAAATTCTTGAAGAATATTTTGTCTTTCTTTGGCTTCGGTTAAAGAAATTTCCATCCCAGTGTCTAGATCTATGCTTCTAGAGGGGAAATTCAATATTTTATTAACCACATCTAGCTGTTCTTGTGCTTCTACTTTCCTTAAATTTGTTGATTGAACTGAAAGATCACTTTCAAGTTTTAATATTCCAGTAACAACTGATGCCAAGAGAAACGTGAGAGATATTAGCTCAAAAGTATTTTGCGAGAACGCGAAGGGCTCTGGAGAAAAACTTCCTCCGAGATATGCAAGAAGTGCTGTGGTTAAACCGACAATAAAATAATCATACTTTTGTTGTGCTTGTTTCCAAATCTTCCATGCTTCTAAACTATCTTTAGCCATAATGCTCCAATCCTTTTTCAATTTATTTGGGGATGTCTAGCTTAGTTTAGTTAAGATATCCTCGAATTATCCTAGTACTTCAATTGATTCTTGATTGTTTATCACTTAAATCAAACAAGGTCGAAGCTGCTAAGCTAACCCAACCCATAAATTAAAACCAACGATATGAAATACACCGACCTAAGAGACTTCATCACCAACCTGGAAAAACAGGGCGAGCTAAAACGAATCACCACCGAAATTGATCCCCATCTGGAAATGACGGAGATTTGTGATCGGGTGTTGCGTGCTGGTGGGCCGGCGATTCTGTTTGAGAACCCGAAGGGCAGCAAAATTCCGGTATTGGCGAATTTGTTTGGTACGCCAAAACGCGTTGCCCTGGGTATGGGGGAGGATTCGGTTGAGGCGTTACGCGAAGTCGGCAAGTTACTGGCATTTTTGAAAGAGCCGGAACCGCCTAAGGGTATGAAAGATGCCTGGGATAAGCTGCCGATCTTTCGTCAGGTGTTGAATATGGGCCCGAAGGTGGTGAAAAAAGCACCGTGTCAGGAGCAGGTGATTGAGGGCGATGACATTGATCTGGGTGACTATCCGATTCAACTCTGCTGGCCAGAAGATGCTGCACCGCTAATTACCTGGGGTTTGGTAGTGACCAAAGGGCCGCACAAAACTCGGCAGAATCTAGGGATTTATCGCCAACAGGTGATTGGTAAAAACCGGGTGATTATGCGTTGGTTATCGCATCGGGGTGGGGCACTGGATTTTAAGGAATGGCAGCAAACGCATCCTGGAGAGCCATTTCCTATTGCTGTTGTGTTGGGCTGTGATCCAGCCACTATTTTAGGTGCTGTAACGCCTGTTCCCGATACACTTTCTGAATATGCGTTTGCTGGATTGCTGCGAGGTAGTAAAACCGAGTTGGTGAAATGTATTGGCAGTGATCTGCAGGTGCCCGCCCATGCCGAGATTGTGCTGGAAGGCTTTATTTACCCCGATGATATGGCACCGGAAGGGCCGTATGGCGATCACACTGGTTATTACAATGAAGTCGACAGCTTTCCGGTGTTTACCATTGAGCGAATTACTCAGCGTAAAAATCCGATTTATCACAGCACTTATACTGGTCGTCCACCTGATGAACCGGCGATTTTGGGTGTGGCATTAAACGAAGTATTTGTGCCGATTCTGCAGAAGCAGTTTCCGGAAATTGTCGATTTTTATCTGCCACCTGAAGGTTGTTCATATCGTATGGCAGTGGTCAGCATGAAAAAACAATATGCCGGTCATGCCAAGCGGGTGATGATGGGGGTCTGGTCATTTTTACGACAGTTTATGTATACAAAATTCGTGATCGTCGTTGATGATGATGTGAATGTGCGTGATTGGCAGGATGTAATTTGGGCGATTACCACGCGTATGGATCCGGCGCGCGATACGGTTTTAATTGAAAACACACCGATTGATTATCTGGATTTTGCTTCACCGGTATCGGGTCTTGGCTCAAAAATGGGGATGGATGCCACCAATAAACTGCCCGGTGAAACCAACCGTGAGTGGGGCAGACCGATTGAGAAAGATCCGGCAGTTGTCGCTCGGGTCGATGCGATTTGGTCCGAGTTGGGATTTGATGAAGACGACTCAGCCCGATAATTGAATACCGACAAACGCTAATAGATTCAATACCGCCATTATGATCAGCAGCCAAATGGTCAATTGCATACCAATAATTCGTCGGGGAATGATGGCTTTACTAACACCGTTGGCGTGGATCACTCGACCGATAATAAACAAGCTGCCCAGTACATGGATTAACCAGATTGGGCCTTGGTTAAGTTCAAAAACAATTAACAACAGCAAACCAATTGGCAGATATTCAACGGCATTAGCATGGGCTCGAATGGCGGCCAGCAAATCCTGATTTCCGCCATCGCCCAACGCCACTTTATGTAGACGTCGCAGCGCAATAACGTTGCGCGCTAAAGCGACGATGAGAAATGCTGCAAGTGCGATATAAATGGTGGCGTGCATAAACCCTAATCCCAGGCATTTAGTGAGAGTCTAAGGGTGCCTTATTCAGCCGTCGTTGATCCAGCTTTATTTTCTTTCTGATTTTGCCACCAATGCGAATGACTGTTTTGTACATGATGATTGGCATGTACCGGTCGCATCATGCGATTGCTGATAAGTGCCACAATCAGCAATGACGCCATCACATACATGGTCGTGTTATAGAGGCTCGGTGTTGGATCCATGGTGCCAGCAGGCACAATTTCCATTAGCGAGGCAATCGAAACGGTGCTGGTTTGAATCAAAGTATCGAGCTCTGTAATAGGCGCACCAAAGCGGCTGAGAAATACATTCGGGTCGACGGTATTGGCCAGGTTGTGAATAGCCTTATAAATAGATTGTTCACGCAAATGGGTAAGTAATACCGGCCCCAGAATACCCGCGACGCTCCAGGCTGTTAACAGTCGTCCATGGATACCACCAACATGCAACGTACCGAAGATATCGGCCAGATAGGCGGGAATAGTGGCAAAGCCACCGCCATACATGGTGAAAATCAGCATGGTGACAGCATAAAACAGAATCAACCACATCACGGCTGGATTAATGCTGGCTTGCATTGCTATAAAAGGAATCGACAGATATAACAACGCACCGAGCATAAAGAAAATACTGTAGGTGGTTTGTCGGCCAATATAATCCGACATGGATGACCAGAAGAAGCGTCCTGCCATATTAAACACACTGATCATAAGCACATAGGTGGCGGCAAATCCTGCATCCACTATTGACGGTAAACTCGGGCCAAAAATATCAGTGACCATGGTTTTGGCTACGCCAATCACGCCGATGCCAGCAGTAACGTTAAAGCACAACATAATCCACAATTGGTAGAACTGTGGGGTTTTTAATGCCTGATCAATATGTACATGATTTTGGCTAATCAGTGATTTAGCCACTTTTTTGTTTGGATCTGGATTCCAACCAGCCGGTTTCCAGTCTGCTGGTGGCACCCGAAAACTAAATGCGGAAATCACCATCACCACAAAATAAAGAATTCCCAGCGTTAGAAATACTGAAGCCGCTCCGGTACTGCCTGAACCGACGACATAGACCCCTTCCGGACCGGGCAATGGCATAGTGGCCATATCTTTGGCTGTGGCGACCACCACTTCGACTTTATTTCCAGCCATTTCAACAAAACGCCGACCATTTTCGGTGATTAATGCCAAATCACTGGCTTTACCGAGATAGGTGGGAGCTTCATAGAACAACGCTAGCAGATAGCCTTTTAACGGGGCACCGATGATTGCGCCACCACCAAAACCCATAATGGCAATTCCGGTGGCCATACCGCGTCGATCCGGAAACCAGCGGATTAAGGTACTGACCGGTGTCACATAGGCGAGACCCAGACCACAGCCACCGACAACGCCATAGCCCAGATAGATTAACCACAGTTCATGAAGATAGAGCCCCAGGCTGCTGATTAAAAAACCACCACCCCATAAACATGCAGCAAGAAATCCTGTGGCTCTTGGGCCCACTTGTTCAAGCCATTTACCGCCAATGGCGGCGGCCAGCCCAAGAAAAACAATGGCGGTTGAGAAGATCCAGACCACGGATGAAAAATGCCAGTCATCTGCTGCACTGGCCACCACACCGAGTTGCTTGATCAGTGGCGGATTAAACATACTCCACGCATACACCGAACCGATGCAAAGATGAATAAATACGGATGCCGGGGCTATCCACCAACGATTAAATCCCGGTTTGGCAACGATATGGCGTTTATGAAGGTGGGCCAGCATGTTTTTTTGTCCTTAAATACACATGAAGTTGCCGCCAGTGAGTGGAGACCGACTCATTGGCGACTTTTCTGGGAGACTAGGCGATTTGCTTTCTGCTTTGTTCAGTTTTCAGGATGGCTATTGCATCTCGCGCCAAAGGCGAAAGATCGGTTTCATCGATTGCTGCTGCAATAAGATCCTGACGCATTTTGGGTGCCCAGAAACGCACCAGATGTTGTTCAATTCGTTTAGCAGCTTCGGCAGGCTCATAAGCACTGAGATTGGCAGCAATCTGGTTAACCATCTTAATCAAAGTGGCGGTTTGCGAATGGCTATCGTGGCTCATTGATTTGCTCTCTAGATAACGTGGCTTAATAGCTCAGGTTGATGGGGATCGTGATAAATAACCTGTTTGTTCGCTCTGGCAAATCCAACCAACAACAAACCGGCTTGACGTGCCTGATCGATAGCGAGACTGGTTGGTGCTGAAATGGCAACCAGACAGCCTACGTTAGCCATGCAGGTTTTTTGTACCATTTCATAACTGGCGCGGCTGGTGACCAGAATGAAACCTTGCTGGCGATCTATGCTCATGCCCGACATCGCGCCAATCAATTTATCCAGCGCATTGTGGCGGCCGACATCTTCACGCACCAGCTCAATTTGTCCAGTTAATGAACACCAGGCCGCCGCATGAGTGGCACCAGTCATCGCGTTGATAGGTTGATTTGCTCGGATAGTTTCAAGGGCCTGAGCAATGACGTCCTGGCTTACCTGCGGAGCATGCACAACAGGGATAGGCCTAATGGCTTGTTTAAGCGATTCAATTCCACATAAACCGCAACCCGTCCGACCCGTCATATTACGACGCATGGACTTAAGCTTTTCAAATGCCTCATCGGCGATTTGCAAACGGATAGTAATGCCAGCTTTGGCCTGAGTGATATGAACATGGTTAATCTGTTCACGGGATTCAACGATTTCTTCAGTCAAACTGAAACCAATAGCAAAGTCTTCCAGATTGACCGGCGAGGCCATCATCACCACATGCGAAATATAGTTATAAACCAGCGCAACAGGCACTTCTACAGCCACCTCATCAGAACCCCAATGCGCCTGTTTCAGGTTTGGCTGATAAATTGAAACAGGCGTGGCCAACGAGGTTTTATAGACAAAGCTCATGATGATGACGAACCTGTGGGCATCGATTGATCATGTTTTCGATTCTTCAATAGATTCAATTGCAGCGTTTCAAATGCCTCGAAGTTTTTCTGCCATTCTGATGGCTGGCTGACCCGTTCGATTTGTACCGCGGTAACTTTGTATTCCGGACAATTTGTCGCCCAATCTGAATTATCCGTAGTGATAACGTTGGCACCGCTGCCGGGATGATGGAAGGTGGTATACACCACTCCAGGCAATACTTTTTCAGTCAGGCGGGCCCGTAACACGGTTTGTCCGGCCCGACTGGTAATACCTACCCAATCGTCTTCCTTGATGCCTCTGACTTCTGCATCATGTGGATGAATATCCAGACGATCTTCATCATGCCAAAGCTGGTTTTGGGTACGACGGGTTTGTGCGCCCACATTGTATTGCGACAGAATCCGTCCGGTAGTGAGTAATAACGGAAAGCGGCTGTTGGTTCTTTCCTCGGTGGCAACGTATTCGGTGACACTGAAACGGCCTTTGCCAATCGGGAAATCATCGACGTGCATGGTCGGTGTGCCGATTGGATGCGCGTCGTTGCATGGCCATTGAATACTGCCCAATTCATCAATGCGTTTGAAACTTACGCCTGTGAAGGTAGGTGCCAGCTGTGCAATTTCATCCATGATTTCCGATGGATGATTGTAATGCATCGGATAGCCAAGGGCATTGGCCAAATCCATCGTGACTTGCCAGTCTTCTTTACCTGCCAGTGGTGGCATGACTTTGCGAACACGATTAATTCGGCGTTCGGCGTTAGTGAAGGTACCGTCTTTTTCCAGGAAGGATGAACCTGGCAATAACACATGGGCGAATTTAGCCGTTTCGTTAAGAAACAGATCCTGCACAATCAGGCATTCCAGCGAACGTAAGGCACTTTCAACGTGTTGCGTTCCGGGATCAGATTGGGCGATATCTTCACCCTGCACATAAAGTCCTTTAAATTCGCCAGCAATCGCCGCATCAAACATATTAGGAATACGCAGGCCTGGTTCATTATCCAGTTTGACACCCCAGACGGCTTCAAAATGTGCCCGTGATTCATCATTGGAAACATGCTGATAACCGGGTAGTTCATGTGGGAAGGATCCCATATCACATGAGCCCTGCACATTATTCTGTCCACGCAGTGGATTTACACCAACACCTTCACGACCCAGGTTTCCGGTCGCCATAGCGAGGTTGGCAATCCCCATCACCATGGTTGACCCCTGACTGTGCTCGGTCACCCCAAGTCCGTAATAGATTGCACTGTTGTTGCCTTGGGCAAAGCTGCGAGCTGCCTCGCGTACTTTTTCTGCAGCAACACCGGTTATGGCCTCAACCGCTTCTGGAGAATGACGCTCATCACGAATAAATTCGCGCCATTTGCCGTAGGTTTCCATATCACAGCGCGACTCAATAAACTCGTGGTCTTCAAAACCTTCAGTCACAACAACATGTGCTAAGGAATTAATCAACGCAACATTGGAACCGGGTTTAAGCGGCAGATGCAAAGCTGATTTTAGATGAGGCGTTTTCAGTAAATCGATATGTCTTGGATCGGCCACAATCAACTGTGCACCTTCACGCAGTCGGCGACGCATCATTGAGCCAAATACCGGATGGGCATCGGTAGGATTGGCACCGATCACCAGAATCACATCCGATTTCATTACGGAGTCGAAATTCTGGGTACCAGCTGATTCGCCCAGTGTGACTTTCAGTCCATAACCGGTGGGGGAGTGGCAAACTCGGGCACAGGTATCAGTATTGTTATTGCCAAACGCGGCACGGATCAGTTTTTGAACCAGATAGGTTTCTTCATTGGTACAACGTGATGACGTAATGCCGCCAATACTGTTGCGGCCGTATTTTTGCTGAATACCTTTGAGTTTGTCTGCCGCAAACTGAATGGCTTCTTCCCAACTTGCTTCCTGCCAGGGTTCATTGATGTTATTACGGATCATTGGCGTGGTTAGGCGATCTTTGTGTGTGGCATAACCAAAGGCAAAACGGCCTTTAACACAGGAATGGCCATGATTGGCATCGCCACCTTTGTAAGGCACCATGCGCACCACTTGATCGCCTTTCATTTCAGCTTTAAACGAACAACCGACACCACAATATGCACAGGTAGTGACCACGCTATGTTCCGGTTGGCCCATTTCCACAATACTTTTTTCCATCAGGGTGGAGGTTGGGCAGGCTTGTACACAGGCACCGCAGGATACGCATTCAGAATCCATAAAATCTTCATGCTGACTGGGCGATACCACCGAGGCAAAACCCCGACCGTCAATGGTTAAAGCAAAGGTGCCTTGTACTTCTTCACAGGCTCTTACACATCGTGAGCAGACAATACATTTGCTGGGATCAAAATCGAAATAGGGATTGCTATGATCTTTTTCACTCTCCAGGTGATTCTCACCAGCATAACCATAACGAACTTCACGCAGACCCACTGCGCCGGCCATATCCTGTAGTTCACAGTTTCCGTTTGCCGGACAGGTCAGGCAGTCCAGTGGATGATCGGAAATATACAATTCCATGATATTGCGGCGTAAGTCGGCCAGTTTTTTATTCTGGGTCGTCACTTTCATGCCTGCATCCACTGTGGTGGTGCAGGAAGCGGGATAACCACGTCGGCCTTCAATTTGCACGGCACATAAACGGCAGGAACCGAACGATTCCAGATTATCGGTGGCACAGAGTTTGGGAATATTGATATCGACCAGTGCTGCAGCCCGCATAACGGAAGTGCCTTCGGGCACCGAGATTTCAATGCCGTCAATTTCCAGCGTCACCAGCTTTTCTGATAGACGTGCTGGGGTTCCATAATCTTTGTTGGGGTTAAATCTTTCTACTTTCATGACTTACTCCTGACGCCCATGGCGCAGTTCGTCGGGGAAAAATTTCATCACGCTTTTAACGGGAATTGGCGTCATACTGCCCATGGCGCATAGAGAGCCATCGACCATGGTGTCGCACAAATCTTCCAGTAGTTGCCAGTTGTTATCGGGTCTTTCACCAGCGCGAATGCGATCAATGACTTCCACACCTCTGGTCGAGCCAATACGGCAGGGCGTGCATTTGCCACAGGATTCGACGGTGCAAAATTCCATCGCAAAGCGGGCTTGATCCCCCATATCGACACTATCATCGAACATCACCACACCACCGTGACCCAGCACGGCTTGTTCAGATGAAAAGGCTTCGTAATCTATGACCGTGTGCCACTGACTTTCTGGTAGATAAGCCCCTAATGGACCACCGACCTGCACAGCTTTCAGTGGTCGACCGCTACGGGTGCCACGACCAAATTCATTCATCAATTGATTTAATGGAATGCCAAATGCCAGCTCGACCAGACCGCCATTTTTGACATTGCCGGCAAGTTGAATAGGCATCGTGCCGCGAGAACGTCCCACGCCATAATCAGCATAGGCCTGACCGCCCTTGTCGAGAATGTAAGGAATGGCTGCCAGAGATAAAACATTATTAACGACCGTCGGTTTGCCAAATAAACCAACAATCGCAGGAAGGGGCGGTTTGGCACGGACTAATCCGCGTTTACCTTCCAGGCTGTCGAGTAACGACGTTTCTTCACCGCAGATATAGGCACCTGCACCTAAGCGAACTTCCAGATCAAACTGTTTTTGGCTGCCGCGAATATTGTTACCCAGATAACCCTGCTGATAGGCTGTTTCAATGGCTTTATTCAATATGTGATGGGCAATGGGATATTCTGAACGTAAATAGATATAGCCTTGATTGGCACCGACGGCGAGGCCCGCGATGGTCATGCCTTCGATGAGCATGAACGGATCACATTCCATCACCAGCCGATCGGCAAAGGTGCCGGAGTCACCTTCATCAGCATTACAGACAATGTATTTCTGCTCTCCAGGCGTATCCAGCACGGTTTGCCATTTAATACCGGTGGGGAATGCGGCACCGCCACGACCACGCAAGCCAGATGTTTTTACTTCATCAACAATCTGTTGTCCGGTCATTATCAGGGCATTTTCTAAGCCAGCGTAACCATCATGGTCGAGATAATCCTGCAAAGACAATGGATCGGTAATACCTGACCGGGAAAACGTTAAACGCTGTTGATTTTTCAGGTAGGGGATTTGCTCTACCAGTCCAACACAGAGAGCATGTTGTGTTTGACCTTGATGAAAGTCTTGCTCAAAAAGCGTTTGCACATCATTTGCTGTGACGGGACCAAAACCCAGACGACCGTTTTCGGTTTCGACTTCAATTAAGGGTTCCAGCCAGAATAGACCACGCGAGCCATTTCGAACTAAGGTGATGTCGATGCCACGACTTAAAGCTTCAGCCTGTATCAATGTGGCAATCTGATCTGCACCTAAGGATCGGGCCGTAGTATCACAGGGAACAAATATCTTTATCGACATTAACCTGCCTCCTGCAAACGCTGACGGCAGTTTCCCATCAATTCATCAAAACGTTCCGGGCTGACACGGCCATGGATATCATCATTAATGCGTATTGAAGGACCAGTGGCACAATTTCCAAGGCAATAAACGGGTTCCAGTGTGATATTGCCGCAATCCGTTGTTTGCTGGTAATCAATATTGAGGGTATTTTTGGCGTGTTCTTCCAGTTGGCGACAGCCCACTGATTGACAGGCTTCGGCCCGGCAGATTTCGACGATATGCTTGCCGGTGGGATGGTTTCGAAAATGTGCGTAAAAGCTGATAACCCCATGTACTTCAGCACGGGTGAGTAACATTTCGTCTGCAATAATCGGCACCACATTATCGGGAATATGCCCGATATATTCCTGAACAGCATGTAACACCGGTAATAAAGCCCCAGGCTTTGATTTTAGCCGCTGTATGATTTCACGGACGGTTTCTATCCGCCATTTCCCGGATGTTATCATTTTTTGCCTCTCTCATTCCTATATATGAATTAAATTACATATATAATTTTGTTTTTTTTGTTTTATCAGACAATAACACAGCGAAATAGACTTAAAAATATGTAATTAAATGCATATTATGCTATGCCGCCTGGAGTGGCTTTGAGAGTGGTTTTTTTGATTAAGAAACCGGTGTGACTCGCGTCGAGAAGGAAAAGGTTTTTAAAGAAAAACTGTCTATTTCAGGAAAAGCCAGTTTCAAAGATTTGTTCAAACGTCACTTCCTGACCGCATCGGTCAAGCTCGTAACCCTCAAGATCAACTAAAGCATTTTGAAAAGCGTTGCCATTCACACAATCGAGCAACGTTTGCACAGTTTCATGCTCAAATTGCTGCTGACTGACCGCCAGGCAATAGTGCTCCCATTGAATGGGTACAAAATCGAGCCCGAACTTTTTGGCGACTGCTGCAATGCCAAAACCACAGTCAGCTACACCACTGGCGACCATTGCAGCTACTGCCATATGGGTAAACTCTTCTTGCTGATAGCCGCTAATCGTTGTCGGATCAATGTGTTGCAGAGCCAGTAGCTGATCCAGTAATAAGCGTGTTCCGGAATCTTTCTGACGATTAATAAAGCGATATTGTCCTTTACTTAAATCAGCCAGTGATCGGATGGCGAGTGGGTTGCCTTTAGGCACCATTAATCCCTGTAAACGTCTGACGAGATAAATCAGACGATGATTTTTTGGTGAAATATGTTGTAAATATTGGGATGCTACATGTTTGCCCAGCTCTCCCTCGGGTACATGAAAGCCTGCTATATCACATTGATTTTCTTTTAGCGCTCGCAAGCTTTCCACACTACCGTGAAAGTGTAGTTCAACCGGCATATCTTTCAGCTGATTCAAGGTGTCTCTTAATGCGCTGACGGCTAAACCATGGCTGGCATAAATTTTCAGGTGATAATGTTGTTGCGATTGTTGAATACGCGATAGCTGGTGGGCCAGTTCAGTGGCTTGATTGGCAAGTTGCGGTGCGTGTCGGGCTTGTAATTGTTGTTGTGCCTGCAGCAGTTTTTCACCAGCTTCAGAGAGTTTTGCACCACGGCCACGGTGTTTGATAACCAATGGCGAACCGAACAGTTTTTCCCATTTTTCCATTAAACCCCAGGCATGCCGATAGGAAACCTGGCATTGCAATGCGGCTTGCTGCAGTGAGCCCAACGAATCAAGATTTGTCAGCAGATTAAATAAGACGGGATCCACCGTGATGGTTTTCCCTTCATGTTCAATCTGCCACAGGAAGTTAATTTGAATATTCAACTAGTTAACCGCATTGTTTGGAGAGGAAAAGATACTATTAACTTCAACGCTTCTACCTTATAAACCATCAGTATTGGATTCCACCCAGCGTTCGCCACTCGGGTTCTGTTCTTTTTTCCAAAACGGCGCTTTATATTTCAGCTCTTCAATCAGCCAGTTGCAGGCATCCAGAGCGGCACGGCGATGGGCTGACCAGCAGCCGATTAATACTATGGCTTCACCGGGAAACACTTCACCGACGCGATGCACGATCAAACAATCATTTAACGGCCAGTCGGTTTTAGCCTGTTTTTCCAATTGTTCGAGATAACGCTGAGTCATGGCAGGATAGTGTTCCAATGTCATGGTTCTGACGGTAGCATCATCGTTATAATCTCGCATGGTTCCGATAAAGCTGGCAGCTGCGCCATCTCTGCCCGCAGGCATCTGCTGCGAAAACTCACTTAGCCATTGATAAGGCTGAAAGTCTTCATCGAGAATATGCGTGGCCATGATTAACCTCCGGTGACCGGTGGGAAAAAAGCGACCTCATCACCGTCTTTCACCTGACTTTGCATATTGGCGTAGTCAAGATTAACGGCGACCAGCAGATTATTGGGGGGCGTGGCGGACTGGGTTGCCAGATCCCAGACTTCGGTAACAGTAGAGGCCTGTTCTACCGTAGTCTCACTCTGTCCCAGACTTTCACGCAGACTGGCAAAAAATTTGACTTGAATAGACATCTGGTTGATTGTTTCCTTGTTTAAAACATAAGGATAACACCCAAAATGGCAGAGTTAACGCATTTTAATCAGGCCGGTGAAGCGCATATGGTCGATGTTGGCGATAAAGCCGTGACACAGCGCAAGGCCATCGCTACTGGCCGGATTATCATGTTGCCGGAAACCCTGAAATTGATTGAGCAGGGCAATCATAAAAAAGGGGATGTCCTGGGCATTGCCCGCATTGCCGGCATTATGGCGGCCAAACGCACCTCGGATTTGATTCCACTGTGTCATCCACTGGCGTTAACCAAAGTATCTGTCGAGTTTGTAATGGATGCAGCTAATAATGCCGTGAATTGTCAGGCTGAAGTCGCTACCTCTGGCCAAACCGGAGTGGAAATGGAAGCACTTACTGCGGTACAAGTGGCGCTGTTGACTATCTACGATATGTGTAAAGCCGTGGATCGCGGCATGGTGATGACCGATGTCTGTCTGTTGGAAAAAGCTGGCGGTAAATCCGGTCACTGGCAACGTTTTGTTTAAAAAACGTTGCTCTGTCCATAATGCAATTTTCAAAATTAAGTTTGAATTCAGTATCTGTCCTCTAAACTACGTATAGGAATTTTTCCTATGTTCGAGAGGGTATAACCTCCCGATCAGTTCAACTTAATGCTGAGTTCATTTATGCCTCATTTGATTTTAAAACTGGTTTTCGCCGTGTTTCTCGCTTTGCCTATGGTCAGCCAAGCCTCAGAATTACGCCTATTGATCAATATGTTGCATGAAAATGGCATGGTTAGCGAAGAACAATATGGTCGTTTGTTAGCAGAGCTGGAACAGAACCAACAGAAATCAGCAAAAGAAAAACAGGAAATAGTCGAAAAACTTGAATTAGCCACGCAGCCGCCGGAAGTGGAAGTCACTACTAAAGGTGGCCTGCGTGTCAGAACGACCGATGGTGAGTTTGAGACCCGTTTACGTGGCCGTTTGATGATCGATGCGGCCGATTACAAGGGCGATCCGGAAATGGGTGATGGCACCAATATCCGCCGTGCCAGACTGGCCTGGACCGGACGTATGTATCGGGATTGGGGTTTTCAACTTGATTATGATTTTGCCGACGGCGGCAAACTGCGTGATTCCTTTGTGTCCTATCTGGGCTTTGAAGATACCCGCTTACGTATGGGCCTGATGGAAATCCCGTTTCAGTTGCAATACCGTAGCAGCTCCAGTAACTCGCAATTGATAGAACGTAGTTTACTGGGCGCTTTTGGTGGTGATCGTTATATCGGTGTCATGGCCGATACCAAAAAACAGCACTGGACTGCTGCCGCCGGTCTGTTTGGTGAAACCGCGACCCGGCAGAATCCGATTGTGGATGAAGGCTGGGGTGTCGGAGCCCGCTTTACGGTTGCACCGATTAATAACGAAAAAGATAAATTACTGCATTTTGGAATCGCCAGCATGTACCGCAATGTTGAAGATGTTGGTGTCATCGAGTTCAGTGATGAACCAGAAGCCAGAGTTGCCGGCAATAATATTGTTGATACCGGTGAGATTTTTAATACGGATAGTTTTACCCGTTACGGCGCAGAGTGGGCGATGATAAATGGTCGGTTGTCGGCGCAATCTGAATATGTATTAACCACCGTTGAACGTAGCAGTGCTGACGATTTGAAATTCAGCGGCTGGCATTTCCAAACCGGCTTCTTCCTGACCGATGACTCATTAAATTACCAGCGTGGCGATTTTGGCAGCCCTTCGCCTAATAAGCGTTTAGGCGATGGTGGTATCGGCGCGTGGGAATTAACCTTGCGTTACAGCAGCCTGGATCTGAATGACAAACTGATTGATGGGGGGGAAATTCAGAACATCACGTATGGGGTGAATTGGTATCCGGTACCGATGCTGAGGTTTTCAGCCAACTATATTGATGTACTGAACGTCAGCGGGGGACCCAATGATGGTCAGGAACAACGTATCTTTCTGGTGCGAAGTCAGTGGGCTTTTTAGACAAATATTACAATTGCTTAAGGCGCTTCAATAACGAATGTCACTGCTCACGTTACCTATATTTTTAAGTGAAACGAATTGTGGTGTCAATAACATAAAATCAAAGCGGATTCTCACTAAAATTAGTTAATATATTCATTAAAAACAATGGATTAATTTATTATAGGTATTTATTAAGTAGTCCATCACAATTATTAAAAATAAATCTGTTTTTAATAAAAAAATAATTAAGAAGATCCCGGAATGTGACGATAATATTACAGAATTTTTATCGTATCCATTTTGAGGGACTTTAACATGCTATCTAAAAAACACCTGTTGGCGGCCGCCATAGGTTTATCTCTGAGTTTTTCCACCCAGGCCTCCGAGCTGGAAACACTGATTAATATGCTGCACGAAAACGGCATGGTGACCGATGAACAATACGGTCGGTTAATGGATGAATTGGCAGAAAACAAAAAAACCAATGAACAACAACAAGCCGAGCTTGATGAAAAGCTGGCTGAAGCGACCAAACCTTCTGATGTAGAAATATCCACAAATGGCGGGTTAACACTGAAAACCCGCGATGGCCAGTTTTCAACCAAAGTCGGTGGCCGTGTTCAGGTTGATGCTGCTACTTATGGCGGTTCGCCGGATATGGGGGATGGAACCGATATCCGGCGTGCCCGGTTATATCTCTCAGGTACTTTATATCGTGACTGGGGATATAAACTCGAATATGAATTTGATAATGACAGTATTACGGATGCGTTCATTAGTTATAACGGGTTTGAAAACTATCAAATCATGGTCGGTAATTTTAAAGATCCGTTCAGTCTGGATTATATGATTAGTGCCAATAACACCATGTTTATGGAACGTGCTTTACCCACAGCCTTTAATGCCGGACGGCATATCGGCGTGATGGGCGCTCGTAATAGTCAGTATTGGACATTGGCAGCGGGTGTGTTTGGTGACACGGTTAGTAATACCGGCGGTGATGAAGATGAAGGTTGGGGGTGGAGCACGCGTGGAACTCTTTCACCGATTAACGAACCAGGCAAATTGCTGCATTTTGGGTTGGGTTTAAATTACCGTGATTTGCAGCCAAAAAATGAAAGCCTGCGTTTTAGTCAAGCTGCAGAATCGGGTGTTTCTGGTGTGCGTATTGTTGATACTTCACCAAACGAGATTGCACAGTTAACCGATGTTGATACCATGCTGAAAACAGGTCTGGAACTCGCCACGGTAATGGGGCCTTTTACTGCCCAGGCAGAATATATCCGCGTCTCAGTGGATCGCGACAATATCAGTGATGCCGACTTTGATGGCTGGTATGTGCAGAGCAGTTATTTCCTTACCGGAGAATCCCGACCTTATAAAAACGGCGTATTTGGTGGCATTAAACCTAATCGTCGCCTGGGTGATGGTGGCATCGGTGCCTGGGAAGTGGCCATGCGATACAGCTCACTGGATTTGAATGATGGAGCGATTAATGGCGGCGAAGCCGATTCAATGACGCTGGGTCTGAACTGGTATCCGGTGCCGATGTTACGTTTCTCAGCGAATTACGTGCATGTACTGGATATTGATGGCGGTCTTTATGATGGTGATGAACCCAATGTATTCCAGGTTCGCAGTCAGTGGGCTTTCTAAAATATTGATTTAATCCTCAATAACGTATTACTTCGCAGTAAAGCCATGGTGATGTAATCTGCTCTGTCCTTCGGGACTGAGCAGATACATCGCCAGTTTTTGGGTTGCAGCCGATGCACCATGACGGATAATCAGTCCATATTCCGCGCCGACTGAAAGGTTTTCTGGCAGTTGGATTATCTGCAGCTCAGGCAGCTCTTGTTGGGCCAATACCGCATTGGTGCAATAAGTCAGAAATACATCCACGTTGTTTTGTTGCATTACCCAGGCATATTGATTTTGGTTTTCCGGAGCTTTGGGGCTGTCTGGTCCGCCAGTCAGTTGCTGGGCTTTGTTGCTCAGTAACTTTAAACTACCCGAATAAATCTGTTCGGCTTTATGAAACATTTCCCAGGCATAGTCACCACTGGGATCGTAGTTGGGTGTGGAAGTCCCTAACCGGATATTTTTATCGAGCAGCGTTTCCAAAAAATTGTTGGTGGTCAGTTCAATTTCAGGTTGAGCCAAGGCGCACAGTTGATTCCGGGTCACTAGCGTTACTGTTTCTCCCCAGCCTTGAGCGGCGAGAGTTTGTGGATGTGACATATTGGCCGAGACAAAGATATCAACATTTTCCCCAGTTTCAATGGCTTCTCTTAAGATCCCACTCGGTCCGAACTGACTGGTAATCGCAATACCATGCTGTTGTCTGTACGCCGTCAATACTTCGCCGAGAGCAGTTTTCAGGCTACCTGCGGCATATAGCGTTATGCCCTCAGCCCTTGCCGTATTGAGTGGTGCAATCATCATTATCACCCAGAATATTCGCAACATTGTTTGAGTGGTCATGTGTGTTTTCATCATCTTTTTTTCTACAAAGCGTTGAGAAATTGCAGTAAAGCATCACGATCCGTTTTAGGCATAGTGATCACCGCATCTCGACTCTTTTGAGCTTCACCGCCATGCCAGAGAATAGCTTCCAGCAAGGTTGTGGCCCGACCATCATGTAAATATCCGACCTTGTCACCGACCTTTTCTGCAAGCCCGATTCCCCATAATGGTGACGTTCGCCACTCCGATCCTCTGGCGCCATTATCAGGACGATGATCGGACAGTTCTTCCCCCATATCATGCAAAAGAAAATCGCTATAAGGTGCTATAAGTCGATTGGCAAATGCTGCAGGTTTGGCTGTTGAAGACGTTTTGATCTGTGGACGATGACAGGCTGTACAACCTGCCTCGTCAAATACTGCTCGACCCCGAATTACTTCAGGTTCAGATTGATCCCGTGGCGCCGGCACGGCCAGAAACTGTAAGTAAAAACTCACCGCTTGTAATTGTTCTGCTGTGAGCTCCGGCTCACCCCCCGAAACAGCTTGCTGGCATTCAGTTTGAACGCTACTGCAGTTTTCTTCAGGAAATAATGCTGATGTGAGACCTAAATCCGCCTGAAACGCACTGGCAATTTGTTCATCTAAAGTCGCAATATTGGCTTTATAGCCAAACCGTCCGACATGCCGGGTTTGTCTTGCTTCATCGATTATCCAATTTACTCGTCCGGAAATGCCATCCGCATTTTTATCATCAGGATCCTGCCAGCTGAGAATTTCCTGTTTATCAATCATCTCAATCAGTCCCATTCCCACTAAAGCCGGGCCAATCCGTGCTGATGTCAGTACCTCACCAAACTCACCATAGCCAGGATTGACCAGCTGAATCGATGGTTTCCGTAAAGTGAGCGTTTCACCCTCACTGAGTGTGATGGTGGAATATTCATAATGAACTTCGGCTCTGCCCTCTGCGGGCACACCGGGGACAGCAAATTCCTGTAATTGCCCACCGTAAACCGGGTGTGGTTCGCTATGAAAAGGATTCTCGCCCGGAATACTAAGTCGGACCAGCATCGAACGCATTTTTTCTGTCGGACCATCGGGCGCCCGGCCACGACCATTTCCGGCATGACAGGCTAAGCAGGAAATGCTGTTATACAGTGGTCCCAGGCCATCAATTTCTTCATCATTTGATGGGGCAATCACCCACATCTGATTAAACAGACTGCGACCAGCGGCAAATTGTCCGAGTTGCTGATCACTATTCAAAAATGGCATCGGCATGGATAATGCGCGGCGACTTAGCTCAGTGGTTTCCAGTAAATCCTCGGCATACACACTTTCTGACAAAACTACGCCCATATAGATAAGGGCTATCAGACGGATCATGGTTTGGAGGTTAATTGCGCCAGCATAGTGAGGGCTTTGTCATATTGCCTTTCAAATGACTGGGCAAGCTCGGATTTAAATGCCTCACAGTTTTGCTGTTTTTTGTCATCATCATGACGTTGGGCACAGTCTTGCAATATCACGTTATCCATTGCCGGTTCTTCTACTGGCCACTGCTGCAATACGGTTTTTATTTCAGCTAATGCTGCCCGCTGATCAGCATCCGCGTTTTGTTGCAACTGATGCCATTGCTGCCAGGCCTGTTTTAACTTGTCATGCTGCAGGGTAATCGCCGCATCAAATACCACGGCGTTGAACTCACGTCGTTGCAATCCTGTTTGATAATCATATTGATGGCGGATATTGCCGGCAAATGGGTTCTGCATTTTTGGCGCCTGGCTGTAAACGCTGGGGCGAACCGGTAATTTGCGTAAATCGGGGTGCAGTAATAACGATTGCCCTGGCTCGGAGACAATAAAGTCAACAAAGGTATTCGCTGCTTCGGGCTGAGTGGCGGCAGATAAAATGCCAATGTGAGCCGGATTAAAAGCCGTTTGTTTCGGGTAGATAAACTTGCCATTGGCCCCATTGGCAATACTGGAGGCGGCAAAAAAATCCATGGTAAAAGCGACTTTGGCCTGACCTGCTAAAACCGCTTCGGTGGTGAACATGCCACCACGCCCCATTAAATGGCTATTGGCGGCAATCTGCTGCCATTGATTCCAGCCGCTTTGCCAGCCTTCAGCCTGTAATAGCTGATCGATAAGCATATTGGCAAAACTGACTTCGGATGGAATCGGTAACGCGATATTGTCCTGCCACTCAGCTTCCAGCAGATCCTGCCACTGATCGGGAACGGCCAGTCCGGTCTGTTTCAGTTTTTCTGGTTCAAAGAATACGCCGTATCCGGCGACTTCCGTTGCAATGAAATAATCTTCTGGATCCGATATCGCTGTTTCACCCAGCAATATTGGCAAACCTTCACGGTTTATTTTGAGCTGCGCTAATTTCCCATGCGCTTTCAAGCTCAAAAATGTTCTGACCGAAGGCATCCAAATCACATCTACATTTTCAGATTCCTCTTGCAGCAGCACTGACAGGGCATCATGCGGTCTGCGCCACAGAATATTCAGTTCGATATCGGGGTGAGCCTCTTCAAACGCCTGCTGCATCACCATGACCACGGGTTGTGGGTAGCTGGTCATCACATTCAGTGTGACGGCTTTTGCCGCTCCGGAGAAGATCAGCAAACCGGTCAGCGCGAAAAAAAGCAGATTTTTCAGCATTAGAATTGATAACTCAGATTAGCGTAATAAGTGCGGCCTGCTTCCGGGAAGCCTTCCTGATAGCCGTAATTTTTATCAAACAGGTTTTCAATGCCCATTCTGGCAGTCACACCCTTATCAAAAGCATAACTGGCGCGAAGACCGGCAATGGTGAAGGCATCGGCTCGACGTTCACCATCGGTCGTGGTGTCACGTTCGCTTTCATATTGGCTGGTGGCCGATACACTGAATGGTTGGGTAATATGCCAGGTGGCGTAGACAAACACCTTATGACGGGGCACGTCTGTCAGCTTGAGATCGGAGCTTTTATTTTCCCGATCAAGATAGCTGTAATGACCACCAAACTCCCAATCGCCAAGCCAGAAATCACTGCTGAGTTCCAAGCCTTTGGCAGTCACTTCGCCAACATTTTGAAACTGGAACAGGTCAGGGGTAATGCTGACTTCCTGAATCAGATCCTTGATATCACTATAAAATACAGCCGCCTCAAATCGTGCGGTGGTGCCCACTTTATGTACCCAGCCAGTTTCAATGGTTCGTGATTGCTCCGCATCAAGTCCGGGGTTAGGCAGGGCAGAGCCAAACCGATAGGAATAGCGATCTTTAATAGTAGGGAAGCGGGATTTTTTTGACAGGGTCAGGCGGGCTTCATTACGATCATCAATGTCGATAAAGTATCCAATCTGCGGGTTCCATGAGTTGGCATCATTAGTCTCAAAAGGCTGTCCTGTTGCTACATCATCTGCCTGATCACTGCGGCGTCTGTCATAGCTTGCTCCAGCCACCAGATATTGTCTTTCGGTCAGACGAATAGTGTCTTCAATAGCTAAAGAGGTTGTTTTGTCCTGAAAGGTTCTGACTGGTTCGCCTAGATCGTTTTCTGTATGTTCATCAAACTTATAGTGGGCTGCCAGTTTGACATCATGCCGGCCCAGCGTTTTGCCAAATTCAACACTGGCACCGTAGGTTTCATCATCGTAAAAACTGTCAAAGGCATAAGGGCGATTTTGCGTGGTGTAAGTGTCATCATCGAAACTGGAAAGCAGATTATCAAAGCTGTCGTAATACAGACGCGTCTTGATATAGCTATCATCCCCGATCGCTGTATTACTGATGAAATAAACACTTTCTTTATCCCAATAAGGCCATTGCCAGTAACGGACACGGACATCGGGATTATCACCGGCATAGGGAGGCGTATTTTTTTCACCGTCCTGTTTGACATAGCCGATGGCGTATTCATCAGTTGAGTTGGGTGTTAATCCCAGCTTGATATTGAGCTTGGTATCTTTGCGATCGGCATTATTACGCAAACCAGCGCCCTGGGCTTCAGTGGAATTAAAATCATCTGACAGCGAAAAACTGTCTTGCTGACGATAGCTGGCACCCAGCTGGGCATACCACAGGCCTTGATTACTGCCGAGATTCAGCCAGGTACGTTTGCCATCACTGCCACTTCGATCACCCACGTTATAACCGGCTCCGATTTCCCCTTCGAGTTTTTCGGTGGGTTTGCGACTTACTAAGTTGATGGCACCGCCAAGTGTATTAGGGCCATATAAAACAGAGCTGAAGCTTTTTGAAACATTGATCTCTGCTAAATCAAATGTCGTAAAGCGGCCTAAATCTACATAACCATCGTATGGAATATAAACCGGAATACCATCAACAAATACCGGAACCTGACGCAAATCAAATCCACGGACAAACACCATCTGTTCACTTCTCGGGCCGATATTATTGGCGGTGACACCCGGCAGTCTATCCAGCGCTTCAGTGACTGTCTCACGATTTTCATCACGCATGGTCTGGGCATCAATAGTTGCTGATCCCAGTGCTGGAAGCGGTTGCACAGCATTGACTTCAATGCGACCCAAGTCAAAGCTTGAATCAGCTGAGGCGATAGCGCTGCATGCCAGAGATAGCGAAATAACGCCGAGGTTTAGTTTAAATGGGGTCATTTTTATATCCGTTTATATTTCTCAATGTATTTTTGTATATATATCGATAGCTAACGTTAAGCTTCAGAATTTCAATATTTACTTTTATTTATTGGGTGGTGTGGCGGTAAAAAACAGCTGCTGATTATTTACTGTGAAAGTATCAATAATCTGTTTGCCTTTTTCGCTGGTCATAAAATCCATGTACTGTTGCGCCATAGTTGATTGCACATGGGCATGTTTTTCCGGGTTTACCGCCATAATGTGATACGGATTGGACAGCATTGATCCGCCTTCAAACAACAGCTTCAATTGCATTTTCTCCTGATACGCAATCTGAGTACCACGATCGGTTAATGCATAGCCTGACATTTCGTCAGCGATTTTCAACACAGCGCCCATGCCCTGGCCAGCTTGCACATACCAGCTGCCAGATGGGCTGATATTGGCGGCTTGCCAGAGTTGAAGTTCTTTTTTATGCGTACCGGAATCATCGCCACGGGAAACAAAGCGACTGCCGGATTCGGCAATTTTTTGCATTACTTCAGTGATGTTTTTAGCAGACGCAATGTCAGCGGGATCGTCGGCCGGGCCCACTACAACAAAGTCGTTATACATAACGTAGCGACGATCAATGAAATAACCTTCTTCGACATATTCAAGTTCGGCTTGCGGGGCATGCACCAGGGCAACATCGACATCACCATTTGCTCCCAGCTTCAGGGCTTGACCAGTGCCAACAGCGATCACAGCTACTTTGATATCGGTTGATTTAGTAAAGGCTTTATTTAGCACGCCTAACAGACCGGTATTGTCTGTACTGGTGGTGGTTGATAATTTCAGTAAAGAGTCGGCGTAAAGCGGAGAGGTCAGAAACAAACTGAGTATCAATACAATCGAAAAACGTTTCATGTTAATGCTCGATAATGTCTGGAAAAAATTCAATGTATTTCATCATACATATCGAGGGCTGTAAACGAAATATTTCAGCGTATATACCGGATATTATTTTTTGATTTGATTGGATAAAGTAAGCATTTCGTCTTCAATAGCCTGTTCAGCACAAAGCTGGGCTAGCCGATATTGCGTTAATACCTGTTTACCCAGTTCGGTTACTTCCGCTCCGCCGCCATGGCTGCCACCTTTAGCGGTGGTTACTATAGGCTGAACAAAACTCTCATTCATGGTGTTGACGAGATCCCATGCGCGTTTATATGACATATTCATCGCGCGGCCGGCAGCCGAGATAGAACCATTCTGGATAATGGCTTCCAGTAAATCAGCTTTGCCCGGGCCTAACGCGATCTTGTCATTGAGGTGAAGCCGGATTTTGACCGAAGTTTTAAAACTCATCTGTTGCTGAACCTGTTTGAATACCGCGATATTCTGATTTTACCCCTGTTCAAGCAATCGACGCAGATCAATCATAGCGGCATTGGCCCGAGAGACATAAGAAGCCATGACTAATGAGTGATTGGCAAACAGACCAAAACCGCTGCCGTTGAGAATAATTGGACTCCATACGGTGGCTTGGGTGGCTTCCAGTTCACGAATAATTTGCCGTAAGCTGATAAGTGCATTTTTTTTCTGTAATACATCGGTAAAGTCATGTTCTGCTGCTTTAAGCAGATGAATCATCGCCCAGATAGAGCCACGTGCTTCGTAAAACACATCATCAATTTCAAGCCAGGGTGTTTTTGTTATTTTTTCATTTTGGGTAACCGTCGATTGGTGGGCACTGGGGTCACCGGCTAAGTCAGTATTAATACGCGCCTGTCCCACACTGGCACTGAGACGCTGAGACAGACTGCCTAAACGTTTTTCAGCGATACCAAGCCATGCGGCAAGGTTATCTGCCCGGGCATAAAACTGCGCTTCATCACGTTGCTCGTCAGCGAGCCGGGCCAAATAACTTTCAAGCGCTTTAATACCGTCACGATATTCACTTTCAGTCGGGGGGAATAACCAGGAGTCTGAATTAAAATTAAATTGTGGTTCGGCAATGATTAAGTCTTTATCTTCTGCAGATTGTGACTGGGAGCGGCTGATGTCGTTGCGTAGCGCGCGCGAATAGTCGCGAATCTGGACCAGAACGCCGAACTCCCAATTAGGCATATTGTCCATCCATACCGATGGTGGCATGACGTCATTGGTTAAATACCCACCAGGCTTGTCCAATAAGGTGTTGGCTAATGTAATCAGTGTGGCAGTGGAGGTGTAACCGGTCACCAGATCATGCTGTTTTTCAGCGGCTATTTCGACTGCATTTTGTTTGGGGTCAAAAGCACTCGGAGCTGAACTCCACCAAATCATGATCACGATGAATAAAAACACAATGATGGCGATTGCCACGAATAAGGCTTTGGATATTTGTCGGCGGCTGTCAGGATCGCGGAAAGAATCAATAAAATTCCACCACCGCTGACGAGTGCGCTGAATAAAAGTATTTGCGGCCATAAAACATCCATAAGAATTAATTGTCAGATTTCACCTTAGCGTATTTTTAACGGCAATAAAATGTAAAGATCCTGTTGGACAGGCATCGCATGTTTCGCCCGGCTGGATGAAAAAATTTTCTACAGCGGGGCTGGCGATGTATGGTCAACGGGCGCTGACGCCTTTCGGGAGCGGTTTCCCATAATTATGCAGGATAATTTCCTGAAAAGTTTACTTTAATAAGCTTGACGTAATAGTGAATGGGGCTGAATAATGCCCGGTTTGAAAATGCTTTTGATGAAGCGGGGGACGCTTTAAAAATGACACTCAGAGTTGAGATTGAAGATCTGGCCAAACATTTTGGCGAGATTCGAGCTGTAGATGGGGTAACCTTCTCAGTCAGTAAAGGCGAAGTACTTGGTTTTCTCGGACCGAATGGGGCCGGTAAATCCACCACAATGAAAATGATAACGGGTTTTCTGGCACCCACTCGCGGTACGGTCAGAGTCTGTGGTTATGATGTTCTGGCAGATCCTATTTCGGTCAAGGCGAACCTGGGCTATTTACCCGAAGGTGCGCCAGCCTATGCGGATATGACGCCAGACAGTTTCCTTAAATTTATTGCGGATATTCGCGGCCTGTCCGGTGCGGATAAAAAACGTGCTGTAGCATCTGCTGCTGAACGTGCCAGGGTCCTTAATGTGATGTATCAACCGATTGAAACCTTATCCAAAGGTTATAAACGTCGGGTCGGTCTGGCACAGGCCATATTGCATAACCCGCCGGTATTGATCATGGATGAACCGACCGATGGTCTGGATCCGAATCAGAAACATGAAGTGCGTACCCTGATTAACGAAATGGCAGAAGACAAAGCGATTATCATCTCCACGCATATTCTTGAAGAAGTGAATGCCCTGTGTACCCGTAATGTGGTGATTGCCAGTGGTAAAGTCGTGTTTGATGGCACGCCTGCCGAACTGGAAGCCAAATCACGTTATAACAATGCGGTGGTATTAACAGTCAATACAATCGATAACACACAATTACTGCAGTATGTATCGGCACTGGATTTTGTAGCTGATACCGAAACGCTGACAACTGGTAACGGTATCCGGGTATTTCCAAAGAACAATGCGCATATCACCATTGCCTTATCGGAAAAAATTCGTGAACAAGGTTGGGAAATTGTATCGCTGTACGCTGAAAGCGGACGTCTTGATGAAGTTTTCCGGAGCATCACTTTGCCTAGTACTGCAGGAGTCAAATGATGAATATGCTGAATATATGGTTCATCATGAAACGTGAGTTCGGTGGTTATTTTGCCACGCCCGTTGCTTACGTTTTTATTATTATCTTTTTGTTATTGGCGGGTTTCTCGACTTTTTATGTGGGTAATTTCTTTGCCCGTGGCGAAGCCGACCTCTATCCATTCTTTTCTTTACATCCCTGGTTATACATTCTGTTAATCCCGGCCATCTCGATGCGCTTATGGGCCGAAGAACGTAAAAGTGGATCGATTGAACTGTTAATGACATTGCCGGTGTCGGTCTTTGAAGCGGTGCTTGGCAAATTCTTTGCCGCCTGGGCATTTACCGGGCTGGCATTAATTCTGAATTTCCCGTTATGGATTACCGTGAATTATCTGGGTAATCCCGATAACGGTGTCATCTTTACTGGTTTTGTTGGCAGCTTTCTGATGGCCGGTGGGTTTCTGGCGATTGGTTCGTGCGTCTCAGCGGTGACTAAAAACCAGGTTATCGCTTTTGTTCTCAGCCTGATTGTCAGTTTGATATTTGTACTTGCGGGTTACGGTATTGTGCTGGATTTCTTCAGCAGCTGGGCGCCACAGCCTTTGGTAGATGCCATCAGTTCATTTAGTTTTCTGACCCACTTTGATGCCATTTCCAAAGGGGTAATTGATTTACGTGACATTTTGTATTTTGCAGCGCTTATCGCTATCTGGTTGTTTGCCAACGCCTTGATAGTGAATGCACGTAAAGCCGATTAGGAGCACGAGTCAGTAATGAATAAACAACTATTATCTTCAACCGGTTTGGTTCTGGCCGTCATACTATTTATTGCGTTTATTATCGTGGTAAATGGTAATTTCAAATCAGCCCGGGTCGATTTAACCGAAGACAAACTGTATACCCTTTCAGAAGGTTCTTTGAACATTTTGTCATCGTTACAGGAACCCATCACACTGCGTTTTTATTATTCTGAGCAAGTTGCTCAGGCGTTGCCTTCGCTAAAAGCCTATGCCCAAAGGGTTCAAGAGTTGCTGATGGAGTATCAGCGTGCATCCGGTGGCATGATACAGGTCAAAATCATTGACCCTAAACCGTTCTCCGACCATGAGCAGCGAGCTAAACAATACGGTTTGCAATCGATTCCAATTGAAGGTGAAACCGATCCGTTATTTTTTGGGGTAGCGGGCACAAATATTCTTGATGGTCTGGAACGGATCCGCTTCTTTCAACCGGAAATGGAAGATGTGTTGGAATACGATTTGACCCGGATGATTTATCAATTGTCAGACGTTGAACGTAAAAATGTCGCGGTGATGAGCTCGTTGCCAATTGATGGAGAAGGTTACGATCCGTTGAAAGGTCAGTTGGATACTGAGGGTGGTGCGAAACCATGGGCGGTGATGGGTAAACTACGTGAAATGTTTAATGTTTCTGTGCTGCCCGAAGATATTCGCCGTATTCCATCATCAGTTGATTTATTGATGGTGGTGCATCCGAAAGAATTACCCCAACAAACGTTATATGCCATTGATCAATATGTGTTGCGTGGTGGCAAATTAATTACCTTCGTTGATCCGTTTGCGGAGGTCGATGTTCCGGAAAGAGACCCTGAAAATCCGATGGCTGCAATGGTTGCAAATCGAAGCTCAAATATGCCAGAGCTGTTAAGTAATTGGGGTGTGGAACGTCATGCTTCAGATGTAGTGGCCGATCGTAAAACGGCTCGACAGGTCGATTTTGGTGCTCGCAGTAATAATCAACCGATTGAATATGTGTTGTGGAATGCGCTCAGCGAAGAGAACATGAATCAAGAGCAACGCATTACTTCTAAATTACGCAAGATCAACGTGGCAACAGCAGGTCACTTTATCACGTTGGATGATGCGACAACTAAAGTCACGCCGTTATTGAGTTCCAGCAATGAAGCGATGCTGGTGGATAAGCGAGTGGTGCAATTTCGTAATGATCCGGTCGCGCTGCTCACTAAATATGAGAGTGGCACTATCAGCTATCCATTAGCGGTGCGTATTACTGGCCAATCTGATTCAGCCTTTCCGGAAGGTGCGAAAAGTGATGGCGGTACCATGGTGAAAATGCCTGACCATATCGACCAGGCAGTAGATGGGATTGATGTTATTGCTATTGCTGATGTCGATCTATTGGATGACCGTTTCTGGGTCATCATGCAGGATTTTTATGGTCGGGATTTAGCCTTTAACACTTCCAATAATATCGACTTTGTGCATAACGCTATTGAAGAATTGACTGGCTCGGAAGGGCTTATCAGTGTCCGCTCCCGTACCGGTTTTACCCGTCCATTCGTTCGGGTTGAAGCCTTGCAGCGTGAAGCCGAAAGACTTTACCGGGCCAAAGAGCGTGAGCTGGAAAATAAATTACAGCAAACCCGTCAGCGTATTGCTCGTATGCAGGTGGATCGTTCTGCCACTGGCGAACAAATAACGACACCGGAGCAGCAGAAAGAAATTGCTGAATTCAGAGCAATTGCCGACCGTACCGAATTAGAATTGCGGGCGGTAAAAGGTAACCTGCGTAAAGATATCGATCAGTTGGAAGCATTGGTCAAGTTTATCAATATTGGTTTGATACCCATCATTGTGGCGATACTGGCACTGATTACCGGATGGTTGAGGGTGCGTAAGCGTTCACGTGGCCGTTTCCAATCGTAAATTCTGCATCCGTCATACGACGGATGTATCAAATTGAATAGACAGGTTTTACAGATGCTGAAAAAACTAAATAGCCTTTCCATACTCACTATCATCACTGCAGTGATGGTCGTTTGGATGTTGATAACCATTTATAAAGCAGAGGATACCAGCGATGATTTTTCATTGCTGTTTCCAGAATTGTTTGAACAGCTCAGCGATGTGAATAAAATCACTTTCCACAGCGAAAGAGATGAATTTACGCTGACTCGACAAGGAAAAGGTTGGTTTATAAAGGATTATCATAATTACCCGGCTGATCAGGCTTTGGTCAGAAGAATGCTGGTGGATATGGCCGATGCCCGTATTCTTGAGCAGAAAACCGATGATCCTGATTTGTATCCGGTATTGGGGGTTGAAGGCGCTGAAAATGACGGCAGTTCTTTTGTCATTAATTTATACAACGATGAGCAGGAAATTGTTGGTTTGATTCTGGGGCAACCCCGCGATTTGAGTTCTGAATCGGCCGGTCCGCAACAATTTTATGTCCGCCGTGACGGAGATGAACGCAGCTATCTGGCTGAAGGTTACTTTCAATTCAGTCCGATGATGTTGAACTGGATTGATGGACAGATCGTCGATATTGCACGTGAGCGGATTGCCAGAGTAGATATTATTCAGCCAAATGGTGACACTGCTACTTTGGTTAACCTGGGCCAGAAAGATAAATTTGGTACACCGGAGAGTCGTGAAAACACTGTCTTCAGATATGAGCAGCTTGGTTACGATATTGCCGGTTCGCTGTACCAGATGCGTCTGGAAGATGTTCAGCCGGCCAGTGATTTTTCCCGAGGTAATGCTGAAGTCGTTCGGGCAGAGTTTTTAAGCTACGATGGTTTAAAAGTGATCGCCGAGACTTCCTTTAATGACGGATTTTACTTCTCTACTTTCCGCGCGGAGTATGCACCTGACGAGGTTCCTGAGGTACCGGAAGCCATTGCCAGTCTGGAACAATTAAAAACTCCTGAACAAGTACAGGCAGAGGTCGCTGAAATTAATGAGAAAGCAGAACCTTGGGTATATCGTCTGGGTGGCTTTGTTGGTAACAATCTTATGCGCGCCAAAGCCGATATGGTGACCGAGCGGGATCAGGTTATTCCTATGCCGGGTGGATTTGGCCCTTAAATAAATTAAGGGACAGATTGATATAAAAAAGCCCCGGAAGGGGCTTTTTTGTGCCTGCTCAGCCTTTTATTCCGCTTCAGCTTTATCCCGCCATTCTTCCAACAATTCCTGCACGGTAATGGCCAGATCATCCGGGGCAAACTTGGCAATAAATTTATCTGCACCGACTTTCTCAACCAAAGCATTGTTAAAAGTGCCGCTCATTGAAGTATGCAGCAGAATACGGATATGTTTCAGACTTGGATCCTGGCGGATAGCCGTCGTCAGGGTATAACCATCCATCTCCGGCATTTCAATATCGGAAATCAACATGGCAATATGTTTACCGACATCAATGCCTTCTGCAGCCCATTCTTTCAATTGATCTAACGCTTGTTTGCCATCATTAACAATCGTACAGCTGACACCAATCTGTTCCAAGGTACGACGAATCTGATTACGGGCAACACTGGAATCATCCGCCACCAGAATATGATGTTTGTGTTCAGCATTTGCCTGGGCGAAACGCGTAACCAAATCAGCTGAAACCGTATCATCGATTCCCAGCACTTCCGACATGACTTTTTCCACATCAATAATCTGGATCAACTCATTATCTATTTTGGTTACTGCAGTCATGTAGTGTGCTGAACCCGATGCACTAGGTGGTGGCAATATGTCTTTCCAGCTGATATTGACGATTCGATCGACTTGACTGACCAAAAAACCCTGAACATTACGGTTATATTCGGTAATGATGACAAAGTTTTCCTGAGGATTCACTACAGGACGTTTACCAATTCCCTGAGATAAGTCAAAGATGCTGATGGTTTTATCCCGGATGCGTGCCGCTCCACGGACGACGGGGTGGGAATGAGGCATTTGAGTAAGAGGCGGGCAGGCAATAGCCTCGCGCACTTTAAACACATTAATGCCATAACGTTGTGAGCCACCCAACTTAAATAATAAAAGTTCCAACCGGTTCTGACCGGCAAGTTGTGTGCGTTGGTCAATACCGTCAATCATGCTTGCCATAAAAATTCTCCTGATTACTACAAGAGTATAACGGCAGTAATGTTGATTTCTGAACCGTAAATATCGGAATGAAAGTTGCAAGCTTTGAATGTGAGTTTATTTACCGTGCTTATTGCCGGGGGAAATCGATGTATAAATTTTTAAGCAACATCAGTTTAGCGTTATGTGTCAATTTATTGACATTTTCCGTGCATGCCGACAATTTACAATCCCTGGCGGATGTAGAGCATACCGCGTTCATCTATACTCTGGCTCAGGCTCAAACACGATTTAATAATCCACAAGTCAGTGTGACACCGTTAGATAGCCGGTTGCGTTTGCAGCATTGTGAGGGGGGGCTTGAGGCTTTCAGTAATCGGGATATAACCGCTGCCGGTAACGTGACCGTTGGTGTGCGCTGCCACCAGCCTGTTGCCTGGACGGTGTATTTACCTTTGCAAATTAAGGTGATGCAACCCATGGTGGTTATTGCCCGGCCTGTTTCTGCCAACCATGTATTGACGGAACAGGATCTGCGTATTGAACAACGGGATATTGGCAATTTACGGCAGGGTTATATGGCAAATATTGCCGCTGTCGTTGGACAGCAAGCCAAATATTCATTGGGTATGGGGACCGTTATTCAAAAAAACCACTTGCGACCACTGAACGTGGTGAAGCGTGGAGAGTCGATTGTACTGGTAGCCAGTGCGGGAACTATGGAGGTCCGTATGCAGGGAACCGCTATGGCAGATGCCGGTATAGGTGATCGTGTTCGTGTCAGAAACTTGTCTTCCGATCGAGTGGTGGAAGGAGTGGTCGATTCTCCGGGTGTGGTACGGGTTACAATGTAAAACAAAAAAACATAGATCGAATCACATTTTATTCAAGTTTATTTATTTCGATCCGCTAACAGTTACAGAACCAATATGGAGACATTTTTATGTCGGATATTAACAATATAAAACCACCCATACAGGGCGGTGGACTCAACTCGACGCGTAACGTCAATGTTGAAGATAAACGTAATGATACGGCCACTGGTCAGGTTAAATCAGCTAGCGACTCAGCTCTGGATAAGATTAGCCTGACGGCGACAGCAACCCAGTTGCAATCCTTGCAACAGGAAATTGCCGCTTTACCTGCTGTTGATGAACAGAAAGTGGCTGCTTTACGTGCCGCTATTGAAGATGGAAGTTATCAGGTTGATAACCAAAAGTTGGCACGAAACATGATTGATTTTGAAGGCAACCTATAAACTGAGGAACCTTCATCATGGCTATGTCACCCGGACAGCAATTACGCAGTGTTTTACAGTCTGAACTGAATGTTGCCACACAATTAGCCGAATTATTGGTAGCAGAGCGTGAAGCTCTCGCCTTATCTGACATTGAGACCATCAACAGCATCAATAACAAAAAACAGCCTTTGATTATGAAGCTGGAACAACATAGCCGTCAGCGTGATGCGCTGTTGATGTCATCTGGTTTTCCCGCAGGCAAACAAGGTCTGGAAGCGTTCATTGATAATCAAAGTGAAGAAGAAGCGGTTGCACTTACTCAATTGATAAAAAACTTAAAAGCTGTTGCCATAAATTGCCGGCAACGAAACCAGGTCAATGGCGGCATTGTCAGCATCAATCGGCAGTATCTGCAACGCGCTATATCGGTTCTTCGCGGACGAGACCCTGAGTCCAGCGCTTATGGTCCGGGTGGCGAATATACCAGTGCCGTTGTTCGCCAACCTCTGATAGGACGTGTCTAAGTTCAAGACGCCTCGCACCATTGTGCTAATAGATTTACCCATACAGGATCATCATTCAGGCATGGGATTAACGTCAATGAGCGGCCACCGGCTTCAATAAATACTTCTTCGGCTCGAATCTCGATCTCTTCCAGGGTTTCCAGGCAGTCTGTAACAAATGCCGGGCAAATGACCAACACATTTTTAGTGCCATTTTGTGCCAATTCAATCAAGCGATCTTCGGTATTGGGACCAAGCCATTTGGCTCTTCCCAATCGTGACTGAAACGCGACAGAATAGTTATCCGGGTTGAGCTGTGCTTTTTTGGCAAATGCAGCGGTGGTAGCCATTACTTGGTGCCGATAACAGGTAGCATGTGCCGCATGTGGCTGCGTACAGCAATCTGGTTGTTTTAAACAATGCTGACCACTGGGATCCCGTTTAAGGATGTGCGATTCCGGAAGACCATGGTAACTGAATAGCAAATGGTCATAGTCTTCCATTAAGTAGGGACGAGTCTGTTCAACCAGCGCGTTGATATAACCCTCTTCACGGTAAAAGGGCGATTTGACCGTTAAAGTAATATCCAGTTGATGTTCGTCAATCACCTGTTTGGCCATCTCAATACAGGTTGTTACTGTGCTGTCGGCAAAATGCGGATACAGCGGAATAAATAACACTTCTTTGATACCTTCAATCCCGGCCAGTTTTAACAGACCCGATTCAATACTGGGATTGCCATAGCGCATGGCTAATTCTACCGGCATATCGACCTGTTGTTGTACAGCTGTATGAAGTTTTTCAGATAAGGCTATCAGCGGTGACCCTGCTTCTGTCCAGACACTTTGATAAGCCTCAGCAGAGGCCTTGGGACGACTTGGTAAGACAAACAAGCTCACGATTAAACGTCGCATCAGCCAGGGTAACTGGATCACATACGGGTCCATCAAAAACTGATTCAGATAACGTCTGACTGAGGGAACATCAGGCTGATCCGGAGAGCCGAGATTAACTAATAGAACTGCACGTTGTGTCATGATAATTATTATTTTGAGTTAGAAGTGAGAACAACATCGCTTAGCGCGCTATGGATGTCAGTATAGAGAAATTCAAAGCGCTCAGCTTGTGCTTTTTCAGGAATGGCTCTTTGTCCACCGAGCAGTAAACCAGCCATCTCACCCATGGAAAGCTTGAGCGCACAAGCCGGAACCCGGAAGAAAGCAGGACGGTTCAGTGTTTCTGCCAGAGCTTCACTGAATTGTTGATTGGTTACCGGACGGGGAGCGGTGCCGTTAAAAACACCTGTAAGCCTTGGGTTTTCAGCCAGAAACAGAAAAAGCCGACAGATATCATCGATATGAATCCAGGGCATATATTGCTGACCATCGCTTATTGGGCCACCCAACCCCATTTTGAAAGGCAAGAGCATTTTGCTCAGAAAACCACCATCAGGTGCGACAACTAAGCCTGTGCGTACGATTGCGACGCGCATTCCCAGAGATTCTGCAGTTAAAGCTGCGTTTTCCCATTGTTCACATAATTCATGACTGAAGTCGGGTTTAAAACTGCTTTTCTCAGTCAGTACTGTATCACCCTGGTTGCCATACCAGCCTACTGCAGAACCACTGATGAAACTGTTGGGCAGACTGGAACGTTTTGACAGTTGCTGAATTAAATCCTGTGTATAAGTGACACGGCTGTCGAGAAGTTTTTGTTTACGTGTCTCGGTCCAGCGTTTATCCACAATCGGTGCACCAGCCAGATTAATCACAACATCAATAGTAGTCTCAGCGGGGAAAGCGTCAACTGATTCAGCACAGTACACCTGGGAACCAAGAATTTTTCGGGCTCGCTGGCAATTACGGCTTAACGCAAAAACGGTTTCGCCATTGTTTAAAAGTCGTTGACACAGCGCTTGGCCGATGAGTCCTGTCGCACCGGTTATTAAATAAGCCGCCATGATAAATTCCTCTTATTAATTATGATTATTGCTTGTATAGAGTCATAACAGCTGGCAAAGTTTACTAACATTAAGGATAAAACCATTTATTAACGGTTTAACGAGTATTTGATGCGGATAAAAGTCGGAATCAGCAGCTGTTTATTAGGAGAATCCGTGCGTTTTGATGGCGGACATAAACATCTGCGCCTCTGCACTGAGAGTTTGTCACGTTTCTTTGAGTTTGTGCCTGAGTGTCCTGAGGTCGGTATTGGGATGGGCATACCCCGAAAGCCAATCCGTCTGATTGGGGATGTAGAATCACCACAGGCTGTTGCTGTCCATGATGACCGTTTGAACTATACCGATAAGTTAACCGCCTTTGGGGAACAAAAAGCGCGGGAGCACAGTGATTTATGCGGCTATATTTTTATGAAGAACTCTCCCAGCTGTGGTCTTTTTCGGGTTAAGGTGTATCAGGAAAATGGTTGTCCAGCCCCTGAACCGGGAAGAGGTCTGTATGCTGATGCTTTAAAAAAAGCGCATCCATTGATGCCGATGGAAGAGTCAGGCAGATTGAATGACCCTTTGTTACGTGAGAATTTTATTACCCGCGTTTTTGCCTATCATGACTGGCAGAAACTGGTTGATAGTGGGTTAACCCACCACAAACTGATTCAATTTCATACCCGTTATAAATACACCTTAATGGCCCATTCACCCAAGGACTATGGCGAGCTGGGCCGGATGCTGGCAGATGCCGGAAAACATGACATAGACACGTTAGCAAAAAGTTATTTTTCTGAGTTAATGACCGTTTTATCGAGAATTGCGTCAAGGAAAACACATACTAATGTTTTAATGCATATTCAGGGGTATTTGAAGCAAAAGCTTTCCAGATCAGAAAAACAGGAACTGGCTGACATTATCAATCGTTATCGCACAGCGGAATTACCGCTGATTGTGCCGATTACATTGTTGAAGCACCACTTTAGTAATCACCCGGACCCCTATATAGCCGAACAGGCATATCTGCAACCCTATCCCGATGCGTTAAGCCTGAGGAATGCGATATAGATTGCAGAATTTTACAGAACCATGAATCACCTCACGAGGGCCAGGTCTCAAGATAAGCATTGAGGCATGACTGGAAAATGATCTTTTGAAGTCAGTCATATTGTGGGTGTATGGTGAAGTGTATGATTTATAAAAATGGCTGAAAGATGGCCAGCCAGTTCTGGAAACCAGATATGCAACGCAGAGATGTATTAAAGTTAGGGGTATTAGGAGCCATCAGTACCAAAACCCCGGCCGCAAGCCCAACGGCGTTAACTGGTCTGGTTATCGATCCCCGGTTCGCCGATTATCATATAATGCCTCAGCATCCTGAGTCCCCGGCAAGATATGACCGGCTGATGGATGAGCTGGAAGTCAGTGAATTGCTGTCAAACGTGACGTTGTTAAAACCCAAAGGCAATATTGATTCAGAATTACTCCTGATTCACTCAGCAACCCACATAGCGTCAATAAAGCGTCACGACTCAAAAGCACATCAGGCCGCTATGCTGGCAACGGGGGGCGTACTGGTTGCTGTTGATGCTGTCTGTAAAGGGTTACTGGATAATGTTTTTTGTGCCTCAAGACCCCCTGGACATCATGCAACCAATACCGGAAAAGAAGAGGGTTTCTGTTATTACAACCATGTCGCAATTGCCGCCCGATATGCTCAGAAACGCTATAAATTAAAGCGAATTTTAATTGTCGACTGGGATTATCATCATGGCAATGGTACTGAATGGGCTTTTTATCATGATCCTTCGGTCCTGTTTTTCTCAACGCATGATGCAGAGGCATATCCCGGTACAGGTTCTCCGGAAAAAACAGGTGGCGGCACCGGAAAAGGTTTTAATATAAATGTGCATTTGCCGTGTGGGGCCGGAGATGCAGAAATTGTTGCTGCGTTTGAAGAAAAACTTGTTCCAGCTGTGGCAAAATTCAAACCGGATTTAATCCTGATCTCAGCAGGCTTTGACAGCCGCGAGGATGACTTGCTGGGATGTTATAAAGTCACCGATCATGGTTTTATTAAACTGACACAAATTATGCTGCGATTAGCCAAACAGCATTGTGATGGCAGGCTTGTTTCGGTACTTGAAGGAGGTTATAACCTGACCGGTAATGCCAAAGCCAGTGTGGCTCATTTGAAAGCTTTGATGCAGATAGTCTCTTCCACTAACTAAAATTTGTGATTAACGGCACACTTCGTGCTAATCCTTAATTGAACCCATTTTAGTGACAGATTTCAGTCACTTGATGATTGGCAGCCCAAGCCCTTTTAAGGAGAAAATGATGAACGCTGTTGTGAAACTCAGAGACGAGAATGACGCTGGTCTTGACCAGAAACAGGGAAAGCAATATCAACATCTGAACACTTATTATGACCCAACCTATAAAATCGGCTGGTTTATGATGGATGCTGCTCCCCGCCCATGTTTTACCCCGACCCTGCTAAATGAATTATCAGATTATCTGGCAAATGTAAAAGCTGAGATGCAACAAACCAATCAGGAAAAATATGATTATCTGGTGGTTGGTTCCAGTGTTGACGGAGTATTTAATCTGGGCGGTGATTTAAATCTGTTTACTTCACTGATTGAAAAAAATGACCGTGATGCCTTGCTGGCTTATGCCATTCATTGTGTGGATATCCTTTACGACAATATGTTCCACTTTAATTGTGATCTGACTACGGTCAGTCTGATTCAGGGAGATGCCCTGGGTGGTGGTTTTGAAGCCGCCCTGTCGAGCAATATTATAATTGCCGAGCGAGGGGTCAAATTAGGTTTACCGGAAGTGTTGTTTAATCTGTTTCCGGGTATGGGAGCTTACACATTATTATCCCGTAAAGTGGGTGCTGCCAATGCGGAGAAAATGATTCTGTCCGGAGCGCTTTATACTGCTGAAGAGCTTTATGAAATGGGTGCAATCGATATTCTGGCCGAAAAAGGTGAAGGCGAACTGGCTCTGTACAAATATATTAAAGCGGCTAAAAAATCGCCAAACAGTTATAAAGCCATGTCCCGTATTAAAGATCTATGTAATACCGTGAGCTATGAAGAGCTGGTCGCGATTGCCAATGTCTGGGCTGATGCAGCATTAAACCTGACCAGCAAGGATATCCGGATGATGACGCGGCTGGTCAATCGGCAAACAGCTAAGTCAACCAGCGAAGCACAGAATTAATGATCAGCTTTTTGTGAGTGCCCTTGATCTTTAAGGGCGGTCTCCAATTCGCTCAGGGTTTGATAAAAAGCGTGTTCCAGCTTTTCGGTAAGGCGTAATACCTGAACAGAGCCGATATCAAAGGGTTTGTAGGATTCTCCCTGACGGCAAAGCTCTGCAACAGTATTTGCCCCTAATTCGGATGATGAGCCTTTCAATGCATGTAAACTTTCGCGGTAGGTCAGATAATCATCGTGCGCCGCTTGACGAATCAACTGCAGATGTTTTGTCGCATCTTCTTTATAACCATCAAATAAAAGCTGTAAAAAGGCTTCTCCTCCACCTAACTTAGCTAACTCAATTAACACCTGTGGATCACACCATTTTTGCGACGATAGCGAGGATTGATGAGCCGGTTTGCGGGT
This sequence comes from Methylophaga sp. UBA3192, assembly GCA_002363955.1. Classification (GTDB taxonomy): domain Bacteria; phylum Pseudomonadota; class Gammaproteobacteria; order Nitrosococcales; family Methylophagaceae; genus Methylophaga. The sequence goes on from DEXE01000003.1 coordinate 186,175, forward strand.
TTTAATCTGCTCCTGATTATTAAGTGCCAGGCGGGCAATGGATTCCAGCAATGAGCGGGAATCAATCGGTTTGGTCAGAAACTCATTGGCCCCGGCTTCCAGGCAGCGCTGTTTTGCCTGAGGCGTGGCATCTGCGGTTAATATGATAATCGGTATATCGTGACCGGTATCCATATAACGCATGGCACGGATAACCTCGGGTCCACTATAGTCCGGCATGTTCATGTCCAGAATCAGCATTTCAATACTGTCAATTTGTTGACTCAGAATATCCAGCGCCTGTTCACCACTACTTGCAAGTAATACCGTGTGTCCTGCATGAGACAGTATGCCCTGTAGAACCTGCTGGTTAACCAGATTATCTTCGGCGATCAGAATATTTAAGGATTTAGCATAAGACTGAGCCGCATAATGCTCTGCCAGTGTGATGACTTTTTCATCCTGGATGGCATGATTGCTTTGGGCTGCGTGAATGGCGTTGAATAAAACCGGTTTTTCCTTAACATCATGCACAATGCAAATGAAATGATGGCGCAATCTGGGATCCCGCTTGCTGGCATCTGATGGGTTCAACAAAATCAGTGCGGTATTGGCTAACAAGGGCTCGCCATGAATCATATTGGCAAACTGGATTGGATCTATTTCATGCATGCAATCCTGATCCAGCATAACGGTTTGATACGGTATTTGATTTTCAGCCGCGCGAATCAAAGCTGAAAAAGCTTTGGCAGTACTGTCGACATGTTGGTAGTTCACCGACCACCCTTCAATAATGGGTTTCAGTAGGTCGTGCAGTGAATCGGTGCTTAAAATCAGCATAGGGCTCTCAGATAAAGTTAATTCATTTGTTTCATTGGCGGTGAAAGGCAATTCAAACCAGAACAGCGTACCTTCTCCCAGTTCACTGGATACGCCAATCTCACCTCCCATCAATTCAACCAGTTCTTTGGCGATAGTTGTGCCTAAACCGGTTCCCCCCTTGTTCAGTGTATCAGGTGAAATCTGCGTAAAATCATCAAAGATATGTTGCAGCGCTTCCTGTGGAATTCCAATCCCGGTATCACTCACTTCAAAGCGGATCCACAGATTCTGATTCGATTTACGTTTTATTTCATGTACTGAAAGTTTAACGGCGCCGTTATCAGTAAATTTAATACTGTTACCAATAAGATTGATAAGAACCTGTCGCAGATGCTGTAAATCGCCGTTTATGGAAAAGGGCAGAGCAGGATCGATATAGCAATTTATATGTAATCCTTTACCGTTCGCCATCGGCTTTTGCATGGCAATGATGCTGTTTAATAACTGGTGTAAATCGAAAGCCTTATCGCTGATTAATATCTTGCCTGCTTCGATTTTGGCGATATCCAACACATTTTCAATCAGACTGAGCAAAGTATGTGCTGAGGTCTTCATGATTTTAACAAAATCATGCTGTTGCTTACTGAGTTGCGTCTCTGCCATTAAATCTGCAATACCGATCACACCATTTAATGGCGTTCGCAGTTCATGCGACATATTCGCCAGAAAGCGGCTTTTAGCTTCATTAGCCTGTTTTGATAAGGCGATCGCGACATGAAGTTTTTTGATCAGAAAAGCGGAATACAATGGAATAATCAGCAATAAAAATAAAAGACTGAACCCAAAGGGTTCATGCTGTGGATGCAACCAGTACTCGCCGTTCAGAATGGCAATAGTAAAGCCGATCATTCCAACGACCAGTGAGATATACAGGTAATTCACCCCGAAGCGAAAGCCGTTGCCAAGAATGACCCAGAGATACAAAACAAACAAAAATACACTTTGTTCACCGGCAATCAGCATAACGATGGAGAGTGCAGTGAGATCCAGCAAAATGCCACAAACCCTTCTAATCGGTGAAGGTTTGGGGTTGAGAAACAATGCTACCGCAATGACTACTGCCAGCGAGTAGTAAGCCAGTGTAATTAAACTGGGTAAACTGACGAGGTTTTCAAGAAAGGTTTTCTCAACGCCCCATGGCACACAAAAATAAAGTAATAATGCAATACCCAGCGTCAGACGGATTTTTATTGCCTGTTCGGGCTCTGTATCCCCTGTTTTCGGCATGTTGGCCGCCAGTCGTGACAGCCAGTTTCCACTCTGAGGAGGTACGGGAGCGTTACTCATGATTAAAGAACAATATTAATCAGCATATTCAGCCTGAATCTGCTGGATCGCATCAATTCGGTCAAAAAAAGCTTGTACGCAACGCGGATCGAGTTGTGTTCCGGCACTTTGTTCTATGTAACGACAGGCATCTTCATTGGACCAGGCTTTTTTATAAGGCCTTTCGGAAACTAAAGCATCGTAAATATCTGCCACTGCCACCACTCTGGCAATAAGTGGAATATCCTCACCTTTTAATTGATTTGGATAGCCTTTTCCATCATATCGTTCGTGATGATGTAATGCGATGACAGCACCAATATGCATATATTTTGATTGACTGTCTGAGAGTATTTCGTGTCCGATCGTCGTATGGGTTTTCATGATTTCCCATTCGTCCGGATCCAGTTTTCCCGGCTTCAGTAAAACGCTGTCCGGAATGCCAATTTTACCTATATCGTGCATGGGGGCAGCATATTCGAGATCTTCGCATTGCTGTTCATCGAATACGCCCAATGCTTCTGCGATAAAACGGGAATATTTGGCCATACGAATAACATGATTTCCGGTTCCTTCATCACGGTATTCTCCCGCTTTGGCCAAACGGATAATGGTTTCCTTTTCTCGTAAAATAATCTGTTCAGTGGCGATTTCAACCTGCCGTGCCAGCCAGTTAGCACGATCTTCGATAATTAAATGCTGTTCATGCATCTGCAACAGATTACGGCAACTGGTTCGGCATTCAATCTGATCAATAGGGCGAGTCAGAAAAGCCGTGGCCCCGGCATCCAGTGCGTCATAGCGCACGGCTTTTTCACTGACGACGGTGATCATCATAATAGGCACACTTTGTAAAGCTGGAATTTGGCGGACACGCCGGATAAATTCTATGCCGTCAATTTCTGGCATACGATAATCCGTTACGATTAAATCAACCTCATGGTGGTCAAGCCATTTCAGCGCCACGGAGGGGCTACCCAGCGCTGTAACATGAATATTGTCACCAATTTGCTGGATAATTTTTTCCAATATCGTTCTGCCGGTGGATTGATCATCAATGATCAATACCTCTTTGGTCTTCTTAAGAATACTCAGTCTCCTTGCTGATTCATAAGGCTTTAAATTGTCAGGACGACCATATTGGTTTGCCAAGACACGTTCCCCATCAAGGTTGCCCTTCCGTCACTTCCCTGCATAGGCAGTTTTATTAACAGATGTCTTATCCTTGAATCCGTGTCTGTTGTTCGGTTTAAATAGAAATCTTTCTTATCTCCGCATTATGCTGGCACAGATCGAAGCTGTCCATCCTATTTAGATAGTCATCATTTACTATTAGCGGTTTGATCTGCATTGTGTTCACATGCAATTCACATCGCTAAGCGGATTATATTTATTATGAAAGCATTATTACTTGTTGCCCATGGCAGTCGCCGTCAGCGTTCCAATGACGAAGTCATTGAGCTGGCCGAAAAACTCAAAACACAATGTGCTCAGCACTATGATATTGTTCAGGCCGCTTTTCTCGAACTGGCAGATACATTAATAGCGGATGGAATCGAAAACTGCGTAAACGATGGTGCAACACACATTACGGTGTTGCCGTACTTTTTAAATTCCGGACGGCATGTAACGGAAGATATTCCGCATGATGTTGATAGTACCCGGGCCAGGTTTCATGATGTCCATATTCAAATTGCTGAGCATATTGGTGCATCAGCAGCGATGATCGATATGTTGAAAACCGCCGCTGTTCCCAAGACCTGATTCGGTTCAACTGTTCTGTAACTACAAAAAAACCGGGCTTCAGCCGGTTTTTTATAGTGGTTGATAATCAATTCAGGTGGTAGCTATAGAGGAATAGTGTACTCACACAGCTCTCAATCAGGGTTTTAGGAATCTGGAGGCAATAATCATAGAGTCTGCTGGCCTGTCACGCTGAACCTGCCACCCCTGAGCCAGAATGTAGTCCAGCGCCTGCTGATGACTTTCAAACTTTTTATCCACGGTTTCTTGTATTCCATCAACATCCTGACGGATAACAAAAAAAGGCTCAGTTGCGGAGCCTGCCTGTTCAATGCGGCATTGCGGAATAGATGACATCGCGGCTCTCCAATATTTGTTAAGACTTAGTTAAATAAAATATTCTACAAATGCAGTATAGGGGTTCTGCAAAACTGAAAGAACACCTATAAACACCAGATACAAAAAAGCCCCTTTGAAGGGGCTTTCTGTTAGCGCATTTTTGCGTTTAGCGATTGCAAATGTACATGGTAACTTCAAAGCCGAAACGCATATCTGAGTATTCTGGTTTAGTCCACATGATGAAACTCCTTAACGAGAGAAAAAACTATTTGCTACAGTTCACATATTAAACATCTGACATCAGTTGCAACAGCGGATATTACCTATTAGGGGGCAGTATTTTCCTTAACCGCTGTTTGACGGATTGGAAAGTATCTATATCTATGATTATTAATAAAAATTATCGATTTATATGATTCCCGTTTAGGTATAAGCATTTGAGGTCTGTGTTTCTGTGCTCATAAATTTTTATCCGTCACTGCGCCTTCAGATGCCGAAGAAACGGTTTTGGCATATTTAGCTAAAAGCCCCCGGGTGTAGCGGGGGGCAATAGGTTTCCATGCCATGCGTCTTTTTTGGATCTCGCTGTCGCTCAGGTGAAGGGTTATTTCAGCCGTTTCTGCATCAATAGTAATCTCATCGCCGTTTTCAATCAGCGCGATCGGGCCGCCATCAAAAGCTTCGGGGGTGATGTGTCCGACCACAAAGCCGTGGCTTCCACCGGAGAAACGACCATCGGTGATTAAGGCAACGTCGTTGCCCAGGCCTTTGCCGATTACGGCGGAAGTCGGGCTGAGCATTTCCCGCATGCCAGGGCCGCCTTTAGGGCCTTCATAACGGATAACGATGACATCACCTTTTACCACAGTGCCATTTATAATGTCCTGCTGGGCCTCTTCTTCAGAGTGGAATACCCGGGCTTTGCCAGTAAAACGTAAACCTTCTTTGCCGGTGATTTTAGCGACCGCGCCTTCAGGGGCTAAATTGCCTTTGAGAATGACCAGATGGCTGTCTTTTTTGATGGGGTTCTCAAATGAACGAATAATATCTTGATCTGCAGAATAGGGGGCCACATCGGCCAGATTTTCAGCCAGAGTTTTGCCGGTCACCGTGAGGCAATCGCCATGCAACAGACCTCGCGCCAAAAGCATTTTCATCAAAGGTTGAATACCACCGATGGCAATCAGTTCCGACATCATATATTTGCCGCTGGGACGCAGATCAGCCAGTACCGGAACTTGACGGCCGATTCGTGCAAAATCCTCTAACGTCAATTCAACATCCACGGCATGCGCCATTGCTAACATATGTAAGACGGCATTAGTCGAACCGCCCAGTGCGACCAATGTGGTGATGGCATTTTCAAAAGCCTTTTTGGTCATGATGTCGGTAGGTTTGATATCCTGCTCCAGCAGAAACATCACTGCAGCGCCGGCCCGGCGGCAATCCGCTGCTTTTGAGGGAGAGATGGCTTCCTGTGCTGAACTGTTCGGCAGGCTCATACCCAATGCTTCAATCGCTGAAGCCATGGTATTGGCGGTGTACATGCCGCCACAGGAGCCGGCACCGGGGATCGCTGTTTTTTCAATCTGTTTTAATTCCGCCGAGGACATATCCCCCCGGGCATGCTTTCCAACCGCCTCAAACACCGACACAATATCCGTATGATTCGCGCCAGGTTGAATGGTCCCGCCATAAACAAATACCGCAGGACGATTCAGACGGGCCAGGCCGATCAGACAGCCCGGCATGTTTTTATCACAGCCACCGATGGCGACCAGTCCATCGAACCCTTCACATCCAGCAACAGCCTCAATCGAATCGGCAATCACTTCACGGGACACCAGTGAATACTTCATGCCAATCGTGCCATTCGCAATACCATCAGAAATGGTGATGGTGTTGAAGATAACCCCTTTACCACCGGCTTCGTCAGCGCCTTCGCAGGCAAAGTCGGCCAGCTGATTAATGTGCATATTACATGGCGTGACCATGCTCCAGGTCGAGGCAATGCCAATTTGCGGTTTCTGAAAATCAGCATCATTGAACCCGACGGCGCGTAACATCGCTCTGGCAGGTGCTTTACCAGTACCATCTACCACTTGGGATGAATATTTTCGTGTCTCTGTCATTGCTTGACCTTTCGAATTTTTAATTAGTAGCCCTGACGTTTAAATCAGATTAGCCAATAACCAATTTTATATTAGATCGTGGTATAGACCTTATCAGTTCCTGTTCTAAACAGACAGTTCGTATCCAGGTGAAAAAAGAAATACACCCAGCTTAAAAAATAAGGTGGGTAAAAGTGATTTGCGAGTGCTGTTATAATTGCCGCCGATGTCCCCGTAGCTCAGATGGATAGAGCGTCCCCCTCCTAAGTCCTCCGGGTGGGTATCGAAGGATGTCGGTACTACAAGGTAATCCCATGAATTTGCTGTGCTTATGACCGTTCTTCCGGTCACTATCCGGCTTAGCCATCACTATTAAAAACTGAAATATATTCCATTACTGGCTTGTCTTATCAAGCCTCTCGATTTCATTTCAAGAATTATAGTGTCTGCGGGCACTTTTCCTCTAATGCACCGCCAGTCATGGTTTAAGAGTTCAATCATTATCCCGGTTCCCCTTGGTCTACATCGCTTATCAGCGTAACTATTGAGCTTGTAGATTGTATTCTGCAAGGCTTGTTCGATAGTTATAGTTGAGCGTGGTGGTAGGTCATATACATAACAATGTCTATCTTCTGCTCTTAGAAGAGCATCACTCTTTGTTTGGGAGATGTAATTAGAGTAAATATCAAAACATACGTTTCTCTTGGTGGTTGAGTGATATTTGCTGATAGAGAAGGTTAAAGCATGATTCAGTTGTTCTTGGGTTACTGCTTCTGTGCGTTCTACAATTATTTCCAAAGTTGGAAGAATCGGCCCCAATGGAAGGTGTATATCTGCCACAGAGAATAATATTATTCTCTCGTAATCAGAAAAATCTATATTTCGAAAGTTAACCTCCTCGAAACAATCAACAAATGCCCATCTTTTCACTGTTAAGTCCCTATGATTTTTCTTCTTTATCAAGAATGGAAGATACCAAATTAACTGCCGGAGTGGTGTTTTTGAGGCTAAGAAGGTGACCAAACATCAACGTCACATATAATTTTGCTCTGTAAACCCTGTTTAACGTTGACCTTAAGTTGATCTTAGCCCCCAAGCGCAAAAAAACTCATAAGCTTGTATCCCATCCGCAGAGGGCTTTTTTGTAACCTTTATGTACCAATGCATAGCGAGGAGTTTTGTTGGCAATGTTACTTCTCCTATTCCAATGCCTAAAAGTGTGTGAATAATTAGTTAGCTTCTTTAAATGAAATATAAAAGGAGCTCAAAATGAAAGATTCACATGAAGAAACCAATTTTAACCTGCAAGACTTAATGGATTTAATTGAGGAAGAATCAAAGGAGAGTAAAAAAAGAAATCGGGAACGAAGAAAGTTGGGTATTCCCAATCCTGACGATCTCTTTTTTATGCCAGAAATAAGTATCGACTTGGATGAAGATGAAGATAGAGAGGAATCCAAAGAGCTTTACTACAATAAAGTGCATGAGGGGCAGGACAATAATCCGGGCATAAAGCTTTCAAAATATTTGAAGGATTTAACGCAAGTAAAGAATTCTGAAAGCAGAAAAAATCTTGAGCGTCGTTTCAATATGACCTCGTCTGAATTAATGGAAGAACTTAATAGTATCTCCCCAAGATCTTATGACGAGGTAAATCGTTTAAATTTCTACATATGTAATATTTTACTATCAATGCGAGACATAGCTCCGCGTCGAAGGAATATGCGGCCTACAGCCTCTATTAGTATTGACGGGTGGGACGAGACAGTTACTAATTTTAACCGAGACGTTCAAATATTCGATCTGGAGTGGATTAGAAGAAAGTATCCAGATCACAGAGCCACCAGACGCTTTGACAATCTATTTTTACATGTGATGAAGTCAAAAGAGTTTGATTATTCCCATGCATTCCGAGTTGCCTCATCAAATTTAACTGCCGAAAAAAAAGCACAATTTATGGCATTAACTTTTGAAATGCAGATAGAAACAGTTGTAATTAAGACAAAGAACGTAAAAAAAATGCTTTCGAGAATAGAACAAAAAATTGATGGCGTAAGGTTGGACCTAATAGATGCTGCAACACAGAATCCACATCGAGGTGCTAAATTAATTAGCAATCTTGAGGATAGATTGAATATATGGAGAAGTGCTTATTTAACACTAAGCAGATCACCAACTGCTATGGCGGATATTTATAAACTTCTATCAGGGGAAAAAATAACTCCGAGTAATTTTATGAAAAAGTTGAAATCTACCAACGAAGCTCTTGCTGAGGTTGATAGTAAATTTCTAATATCCCTCTAGTTTAGTTACCAATTATGGAACCAGTTATTACACCAGTTATTGATTTTAAGTGATTGTAATTTATGTTTTTTGTTATGAATGTGTGTGCTAAGAGTATAAAAGAAATAAAGAATAAATCTTAAGAGTGGAGCGGCACGGCCTTCGGCCTTAAAGCCGCTCTGCGTTTTTTTCTAACTTTACTTCCGAGTATTGTCGGCTCTATAAGGCTGTTTTTCCGGGAGGTGGAATTTAAAGGCGGCATCACCTTCAAGTACTTCGGTAATTTCTAGGACTTTTTATTTTCCGGATGGAATTATATCTTCTGCTTGGTGCTTCATGTCGGGGGAAGATAAGTCAGAGAGGGATTTTTGAGTTACGATTAAACCTTACCCATAATATGCGGAATGAGGCGAATTTCAGCCGTAAAAACCCCATTAGAACGATCTGTATGATCATTATGGGGCCTTAATTTAATTGGGTTTGTAGAGGTGTAGCGGGAAGAAATTAATGCGTCTAGAAAAGACGTTCAGGATCGTTTAATTAAACGAATGTTGTTTATTGATTTAACACAGCAACAGCATCAATTAAACGTCCCGGAGCTAAGTGAGCGTAACGGAGTGTCATTTTAATATCACTATGACCCAGTAACTCTCTTACGCTGTTCAAATCGATACCTGCAGATACCAATCGGCTCGCAAAGTGATGACGTAAATCGTGTAAACGAAAATCGTTAATTTTGGCTTCACGTAATAAAACCTTCCATGCTTTATCGATATTCGTGAAACGTGAACCGTTCTTTCCAATGAATACAAATCCGGTTTCACGTTGGGTTTGTTTTGACCACATTTGTAAAACGTTAAACGCTTCAACGTTAAGCGGGATATAACGTGTTTGTCCGGTTTTTGATGTATTACCAATAACCGTTATTCGCTTATTAACGAAATCCACATCTTGCCAACGGAGATTAAACATTTCGCCACGTCTCATGCCGGTATTCATCAATAGCAATATCATCGGATGAATGTGATCGGCATAACCGCCCAAGATCGCTTTTAAGCTCACGAAACGGCCACCAGCATAAAAGGGGTTAGATTCAGCTAAACGACGATCACGCGATCTCAGGGAAGCTCTGAGACGTGCTTCTTCATCAGTTGAGAGATAACGAACGATCGCACGACTATCCGACTTCTGTTTTTTTACCTTTGCGATCGGATTCTGCTCAATAACTTCCCATTCGACTGCTCTGTTGAACATTGCTTTGAGCGTACCGATATATCGGTTGGAGGTGGTCGCGTTTAAACCTTCTTTGTGACGTTTTGCCCGCCAGCTTTCAATATCCCATGCAGTTACTTTATCCAGACGCTTACTGAACAGATGCTTGAATTGGTTAAAAGGAAGTTTTGCTTTGGGTGCTTTGTGGTGTGTGGTAAACCAAGGCAGATAAGTGTCGTTAATGAAATCGCCCAGCTTTGGCACTGGCTTCACTTCACGGGCTGTTTGCTTTTCACGCTGAGGGTCACGACCAAGCTTAACTTCGGCGTAGAGCTTTTCAGCAATCTTACGAGCGGTTGGAATGGATAGAGCTGGGTAGGTACCCATCGTGTAACGAAGCCGACGACCATCGGGAGCGGTATACATTAGGCTGAAAGTCATCGTGCCAGAGATATACAGCTTCAATTTAAAGCCGGGAATTACAGTATCCGTCACCTCAAAATGCTTATCAGTTTTGGTCTGACTGAGCTTGATAGCGAGGGAAGGGGTAAGCTTCTGTTTATAGTCCATGATCGGCTCTGTGGCTTGATTTAAGACAGTTTAGCAAGCCTAGGTAGGAAGCCAAGGATGGCGTTTAAGTAAGCTTTCGTTTAGGCTCTGGAACGATGAAATGTACGCAAACCAAAATTACACTATGACACGTGACTTCTATCTACCACGTAAAGTTTTAGTTTTAGATAAGACATACACTGAAGATGAGCTTCTGGCAGACTCAAAATTCATTGTTGTTTTGGCTGAGCCTGGTGCTGGTAAAACAGAGCTATTGAATAGTCTTGCTAACAAATTAGGAACCTCTGCTGTAACGGCAAATTTTTTTGGTCATGTAGGGGCTACTACGGAGAGTTGTCCGCTGGTAATTGATGCGTTTGATGAGTTAGCCAAAATAGATAAAACTGGAATACATCAGATATTGGTTAATGCTAGAAAATCAAATCCCACTCACCTTATAATTTCCAGTCGTTCCAGTGAGTGGGATGCAGCTGCAACACACACATTCAAGGAATATTTTGGACTTCTTCCCTCGGTAGTTAGATTGTGTGAGTTAAATGATGCTGAACAAGAAGCTATCTATGAGCATCATTTGCAAAGAAAAGATTTCTCTTCGTTTCAGGCTGAAGTGTCTCGCTTTGATCTCGAAACTCTACTTCCAAACCCACAGTTTTTGAAATTGTTTGCTGATGCATACGTAGAAAGCGAGGGACATTTCAAAGACAAGCGTTCAATTTTTGTTCAAGCAGTCGAACGATTAGCAAAAGAGGTTAACAGCACTGTAGCTCGGGTTGGTTCGCAAATCTCGACTAATCAAAAAATAGAGATCGCATCTGAAGTTTTCGCCAAGCTATTGTTGTCAGGTGCTGAAGGGGTTAGTACTACGGAAGTGGCAGAGGACAGGATTTACCCTCTACTAGCTTCACTTTGTAATTATGGTGCTAGTGCGGAAGCTATTCTGGCAACTCGACTTTTTACGCTCAGTGATGTTGCAGATCATCATCGTCACGTACACAAAATTGTCTCCGAGTACTGTGCTGCAGATTATCTAACAAAAAGAATAGCAAATTCGTCAGATCCTCTTACATTGAGCAAATGTTTACCCATTATTGCTCCAAATTCTATCGTAAGAGATGAGTTACGAGGTTTGCTGGGCTGGATGGCAGCATTGGGTAATAAGCCAATCCAAGAGGCCGCAATTGAACTTGATCCTTATGCTGTACTTGCCAATGGAGACCCCTCACAGCTTATTCATTCTTCTAAGCGATTGCTAATTCAAAAGCTGAAAGAAATCGAGTCTATTGACCCATACTTCAGAAGAGGCGACTTTTGGCGCAGGTTCAGTGTTGCTGGTTTTTTCACAGATGAAGTTTTGGATGAGATCAAACCACTTCTGTCGGCCGGAAATAATGGTCAGTTACGTAATTTGATACTGGAAATGTTGTCTGGGTCACCAGCAATCAGGTTGTTGAAGGAAGATTTGCGCCAAATAGTGCTACTGCCATTGGAAAGTGAATCTAATCGCATCTTAGCAAGTAACTGCCTGCTAGATTTAAAGGATTGGGAGATAAGTGATGACTTGGACGCTTTAATTTCTGAAGCAAGTCAACCTTCATTGACCGTTGTTGCTAACATCATCAAAAGAGTAGGGCCAGACACATTCGAGTTCACATATCTAGTTGAATTTTTTCAGGCTTGTGTGGGCCTTTACCCTGAGGATCCTAATCAACGAGAACGAGTGATCGGTGGGCGATATTTCATAAATCAATTAATTACGAGTCTGACACCGGCACTGGTCGAGAGGCTCCTAGATAATTTAACTAAAGATTTAGCATGTAGGTGTGGTAAGAAATATATCCAGTGTTATTGCAGAAATGGTATCAGCAAGATAATTGGGTTAATGCTAGACCATTACTTCGAAGTGTCGAATCCACCATATGAACCTGGACGTGTCTGGCAATGGGTTGGAAACCTTAACTTTCACAAACAAAAGTCATCTACAGATAGCCATTCGGTTCATGCTCTCCAAGAAAATGATGAACTTCGCCAAGGTATCATCGCTTATGTGTTCCAGAGCATGACAGACCGAGACCAGATATTTAAGACAAAGGTACAAAAGTTTAGTGCTCGCGCCCACAATGGCCTGTGCTTTAAACCTGACGACTATCGATTTATAGCCGATTTGGCATTTGAAAATGATAACCTGGATTTATGGGCAAGTTTTATAGCAACTCATAATTTTTATAGAGATAAAAAACTAGGCTCTGACAACTTACGTCGACACATGCGTGAGCAAGCTTCCATGAAGCAGGCATTCATGCGAGAGTGGGCTAAGTCTAACCTTGCTGCAGAACGATACAAAAAAGACGAACTAAGATTGGATTTTAGGCATAAGCGAAAAGCAAAACGTCGTCTAGTAAAAGAAAACAAGGTTCGCGTTCACAACATCAAATATGTTCAAGACAACCGAGAACTGGTAGAAGGTGGCCGTCATTGGAGTTTGCTGGTTCGCTTTGCTGAGTTGGCGCTTAATAGTCCGGACAAAATTGAGCAGGAATTTGGCGATGAAAGGCTTGTGAGAAATGCACTCAGAAATTGCCTCGACTTTATCGACGAATACGTTCCTGATCTTCAGCGACTCGCTGAGCTTCAATGCGCCTCGCAGGGATTATACTCAGTAACTATCCTCTTTGCCGCTTGCTTAGAGATTTTGAAGGCTGAGGGGGATTTGGAAGAGGTTGACCTACGTCTTTTAAGGGCGCTTCGAACCAATATCCAGATGGGCTATATGGCCATATCTGAAGAAGATAGAGAGAATTTACGAACTGAAGTTGATCGACTGATTTTTCCTGACATCCGGTCCGCTGAGGACTTTCTTAGGCAGTATGTTGAACCACAATTAGCACATGAGGGCTGTCCAAACCCTCAGGTCTGGATGCTTCGAAGTGAAGATATATTCACTGGCTTACGCTCCGCACTTTCTATTGAATGGCTCAAAACATTTGATGAGATAGAACTTGCAGCACTAGATACGCTTTTTGAGATAGCGGCAAAAGAAGTTTGTCGCGATGAGTTAAACAAGGTTATTGCGGAACGATGTAAACATTACATGACTAGCTTTCCCGAACCATCTGGTGATGAAGAAATTGAAAATAAGCGAACATTTTGGTTAGTTCGGGCTTGGTATTTTCTTACTGAGCCACCCCCAACATACTGGGGTTGGCTCAAAGCTGATAAAGACACTTTAATTATATTCGAAAGACTAGCTGGGCGATTTAATCGAAGTGAGCGTCCATATTGGCCAAAGCTGACCTCAACTAAAATTGAAGCTATTCTTGAAGCCTTTATTGATAAATGGCCTAAGGTTGATTTGCCAAACAATTGGGGTACAGGCAGTCCTAAAGAGGAAATTGCATACCGCTTCTTGACCGATATTATATGGTCTATCGATTCTGATGATCCAGATGCTGCGATTCCTGTGCTTGAGAGGCTTCTTGCTGAATCACGTTTCATAGATTTTCACAATGATTTGAAGAGTATTCATGCTGGGCAAATTAGAAAGAGAGCACTACGCGACTTTAAACCACCCGAGCCAAGGGAAATTGTTCAGACTTTAGACCTTGATGAAATAGTGACTGTCGAGGGATTGCGTCAACTGATTCTTCAAGAGTTGCAAGATTTCCAAAAAGTGCTCTGTGGAGGAGAGTTCAACTCGGCCGACCGGTTTTATGAGAAAGGTGAACGGTTGGGTGAAGTTAGAGCGACGGAGATTATTGCTGAACGCCTAAACCTCAGACTGGAGCCCCGAGGCATTATTATCACCCCGGAGCACCAATTAAAGTCTGCAAATCGATGTGATTTTACTGCCTCCAAGATGATCGGTGGTAGAAGACGATTGCTTGTAACAGAGGTCAAAGGGCAATGGCATGATGAATTATATACAGCTGCTTCAGCACAACTACATGAGCGCTACTCTATTCACCCTGATGCCGAGCATCAAGGCATTTTCCTTATAATATGGTTTGGTAGTGATGAGAAAGTAGCGGGTCGTAAAAAACATGGCATCGGCAGTGCTGATGAGCTTAAAAGCAGATTAGAAAAAACACTGACATCTGAATTAAAAGGGCTAATTGACGTGTTTGTTTTGGACGTTTCTAAACAATAGCAGAGGACATACAGCCGAGCCGCCGCCGGTCGACTTCTGTTCAACTCGAAGTCCGCTTCATAGCTATGACCACGGCTGTTATAATTGCTGCCGATGTCCCTGTAGCTCAGATGGATAGAGCGTCCTCTAGAAGATAGACTAAAGATTATTTTCAATCGTCCAATATTTTAGTTCTTCAAGGATAGTCAATGCACTCAATCCTCTGGCTGCAATGGTGTATTGGACGGCGACAGGTTTGCTTGAGATCACTTTTCTGGTGATAAGTTTATTTTCTTCCATTGCCTTCAACCTCTCTGCCAGGACTTTTTTACTGGCCCCAGCAAGTTGTCTCGCAATTTCATTAAAGCGCATTGGGTGATCTTTCAGGTGCCACAAAATTGAGCCGGTCCATTTATTACCGATAATTCTCATTCCCCTCTCAACTGGGCAGGGTTTATAACACGTCTGCTTGTTTTCGCTCATGATGATTTTTAGGTTACAAAAAGTTAACTGGTTGACTATTGTAACCTGAATGTTAGTTTGTATGTTTCGACAAACTGGAGAACATACATGAAAGGTAAATCAATTTTCGTCGAAGCGGGTGGTGGCTTTGATAAAGTCAGCGTAGGGGAAACAGAAGCAAAATCACCAAGAAGCGGCGAAATTCTGGTCAAACTTCATGCTAACTCGCTAAATTATCACGATTATGCCGTCGTCAAGGGACTCTGGCCTGCTTCAGAGAAAAGAATACCGATGGCTGATGGTGCCGGTGAAGTAATAGAGGTGGGACCGGACGTGACCGAATTTAAGGTCGGTGATAACGTCGTCAGTACCTTTTTCCCATCTTGGTTAAATGGTGAACCTGTCGTTGATGGTTTTGCAACGGTGCCGGGTGATGGTGTCGATGGTTATGCCAGAGAGTATGTCACAGCAAAGGCTGAAGCTTTCACCAGGTCACCCTCAGGCTGGTCTCATATAGAGTCAGCAACATTAACGACAGCAGCCCTGACGGCATGGCGCGCTTTGTTTGATTTTAATCCGCTCAAATCCGGTGATACTGTGCTGCTTCAAGGTACCGGGGGCGTATCCATTTTCGCCTTACAGTTTGCCAAAATGGCTGGTGCAAAAGTGATTGCAACTTCATCTAGTGAAGAAAAACTCAAGCGGCTTAAAGCGCTGGGGGCGGATCATGTGATTAATTATAAAAAAGAACCCAAATGGGGCAAGCTGGCGCGAGAGCTCAATGATGGTAAAGGCGTTGACCACGTCATAGATGTTGGCGGGGCTGAAACATTGGAGCAGTCACTCAGCGCCATCCGTGTAGGTGGTCAAATCTCATTAATCGGTATCCTGTCGGGACAGACCTGCGACATAAATATCGTGAAGTCATTTGTAAAGCAGGTTAGGCTTCAGGGTGTGCTTGTCGGCAGCAGAGTCCAACAACAGGAAATGATCAAGGCTATCGAGGTCAATGAGATGAAACCCATTGTTGATCGTATATTTGCTTTGGAAGACATCGTGCAGGCATTTGAATACCAGGAGACGAATCAGCACTTTGGTAAGATATGCCTAGAGTTTTAATTAAATATCAAAGCCCCTATTGAGGGGCTTTTATTATTTGTGTCCGGTCGGCATCCGTTTGGATGGTTATGTATTCGTCTGTCGAAAACAGCCCTGTTATAATTGCCGCCGATGTCCCCGTAGCTCAGATGGATAGAGCGTCCCCCTCCTAAGGGGAAGGCCACAGGTTCGACTCCTGTCGGGGACACCACTGAAAATTCAGTAGATAATCTGTAATCGGGACTGAAAAATAGCCGGCGATACATTGGCAAATTCGCCACCATCAACTTTCAGGACTTTCACATATTCATTACTAATACTAATGTTTTGATTCAGTAACCAGTTTATCCCGATAGTAAAGTTTCGCTGATGGCCACCGGTAATCGGATGATCCGTTAAATCCAAATCACTTAATCTTACGCCTAAACGCCAGGCCCCCCAGCCACCATGTTGAATAGAATGCGCAGGTCTTAAACGTCCGAAAGTGCCTTTTTCATGGTTATAAGGTTGTGATTCACCGCTGACAATCCAGGTCAGATCAATATGCCAGCCACTAAAATGAATAGTATTGCCGGGTTCTATTTTGCTGATTCGTGCCTTTCCTATATGACTATAGATATATTCAGCTTGCAATGCCCAGGGGCCTCGGGCGATGGCAGATTCTATTCCTATATAGGTGTAGCTATCGGCAATAAAGGTTTGGGTATCGATTAATCTGATATCGGTGTTTCTGGTTTCGGGACGTTGACGAAAGCGAATTTCTTGCTGGCCGTCAGTATTTCGATGCGCGATTCCCAGGCCAAAATGCAATATGCTTCCAGCATCGCTTTTAGGGGCAAATGTGATGCGGGCAGATGTACCGAATTTTGTATCATTTCCGCTGCTTTCGGTGCCCGTAGTGAACAGACCGGCAGCAGCCGTCCAATGCGAAGTGTGTTTGTGAAACTCCATACCAAATGAGCGGGGCGGTGTTAACTGGCTGGCCAGAGAGCGTTCCATAAAGGCCAAATCCTGCACACTGGTCAAGCGTTCCATGCCAAAGGGCTCTTTAAAATGTCCAACAGTGAATCTGCTGTTGTTGGAGCCGGTATATCTTACAAATGCATTTCGAATAGCGGAGCGATCATCTCTGGCAAAGTCATAGGTGAAATCGATTGATAAATACTGGCCTATTTGGGCGCCGCTTGAGAGCCGGGCACGACGAATATTCCATGCATTTTGAAAATCAGTTTCTCCATCGTTATCAAAAACACCGCGATCAAACTGCAGGCGCATAGCGTTTTCAAATTGCAGGTTTTGATTTTGACTGCTGTAACAAAATAGTGAATCACAAGGTTGGTTAGCGGGTTCAGCCAAGCTGAGGCCGGGGAAAAGTAATAACCCCAAAATGTAGTAGCCATAGGGACCGTAAGAAAAGAATGACAGTCCTTTGTCAGAAACCATTTAAAAATTATTTCTCAACAATGATCTTAGGTTGATGGGTTTCGGTTTCGCTATCAGAGAGACCGGCTGTCAGAATCCAGCGCATGGTATCTTCATTGGACA
Source organism: Methylophaga sp. UBA3192 (assembly GCA_002363955.1). GTDB lineage: Bacteria > Pseudomonadota > Gammaproteobacteria > Nitrosococcales > Methylophagaceae > Methylophaga. The sequence goes on from DEXE01000003.1 coordinate 203,788, forward strand.
TTTGCAATGATTTCACTTGATCACGTGACACACAGACAGTATAGCCGCCAATCTGATAACTCAGCGGTAAGTACACCGCCACCAGATTATTTTCTTCACCTTCCATTTCCAACAGATGAGTGACATCTTCTTTCACCAGAAAGCCAATAAATTGCACACCGCCAATGGTGACGGCAACGGCGTGATTCAGGTTTTCCTGCTGCTTTTCACGTGAGAAGAAGCGCGTAAAGTCACGAAGTGCACCGTGGATGGATTTAACCAGGGGGATCCGATCTAATATTGACTCACCGATGTCGAACAGGCGTTTTACCAACCAGGCATTTACAGCGATACCAATAACAAAAATCAAGCCGATGGCAGCCAGTAGTCCCAGACCGGGCCAGTAGAAGTCATAAGGTAAAATGGCAATCATCAGCGGGCGTAACACACGTTCTGCCGATACGGCCAACCAATAGATAAGATAAAGCGTCAGTGTGACCGGCAGTACCGTAGCCAAGCCTTTTAAAAAAGTCTTCCAGACAAATTGCATAATGCGGCTTCCTGTTCAGTGATTAAAGATTGCCTGGTTCAAATATAAAGTGTGATATCGGCTTCACTGGCAAATTCCAGAAAAGTGGCCGCACCACCATGACTGATCCCATCAATAAAATCGGTATTTTTAAAGTCAAACAAATCCACTGTCATTTGACAGGCAATGAGTTCAACATCGGATTCCAGGCAGATATCTCGTAGCTCAGCAACACTGGCCACACCCTTCTTTTTGAGTTTCCGCTGCATCATCCAGGTGGCAAATGCCTCCAGGCCGGGAATAATTTGCACAATGCTTGGTACAGGAACTGGCATCGGCATTGCCGGGTTACCCAACGGTGAGACTTTCAATGACAAGTCTTTTTTAAGTAGTTGCAGGCCATAAAAGGTAAAAAATATTTTTGCTTCAAAACCCAAAGCCGCAGCGGTTGATGCAAGTAGAAATGGTGGATAAGCTCCATCCAATGTCCCTTTACTTGCGATGATGGCGAGTTTTTTGGCCATAATGTCATGCCCCTTTTTCTATAATGAAATACAGTTTTCCGTCGATTTCGTCGCTACTTATCAGCGGATTTCCCGTCATTTTACAAAAGGCAGGAATATCTTTTAGCGCACCACTATCCGTACAGATGAGTCGTAGACGCTGTGCGGAAGTCATTTCATTAAGCATTTTGCGGGCTTTAAGTACTGGCAACGGACAGTTTAAGCCTGAGGTATCAATTTCTGTATCAAAATCTGACATACTGATTTCCTTTAAAAGCTGTGTTTACATAATAGACGCTAGTCGTGTTTTTGTCTTTGCGGAACCGGTCTCAATGAGCCAAGGTCTATAGGCATTATGAAATATCTGATCGCTATATTTGTTTTATTAATGAGTAATCCTGGTATTGCTCAGGCAAATCTGGATATTGCATTGCCAGAAATGGGTGACAGTGCTGGAGCACTGGTTTCGCCAATAGAGGAATATCAGGTTGGTCAGTCATTTTACTGGCGCTTACAACAATCCGTCACGCTGGTAGAAGACCCTGAAGTGAACAGCTATATCCGTTCATTGGGCCATCGACTGGTCGCTAACAGTGATGATCCCGGCCGTTCGTTTACATTTTTTGTGGTTCCTGACACCTCAGTGAACGCGTTTGCTGCGCCGGGGGGATTTATCGGCATCAATACCGGCCTGATGCTGACCAGCGAAGCCGAAAGTGAATTAGCTTCAGTTCTGGCGCATGAGATTGCTCACGTTACCCAGCGGCATATTTTACGTAATTTTGAACGTTCCAAGCGTATGAGTGTGCCAATGACGGCTGCTATGATTGCGGCGGCTTTATTGGGGGTGGCAGATCCGAGTGCCGGTTCTGCAGCCATTATGGCCGTGCAGGCCGGGAATGTGCAGATGCAACTGGATTATAGTCGGGCCCATGAAGCTGAAGCCGATAATCTGGGGATGCAAACATTAGTAAATGCAGGGTTTGACCCCCATGCAATGCCTCGTTTTTTTGAAAGGTTGCAAGTAGCGGGGCGCTTTTATGGTGGAAGCCAGGTGCCTGAATTTCTAAGAACTCACCCCATAACCGGTTCGCGTATTGCCGATGCACGGGGGCGTGCTGCAAATTTGACACCTCGTCCGCAGATAAGGGATCAGGAACAGTTTTATCTGATGCGTGAAAAGTTAAGAGTGATGTCAAACTCTAACATGCGTGAGCTGATTAAAGTTTATGAGGATAAATTAAAGGAAAATACCGATGAAGATATGTCAGCCACACGATATGGTTATGCACTGGCATTATTAAAAAACGGTAACCTGACTCAGGCGCGTGATGAAATTAATGACTTAATTGCTTCTGACGATAACCGATTAAGTTATCATTTAGCATTGGCAGATGTGGAAATAGCCTCGGGAAGAATGGACGCAGCACTGGCAATCTACAGCGACTTTCAACGGGTTTATCCCGATGACTGGGCCTTGTCCATTAAACAGGTTCAGGCTTTGTTAAGGGCCAATCAACCTCGTAGAGCTGTACCCATTCTGCAACGCCAATTGGACGTTGGTGAGTCTTCGGCAACCTTGTATCGTTTACTGGCTCAGGCCTATGGGGATATGGGGCAGAAAAGTCAGTCACATGTCTGGTTAGCGGAGCATTATCATAGCTCGGGACGTTTAATGCAGGCCGCGGATCAACTGCGTATCGCAGCGGATTATGCTCGTGGCGATGAATTTGAATTAGCGAAAATCAGTTCCCGTTTACGGCAGGTTGAAACTGATATTGCGATGATGGAACAAGTCCGATGAACGATAATTTTGACGAACAACGTCGCCAACTGATTAAACGATCTATCTCTGCTTCAACGCTGGCGTTAGTTGCCGCCAGTGGTCTGATGCTGCCACGCGTGTTATTAGCCCATTGGCCACAAGATGCTTTCAATGCCGAAACCCTGGAAGATGCAATTTTAACCTTCCTCGGAGAAGCGGAGGAAGTAAATGAAGAAGCTATTCAGTTTACTATCGGTTCACCACCAACCTACGCTGTGAACGGAGCCACTGTGCCGGTTGAAATCCACACTAGTCTGGAAAATATTCAGCGTGTGGCATTTCTGGTTGAAAAAAATCCTTTTCCCCTGGCGATGGCACTTGAGCCGACTTCTGCCGTGATCTTTCCTTTCAAAACGATGCTTAAAGTTGCCGAAGATTCGGAAATCATTGCCATGATTAGGGCCGATGATAAACTTTATCGGACCAGTCGTTATGTCGAAATTGATATTGGTGGGTGTGCTTAATGACGACAAAAAGCAGAGACCGGATTCGGGCTAAACTTCAGGATGGGAATACTGTGGTGAGAATTTTACTGGCTCACCCCATGCATACCGGGCGAGGCAAAAATGCAGAAGATGAGTTGATACCCGCTGAATTTATTCAGGATATTCGCTGCTGGCGTAACGACGAAGAAGTATTAACGGTCAAATGTGGTACAGCCACCTCGCGAAATCCGTATTTTGCATTTCAACTTGAGGCCGGTGAAGTCGGCGACATTATCCGCTTACGTTGGGTGGATAATATTGGATCCAAAGGCACAGCGGAAACCACCGTCGTATGAGTCTGAAGCTTCGTGCTAATGTTTTTTTTGCCATATTGCTGCTGCTGTCGATGTTAGGCAGTGCAGCTATTCTCATGACGAATGCCAAACGATCTGTTGAAGCAGAAGTTATGTCAACGATGGATGCGACGGCGCACATTATTACGGTGACGCTGGCGGGCGGTCCGTTGACTCGTGATACCGGCGTCAGTGAGCATATGCATGAGTTGGTCAGAGCCTTAAGCGAAATTCGCAGTCTGCATATTTTATTGTTTGACAGGCAGGGCTTGATGTTTGAAGGCACACCCGAAAAAGAATTAACGGTCCAACCTCCCGCCTGGTTTGTTAAGTTATTGTTCCCCGATGTTTCTCCACTTTCGAAGCGCTTTGGTACAGGTCATATGGTGATTTATCCAGCGCCGATGCAGGAAATAAGTGAACGTTGGCAGGATATCCGCGCCATTATGGCTCTGGGAATGATCATTTTTGTCGTCGTGGCTTTCATGATCTATTGGGGTGTGGGTTGGGTCATCAGACCATTGCAACGTTTACTGGATGCCCTGGCGGGCTTTGAGCGGGGCGATTTGCATATGCGTTTGCCGCGTTTTTCGCTGAAAGAAATGGACCAGATCAGTCAAAGTTTTAACCGGGTGGGGGATGCTCTGGAACAAAGTACGACCGAAAACCGGCGTTTGGCGATGTTAGTCAGACAATCTGGTGATGCGATACTTTCATTAGATCATGCGGGCTACATTACTTTCTGTAATGCAGCAGCCGAACGATTATTTTCAGATATACCCAATTTACTCGGCGAATCTCTGGCCTCCATGCCATTCCAGCATGATCGAAATGGCATTGTTTCAGTATTAAATGGTTTTGAGTCAGTGGAAAACCTGGAAACCACGCTCAAGCGTAATGATGACGAGTTACTGTCTTTATTAATCTCTACCGTGCCGCTGACCGAAAATGACGGCTGCGTTGCCGGTATGATTTGTACCCTGCGTGATATCACCGAACATAAACAGGCTGAAAAAGCCCGTGCCCAACTCTATGAAACACGTTTATTAACCAATCATATGAATCAGGTTCAGGAGGCTGAACGGCGCCATCTGGCTCGCGAGTTACATGATGAGTTAGGTCAATGCCTGACGGCCATCAAGACCGATGCGGTATTAATTCGTAATCGATCAGAAGAGACAGACAAAAAGATTTATCAAAGTGCACAGGCAATCATTGATACTGCCAGTCATATCTATGATGTAGTGCACAACATGATTACCCGCCTGCGGCCAAGTCCACTGGATGACCTGGGGTTAATGGCAACTCTGCAGGAAAGCATCAGCAAGTGGCAACAACGGCAGCCTGATATCCAGTTTAATCTGATTACCGAAGGCCAGTTAAACGGCTTGGACGAAGACACCAATATGACTGTTTTCAGAGTCGTACAGGAAGCGTTGACCAATGCCGTCCGTCATGCAGATGCTGAAAATATTCTGGTAAAAGTGATTCGTGATAAAAACGAAACAACAGATCAGTTAACAATTAATATCCGTGATGACGGCAAAGGCATGGTCGTCAACGATTTTCACTCTGATGTGGATTTTGGCTTGCTAGGCATGCGTGAAAGAGCGCAAAGTCTTGGGGGAAGCTTTGATCTGCAAAGTCAGTTAGGCTCAGGTGTCAATCTGACCATCACCATACCATTGGGGGTAAATGTACACCATGAATCTTAATAAAATAACGGTCTTATTGGTTGATGATCATGAATTGGTTCGCGCTGGTTTTCGTCGCTTATTGGAAGATGGCGACAAGTTTGAAGTGGTTGCTGAAGCAGGATCAGGGGAACAGGCAGTTCAGGATTTCGCAAAATACCATCCCAATGTTGTCGTGATGGATATTTCTATGCCGGGTATTGGTGGCGTAGGGGCAATTGAACGCATTATTGCCCGTGAACCGTCGGCTAAAATCCTGGTGCTAAGCGTGCATGAAGACAGCGTTTTTACCACTCGTGCAATGCAGGCCGGAGCTTTGGGATTTATCCCGAAACGCAGCGCCCCGGAAGCTATGTTAAAAGCTGTTGAAATGGTGTCACAGGGCAGAACGTGTATCGCCCCGGAAATTGCTCAGCAACTTGCGATGCAAAAACTAACCGGTTCGGAGAATCCGCTGGATGTGCTGAGCCAGCGTGAGTTTGAAGTATTTCGATTATTGGCGGAAGGGAAAACCGTTAATGAAATTGCCGATATTTTGAATTTAAGCCCCAAAACAGTGGGAACCCACCATACCAACATCAAACAAAAGCTCAATGTTTCAAACTCTGCAGAATTAGCCAGACTGGCTATTCGTAGTGGATTGCTGGAAGCCTGATTCAATTTAAGCTTCGCAGGGAAACGGACAAAAATAACGGTCACTGAACGAAAATATTTTTAGCCTATAACATCCCGGAGCGACCTGGCTTTTATCACGACATTGCTGGTGGCTATGAACGATAAGCAGCGCGTATGGTGCTATTTTTATGCGTGAATGATCACATCTGTGAATTGTTTAAAGCTGCATTGCATCCTTCCATTATTATAATTGTGCTATTTTTGACAATGCGGTTTTGTAAGGATCTTTAAGTTTGTGAATTTAATTCTTCAAGTGAATCTCATCATTTTGGTGGTATTCATCGTCATGTGTGGTTTGGGTGTGAACAGTACGCTAGATGACATTCGTCTGCGAGTTGATCATGAGCTTGATGTATCCACTGAAGTCGCAAATTATGCCATTGAAGCGCAGGTTGCACGACTCGAATTAGAGCTGTCGCAACATAATCTCCCGTTATCTCAATGGCACACTTTATTTCACTTGAAAGATCTTCGTGAATTACTTCATGTAGACATTGAATTAATAGCCAATGATGGCGAGTTACTTGATTCAAACCATCCTGACAGCCGTGATGAACCCACCGGTTTGCCAAGTTGGTTTGAAAACAGTTTAAAAGCCTATTTGGGTCATACAGAAATTATTACCACCCCGATTATTTTCGCCGAGCAGCATTTAGGCGATATTGTGATTAGCCCAAGTTTTAGTGCCGAGTGGAATGATATTCGGACATATATCCAGAAGTCACTGATGCCGCTGATTCTTATCTTTTTTATTGGCAGCTTGCTGATTGCGGTATTTGCGTCGTTGATTTTGTGGCCTATATCAGAAATGCTGGCCAAGACTAACAAAAAATCAATGCAGACAAGATCGCCCTTTGCCTTGTTAAGATTGAATCAATTATTAGCAGTGAATAAGCAACTCAAATTGTTAGAGCAACGTTATGTCGACACAGGACAGAAAGTTGACGTGCTTAACCAGCAGTTGATTACCATTCAGGAGTCGGAACGAAAGCGCTTATCGGCCGAATTACATGATGAGATTGGTCAACATTTGACAGCAATACAGTTTGATTTAAATGCAATAAAATATTCAGCATCGCTGGATGAAGCCAAAACCAGTGCGGCAGCAATTGATTCTGTGCATAGCCGCATGACCACCATTGTCCGCTCCATGTTACAGCGGTTGCGTCCTCCAGAGTTAACTGATTTAGGCTTGCAAGGTGCTGTTAGGGAGTTGTTTAATGACTGGGTCATCCGTCATCCTCATCATCAAGCTAAACTCTCGTTAGAGGGCAACTTTAGTCAGCTTGATGAAACCAGGCAATTGACGATATACCGAATTATTCAGGAATGTATGACCAATGTCAGTCGTCATGCGGGAGCAGAAAATGTTCACCTGGGCGTGCATTTGCGTTGTAATAACGACTTTATAGATATAAGTGTAAGTGATAACGGAAACGGTTATCATCCCAGCTGTTCTAATAAAGGTTATGGTTTAACTGGAATGCGAGAGAGGGTAGAAGCGTTGTCAGGTAGTTTTAATATTTCTACTGCACCCGGTAAAGGATTTACTGTTTCTGCGAGCTTTCCAACCCAAGGTGTTGCTGAATGAAAAATGAAATACGAATTTTACTGGCGGATGATCATGAAGTAGTCAGATCCGGCTTAGCCAGAATGCTCGAACGAAATGATGATATGCATATCGTCGGTGAAGCAACCAGTGGCGAGCAGGCCTATCAGATGTATACAGAACTGGATCCCGATATTCTGGTTATGGATATGAGCATGCCTGGCATAGGGGGCCTTGAAGCCCTTAGACGTATTCTTGTCCGTTATAACAAGGCAAAGGTAATAATGTTTTCCATGCATGAAAACGTTACCCTGGCAGTTCAATCAATGAGTGCCGGTGCCGCTGCCTATTTAGCTAAATCGGGCGATTCTGAAGACATCGTCAAGGCAATTCATCAGGTGATGGATGGCAAAAGTTATCTGAGCTCTGAAATGGCACAACGAATTGCCTTGCAAAGTGTTTCCGGATCGGAAGATCCAATCCAGCGGTTGACGGTAAGAGAGTTTGAAGTTTTCCGGTTGCTGGCAGAAGGCCATGCTCTGGAATATATTGCAGAAACGCTGAATTTAGGTCAGAAAACGGTCGCGAACTATCAAACGATGCTTAAACAAAAGCTCGGCTTTCACTCATCTGTAGAGTTAGTGCGGCTTGCAATCAAATATAACGTGATAAAAAGTCATTAATTTTTCAGTCCTCTATAGGCATGAAACTGAGGAATAATGGGAATAACTTCCCTGCTCGGGAAAAAATCCCGATATCAGAGTGATTGGTTCCTAATGATTCTCAGGCAAAATCGGAATAAAGTCACAACCTCATGAAAGAACAGCAACGCTGGCGTCATGAACGATAAAAACTATAGAGGACAACTTTATGAAGCTGAAAACATTATCAATCGCAATGATGGGTTTAGCAGCACCAGGTCTGGTCGCTGCCGATGAACTCATCGAAATGCAAAAAAATGCAAACAATTGGGTTATGCCAGCTGGTAACTACGCTAATACGCGTTACAGCGAACTGACTCAAATCACGAAAGACAACGTTAAAGATCTGAAAATGGCGTGGTCTTTCTCAACAGGTGTTTTACGTGGCCATGAAGGTAATGCTTTGGTCATGGACGGCACCATGTACGTTCATACAGCGTTCCCAAACATCGTTTTCGCACTGGATTTGAACAACGATGGCGCCATCAAATGGAAATATGAGCCAAAACAAAACTACGATGAAACTGTACCAGTCATGTGCTGTGATACCGTTAACCGTGGTCTGTCTTATGGCGATGGCAAAATCTTCCTGAACCAGGCTGATACCACTCTGGTGGCATTAGATATGGAAACAGGCGAAGTTATCTGGTCTGACAAACGTGATGATCCAAAAGTTGGTGCAACTAGCACCGCGGCGGCTCACGTATTCAAAGACAAAGTCATCGTCGGTATTTCAGGTGGTGAATTTGGTGTCCGTGGTTATGTACAAGCTTATGATTTAGACGGTAACGTTAAATATAAAGCATACAGCACTGGTCCTGACGCAGAAATGTTAGTTGACCCGGAAAAAACCATGTCTATGCTGAAACCGGTTGGCAAGGATTCTTCATTGAAATCCTGGCAGGGTGACCAGTGGAAAATCGGTGGTGGTACCACTTGGGGTTGGTATTCTTATGACCCTGACCTGAACCAGTTCTACTATGGTAACGGTAACCCTTCTACCTGGAACCCGGTACAACGTCCAGGCGACAACAAATGGACAATGTCTTTGTGGGGTCGTGATTTAGACACTGGTATGGCGAAATGGGTTTACCAAATGACGCCTTACGATGAGTGGGATTATGACGGTGTAAACGAAAACATCCTGGTAGACCAAAAAATCAAAGGCCAAATGCGTAAAATGTTAGTGCATTTTGACCGTAACGGTTTTGGTTACACCATGGATCGTGAAACAGGTGAATTGCTGGTTGCTGAAAAATTTGATCCAGTTGTTAACTGGTCAAATGGCGTAAACCTGAAAACCGGTCTGCATGATCGTGTAGCGAAATACTCTACTGCACGTAACGGTGAAGACGTGAACACTACTGGCGTTTGTCCTGCAGCATTGGGTACAAAAGATCAACAGCCAGCAGCGTTCTCACCACGTACCGGTCTGTTCTATGTACCAACCAACCATGTTTGCATGGACTACGAACCATTCGAAGTTGAATACGTAGCGGGTCAACCATACGTTGGTGCTACTCTGAGCATGTACCCACCAGAAGGTGATACACACTTGGGTAACTTCATTGCCTGGGATGCGCGTGAAGGTAAAATCGTCTGGTCAAACCCAGAGCGCTTCTCAGTCTGGTCAGGTGCTTTGGCAACTGCCTCTGATGTTGTGTTCTACGGCACACTGGAAGGTTACCTGAAAGCAGTTGATGCGCAATCTGGCCGTGAACTGTGGAGATTCAAAACTCCATCAGGCATCATCGGTAACGTCAACACCTACAAACACAACAACAAACAGTATATTTCTATCCTGTCTGGTGTAGGTGGTTGGGCTGGTATCGGTATGGCTATCCCAAGTTTGGAAAATGACTCAGACGGTCTTGGTGCAGTTGGTGCTTACAAAGCACTGTCTAGCTGGACTAACCTGGGTGGTGTTCTGAGCGTATTTAGCCTGTAATACAGCTAAAGATAAAGTCTATAGTTAATAAATAGACAGTTAAGTAAAATTAAGAACCCGGCATCATTGATGTCGGGTTTTTTTTTTGCTTAATTTAAATAATTTCATAACAGTAAATCAGGCTATTTTTCCTGATACCCATTCAGGAAAATCCTGAACACCAAGGCGTTAATTGCTGACGCTACTTATCTTACTTCGCCGTAATATTCACATACCGTCTGAATAGTTCAGACGGCGTTATAAATAACCTATAGAGAGGAAATTATTATGTGGACTAAACCAGAATATTCAGACATGCGTTTCGGTTTTGAAGTCACCATGTATATCTGCAACCGTTAATTTTAACGTTCGGATATGTGTCCGGAGCAAATGCTCCGGGCATCTTCAACCGGCCAGCAAATCAGACTGCTTTACGTTACTATGATTAATTCATAATAAATCAGTGTGATTTGCTAAAGAGTCGACAGGAAAGAGAAATATGCACATACATGTCATGGGTTCAGGCGCCGGCGGAGGCTTTCCACAATGGAATTGCAACTGCAATAACTGTAAGGGCGTGCGAGAAGGAACAGTAAAAGCGAGCCCACGTACACAGTCCTCGATTGCGATAAGTTCCGATGGTATTGATTGGATTCTGTTTAATGCATCACCGGATATCAAGAAACAAATGGATGATTTCCCGGCGTTACAACCAGCCAGAGAAGTTCGTGACACCGCTATCAAAGCCATTCTGATCACCGATGCACAAATTGATCATGTTACGGGATTGCTGACTCTGCGCGAACATAATAAACCATGGGATATCTACTGTACTGAAGCCGTACACAGCGACCTGACTACGGGCTTTCCGGTATTTAATATTCTCGGCCATTTCCGTGGCATCAACTGGCATGAAATCAAAACTGATTTACAGTCATTTACCATCCCGGCAGCACCGGGCCTTATATTTACCGCAGTGCCATTAAAAAGCGAAGCACCACCGTATTCACCTCATCGCCACAATACGGTGCCAGGTGACAATGTCGGTATTCGTGTTGAAGATAGCCGTACGGGTAAGAATGTGTTTTATGCGCCGGGTTTGGGCGTGGTCGAAGATCATGTACTCGAATTTATGCGTAATGCCGATGTAGTTCTGGTGGATGGCACGGTATGGACTGATGATGAAATGTCCAAAGAGGGCATCAGTGATAAACGTGCTCAGGAAATGGGCCATATTAATCAGTCGGAAGAGGGCGGCACCATCAGTTTTTTAAATTCGATGGAACGTCCGCGCAAGATTTTGATTCATATTAATAATACCAACCCGATCCTTAATGAAGAATCGGCAGAACGTCAGGTGCTCAACAACGCAGGAATCGAGTTGGCATACGACGGTATGGATATTGAGCTATAACAATCGGGAAAGGGCAAACGATGGCTGACAACACACCTTGGTCAAAAGAAGAATTCGAACAAAAGCTGCGTGATAAAGAGCAGTTTTATCACATCAATCATCCGTTTCATAAATTGATGCATACGGGAAAACTGAATCAGAAACAGGTGCAGGGCTGGGTGGCGAACCGCTTTTATTACCAGACCGCAATCCCTATCAAGGATGCGGCGATTATGGCCAACTGTGAAGATGCCGAAGTACGTAAACACTGGGTGCAACGGATTCTGGATCACGATGGTTTTGAAGGTCAGGAAGGTGGTATCGAAGCCTGGTTACAACTGGGTGAAGCGGTAGGTCTGACACGTCAGGAACTGACATCGTATGAACATGTATTACCCGGTGTGCGCTTTGCGATTGATGCCTATGTCAATTTTGCCCGTCGGGCACCATGGCAGGAAGCCGCAGGCTCTTCATTAACCGAGTTGTTTGCCCCGAAAATTCATCAGGCGCGTCTGGATAACTGGCCTGAACTATATCCATGGATTGATGAGCGTGGCTATCGTTATTTCCGCAAACGCTTAAGCGAAGCGCGGCGTGACGTAGAACATGGACTGCAGATCACACTGGATTATTGTGATACACGCGAGAAACAACAGCGTGCACTGGATCTGTTGCAGTTCAAGCTGGATATCTTGTGGACCATGTTGGATGCAATGTGGATGGCGTATATTGAAGATCGCCCACCTTATTGTATGGATGTTGAAAAATGACAGAGCGCGTATTTAACGCAGACAGTGTGCCGGTACTGGCATTAGGTTACCGCTTTCAATGGGAGCCCATGCAGGATTGTTATGTTTTGTTGTATCCCGAAGGCATGGTCAAACTAAATCCTGCTGCTGGCGAAATTTTGAAGCGTATAAGTGAAAAGAAACAAACCGTTAGCGAATTGATTGCAGAACTAAAAGTCGCATTCGATGGCGCAGATTTAGACGATGACGTCTATCAGTTTTTGGAGGAAGCACATGGCAACGACTGGATCAGAGCAGAATAAAGCGCCCGGCAGCACCGGTGGTGCTCTGGGGATGAATGTACGTGATGCTATCCGGCAGCCTTTATGGCTATTGGCAGAGCTGACCTATGCTTGTCCATTGCAATGTCCGTATTGTTCCAACCCGATGGATTTCGCCAAAATCAAAAGCGAATTGACCACCGAGGAATGGATTGATGTATTTAAACAAGCCCGGGCAATGGGCGCAACACAGCTGGGATTGTCGGGTGGCGAGCCTTTGGTTCGTCCAGATATTATCGAGCTAATCCGAGCTGCACGTGATTTAGGTTTCTATACCAACCTGATTACTTCAGGTATCGGTTTGGATGCCAGTAAGGCAAAAGCCTTTAAAGAAGCCGGTCTGGATCATATTCAAGTCAGTTTCCAAGCGAGCTCAGAGGATCTCAATAACCTGATTGCAGGGACAGATGCCTTTCAACACAAAATTGAAATGGCCAAAGCGGTTAAAGCCGCTGGTTATCCGATGGTGCTGTGTTTTGTGACGCATCGGCAGAATATCGACAAAATCGACGAAATCCTCGATCTGGCGATTAATCTGGATGCCGATTATGTCGAGCTGGCCACGACGCAATATTATGGTTGGGCGATGCATAATCGCGATCAGCTATTGCCGTTGAAAGAGCAGCTGGTCAGAGCTGAACGTATTGCCCATGAGTACCAGGAACAGCAAAAAGGCAATATGAAGATCTACTATGTCGTTCCTGACTATTATGAAGATCGTCCAAAAGCCTGCATGAATGGCTGGGGCAATGTGTTCCTGACCGTTACCCCGGATGGCACGGCCTTACCATGTCATGCTGCCCGCGAATTACCCGGCATGACTTTGCCAAATGTTCGCGATACCAGTGTGAAGGAAATTTGGGAAGATTCAAACGACTTTAATCGCTTCCGTGGTTTTGACTGGATGAAAGAGCCATGCCGCAGCTGCGATGAAAAAGTAAAAGACTTTGGTGGCTGTCGTTGTCAGGCGTATATGCTGACCGGCGATCCCGCCATGGCAGATCCGGTTTGCAGCAAATCACCTGATCGTCATGTGGTCGATGAAGCGATTGAACGGGGTCGCAGGGAGTCTGAAAAACCAACAGAAGTTGCCAAACCATTAGTATTCCGTAATCCGAAAAACTCGAAACAAATCAGTGGGTTCTGAGCAAATATCTATTGGTGTTTCATAGCCGCCACTACTGGAAGAGCTTTTCCTCCAACAAGGTGTTGATAATGTGATGTAGTGGTTCTGCATAAATCATTTACAACGCAGGTGGTCGGAATGTGTCCCAGCCTTTGTGGCCTGCATGGATGTTAGGTCAGGGGGCGTGGGGCAGTACGCGGGAGCTTTACTCGTCTTTCATTTAGAATAACTACAAATGCGTCAGAGCAAGCAATGTTCCGGACATTGCTTTTGCATACGATGTGCAAGGATGCACCGGTGCGATCACTCCATTCATGGAGCTAAACGTTTTTTGAGCTTAAGCCCTAAAGGGTAGAGATATATGGATGAAACTCACAAACTACATTGCTCACGCCTTGTGTGGCGTTTTTTTAAATCACAACAGAGGCGGCTATGAAAGATCAACAGACCCTAACAATTAAGACCAGCGGCCTGACCAAGCGATATGGTCAGGCCGTTGTGGTAAATGGACTGGATCTTCATGTTAAAGCGGGCCAATGCTACGGACTGCTAGGCCCCAATGGCGCCGGCAAAAGCACTACTATTCATATGCTCACCACCATGACTTCGCCTACTGCGGGTGAGGCCTGGATTGTTAATCAATCCATATTGGCAGATCCAGTGGGAATACGCCGTTCGGTCGGTCTGGTGTTTCAGGATTCGGCTTTGGATCGCACGATGACAGTCGACGAAAATCTGCAATTTGCTGCCGCACTCTATGGTATGTCCAAAAAACAAGCCAATGAACGTATCGAAGAATTATTAGCCGTATTTAATCTTGGAAGTCGGCGTAATACCAAACTGCTGGCGCTTTCAGGTGGCCAACGCCGGGCAGTGGATATTGCCCGCGGCGTATTGCATCAACCCCAGGTACTATTTCTTGACGAACCGACCATTGGCCTGGATTTACCCAATCGACGATCTATCTGGCGTTTTGTCGAGCAGTTGCGTCGTGATCATGGTATGACAGTCTTCCTCACAACGCATTATCTTGAAGAAGCTGTGGCCTGTGATCACGTGGATTTTATCCAGCGCGGTGTGTTGCAAAAAGGGGGAAAACCGACAGATTTGATGCGACAACTGGCAGAGTATGTGTTGGAAATTGAATGTGCTGATATTGAGCATGTCGTCTCAGAGCTTACGCCTAAGTTTGGGCAACCGATTATAGAAGATGAACAATTGAGCTTTTTGATTAAAAATGCCGATACTGATCTGCATTCTCTGCAACAGGCATTGGGCAACAGTATTAACGCCATGCGCTGGCGTAAGCCGAATCTCAATGATGTGTATCTTTGGAAAGTCTGTCCACCGGAACAGGAGCAGGCAGCATGAGTTGGTTACCGGTTAAAGCCGTTGTTGGGCGTGAGCTGACAAAGTTATTCCGTCAAAAAGCCCGTTTATTCAGTTCAATGGTGCGCCCGATGATCTGGTTACTGGTCATTGGGTCGGGTGTTGGCAGTATGTTAAGCGGGGCACAGCAGGAAGGCTATCTGCAGTTTTTGGTGCCAGGTGTGTTAGCGATGACCTTGTTATTTGCAGCTTTATTGTCCGCATTAACACTGGTCTATGACAAAGAATTCGGTGTGATGCGCATGATGATGATTGCACCAGTGGCGCATTACTGGATTGTGTTATCCAAACTGATTGCTGCGACCATAACTGCTATGGTGCAGGCTTTATTATTGTTAGTTATTCTATTGCTGATTGGTTTGATTGATATACAGATTGCCTTGCTATTAATTCCACCCGCATTATTAACCGCTGTAGCCTGTGCGTCGATGGGTGGTTTGATTGCAGTATTTTCCAAAACACTGGATAACTTTGCGGTCATTATGAATTTCTTTATTTTCCCGGTATTTTTCTTAAGTGGTGCGCTTTATCCGGTCAGCCAGTTACCTGATATTCTGCGCTATGTGGTGCTGTTTAATCCGTTCAGTTATGGTGTGGATTTATTAAAACATGCTGTTCCCGGTGCCCAGTCAGATTTTTCAATCTGGATGGATATTGGGGTACTTCTGGTATTTTCTTCCCTGGCGGTTGTCATTGCCTGCTGGCGCTTTTCTCGTGAATCGGTACATGAGCCATTGTTTCACAGAGCAACCAAGCGCGGTTGAAGCAAAAATTAAACGGTTTACCAGCTCAAATTCGCAGCCACCTGTTTGTATTGGTAATCTGTTTTAAACATTCCTGAAAACTAGCGCCTGTTCGACCGATATCAGCATTATGGATGCGGTTGCACCACTTCTGGAAAGGTCATATCCTAGCTGATTAAAAAGTAGTATCTGATGTCTAGGAAATCACCATGTCAAATACCATGAGTCCAGCACATTCCAATATGGTCTGGCAGCAGGTTCGGCCCAATGAAGTTTCTAATCCTGATGTTCTGGAAGCATTACAGCAGATTGATCGTGCTCAATTTGTTTCTGATGATTATAAGTCGTTGGCCTATTCAGATACTCGTCTGCCCATCGGCTGTGGTCAGTTTATGTGGACACCTCTGGAAGAGGGAAGGATATTACAGGCCTTGCAATTAAAGCCTGCTAATACAGTTCTGGAGGTTGGCACGGGCAGTGGATTTTTTACTGCATTGATCGCCAAACTGTCATCAAACGTCATTAGTATTGAATATTTTGCCGAACTGTCTGGATTGGCTGGTTCGCGACTGGAAGCCGCTGGTGTGCAAAATGTGGTGTTACATTGCGGTGATGCCAGCCATGGCTGGAAGTTGGCTGATCGAATCGATGTGATCGTGTTGACGGCCAGTTGCCTGGAGGTTCCGGAAGACTACCTTCATGCACTTAATGTCGGTGGCCATTTAGTGGCTATAACAGGCCAGGCTCCTGCTATGCAGGTGCAGCGCATTACCCGTTCAGATGAGTGGCAATGGCAAACCGAAAATTTATTTGAAACAGTGGTGGCGCCGATGGTGCACGCTGAAACAAAACCTGAATTTACCTTTTAATGTAGAGATCTTGTTATGAAACAAATGTCAGCAACACAATTGGATGAATTTCTGCAGAAAAATGCGCAGGAGGCCATTTTGATTGATGTACGCGAAGCGCATGAGCTTGCCAATGGCATGCTGGAAAACGCTCAACATATGCCAATGAACAGCATTCCGGCACATGTGGGTGAACTTGAAATGGCGAAAGAAAGTCCGATAGTGTTGATTTGCCGTTCTGGGCAACGCAGCGCTCAAGTCGGACAATATCTTGAACAGTTAGGTTTTTCTGACGTCATAAATCTGGATGGTGGTATGAATGCCTGGGCGGCGGAGATCGACTCCAGTATGAAGGTTTATTAAGGATTGAGCATGAAAGCGCTGTTTGTAGTTAGTTTGTTTGCGACATTATTTTGTCGACCGGCCCTGGCGGTTCAGGATCTTGTCGATATTTATAATTTGTCGGCACAAAGCGATCCGATATTAATGGCCCAGGCTGCAGCGCAACGTGCCACGGGGGAGTTAGCTGATCAAGCTGATGCAGCCTTTTTACCGCAAGTAGATATGGTGGCGAATAACAGCAAGGTATGGACAGACAGTTCTTCTCAACGGTTTGGTGGTACCAGTGAGTATAACGATCATGGTTATACCTTGAGTCTGGTGCAACCGATTTACCGCCGTAATAATTTTGTACAGTCACGTCAGGCAGATATTGCCATTGAAGGCGCTGCAGCCAATTATCAATTCGCTGAACAGGAACTGATTGTTCGGGTAGCCGAACGTTATTTTGCTGTTTTGGGGGCAGAAGATGATCTGAGTTTTGCTTTGGCAGAACTTGAAGCAATTGAAAAACAACTTGAACAGGCCGATCAACGATTTGAAGTCGGTCTGGCAACCATTACCGATGTCAGTGAGGCAAGAGCTGCTTATGATTTGGCCAATGCGGCTGTCATTGAAGCAGAAAATTTGTTGGCAAACAGCCGTGAAGCATTGCGTGAAACAGCCGGTGAATATCCTGGTGAGTTAGCTGAGCTTAAAGATGACACTCCACTGGTAAAGCCTGAGCCGGAAAGTATTGATGAGTGGAGTGAGCAGGCGATTGTGATGAATCCGGTTTTACTCGCCGCTGGCAGCAATGTCGATCTTGCCCGTGAGAATATTGAGTTTGAACGCAGTGGCCATTATCCGACGCTGGATTTAGTGGCCCAGAAAGGCTATACCTCACAAAGTGACAGTAACCTGAGCGGCAGCAATAAAACCCATCAGAGAATATTAGGTTTACAGGTCAATATCCCGATATATGCCGGTGGCGTAGTGAGTTCCAGAACCCGCGAAGCCAGCTTTCGCCTGGATGAGGCGATGCAAAATGAAGAAGAGCAACGTCGCGCCATTATGCGACAGACACGTGCCGCTTATAACAGTGTGATGTCTGGCATCAGTCGGGTAAATGCCCTGCAACAGGCTGTATATTCAAATCAAAAAGCATTGGAGTCTACTGAAGCCGGATTTCAAGTTGGCACGCGTACTACAGTAGACGTTCTGAATGCCCGTCGTGAGCTATTCAGCGCGTTACGTGATTACTCACGTTCCCGTTATGAATACGTCGTTAATACGTTAAGACTTAAACAAGCCGCCGGGATAGTCAGTTTGAATGATATTGAGCAAATTAATCAGTGGTTGGAACCCAGAGCTTAAGGAGGGGTTATTGCCATGATGGCAAATTCTGAAAACAGTGTTTTAGTGGTAATTGATGTACAACAGAAATTGGCCCAGGCCATGCCCGATGGGGTGCGTGAACGTCTGATCAATCAGATAAAAATCTTACTGACCGCGGCGAAAGTGCTTAATATTCCGGTCATTGCCACAGAGCAGTATCCAAAAGGTCTGGGGCCAACAGAGTCTGCATTACAGGATAATTTGCCGATCGGCACCAACATCATAGAAAAAACCTGTTTTTCCTGCATGCAATCTGAGGATTTCCGCTATCAACTTGCTGCAACACGTCGCAAACAGGTCATCCTGCTGGGAATGGAAACACACATCTGTGTTCTGCAAACCGCTTTAGCCTTAAAATCAGAAAACTATAGTGTGTATGTGGCGGAAGATGGTGTCTGTTCACGCTCAAAAGCCAATCAGTACAATGCAATACAACGGATGCGCCATGCTGGGGTGGTGGTCAGTAACGTGGAGTCAGTATTGTTTGAATGGCTTGGCGATGCCAGCCACGCTGAGTTTAAAACACTGGCGAAGTTAATTCTTTAAGCGCGTCTATGAACATGAGCGCGCATCTGCCGCCTTGTTTTACAGTTCACTACGGTGGACTGTTTATCTGCTTCACTCATATTTTCCCAACGCAGGATTTCATCCATTGTCCGGAAACAGCCACGACAGACATCCTGTGCATCAAGACCGCATTTGCCAATGCAGGGGCTGGGAGTAAATGATTGATCTGAGTTCATAGTGCGGTAGTTTAATTCATTTTATGATGTTTAATGTGAGTTGCGAGGCTTGCTGTATGGCGTTGAGCTTACGAATAAATAACCTAAAGCTGACTTTTTCGACTTAACGTCGAGTTCATTTTCTTTGCATGCCCAAAGAAAACGAACCAAAAGAAAAGGCATGTGTACGATTCACATACATCGGTAACAGTTTAATTCAACTACATGGGTTACACCCGAATAGTCCAATAACTTGTATTTCCACCTCCAACCTTACGTTGGTCAAAACCACCAAGCCTGATGGGGCCGAAGTATAAATCCCATACGCCATCGGCGACTTGCTCCATGCCGATGTATTCGTCGCGTAATAAGTGAGACACATAAACTTGTCCACCGCCCCAATAGACTACACCGGTATGCGTGACTTTCAACACACTATAATAGTCCGGATAGTGCATTTCCATTAACTTCTCAGGATAGGCTCTTCCTGATGCCGAGTAGTGAGAGGCTGGTGTTTGTTATTGCAAAGATTCATGTGGCCGTTGTTGGTTATACAGGTTGCTGAACTCTCTAAATTGGTGCTGCTGTGCGGCCATTGACTCACTGACAGGCTGCATTACCGCCTGTTTTAGCGTTCGATGCATACGCTCATGCTGACCATTTTGTTGCGGCTTGCCAGGTTGGATCCTTTCAGGATGGATCCCAAGCTTTATCCACCAAATACTCAACGCAGACAAACCGCCAGCCGCTTTACTGGCAAATGGCACACCATTATCGCTGCGAATGCGCAGAGGCAGCCCAAACTCTCTGAAGACATTCTCAAAACAGTGCTTTGTCGGCTCAGTAGCCGTCGTTTCCAAACCACAGCAAGCCAGTAAAAAACGACTATGGTGGTCCATAACCGTTAAGGGATAACACCACTGTCCGTTGCCCAGTTTAAACTGACCTTTAAAATCAACACTCCACACTTGATTAGGCGCTGTCACTGATTGAAATGGATCGCGATAAGGGGCTACACGTTGGCGCTTGCGACGTTTATCAATCAGACCTGCTCGGTTGAGCACATTATAAATTGTCGTTAATGACGGAGGCTCCAGCGTGGGGAACCGCAACTTAAGACTCGCCTGTATTTTTTCGGGCCTGGTTTAATTCGTGAAGCTGTACGAATATCAATAATGGCCTGTTTTATCGAAAAAGGTATAGCTTCAGGATGGTGGTGGGGGCGACGTGACAGCTCGGTGACACCATCAAGCCCTTGCTTCTGATAACGTTGTACCCACTTGTAACCGGTCTTTCGACTGATTTGATAGCGTCGGCATAGCTCACTGAAACTACCGCCCGCACCACGTAAATAATCTGCAATAAACAAAATACGTTCTTCCATCGGTTTCTCATCTTGCCAAGGCATGAGCACCTCCATCGTTGATGCTCATGATTAAAACAATGTGTTACCTATGTTCTTAACTCGTACAGCACCCCTTGTGCTGGCCTGCGGCTTCACTGCGTTGCTCGCTTTGTCTGGCGTCCAGCCAAACTCGCTTTGCTCAAACAGTGGCTGTCCGTGATCCAGACAAAACTGTGCTACTCGTCAGCACAACAGGGGGATTAGGAGGATCTTGAAACTGCTTTCATTGTAAAAAGTTTGGTGGTTGGGTTGAGGGTCGAAACCCAATATCTAAATTTGGTTCCCAGCTAGGGCCGATTGTAAAACTCAAGCATGAAACCGCTGGCGTTTATTGGCTGTACCAAGTTTGGCAGGTTTATTTAAGGTAGGCAGCGCTTCATAATCCGGCTGACCTTTGAGTCCAGCACGGGCATAATCCAGTCGCAGATGATCTTTGACCAATTCTGCCGGGTGATGCATATCTTCGGTCAGCACTACATAAATCAGTTCAAACAGACGTTTCAACGCAATTTTAGCGGTTTGACCAGTACGCTGATAAATCTGATCTGACAAGGTCATGAAATGCCAGAACGGTTGCTCATCAAGCAGCAACGGCAAAGTATTGATAAACCGTCCCGAGTTACCGATTAAATCCCAGTAACGGGCAAAGCGATTGACCCGTTGCATGGTGGCAAAGTCGATTTCACGGCTGCTGAGCAGGTTATAGGGTGGCAGTGGATTAAAGCGTAAATCACTGGGTTTATTGTGCCGGTTCAATGGCGCGCCACGCAGACGTTTGAGAATGCCGACCTGAATTTCATGTGGATTAAGGGCGATTAATTGATCAAAGCTGTCTGCAAAATTTTCCAGCGTATCGCCGGGCAAACCGAAAATCAGATCAGTGTGTAAATGCGCGCCGCTATGTTCACGTAGCCAACGAATATTGTCTTTGCTTTTATCGTTGTTTTGCTTACGACTGATACGTTCCTGAATTTCACTGTCAAAGGTCTGAATACCGATTTCAAACTGCAGACTATTAGGTGGAAATTTCTGTAATACCGATTTCAACTTGTCCGGCAGATTATCCGGCACCACTTCAAAATGCAGATATAAATCATCGCTCATGCGTTCCAGGAAAAACTCCAGAATGGCAATGCTGGTGGTGATTTTCAGATTAAAGGTACGGTCGATAAATTTAAAGTTTCGCACTCCGCGCTGCCACAGCTGATCTATTTCAGTGAGAAATGCATCGAGTGGAAATGCCGTCGCGGTTTTATCCAAAGCTGATAAACAAAACTCACATTTAAACGGACAGCCACGGGAAGCTTCAACGTAGATCAACCGGTTACGAATATCTTCATCGTTGTAAAAACGATAAGGCAGAACCAGTTGCTCTAATGGGGTGGCGCGGCCATCAATATATTTGGTCTGTGGGTGCTCACCTTGCAGTAATTTTCCGCACAACTCACGAAAATCCTGTTCCCCGGGACCAGCAATCACATAATCAGCCAGATCACATAGCTTCGGTAAATCAGGTGAATGACTGACTTCCGGGCCACCGAGAATAATACGAATTTCAGGCTTAATCGATTTTAACAGCCCAACTACCGCCTCAATTTCACTAACATTCCAGATATACACACTGAACCCGATAACCTCAGGCTGATAGCTAAGCAATTTTTCAGCAATGCTTAGCGGTTGTTCCTGAATAGTGAATTCGATCAGTTCGGCGGCGGATTGCTGCTCACCGAGATTGGCATATAAATAACGCAAACCAAATGCCGAGTGCATATAGCGGGCATTAAGCGTGGTGAGCAGGATTTTGGCAGTAGTCGACATGCACCCATTGTAAATCAAACGCGGCTGTTCAATCTGTTCAGTTAATTCCTAATGCATTTTGTTGCTCGGTGACATAGCGTTGCAAGTCGTCCAAAGTTTGCTGTTGGGCTTTGGTGAGCGCTTGCTGCCGACACTCCGCTAATGCGGCGTTAAATTTTTCAAAGGTAAGTCCAGGCGATGCCGTTGCGGTTAATTTGGTACGACAAAACTGTTGCCATTGTTCCGCTTCACTTTCATTTAGCGATTCGGGCCAGTTACGCGCCCGGTAACGGAACAGCATTTCCGGTAATCGCGAATCGTTAAAAGGAATCGATAACGTGCCCAGTTGATCTGGGGCTGCTTCGCGAATCAGGGTCATTTTGTTTTTATCGCTGTCATCAAAGAAACCGCCGCCATACAAACTGGCATCAACATCGTCAATCTCATCAAATGATTTCTGACTGAACACGGCCTGCAATTTTTGCTGTAATGATTCACCCGCCTCACGTAATAGTTGCAGATGTTGATGACTTAATTCCCGATCAATCTGCAGCCGCTCGGCAGCCGCATCATCCAGCGTCGCTGCCGGCACAATGACCGGACACTTATTGATATGCACAGTTTTTAATGCCGGACGCGAAACACCCTCAGGTAAATCTTTAGTGGGCGTAAATAACCATTGCCGAATGGTATCGGCATCCTGCTCCAGTAACGCCGAGGGATCATGGCGCAGATCATAAACAATCACCCCATTGTTGTTATTGGGTTCTTTGGCTATTGGCACCACCAATGCCGTATTACAATATTCAGAAGGGTACATGCGTGAGGTATGCAAAACCGGATCCGCCTGATGCAGGTTCAGTAACGGAGCGAGCTGCTGTTTTCGGCGTAACTGATAGATATAGTCATACAGTTTTGGCTGACGATCTTTAATCAGTTTTGCCAACGCGATGGTGGCATAGACATCCACTAACGCATCATGGGCACCCTGATGCTCAATACCGTTTGCTGCAGTAAGTGCTTCGAGTCGAAAACTGGGCTGGCCGTCTTCACGATTGGGCCATTCGATACCTTCAGGCCGCAAAGCACGGGTGAGGCGCACCATATCGATAATGTCCCAGCGCGAATTACCGTTTTGCCATTCACGGGCATAAGCATCGTAAAAATTACGAAACAGGCCAAAGCGGGTAAATTCATCATCAAACCGCAAACTGTTATAGCCCACCCCACAGGTACCCGGCTGAGACAATTCCTGATGAATCGTTTTGATAAATTCGGCCTCAGTCAGACCTTCCTGTTGTGCTTTCTGTGGTGTGATGCCTGTAATAAGACTGGCCATTGGATGCGGTAATACATCGGCTGCCGGTTTGCAGTAAATCATCAACGGATCACCGATGATATTCAAATCTTCATCGGTACGTACCCCGGCGAACTGTAATGGCCGATCAAATCGTGGATCGGTGCCAGTCGTCTCATAATCATGCCAGTACAGCGTATTCATTTATAAGCTCGCCAAAACCAGTTCTGCCGCTGCCAGAGTGGCTTCAATTTCATCATCGCCATGTGCAGCAGAAACAAAGCCTGCCTCAAATGCAGATGGTGCCAGATAAACACCGCGATCCAGCATGCCGTGATAAAACCTTTTAAAACGTTCCTGATCACATTGGGTGACCTGTTCAAAAAACTCAATGTTGTTTTCTTCGGTAAAGAAAAAGCCAAACATGCCACCAACATAATTAATACTCATTGGAATACCGGCTGCATCGGCTTTTTGTTTCAAGCCATTGGCCAGTTTGGCAGTCTGTTGACTGAGGCGATCATGAAAACCGGGTTGTTGTACCAGTTTCAAAGTGGCCAGCCCAGCGGCCATAGCGACCGGGTTACCGGATAAGGTACCTGCCTGATAGACTGGACCCAGAGGCGCAATCGAATGCATCACATCTTTGCGTCCACCAAAAGCCCCTACCGGTAAGCCGCCGCCAACTACTTTACCCAGCGTAGTGAGATCGGGTTTAACTCCATAATGCTGCTGTGCACCGCCCAAAGCGACCCGGAAACCGGTCATTACTTCATCAAAAATTAACAGGCTGCCGTATTGATCACAGACGTCGCGTAAGCCTTCGAGAAACCCCGGAATCGGTGGAATACAGTTCATATTGCCAGCAACCGGTTCGACAATGATGCAGGCGATCTGATCGCCAATTTCCGCAAAACACTGATTGACAGATTCCATATCGTTGTAACGCAGGGTAATGGTGTGTTCTGCAATGGCTTTGGGGACACCAGCGGATGAAGGTTCGCCCAATGTTAATGCCCCACTACCAGCTTTAACTAAAAGGGAGTCAGCATGACCATGGTAACAGCCTTCAAATTTAACGATTTTGTCACGACCTGTATGGCCTCTGGCAAGACGAATCGCACTCATCGTCGCTTCGGTACCTGAGCTGACCATACGGACCATTTCCATAGACGGCACGAGTTCACAGAGTAAGTCGGCCATCTCGGTTTCAATAGCGGTGGGCGCGCCATATCCCAATCCGTTTGCGCACATTTGCTGAACGGCTTCAATGACTTGCGGATGCGCATGACCGGCAATCATCGGACCCCAGGAGCCAATATAATCAATATATTTTTTGCCTTCCACATCGGTGAGCCAGGCACCTTTTGCGCTACTGAAAAATACCGGATCACCGCCGACACCTTTGAATGCACGTACCGGTGAATTCACGCCACCGGGGATATGTTTTTGAGCCTGAAGGAAAAGTTGTTGATTGCTTTGCGCTTGCATTTACAGAGTCCTGATTTGATGATGTGCGATAATTGTAGGTCAATTTGATTTCTCATAGTCACAACAATGTCGGCTATGAAAGTTCAACAGGCCTTAGCCTATCACAGCGAGATAACTGACCCGACATGAGCCTGAAACTGCGTTTACTGATCATTGTAACCTTGATCCTGATATTCAACTTTGTCGCCGCTGGCTATTTTATGATTCAGAATGCCCGCCAGGCAGTGGCAGCCGAAATGGCCTCCAGCACTCAGTTGGCACGTGGGTTATTGATTAATGCTTTGCCGACGTTACGGTTTTCCAATGATTTGAGCGAACGGGTCACCCTGATCGTTGACAGTGTGCGCCATACAAGACACATCCGCGCCTGGTTTGAAGATATGAACGGTCAACCTTTAATCGGCCATGAAGAAGGTGTGCCATTTACCAATCGTCCAGACGCACCGGACTGGTTTATTCGTTTGATGGAACCGGAAGCGGTGGCCTTTCGACGACTTATCACTCGCGGCAGTCAGTCTTATGGTTATCTGGTGGTTGAAGCCGATCCCAGTGATGAAGTGACCGAGGTTTGGCGGGATATGGAAACGCTGCTGTTTTTGGGTTTGTTTTTCCTGACGGTGATTTCCAGCTTGATTTATCTGGCGTTATTACATGGTCTGAGGCCATTGCAACAATTAGCCGATGCATTGGGGCACCTGGAAAAAGGCGATTTTCATGCGCGGGTGGATACCGGCGGTGCCAAAGAATTAAAACCGATCCAGATTCGCTTTAATCATATGGCCGATGTATTGGAAACCACCATGGCTGAAAACCATGCCCTGGCAGGAAACATGCTGACCTTACAGGAATCTGAACGACGCGATTTGGCACGTGAATTACATGATGAGCTGGCACCCTGTCTGTTTGGTATACGCGTTGATCTGGCTGAAATTGAACGCATTGCCATTGAAAATAAATTGCCGGATGTCGAAGAAAAAGTCAGCTCGGTTAAATTGATTACCAGCCATATTCAATCACTGGTGCGTAAAATGCTCAGTCGTTTGCGGCCGATGACACTGGATGATTTGGGTTTGGTGGAAGCGTTGCGTGATATGTTACATAACTGGCGTGACCGGCAACCGGAAATTGATTGGGAATGGGATTTTGTTGGCGATTTCACAGGTCTGGCGGATACGCTTCAAGTGACGGTGTATCGCGTAGTGCAGGAATGTACAACCAATTGTGTTCGCCATGCTGAAGCCAGTCACGTACGGGTTGAAGTAAAGCGCGAAAAACAATATATAAAGGTAACGGTCACCGATGACGGTAAAGGGCTGGATACATCTGCCGTAAAGGGCTTTGGCTTGATCGGTATGCGAGAGAGGGTCTCGGCGTTAGGTGGTAAAATCGCGTTTGATACTGCCGAAGGTCAGGGTTTGCAGGTAAGGGTAATGATCCCTATGAAGAGTGAAAATAAAAAATGAAACCAAGTATCACAATCCTGGTAGTAGATGATCATCCGATTGTCAGAGCCGGCTGTCGGCAGTTAATTCAGCAAATTCCCTCGGCCAAAGTCGTAGAGGCTGAGACCGGTGAAGAAGGTTACCGGATGTTTCAGGAACTGTATCCGGATATGGTGTTACTGGATATCACCTTACCCGGTGTGGGCGGTCTTGAAGTATTACGCCGCATTCGGGCCAACCGTGATACCGCCAAGGTATTAATGTTCAGCATGCATGAGGATCCGGTCTTTGCCTCTCGGGCCATGCAAGCCGGAGCACGAGGTTACATCACCAAGAACAATGCAGCGGATCATCTGGTCGAAGCGGTCAGTAAAGTGCTGGAAGGTAAAATTTATCTCAGTCCTGATATGGCCCAGCAGCTGGCAATGTTGAACATTGATGCCGGTACCAGTGCGCTAAGTGATCTGTCGCGGCGTGAATTGGAAATTTTACGCTTACTGGGCGAAGGTAAGAGCATGAACGAAATTTCGGACGTTTTAGGCATCAGTTACAAAACTGTCGCGAATAATCTGACCCAGATAAAAGGCAAACTGGACATTAATAAAACAGCGGAACTGATGCGTTTTGCAATCAGCCATGGTTTATCGTCCTAACAACTTGTTTTACTTGTATGTTTTTGAAAAGGAACATATTCCCGTTTTAAAAGGAGAAGTCGCTCATGGCGAATGGGCTTGCATTCAGTAAGCTGTATCACAAGTCCATAGGAATGTTCAGCTTCTATTGTCTTATATTTCTCTCTCCTTCTATGAAGGTTTAGCCAGACCCAATCGGTCTGGCTTTTTTTTTGCACTTTTTTCATCTTCGTACGTCTAAATGATAAGAGATCGCATTTAGACTTCCCACTGTGCGTATTCTCTTGATAAGATGTCGCTTTCATTTCCACCGCCGACATCCGGTAACACAAGGAAAATTTTATGCATTTTAATTTCAGCCGACTATGTTGCCTGCTAGGCATCTGGTTGGTGCCTTCATTCACCAATGCTGGCGCATTAGATCAAGCTGTTGACCAACAGGTGCAAACCGATACCGCAGCCCAGCGTACCCAGCAGCAAATTGACAATCTGGATGATGAAACCCGCGAATTATTAGCGGAGTATCGCAGTGTTTTGAATCAGAAGGAAAGTCTGGCGGCCTATAACAGTCAACTTGAACAGCTTGTTTCATCTCAACAGGAAGAACTGTTGTCAGTTGAAGCGCAGTTAGCCAATATCGATACAACGCAACGCGATATTGTGCCATTAATGATCAAAATGGTGGATGTGATAGAACAGTTTGTTGAATTGGATAGCCCATTTTTACCTGAAGAACGTAATAGCCGCGTTGAACAGTTAAAAACAATGATGAACCGGGCTGATGTAACGCTGTCTGAAAAATTCCGTCGTATTCTGGAAGCCTACCAGGTTGAAACTGAATACGGTCGTACTTTGGAAGCCTATCAGGGTGAACTGGTCGCAGGTGATAGCAATCGTACCGTTGATTTCCTGCGCGTAGGCCGCGTAGGTCTTTATTACCTGACACTGGATCAACGCGAGGCGGGTATGTGGGATCAGGAATCAAAAAGCTGGCAACAGCTCCCCAGAGAATCCATTCAGTCCGTTGTACAAGGTCTGAAAGTAGCTCGTAAGCAATTACCACCCGATTTATTAACCCTGCCGGTAAGAACGCCAGAGGCGATCCAATGAGAAGTATTTCAACGATAATTATTTTTTTAATGGCTTTGCCATTCTCTGTTGTGGCAGAGGAAAAGCCTGTCAATCTCGACCAGTTACTTGATCAAGTCAAGCGTGAACGTGTCATCGAACAAGAGCAGAATCGTTTGCGGGAAGCCGAGTTTCTTGAAGCCCGTGACCGCCAGGCCCAATTGCTGGAGCAGGCCAAAGCAGATTTAGCTGCTGAAGAAAGCCGAACAGAGCGGCTCAATGATGCGTTTGAAGAGAATGAATTCAAATTAGCCGAGCAGGAATCTTTGCTGCAGGAACGTTCCGGTTCGCTGGGTGAATTATTTGGCACAGTTCGTCAAATGGCCAATGACAGCCGGGCGGTTATTGAATCATCAATGACCAGTGTGCAGTATCCGGAACGTATCGCATTTCTGACAGAGTTAAGCGAACGAAAACAACAACCGAGCATCGATGAGTTACGTGAACTGTGGTTAGTCTTGCAACACGAAATGACCCATTCAGGCAAAGTGGAACAGTTTCCAGCCCAGGTCATCACGGCAAACGGGGAAGTGGCAGATCGCGATGTGACCCGTGTCGGTGTGTTTACTGCTTTCAGTGATGGCAAGTTTCTGCGTTACATGTCTGAAAACCGTAATCTGGTGGAATTAGCCAGACAGCCGGTACAGCGCTTACGCGATCAAATTGAAGCATTTGAAAATAGTGATCCAGGTGAGTTGAAGACAGTCGTGGTTGATCCGACTCGCGGTGCAATTATGGCGTTACTGGTGCAAACACCTGATTTGCGTGAACGTATTCAACAAGGTGGCTGGATTGGTTATATCATTCTGATTTTGGGTGCAATTGGTTTACTGATTGCGCTGATTCGTTTTGTGACATTGATGCGGCTGGAGCGTGGCGTCAGCAAGCAGCAGAAATCCAAAGAATTGAATCTGAAAAATCCGTTGGGCCGAATCCTGTCTGTATACAGCGACAAGATTGCTCAGGATGTAGAAACGCTTTCTTTAAAACTGGATGAAGCCATTCTCCGGGAAACACCGAGTATTGAACGGGGGCTGGTGACACTGGCGATTCTGGCTGCTGTAGCACCGATGCTGGGTCTGTTAGGAACGGTTTCCGGCATGATCGAAACGTTCCAGTCGATTACGTTGTTTGGGACCGGTGATCCGAAACTGATGTCCGGCGGTATCTCACAAGCTTTGGTGACCACCGAGTTAGGTTTGGCAGTAGCGATTCCTATTTTATTAATTCATAGCGCTTTATCGAGCAAGAGTAATCGTTTGATTCAAATTCTTGATGAAGAGAGTGCAGCGATTGTTGCTCGTAACGCTGAAACACAAACTCTTAACCGTGACGGATAATTTCTTTCAGATACAGCTGCTGATGGAAAGCGGCGGCACAGTGCTCTGGCTGATTTTGCTGGCATCGATTTTAATGTGGACGCTAATCATTGAACGCTATGTGTTTATCTGGTTCCTGCATCCACGTGAAGTTCGCAAGATGATGGATGAGTGGCACCAGCGTGACGATTTGGCCAGTTGGTATGCCCAGCAAATCCGCCAGGGCATGATTGCTGAAAGCCAGGTGATGCTGGAGCGCTTTCTGATTTTGATTCGAACGCTGACCGTTGCATTACCGATGCTGGGATTATTAGGCACAGTAAACGGCATGATCCAGACCTTCGATGTGATGACCGTTTTCGGAACCGGTAATACTCGCGGTATGGCGGGTGGTATCTCAGTGGCATTGATAACGACGATGGGCGGTTTGCTGACTGCTTTATCAGGGCTCTATTTCATTACTCAGTTGGAACAGCGTGTTGCCCGAGAAGTTAATAACGTGGCTGACGCCCTACGCAGAGATTAGGAAAGTTTATGCGAAAACGACATTCCCGCCGTCAAAGTGGCGGTATAGCTGAAATCAACATGACACCTTTGATTGATATGGTGTTTATATTGCTGATCTTTTTTATTGTCACCACCTCGTTTGTTAAGGAAACCGGTGTTGATGTAAACCGTCCATCGGCTAAAACAGCGGTGGAGAAAGAGCGTGCAAATATCCTGATCTCGATTCGTGAAAATGATGAAATCTGGATGGATCAACGACAGATCGATCGCCGTGCTGTACGTGCCAATGTGGAACGGATGTATGCTGAAAACCCGGAAGGTTCGGTGATTATTCTGGCGGATGAAAATGCGAAAACCGGTATATTGATTGAAGTCATGGATCAGGCACGTCTGGCAGGAGTTGCGAATGTCTCAATTGCTGCTGAACGAGACTAGTCGCGGAGACTCATCGACTATGCGTATCTTGATCGGATTATTACTGGCGATAGTGGTCAACTATGGTCTGTTTACTTTAATGAAAGAGATGACCACTTCTGACAGCAGTCTTTATCGCGATGATAATGAAATGCTGGTACTGGACTTTGTGCGTCTGAAACAGGAAGAAACGCCACCTGAGACGATAAAGCGTGAGATCCCGAAAAAACCACCACCGCCGGAAGAGCCGCCACCGCCAACACCCACAACTGCGCCAAAAATGACGCAGCCTGATGTTCAACAACCCAAAATGGACATGCCGAGAATTGATGTGCCGCTGAATATTGCCGGTCAGCCTTATCTGGGGGATTTCAGTGCCGAGCCGGCACCAGCGCCTTCACCCAGTCCGGTGCAAGGCCCACAAATGGATGATGAAGTGGTGCCATTGGTACGTATTCCACCGAATTATCCACGTGTTGCTCAGCGTCGCGGTATTGAAGGTGTGGTGACCGTAGCCTTTACCATAACCCGTGATGGCAGGGTAAAAGATCCCGTAGTGGTGTCTGCCAACCCGGAGAATGTATTTGATAATGCGGCGATGACGGCCATTCTCAAATGGAAGTTCAAACCGAAAGTTGTTGATGGTGAGCCGGTTGAACGTCGGGCAACCCAGGAAATTGAATTTAAGCTGGCCAGATAATGAAGAAAATACTGAATCATAAATTCGCTGTGATGATCATACTGAGTAGTCTTATCTGGCCATTTTCAGTGCTGGCAGATGACTATTTACTGACCGAAAAAACCTACAAAGCGCTGAGTGCTGCTCAGGAAAAAATGGAGCAGCAACAGTATCGGCAGGCTGAAGCGGATCTGAAAAAGCTGATTGGTGAGACAGAGTCAGGCTCATACGAACGGGCGGTAGTATTGCAAACACTGGGTTATTTGTATTCAGAAACGGAACAATACAAGCAGGCCGCAGAACAGTTTGAACAGGCATTAGCACTCAATGCCTTACCTGAAGATGTGACTCATAATCTGCGCTACAATCTTGCTCAGCTGTTAATCGGAGATGGACGTTATCAAAAAGGCATTGATTTGCTGACAGCCTGGTTAAAGGATGAACCTCAGGCAAACAGCAGTGCCTATGTTCTGCTGGCAACGGCGTATTATCAAATCAATCAATTCACCAAAGCTGTTGAAGCGATTCGAGTCGCCATCCAACGAGATAAATCACCCAAAGAAAACTGGTATCGATTGCAGCTGTCGGCGCATATGGAAATGCAGCAATACAGTCAATCAATAGACGTGCTGGAAATTCTCATTGAGCAGTTTCCAGTGAATAAAACCTATTGGGATCAATTGGCTGCTCTCTACGCCCAACAGGAAAAACGACTTACCTCCCTGGCGGTGCAGATGTTGGCTAAGCGACTGAATCTTGGTGACAAAGACACGGTATTGCGCCTGGCGAATATGTATCGATATCTGAATATTCCCTATAAATCTGCTCAGCTTTTACAAAAATCTATGGATGATGGCGTGATTGAACGGAATTTCAAAAACCTTGAATCGCTTGCTGACAGTTGGTTAGCGGCCAGAGAAAATGAGAATGCCACTCAGGTTTTAGCTCGCATGCAATCAATGGACGCTTCAGGTGAGACCGATCTGAAACTCGCCAGAGTTTTCATCAGTATGGAAAACTGGCCTGAAGCGGCCGGGCCTTTACAGCAAAGCCTGGAAAAATTACCGGAAGACAAGCGCGGTCAGGCGTGGATGCTTTCGGGTATGGTTAATTATCATTTGGGAAACATGGAGCAATCCGAGCAACATCTGAACCGTGCGCTGAATTACTCGGAAGTACGTAATCAGGCGTCGCAATGGCTGAGACATCTCCAGAACACAAGGCCGGATAAGGAAGATGCCTGAAGCCGCATTGAACGAACTGAAAGCGCAGCTGGTTCAACATTATCGGTGGCTGCGTCAGTATGGTTGCAATGATTCACATAGTGGTAATGCGTCTTTCCGCTGGCACAACCAGATATGGGTGACACCTACAGGCTGTTGCGCAGACACGCTCGCACCGGAAATGCTGGTGCCATGTGATGTTGATGGACAAATTGGTGATGGCGCTTCGCTTGATGCGCCGCTACACTTGGCAACCTATCAGCATAATCCGGCAACGAAAGCCATTTTTCATAGCCATGGGCCACATGCCATTGCAATGACGATGAATGGTAAAGACTTTATTCCTTTGGATTTTGAAGGGCAGTATTACTTTCCCAGCGTACCGGTTATTACGATTAACTATGCTGAATATGTGGAAAAGTCACCGTTGGCTGTAGCTCAGGGCTTGGCGAGAAATAAAGTTGTCATTGTTCGCGGGCATGGTGTGTATGCCTGTGCGGAAACCATCAATCTGGCCTATAAGTGGAGTTGCTCGGTAGAGTTGTCTGCAAAAACAGCCTGGCTTACTGCTCAGCTATAATCCGCTTTACACGAAACCAATTCGTACAAAATAAGTCAAAAGGGTCTGTTTATCTTCCGTCTCCAGCAGTGGTGGAGACGGAAGATAAACAGACCCTAAACTCTCATAAGTATCCTCAAAGGGATTTTTGACCAATGACTGCCGAAAAAGCCTTATCTTTTTCCCACTCAGAAGCCACGTATTTGCGTACTCCGCACTTAAATACAACAGATCCAGCAGCCGTTCGGACGGAACTTGCAGCCTATTTCAATGCCAACTTCGAACGTTATGAATCGCTGTTTGATACCTTGAAATCTGACGATGGGTATTACCAGAAAAGTATTCCGTTACGTCATCCATTGATTTTTTATTTCGGTCATACAGCAACATTTTTTGTTAATAAACTGTTACTGGCAGGCTTGTTAACGCAACGAATCAATCCACGTTTTGAATCGATGTTTGCTGTAGGTGTGGATGAAATGAGCTGGGATGATCTCAATGATGCACATTATGACTGGCCGACAGTAGCGGAAGTTAAAGCCTATCGCCAACAGGTAAAAAAAACGGTAAATCAACTTATTCAAACAGCACCGCTGCAATTGCCCATAAATTGGGAAAATCCCTGGTGGGCAATCATGATGGGTATTGAGCATGAACAGATTCATCTGGAAACGTCATCGGTATTAATCCGGCAACAGCAATTACAGTGGGTGCAACCCCATGCGGCCTGGCTGGCATGTGACATTTCCGGACCAGCTCCTGAAAACGCACTTTTGCAAGTGGAAGCCGGTACGGTTAGTCTCGGAAAATCATTTGATGATGCTTATTACGGTTGGGATAACGAATATGGTCAGCATCAAGCTGATGTAGAAGCGTTTAAGGCTGCAAGGTATCTGGTCAGTAATCAGGAGTTTTTAGCTTTTGTTGAAGCTGGCGGCTATCTGCAGCGACATTACTGGCAGGAAGAAGGGCTGCAATGGCGTGAATTTACTCAAGCTGAATATCCGACATTCTGGATAAAAACGAATCAAGGTTGGCAGTTGCGATTAATGGCCGAGGTGGTGCCGATGCGTTGGGATTGGCCGGCAGAAGTCAACTACCATGAAGCCAAGGCATTTTGTGCATGGAAGGCTGAACAAACCGGTGAAACCGTGCGCCTGCCTACTGAAGATGAATGGTATCGTCTGGTCGAGGTTTCAGGCCTCGAAGAGCTGAACGAAACGCCGGCAGCAGCAAATATTCATCTGGATCATTTTGCCTCCTCCTGTCCGGTCAATCATTTCGCCCAGGGTGATTTCTATGATGTGAGGGGGAATGTATGGCAATGGACCGAAACACCGATTTATCCATTTGATGGATCCCAGGTTCATCGCTTATATGATGACTTCACCACACCAACCTATGATGGAAAACACAATCTGATGAAAGGCGGCAGCTGGGTTTCCTGTGGTAATGAAACGCGTTTATCATCACGTTATGCTTTCAGACGTCACTTTTTCCAACATGCCGGTTTCCGCTATGTGGTCTCAGAGGCCCCGGTGGTAAATCTCGATTCAAATTACGAAACCGACAAAATGCTCTCAGAATATGCCGAGTTCCACTACGGTGAAAGCTATTTTGATGTGCCGAACTTTCAAAAAGCGATTGCTCGGTTAGCTATCGAAAAAATGTCTGGCAAACCATCACGACGTGCTCTCGATCTGGGTTGTGCTGTGGGACGGGCCAGTTTCGAATTAGCCAGGCATTTTGATCAGGTAACAGGAATTGATTTCTCGGCACGCCTGATTAATCTGGGGGTCCAGCTCAAACGGGATGGTGTCGTTCGCTATGCTGTAGCCGATGAAGGTGATTTATTACTCTACCGTGAACAGCGGCTGGCGAATTTTGGATTGGAAAAGACAGCTCACAAAGTCGATTTTATGCAGGGGGATGCCTGTAATCTCAAAGCGGTATACAGCAATTATGATTTAGTGCTGGCAGCGAATTTATTAGACCGTTTGTATGACCCGATTTTATTTTTAAAACAGATACATGAACGGATTAATGCGGGTGGCTTGCTGGTGCTGGCTTCGCCGTATACATGGCTGGAAGAACACACGGATAAAGCCAATTGGCTGGGTGGTTTCAAAAAAGACGGAGAAAGCTTTTCCACACTGGACGGCATCAAAAGCGTGCTGGAAAAACACTTTCAGCTGATTGATGGTCCATTTTCACAACCCTTTGTTATCCGTGAAACCCGACGTAAATTCCAGCATACTCTGTCAGAGGTGACTATCTGGGAACGTCGACATGTCGAAGATTGATTTTGATCAGAAAATAGATCGCAGCGGCACGTATAGTCTTAAATACGATGCCCGCCAGCGACTGTTTGGCCGGGAGGATGCGATTCCTCTGTGGGTGGCTGATATGGATTTTGTTGCCCCTGAGGCCGTAACCCGGACGTTGACAGTCAGAGCTGAGCATCCTTTGTACGGTTATAGTGAATATCCAGCGGCCCTGTATCAGGCGACTCAGGAATGGTTTCTGCGTCGTCATCACTGGCATATTGCCACTGAACATATTCTGATCTGTCCCGGCGTAGTGCCTTCATTGCATGCCACCATTATGGCGCTCACGGAAAAGCATGAGCAGGTGATTGCTCAGCCCCCGGTCTATTTTCCGTTTTTCTCAGCCGTCACAGAGACACAGCGCGAACTGGTCGTAAATCCGTTAGTACTGGTGGACGATTATTACCAGATGAACTTCGATCAATTGGCTGAACAAGCCGCTTCTGGCGCAAAAATGCTGTTGCTCTGTTCGCCGCATAATCCCGGAGGGCGTGTCTGGAGCGAAGCTGAACTGCAGAAACTCCTCGATATCGCCAGACAACATCAACTCATCATTCTCAGTGATGAAATTCATGCGGATTTGGTATTTACCGGCAACAAGCATATTCCGCTGGCATCCCTGGCAAAGGATGTGCCCATTGTGACTGCGGTATCAGCCAGCAAGACATTCAATATTGCCGGGCTGGGCATGTCGATGTTGATCGTGCCGGATAGCGAGCATAAAAAGGCAATTGAATCGGTTTTTAATTCCTGGCATGTCAGTGCTGCCAATCCGTTCAGTATTGAAGCAACCATCGCTGCCTACCGGCATGGTGATGACTGGTTGGAACAGTTACTGGTTTACCTGCAACAAAGCTATGAGTGGGTAAAACAGTTTTTTGCTGTACATTTACCCAAAATCAGGGTGTTGCCATTACAATCGACCTATCTTATATGGCTGGATTGTCAGGCTTTGCTGCTGAATGACAAACAACTGCGAACTTTTTTTGTTCAGCAGGCTGGTGTGGCGATGAATCCAGGCGTGATGTTTGGTGATGCAGGCAGTGGTTTTATGCGCATGAATATTGCAGCACCGCGATCTGTGATTGAACAGGCTTGTCAGCAAATTATTACAGCCTGGGAAAATATGCAATGAAGCATTCCAGTCAACAAGCCCTAAATCAGGTGATGAATTATCAGATGATTAGGTAATGAAGTTATTTCAATAATGTGAGGTTTAATATGCAGCAGATTATTGGTGATGCCGCAGGGGAAATCTGGAAGTATCTCAAAAAGAATGGCGCCACAAGCACCTCTAAATTAGCAGCAGAATGTGCTCTGGACAGTAAGTCGTTTCAGCGGGCTGTAGGCTGGTTATGCCGTGAAGATAAACTCAGTTTGACGCAAAAAGGCCGTAGCGAAATTATCGACCTTAAAGAACGTTAATCTGCCGGTAAACTTTCCTTCACGGTAAACGCACCGCGGACACTGCCGACACTGAATCCTGTTGCCTGATCTTCGGGGTACAGTTTTTTCAGCTCTGCCTTTATGGGGTCAGGTATTTTTTCTCCGTGGCAGGATATGCAGACCAGGTCAGTGCCAATAGCCTTCATCAGTCGCCATTGCTTAATGCCATCGTTATCAACCTGCTCACTGAATGTG
This sequence comes from Methylophaga sp. UBA3192, assembly GCA_002363955.1. Taxonomy (GTDB): domain Bacteria; phylum Pseudomonadota; class Gammaproteobacteria; order Nitrosococcales; family Methylophagaceae; genus Methylophaga. The sequence continues at coordinate 240,815 of DEXE01000003.1, forward strand.
AGCTTTTTAACCGTTTCGCCTTTTTCCAGTCGTTTTTCGAAATTCCCCAACACCCTGGCTTCCCATTCATCAGCCTTATTTTCAGGATTTCTTACTTTCAGTGCGGTGCGACTCACATCAAGATTGTATTTTGCTGAAACCTGCTGAGCTACTTTAGGAGCAATATCCTTGCAGACCCCTATGGTTTTTACAGAACCATCGGTTTGCATTGATAACATCAATGCGGATTTGAGCGTTTCAGCAAATTCTTTTATCGCCTGATTAGCCTGAGTTTTAAATTCCTTTGCGTCATCAGCCTGAACTGAAAAGGCAAAAAACAGAAATGGGATAAAAACTATCTGCCGAATATTCATAACCTTGCTCCACGTCGGGTCATTAAAATGCGTTGCCTTGTGACAGGCCAATTTTTTTGAGCAATTTTGCCATCGGACAAAAACCAGTAAAAGCTGCCTGAAGCATATTTATACCCACAACTGCAGTGAACCACAGCCAGTAAATATGATGCAACTGTGAAAGCAATAAACTTATCAGGATAAAACTTCCAGCCAAAGCAAAAACCATTTTATCTGTATTCATGTTGTTTCTCTCTATAATTAGTTGTTACTAATATTAGATAGCAATTATATGTGATGCAAGCTTAGTTATTTCATCGCCGTGCTCTAGATGCTTGTACATCCGGCTTTTATCCTGCTAACCTTCGGGCAACTTGATTTTTTTGACTAAGAGAAAATGACCAATATCTACGACGCTTCGGCAATTGAGGTTCTAACGGGATTGGACCCGGTCAGAAAACGACCCGGCATGTATACCGATACCACAAGACCGAATCATCTGGCTCAGGAAGTCATTGATAATAGCGTCGATGAAGCCATTGCCGGTCATGCGACAAATATCGAAGTCATCCTGCATCCTGACAACTCGCTTGAAGTCATTGATGATGGACGGGGTATGCCGGTGGATATTCACCCTGAAGAAGGTGTGCCGGGTGTTGAAGTTATTCTGACCCGCCTGCATGCCGGTGGTAAGTTTTCCAATAAAAACTACCGTTTCTCAGGTGGTCTGCATGGTGTCGGTGTCTCTGTTGTTAATGCCTTATCCAAACGACTGGAAGTCAATATTCGCCGTGATGGCATCAGCTATAGCATTGCATTTGAAAATGGTCTGTTGGTTGAGCCTTTAACCGAAACCGGGACGGTTGGCAAAAAAAATACCGGTACCAGTGTCAGGTTCTGGCCGGACACCAGTTTCTTTGATGCACCGAAGTTTCTCGTCTCACGTCTGCGTCATGTTTTACGAGCCAAAGCGGTATTATGTCCCGGTTTAGTGGTTACCTTTGAAGATTTAAGTGGTGCCGAAAAACAGAATGATCGCTGGTGTTATGAAGATGGTTTAAACAGTTATCTCGCCAATGCGATGACTGATGTGCCATGTGTGCCTGCGAAACCATTTGTTGGCCATTTTGCCGATGAAAATCAAGAAGTCGATTGGGCATTGATGTGGCAACTTGAACCGGCCGAAGTGATTGCGGAGAGTTACGTCAATCTGATTCCTACGGCGCAGGGCGGCACTCATGTAAACGGTTTGCGTTCCGGCCTGCTGGATGCTTTACGGGAATTTTGTGAATTTCGCAGCTTGCTGCCCCGCGGTGTCAAACTTTCTGCTGAGGATATCTGGGAACGCTGCAGTTACGTGTTATCCGTTAAATTGCAGGATCCCCAGTTTTCCGGTCAAACCAAAGAACGTTTGTCCTCCAGACAATGTGCCGGGTTTGTTGCAGGTGCAGTAAAAGACTCATTCAGCTTATGGCTTAATCACCATATTGAAGATGGCGAAAAGATTGCTGAACTGGCGATTAGCAATGCACAGTCACGGTTAAAACAAGCCAAAAAAGTGGTGCGTAAACGCGTTCAGTCCGGCCCGGCATTGCCAGGTAAACTGGCGGACTGTACGTCACAGGATCCCTCACGTACCGAACTGTTTCTGGTCGAAGGGGATTCTGCTGGTGGCAGTGCCAAACAAGGTCGGGATCGGGTATTTCAGGCCATTATGCCGCTGCGTGGAAAGATTCTGAATACCTGGGAAGTCGAAGCTTCCCAAGTGCTGGCCTCCCAGGAGGTTCATGATATTGCTGTGGCAGTAGGCGTTGATCCGGGGTCGGATGATCTTACCGGTCTGCGCTACGGCAAAATCTGTATTCTTGCCGATGCTGACTCGGATGGCGCGCATATCGCCACGCTGTTATGTGCCTTATTTGTCCGTCATTTTCGTCCATTGGTTGAAGCCGGACATATCTGCGTGGCGATGCCACCGTTATATCGAGTCGATGTGGGTAAGCAGGTTTTTTATGCACTGGATGATGAAGAACGCCAGATCATTCTGGATCGTATCGAACGAGATAAAATCAAAGGCAAAGTCAGCACCCAGCGCTTTAAAGGTCTGGGGGAAATGAATCCTTTGCAATTACGTGAAACCACCATGGCACCGGATACTCGCCGTCTGATTCGTCTGACCATTGATGCTGATGACGATACCTTTATGACCCTTGATAAACTGCTGGCCAAAAAACGGGCAGGGGATCGTAAGGTCTGGCTGGAACAGCATGGCGATTTGGCTGATGGTTTAATCTGAACTGAGAATTTTAAATGAGTGCATTAGTCGACGATCTGGAACAGCAACCGCTTAGAGAGTTTACCGAAAAAGCGTATCTGGGTTATTCCATGTACGTCATTCTGGATCGGGCCCTGCCACATCTGGCGGATGGTCTGAAGCCGGTGCAACGTCGCATTGTATATGCGATGTCAGAACTGGGTCTCAGTGCGGTTTCCAAACACAAAAAATCCGCTCGTACGGTGGGTGACGTTTTAGGTAAATATCATCCGCATGGTGATTCGGCCTGTTATGAAGCCATGGTATTGATGGCGCAGCCATTCTCCTACCGTTATACCCTGATTGATGGTCAGGGTAACTGGGGTTCGATGGATGATCCCAAATCGTTTGCCGCGATGCGGTATACCGAAGCACGTCTGGCACCGTATGCCCAAACCCTGTTAACTGAGCTGGGGCAAGGCACGGTTGAATGGATGCCTAATTTTGATGGCACCATGGATGAGCCACAACTGCTACCGGCTCGTCTTCCCAATGTATTATTGAATGGTGCCACCGGTATTGCGGTGGGTATGGCAACCGATATTCTGCCGCATAACCTGCGGGAAGTGGTCAATGCCTGTCTGTTGTTACTGAAATCACCGAAAAGCACATTAGATGATTTGCTAACCGAAATTCAGGGACCGGATTTCCCCACAGGCGGCGAAATTGTTTCATCACAAGCAGAAATTCGCCGGATTTACGAAACAGGTCATGGTTCGATACGCCAACGTGCCGCTTATAAAGTCGAAGACAATGAAATTGTGATTCATGCACTGCCATATCAGACTTCCGGTGCCAAAGTGCTGGAACAGATCGCCGCACAGATGAATAACAAAAAGCTGCCGATGGTGGCGGATTTACGGGATGAATCCGATCACGAACAGGCGGTTCGTCTGGTGATTGTGCCGCGTTCCAATCGGGTGGATATTGAAAGTCTGATGTCACATCTGTTTGCGACTACTGATTTGGAACGCAGTTATCGCGTCAATATGAACATGATTGGTCTTGATGGCCGGCCGCAGGTGAAAAATCTGCTGCAGATGCTCAGCGAATGGCTGACCTACCGCATTCAAACGGTACGTCGTCGTTTGCAGTTCCGGCTGGATAAAGTGCTGGATCGCATGCATGTGCTGGAAGGTTTATTGATCGCCTATCTGAATATTGATGAAGTCATTGCCATTATCCGTCACGAAGATGATCCCAAAGCGGAGCTGATGGCCCGATTCAGTCTGAGTGATCGTCAGGCCGAATCGATTCTTGAATTACGTTTACGGCATTTGGCCAAACTGGAGGAAATGAAGCTCAAAGGCGAAATGGATGAGCTCAGCAAGGAACGTAAATCACTGGAATTATTACTGAGCTCGGAAACCCGTTTGAAATCGTTGATCCGCAAAGAGTTGACAGCCGATGCTGAAAAATATGGTGATGATCGGCGCAGTGAAATCAAACAACGTGATGCGGCCAAAGCGCTCAGTGAAACCGAGTTATTACCGACAGAACCGTTAACTATTGTGCTCTCAGCCAGTGGCTGGGTGCGTGCTGCCAAAGGCCATGATGTGGATCCGGGATCGCTAAATTACCGAACCGGGGATCGCTATCTGGCCTCGGTGAAAACCCGCAGTAATCAGCAAGTGGTGTTTCTGGATGAAAGTGGACGCAGTTATTCTCTGGCGGCGCATACCTTGCCATCAGCAAGAGGGCAGGGAGAGCCATTAAGCGGGCGCTTGCAATCTGCCCCCGAAGTAAGGTTTATTGCCGTAATTGCTGCCGAAAATGATCAGATGGTGTTGCTATCCAATACGGCAGGTTATGGTTTTGTGACCCGCTTTGATAATTTACTGGCCAAAAATAAAGCGGGCAAAGCCCTATTTAATCTGCCGGAGAAAGCGGCATTGTTGCCACCACTGGTGTTGGATACCAAGACGCCACAGCAACTGGCTGTAGCTGCTGGTGATGGTCGTTTGCTGGTGTTCCCGATCAGTGAAGTGCCAGAATTAAATAAAGGTAAAGGCGTACGGCTTATCAATATTCCGCAGGCTCGCTTTAGCAGCGGGCAGGAGTGGTTGCAATCGGTCACATTGGTCCCGGAAAATCACAGCCTGACGCTGCATGCCGGACGTCGTCATCTGACATTGAAAACGGCTGATTTGCAACACTATGCAGGAGAGCGCGGAAAACGCGGTCACAAGCTGCCGAGAGGATTACAAAAAGTCAGTTCGGTCGAAGTAGCCGAGTAAAAAGCTCGGTTATTTGTTATCCTGTTTGGCATTAAATCACAATGCCTGATAGAGATGCTGGATTTACCTTCTGATCATTTTTCCGTTACTGCCGTATTGCTGAAAAAAGCCAGTCAGCACCGCTGGGCCAGTCATTCCTGGTCTCTGCTCGGTGTGATGCCAGGCCTCAGCGAAACGCAATTGTCCAATGCGCAGGAATCAGGCGAGCTGCATTATTATTCCGATCTGCATCTGCGTTTATTTCGGCATTATTGTGAAAGTTACTACCATAACCTGATGTCTGAACAGGCCAAGATCTATTTTATCGGGCGCCTGGAAAATGACCAGTTATCACCCGTTTTACTGACCGTGGATTTCGATGAGGCGGCTTCGTATATGGAAGCTGGCGATCAGGTACTGGAAGCACCATTGCCGGATGAATTATGTGTCTGGCTGGAACGGTTTCTACTTTACCACTATGCCCCGGAAGCACCTAAAAAACGCCGACGTGAACGCTGGAAAGATAAAGATGGAGGTGCCAGATGAAAGAAAAATCAGCATCCGAAAATTTCCTGGCGCGCTGGTCTCGCCGCAAACAACAGTCTGAAGTACTGACAAATCACGCCGTTGAGAACTCACCTGATGTAGAGCCATCTGAACCGGCAGTAGCAAAAGATCCCGCTGAGTTACCCATCTGGCAACGAGATGACGTGGATCCTGAAACCAGGCAGCAGGCTTTAAGAGATTTATTTCGTAAACCGGGCTTTAATAAAACTGACGGCCTTGAAGAATACGAAAACGACTATAACTATCATGCTTTTGCCGGATTAGGCTCTGTGGTGACGCATGAGATGAAGCGCATGCTGGAGCGTCAGCTGGAAGCAGATGAAACAGCTGAACCGTCAACAACAGCAGATTCAACAGAAAATCCTTTACAGGATGAAGATGCAAAACCGCGAAATACTCGCGACGAGGAGGATTAACCCATTGCATAACGTGGTTTTGGAAGCAGGTCGAATTGAAATTCATCCTGTGCAATTGATTGAGTTTGAATCCCGTGGAAGATTGTTAATTATCGGCAGTAGCGAGGCGATTTCTGCCGTAGCTCCACATTGTCAGACATTAACGATAACTGCGTTAGTGAGTGATGCTGCGACTGTCAGTGCTGAAGAAGTTTCGGTTTTAGCAGGTGAGTTGACTGGTTTAACCGGCTGGCTGGGTGAGTTTGATGCGATTATTTCTGGTCAAATGTTACGATTCGATTTGGTTCTGGATTTGAGTGACTCGTCAATTCTCAAACAGAAAGTTTCGCCTTTAGGCTATTTTGCACCGGGTGATAATCAACAGGCATTGGCAGAAGCCTTACAGCAGTTACCGGATTTGATTGGTGTTTTCGATAAACCACGCTATTTCCAATACAAACCGACTATCTGTGCCCATTCCCGACGTGGTATTAATGGCTGTAATCAATGTCTTGAAGCCTGCCCGGCCGAGGCTGTGAGCCACGCTGGTGATGAAGTCAGAGTGGATCCCAATTTATGTCAGGGGTGTGGCAGCTGTGTGGCGGTATGCCCTTCCGGGGCAATGAATTACGCATTGCCGACGCTGGATGTCAGTCTCGAACGGTTACGCTCTATGCTGCAGCAATATGACGAACTGGAAAGCCTGCCACCGCATATTTTGATCCATGATGAATCCAATGCACAAACCTTGCTGGAAATGCGCGGTCATGAACTCACCGATGATGTGATTACGTTCTCGATTGAAGAAATTGGTGCATTGAGTATGCCTTTCTGGTTGGCTGCCATAGCTTATGGTGCCAGTGGTGTTACAGTCTGGGATGCACTGACCCACGACGATCATGACTGGCTGGAATTACAGCAGCAAATGCAGTTAAGCAATGAATTATTGAACGGTATGGGGTATCCGGCTGCAATTCACTGGCATCAGGGCAATGATTTCACTGCATTACAAACTCATCTTAAACAACTGTCCAAAACAGATGCTGCTGCTCCGGGTCGTTTTGCCGGTATGGATAATAAACGGCGGGTCAGTACTCTGGCCTTATCCCATCTATACGAACATGCCCCGGCACCACAGGCAGAAATTAAACTTGAAAAGCCCGCGCCATTTGGTGAGATTCTGGTTGATAAACAGGCTTGTACTTTATGTATGTCCTGCGTATCGGTCTGTCCGGTGGGATCCTTGGTTGATGGGGTGGACAAGCCGCAACTCAACTTTATAGAAGATTTATGTGTGCAATGCGGTATTTGTGAAACGGCTTGTCCGGAAAATGCCATCACGCTGTCACCTCGTTATCTTTATCAGCGGGATCAGGCACGCCAAAAACGTGTATTGCATGAAGAGGCGATTTTTCATTGCATCAGTTGCGCAAAACCATTTGCCACACAGAAAATGATCGATACCATTACCGAAAAATTAAAAGATCACCACATGTTCCAGGGCGCTGCTTTGGAGCAATTGAAAATGTGTGAAGACTGTCGTGTAAAAGCAATGTTCAAAAAAGGTTGATAGGCGTGGAAGATATTGAAGAAACTCAATGGCGTGCCCAAACATACGCCTTATTAGCTAATTTGCTGGCGGCCCCGCCACAACAGAATTTACTGGATAACATTGTCAGTCTGCAGGTTACTCATCCTGAAAGTCCTCTGGGGCAGGGCTGGAAGGCTTTGGTAGAAGCTGCTGGAAAATACAATGCCGAACAAATTGCGGATGAATATCAATTATTGTTTATCGGTCTGGCGCAAGGTGAGGTTATTCCTTACGGCTCGTATTATCAGAGCGGCTTTTTAAATGAAAAGCCACTGGCAAAATTACGCATAGATTTAGGCAAACTCGGACTTGAGCGGCAACAGGACAAAGCGGAGCCGGAAGACCATATCGCCGGGGAGTGTGATGTGATGCGTTTGATTCTGACAGCTAACGGCACGCCAATCATAGATGATAAAACCTTTTTTAATACGCACTTACGACCCTGGGCAGTCAAATTCTTTACTGACTTGGCGAAAGCCAAAAGTGCTGCTTTTTACGGCGGGGTGGCATTATTGGGTAAACATTTTACAGAAGCTGAACTTCAACGCCTCGAACAATGACAAATAGTTTGATTTTGTGGGCGAATATCCTTGAACACTCATGTCGTCTGCGCGATAATTAACACTCAAATTTGTTGTCGACGCTGACAACCTCTTGCTTGTCAATGCACTGAATTTCATCCGGAGAAATCATGACTGCAAAGCCATCAAATAGCCGCAGAGAATTTCTGCACAAATTGACTGCCACCATTGGTGGAACGGCGACACTGGCACTGACAGCAAATACGCTGCAAGCCGCCCCACAACAAGCAGTTGAAACTCCCGCTAAACCTGCTCCCGCTGCAAAAGGTTATCAACATACTGAGCATGTTGAGACTTACTACCAGCGTGCTGACTTTTAAAAGACTGACGCTATGAAACTGACTAAACGTGATCCGGCAGCTATTCGCAGTGATAAATCAGGCGTTAACCGTCGTACATTCCTGAAAGGTTCAGGTATTGCTGCGGGTGGCGCAGCCTTTATGAGTCTGTTGCCTACCGCAATGATTCAAAAAGCAGACGCGGCTGAAGGCCGCCAGCCGGCTTATGATGAAGGCGAAATCACCAGGGTACGCAGTGTCTGTAGTCATTGCAGCGTAGGTTGCGGTGTCACTGCAGAAGTGCAAAACGGGGTGTGGATCGGTCAGGAACCAAGTTTTGATCATCCTTTCAATCTGGGGTCGCATTGTGCCAAAGGAGCATCGGTCCGCGAACATGGTCACGGTGACAAACGTCTTAAATATCCGATGAAAAAAGTCGATGGCAAATGGCAACGATTGTCATGGGATCAAGCGATCGAAGAAATCGGCACACAGATGCTGAACATACGAGAAACTTCAGGACCGGATTCGGTTTACTGGCTGGGCTCTGCAAAATTCAGCAATGAGCAGGCGTACCTGTTCCGCAAATTTGCCGCATTCTGGGGCACCAATAACGTCGATCACCAAGCACGGATATGTCATTCCACCACTGTTGCCGGGGTAGCCAATACCTGGGGCTATGGTGCAATGACCAACTCTTATAATGACATTCATAATTCAAAAGCAATTTTCATCATTGGTGCCAATCCGGCCGAAGCTCATCCGGTTTCGTTACAACATATTTTCCGTGGTAAAGAACGTGGTGCACCGATCATTGTAGTCGACCCGCGCTTCAGTCGTACCGCCGCCCATGCGGATCAGTTTATTCGTATCCGCAGTGGTTCTGATATCCCGTTTGTCTGGGGTATGTTGTGGCACATTTTTGAAAATGGCTGGGAAGATAAAAGCTTTATCGATCAGCGTGTTTATGGAATGGAAGAGATCCGTAAGGAAGTGGCGAACTGGCCACCGGCGGAAGTCGAAAGAGTCAGTGGCGCCAAGGAAGCGGATGTTTATCAGGCCGCCAAAACCATGGCCGAACACCGTCCCGGTACGGTTATCTGGTGTATGGGCATTACCCAGCATACCGTGGGTAACAGTAATACCCGCGCATTATGCATCCTGCAGTTAGCGCTGGGTAATATGGGGGTTTCCGGTGGTGGAACCAATATCTTCCGTGGCCATGACAACGTTCAGGGAGCCACCGACTTCGGTGTGGTTTCTAACAGTCTGCCGGGTTATTACGGTCTGGCTGAAGGTGCCTGGGAGCATTGGGCCCGGGTATGGAATGTCGAGCTGGACTGGCTGAAACAGAAATTCGATCAAACCAAATACGAAGAAGTTGAAGGCACTGCGGTGTCACCGATGTATACCAACGGCATTACGGTTTCCCGCTGGATTGATGGTGTCTTGGAAAATAAAGATAACATCGACCAGAATGATGCCATCAAAGCGATGGTGCTTTGGGGGCATGCGCCAAACAGCCAGACTCGTGGCCCGGAAATGAAAGAAGCCATGGAAAAGCTGGATTTACTGGTGGTGGTGGATCCTTATCCAACGGTTTCTGCCGTTATGAATGATCGCCAAGACGGGGTGTATTTATTACCCGCTTCAACCCAGTTTGAAACCTATGGTTCACTGACTTCATCAAATCGTTCAGTGCAATGGCGTTTCCAAATCATCAAGCCATTATTTGAATCATTGCCTGATCACACCATCATGTACAAATTCGCCAAAAAATTCGGCTTTGAACAGGAACTGTGCAATCAGATCGAAGTGAATGGTGAAGAGCCATTGATTGAAGATATCACGCGCGAATACAACAGAGGCATGTGGGCAGTTGGTTACACTGGTCAGTCGCCAGAACGTCTCAAATTGCAATCTGAAAACCTGCATACCTTCAATACCACCACATTGAAAGCCGAGGGCGGCCCATGCGATGGTGAAATTTACGGTTTGCCCTGGCCTTGCTGGGGACCACCGGAAATGAAACATCCGGGCAGTCATATTCTGTATGACAACTCTACACCGGTAGCTGAAGGCGGTGGTCCATTCCGTGCCCGCTTTGGTGTGGAACGTGATGGCGTCAACCTGTTATCTGAAGAAGGCTCCAGTACAGTGGGGGCTGAACTCACGGATGGTTATCCTGAATTTACCGATACCATGCTCAAGGAGCTGGGCTGGTGGGATGATCTGACCGCTGAGGAAAAAGCCGAGGCCGAAGGTAAAAACTGGAAAACCGATTTATCGGGTGGTATCCAACGTGTCGCCATCAAACATGGTTGTGCGCCTTATGGTAATGCCAAAGCGCGGGCAGTAGTCTGGCAGTTCCCGGATCCAGTACCAATTCACCGTGAACCGCTGTATACAACCCGTCGTGATCTGGTGGAAAAATATCCTACCTATGAAGATCGCCGCAGCTTTTATCGTCTGCCGACGCGTTATGGTTCAATTCAGGCGAAAGATTTCAGTAAAGACTTCCCATTAATCATGACCAGTGGCCGACTGGTGGAATACGAGGGTGGTGGTGAAGAAACCCGTTCTAATCCATGGCTGGCTGAGTTACAGCAGGATATGTTTATCGAAATTAATCCGGCTGATGCCAACAATGCAGGCATTAAAGATGGTCAGCAGGTATGGGTGGATGGTCCTGAAGGGGGAACCATCAAAGTAATGGCAATGGTGACCCAGCGTGTTGAGCGTGGCGTAGTGTTTATGCCGTTCCACTTTGGCGGCCACTATCAGGGTAAGGATTTGATTGATAATTACCCTGAAGGCACTGTGCCACATGTTCGAGGTGAATCGTGTAACACCGTATTCACTTATGGTTATGACTCCGTAACGGCGATGCAGGAAACGAAAGTTTCTCTCTGTCGTATCCGTGCTGCCTAATTAAGGGGATTGCTAAATGGCTCGAATGAAGTTTTTGTGTGATGCCGAGCGTTGTATTGAATGCAATGCCTGTGTCACTGCCTGTAAAAATGAACATGAAGTACCCTGGGGTATTAACCGTCGCCGCGTCGTCACTATCGATGATGGGATTCCAGGTGAAAAATCCATCTCAGTTGCCTGCATGCATTGCAGCGATGCGCCATGCCAAGCGGTATGCCCAGTAGATTGCTTCTACACCACAGATGATGGTGTGGTATTGCATGACAAAGATATTTGCATTGGTTGTGGTTATTGCTTTTATGCCTGCCCATTTGGCGCGCCGCAATATCCACAAGAAGGTGCTTTTGGTGCCCGCGGCAAAATGGACAAATGTACTTTCTGTGCTGGTGGCCCGGAAGAAGATAACTCGGCGGCTGAAGTTGAAAAATATGGTCGTAACCGTTTAGCCGAAGGTAAACTGCCATTGTGTGCTGAAATGTGTTCTACAAAAGCATTAATTGCTGGTGATGGTGATATTGTTGCTGATTTGTTCCGCAGTCGTGTGGTACGCCGCGGTGGACGTCCTGATAACTGGGGTTGGGCAACAGCCTACAAGGATTAATCATGAGACTGATTATTTTAATGCTTGGCGCCTTTCTACTTTCTGCCTGTTACGAAGACACTGATGTAACCATGCATAAAGCGGGCGTTTATAAAGGCAAGGAAGATAGTCATGCTTTATCTGCAGAAGAACGTGCTGAGGTCTTAAAGCAACGTTTCAACAGCGTACAAACGGATCGCTAACGGAGTAAGCATGTCTGCAACGGCTACTATGAATAATCGTAAAAAAACATCGCTCTGGGCAATGCTGATCATTGTGTTGGCTATTCTGGTGTTGCCGTTAACCGGATATTTATATGTACACTTCACCGGCACGGATACTGTTGCAGAAAAATCCAATCCGCGTGCTGATACCTGGCGTCAGGTTCGTGAAGGCAACAAAGGTTACAGTGCGGTTAAAGGTCAGGAAACCAATGTACTGATTGAAGGCGCTGGTCAAAACTGGCGTCAGTTGCGTAATGGTCCTATAGCAACGTACGGTGCTTGGTTACTCAGCGGCGTGTTAGTGATTCTCGCAGCATTTTATTTATGGCGGGGTGAGGTCAAACTCAATCATCCTCGAACTGGCAAGACCGTTGAGCGTTGGACATTAAATGAGCGGCGTTTGCATTGGACTACAGCAACATTGTTTATCTTGCTGGCAATCACTGGTCTGAGCTTATTGTACGGGCGTTTCGCTTTGATACCGTTGTTGGGCTATCCGGGGTTTTCTGCATACGCCACTGCCGCCAAATGGATACACAACGTACTAGGCCCTGTGTTTATGGTGGCTTTGTTTATTATCCTCATGAAATGGTTCAAAAATAATCTGTTCACCAAAGTGGATATCCAGTGGTTTAAAGACTTTGGTGGCATGATAGGTGATAAGCATCCCTCTGCTGGTAAATTTAATGGTGGGGAGAAAGTGTGGTTCTGGACTTTGGCAACGGCCGGTGTGGCATTATGCTTTTCGGGCCTGGTGCTGGATTTCCCTAACTTTGGTCAAGAGCGTTTCGTTATTATTGTCGCCCATCTGATTCATATTCTGACAGCAATGCTGTTAATGGCATTTTCACTCGGGCATATCTACATCGGTACCATCGGTACGGAAGGCGCACTTGAAGGTATGACAACCGGACACGTTGATGTTGCCTGGGCTGAACAACACCATGATTTGTGGTTAAAAGAACTGGAACAAGCACCACAAAAACCCAGACAGTAATTTGCGCAAATCAGATACCTGTTATCAGCCGGACAGTGAAAACTGTTCGGCTGTTGTTTTTTTGAGCTATCAAAACGAATTTCTCTCCTGCTCCAATTTGGATCATTTTTTTCCTTTCAACATCGCCTAAAACCAACTCAACGGTGCATTGTGCATTTATTTAGTGCATTTTTGAACTCTTGCCAAAGCGCTTAATCTTATCTTTAAACAAAAGCTTGATTTCGCTTTAATTTTCGGTCGTCATCAGGCTTCACAACAGCAGTTAGCCATGATAGTTTTGACAGGATTTTAAATTATAAAAGCCAAAGCAGGCTAAGAAGTGAGAGAGGCAGTACATGATCGAGCAACCCATCAGTGCTCAAAAAACTGGTAAAAAAACCAAGTTGGCACGCATTACCAGTAAAGGTCGGCAGATTGATCCCAAAGCGTTGGCCGAAGTCCGGCAATTGCTGGGCGATGCATCCAGACAAAAAGATCTTTTGATAGAACATCTGCATAAAATCCAGGACTTTTACAAACATATCTCGGCAGCACATTTAGTTGCGTTAGCCTATGAAATGAAATTGTCACGGGCAGAAGTCTATGAAGTAGCCACCTTCTACCATCATTTTGATGTGATTAAAGAAGGCGATACCATCCCGGCTGATTTAACCGTGCGGGTCTGTGATTCCATGAGCTGCGAAATGGCCGGTGCAGAAGGTCTTATCGATTCGCTTGAAACGGCAATGGGCCAAAAAGTACGAGTACAGCGTGTCCCTTGTATCGGACGTTGTGACAAAGCCCCGGTTGCCGTAGTGGGTATGCATCCTGTTGAGTTTGCCGATGTTCAAAAAGTCGATGAACTGGTTGAACAGAATGTCACGGAACCTGAAACGATTGCACCGATTTTGTTTGAACAGTATGTGGAAAATGGTGGTTATTCCATTTATCAACAGTGCATGGCGGGTCAGCATAAAGTCGAGAATGTGCTCGACATGATGGATGATTCGGGACTACGCGGTCTGGGTGGGGCTGGTTTCCCGGTCGGTCGTAAATGGCGAATCGTGCGTGACCAACCCGCCCCGAGATTAATGGCCGTCAATATCGATGAAGGCGAGCCGGGCACGTTTAAAGATAAATATTATCTGGATCGCGATCCTCACTGTTTTCTGGAAGGTATGCTGATTGCTGCCTGGGCAGTGGATATTAATGAAATCTATATTTATCTGCGTGATGAATATGCTGCCATTCGGGTGATGCTGGAACAGGAAATTGCCAAACTACGCGCTCATCCACCGGTAACCAATTTACCAACTATCCATTTACGACGCGGGGCAGGTGCCTATATCTGTGGTGAAGAGTCTGCAATGATTGAATCCATTGAAGGCAAACGCGGCATGCCAAGGCTGCGTCCCCCATTTGTTGCCCAGGTGGGGTTGTTTGGCCGGCCGACGTTGGAACACAATATGGAATCGTTGTATTGGGTTCGCGATATTCTGGAAAAAGGTCCGCAATGTTTCACTGATCATGGACGCCATGGCCGTAAAGGTCTGCGTTCGTTTTCTGTCAGTGGACGTGTCAATAAACCGGGTGTGCATCTGGCCCCTGCGGGTATCACGATGCGTGAACTGATTGATGAATATTGTGGTGGCATGCTGGAAGGCCATGAGTTTTACGGTTATTTCCCAGGTGGAGCATCAGGCGGTATTTTGCCTGCTTCGCTGGGTGATGTACCACTGGATTTCGATACCTTGCATGAATACGACTGTTTTATCGGTTCGGCAGCAGTGATTGTATTCTCTGATAAAGACCGGGCACGTGACCTGGCAGTCAATGCCATGCGTTTCTTTGAAGACGAGTCCTGCGGCCAATGTACGCCTTGTCGGGTAGGCACTGCCAAAGCGGTTACCTTAATGAAACAGGCTAAATGGGACGAACCATTGCTCGAAGAGTTGTCTCAAGTAATGGTAGATGCGTCAATTTGTGGTCTGGGGCAAGCTGCTCCCAATCCGTTGCGATGCGTCGTCAAGTATTTCCCTGAGGAGTTGAAATAATGGCCACTCAATTACAAGACAGCGTAGAAATGATCGAATTTACGCTCAACGGCCAGCAAATCTGTGCAAGAGCTGATGAAACAATATTAAAAGCTGCCGAACGTGAAGGTATCGAGATACCCCACCTGTGTTATTCAGAACGAGAAGGACAGGATGGTAACTGTCGTGCCTGCATGGTGGAAATTGAAGGCGAGCGTGTTTTAGCCCCTTCATGCTGCCGTTACCCCGGCAATGACATGAAAGTGCAGACCAACAGTGAACGGGCTTTGCATTCACAACGAATGGTGCTTGAGTTGCTCAAGTCAGACGTATCAGAAAAGCCGCATACACTGCATTCCGAACTGGATTACTGGGCCAGTAAACTGGAAGTCAGTACGCCGCGTTTTAAACCCCGCAAACAAGCCGCTCCGGATCTGTCTCATCCAGGTATTGCCGTGAATATGGATGCCTGTATTCAGTGTACCCGTTGTGTGCGTGCCTGCCGCGATGAGCAGAATAACGACGTCATTGGTTTGGCCATGCGTGGCAGTCATACCGAAATTGTCTTTGACCTTGATGACCCGATGGGTGAAAGCACCTGTGTCGCCTGTGGCGAATGTGTACAGGCTTGCCCGACCGGTGCGTTGATGCCTGCCAATGAAGTGGCCATGGTGGAACCGGATCGCCAGGTTGAGTCCGTTTGTCCATACTGTGGTGTGGGTTGTCAGCTGACTTACAACATCAAGGACGACAAGATTTTATATGTTGAAGGTCGTGATGGCCCTGCCAATCACGGACGCTTATGTGTCAAAGGCCGTTATGGTTTTGACTATGTACATCATCCACACCGTTTAACCAAACCACTTATCCGCCGTGAGGGTGCGCCGAAAGCCGGTGACTTTACGATGGAACCCAACGATATTGATAAAATCTTCCGTGAAGCCACCTGGGAAGAAGCGCTGGATATGGCCGCCAAAGGCTTTCTGAATATCCGCGATCAAAAAGGCCCGAATGCATTAGCCGGCTTTGGCAGTGCGAAAGGCAGTAACGAAGAAGCTTATCTGTTCCAGAAACTGATCCGTACCGGTTTCAAAACCAATAATGTCGATCACTGTACTCGTCTCTGCCATGCTTCCTCAGTGGTGGCATTGCTGGAATGTCTTGGTTCCGGCGCGGTATCCAATCCGGTCGCTGACGTAGACAAAGCCGATGTGATTGTGTTGATTGGTGCCAATCCGACCGTGAATCACCCGGTGGGTGCGACCTGGATGAAAAATGCATTGCGTGCTGGTACCAAACTGATTCTGCTGGATCCACGTACTACCGAGTTATCGCGGATGGCGACACATCATCTGGCCTTTAAACCGGGCAGTGACGTGCCGATGCTTAATGCCATCATGCATGTCATTGTTGAAGAAAATCTGGTGGATCAACGCTTTGTAGCCGAGCGTACGCTGGGCTTTGAGGCGATGAAAAAACATCTGCAGAAGTATACGCCGGAACTGATGGAGCCGATTTGTGGCATTCCTGCACAAACATTGCGAGAAGTTGCGCGACTCTACGCCAAAGCGGATGCCGCGATGATTTTATGGGGTATGGGGGTATCGCAGCACGTTCATGGTACTGATAATGCCCGTTGCCTGATTTCACTGTCGTTAATGACCGGACAGATTGGTCGACCGGGAACCGGACTGCATCCATTACGCGGACAGAATAATGTTCAGGGTGCGTCGGATATGGGACTTATCCCGATGCGATTGCCGGACTATTACAAAGTGGAAGACGATTCCGCGCGGCATAATCTTGAACAGTTATGGGGCTCAGAAATTGATTCCAAACCGGGTCTCACGGTGGTGGAAATCATGGATGCGATTCATGCTGGCAAGTTGAATGGTCTGTATATCATGGGTGAAAACCCGGCAATGTCGGATCCCGATGCCAACCATGCAAGGCAGGCATTATCCGAGCTGGATATTCTGGTGGTGCAGGATATCTTCCTGACCGAAACCGCTTATCTGGCCGATGTGATTCTGCCAGCCTCAGGTTTCCCGGAAAAAACCGGTACATTCACTAACACTGATCGACTGGTACAGATGGGACGTACCGCCATTCCGATGCCGGGAGATGCACGTCAGGATTTATGGATCATTCAGCAGATTGCTCAGCGAATGGGGCTGGACTGGCATTATGATGGACCTAAAGAGGTCTTTGAAGAAATTCGTAAAGCCGTGCCTTCCATGGGAGGTATGACCTGGGAGCGGCTGGAACGCGAACATGGTGTCGTCTATCCATGTGAACAGGAAGGTGATCCGGGTGAGCCGATTATTTTCACTGATCGTTTCCCGACAACGGATGGACGCGGTTTGTTTGTGCCGGCAGATATTGTTGAACCGGATGAACGTCCGGACGATGAATATCCATACGTGTTGATTACCGGTCGTATGCTGGAACATTGGCATACCGGTTCAATGACTCGCCGTTCCAATGTATTGGATGCCTTGGAGCCTGAAGCCGTGGCGACTATCCATCCGCTGACCCTGGAAGAAATGAATGTCAGACCGGGTGAAATGGTGACCTTGTCGACACGTCGTGGTGAAGTTTCTGTGGTGGCGCGGGTAGATGAAGCCGTGCCGACCGGTGCGATATTTATGGCGTTCTGTTATTACGAAGCGGCAGTCAATAAATTAGCTAACGCGGCACTGGATCCGGCGGCAAAAATTCCGGAGTTCAAATATTGCGCGGTTAAAGTCACACCAGGTGGAGTTCCACTGGAATTTCATAGTTATGGTGGTGGTCAAGCCGTCAATAAACTTAGACAATGATTGAGTCCGGGCGCTGTTGTTTTTTGAGCACCTTCACTGCTTGAGGTTCATGTAATCAACAAGATGGAGATGAGGCGATGTAATTTGTTTTACATAAATTATTTCCAACCCAAGAGGGCGGAACAATAGCGCCTTGTATCACAAAAGGGCATGTTTTCATGCCCTTTTTTATGTCATAAGCGCGCATTCTTGCTAAGATAGCGGCGAATAATCTCTTGACGCAACAGGTCAAAAAAACATAATGAAAATCCTCATAAGTAACGATGACGGCTACATGGCAAAGGGTATCCGGACACTGGCGCGCTCGCTTGCCGGTCTGGGAGAAATCACCGTAGTCGCCCCTGATCGCAACCGAAGTGGCGCAAGTAACTCGCTTACCCTGGAAAATCCGTTAAGACTGGACCAAATGGAAGACGGTGTATACCGGGTCGAAGGCACGCCTACTGACTGTGTGCATTTGGCGATCACCGGTTTACTGGATGATGAGCCGGATATGGTGGTTTCAGGCATCAATGCCGGGGCTAATCTGGGCGATGATGTATTGTATTCCGGCACCGTAGCGGCCGCGATGGAAGGGCGTTTTCTCGGATTACCTGCCATTGCCATTTCTCTGGCCAGCTCTGAAGGTAAACATTACGAGACCGCTGGCTGGGTGGCGCAACAGTTGGTTGAAAGACTTAAATCTGTAGCATTACCTGCCGATACTATTCTCAATGTGAATGTGCCTGATTTGCCAATTGAAGAAATTATCGGCTTTGAAAGTACCCGTCTTGGGCATCGGCACAAAGCCGAACCGGTGATTAAAGAACTGGATCCGCGTGGCAGGCCAATGTATTGGATTGGCCCCGCGGGCGCTGAAGAAGATGCCGGTCCCGGTACCGATTTTGATGCGATTCGTCGCGGTGCTGTATCCGTCACACCTTTGCAAATCGATCTGACACGCTATGATGCGATTGATGGTGTTTCACGGTGGTTGGAAAGCACTTTGCCATGATCGCCGATCCTCGCGGAATAGGGATGACTTCGCAACGGACACGGGATCGTTTGATCCAGCGTCTGCAGGAGCGTGGTATCAAAAATCTTCAGTTACTGGCGGTGATGCGGCAGTGTCCACGGCATTTATTTGTCGATGAAGCATTAGCCAGCAGAGCCTATGAAGATACGGCGTTACCCATTGGTTTAGGCCAGACGATTTCACAACCTTATATTGTCGCCCGCATGACAGAAATTCTGTTGGAGGGTGGTCCCAGAAACAAGGTATTGGAAGTCGGCACTGGCTCTGGCTATCAGACGGCAGTGCTTTCTGCATTAGTGCCAAGAGTCTTCAGTGTTGAGCGCATTGCGCCATTACTCAAGCAGGCCAGAGAACGCTTTTATCTGTTAAAGCTTAATAACATTCGCCTCAAACACAGTGATGGCAATTGGGGGTGGCCGGAAAATGGCCCCTATGACGGCATTATTGTGACCTGTGGTGCAGAACATATACCGCCTACATTGTTAGAGCAGCTTGCACCCGGTGGACGATTGGTCATCCCTGTTGGAGGCAGCAAAGGACAGGTCCTGAAAGTGATTGATCGGGTCGGTGGAAAATTTGAAGAAACAGACTGGGATGCAGTCAGTTTTGTCCCATTGTTAAGCGGACAAATTGGATGAAATTATTTTCAGGACTGTACGCCAAAGTCATGCAATGGGCCAGGCATAAATATGCCACCTATTGGCTGGCATTGGTCAGTTTTTCTGAATCGTCTTTTTTCCTGATACCGCCAGATGTGATGCTGGCGCCGATGTCATTGGCACGGCCGGACAAAGCCTGGTTTTATGCTGGCTTAACGACAATAGCTTCCGTGTTGGGCGGTTTGCTGGGATATCTGATTGGCCTGTTCGCTCTGCAAATGGTTGAACCCTGGATCATCCAGTTTGGTTACATTGAAGCCTATGAAACGGCCCAGCAATGGTTTGCCGATTACGGTTTCTGGGCCATATTTTTAGCCGGATTTACGCCAATCCCGTACAAGATCTTTACCATCGCTGCCGGTGCCGTTGGCATGTTGTTACTGCCCTTTATTCTGGGGTCTTTAATTGGGCGCGGCATGCGTTTCTTTCTGGTCGCCGGATTAATGAAATGGGGCGGCAAGCCGTTTGAAGAAAAATTACATCTGTGGGTTGACCGTCTCGGCTGGTTGACTGTTGGTCTTTTGGTTCTGGCCTATCTGATAGTTATTTGAATATGAAACTGTTGCTGATTTCGTTGCTCCTCTTATTGACTGCCTGTAGCGGTAACTATGCGTTAGCACCGATTGGCAGAGAAGATGGTCGCAACTATCAGCAGCGTCCGGCCCCGGCTCCCGCCCCAAACAGCTATACCGTTAAAAAAGGCGATACGCTGTATTCGATCAGTTTCCGTTATGGAATGGATTATCGTGATGTGGCGCGCATTAATGGTATTCGTTCACCCTATACGATTTATGTCGGTCAACAGATCAAATTCAAGGGTGCGCCAATCACGACCACAGCGACACGTCCAGCGCCTGCTAAACCGGCCCCCAGTAAGCCTTCGTCACCTTCGGTCACACGACCTTCAACACCTTCTCAACCGTCAAGACCCACTACGGCTACACAAACGCCAAAAGCAACACCCTCAACACCTGCCCCATCATCTTCACCCGCAGTGACCTCAAGCAATGAAAGCCTTGTCTGGCGCTGGCCAACAGAAGGGCGCGTTGTGTCGACTTTTTCGGAATCTGCGGCTGGCCGTAAAGGTGTCAATATTATCGGAAAACCCGGTCAGCCTATTGTCGCGGCGGCAGATGGCAAGGTGGTATATAGTGGTAATGGTTTACCGCGTTACGGTAATCTGCTGATCATTAAACATAATGACACTTATTTAAGTGCCTATGCCCACAATGACACGTTACTGGTGAAAGAAGGGGACTCAGTGAAAAGCGGTCAACGCATCGCCACGCTTGGCCGTTCCGGTACTCAGGTCGAGCAATTACATTTTGAAATCCGCCGTAACGGCAAACCGGTCGATCCCTTACGTTTTCTGCCTAAACAATAAGCGGCATTATCCGTTACAATAACGGGTTTGCTGCGGCAACATTATCAATCAATTTCAATGAGGTACTAGCGTGGAACTCGGCGCGACGATGCAACGAATTAAAACTCTCCGCGATCGCAGTGACGATCTCAGGGGGTATCTTTGACTTCGATACCAAAGCAGAACGCTTAGTCGAAGTTACCCGTGAGCTGGAAGATCCCAATGTCTGGAATGATCCTGACAATGCCCAGAAACTGGGGCAGGAACGCTCAAGCCTCGAGCGCATTGTCAAAACGCTGTCTTCACACAGTGAAGTGCTTGATGACGCCAAAGACTTGCTCGAACTCGCTGTAGAAGAAAACGACGAAGACACCTTCAATGCAGTGAATGCCGATTTGGATGCATTGGAAAAAGGTCTGGAAAAACTCGAATTTCAGCGCATGTTCTCCGGCAAGCTGGATCACAATAGCGCTTATCTGGATATTCAATCCGGTTCGGGCGGTACTGAAGCACAGGATTGGGCCAATATCATCTTGCGTATGTATCTGCGTTGGGGCGAAGCCCAGGGTTACAAAGTCACGCTGATGGAAGTCTCCGAAGGTGAGGTGGCCGGTATCAAGAGTGCTACGGTTCGCTTTGAGGGCGAATACGCCTTTGGCATGTTGCGTACCGAAACCGGTGTACACCGTCTGGTGCGTAAATCACCGTTTGATTCCGGTGCCCGTCGTCATACTTCATTTGCCTCGGTGTTTGTGTATCCAGAAGTCGATGACACCATTGAAATCGACATTAACCCCTCTGATTTACGTATTGATACCTACCGCTCAAGCGGTGCCGGTGGTCAGCACGTTAACACCACCGACTCAGCGGTGCGTATTACTCACGTACCGACCAACACTGTGGTGCAATGTCAGATGGAACGCTCACAGCATAAAAACCGTGACCAGGCGATGAGCCAGTTACGCGCCAAACTCTATGAGCTGGAATTACAAAAGCAAAACGAAGTCAAACAGGCCGCCGAAGAATCCAAATCGGATATCGGCTGGGGCAGTCAAATCCGCTCCTATGTACTCGATCAATCACGCATCAAAGATTTACGTACCGGTGTCGAAACCGGAAACACGCAGGCGGTTCTGGATGGCGATCTGGATCAATTCATTGAAGCCTCACTCAAATCAGGTTTATAAGCGAATCCAACATGACCCAAGAAACAGAATTTGACGAAAACCGACTGATTGCCCAACGTCGTGAAAAACTGGCCACCATTCGTGAGCAAGGCAATGCCTTCCCCAATGACTTCCGTCGCAATGTGATGAACGGCGAGTTGCAAACCGAATATGCCGAATGGGATGGCGATCAACTCAAAGCCACACCACGCCGCGTCGCCATTGCGGGTCGCATGATGACCAAACGGGTTATGGGTAAAGCCAGCTTTGCCACCGTGCGTGATATGTCCGGTGATATCCAGCTTTATGTCGCGCGTGATGAATTACCGGAAGGCGTCTATCCACAATTTAAAACCTGGGATAACGGCGACATTATTGCTGCCGAAGGTACCTTGTTCCGCACCCAAAAGGGCGAATTGTCGGTACATGTTGAAACCATCAAATTACTGACCAAATCACTGCGTCCATTACCGGAAAAATTCCACGGCCTGTCCGATATGGAAACCCGTTATCGCCAGCGTTACGTTGATCTGATCATGAACGAAGCCAGCCGCGAAACCTTCCGTATTCGCACCAAAGTGATTGATGGCGTGCGTCGTTACCTGATGGATAAAGACTACCTCGAAGTCGAAACACCAATGATGCAAGCCATTCCCGGCGGTGCCACAGCCAGACCATTCACCACTTATCACAATGCGTTAGATATGGATCTGTTTCTGCGTATCGCACCGGAACTGTATCTGAAACGACTGATTGTCGGTGGCTTTGAACGGGTATTTGAAATCAACCGTAATTTCCGTAACGAAGGTCTGTCTACCCGCCATAATCCAGAATTCACCATGGTAGAGTTTTATCAGGCCTATGCCGATTTTAATGATCTGATGGATCTCACCGAAGATATGCTGCGTACTGTGACCCAAAATGTACTCGGCAGCAGCCAGGTGCATTATCAAGGACTGGATATTGATTTTGCCAAGCCATTTGATCGTATGACCGTCAAAGATTCTATCCTGCATTTCAACCCGGATCTGAAAGCCGAACAACTCGACAGCATTGAAGCCGCCAGAGAAGTCGCCCAAGTTTTGGGCATTCCACTGAAAGACAGCTACGGTCTGGGTAAAGTGCAAATCGAAATCTTTGAAAAAACCGTCGAGCATCAGCTGATGCAACCGACCTTTATCACCGCTTACCCAACCGAAGTCTCCCCATTGGCAAGACGCAGTGATAACGATCCGTTTGTTACCGACCGCTTTGAATTCTTCGTCGGTGGCCGTGAAATAGCCAACGGCTTCTCGGAATTAAATGACGCCGAAGACCAGGCCGAACGATTCAAAGCCCAAGTCGCCGAAAAAGATGCCGGTGATATCGAAGCCATGCATTACGATGCCGACTATATCCGTGCCCTTGAATACGGTATGCCACCAACAGCCGGTGAGGGGATTGGTATTGATCGGTTGGTGATGTTGTTGACAGACTCACCCTCAATTCGAGACGTATTGCTGTTTCCGCATATGCGGCCGGAATGAAAATAAGTTACATTTTAAAATGAACTGACGGGCGCGAATGCCCGTCAGGCTTGTAACTCAAGCAAAATCCGTCTATTGTCCTTCTTTATGATCTTGAGAAGCTGGTCGTTCTAAGTATCAGAATGATATTAAGTTTTTTGGGCTCTAGTGAGTTTTTACTCGTAGATAAGGAGGTCCAATGAAGCTTCAGCAAGTTCTCTCATCAATCAACCAGATTGAAAAATCCAAGTTTATTACCTGCCTAGATAAGCTCTGCACATCGGCAGAGAAATCAAATAAATCTATCTCTGAAACATTAAAGAAAGTTAATAAACATATCAAAGAAGCATCTGGTGTTGAAATAACTCATCTATTTAATGCTGTTTCACCTGACTATAAGTCTTCGATTCAATCACAGCTGGCAATGGCTGGAGCCTCAACGGGATTATTAATAAATATATTAACCAGAGATGGGAATGCTGTTGCACGGACTTCATGGATCGAACAGTTATATTCAAAAGAACAGGAACGTTTAGACAAATTATCCCAAGAATTAATAAACGAAATCGAAAAGACCGACCAAGAAAATTATGATCATGCTCATCGATTAAGTATTTTTCGAAATTGTATTGAGGTCGCATACAAAAACGATTTACAAATTAATCGACAAGCAAATATTTCAGATGATGAACGAAGTATTCTAAATACTTTGGCACATGAATTAAAAATTTCTCAGGATGAAGCTGCTGCGATAGAACATCTTTCCGATCCCATTAAAGCCGGTAAAGAGACTGTTGAAGCATGCCTTCAGACTCTTCGAGAAATGGGCATAATTTTTATTAATCGACGGACTTCAGAAGTTCTAATTCCTGATGAAATCATTCTTGTATTGAATGAAATACAGAATAAAGAATTAGCAGATAAATACTTATTACGTATTTTCCGGTGTTTATCAGATGCAGAGTTATCTAACATCTTGAAAAGTTACGACAAGCGTATTCGTGGGATAACAAGGGCAGAGAAAATCAATACGATTTTACATGCCGGAATTAATATCAGAGATATTCTCTCAGATGATTTATTCGACAAAGACGAAAATCAAAATCAGCGTAAAGAACGACTTAAAGAATTAATTAATGAGCTTGATATCCCAGCTGAAAGACTAGGGACTACACTGGATGAACGAATTAATATTATTATTGAAAGTTTAAGATCGGCTACAGAAAGAGAATTTGATGCTATCAGTGCCACGAGTTATAAAGAATTATTCGAAGCATTAGAAAGTAATTTTAATAGTTTAAATAATGAGTCTAACGAAACATTTATTGAACGCCTCAGACGAGAGTTTGAACTGGAAGACAATGAAGAGCTTGATACAGAAAGATTACGCGCTCTTTCAATTACTCCTCATGATATTCTTTACCTCCTTTCCAATGAAGAAATAAAAAACCTCAGAGACAGCATGAAGCTGTCCAAGAAAGGTAATCCACGTGTTGTTATTCTGGAAGCTTTCGCCAGTGCAAATGATAAATTAATTGAAAACTTTGGTTTGCTTTCACGCCGTGATTTAGCTGGCTTAAGAGCGGCTGGGGTTGAAATTAATGAGTCCGAACTCGGCAGCAAATTTGAGGAAACCATAAAAGCAATATTGGAAAGTCTTGAGCTTAATGTTAACGAAGAGCTAAGAAAATCTTTAAATACGGCCAAAGATAAAGCCGATATTTTGATTTCACTCAGCGAAGATGACGTAATTGTTGGTGAAGCAAAATCATTTAAAAATGGTGATTATGCAAAGTATTCCACTACTTCACGACAGGTGAAAGCTTATGCTAATCGTTGTGAGAGCCAAGGAAAACGAGTTGCACAAGTATTGATCATTGCTCCAGCTTTTTCAGCTGACTTTATTGAGTCCGCTGCAATGGATACAGATATCAATATCTCACTATTAACAGCGGATGGTCTGAAATTAATTTACGACACCTATAAAACGAAGCGGAAACCTAATTTTTCAGCAAAGTTACTTACGAAAGGTGGTTTGTTGAAAGCTGAATTGATTGCAAAGAACTTATGAATGTCGAGTTTGTTGCCCCTTGATTGTAATTAGTACATTCGGCGTAGTTTTCATGCCTTTAGACGCAGTGTTGTCCGCGGTTAACAAGACCATCCAGCGACACCGAAACGCGACGCGGCTGATGGTTAACATTAGGGATTATAGGAACCAAAACTCATGAAATGCCCTCACTGTCTTACTGAATATCATGACGAGCCGAGCACAATTCCGCTAGGAAATGACGCGGATGGTCAATGGGCGATAATCCGCTATTTGTGTCCCGCCTGTAAGAAGATTGTTGCTCTAATGGCTAATGGTACAGTTAATGGTTCAGGAAAAGGGATGCACATACACAATATCAAAACAAGCTATCTCGCAAGACCAAAATCAGCAAGCCGTCCGCCACCACCAAAAGAAGTGCCCAAGGAGTTTTCTGAAGATTATATTGAGGCAAGCATGGTGCTTGCAGATAGTGCTAAGGCAAGTGCTGCCCTAAGTCGCCGATGTTTACAGCATTTGCTTCGAGAAAAGGCTAGCGTAAAGCATGGAAATCTTGCTAATGAAATTCAGGAAGCAATAGATAGCGGCCAATTACCATCATTTATCTGCGGTGCTATTGATGCTGTGCGTAATATTGGTAACTTTGCTGCTCATCCAATAAAAAGTCAATCAAGTGGCGAGGTTGTACCCGTAGAGCAAGGAGAGGCTGAGTGGAATCTTGATGTATTGGATTCATTATTTGATTTTTACTTTGTTCAGCCAGAACAAATAAAAAAACGCAGAGATGCTTTAAATATAAAGCTATCCGAAGCTGGAAAACCGAACATGAAATAGCAATCAATGGGGTAAGAGTGTTTGATTTTACTCTAAGCCACTATTTCTGAAGCCGATGAAGAGTCGTTATGTGAGATCTTTTAACGCCAGCCGAAAACGCTCAGGCACTATTTAGTACGGGCGTTTATTTACGATCGTGTCATGCTAACCTTGAATTAGATAATATTGTTGCAATGAATCGAATAAACCCAGCTAAGCTACATAACAGTAAGTGGACCGCGGTGAATCCGATAAATCGAGAAAAGCATTTCCTGGTATCAGACATCGAGTTTGACGAAGATGGATCAGTTATCTCATGCAAATTGGAAGCGATTATTTCTAAGAAGCGTTATTCAATCGACTGGACGGAATTAAGAAACCAAGACAAATGGATTCAGGGTTGGAAATAGCTATTGGCAGTGAATCAAAAGTGGCAGACTCCGCACCTTTTAATTATTTTTCTACGTTTGTGGGGGAGTATTAGGGATGAAAGCCAGTGAGAGTGGTTCTAACGCTGATTACTCAGAAGAAGCCTTCACATTTGAACAAGTTGGCGAGTTAGCCGGTGACGTTTTACTTGAATTTGGCGCGCCCTGGTGTGGTCACTGTCAGGCGGCAAGTTCGGCGATAAACGAAGTCGTCACTGAGCATTCTGGACTGCGTCATATTAAAATCTATGACGGAAAGGGCAAACGACTGGGACGTGCGTTCAAGGTAAAGCTTTGGCCGACGTTGATACTGTTGCACGATGGGGATGAAGTGGGTCGACTAGTGAGGCCATTACGTGCTGATGAGGTCCGCCAACTCATGTTGAAGCTCAACTAAAAACGGTAACTTAATTCTGATTACTCCCTGATGCGTATAAAGCTGGCAAAACGGGGCACGCCATTTTTTGTGAAACCATGATATTTATAAGTGATAATACTGCCGATAGGCGGCGGGTTCGCGCGATCGGCGTCAGTGAACCCAGTGCCTATCGAAAACTCAATACCTTGTTGATTCTTTACTCGCAGCGCCCCAAGCATACCAGTGTATTTGCCCTGACCGGGTAACTGCGCAATCACTTCAGCTTCGTCATCAAAGTAAGGTTTTAACTTCAATAAAGCATCACTTCTGTTGGAGCGGTGCGGCGCTGATGCTAAATGCAACATCAGACCTTCCGCACCATTTTCAACCAGCGTTTGCAGGTGTTCACTTAACGCATGGTTGGAGTTAAAACGTTGCTGTTTGACGGCCTGAATATGGTCAGCATTTATCTCTTCGATCAGGCGTGAGTAATTGTTATAACGCTGCTCAAAAGGAAGCTCTGCGTCGGGCATATCAAACACCATATAGTTGACTTCACGCCAAAGGCCATCGTCCGGCGTTTGGGTTCGTACAATACCGCTTAACCTGTCGAAATCCTGCCGTCTTGTCCATAGCTCACCATCAAGCCAAACCTCAGGAAGGGGAGCCGTAAACCATTCAGGCGCTGATATGGGGTTGCCTTGCCTGGTGAGCAGTAGTTCGCCTGTCCAGATGGCACGCACACCATCGTATTTTTCACTGACCAAATAGTTGCTGATGTCACCGACATTATCCTGGTCATACACGTTTGCCAGTTGGACCTGTGGTAGTGTCTCTGCTCCAACGGCGAAAACTTGAACGGTGAAATAGCAAACCGCTAAAAATAAAAGAATAGGTTTTGACATACATGCATCCTTGCTTGTCAGGGGGTGTGGTTATAACGGGTTGAATGATAATCGGTCGGGAGGGCTATTGCTCCTGCATAATGTTGGTCAATAACATTTATATAGATTGGTGTTGCCTGCACCGCCAAATATAGCCTGATCACTGCGCTCAATTCCGCAAATTATGTCGCATACTTCGCCCTTTTATCGCTGATAAAGAGGTCTTACTTTGAATTACCTAATGAACCAATGATAGTGTTATCAGGCATAGTGACAAATAGCTGATGAATATGTGTGCTGGCACACTATGCAAAGGTCAGGGCTGATCATAAAAAGCCAGGTATCAAAATTGAAGCGCCGCGAGATTGCGAAGATTTTGGTTTCAAATCTGATTGAAGACTACTGCTTTGACAAGGCAATCAGCCTTGATCTGCTCGAACGCTGTATTTCATAACACTTCTTTAAAAAGCGCGGCATAATATTACAGGTCAGCACTGGATCAAGCCCTGACCCTGAATCATCTCGCTTTTAACCATTGGAACATCGAATGAAACATATTGGGTGGCTGCTTTTCGTCTTATATAGTTCGAACGCGCTGTCAGCGGGCGAAGTTGAGATCCCTTTGCTGGCTGAAACCGCTCATCTTCAGACGGCGATCAGTCGCGTCCTTGATTTCGATGAAAATGGCCAAAGCACGATTAGCAACGACCTATGCAACCGGGTTGAGTTATCCGATATGGTGGTGGTGACCGATGGTGACCAACTGTCTGTTGGCATGGCATTGACTGCCACTACCGGTGGCTATGTGCTCGGTGCCTGCCGGGGACCTAAACCATGGCAGGGCCGCCTTGCATTGAAACTTACCCCCAAGGTTATGGCATCAGGACAGGCCATAGAGTTTGTACCTGATTCGATTGAATTGTCGCGCCCGGACAGTACCCCCGGCATTTTGACCAAACCAGCTCAGATCATTGCCGATGCGCTGGTGCTGCCGCGCATGAAGAGGGTACAAATTGACCTGACCGGGCCACTGAACGGCCTTGATGGATTGATCGTGCAAATGCTGGGCCAGGGTGGTGAGGGGGCCTTGGTTCAACGAACTCGAATTACCCGCCTGCAAACTGAAGAAACAGGTGTCAGGGCCTGGCTGGCATTTCAGGTTCGCGCTCCTGAACCAGACCTTCGCGAGCCTGAGCCAATTTTGGATGACAGCGAGTTAGCTGAATGGCAAACGCTTGAAGATGAGTTAGATGGCTTTCTGACTACTATTATTTCGGCGCTGGCCTACTCAACGGAGTCCCGTATCTTACGTCTGGAATTACTTGCCGTGCTGTTGGACGCGCGACACGCAATTGCCGAGGCGCTGACGGTCGATGATCCCGACTATGATCCGGTTCGAGAGCTTTTTCTGTCGACATGGGATCGGCTGCGGCCACTGATGAGCGAACTTGAACGTTTGAAGACGCCAGCTTTGGATGCTGATTTCAGGCTTGCCACCTTTATAGCGGGGGGTGACGCGCTGCGGGCACTTGACGCCCTCGGGCCTGAGTATGGTTTTGAAATCACCCGTGACGGTCTGCGCAGACTTGCCCGCCTGCTGCTCGCCGAATCGGCGCCGCCGAGTTTTACCCCGTTACCGCTGGAGGTCGACCCGGAGTTTCGTGATTTGTTTGGATTGGATACCAGCAATGAGGCCGAATTCACAACAGAAGAACTAGCAGGACAAATCAGTGGTGGCTTAAGTTGGCTAGGGTCCTGGCTGTTTCCGGCCGCCCATGCCGACAGTATCCCCCCGGAAGAGGCTTTAAAGGGACTAGTGCCGCAACGGGATAATCTTGATGCCTACCTTGAGCTGGTCGCCAGCTTACTGGAGAAGCAAACTAACGCCTGGCTGGCCGAAAATGATCGCTTGCCGGACACGATGGCAGAGCGACTCGATCCTCTGGTTCGTGCCACCGCATGGAAAGAATCCTGCTGGCGCCACCTCGTTAGTTCACGTGACGGGCCCCAGGTACTGCGTTCAGCCGGTGGCGCAGTGGGCATGATGCAAATCAACGGTCGGGTCTGGCGTAATGTCTACGATCTTGAACGCCTCGTTGATGAGGTTGACTACAATGTGAACGCCGGCATCGAAATTCTGACCCATTATTTGCTTGATTATGCAATCCGCAAAGGCGAGCACGAACAGCCCGGCGGTGATGACAATTTGATCAAGGCAACCTATGCCGCTTATAACGGCGGGCCGGGACACCTGGCACGATACCGTCGCGAAGACACCGCCATCAGCTTGAAGGCTATCGACAATGCGTTCTGGAACCACTATACGACCATCAAGGCTGAACAATGGCCTGATATCTCAAGCTGTTACTCGGTCGGTGGATGATCTCGATAATGTTCAAAAAACGTCTGTCAGACGAGATCAAGTTGGCTTAGCATGAATGAACATAAAGCCCTGTTTAGACTCAACAGGGCTTTATATTTTAGTGATTTATTATTTCTGTCTATAGCTATCGAAACGGGCAATATATTCTTCAAGGTTTTGATTGAGCATTTCTGCGTAACGTTGGGTGAAAAATTCAATGGCGGCTTGTTTTTCGGCCTTCAGAATCTCGGCACTTTCAACAGAACGGGCGACGCTGAAAGCATTAAACCGGGCGGTTGAATAGAGAATTGATGTATTGACCTCGTCTACAGTACTTTCTGCGGCCTGCTGATTGGCAACGGCGATGAATTCATCGGCACGTTGTTGAAATGTTTTTGCTGGTGAATTTTCACTCATTCTTTCTCTCTCATTAGTCTTATTGATTTGAAATGTGATTGATGTCGGTATGATGTTTTAATTGGCTATATTAGCTTCTCGAACGTGACCTATAGTATCAGATAGAAAAATCTGTAAAACAGAGCGAACATCCTTAAGATCTAAAAATCATCAGACCTGATATGAACTATGCGTAAAACAGATAAAAAAATGGATAATCAACTTCGGCTAAAATTGACCGAGGTATGTGAACAGGCATTAAAAGATATCGCTGGTTTTCAGTGGCTAACGCACTTGGTGAACTATGATGATTTTCCAAATAGCTTAATGGTGGTTTGTGTGTTTGATACTAACGAAAATTTGAAGAATTACCTTCAATCCGATGACTCTCAAGCATTGGCGTCACGTATTCAATCTGAATTTAAGGCGATGGATATCAAGCTCAAACGTCTTGGTGATCATATCGCATACGATTCTGAAGAGAACTGTAATCAATATTACAATGGTAATTGGGCACTCAGATTGGTGTAACCAATAGCAATCGACCTTATCCCAATTAATACAAACGTATGGATAACCCATATGCCTAACAAAAGATATTCGAATCAAACGGTCATCAACCAACTTGATTTTTGAAGATCCCTTGAACTTTCAGTTCCATTAATAAGAAGTTCTTATTTGTGATGCTAATTTTTCCAATTGAGCGTCATCGGCACGCCGGTAATCATGTGAAGAAATATATCCTTCATATTCTTCAAAAAATTTATCGACGTTTGACGATATTTTTTTGAACTCTGAAGAACTACCTGTTCCATGCATCGGAAATAGCTTACAGTGAAGATGATCCACACCATAACCTTCAAAAAACACACCTGTCCTCCCCACGTTTGGGAAAAAACCATCCAGAATTTTTGCAACTCGTTTACTCGCCAGAACTAGACCGATAATTTCCTCATCTATTTGATCAAAAATATAACTCGAAAGATGCTTTTTAGGTACAACTACTGTGAATCCTCTTGTATTAGGAAAGACGGATAAGAAAGCCAGATGATTATCATCCTCCCAAATGATGTGTGCAGGAGTTCTCCTATGCACAATATCACAAAAAATACACGACATAAGGCACCCTAATTAAAGTTTCTTGTTTTACGTGGAAAATCAGTTGTGTTCCAATGAGACATGAAAGAAGTTTTTAACTTTTCGTCATTAGGAAATGCTAGGCTGAGAAGACCTAGAGAGGAAATTATTCCAGCAATTTCGGTATTAATAGGTCCGAAACTTGGGCCAATAAACCATGGATTTCTCATCCAGTTTAGTTTTGTGTGTTTGTCAGATTTTACATAACTATTTGTTACGTATTCAACAATTAGGTTTGAATGAAAATATCCGCAAGCTATAAGTTTTATAAGCCCCTTATATGCTAATGATTTAAGTTCCTCCACTCCAATCCCGAGTGGTTCATCAGCTGTTAAAAAAACTAGATCATAGCCTTGAGTAATCTCCTGGATATTATTACTTTCGACTTTTTCCTCCATTACACTTAAATTTATATGTGAATACCTTTCAGATAATTCTCTAGCAAGAACATCTACTTTCTGCCTACCTAAATCTTGTTTTCGCCAGAAAAACTGTCGATTAAGATTACTCAGTTCAATAATATCTTCATCAATAAGCTGAATATTCCTCACCCCGGCACCAGCAATATTTATGGCTGATAAAGAACCTATACCACCACATCCAATAATACAAACTTTAGCGTTCTGAATATTATGGATAGCTTCACACACTTGTGAGCAGTTATTAGATACAGAGCATAAATATGATGCTGTTCTACTTGTTATTGGATTTTCAAGATATTCTATACATCCGAAAATATCATGCTCCTTCCCGAATAAAATGCTGCCAGTTTTAATTAAAGCTTCAACTAGATACTCCACACTTTCCGATTCAATTTTAATAACACCATAAGGGCCAGATATTACAGATAATGTTTGTTGATCATCGTATGCTATCAATGCTGAAGGTGTGATGATCCCTATTGGATTAGCATTTATATACACTATTCTATTTGAGATTTTAATCTTTCCGTCATCATCCATAATTGAAAACAGATCAAACATACATTTCTCCTATATTAAATATAAAATTAAGGCCTTAATACACTGTATTAAGGCCTTAAAATGGTGCTTACTTAATTACAAAAGTTTGGTGTAAGAGGAGGGGGGCAAATACCATATATCACTACATCTTGTGATTTTATTAGTTCAGATTGAATAGCTGGTTTCTTTTGATTTGATGATTGTTCTGTATTGGCTGCATATGCTGTAGTTTGTGCAGCAGCCAGAATTGCAATGATTCCAGTTATTGTTGCTTTCTTCTTCATGTTATTTCTCCTTGTTTATAACATTAAAATTAGCTAAATAAAGTGAAGGCTTTACCCCACCTTCAAGATAATCTTATGTATTTGAGAGTTAATGTCAACAGGTAATGATAATCAATATCATTTATGCAGAAAGAGCCATTTTGATTCCGTTACCATTTGGCTCTAAATCACGAATCAAGAGTACAGCCAACTTGAATTGATTACGTAAGTTGATGAAATAAATATCTAAAATCTTATCGCTACAAGGATGTGACTACATGGCAAGACTTCCCAGATTGGTACTGCCCGCTCAGCCTCTAAACATCATGAATCGAGGCAATACCATCAAAACATACTTGAGAATGAAGAGGATATTAACCGAAATTAAATTGGCTACCACTTGATACGCCAGTTTTTAACAAGCGGCTGTAGTTTATACTGCACGGTATCTTTTTACTGGATACGTTTGAGTGATAAAAACCAAATAATGAAAATACCAAAACAAATTCAACCACTGGTTGATGACGGCTTAGTGGATGAGGTGATTAGTCGCTTAATGAGTGGCAAAGAAGCCGATGTCTATGTCGTGAGATGCGGTGATGAAATACGCTGTGCCAAGGTTTATAAAGACGCGGTCAAGCGTAGCTTTAAAAAAGCTGTTCAATACCAGGAAGGACGAAAAGTACGTAACAGTCGCCGGGGCCGGGCGATGGAAAAAGGTTCTAAATTTGGTCGTCAGCAGCAAGAAGAAACCTGGCAAAATGCCGAAGTCGATGCGCTGTATTTGCTTGCCAGTGCCGGTGTGAGAGTACCTCAACCATACGATTGCATGAATGGCGTGTTATTGATGGAGTTGATAACGGATGAGGAAGGTGATGTCGCGCCTCGTCTCAATGATGTATCCATGTCTGCCGAGCAAGCTATCGAAGATCACATGATGGTCATGCATTCTGTGAAGAAAATGCTCTGTGCAGGTTTAGTTCATGGCGATTTATCAGAGTTTAATGTGCTGGTCGATGCCTATGGCCCGGTGATTATCGATCTCCCTCAGGCGGTGAATGCGGTGGCAAATAATAATGCACAAGCGATGCTAAGTCGTGATGTGCAAAATATGACACGTTATTATGCTCAATTCGCACCAGAATTACGCAAAACACACTTCGACAAAGAAATATGGTCACTGTTTGAGAATGGCGAATTACTGCCAGACACAGAACTCACCGGCCTGTTTGAAGAAGACTCGCAAGCCGCGGATGTGGATGGCGTACTGCTGGAAATCAAAGCGATACTGGCGGAAGAACAGGAAAGACAATTGTGGTTAGGGGATAAAGATGATTAAGGTTTAACCATAATAAATTGAGAAGAAATCAAGTTGGATGACCCTTGATTTAATTTGATTCCGTAAATTGATGTAATAATTTAATTAAAATCTTATCGCTACATGGATGTAACGACATGGCAAGACTTTGCCGATTTGTGCTATCTGAACTAACGCCCTTACATTAATTGTTAGCGGTCAAAAAGTATGAATATAGAACCAATCGAATTGAATGATGAAATTGAGACACTTTTAGTAGGTGAAGAGCTTCCAATTTCAGACCTGCACAGTTCAAATCAGACGCAATTTTTCAGGGGGTGCGAAGGTGTGCACATCATAGGTGTTGTGGGTATAGAAATATATGAAAATGTCGGCTTATTACGTTCTTTGGTAGTGGAAAAAGGTTGTCGCAAAGCGGGCTACGGCCAACAATTGGCGGCTAAGGCAGAGGCATGGGCATATGAAAGAAGTATTAAATCCCTTTACCTTCTCACAACAACGGCAGCCGGTTTCTTTTCACAGCTCGGTTACCAGGTAATTCCTCGAACTCAAGCTCCGGTTTCTATAGCAAATACTGCTCAGTTCGTTGGCTTATGTCCGTCGTCGGCTACCTTTATGTACAAGGAATTGAATGCTAACAATCTAATTCAGCCGACCGTTAACGTATCGGTTGATTAGGACGTTAGCTTTCCGGGGCAATACTGGAATATATGGGCCATGAAAGACTCTAAGAAGTTTTGGGACAAATCTGCAGAAAAGTATATTAAAAGTCCCATTAAAGATGAAGCTACGTATCAGCAGAAACTGGCAATTACCCAAGAATTCCTGAGACCGGATTGTAAGGTGCTAGAGTTCGGTTGCGGCAGTGGTGCCACCGCAATTTTTCATGCGCCTTATGTGGAACATATTGTTGCTACGGATATATCTGACAAGATGATAGAAGCGGCTCAGAGAAAAGCGATCGAAGCAGGAGTAAAGAACATGGTTTTTCAGCAGGGTACATTAGACA
Source organism: Methylophaga sp. UBA3192 (assembly GCA_002363955.1). Classification (GTDB taxonomy): domain Bacteria; phylum Pseudomonadota; class Gammaproteobacteria; order Nitrosococcales; family Methylophagaceae; genus Methylophaga. The sequence goes on from DEXE01000003.1 coordinate 276,343, forward strand.
GTCTAACTTTCCAAAATGAGAGTTTCGACGCTGTGTTGGGGCTAAATGTGTTGCATCTTTTGGAAGATGTAGATGGTGCGATTGCTAAAGTTTATCGACTTTTAAAAAACGATGGTGTTTTTGTTTCAAGTACGTCGCTAATAGCAGAAATAAATTTATTTTTTCGATGGCTGATCTCTGGCATGCAGTTCCTTGGTTTAGCACCTTATGTCAGTCGATTCACAAAGCGCCAGCTTATTTCCAAATTGTTGGAGTCAGGCTTTACAATTGAACGTGAATGGCAGACTAGCCATGAATCGGTATTCATAGTCGCTAGAAAAAGCTAGTTAAGACGTTGGGTTAAAGCTAACAATCAGCTGTTATCGACCCTTCGTTGTTGGGACGGCCTTTCCGCCACTTCGCTGCACAAGTCTGCCCTAAAAATCAAGGGTCAGCCAACTTGATTTATAATCATGTGATGTGAGTTCCTTTCTTTATCAATTTGTTCTATTGTTAACTTTGCATGTTTCGTGGAGATTGGTCCATGGCTGACTCCTTGATTTCGATATCAGAACAAACGCGTCAAAGGCGATGTTCATAGCTCGCATGCTTTATGCGGACGTTATTAACCTCTATTAACAGAAGAGACCCCATGAGCAGTAGTGATGCCTTTCCCAACGAAACCCCAGCAGATGACCAAAATATCTTTGAAAGTATTTCCAGCCGTATGTCCGGCTTTCTGTATCGTTGTCGCATGGACGATGACTACACAATGCTGAACATGTTCGGCAATGTGCAGGAGCTTACCGGGTATAAACAACAAGACTTGGTTGGCAACAAAGCTAACTCGTATGTGAACCTGATCCACGAAGAGGATGCGCAGTCTGTCGATGATGCCGTCGCGGCAGCTATTGAACAGCATAAAAACTGGGATGTTGACTACCGTTTAAAATGCAAAAAGGGTGAGCCCATTTGGGTGAATGAAAAGGGTGGCCCGGTCTTTGACGATGACAACCAAGTGGCGTTTCTGGAAGGTGTGGTGACTAATATACAGGCCCGGAAAATGCAGGAACTGGAACGTCAATCCAGAATGGAAGAAGTCGAAAGCCATAGCTCGGATATCGTCAAACAAACGCACACCATTTTGGATATGCTGAAAACCCTGCGCCTGCTTAGCCTGAATGCCAGTATTGAGGCCGCTCGGGCCGGAGATGCCGGTCGAGGTTTTGCTGTCGTTGCAGAAGAAGTAAAAATGCTGGCCGAGCGTACGGGTCAGGCCACCGCTGAAATCACCCGATTGACCAAAGAACTTGACGCACTGCTTAAGTAATCTTCGTCCAGGTAGAAAATACACCTATACATAATCGAGTGGGAAGCGGTCTTTCAGAATAGACAACGATCGATAACTTAGCATCTTAATGTTTATCTATAGTTTTGGCCCCATTGATTGTATTGGAGAATGTTGCGTTGAATGTAGGAATTTATATTTACCAAAACGCAGAAGTTCTGGATTTTTCTGGTCCTTTTGAGGTTTTTTCGACGGCAAGCAGGTTATCTCATCCGAAAAACATCTTTAATACCTTTCTGGTATCGGAGGAAAATCATCCGGTGATTGCCAGGGCAGGCTATAGCATCAATGCACAATACAGCTTTGCAGATCATCCCGGAATCGATTTGTTGATCGTTGCTGGCGGGCTTCATGAAGATGAAGTTGCAAAACCCCATGTCATTAATTGGATATCCAGTACGTCTGAAAACGCAAAGATTGTGGCATCTGTATGCACCGGTGCTTTTCTACTCGCTGAAGCCGGGCTGCTTGCTAACTTAAACGTCACTACTCATTGGGCCGATGTTATGTCTCTTCGAACTTCCTATCCTGATCTGACCGTTGTTGAATCTCGGCGTTGGGTAGATGAAGGGAGCATTGTTACTTCGGGTGGTATTTCAGCAGGTATCGACATGAGTCTTCATTTAGTTTCGAGACTTTCCAGCATAGAGCTGGCAGAAAAAACAGCAAGGCAAATGGAGTATGAGTGGTGTAAAAACGCATAACAAAAGCAGTTAAGATGGTGCGAAAAAGTGGCGGTCTGTTGAAACGATGTTTGGTTAAATTGTGTGGTGGGAAGTAATGAAAATCACTCGTTTGAGAAGTTGGCAATGGCAGAAAATAAAGCGGTTACTGACATTTTGCAAAGAAATGCAGAAAAAGGATTACCCTGTGGCACACAGAGCTTTATGGAGAAGCTTGAATAAATGACAAAAAGTTCATTAAATTACCGGCCTCGCAGCAGACCGATAAAAAAATAAAAGGGAAGTCTCCCCTTAACAATAAAAACCACCACATAAGACCATGTATGAAAGTAAAACAAATTGTATTTTTTGCACTAATTATATTTAACCCGGGTTTTGTCTATGCAGATAGTCTGGATTGCTATTTACCATCGATGAAAGATGGTGAAGTGCTGGAGAAAATGTCTATATCACGAAAAGACGAGTCCATCTCTGTTTATCATGTATTGTCTGAACGAACGTATCGAAAAGCTTCCAGTAACGAAAGATTTGTTCTTTATCATCATTATTCAGTGCCGGTTGAAGAGTTTCCCAATGGAAAAATGATTCAAATTGAATCAGCTTATTCTTTAGTGCTTATGCGCAGTAATTTTGAAAACACTGAGTATAGTCCAGATATTTTGATTGTTGATTGGGATGCAGGGAAGATAAAAACTGGCAGTCCATATCCCGATAAGTTCACTACACGTTGGAAGTGCATTGAACCCTAGAGCTTAAACAAAGGAGAGTTGAATTATGCGTCACAAATCACTGATGGCTATTGGAATTATTGGTTTGAGTGCCATCAACGTAATGACAAGCGCTCATGCACAAACGAATCAGATTAACTGGTCTGGATTTTATGCAGGCGGCAGCCTGGGGGCTATTGATGGGCGTGCCTCATTTGATGCTGCTACCGCTGATGATTTCTCAGGATCGTATTTTTCGTCTCCCGATGCTGATCAAATCGCCTCGGAGTCAGATAACAGTCTTTCACAATCCAAATTAACGGCAGGTTTATTCGGTGGCTTTGGCAAACAATATAACCACTGGTACTTAGGCATTGAGACCAACATTAACAGTTTCGATTTTGATGAAACAACTACCTCCGGGGCGGTTTATGAGTCAAATCCAGTGAGCGAATTTAGACATGAGATGACAGTAAAGTCTGATTGGCAAGCGATGTTACGGTCTCGTGTAGGCTGGGCTGAGAGAAATTGGTTGGCCTACTTGACGGCCGGTGTTGCTGTTTCACGCTTTAGCCTGGATGCCTCTTTTTCAGATGACCTGCTTGCGGGTGCCGCTGGTCATGATTCAGAAAGCGAAACTAAATTTGGTTGGGTGGTAGGCCTTGGCGGTGAATATGCATTGAGCGAGAACTGGAGCATTCGCGGTGAATATCTGTACGCCGATTATGGAAAAGTGGATACCAACGCCGCTGTGAATAACGCATCGTTTCCTGTTTTGAGTAATAACCTTAAAAGTTCAGTCGATCTCAAGACTCAGATACTGTCTTTAGGTGTTTCTTATCGTTTCTAAAAAGAGATGATATTCCTATTTTTAAAACCCAAAAGAGAGTTTTTGAACTATAAAGATCCAAACTTAGGGTCAGTATAGAAACGCAAAAACGGCGTTTAACGCTGACCCTAAGTTGTCATTGGATAAATGATGTCCAGGTAAGTGTAATCAAACACCAAGCTGTTTGATAATGGCTTCCCCAACAGCGTGGGCACTGGCAGGGTTTTGACCTGTAATCACACGACCATCCTCAATAACAAATACTTGCCATGGTTGTACTTTGGTGAATTTTGCCGATTTTCTGGTCAACGCTTCTTCAAGCAAAAAGGGAATGGCATCAATGGTGCCATAATCTATTTCTTCTTCACGGGTAAATCCCGTTACAGATTTACTGGCAAGCAGTAATTCACCTGAGGAAAGTTTAATAGGCAAAAAACCTGCTGGCCCATGGCATACCGCGCCAAGAATGCCACCATTTTCATAATGGGTTGCAGCTAGCTTGGCAAAGCTTTCATTGGTGTGTAAATCTGACAGCAGACCAAAACCACCTGGGTAAAAAATCGCATCGTAATCAGCAATGTTCAGTTGCGATACAGGGATTGTGTTGTTAATACGGTTCTGAAAATCTTCATTGCCTAATACATCGTTATTGATTGCATCATCCTCAACATCGGTGCCATAAATAGGTGCTTTGCCGCCTTTAATAGAAGCAATATCATAATCAACCCCATGCTCCATAAAGACATGGATCGCATGGGTTAATTCGGGTGAGTAGGTTCCATTCGCCTGATCTGTATTTCCAAGAGTGGCGTGGTTAGTTACGGGGATTAATATTTTTTTCATGATTATTCCTTTCTGATAGATAGTGATTTGAATGCTTTTTGTTTTAACACGATGTCACTTTAAAATATTTCTCTAAAGTTGATAATCCATTGTTTTTGATAAACACTATTGCTGTATAGCAATAATAGGGTGTGGCATGGAGAGTTTTGAAGGAATCATTGAGTTTGTGGCCGTTGCTGAAAGTCATGGGTTCTCAGCAGCAGCCAGAAAACTGGGTTGCAGCACCAGTCATATCAGTCGGCAAGTAGCCAGATTGGAAGAGCGACTCGGTTGTGTGTTGTTGGCGCGTTCAACGCGTCAGGTCAATTTAACGGAGAATGGCACCGCTTATTACCATCAATGTAAAGAACTGGTTATTGGCCTGCAGCAGGCCAATGAACAAGTCAATCAGCAACAATTGCAACTGAGTGGGACATTGAGAGTGAGTGCGGCAGGCGGGTTTGCAGAACATTTTGTCGCACCGGCATTAATGACATTTGCTCAACAGCATCCTCAATTGACCGTGGAAATAGACTTTAATAGTCGTATGGTGAACTTTGTAGAAGACGAAGTTGATTTTGCCGTGCGTTATGGTGAATTAGCCGACTCCAGTCTGATTGCCCGCAAATTAATCAGCCGGCCGATGATGGCCGCTGCAAGTCCTGAATATTTAAAACAGTATGGCACGCCGACACATCCCAACCAGTTAAAAAGTCACAGCTGCATTATTTCCAATAACGACCACTGGTTGTTTAATATGGACGGTAATCCAAAGAGTGTCCGGGTAAGAGGTCGATGGCGCTGCAACAATGCCAATGTGGTCGCCAAGGCCTGTGAACAAGGCTTGGGTATTGCTTATATGCCGAAAAGTACGTTTGATGAGGGTATTAAACATCACAAGCTTGCTGCCATACTCGAACCTTTCTGGGGCAAAGGAGCAAGCAGCTGGATTGTCTACAAAAACCGTCATTTTCAGCCGCTTCGGGCGCGGTTGGCTATAGATTTTCTCATCTCACATTTTTCCACTTGGAACGATACTTAATTTCAATTCTGCTTAAAACAATCACTTGTCGCATTCTCATCAAAAATATATGATCCGTATATGTTTCGTATATTAGGATGTGTTATGGGGATTGTTAAAATAAGCGATGAACTGCACGAAGAAATCCGAAAATCCAGTTCGGTTATGGTCCGCTCCATCAATGCTCAGGCGGAATATTGGATAAAAATAGGCATGCTGGCGGAGGCGAATCCGAGTATGTCTTTTTCTGAAATTATCCGTGCCCAAATGCAGCATGCCGATGTCGATATAAAGCAGATTGTCGGTGGCTAAGATCAAACTGAAAAATACAGACGAATTGGCTGTGATGCGTGAAGCCGGAAGGTTACTCGCCTCGGTGTTCCGTTATCTGGATAATCACGTGAAAGTGGGTATCACGACGATGGATATCAACCATCTGGCTGAGCGGTTTATTGTTGACCAACTGGGCGCTCGTCCAGCGAGTAAAGGGCAATACGGTTACCAGTACGTGCTTAATAGCTCCATCAATCATGTGGTCTGCCATGGTATTCCCTCAGACACTCAAAAACTGAAATCGGGCGATATCGTGAATGTCGATATCACGTTGGAAAAGGGTGGCTTTATTGCCGACTCCAGCAAAATGTACATGATGGGGGACGTCACGCCGCTTGCTAAGCGTTTGGTCGATAAAACCTATGAAGCCATGTGGGAGGGGATTCGCATTGTGAAACCTGGCGCAACGTTAGGTGATATTGGTCATGCGATTCAGCTTTATGCCGAGAGGCAAGGATATTCTGTTGTTCGTGAATATTGTGGACACGGTATAGGTCGGGAAATGCACGAAGAACCGGCAGTACTTCACTTTGGTCAGCCCGGGAAAGGTCTGGTTTTGCAGGAAGGGATGACCTTCACCATCGAGCCGATGATCAATCAGGGAAAGGCAAAAGTGAAAACCAGAAAAGATGGATGGACGGTCGTTACGGCTGATAAAAAGTTATCTGCTCAATGGGAACATACCATTGCGGTCACATCGAACGGGTATGAAGTGCTGACCCTGCGGGATGAAGAACGTATTCCTGAATCTTTATAAAGATCAAAAGCCCTGCTAAGGGTGCATTTGATGTTTGCTGATCAAAAAAATACTCGTCGATTTTTCGGTTGGTAGCATTAATCATGGGCGGGTATGTTATCCATTGTTGTAACGACGGATGGCCGTATGCGTATTCAAAACCTGGACCAAATCAAAAACTACTATCAAGCGTTGCTGAACCGTGATGAAGCTTATGTCGGAATTTTCTATGTGGGCGTCATCACCACGGGCGTTTTTTGCATCTCGATCTGTCGTGCCCGAAAACCAAAACCTGAGAATGTCGAGTTTTATAGCACGTTTAAAGATGCGCTGAATGCTGGTTATCGGCCATGTAAAATCTGTCGACCTACCGAGAACGCCAATGAGGCGCCCAAACAGGTGACGGCAGCGATTGAGTTAGTCAGAAGCCATCCGAAGCAGAAAATTTCGGATGACCAGTTGCAACAACTCGGTTTCAGTCCAGAACAAATCCGCCGTTGGTTTAAGAAACACTACGGCATGACATTCCAAACGTTCCAGCGAATGTATCGTATTAATACTGCCTTTCAGGAATTAAAGCATGGCAAAACAGCGACGGATACTGCTTTTGATAGTAGCTACGAATCACTCAGTGGATTTGGCTATACCTTCAAGAAAGTGATGGGGCGGTCGCCAGCACAAAGTCTGGAGAATAATGTGATCACAATAAATCGATTTACCACACCCTTGAGCCCTATGTTTGTTGGTGCGACAGAGCAGGGAGTCTGTTTACTGGAGTTTGTCGATCGGCGAATGCTCGAAACCGAGTTTAACGATCTTCAGAGGCACTTAAACAGTCCTATTGTAACCGGCGAAAATGAACACACCAAACAAGCCAGGCAAGAGTTGGAAGAATACTTTGCTGGTATCCGTAAGCAGTTTACTGTTGCACTACACACCCCCGGGACCGCGTTTCAAACTCAGGTCTGGAACGTGTTAAAACAGATTCCTTATGGCGAGACCACGAGCTACCAGTCGCAGGCAGAGCGAGTTGGAAACCCCAAAGCCGTGCGGGCAGTGGCCGCTGCAAATGGTGGGAACCGTGTTTCCATTATCATCCCGTGTCATCGGGTGATTGGGAAAAATGGAACCTTAACAGGCTATGGGGGTGGCTTGGATCGCAAACACTGGTTACTGGAACACGAGCGTCGTCAACGGTGAAAAACAGAGGACAGATTTATTTTTCTCCTGAATGACAGCAGTTTTCTGAGGGTTGGTAGCGTCCGGTTGAGTCAACATGGCCCTTTGCTTCATAGCGGTCGTGATGTCGCACCCAATCAGTGAGATTAAAATTCGGGCCGGTTTCATTACGTCTTTTCGCCGTCAGATCGAGCAGCATATAAGTCCCTAATATTTCCTCTGCACCGCGCCCGTATGCGGAAAAGGTGTGAAATATTTCACCGGGGTAATCGCTGTCAAAACAGAATTATGTTGAGTGTTAAATAATTATCAGCTTCAGATGGTGAGATGGTAGAAGGGGCCGGTAAGTTGTGATAAATTGCTTTACGTTGTGTTCTTTTCCAGGCACATGCCCTGAGGGACGACCCTGAGGTGCTGGTGAACGATTAATGGGGACGACCCCTTCAATTTAAGAGGTTGTCTGCATGAGTTGGTTAATTCTGTTTTTGGCTGGTTTATTGGAAGTGGTTTGGGCAATAGGACTCAAGTTTACTGAAGGATTTACCAAGCCAGTTCCCTCACTCATCACGTTAATTGCAATGATTGGCAGCTTCTATTTGCTGAGTTTTGCTATGCGTTCCTTACCCATGGCTACTGCTTATGCCATCTGGGTGGGTATCGGTATCGTCGGAGCATCAATAGCCGGGATAGTTATCTTCCAGGAGTCCATCTCTTTCTTAAAAATGGTTAGCTTGCTCCTCGTGGTTACTGGCATTGTTGGGCTCAGGATATCGAGTGTTGCCTAACTTTAAAAGCCAAATAGTCAGCTGACTTGATTACGGATTAATACCAAATTGAAACGATAGAGGTTGAGGACAATGTCTGATACAGCGATTGTTTTAGGTGCAACGGGTGCTGTAGGAACGCAGTTGGTGACTCAGTTAAGTCAGCGGGAAGACGTTGCGAATATCATTTTGATATCTCGTCGTGAGTTTGATGTATTGCTCAATTTCCCGGATGCAATCACTTCAAAAATCACCCATCAGATTATTGATTTTGAGCAGCTGGAGCAACAGGCAAAACCTCTGATTCCAGCAGGTTCTGTTGCCTTTATTGCCTTGGGAACCACGCAAAAACAAGCTGGTAGTAAAGCGAATTTTCGCCAGATTGATCATGGTTTGGTGATCGCGTTTGCACGAGCCTGCAAAGCGGCTGAGGTCAGTAAACTGGGTGTTGTAACCGCGTTCGGTGCCAATATTTCTTCGGTCAGTTTTTATAATCGGGTTAAAGGCGAGGTGGAACGCGATATACAGGCACTCAATTTGCCGAGTGTGTTTTTTGCTCGACCTTCACTGCTGCTGGGGCGGCCGGATGATGATCGCTTTGCAGAAAAACTGGCAGATTCGTTACTCACACCCATTTCATCGTTTTTACCTGCTTCTGTGCGGCCTATTTCCACAAAAAGTGTTGCGTCTGCATTGATTGATGTGACTTACGATGCTGAAAATAATGACTCGTCGCTGGTTTTATCGAATGCGACTATGCATCAGCGTGCTGTCAAAGATTAACGGGTTCTTACGTTCACACACTGAATAACGTGTTTGATGTGCCAAGAGGGGGAGTATATGCAAAAGTCGCTTACCAGCCTCAATCGTGAGCAATCTGCCGGGGAAGAAATAGCCAACGCTGTCAGTCACGGAACAGGACTTGTCGCGGCTTTGATCGGCATGCCTTTTTTAATTGTCCATGCCACCCGGCTGGGTGAAACGGCCTTTGTTGTTGGCGTCAGCGTGTTTTGTGCCACGATGATATTGCTTTATCTAGGCTCCACCCTATATCACGCATTACCTGTCGGCAAGGCAAAACGTATTTTTCGCCGTATTGAACATTCTGCAATTTATTTGTTGATTGCTGGCACCTACACACCATTTACGCTCGGTGCACTCAAAGGCCCATGGGGCTGGACGCTTTTTGCTATTGTCTGGGGGCTGGCCTTTACTGGTGTTGCCCTCAAAGTGTTTCAAAAACGACACCATCTGGTTTTTTCCACCGGCCTGTATTTACTGATGGGCTGGGTGATTGTCATTGCCATCCAGCCATTGCTGGAAAATGTGCCTGTTGCCGGATTGTTATGGTTAGTGGCCGGCGGCTTGTCTTATACCGTCGGAGTCGTGTTTTTTGCGATGGATTCACGGCTGAAATATGGTCACTTTATCTGGCATCTATTTGTTCTAGCGGGCACGGCCTGTCATTTCTTCGCTATTTTTGGGTATGCTGACTAGAACCTTTTTTTATCTGGCGACCACTGACCCCTTTAAAACCTCGGCCAAAAATGGAAACGGGTATAGTTGGGTCCTCATACTCGAATTGTTCAAAGACTTTTTATGAGTAAAAAAATTCAAGTCGAAACTACCACGGGCAGTAAGCCTGTCTTGTTGCAGCCGGCGGGTAAGATTCTTGCAGAAATAGTTCGACAGAAAGAAACAGCATTTCGCACAGCCTGGGCGCATTTTCAAACCACGGAAGATGACCCTGAGGCATTACACGATATGCGTGTTGATCTGCGTCGGTTACGGGTTTGGGTAAAACTGACCCGCGGTGAAATCAAAACCAACAAGGCCGTTGGTAAACGGCTTAAGGCCCTGGCCAAGGCGAGCAACCCCGTACGTGACCACGAGGTGACTTTGGCCTGGTTGTCACTGGCCCAAAAACAGATTGGCGATAGGCCTGCTTTGGCGAAGCTGATTGAATATGGGAAACAGGCGTATCAGCAGTCCACGGAACTGCGATTTTCTCCAAAGCAGAGACTTGAACCTCAGATCAAACAAAAAATGGGTATTGGCTTAGGCAAATGGCTTGAACAAACCGTGGAACAGCGTATTGAGCTGATTGACCAACTTCTGAATGCTGGTATGCAAGAAACGCATCTGGCACGTATTGAAATTAAATATCTGCGTTATCTGCTCGAACCCTTTACCGAAACAGTAAGCAACGCGAAAGCGCTGGTTGAGTGGTGCAAAAAGGTTCAGCAGTTACTGGGGGACTTCCACGATATGCAGGTTTTTCGCAGTCATTTGCCAGAATTCGCCCGTTGGGTTATCGATCAAGAGCTGGCAGAAGTTGCCTTATTAACCGGCAAACAGTCCAGAGCGATTACCAAAGTGTTTGCCAATGCTCGCGACCCCGTCATTGCACTATCTGGATGGCAAGATCAGGAACTGCAGCGACAATGGCATAATTGGATCGCTGTGCGGGAGAACTACTTATCTGTATTACAAGCACTTCGAAAAAATACAGATACACCTAAACAAATGCAGATATGAATCAGGAGGGGGCAAATGAATTCCATAACTGAACAAAGCGGAAGCTGTTTATGTGGCAACGTCAGTCTGGTAGCCACCCCCAAAAGTTATCATATGGGGGCTTGTCACTGTGAGACCTGCCGAAAGTGGGGTGGAGGGCCATTGCTGGCGGTAGAATGTGGTGGTGATGTAGCGTTTGAGGGGGCTGAAAATATCTCAATTTATGATTCTTCAGAATGGGCTGAACGCGGCTTTTGTAAAACATGTGGTACCCATTTGTTTTATCGCTTGAAACAGGGTGAAATGTACGCCATTCCAGTTGGGTTGTTTGATAATAACGATGAATGGCAATTGGCTGAGCAGGTGTTTATTGAGAGCAAACCGACATATTATTCATTTGCCGAGAAGACCCGAAATCTTACCGGCGAGGAGTTGTTTTCCCAGTTTAGCGACAGCTGACTCAGCCTGAATTGACGCCGGCTTTTTCAGCTGAAACTCATGGCACCTCAGACGGGTTCACCGCTAGCTGCAAAGTATCCTTACCGAATGACATTCGTATTTCAAGTTTTTTCTATTTGAGTGTGTAAGAAGCCAATTTATCCGGTTCATCAGGTGACGGATTTGTTTTCATATCATCGAGTACTAAAAAATAATAAATGTCATATTCCTGCGATCTATTGTGCTGAGTTCCGTATTCATCTTCCGTGAGCAAGTTTATTCTGCAGGTTCTTTACTGGCTGAAAGCCCAACTGCAAAATAAAAAAAGCGAAACCTTTATGAGTGAGAGAGATAAAGCCTTTTTCGATAGAGCGGATGCATTTATCAAATTGGCTAATATGCAAATGGCGAAAAGTGTAGAGGCCGGTGAAGTCAGTGCATCATTTATGTATGGCTTAGCCAGATACAGTGCGTGGTTCTGTGCTTCTGGATGGACTAATGCCATGGATATGGCTGATGCGCGGGATGAAACCGTCGATTTTTTTGTCAATGAATATCGACGTATGTTGGAATTGAATATGGATGATTATATTCAGAATTTCGACAATTATGTTCAGGCCTCTGAACAACTGCAAAACAAAGGGTAAGCGAGAGCTTACCCTTTTTTTATATCCTTTCAAAGCACATCATCAATACGTTTTTCGTGGTGTGTAATTGATCCCAAAATATCATTTCAACTACTATTTCCGATAGCTCTGAACAGCATCAACGCTTCATGCTATTCAAATTGTTGGATGATTAGAGTAGATTCATATGGGAAGATGAAAACGATTTATTCCTCCTCTGGATATTAACATTAAGGCGTGCTCATGAAACTGCGATTAACCATCTTAACTTCATTGGTTTTACTGAGCGGTTGCGCGGTTGAGGAGCCGGTAATGGTTTATGAGAGTCGAAATGCTCTGCAATGTGAAACGTCAGGGATCTCACCCACTGACAGTGCAGAAAAATTATCAACGGCAAATATTGAGGTAATTGAAACTCACTGTGGTCAGCGAACCGGTGTCGCTTATCCGGCTGCGTGTGGTATGGGGACAGGGACTATACTGATTCACCAGATACCACAGGCGGATCTGGTTGCTGCCCGGCAGATTGGTTTTCAAGCCGTTTCTGAACTGATAAATCTTGATGAAGGCACTGGTTATGAATTTCTTGAATGTGATGAGAACTAGCACTATCAACTGGTAAGGTGATGTTAACGGCCAAACTCCGTTTTTTATTGATAGCTGCCTTGAGTCTTGTCTGTGTAGGGATGCTGACCACTTGTGGGGAAGAGTCAGAACCGGACACATCCGTTGCACCACTTGAGCCGAAAACAGTTGAGCGGGTGGAGCAGCGTCCCGCCATGCCAAATATCTATATTGATCAAACCATTACCCCTGTCTCTGCCGGGAACCGGCGTGAACTATATGCGGATTTGCTGAATATCTGCAAGGATGAGGGCGTTTCGATAAAAGCGTTGAGCGAAAATGAGCGGAATCGCCTGGGAACCATTCGACTGCAGCGCTGGCTGGATGAGACCAGAACTGCCTATCGTCTGGAAGCATGGGATTATCAACTGGCTGAACCACAACAGCAGCCACACTGTCATTTCGAACTTGTCAGCAGTGGTCGGCATGTATTGATTGAAGAAGCAGGAATACGCAGTGTACTGCTTGATAATAATCAGCTGTATGAGTCTGAACGACTGACGAATATACAAACCAGTTTGTTGTTGCGAACACCGGCTCGTCAGGATACCAATGCGACTGATCAGTTGCGGAAGGTGGTTGAGCAGCCGTGTGTTGAAGCCACTATTGATGAAGCTGCACTCTGTACATGGGCGGGTGGAATCGAATGGGGATTTGAACCGCGTTCTGACACCATCGACTCGGTAATGGACGCGCAGGATCATCAGCTATTCAGATCTATTATTCTGCGACAGGAACCTGCCGGAAACGCGTTGGATAAAATCAGGACGGTGACATTCAATATTGGTGACAGTCTTGATGAAGCAGCGATGCAACCTGGCCCTGCAACCGCGTTGCCTGCTCGGCAACCGTAATCTTAAATCTTGCTGCTGTTAACACTGTTTTAACATGGCGCTGCCAAACTGCAGCGATTTTATCGCATTGGAGTAATTGAGTTATTTCACTGCTGTTTTATGTTTAAATGCAGACAAATTTAAACCTTGTTGAAGAACAACACTCGAGGGGCGATGAAAGTTCAAGCCCCTAAAATGACTAAGCTTACATACCGCAGTAAAGGAAACACGACTGATGGAAAATCACATCATTGATGTGCGCAATCTCAGTAAACAATATCCTTCCGGGTTTCAGGCGTTAAAGCAGGTTAATCTGCAAATCAAACGTGGTGAGATCTTTGCTCTGTTAGGCCCAAATGGCGCTGGAAAAACCACGCTGATTAGCATTATCTGTGGACTGGTTAACGTCGGTGAGGGCCAGGTGTTGGTAGGTGGTTATGATGTTGTCAAACAGTATCGTCAGGCACGCAAACAAATTGGTCTGGTGCCCCAGGAATTAGCGATAGATGTGTTTGCATTTGTGTGGGATACCATGGTGTTCAGTCGGGGCGTTTTTGGAAAGCCGCGTGATGATGCATACCTGGAAGAAATATTAAGAGCCTTGTCTTTATGGGATAAGCGGCGTGCCAAAATTCAATTTCTTTCCGGTGGCATGAAACGCCGTGTGTTAATTGCAAAAGCCCTGGCGCATGAACCCGAAGTATTGTTTCTGGATGAACCGACCGCCGGGGTGGATGTGGAATTACGCCGTGATATGTGGCGGCTGGTGGAAAAGCTACGCCAAAGAGGCACCACCATTATTCTCACTACACATTACATTGAAGAAGCCGAAGAGATCGCGGATCGAATTGGCATTATTAATCATGGCGAGATCCTGCTGGTGGATAACAAGCAGGATTTAATGAAAAAGCTGGGCCGCAAGCAGCTTATCTTACAGTTACAACATCCGATTACTCAGTTACCCGGTGAGCTGAATGGTTTTGTGTTGCATATTGGCCAAGATGGCAAAACGCTGACCTATGATTATGTTGATAATCAACCGACCAATCATGTGACGGAGGTATTGGCGGCAATTCATCGTTCCGGGATCGAGCTGAGTGATGTGCAAACCAAACAAAGTACCCTGGAACAAATTTTTGTCAGTCTGCTGGAGGAGTCAAAGTGAACTGGTATGCCATTAAAGCCATTTATTTATCCGAACTCCACCGTAGCTGGCGCACGCCGCTGCAAAGTATTGCTTCGCCGGTGTTGTCTACTTCGCTTTATTTCATCGTATTCGGATCGGCCATCGGTTCGGCGATGACTGAAATTGGCGGTGTGAGTTATGGTGCCTTTATTATTCCGGGCTTGATCATGTTGATGGTGTTGACTGAAACCACTTCCAACGCCTCGTTCGGCATTTATATGCCCAAATGGTCAGGGGCTATATACGAAGTTTTGTCGGCACCGGTTTCGGCATTTGAGATTGTGGTTGGTTATGTGGGCGCTGCTGCTACCAAATCGATTATTCTGGCGATGTTGATTTTGCTCACCGCCAAATTATTTGTGGATTACTCGATTCTGCACCCGTTATGGATGATGCTGTTTCTGGTGTTGACCTGTATTACTTTCAGCATGCTGGGTTTTATTCTTGGTGTAGTGGCGGATGGTTTTGAAAAATTACAGGTTATTCCATTGATGGTTGTCACGCCTTTAGCTTTTCTGGGTGGCACGTTTTATTCGATCAGTATGTTGCCTGAGTTCTGGCAGAAAGTGACTCTGTTCAATCCGGTGGTATATCTGGTTAGTGGTTTTCGCTGGAGTTTTTATGGTACAGCCGATGTCAGTCTGACATTCAGTCTGATGATGATTACTGCTTTCCTCATCATGTTTATGATGTTTATCTGGTGGATTTTTAAAACGGGCTATAAGGTAAAAGTCTGATGGATGATATGTTGCTATCAAACTGAACAGGACGGAGTAATAAACCTTTAAAGCCAGAGATCTTGCAGTTGTTTGAAATTCCATTTGCTTGGATCTTCAGGCCCATCAATGGTCTCTTTACAACTTGGCAGGGAGAGATCGATTACCTGGATCTGAATAGGTGCTTTAGAACGCAGGGAAAAAAACACTTTAACTTTTGGCGTGACAAGCGAACCTTTACCGGGCTCTATCACTACGGCCAGCTTTTGTGAAGAAAGTCGTACCAGAGAACCGACCGGATAAATGCCCACCATTTTTACGAAAGCATTAAAAAGCGGCTTATCAAAGTGCCCCTTCCATTTTGCCATTTCCCGAATAGTGCCAGCCGGATCCCAGGCTTGTTTATAAGCGCGTTCAGATGTGACAGCGTCATAGACATCACAAATGGCCGCCATACGGGAATACAATGATATTTCGTCACCTTGTAACCGGTTGGGGTAGCCCAAACCGTTCATTTTTTCGTGATGATGCAAAGCGATGTCGACGACCTCTGGTTCAGCACCGGAGTTCTGAAGTAATTTGGCGCCGGCAACCGGATGTTTTTTCATGATGTTGTATTCTGCATCAGAAAGTTTTCCGGGTTTGTTCAGCACTTCCAATGGCATCAGGGATTTACCAAGATCGTGCATTAATCCGCCGACACCAGCCAACTTAACCTGCTCTTCATTCAGATTGAGTTGGCGTGCCATCGATATCATCAATGCACACACCGCCAATGAATGCATGTATGTGTAGTCATCATGAGTTTTCAGACGAGCTACACTGAGTATTGCGGCTGAGTTTCGCTGCACCATTAAATCAATTTCATTCACTAACGGTAAAGTTGTTTGGGGATCAATGGCTTTACCCAATCGGGCATCTTGGTACATTGCCATAACCTGTGGTTTAGCATCATTGAAGAGTTTCCGCGCGCGATTAATATCCTCTTCCATTGAAATTCGCGCGACAGATTTTTTATCTTTGGCGGTTTGCTGAGGAAGTGAGTCTGATAACGTTTCGGCAGCGGGTGGTGATGGTTGCAGGGAGGGCGATGTTTTAGAAGCTTCACCTTTATCCTCATCGATCCAGACTTCCTCAATGCCTGCCTCAAGAATTTTTTTAATATCATCGGGATCGGTTAATAAAAAACTACTACGTAAAAACGGGTGTTTCATCCATGAACCGCCCAGCTTTTTTATATACATACCAAGCCGGAGTTCACTAGAAGCAATGCGTTGTGTCAAAGTCGGCTACCTTTAGTATTAATTTTTGCTGATATTGTATATAGGCACGCTGTGAAAAAAATGTATTTCAGCACAAAACTTGTGGTTTTAGCTGTAAATTCAGGAAAATCCTTGTCACCTTATTTAGCTAACGCTGAAATGAGTGAAAAAAACAGGGCGTTTTATGGCTAAAATCAGAATGTTGACTGATGGTCATTTGAGCCCAATATAAGAAGCGGTTTTTTGTTGTAAGCTGAAATCAGCTACTTGCATGATTCAAAATAGACGTAATGAAATGATGGTGCTACTTTGGTCGGTGACGTATTGAGTAAGCTTTATCGATGTCGGCTTTCTAGTTGATGTTTATCGCTAAGTAGTCTGAATGGCGATAAGTTGAATCAAGACAGAATGATAAATCGGCAAAAAACAATATTTATCAATCAGATATGGATAGAGAAATGCAAGAAGATAATCAGCACGTAAGATCAGAACTGGAAGATCTGTTAAATCAGGCAATCGCAGAGGGATTTGTAGAGGTTCCGATACTGCCTGAGGTCGCGAACAAAGCGTTTATGCTGGCCAATGATAAAGAGTCTGATGCCAGTCAAATGGCGCAGCTGATTGAAAGTGATCCATCGCTCGCTGGCCATGTAATGCGTATTGCCAACTCGGCAGCGTATACACCGATGTCAAATTTGACATCACTTCAACAGGCGATTGCCCGTCTGGGTATGGTGACTGTCAGTGAAATTGCTATCAGCGCCGTACTCAATGCGAAATTATTCAATACTCCGGGCTATGAAGGCTATGCGGAATCCATCTGGCAGCAGGCGTTGGCGACATCATTGTGGGCTAAAGAGATTGCCAGTCACTGCAACGTGAACGTCGAAGTCGCTTTTCTGGCAGGATTGATTCATTCCATTGGCCGTCCGGCGGTACTTCAAACGCTGATTGATGTTGCCGCGCAACAGAGTTTGCCTCTGGATGATTCGATTGTTCATCAGCTGGAAGATAAATACTGGCTGACCGTTTCGCAGATGATCGTTATTCGCTGGCGTATGCCGGCTCTGGTCATTGAAACCATTCAGCATCTTGAAACGCCTTCGACTGACAAGGAGGCAAGTCAATTGGCCGCAGTCGTCAACATGGCTAAATATGCTGCTGATGCCATGCTGAATGGTGAGTTGGCAGATAATTTTCCTCAGGCATCCATCGCCATTGTTGAATTTGAATCAGCAGATACCCAGAAACTGTTAACCAGGAAGGATCAGATCAATGAACGACTTAAACAGCTGGCGGCTTAATCATTGTTATTGAGATATTCATTTTTCAGCTTTACGTAGTTCTGACAGGCATATTGGAAATAATTCAGTTCGTCCACCGTTAATGGGCGAATCTGTTTTACAGGAGAGCCGAAATACAGGTAACCGGATTCAAGTTTTTTTCCCGGTGGTACCAGCGAACCCGCACCAATAACCACCTGATCTTCGATAATCGCGCCATCCAGTATAGTAGAGGACATGCCGACAAGCACCTGATTCCCAATCGTGCAGCCATGCAACATCACCAGATGGCCTACTGTGACATCATCACCAATGATCAGGGGATGGCCTTCCGGATTAAATTCACTGGCATGGGTAATATGTAAACAGGAGTTATCCTGAATACTGGTTCTCGCGCCGATACGAATCTGATGCATATCACCACGGATGGATACCAACGGCCATACCGAACTGTCATCGCCGATCTCGACATTACCCATAATCACAGCACTGTCATCTACCCAAACCCGATTCCCCAATCTGGGGCTGTGACCTCGAAAAGATTTCATAACCATCTGTTAACTCAGCAAAGTAATGCCACATAACACCAGCAATGCCACATTAGCGAGCAGGCCAACCATAAAAAACCAGGTTCTCGGGCTGGGGTTTTGCTCAGTAGCAATGGCGTAATAGAGTCCCATATGCACAATACGGGCAATCGCAAATAGCCAGACAAAGATACCGGTCCATAGAGCATTTGCACCGATTAAAATCGCCATAAACGTCGTGCCCAGCAACAATGGCAGATTTTCCAGTGAGTTCATAAACGTGCGATGGGCTCGAAATACAAAAGCGTCATGACTCAGTTCTTCAGCAATTTTGCCGGGAATTGCACCAGCTTGCGAGGCTTTGCTTTTGCTGGCGATAAACCATTGAATAAGCAGGGTCAGCAAAATAATAAACAAGCCGGAGAAGGTCAGATGATACATGTTTGCTAATGTCATTTTTTTGAAGTCTCTTCTTTATATCAGCCGGATGATGGATGGATTTATGAATCCCATCAACGCCAGCTTAACATTGATTGTTTGCATCAGGCGGTCACTATGAATGGTGAAAAAACGCTGTTACTCAGACATCATCTGAATGTCAGCGCCTTCAAGCCGGGCGCGAGTGAATAATGCCTTAGCTTCAACGGTATTCAGTCGAACACCATACGCTGCGTAAGGGAAATCAGTCAGTGGGGCACGGTTTTCATTGAAAAATGGCCACTGTTTATTTTTCCGGTAAAAGGTTTCGACAAAACTGGTTAACGCGATCACACCTTGTTGTCCGTTTTGTTGATTCACTATCCATGGCCCTCCGGAATCACCTCTTGTTGGCATAGGTAAGGTAAATTGATAACGTTCATTTTCCACCCGATTCATGGCTAGCAGGGCGGAGGTTGAGCTGATTACGGCATATTTTGCCAGAAACTGCGCGCGAAATTGCAGGTGCAGTAGGGGGTCAAGCTGTTCGTAGATTTCAGGTACAAAGTGGTAGAAGTCATCTTCTGCAGATAAGACGGTTTTGTTCGCACAGCGAGGGACATTAATGTCGGCATCGTTAATTCCTCGGCCATACCCACATACCAGAACTTGTGGGCTTTCAAGTGAGTTGACGATTGGAATGGCTGCAATCCCTTCAGGCGCGTTTCCGTCAAATATCAGTACGGCCAGATCGGTGGCCAGATTGCGTTCAATTTCATTAAAACGGGTGTAAAGCGCCGCACGTAATACGGGTACCGGCTTGCCTAAAAATATCTTAACAACCGGGATTCGCGTGTTGGGGGTTAATTTAGAGTCACGCAAGCAGTGAGCAACCGTTAATACGGTCAGTGGCTGAGTACCTACTACTACAGAACTGCATTCGTCCTGTTCCGTAACCTGACTGTTGGTGCCGCCATACCATTTAAGTTGCTCAATATGAATCTGGCCCGTTGAAACAACGTCAATCGGTGTTGGTTCACCATGAATAACGCCATAGGCGGGCATCATGATAAAACAACCCAAAACCACTTTGAAAAAATCCAGCATTCAAACAACCCTCCTGAAAACGGAAAGTCAGATTCAAACGGTTATAAAGCAGAAGGCAGTTTTTTCAGTCGAAAGTTCGGCAGGCTGTTGTAATAGTAAGGTAAATGAACCTCACCCCATTATCATATTGGATGTTGATAATGGGGCGAACCAATTGGAGTGAGGAATGTGCAGCTGAATCAACAAGCCCTGGATCAAGGTGAACATTCGCCAATCCGCTCGCCAGAATAATCAGTTTTCATATTTACCGGACCTATTGGGGTGTTCATCTCACTGGTCATTTTGCCCTCAATGCGATTACCTTTAAAGTTGGCATAACCCTTAAAAATGGTTGTCATACCATCCATATTGCAGCTCGCAGCGTAATCAACTCGGTCACGTTTGATATCTGATTGCGTAATATCACATTCCTCAGGCATATTGATGACGTCTTGCCCCTTGTCCAGCTGTGCCTGGGTCAGGCATTCCTGATTGCTGGCCGTTTGAGGCGGGAAATTCATAGGGCCTTCCATGGTGGTGGTGCTGGTGTATTCCCAAAGGCCGGGTTGCAGGTTGGGCGTTTCTGCCAAAGCGGTGGCAGAGATTGAGAACAGACTGGCTATTAATACGGAAAATCGAGTGAGAGATTGCATAATCTGGTTTCCTGAATATTTGGAAAGGATTGCTGAATAAAGCCAACAGATTGAATCTTGCCTGTGACTGATATGGAGTGCAACTGGCAAGCGATAAAACCGGACTGAAATTAACGTTATATGAGCAATAATTGAGCGTAGGCAATAAAGTGGAGCATCTCAAACTCAACCAAATCATCTGGCAAGTGGTCGCTATGATTCCTGAGGGAAAAGTTGCAACTTATGGTCAGATTGCTCGGATTTGCGGTTATCCGGGGCATGCACGTTATGTGGGAACTACACTAAAGCAACTTCCGGATGACTCTGATTTACCCTGGCATCGCGTGATTAATGCCAAAGGTGAAATCGCGTTTCCGGTGGGCAGTGATGGCTACCAACGGCAACGAAAATTACTGGAAAACGAGGGCGTGCAGTTTAAGCAAAATAAAATAAAATTGTTGGATTATCGTTGGGAATAGTGGCAGTCAGATGATTGTCACTGCTGCTTTTGCCATTGTTTAATAGATTGTTCGGCCTGCCGGATTTCGTTTTCAGACATTTTTTTGAGTAATACGGCTTTAATATGCTGAAGATCTTCAGCACCATTTTGTTCCGCTAAAGACCACCACATATACGCCATTTGATAATCCTGCATTACCGCCAGGCCTTGATAGTACATATTCCCCAGGTTGCTTTGCGCCTCGGCGTAACCCTGATTTGCCGCAAGTTGCATCCATTTAATTGATTCGGGATGATTTTGTTCAACCCCTTGGCCCAATTTGTACATGATGGCGAGATTAAATTGGGCTGGAGCATAGTTGTTCTCAGCAGCATGGCGAAACCATTTTGCTGCCTGGTGATAATCCTGTTCGACGCTTTGCCCGTTGAGATAAAGAAACCCCAGTGTATTTTGGGCAATAGCATCGCCCTTGCTGGCGGCACTTTTGCATTTTTCTAAATAGGCTTCTTGGGTCAGTGGTACAGATTTGGTCACAATGCTTTTCCGAAGGAGTTCAACACGAACGCTATGATAGCAGCTCGCGGTTTCAACAGAAGAAATCTCAACGACGTACGCTGACTGCTTTCCAGAAATGGCGAGACCAGTAGCTGTTGTCCATATTGGAAATCATTACACCACGTGTTGTTGAGGCATGCAGGAATTTGTTCTCTTCCAGATAAATTCCGACATGGCGGCCATTGCGAAAGAACACCAGGTCGCCGGGTCGCAATTGTTGCCGGTTAATGCGTTGCCCCATACGCGATTGCTGTTCAGTGGTTCGCGGCAAATCCATACCGAATACATCACGAAATGTCACTTGAACAAAAGCCGAACAGTCGATGCCTGAACGATTGACTCCGCCAATACGATAAGGCGTGCCTTGCCATGCTTCATGCTGTTGATAGAGCAGTAGCATGGCCTGTATTTCATCGTAATAGTGAGCCTCATCTGCTGGTTTGGGGAACTCCGCTCTTTCTGGTGTTTTTGTGAGACCAGACGGAGTTGTTCCACAAGCTGAAAGCATGGCGAACATTGGCAACAAAAATAAGCATAAGCGCCAATGTGGCGTGATGAAAATCAAGTGTTTTGTTCTGGTCATTAGTTTTTATGGTGTTAGTTTCTTAATTATTCAAACAGATTAAAACCCATAAAGTTCTGCCGTTACAGGTTATTTTCATGATTTTCAAAGTAATAACAAAAAAAGGACATCAGTAACTTTTGTCAGCTAAGCTGGCGTTAGCTTAGACAAGAAGCAGATGGCAGTATTTTTGACTTATATGCTTCCCTGGCCAGAGATAATGTATACAGGTAATCCGCTAATAGTTAACATGGTAATAAAATTGCCATGAACTTTCAGTAAGTTATTAACTACCAATGCTCTATCTGCTGTTAATACATAGCCAGCTTGATAATTAATGACTTGATTATAAGGTGATTACATGACGGACCAAATTTCTGAGTTAGTACTCATTATCCTCATTGCAGGGGCGACTCTGGCGTTGTTCTCTAGTAATAGTCGATGGCGTTTTTTAGAGGATAATAAGTGGGATAATGAAATAACGGCGCTGACGATTGTTACCCTGATAAGTATGGTTAGCCTTCCCCTGATTGATGCCACGTTGCCATGGTTGGAATTTGCCGATTTGCGGTATTATGACGAAATTGCGTGGTTTGGTGTTCTGAGTGGCAGTTTGGGGATATGGCTGTTGTACAGAGCGGTTCGTGATTATAGTGCTCCCGCTAATTACCAGAAAAAACTGGTTGCCAAAGGGATTTACCGATACATACGTTATCCCTTTTATTCCGCGCTTTTAGTCCTGGCATTAACGCAATTATTGTTATCGCAGAATTGGTTGGCCGGAGTGGCAGGGTTAATGACTTTTGTATTGGTCTATTGCTTGAGAGTACCTCGGGAAGAAGAAGATGGGCTGGAGAAATACGGGCATCATTATCTTGATTATATGTCTCAGACGGGTGATATATGGCCGCGGCTCCCTTTAAAACATCAGGATTGAACATCGTTATGGAAAACATTTATGCTTAATATTCGCCCCCTTTCTGCTGAGCATTTAGCCACCCTGATGGAAACGGCTACTGTGATCGAAAAGGACAAAAAAGGACCTAAAGTGGCCGTACTAGCTGATGGCCAATTTTTAAAGTTTTTTTATCGTAAACGGTTTTTTAACAGAGAATTGCTGGCGCCGGCAGCGGTTAAATTTGCCCGTAACGCTCATCAATTAGAACAGCTTGATATCCCAACGCTGAAAGTGAAGGCATTGCATCGCATTGTAGGTGAATCACACACTGTTGCTATTTACTCCCCTTTGGCAGGCCGTACTTTACGAGACATTGTTAAATCCAATGAAGCCGATGCAAATCTGATGTACCGCTTGGGTGTGTTTTTAGCCTTGGTGCAGCGCCGGGGAATTTATTTCCGCTCAATCCATCCCGGAAATATTATTGTCAATGAAATGGATTTTGGCCTTATCGATATTCTTGATATGCGTTTTCAATCCTGGTCTTTAAGTCGTTGGGCCAGACGTCGCAACTGGCGGCATTTTTTCCGGTATCCACAAGAATGGGTAAATCATGGTGATTTGATTGAAGCGCTCATCAAAGGCTATCGTCATTCTGCTGATTTGCCTTTGCGTGAACTGAGCTGGATAGATCGTATCGTTGGCAGAGTCATCTCAACCTAGGACTAGGTTATCTTTCAGCCTTTAAGTTGTCAGTCATTTGCGGGTATTTTTGCGTAAAATGCCCGTCCATGACAATCAATAACGAACTTTCCAATCAGTATGACGTAATCATTATCGGCGCCGGTGCCGCCGGGTTGATGTGTGCTATTGCTGCCGGACAACGCGGTCGACGGGTGTTGGTACTTGAGCATGCCAATAAGGTGGGTAAGAAGATACTGATGTCTGGTGGTGGTCGCTGCAACTTTACAAACATGTATTGCAGCCCGGAGAACTTTATCTCCAATAATCCGCACTTTGTGAAATCAGCACTCAGTCGTTACACCCCATGGCATTTTATCGAGATGGTTGAACGTCATCAGATTGCCTATCACGAAAAGAAACTGGGGCAACTGTTTTGTGATGAGTCTTCGAAAGATATCGTGCAGATGTTAGTCACCGAGTGTGAGTGGGCCGGGGTAACCATCAAGACCAATACGCCGGTTAAGGTGCTGGAAACTGCCGGACAAAAGTTGGTTGAAACGTCAGAAGGTAAATTGCAATGTGCATCTCTGGTCATTGCGACGGGTGGCTTATCGATCCCTAAAATGGGGGCGACAGGATTTGGTTTTGAACTGGCCCGCAGGCTCAATATTCCGCTGTTACCCACGCGGGCGGGTTTGGTTCCCGTAGTACTGGATGACCACAAACTTAAACCGCTGGCTGAATTAAGTGGTATTTCCCTGGACTCCATCACCGAAACAGATACCTGTTCGTTTCGTGAGAATATTCTGTTTACCCACCGTGGTTTAAGTGGCCCGGCAATATTGCAGGCATCCAGTTATTGGCAGCCCGGGGAAGTGTTGAAAATAGATATGTTTCCCGGAATCGAGTTAACCGCTTATTTAATGGAAATGCGTCGTGAAAAATCCAAAACGGCTCTGAAAACCATACTGGCCGAAAAACTGACCCGCCGCGTCGCACAGCTTTGGTGTGAGCAATGGATTGAAGACAAACCTGTTGGTCAGCTTTCCGATGCTGATATTGAACAGATTGTTGCGCATTGCCAACCCTGGACAGTTAAACCTTCGGGTACCGAAGGTTATCGAACCGCCGAGGTGACACTGGGAGGTATTGATACCAATGCTCTGTCTTCCAAAACCATGGAAAGCAAGGAGCATCCGGGATTGTATTTCATCGGTGAAGTCGTTGATGTTACTGGACATTTGGGTGGGCACAATTTCCAGTGGGCCTGGGCTTCAGGCCATGCAGCCGGGCAATTTGTTTGAGTAGGCATTAAGCCTCAGTAAATTCAATAATACCAAGCGAGGAGAGATTACTGACAATGGCAACAGAAATTCTTCCACATCTGATGTTTGATGGCGATGCGAAACAAGCCATGTTGTTATACGTAGAGCTGTTCCCCGATTCTGAAATTATCGAATCAACCGAATATACTTCTGGTGAAAATAAAGGCAAATTACAATTTGGCAGGTTTTCGTTAAACGGGCGAACCTTTAATTGCATTGACAGCCCAGTCAAGCATGACTTTGACTTTACCCCGGCGTTTTCAATCTTTGTGAACTGCGAATCAGTTGACGAACTCAGCACCCTATTTAAAACCCTTGCCGAAGGCGGTCAGATTCATATGCCGCTGGATAATTATGGCTTCAGTCAGCAATTTGGCTGGTTACAAGACCGTTTTGGTGTTTCATGGCAGCTGAATTTCCCCTGAAAGTGCACCGTACACGATTCAGCTATTTGAATAATCGTGCATATTCCGCTTCCAGTGTTGTATGGGTAGCCCAAAACGGTGGGGGTGTTTGATTATTAAGCTGTGCCAGAAGAAATTCCAGATGCACATGCCAGCCTCCCGCTACAGAAAGCTTTTGTTCCGATTTAAGCAAGCGGGAGTGGGTGACGGTTAACCGAACTTTATCGCCATGCTCGGTTAATTGAAAACGCACCTCGGAGTTTTCATTGTCTCCCATCGGCCAGGTATAGCTGAGTAAAAACGGCGGGTCACAAGCCGTTATATTGCCTCTAACAATATGTTCACCGCCATAGTCGGCATATTTTTCAGGTGGCAGATCTCCAGCGGTGGTCAATGAATTATTGTTGAATACCAACGTCACCTCACCACCCATTTCCAGCTCCATGGGACCTGCAGCCAGCCATTTTTGCCGTAACTCAGGCTCAGTCAAATAACGCCAGACACGCTCAATCGGGCCAGGCAATGTTCGTTCAATCTGTAATGTGTCAGGGGTAATTAATTCACCATAAATGTTGGACATCACATTGACTCCTTATGAGATTAATTTGACTCTGGTTTACTAAGCAACTGCTCCAGCGTATCCAGTTGCTGATTCCAATAGCGCTGGTAATGCTGTATCCATTCAAGGCCGCCATGCATCGGTGCTGCATTCAGTTCGCAGATATGACTCCTGCCTTGCACTTTGCGATTAATTAAACTTGCCTGTTCCAGAACCCGAATATGTTTCGAAGCCGCTGCCAGTGACATATCAAACGGTTCGGCAAGCTCCCCGATCGACCGGCTTTGCAAAGCCAGAGCCTGCAACATTGAGCGCCGTGTTGGATCAGCCAGAGCATGAAATAAAGTATCTAAATTTGTCGCGTTATATTTAACCATAAGGTTTAATATCCTCTCATTATTAATTATTGTCAACCATTTGGTTTAATAATGTGCTAAACCACTGTTATGGATGGAGTTTTGTGATAGGTTCGGCGAAAATAATGCTTGCGGTAAAGTGTAAACTGTGAAATATTTCACAAAAAATATAAGAGATGCGAATGATGCGTATCACTTTATCTCCAGTCAATGCAGCTTGAGCCCAGATGGTTACTAACGTTGTATTTTGTCTTAATAGCGGGCTTTCAATGCCTGGACTTTATCGCTTTGTCCCCCCATTTCCCAATGCTGTCTGTTTGGAAGAGTCATCTCCAGTGATATTTTTCCCGACCTTTGAAAAGGAGTTCAGCCCATGAATCCAAGAAAACTCAGCCTGATTCTGATGCTGGCGGGTATGGTCATTTTGCTGATATCGCTGGTGTGGTTTTTTGCAGCCTACGCATCCACTCTGGATACAATGAGTCGTTATGGCAATAAAGATGTCATCACGCAAATGATAGCGTGCATCTATTCCTCGCCACCGATTTGCCGTGGAGCGGCGGCATTAAGCGATGGTCTTTCCTACAGCCCTATGATTTTCTGGCTGGGAATCCTCTTGTTACTGGCTGGGGTGGTCGCGTTTTTTTCGCTGAATAAGCAAATAAAGCAGTCGCCAGATTTTGATGATCGGGTTGGAGAGAACCTGAGCAGTGACAAACTATTAGGCTTTATCGCTAAGGAAAAATATACACGTTACAGCTATATACTGTTTCTGGTGGGCGCTGCAGGGGGGGTATTATTGCCGCCACTGGCGGTAGCTGCTTTGTTGGGATTTATATTGGCCATGCTGGGATATTTTGTCTGTTCACAACAGTTAACCAGTTTGGATAAAAACCATCTTGCAGTGCTCAGTGTGGTGTACATCGCTTCAACGCTACTGCTTTTAATGACCATTGGCAGTGCGTTGTTTCTGTTGGTGGCGTTGCTACAACTTGGGTTGTATTACATCGGTTTTAATAGCTATCGGTTTGGTCGGGTTATCAAAGTCAATAATCTGAAAGATGAGGTTGTACTGGCTTTTAAACCTATACGTGATCGGTTTTCTCATGGAGAGAAAAGCTGATTTTGTCTTCCTGAACTTCTGACTTTATGAGGTAATGTTATGAAAACCACACTCACTCTGCTCAACAATATTAAGTCGGCAGGCTGGAGCCAGTTAAGTCCTTTATTGTTAGCGATAACACTCACTGCCTGTGGTTCTGATTTTCAGGAAGGAGCCTATGTCGATGCACAATATGGTACAGGTTATGAGTTTAATGCCGATGGTCAGGGACAGCTGATTGGAGGAGTACCTGGTGCCTATAGTTTTACCTATGAGGTCGACAGCAATGAAGTGGTGACTTCCGGCGATATCAATCTCACTTTCAAACGCATTGATGACAAAACCCTGGAACGACCTGATGGGACTCGGCTGACCTTGAAAGAAGAATAAGCCATTTACCATTAATACGGCTGGAAAGAACTTATCAGAACACAGGTGTATTGATTTGAGGGTGTTTATTTTTCTCAAATCGATGTATTTGCCAGACAAAGAAAATGCCCGTGATCATCACAGCGGCCGCCATCCACATGGAGGACAGGTAATTACCTGTCAGTGTCGACAGATAACCCGCCAGAGCGGGTGCGATAAGTTGGGCTATACCGTAACTTATGGTCAGTTTTGCCATAGCCTTTGCCGGGTTATGAGGAAATTTGTGCCCGACATAAACCAGCATGAGGCTGACAATCCCGGCAAAGGTCGCTCCAAATATCAAAGCGCCTATCAGGTTGAAAAAAAACGATTCACTGACAAGCGGAATCAGAATTGATAGGAGAATCATCACATAGGCTGTCATGATGGCTCGGGTTTCACCAATGCGTTCTGCCACTTTGTCCCAAATAATGCAGGATGGAACTGCCGCAATACCCAACATCACCCAGATTAAACTGCCTTTGCCCGACAGGCTTGGCATGCCTTCCAGTATCGCTACAATGAAAGTGGCGCTGATAACATAACCCACACCAGCACAGGCATAAGCGGCAATCATCAAACGCATCCACTTTGAATTAGGCGCAGCAAAATCAGCTGATGGAGTGTGTTGTAGAGCAGGGGCAGGCATCAGAAACCAGGCGGGCAAAAAAAACAAAATACCAAATAACCCCATAACCAGCCATTGCTCAGCCCAATTGTAATAAGGCGTTATCAACACAATAACAATACCGGGTATCGCTATACCCAGCCCCAGCCCTGAAAAATGAATTCCCAATGCGGATTTGTAGCCGTTTTGTTTCAGCCAGCCCATCACAAAGCCGGCGGCGAGAATAATCCCTGCGGTGCTGGTAAGGCCACCAATAAATCGCAAAATACTCCATAAAACGATATCGGTGGTGACGGCCATTAATATCGTACTTAATACGGCCAGAACAAGATTGATGCGATAAAACAGAAACTTGGTTTTGAGGCTGGTTAAAAACGAAATCAGCACCACACCAGACAGGTAACCGATGTAATTAAATGTTGCCAACCAGCCACCGCTGAGTTTATTCAGTGACGTTTCGGTTAACATGATCGGTAAAAAAGGCGTATAAGCAAACCTGGCAATCCCCACCGTCAGGATTAATGCACAGATACCAGCCAATATCACCTGATAGCGTGGCGAAAGTTGCAACCAGTTTGCGTTCATAAAAAAATATGACCTGAGTGAAAATCCGTCCTACGTTTTACCATAAGTTTTCACACGCTGCGTTGTTGTGAAAAATGTATCCAATAAACTTGAGAGAGTTAAAGTAAAGGATTGCCATCCTGTCTGTTAATCCCCACTTAATTCCATCCAGCTAGTCTTATGATCCAACCGTCTAACGGAGTTATCCATGAAGAAATTTATCATCCCTGTTTTGTTACTTTGTATCGGCTTCGGCAGTTACTGGGCGATAGCTGAACAGCAGGAGCCCGAAGTTATAAGCTATATCAAAGAACAGGGTGTCACCATTATCGACAGTTTTGACGCACCTGCCGGGTTGACCGGTTATGCCGCCAATATTCAAGGTCAGCCGATGAGCATTTATCTTACCGAAGACAAACAGTATGCGTTGATTGGTAATCTGATAAATGCACAGGGCGACGATTTGGGCGAAGAGGCTCTGTATGAACTGGTCAGCGCTCCACAGAATGAAAAAGTCTGGCAAACACTGGAACAGGCGAAATGGATACAGGATGGGCCACAAAACGCCAAACAGATTATTTACACCTTTACTGATCCATATTGTCCGTATTGCCAGCGATTACGCGAAACTGCCGAGCCATATATTGCATCGGGTGAGGTGCAGTTCCGTCATATTATGGTAGGCATACTGCAGGAAAACAGCATTGAAAAATCGGCATCAATTTTAGCCGCTGAATCCCCGGAACAAGCCTTGCAGCAGCATATTCAACATTCTGGAGATTCGGCTAAAAATACGGATGAACAAACATCAGCCGAGGGTAAACGGCGGGTTGAGGAAAATAATCTGTTGATGGAACAGTTGGGGTTAATGGCGACCCCGACCAGTGTTTATAAAGATCAAAACGGTCATGTACGACTGGTGGAAGGCATGCCGATGGGTGACGAAATCAGCAGGATGTTTGGTCAATGATGTCGATTAATCTCGGTCCATTTTCCTTGCCACTGGAGCCGTTGCTGTTATTTGGCAGTGCGCTTATCGGGATTCTGGTGGCATCAATTCTGTCCAGAAAAAATCAAGGTTCGGTGACTGATCCGTTGTTAATGATGTTGCTATTCGGGTTGGTGATTGGGCGTATCGTGTTTGTCATCAAATTTGCTGATCAATACGACTCAGTCTGGCAGATGCTGGATTTCCGTGATCGTGGCGTGGATTGGATTTCCGGGACGATAGCGATGGTGCTGTTTTTGCTTTTGCAAATCAAACGTCTGTCACAGCAACGTATGGCTTTATTCGGTGGCGCAGTCTCAATTTTACTGTTTTTTTCAGCCTCTTCGCTGCTGTTAAATTTAGGTGGTGATCAGGTTGTCATGCCTGAAATTGCTGTAGAACAGCTTAATGGCGAAGCAATATCTCTGAATCAACTCACTGAAAATAATGTGACGGTGGTGAATTTATGGGCCAGCTGGTGCCCGCCATGTCAGCGTGAAATGCCTGCCTTTCAAAAATTACAACAGCAGTATCCTGATATCCGGTTTGTGATGCTCAATCAGCAGGAATCGCTGGAAAAGGTTGAGGCGTTTCTCGCTGAAAATGACCTGAAATTTGAGCATGTTTTACTGGATAAAACAGGAAAAGTCGCAGATGCCTTCAATGCTTATGGTTTACCTGTCACGTTGTTTTTCGATCAGCAGGGAATGCTGATGGAGAGTCATATGGGGGAGGTATCTGCGGCAAGATTAACGGCAACGTTAAAAAAGATAACAGAGTAATCAGCAAGTCATTCTGACCCGGTTAAATGTATATTTTATGGAGCTATTTATGGACCTGCAACTCGAAAATAAAATCGCTTTAGTCAGCGGCAGCACGGCGGGCATTGGTTTTTCCATTGCAAAAGCACTGGCAGATGAAGGGGCCAATGTAATCGTCAATGGACGTTCGGAATCCTCCGTCAAACAGGCTGTTGAATCATTAAAAACAACTGCAAAAGGCACTCTGCATGGATTTTCTGGGGATCTGTCTCTGGCATCTGAAGCGGAAAAATTAACTCAGCAATATCCCCGCGTAGATATTCTGATTAATAACCTGGGTATCTTCGAGCCAGTGCCGTTTGAAGATATTCCGGACGAAGACTGGCTGCGCTTTTTTGATGTGAATGTACTCAGTGGTGTGCGATTGACGCGGGCCTATCTGCCAGCGATGAAACAGCAAAACTGGGGCCGGGTAATTTTCATTTCCAGTGAAAGCGGAGTGCAGATCCCTGAAGAAATGATTCATTATGGCATGACCAAAGCGGCTCAGATAGCCATTGCCCGTGGTCTGGCCGAACAGGTTGCCGGTACCAATATTACGGTGAATTCTGTATTACCCGGGCCAACACGCTCACGAGGTGTCGAAACTTTTGTGACGGATCTCGCCGCCAAAGAAGGTCAAAGTCTCGAAGCCTTTGAAAAAGACTTTTTTGAACATGTCAGACCCACTTCTTTGATTAAGCGTTTCGCCACCACGAATGAAGTCGCTTCAATGGTCTGTTATCTATCCAGCCCATTAGCTTCGGCCACAACGGGTGCCGCTGTTCGTGTTGATGGTGGGGTTATTAAAAGTGCTTTTTAAGTATTCAACATGACCGGAATGAGTTATTCGTGGATTTTTTTGAGTTTTTATTTTTAACAAGAGATTTTTATGACAGCGTTATTTACTGAGTTTTCGCTAAAAGATGTGACATTACGCAACCGCATTGCGGTACCCCCGATGTGTCAATACAGTGCTAATGATGGATTGACCAATGACTGGCATCTGGCGCATTACACCCAATTAGCCCGTGGCGGTGCGGGGCTGGTGATCGTTGAAGCGACGGCAGTTAGTCCCGAAGGAAGAATAACGCCAGGATGTACTGGCATCTGGAATGACGCCCAGGCAGAAGGCATGGCAAAAATTGCTTCGGCCATTAAAAAAGCAGGTGCTTGTCCAGGCATTCAGATAGCACATGCGGGACGTAAAGCCAGCGCCAATCGTCCATGGGAAGGCGATGACCATTTAGCGGATGATGATCCGCAAAGCTGGCAAACCATAGCGCCTTCTGCCGTTGCATTTGGTGCCAATTTGCCCAAAGTCCCCAAAGCCATGACATTGGAGGATATCGAGCGGGTTAAGGCTGATTTTGTTGCCGCTGCCAAACGTGCGAGAGCCGCAGGCTTTGAATGGCTGGAATTGCATTTTGCGCATGGTTATCTGGCACAAAGCTTTTTTTCAGTTCATTCCAATCAACGCGACGATCAATATGGAGGCGATTTGGCCGGTCGTAGCCGATTCTTATTGGAAACATTACAGGCGGTACGTGACGTCTGGCCAGAAAATCTGCCATTAACTGCTCGTTTCGGGGTGATTGAATATGACGGCCGTGATGAAGAAACGTTGAGTGACTCTATCCATCTGACCCGCCAATTTAAACAAACAGGTCTGGATCTACTCAGTGTCAGTATTGGGTTTTCCACCCCTGATGCAAATATTCCCTGGGGACCGGCATTATTGGTACCGATTGCCGAACGAGTGCGGCGTGAAGCTGAAATGCCAGTCGCTTCAGCCTGGGGTATTGATGAACCTGACACGGTGAACCAGGTTATTACGGATCAACAGCTGGATCTTGTTATGGTGGGACGAGCCCATTTAGCCAATCCTCATTGGCCATACCTTGCAGCTAAAACCTTAAAAATTGCTGATCCTGCCTGGGTGTTACCGGCACCTTATGCACATTGGTTATCGCGTTATCATGCTCCAGAGAGTTGAACATTAAACAAGCGCCAGCAATGCAATGATCTCTAAAATAGGAAACACCGAAATTCAGCCCTACCATAAAGGCAGTTGCCATTGTGGTGAGGTTGAATTTGTTGTGCATTTGCCAAATGGTATTGAAGATCCTCGTCGTTGTGATTGTTCCATGTGTCGGAGAAAGGGCGCTATCGCAGCGTATGTTACGATGTCTTCCCTGCAAATTACCAAAGGGGCCGATAAGCTCTCTTCGTATCAATTTAATACCATGACGGCCAAGCATTATTTTTGTTCGATTTGTGGCATTTATACCCATCACCAGACCCGAGCAAATCCCGACTTCTTTGGCTTTAATCTCGCCTGTCTGGAAGGGGTGAATCCTTTTGAGTTGGGTGAGGTTAGAGTTAATGACGGAATTAACCATGTCTCAGATAAACGTTAACGGAAATTATTTTGCCAAATCCGTTTACTCAGCGTAATTTGCTGCTACGCAATTCATCTCTCAACACATAATCAGGATCTCACTTGCTAAGCTACCGCCATTCCTTTCATGCTGGCAACTTTGCTGACGTGCTCAAACATATTGTCTTAATTGAGATTTTGCAGCACCTCGGTAAAAAAGAAAAAGCCTTTGACTACATAGACACCCATGCTGGGGCTGGCCTTTATCATCTGGCTTCAGCTCATGCTGAGAAACTACAGGAATACCAGAATGGTATTGCTAAATTAAAGGTGGCTGACTGGCCGGAACTGGCCACGTATTTTGCTGTGATTGATGCTGTTAACTCTGGTAAATCGCTGGAGTATTATCCTGGTTCTCCGTTTATTGCTCTGCATTGTATGCGGCGTCAGGATCGGGCCTGGTTGTATGAGTTGCATCCCGAAGATGCCGGTCTTTTATTACAAAATACCCAAAAAGTGAAGCGGGCACGGGTGATGCGTGAAGATGGTTTAAAAGGCTTATTGTCTTTATTGCCACCGGTTTCACGACGTGGATTGGTATTGATTGATCCATCTTATGAAATCAAATCTGATTACGATTTGGTATTTCAAACAATCGAAAAAGCTTATGCAAAATTCCCTACTGGCAGCTATGCCATCTGGTATCCAGTGGTTGAACGAAGTCGAATCACTCGCCTGGAAAAACAATTTAGTAAAAGTGGCATCAAAAATATTCAACGTTTTGAGTTAGCGGTCACTGCCGATTCTGACGAGCGCGGCATGACCGCATCGGGCATGATCGTGATTAATCCCCCTTGGCAGTTAATGGAAACGATGAACAAGTTATTGCCAAAGCTGACCAATAAATTGGCGGTTGATAGCGGCGCTTTTTATAAATCAGAAATACTGGTAGCAGAATAATCCCCACAGACATAATCTGCATTAAAGTCTGTGTTAAGCACTCATGTCATGATAGCGCCAGATTCAGTATTACGGATTTGCAATCACCATGAGTCATTCGGTTATCTACAGAAAACCCCATGGCAAAACGTTCAGTTATCGTTATGCCAATGGTAAAACAGTTAAGAACGCCGCCTTAAAACGCTGGATAAAAAGTCTCGCTATTCCACCTGCATGGGAAGAGGTTGAAATTCAGCAGGATCGCGATGCCAAAGTTATAGTGACTGGACGGGATAATCAGGGCCGAAAACAATATATCTATAATCCGAACTGGGTCGAAACGGCCAGCGAACAGAAGTTCAAACGCATTTTGCGATTTGCCGAACAATTGGAAACCATGCGGCGGGTAACCGGGCAACATATCCAACGAAAACCGATTGATCAAATCACCGTGCTCGCCTGCATGACCCGAATGCTGGATGATGCGTTTTTCCGACCAGGCAGTGCCAGCTATACCCGGCAAAACCATACGTATGGTTTGACCACATTGCGGGCAAAACCCTGGGTTATTTTCGTCGCCAATTTAAACGTTACCGTGGGAAATTTCTCAGTCTGGATGAAAAAGCGACGATGAAATTATTAACCGCATTAATCAAATCATAAAAATTCTTACGTTTACTGCAAATTGAACCGTTAGCAGGACAACCGGCACGCTATATATTTGTACTTGATTGCTGCTACTATTCGCCTGAGTTCTTTGTAAGAAGGACTAAACGATTACACCGACTTCAATTAAGAAGATAAACGAGTCTAATCAATTCATTAGCTGTGAAGACTTAACGCAAAGGAGAGAGCGAATGGACGGTTTTTATGCAGCGTGGCAACCACGTGTATTGAGTATTCTGCGAATCGTGACTGCATTTATGTTTATGCAGCATGGTGGACAAAAATTATTTGGATTTCCGGCACCACAACGTTATGAATTTGATTTGTTTACGCTATCCGGTGTTGCCGGTGTATTGGAAATCGTTGGTGGCTTTTTGATCCTCATCGGCCTTTTCACCCGGCCGGTAGCGTTTATTTTGTCGGGACAAATGGCCGTGGCCTATTTTATTGCCCACGCGCCGCAGGCATTCTGGCCATTGCTCAATAATGGTGAGCTAGCGGCATTATTCAGTTTTATCTTTTTGTACCTGTTTGTTGCTGGCGGTGGTGCCTGGAGTGTAGATAACCTTCGCAAACGTCACCCATAAACCAGATATATAAACGAATACGTTTAGGGGGATTTTCAACGTCATCCGACTGAAACGGCAGGGATGAGTATGATAAGTACAAAAAAGCCCGTTGTATCGAACAACGGGCCTTTTGGGATGTAATGAGGCTTTTTAGAAGTTTTGGAATAAAGCTAATGCAGCAGCATATTCTTCACTGTTTTCATCCAGCTCCACCACGCTTATACCGGTATCAATGCCCAGTTTTTGGAAAGACAATACTTTATCCCTTGTGTTTGGATCCAACGCTTTACTGGTATTAAAGTAGCTTTGCAGGTTGGCGACCTGAACTACGTCAGTCAGATCCGGACCGTTCTGGCTGTTGCGATTAAGATTGGCATGTTCTGCTGCAACAGTGACGAGAGTTTCCGGGAAATCCCAGCTTTTCAGAATCGCAGCACCAATTTTTGGATACAGATTCTCAATCAATGTGTCCAGACGGCGAGTATCTTCCAGCAGTTCAGGCATATCGGCGGCTTTCATCAAAATCGGTAATGCACCAATTTCATGGAGCAGGCCTGCAAGTAGCGCTTCATCGTTTGCAATATGGGGGTGTTTGGATGCAATGACCTGACTTGCTGCGGCAACTTCGATGCTGTGTTGCCATAAATCGCGCATTCTGTTTTCCAGTCGCTTATTGGTAGGACGGAACATTTGTTCCATTACCAGGCTGGTCACCAGGTTGCGTATCATTGGAATCCCAAGTCTGGTAACCGCCGTTTGCACCGATTCAACTTCGACTCGACCGCGATATAACGGACTGTTTGCCACTTTTAAAAGCCGGGCAGATAGGGCTGCATCAGTTGTAATTACATCGGCGAGCTGCACTGCAGTTACGTCTGGATTATTGGCAACTTCACGAACCTTGAGGGCTACCTCAGGCAGTGTAGGCAACACCAGTTTTCCCTTTTGGAGATCATTAATGATCGTCGTGTACAATTGGTCTTGTTGACTCATATTAATCCACTGTATTAAATCAATTTGAAGTGTGAATGATTTTCAGTTATTTTGCTTGGTTTGCCAACCGTTTTAGCTAATAGCAGGTGCTCAGTTGAACGACGAATTTCCCAGAATCAAGCGTCTTCCGCCATACGTTTTCAACATTGTAAATGATTTGAAGGCAAAAGCGCGTGCGCGCGGTGAAGATATTATCGACTTTGGTATGGGGAACCCGGATAAACCGGCGCCCGCGCACATTGTAGAAAAATTAGTCGAAGCTGCGCAAAGACCGGACACCCATCGTTACTCCGTTTCCAGAGGTATTCCACGTCTGCGTAAAGCCATCTGCGACTGGTATCAGCGCAAATATGATGTGACCCTTGATCCGGACTCCGAAACCATCGTGACCATCGGCTCCAAAGAAGGTTTGGCGCATCTGGCATTGGCAACCGTTGGACCTGGCGACGCAGTATTGGTCCCCAATCCTGCCTATCCGATTCATCCATATGGATTTGTGATTGCTGGCGCAGATATTCGTCATGTGCCGTTAACACCGGATGTCGATTTTTTTGCGGAACTGGAAAAATCGGTTAAGGATTCCTGGCCGAAACCGAAAATGCTGGTGCTGAATTTTCCGGGCAATCCAACCACGCAATGTGTTGACCTGGACTTTTTCCAACGTGTTGTTGATTTTGCCAAAGAGCATCAGATTTGGGTTGTCCATGATTTGGCGTATGGTGAGATCACCTTTGATGGTTATAAAGCGCCATCCATTTTGCAGATCCCCGGCGCGATTGATGTAGCCGTGGAGTTTTATACCTTATCTAAAACCTACAATATGCCCGGATGGCGTGTAGGCTTTATGTCAGGTAATCCTACATTGGTTGCGGCTCTGGCCCGGATGAAGTCCTATCTGGATTACGGTATGTTTACGCCGATTCAGGTGGCAGCCATTACGGCTCTGGATGGGCCGCAAGAGTGTGTGGCTGAAATTGTTGAAACCTATAAACAACGCCGTGATGTGTTGTGTGAAGGGTTGAATGCGATTGGTTGGCCTGTAGAAAAACCAAAAGCAACCATGTTTGTATGGGCGAAAATTCCGGAACAATTCCGTGAAATGGGGTCTCTGGAATTCAGTAAGAAACTGCTTAAAGAAGCTAAGGTGGCCGTATCTCCGGGTATCGGATTTGGTGAATACGGCGATGAATATGTGCGTTTCGGACTGATTGAAAATCAGCACCGTACCCGGCAGGCAATCCGTGGTATCCGTGACATGATGAAAAAAGGTTAGGGGGCAAAAAGTGCAATCAGTCAAAATTGGTATTCTTGGCTTAGGCACTGTTGGTAGCGGTACTGTCAGTGTTTTAAAGCGAAATTCTAAAGAAATTAGCCGTCGCGCTGGCCGTGGTATCGAAATTACGCGTGCAGCGGATAAAAATCTGGATTCACCCAAAACCTGTGACCTCACTGGTATTGATTTAACCGATGATGCTTTTTCAGTCGTCAATGACCCGGAAATTCAGATTGTCGTTGAATTGATTGGTGGCACTGGTATTGCCCGCGATTTAGTGATGCAAGCGATTGAAAACGGCAAACACGTTGTTACTGCCAACAAAGCGTTAATCGCCATGCATGGTAATGAGCTGTTTGCCAAGGCGCAGGAAAAAGGCGTCACCATTGCTTTTGAAGCGGCGGTAGCTGGCGGTATTCCTATTATTAAAGCCATCCGCGAAGGTCTGGCAGCAAATCGGATTGAATGGTTGGCAGGTATCATTAATGGAACCGGCAACTTCATCCTTACCGAGATGCGTGATAAAGGCCGTAACTTTGCCGATGTACTGGCTGAAGCCCAGGCGCTGGGTTATGCCGAAGCGGATCCGACATTTGATGTCGAAGGCATTGATGCGGCACACAAGCTGACTATCATGGCCTCTATTGCATTTGGTATTCCGTTACAGTTTTATAAAGCCTATACCGAAGGCATCAGCAAAATTTCCCAGGAAGATGTGCAGTACGCTGAAGAATTGGGCTATCACATCAAACATCTGGGGATTGCCAAAAAAACAGCACAAGGGGTTGAGCTGCGGGTTCATCCGACATTAATTCCAAAACGTCGTTTGATTGCTAACGTAAATGGTGTAATGAATGCCGTGGTAGTAAAAGGCGATGCGGTAGGACCAACGTTGTACTATGGAGCCGGTGCCGGTGCTGAGCCGACTGCATCAGCCGTGGTTGCAGATATCGTGGATATTGTTCGAGCCTTGACCACGGATCCGGAAAATCGTGTACCGCATCTGGCTTTCCAGCCTGATTCGTTAAAGGACACACCAATCTTGCCAATGTCTGAAGTAATTACTTCTTACTACCTGCGAATCAACACGGAAGACAAACCCGGCGTGTTGGCAGACATTACCCGCATTTTTAGTGAGCAGGACATCAATATCGAAGCGATATTACAAAAACAACCGGAAGAAGAAGAAGGTACCGTGCCCATCATCATGCTGACCCAACCGGTAGTTGAAAAAAATATGGATGAAGCTATCGCTCAAATCGAAGCATTAGACACTGTTAAGGATGCGATCATGCGTATTCGCATGGAATCGCTGGGCTGATTTAAACGCCCGTTAAAGAATTAAAGAGGAAACATTTATGCCATTTCGTCCACGCTACACTGGCTTGATTGATCGTTACCGTGACCGTTTACCGGTCAACGATGACACTCGTCTTATCAGTCTTGGTGAAGGTAATACGCCTTTATTAAAGCTGAACAACATCCCCAAACTAATTGGTAAAGATGTTGATATTTACGTCAAATATGAAGGTCTGAACCCAACCGGATCTTTCAAAGATCGTGGTATGACCATGGCAGTAACGAAAGCCGTCGAAGAGGGCAGTAAAGCGATTATCTGTGCTTCTACCGGTAATACGTCTGCTGCTGCGGCGGCTTATGCGGCGCGTGCCGGTATTACCGCATTCGTCATTATTCCGGATGGCAAAATCGCCCAGGGTAAACTGGCTCAGGCCATGATGCACAATGCTGTTGTGATTCAAATCAAAGGTAACTTTGATGAAGGTATGCAATTAGTCAAAGATGTAGCAGAACATGCTCCGGTCACCATTGTGAATTCAATTAACCCATATCGTCTGCAAGGACAGAAAACAGCGGCGTTTGAGATTATTGAAGAACTGGGACGTGCTCCCGATTATCATTGTCTGCCAGTGGGTAATGCCGGTAATATCACCGCGCACTGGATTGGCTATTGTGAGTACTCATCAGCCAGCGGCGATCATGTCACCGAAGCCTGTGCCTACTGCCATGGACATTGTAAATATGCCGGTGGGGCTATTGTCGGTAATCGCCCCAAAATGGTCGGTTATCAGGCAAATGGTAGCGCGCCGTTTATGCGTGGTGCCATGGTGGATGATCCAGAAACAGTTGCGACAGCAATTCGCATCGGTCATCCGCAGAGCTGGGATATGGCCTGGAAAGTCAAAGAAGAATCTCAGGGCTGGTTTGATGAATGCTCTGATGAAGAAATCCTGGCGGCACAAAAATTACTGGCCGAAAAAGAAGGTATTTTCTGCGAACCCGCTTCCGCAACATCCGTCGCTGGTGCTTTGCGTGATATTCAAACCGGTAAGATTCCAGAAGGAAGTACCGTTGTCTGTACACTGACAGGCCACGGTCTCAAAGATCCGGATATTGCCATCAAGCAAAGTAGTTCACCTGTGATTACCGTAAATGCTACATTGGACTCAGTACGCGAGGCGATCATCAACAACCTGGCCAGATAATATGACTGAAATAACGGCACCAGAGGAACATGAAAGAACGGCGGCCAGAATGCCGCACGATATCTTTTTAACTAATCTGATTGCGAATCATATCCTGCTGTTTACGGCGATTGCCGCAACCGGCAAGAGTTATTTTGAGTTTATAGTGCTGGTGCCGTTGTTATCGTTTTTGTTTCTCGGTTACACGTTTATACGAGCCAGTCGTATCAAACGTGAGGAGAGTGAGTTTGTCTATATACATTGGCAGATCGCCCGGCGCTGGAGCTTTTTCTTTGCCATTGTATTAACGGTGGTTGTCAGCATTGCCGTGTTGGGTTGGTTGAGTTATACCTATCTTGGTTTGATGAAAGAGGCGGCTTTTGCCTTTGTCGGAGGACTGAGCTTTTTGCCGACATTGGTCAGTGTGCTGATATTGATTGTGATTGAAATGGATTCACTTCATCATGCCAGGGTCGGCACATTACCGGCATGGGCAAAACGCCGTTTTCTGGGCGAGACTTAAATACCTTGCTTCGCTACTCTGGTTTTCGCTGAACCACCGAGTGAATCACCAGCTGGTTTTCAAAGTACACATCAAACTGCGAATATTGCCAGCGTGTAATGGCTGGTGTGCCTTTTGGGGCAAATTGCTGCTCTGCTGTCCCAAATTTTTGTTCGACTTGTTGCATCGTCATCCCACGTGTAGGACGAAGCACACCAGACTCGGAATTCGGGGTGTTATAGGTGGGTTCGGCAATGGATAAAACATCAGCCTGTAATGGCATGGTCATTAATAATGTGATTCCCGCAGCCAGAAGATGGCGTTGCAGCATGGTGGTGACTCCCTTAAATACCTGTGCCAGCATATTATTGCGGCAAAAATAGTTCAATTAAACTGTTTAAATAACGTTGACCTAATTCCGTAGGTCGAATCCACTTAACGGAATACTCAATCAATCCCCGTTCTTCAGCTTCAGCGAGTTGGTTCTTTATCGTCGCCAACGGCATCCCACAATGTTGCATAAATAATGATGGGGCAAAACCATCCGTCAACCGTAATGCATTAAGCATAAACTCAAACCCAATGTCATTAATGCCAACCTGTTCTTGTTTCAGAATACGTTGTGGACTATCGACCAGATCCAGATAGGCTTGGGGCTGTTTTTGTTTAACGATACGTTCAATGGACTGTGTGGCCGCATTGGAGACTTTACCGTGAGCTCCGGCTCCGATACCCAGATAATCACCAAACTGCCAGTAGTTGAGATTGTGACGGCTCTGGCAGCCTTTTTTGGCATAGGCCGACACTTCATATTGCAGATAGCCTGCTTCAGCAAGCCGTTGCTGATTGGCGAGTTGCCAGTCATTGATCGGTTCATCATCCGGTAATGGTGGTGGTGACTGATGAAAAAAAGTATTGGGTTCAATGGTCAGCTGATAATAGGAAATATGAGTTGGTTCAAGGGTAATCGCCATTTCCACATCTTTTCTGGCAAGTTCTGCGGTTTGTTTGGGGAGGCCAAACATTAAATCCAGATTGAAATTATCAAAGCCGGCGTGATGTGCAATTTCTGCTGCACGAATAGCCTGTTTGCCATCATGAATACGGCCTAAGGCTGTCAATGAGTCACCATTAAAACTTTGAATGCCGATTGATAAACGATTAATACCAACGGCACGATAGTCGGTGAACCTGGCAGCTTCAAAGGTACCGGGGTTGGCTTCCAGAGTAATCTCCGCATCGGCACGGATAGGCAATAACGCACGCAAAGCGGAAAATAAGCGGTCGTAGGCTTCAGCACTGAACAGACTGGGCGTACCACCGCCGATAAATATGCTTTGAATTGTACGTCCCCAGACCAGAGGAAGATCCTGTTCGAGATCCCGTATCAATGCGTCGATATAGGCTGTTTCAGGAATCGTTTCACCGGCCTGATGTGAATTAAAATCGCAATAGGGGCATTTACGTACGCACCAGGGCACATGGATATACAGGCTTAGCGGTGGCAAAGCAGTGAAGTTGAACATGGCACTATCAGCCTGAATGGTTTTAGTCTGCAAGGCTGAACAACTGTGGTATTGAATGCGTTGTGAACATGTGATGTCGATTAAGGTTGATGACGGGTATATTTAAATTCTTCCATAAATTGACGCATCGCTTTACCACGATGACTGATCGCATGTTTTTGTTCCGGAGAGAGTTCTGCCGCAGTGCAATCGGTTTCGGAAACCCAGAAAACCGGATCATAACCAAAACCTTCATCACCCATTGGCATTTGCAGAATTTGTCCCTGCCAGCTGCCCTGACAAATCAGCGGTGTCGGATCTTCAGCATGACGCATGAACACCACTACACATTGAAAGCGGGCCGTTCGTTCCGTTTCGGGCACATCTTTCATTGCCTCGAGCAATGCCTGGATATTATCGGTATCGGAGGCATCCGGCCCGGCATAACGTGATGAAAAAATGCCCGGCGCACCATGTAATGCATCAACTTCAATTCCGGAATCATCGGCAATCGCCGGTAAACCAGTCAGCAGCGATGCATTACGGGCTTTAATGAGCGCATTTTCAACGAAACTGAGACCTGTTTCATCGGCTTCAGGAACATTCAAATCAGATTGTGCGATCAGCTCTAAACCCAAAGGACTGAGGATCTGTGATAGCTCTCTCAGCTTACCGATATTGCCGCTGGCCAGAACGATTTTAGACATCAGTTTGCCAATGCCTCGCGTTGTTTAGTCATCAGTTGTTCAATCCCTGTTGTAGCAAGAGCCAGCATGGACTGCAGTTCATCCGTCCTGAAGGCATGACCTTCCGCAGTGCCCTGTAACTCAATAT
Source organism: Methylophaga sp. UBA3192 (assembly GCA_002363955.1). Taxonomy (GTDB): domain Bacteria; phylum Pseudomonadota; class Gammaproteobacteria; order Nitrosococcales; family Methylophagaceae; genus Methylophaga. Next base: position 319,328 of record DEXE01000003.1, read on the forward strand.
ATGCCCCGGCGTCATTCATCACAACATTCATGTCCGTTTCGGCATTGGAGTCTTCCGCATAATCGAGATCCAGAACGGCAGTACCATTGTGAATACCTACTGAAACAGAAGCTACTTGACCATGCAAGGGACTTTTCTTGATTTTGCGCATTTTAATTAAATAGTCAATCGCATCATGTAACGCTACAAAGGCACCGGTAATGGAAGCGGTACGTGTGCCACCATCAGCCTGGATGACATCACAGTCAATGGTGATCGTTCGCTCGCCCAGCGCTTTTAAATCAATCGCTGCACGTAAAGAACGCCCAATCAATCGCTGAATTTCCATGGTACGCCCACCTTGTTTACCGCGGGCCGCTTCACGTTGCATTCGTGAACCTGTAGAACGCGGTAGCATACCGTATTCGGCGGTAATCCAACCTTCACCCATGCCGCGTAAGAATGGCGGTATACGTTCTTCAACCGAGGCTGTGCATAACACTTTGGTGTCACCAAACTCGACCAGCACCGAGCCTTCCGCATGTTTTGTGTAGTTGCGGGTAATACTGATCTCGCGGAGTTGATCGGGTTGTCGGCCACTTGGACGCATCTGCTTTATCCTTTACGTAAAATACAATGATTATACTGATGCCAACCAACTCACGCGTGCTTTTTACGTTGAGTTTTCGTTACCATAGGCGCTTAACCGCTACAGGAAAAATACCGTGATACGAAGCATGACCGCCTTTGCCCGCCAGGAACAAGTAACTGAACTCGGTACGCTTATCTGGGAAGTCCGATCCGTTAATCACCGTTATTTAGAGCTTGCTTTGCGACTGGAAGAATCATTTCGACCGCTGGAAATAGATATCCGTAAAATTTTTGCTGAACGCATGGCGCGCGGCAAGATAGAAGCCACCCTGCGATATCATCCTTCTCAGCAGCAAACGGCGCTGAATATTAATGAAAATCTGGCGCAATCGGTTATTAATGCCTGTGATCAACTGACACAAATGGCAGGTCAGACCATGCCGCTTGATCCGTTACGGTTATTGCAATGGCCTGGTGTCGCCGATACAGAACAAGTTGAATTAACGGCATTGAAACAACAGGCCGTGGATGCTTTGAACATTGCGTTGGCGGACTTTATCAGTGGCAGAGAAAGGGAGGGGCAGGCATTAGCAGAAATGATCCAGCAGCGTTGCGAAGAAATTTTGCAAATCGCTGAAGCGGTAAAACAGCGTATGCCAGAGATCCTCGAGCAACAGCGCCAACGTCTGTTACAAAAAGCTGCAGAGCTTGAAGTCACACTGGAGCCCGAAAGACTTGAGCAAGAGATTGTATTGATCGCCCAGAAAAGTGATGTCGCCGAAGAGCTGGATCGCTTGCAAAGTCATGTGGATGAAGTCAAACGCGTTCTGCAGCGTGATGAACCGGTTGGCCGCCGACTGGATTTCCTGATGCAGGAACTCAACCGTGAGGCGAATACCTTGGGATCCAAATCCATTGATACCGATACCACACGTTATTCCGTCGATTTGAAAGTATTGATCGAACAGATGCGGGAACAGATCCAGAACATCGAATAATTCCTCAAGATAATAAGCACGGAATATTCTGGCAATTTTTCCTTGCCTGATGACAAATCGTTGTTTGATTAATCACATAACCAACTCTAAATAAACCATAGTTTTGGCCGCTACTGAGTTGTATCTTCAGAACGTCGATAAAGCGTTTTGCCTTTAAAATAACGCTGAATGGCCGAATGAAAAGCGCAGCGGATTTATGAGCATCCAATGAAAAAAATATTACTATGTTCTCTAGCGCTTTTTGCTGGTGCCAGCCATGCCACTAACGGTATTAATCTAATTGGTTTTGGCGCTGAGTCCACTTTAATGGCGGGTGCGGATATAGCTGTTGCCCGTGATACCAGTGCGTTGAACACCAATCCGGCCGGCCTGACTCAAATCCATAACAAACATTTTGATACTTACGGTTCCTTACTGCGGATAACGGATTTATCGCATGAGGATCAATTCGGTAATGACCGGCATGCCAGTAATCTCTACACCGGTTTGGGCGGTATGGGCTATGCACAGAAACTGGAAACGATAGCGTGTACTGTCGGGGCAGGGCTATTTGCACAAGGCGGTTCAGGCGGAGTGTTTGAAAACCTGAATACGGCTTTTGGTACGCAAGATGACTATTCGGGCTTGTTTGCCGTGGGCAAGCTGACCGGTGGCATAGGATGTGAAGTCAATAATAAATGGTCAGTCGGCGGTAGTTTCGGTTTGGTTTATGCGCAGGCGGAACAAAAGATCTTTGCTGATACCTCTGCACCGCCAACATTCGCGGGTATCGAGATTGAAGATGCCAGCAGTTTACGCACCAGCTTTAAATTAGGTATTCAATACCGGGCAACTCCCAGACTTACTTTAGCGGCAACTTATACAGGTAAAACAGAGCTGCCGTTAACGGATGGTGAGCTTAAACTTAATATGACCGGCGCCGGACTCGGAGTGGTGAAATACGATGATGTTTCATTGAAAGGACTGGCTTTACCAGAAGAGATTGGTGTTGGCGCAGCCTATCAGATGAATGACAAACTGCTGCTATCGCTAAAACTAAACTGGATAAACTGGTCTGATGCGATGAAAAAGACCGAGTTAAGGGCGACGGATCCTTCCATCGCTGGTTTAGCTGACATTAACAGTACTTCAACCATGAACTGGGATAATCAATTGGTTTTTGCCACTGGTATGGCCTATCAATACAACGATAAACTGACTTTATATGCAGGATATAACTACGGTAAAAACCCGATTCCCAAAGAACATACCAACCCTGTGGTTGCCGGTATTTTCGACCATCACCTGACTTTTGGCGGTAGCTACAAGTACAACTCACAATGGACGCTTTTTGGAGGAATTGAGTACGATTTCCGTAAAAAGGTGGAATACACCAATCCTGAACTACCGTTCGGCAATGATGCCCAGTTACGTAATGAGGCTGTTTGGCTGCATCTGATGGTCAGCAGACAATGGTAGCGTTCTTTTTTATTAAGCATTTCTCAGGCCTGTTCTAAGCCCATTGACGGTTATTAGTACGTTTTTGATGATACATGCGTTTATCTGCCAGTACTCTGAGCTCATTAATATTGATGCTTTCTACCATATTCGCTGAGCCATGACTGACGCCGGCTTTTTCAAATCCGTTCTGTCGCATGTAACTGATGGTTTCTGAAATGACCTCTCTGATATTTTCTGCATAGGAAATACTATTACTGGTGATGGCAAACTCATCACCTCCCATACGGTGCAGTACCCCCAGATTTCCAAGTTTTTCAGACAGGATTCGGGCAAACATCTGCAGCATTTCGTCACCTTTCAGATGCCCGAAGGTGTCGTTATAAAGCTTCAGGTTATCCATGTCCAGTAACGTTAACATCCCGTTTTCTGGCAGTTTTTCCATGGAAATATCCAGGGCATAACGATTAGGGAGACCAGTCAATGCATCATGATGGGCAATTTGCAAACTGTGCTGTACCAATACCAGGTTACGTTCTTTTTCACGATAAACTTCGGCGAACTGGTAGCCCAGAACCAAGCCAATCAGCAGCACTTCCACTGTTACAGCTAACAGACCAATATGCTCAATATAGATAGTGTAGACGCCTTCCAGATCCTTGCTGGAAATGGCTATTGAGCCAATAACAAAGAAGGTGGCAATAGCTACCAGATAAAAATAGGCGATTTTATAACCTTCAAAGGCTCGCACCAGTGCAGCAATCAATCCATAAAGCATCATTAAACCGACACCATAGCGGGCACATTCGATGATCAGGTGTTTATTGAATATGGCGGTAGCAAGTAGCACAGCAAGTATCAGCAAAAACAGTTTGGCCAGGAGATCCAGTTTGGGGTGAGTATCAGCCCTTATCTGTAATAAATGCTTGGCAAACAGGATATAGGCAAAGTTACTTAATAAAATAGGACCACCGACAAAATAAAACCAATGGATATTGAACAGGTCAGGGGTAATTAACAGGGCAGTACCGTTGTAAATCACATTCATCAAGATAAAAAAGGTATACATGATTTCAGTGGTGCGTCTTCGGACTAACGCCAGAATGCTGTAATACACTCCAAGACTGATCAATACGCCCATGCTGACCAGCGTAATGACGCTGCCCCTTTTTATGGCCTCGCGGTAATGTGACAATGTGTCCCAATAAGGCTGAGGCTCAGCAATAAAATAGGGAGAAACCAGTTGTGTCGTGAGCTGATATCGACCAGGGGGAAGTTTGAATTCTCGTCCATGACGCATAAAAAACGTATTTTTTACTTCCGACTCAATTCCCCCGCTCGCTTCGGCAACAATATTCCCTGTCGCATTGGAGATATAGTGATGAAAATGACCTAATACACTGGCATTTTTAAAATCAATGACAATAGTTTGATCTGAATCTGTGATTTCGAAAGAAGAATTGAAGACAAATTGCCCGCCGGTCAGTGATGGCGCATTAATGGACTTAACAGGCTGCTCAGGAAATTGCCATTCAGAGTCGACTTCATACCACTGCCCCGAAAATTGTTGCTGGGCAATACCGGTCGCAGGAATAAGTAATATGAATAGCCATAAGAGCCTGATAAATAAAAGCTGAAAAGGGGCTAAGCCAAATTGTAGACAATTCATCATGTTCAGCTATTCACAATCCAATAAATATAACTTTTCATCTGTTCAGGGTTTGGATTTGTTCATTGGGGATGGTTTCTTTTTTGAAGTTTAGCAAGACCATAGCAACTATTATGAGTGGTATGTTGATATTTTTACATGTTGTTAAGACTCCTTATGTTCTGGGGAAATGATTTTGTGGTTGCCAGAGTGAAAGATAAAAAAAAGCCGTGCTGGGCACGGCTTTGAATGATGATGAAGTGCCTTATTTGACAAGGCGGCGTCTGAAGCTCAGAAAGCCTAATAATGCTGGGGCAAATAACCACAGTGCAGCAGGTATTGGCACAGCTGATACAGGAGAAGTATTGAAGTAGGCCACATGAGAGATACCACCGAGACCATCATTGTTATAAAACAATGAGGTAATGGGCGTATCGAATAAACCTACCAGAGTAAAATTCCCGACTTTCATTAAAAAGCCTTCAAATGCAAGGCCCAGCGATGAAGAGTCAAACATATTACCTGCAGGAGGTGGTTCAATTTTAGTAAAGTCAGTGACAGTGAAACCGACACCTGCTGCATTAAAAGCGGTTTGTAATTGAGATCCATCCACCGCATTAGGAATAGCATCGGCTATGTAATAACCTTGCGATGCACCGGGCATGTAGTCAGTGATATTCACCACTGTTGAAATGGTTCCAGTGTTACCCGGAGAACCTCCTGTTGGATAACTGACAGGATTTATAAGTGATAATGTTGCTGCATTAACCGTCAATGACAATGTTGTCAGGCATGCAACCAACAACGTATTAATATAACTAGAAATTTTCATAAAATGCCCCCCAGCGGTTGTTAATATTATTGTGTACTACATCTCATAATCTAGACCGTTGTGAATCGCCTGGATAGTGTTCTTTGGTACTAATTCCCTATTTTTTGTATGAAAATTTCCCACCCCTATGAGTGTGCTAAAAGAAATCATGAGAATTTTCAGTGGATTCTAAAATGGAACCGCCGAAAGGAAAGAGAAAAAAGGAAGTTTATCGACAACGGCAACGGAAGAAATCAGTCATGATTGAAAAGTTTGGCTGTAGAAATAAAATGCAAAAAAAAGCCGTGATAAACACGGCTCTTTGTGTAAAGGGGGAAAGCTTATTGAATCATGCGACGTCTTAACCCTAAAAAACCCATTAAAGCCGGAGCAAATAACCATAAAGCTGCGGGTAAAGGTACTTCTGAAACAGAGGTGTTGAAATAGGCAATATGTGAAACGTCTTTCCCATCGTGTGTTAAGAAATCCAGGCTGGAAATTGGGGTATTGAAAAGACCAATTAAAGTAGTTGTGCCGTATTTCATTAAGAACCCGGAAAATGACAGCCCTAGTGGAGATGTATTCAAATCGTTCGAAGCGGGATTTTCAATTTTGAAAAAATCCGTTACCACAAAGCTGGATCCTGCTTTAGATATTGCGGTTTGCACATGCGCAGCATTCATTGCATTTGGATTAGGTTTGGCGGCATAAAAGCCTTCTGAAGCGCCAGGCATAAAATCATTGATATTTTCAACCTGAGAAACCGTTCCCTTAAAGCCATTAGCGTTATAGTTTACTGTACCAGTCAAAGATAATGATGCCGCATTAGCAGTGACGCTTAATGAAGCTGTTACAAACAACAACACGGTTTTGATAAGGGTGATTTTTTGCATACAGGTTTGCGCCTCCAGGGGCAGGGGGGGGTGGGAATTACGATGCATAATTTATAGATATTGCAGCAAGTAGATATAGTACCTTGGTACTACCTCACACATATTTTCGTGGTCTATTCAGGGAAAATCTGAAAACACGGCCAAATGGTCCGCTTCCAGACGAATTCCAAGAAATTCACCGATCTCATGCTGATGATGACTTTGCACCAGGCACAAAATCTGTTGGCCACTTTGCAGTTTGAGGGTGTAGAGATAAACTGCGCCACGAAAAGCCCTGGCGACAATTTCGGCTTTTAACGGACTATTATCGTCATGGATGATGTCATCCGGTCGTAGCAGCAAATTTACCTTCTGGCCTGTAGCCGCATCGGACGTCATTTTACCGCTGACAATGCCCAGTTCTGTGCTGACCTTGTTATCAGCAATAATCTCTCCGGGGAGAAGTACGCCTTGTCCGATAAAATCAGCGACAAAACGACTGGCCGGGCGATGATATAAATCATAACCATTTCCCCATTGCAGCAGTTTACCTTGTCCCAGTACGCCGATCTGATCGGCCATGGCAAAGGCTTCATGCTGATCATGCGTCACCATAATCGCAGTCACACCATCACGTCGCAGTAAGTCACGCACATCACGAGCGAGTTGTTCACGTAAATCGGAGTCCATACTGGAAAACGGTTCATCCAGTAACAGAATATCGGGACGAGGAGCCATGGCCCTTGCCAGTGCCACGCGTTGTTGCTGACCACCGGAAAGTTGATGCGGATATTGATCTTTAGAATCGACCAACTCGACTAATTCAAGCAGTTCGTCAACACGTTGCTGTCGTTGTTTTCGCGGCAGTTTTTGCAAACCAAAACCAATATTTTTCGCGACAGTGAGATGTGGAAACAAAGCAAAGTCCTGAAACACCATACCGATTCGGCGTTTTTCCGGAGATAGGAAAAAATCAGCGGAGCTGACCGTTTTACCATGCAATACAATATTGCCCTGCATAACCGGTTCAAAGCCGGCAATGGCTCTTAACACTGAGGTTTTACCGCAGCCCGAAGGACCCAGTAAACAGGCAATCTCACCGTCTTTTAATTGAAAGGAAACGCCTTCCACAACCGGCCTGCCCGCATAGCCGATACTGATATTGTTTACCTGTAATTGGGATGTGTGCATTGTGGTATCAGTTTTCATCAATTGCCACTTTAAGCTTGCGTGATCGGGTAATGGTTTTGCTCAGTAGTATGACCGGAATAATACCTGCAATGACGATAGCCAGTGCTGCGGGAGCGGCTTCTGCCAAACGTTCATCGGAAGCCAGCTCATAGGCTTTTACCGCTAAGGTATTAAAGTTGAATGGTCGCAAAATGAGCGTAGCGGGTAATTCTTTTAAAACATCAACAAATACCAGCAATAATGCCGTCATTAATGAGGCACTTAACATCGGGATATGGATCTGCCTGAGAATCTGTAATGGTCGAAAACCAAATGATCGGCCAGCCTCATCCATGGAATGCGTGATACGCGTCAAACCACTGTCAACGGTTTGTAATGAGACTGCAAGGAACCGTGTCAAGTAGGCAAAGGTAACTGCGACCAGAGTTCCGCTGAGTAATAACCCGGTGGAAAAGTCAAAATGGCTGCGAGCCAGATCATCAAGTGTATTATCAATCCAGGCAAAAGGAATCATCACCCCAACCGCAATAACGGCACCCGGAACGGCATAACCCATACCTGCCACACGAACAGCGCCACTGACTAATTTACCGGGATAGAGCCGCTGGGCGTAGGCCATTATGATGGCTAACACTAATGCCAGTACTGCAGCAAATGCAGCCAGTGAAAGACTGTTCATCAGTAATCTCATAAATGCGGCATCAATCACGGTATCAGCCACATGAATGGTCCAGCTAAGAAGTTGTATGGCGGGTAATAAAAAGCCCAGACTGAGTATCAACATACAAAAACAAAATGCCAGTAAAGCACGGCTTCCGGTTAATTGAAATCGACGTAGATCCTGATGCCGACGGCTGGTGTGATGATATCGGGCTTTGCGGCGTGAATAGCGTTCCACGATTATCAGGGCAAACACAAATACCATGAGTCCGGCAGCCAGCTGAGCTGCCGCAGCGGCACTGCCCATACCGAACCAGGTACGGAAAATACCGGTGGTAAAGGTGCTGACACCAAAAAACTGTACGGTGCCATAATCTGCCAGGGTTTCCATTAAAGCCAATGATAAACCGGCAATGATTGCTGGACGAGCCAGCGGCAGTGCCACGCGCCAGAACGTTTTCCACGGCCCGTTACCCAGTGTTCGACTGACATCCAGAACGCAGATGGATTGATTAAGAAATGCGGCACGGCTCAGCAGATAAACATAAGGATAAAGCACCAGCGTCAACATGGCCACCGCACCATTTAATGAACGGATCTGGGGAAACCAGTAATCACCATATTGCCAGCCAAACCAGTCACGTAAGGCCATCTGTACCGGCCCGGCAAAATCCAGCATGCCGGTATAGGTATAGGCAATAATGTAGGCGGGCATGGCCATAGGCAGTAATAGTGCCCATTCAAAAACACTGCGTCCGGGAAACTGACACATGGTAGTGAGCCAGGCGGTGGTTACCCCAATTAACAGGGTGCCGATGGCCACCCCCAGCATTAATAATAAAGAATTACGGATATAGTCGGGGAGAACTGTAGTGCTCAGGTGTTGCCAGATATCGCCACTGGGGACAAAAACATGGGCCAATACCACTATTACCGGCATTGACAATATGATTGCCATTACCAGAATGAATAGCGGATATGGACGGTATTGGCTTATTGATAACATGGAATTGTAAAATTGGCAGTTCGTCTGACAAAACTGCCAACTTTACGCATGGAAACGCTTATTGCCAACCTGCACGATCCATCAAGCGCAGTGCATCCGCGTTAAATTCACCTAATTTATCCATGACCAGAGGATCGGCTTTGAACTCTCCCCATTGTTCCAGTAGTTCGCCTTTTTCGATATCTGCTCTAACAGGATATTCACCGTTGGCTTCTGCATACCATTTCTGGGCAGCATCGCTGGTCAGAAACTCAATCAGTCTGATGGCATTTTCCTGATGTCTGGCATCTTTAATGACGGCGGCTCCCGAAACATTGATATGTACACCACGATCATCCTGATTGGGCCAGAAAACCCCCATCTTTTCAGCGGCTTCTCTTTCCTTGGGGTCATTACTGGTTAACATACCGGCAAGATAATAGGTATTGGCAATCACGATATCGCACTGACCCGCTGCTGCTGCATTAATTTGATCACGATCACCACCTTGCGGCGAGCGTGCAAAGTTGGCCACCAGTCCTTTTGCCCAGTCTTCTGTTGCGGCTTCGCCATTTGCAACAATCATGGAGGCAACCATTGACTGGTTATAGATATTGCTCGAAGAACGCACGCAGATTCTGTTGTTCCAGCGAGGCTCCACCAACGCTTCATAAGTTGAAAGTTCTGCAGGATAAACGCGATCTTTCACATACATAATCGGACGTGCGCGCAGCGATAAACCAAACCAGTAATCTTCAGGGTGGCGATATGACGATGGAATACGTTGCTTCAGAGTATCTGATTCAACAGGTTGTATCAGTTCCATTTCCATTGCCCGATGCAAACGGCCTGCATCGGTTGTTAATAAAATATCTGCCGGTGTATTACGCCCTTCATTTTGTAAGCGTTGCAATAACTCATCAGCGTTACCGGTAACCAGATTGACTTTGATGCCCGTTTCTTCGGTGAAATCGTCCAGCAACGGTTTGATCAGCGATTCAATTCGGGCAGAGTAAAGATTAACTTCATCGTGGGAATCACTGCTGCAACCTGTGACGAGTAATACGCTTAATCCCAGCCAAACACTTAGAAAAATACCTGCTTTACGCATAGAACACTCCGTAGTTAATATGTATTACAATGATAATGAGATTTATTTTTGTTTGGAATAGCATACAGAATTTTTTCTATGCTGAAGTTGCCATAAGATTATCGATGCGGGTTAGTCAAGCCCCGTTTAGTCTGCTTTTAGCTTTGCAAAAAACTGGCACAAAAAAGCGTAAACCAGTATTGTTTTGACTTAGTGAATACAGGTTTCAAAACTGAAACCGCGCAATCTGCAAGGTATCAAAATGTCTGGAAGTTTATTTATTGTGGCGGCGCCTTCAGGTGCCGGAAAGACCAGTTTAGTGCGGGCTTTGGTTAAACAGGATCCGCATGTCCGGTTATCGGTTTCGCATACCACCCGACCTGCCAGAGCCGGTGAGGTTGATGGAGAAGATTATTTCTTTGTTAGCCAGGATATTTTCAGCAAGATGCGTGATGCAGGGGATTTTCTTGAATCCGCCACCGTATTTGATAATAGTTACGGTACGTCGTCTGCCGCAGTGCATCATCAGTTGCATGCGGGTAATGATGTCATCCTGGAGATTGATTGGCAGGGCGGCCAGCAGGTCAGAAAAAACTTTCCTGACAGTAGCAGCATTTTTATTTTGCCACCCTCCAAACAAGCGCTTGAACAACGTTTAAGAGGTCGTGGCCAGGATGATGAAGCGACAATTTCGCGCAGAATGCGGGATGCTGAGAGCGAAATGTCACATTATGTCGAATTTGATTATCTGATCGTGAATGATGACTTTGATCATGCACTTGCCAGCCTGACTGCGATTATCGTTGCCAGTCGGCACAAACTGGCTGTTCAGCAGTCAAACTACAGTACCTTATTGGCTGACTTGCTGGCTTAAGCGGCGCATCTCTCGTAAAATTACATGTTTTAACCACAGGACAAATTATCATGGCACGTACCACAGTAGAAGATTGCCTCGAAAACGTAGATAACCGCTTCCAGCTGGTTTTGGTCGCCGCAAAACGCGCTCGCCAAATTGCCATGGGTGATGATGCAATGGTGCCAGTCGACAACGACAAGCCAACCGTTCTGGCGTTGCGTGAAATTGCAGCCGGTTTGGTTGACCGCACGATATTAACCAAAACCTCAGCTCGTCAGCATGCTGAAGAAAGCATTGTCAGCGACGAAGAGCTGCAAAGCGAAATTTAAGTATTGTGAGCGCAAAACCTTCTGTTGCCTCTGAGCTCGACTTCATTCAGGAGTCTGAGCCTAAGCTCACGATAGATGATCTGTGTTTTGCGACCTCCAATTATTTAGAAAATAATCAGGTCGAGTCCATCCGGCGAGCTTATCATTTTGCCGAACAATGTCATGAAGGGCAGACCCGACGCAGTGGTGAGCGTTATATCACCCATCCCCTGGCAGTTGCGCATGTTCTGGCAATGATGCATATGGATTATGAATGCATCATGGCCGGTTTGTTACATGATGTTATTGAAGACACGGAAATGTCTAAGCGTGATGTCATTGCCGAGTTTGGTGAGCCGGTTGCTGAACTGGTCGAGGGTGTGACCAAACTGGCGCAGGCCGCATTTGAAACCCGCCAACACGCTCAGGCAGAAAATCTGCGAAAAATGTTGCTGGCGATGTCGCGGGATATCCGGGTTATCATCGTCAAACTGGCTGACCGGCTGCACAATATGCGTACGCTGGGTCATTTGCGACCGGAAAAACGTCGCCGGATTGCCAATGAAACCTTAGAAATTTATGCCCCGATAGCCCAGCGATTGGGAATGAATCTGATGCGCTGTGAACTGGAAGATCTGGGCTTCCATGTGCTGTATCCGATTCGTTATCGTGTATTGGGCGATGCTATCCGTAAAGCACGCGGTAATCGTAAGGAAATCGTCAGTCAGATTACCGCATCTATTCTTAACCGAATGGAACAGGAAGGTCTCAGTGCCGATATTCAGGGCCGCGAGAAAAATCTTTACAGTATTTACAAGAAAATGGTCAGCAAACAGCTGTCGTTTTCAGAAGTCATGGACGTCTATGCTTTCCGTATCATTGTTGATGATGTGGATGCCTGCTATCGCATGCTTGGCGTAGTACATAACCTGTACAAACCGGTGCAGGGCAAGTTCAAAGATTATATTGCGATTCCCAAAGCCAATGGCTATCAATCATTGCATACCGTATTGTTTGGTCCTTATGGGGTGCCGATAGAAGTGCAGATACGGTCCCGTGATATGGATCAATTGGCAGAAGCCGGGGTGGCTGCTCATTGGCTTTATAAATCGGGTGAGGCCGCCGGCAATACCCTGGCGCATCGTAAAGCCCGACAGTGGTTGCAAGGCATTCTGGAAATGCAGAAAGGTTCTGGCGATTCGATGGAATTTCTGGAAAATCTGCGTATCGATTTATTCCCGGATGAGATTTATGTTTCCACTCCAAGAGGTGAGATTTTAACGTTGCCTCGCGGTTCTACAGCCGTCGATTTTGCTTATGCCGTACATTCTGATGTGGGTAACAGCTGTGTTGCGGCTCGTGTGGGTCGTCATCTGGTGCCATTAAGCTCGCAACTGGAAACCGGACAATCTGTCGAGATAATCACTTCTCCGACGTCACACCCGAATCCGGCCTGGCTGAATTTTGTGGTGACCCCTAAAGCGCGCACCAATATTCGCAACTATCTGAAACATCTGCAGGGTGAAGAGGCGATTCAGCTTGGGCAGCGTCTTCTGAACAAACACCTGACAGCGTTTTCCACTGCACTGGAAAATATTCCAATCAAACGTATTAATGCTTTATTGAAAGAATATGAGCTGGATAATTTTGATAAATTATTAAGCGATCTTGGGCTGGGGAATATATCCGCCTTACTGGTTGCACAAAAGCTGCTGCAGGAAGAAACACCGAATAAAGAACCACAGGCGTTGTTGATTGCCGGTACGGAAGGCATGGTGGTGAATTTTGCCCGCTGCTGTCATCCGATCCCGGGTGATCCGATTCACGGTTTTGTCAGTGCAGGTCGTGGCATTATCATTCACCAGCGCAGCTGCAAAAACACTACGCATTTACGTGAGCAGAATGAAAAATGGCTGGATGTCGCCTGGGCCAAAGAAATTAACCGTGATTTTCCGGTGGATTTGATGATGCATTTACGCAATCAACGTGGTGCACTGGCGACCATTGCATCGGTGATTTCAGAGGCTGAGTCCAATATTGATAATGTCATGGTTGACGAACGCGACGGTGGATTTACCCATCTGCGGCTAACCATTGAAGTCACTAATCGTCAGCATTTAGCCCGCATTATCCGTCGTTTACGCCAACTGGAAATGGTCGAACGCATTAACCGTATTAATAACTGATTTGTTTAATCTGTCGTTTTAAGACGACTTAGCCGGAGTTTTTATGTCCCGAGAAATCATTCACACCAGCAACGCGCCAGAAGCGATTGGAACTTATTCACAAGCAGTCAAAGTTGGCGATGTTGTTTACTTGTCCGGTCAAATTCCCTTAGTGCCGGAAACCATGACGGTTATTGAAGGTGATTTCGCTACACAAGTGCGTCGGGTGTTTGATAATTTATCTGCTGTTGCAGCCGCGGCGGGCGGAAGTTTACAAGACGTCATCAAACTGAATATTTATCTGACCGATCTGGCGCATTTCGGCACCGTCAACGAAATCATGGCTGACTACTTTCAACAACCATATCCAGCACGTGCAGCGATTGGTGTCGCGTCTCTCCCAAAAGACGTACCTGTTGAAATGGATGCTATTCTGCATCTTGGCGCATAACGTCGATATTTAGTGACCGTAACAAGTGACTGAGCTGGCCATTGCCGATCCGGTCACATCGCTGAAAGGCGTGGGTGAAAAACTCGCCGAGAAGCTTGAAAAACTGGGGATCCGCCAGATTCAGGATTTGCTGTTTCATCTGCCATTACGCTATCAGGATCGAACGCGGTTAATGCCTATCGGCAGTTTACGGCCACAACAGGAAAAACTGGTTGAAGGGGTTATCCAGCTCAGTCAGGTTAAATTTGGACGGCGTAGATCATTGCTTTGTCACGTCAGCGATGGCACTGGTGCTTTGGTATTACGCTTTTTTCATTTCTCCAAAAGCCAGCAACAGCAATTAGCAAAAGGTCAGCGAATTCGCTGTTTTGGTGAAATACGCAGTGGCCCGTCAGCTTTGGAAATGGTGCATCCCGAATATCAGTTAATTCAGGGTGATGCACCGTTTGCTGTCGAAGAAGCCTTAACCCCAGTTTATCCAACGACTGAAGGTTTACACCAGCTATCCTGGCGTAAATTATTAACTCAGGCCCTGAATCTGCTGGATCAGCAAACCATGCCGGCTTACTTGCCTGAAGCTTTACTGGATCCGCGCGTTGCACATTTTGATCTGACGCAAGCCTTGAAATTTGTGCATTTACCTCCGCCGGATTGTGATGTCAGTCAGTTAATCTCCCGTGAGCATCCTGCCCAGAAACGATTGGCATTTGAAGAATTGCTGGCCCAACAACTCAGCATGCGGCAGATTCGCTATCGTACTCAGCAACATCAGGCACCCATGTTTAATGCTGATCTGTTCAGTAAAAAGTTTTTACAAGAGCTGCCGTTTCCATTAACCGGCGCTCAACAACGTGTTATCAGAGAGATCCGTGAAGATCTTCAACAGACTATGCCGATGCAGCGACTGGTGCAGGGCGATGTCGGATCCGGCAAAACCGTGGTGGCCGCTTTATCCGCATTAATGGCTGTTTCCAGTGGTTATCAGGCGGTGATGATGGCGCCCACAGAATTATTAGCCGAACAGCATTATCAGACATTTCGTAACTGGCTTGAGCCGTTAGGTATTCAGGTCGGGTGGTGTGCCGGTAAACAAACAGCAGCGCAGCGTCGACAGGTTATCGCCGCACTGGCTGAAGGTGAAATCAACATTGCTGTGGGCACCCATGCGTTATTTCAGGATGAGGTGACGTTTAATAAACTGGGTCTGGTGATTATTGATGAACAGCATCGGTTTGGGGTGCATCAGCGCATGGCCTTACGGGATAAAGGCAAAGCGGTGGATATTCTGCCACACCAACTGGTGATGACCGCTACGCCGATTCCCCGCACCTTAGCGATGACAGCGTATGCCGATTTAAATGTATCCGTTATTGATGAGTTACCTCCCGGCAGGCAACCGGTGACTACGGTGGTAGTCGCCGACAATCGGCGTCAGGAAGTGATTGAACGAATCCATGTCGCCTGTCAGCAAAAACGTCAGGTTTATTGGGTGTGCACCTTGATTGAAGAGTCTGAGCATTTACAATGTCAGGCAGCAGAAGATACCGCTGAGCAATTGCAGCAGGCATTACCTGATCTGCGTATTGCGCTGGTACATGGACGGATGAAATCGGCAGATAAAGAGCGAGTGATGCAGTCCTTCAAACAGGGTGAAATTGATCTGCTGGTGGCGACTACGGTGATTGAAGTCGGCGTGGATGTGCCCAATGCCAGTTTGATGGTGATTGAAAATGCCGAACGGCTTGGTCTGGCTCAATTACATCAGTTACGTGGCCGGGTAGGACGCGGCACGGTACAGAGTCATTGTGTATTGATGTACCATCCGCCGCTGTCGGAAAATGGTCTGGCCCGACTGGCCTGTTTACGTGAAAGTAATGATGGTTTTGTGATTGCCCAGCGCGATCTGGAAATTCGCGGGCCGGGCGAAGTATTGGGTACAAGACAAACGGGATTGCCCCAGTTTCGTGTGGCCGATTTACTGGCCGATCAGGATTTGTTGCCCGCCGTGACCAAAGCGGCTGAAACATTAATAAAACACCATCCAGACAAAGTCGCACCGTTAATCAACCGCTGGTTCGGCACCAAACTGAGCTTCGGACAAGTATGAGTTCCAATTTTTTATGATGAAAAGCCAAGCACACTGGCATCCTGCTGCGACTGCCAAGCTGCCAAACGAATTGGCTGGCTGGCTAACCGATAAAGGTTCGTTGACCCTGCGCTTGCAACAGACCAGTCAGCAGCAATTCAGTGTGGATCTGCAGCAGTCCGGTTGGCAAAAACCATTGACTGAGGAGGCTTTGAAACTTGAGCAACCCTTACATGAACATGTCTATTGTCGTGAGGTGATTTTGCGCGACGGGGATGAAGCCCGTGTATTTGCCCGCACCATTGTGCCGCGTGTCAGCTATCAGGCATTGCAGGCGCATTTGCATATTCATCATCTGGGTAACCGTTCATTGGGTGAGATTCTGTTTACGGATCCGGCCATTAAACGTGGCTCTCTGGAAGTTGCCAGTTTGCGGGCAGGACACAGCCTGTTTGAATTGGCAAAACAAAGCGGTATTGAGATGGACGATAGTGCAATTATGTGGGCAAGGCGTTCGTGCTTTTATTTTGCCGATAACAGCTTATTGGTCTGTGAAATGTTCTTACCCCATCAGGATTGGTCTAAATGATAAGCATATGGAGTCGTCTGCAGCCTTACTGGCAACTGACACGAATGAATCGGCCAATAGGTATTTTATTACTGCTGTGGCCAACCCTAGCCGCATTGTGGATTGCCGCTGGTGGACTGCCTGATATCAAAATTCTGCTGATTTTTATTGCGGGTGTAGTTTTAATGCGAGCAGCTGGTTGTGCGATTAATGATTATGCCGATCGGCATATCGATGGTCAGGTATGGCGTACCGAAAACCGACCATTGGCGACCGGGGCATTGACTGCAAAACAGGCAGTGTTGGCCTTTGTGACCCTGTCTTTATTGGCGTTTCTGCTGGTGCTATTCCTTAATCCGTTCACAATTATGTTGTCGCTGGTGGCCGTGATGCTGGCGGCGATCTATCCCTTTATGAAACGCTTTACCTACCTGCCGCAACTGGTATTGGGCATGGCGTTTGGTTGGGCAATACCAATGGCGTTTGCCGCCCAGACCAATAGCTTGCCAGTCATTGCCTGGTGGTTATTTGTCGCCAATATTGTGTGGACCACCATGTACGATACATTTTATGCGATGGCCGATCGTGAAGATGATCTGCAAGCCGGAGTGAAGTCTACCGCGATTTTATTCGGTAAAAATGACTTGTTCATTCAAGCCTTATTACAACTTGGCTATGTGTTGATCATGGTGATGATAGGTCTGCAATTGCAGCTGGGCATGGTGTTTTATCTGGGCTTATTGATTGCTGCACTATTTTTTATCTATCAATTGCGCTTAAGCAGCCATCGTGAGCGAAATGCCTGCTTACAAGCCTTTCTGAATAATAACTGGGTAGGCGCGGTGGTGTTTTTCAGTATTGTTCTGCATTACAGTCTGGTTTAATTGATGGCGAGATATTGCTATTCGGTTTTTCTGCTGGTTTGCTTATCTTTTTCGGTCGGTGCCACCGAGATTTATCAATGGAAAGATGAAAGCGGTCGGCAAATTTTCTCAGATCAACCGGTTGATCCGGCTGCTGAGGTTCTCGATCTTCAACCCAATTCCAATCGTTATTTATTTAATGTAAAACGGGTTTATGACGGGGATACACTGGTACTGGAAAATAATGAACGGGTCAGGTTACTGAGTATCAATACGCCGGAAATCAGCTCACGGCACCGGGAAGCCGAACCCGGCGGTATCGCAGCCAGAGACTGGTTAAGAGATCAGTTAAAACAGGGGCAGGTCTATCTGCAATATGATGCTGAAAGACGTGATCGTTATGATCGCCTGTTGGCTTATGCCTGGACACCAGAAGGTGACTTTATTAACGAAAAACTGTTGCAACAGGGGCTGGCAGCACTGACTTTGCAGCCACCTAATTTACACTATGCAGACCAATTGATAGCTGCCCAGCAACACGCCCTAGATCAGAAAACAGGCATATGGGCAGATAAACATTATCAGCCTCGTAAAGTGTCAACGATTAATGAAACGGCTTATCGAGGCTGGCAGCGCTGGCGGTTAATGGTCAAATCAAAATCACAAACCCGTGATTATTGGGTGTTGAAGATCAACAACAAGGTAAGCCTGCGTATTGCCAAAAAACAGCAGACCCTGTTTCCGCCATTAGAAGACTATTTGAACAAGCCTCTGGAAGTCCATGGCTGGATGTCGAAACGGGGTGATCAATACAGTATGTATATAAAGCATCCCAGTGCAATCAAGCTATTGGATTAACGTTTTATTCGATTTCGCTTAGCAGTTGTTCCATGATGTCATTCATTGCCACCAGGCCGATCAGATCGTTATTGTTCACCACCAACAAACGTTTCACCCGGTGCGTGGTCATCAAAGTGGCGACATGTGTTATCGATAAATCTTCCCCAACCGTAATGACGGGTTTGGCACATATATCGTAAACATTGAGCAGATCAATATCACCTTCCTCAGCAATAACGGTTTTCAGAATATCGCTATAGGTGATCAAACCAAACGCATCATGATGATTCTGTTTGTCGACTACCAGAGATTTTATCTTGTGGCGCTTCATCAGGCTTAACGCTTCACGCATTTTGGCAAACGGTGAAATTGTCACCACGTTGGAAATCATAACGTCTTTAACTAATCGCATCGGGGTAATCCTTGATATCTAGAGAGACTCACGTAAATGCTGCTGGAATTTTTCTACCTGAGAAGTATCAATACCAACCAGATGTTCCAGTGGCAGGGTAAAAACCAGACCATTCGAATCCTGATTATCGGGCATAAGAATTTTTTGAATAGCTTTGACTACCTGGAGTGACAGGCCTTTTTCCAGCACCATCAATAAAACACTTTGACTACCGTCGTAACTGAGGCCAAAGAATGTTTTTTTGGCGTTGTTGCTGATACCGCGAGCAGTCATCAATGTGATACCGCCCGCCCCTAAATCCCTTGCTGCATCAATGGCAGCCTGTTCACTTTCTTCCGGAACAATCGCGACAAGAACAGAAAATTTCATGCGTTCACCTTTTTCAATGTCGTCATGAGATGCATCGCAATAGCATAGAGCATGACCGTTATGATTGGAAAGATAGAAGCAAAGGCTATCAAGCCAAAGCCATCCATCAGAATATTGCGGCCTTCGATATGTGTTGCCAGACCGATACCCAGTGCCGTCACCAAGGGCACGGTTACTTCGGAGGTTGTCACACCACCAAGATCATATGCCAGCGGCACAATATATTTGGGTGCAATCAGGGTGAGCACGATGACGATTAAGTATCCGCCAATAATGTAATGATGGATCGAGTCGCCCGCGATAATACGATGTACGCCGATAGTGATGCCAACCGCCACCCCTATAGCCACTAATATTCGAATGACATTGCCATTTATTCTGCCGGAAGCCGCTTCCTCAGCCTGTTGACCGATAGCAATCAAGGCGGGTTCCGCCATGGTTGTGGCAAAACCTATGGCAAAAGCAAACAGATAGACATAGACAATGTGCTGATTTTTTATCAGCTGTTCAGCCATGCTGCTGCCGATGGGAAACAAACCCATTTTCAAACCGACCACAAATGCATATAAACCAAATAACACCATAGCAAAGCCTAAAACCACTTTACGTGGGTTAGTTAACGGGCGTTTTAACACCAGATACTGGAAAAACAGGATAGTGATGATGATAGGCAAGACATCGCCCACCATGCCCAGTAAATCCATCAGCATGGTCATCGGACCGGAGATAGCCTCTTGCTGAGCCGTGTCTATACTGAGCTCTGCTGCCGGAGCAGTTTCAGCCCCACTGAACACGACAATCCCATACAGCTGCACCGTTATCATCGGTACCATCACTGCCATTGCTACAATGCCAAAACCGTCAATAAGTGGATTACGCCCACGAATGGATGAGGCTAAACCAATACCTAAAGCCGCTATTAATGGCACTGTCACAATATTGGTGGTCACACCGCCAGAATCATAAGCCAGACCCACAATTTCAGCCGGAGTAAAAAAGGTTATGGTTACAACAAGCAGATAGCCAATGATCATGAACCAGTGCAGCGGATAACCAAATAAAATCCGAAATACCCCAAGCGCAACCACAAAGCCCACCGATATGGCCACAAGAAAACGTAGAATCAGCGCGTCAATTCGACCTTCACTGATTTCCTCGGCCTGTTCGGCTACGGCAATTAATGCCGGTTCGGCAATGACAGCAGAAAAGCCCAGAGCAAAACCAAATGACAATAAAATCCACAAGGAACCACGTTTGGTAAATTGATTGGAAAGGCTTTTGCCGACCGGGAAAATACTGAGCTCAAGACCCCGCAGGAACAATGCGACGCCAATAGCCACGATAAACAACCCGATACTGATGCTCAGGGTGTCATCAGGAATACTCTGTAAGATAAAGGTTTGAAAAATAACCACTACAATCACGATGGGCAGCAGGTTTTTCATTGCATGCATAAATGCATCTGAAAATGCTTTCAGTTGATTCACTGCATCCTCTTACGTTGTAGTATGGAATTGATTGTAAAGACTGTTATTCAGCGCCACAAGCTGATCTCACGCCTCAGCACTGACCTTTACCTGATTGCGTCCGGACAGTTTGGCGCCATACACAGCCTGATCTGCAGATTGCAATAAGCGTTTTACGGTCATATTACTGCCAGGTTCCAGAGTTGATACACCCACTGACAAGGTGACGCGTAATGTTTTCCCTGAATTAGCAGTAAAATGCGTTTCAGCAACTGTTTTCCGCATCCGTTCGGCAATATCTGCTGCGACCACACCACTGGCATCCGCCAGTAATACAACAAATTCCTCACCACCGTAGCGAGCCAGCACATCACCCTGGCGCAGGCTGTCATTAAGCAGCTGGGCGACATGCTTAAGCACTTGATCGCCAGTTTGATGTCCATGACTATCGTTTATGCGTTTGAAATAATCCAGATCAACAAATAAACAGGACAAAGCAGTTTTGTTACGAATAGCCCGACTGAACTCTTCCACGATGCGCTGATCAAAAAAACGACGATTATTCACGCCGGTCAGTGGATCACGCAGACCGACCAGTTTTACTTCTTCATGCAAACGCGCATTTTCGATACAGGCTGATACCACGGCAGCCAGATGTTGCAGAAACTGTGTGCCGATATTGGATTGAAATCGATTGGGATTGCGGCTGCCTAAATTCAGACTGCCAATTAACTGATTCTGACGTATCAGGGGGAGCAGGGCAACTGATCCCAATTCACTATGTGAGGGAAACAGTTGCTGATGTTGATGAGGTGAAAAGCTGGTCAGACGTGGAATGCGCCGTAAACTGAAGAACTGTTCCAGACGTTGAACGGATTCGGTAAATAACAAATGGTTTTGCCATTGCTGTATTTCTGGCACTGACTCCAGCAAACGTTGGAATTCATATTCCGGATCATGCAACATCAGCGTGACGGTCGTCAGTTGAAAGCGATGTTTATGTTCTTCGAGGATCAATTTCAGTAACGGCTCCAGGCCGCTGCTATTCAGCAAGCTTAATTCATATTGCTGAAAGTTGAGCTGTTTCCGCTCATTGCTTTTGGCAATACGGAGCAGATCATCCAATCGATCTTGAAGCGTCGTCACGTCTTTTTGAGGCATGCAACAGCCTTGAGCACTGAAATGAGTGAGGTGAGACCTAATAATGGCGTATTGCGCGGGCAATTGTCCATACTTCTACTGTCTCTATACCATTTTGCTGTAAACATCGGCTGGCTTCGGCGACCGTATGTCCCGTGGTATATACATCATCGACCAGTGCAACATGTTTGTAAGGCAATGCTTTAGCAACGGCAAAGGCCTGTTTTAGATTACGTTTGCGTTGTTTACCGCTCAGGCCGGATTGTGGACTAGTATTACGCTGGCGGATCAAACCGTGTTTATCGGTTGCTACACCAAGTCTTCTCGACAGCGCAGCGGCCAGTTGAGCTGACTGGTTATAACCACGTTCGCGTAACCGACTGGGATGCAATGGGACAGGGATAAGTATTTCGGGCAATGGCTGGTGTCGTTGATGGATTTTATCTGCCAGCAGTCGGGCAAACAGCTGTGTAAATGCCAATTGCTGATGAAACTTAAAAGCAGCGATACAATGATTAACTGGCGCTTCATAACGAAACAATGCAACAGTTGATTGCTGTGGTGGCGGTTGTTGCAAGCATTGGCCGCAAATTCCTGTTTCATTCAGCGGTATAGCACATTGCTGACAACACGTATCCAACCACGGCAACTCATCTGCACAGGCGCTGCAAAGCACATCATCTGGACTAAAGTCACCACAGAGGAAGCAGGGAATCGGCAACAGTTTGCTGTATAATTCTGCCAAACGATGCGTCACTACAGCACGAAAGTTTCTGGCCATCATGTTATTAATCCATTAAATCTGATGAAGAAGCCCATGACTGAAAATATAGCAGAAAAGACCGCGCCGCTCCGCCATGACTGGCAGCAGGCGGAAATTGAAGCCTTGTTTGATTTGCCATTTGCGGATCTGATGTACCAAGCGCAAACCATTCACCGGCAGAATTTTGATGCCAATGCTGTACAAATCAGTACCTTGCTGAGTATCAAAACCGGTGGTTGTGCCGAAGATTGCGGTTACTGCCCGCAAAGTGCGCATCATCCATCGGCAGTGAAAGCCGAACCGTTAATGCCTCTGGATAAAGTGCTCGAATCTGCTGCGCAGGCCAAATCCACCGGTGCCAGCCGTTTTTGTATGGGCGCTGCCTGGCGTAACCTGAAAGATCGCGATGTGGATCGTGTCGTCGCGATGATTGAAGGCGTTAAGGATATGGGGCTGGAAACCTGCGTCACGCTGGGTATGCTGGAAAATCACCAGGCCAAGCGTCTGAAAGATGCTGGTCTGGATTATTACAATCACAATCTGGATACCTCTCCGGAATTCTATGGTGAAATCATCTCAACGCGTACCTATCAGGATCGACTGGATACCTTAACTCATGTTCGTGAAGCGGGTATTCATGTCTGCAGTGGCGGCATTGTCGGTATGGGCGAAAGCCGTAAAGATCGGGCCGGTTTATTAATCAGCCTGGCCAATCTGCCGAGTCATCCTGAGAGCGTGCCAATCAATTTGTTGGTGCAAGTCGAAGGCACGCCACTGGATGGAATTAATAATCTGGACCCGTTTGAATTTGTCCGCACCATCGCAGTCGCGCGCATTATGATGCCGCAGTCGTTTGTCAGACTCTCTGCCGGTCGTGAAAACATGACCGATGAATTACAAGCAATGAGTTTCCTGGCCGGTGCCAACTCGATTTTCTATGGTGAAAAACTGCTGACTACAGACAATCCGGATACTGATCATGATCAACGTTTATTCAAACGTCTGGGGATCACACCATTACAAGTCGGCCAGCAGCAACAGGAAGATAAACACTGTTCAGCTGCATAAACCTTTTCATAACTAATTGGATGCTCTGTGTGGTCTTGCCGCACAGAGCATTTCACTTAAAGGCAATCGCCTTTTTAATTGCTTCACGTAGCTGATTTATCGAGGCGCTTTCGTGTCACAACTTCCCTGGCAATCACAACTTCAACAAGCGTTAAAAGAACGACAAGCTGCTGGTTTGTATCGTCGCTCGCGTTTGCGTGATGGTGAACAGGGTGTTGAGGTCGTATTGGATGGCCGTAAATTATTGTCGTTCAGCAGTAATGATTATCTAGGCCTGGCAGCACATCCGGCATTAAAAACCGCATTTGTCGAGGCATTGGATCGTGAAGGTGTTGGCAGTGGGGCTGCGCATTTACTCACCGGCCACAGTCGTTATCATCATCAGCTGGAACAGGCTCTGGCAGAATTTACCGGACAACAACGAGTTCTGCTGTTTTCGACCGGTTATATGGCCAATATCGGTGTGATTGATGGTTTGCTCGGTAAAACCGATGTTGTCGTCCAGGACAAGTTGAACCATGCATCGTTACTTGATGGGGGCCGTCTTTGCGACGCCCAGCAATTACGATATCCCCATGTGGATATGGGCTTATTGCATCAACGACTGCATACTGCTGCCAACGCCCGAAATAAATTGATCGTCAGTGATGGTGTATTCAGTATGGACGGGGATATTGCCCCATTACCGGAAATCATGGATTTAGCCGAACAGCATAAAGCGGGCGTAATAATTGATGATGCGCATGGACTTGGGGTGCTGGGTCAAAACGGTGGCGGTGTGATTGAGCAGTTTGGCTTAACACAGCACAAGCCGATATTGGTCGGCACCTTTGGCAAAGCCTTTGGCACAGCAGGGGCTTTTGTTGCCGCTGATGAAGTGGTGATTGAGACTCTGGTGCAACAGGCTCGCAGTTTTATCTACACCACCGCGCAGCCACCGGCTATCGCTGCAGCGACATTGGCGAGTCTGAAACTGATTAAACAGGAAAGCTGGCGGCGCGATAAATTACAGCAGTTGATTCAACAGTTCCGTGACGGTGCAGCCCAATTAGGCTTGCCATTAATGCCCTCACAAACGGCAATTCAACCCCTGTTGATTGGTGACGATAAAACAGCACTTAAATTGGGACAGGATCTGGAACAGCAGGGCATCTTGGTAGGCATTATCCGACCACCGACCGTGCCGAAAAACACCGCCCGATTGCGTATCACGCTGTCTGCGGCCCATGATGTCTGGCATATTGAGCAATTACTGCTCGGTTTGGAGCGCAGCTATGTACATTAAACAGATGGGGCAGGGCCCAGATGTGGTAATGCTGCATGGCTGGAGTATGCATAGTGATGTCTGGCAGCCGCTTGCTGAAATACTGGCCCAGCAGTTCACCTTGCATCTGATTGATTTACCGGGCCATGGACAGTCCGAATGGCAGGCTGATGCGTTGCAAATTGACAAAGTATTAACCCAACTTGCTGATAACGTCCCCCAAACGGCATATTGGTTGGGCTGGTCATTAGGTGGACAGCTGAGCCTGGCTTTTGCATCACGCTATCCACAACGTGTCACCAAATTAGTTTTGATGGCTGCCAATCCAAAATTTGTCACCGCTGACAATTGGAGTGAGGCAATGGATGCGGCAGTGTTTGCGGTATTTGCCGGACAGCTGAACCATGATCAACGCGAAACGTTAAAACGCTTTGTGCTGCTTCAGGCGCGTGGTGCAAAAGGCAGCCGGGAAACCATTCAGCTACTGGCAGAAAAAACGGCTGATAATGTCGCACATCCTGAGGCTTTACAGGCTGGATTAGCGTTATTGGAAACGTTGGACTTACGTTCTGAGCTCGCGCAGTTACAGATACCGGTGAAATGTCTATTAGGGGATCGCGACCAGTTGGTGCCGATAACGTTGGTTGAATCCTTGTCTGAATTAAATAAAACCATTTCAATTGATCGCATTGCCGGAGCAGGACACGCACCGTTTATCTCTCAACCTCAGTTATGTGCCGATAAAATCAATGAGTTTTTCAATGACTGAGCAAGCCTTACGCCCGGAAAAAAATCGCGTAGCGCGAGCCTTTGGCAATGCGGCGAACAGTTATGATGATGTGGCGATTTTACAGCGTGATACGGCAGATGAAATGCTGGAACGTCTGGAACTGGTTAAAATCAAACCCCAGCATATTCTGGACTTGGGGACCGGCACCGGACGCAACCTGGCTTTACTGCAACATCGTTATCCTGACGCCCAACAAATAGCCGTGGATATTGCTCCCGCTATGCTCAAGCAGGCTAGACAACGTTATCGGCATGATCAAGGAGTGCGCCGCTGGCTACCTGGGCAAAAATCACCCCGCTTCATAACAGGCGATGCTGAGCAATTACCGTTAGCCGATAACAGCGTGGATTTGGTATATGCCAACCTGGCTTTGCAGTGGTGTGACTTAACCGCTGCGTTTACCGAGATACAAAGGGTATTGCGTCCAGGTGGTTTGTTAATGTTCAGTACGCTTGGGCCCGACACCTTGCAGGAACTTCGCCAAAGCTGGGCTGCGGTGGATGATTATCCACATATCAATGTGTTTCTGGATATGCATGATGTGGCCGAAGCAATGTTTGCCGCCGGACTCAGTGCTCAGGTTTTGGACAGTGATCGACATAGTCTGTTGTATCCGAGTCTGATCAATATGATGCGTGATTTACAGCAATTAGGTGCACGTAATGTTAATCAGGGGCGCCGCCGTGGCCTGACCGGTAAAAACACGCTGAAAAAAGTGACTGCTGCCAGTGAACAATTTCGGGTCAATGGTCAACTTCCAGCCACTTATGAAGTGATTTATGGACATGCCTGGGCGGGGGAGAATTCTCTGCCGATGACCGAAGATGGCTGTGTGGCAGTCAGTCTCGACCAATTGAGAAGCAAGCTCTGATGACTCAGCATATATTTGTTACCGGCACCGATACCGAAGTCGGCAAAACACGTATCAGTGTCGGACTGATCAAAGTCTTACAACAGCAAGGCCTCAGAGTTGCGGCAATGAAACCGGTGGCCAGCGGCTGTGAGTGGCGGGATGGGCAATTGCAAAATGAGGATGCACTGGCCTTAAGCCAGCAGGCAGATATCAAATTACCTTATTTGCAGGTCAATCCTTATGCCTTTGAACCTGCGATTGCCCCACATCTGGCAGCGAAACAGGTAGGGGAAACCATTTCACTGACTGTTCTTGAAAGCCAATTTGCCGAGATGCAGTTACAGGCAGATGCCGTCGTAGTCGAAGGAGCGGGGGGCTGGCTGGTGCCATTAAATGATCAGCAAACAATTGCCGATTTGGCGAAAGCATTGAAGTTACCTGTAGTGTTGGTGGTGGCGATAAAACTGGGCTGTATTAACCATGCTCTGCTGACGGTTCAGGCGATTGCCGATTCGGGTCTGAAGCTGGTGGGGTGGGTAGCCAATGACTTTCTTGATGACTCGCAGTCAACCGCGATTATCCAAAGTCTGAAGCAACGTATCGCGGCGCCCTGTCTGGGGATTGTGCCCAAGCTGGCTGAAGATGAAGATGCCAGCGTATATCTGAATTTATAACGCTTATTGTTGCTGCATTACCGGGAAAACAGTGATTTCATCTCCTGTCTGCCATTGCGGATATTTATGCATCACTTGTTTGAACAAATCGGATTGTAAAAATCCATTCAGCCAATTTTGCAGTTTCGGATAATCCGCTTCGACAAACCAGTCCCAATCCACCAAAGCAAACTGTCGGATAAATGGCAGGAGGGCATAATCCACCAAGGTCAGCGAATCGGAGACTAAGCCCAGATGTTTTGTCAGACGCTGTTCCAGTTTATCCAGAAATTGCTCGCCTTGTTCGCGGTAAAACTGCTGATTATGTTCGGGATAGCGGTCAGCGTATTTACAGCGGTCCAGCGCCTGTTTAAAGCTGACATCATTTTCTTCAATCAGGACAAACGTCTCCTTACGTTGCTGTTCATCCAGTGATTGCCAGATAGCATGATTTTCAGCCGCCCAAAGCATAATATCCAAACTCTCTTGCAAAACTTTGCCATTCGTCTGCACCAATACTGGAACGGTGGCTTTTGGCGAGACTTCCAGCAGTTCAGCAGGTTTATCTTTCAATACTACTTCGCGTAATTCCACTTCATTACCCGCTATGGTAATAGCCAGTCGGGCCCGCATGGCATATGGGCAACGTCGGAAACTGTATAGAGTGGAGAGTTGGGTAGACATGAATCGCTCTCTGTTGATTTATCAGCCAATACGGCAGGAGGCTTATAAAGCAGAAGGTGTTACATGATGTTGTTATTCAGTTAAGCCGGTTTGCTGTTACGCAGCTCTTCTGCCTGTCGGTTTAATGTGTGTTTTACCAGAATATTTCTATCAGTTTCACTCATGTGAGTAAACGCCATTCGCAGATAAAAGCTTTTACCCTCTACACTTTCAATTAATTGATCACAGGCAATGACTTTGGCAATGGCACGGATATGCAAACCGCCCGGCAATAACTGCATTCTGACTTCCATCGCGGAACGGGGCTGGAAGGGACTTTCTGTCACAAAAGCTAATCCGCCAGCGCTAAGATTGACCTCAGCGGCTGATTCAGGATTAAGCGGAGTATGTAATAACTGAACATTCTGCGCCAGCAGATTCACTTTATCATCAAGCATTCGCAGGGCTCTGGCGATATCCCTGTCGGTATGACCGATTTGGTCGGTCAGATGATTAAAACTTTTTTGGATCGATGACATTTGCTGAGTCAACTGTCCGGCTTCAGGCGTGGCATCAATAATGGCCTGACCAATTTGCTCAGCTTCAGCAGTGCTGAGTGGAACGACGGACATAACCAAACGATCATTAATGCGGAAAAATTCCCGGCGTTCGGCACCGGTTGGAGGGATATCGTTCATCTTATGTCTTCCTGTTGCCTGCGACCCAATAAATGAATCAATGCTGATTTTATTTAATAAAGTATAAACATCGGGTGACCCTGGGGGATTTCTCCCAGTGCCGCCCGATGTCATTAATCACACAACAGATTACAAGTTTTCTGAAGCAAAGTCAGCCAGTCGTGAACGTTCACCACGCAGCAGGGTGATATGTCCGCTATGCGGCCAGTTCTTGAAATGATCCACCACGTAAGTCAGACCCGAAGTGGTTTCACTTAAGTATGGGGTATCAATCTGTGAAATGTTGCCCAGACAGACAATCTTGGTGCCGGGACCTGCCCGGGTAATCAGGGTTTTCATCTGTTTGGAGGTCAGATTCTGTGCTTCATCGATAATAATAAAACGGTTAAGGAAGGTACGACCCCGCATAAAGTTCAGTGAGCGAATCTTGATCCAGCGTTGCAGCAAATCATTGGTTGCCTGCCGGCCCCAGTCGCCACCATCGGTTTTGTTGAGTACCTCAAGGTTATCCATCAACGCGCCCATCCACGGCGTCATTTTTTCTTCTTCTGTCCCGGGCAGAAAACCGATATCTTCCCCCACTGGTACGGTGACACGGGTCATGATGATTTCACCATAGCGTTTGTGTTCGATACATTGGGTTAAGGCGGCGGCCAGCGTCAGCAAGGTCTTACCGGTACCGGCCTGTCCCAGCAGAGTGACAAAATCAATTTCCGGATCCATTAACAGATTCAACGCAAAATTCTGCTCACGGTTGCGTGCGGTAATGCCCCAGACTGAATGGTTCTCACGACGATAATCATGAATCAGCTCAATGTCAGCGGTGGTTTCATTGTTGTTACGCACTACCGCTTCAATGGCCCGTTCTTCGCCGGGTGAATAAATCAGCTGGTTGGGATACCAGTCTTTGACGACTTCTCCTTCGACCTGATAAAAGGTACGGCCATCTTCAGTCCACGATTCGAGGCGGTTTAAATCTTCCCAGAAATCGGCTTTCAGCTCACTGGAACCGCGATACAGCAGATCCACATCATCAAGTACTTTATCGTTGTAATAATCTTCGGCGCAGATACCTAACACAGTGGCTTTAATACGCAGATTAATATCTTTGGAAACCAGAATAACGTTGGTATCGATTTGAGCTTGTTGCAGGTTGATAGCAACAGCAAGAATGGCATTGTCGGCTATTTGTCCGGGTAATTCTTTAGGTAATTCTCCGGCCATCTGGCGGGTTTGGAAAAATAAACGACCACTGGCCTGGGGCACATCACTGTTGATAACGCTCGGCAGAGGAATACCCGAATTTATGGCATCGTTATCTGCGGCCTGTTCTAACAAATCATCGAGAAAACGGCTGACCTGACGCACATTTCGCGACACTTCGGATAAACCTTTTTTACCTCTATCAAGTTCTTCCAGTACCACCATGGGCAGAAAAATATCGTGTTCATCAAAGCGGAATAAAGCAGTGGGATCGTGCATCAGCACATTGGTATCAAGCACAAACAGACGTTTTGTCGCGTCGGGTCGTTTAATCATTCGGAGTAGATCCTCTTGTTGAATTGACGTGCCTGCGTTTGATTATGATCGAAGTAAATGCATCTGCAAAGGGGAATCAGGCGTATTTATCGTACCTAATCAACTAGATCATTGAATCGGATATAAATAATTTTGTTGAAAAGCACTTTTTAAGCGTAGGGCTGCCAATACGTCACTATCGCAGGATATTTTTTTAGCTGGTTAAGAAGCGTTTTACGGCTTAAACCCAGGATTGTCAGTAAGTCCTTAGATTCATGCCATTATCCTGACGGCTTATGATCCGGTGTAAGATTTGGGTATTATTGGTAACGTTATATTCAACGTTAAAGTAACAGGCTGCTTAAATGAACGAAAAACTTGGAATTTCCCAGGAAACCTTTGCATTTTTTGCTCCGATTATCAGCTTGTTTGGCAGCACTTTTCTCCTGCTTCTGGTGATGCTGGTATTAAATTCTGTTGCTTCCCGGTTTATTCGTCGAACCATTGATTCCACAGAATTACGTCGCAAATGGCTGGTTCAGACCCGCAACGGCATTATTCTCATTTTCATTCTCGGGCTCATATTAATCTGGGGCGAAGAACTCAGAACGCTGGCGTTATCGGTGGTTGCCATTGCCGTAGCCTTTGTAGTGGCCACCAAGGAACTGATTTTGTGTGTAACGGGGTCATTACTGAAAACCGGTGCTGGTTCGTTTAATATTGGCGATCGTATTCAAATCAAGGATTTCCGTGGCGACGTTATTGATCAAACCTTATTAGCGACCACCATTCTGGAAGTGGGTCCCGGAAAGCTTACTCATCAACGTACGGGACGTATGGCCGTTATTCCCAATGCGTTATTTGTCTCCGAGCCTGTCATAAATGAAAGTTATACCCGGCAATATGTCCTGCATGTTTTTACCGTGCCATTCAAACGCACGGATAAATGGCAAACTGCCCAACAGGCCTTATTGTCGGCGGCTGCAAAACATTGTCAGCCCTATCTGGAAAATGCCCGTATCTATATGCAGAAACTGAGTGATGAACGTGGGTTGGATGCGAGTTCGGTTGATCCTCGTGTCACGATTCAGGTTCCTACCGCTGCAGAAATTCATCTGGTGGTGCGTTTCCCGGTACGGGCTTCTCAGCGCAGTTATATTGAACAGCTGATTCTGTCCGAGGTGTTTACCGAAGACTTTTCGGGCAAAGGCAAAAGTACAGAGGAAGAAGCCGAAGAAGAGGCAGAAGAAAAAGCATAATCCTCAAAGATGACTGGTTAAGGTATTGTTTCTGAAATGATTCAGGTTTACTGTCACAACTGATGTTCTGGGCAGAGAGCCTGATATGAAAGCTGTAAGCTAACGCTTTGCTGCCGGATAAAACGACCGACGGAGCACGCTGATGACAAAGCGGATAGTAGTTTGTGCAGACGGTACCTGGAATAGACCGGAAAAGGATCTGGCCAAAGATTTCCCCACCAACGTACTTCGAATGGCGCGTTCGATTGATCCGAGAGGGTCTGATGGCATCACGCAGCAGGTATTTTACGACTGGGGAATCGGCTCTTATTATGAACAGGTGCTCGGTGGTACCACCGGCAAGGGCCTGAATAAAAACATCATGGACGATTACCGTTATATTGTTCAGAACTACCAGCCGGGCGATGAGATTTTTCTGTTTGGCTTTAGCCGTGGCGCTTACACCGTTCGCAGTTTAAGTGGTTTGATTTATAACTGCGGCATTCTCAAACGACCGGATGCCAGACTGATTGAAGCGGCATTCGAGCATTACAAAAAACCCGGTTACAGTTACGCACCGGATGGCAAAAAGTCGATTGCTTTTCGTGAAGCGCATTCACATAAAAGTCGTCAGATTAAATTTGTTGGCGTATGGGATACCGTTGGTGCATTAGGTATTCCGATATCTTTTCTCGGTTTATTGAACAAAAAAGACGAATTTTACGATACCAAAATCGGCCCTAATGTCGATATTGCCCGACATGCGATGGCGATCGATGAAGTGCGTTCAGATTTTGAACCGACCATCTGGGATCCGCGGGAAAAGCTGGATCTCAAACAGGTGTGGTTTGCCGGTGTACACAGCAATATTGGCGGGAGTTATGCGCCGGATAAAGAAACCGGTGGCTTGTTATCCGATATTCCACTTGAATGGATGATGCAGCAGGCAGCTGAAGCTGGATTAGTGCTCGAAACGCATCTTAAAAGCAGTTTGAATGGCCGTTATGATGCGACTTTGCATAACTCACGTAAACATATATATCGTTCGAAAAGGCCTTTATATCGCCCTATAAACCATAATAAAAGTGAGGTATTAATTCATCAGACTGTGAAACAACGTTGGGATAACGATGAGGCGTATCGCCCTAAAAATCTGCTGCAGTTTCTGGAGCAGAACGACGGCTGGCCGACATTAGTCAATTAATCTGATAACAGGTGTCATTATTCCTGATATTTGGGCTTATCGGTGTTGTCATCTTCATCAGTCGTTTTATGATCATCCACCGGATCATCAGTGACAGCGGTGCCAGCTCCTGATTGATCACCTGTTTGTGACTCTTCAATGGTCACTTTTTCTTTACCCTCTTTACTGTCAATGACGACTTGTTTACCTTCACCTTCAGCGGCAAGCACCACGGTTATAA
This sequence comes from Methylophaga sp. UBA3192, assembly GCA_002363955.1. Classification (GTDB taxonomy): domain Bacteria; phylum Pseudomonadota; class Gammaproteobacteria; order Nitrosococcales; family Methylophagaceae; genus Methylophaga. The sequence continues at coordinate 352,046 of DEXE01000003.1, forward strand.
AACACAGTGATAAGAGGGTAGGAAGAACTGTTTTGCCGAAAATATGTTGCATCGATAAATCCTTTGTTGAAAAAACGTAGTGAATTGGCTCTGTCATCTTCAGCATCAAAGCGCAGATACGGTTTACCATGTTGCCAGTTATAAAGCATCAGGTAGCGAGGTTCGTTAACTTCAGTTAATCAGGAAAAGAAAAAACAGCATAAACCCCGGGCGACTGAAATAATAATTTCGGGCTTTTTATTTTATCTGCAAGGATCCCATCATTGACACATCTGTCTCTGGAAAAAAATCAGCTGTTTATTTATCTGTTGGCCGTGTTACTTGGGTTGATTTTGGGTGTTATGGTGCCAGAGATGGGTGGCCGGTTGGAAATCGTCGTATGGCCGTTATTAGCGGCCTTGATGTATACAACGTTTACCCAGGTTCCATTAACGCATCTGCGGGACGCTTTTTACAAACCTGAAGTACTACTGGCAGCCATTCTGGGGAATTTTGTGTTGATTCCTCTTGCAGTCGCCTGTCTGCTGCTGGTCGCTCCCGATGACCCCGCTGTAAAACTGGGTATTTTATTAGTGTTATTGGTGCCGTGCACGGATTGGTTTATTACCTTTACTCAGCTTGGCGGTGGTGATACCAGACTGGCAATCACTTTTGCCCCGATAAGCCTGCTGTTGCAAATCCTGTTGTTACCATTCTATCTCTGGCTGTTTCTCGGTGATGAGTTTCATCTGAATCTGGCACAGGGTGAGATGGTTTGGGCATTTTTCAGTTTGATTATCGTGCCATTGATGCTGGCATTTCTGACTCAAAAATGGTTAGCGAAGCAGGATAATGGTGAGCGGGTAATCAATTTTCTGGCATGGTTTCCGGTGCTGTTATTAGCCATGGTGATGTTTATTATTGCGATATCGCAAGTCATTATCGTGCTGCAGTCCGTCAGCTTATTATTCCACTTATCAGTAATATTTTTGTTGTTCCTGGCTATTACGGCCGTAATGGCCAGGCTTTTATCCAGGTTATTTAAACTTTCATCACGGCAGGGTAGGGTACTTGCATTCAGCTTTGGCACCCGTAATTCTTTTGTGATGTTACCCATTGCCCTGGCGTTGCCCGCTTCATATGAGCTGGCAGTCGTGGTCATTGTGTTTCAATCATTAGTCGAGTTGATCGCCATGATGGTGTTTTTGTGGTGGGTGCCAAAGCATCTTTTTCCTTTAAGCAGGTAACTAATGATGGGTAAGAATCATCCGGTAACCGATCTCGAAGAATTGTTTGATTGTATTGGTGAAGCGGCTGAGCAAAGGCCCAATCAAAACGTTTCGATTGACCTTATTATGGATATGATAGGCCGTCGTTCTTTTGGACCACTGTTGCTTTTGGCTGGCTTGATTATATTAGCACCGGTTATTGGCGATATCCCCGGGGTTCCAAGTATCATGGGCGTGTTTATCTTTTTAGTCGCCATACAGTTATTGACGGGGCAGGAACACTTCTGGTTACCAAAATGGTTATTACAACGTGCTGTTCCTGGTGACAAGTTATTAAAGGCTGTGAGATGGTTGCGAAGACCTGCTCACTTTATCGATAAACTGATACGACCACGTTTGTTGATCTTTGTTAATGGGACCGCCAAATTTGCGATAGCCAGTGTCTGTATTTTGATTGCAGTCATGCTACCGTTTATGGAAGTCATCCCTTTCAGCGCCAACGCAGCCGGTATCGCCCTGGTTGCTTTTGGCCTGGCGCTGATAGCCAGAGACGGCCTGCTCGCATTGTTGTCATTTATTCTGACAGGCCTGACTGCCTGGGTTATTTTCTCCAATTTACTTTAATTCAAATCTGAGAAAAGCCGGCCACCGTATTTTTCTGGCAGATAATAAATTGGTACTTTTATGACTGTTAATCCGGTACCACTGCACGGCCAATGGTATGTGCATCGGTGCCAAACCAGATGGCATTGCTGGTTTCGTCAAACACCATATGCCGCACAGTCTGACCGCCTGATGGAACTTCATCTATCGCTATAAATTGTTCGGTTTTGCTATCAAAACCGATAAACCGGTTTGGTTGTAACCCTGTTTCCACGTACCAGATTCGATCCTGGTTATCGACGGTCATCGCATACAAGCCTGCGGCTTCGCCTCCCGGAGTCCGCCATTGCTGCATGGATTCATCTTGCGGGTTATAGACGCCCACATAACCAACACCTGCATCCACCCACCAGACACGGCCATCTGATGTCAGACCAATTCGACGGATAATACTTTCTTCATCAGGGGTGTTAATGATATCGAGTTGCATGGACTTTGGATCCACTGTGCCGATGGCATTGCTGCCCATAAAGGCAATCCATGGACGATTCTGCTTATCCACAACCAATCCGTAAGGCCGCATATTGTTTCCGGGGACTTCAATAATTTCCAACTCACCTGAGTCGGTGGCTAATTTACCGATAAAACCGGCCTGGCCAGAACGCTGCACGGTAAACCAGATATTGCCATCTGAAGTCCAATCCATTGTGTGCGGGTCATTAACACCCTTTGGCATATCAAAACGAGTCACATCACCGGTATCTGGATCCAGACGGCCGATATGCCGGTCTTTATTACCGGCATACCAGGGATAACCCTCAGCATCGACAATCACGGTATGCGGGCCTGCTTTAGGAATGTCGAAACGCTGCATTTCACCGGTTTGCGGATCCAGTCTCGCCACATAATCACCCACCTGTCCGACAAACCAGACGCTGCCATCGGGACTGACATACGGATCCCGTGGCCGGGTATTTTTCCATTCAACACGCCACTCGCGGAAATTCAGGGAAACTCTGTCAGCTTCTTTTACGATATTTTTATCGTTCGGTGAGTCAGCCATAGCCACGTCGCCGAGGATGAGCCCTGTTACTGTTGTCAGAAAATAGGCTATAAAGCGATGAAATTGAGTTGCCTGTTTGAGTGTTGTCATGTTCGTTCTCCATGCTTTTTGGGTGATGCGTTTCAATGATTGACATGTGGATGTGATAAAAGTGCTGATTAATGAATGATTTAAATATTCAAATTCAGCTTGGAAAGGTGCAGTCAATTTATCTAACATCGAATGCATTAATAAACAGCATTCTCAGCAAGTAATGAAGGTCACCAATGGATAACTCACCCGTTTTACAGATTGTATTACTCACGATGGCCGCGGGTATCTGCATCCCTGTCGGTGGTTTTGTGGCCAGTTTTGAGCGGATACATTCGCAATGGCTGGAAAAAGAATTAAGACATTTTATTATCGCTTTGGGAGGCGGCATTTTGCTGGGTGCGGTGATGCTGGTGCTGGTTCCCGAAGGCATAGAGAATATGGGAGATTCAGTTTGGGGTATTTTGTTTATTGTCGCTGGCGGGTTGATTTTTTTCTATATAGAACGGTTGCTCGGTTTCCACAAAAATGAATCTCCCCAACTATTGGGCATGATATTGGATTATGTGCCAGAAGCGATCGCGTTAGGCGGGTTGATGGCATTGAACCCGGCTTCAGGACCTTTACTGGCATTGTTGATAGGGTTACAGAATCTCCCCGAAGGTTTTAACGCCTATCGTGAGCTGAAACAGCACAACAGGCATGGCAATGTACTGGGCAAGATGACATTGTTTGTTGTGCTTGGTCCGGTAGCCGGATTGGCGGGATATTTCTTTTTATCTGAACATCCCGCCATTCTCGGGGCGATTATGCTGTTTGCCTCAGGTGGCATTCTGTATCTGGTGTTTCAGGACATTGCCCCACAATCAAAACTCGCCAGACACTGGGCACCACCATTGGGAGCTGTTTTCGGCTTTTGTCTGGCCCTGTTCAGCCATCTGTTGCTGAGTCATTCCTGACCATTAACGGCACAGAAATGATCACCGAAGTCTCGCTGGATGATTATTTTTCGTGAACTTTAACCTATGTAATATCTGCCAGTATATTAGGTTGTTACCTTGAACCTCACTGTATCTTTGAAAGCGCTCTCAGCACAGTAACTAAAGTGCTATTCCAACACTTGGAAACGTCGAAAAGTATTCGTTGTAATTCTGTTTTATTCAATTGCCTGAATGTCATTCAGGCGTTTAAAAAAGTTAATTTCTGGGCAACTAATGCCTAAGTGATTTTCCTCAAAAAAAACAAATCCGGATTTGAAAGCAAATTAAAAGGAACGCGATATGGAAACTCTCTCAGAAAACAGCAACAGCAGCGTGTCATGGGCAGCTATTTTTGCCGGAGCGGTCAGCGCTGCGGCCATAACTCTCATCATGTTAATTTTAGGTTTTGGATTAGGCTTTTCAGTGATTTCGCCCTGGCAGAATGAAGGTGTGAGTATGCAAACCATTGGCTGGTCAACGATTATCTGGCTGACGGTAACACAACTTGTTTCCGCTGGATTGGGTGGCTATATAGCCGGTCGATTAAGAACCCGATGGACTGATATTAATATTGATGAAGTCTATTTTCGTGACACAGCACATGGCCTGATCAGTTGGGCTGTGGCAACGCTTCTGGTCGCGGTCTTAATTCTTTCCAGTGTGGGCGCGGTGATTAGTGGTACTGCCAAAGCTGGCGCTTCAGTGGCACAAGGTGCAACCTCAGCAATGCCTGCAATCAGTAAAGCTGTGTCTGACTCATCCGATTACTTTACGGATGCACTTTTGCGTACCGCTCCTGGCGCGGAAGTCGCACAACATGCAGACGGCGAGGTTCGTGATGAAATATCCAATATTATCGTTCAGGCCTTGCGTGACGGGGAGCTAAATGAAGATGATAAACAATATATTGTGGGGTTAGTCGCTAACTATACTGAACTGGATGAAGGCGAGGCCGGGCAACGTGTCAATGCGGTAGTCGATCGAGCTCAGCAAGCGGCTGCCGACGCTGAACAGGCCGCGCGTGAAGCAGCTGATGCCGCATTGGAAGGGGCTACCTTTGCCTCGCTATGGATTTTTATCGCGTTATTGATTGGCGCGTATATCGCCAGCTTTATGGCGACAATAGGTGGTCGCCAACGTGATTCAGTTATCCATTAATCATTCAGCGTAATGTCAGACAGTCTTTATCAGGGAGAAATAACATGCGATCCATTCTTTTATGGTTTTTAGGTGTCCCCATTCCCATTATCATTATATTGGCGATTCTGTTGTGAATTAACAGGCTGTTGAGTGAAGCCGTTTATGGCTTCGCTCTTCGGTATAAAAGTTAAACTGCTCACCGACTTCAAACCGGTCAGGTGATTGATAAACCCCAGATATGGAGTTGAATCAATGACAACGAATAAGCAAGCAACAAACCGAACGTTCAGGGGTGAGATGACTGAAGATCTTCTTTCCTCCCTACAACAGTTATTTGTAGAAGTACGCCAGCAGACTGAACAAATTTGCGCCAAACTGGAAATTGAAGATCAAGTGGTGCAACCGGCGGCATTTGTCAGCCCTCCAAAATGGCATCTGGCGCATACTTCGTGGTTTTTTGACTGCTTCATTCTGGAACCGCTGAATCTGGCTCAGACCAGTAAATCACCGCAATATCATTTTTTATTTAACTCCTATTATAAGAGTCTGGGATCTCATTGGTTACAGTCCAGCCGAGGTCAGCTGTCGCGTCCGACGGTTAAAGAAATCATGAGTTATCGTCATCGGATTACGGAAGCCATTGTGGCGCTTTTTGAATCGAATTCGCTTTCTAAACAGCAGTTGGAAGTTCTTGCTGTCGGAATACAGCATGAGCAACAGCATCAGGAACTGCTGTTGATGGATATTAAATTTATTCTGGGCAACCAGCCCTGGCCCGAGGCGTATCAGCAAGCTGCCGATGCAGATAAACTTCTGCTTCCTGCAAGGGCACTGGGCTGGTTAGAGTCGACAGAAAATATTTCCTTGTTTGGAGCCCGTCTGACCGGGTTTTCCTATGATAATGAACGTCCTCGTCACAGACGCTGGATAAGTGGTTTTCAGTTAGCTGATCGATTGATTAATAACGGCGAGTATATGGATTTTATGACGGATGGTGGCTACCGTCGACCAGAACTTTGGTTAAGTGATGGCTGGGACTGGGTGCAGCAAAACCAGATCTGCCATCCATTGTACTGGCGTAAACAGAATCATCACTGGGACGAATATCATCTGAGTGGATTAGAGCCATTAAATCCTAATTTACCTGTCAGCCATATCAGTTTTTATGAGGCAGATGCCTATGCGCGCTGGTTGGGCGCAAGGTTACCCACCGAGTTTGAACTGGAGGCGTACTGCTCAAAAGATAAAGCATTGTTTGAGAAAGAAACGGCTTTCTGGGATCCTGATGAAACGGTTTATCCCTCACCGGAAAGAGCCTGTGATGCGTTTGATACCGGTCTGCTCTGGCAATGGACCAACAGTGCTTATGCACCTTATCCTGGATTCAAAACCACTAATACGGCTCTGGGTGAATATAATGGTAAATTTATGGCAAACCAATATGTTTTGAAAGGTGGATCTGTTGCGACTCCAAAACATCATATGCGCGCCAGCTATCGAAATTTTTATCGCCCATCAGATCGCTGGGCATTTACTGGTATTCGATTGGCAAGAGATTTGTAATGACCTATCTGGTATTAGATTCCTTACGGGATCAAACACAGGATGCCTTGAAAGAACAGTTTGCCTTTGATGTGTTGATGGGATTTTCCGCGCCTTCAAAATCTCTGCCCAGCAAATATTTTTATGATGCCCATGGCAGTCGGTTATTTGAGCAAATCACAGAACTGGAAGAGTATTATCCTACCCGTTGTGAGTTTGAGATTCTTAATAAGGTGGGGGGCGAGATTGCTGATTTTATCGCCGATGATCCCTTTGAAATCGTTGAGCTGGGTGCCGGGGATGGACGTAAAACCAAGGTGTTGCTAAACCAGATGTTACAAACCACCCATCAGTTTTCCTATGTTCCGATAGATATTTCGGAAACGGCTATGGCGGATCTGGTCAGCTCATTGAACCTCTCTCATCCTTCATTGGTTACGCATGGCATTGTCGGTGATTATTTTGCCAGTATCCGTCATTTGGAAGGCATTTCCGACAGTCGCAAGTTAGTATTATTACTGGGATCCAATATTGGCAATTTTGATTTTCCCAGCGCTAAACGTTTTTTACACAGTATATGGAAGTGTTTGAATCATGAAGATTTATTGTTGATTGGTTTTGATCTGAAAAAAGATATCGACGTCTTAACCAAAGCCTATAATGATAAACAAGGTGTGACCCGAGCATTTAATCTGAATATATTGACGCGTATTAATAACGAGCTGGAGGGAGAATTTGATTTAACACGTTTTACCCACCATGGAATGTACAATCCACGCCATGGTGCAATGGAAAGTTATCTGGTGTCGATTGAGCCGCAGCAAGTACATATCGGTGCGCTGGAAAAGACCTTTGAATTTGATGCCTATGAAGCCATTCATCTGGAGCTTTCCCATAAATATCTTTTATCCGACATGCAGAAACTGGCTAATGAGACCGGCTTTACCGTACTGAAAAACTGGCAGGATTCGCAAGAATATTTTGCTGATGGACTTTGGCAGGTCAATAAGGACTTCCCTGAATAATTTGTAATTTGTCCTTTGAGATTTTCATGCGTTTAATAAATGACAAAACCTATAAAGGCAAAAATGATGAAGTTTTCTATCAGCGATTTTCAGGCGCTCCCGGACAGCAGGATTAAATTAACGAAAAGCCCCACATCTGTTGAGCCACTCTATTCATCAAAAAAGCAGTATCAAAAATTGCTTAAAAAGAATGTTGATGCCTTAAGTGAATTACAGCACAAGCTGTATGCCGATAATCGATATGCTGTTTTACTGATTTTTCAAGGTATGGATGCTGCTGGAAAGGATGGGGCGATTCGCCATGTCATGTCGGGAATTAACCCGCAGGGGTTTCAGGTGTTCAGTTTCAAACAACCCAGTAACAATGAGCTCGAACATGATTTTTTGTGGCGTACTGTAAGGTGTCTGCCTGAACGAGGTCGAATCGGTATATTCAATCGCTCATATTACGAAGAAGTGCTGATTGTAAAAGTGCATCCTGACTTTCTGATGAATCAACGTTTGCCGGAACAATTGCCGCCCAAACAAGCTTTTTGGCGTGATCGCTATCGTTCTATTGTGGAGCACGAAGCCCATTTGCAACGCAGTGGCACCCGGATCATCAAGTTCTTTTTGCATCAATCCAAAGATGAACAAGCCAGGCGGTTCATGCAGCGTATTGATGATCCGGATAAAAACTGGAAGCTGACCACAGCGGATATTGAGCAACGTGAATACTGGGATGACTATACCAGAGCGTATGAAGACTGTATCAATGCAACAACGACCAAAGATGCGCCGTGGTACATCGTGCCAGCCGATGACAAACAAAATGCCCGGTTAATTATTTCGGAAATCTTTTTAAAAACGTTAACTGATCTGCCATTGGCCTATCCCCAGGCGACTGATGCTCACCGGCTTGAGTTGCAGTCGATTCGAAAGCATTTAGACAACTCCTGAATAACACAACGGGAAATCAGTTTAATGGTAACGCGGTAGAGTTAATCGGTGACTTCATTACAAACGAGGTATGTACACCGGTTACACCCTCAATTCGTGTCAGTTTCTGCAATAGAAACTGTTGATAGGCATCCATATCCCTGACGATGACTTTTAACAAATAATCAGCTGTCTGGCCGGTAATTAAGTGGCATTCCAACACTTCCGGATAGCCGGCAAGTTTTTCCTCCAGACCGCTGAAACGTTCCGGAGTGTGTTTATCCATGCTGATGCCAATAAAGGCCATCAACGTCAGCCCGAGTTTGCGTGCGTTCAATAACGCCACATAACCATCAATTAACCCATTCTCTTCCAACTGCTTAACGCGTCTTAAGGTGGGGGAAGGAGACAGGTTAATGGCCTCCGCCAACTCCTGATTAGAAATTCGTCCCTGTTTTTGCAGGATATCGAGAATCATCTGATCATAGCGATCCAGTTTTTCAGTCATTATTTACTCCAATAAAATGTATTAAAGGCATTTTATGCTTAAAAAATATATTTATCAGCAATAAAATGTTATATGACCATATTTTGATGCAACTTTAGCAATTTAATTCTGCCGCTGTTTATCTATACTGTTCCACATGCCTGAACCGGTAGCGTTATGAGCCACAAGCTTTGTTTAACGCAGTTATCTCAAGTTCATCATAAGTGAGCGGCGGAAACTGAAAAAGGGACTGGAAATCCTTCAGCCATTGTTAAATAAACCTGCCGGAAGCGTTATTAACGTTATACGCCATCAGGCAACTTATTTTTTATACAGACTCAGGAGTCAGAAGATGATTGCTAATCCCGCTCAAAAGTATCGGCGCTTTGAGCCAATTCAATTGCCGGATCGACAATGGCCGAACCAGGTGATTGAAAAGGCGCCTATCTGGATGAGCACCGATCTGCGTGATGGCAATCAGGCGCTGATTGATCCGATGTCGGTCGAGACCAAAATCCGCTATTTCAAAGCCTTGGTGGGAATGGGCTTCAAGGAAATTGAAGTGGGATTTCCGTCAGCTTCTGACACCGACTTTAATCTGGTACGTCGCTTGATCGAAGAAAATCTGATCCCGGACGATGTGACGATAGAGGTGTTAACCCAAGCCCGTCAGGATTTGATTGAACGTACAGTTGAATCATTGAAAGGTGCTCGCCGGGCTATTTTGCATATGTACAATCCAATCGCGCCAGGGTTTCGCAAAATTGTTTACAACACCGATAAAGCCGGTGTGAAAGAGATTGCTGAACGCGGCACGCGATGGGTGAAGGCGTTAACTGATCAACACCCGGAAACCCAATGGGTTTATCAATATTCTCCCGAGGTGTTTTCCAGCACCGAAGTGGAATTTGCCAAGGAAGTGTGTGACGCGGTATCAGCCATCTGGCAGCCAACAGTTGAAAACAAAATGATTATCAATTTGCCAGCCACGGTGGAGATGTCAACACCCAATACCTATGCCGATCAGATTGAGTGGATGCATCGCAACTTGAATCATCGCGACAGCATTATTTTGAGTGTGCATCCGCATAATGATCGCGGTACGGCCGTTGCTGCAGCGGAACTGGCCGTAATGGCCGGTGCCGATCGCGTGGAAGGCTGTTTGTTTGGTAATGGCGAGCGAACCGGTAATGTCGACTTAGTGACCTTGGCATTGAATTTATATTCGCAGGGTATCGATCCCGGCTTGGATTTCAGTCAGATGGATCAGATCCGCCAATTGGCCGAAGAATGCACACAGTTACCTGTCCATCCACGCCACCCTTATGCCGGTGAATTGGTGTTTACTGCGTTTTCCGGTTCGCACCAGGATGCGATTAAAAAAGGTTTTGCAAAACAGGATCCCGATGGTTTTTGGGAGGTGCCGTATTTGCCTGTTGATCCTGCAGATTTAAATCGTAGCTACGATGCTGTGGTCAGAGTCAACAGTCAATCCGGTAAGGGGGGAGTCAGCTTCCTGTTACAGCAACATTCCGGTTTCGAACTGCCACGTCGTTTGCAAATTGAGTTCAGCAAAATCGTGCAAAACATCAGCGACAGCAGCGGTAAGGAAATTAATGCTGCTGGTATTGTGAATTTATTTGATGAAATTTATCTCAGCGTAAATGCACCCTATCAATTTACAAGCAGTAGTTTAATGGATGAATCTCAGGACAGTGTCGCGGCTGAATTACAGTTGGATCACGGCACAACATCTTTTAAGCTTAAAGCAAAAGGTACGGGACCCGTTGATGCCGTTGCAAAAGCATTATCCAGTCATATTCAACAGGCTATAACCGTTGTTGATTATCATGAGCACGGTATCGGTAGCGGTTCAGATGCGATTGCAGTGAGTTATGTTGAAATCAAAGTCGGTAATGCCGGCCCGGTTTTTGGTGTCGGGCAAGATAAAAATATCAGCCGAGCAGCGATAAAAGCCATTATCAATGGTGTAAATCGTTTTATCTCAACGCAGCGTGAAGCGGCTTAGGGGCGGGATTATAAAGCAAAATGGCTGATTACCTTGGGGCAGGAAGTTTTTCACATCATGTCTGGTCAGAATACTGAATTACGCCTAAATAAAATCATAACTATATGATTTAAAATGGGTTTAATGGTTTTTTCGGTGATTTGATGTCGTCGGGGATATTCGTTAGGGTGGACATAACATCAAATGGTGAAAAGCCATTTTGTTTGAGTTGTTTCTAACCATAATTAAAGGAGGCTACCATGTTTAAACAATGTTTTTACACAGTTGCCCTGACGACACTTTTTGCCAGCACCACTGCGTTAGCTGCTAATGATGATACTGGCAAACATCCTGCCCATGAAATGGATGAGTCAGTATCTTCTAAAGCTGCTGAGATAGAGCAACAAGCAGATTATCAATGGAAGAAAGAAAAAGCTGCCAATAACCCGGCAGATAAATCATCGGAGGGTAATCATCCAGCACATGATATGGGTGAGGCTGCAGAACGTGTCAATAAAGAATCGAAAGATGATTATCAGGAAAATCGCCTGGATGCCCGGGAATCCGGAAATGCGATGCATCCTGCTCATGAAATGGATGAAGTCGAGCCAGTACAGAAACGTGGCCAATAAATACACTGGGTCTGTTGATCTCACAATCCCGTTCTTAATAGCGCGGCAGTTGTTTTAAACGGGCAATATTTCTTGATATTGCTTGTCAATGAAAGCCACTGCTGCGCTTTTTTCCATCATTACTAACGATTTCAGTTTAGACTGAATACCTCCCTCCAGATTGGAAATCAAATGCCCCTGTTAAGAATATTATGTCTGATAACAATAATATCCATGATGGGGTGTGCCAGCTGGTCACCAAATTATGAAAAGCCTCAGGTGAACATCACGTCTTTTTCTCTGGCGCCAGAATCCAATGGTCTGTCACCGCGATTTATTATCGGATTACAGATCATCAACCCTAATCGCGGCACTTTGTCTTTGAAGGGGATGAGTTATTCTGTTGAGGTGGAAAATAATCGTGTATTAAGTGGTGCAACGCCGGATTTGCCGACAGTTCCAGGCTATGGCATGGCTGATTTCACTATCGAGGCCAGCCCGAATTTACTGGGCAGTGCGCGATTAATCAACCGGTTATTAACTGGTCAGAACAATGGTTTTGCTTATACATTTAAGGCCAGACTGGATATGGGAGGGCTATTACCATATCAAACCATAGAAGAAACTGGTCGTTTCAACTTTTCAGATACATCAGAAATGTAAGTTTTTGCCAATCAAAGCAGATTATTGATCTTTTCTCCATTGCGTGCCTGAAAGAAATCTGGCAAAGTCTGCGCGAACTTACAGTCTCAACAAGTATATACGGCCAATCTCAAGCCTATAGCGAAGCTGCTAAATTGTGATGCTATCACCGGACAGGGGTAAAGCCGGAACCGATTGTCAGCACTGGCAATTTTCGGCTGTTCAGTGAATACGATTGTTGTAGTCTGAAATCAGATTGCAATTTAAATGGTATGCCGGTAATTCCGGTTCCCTGATAATGGAGATAAAGATGCATCTTTCTATTCAACAGCGCTTTAGTCTTTGGGCTGGCCTCAGTTTATTGACCGTCGTACTGGTTACTGCGCTGGTTGGCGTATGGCAGTTCAGTTCAATCAAAAAGAGTCTTTCTGAGCATAGCCGGGAGGTCACTGAGCAACAGGCCCAGGATTATTTACAGGTTTTGGCTCAAGATACTTCAGCACAGTTGCGTATGCCACTTGAAAGAGCGCTGAATACGGCTCAGGCGAATGCGGCTGTGATGCAGGCAGTCGTAAACGATTCGGAAATTGATGATAAACGCAGTCTTGCGGTCAGAATGCTTGAGCAAACTCTGGCCCTGAATACGGATTTTTTGGGTGCCTATGTCGCATTTGAACCAAATGCAATAGACGGCAGTGACTTCTTGTTCCGTGAAACTTTGGGCAGTGATAGCCGTGGACGGTTCCTGCCCTATGTTGTGCGTTCAGAATCTGACACTTTTGTAGTGGAAAATCTCGAAGGGTTGGAAGATGCTACTGTTGATGACAATGGCGTAAGAGCAGGCGAATATTATCTTTGTTCCAAAGATAGCAGTGGTAGCTGTGTCATTGACCCCTACTTGTATCCAATTGATGGTGAGCAGGTTCTGTTGACCAGTCTGGTTGCACCGGTAATTAATGCTGGTCGCTTTATCGGCATTAGTGGTATCGATATTTCTGCTGCTTTTTTGCAATCAGTGATCACTGATGTCGCTGCTTCTCTTTATCAGGGAGCTGGTCAAACTTTGCTGGTCAGTCCGCGGGGCGTTATTGCCGGACATAGCCAGCAGCCAGAAATGATCGGTCAGAATCTCAGTGTTTTGGATAACAGTCTCAGAGAAGCGCTTCTCGCCGTTGGCAAGTCAGGCCAAAGCCAGATTTTGCAGCAGCAAGATCAGTTTATCGTGCTGAGCCCATTTACTATGCCCGGTAACCAGCAAGGTTGGGTGACTTATCTGGCAGTTCCTGAGGCACAGGTACTGGCTGCCGTTGCGGAGCAGGAACAATTTCTTGAGAGTGCGCAAAGAAACTTTATCGTCAGTACCAGTGTGCTGGGCTTGCTTCTGGCACTGATTGGGGTCGGTATTGTGTGGCTGGTGGCGCGCAGCAGTATCCAACCACTTTCAAAAATGACTACATTGGTTGCATCAATTGCTGAAGGTGAAGGTGATCTGACTCAGCAGCTTGATATCCAACGCCAGGACGAGACCGGTAAGTTATCCGGATTCCTTAATATCTTTATTGGCAAACTGCGCAAGCTGATCCAGCAATTAATTCCGCTGGGCGAAAATGTCAGTGAACTGTCTGCAGAAGGTCGCCAAATCAGTGAACAGACGCGATCTCAGATGGTTCAGCAACAGCAGTTGCTTGAAGAAATGGTTTCTGCCGTTACGGAAATGGCTGCTTCAGCACAGCAGATAGCCGGCAATGCGGATCGCACATCACAATTTGTCAGCAAAGCCAATGACTCTTCACAGTCCGGCGCGGGACTGGTGAAACGAACTTCAGAGTCGATTCATTCGGTCAGTTCCAGTGTGCAGGAATCGGAATCAGCCATGTTGGAGCTGGAAAAAAACAGTGAAGCTATTGTCAGCATTTTGTCAGTCATTCAGGGCATTGCTGAACAGACCAATCTGCTGGCACTTAACGCAGCGATTGAAGCTGCCCGGGCCGGCGAAAAAGGGCGCGGCTTTGCTGTTGTTGCAGATGAAGTGCGGGCCTTGGCTAGCCGGACGCAGGATGCCACTGTGGATATTCATGAAAAGCTCAGTGTACTGCAACAGGGGAGTCGTCAGGCTTCGGCAGCAATGCACCAGAGCGGGCAGCAGGTGACGGAAACGGTTGATCTTGCTCGTGCAGCAGAATCGGCACTGCAGGATATTCAGCAAGCCATCAAGGAAGTGACGGAAATGACATTTCAGATTGCTTCAGCCACTGAAGAGCAAAGTGCTGTATGTGAAGATGTCAGTAAAAATCTCACTAAGATCTCCCAACTGGTCGGGCATACAACCGAGGGAGCTCTTCAGCTGAGCCGGGTTGGCAATGAGCTGGACGACGCTGCCAATACTCTGAAACAACAGTTAGGCTCGTTCAAGGTCTGAGTTTTTAATGCTTTTGATACTAGGGCTTGTTTATCTTTCATAGCCAGCACTGCTGGAGGCTATTTTTCCGTCCAACAAGGCGGAAATGATGCGATGTATTGTTCTACATAAGTCATTTCCAACGCCGTGGGGCGGAAAAATAGTCCCAGCCCTGCGGATTGTGGCTGAAAATGCAACACTTATATCCACGGATGGACGGTATGCCGG
>DEXE01000003.1:367061-536579 GCA_002363955.1 Methylophaga sp. UBA3192
GGCGCGCGCCGGCCTGTGTTGCTCGTCGTTTATTTAGAACGACTACAAAACCGCCGGGACAAGCAATGTTCCAGACATTGCTTTTGCATACACTCCATCCATGGAGATAAACGTTTTTGAGCGTCAGCCCCGGAGGGGTGAGATACTCGGATGTATCTCACAAACTACACTCCTTGCGCCTTGATTGGTGCATTTTCAGTCACAACAGAGGCGGCTATGAGAGAGCAACAAGTCCTAGTGATTAATGGTGTCCATATCGGGCCAGGTGCCATGCCGTTTACTCTGACGCCCTGGTTAATGGCCTCAGAAGCCAGTGATAGTGTGAAATTAGCAATCGCTGCTTTTGTCGCTGCATAAGAGGCAAGATTGCTGCTTGGCTCAAATGCCTGAATAGAGGTGGCATTGATGATCGAACCACCCGGTGGAATATGTTTTAACACGACGCGGGAGAAGTGAAAAAAGGCTTCGGTGTCGGTTTCATGATTTTTTCTTGTCCCGGAATTGACTGTTGCTGCGTTTCGAACTCGGGACGTGGATAACGGCTTCTTGGATCACTAAAAGTATTAGCAATAGATTGCGTCATGCCTTAAATCCTCCAGGATGAATAGCAAATACTGAGCAATACCAGAATATGTACCACTGCAAAACTATTCCGATCAAACACGAACGCTGTAAGGCCAACTATCATTCAGGATGCAGTGAATATTGCCATCGGCATATAGATGTTCTGTCCGAGTAAAAATTACCGGCGATAGGAATTTTTTATACAGCAAAGTTAATGTTATTCCTGCTTTTATTAAAAATCATACCGACAAAAACCTTGTACCACCTGCATGAACTATCAAATCCGATTGCTGGCATAGAGTTTGCGATGGTTTGTGGAAAGTGAGTTTCTCAAGATGATATGGCAGCTTTGCGCTGACATATGTGAGGCAAGTGCCAGTGAATGTAAACAGCATCATCATGTGCACAAGCCAGTTCAGAAACATACCGGAAAATGCTAGCTGAATGATTATGGGCAACTGAACAAATGCGTAACAAATTAATTGCCAACTTTAAAAGTGATGAACATACGATGGAAGTAATTGATGAGAGTGATGTCATGGATTCTGAACAAGTTATCAGTAAGCTTGGTGATTTGGTGTCACTGGAATTCAATGCCATCGAAACTTACGAAGCGGCCATTGAACGATTGGACAATCTGGATTACCGGGCAAAAATGACAGAATTTCTGGGGGAGCACGAGCGACATTTAATACAATTTTGTGACGCTATTATACAGGAAGGTGGCGCCCCACCTGACGGTGCTGATTACAAACAATTTCTGACCAAAGGACCAGTGGTAATCGCTGCAATTGGTGGGGACAAATCTATACTGCAAGCCATGTTGCTAAACGAAAACCTGACGAACAAGCTATACGAAAATGCCAATGAAGAGATATACCCGGGCTATATCCAGCTCATGCTGAAACAGGCTTTGGGCGATGTGCGCCACCATCGGGTTTGGATCGAATCGGCCATTGAACAGCTTGATTGAATAATGAATTAAATTAACCGGGTTTGGCTGGAAACAATTGGTTATAAAAAGCGGTCTTTTTGACAGCTACCTTAGATTTAAGGATTAAAGAAATGTCTAGAAAGTTATTTCTTTCAGCAACTGTTTCGATGGCTTTTTTTGCCACACCATTGGTGGTAGCAGAACAAGTGGAGCAACCACAGCCCCATCTTCCCACAAATGACCAGCATCAGAGTAATCAGGTTGTTAGTGCGCTGAATCCGGGGCGTTCACCAATCCAGAATAATCCTCTATCCACTCACCTATTGCCGGCTACTACCCCACCTGCCAGAACCGTTATGAAACGTGATCCAGCCGGAGCTTCTGCCCGGATTAATTTACACATGTCTAATCAAGTTTTACCCAGTGCGCATGTCTCGTCTGCTTATGCATCAGTTGTTGCGGAGGGTGCTTATCTGGCTGCCTATCCAGGTAGAAATTTTTCAAACACTTTGATGCCTTATCACTGACATCAATGTGAAACGATTAACAAAGAAAATTTACGGCTTGATTTGGATGAGCTTTCGGTGTTGAACACAATTTTTTATCACACTGATTTAATTAACCAAGTTTCAAGCTCACAAGATAAAAGGACGCTGCCATGCCACATGCCAGAAAATCAGATAGTCACCTTAATCCGGATCAACATTCCCGGTTTTCAAAAACAGTCACGGATGATGCTTTAGCCTCGACCAGCAACACTTTGGAAAGCAACAAAGCAAAAATTGGACTTCATCCTGAATTTATAGATGAAATGGACCTTCAGAAGCTGAGTAAATCTGTTCCTGATGGAACTGCTGGCGATATAAAAAAAGTCCATCAGCATAATACAGAGTTACTGTTACATAAATTAGGCCAGCGACTGGCGTTTGAACGCGCCAGCGTCAGGCTGTATGAAGCACTGATTATTAAATGTCTGGCAAACCGAAAAGAAATAAAAACCGTTATTTCTGTCGATCAGCTACGACAATTCCGTGATGAGGAGGTTGAACACAGTCTCTTGCTTAAGACCGCTATTGAAACCTTAGGCTTTGATCCTGATGAATGGATTCCGGATACGGATTCCACTTTACTGGCAAGCTTACAGATCCCCAAGGTATTCACCAAAAAAAACACCACTGTTTTACAGTGCCTTGAGTCCGTATTGATATTCGCCACAAATGATAATTCCGAGTGGCATACCTTGCATGAACTGTTCACTAATATGGGGTTAAAAGATTTGGCGGATGAGTTTAATCAAGCACTTGAAGAAGACAGCAGACAGCTGGAAGCTCTCTCGCGGTGGATATACCAGTTATCGCATGCATGAAAACTCCGTTTGAAAGCAGCGAGGAATAGTATCTGTTTTTCGGTATGTGATTGAGTGGTCAACATACACTGTGTGTGCATAATAAATCCTAATCCTTAAAACCGTAATCTGTTGTTTAAATAAGGATTTATGTTGACACGCGTATTCACTTTGCTCCACCATGAAATCTCGGATACCAGCCAGGCAAACGCTATGAAAAGTGTCGTGACCAAGCGTTACATAAGCACCTTAATATTGCTGTTTTGTTGTCTGTTGTTTGTGCAGAAACCTGCCTATGCCGCAGATAAAGTCTGGACCATGACCATTCAGAGCGCAATCAGTCCTGCAACAGCTGATTTTTTTATCAGTACGCTGCGTAAGGCTGAAAAAGAAAATGTCCGGTTGCTGGTTTTACAATTGGATACACCTGGCGGTTTGGATCCTTCCATGCGCGACATCATCAAAGCCATTCTGTCTGCCAGAATCCCCGTTGCCACCTATGTTTCTCCTTCCGGTTCAAGAGCTGCAAGTGCAGGCACGTATATTCTCTATGCCAGCCATATTGCCGCGATGGCTCCAGCAACCAATGTCGGGTCTTCCACTCCGGTAAAAATGCAGCCAGGCGGTATCACTCCTGATTTTGACAAAGATAAGCCTAAAGAAAACACCCCCGATACCATGGATAAGAAAATGCTGAATGATGCGGTGGCCTATATCCGTGGTTTGGCGGAACTTCGTGGCCGTAATGCGGATTGGGCCGAAGAAACCGTACGTGAAGCTGCCAACCTCAGTGCCACAGATGCTTTTGAAAATGGGGTAATCGATATAGTGGAAAAAGATCTGCAACAGCTTTTACAGAGCTTGAATGGCAGAGAGGTGATACTGGAAAGTGGCAATGTGACCCTGCAGCTGGACAATATCGAATTGACAGAAATCGAAGCGGGATGGCGCTATGAATTATTAAATCTGATTACCGATCCTAATGTCGCCTACATATTGCTGATGATAGGTATTTACGGATTGATTCTGGAGTTTTACAACCCGGGTATGGGCGTTGCCGGTGTTGTCGGAATCATTTGCCTGTTGCTGGCAGCGTTTGCTCTGCATATGTTGCCGATTAATTATGCCGGGCTGGCCTTATTGATTGTGGGTATTGGTTTGATGATGGGGGAGGCATTCAGTCCGTCATTCGGGATTTTGGGGATCGGAGGATTACTGGCCTTTGTTTTTGGCTCGATTATGTTGATGGATAGTGAGTTACCGGCATATCAGATTTCCATGCCGTTAATCGCTGCGCTGGCTGTGATGTCGTTTGCCATTTTTGTTTTTGTTATCGGTGCTGCTTTGCGTGCCCGAAAAACAATGGTGGTCAGTGGACAAGAGGCTATCATCGGCGCGCAGGCAGAGGCGCGGGAAGATTTTACCGGCCATGGAAAAGTTTATGCGATGGGCGAGCAGTGGCAAGCTTTCAGTCAGGAACCGGTGACCAGGGGCGAGGTATTGCGGATAGTTGCACGTGATGGACTTGTCCTACACGTAGAAGCCATTAAGGAGTAATGAGCATGCAAACGTTTATTCTTGTAATTGTATTCATCATTGTTGCGCTGATCCTCAGTACTTTCAGGGTGCTGCGGGAATATGAGCGTGGTGTTATCTTTTTGCTGGGGCGTTTTTACAAGGTGAAAGGCCCCGGGTTGATTGTTGTCATTCCGTTTATTCAGCAGATGGTCAAAGTGGATTTGCGAACGCTGGTGCTGGATGTGCCATCACAGGATCTGATTACCCGTGACAATGTTTCTGTCAATGTGAATGCCGTATTGTATTTCCGGGTGGTTGATCCGCAGAAAGCCATTATTAATGTGGAAAACTATATGGATGCTACCGGTCAGCTGGCCCAGACAACATTACGTTCCGTATTGGGGCAGCATGAACTGGATGAGTTGCTGGCGGAAAGGGATCGCCTGAACGATGATATACAGCATATTCTCGATCGGCAGAGCGATCAGTGGGGTATCAAGGTCTCCAATGTTGAAATCAAGCATGTGGATATCGATGAGAGCATGATTCGGGCGATTGCCAAGCAAGCCGAGGCGGAACGTGAACGTCGAGCCAAGGTTATCCATGCCGACGGGGAATTTCAGGCTTCAGGCAAGTTGGTAGAAGCAGCCGAACAACTGGCTCGACAGCCTACGGCAATCCAGCTGCGCTACTTGCAGACCTTGACCGAAATTGCCGGAGATAAGAGTTCAACGATTGTTTTCCCTGTCCCTTCTCAGCTATTGGATAGTTTGCATAAAATGATGAGTAAGGAATAAAACAGTGCACCAGACCCCTAATATTTAGTTTTCATTTTCTGATAGCAGCAGAGTCATTTTTATGACTCTTCTGCCATGTTCAGCAGAAAAGCTGAACATGGCAGAAGGGCCGGCATGTTCTGTTATAATCAGGTGTTTTTTTAACCAGAGTCCGCTTGTCTTTTATTGCCACCACTGCTGGAAGCTTAATTTTAATTCAATGCTGCGGGGGTGAAAAGATAAACAGACCCTTTAACAGCCTGACAGGAAAACCGTTTTGACCACAGCTTCTCATCAAATTCGCAGTCTGCTTGAACACAAGATCCTGGTTCTGGATGGTGGCATGGGTACCATGCTGCAAAGTTACAAATTGAGCGAGGCAGATTTCCGCGGAGAACGCTTTGCCAATCATCCCTGTGATGTGAAAGGCAACAACGATTTACTGTCATTGACCCAGCCGCAAATCATTCGCGATATTCATCGGGCTTATTTTGAAGCCGGTGCCGATATTGTCGAAACCAACACCTTTAATGGTACCTCGATTGCGATGGCGGATTACCAGATGGAAGATCTGGTTTATGAACTGAATAAAGTCTCTGCCCAGCTGGCCCGTGAAGTGGCCGATGAATTTACGGCCAGCAACCCCGATAAACCGCGTTTTGTCACGGGTGTTTTAGGCCCTACCAATAGAACTGCCAGTATTTCCCCGGATGTAAACAATCCCGGTTTTCGTAACGTCAATTTTGATCAGCTGGTCGAAGCCTATCTGGAAGCCATACGTGGTCTGGTCGACGGGGGCAGTGATCTGCTGCTGGTGGAAACGGTATTTGATACCTTGAATGCCAAGGCTGCCGTATTTGCTATCGAACAGTATTTTGAACAGCATGATGTGCATTTGCCGGTGATGATTTCTGGCACTATTACCGATGCCAGTGGCCGTACACTTTCCGGGCAAACAGCCGAAGCCTTCTGGAATTCGTTGTCACATGTACAGCCGTTATCGATCGGTTTGAACTGTGCGTTAGGTGCGGAACAATTACGCCAGTACGTTGAAGAGTTGTCCAATATTTCCACCAGTTATGTCAGCGCGCATCCTAATGCCGGCCTGCCAAATGAATTTGGTGAATATGATGAATCACCTGAAGCCATGGCAATTCATATCAGGGAATGGGCAGAATCCGGGTTTTTAAACATCATTGGTGGGTGCTGTGGCACCACACCGGCACATATCAAAGCCATTGCCGAAGCCGTGGAGGGCGTTAAACCTCGTCAGCGAGTTGAAAACAAGCATTACTGCCGTCTGAGTGGTCTGGAGCCGTTAACCATTACTCCGGAAAGTCTGTTTGTGAATATTGGTGAACGCACCAATGTGACGGGGTCGCTGAGGTTTGCCAAACTGATCAAGGAAGGTGATTACGATACCGCGCTGGAAGTTGCCCGTCAGCAGGTGGAAAACGGTGCGCAGATTATCGATATCAATATGGATGAAGGCATGCTGGACTCGCAGGATGCGATGGTAACCTTCCTCAATCTGGTCGCAGCCGAACCTGATATCAGCCGGGTGCCGATCATGATTGACTCTTCCAAATGGGAAATCATTGAAGCCGGCCTCAAATGTATTCAGGGCAAAGGCATCGTCAACTCGATCAGTCTCAAGGAAGGTGAGGAAAAATTCATCGAACAGGCCAAGCTGGTACGCCGTTATGGCGCAGCAGTTATTGTTATGGCGTTTGATGAAGATGGTCAGGCCGACACCCGCGAACGTAAACGGGAAATCTGTACCCGCAGTTATGAAATCCTCACCGAAAAAGTGCATTTTCCAGCCGAAGATATCATCTTTGATCCGAATATTTTTGCCGTGGCTACCGGTATTGATGAGCATAACAATTATGCCGTCGATTTCATTGAAGCCACCCGTGATATCAAACAAAGCCTGCCCCATGCGATGATCAGCGGCGGCGTTTCCAATGTGTCGTTTTCGTTTCGTGGTAACAATCCGGTGCGTGAAGCGATTCATGCGGTGTTTTTGTATCACACCATTAAAGCCGGTATGGATATGGGTATCGTCAATGCCGGTCAGCTGGCGATTTATGATGATTTGCCGGAAGAATTACGTGAGCGGGTGGAAGACGTCATTTTAAACCGTCGTAATGATGCCACTGATCGTTTATTGGAGATCGCCGATAAATATAAAGGCGACGGCAGTGTCGAGAAAAAAGAAGATCTCGAGTGGCGCAGTCTGCCAGTGGTTAAACGGCTGGAATATGCGTTGGTTAAGGGGATCGCGGACTTTGTCGAAGAAGATACCGAGCTGGCTCGGCAGGAATATGCTAAACCGTTAGAGGTCATTGAAGGCCCGTTGATGGACGGCATGAATGTGGTCGGGGACTTGTTCGGCGAGGGCAAAATGTTTTTGCCTCAAGTCGTCAAATCCGCCCGGGTAATGAAAAAAGCTGTTGCCTATCTGATGCCCTTCATCGAACTGGAAAAAGACGACAGTACCGTCAGCAGCAGCAATGGCAAGATTTTAATGGCGACGGTGAAAGGCGATGTTCACGATA
This sequence comes from Methylophaga sp. UBA3192, assembly GCA_002363955.1. Taxonomy (GTDB): domain Bacteria; phylum Pseudomonadota; class Gammaproteobacteria; order Nitrosococcales; family Methylophagaceae; genus Methylophaga. The sequence goes on from DEXE01000003.1 coordinate 374,760, forward strand.
TCGGTAAGAATATTGTCGGCGTGGTGTTGCAGTGCAATAACTTCGAGATCATTGATCTGGGCGTAATGGTTCCTGCTGCCACGATTCTGGAAACCGCACGTAAGGAAAATGTCGATATTATCGGCCTGTCAGGTTTAATTACGCCTTCACTGGAAGAAATGGCCCACATGGCAAAGGAAATGGAGCGGCTCGGTTTTGAAATCCCGCTAATGATTGGCGGTGCCACCACTTCGCTAATCCATACTGCCGTCAAGATTGATCCGAATTATCATGGTCCGGTGATCTATGTAAAAGATGCATCACGTGCGGTTGGCGTGGCACAGAATCTGGTCAGTAAAATCACCCGGGATGACTTTGTCGGCAAAATCAAAACGGATTATCAGGCCAAACGGGATCAGCATAAAGGTCGTAAATCCACGCGGCGTTTATTGACTTTGAAACAGGCTCGCGCCAATAAAACCAAAATTGACTGGCCAGCGTATCAAGCGGTCAAACCTTCTCAAACCGGTATTCAGGTATTTGATGATTATCCCTTGCAGGAGCTGGTGGAGCGCATCGACTGGACACCCTTTTTCCAGTCATGGGAATTGGCTGGCAGATACCCCCGTATTCTGACCGATGAAATTGTCGGTGAACATGCTACGCATTTGTTTGAAGATGCGAAAAAAATGCTCAAACAGATTGTTGATGAAAAGTGGCTGAAAGCACGCGCCGTAATTGGTCTGTTTCCTGCCAATAGTGTCGGCGATGACGATATTGAAATCTATACAGATGACAGCCGTCAGCAAGTATTGATGAAATTGCACTCTTTGCGCCAGCAAGCTGAAAAACCACCAGGTCGACCTAATGCCGCATTGGCAGATTTCCTCGCACCAAAAGATAGTGGCGTTGAGGATTATATCGGTGCGTTTGCTGTCACCGCTGGTATTGGCATTGACGAACATATTGAACGTTTTGAAGAAGATCATGATGACTATCACAGCATCATGTTGAAAGCGCTGGCCGATCGTCTGGCTGAAGCCTTTGCCGAGCGAATGCATGAGCGGGTTCGCAAGGAATTCTGGGGCTACAAGAAAGATGAACAACTGGACAATGAAGATCTGATTGATGAGAAGTATCAGGGTATACGTCCGGCCCCTGGTTACCCCGCCTGCCCGGATCATACTGAAAAAGGTCTGTTGTGGGATTTACTGGATGTGGAAAAACGTATCGGCATGACGCTGACCGAAAGTTTTGCCATGTTACCTACAGCAGCAGTCAGCGGCTTTTATTTTGCTCACCCCGAATCACGTTATTTCGGATTAGGCAAAATCAGCGAAGATCAGGTCAAGGATTATGCGAAGCGTAAAAACTGGACACTGGATTATGCCGAGCGCTGGTTAGCACCGGCGTTATCCTATGATGGGGATGACTGATGTCGGAAATCCACTATTGTTCTATGAACTTTGTAGTCGACTATCTATAAGAAAGGGGAGAGTTTGCTATGAATGAAGACATCGTAGATTTACAAACCCGTATGGCGTTTCAGGATGGGGTTATCGAACAGCTGAACCAGGTGGTTACTGATCAGCAACAACAAATTGATCGATTGGAACGTCGTCTGGAAAAACTGCTTGGTCAGGTGGAAGCGTTGCAAGCCGATCAATTAGTGCAACAAGCGGATGAGCCACCGCCACCTCATTATTAATTCAGCCCCGCACTCATGAAATTGAACAGGCCGCCAAGACGATGTTTACTGGTAAAGGGGGAGTGGGAACTATGCCATCAGACGGCAGAAGCCTTGCTGGCTGTATGGGGGGCAGCAACACATATCTGGCTCACGGATTCCTCACAAGTATCTGCCGATAAATATCTGCAAAAACAGGCCCGTCAATTTCTCGGCCGTGAATTTGATGTGGTGGTTTTTGATGCACTGCAGGAGTTTAATGCAGACAGTTTTGCCGCTATTGTTGGTACCATCCGTGCTGGCGGTATCCTGCTCATTCTGTTGCCAGAAAAAAATTTGGCCTCCAACTGGTATCAACGTTTTGAGCTGATTGTAGATCGTTATCTTGTGGAGTTTGCCGATTTTCATCAGTGGCTTCCCGGCCAGCTTTTGCCATCGGATTTTCGCCCCGAAAAATCGACAGAAACAAAATTTAAGCTGACAGCAGATCAACAAAATGCATTAAGTCTGGTGCATAAAACGGCATTTGGGCATCGTCGGCGTCCCTTATTAATTACTTCCGACAGAGGACGCGGGAAAACCGCTTTGCTCGGTGTGGCGGCGGCGGAATTAATACGCCAGGGTAAACAGAAAATCATCGTGACCGCACCCGGTTATGCGAGTGTCGATACCTTGTTTAAACATGCCAGCAGTGAATTAATCGATGCCCAATTAGGGCACGGACAATTATTTTGGAATGGCTGTGAAATTCAGTTTGTCGCACCTGATGCGTTACTTGAAAATGAGCTGGAAGCAGATGTGCTGCTGGTGGACGAGGCCGCCGCATTGACCTTGCCGATGCTTAAACAGATGTTACAGCGTTATTCACGCATCATTTTTGCGACGACTTTACATGGATATGAAGGCAGTGGGCGCGGCTTTAAACTGCAGTTTCAACAAATCCTCGATCTGCATACGCCCGACTGGCGACAGATTGAATTAACCCAACCGGTACGCTGGAATCCGGGAGATGCATTGGAACAGTTCAGTTTTGAATTATGTTTACTGGATGCTGAGCCGGTTGCCAAAGAATTAATTGTTGATCTCCAGATAAATCAGCTGCAGGTGAAAAAGCTGAGTGCCGATGCGTTATTACAGGACGAAGCCCTATTAAGACAGTGCTTTGGTTTGATGGTCACGGCACATTATCGAACCCGACCATCCGATCTGCAAATGCTATTGGATCGTGATGATATGTGGTTGTTGGGTGTGTTTAATCAACAGCAACTGGTTGCTACTGTCTGGTTGGTTGCCGAAGGTCCTATTAACCCAAGGTTGGCGGCGGCGGTATTTGCCGGAGAGCGTCGGCTGAACGGGCACCTGTTGCCACAAACGCTGCTGGCGCATTCCGGGATTAGTATCGCCGGAGAATATCATTATCAAAGGATAGTACGTATTGCAGTGCATCCAGCACTCCAAAATCGAGGGATCGGACACTATTTATTAAATACCGTGATCAGTCATTTACCTGAAAACACCGATATTGTGGGTTGCAGTTTTGCAGCCAGTGAATCTTTAGTGCGATTTTGGCAAAACAGCGATTATGGTCTGCTGCGTGTGGGAGCCCATAGCGATCATATCAGTGGTCGACATGCCGTAATTCTGGCAAAACCAATCAGCCCTGCCGGGAAAATGTTGATTGAACAGACCCAGCAACGGCTGATTGAGCAATGGCCGGATTTATTGCTCAGCCAACTTTCTCACCTGGAAGCAGGCTTAATTCCATTATTAACGCAGATGCTGCCGCAATCCGAACTTCCATTAACAGTGGTGGACGAAGAGGAGATAACGGCATTTGCTTTCCAAAAGCGTCATTATGATGCCTGCCAGATAGCCATCCGCAAGTTTGTTGTAAATTGTGTCAAGCAGCAGAGATTTTTATCTATGCCGACAATTTTGCAATCAATTTGTTTGGTTTTTGTACTGCAGCAGCAACCAATACCTGTCGTCTGCAGGCAATTAAACCTGAAAGGTAAACAGGAACTGCTTGGGCAGTTGCGGGAAGCGGTCAGAATTTTATTATTGTGAGACCAGATATAAGTTATTTAACTCATCTACTTCTGTCTGCAGGGCTGTCAGACTCTGTCCGCGGCATGGGCCAGAAATACAATACCCTTCTTCCAGCGTAAATAATGCCCCGTGAGTAGAACATTGGATATGTGTTTCTTCCACTGATAAAAATTTATCCGGTTGCCAGTTCAATGGGATTCCCAGATGCGGACAATGATTGAGATAAGCCCGGACATCTTTACCCTGGCGTATTACCAGGATATCCAGCTCTCCGTCTTCCAGTGCGATCTGATAACCATAACTATGATGATCTTTCAGGTCTTTGATATGACATACAAATTTTTTCATAACGATTTAACAAGATTTTCAAAACCATATTGTTGGCATTTGTTGGCGGCCAACTGACTGGCAAATTGCAGACTGTCATTAAGCGACTTTTTTGCCAACAGACTATGGATCATGCCGGCATTAAAGGTGTCACCAGCTCCCAGACTGTCGACTGCCTTAGGAATTTTGGTCGCGGGGCAAAAAATCATCTGTGCATTGTGCCAGCCATACGCTCCCTCTGCACCCCAGGTGCAGGTTGCCGAATGTGCATGACAAAGATCATCAAACAAATCCTCAGCGAGACGATAACCTTTTGATTCAGCGTATGCTCTGGAGAAAAACAGCCAGTCAGCCATCCCGGATAAACTTTCGATACCGTCACGAGGTTTTTCAATTTCCAGGGATATCGGCACATTTGGTGAGTTTTGTCGGCAATGTTCGAGCATTTTTGCTAACTCTGTAACGTTACGACCTTCAAAGTGCAACCAGTCAAACAAGCTTAAATCGATTTTCTCAAATGTGGCAAAAGTTAGCTCAGGACAATCACGATGATGCACTATGGTTCGGCTACCGTTCTGTCGATTCAGCGTAATATAAGATGTGGGCATTTTGCCTTGATTAAGACGAGGGCAAAACTGTGTATTAATCTGATAGCGATTGAGATCGGCTTCGATAATGTGCCCGTCAGCTTCATCAATTAATGTTGCCGCCAAATAATTCTTATGGCCCAGCTGACTCAACACGCAAAGGGTGTTGCTGGCATTACCACCCCGGCTCATGCGTTGTGACAATGCCCGAACTTCAGCATCTTCAGCCGGATAACTGGCAACTTCGTTGATAATATCCAGCGTGGCAATGCCGGTGGCCAGAATAACTGCCATCGTGCTAATACAAATCAGATGTCGTCGAAAATGGCGCCAACTGCATCGGTAATCGCATCGATATCCCCGGTGCCTTTAATCGTATGCAGTTTATTCTGTTGCTGATAAAAACCCACTAACGGTGCGGTTTGCTCTTCATAGACTTTCAGACGATTTTCGATAGTGGCTTCGTTGTCATCCTGGCGCTGAAATAACTCACCACCACAGTTATCACAGACACCTTCCTTAGCCGGTGGTGATAAATGCACGTTAAAAATGGCACCACAATCTTTACAGGTACGACGGCCTGTTAATCGCTGCATCAGCTCTGTGAATGGCACATCAAGCAACACAACACCCTGCAGCGGCTGGCCCAGATCGCCAAGCATTTTATCTAACGCTTCGGCCTGAGCAATATTACGTGGGAAGCCATCGAGAATATAACCATTTCTGGCATCATCATGGGTCAGTCGTTCACGAATGAGCCCAATCACGATTTCATCTGAAACCAGCGCACCGGCATCCATCGCAGATTTAGCCTGTTTACCTAATTCAGAACCTGCGGTGACTGCGGCACGCAGCAGATCACCAGTAGATATTTGCGGGATATTGAATTTTTTCGATAGAAAAACACCCTGGGTACCTTTACCGGAACCCGGCGCGCCAAGTAATACTGTTCTCATGTTTGCCTCTTGCTTGTTTGTTTTCTGTTCGTATAAGTGAGTTTTATAATAAGTTTGCTGCCAGATGTTCCAATTGAATGGCAACTTTGCGGAGTATGGGGGGAATAACTTCCGGCTGTAACTCCAGTCTATCCCAGGCCACAGGATCCAGCGGCGGTACATGTTGATCACCGCTATGGCCAAATGGAACGGCACTGACCATAACATCGGCAACATGCACGATGCAGACTTCAGCCGCATAGCCCGAAGCCAGTGGATTATGGTGATGTCTGGCAACAAAACCAAGGGACTCAGGCAAACGCCATGCCTGAATTAACGCTTCTCCTGCTTCGGTATGATCGAAACCAATCACCCGTTGCTCTGCCAGATGCAAGACCTCATGACCAAAGCGGGCACTTTTGATGGATTCAGCTGACAATTCCGGCACGGATTGATATAAAACCAGGCTACCGATGTTATGCAGCAGTCCGGCAATCAGATACTGTTCACTTTGTTTGTGTCCAGCCGCTTCAGCTAATAATTTGGCACAAATTGCACAGGCCAGACTATGGCGCCAGAAGATGTTCATTTCCATCAGCGTTTTGGGAATACCGCTGAATGCATTGACCACCGAAGTCGCCAGAACCAGATTGGTCAATTCACGGGTGCCAATAACGGTAATGGCGCGTGAAATCGTGTTGATTTGTGACGGAAAACCATAAAACGGACTGTTGACGATCTTCAGTAGCCGTGTCGTTAATGCCGGATCCGTATTGATAACTTTACTGATGTCATCAATAGCACTATTGGGATCATGAATCAGTTCATCCAGCCGGGCATAGGTGCTGGGCGGTGAGACCAGCTCAAGTGACTTATTAACCAGTGATTGAGGTGTCAGAGCCATGATGATTCACTCGATTCATCAGGGGTTAACTTGTCCAGCGATGCTTCATTAAATAACAAAGCAATCAGTGGATGTTTCAGATCGGCGTAGCGGAATAATTCCTCGCGATCAGCCAGCGCTTTAGCCACTAATTCATCATGATGTCCGGTATCCATTAGCGAAGATTCCAATATTGACTACTGATTAATGTTTCACTGATTTTCACGCCCAGACTACCAGCAAAACGATCCAGATAACTCGGGCGAGGTGTGTAATCAACAATTTCTTCGGCGCCAACGATATCTCTGGCCACCGTACTACTATTAGCCAGTCCATCAATCAGGCCGAGTTCAAGCGCCTGTTCGCCGGACCAGAACAATCCCGAGAAGATATCAGCATCGTTTTTCAAGCGCTCACCACGGCCGGTTTTGACCACATCAATAAATTGTTGATGAATATTGTTGAGCATTTGATGGGCGTGCTCAACATCCTGTTCTTTAAGGGGCATAAACGGATCCAGGAAGGCTTTATTGTCGCCCGCGGTTAATGAGCGCCTCTCAACACCCAGTTTATCCATCGCTTCGGTAAAGCCAAAACTATCCATGCGAACCCCGATAGAACCGACAATACTGGCTTTATCAGCGTAAATTTCATCAGCCGCCACCGCAATATAATACCCGCCTGATGCACAGACATCCTGAATCACGGCATAAACCGGAAAGTCGGGACGTGTCGTACGTAAACGGGTAATTTCATCATTGATGACGCCGGATTGAACCGGACTGCCGCCTGGCGTGTTCATGCGAATAATCAAACCTTTGGCCTGTGGACTCTCAAATGCATCACGAATACCCGTTACAACACGATCTGCACTGGCTTCTGTCTCTGGCGCGATCACGCCGTTTACTTCAACCAATGCGGTGTGGGGGCCGGAGGGTAGGTTGCTTCCACCAAACGGTCTCGTCATTAGAAATATTGCAACAAGATAAAGCAGTATCAGGAATTTGAATACATATCCCCAGCGGCGTGAGGCGCGTTGCTCTTTTATGGCAGCAAAAGCGAGGTCTTGTAAGATTTTACGTTCCCATTGGTCATTTTGTGCTGCAGCACTCTGTGAATCTTGTTTGTGTTCCGGTGGGAAGTCGCCAAAAGTTGCCATTGTGTTTCATCCTGAACAATTAAAGTTAGTGGGTCACATCATAATCAAAACCGTTGGTTGTTGCCATGCAACCATTCATCCAATGCAAATAAGTCATCCACAATATGAAATGGCTTACAGGCTTGTAAACGATCCAAAGCATGCGCGCCGTGTGTTACAGCAACACTTTTCGCCCCGGCATTATGTGCCATAAGCAGATCAAATTCTGTATCGCCAATCATCATCGTGGAGTCTGCTTCAACACCACAGAAGCTTATCAACTCTTCAAGCATTTGCGGATGCGGTTTGGAATGGCACTCATCAGCACAGCGGGTAGCGGTAAATAAATCAGCCAAACCGGTAGCAGCAAGAACTTTGTCCAGACCCCGACGACCTTTACCTGTCGCGACACCAAGGAAAATATTCTGATCAGCCAATTTATGCAATAACTCAACGGCATTATCAAACATTGGCAATTCATGCGGATGGTTCAGCCAGATTTCCCGATACGCCATGGCTAGTTGCTTAATATCGGCATCGGTGCTGTTCGGATAGAGTGTGCGGACGGCTTCGGGTAATCCCAAACCAATAATCTGGCTGATGGCGTTATCGGTTAATGGGGACAATTGCAACTTGTGAATAGCCTCCCGCATGCAGAATACGATATGGCCGGTGGAATCCATCAGGGTGCCATCCCAGTCGAAAACGATCATTTGATATTGACTCATGACCGGCCTTCCAGTTGCTTTAATACAGCTTTTAATGTGTCAGGTAATTCGGCATGAAAAGTCACCGGTTCATGAGTGATTGGATGCTTGATAGACAGTTGCCATGCATGCAAAAACATGCGTTTTAAGCCGATTTGTTTAAGACGTTTATTAAATTCGCGGTTACCATATTTTTCATCACCGGCAACCGGATGTGATTGGCTGGCACTATGGACCCGAATCTGGTGTGTTCTACCGGTATAAAGTTTGGCAGCAACCAGCTGACATCCGGCAAAATCCTGTTTTACCTCAAATAGTGTCTTGGATTTTTTACCGTTAATATCCGGCGCCACCATGCGTTCACCTGAACTCAGCGTGTTTTTCTGTAAAGCCAGGTCAACGATATTTTCCTGAGCCGGCCAACGGCCCATGGTCAACGTAAGGTAGCGTTTATCCGTTTCAGAAGTTTTCATCTGCTCCTGCAGATTGAGCAGGGCCTCACGACTTTTGGCTATCACCAGACAACCCGAGGTATCGCGATCCAGTCGATGCACCAGTTCCACAAAACTATTTTGCGGACGGATAATGCGCATAGCCTCTATAACGCCTATCTGGATCTGGCTGCCAGCGTGTACTGCCAGACCCGAAGGTTTATTGATGACCAACAGTGCATCGTCTTCCAGTAGAATAGACTGTTCAAGTGCATCGGTCAGCGACTCTGATAATTCAGTGATAATTACTTTTTCACTGACCCGAAGCGGAGGGATTCGCACTTGATCACCGGCCTGTAGCCGGTAGGTCTGTTTAATGCGACCTTTGTTGACCCTAACTTCACCTTTGCGCAATGCACGATAAATCCGGCTTTTGGGAACGCCTTTTTCCAATGTAATCAAAAAATTATCAATACGTTGACCTGCCTGATCGGCCCTGATATCGATAAATTGAACTGCCGGTGATGCTTGTGGAGAATTCGCCATAGAATAATGTTAGGTTATTTCTTGCTGATGTGGTTGCAGACTGATATATTTCGCCGTTGGTCTGTACGTAAAATGAGGTCAGTATACCGACTTTCTGATGAACAGGCCTAAGCAAACGTCGCGCCCCCTAGGAATGGGGTTGATGCGGCTGAGGACACGAAACGAATTTGAATACGCTGAACAGGGGTTCAGTGATGCATGGCTCCCAAAACGGAGCTTGTTTTGAGAATAATGGTTCCCACGTCTGGCTACAGCAAAACAAATAGCAAAAAATGTACGAGACAGGGCGACGAAGTAAATAATCAAACGGTTTGTGGCTAAAGAGAGTCGCAAGCCGTTATGTAGCGTTGCAGAACCCTATTGCAGCCACAATGTGATGACATTGTATTAATGACCAGCAATCTGATGATTCGATGCTGGCAGTGCCCGACTAGTTGATTATATTGCTGATAAAACGCCGTTCTGGATCTGGGCAGGCTGATGCCGCCCGGCTTACTGGCTGTACCGACGCGTGAACCTCTAACTGAGGTTTATGAATGAAACGAATTTTAATTAACGCAACACACGAGGAAGAGTTGCGTGTCGCGATGGTCGATGGCCAGCGCTTGTTCGATCTGGATATCGACACCCCTTCCAGAGAGCAAAAGAAAGGCAATATTTATAAAGGTAAAATCACTCGTGTAGAACCCAGCCTTGAGGCTGTTTTTGTTGAATACGGTTCTGAACGCCAAGGCTTTCTGCCACTAAAAGAAATCAGTAAAACGTATTTCAGACAAACTAAAGATGACGGCGAAAATAATGGCCGCATTAATGTGCAGGATGTGCTTTCTGTTGGCCAGGAACTGGTTATTCAGATTGAAAAAGAAGAGCGTGGCAATAAAGGCGCTGCACTGACAACATTTATCAGCCTGGCAGGTCGTTATCTGGTTCTGATGCCAAACAGCCCACGTGCCGGTGGTATTTCTCGCCGCATTGAAGGCGATGATCGCGCTGAACTGCAAGAAGCCTTACGTGAGCTGGAAATCCCTGAAGGTATGGGCATGATTGTCCGCACAGCTGGGGTTGGCAAGCAAACTGAAGAACTGCAATGGGATCTGGAATATCTGGTTCAGTTATGGACAGCCATTGATTTAGCCACCAAAGACCGCGCTGCACCGTTTCTGGTGTATCAGGAAAGTAATATCATCATCCGTGCATTACGTGATTATTTACGTAAAGACATTGGTGAAATTCTGGTGGATTCCCCTGAGGTTTATCAAACCGGTTACGATTTCATGCGTATGGTGATGCCGCATGAATTAAGCAAATTCAAGCTGTATCAAGACAAAGTTCCATTATTTACCCGTTATCAGTTGGAAAGCCAGATTGAGAGCGCCTTCCGCCATGAAGTGCGTTTACCTTCCGGTGGTGCGCTGGTCATTGATCCAACGGAAGCGTTGATTTCAATTGATGTCAACTCGGCGCGTGCCAACAAGGGCGGTGATATTGAGGAAACTGCGCTCAACACCAATCTCGAAGCGGCAGAGGAAATTGCCCGTCAATTACGCTTGCGTGATTTGGGGGGGCTGGTGGTTATCGACTTTATTGATATGGGGCCAACCCGTAATCAGCGTGAAGTTGAAAACCGTTTGCGTGACCATTTGAAATCGGATCGGGCACGGGTGCAGATTGGCCGTATTTCCCGCTTTGGTTTGTTGGAAATGTCCCGTCAGCGTCTGCGTCCGGCATTAGGCGATGCACATCAGGAAGTCTGCCCGCGTTGCGCTGGTTTGGGCCATGTGAGAGGCGTTGAGTCCCTGGGTTTAGCGGTATTGCGTCTGGTGGAAGAAGAAGCGACCAAAGACAATGTCAGCCAACTGGTGATTCAATTGCCGGTTTCTGTTGCCACTTTTATGCTGAACGAAAAACGTGCTCAGATTGATGCGATTGAAAAACGTCACAATGTGCGTCTGGTGCTGATTCCTAATCCGCATCTGGAAACACCACATTACGATATCGAACGCATTAAAGATGGTAATGAAAAGCAGACCAGTAGCCATCAATTAATTACGACGCCAGAAATTGAAGCAACCGTTGTTTTAAAAGAAAAAGCCGTTTTGGAACAGCCTGCCGTTACCGGGATTGCTCCCATCGCTCCGGCGCCGATCATTAAACCTGCTGCGGCTGAGCGCAAACCAAGTCTGCTGAAGCGTTTATTAGGTGTCTTAACAGGAGCTCCTGTTGAAGAGTCTGTCGATACATCAAAGCAACGTGCCGCAGAAAAAGAGACTGATGTGGAAAAAGAAGCGAGAAATCAAAACCGTCGCAGTCGAGGTCGAAATAATAGCAATCGGCGAAATAACCGTCCCCGTCGTCCGGATGCTAATGCCAGTGATGAGCCGAAAAGTGCTAAAACTTCCGAATCTGCTTCAGCTGAAACCGTAATGCCGGATAATAAGCCTGCAACGGATACGACTGGTGACGATAAAACACGTAATCCAAACGCAAAACGTTCGCGTCGTGGCGGACGCCGACGTCGTGGACGTGGTGAAGGTGATACAGCAGCTACGGGTGCCGTTACCACGGATTCTGTAGAAAAAGCTGAACCCGTCGAAAAAGGCAACGCTATTCCGACACCGCCGCCAGAAGTGAATGGCAATGCGATACCTGCGCCGGAACCGGAAGTAAATGGTAATGCCATTCCAGTATCGACTGAGCCAGAGGTGGACGGTAATAAAATACCGCAAAAACCAGCGCCACGCCGCTCACGTACTAGCACCGGTGCCAGCAGTAATAATCGTCGCCGACGTGGTGCACCTCCAAAAGACAAAGAAAATCGTGATGCAAATGAGGTAGAAAAAAATCCTGCTTCGGCTGATAATGAGACTCAGAAGGTTGAAAAAACAAAACCAACGGAAGAGAGTCCTAAAGCAGATGCCAAGGAATCATAAATTTACCTGTGACGACTTGCTGAACCTGATTGGTCAGCAAGTCGTATACCACCATCAACGCTGTGAAATTATTGAGTTGTTAGATGGCTGTGAACTGGTATTACAGGAGCTCAATCAGGACAGTAATATCCAGCCAACACAATATGGAGAAGGGCATCGCCCGGTTCCTGTGACCCATGTTTTACCGGTTTTTGATGGTGAAGGTGAACTGCATGCCGAATTAGTCTCAGCTGGTCTGGATCAATTACTGAGAGAGCAAGGCCTCTACGGCCAGTAAGTCCTGTTCAGTATCAACTCCATGTCCAGGATCAACCTGAGCTTCTGTCAAGTGAATCCGATTGCCATGGTAAAGCGCCCGAAGCTGTTCCAATGATTCAAATTGTTCCGGCGGCGCAGGCGGTAATTCATGATAACGATGCAAAAAATCTGCTCGATAGGCATACATACCAACATGCTTTAAATGCGGCATAGTGACGTTGTCGAGTGCCTGTTTGTTATTAAAATGCTCGCGTAACCATGGAATAGGGGCGCGGCTGAAATACATCGCATAACCTTTAGCATCCACCACTACTTTAACGATATTAGGATCAAATACCTGTTCAGCGTTTTCTAGCGGGCTGTATAACGTAGTAATTGCAGCTTCACGATGGTGCGCCAAATCCGCTGCCACCTGATTAATCAACACGGCTGGCAAACAGGGCTCATCTCCCTGTACATTGACCACTAAATCATCGCCATGAAATGCCCTTAACTGAGCCACTTCAGCCAAACGATCAGTGCCGGAAATATGATCATCCCGGGTCATGCAGACATCTGCACCAAAACTTTTCGCTGCATCGGCAATACGCTGATCATCTGTTGCGATAATGACTTCACTCGCTTCACTGGCCAACGCGCGCTCATAGACATGCTGAATCATCGGTTTGCCTGCAATTTCACGCAAAGGTTTACCGGGTAGCCGGCTTGAGGCAAAGCGGGCGGGTATAATGATTTTAAATTGCATCAGTCGATTTCTTCCGCAGTCAGTTCACGCGCCTCATCTATCAGCATGACTGGGATTTCATCCCGAATGGGATAGGCGACCCGACAGGCTTTGCAAATCAATTCCTGCGATTGCTTTTGATAGACAACGCTACTCTTGCAGACAGGACAGGCAAGTATTTCCAATAAGGTCTTATCCATGTAAAAGCTCTCTTAGTTTTTTATCGATTTCAGGGCCAAGCGAAGGGCTCAGCTGCGCCTCAGCAGGCACATACCACATGTTGTTTGTCGCAAATGCCTGACATTTTACCGCATCTTTTTCTGTCATCAGTATGGGGTATGGCTCGGCAAACTGGAAATCAGCGGCAGTATAACGATGATGATCCGCAAAGGCATGCGGGATAACGGTTAAGCCGAACTGTTGTTGCAATTGGTCAAAAAAACGCTGTGGATGTCCGATACCGGCAACGACATGAACAGGTGTATTGCTAAATTCACATAACGGTTTTTGAGTTATTTCTTTCTGCAATTGAATAGCTTGCTGGATCTGTAGTTGCATCGTCAGATCAGCATTACTTCCCTCACCATGGTGAATAATAAAATTGACCGTTTGTAACCGCGAGGTTGATTCTCGCAATGGTCCTGCAGGTAAACAAGCCTGATTTCCCAGACCGCGATTCTTATCAAGAATGACGATTTCCAAATCTCGTTGCAGTCGGTAATGCTGCAAACCATCATCAGTGATAATGATATTACAGTCATTTTCTGCCAGTAACTGTTTGCCGGCTGCAAGCCGATCTGCAGCAACCACTACCGGACACTGAGTGCGCCGATGGATCAACAGCGGTTCATCGCCGACTTCTGAAGCCAGGCTGTGTTGATGCACATTGCAGGGATAGTGTTCGGCTTTGCCACCATAACCACGACTGATAATACCCGGCCGCCAACCCTGCTGTTTTAAATACCGGGCTAACCAGATGACAAAAGGCGTTTTGCCGCTGCCACCTACACTGATATTACCCACCACAATTACCGGTACCGGCAATGACAATTGCTTGAAGAAGCCAACCCGATATGCCTGGCGTCGCAGCAGAATAATCAGTCGATATAGCCAGCTTAAAGGCAATAATAACCAAGTGAGCGGAGTGGGGTGATACCAGCTATTGGTTAGCCAATCGGTTTTCATTATTGCTGCTGAAACTGCAAGCGATGTAATTCAGCATAGTGATGACCTTTCTCCAGCAATTGCTGATGTGTACCTGTCTCGACAATATGTCCGTCATGCATCACCACAATAAGATCAGCCTTTTCTATGGTGGAAAGCCGGTGAGCAATCACCAGAGTTGTCCGGCTTTGCATCAGGTTTTCTAATGCTGATTGAATATGTCTTTCGGCTTCAGAGTCAAGTGAGGCGGTGGCCTCATCCAGAATCAGAATAGGCGTATCACGTAACAAGGCTCGGGCAATGGCAAGACGTTGGCGTTGCCCGCCGGAGAGTAATACGCCATTCTGTCCGACTTGAGTTTGCAAGCCTTCGGGCAGTTTCTGGATGAACTCCCAGGCATGTGCGGCTTTAGCTGCTTCAATAATTTTTTCTTCAGCAATGTCTTCCTTCTGTCCGTAGGTAATATTATTGGAAATAGTATCGTTGAACAGAATAACTTGTTGATTGACTAGAGAAATCTGTTTACGCAAATCCAGTAATTTAAGTGTGGTGATATCAATATCATCAATTAAAACCCGACCTTCAGTCGGCGAATAAAACCGAGGTAACAAACTTACCAGAGTGGTTTTACCACTGCCGGAATGGCCGACAAAAGCGATAGTCTGACCCGCCTTAATTTCAAAGCTGATGTTGTCCAGCACTTTTCGTGACGTAGTGTCGTACTGAAAGCTGACCTGTTCGTAGCGAATATCACCTTTAGCACGTTTAAGCTGTTGCTCGCCGGTATCGGCTTCTGGTTTTTGATCCAGCATGGTAAATACACTGTCAGCGGCGGCAATACCCGCCTGCAGTTTGGAGTTAAGTTTGGTGAGGCGTTTAAGCGGTGTCAGAATCATAAACATCGCCGTGATGAAGGAAATAAAAGTGCCCACAGTAATCTGTTCAAGCATCTGCGGTAAGGTGGCCAGATAAATAACAACGGCTAAGCCCAGAACGGCAATCAATTCAATAATTGGCTGACTGGTTGCCTCAGTAGCGATTTTTTTCATCCGCTGACGACGATTGAGCTGATTGACCTTGTCAAAACGTTTCGCTTCATATTGCTGGCTGCCAAAGGTTTTGACTTCACGGTGCCCCTCGATAACCTCACTGGAGGTATGACTCACATCGCCCATGGAGTCCTGAATAGTTTTACTGATGCGTCTGAAACGGGTACTGATTTTGTAGACCAGTAAACCGATAAATGGCACGGTCAGCAAGATGATTAATGACAGCATGCCGTTCAGATAAATCATCCATGCCAGTAAGCCGATAATTGTCAATGTATCCCGAACCAGTACCAAAATGGCATCGGTGGCAGCATCAGCTACCTGCTCAACGTCATATAACAATTTTGACATCAGCTGACCGGAAGTACTTTTGTCATAAAAGCTGGCGGGTAAGGTCAGCAAACGATCAAACATTTCCGTTCGCAAGGTCATGATCACATTCCGGGCGATCCAGCCCAAACCATATGTAGTCAGGAAATTGGCAACGCCTCGAATCAGAAAAATACCGATTAATGCGATGGGTATCCATTTAATAATAAACGGATCTTTTTCAACAAAACTGCCATCCATCAGGGGTTTCATCAAGGCGGCCATGGCCGTTTCGCTGGCAGCATAAACAAGCATGGACAAAATAACAGCGCCAAACACCAACCAGTAAGGTTTTACATAGGAAAGCAGGCGCTTATATAGTTGAAAAGCGCTCATCTCGCTGGCAGTTTGTTTCATGGAATCTCAGTTGTTTTTTGGCGTGTTGCCAGTGTCAAACGGGTAAAACCAAGTAATTGTGCTGCATCCATTGCCGTCACAATATGCTGGTATTCGGCATTGGCATCTGCACTGATAATAATGTGCGGATTGTCATTATCCCCTGCGGTGGTTTTTAGCAAATCACGTAAGGCATCACGTGTCAGCTCGGTCATTGGGATATCGTTGACCAGCACTTCACCATTCGCCCGAATGATAATATCAATCGGTGATTCCTGTTCGGCTAATGCCTGACCGCTGGCTTCAGGTAAATCCACTTTTAGAGAGCTTTCCCGAATAAAGCTGGTGGATACCATAAAAAACAGCAGCAACAGAAACACCACATCAATCATCGGAGTCAGATTGACGTCGGGCTCTTCAGAGTTCCGCGGCAACAGTTTCATTGCGAACGCGCCTCATCAGGATCAAACTCACGTTCGCCATGTAACATTTCGATTAACTGCATGGCCTGTTCTTCCATGCTCACTACCAGCTGATTAATTTTGCCGCGGAAGTAGCGATAAAAGATTACACTGGGAATGGCCACAACCAGACCGGCAGCAGTAGTGAGTAAAGCCTCGGAAATACCGCCTGCGAGCGTTTCCGGATTGCCGACACCTTCCAGTGTGATGACCGCAAAGACTTTGATCATACCAATGACCGTACCTAACAATCCTATTAAAGGTGAAATCGCCGCAATGGTTCCCAAGGTATTGAGATTGCGTTCCAGCTGCTGGGTGACGTGACGTCCGGTATCTTCAATGCTTTCCTTGGTGATCTCACGGGAACTGTTGCGATTAATCAGACCGGCCGCGAGAATTTGACCGAGAGGAGAGTTCTTTTGCAGCGAATTAATGCGGTATTGGTCGATTTGCTTGAACTGTAACCATTGCCAGATTTGGGTGATTAATTCAGGTGGTGCAATTCGACGTTGTTGCAGGCTCCAAAATCGCTCGGCAATAATCGCAATGGCAATTATCGAACAGCCAAGTAGCGGTAACATCAGCCAGCCACCTGCTTTAAATAGTTCCAGCATGCTCCATCCGTCCCAGTGAAATAAATGTTGCCATGATACGTGAAAACGCATTTATTCAGTAGCGTTACGCATCCATAATCTTCGATGTTGTTCACGCCAGCCTGTGGGCATTAAATTCATTTTTCGATCGAGTTTGATAAACAATGCGCCCAGCCTGCCCGTTTGATAGGTTTTGCTACCCATCTCATGATAGCGGGCAACTACATCGGCAGCAGGAAAGTTATAACGATTTTGATAGCCGCTGGCAAATAACACAAATCGGGGGGAAACCTGCTGGATAAATGCCAAAGAAGATGAACTGCGACTGCCATGGTGAGGTGCGATTAAAATATCGGCATTGAGTTGGCGGGCATATTGTCTGACCAGGCCGGATTCTGACCGTCGTTCAATGTCACCGGTTAATAAGATGCTGCCATATTGACTGCTGATTTTGAGGACACAGGATAAGTCGTTCCGACTGCCGCTATCATTATTAGACGGATGTAACACCTCAAATAGAACCTCATCCCATTGCCATGATTGACCCTGCTGACAAAGCGCACTGTCAGTTAGTTTATCGGGATCACTACTCAGGATTTGTCTGGCAGGATAATTAGACAAAACCGCATGAGCTCCACCGATATGATCATTATCCGCATGACTAATCACCAAGGTATCCAAGTTTTTTACGCCAAGATGACGAAGGTACGGTACAACGACTGCCGAGCCGGTATCAAAATCACCAAATGTCGGACCCGTATCAAACACCAGAGTATGATTTTGGGTTTGTACAACGGCTGATAAGCCTTGGCCTACATCTAATAATGTAAACCAGATTTCAGCCGCATCAGGTCGTTTTGGGCTGTACCAGAATAGCGGCAGGATCAATATGAGGCCTAGCCAGCGTAACGGCCAACCGCGCGGTGCGAGCAATATCAAGATGCCAATGACTGACAGACTAAGCAATCCGATGGAAAATACCGGAGTTTGCCAAACGGATATAGGTAATTGCGCCAGCCAATCCAGATACCACCACAATAACGACAATAGCCTTTCGGTAAGATGCAGCAGCCATGCTGCTATCTGTACATCAAAGCTTAAGAGCAGCAGTGTTAATAACAATAGCGGCACAATCAGAAAACTCACCAAAGGCACAGCCAGTAAATTGGCCAACGGTGCTATCAGAGAGGTTTCCTGAAAAAACAGCAGCAACAGAGGCGTCAAGCCAGCGGCTATCCAAAAGTGAATATGCAACCAAAGCCATTTTCGGGCAGGTTGTCGATATTGTGCTACGTACAAAATGCAGATGACGGCAGCAAATGATAACCAGAAACCCACGGCCAACACAGCAAACGGATCGATAAATAGAACAAGTATTAAACTCAGGCTTAACACCTGTAACGGTTCAACACGGCGCTTGATAAAAATACTGAGCATGACCACACTGACCATCACTAAAGCGCGTTGCGTTGGGATGGATAAACCGGCCAGCAGTGCATAAAACACAGCGAGTAAAAAGCCACCCATAGCGCCCGCTTGCCGATCACTTAATATTAATAAGTGTCGACTGCGCATCCGCCAAACGGTTTTGACAGCAAAAAATCCCAAAGCAGCCGCCAGACCAATATGTAGACCGGATATCGCTAACAGATGACTGGTACCAGTCTTTCTTAAGGTTTCCCATTGTTCTGGTTGCATGAGATCTCGACTTCCAACGCCCAGCCCCTGAATCAGGGCCAGATGCGAGCTATGTTCCATTAGAGAAGTCATCTTTTCGATTAATGTTGCACGCCAGTAGTTAACCGAATACATCGGGGCGGATTGTAACTTTTTATTCAGCTCTGATTGTCGTATATAACCTGTCGCGCCGATCTGTTGCTGGAATAACCAGGATTCATAATCAAAACCGCCGGGATTCGCCATGCCTTGAGGCATTTTTAAACGAACTAGCAATTGCCATTTTTCGTTGGCCTGGGGAGTGATATCTGGTGGAAAATACCAGCTTAGACGAAGTTTGGCGGGTAATTTTACGCTGCTGTTTTCTGGTTTGAATTCAAAACGAACGTGTTGAACGTTATGATGGGGAAGTGAAGTAATGAAACCACTGACCAGAATATCTTGTCGTTCAAGTGTGGCATCAAGTTGATTATCTAATCTGATATGCGTCTGGATACCGGTCCATAGTAGAGCAACAATAAACCACAAAATGGTCCATTGTGACCAACGCCAGGCAATAACAATCAAGGGGAATAGTGTGAGCAGCCAATACAATGAGGGTAGCTGCGGCAACCATGCCACTAATAAACAGCCTGACAAAAATGCAATGGCAGGTTTGATCATATATCCCTATAATGACCGCCGTTTGTCCGTAATGCTGAGACATAATGCCTCGTAAGTTCCTAAAACGAATAATGCCAGATCATGTGACGATGCGCGAGCATAAGCACATGCGTCGTTTTGGCGAAAGGATAATGGCTCCGGAATTATGGCACCTTAATCGCCGATCGGTATCTGCGGCAGTTGCGATAGGGGTTTTCTTTGCCTTTATACCGATGCCGGGTCAAATGCTGGTAGCTGGTCTGCTGGCTATCTGGTTACGGGTAAATCTGCCTATTGCAGTAATGTGTGTCTGGATAACCAATCCGTTGACCATGGCGCCAATCTACTTTTTTACTTACAAAGTCGGCGCTACATTGCTTGATGTACCACTGCGTACCCATGAATTCGCTTTTAGTCTGGAATGGTTGTGGCAGGAGATAGGCTTTGTCTGGCAACCGTTCTTACTTGGTTCGGTGGTTTGTGGTGCGTTTGCGGCCGTGGCCGGTGTCATTATCGTGCGATTGATCTGGCGTCTGGTGGTGATTAATAGCTGGTTAAAACGTTATCGCCGTCAAAAAGCACGACAGGATAACGACAATAACCAGCCATAAAGTCAGTTTTGTAACTTACCGTCGATTAAGGTTAATTGCTGATCCATTCTGGCAGCTAATTGACGGTCATGGGTCACTATTACCAGCGCAGTACCCAATTCGGCATTCAGTTGCATAATCAAATCAAAAATCCCTTCAGCGGTATGATGATCCAGGTTGCCGGTGGGCTCATCGGCCAATAGGCAGGCGGGTTTGGTAATCAAGGCACGGGCTAAAGCTGCACGTTGACGTTCACCACCCGATAATTCGCTGGGTTTGTGATGTACGCGATGGCCAAGGCCCACTTGTTGTAATAATTCAGATGCTTGTTGTTTCGCTGATTTAGGGTGCATACCGCCGATGACCAGAGGCATGGCGACATTCTCTTCTGCAGTAAACTCTGGTAGCAAATGGTGAAACTGGTAAACAAATCCCAAAGATTGGTTACGCAGTTTACTCAAAGCATTGACGGACAGCTTACTGATATCCTGATCCAATACTTCAATCTGTCCGCTGGTTGGGCTGTCCAGTCCACCTAAGAGATGCAGCAAGGTACTTTTGCCTGAACCGGAACTGCCGACAATCGCTATACGGTCACCTGCAACCACCTGAAGATTAACATCCTGTAATACAGGCGTTTCCAGATTGCCGTCTTTATATCGTTTCACCAGATTCTGGCAGCGAATCACATGATTAGTCATAGCGTAATGCCTCAGCCGGTTTCACCTGAGCGGCACGCCAGGAAGGGTAAATGGTCGACAGGATCGATAATACAAACGCGGTAATACCGATAACGGTCACATCATTCCAGTTTAGCTCTGAGGGCAGGTCACTAATGTAGTAGACCTCCGCTGGCAGGAATTGATAACCCAGCAGCATCTCAATCCAGGCAATAATATTCGATACATTCAGCG
This sequence comes from Methylophaga sp. UBA3192, assembly GCA_002363955.1. Classification (GTDB taxonomy): domain Bacteria; phylum Pseudomonadota; class Gammaproteobacteria; order Nitrosococcales; family Methylophagaceae; genus Methylophaga. The sequence continues at coordinate 395,736 of DEXE01000003.1, forward strand.
CCAGAATGACTCCGCCAATTACCCCCAGCAGGGTGCCTATCAGTCCAATCACAATGCCTTGCACCATGAAGATCCCCATAATGCCGCGTGGCGACATGCCCAACGTTCGCAGAATGGCGATATCTGAATATTTATCCGTGACCATCATTACCAATGTTGAAACAATGTTAAATGCTGCAACAGCGACAATCAGCATCAGGATGACAAACATCACGGTTTTTTCTGTTTTTAATGCACGGAAAAAGTTGGCGTGTTGATAGGTCCAGTCGGCTGCCCGGTATTCTGCTGGTAAGGTTTGTAATAAATCTCGGGTAATTCGTGGTGCCTGGTAAACATCATCCAGTTGTAAGCGCAGTCCTGTCACTTTACCGGGAATACGGAATAAATTAGCGGCATCCTCGATATTCATGATGGCCAGAGCACTGTCATATTCATACATTCCGATTTCAAACACACCGGCGACAGTCAAACGTTTCAGGCGAGGAATCACCCCCGCAGGAGTTGGGGTGACGTGCGGGGTTATGACAGTAATTTTATCGCCGGTGCCCACACCCATTGCGATAGCCAGATCCTTACCCAGAATAATGCCGTAACTTCCTGGTTGCAGAGAATCAAAACGACCCTGAATGATTTTGTCGCCAATCGAAGAGACTTTTGGCTCCAGAGCTGGATCCACACCGCGAATTTGGGTCCCACGAACCCGGCTTCCTTGATTCAGCATCGCCTGGCCTTCCACGAATGGGGCAGAACTCATGACGCGGGGAAAGCCTTCAATTAAAGCTTCTGCTTTTTGCCAGTCAGACAACGTGCCGCCGGAACCGGTAACAAAGGCATGCGAAGTCATTCCCAGAATCCGTTCACGTAATTCCTTTTCAAAGCCATTCATTACGGACAAAACAGTAATCAACGCCGCCACACCGAGTGCAACACCCAGCATGGAGGTCATGGAAATGAACGAAATAAAATGATTACGCCGTTTGGCCCGGGTATAACGGGTGCCGATATAGACACTTAGAGGTCTGAACATATTTTCGCTCTGGCAAAATGCCCGCCTTAACAGCGGGCAGGTGCAAATTATTTAGGATGGACGGTTTGAGTGCCGTTTTCGGTGCCAAGCAACAACACATCCGCAGGACGCATGGCAAACAAGCCGTTAGTCACTACGCCTACGATATCGTTCAGCGTTTTTTCCAGTTTGATAGGTTCCATGATATCCAGACCATGTACATCCAGGATGACATTATGATTATCGGTGATCACACCTTCACGATAAACCGGTTGGCCGCCCAGTTTGACAATCTCACGCGCAACATAACTACGAGCCATCGGAATGACTTCAACCGGTAACGGGAATTTACCCAATACATCGACCAATTTGGTTGCGTCAGCAATACAGACAAATTTATCAGCAACCGCAGCAATAATTTTTTCGCGGGTCAATGCACCGCCACCACCTTTAATCAGTTGCAGATTATGGTTGGACTCATCGGCACCATCGACATATACCGCGACTTCTTTCACATCATTTAAATCAAACACTTCAATGCCATAATCTTTTAAACGCTGTGTGGAAGCATTGGAGCTGGACACGGCACCTTCGATGCGATGTTTGATAGTCGCTAAGGCATCGATAAAGTGATTAACGGTAGAGCCAGTGCCTACACCTACAACACCGTCGGTAGTAATATATTCCAAAGCCGACCAGGCAGCTTGTTTCTTCATTTCATCAGCAGTCATTGCGATTCCTTGTTAATTTGAATGGCTTGATTTTATCCGGCTAATTATAGAGATAAATAGCGGTCAATGGTAACGTAGTCATCTTTCGTTAACCTAACAGACTGAATCTGGAACCCCATGCTCACAGGCTATGTAGAAAAAATCCTCAAAGCGCGCGTTTATGATGTCGCTATCGAAACACCTTTGGATTTGATGCCAAGATTATCCAAGCGACTGGATAATCAGATTCTGATTAAGCGCGAAGACTTGCAGTCGGTATTTTCCTTTAAGTTACGTGGCGCTTATAACCGGATGAGTCATTTAACTGAAGCCGAGCGTATACAGGGTGTCGTCGCCGCTTCAGCTGGAAACCATGCGCAGGGCGTGGCATTGGCCGCCAATAAAATGGGCATTTCTGCGGTGATTGTGATGCCCGTCACCACGCCTCCCATCAAGGTCGAAGCGGTACGTATGTTAGGTGCTGAAATTACCTTGCATGGCAACAGTTACGATGAAGCCTTTGATTATGCTAAGCAGGTTTCAACTGATCAGGGCAGGGTGTTTATTCATCCCTATGATGATCCATTGGTGATCGCCGGACAGGGCACAATTGCAATGGAAATCATGCGCCAGCATCCGGATCCGGTATACGCGGTATTTATTCCCGTAGGTGGTGGCGGATTACTGGCTGGAATGGCGGCTTATATCAAAGCTATCTGGCCTGAAATTAAAATCATTGCGGTTGAGCCGGCAGATGCTGCCAGCCTTAAAGCTGCTCTGGATGCGGGGGAGCGTGTCAAATTGGATCAGGTTGGTTTGTTTGCCGATGGTACAGCGGTCAGGCAGGTTGGCGAAGAGCCGTTCCGCATTGCACAAAAGACGGTCGATCATGTGGTCACCGTGGAAACAGATGAAATCTGTGCGGCGATCATGGATGTCTTTGACGATACCCGTTCGATTGCGGAGCCATCAGGTGCCTTATCGATTGCTGGTGCGAAAAAATACATTCAGCAAAATGGTTTACATAATAAAACCATGGTGGTGATTAACAGCGGCGCTAATATGAACTTCGACCGGTTACGGCATGTGGCTGAACGTGCCGAAATCGGTGAACGCCGGGAAGTGTTGTTTGCCGCTACCATTGATGAACAGCCGGGCAGCTTTCAGCGCTTCTGCAAAGCATTGGCAGATCGAGGCATCACCGAATTCAATTATCGCTACGCTGATAATCAGCAGGCACATGTATTTGTCGGTGTACGTATGTCGGGGCGTGAAGAAGAGCGGCAGATTTTGTTTGAGAACCTGACGCAGGCAGGTTATCAATGGATTGACTTCACCGATAATGAAATGGCCAAATTGCACGTTCGGTATATGGTGGGCGGACATGCACCTCAAGCCGAAAATGAGCGTTTGATTCGCTTTGAATTTCCAGAGCGGCCGGGTGCGTTGTTACGCTTTCTGACACATATAGGCCAACGCTGGAATATAAGCCTGTTTCATTATCGAAATCATGGTGCTGCCTATGGCAGGGTACTGGTTGGTATCCAGGTGACGCCTGAATTCAATGAAGAATTTCAGGCGTTTCTGGACAACCTCGGCTATGTCTATTGGCTGGAAACCGATAACCCGGCCTATGATTTGTTTCTCAAGTGATCAATCGGTCAAGGTAGTGGTATCGCTGATTAACTGAATCTGCCCATGCACATCAACAGACACTTTATTACTGCCCGCTTCCAGAGCTGCCGGTGCACTTTTGCTACTCATATCGGCAGACATCATCATACTGCTTTCCATGCGATGAACCGGGGCATAACCGCTGGTGTTCACTGATAAATTGACCAGACGATAACCCGGCTCATCAAATTGCTGCTGAATCAATGCCGCCTTCTCGCGAAATTTGCTGATAGCTTGCTGCATTAATTCGTTCTGGGTGGATTCGATTAATTCATCAGACAGCGAAAATACTATCGATTGCACGGTGCCCAAATCCTGCACGTCACCTAACAACTCACTCATTTGTGTGAAATCATGGCTATGCAGACGAATTTGCTGGCTAACTTGCCAGGAAACGATTTGGCTGTCTTTGTACATCGGGCGGGTTTGATAGCCGGTGGTTTGAGATTTTACCGAGTCATAAGCCTTGATTTTTTCCAACAGCTGATTACTGCGCTGATTGACCTGTTGGCCTAATTTAGTTGGATCTGTTCCATTAAGCATGACCTGAATGGCGCTGGTTACCTGGTCGTTAGCCACTTCTGTAGCCGCTGTTGCATTCAGGTTGACCAGATTAAAATTCAAATCATTTTCGGCAACCGCCACAGCGGATGACAACAACATCGTAAGGGCAAAAAAAGTGTTTTTCATAGAGAATGTTCCTGTGAAAGATAATTTGAAGTCGAGTTTGGCTTGCTGTCAGTACAGCATGATTGCTAAATTAACAGGATTTGGCTGACACTGTCAGCGAGATACCGCACAAAATTATTGTTAATGTTGAGGATAGACATGAAAGCTGAACAAAAAATTCTGCCTGATTCAGAGCGCCTGATCGAAGCAGCTGCCGAACATTTCGTTGTGACTGCACGTTCAGCTATTGCTAAACGGGGTGTGTTTTATGTTGCGCTGGCCGGGGGCTCTACACCTAAAGGTCTCTATCAGAAGCTGGCCACATCGCCTTATATCGAACAGATTGATTGGGCGCGGGTGCAGATCTTTTTTGGTGATGAGCGTTGCGTGCCGGCGACGCATGATGACAGCAATTTTAAAATGGCCAGATTGGCTATGCTGGATCATTTACCTATTCCTGCTGAAAATGTGCATCGCATGCCCACTGAGAGTGGCGATGCCACTGAAGTGGCCACTCGTTATGCTGATACCATCAAGTTGATTATGGAAGATAGACCATTTGATTTAGTCTTGTTGGGTTTGGGACCAGATGGCCATATCGCCTCATTATTTCCTGATACTCCGGCACTTGAAGTAACCGATACGTTGACTGCCAGTTTATTTGTTGAAAAATTTCAATCCTGGCGCGTGACATTGACCTATCCGGTAATCAATGCTGCCAGACAGGTCATTGTCTTTATTGCCGGTGAAGCCAAAGCAGATATTGTCAGAGATATCACTACCGGGGCGGTAACTGGATTACCGGTGCAACGACTTGCTCCAACAGGGGATTACTACTGGTTTATGGATAACGCTGCCGCAGCGAAATAATATGAAAACGTTGTTAGCTGCCGATATCGGTGGCACCAAAACCTTGCTGCAATTAAGCCATTTTGATGGTGAGGTGATCGTACAGCAACGGTTTGATAATAAAGCCTATACCGATTTTGAGGATTTGCTGACAACGTTTTTATCGTTAGTGCCAGCGAGTTATTTTCCTGTCAGCAGTGCCTGTTTTGCAGTGGCAGCGCCGTTGACTGGCCGACGGGTTCAACTGACAAATCTTGCCTGGATAATCGATATTGATAAATTGCAGGTGATGTTTCCGATTGCGGAGATTTCTTTGATCAATGATTTTGCCGCTGTGGGTCATGGTATTGATGAGCTTGGTGAAGAAGATTTAACGGTTCTGCAAGCGGGGGAACCTCAAGCCAGGGCCCTGAGGGCAGTTATTGGTGCGGGCACCGGTTTGGGGCAGGCTATTCTGTCACCAATACATACAGGTTGGCGAGTATGGCCAACGGAAGGCGGTCATACTGACTTCGCACCACAGGAACGAACACAGCAGAAACTGTTGGAAAAGCTGTTCGAGCAATACGACCATGTTTCTTATGAACGTGTATTGTCTGGTGCCGGTCTGGTGATGTTGTATCAGTTTATTGCTGAGCAACAGGGAGCCGCCGATTCATGTGTAAGCTTGTCTGCTGAACAGATTAGTGACTATGCGCTTAAGCAATCAGATCCATTAGCCGTAAAAACCATGCAATTATTTATGCAGATATATGGTGCTCAGGCTGGCAATCTGGCGCTGACTGCTTTGCCCGGAGCCGGACTTTTTATTGCTGGTGGTATTGCCGCAAAAAACTCAGCGTTGTTTAAGCAGGAACATTTTATGCAGTTTTTTCTTGCCAAGGGGCGAATGCGCGGCGTGTTGGAAAAAATTCCGGTCTACCTGATTAATAATCCTGATGTGGGGCTGTTAGGTGCACGTTTGTTGGCTCGAAACGCGTTATAATGTTCGGCATGACAGATAAAAAAAATCACATTCTGGTTAATGTAGAAACCACCTACCTGGATCATGAATCCGATCCGGCGAGGGCAAGATATCTTTTTGCCTATACCATTACTATCACCAATGAGGGCGACACCCCGGCCCGGTTATTATCGCGTTACTGGAAAATCACTGGCGGCGATGGTCATGAGCAGGAGGTGGAGGGCGATGGTGTTGTGGGGCAGCACCCTTATCTGGCACCAACTGAAACCTTTACTTATACCAGTGCGGCGATGCTGGATACCCCGGTTGGTATGATGCAGGGCCATTACAACATGATGGATGATAATGGTAGCCGATTTGCCGTCGATATCCCGGCGTTCACGCTGGCCGCACCGCAAAAACTCCATTGATGGCAGGTATTTTACAAACAGCTGCCAACTGAACCTGCTGCACAAATCCGCCCATCAATCCAGATAGCCTTATCCAGCCTGGCATCTTGCAAATCGCTGCCACCCAGCTTGGCATCCCGTAAATTGGCAAAACTTAAATCACTGTTGGATAAATTACTGTAGGACAGATCAGCCTGTTGCAGGTTGGCGCCTTTCAGATTAGCTCCCTGCAGGCTGGCATAACTCAGATTGCTAAGTTGTAAATCGGCATAACTCATATCAACTTCCATCAGATCGGCGCTCATCAGGTTTGACATGGCCAGCACACTGTTACGCAGGTTGGCTTTGGTCAGGTTAGCAGCGGGAATATCCATTGCCGGTTTCAGACAGTTTTCCCAGTTCGCGTTGGGCGCAGGCACACTGTCACAATCAGCTTCCGATAGACTTGACGGTGTCGGGAATAATATGGCGAAGCTGAAAATAGCGATGAGAATCAGGCTGATAATCAGCAATGGCCAGAAACGGGCAGGACGTTGAGGTTTGAGCTTTTGTAATAACGCACTGCGTTGCTGGCGCTGCTGAATTAAAAAGTCTGGTTCCAGTCTGCGTCGTTGTTCCCGACGCATTTCACGTTCAGCTTCGGTCATAGGTTGCTGATTGCGGCGATCAAAACCATCACGTTCATCAAGAGGTAACGGTGGTGGAGTGATAGGATCGACAACTTCCAGTTCGATGATATCGCCTAATGGCTGCCAGTTTTTTTGGTCCGAACTGATCTCTGTTTGGGCATCAATTCTGCCTAACTGCAGATTACTTTTCAGCAGGGCTATGGTGAACGGTCCACTGATCCTTGTATTTTGGCGGGTATACCATTTTGTACTGAATTTTTTCATTGGCCGGTCTTTGGCAACAAGTTGGTTGTTATACTAGCATTGTGTTTAATTCCAGGTGAATTCATGCAAATACCTCAGACCTCACAGGCTGCTCAGGTCACTGTAACGGGATCGGCAAGTCAAACGCCAGCGTTGACACCGGGACAAGTTGCGCAGGCTGTGGTGATATCGGCTGGAAAGGCGGGCGAAAATGTCGATATCCAGTTAGCAGGAAGGGTTATTACCATTCAGGCCGGGGTGGATTTGCAGCGTGGACAGACTCTTGAACTGCAACGAACCGATGCAGGTGCCAGTGATAAAGTAGCACTTAAATTACTCTCTGTGGCGGCTGTCACATCGGTTATGCCGAACTTCCGGCCAGGGCAAACGTTACTGGCAGAAGTCATTAAGTTATTACCTCAGCAATCTATCCTGTTGGCATTGCCGCAAGCCGGAAAATTGCCTGTGCCACTGGAATTGGATATCAGCAGGTTGAATTCCAGTTTCAAACCCGGACAGCAGCTTTTATTACAGATTCTGGGCAACGCACCACTGAGCGTTGCTCTAAAAACGCCCAATCCGAATTTGTCAGAAAATCTGATTTCCCAGCAACGTCGATTATTGCCGTTTGTTTTCGCCCAACCTCCGCAATTACAAAATGTGATCAATTCGTTACCGGATCTGAGAACAATGACTCCGGTTCAAAATGCGCTAAGTCAGCTATGGCAAAATATTCGCGAAACGCAAACTGTTCAGCAATCAGCCAATTTGCAACAAGCGATTCAACAGTCCGGAGTGTTTCTCGAAAGACAATTGATGCAGCCGAATCCGGTGATAAGTGGTGATTTCAAAGCGAATTTATTGAAACTGGCTGCAGCACTTGAAGGACAGATCCGACAAACAGCAAACGGTCAAATCAATGCTCAGAATCTTCCGGTGGAAATTCGTAATGCCCTGATAAATTTGCTCAATCAGCCTTCCGCTTTGCAACAGCTTCCATCACATATTACGAACGCTCTTATGGCAAGTGGTCAAACTCCGGCCCAATTATTAACCATGTTGCTGGCTGGTCAAGGACTGGCTGGCAACACCAGTCCCAATGTTCAGAATCTCAACCTTCAGAATATATCTGTTCAACAAAGTACTCAAAATGCACAATTTCAGGCTGGTGTGAACGAATTAGCCAGATTACAGGTTTTACTGCGCGAAGTAGAAACGGCGATTGCCAGAGTTCAGATGAATCAATTGAATATGGTCAGGGAAGCAGATAATCCCGCACAGCCCCAAGTCTGGTTGATGGATGTGCCCTTACGTGACAAACAACAGTTGCAGTGGATGCAGTTACAATTGCAACGTGGAACAAAGCAGGATGAGCAAGATGCAGAACAGTGGCAAGTGACACTCAATCTGGAAACACAAAACCTGGGGAAACTGCGCGCTTCAATTGCTTTGCAGACAAATAATGTCAGTGTGTCATTAACTGCTGAAGATCCAGAAGCGGTTGCGCTGCTGGAAGACAATATCGGTTTATTGCGTGACAAGCTATCAGCACTGGATTTACAGGTTCAGCGGCTCAGCTGCCATTGTGCGCCGGTAGAGTGGTTATCTCCGGTTGCGCAGACTGACTCGTCAGATGCATTACTGGATATCTCAGTATGAAACAACAAGCAGAGCCGTTACGTGCTATTGCATTGCATTATGACGGAGACAATGCACCCACAGTGACCGCCAGCGGCGAAGGCGATATTGCTGCTGAAATTATTCGCATTGCTAAACAGCACAATATTCCCCTTCGTGAAGATGCCGTTCTGGCTGATATGCTGAAAGAAATGCAGCTGGGGGAAGCGATACCTGAAGAGCTTTATCGAGTTATCGCAGAAGTGATTGCTTACGCATATATTATTTCGGGTAAATTCCCTAAGGACAAAGGCTAAATTCCAGTACAGATTAATCTGCGTTAAAGCATTATTACTGAGTTTGAGGCTTGTTTTTTTTTCAATACTTTACAAACAGCATTACAAAAATCTCATTAAGTGTTGATTTTAAAATATAAAACCGCTATTTTCATTTGCGTGTATCTTGAAACCGGTCATAAAGAAACCGCATACAAACCAGATGAATAAACTTCTAACAGTTGAGTCACCGATGTCAAGGACATCTGAGCAGAGCCTGACGGCACCGATATCTGCTGCGGAAGTGAGTGACTTGTTGGCTGCGCGGATTCTGATTAGTGGGACACGGCTTTCTGATCTGGCTTTTCTGCAAACCATGTTGTCGTTGAGTGGCTTTACCAATATCTCCACTGCCAATGGCCCGGAAAAACTCATGCAAATGCTGAGACAGGCCATTTCTGGTGACCTATGCGATATTGATTTGATCATCCTCGATTGCCGCTTGGGTGAATGTAATGCCCGGGAACTCCGGTTGAAGCTGGATCAGTTTGATGAATGGCGATTGATTCCGGTTATCGCACTGACAGAAAAATCACAATGGAACTATAATCAGCTATTAACGGATTTAGGACATGGTGTCACCTCACTTTTATATCGCCCGCTTACCGCTGAGTCATTGCCTCCCGCGGTCATGACAACTTTGGCTGCCAAACGTGAACGTGACCATTATCATCTCCGTCAGCAGCAGATTGAAGATGAAAATGCTCAGTTGCGAGTCATGGAAGCCAGACTGCAATTTTCCGTTAATCATGACGATTTAACCGGATTGGCAAATCGGCGACGTTTGGAACAGGCGCTCGATATTACGTTGACTCAGGTACGAAACTTCCATACCAGTAGCGCGTTGTTTTATATCGATTTGGATAGTTTTAAAGTACTGAATGATGCCGAAGGTCATGAAGCTGGTGATACCTTGTTAGTTCAGGTTGCCAATTCGTTGCGGAGCTTTTTTAAAGTCCGCGATACACTGGTGCGGATTGGTTCTGACGAATTTGCTGTATTAGTTGATACCATTGAACCGGATACTGCCATAGCCCGCGCTGAGGGCCTGCGGGAAATGTTTGATGGATACAGTTTTACTTTTCATGATCATGAATATCATTTATCCGCCAGTATTGGTGTTAAATGTATTACCGAAGCCGCTATTTCTACAGTGGGTGAAATCTTATCGCATGCTAATCAGGCATGCTATACCGCTAAAAAACGGGGCCGGAATCGGGTTCATGTATACAGCCCGGCTGATCGGGAAATGTATGCGTTAAGACATAGTGTCGAGTGGGCTCCAAGAATTCGTGCGGCATTAAAACAAGAAAATTTCATTCTTGAATTTCAGCCTATCTACTCGCTTAAAGAGAAAAAAATCAATCACTATGAGTGTTTGATACGCATGCGTGGGCAGGGTGATAAACTGTATTACCCACATGATTTTATACCGGTTGCAGAAGCCATGGGATTGATTCATCAGATTGACTTGTGGGTCGTTAACCATGCTTTTGAATTGCTCAGAAATGTTCCCGGCGATACAGCGCTGGCGGTTAATCTATCGGGTAATATTTTTCTAGATAAAAACCTCTACCCACTGGTTGAGCGCAAGTTACTGGAAACGGGGGCGGATCCATCCCGGCTGGTGTTTGAAATAACTGAAACCTCGGCAATTTCCAACTTTGAACAAACCAAACAAATGGTCGATCGATTGCGAAATCTCGGATGTCGCTTTGCATTGGATGATTTTGGTGCCGGATTCAACTCCTACAGCTACCTAAAACATTTTCCGGTGGATATTCTTAAAATTGATGGTGGATTTATTACCAATCTGCACAATGACCCTGTCGATCAGCTATTAGTAAAGTCGATGATCGATATTTCGCATAGTCTCGGCAAAAAAACCGTTGCTGAATTTGTCGAAGACAGAGAAACCCTGAAAATGCTGGAAGAGTTTGGTGTGGACTTTGTTCAGGGATATTTAATCGGTAAACCACAGCGGGTAATGCCCACCAAGCCTTAGGGTCTGTTGATCTTTCAGAGTTACAAAGTTGAAGTGCTTACGTAAAGATCAACATAGCCTAATGCAAATCGGTAGCCGAATGACGCTGTGCTCCGTGCAACCGGGTAATCAGCAGTGCCTCTTCTTCACTCAGATTGCAATTATCAATAAGTTGATTGATATCGACCCCTTTTCTGGCCAGCCGAATTGCATGCTCATAGCTATGTTGTTGTGGTTGACCGAGATCCATGCTTTTTTGCTGATCACGAATCTTCATTAAGGCCTGTTCAAATCGGACGATACGTTCATCAGAGCCTACTGCTGCGCTGCATAACGCTGATAACTGCTGCTGCAGAGAGCTGATTTGGCTTGCCTGAACTCGACTCAAGCGAAAGAAACGGTAGCTGGTAACAAGCAGCACAATTCCCAGCAAACCTACCAAACTATATAAGATATATAACATCATGATATGTCTCCTGAGACATCACACATATTCATCAATAATGCCGGTTTTAGGCGGCCGTTTAGGTTTAACCTCATCAGCGTCTTCTTGTGCCTTCTCATCCTGTTGCTTTGGTTTATGGCGTCGTTTCTCATCCGCCGGATTGTCCACTCGGGTGGTGGGAACAAGTGGCTGGGTTGGATGAATTTCGTCTGCCATGATTTACATCAGAAACTGGCGATATCCGCTATTTCGTCATCATTAAGCAGCTTGTTGACATCAACCAGAATTAACAGGTTTTTATCACGGCTACACACTCCCTGAATAAAGCGTGAACTGTCATCACTGCTGACATTCGGGGCCGTGTCTATTTCTGATTGATGCAAGTAAACAACTTCAGCCACACTGTCGACCAGCATGCCGATGACGTTACCGCTTACCTCAGCAATAATAATGCGCGACTCCTCATCGACTTCCCGGGAGGACAAACCAAACCGTTTGCGAGTATCGATCACGGTGACTACATTGCCACGCAGATTGATAATGCCGAGCACATAATCCGGAGCTCCCGGTACAGGCGCAATTTCAGTCGGGCGCAGCACTTCCTGTACTTGCATCACATTGATGCCATAGACTTCCTGCTCCATTTGATAAGTCACCCATTGCAGAATAGGGTCATTACCAGCCTGATTATCTTGCTCACTCATTGTATTTTCCTTATTCACAAAATATTGGCACATAAGTGGCTGCCAAATTTATGACGTTCTGTGTTTATAAGCATCAAAGCACAGTCTGTGCCAGTTTTATATTCGGTTATCGCAATATTTTTAACAGTTCTGTTAATGAAATAATACTGCTTAAAGGTGACATTAGCATACCTGCCAGCCAGGGTCTCTGTCCCGGTTCCCGCCGCCAACGCACATTTTCACTCTCCAGCGTAACCACATGGCGGATAGTGGATACAGCCAATCCCAGCTGTTTATTGTTCACCAGTAATATGTAACGGTTATCTGTTGAATTACTTGATTTATTGGTAATTAATGTTGTTAAATCAATTACTTGAGTATGCTGTTTAGGGCGGCTTAGGGTGCCAACGATATAGTCTGGCTGACCAGGAAGCTGTGACAGACCTTCTTCGGGCCAGTTCTCTATGCCGTCCAGTTCATCCAGGGTTAACGCCAGTTGCATACCAGCCACTTCAAATAATAAAGCCTGGGTGTCTTTGTCAGAAGTATTCGCGAGGCTGGCAATAATCCCGGGCTCAGTCTCAGGCACCGTTTCAGTTATTTCAACTGCAACGTGTTCCAAAGTCTCCGGTTCGCTGTCCAGTAACAGCTCCTGCAGATAGGCTGTCAAGGCTTGCTCTGGTTCTTTAATCTGGATTGGTTTAGACATTTTGACCGGGCTTTGCCGCTGGGGCTTTAGTGAGTTTTTTCATTAATCGTTCATAGGCCATACTGCCACGACTTTCTGGGTTGAGTGCAGGCAGAGGAATGCCAGACTTACTGGCATCACGAAATTGTGTATCAATCGGGATAGCATCCTGCCAGAGGTTTTCTTCATAATCCTTTTGCATTTTACGCAATGTCTGAACGCCGGCACGGGTACGGCGATCAAACATCGTTGGCACAATCAGGTACGGAAGTTTGTGCTGGCGGGAATGATTGATTAACTGCAGGGTATGCAACATGCGTTCAAGCCCTTTTAAGGCAAGAAACTCGGTTTGTACCGGTATCAATAACTCATCACAGGCAGCCAGCGCATTGACCATTAAAACACCCAGCATAGGCGGGCAGTCTATCAGCACATACTCAAATCGCTCATTCAGTTGCTTTAAGGTTTTGTGAATGACCAGGCCTTTACCGCTTTGGATACTGAGTTGGCGATCCAGGGTTGCCATGGCCGTTGCGGCGGGTAAAAGGTAAATATTATCCTGATTGGTTTTTTTGAGTGTTTTGAAAATAGCGTTGAGCGGTTGCTGGTCTGACTGTTGAAATAAAGTGTAGATACTGTGATCGATATTATCGGGATCAAACCCAAAATAAGTGGTTAACGAACCGTGCGGATCCATATCCAGTAGTAATGTGGAATGACCTTTTCTGGCAAGATGACTGGCCAGGCTGACCACTGTAGTGGTTTTGCCGACACCACCTTTTTGATTGGCAATCGCCCAGACCGTCATGGAGATACTTCGCCAGTAACGGAGGGTACCAGCACAGGAGGAGGCAGGCTGTCAGTAATGGGGGTAATACTGTTTTCAGACTCTGTTTCACTGCGATTCAATTGCTCATCAAACACTTCGAGGGTTCTTCGGCTCTCCTGGCTTCCCAGAATAACCAGTACCACCCGGCGGTTTTTTTGGCGGCCTAATTCGGTCTCATTATCCGCAATTGGTTTAAACTCACCATAACCTATGGCTGACATACGGCCCGGTTGAATACCAAAGCGATCCAATAAATTCACTACACTGGCCGCTCTGGCAGCTGACAGCTCCCAGTTTGACGGGAAACGCGGTGTATTAATCGGTTGATCATCAGTAAATCCCTCTACTTGTAGTGGATTGGCGACCAGGGCAAGTACATCGGCAATCTGACCAATTACCGGTACAGCCTCACGGGCCAAACGGGCATCACCACTGGCAAACAGAAAATTGGAATTGATCTCCACCTCCAGCCAGTCTTCAGTTTGCTTGATACTGACATCTTCATTGGTAATTAAATCAGCAAGCGCGTTGCTGAGTTGCTGCGAGATATCGTTGATGGTGCGCAAACTTTGCTCGGAAACAGGAGGGCGTTCCCTAGGCAGTTCAGGCAGTTCAATTTCAAAATCCGGTACTTCCGGCTTACCCGGCGAAGCGACACGTTCACCTTGTCCACGGCTGACTTCACCAATCTGAATCGGGTCACTGCTGCGAGTAGGTTGTGAAAAGACGCTTTCCAGTGTTTCTGATAAAACACGGTATTTGCCTTCATTCACTGATGAAATGGAATACATCACTACAAAGAAAGCAAACAGCAAAGTGATAAAATCAGCATAGGACACCAACCAGCGTTCGTGGTTTTCGTGTTCTTCATGCCGTTTTCTACGGGCCATCAGGCTAACCCAGATAAGCCTGCAGACGGCTCTCGATATTGCGCGGATTATCGCCATCAGCCACGCTGATCAAGCCATCTATCAACATCATTTGTAATTGGGTGCGACGTTGTACCAATGTTTTAAGTTTATTTCCCATCGGTAAAAACAATAGATTTGCCAACCCGACACCGTAGATGGTGGCAACAAATGCCACGGCGATACCCGAACCAAGTGAAGAGGGATCCGCCAGATTACCCATAACATGAATGAGTCCTAACACTGCACCAATGATACCGATGGTTGGCGAATAGCCTCCCATGGCTTCATAGACTTTAGCCGCCTGCAGATCATTGTTTTCCATGATATCGAGATCGGTTTCCAGTATTTCGCGAATGATTTCCGGCTCGGCACCATCGGCAATCAGTTGCAGACCTTTCTGAGTGAAGATATCAGTTTCTTCCATGGCCATGGCTTCCAGACGAAGTAACCCTTCTCTGCGGGCAATCTGATTCCAGTCAAGAATTTTATCAAGTAAGCGTTTAGCCGATTGTTGGGGGGGCTTGAAAATCCATACGGTCATTTTCAGGGCCCGAATAAAGGTATTCATCGGCGTCTGCAGCATGACTGCCCCCAGTGTACCACCCAGTACGATTAACAAGGCTACGGCATTCAGAATAGTATCGAGATGACCACCCTCCAGATACTGGCCGACGATGATGGCGCCAAATCCAATCAGTAAGCCGAGTATGCTGAGGATATCCATCGCTATTTGAACGCCGTCAGTAGTTTACCAATCTCAGTAAGACTCAGAACCTTATCCGCAACACCCGCTTTGGCGACAGCCATAGGCATACCATAGATGGTACTGCTTTGCTGGTCCTGAGCCCAAATGGTCGAGCCTTTCTGATGCATTTTTATCGCCCCTTCACATCCATCCGCTCCCATTCCAGTGAGGATGATGGTCAAGGTCTGCGCAGGACAAACCTGAGAAACGGATTCAAGCGTAACGTCGATGCAGGGTCTGTAAGTCGCATTTTCTGGACCAGGGTCGACTTGCAGGTAAAGTTGTCCACGCCGACCTTTCAGTAAAAGCTGTTGACCTCCAGGGGCCAGATAGGCGATTCCTGGGCGTAATACATCGTTTTGCTGAGCTTCTTTAATACGAATATCACATTGTGAATTTAAGCGTTCAGCAAAAGATGGTGTAAATGTTGCCGGCATGTGCTGAAGTAAAACAATTGGGAAGGGGAAGTTGGCCGGTAGTTGTGATAACACATTTTGCAGGGCAACAGGTCCTCCCGTTGACGTGCCAATCACCACTAATTCAATTTTTTTCTTTTCTGCCGGAATGAGAGGGTGAGTCAGCTCAGTTGTTTTGGCAACAGAAGTCTGTTTATGCGGATTTGCATGGGTTGCCAGAAAATTGATCCGATCACATAATTTTTGTCGGGCACGGGTTTTGTCCTGCGCTAAATCTTCAAAACGCTTTGGGAGAAAGTCCATTGCTCCCGCGTCTAATGCATCCAGCGTAGCTTTGGCTCCTTCCGTCGTCCAGGTCGACAGCATCAATACCGGGGTAGGGCGTCGTCGCATAATTTTTTTGACCGCACCGATTCCATCCAGTAAAGGCATTTCCAGATCCATGGTAATAACATCCGGTCTGTAACGGGATACCATTTCCACGGCTTCCATACCATCGGCTGCACTGGCAATGACTTCCAGTCGTGGATCGGCATTAATGATTTCAGTCAGTCGCCGGCGGAAAAAAGCTGAATCATCAACAATCAGTACCTTAACAGTCACAAATATCCTTAATAATTTCGATGTGCGTAGGTATTCATTAACTCTGGAAAATCGAGAATAAGCGCAATACGGCCATCGCCGGTAATAGTTGCTCCTGCAAAGCCTTTAGTGCCGTGGAGTAAGGCGCCGAGGGGCTTGATAACCACCTCTTCCTGACCGATTAACTGATCAACAACGAATCCCACTTTACGGGTGCCGACATTGACTATAACCACATGTTCAGTTGTTGCTTTAGACTCTGAAACATTACCTTTATTAAGCCATTTGCGTAAATAAAACAGTGGCAGGGCTTTGTTTCGTACAATAACAGTTTGCTGACCATCTACGGTATTGGTTTTATTCAGGTCCAGATTAAAAATTTCATTTACGCTGACCAGTGGAAAAGCAAAGATTTGATTACCCAGCATCACCATTAAGGTAGGCATGATGGCTAAGGTCAATGGGACTTTGATAGAAAGCGTTGTACCTTTACCGATTTCCGATTGAATATCAATGACGCCGTTCAGTTTGGAAATACTGGTTTTGACCACATCCATCCCTACACCGCGACCTGAAATATCAGATATTTCCTGTTTCATTGAAAAGCCCGGTGCAAAGATCAAAGCAAAGCATTCTGATTCGGTCAGTCTGGAGGCTGCTTCTTCATCCATCATGCCTTTTTCAACGGCTTTACGACGCAATATTTCCGGGTTCATGCCGGCGCCATCATCAGAGATGGTCAACAAAATATGATCCCCTTCCTGTGCGGCAGCGAGGACGATTTGGCCTTGTTTGGGTTTGCCTGAAGCTTCACGGATATCCGGCATTTCAACACCATGGTCAACCGCATTGCGAACCAAATGTACTAATGGATCGGCTAAGGCTTCGACCAGGTTTTTATCTAAATCAGTTTCTTCACCGCGTAATTCAAGATTGATGTCTTTTTTCAGGCTGCGAGCCAAATCACGTACCACCCGGGGAAAACGACCAAATACCTTTTTAATGGGTTGCATCCGTGTTTTCATCACAGCAGTTTGCAGGTCACCGGTGACCACAGCCAGATTATTGACAGCTTTGGCCATTTCTTCATTTTCAAAGGCGGCTTCTAGCGTATTAATACGATTGCGTACCAAAACCAGCTCACCCACCATATTCATGATGTCATCCAGTCTGGCGGTATCCACACGTACACTGGTGTCTGCTGCAGCCTTTGCCTGTGGAGCGGCAGCGGCCGGTTTTACAGCAGTAACTGAGTCTCCATCGTCAACCGCCTTTGGCGTTGTTTCAGGCTTCGGTGGGCTGGGAGGCGGGCTCGCTGCTTCGGCAGCGGGCTTTGCTGGTGGAGTGGGTTTGGCTGCTGGTTTTTTTCCTTGTAATTCATCCAGCAACGCTTCAAATTCTTCTTCGGAGATTTCGTCATCACCGGACGTGTTTACGGGGTCAGTCTTTGGTGGATCTGCTGGAGGTGTTATGCCTGGCGGGGCATTGCCATGCAGCTGATCCAATAGTGCTTCAAATTCGTCATCAGTGATTTCATCACTTGCAACATTATCTGCCGCAGGGACGGTGATTTCCGGTTCGGGCTCAGGTTCAGGTTCAGCCACCACTGGAGGCGCATCGCCTGATAGGTAAGCTGCCAGTTGCTGAATTATTACCGGATCAGCTTCAGTCGGGTAGGAACCGGCTTTAACCTCTGCAAACATACTGTTCAGAATATCCAGCACCTTGAGAAAGGTGTCCATCATATCGGCATCAACCAGGCGTTCACCCTGGCGCAGCAGATTAAAAACATCTTCGCCTTTATGACACAGATTAACCATAGCCTCGAGACTTAAAAATCCAGCACCACCTTTGATGGTGTGAAAGCCCCGAAAAATGGAATTCAGTAAATCTTTATCCTGAGGTTGTGTTTCCAGAGCAACCAATTGCTCATTCAATCCATCAAGAATCTCTTCTGCCTCAACCAGAAAATCCTGCAGAATCTCATCATCTGTATCTAAGGCCATGCTCCTGTCCTTCTAAAAACCAAGACTGGATAACAAATCATCCACATCGTCCTGGCTGTTGACCACATTCGGTTTATTTTTAGCGTTTATCTGCGGTCCTTCTGCTTTTAATGGGTCCACGACTTTCGTTTCCCCACTTTGCTGAGTTTGTCCTGCCACCTTAACCAGCTTCACCAGATTGTTTTCAACTTCTTCCACCAGTCCAATGACTTGGCGTAAAACTTGTCCGGTTAAGTCCTGAAAGCCCTGTGCCAGCGTCATTTCAGAAAGGTTATTATGTATCTCTCCAGCATGCGTATTCACCACAGGTAAGTAAGCTTCAATTTCCCGGCTTAAATCACGGAATTCTGTTGCTGACATCTCCCGATTTCGAAAGCGTTGCCAGCTTTCATTGAGCTTAGCGGCAGTTTGTTTCAATTCATTAGCCAAAGGCAGGGTTTTATCGATATATCCTAAAGTTTTATGTGCAGCTTCTTCGGTGGTTTCAATAACGTAATTCAGACGATCACGGGTATCCGGCATGTCAATGTGGGTGAGATCGACCAGCCGGGCATCGACTTTGAAGTTATTCAGTGCTTCATGCAATTCACGGGTCAGTTTGCCAATATGCTGGAATAGTTCACTTTCACGTGCGTTGGTTAAGGCCATCAATTCTGTTTTAATGCGACTATCGTCTTCCTGTTCGATAGCTTCGATAAGAGCCTGGGCGGCCTTAAGTTGTTCTGCTTTATTCAGAGCGTCCATAATGTCCTTTCCAGCTTATTTATTGCGCGTTAATACGTTCAAATATTTTTTCTATTTTTTCTTTAAGGGTTGCGGCAGTAAAAGGCTTGACAATATAACCATTGACGCCAGCCTGGGCTGCCTCAATGATTTGTTCCCTTTTGGTTTCAGCAGTCACCATTAATACCGGCAAGGTTGATAATTTAGGGTCGGCACGCACTGTTTTAAGCAGGTCAATTCCCTGCATGCCAGGCATATTCCAATCGGTTACCAGAAAGTCGATACCGCCGGCATTCAAAATAGGCAGGGCGGTTAAACCATCATCGGCTTCAACAGTGTTATTAAAGCCCAGATCGCGTAATAGATTTTTGATAATCCGTCGCATTGTAGAAAAGTCATCCACAATGAGGATTTTCATATTTTTATCCAAGGTATACCTCCCAAATTTACTGCATCCAATCGCGAAGTTTACTACGCAATCGCACCACAGTTTGCGTGTGGATTTGACTGACACGTGACTCACTGACGCCGAGTACTTCACCGATTTCTTTTAAATTTAATTCTTCATTATAGTACAGGCTCATCAATAGCCGTTCACGTTCTGGCAGGGCGCCTATTGCTTCGGTCAGAGCCTGTTCAAAATTATTATTTTCTGTGATTTCCGCCGGGCCAATATCATCACTGCCAAACGACTCACCATCGGTCAGCTGATTATCAGTCATATCATCCAGGCTGAATACCTGATGACCGGAAGCGTCCTGTAATTGCTGATGGTATTGTTCCAGAGTCATTTGCAACGCATCCGCCACTTCCTGCTCTAGTGGAGCACGACCAAGCTGTTGTTCCAGCTGATGCATTACCTCGGCAATTTCACGGGCTTTGCGATGTACCGATCGCGGTGCCCAATCGTTACGGCGGATTTCATCAAGCATTGCACCACGGATACGAATACCGGCATAGGTTTCAAAGCTGGCGCCCTGACTGGCTTTATACTGGTTGGAGGCATCCAGTAAACCAATCATTCCAGCCTGAATTAAATCATTAACATCTACGGTATGGGGTAAGCGGGCAACCAGATGGTAAGCGATACGTTTAACCAAACCACCATGTTGCTCAATCAGCTGATGCTGACTCAGTTCTGAAACTTGGCTGGAATACATGCTTACACCAATCATCTTAACCTGCTTCCAGACTAGCCTGTATCAGACGCTCTACAAAAAACTCCATATTCCCTCTCGGTTGTTTGGCTACCGGCCAGTAATCGATTTTTTTTGCCAGATGCTGAAATGCGGTGGCCGATTTGCTACGTGGTAAAAATTCGACGACAGCACGCTGCTTTTTAACCGCCCGGCGAAGGTCTTCATCAAAAGGCACAATACCCATAAAATTCAAGGTCACATCCAGAAAACGATCACAGACAAGGGATATTTTATCGAATAATTCGCGACCTTCCTGAATACTGCGTCCCATATTGGCAATAATATGAAAACGTTCAACGCCATGTTCGCGACTCAGTAACTTTATCAGGGCATAAGCATCGGTGATTGACGCGGGCTCATCACAGACCACCACAATGACTTCCTGAGCGGCTTTGGTGAAACTGACTACGCTGTCTGCAATACCGGCTGCACTATCAATAAGTAGAATATCAATGTGTTCATCCAGTTCACTGAAAGCCTGGATCATGCCGGCATGTTCAGCCGGGCTGAGCTCGGCCATTTTCTTAACACCGGAAGCGGCGGGAATAATCTGTAATCCGGAAGGGCCATCCACCATAATATCTTTCAGGCTTTTATCGCCTTCCAATACATGCAGAAGATTGAATTGCGGATGTAAGCCTAGCATCACATCGATATTGGCTAAACCGAGATCGGCATCAAGCAGAACGACTTTCTTTCCCTGCGTTGCAAGGGCGACACCAATATTAACGGTCACATTGGTTTTACCGACACCACCTTTGCCACTGGCAATAGCGATTACTTTTACCGGTTTCGGCACGTGAGTCATTTTTCGTAAACCACTTGCCTGGTCTAGGGGCGCGTCAGCCATAAGCGGCAAAACCTCCATAACTGGATACGGTTTGAGGATCCAGTGCTTGTTGTTCAGATTGCATCAATTCGCTCGCTTGATTCACTAAGCTGTTAGGGCGTGCCAAACCGAGATCTTCAGGCACTTGTTGACCATCACAGACATAGGCCAGTGGCAATTGATGGCGAATAATTGCTGATACCGCACCACCCAGACTGCTGCTTTCATCGGTTTTCGTCAGGATGCAGCCGCTTAAGTTAAGGTGCGAAAACGCCTTAATGATATCACTCAGGGCATGACTTTGGGTGGTTGCCGAAATCGTCAGGAAATGTCGTATGCGAGGCGAATGTTGCATTAACATGGCAATTTTTTGGGTTAATTGCATATCACGTGGATTCATACCTGCAGTATCGATCAGGATAAACCGGCGATCAAGCATATCGTTCAATGCTTCACCGAGCTCCTGATGGTTGCGTGCTACTCTTAAGGATACCCCCAGAATACGGGCATAACTTCGAAGTTGTTCCTGGCCACCGATGCGATAGCAGTCAGTGGTAATCAAACCTACCTGTCGTGCTCCGTGTTTTAAAGCGCAACGGGCGGCTAATTTTGCAACGGTGGTGGTTTTACCCACGCCAGTCGGCCCCACCAGCGCCATAATGCCGCCTTTTTCGATGATATCCTGATCAGACAATGGGATTTGTGCGGCTAATTTGCCTAAAGACTGACGCCATGCTGTTTCCAGATCATCAATTCCCTGACTTGTTGTGACCAGCTGTTTGGCCAGCTCAACCTCCGTCCCCATACGCATATGTCGCTGTAAAACCTGCATCTGCGTCGGACTCTGTCTGGCCATATCCTTCCAGGTCAAATCTGACAGCTGATTTTGTAACATATCCCGCAAACTGGCAATTTCCTTGCGCATTTGCACCAGTGTCGGTTCCTGCGACCAGATATTCTGCTGTGGTGCGACGTATGCGGGGGCCGCAGGTTGAGTCGGATCGATTTCAATTTTGGGTTCTTCTTTTACCGGACGAGTAACAGCAGCCTGGCGTCGAAATTGCGTTTCGTCATAATCGGTTGCTGCCACAATCTCCACTCCTCCATCTACTCGTGTATTAGAGAGGATAACGGCATCCGGCCCCAGTACTTCCCGTACTTCGCGGATGGCCTGACGTACATCTGCTGCCTGGAAACGTTTAATTTTCATCGCATCACCTTCTTGTTATCGACCCACATTTGCCACAATGCGTATTTGTTTATCATCTGGAATTTCGTTGTAGGAGAGCACATGCAGTCCTGGAATCGCATGACGGATAAAGCGGGAAATCCACCCCCTTAATCCTGCCTGAACCACCAATATGGCGGCTTCACCAGACATTTCCTGTCGTTGCGCCACTTCTTGCAGATTTTTGTGCATATTCTCTGCGAGTCCTGGTTCCAGACTTGCACCACCTTCTCCAGATGCCTGTAATGTTTTTAGCAATATCTGTTCCAGCTCTGGATCCAGCGTGATGATAGGCAAGTCAGGCTGGGTGCCATTTATGTGCTGCACAATGGAATGAGCCAGTGCCATCCGTGTTGCTGCGGTAATGGCTTCTGGGTCAGGGTTGCGTGCAGCTTGCTCGGCAATGGCTTCGCTAATGGTGCGAATATCACGAATTGGAATATTTTCCTGTAACAGGTTCTGCAATACTTTTTGTACGGTGCCTAATGGCACGGTGTCAGGTACCAGACCTTCTACCAGTTTCGGTGCAATTTTGGCGAGATTGTCCAGCAGATGCTGTACTTCTTCGCGACCCAGTAAATCATGTGCATGGTTTTGCAGAATTTTGCTTAAATGGGTGGCGACCACAGTATCCACATCAACTACGGTGTATCCCTGAGCCTGGGCGTGCTCACGTTGGCTGGGTTCAATCCATACGGCATCCAGACCAAATGCCGGATCGGTGGTGCGGATACCTTCTAGCTGAGCAAACACCTGTCCCGGATTGATCGCCAGCATTCGATCCGGATACACCTCCGCCTCACCGAAGGTCACACCAAAAAGCGTGACTTGATAGGCTGTTGGGGACAGATCCAGATTATCGCGTATATGTACTGGCGGAATTAAAAAACCCATTTCTTGTGAAATCTTTTTGCGGATGCCTTTAATGCGATTCATCAATTGGCCACCCTGATTTTTATCGACCAGCGGAATCAGGCGATAACCCACTTCCAGGCCAATCGGATCAACAGGGCTTAAGTCATCCCAACTCAGTTCACGTTGTTCTCGACTGGATTCCTGTTGTTGAGGTGGAGCGGCGGCAAGCGTGGCGGCTTTTTGACGCTGTGCAATTAACCAGGCGCTGCCGGCACCGGCTCCCGCCAATAATAAAAATGGCACATTTGGCATACCGGGAATTAAACCCATTCCGCCAATAATGCCGGAGGTGATGGCCAGTGTTTTGGGCTCTTTTAACAGTTGAGAGAAAATCTGCTCACCAATATCCTGGTCAGCAGTCGAGCGGGTAACTAATAACCCGGCTGCAGCAGCCAGTAATAAAGAAGGAATTTGTGCAACCAGACCATCGCCAATGGTCAGCAGAGTGTAATTATGCGCCGCTTCTGAAAAGCTCAGGCTATGTTGCAGAACACCAATGACAAAACCGCCAATGATGTTGATAAACAGGATCAGAATACCGGCAATGGCATCACCACGAACAAATTTACTGGCACCATCCATCGAACCGTAAAAATCCGATTCCTGCATGATTTCTTCACGACGCCGACGGGCTTCATCCTGATCAATCAAGCCGGCATTCAAGTCAGCATCGATCGCCATTTGTTTACCGGGCATTGAATCCAAGGTAAAACGGGCACTAACCTCAGCAATACGGGTAGCACCTTTGGTGACCACCACAAAATTGATGATAACCAGGATGGCAAACACCACCAGACCGACCGCATAGTTACCACCGATTACAAATTCACCAAACGCTTCAATAACTTCACCCGCTGCGGCCGTTCCGGTGTGACCTTCAAGAAGAACAATACGGGTAGAGGCTACGTTTAAGGCGAGTCTTAATAGCGTAGCCAATAAAAGGATGGTTGGAAAAGCAGCAAACTGCAACGGTTTACGTACATAAACACTGGCCAGCACGATGGTCAGTGATAAAGCAATATTAAAGCTGAACAACATGTCCAGCATAAACGCGGGTAGGGGAATGACCACCATGGCCAACAATGCCACCAGAAACATTGGTGTCGCGACATTACCGTTTAAAACCCCACCTAAACGGCTTGTCAGGCTTGTATTCTCCATTGACTACTCATCTCGTTTAAATTCATCAGGTATTGGCAAGTCTTCCGTATTGAGATTTGGCTTATTTCCGCCAGTATTTTTGTAACGTCTCAATTGGAAGACAAACGCCAGTATCTGGGCTACTGCAATATATAGACCAGATGGAATTTCCTGACCGATTTCGGTGCTGTAATAGACGGCACGAGTCAGTGGCGGAGCAGAGATAATGGGTACTTCATGGTGATCACCGACCATTCTGATCTGTTGCGCAATCAGATCGGTGCCTTTTGCCAGCACAACAGGTGCGCCGGATTTTGTCTGGTCATAACGTAAGGCCACTGCATAGTGGGTTGGATTGGTGATAATAACGTCGGCTTTGGGCACGTCCTGCATCATGCGTTGCTGTGACAACTGAATCTGCATTCTGCGGATCCGTCCTTTCACTTCAGGGCTGCCTTCAGTTTCTTTGTTTTCGTCTTTAACTTCCTGTTTTGTCATACGAAGTTGTTTGGTGTGATTCCATTTCTGAAAGGGAACATCAATCAACGCAATCAAAATCAGGCTGGCGCAAATGGCTAAAAATCCCCACAGCACGATATAGCCCAACTCGGTCATGGCGATTTGAACTTCCTGTCGTCCCAGTGTCAATAATCGGTCACGCAGACTCCACAAAATTAAGGTGCCAATACTGCCAACGAGTAAAAATTTACCCAGGGCTTTACCAAGTTCCACAAGTCCCTGTGGACCAAAAATACGTTTTAAGCCGCGAAGAGGACTCATCTTTTCCAGCTTGACCCCCATTGCCTGGGCAGAAAAATTCCACCCGCCAATCAATGCCGGAGCTGATAAGGCGGCTATCAATGTAATCGCAAGGAAGGTAAGGACATCCAATGCCATGATTTTCAAGGCAAAGATTAACTGTTGTGCCATCATGTGTGGATCCATGATCAGCTTGCGATTAAGTGAAAATGATTGTGTCATGACTTCGCCAAGACTACTGATCAAATTACCACCGACAAATAACATTCCCACTGCACTGGCAACCAATACCACGACAGTGCTTAACTCCTGAGAGCGGGGAACCTGACCTTTATCCCGGGCATCCTGGAGTCGTTTGCCCGTGGGGTCTTCTGTGCGTTCTTGGCCGCTATCCTGCTCAGCCATTGTTCTGTACCAGCATTCGCGTCATTTGCAGCATTTGATCAGCAAAGTTAACCAGGTGATTTCCAACTGCAGGCAAGGTGATGTAAATAATCACAAACCCCAGGCCTATTGTCAGTGGAAAACCAATCGAAAAGGGACTGATTTGCGGGGCGGCACGTGACAAAATACCGAACGCCAGATTCACCATCATTAAAGAGCCAATTGCAGGTAAGGCAATAATAACACCTGCGGCATACATCCAGCTGGCCAGACTGGCGATATCACGAAAGCTTTCAGCTGCAATACCGCCATTGCCAATCGGCAGGGTAATAAAACTTTCTGCCATTACCTGTATTAATACTAAATGCCCATTGATGCTGAGAAACATCAGGGTGATAAAGATCATATAAAACTGACTGATGACCGGGACAGTTGTGCCGTTTTGCGGATCGACCATAGACGCGAAACCGAGGCCCATCTGCATGGCAATAACCTGACCGGCGACAATGAATGCATTGATCAGCAGTTGCAACATAAAGCCCATACAAATGCCAATCATGATCTGTTCTGCGATCAGCAAAATACCTTCTGCGCTCAGAGGTGAAACGACAGGGATAGGTGTATTGATGGTGGGAACCACCACTAAAGTGATGGCCAGCGCAATTATCAGGCGGGTTCGGACGTTAATAAAATTACTGCTGAATATGGGGGCTACCATGACCATACCGCCTATGCGAAATAGCGGCAGTATGTAAGCACCGAGCATCGCACTGATTTCTGCGATTGACAGGTTCATGGCTAACCGATCAGGTAGGGAATGTTTTCAAACAGTCGAACCGTATAATTGGTGACCAAACTTAGCATCCACGGCCCGGCCACCATTAACACCAGAATCGTCACCAGTAATTTGGGGATGAAACTCAGTGTCTGTTCGTTAATAGATGTCGCTGCCTGAAACATGCTGACCAATAAACCGGCGATTAATGCCGGGATCAGGATAACAACGATCAGCAGCGTAATCACTTCGAGCGTTTGTTGCATGACAGTTAATACGGTTTCAGGTGTCATGGCTAAATATAAAAGCTGGAGGCCAGCGTTCCCATCAGCAGTGCCCAGCCATCAATTAACACGAATAACATCAGTTTGAAGGGCAGGGATATCAGCATGGGTGACAACATCATCATCCCCATCGCCATCAACACTGAGGCAACCACCAAGTCAATGATTAAAAAGGGTACGAAAATCAGAAAACCAATCTGAAAAGCGGTTTTTAATTCGCTGGTGACAAATGCGGGTAACAACAGCGTGAACGGAACTTCATCTGCACTTTCAATCGCGGCATAACCCCCAATTTCGGCGAATAGTTCGATATCACTCTCGCGTGTTTGTGCCAGCATAAATTCACGAAATGGCTGGCTGACCTGTTCAATAGCAGCGGTAGCTTCAATATCGCCGTCAAGATAGGGTTTAACACCATTTTCATAGGCATTGCTGAAGACCGGAGACATAATAAAAAAGGTCAGAAACAATGCCAGACCAATCATGATCTGGTTGGAGGGCGTGGATTGCACCCCCATTGCCTGACGCAGGATTGCCAGCACAATAATGATCCGGGTAAACGAGGTCATCATTAACAATGCTGCCGGCAACAGGGTCAGTACGGTCATTAACGCCAGAATTTGCAGAGTTAATGAATAACTTTGCGATCCGTCTTCGCCAGTGGATAAGGTCAGAGCCGGAATACCGGGTTCGGCCAATGCCATTCCGGGTAAAAAGAGACATAAAAACAATAATCCGAGACGTATCATTGATTGCCTCGTTGCTGCATCATTTGTTTCAGACGTTCTGCAAATGTATCACCACTTTTAACAGGCGTTTCCCGAACGGAAAGTGGCTCGGACAAGGTATGCAGAGTATTGATTTGTTGTGGTGTGACGCCGAGCAAAATCTGTTGTTCACCCACTTGTATCAAAACCGCTTTTTCACGGGTGCCGAGCGAAATAGCACCCAGCACTTTTAGTTGGCCGTGGTGTGCAGCGTGAAAAAATTGACTGCGTTTAAGCATCCAGCCTAAAAACACAATTATCGCCAGTACCACAATCAAGCCAAAAATCGTCTGTAACAGCGTACTGGCATTGACCGGTGTGGAACTCATGGTTTCCGCGTTGACCAATAGTGGGAACAACGCAACAGAGTTCAACGAAATGACTTGCCAATATCTCATCGCAGTTTTTTAATCCGCTCTGCGGCGCTGATAACATCGGTCAGACGTATACCGAATTTGTCGTTAACCACGACTACCTCACCATGGGCAATCAAGGTATCGTTTACCAATACGTCCATCGGTTCACCCGCCAGCCGATCCAGCTCAACTACCGAACCCTGACTTAATTGCAGCAAGTTGCGGATACTGATGCGGGTACGGCCAATTTCCATTGAAATGGTGACCGGAATATCCAGCACCATATCCAGATTTACATCCGTTCGTGGTTTACCTTCATCATCCAGTTTGTCCATAGGAGCCGGACTGGCTTGTGCGGTAGAAGATTCCGCTTCAGCCTGTTCTTCCAGTGCGGCCGCCCAGGGATCTTCCGCAGTATCGTCATCGACTTGCTCTTCCAGTGCGGCGGCCCATTCGTCGGCCAGATCCTGATCGGATTGTTTTGTATCTTCACTCATGATTTTTTAGCCTTTGTCAGCTGATAACTTGGTGTAGTATCTTTCGGATGTTCAATAATTGAGGTGATTTTTAACGCTGCTTTGTCGTTGTGTTCACCATAGGTGGCACGAAATACCGGTATATTTTCCACCATCGTGGTGACCGTTGTGGGCATGGTGATAGGAATAATATCACCCACCTTCAATTTACGGACTTCTTCCAAAGTGAGCTTGGTTTGTGCCAGTGTTGCCGATAGATTGACATCTGCCAGCATCAGTTCTTCACGCATTGATTTGGCCCAGCGCCCATCATCGGTTGAGCGATCACTTTGCAGACCGGTGTCGAGTAACTCACGAATCGGCTCCAGCATGGAATAGGGTAGCGTGATATGCAAATCCCCGCCGCCGCCATCCAGCTCAATATGAAAGGTGGAAATAACCACTACTTCGCTGGGGCTGACAATATTGGCAAACTGGGGATTAACCTCATGATTCACAAATTCGAATTTTACCGGCATCACCGGAGACCAGGCTTCAGTGAGATCGTTAAAGCATAAATTCAGCACCATGCGAATAACACGCAGTTCGGTTGCGGTGAACTCCCGGCCTTCAATACGTGCCTGAAAGCGGCCCTCGCCTCCAAAATAATTGTCTAATATAGTGAATACCAGTTTTGGTTCAAACACGATGAGTCCGGTACCACGTAACGGATGTAACTGAATCAGATTGAGACTGGTAGGTACAAACAGGGTATGCACATATTCGGAAAACTTCATCACCTGCACGCCACCTACGGAAATCTCAGCAGAACGGCGCAACATGTTGAATAAATTAATGCGAAGATAACGGGCAAATCGCTCATTGATCATTTCCAGCGTTGGCATGCGTCCACGGATAATGCGTTCTTCATTTCCGAAGTCATAACGCCGTGGTTTGCCATGTTCATCTAATTCTGGCTTATCTTGCTTGATCTCGTCGCCGCCAAGACCATTCAGCAGTGCATCGACTTCATCCTGCGACAATATATCGTGAACGGCCATAACTATTGCATTACCAAACTGGTGAAATAAACGGCTTCAAGGCCGGTGATGGCGTTGTCCTGCTGCTTGAGGAACGTATTGATGGTTTCCAGTGATTCCTGCTGCAAAGCCTGTGTTCCCTCAGTGGTACTGAGAACGTCATAATTTTGACTGTAAAACAACATTAATAACTCATGTACCAGAGCAGGTTCATGCAAGGCAAACAGATTAATAGATGCCTGATCGCGCGCCATTACTTTCATCTTGATTTGCAGATAGCGAACCTGATCATTACTTTGCTCTGCGAAGTTAACAATAAAAGGCGACGCCACTTCATGATAGATTGGCGTGGCTTTCGGCGCAGTCGTGGCTTCTGCCGAATCGGCTGATGCTGCATCTTTATTCAACCACCAGTAAACACCGGCACCAATCGCAGCCAGCAGTACTACAATGCCAATAATCAGAATGATTTTGGTTTTTTTACTCATACCCTGTTTCAGTTCGATATCTTTCTGTATTTCTGCCATGTTGTTTACGTCCTATCGATAAAATGTGTTAAGCAAATACCATGCCTGATCATTGCCAGAGAAAGGTGGTGAAATAAACCGCTTCAAGATTGCTGTTACCGGTTTCCTCTTCAAAAATCGCTTTGATACGTTCGTAGGCTTCTTGTTGAAGCCGGCTGCGACCTTCAATACTTTTCACGGTATTCATATTCTGCTCTGCAAATAGGATACGAAGTGAATCCTGAATCATCGGCAGATTACTATCTGCACTATTAAGAATGGCGGGGTCATTGGACTTTAATGCCACTTTGATTTGCAGGTAGCGAGCTTTTTCTTCACTTTGCCGCAAAAAGTTAATGGTGAAAGGTTCTTCAATAACGTAATACAACGGTTTCGTTGATTGGTCACCTGCCGCATAACTGGCAAAGCTGGTGAAACTGAGCAATGTGATCATCAATGCTTGCAGCAGATTCTTCATGACTTGGTATACTCCTATATACGATAGAGGCTAGTGATATCAGTGTTTGATTATGACAAGCTTGGGTAATGCGTGAAAGGGGGCAATTTGTCTAATAACAATCTACAGCGAACTGAGGCGGCCGGGACGAGTAAAAAAGATTTCTGGCTGACGTTGCCTCAATACTGTCTGCCACAACATTTATTATCACGATTGATGCACCGACTTTGTCGATGCCGGAGCACCTGGCTGAAGAATCGCATGATCTCAATCATTATTCGCCAGTACAAGGTGGATATGACAGAAGCCGTAAATCCCGATATCAATTCATATGAACACTTCAATGCTTTTTTCACGCGCAAGATTAAAGCTGAAACCAGACCCGTTGCGATTGGTAGCGATGTTATTGTTTCTCCGGTAGATGGCTGTATCAGCCAACTAGGAGCTATTGATTCAGGCAGAATAGTTCAGGCCAAAGGACATGATTATTCAGCACTGGAGTTACTCGGTGGAGATCAGGAGTTAGCCGAAAAATTTGATAATGGTAAATTCGCCACGATTTATCTGTCGCCACGTGATTATCATCGAATCCATATGCCGATTTCCGGAAAACTGACGCGGATGCGTTATGTCCCCGGTAAATTATTTTCTGTGAATCCACTGACTGTGCGTGGTGTTCCACGATTATTTGCGCGTAATGAGCGTGTGGTAAGTATTTTTCAGACAGATTTTGGGCCTGTGGCGTTGATTCTGGTGGGTGCTATTTTTGTTGGCAGTATGGAAACTTTGTGGCACGAAGGTGAGATTACACCGCCTTACACGAAGGATATTCTGGACTGGTATTATGCGAACGAGAATATTCGTCTGAATAAAGGAGAGGAGATGGGCCGTTTCAATATGGGCTCTACGGTGGTGTTATTGCTTCCAGCGGATGCACCGGCCTGGAAAGATGAATGGAAAGCTGAGATGAAGATAAAACTGGGTCAGGCTCTGACCTGAATTCTTTACAAAATTCAATGCTAAAAAAAACCGGACAATGTCCGGTTTTTTTGGCTTATCATTTAAACGTTATTACGCCATGCATGGCATGGATTGTCCTGTAAACATTTCACTTCTTCAGGGCCCCAGGTACCAGCTTTGTAAGTGTGGACAAAGTCCTGTTCTTCCGCCCATTTTTCCAGAATCGGATCAACAGCTTTCCAGGCCAGATTGACTTCATCGGCACGCAGGAACAGTGAACGGTCACCCTGGATAGCGTCCAGAATTAAGGCTTCATAAGCGTCAAGCTTGTGCTTGTTGTCGTCAGATTCCATTGTTTCCAGGCCAACGGTATGCGCCTTCATTTCCAGTCCGGGCTGTTTGGCCTGTAATTCAATACGCAAGGTGTTGTCCGGTTGCAGCCCCATGACAATCCAGTTGGCGTGACTTTCACCCACTTTGGTGTCTTTAAACAATTCCAATGGCGGTTTTTTAAAGCGGATGGCTATCATCGCTTTGGATTCAGGCATACATTTGCCGGTACGTAGATAGAAAGGCACACCATGCCAGCGCCAGTTATCAATATAGACTTTCATCGCAGCATAAGTCTCAGTCACACTGCCGGCCGGCGCATCATCTTCTTCCAGATAACCTTTCACCGGTTTACCGTTGATTTCGCCTGCTGCATATTGGCCACGGAAAGCATGCTGGTCGACGATATCTTTGGTAATTGGACGAATCGATTTCAGGACTTTTACCTTTTCATCACGTAACGATTCGTCATCCATATCGGCAGGAGGTTCCATTGCCACCAGTGCCATCACCTGTAACAAGTGACTTTGAATCATGTCACGCAATGCACCGGATCCATCATAGTAACCGGCACGTCCACCGACACCTTGCTGTTCGGCATGCGTGATTTGTACGTGATCGATATATTTATGATTCCATAAAGGCTCTAGCAACAGATTGGCAAAGCGGAATACAAAGATATTCTGAACCGTGCCTTTACCCAGATAGTGATCAATCCGGTAAGTCTGCTCTTCAGTGAAGTTTTTGCGCAGGATGCGTTCCAGTTCGGCCGCACTTTTCTGATCGTAACCAAACGGTTTTTCAACGACTAAATGACGCCAGCCATCAGTTTCCTGATTTAAACCAACGGCAGAGAGCTGATCGCCAACCACGCTGAATAAAGAGGGACTGATGGACAGGTAAAAAACGATATTTTGAGAGAAACCATTTTCCGGCGTAGTAATCAGCTTTTTCAGTTCGTGATAGCTGAAAGCTTCATTGATATCACATTTGAAATAGTGCACTTTCTTCAGGAAGTTTTGCAGTAAGTCGTCATTGATACCGCCGCGAACTCGCGGACTAACGTATTCTGTGACCAGGTCTTGCCACTCCTGTTGAGTGCTTTCTTTACGACCCATACAAATGATACGGGTATCATCCGTCAAACGATTTTCAGCTTGTAAATGATACAAAGCCGGAAGCAGTTTTTTCTGGGATAGATCGCCGGTGGCGCCGAAAATAACAATAGTACAAGGTTGCATGGTTTCTCCCGTTACAAGGCTGTGACTGTGCCTTTGAGCGTATATAATTGGGTAATTGTACAATTTTGGGAGCGCAACGTGCGAAAAATTCTGTTTGCCAGCAGTGAAGTCTATCCGCTGATGAAAACCGGTGGGCTAGCAGATGTGTCAGCCAGTCTGCCATTTGCCCTGTCACAAATGCAGCAGGATATTCGTATTATCATGCCGGCATATCGCGCTACGCTGAATCAGTTAGGGGAATGTCCGCTGGTCGCTACCCTGAAACTGGACGGTTATCACCAACCGATAAATATTCGACAAACACAACTACCCGACAGTGACGTAACCGTATTACTGGTGGATTCAGCCGAACATTTTGACCGCGATGGTGGACCTTATTGTGATGCAAATGGGGTGGACTGGGCTGATAATGCGGCGCGGTTTGCTTTATTTTGCCGTGCTGCTGCGGCAGTTGCTGCAAATCAGGCAGGATTGGACTGGCAGCCGGAAATAGTGCATTGCAATGACTGGCAAACAGGTCTGATCCCAGCGTTACTCAGTCTGCAGAGTCGTCGTCCTGCCAGCGTATTTACCATTCATAATATGGCCTACCAGGGCCTGTTTTCCCGCCAGGTCTTTGAGATGCTCGATTTACCGGAGCGTTTATGGCAGGTAGAGGGTATTGAGTTTTACGGCATGATGTCGTTTATGAAAGGTGGTTTGATCTATGCCGACCACATTACGAGTGTCAGTCCGACTTATGCTCAGGAAATCTGCCATTATGAATATGGTTACGGGCTGGAGGGGTTATTGACATTACGCGCAGATCAGTCACGGCTCAGTGGTATCGTGAATGGCATAGATACTAATGAGTGGAATCCCCAAACAGATAAGTTCATTAATCATCAATACAGTGTTAAGAACCTGAAGCCGAAGACACTCAATAAAAAAGCATTGCAGCAACATTTCTTTCTTCCCGAATCAGCTGACACCTTAATGTTTGGCATGATCAGCCGTTTGGTGTCACAAAAAGGGGTGGATCTGACTATTGATGCTGTTAATCGTTTATTAAATGAAGGTAAAGACATTCAATTGGTTTGTCTTGGCAGCGGTGAAGCAGGATTAGAGCAGGATCTGCGGGTTTTGCGGGCCAGATTCCCAGACAAAGTGGGCATACAATTTGGTTATGATGAAGTATTGGCACACAAAATCGAAGCGGGTGCAGATGCCTTTCTGATGCCATCCCGATTTGAACCTTGCGGGTTAAACCAAATGTATAGCCTGCGTTACGGCACCTTGCCCGTTGTCAGGAATACAGGTGGTCTGGCCGATACGGTGGTGGACGCCACCGAAGAAAATCGTAAGCAAATGCTGGCAACCGGTTTTAAGTTTAGCGAGCCCACAGTGGAGGACTTTTACGATACCCTGTTAAAAGTAAATGAATTATTTTCACATCCCCGTCTATGGCGACGGATGATGCTGACTGCAATGGTGCAGGATTTTAGCTGGATCAACAGCGCGCAAGCGTATCTGCATCTCTATCAGCAATTAGTGGATAACTCATGACAACAAAACAAGTTGACTTGACCAATGTAGTGGAACTGGAACTGCTCACCGATAAAGATCTGCGGGCGCATGTTCGTTTTCTGGTGAATTTATTGGGCGAAGTTATTGCGGAACAATCTGGCCAAGAGGTATATCAGGCGGTTGAACAACTGCGCAAGGGGTTTATCCGTCTGCGAAAGGAAGAAGATCCCGAACTGCGCCAGAGCCTCAAAGATAAAATTGAATCGCTGGATGAACTGACCTTACGGGAAGTGATTCGTGCTTTTAATTTATATTTCAGTCTGGTTAACACGGCTGAAGAGGCTTATCACCATCATAACCGTCAAATCCAGCTGCGTAATGGCGGCAATCTCTGGCATGGTTCGTTTCTGGATACGCTGACTCAGTTTAAAAATGAAGGTGTCTCGGTAGACCAGCTACAGGCTTTGCTGGAAAAACTGGTTTTTATGCCTGTGTTCACTGCCCACCCGACAGAATCCAAACGCCGTACCGTAATGGAAATGTTGCGCCGGGTGTTCTTGCTGGATGAGAAACTTACCGCAGGATTATTAACTCCCTTTGATCAGCAGCAGATTCGTACTGACTTGAAACGTCAGATACAGCTGCTCTGGTCAACCGATGAGGTGAGGGCGGTTAAGCCATCGGTGCGCGATGAAATCAAAAACGGTCTGTATTATTTTAATGTGAGTCTGTTTGATGCAGTGCCAAGAAGTTACCGTAATCTGGAAAATGCGTTGCGCCGCGTGTATGGCGATGAGCTGGATCCCGAAACCCCAATCGTCGTGCCGGATTATTTGCGTTTTGGTTCATGGATTGGTGGCGACCGTGATGGCAATCCCTACGTGACCGCTGAAACAACTGAAATGGCGATTGCTTTGCAGAAACGCA
This sequence comes from Methylophaga sp. UBA3192, assembly GCA_002363955.1. Classification (GTDB taxonomy): domain Bacteria; phylum Pseudomonadota; class Gammaproteobacteria; order Nitrosococcales; family Methylophagaceae; genus Methylophaga. Next base: position 430,891 of record DEXE01000003.1, read on the forward strand.
CTGTTATCCGCCGCTATCTGGAGGATGTGACCAAGCTCAGTTTTATTCTGACTCAATCGCAACCACTCTGCCACATCAGTAAAGAGCTCTCTGCGGATATTGAACAGAGTGAACAGCGGTTTGCTGGTGCTTTTGTGACCAACCCACAACGCTTTGTGAATGAACCTTATCGTCGCAAACTTTATATGATGCGTTATCGGCTTAAGGATAATCTTGCCGTGCTGGAAGAGTTTTTCCGCCCGGATCTGCAAATTGAAAGTCTGGGTGTAGCTTACCACAATGAAGATGAATTTCTTGCTGATCTGCACCTGATACATAAATCACTGGTCGACAATGGTGATATAGCGATTGCAGCTGCTGAGCTTACTGATCTGATACGACTGGTCAAAACCTTCGGATTTTATCTTTATAATCTGGATATACGTCAGGAATCCTCCAAGCACACCGACGCGGTCGCCGAAATACTTGCTCTCACCGGACTTAATCGTCATTACCTGCAAATGAATGAAGCCGAGCGGCAGGCCTTGTTAAGTGATTTACTGGCGGCGCCAAGATTGCCAGAGATTTATGGCGATTTGCAGCCAGACTCTCTGGAAATACTCAATGTATTCAGACTGATTGCCCGACTGCGGGTAGAGGTCAGTGAAAAAGCGTTTGGCAATTATGTGATTTCGATGACGCACCAGGCCAGTCATATTCTGGAAGTGATGCTGCTGGCCAGATTTGCAGATTTGATTGGCGAAGATGAACACGGCTGGTATTGCCATATCCGGGTTTCACCATTATTCGAAACCATTGAGGATTTGGAACATATCGAGCCGGTAATGTCTGCCTTGCTGGAAAACAGCCAATATCGAACTCTGTTAAGCGCATCCGGCAATATGCAGGAAGTGATGCTGGGTTATTCAGACTCCTGCAAAGATGGCGGCATTCTGGCCTCGGCCTGGAATTTATATCAGGCTCAGAAAACCGTCAGTCGGCTATCCGAACAATATGCGATTGGCTGCCGCATGTTTCATGGCAGAGGCGGTACCATCGGTCGGGGTGGTGGCCCAACCCATGATGCGATCCTGGCCCAACCGGTAGATACTGTACACGGACAAATTAAATTCACTGAACAGGGCGAAGTATTGTCTTTCAAATATGGCAATACCGAGACAGCCGCTTATGAACTGGGTATGGGCGTGTCAGCCCTGATCAAAGCCAGCAGGGGACTGGTCACTGATTCAGCACAGGAAAAACCGGAATATTTGCATATCATGCAGCAACTGGCGCAGTTGGGCGAACAGCAGTATCGGCGACTCACTGAGCAGACTCCCGGTTTTCTGGATTATTTTTACGAAGCCTGTCCCATCAGTGAAATTGGTTTGATGAATATCGGTTCACGACCTTCACATCGCAAAGCCGGTGATCGTTCTAAATCCTCGGTCAGAGCAATTGGTTGGGTATTTGCCTGGGCGCAATCCAGACATACGTTGCCGGGCTGGTATGGCATAGGCAGTGCGATTGCTCAGTGGGTTGCTGATGATCCAGGTCGTCGCGATACGTTGCAAAAAATGTATTTTGAATGGCCGTTTTTCCGGGCGATGGTCAGCAACACCCAAATGTCACTGTCCAAGGCCGATATGGAGATCGCCGCAGAATATGCTGATTTGTGTATAGATAAACAACAGGCAGCAGAAGTCTTACAGGTGATTCGTCAGGAGTATCAGCAAACAGTCAATCAGTTATTGCAACTGACTGGAGCCGAAAAGCTGATGGCCGAAAATCCACTATTGGCATTGTCTCTGCGTCGCCGTCAGGCCTATCTGGATCCGTTAAATCATATTCAGTTGCTGTTATTAAAGCGTTACCGGTTTGGTGGTTATACCGAAACTGAAACCGCCAAATGGCGGGATCCGCTGTTACGCAGTATCAGTGCTATTTCTCAGGGTATGCGTAATACCGGTTAACTATCTTCTGATGGCTGGCGGTCTTTTTTCGGAATATAACGGGCTTTTTCATCTTTTGTTTTGGAGCGCGCCTTGTTGGCTTTGGCTTTAGGCGCTAATCCTTTTAATTTGCGAATCGGCAAACCATGTCCCAGGTGATATTCAATGCGTTCCAGATTTTTCAGATCATGCGGTTCGACCAGATTAATCGCCGTGCCGTGTTTGTCTGCACGACCGGTGCGACCAATGCGATGAATATAATTATCGCCGCGAAACGGTAAATCATAGTTAATAACGTGCGTGATATCAGCAACATCCAGTCCGCGGGCAGCGACATCGGTAGCGACCGTGACTTTGATTTGGCCAGCTCGGAATTTACGGATGCGTTCACGACGTATTGATTGATCAAAATCACCGTGCAGTAACTGAGCTGAGATATTTTGTGACTGTAACCAGTCGCAGACTTCTTCGGCGCGGATTTTTTTATTGCAGAACACTAAAGCGCGTTGACAGGCAGGTGCGTTGATAAAGGCCAGTAACAAGGCTTGTTTGTGTTCACGGTTATCCGCCAGATAAACCTGCTGCGTAACATTCTCTGCCAGTTGATTGGCCGCATTAATATGGATTTCCTGCGGATCGTTAAGCAGTTCTTCGGCAAAAATTCTGACACCACTGCCTGCTAAGGTCGCTGAGAAAAGTCCGGCCTGAAATTTGGATTTAATGGTGGCCAGCGCCATCAATACATCGGGCCCCTGACCCATATCCAGCATGCGATCGGCTTCGTCAATAATGACCAGTTCAACGGCCGATAAATCAACCGACTCATCTTCAACCAGACCTAAAAGTCGGCCCGGTGTAGCAATAATAATGTCGCATTGGGCTTGAGCATGTTGTACCTGGGCCCAGGGCGATGCACCGCCGGTCAACATGGCGATTGTTGGTTTGAACGCTTTACCTAATTGATGAAACACATGCTGGATCTGAAATGCCAGTTCTCGGGTGGGGGCCATAATCAGAATACGCGCCTGATCATGTTTATGCCGTTCATCATTGAGGCGTTGCAGGATAGGCAGAATAAATGCAGCGGTTTTTCCGGTACCGGTAGCGGCGCAGGCCAGTACATCCTGACCGGCTAATAATGCCGGAATGGCCAGTTGCTGGACTTCAGTCGGTTTTTCAAAACCGCTGTCGCGAACGGCAGCAATCAATTCATCATCAAGGAACAGATCGTCAAATGTCATGGTGTTTATCTTATCAGTCGAAAGCGCCTGAAGGATCACAACAGGCATAGAAGTGGCGGGCAATATACCACAATATTAATCGTTAGCCCGAAAGAGGCGGTAGTCAGTTAAGTGGTTAACACAAGCAAACAGCCCGCAATCATCACTCCACAGGCAGATAATCTTCGAAGTATATGTTTCTCATGAAAAATCCGATAGCCGAGAAAGACCTGTAACACCATGCTGAGTTGGAATAATGCCAGTGAATACGCCACCAGTAATTGTGAAAATACCAGCATGGTGGTGTATTGCATTAAAAAGATAAAACTGCCGAGCCAGAGAAAATGATGCCGATGTTGGTTGGCGGTTTGCCAGTCTTTTTGCCAGCGCTTACCACCAAACCGGTAATACAAGCCCACTGAGAGCGGTAAACCAAACAAACACCAATACAAGGTAGTTGCTAAGGCTCCGCCACTGAGCACGGCATTTTTTAGCGGTAAAGTACCAATTGAAAATAACAATATGGATAAAAACCGGTATTGCACACCGCGCTGTCTGAACAAATGCCACAGACGATTTGATGAGGTACTGGCAACCGGGGGAAATAATAAAAAGCTGCCGAGTAAGATGATGATAACACCGGTGAAACCCTGAAGGTTAGGTACTTCGTCCAGAAATATCAGCGCCAGTATCATCGAAAAAACGACTTTATAAGCATTAAGAGGCCCGAAAACAGACAGATCAGTTTTGGATAAAGACAGCACCAGAAACAGCGTACCGGCCATATCCAGCAACGCTGCCAGCAGAATATTGAGCCAGAAGCCGTCTTCAATAGCGTTATGTTCAACCAGTATTAATAACGGCAGGCTGATGGATGCTAAAACGACATAGGAAAGCATCACGATAAACAGTGAATGCAAACCTTTATGAGTGAATTGTTTCTGAAAAACGTTAGCTGCAGCGGAAGAAAAAACCCGCCCAAGGACGATCAGTAATTCCATTACTCAGCGTGGTTTAATGGCAGATAGTTATTTTCAGCGTTGGTTTGATAGGCATTAAACAATTGGTACTGCGTATCATCATCGAAGCTGAACACAATAAAATGATCTTTACGCAATCCCATTTCCATCCCCGGTGTGCCCACCGGCATCTGCGGTACTGACAAACCTTTGATGTGAGCCGGTTTATCGAGTAATAGTTGTTTTATATCATCTGCCGGCACATGACCTTCAATTACATAATCATTGACAACTGCGGTATGGCAGGACGCCATCATATTGGATACGCCCAGTTTTTCTTTAATTTTGGACATATCATTGCTGATGATGTCGATCACCTCAAACTGATGTATTTCAAGATGTTCAATCCATTTATGGCAACACTGGCAGTTGGCGTCACGATAAACGGTAATGGTTTGTGGTTGTTCCAGTTGCAGACGTGCATGATCCCATTCGCTGGCAAAGAGCGTGGATGCGAAAGCCAGATTCAGCAGTAAAGCCAGACCGAAGTTGATAGTCTTATTAAAGGCACTCAATCATTATCTCCTGATCGGGGCTGTTTTTTTCGACGTATTCCAAGGCCCACAAGGTTGACTTGTTGTTTTCAACATCAATTATCTGCGGTAATTCCAGACAATTGATGCCACGGTTTTGAAACAGCTCGCATTCAGCCTCTGTCAGCAGTTGCGGGTTATGCCAGATAGCTGAAATATCATCAATGATTTCGGCTTGAAACGCTTCCAGTCCTTCACGAGTGAAAATAATAAGTACCATGATTACGGGATATCCAGATAGGCTTTTTCAGAAATGGTCGCCCAATCTTCGTCCTGTTCACGGAAGTCTTTATAAGCTTCATGGACGCGTTTGAACTTGGGGTTCTGGGCCGCTTCGTCAGCCAACGTCTGCTCAGTAATTTGTTTAAGGGTATTAAGTACTTCTGCAGGGAAAGGGACAATGTTGATATCATCACGCTGACGTAATTCTGCCAGCGCTACCACATTTTTCTGTTCCATTTCCGATGCCATGAGCAGATTTTCTGCTTTAGCTGCGTTTTCAATAATAGCTTGCAAATCAGGTGGCAATAAATTCCAGGCACGTTTATTTATGCTGAGTTCCAGCACGGCGCCAGGTTCCTGCCAGCCGGGATAGTAATAATTTTTCGCAGCACGATGCAGGCCCAGACGTTGATCATGATACGGAGCAATCCATTCGGTGGCATCAATAGTATTGCGTTCCAGTGCGGTATAAACTTCACTGCCTGCCAGCAGGATAGGATTACCACCAGCCTTGGCAAATACTTTGCCGCCCAGGCCGGGGATTCGCATTTTCAGCCCCTGCAAATCGGCCATCGAATTTATTTCTTTATTAAACCAGCCGCCCATTTGAATACCGGTATTCCCCAGCGGGAAAGGTATGACATTGTAGGGTTGGTAAACTTCACGCCACAAATCCAGGCCACCACCATGATATAACCAGGCATTCATGCCTCGCGGCGTCATACCGAAAGGTACAGTTGAGAAAAACTGAGCTTCAGGGACTTTCCCCGCCCAGTAGTAGGCGCTGCCATGGCCCATTTCCACTGTGCCTTGTGAAACGGCGTCAAAGGTCTGTAAAGCCGGGATCAATTCACCGCCGGCAAATACCTTAACCTTGAGTCGTCCGTTGGACATGGCTTCCAGATTGGCGGCAAAACGTTCTGCACCTTCCTGCAAAACGGGAAAACCCGGCGGCCAGGCGGTGACCATTTTCCAGCGATAGACTTTGCTGGTATCAATTTCTTCGGAGAAAGGACTACTGTCATCTACTCCACAAGCTGACAGTAAAGCGATGCTGACCAAAAGTGCCAAGCGTCGTATAAATACGGATAAATGCATTATCGTTTTCCTGAATTACAAGGTTTCAAGCTTGGCATAGGCCAGGACCAGCCATTTACTGCCCGCTTGTTTGAAATTCACATGAACCCGAGCGTGACTGCCATTACCCTCGGTGTCAATAATGACGCCTTGACCGAATTTCTGATGCATCACCTGTTGCCCGGTTCTGAAACCCGTATCATCAGCTGATTGTGTTCGACTGGCAAGTGCTGTCAGCCCGGCGGCAGCCATATTTTGCTGTGAACGAACCTGATGCACTCGCTCGATGGGGAGTTCACTCAGAAAACGTGAAGGGCGGGGATGCATTTCCTGGCCGTATAAGTAACGTGATTCAGTATAAAGCAGGTACAGTGTTTTACGCGCCCGGGTCATGCCGACATAACAGAGACGGCGTTCTTCAGCGAGTCTGAGCGGATCGTCAGAGGATTTCTGGCCCGGAAATAAGCCTTCTTCCATACCGACCATAAACACAATTGGAAACTCCAGGCCTTTCGCTGAATGCAAAGTCATTAACTGAACACAATCCTGCCATTGATCGCCTTGATTTTCACCGGCTTCCAATGCAGCATGCGCAAGAAAAGCATCCAGTAGCGGCATTTCCTCTTCATCGTCAGCACGCATAAACTCACGGGTGGCGTTAATCAGCTCATCCATATTCTCAATACGGCCCTGACCTTTTTCAGTTTTATCCTTGGCGAAGTGCGTGCGGAGTCCACTCTCATCAATGACCAATGCCGTGAGCTCATGTAACGACATCGTGTTGTCTTCTGGTGTTAATGAATCAATCAAGGTCAGAAAAGCCGACAAAGCATTGGCAGCGCGTGCAGGTAAGATTTTTTGCTGCAGAAAATCCACGGCAGACTGCCACATGGTCTGGTTGGTTTCACGGGCATATTGGCGCAACTGGGTTAATGTTGCAGCCCCAATACCTCTGGTAGGCGTGTTCACTACCCGTTCAAATGCCGCATCATCACGACGATTACTAATGAGTCTTAAATAGGCAAGCACATCTTTAATTTCAGCGCGTTCAAAAAAACGCAGGCCGCCATAAACCCGATAGGGCACGGCAGATTGCATCAGCGCTTCTTCAATGACCCGTGATTGGGCATTGGATCGATATAACACGGCAACATCACTGCGTTGCCCCCCCTGATTCATCCAGTTGCGAACTTCCTGCACCAGATAGGCGGCTTCATCGCGTTCGTTATAGGCGTTATAGAGTTGTATCGGCTCGCCATCAGCATCTTCGGTCCACAATTCTTTGCCAAGGCGTTCACTGTTATTGGCGATAACCGCATTGGCGGCGGCAAGAATATTACCGGTAGAACGGTAATTCTGTTCCAACCTCACAGTGCTCGCATCAGGATAATCTTTATGAAATTTCTGGATGTTTTCAATTTTCGCGCCGCGCCAGCCGTAAATGGACTGGTCATCATCGCCGACAATAAACAGATGTCCGGTCTGACCGGCCAATACTCTGATCCAGGCATACTGGATAGTGTTGGTATCCTGAAACTCATCGACCAGGATCTGTGAAAACCGTTGTTGATAGTGCGCCAGAATATCCGGACGTTTCAGCCACAATTCATGACTGCGCAACAATAATTCGCCAAAATCCACCACACCGGCACGTTCACAGGCTTGTTCATATGCCAGATAAATGGCCAGCATGTTTTGTGAATAAGGATCTTCTCCAGCCTGCAGATGCGCAGCGCGCAGGCCTTCGTCTTTCTGGCCGTTGATATACCACTGCGCTTGTTTGGGTGGCCACTGTGCTTCATCCAGCGACATGCTGCGGATAATGCGTTTGATCATTCTGAGCTGATCATCACTGTCAAGAATCTGGAAACCTTGGGGTAAACCGGCTTCCTGCCAATGTGAGCGCAGCAGCCGATGCGCCAAACCATGGAAGGTGCCTACCCACATACCACCAATCGGGTAACCGAGCATCTGTTCAATCCGGCCACGCATTTCAGCCGCCGCTTTATTGGTAAAGGTGACGGCGAGAATATTGGCAGGTGATAAAGCTTCCGCCTGAATCAGCCAGGCAATCCGATGTACCAGAACCCGTGTTTTTCCGCTCCCGGCCCCGGCGAGAATACGAGTATGCCCCAGCGGTGCGGCAACAGCTTCACGTTGTGGTTTGTTCAGATCGTCAAGTAGTTCAGATACATCCATCAGTTTCGTAACAGTTCGGAGTGGTGGCCCACAGCAGTATTTGCCAGGAGGAGCGTGCGGCTTTGTCTTTGAGGCATCTCAGATACAACTATCCCCACGCGTGGTGGGGATAGTGCAGCAAGAATATTAGATGTTGCTGTCGAGAAACGCAGCCAATTGTGATTTGGTCAAAGCGCCGACTTTAGTCGCTTCCACTTCGCCGTCTTTAAACAGCATCAGAGTAGGAATGCCACGAATACCGTAGCGCGGTGGGGTATCTGGATTTTCGTCGATGTTGAGTTTGCAGACTTTTAATTTGCCTGCGTATTCAGCGCCGATTTCTTCCAGCACGGGTGCAATCATTTTGCAGGGACCGCACCATTCCGCCCAGTAATCAACCAATACAGGCATATCAGACTGTAGAACCAGGCTGTCAAAGTCGCCATCGGTCACACTAGTGACGTTTTCGCTCATGTTTTATCTCCAGTGGTATCTAAAGTATTGGACCGCTATACTCGCAAGCCAACATTGAGTAACATTTTTTCTTATCAGTAAAGGTAATGCAAGTATTTATATGAGTGCTCACCTCACCGACACGGCATTTTCATCGCTGCCACTTCATCCGCTCCTGCAGAAAGGCCTGCAACAAGCGGGCTTTGAATTCTGCACGCCGATACAGGCTAAATCTTTACCTCTATTGCTGGCAAACCACGATGTCGCGGGTCAGGCCCAAACCGGTACCGGTAAAACCATCGCCTTTTTATTAGCGACATTTCAGCGCCTGTTAAATACTCAGGATGCGCAAAATTCATCTTCAAAACAACCTCGCGCATTGATTCTGGCACCCACTCGAGAATTGGCAATTCAGATTGTTAAAGATGCCGAATTGTTAAATAGTCATGCCGGATTGCGCATTGTGATCGCGCATGGCGGTAAAGATTATCAACGTCAGCGTGATGCCATCACGGACGGTTGCGATGTGTTAATCGGCACGCCGGGACGGCTGATGGATTTTCATAAGCAACGGGTGTTTAACCTTAATAAAATTGAAGTGGTGGTATTGGATGAAGCCGACAGAATGTTTGATCTGGGCTTTATCAAGGATGTACGGTTTTTTCTGCGTCGCTTGCCGGAACCTGGAAAACGCTTGGGTATGTTGTTCTCCGCGACATTGAGTTACAAAGTATCTGAGCTGGCTTACGAGCATATGAACAACCCGGAAAAAGTGCAGGTCGAGCCGGAAAAAATGATGGGTGATCGAATCGAAGAGTGGGTCTATTACCCGTCTAACGAGGAGAAAATCCCATTATTGCTGGCATTGATTAAACGTATCCAGCCGCTGCGCAGTATCGTGTTTGTGAATACCAAACATGTGGCTGAACGGGTATGGGGATATCTGGAAGGCAATGGTTATAAAGCGGCGTTATTATCCGGCGATGTCCCGCAGAAAAAACGGGAAAGTTTATTGAAGCATTTTCAGGATGGTGAGTTTCCGTACCTGGTTGCCACTGATGTGGCGGCGCGTGGTTTGCATATCCCGGAGGTCAGTCACGTATTCAACTTTGATTTGCCACAGGATGCGGAAGATTATGTGCATCGTACGGGACGTACTGCACGGGCTGGTGCCAGCGGGATTGCCATTAGTCTGGCCTGTGAAGAATACGCATTTTCATTACCGGATATCGAGCAGTACATCAAACACAAGCTGCCGGTAGCACAAAGTTCAGATGAACAGCTGGAGACGCCCAAGCCGAGAATAAGAGCTGAACGTCATCCGGCTCCCCGCCACCAGAATAAGGCTCGCGGCAACAGCAAAGATAATCGCTCTCAGCGTAATAAACATTCCAAGGGCCCCAAAAAACCGGTAACTTCGGATGCAAATCAATAGCAATCTACCGGTACTTTTTACCCCAGTAAAGCCTCCGGAGGAGTTATCTGTTCGACTCCCGGTGGTGTTTGATAAACAATCAGAATTCAATAATGTAAACCGCCAACCGGTTATCAGTCGTCCGGTTATTGGCGTAAATGATAATAATGATAGTCAACAGGCCAGGTTCATACGTAACTTCAGCCTGACCAATCGTGAAACTGAGCGTGACGACACTCAAGCCAGACTGCCAGCTCAAGTTCAAGCCTATCTCCAGGTAGAAGGCTTAAAGGACGTTCAACCTCAGGAGAGATTATTTGATGCGATGGCATAAGCTTTTGCTGATATGCGGTGTTTTTTTTGTTTTACCAGGCTGTGCGACGGATTCGACTGCAGGATCACCGAATATTTCCAGCTTCGCCAAAAGTAATATTGACGATGTCATTGAACTGCACCAGCAGCGGCTGATGCAGGATCTTAAAACGTTGACCATCAAACTGTATCAGCGTAATCCCAATCAGCGTCATGATCGTCATTTGCGTACATTGGAAGATAGTGTAGCCAGATTATTCATCTATCCGGCGAATGTCGGTTTTGACAAATGGGATGGTTTTGAACCGACCGAGATCATTCGTCTGGCATTGACCGAAGATTACGATGGCGACAGGGTACTGGCATTTACTGTGGGTATGCGACGGATGTTAATGGCGTCGTATAACAATCAGTCCGAATTTTACTATCTGTCCTCTGTCGATCAGCAAAAGCTTTACAACAGTGCCCGTAACATTGAAATTGCTGCCTGGATGCTGGCGGAAAAACGTGATGAAAATGGTAAACGTTTATTGTTAAGTGACAGTCTGCAGGAAGAATCACGTAATTTAAGCTTTCAGCGCATTATCGGCGGCATGATTGCAACGCAGGATAATCTGGCGGCGATCATCGCGCAAAAAAATGGCCGTTTGGTGAAAACCGTAGTGGTACAGGCAGCATCGATGATGTTCCTGCCCATTTAACCACGAGTTTATTTAGTGCCAATCGCTTGAAGCATAAAGCAGTTTTTCAGCCATTGTGATTTATTCACCTGTTGCATACCGGTTGTTCTTAACCAGCTGATTGGGGAAGCTGATTGGGTAAACAGACGGTGAAAACCATCCATACTGAACTGCATCAGCAGGTTTTCTGCCAGTCTGCGTCGTTGATATTTTTTCAGTGTGTGCAGGCTGCCAATCTGTCGTTGGTTTGCTTCAGCCCAGACAATAACGTCAGCCAGTGCTTTGGCATCCTGTAAACCGATATTCACCCCTTGCCCTGCCAGTGGATGGATGGTGTGAGCTGCATCACCCAATAAGGCAAAACCGGGTTTAACGTATTCTTTGGCATGTGCCAGTGCCAGCGGAAAGCTGGCGCGTTCTGATACCAGTTCAACGTTGCCCAGGCGATATTCAAAAGCTTCAGCCAGCTGTAATTCAAAATCGGATTTATCCAAAGCTTTCATCTGTTTGGCTGCTTCAGTCGGTAAAGACCAGACAATCGAGCACAAATGCCCATCATGTAACGGTAAAAATGCTAATGGACCGCCCGGCAAAAAACGTTGCCAGGCGGTTTTTTGATGGGATTTTTCCGTACGGATGGTTGCAACCAGTCCATGTTGCTGATAGGCCCAGCCACGGCTTTGAATACCGGTTTGTTCACGTAACATGGAACGCGCACCATCAGCAGCCACAATTAATCCGGCAGTTAATTTTTTGCCATTTTCCAGTCTGATCTGACCGGCCTGATACTGTTCTGGCTGAGCAGGACAGATAAACGTAATTTGCGGATGTTTGCGGATTTCGGCAATAGCCTGTTGCTGAATATGCCGGTTTTCAACAATATGACCCAGATAGGCAGTACCAATCTCAGCCGCATTAAAGTACAGATTACTATCCGCTGTTTCCCAGACTTGCATCTTGTCAAATGGGCCGAGTCGGGAAGGGAAGAGGGATTGCCAGATATTGACTGCAGAAAGGATCTGTTGACTGGCAGGATTAATCGCACTGACACGTTGCAATGGTGCATCTTCAAGAGCGAGTTTTTCTGGTTGATGGGCTTCAATCAAAGCAATCTGTAACTGAGTCTGTTGGGCCAGTAACAGAGCAAAAGTGGTGCCGACCATGCCACCGCCGACAATAATCACATCATAATCATGTTTCATAATGGCAGGCCTCGGCTCAGTTTGCTTTGTTTACCGCTCAGACCCATACTGGTTTTAGCCAGACGACTTTTAACGGAAGGTAAACCGTTGAGCAAGGCCAGGCTTAAAGAACGACCATGACCCAGTAAAAAGGCGTTATTGCTGAAGGTCTTCACTAGGAAATCGGTTGCTCTGATTACTTTATCCTGATCCTGCTGCTGCCAGTCAGCATAATCATGTAACACCTGGGGGTGACCACAGTCTTCGGGATGCAGTGCTATCAGCTCTGCCAGAACCGCTGCATCACGTAAGCCAAGGTTAAAGCCCTGTCCGGCAATCGGGTGCAGGCTATGGGCGGCATTGCCAATCAATACAACCCGTTGCTGAACAGGTTGATGGGTTTGCATTAAGCCCAGGGAATAACTGCTGCGCTGGCCAACTTTTTGGAAATAGCCAAGGCGATAGCCGAAAGCTTGTTGTAATTGTTCAGTAAACTGTTGTTCATCGCATTCCAGTAAGGCTTTTTCTTCACCGGATTGAACGGTCCACACTAAACTGCAGCGGCCTTCAGACATCGGCAATAACGCTAAGGGTCCATTTTCGGTAAAGCGTTCATAAGCCCAGTTCTGATGGGCGCGTTCCGGAATAACATTCGTGGTAATGGCTGTTTGCTGGTATTCGCGTTGCCAGCTTGATAAACCTAATAACTGACGGATAGTGGAAAATTGACCATCGGCGCCGACCAGTAATTTGCAGGTGAGATGCTGACCATCAGACAATCTCACAGCCACAGCTTTATTATGTTGCTCAAGTGTCTGGACTTGCAGCGGTGTGAGAATAGCCAATGTCGGGTGAGAATGCAGGGCCTGATTTAACTGAATACCGAGATGTTTTGCGGTCATTACCTGACCCAGAGCTGGCACACTTTCTGTTTCGGCGTTAAGGCGGGTAACACCAAAATGACCCCGATCGGAAATATGAATGCCTTTAATCGCGGTGGCCTGATGAGCGAGCTGTGGCCACAGTTGCATGGTTTCAAAAATCCGCTGTGAACCATGCGACAGCGCAATGCCACGGTCATCAAACCCCGGTTGATGATCAGCAAGCAGATCCTGTGCTTCAACGATGGCAATGCGTAAGCCAGTGTTTTTGAGTGCGAGAGCCAGACTTGCCCCCACCATTCCGGCCCCGACAATCAACAGGTCAAAATCGGTTTCCACAGTCTTATAGGTTTCCCGCCATCAAGGTTTCAATCGCATCAATTTCTTTGGGCGCGCCAGCCGTTAATACCTCATGTCCATCTTTGGTGACCAGGACATCATCTTCGATTCGAATACCGGTGAAATGCCATTTTTTATCAATATGCTCCGGATCGCGGATGTATAAACCGGGTTCTACCGTCAACACCATACCGGGTTCCAGTAACCGCCATTCACCACCGACTTTGTAATCACCAACATCATGGACATCCATGCCCAGCCAGTGTCCGGTGCGGTGCATATAAAATTCACGATAGGCCTGATCTTCAATTAACTGATCGACATTACCCTGCAACAAACCCAGTCTGACCAGACCTTCAGTAAGTACCAGAACAGCTGCTTCATGCGGCTGATTCCAGTGATTTCCTGGTTTGACCGCCTCAATGGCGGCATATTGGGCATCCAGCACAATCTGATACAACGCTCGCTGAGCTGGCGTAAATTTGCCATTCACTGGAAATGTTCGGGTGATATCTGCCGCGTAACATTGATATTCGGCGCCAGCATCAATCAATAGCAAATCATTGTTTTTCAGTTTACTGTCGTTTTCAATATAATGCAGGATACAGCCATTTTCGCCACCCCCGACTATTGATGGATAGGCCGGGCTGCGGCAGCCATGTTTCATAAATTCATGAATCAGTTCGGCTTCGACTTCATATTCAAATTTACCCGGCTGGGTAAACTGCATTGCTCGGATATGCGCTTTGACTGAGGCTTCAGCAGCAAAACGCATGTTTTTGATTTCCTGGCTGCTCTTAAATAGCCGCAATTCATTAAGGCAATGTTCAAGTTCAATGATCTCAGTGGGCGAATGTTTACCCGAGCGGGAAGCCTGACGCAGATGATTGAGCCAGCCGACCATGTGCTGATCAAACGCGGGTTGATTTCCCATGGTGTAATAGACTTTTTCCTTGTCTTCCATCAATCCCGGCAAAATATCATCCAGATCGGCAATGGGGTAGGAGTCATCTGCGTCATACATGCCGATGGCACCTTCCTGACCTGCGCGGTAACCATCCCAGATTTCCTTATCCAGATCGCGTTCCCGACAGAAAATAATAAATTCACCATGTTCGCGGCCAGGAATCAGCACGAGTACTGATTCGGGTTCATCAAAACCACTCAGATAGTGAAAATTACTATCACTGCGAAATGGAAAGTCGACATCGCGGTTGCGCGGATGGACCAGAGAGTTTGGTAATACAGCAATGCTGTCCGGTCCCATGATATCCATCAGTTTTTGACGGCGTTTGGCGAATTCTTTTTTAGTCATCAATGCTCAATTTTTATGTCTTCAGGGGCGACGGGATGCAATTCGCCATAAAGTAAAAACAGACCCATTCGAAGATATTCCACTAATTCTTCATAATTATTGTCATCATCGTCACTGGTTTGCAGTTCAATATCATCGATTTGACTGATCTGTAATACATCGGTCAGATATTCCTGACAATCTGCGGCTAATTCAGTTTCATTGGTCAGACCTGAAACGCCCAGCCCAAATACCAGACCCTGACACCAATCGCTTAGCGCTGCAAGACGGGAGCCTATTGGCGCATCATCATCGGGCAGTTCCAGCTGGAAATCAAAGTCCAGGCTGTTGAGTGACTGAATGGTTTCATCAAACAGGCCCAGCAGGTTCTGTTTTTCCTCTTCACCGGGCTGGTAGTCTTCAAACAAGTCGCTATACCAGGTATTGCGATTGGCCTGAGCATCCATGCATAACAAACCACATAACGCGCCTTGCAGTTCGGCTGTGCTGGCAGGTCCGTCGGCGGTCACGTTTTCCGGTGACAGGGATGGAAAATATAATTGAGACATAGAGATACAACCTGAAATTAAAAAACACATCATGCAGTTGTTGACCGAGTCAACGGCGCACGTCTATAGTTAGGCATTATTCTCGCATAGCCAAGACGCATATTAATGGATAAAAACCCGATTCAACAATTGGAACAGCAGCTGGATGAGTTGCTAAGGGCCAGCAGACGCTTGCGTGAAGAGAATATGTTACTTCGTTCTCAGCAGGCAGCCTGGTTAAGCGAGCGCGCGCAATTAGTTGAAAAAACTGAAGTTGCTCGTAACCGTATCGAGAATATGGTCAACCGTCTGAAACAGCTGGATGAAGAACTATGAATGTACCTGTTCACGTCACGATTCTCGGTAAGGAATATCAGGTTGCTTGCCCTGAAGAGCAGCAAGATGCGCTAATGGCATCTGCACGCATGGTGCATCAGAATATGGAAAAGATCCGTAACAGTGGCAAAGTCGTGGGTGTGGACCGTATTGCGGTCATGGCCGCGTTAAATATTGCGCACGAGTTGCTCATATTGCAGCAGGATGAAAGCCACGACCTGGAGAAAGTGAACGAAAAAATTTCTCAGCTTAAAGAGCGGGTTAGTGCATTTATTAATGAAGATAGACAGTTGGAATTATAAAATTCTGGCGACTTGGCAAGTAAAGTTGCGTATCATTTAGTTAACCCTGCGGTGAGCGATAGCGACATGTGTTGTCTTGAGCCGATAAGCAAATGCTTTAGGAAACCAAATTTACGGGGTTGAAAAACAAGCCCGCTCCGACGGGAAGTTTGCCATCCCCTTGCGGTTTCCCACTTGAACCAACAGGTTCAAGAACCCCGTTCGTAACGCCACTGTGGGGCCTTTCTTTTTAATTGAAAACAATACTTTTCTTAGTGGCGAAGACCAGACTGATTTAATTTCATCAACAGCATATTGAGCGTCTCCCGCTCTTCTTTGTTTAAGGCATTGCTAAGTTGTTTTTCATGTCTTGCCAGCACTATCTCTAAAGCATCATTGATTAATTTTTTTCCGTTATCCGTCAGTTTGACCAGACGACTACGCTGATCGTCTGCACATTGACGACGACTGATTAGCCCGTTTTTTTCAAGGTTATTCAACACCTTGGTTAATCCACCTGAACTTACCAGATTCGCCTGACAGATGTTGGATGGAGTTTGCTCGTAGGGTTCCCCTTGCAGACGCAGAGAAGCCAGTGCATCAAATTCGCCTACACTAAGATCAAATTGTTCCATGACAATTTTTGCATCAGAGAAAAACAATTCCCGTGCACGAAACAGCCGCTTTACTGTTTCAGCTGCTGCAAGATCTCCCTGCCAGCAGCACCGCATCTGGTCGAGAATTTCTTCAATATTTTTCATCCGCTCTGCCAAGTTATATCCTCCAATGTGTCAGAATTATGACAAAAAAATTAACTTGCACCTAAAACAATCTTGCATTAATCTTTCCAGAAACCTTTCTAGAAAGAATTATAGTCTATTCCACTCGCTTTTATTGGCGATTAACAAAGGATCTGTCATGCGTGCTATTTCATTTGCCGCCAAACCCGCATTTCTGCCGGTTTTTGCAATTATCTTTTTTTTCTCGTTAAGTATTTTGGGTCAGACCGCCAGGGCTGAACAAAACCTGCCCAGAGTTCAGGTAATACAACCGGAAATCCGTGCATTGACGGAGTGGAAAGAATTTACCGGTCGTTTTGAAGCCGTTGAAATGGTTGAATTGCGTGCCAGGGTAACGGGATATCTGGATAAAGTTCATTTCCAGGATGGCCAGATGGTTGAAAAGGGCGATTTACTCTTTGAAATTGACCCACGCCCCTATGAAGCTGCAGTGGCCAGAGCGGAAGCCGAACTGGCCAGAATGGATAGTCAATTGAAACTGGCCGATTTGGATACCAAACGTGGTGAGCGTTTATTAACCCAGAGTGCGATTTCTCAGGAAGAAGTGGATACGCGTCGCGCCCGCTTTCAGGAAGCTAATGCTAATGTCGCGTCAGCTGCGGCAGCGTTGAAAACAGCCAAGCTGGATCTGCAATATGCGAAAATTACAGCCCCGGTCAGTGGACGGATTTCAAATCGACGAGTTGACGTTGGTAATCTGGTTGGTAGTGGTGATGCCGGTCAGGCACTGACCACCATAGTTTCTCTAGACCCGTTACATTTTGTATTTGATGTTTCCGAAACAGAGTATCTGGAATTGATACGATTGCCTGAAGGACAGGAGCAACTTGCCAATGGCAGAACCATGCCCACTCAGCTCAAATTAATTGATGAAAAAGAATGGACACGCGAAGGACGTATCGACTTTGTTGATAACCGACTTGATGAAAATACCGGTACGCTGAGAATGCGCGTGGTGGTGGATAATGCTGATGGTGTTTTACGACCCGGCCTGTTTGCCAGATTGCGGCTTCCGACCAGTCAGAATGATGAAGCCATGCTGATTCCGGATAAAGCCATTGTCACCGATCAGGCGGCCAAGGTGGTGATGATAGTAAATGATGAAGGCAAGGTTGTACCCAAACCGGTTGAACTTGGCACATTGCAGGGTGATATGCGGGTGATACGCTCCGGTTTGAGTCAATCAGATCGAATTATCGTTGAAGGTTTATTGCGAGCTCGTCCGGGAACAGAAGTCAATGCGGTTCCCTATCAGGCTGATGAGCTGGCACAAAACAATGGGCAAGACTCATGAAATTCACACATTTCTTTGTTGAAAGACCCATTTTTGCAACCGTAATTTCGGTTCTGATTGTACTGGTTGGTACGATTGCCTATAGCAATCTGCCTGTTGCACAGTATCCTGAAATTGCGCCACCAAGTATTTCTGTCACCGCCACCTATCCCGGTGCGACAGCCGAGACCGCTGGTAATACGGTAGCGACAGTGTTGGAACAGCAGATTAATGGTGTAGAGAACATGCTCTACATGAAATCTGAAAATACTGCAGATGGGCGTACATCGTTAAATATCACCTTTAAGCCGGGTACTGATTTGGATACGGCACAGGTTCTGGTGCAAAACCGTATTGCCATTGCTGAGCCGTTGCTGCCAGAAGAGGTCACCCGGCAAGGTATCGATATACGTAAAAACTCGCCCGACCTGATGATGGTTATCCATATCCTGTCTTCCGATGGCAGTCGCGATAACCTCTATGTTTCAAACTATGCCAGAACCCAGGTAGTTGATCGTCTGGCACGAATTGATGGCGTAGGTGAGGCACGTATTGTTGCAGAGCGGGCTTATGCCATGCGGATCTGGATTGATCCGGAACGGGCTCAGGCATTTGGTATGACAGCTAGTGAAGTTGTCGCAGCATTACGTGAGAATAATACCCAGATAGCGGCTGGTACTATCAATAGAGAACCGATTGAAACCAAAGGCGGTTTTGAATTGAGTGTGGAAACTCAAGGGCGTCTGCTGGAAGAGGATGAGTTCAGCAATATCATTGTCAAACGTGGTACGGATGGCCGAACCGTAAGGTTACGTGATTTAGCCAGAGTAGAGCTGGCAGCGCAGGACTATAACAACATCGGTTATTTGGATGACAACTTGGCATTACCGGTCGTTATCTTTCAGCGTCCCGGTTCCAATGCATTGGAAACCGCCCAGGCATTACGGGCAGAAATGAAAGATATCGCCCAGAGCATGCCTTATGGCGTTGAATATCAGATTATTTATGACCCAACCGAATTTATCGCCAAATCGATAGAGAAAATTTATCACACCATCCTGGAAGCCATTGTTCTGGTTATTCTGGTAGTAATGTTGTTCCTGCAAAGCTGGCGTGCTTCGATTATCCCGATTCTAGCCATACCGGTTTCGTTGATTGGTACCTTTGCAGTCATGTCGATGTTGGGCGTTTCACTGAATAACCTGTCGTTATTCGGTCTGGTATTGGCTATTGGTATTGTGGTGGATGATGCCATCGTGGTTGTTGAAAACGTTGAACGATACATCCGTAATGGTTTTAGTCCACGTGAAGCGGCGCATAAAACCATGGATGAGGTTGGCGGTGCATTGGTTGCCATAGCGATCGTACTAACGGCCGTATTTATTCCAACAGCTTTTATTACCGGTATTTCCGGAGCGTTCTATCAGCAATTCGCCTTGACCATTGCTACCGCAACCATTATTTCGCTGATCGTTTCATTAACCCTGTCACCGGCCTTGTCAGCACTGTTATTAAAACCGCACGTCGATGGTCACCAGCCCAGCGGAGTCTGGGGCAAAATAAGTTATCCATTTCGCGCTTTTGGTAATGGCTTCAACCGTGCGTTTGAATGGATGGGCGATCGCTATTCGGTGATGACACGCAAGTTGTTACGAATGCTGTCGATCATGCTATTGATTTATGTCGGCCTGATTATGTTCACGGGGTATCAGTTTAATAAAGTCCCAACAGGTTTTATTCCTGAGCAGGATCAAGGCTATTTAATCAACGTATTACAGTTACCCCCCGGGGCAACGCTGGAAAGAACAGATGCGGCGGCACGTGAAGCCTCTGCGCGTTTAAGAGATGTTCCGGGTGTGGCACATGCTGTGCTGTTTGTTGGCCTGGATGGCCCAACCTTCACTAATGCCTCGAACTCAGCAGTTATCTTTACACCGCTTGATTCATTTGAAGACAGGATCGCTGCCGGTATTAGTATTGACGATATTGTGGCAGGTTCACAGCAAGCCTTATCACAGGTGGATGCGGCAATGGCTTTTGCTATCAGACCACCACCAGTTCGAGGTATGGGTAACTCCGGTGGCTGGAAACTTTATGTTCAGGATCGTGGTGGGCTTGGTCTTGAAAGGTTACAGGCCGTCACCAATGAAGTGATCGGCGCAGCCAATCAAACGGATGGGTTATCGGCCGTGTTTACCTTTTTTAATTCTGGCACCCCCAGAATTTATGCCGATATTGATCGCACCCGTGCAGAAATGCTCAACGTACCGGTCGGTAATGTGATCGATACGCTGGAGATCTATCTTGGCTCTCGATATGTTAATGATTTTAACTTCCTGAATCGGACGTATCGTGTGGTAGCACAGGCGGATGGTCCTTATCGTGATGAGATTGAGGATATCGGAAAACTACGTACCCGTTCCAATAATGGCGCGATGGTGCCAATTGGAACTATCGCGACGTTTGAAAACATTACGGGACCAATCCGGTTGCCACATTACAATCTGTATCCGGCGATTGAAGTGCAGGGAAATACCGCTCCGGGTTATTCCAGTGGTGAATCACTGGCCATTGTTGAACAATTATTGAGTGATACGTTACCCGAAGGAATCAGTTTTGAATGGACTGAGCTGGCCTTACAGGAAAAACTGGCAGGTGATACGGCATTTCTCAGCTTTTCACTGGCAGTAGTGTTTGTCTTTCTGTTGTTGGCTGCCTTGTATGAAAGCTGGTTGTTGCCATTGGCCGTTGTGCTGATTGTGCCTATGTGTTTGCTGGCCGCAATTCTTGGGGTCAGTTTACGCGGTATGGATAACAATATTCTGGTTCAGATTGGCTTTGTGGTGCTGATTGGTTTGGCATCAAAAAATGCTATCTTAATCGTTGAGTTTGCCAAGCAGGCTGAAGATCGCGGTTTAAATCGTCTGGATGCAGCAGTTGAAGCCGCAAGAACGCGTTTGCGTCCAATCCTGATGACCTCGTTTGCCTTTATTCTGGGCGTGGTACCATTGGTACTGGCTTCCGGTGCTGGTGCAGAAATGCGTCAGGCTCTCGGTACAGCAGTGTTTTTTGGTATGTTGGGTGTAACTTTCTTCGGGCTGATATTTACACCGGTCTTTTATGTGTTTTGTCGCTGGCTGGCATCGTTAAGAGATAGGCGTAAAGTAGAAACAGGCAATGATACTGACCCTTCAGACAAGGATGATAAGCTGGTTGTTGATCATTGAAACTTCATGTATTCAACCGAGTCCGACCAGATGTCACCTTTATTCAGGAGTAAATGATGAAAATACTGACGAGCATCATAGTTGCGCTGGCTTCTTCTGCGGCAATGGCAGAGACCCAAATCGAGCTGTTTGAAGTCGATAAGCAGGGAACGGGTAAAAGTCTGGGCAGTGTAGAAGTACATCAATCTGCTTTTGGCTTAGTCTTTACGCCGGACTTAAAAGCCTTAACCCCGGGCTTGCATGGGTTCCACGTTCATGAGAACCCGAGTTGTGATGCGGCTGAAAAAGACGGTGAACTGGTTCCAGCCCTGGCTGCTGGTGGACATTATGACCCTTACAATACCGGTAAACATGATACTCCTTGGGGCAGCGGTCATGCAGGTGACTTACCGCCGCTATATGTCGCTGAAGACGGCACGGCGACACACCCTGTTTTGGCTCCGCGGCTTACATTGGCTGATTTACAGGGTCGTTCCTTGATGGTACATGCTGGTGGAGACAATCACTCTGATTATCCCAAACCACTAGGTGGTGGTGGAGCAAGAGTGGCCTGTGGGGTCACAAACTAACTTTTTAAAATAATTTACTCGGCTTCAGGCGGGAAGCACAATGGCTATTTTGAGTCCACCTTCCTGCCTGTTTGCTGCCGTAATTTCACCACCATGAATTTCAATTGCACGATGAGCGATGGTCAGTCCCAAACCAATGCCATTATGATGTTGGTTATCCCGGCTGCGAAAGAATGGCTGGAAAATCTGTTGTAAATCCTGCTCTGCAATGCCCGGCCCCTGATCTTCTATTTTGATTGAAATGTATTTTGATGATTTCTCAACAGTAAGTTGAATAATTCCGTTTTCCGGTGAATATTTAATGGCATTTCGTAATACATTTTCGATAGCGCTATGTATCAGTTCAACCCGTCCAAACAGGTTGATATGGTTAAACGTATTATGCTGGATTTGAATAGCTTTGTTTTGTGCCTCGAAACGCGCGTCTTCAATAATATCCGTTAGTATCCCGGTGAGATCGAAGTGTTGCCGCTCATCATTTTCACTGGTCGGATTTTCTATTCTGGATAAATTCAGCAGGTCACCAATTAGATGATCGATGCGTTCTGATTCACGTTCTACGCGATCCAGCATTTTGGCTGTTTTATCGGGGCTTTGCTGAGCCAGTCCAATAGCCGCCTGCATACGTGCCAACGGAGAACGCAACTCATGTGAAACATCATGTAACAAGCGCTTCTGGGCATTAAGTAACTGACCGATACGACTGGTCATGCGGTCGAAGTTTTGGCCGAGTTCCGCTAATTCATCACGACGTTTGCCCATTGCAGGACGGATACGGGTATCCAGTTTGCCATCAGCCACATCATCGAAGGCATTGCGTAGAATGCGGATCGGCTTGGTGAACCACCAGGCCAGCAAACTGCTGAATAACAATCCCGAAAGCAGCCACATACTCAATAACAATATAAATGGCGGCGGTTTGGGCCGTTTAGGCGGAGCAAACTGCTGGCCAAGTTTTTCTGGTGAAGGTATGAATATTAATATTGCCCGGCCATCTTCGGATATCGCCTGGCGAACAGAACGGATTCTCTGGTTTTCAAAGAGTAATTGTCGTGTCGATGCGAGCAGATTTTCATCAACTTCCCGGCCCAGAATATCATTATTATCTTGAGTGATTGCAAAGATAGTAATGTTATTAAACTGTTGATCGCGAAGATATTTCTTCAGAGGTTCGATGCCTGCATATCGCACTATATCGGAGGCGCTATCAACCAGATCTGCCGCTTTCCAGCCGACTTGTACCGGAATAGCTTCAAAAGACTGACGCTCTGCATTGTGACGTAACCACATGCCGCTGGCCACCCCGATACTGGTCAGCAGTAAGGCCAGCAAAAAAGCAAAAAAGAATTTCCAGAATAAACTACGCATTATTTAATCAGTTGATATCCTTTGCCACGAACTGTCTGAATATAGGAATGGCCATCTTCTTGCTGACCGAGCTTATGCCGGATACTGCTCATATGCACATCAATACTTCGATCAAAACGTGCTAATGGCCGACCCAGTGCCGCTTCCGATAAAGCATTTTTACTGACCACCTGTCCGGCATTTCTGGCCAGTGTTTCAAGCAGACTGAACTCGGTACTGGTCAGCTCCAGCGCACTATCAAACCATAATGCTTTACGAAGTTGCGGCCAAAGCTGTAAGGGCCCGGTTTGAATGACAGATTCATCCTGTTGCTGCTGTCGGGTAATTTCGCTGCGGCGTAAAATGGCCTTAATGCGGGCAATTAATTCTCTTGGTGTGCAGGGTTTGGGAACATAATCATCAGCACCTGATTCCAGTCCCATAATGCGATCCACATCGTCACCTTTGGCGGTGAACATCAATATAGGAACATGACTCTGTTTGCGTATGGCTTTTAATACTTCGGTACCACTCATATCCGGCAACATCACATCAAGAATCACAATGTCGAACTCACCTTGCAAAGCAAGCTGCAGACCTTCGGTTGCTGTATCTGCAGTACGAACCTGAAATTTTTCTTCCTCAAGATAGTCTTGAAATAGGCCAGAAAGAATCACATCATCATCAATTATTAATACTTTGCTCACAGATATTTCCTGTTATTTTTAACGTAATAATACGTTCACAAAATTTAATCAGCTATTTGTAAATCAGTGTTTTACCTGAATTTACATATCAAAACAGTCATTAACAGTTTATCCGTCAATACTGTCTGCAACCTGTCAGTTGACAGTATTTTTTAAACTAACCGTCTCAGGAGAAACTAAATGCGTATTAAATTAATAACGCTCAGCTTGATTCCAGTTTTATTTTTAGCAGCCCCTGCCATGGCCGATAAACATAAAAGTTGTGGTGAAGGAGAGAAATATGCCGAGATGAAGAAGCATAAAGAGCATGATGGCATACCACGCATGTTACAGGGCGTTGATTTATCTGAAGCACAAAAATCTGAAATTAAAGAATTAGTTGATGCCCAGCAGACAGATAAAAGAAATGAGATGAAGGCACACTGGGAGTTGCAAAGGAAATTAAATCGATTGGCCTTTAATGATCGTCTGGATCAAAACAAGCTTGAAGCCATAATCAACGATGCTACAGAATCTCATGCAGAAAAATTAGCTAAAAGAGCCAAATTAAATAATGCAATTTTCAATGTGTTAACAACAGAGCAAAAGCAGCAGTTGCAAGACAAAATAGCTGAGTACGAACAAAGAAAGCAGGATTAAAATATCAATCTATCCTCATCCTGTAAGTTTATGCAGGATGAGGTTTTAGGGAGCTTCTCTCAGCAGTGCTATCACGGAAGCTGTTTGTGGACGCACGCCACGCCAGATATGAAAAGCTTCTGCAGCCTGCTCAACCAGCATACCCAGTCCATCAATTGTTTTGGCGGCAGAATGTGCTTTGGCCCATTGAATAAATGCCGTGTCTTTATCACTGTACATCATGTCATAACAACAGGCGCCTTTTGCCAGCACTGAGTCAGGCAACGGTGGGACCTCGCCTTGCAGACTGGCGGCAGTGGCATTAATCACCACATCAAATTCACTTTGAATATCGCTGAATCCGCCACCTTTTACATTGCCAGCCTTATCAAACTGTTCTGCCAGATGTTTGGCTTTTTCCGCGGTTCGATTGGCAATAAATATAGTGGCAGGTTGAAATTCCAGTAATGGGGCAATCACGCCACGTGAAGCACCACCGGCACCAAGCAATAAAATCCTTTTACCATCAAGTGAAATCTGATGATTGACCGTTAAATCACGGCATAGGCCTACACCATCAGTGTTATCACCAAACAGAGAGCCATCAGTATTAAAGATAACGGTATTTACGGCACCAGCCAGTTCGGCTCGGGCTGAACGATGATCGGCCATTGCCCATACCTGTTCCTTAAATGGTACGGTGACATTGAGACCTTTTAATTTAAGAATATCACGCAGCTGTTGCAGACTGTTCTGTAAATTTTCCAGTGGGACTTCAATCGCCGTGTATTCAATATCTTCAGCCGTTTGTCTGGCAAACTCAGCATGAATCAATGGTGATTTACTGTGATGGATCGGGTTGCCGATTACCGCATATTTATCTGTCATGATTGGCGTTGTAATTTGTTCGCAATATCTTTGGCAAAGTAGGTGAGAATACCGTCGGCGCCAGCGCGTTTAAAAGCCAGCAGACTTTCCATGATCACCTCTTCACTGAGCCAGCCTTTGAGTGTAGCCGCTTTGAGCATCGCGTATTCACCGCTGACCTGATAAACAAAGGTGGGTTTCTGGAAGGTCTGTTTTACCCGATACAACACATCCAGATAGGGCATGCCCGGTTTGACCATTACCATATCTGCGCCTTCCTGAATATCCAACGCGACTTCATGCAGGGCCTCATTCGAATTGGCCGGATCCATTTGATAACTGAATTTGTTGCCACCGGCCAGGTTACCCGCACTGCCTACGGCATCACGGAAAGGTCCATAAAAACTGGAGGCATATTTGGCTGAATAAGCCATGATACGGGTATGAATATGACCGGCATTTTCCAAAGCATTACGGATCGCTCCGATTCGCCCATCCATCATATCGGAGGGAGCAACCACATCGGCTCCAGCTTCTGCGTGAGAGAGAGCTTGTCTGATTAATACGTCAACAGTCTCGTCATTCATAATGTAACCATTGTCATCTATCAGACCATCCTGACCATGAGTGGTGAAGGGGTCCAGTGCAACATCTGTCATCACACCTAAATCCGGAAAGGCTTCTTTCAGCGCTTTAACTGCGCGTTGTGCCAACCCATCCGGGTTAAATGCTTCGGCAGCATCAAGTGATTTTTGCTCCAACGGGGTTACGGGAAACAATGCCATCATTGGTATGCCCAATTTATGAATGGTTTCTGCTTCCTTAAGCAGTAAATCAATACTCAGTCTTTCCACGCCAGGCATTGAGGTAACTTTTTCCCGCTGATTTTGCCCTTCAAGCACAAAGCAGGGATAAATCAGATCATCGACAGTTAATTTATGTTCGCGAACCAGCCGCCGGGAAAAGTCATCTTTGCGCAAACGGCGCGGTCTTTGCTGTGGAAAACCGGAAAAATTAAAAAACTGTTGGGTCATAAGTTCTGCCAGGTGAATAAGCTGCGCTTCATACTACCGCTGGTAAGATAACTTGTCATCGTTTTTAGCGTGGACGCATTGGCAGCAGATGGGCTAAAATTGCAAAGATTTTGTCTGGGGAGAACGTCCTTTCCCCTGTTCCTTTTTTATCTGGTGGAGGTTCCCCTTGCGTACAACTGCGCTACTTGCTCTTGAAGATGGCACGGTCTTTCACGGCGAATCGATCGGTGCTGTGGGTCAGTCAGTTGGTGAAGTGGTTTTCAACACCGCGATGACAGGATATCAGGAAATTATTACCGATCCGTCATACTGCCGCCAAATTGTGACTCTGACTTATCCGCATATCGGCAACGTTGGAGTCAACAAAGATGATGAAGAATCTGACCAGGTGTATGCCAGTGGTCTGATTATTCGTGAACTGTCCCCGGTAATGTCCAGCTGGCGTGGTGAAGAGGCTTTGGATAAATATCTGGGGCGCCACAATGTCGTGGGATTAGCCGGTATTGATACTCGCAGCCTGACACGTCTGTTACGTGAAAAAGGTGCACAAAAAGGCTGTATCGTTGCCGGTGACAATATTGATGTCGATGCCGCTATTGCTGCTGCCAGAGACTTTGCCGGATTGAAAGGCATGGATTTGGCCAAAGAAGTTTCTACCAAACAGGCTTATGAATGGACTGAGGGTGTCTGGCATATCGACAACCAGTCGCGCAAAGCTGAATCGCGTTTTCATGTGGTTGCCTATGATTACGGTATCAAGAAAAATATTATGCGTATGCTCACTGAACGTGGCTGCAAATTGACCGTTGTACCAGCACAAATGCCAGCTGAAGAAGTGATGAAACTTAATCCGGATGGTATTTTCCTGGCCAATGGCCCAGGTGACCCGGAACCTTGCGATTACGCTATCAAAGCCATCCAGTATTTCCTCGACAAAGAGATGCCGATTTTTGGTATCTGCTTAGGTCACCAGTTACTGGCTTTGGCCTGTGGCGCAAAAACCGAAAAAATGAAATTCGGCCATCACGGTGCCAACCATCCGGTACAGGAGTTGTTGGCAGGATTGGTGATGATTACCAGTCAGAATCACAGCTTTGCAGTAGATGAATCCACCTTGCCGGATACGGTTGAAACCACGCACCGTTCTCTATTTGATGGTAGCTTGCAGGGTATCCATCATAAAACCAAACCGGCATTCAGCTTTCAGGGACATCCGGAAGCCAGTCCTGGACCGCAGGACGCATCCCCTCTATTCGATCACTTTATCGACCTACTCGAACAAGCGACAGGTAAATAACACACCATGGCGAAACGTACTGATATTCAAAGCATTCTTATTCTGGGTGCTGGTCCGATTGTTATCGGTCAGGCCTGCGAGTTCGATTACTCTGGCGCACAGGCTTGTAAAGCGCTGCGTGAAGAGGGGTACCGGGTTATTCTGGTCAACTCCAATCCCGCGACCATCATGACTGACCCCAATATGGCGGATGCGACTTATATTGAACCGGTTACCTGGGAGGCCGTCAGCAAGGTCATTGAAGTGGAACGTCCTGACGCCATTCTGCCGACCATGGGAGGTCAAACAGCCCTCAACTGTGCATTGGCCTTGGAAAAACATGGTGTGTTGGAAAAATACGGCGTTGAAATGATTGGCGCTGACAGTGAAGCGATCAATAAAGCCGAAGATCGTGACTTGTTCCGGGCCGCAATGCGCAAGATCGGCCTGGATATGCCGCAATCTGATATTGCACATTCATTGGATGAAGCGCTGGAAGTCCAACAGAAGTTCGGGTTTCCAGTCATTATCCGTCCGTCATTCACCATGGGTGGTAGTGGTGGCGGTATTGCGTATAACCGCGAAGACTTTATCGATATCTGTCAGCGTGGCTTATATCTCAGTCCGACTTCCGAATTGTTGATCGAAGAATCAATTATCGGCTGGAAAGAGTACGAGATGGAAGTGGTGCGTGACAAAAAAGATAACGCCATCATTATCTGTTCTATTGAAAACCTGGATGCAATGGGGGTTCACACCGGTGATTCAATCACCGTGGCTCCGGCACAAACATTGACCGACAAAGAATACCAAATCATGCGTAACGCTTCGCTGGCCGTTCTGCGTGAAATTGGCGTGGAAACCGGTGGTTCGAACGTACAGTTTGCAGTGAATCCGGAAACCGGGCGTTTGATTATTATCGAAATGAATCCGCGGGTTTCACGCTCTTCTGCATTGGCTTCCAAAGCAACCGGTTTTCCGATTGCCAAAGTGGCTGCCAAGCTGGCGGTCGGCTATACCCTGGACGAATTGCAAAACGACATTACCGGTGGTGCAACGCCTGCGTCGTTTGAACCGACAATTGATTACGTGGTGACCAAGATCCCACGTTTTACCTTTGAAAAATTCCCATTGGCAGATAATCGTCTGAGCACACAGATGAAATCTGTCGGTGAAGTTATGGCGATTGGCCGAAACTTCCAGGAATCCCTGCAAAAAGCGTTACGCGGTCTGGAGACGGATCGGGATGGCTTTAACGAAATTCTGGATCTGAAAGCGGAAAATGCCGCTGAAGTGTTACGTCGTGAGTTAAGCCTGCCGGGTTCGGATCGTCTCTGGTATGTCGGTGATGCGTTTCGTTATGGGATGAGCTTTGATGAAGTTCAGCAACTGACACATATCGATCCATGGTTTCTGATTCAGATTCAGGAGCTGGTGGAAATTGAAAATCAGCTTAAAGAACGTTCATTGAACGATATCGATGAAGTGGAAATGCGTGCGCTGAAACGTAAAGGTTTTGCGGATTCACGACTGGCCAAATTGCTGCATAAAACCGAAAAACAATTCCGCAGCCATCGTCATGCGATGGGCGTACGGCCCGTCTACAAACGTGTTGATACCTGTGCGGCAGAGTTCTCAACATCTACGGCGTATATGTACTCATCTTATGATGAAGAGTGCGAAGCCAATCCGAGCGATCGTGACAAGATTATGATTTTGGGGGGCGGACCAAATCGTATCGGTCAGGGGATTGAGTTTGACTATTGCTGTGTTCATGCGGCGCTTGCACTTCGCGATGATGGTTATGAAACCATTATGGTCAACTGTAATCCGGAAACCGTTTCCACCGATTACGACACATCAGATCGTCTGTATTTTGAATCGCTGACGCTGGAAGATGTGCTGGAAATTGTTGCACTGGAAAAACCTAAAGGTGTGATTGTGCAATTTGGCGGGCAAACACCATTAAAACTGGCTCGTGCTCTGGAAGCGGCAGGTGTGCCGATTATTGGTACGTCTCCGGATGCGATTGACCATGCGGAAGATCGCGAACGTTTCCAGCAAATGGTCGAAAAACTTGGTTTGCTGCAGCCGCCAAATCGTTTGGCGCATTCAGTCGATACTGCTGTTTCACTGGCTGCCGAGATTGGTTATCCGCTCGTGGTTCGTCCTTCTTATGTTTTGGGCGGCCGTGCGATGGAAATTGTTTACAACGAAGAAGAACTGCAACGTTACATGCAGACCGCTGTATCGGTTTCCAACGATTCACCGGTATTGCTGGACCGTTTCCTGGATGATGCGATTGAAGTTGATGTGGATGCGATATGTGACGGTAAGGAAGTGCTTATCGGCGGCATTATGGAGCATATTGAACAGGCTGGTGTGCATTCAGGCGACTCTGCCTGCGCGTTACCACCATTCAGCCTGAGCCGGGAAATCATGGACCAGTTACGGGTTCAGGTAAAACAAATGGCGCTTGAGCTTGGTGTAGTTGGTTTAATGAATACGCAGTTTGCTATACAGGGCGACCGCATCTTTATACTGGAAGTGAATCCACGTGCATCGCGTACCGTGCCCTATGTGTCAAAATCCATCGGTGTGCCTTTGGCGAAAGTGGCTGCACGTTGCATGGCGGGCATGAGTCTGGCAGAGCAGGGTGTTACTGAAGAGGTGATTCCGTCTTATTATTCTGTCAAAGAAGCCGTTTTCCCATTCATTAAATTCCAGGGTGTTGACCCGATTCTGGGGCCGGAAATGAAATCCACTGGTGAAGTCATGGGCGTTGGACGGACCTTTGGCGAAGCCTTTGCCAAATCACAGCTGGCGGCTTCTGTCAGCCTGCCAGTGGGTGGTAAAGCCTTTATCTCGGTTCGCGACGCAGACAAACAGGCGGTTATCAAGATTGCCAAAGATTTGTTAGGCTTAGGCTTTTCGTTGCTGGCGACTCGTGGAACACAGCAAACGTTGATGGAGGCTGACGTGCCTTGCGAACGAGTGAAGAAAGTCGCAGAGGGTCAACCGCATATCGTGGATATGATCAAAAACGATGAAATCGCTCTGATTGTGAACACAACTGAAGGTCGCCAGGCCGTAGCCGATTCCAGAGAGATCCGCCGCGCGGCATTGCAACATCAGGTGAATTACACCACGACTCTGGCTGCTGCTCGTGCCACGATTCTGGCCTTGCATTGTGAAGACAGCGTTTCGGTGAATCGTTTACAGTCATTACATGGAGAATTGATTTAATGGCCGTTCCAATTACCCAGCGTGGTGCCCAGGCACTGAAAGATGAACTACATGAACTGAAAACCATCAGGCGTCCAGCTATAGTCAATGCGATTTCTGAAGCGCGCGCTCATGGTGATTTAAAAGAAAATGCTGAATACCATGCCGCACGTGAGCAGCAAAGCTTCACAGAAGGTCGTATTCAGGAGTTGGAATCAACGTTGGCTGATTGTCAGGTAATTGATCCAACTGCCCTGCCAAAAGACGGTCGTGTTGTGTTTGGTGTGACAGTGGATTTGTTGAATATCGATACTGATGATGAAGTGCGTTATCAAATTGTCGGTGATTACGAGTCGGATATTAAATTGAACCGTATTTCCATTTCATCACCGATTGCCCGTGCTTTGATTGGTAAAGAAGTCGATGATATTGCAACCGTTCAGGCTCCTGGTGGGGCGATTGAATATGAAATTATCGGCATCCATTATCTGGATTAAATGTTGAACCTCTCTGAAACCATCGGCGAACGCCTGTTACTGACATTGTGGGTAGGTGCATTATGGTCTATTGGTTATCTGGCAGTTCCGCTTGCTTTTGTCAGCCTTGAAACACTGGTTGCTGCCGAATATGCCGCTAAACTGTTTTTTGCTGTCAATGTAATTGGTCTCATCAGTGGAACATTAATTTTACTCGGTAAACTGAGTATCCAGCGGGGCTGGGCGATACATTCATGGCGCTTTTGGGTATTGATTGTCATGCTGATGATTACGTTGATATTCAGTATGTATATTCAACCTGAAATGGCCAGTATCAAAACCATCGATAATTGGCGTATGAATACAGAGCTTGCCGGGAGTTTCGAACGTCTGCATATGCTGAGTCAAAATTTGTATCTGATGTTAAGCATTGCCGGTTTGTTGCTGGTATTGAGTACCGATAAACAACATACTGCACGGCAGACCTGATATGGCGCGAAGTAAATCCAGTCATAATTGGCTTAGAGAACATTTTGACGATCCTTATGTCAAAAAAGCTCAGCAGAAAGGTTATCGTTCCAGAGCGACGTTTAAGCTGGAAGAAATCGATCAGAAAGATAAGTTAATCCGTCA
Organism: Methylophaga sp. UBA3192; assembly: GCA_002363955.1. GTDB lineage: Bacteria > Pseudomonadota > Gammaproteobacteria > Nitrosococcales > Methylophagaceae > Methylophaga. Next base: position 462,842 of record DEXE01000003.1, read on the forward strand.
TGGCATGTCGGTTGTCGATTTGGGTTCTGCTCCCGGAGGATGGTCTGATTATGCTTTGCATCGTGTCGGTGACAAAGGTAAAGTCATTGCATTGGATATTTTGCCAATGACGCCACTGAGCGGAGTGCATTTCATTGAAGGTGATTTTCGTGAAGACCATGTACTGGATCAGTTGAATGAAGTATTGGCCGGACAATCGATAGACCTTGTATTATCGGATATGGCCCCCAATATGACAGGTGTGGATGCGATAGATCAGCCAGGCAGTATGCATCTGGTTGAGTTGGCCTTGGATTTTGCAATTAATAACTTAAGTAAACAGGGCGATTTTCTGGTCAAAGTTTTTCAGGGTGAAGGCTTTGATGATTTTTTGAAGTCCATGCGTACTCACTTTACTAAAGTGACTACCCGTAAACCAGATGCCTCACGCGCACGGAGCCGTGAAGTATATCTACTCGGACGTGGATTGAAATGACAGTAAAAAGACTAACGTTACTAGGGGTAACAAACATTGAGTGACATGATGAAAAACATTGTTTTATGGGTCGTCATCGCGATGGTATTGATGTCGGTATTTAACAATTTCGGTCCGCAACAAACTAAGCAGAGCGAAATGGATTATTCGACATTTATCAGTAATGTGAAAAACGGTGCGGTCTCCAGTGTCGATATTCAGGGACGCACCATAACCGGTAAATTAACTGATGGAAGCCAATTTACCACCTTCAGTCCTGAATATGATCCCGGTCTAATTGGCGATCTGCTGGATAACGGTGTTGCTATCAAAGCAGAGCCAGTCGAAAAAACTGGACTGTTGATGCAGATCTTCATTTCCTGGTTCCCGATGCTTTTACTGATAGCCGTGTGGATTTTCTTTATGCGTCAGATGCAGGGCGGTGGTGGCAAAAACCCTATGTCATTTGGTAAAAGCAAAGCCCGCATGCTCAATGAAGATCAGGTTAAAGTGACCTTCAAAGATGTTGCTGGTGTTGAAGAAGCCAAAGAAGAAGTACATGAGTTAGTCGATTTCCTGCGTGATCCTGGTAAATTCCAGAAGCTGGGTGGTCGTATTCCTCGCGGTATTTTGATGGTGGGTTCACCAGGTACGGGTAAAACTCTGCTGGCTAAAGCCATTGCCGGTGAAGCAAAAGTGCCTTTCTTTACCATTTCAGGTTCTGATTTCGTCGAAATGTTTGTGGGTGTTGGTGCATCACGCGTTCGTGATATGTTCGAACAAGCCAAGAAACATGCTCCCTGCATCATCTTTATTGATGAGATTGATGCGGTTGGTCGGCATCGTGGTGCCGGTTTAGGTGGCGGTAACGATGAACGTGAACAAACCCTGAATCAGTTACTGGTTGAGATGGATGGTTTTGAAGGTAATGAAGGTGTCATTATTATTGCCGCAACTAACCGTCCTGACGTATTGGATCCGGCATTGTTACGTCCAGGTCGTTTTGACAGACAGGTAGTCGTGCCATTGCCTGATATTCGTGGCCGTGAACAGATCCTTAAAGTACATTTGGGTAAAGTACCCGCTGATGAAGATGTAAATCCAAGCGTCATCGCGCGTGGAACACCTGGCTTTTCCGGTGCGGATTTAGCCAATCTGGTCAACGAAGCCGCTTTATTTGCAGCACGCACCAATAAACGCCTGGTTTCCATGAACGATCTGGAGTTGGCAAAAGACAAAATCATGATGGGTGCAGAGCGCCGTTCCATGGTCATGAGTGATAAAGAGAAAGAACTGACCGCATACCACGAAGCTGGCCACGCTATTGTTGGTCGTAGCGTTCCGGGTCATGATCCGGTCTATAAAGTCAGTATCATCCCGCGTGGTCGTGCATTAGGTGTCACCATGTTTCTGCCAACGGAAGATCGTTACAGCTATACCAAACAACAACTGGAAAGTCAGATATCCAGTTTGTATGGCGGTCGACTGGCTGAAGAAATGATTTTTGGTGCTGAAGCGGTGACTACAGGTGCGTCGAATGATATTCAACGCGCAACCGAGCTGGCACACAATATGGTTACCAAATGGGGACTTTCTGACAACATGGGACCTTTATCGTATGGTGAAGATGAAGGCGAGGTGTTCCTTGGTCGTAGTGTCACTCAGCACAAAGCAGTATCTGATTTAACAGCCAAGCAGATTGATGAAGATGTTCGTGCCTTGATTACCCGTAACTATGATCGGGCAAAAAATATTCTGACGGAAAATCTCGATAAATTGCATACCATGGCCAAACTATTGATCACTTATGAAACCATCGACAGTGATCAGATCGATGCCATTATGGAAGGCCGTGAACCAGGTGCACCAAAAGGCTGGGATGACAAATCATCAACGCCGCCACCATCGGCCAAACCTGATGAAGATGGCCCGGAACCGACGGGTAAACCTGCTGATCAATTAAACTGAGATAGTTAAACCATGATCATGGACTTTGCGGGAAAATCACTGGATTTGTCCGCCCCGCAGGTTATGGGCATCGTCAATGTAACGCCCGATTCCTTTTCGGATGGCGGGCGTTTTTTTTCTGCTGACAAAGCCCTGGAACAAGCCCGCAAGTTAGTTGCTGATGGCGCCACCATTATTGATATTGGTGGCGAATCGACTCGTCCCGGCTCTGAACCTGTTGGCATTGAAGAAGAAATCCACCGTGTTGTTCCTGCAATAGAAGCTATTCATGCTGAGCTTGATGTGGTTATTTCTATCGATACTATGAAAGCCGATGTCATGCGAGCTGCAGTAGCGGCCGGTGCAAGCCTGATAAATGATGTCAATGCGCTGCGTGGCGAAGGTGCGCTTCAGGCCGCCGCGGACCTGGGAGTACCGATATGTTTGATGCATATGCAGGGCACACCTCAAACCATGCAACAACAGCCCCACTATGTCGATGTGGTCAATGAAGTGAATAACTTTCTGTCTGAGCGGGTTGCTGCCTGTGAAGCAGCGGGAATCTCGCGTTCAGGAATTATTCTGGACCCTGGATTTGGCTTTGGTAAAAATGCCCGCCATAATCTGCGCTTAATGAAACATTTATCGGTATTCACCGAATCGGACCTTCCGGTTTTGGTTGGTGTCTCTCGTAAATCCATTATCGGTGCTATGTTGAAGGTTTCGGTTGATGAACGCTTGGCTGGAAGTCTGGCTTTAGCCTCAATAGCGGTTTGGCAGGGTGCAAAAATTATTCGCAGTCATGATGTGCGTGAGACGCTACAGGCAATACGATTGTGTGAACATGTAATGCAGGTTAACGATTTTGATTGAACAAAAACGACGTTATTTTGGTACTGATGGCATCCGAGGCCGGGTGGGCGATGGTGCTATTACTCCGGATTTTGTATTAAAGCTCGGTTGGGCGGTGGGAAGGGTTCTCGCCAAAGAGCGAAATAGCAAAGTACTCATCGGTAAAGACACGCGTATTTCAGGCTATATGTTTGAATCAGCATTGCAGGCAGGGCTTTCAGCTGCCGGCGTAGACGTTTATCTGATGGGGCCGATGCCTACCCCGGCTGTGGCTTATTTAACCAGAACATTTCATGCCCAGGCCGGTATTGTGATCAGTGCGTCGCATAATCCTTATCATGACAACGGCATTAAGTTTTTTTCTGATCAGGGGACAAAATTACCGGACTCAGTAGAACTGGCAATTGAGGCGATGCTGGATCAACCTATTAAAACGGTGGATTCTGCTCATTTAGGCAAGGCACATCGGATAGCCGATGCGGCAGGTCGTTATATTGAGTTTTGCAAAAGTACTATCTCCACTGGCGTCGATTTATCGAATCTGAAGATTGTGGTGGACTGTGCTCACGGTGCCACTTATCACATTGCGCCAAATGTATTTCGTGAGTTGGGTGCCGAAGTTATTTTAATGGGGGCCGATCCGGACGGACTGAATATCAATCAGAATTGTGGCTCAACCGAACCACGCTTGTTACAAGCCAGTGTTTTAGAGCACAAGGCTGACCTAGGTATTGCCCTTGATGGTGATGGCGACCGTCTCATTATGGTTGACCATCAAGGTGAACTGGTGGATGGCGATGACATTCTGTTTATCATTGCACGTGGCAGACAGCGTATGGGATTGGGAAGAGGGCATGTCGTCGGCACCCAGATGTCGAATCTGGGGTTGCAACACGCACTTGAAAAACACGACATCACATTACATCGCGCCAATGTGGGTGATCGGTATGTCATGGAGAAGTTACAGCAGGTCGATGGCCTGATAGGTGGTGAAGCATCCGGACATATTATCTGTCTTGATAAAACCAGTACCGGAGATGGTATTGTGGCGGCATTACAGGTGCTGGCTGAAATCCAGCAGACTGGCAGCAGTTTGCATGAACTGCGTTCAGCGGTGATTAAATATCCGCAGCGACTGATAAATGTGCGGATTAATAAACTGGTGAATTTACAGGATTATCCGGAAATTCAAACAGCAGTAGAAAGTGTTGAGGCCGAGCTCGGTAATGAGGGCCGAGTGTTGTTGCGAGCCTCTGGTACCGAGCCGGTTATTCGGGTCATGGTCGAGGGACATGATGCGACACGCACAAACCAATTATCCAAGTCACTGGCAGAGCAGATTGAGACAATTCTGCAGGGATAATGCGGTAACGTTTCAGGCCAAAAAGATAACGGGCGATGACATTGCTTTATCAACGGCCAGTCGGTAACCTTTATGATTAATCCTTAAATAAGAGTAGGTGTCTGTGCGCAAACCGCTGGTCGCTGGTAACTGGAAAATGAACGGCTCTAGCGCAAGTAACAAACTGTTGCTTGATGCGATACTGGCGCAAAGAGACTCCTTTGCATCGGTTGATGTTGCCTTATTTCCACCCGCACTTTATGTACAACAGGTACAGTCTGCCTTAACGGGCACGGGCATGTATTGGGGCACTCAAAACGTCTCTCAGTTTGATTCCGGTGCTTATACGGGTGAAATCTCGGCGGCCATGTTGCGGGATTTTGGTTGTCAGTATGTCTTGATTGGTCATTCGGAACGACGTGGTTTATATGCCGAACTGAACCTGGATCAGGTATTTCTTGATCACATCATCGCAGAAAAATACGAGATGACGTTACGTCATGGGATCACCCCGATTATCTGTATAGGTGAAAGTCCTGAAGAACACTCAATGGGCCGCACAGAAGAGATGGTGGCACGGCTGATGGATATTGTGATTGCGCAACAAGGCGTCGAAATGTTGTCAAAAGCGGTACTGGCTTATGAACCTGTTTGGGCCATTGGTACCGGTAAGACAGCCAGCCCGGAATGGGCGCAGGATGTGCATTCTTTCATGCGTCAGCGAGTGGCAAAACATGATGCGAAAATTGCCGCATCGCTCAGAATACTTTACGGCGGCAGCGTAAAAGGTAATAATGCTGCCCCATTATTTGCCAAGCCGGATATTGACGGTGGATTAATCGGTGGCGGTTCACGTGATGCCGATGAATTTGTTCAAATCTGTCAGGCTGCAGCTCAAAATTAGGAAATTAAATGGATGCGTTGATTCTTGGGATTCACGTTGTGATCTCGCTATTGTTAGTAGGTTTGATTTTAATCCAGCACGGTAAAGGTGCGGATGCCGGCGCTGCTTTTGGCGGTGGCGGTGGCGGCGGTGCTTCTGCTAGTCTGTTTGGCAGTCAGGGGTCAGCTTCTTTTCTCAGCCGTAGCAGCGCGATTCTGGCGACAGTGTTTTTTATCACCAGCCTGACGCTGGCTTATCTGGCAGGTAACACCGATCGGGTACAAAGTGTTACGGATTCAGTGGTGATTGAACAACCGGTAGAAGAAAGCCCTGCGGATCTTCCAGAGTTTCCGTAAAATATCCCTCAGTTAATTGCCGTCGTGGTGAAATTGGTAGACACGCTATCTTGAGGGGGTAGTGCCTTAGGGTGTGCCGGTTCGACTCCGGCCGACGGCACCATATTAAGAAGTAAGCCCGTAAAGGGCTTATTTTTTATCTTAAATCAATAAGTTAACCAGTTAGCTGTAACCATGCTATATCATCAGGTGGTACAGCTGGGTGGTACATACTTTCTCTGTAAATTCTCCTGCTAAGTTTTTATTAAATATTTTCGTGCGCTCATTTGCATATATGTAAGCAGGGTATTTACCCCATCGACTTTGTTATTTCCTCTGTTAGAGTGTCTCCCCTTTGTTTGAATTTAAAGGAGACAATTACCATGGATGACAATCAAGTCGACAAGAGTCACCAGCAAGATGACAAGAAGCCAACAAGCTACTGGAAACTGTTCCTATACGCTATGGCTGGTATTGTGGTGGTGGAAGCTATCCAGCAGATAATGCGGATGGTTTAATTCTCACGGGGGACTTTTAAAGACTTATAGGTTTACTGCTTCATTGCTTTTTAACTTATGCAAAAGAACTCGCCTAGATGCTCATTTAAAGCTCACCGTTATATTGTATCGGGGTCTTATTCAGTCCGATGTCACGGCGCATAGAGTTGATTAATTTTAATGCGAGGCCTCGTATTGTGATCCAGTCAGTTTGCTTGTTTTGATGAACTACCTCTAGAAGTAAGTCCGTCAGATTGTCATTCGCATCCATGACTTCTTGAGGCGCTAACATTGCCAAATAAGCGTATATCCTCAGACGCTCAGCCTCGAATGTTTCCAGTTCAATATCTGTCAGTGGTGGACGTTTCTCCATCACAATTAGCTCCAACTTAGCAAGCATTGTGGCAACCAATTCCATAGCTGTTCGATAGATGATTAATTTATCGCTGTGTTCTCGTAGGTGGGTGTTTTTCAGTATCTCAAACTCGTGAGTGATTGAAGTCAGTTTCTCATCACTTTCCCTTTGTAACTCTTTCGTTATTTTTTCCAGTTCGATAGCGTGGTTGTGCTTCAACTTTTCAATTAGGTTATTGGCCCACATCTTGCCGATAGCACGAGAAAATCCAAATAGGATCATAACCGCGACTCCAGATGTAATGAGCGTGTCGCGTAAAAAAGTTACTAAAGCTTCATTCATTTTTTACCTTCCTTAGTTTTGATTTTGCCACAATTATATTAGCTCATTACCACCGCTACTGTTTCAGTTTGGATGTGTTTTCTTTTAACTACACCCTATGAACACAGTCGAGGTGAATACAATAACTGTGTCCAAATGAGTTGTTTTTGATTTATGAATACGGTAGCCTTTCCACTTCTTAAACTTAAATGAATACAGGAGCGTCTCCGAATGAAGCGGATTGGTTACATCAGGGTGTCGACAGTAGACCAGAACTCAGAGCGTCAGCTTGACGGTATTGAGCTTGATGAAGTGTTTGAGGATAAGTGTTCAGGTAAAGACACCAACAGGCCAAACCTTCAGGCATTGCTCAAGTACGTCAGAAAGGGTGATGAGGTACATGTCCATGATATAAGCCGCATGGCGCGGAACCTTGAAGACTTGATTAGCCTAGTGAAGCTGTTAAACAGTAAAGGCGTAAGCATCCAGTTTCATAAAGAGAGCTTAACTTTCACTGGCGAGCAGAATGCCATGCAGGAGTTATTGCTGGGTGTTCTTGGATCTGTCTATCAGTTTGAGCGTTCGATGCTATTAGAGCGCCAGAGGGAAGGCATTCAGAAAGCCAAGGAAGCAGGCAAGTATAAGGGCAGGCCTCAAGAAGTTGATCAAGCCGTCATATTGAAGCTGTTGGCGAGTGGTGTGTCGATTAGGAAAACAGCCGCAGAATTGGGCGTGTCAGTTTCCACTGTTCAACGGGTTAAGGCCAAAGCGCAAGAGAGTGCTGCCATACCTTGAACCAGCGGGGGATATTAACGGCAAGGAACAAGCAATGGCATCAGTCAACGGTGTCCAACCTTCTCAAGCGGTTAAACATGCAGTAACCACCAGCAAGCTCCTTGCCGTGAATCAGTTAAGCACCCCTTAAGTTATCGAATGTGAACTCACCGTCAGGAGATAGGCATAGCTCGAACCAGCCGGATAGGCTCATGAAGAAGTGTGACCTTCTTAGTTCGATGGTGAAGGTGTGTATGGTGATTGTCATTGGTTTGTCTCCTCAAGTTGGGAGACATAAGGTAATCAAAAGCTTCCCACTGTATAAACCCCCTGTTAATCTGGATTAGGTGGTGTCATGGGTGTATGTTCTCACTTGTGGGACTATTGATGCCCCCTCACTGCTACGGAAGGGTGTCTCTACAAGACTCTCTTAAGTTATCCCTTGTAGTCCATCTATAGATATCTCTTGTAGTCAACCTCTTGGAGTAAGTAATCTCACTCATTCCAGAATATGCTTGGATGGTCGCTTAATTGTGTCGACCTCATAGAAGGCTGTCTGGGCGCTTGTAAGACCATGGCGGGTACTATCGGGTATCTGTCGTGGCAAAGTCCTCTCAGAGGATCACACAGATCCATTGAGGATCATTCTCGCTGGTGGTCTTCTGTGGACTGGATGATTAGCAGAAATTTATGGTGTCGTTAGGTCGGCTGTATCTAGTCTTTTCGAAGTCATGTTAATGCACACAGGTTTGTTGATGTCGATCCCTGTAAAGCCGAATGAGCGCCTTTGTTACCTCACCCAGTACCATTGGGTATACATGATGCTGAAATCCCGTCAGAGGATCACACAGATCCATATAGGATTATTCGCGCTGGTAGTCTTATGTGAGCAGGATGATAGTCATCCGTTAATGATGTGGTTGCGAGGGGGACTGTATCTAGTCTTTTCGAATTCTAATTTTTTATCTTCTCAATGAGTTCACTCACCAATTCATTAACTTCTGTTCTGTAGTCCAACTTCTCGATGACTTTAATTGCCTCTGAGCTTTCCAGTTCATCTGCGTACGTGTGTACTGTGAAGTTCAAATCCTCGATGTGACCAATTGCTCCGCCTATCCGGTCAGGAGTTTCACCAGCATTACGTAAGCGTGTGACTAGCGTGTGTCTGAATGAATGGAAGACTTTAGTTCGATTGGGGAATCCCATCTTTTGTTTCATGTCACTGAATGCTTTCCCGATGTAATGAAAGCGCTTATTGTCTTGGCCTCCTGTTTTCAGTCCTGAGATTAGATATCCGTCTTTACTTGTCGCGGCTAGTTTCTCGACCAAGGGCTTAATGAGCGAGTGAATGGGCACATTCCTCTGGGAGTTTTCGTTTTTAGTTTCGCTACGAATCTTTAAAGACCAACTTGTCACGTCATCAGTTTTAAGCTGGGCGAGTTCTTCACTTCTTGCTCCCGTGAACATTGCCAGCAGTGTGATACTTGCGAGTTTGTTGTCGTTTTTCGACTTTATTTTTTCAAGGAGTTTGATTACCTCACTCTCGTTCCATGCTCTGACTTTTATCTCCGAGCCACCAGTAGTTTTCTTTGGGAGTCTGTCTGCTGTTTTATTGAATGGATTTTTATCCACTAAGCCCATGCTCTCAGCCCAGCTAAAGAATGCTTTAAAAATGTTTAAGTGTTTCTTTAGTGTTCCACTTGATACTGGCGTATCTAATTTTGTCGTTTGTCTCATCAAGTGGACGGTTAGGTAGTTTCCAGCGTCTTTGGCTGATATTTCAGCTATTAAAGTATGTCTTCCAATCCATCCAGCAAAGTGTTCAAGGTGGCGTTTTTTCTCGTGAAATGTGGACTCTTGAATTGTTCCATTCTTTTGATCAAGGTACTGGTTAATAGTGTCGCCAATGTTATTAGCGTCTGGGTCGATAGCCAGCTTGTGTAAATTCGCTATTTCCTCTTGGTGTTCATGGGGAACGCCGTATCCATTTGCATCTGGATGTAACCGGTAATAAAGACTATCAAGTGCAATGTCTGCTAATTCCTCGGGAGTAAGCTCCTGCTGCCATACTTTCCGTTGTTCTTCCCTTAGCCAACGAGCAGTGCCTCTGAATGATTCAAGCCGTTTGTCGCTCGGGTTTCTGATTTGTTCAAACTCTCGTTCAATCTCGCCTAGGATAATATTTCTTTTTGAAATAGCCAGCTTGAGGTCTCGTGTTCCTGTAGTCATGACGATGACTTTCTTGTTCAGTATTTGCTGGAGTTCTTTGGGGACTTTCTTTTTAACAAACCAAGTTTGGTGACGAAGGAAAAGGTATTCGGGGTAGCTCACTAATTAATGCCTGGGGATACATGTTGGTGGTACAGGTTATAGGCCGCTAAGCCTTGAAGTCAATGCGGTTGCGGTTTTATAGTGATCAAAGTACAGACTCCGGCCGACGGCACCAATTTCGAAGCCAGGTATTTGTAAAGCAGATACTTGGCTTTTTTGTATCTGGCTGCTTTGGAACAAATTACCGTTTACAGATCTCATGGGCTTTTACCCGTTGGTTAATCGGTCTTGTTTTGATGTGGAAACATTCTCAGTGACATTTGGTCACAGGCGTTACGAATAATACAGAGAAGGGACTTTTATGCTTAAGCTGTTTTTTCAACACTATCAAAAATTATCTGCTGCATTGTTGGCCAGTGGGATGTTGGTTACTTCCGGAATGAGTTATGCCGACTGGGATCTTGACCAAACCGATTCGCAACTGCATTTCATGTCAGTCAAGTCAACTTCCATTGCCGAGCTACATACTTTTAAAACCATCACCGGCAGTTTGTCAGATAGTGGTAAAGCCGAACTTGTCATTGATTTGAATAGTGTCAATACCAACATTCCCATCCGTGATGAACGTATGCAGGCTATGCTGTTTGATACCGTTAACTTTCCGCTGGCAAAGTTAGCGGCAGATGTTGATATTATTGCTGTAAAAGCTCTCGAGACTGGACAGACAATCACTCAGGATGTTGAGCTAAAACTCGATTTGCATGGTCAAACACAGACATTTCCCGCGCAGTTACAGGTTACGGTACTGGAGTCGGGTAAACTGATGGTCGCCACGACGGCGCCTGTGGTGATCAAAGCGGAAGATTTTAATTTGGTTGAAGGCGTCAATGCATTGCGCGATGTGGCTGGTTTGCCGTCAATTACACTTGCCGTACCAGTGACTGCTACTCTGTTTTTTAATCCGTAACAGAGTAAGGTCTGTAGACTTTTATATCGACACGGCTCGAAAGCATTGTTTTAAAAATTACCGGCCGCTAAGAGCGCTGTCGATGTTTTTTCCACATACCAGCGATAAAGAATATTAAAGCAATCCAGATCAGGCCAAAGGTAATCAGTCTTTCCGGCGGATAGGCTTCTTTGAGTACAAATACACCAATAACAAATTGGATGCTAGGATTAATGTACATGATGAAGCCCACTACGGATAAGTCGACTCGACTGGCCGCCATGGCAAACAATACAAGCGGTAAGGCGGTGAGCAGACCGGAACCAATAAGTAGTAGAGTTAATTGGGCAGAGTCACCAAACGCCAGGTTATAATCAGAGTTGGCTGCCTGCCACAAAATCCAGGCTAAGGCTACAGGTGCTAACCATAAGGTTTCTAACGTCAGGCCATTTACGCCATCCACCGGATGTTTTTTTCGGATGAGCCCGTACAAGGCAAATGCCAGAGCCAGTGATAACCCCACCCAAGGCAAACTACCCAAGCTGAACCATTCCCATAAAACAGCAATGGTCGCCAGAACCCCGGCCCACGCCTGTAACGGATGTAATTGTTCCTTGAGCAACCATCTGGCCAATAGCAGACTCATTACCGGTGTAATGAAATAGCCGAGACTGGCTTCCAGTACTCGGTGTTGTGAAACAGCCCAGATAAATATCAGCCAGTTTATGGCAATCAGGCATGAGGATAATGCCAGCCACAACAGCAATTTTTTATCTGCAAAGGTCTTGATCAATTTGCGTCCACGGCCGAGTAATAATCCAACCAGAGTGGTGGCAAGCAAAGACCATAGGATTCGGTGCGACAATACTTCAACTGCTGAAACGCTGTTCAGATAACTGAAATAAAGCGGGAAGCTACCCCATATTACATAAGCAGCAATAGCGAATATCAGGCCATACATAAATTACTTTGCTTTGAAAAAGTGTTATCGGAATCCATTGTAAATTGGCCAGGGTCTTGCGGCCTTGCACACAGTAATACAATAGCTATGCAAAATGGACAGTTTACGTAATTATTTTATGTAAACGATTTTTTAAAGCATTATTGTGTCAAAAGTTCATATCGATGAAAGTACTGGTTGGAGTAAACAGGGAGGTCAGGTGATCAGAACAAGGCTTAACCAATTGCAAAACCGGCTGGTTCAGTTGCGAAAAGCCGGCTTTTTTGCACCGCTGAGGATAGCCTTGAGTTATGCCCTTTTTGCCACACTTTGGATAATTTTTTCTGATCAACTGATGCAACGCATAACCGATGATAGCCAGTTGTTGTCTCGATTACAGACTTATAAAGGTTTGTTTTTTGTGACTATTACCGCCTTTCTGGTCTGGCTGTTGATACAACGTTTGTGGCTGTCGCAAAGCAAACTTATCGATGCTTTGCAGGATAGTCAGTCAAAGTTGTGCGTTATTTTCGATAATGTGCCGTGTGGTATTCAGGAATGTGATCTGCAGGGACGTGTAACTTTCAGTAATCAGGCACACCATCAGATCCTTGGCATTCAACCTGATAAGCTGATTGGACGATATATATGGGATTATCAACCCGATGAAAATGCCAAACAACAATTTAAACGTATATTTAATGATCTGGTCACGAATCAACCCAAGCCAGAGCTGTTAGTCACCATCAATCTTGCAGCTGATGGCCAGCAAAAAATCCTGGAATATAACTGGGATTATATCTATGACGATAAAGATGAGTTAGTGGGGCTTATTGCCGTCATATCTGACATTACGATGCGCCAGCAGCAGGAAGAAAGAATACTTCGTCTGGCGCATTACGATACGTTAACTGGCCTGCCAAATCGTTTCCTGTCCATGGATCGTTTAGCTCAATTATTGGAACTGGCTCGCCACAATAATGATCTGGTGGGGGTTTTATGTCTGGATTTGGATGATTTTAAAAAAATCAATGAATCAATGGGACATGAAGCTGGAGACGCCTTACTGATACAGATTGCACAGCGTATTCAATCACATATTCGTCATCGCGATATTCTCGGTCGGCTTGGTGGTGATGAATTTATCGTGTTACTGGCAGATATGCATTCTACGGAAGAGATTACGCCCATTCTGGAAAATCTGGTCCGACAATTCCGCCAGCCATTTATGATTGATGAACAGACAATAACACTGACCTTAAGCATCGGTGTGGCTACCTATCCTTTAGATGGCCATCATGCTTCACAATTGCTGCGACAGGCCGATACTGCTATGTTTTATGCCAAAAGCAGTGGCCGAAACACTTTCGTAAATTATACCGAATCGATGAACCGTGATGCGGCGCGAAAATTGCTCATAGAACAGTACATGTACGGGGCATTGGAGCGGGGTGAGTTTTATCTTCTCTATCAGCCGCAAATTGAATTGGCAACCGGCAAAATGACGGGGGCAGAGGCTTTATTACGTTGGCAAAATGAACAATTGGGACCTATTGGTCCGGATGAATTTATCCCGGTAGCGGAGCAGACGGGATTGATTGTTCCCATTGGTGAGTTTGTGATGCAGTCGGCGATAAAAAAGACTGCCGAATGGCAAAAACATCAGATGGGTTTCCGGATGGCTATCAATCTTTCTCCCTGCCAGTTTCGTGATCCGGGATTATTGGGGTTTGTTGAACAGCAATTACAGAAATACCCAGTTCATCCTCATACACTGGAACTGGAAATTACCGAAGGTGTGTTATTAAGCGGATACCTGATGACCGATGAGTTATTCAAGTCGTTTACGGCAATGGGCATTGATATGGCGATGGATGATTTTGGTACTGGCTACTCTTCACTCAGTTATCTTCGAAGCTATCCGTTTGCCATTGTAAAAATTGATCGTAGTTTTATTAACGATATGACTACTGATTCAGCGGATCGGGAACTGGTTAATGCCAGCATAGCCATGGCACATGGACTCGGTTTGAAAGTGGTGGCTGAAGGCGTGGAAACAGAAGAGCAGGCCATATCACTCAAGGCAATGAAATGTGATTACGTACAAGGTTATTATTACAGTAAACCCGTTCATCCTGACCAATTACTGTTGAAGCTCGTCGGGTAATCTGTAATAAACGATCTAAATACGCGCTTCAAATGCTGCACGTTAATGTGTACTATCGGGAGTTGATCAAATAAGTTTGAATGAACAAAAACAATAATAACTATCAGGTGTCACAAAGACACTAAATCTCGAGAGAGTGGAAGGGCGACATGTTAGAGGGATACCTCCCCATTTTGTTGTTTATCATTATCGGCATCGGCTTTGGTGTAATGCCGCTGATCGCAGGTTTTATTATCGGGCCGCAGCGGCCTGATGCCGAAAAACGCTCCAGCTATGAATGTGGTTTTGAACCTTTCGAAGACACGCATGGCAAATTTGATGTGCGTTATTATCTGGTCGCCATCCTGTTCATCATTTTCGATTTGGAAATAGCCTTTTTATTCCCCTGGGCCATTGTGCTTGATGAAATCGGGGTGTTTGGTTTGCTGGCCATGTTCCTGTTTCTGGGCATTCTGGTGGTGGGCTTTATCTATGAATGGAAGAAAGGAGCCCTGGAATGGGAATAGAAGGCGTTCTCCACGAAGGGATTGTGACCACCTCGGCAGATAAGTTGATCAACTGGGCGAGAACAGGCTCCTTGTGGCCGATGACCTTTGGTCTGGCCTGTTGTGCTGTTGAAATGATGCATGCCGGGGCTTCACGTTATGATCTGGATCGTTTCGGTGTGGTGTTTCGACCCAGTCCGCGTCAGTCAGATGTGATGATTGTCGCCGGTACGCTGGTCAACAAAATGGCACCGGCACTGCGTAAAGTCTATGACCAGATGTCAGAGCCACGCTGGGTCATTTCAATGGGCTCCTGTGCCAATGGTGGGGGCTACTATCATTATTCCTATTCGGTGGTTCGTGGATGTGATCGCATTGTGCCGGTGGATATTTATGTGCCGGGTTGTCCACCAACGGCTGAGGCCTTGCTCTATGGCATTATTCAGTTACAGAAAAAAATTCAGCGAACCAATACCATCGCTAAAAGCGTGCAGGCATAAGGTTGTTGCATGGAATCGCTTAAACATAAACTGGAACAGCATTTTGCCAATCAACTGGTGGAATGTGAGTTTAATCGTGGCGAAGTGACGATTCATGTTGAGGCGGAGCAGATTATTCCGGTATGTACAGCTTTGCGCGATGAGTTTGCCTTTACTCAGTTAATTGATTTATGCGGAGTGGATTATTCGGCTTACGGTAATAGTGGCTGGGAAACCAAACAGGCGACTGAACATGGTTTTAGCCGGGCTCGTGAAGCATTTTCGCAGATTGATAATGTTGACGAGGGCTTTCGTTATGCCGTGGTTTATCACCTGCTGTCCGTAAAATACAATAATCGACTGCGTCTGAAAGTGGATTTAATTGCTGAAACTCCGATTATCGATTCGGTGACCAGTATCTGGTATTCAGCAGACTGGTATGAACGCGAAGCTTTTGATTTATTCGGTATCCTGTTTAAAGGCCACCATGATTTACGACGCATTCTGACCGACTACGGTTTTGTGGGACATCCGTTCCGCAAGGATTTTCCATTGATTGGTAATGTGGAAATGCGTTATGACGCTGAGCAGAAACGGGTGATATATGAATCCGTCAGTATCGAGCCTCGAACTCTGGTGCCACGGGTGATTCGAGATGATAACCGGTATCTGCAACCTCATAATGAGGTCAAGAAATAATGGCTGAAATTAAAAATTACACCCTGAATTTTGGTCCACAACATCCGGCGGCACATGGTGTATTACGGCTGATTCTGGAAATGGACGGCGAAGTGATTGTGCACGCTGATCCACATATCGGTTTATTGCATCGCGGTACGGAGAAACTGGCCGAATCCAAACCCTATAACCAGAGCATCGGCTATATGGATCGGCTGGATTATGTGTCGATGATGTGTAATGAACATGCTTATGTCATGGCTATCGAAAAACTGTTAGGGATTGAACCTCCAGTCCGGGCACAGTACATCCGGGTCTTGTTTGATGAAATGACCCGGGTGTTGAATCATTTGATGTGGCTGGGAGCACATGGTCTGGATATCGGTGCCATGACTGTATTCCTGTATTGCTTCCGGGAACGTGAAGATTTGATGGATTGCTATGAGGCGGTATCCGGAGCCCGCTTGCATGCTACCTATTACCGTCCCGGCGGAGTGTATCGTGATTTACCCAACAGCATGCCGCAGTATCAAAAATCCAAATGGCATTCTGATGCCGAAGTCAAAAAGTTAAATCAAAGCCGTGAAGGCAGTTTGCTCGATTTTATCGAGGATTTTTGTCAGCGATTCCCAAAATGTGTCGATGAATATGAAACACTGCTGACCGATAACCGTATCTGGAAACAACGCACGGTGGGTATTGGTGTAGTGACACCGGAACGTGCATTGCAACTGGGATTCACCGGGCCAATGTTACGTGGCAGTGGCGTCGAGTGGGATTTACGACGTAAGCAACCTTATGAAGTTTATGAAAAACTGGACTTTGATATTCCGGTGGGCAAAGAAGGCGATTGCTATGATCGTTATCTGGTGCGGATCGAAGAAATGCGCCAGTCCAATAAAATTATGCAGCAATGTGTTGACTGGCTGCGAGCCAATCCGGGGCCGGTGATTATTGATAACGTTAAAATTGCCCCGCCCAGCCGTGCCGATATGAAAGATGATATGGAAGCTCTGATTCATCATTTCAAACTGTTTACCGAAGGCTATTGTGTACCGGAAGGTGAGGTCTATAGTGCTGTGGAACATCCTAAAGGCGAGTTTGGCATTTATATGGTGTCGGACGGTGCCAATAAACCCTACCGGGTCAAAATCCGTGCACCGGGCTTTCCCCATCTGGCCGCAATGAATGAAATGGCCAAAGGTCACTTGCTGGCAGATGTGGTGGCGATTATCGGCACCATGGATATTGTTTTCGGAGAGATTGACCGATGACAGCAGAATTGCAACTCACAGGCCACCGGGATCAATTATTCAATGAGACGTTACGTCAGCAGTTGGATAAATGGATCAGCAAATACCCGCCCGGGCAGTCCCAATCTGCGGTCATACCGGCGTTACATATTTTGCAGGATGCCCATGATGGCTGGCTTAGCGAGGGGGTGATGCGAGCGCTGGCTGAATACCTGGAACTACCCGCTATCAGTGTGTTCGAGGTTGCGACGTTTTATACGATGTTTGAACTCAAGCCAGTGGGTAAACACAAAATCAGCGTCTGTACCAATATTTCATGTTTGCTTTGTGGTTCTGAAGATATCGCCAATCATTTACAAAAACGACTTGGTATTGGTTTTGGCCAGACCACTGCTGACGGAAAATTCACGTTAAAAGAAGTAGAGTGTCTCGGTGCTTGTGTCGGCGCGCCGATGCTATTGCTGGATCGGGATTATCACGAACATCTGACACCGGAAAAAGTCGACGCGTTACTGGGCGGGGTAAAATGATGCAGCTGAATCAGGTTTGTTTTCGTACCATGCATCTCGACCAGCCCTGGTCGATGGAATCTTACCGCAGCGTTGGTGGTTACCAGATGCTGGAGAAAATCCTCCGCGAGAAAACCCGCCAGGAATCCATCATTGAGACCATCAAGAATTCCGCATTACGCGGACGTGGTGGCGCGGGCTTTCCTACCGGCTTGAAATGGAGTTTTATGCCGCGGCGTATGCCGGGTGATAAATATATCGTCTGCAACTCGGATGAAGGTGAACCAGGCACCTGTAAAGATCGTGACATTATGCGATTCAACCCGCATCAGTTGATTGAAGGCATGATCATCACCGGATATACCATTGGTGCCCAACGCGGCTACAACTACATTCGCGGCGAGTTTTTTGAACCGATAGAGCGGTTTGAACAAGCGTTAATTGAAGCGCATGAAGCGGGGTACCTCGGTAAAAATATCCTGGATAGCGGCTTTAATTTTGAACTGCATACCCACCCCGGAGCCGGTGCCTATATCTGTGGAGAAGAAACAGCATTACTGGAATCTCTGGAAGGCAAAAAAGGCCAGCCACGCTATAAACCCCCATTTCCTGCCGGTTATGGCTTATATGGTCGGCCGACAACCGTAAATAACACTGAAACACTGGCCTCGGTGCCGGTGATTTTGCAGCATGGTGCAGACTGGTTCCATGAGTTGGGAACGCCCAATAACGGTGGTCAGAAAATTTTCTGTATGAGTGGCCATGTTAACAAACCGGGGAATTATGAAGTGCCCCTGGGGATGCCGTTTGCCGAATTACTGGAACTTGCTGGTGGTGTGCGTAATGGTAATAAATTAAAAGCAGTGATTCCCGGTGGCACCTCGACGCCAGTGGTGCCAGCGGATGTGATGATGCAGACTGCGATGAGTTATGACGGTATCGGTAAAGCCGGCTCGATGCTGGGTGCTGGCTCGGTCATCGTGATGGATGAAACCACCTGCATGGTCAAGGCGCTGGAACGCATTGCCTATTTCTATTACGAAGAGTCCTGCGGTCAATGCACTCCCTGTCGTGAAGGTACCGGCTGGCTGTACCGGGTCATCAAACGTATTGAAGAGGGCGAAGGTCGCCAGGAAGACCTGGATCGATTAGTGGATGTTGCCAACAATATTAACGGCAATACTATTTGTGCCTTGGGTGATGCGGCTGCGGCACCGGTTATCAGTTTTATCAAGCATTTCCGTGATGAATTCCAATATCACATTGATCATAAATCGTGTCTGGTCACTGAACCGGAATTGAAGCTCAACTATGGTTAATATCGAAATTGACGGCATTCCACTGAAAGTGGATTCGGGCAAAATGATTATTCAGGCTGCTGATGAGGCAGGCATTGATATTCCGCGTTTCTGTTATCACAAAAATCTGTCGATAGTCGCTAACTGTCGTATGTGTCTGATCGAAGTGGATAACGCTCGAAAAGCATTGCCGGCCTGTGCCACGCCTGTTGCTAATGGCATGAAAGTCTTTACCCAATCAGAAACTGCGCTGGCCGCTCAGCGTGGGGTAATGGAATTTCTATTAATCAATCATCCACTGGATTGCCCGATTTGTGATCAGGGCGGGGAGTGTGAGTTACAGGATTTATCGCTGGGCTATGGCAGTGGTATCAGCCGATTCAGCGAGAAGAAACGTGTTGTCAAAGATAAGGATATCGGACCGCTGGTACAGACCGATATGACACGCTGTATTCACTGCACCCGTTGTGTAAGGTTTGGTCAGGAAATTGCCGGTATAAAAGAGCTTGGCGCGACGGGCCGTGGCGAACATATGGAAATTGGCACCTATGTTGAACACAGTCTGGCTTCAGAACTATCCGGCAATATTATTGATTTATGTCCGGTTGGAGCCTTAACCTCCAAACCATTCCGATACAAAGCCCGTGCCTGGGAAATGACTTCACATCCGTCAATTGCCCTGCACGATGCCGTGGGATCCAGTATTGACCTTCATACCCGGCAAAATGATGTGATGCGTGTAGTTGCCCGGGATAATGAATCCGTCAACCAGAGCTGGATCTCGGATCGGGACCGATTCAGTTATCTGGGATTAAAACACCCGGATCGCTTGCTGAATCCGATGATTAAACAAAATGGTGAGTGGCAGACCACTGACTGGCAGACAGCATTGGAATTTGCGGTTGATGGTCTCAAACACGTTAAAACCAAAAATGGTGCTGATCAGATTGCTGGATTGATCTCGCCAACGGCTACCCTGGAAGAGGCCTATCTGTTTCAGAAATGGTTACGGGCATTTGGCAGTCAGAATATTGATCATCGTTTACGCCAGCTGGATTTCAGTGATGCAGCACATGAGCAGTTCGCACCAATAAGTCTGGCTGATGTTGAAGACAGTGATGCAATTGTTTTGCTGGGCTGTAATGTTCGTAGTGAGGCGCCAATGCTGGCACATCGGATTCGTCAGTCCGCGTGTGCCGGTGGCTTGGTCAGTGATATCAACTTCTTCAAGACCGATTTATTGATGCCGGTAGACCGCCAGGTTGTGGTCAATTCAGCACAGTTATTTACGCTGTTAAGTGGCATTGCTAAAGCCTTGTTACACCTTGATGCCAATGCGGCTAAAACATGGCAGCATCTGATGCGGGAACAGGCGGCTTCAGCGACCGAACAGAATATTGCCATGCAACTGGCTAATGCCGAGAAAGCTTTAATTGTGGTTGGAGCTTTAGCCAATCAACATCCTCAGGCATCGATTATTCGTGCATTGGTAGCTTTGATTGCCAATCTAACAGGAGCACGTTTATTAATTCTGCCGGAAGCCAACAGCCGGGCATTGCATCAGGCGGGCGCTTTGCCACATCATGAAATGGCTAAGGACGTTAAGGATGGCCTCGATGCAAAAGCGATCTGGGAAGAACAGTTACGTGCTTATGTGTTATTTAATGTTGAGCCGGAGTTTGATTGTGCCAATCCGGCCGCTGCCCAGCTAGCATTGCAACGGGCAGGGTTTGTGGTGGCGATGAATAGCTTTCAGTGTGACAGCCTGCGTGAATATGCCGATGTGTTGTTACCCTTGGCGGCGTTTGCCGAGACTTCCGGTACGTTTGTCGGGCTGGATCATCAATGGCAATCTTTTACCGGCGCGGTTGCACCTCCCGGAGAAAGTCGTCCCGGCTGGAAGATTCTCCGCGTGCTTGGCAATATTTCGAAATTCACCGGTTTTGATTATGTTTCCTCAGAAGGTGTGCGTCAGGAATTGCAGGATCAGCTAAACCGTCAATCCACAGTCAGAAAGTCACTTTATATACCAGCTGAAATAAATACTTTCAAAGGTTTGCAGCTTATTTCAGAGGTACCGATTTATCGTACTGACAGTCTGGTCAGACACAGTAAAGCGCTTCAACTGACGCCGGAAAATCAGTTTCTGGATTCCTTACGTATACATCCGGCACAGGTTGAGAAATTCGGTTTGAATCAGGGAGATCAGGTACAGATTCAGCAAGGTGAACTCTGTATAACCGCGAGTGTATTGATTGATGAGCAGATTGCTGAAGACATGGTCTATCTGGCAGCTGCTTCACCACTTAGTGCTCGGTTGGGCCCGTCATTTGGCAATGTGGATTTATCCGCGATGCTGGAGACAGCTGATGCTTGATATTGTCACTCAGCATTTATTACCCAATATCGGCAAAATTTTGTTGATAGTGTCGGTATTGATGGTAGCCGTAGCTTATCTAACGTTGGCTGAACGCAAAGTAATCGGGTATATCCAGATGCGGATCGGCCCCAACCGGGTTGGACCAAGAGGCTTGCTGCAACCTATTGCCGATGGCCTGAAGTTATTGCTCAAAGAAATCATTGTACCAACCCGGTCCAATCTGTACCTGTTTGTATTGGCACCGGTATTGGCAATTGGCCCGGCTTTGGCAGCCTGGGCGGTGATTCCTTTTGATGCAGGCATGGTGCTGGCTGATATCAATGCCGGTTTGTTATATGTTTTAGCAATTACCTCAATGGGTGTTTACGGCATTGTGATTGCCGGTTGGGCATCAAATTCACGTTATGCGTTTTTAGGTGCGATGCGCAGTGCTGCTCAAGTTGTGTCTTATGAGATAGCCATGGGGTTTGCCCTGGTCGGGGTGTTGATTGCCGCAGGCAGTCTGAACCTGAGTGAGATAGTTCTGGCACAACAAGGCGGTATTTTTTACTGGTACTGGTTGCCATTGTTACCGTTGTTTGTCGTGTACTTTGTCTCAGGTGTTGCGGAAACCAATCGTGCGCCGTTTGATATTGCTGAAGGCGAGTCCGAAATTGTTGCCGGCTTTCATGTGGAATATTCCGGCATGGCATTTGCGATATTTTTCCTCGCCGAATATGCCGATATGATTTTGATTTCAATTCTGGCCGCTACCTTGTTTATGGGAGGGTGGCTGTCGCCCTTTGAAGGTGTTCCGGTGCTGGAGCCGATGTTTGCCTGGGTGCCGGGGTTGGTATGGTTATTACTGAAAACCAGCTTTTTCCTGTTTGTTTATCTGTGGATCCGCGCCACCTTCCCTCGTTATCGATATGATCAGGTTATGCGCCTTGGCTGGAAAGTATTTATCCCGGTGACGCTGGTGTGGTTGGTAGTGATTTCGACCATGCAAGTATTTGATATTGGTCCCTGGTTTAATGATGTTGTGGAGGTGTCCACCTCATGATGGATTCCATACGTCACTTTTTTAAAAGCTTTTTATTGTGGGAGCTGGTTCAAGGCTTACGCTTGACCGGCCGGCATTTGTTTTCCCGAAAAGTTACGGTGCAATATCCCGAAGAACAGACACCGCAATCCCCACGTTTCCGTGGTTTACATGCATTGCGACGCTATCCGAATGGCGAGGAACGCTGCATTGGTTGCAAGTTGTGTGAAGCGGTTTGCCCGGCATTGGCTATCACCATTGATACTGAACCACGCGAAGATGGTACCCGTCGGACCACACGCTACGATATTGATTTATTTAAATGTATTTATTGCGGGTTTTGTGAAGAATCCTGTCCTGTGGATTCAATAGTTGAAACCCGGGTATTCGCCTATCACTTTGAGAATCGTGGCGAAAATATTATCGACAAACAACAGCTATTGGCCATTGGTGATAAATATGAAGCTGAAATTGCTGCTGATCGGGAGGCTGATGCGCCTTATCGCTAGCAACTAGCCTTGGCCTGAGGATTATGGAAAAAATACTGTTTTACTGCTTTGCTGGAATTTTGTTATTTGCTGCCACCATGGTGATTACGGTAAGAAATCCGGTACGTGCTGCCTTATTTCTGGTACTGGCATTTTTTACCAGTGCGGCAATCTGGCTGATGCTGGAAGCTGAATTTCTGGCGATTAGTCTGGTGCTGGTTTACGTCGGTGCAGTACTGGTCTTGTTTCTGTTTGTAGTAATGATGCTGGATATTGATACCAGCACACTTAAGGAAGGTTTCACCCGTTATTTGCCGTTGGGCTTGTTTGTCGCGGTGCTGATTGTTCTGGAGTTAATTGCGGTTTTGGGCGCAGCGAATTTTGGTCTGGATCAATTTCCAGCCCCGGAAAGTTCAACAGAAAGTAATACCAAAATGCTCGGCCGATTGCTTTACACGGTGTATGTATATCCATTTGAAATTGCATCCGTGATACTGACAGTGGCGATTGTGGCTGCGATTATGCTGACCTTGCGACCCAATAAACGCAAAACTCAGGATCCGGCTGAGCAGGTCAAGGTGCGTAGTACCGATCGCGTGCGTCTGGTCAAAATGGCTTCGGAGAAACGTCAGGATGGGAAAGACAAATCATGATTGCTTTATCTGACTACCTGATTGTTGCGGCTATATTATTCAGCCTGTCAGTAGCGGGTATTTTTCTTAATCGTAAAAACATCATTATTCTGCTGATGTGTATTGAATTGATGCTGTTAGCAGTGAATCTCAATTTTATCGCTTTTTCCCACTATGCCGGCGACGCTGCAGGTCAGGTATTTGTATTTTTTATTCTGACTGTTGCTGCCGCAGAAGCGGCGATTGGACTCGCCATACTGGTGGTGCTTTTCCGTAATCTCAGCACTATCAATGTTGATGATCTCAATCGGTTAAAGGGCTGATGGCATGACGCAGTCCTTATTATTAACCATCGTTTTAGCGCCATTACTGGGCAGTATTATTGCCGGTTTGTTTGGCCGCAAGATTGGCCGTAACTGGTCACATCGTGTAGCAATTGCCGGAGTCAGTATTGCGTTCTTTTTATCACTCTGGGTTTTGAAGCTGGTGGTGATGGATGGCGCCAGTTATAACCAGGCGGTCTATCAGTGGCTACAGGTTGGCAGCCTGAGCATAGAAGTCGGTTTTATGGTTGATTCACTGACAGCAGTGATGATGACAGTGGTGACGTTTGTGTCGCTGATGGTGCATATCTACACGATTGGCTATATGCATGACGATGATAGCTACAGCCGTTTCTTCAGTTATATTTCGCTGTTCACTTTCTCCATGCTGATGCTGGTCATGGCCAATAACTTTATGCAGCTGTTTTTTGGCTGGGAAGCGGTTGGTGTGGTGTCATATCTGCTTATTGGTTTCTGGTATAAAAAGCCCACGGCAATTTATGCCAATCTCAAAGCATTTCTGGTCAATCGTGTGGGTGACTTTGGCTTTTTGCTGGGTATCGCTGCAGTACTGATGTATTCCGGTAGTCTGGACTATCTGAAAGTGTTTAATCAGGCACCGGTGATGGCTGGGCAGACCATCTCAATATTTGATAACTATACATGGTCGTTAATGACTGTTATTGGCATTCTGTTATTTATCGGTGCGATGGGTAAATCGGCCCAGGTGCCATTGCATGTCTGGTTACCGGATTCGATGGAAGGTCCGACCCCGATATCAGCCTTGATCCATGCGGCGACAATGGTCACGGCCGGTATTTTTATGGTGGCAAGAATGTCGCCATTATATGAATATTCTGAAACAGCACTGTCGTTTATTCTGGTGATTGGTGCGATTACCGCTTTGTTTATGGGCTTTCTCGGTCTGATTCAAAACGATATTAAACGGGTTATCGCTTATTCCACCCTATCACAACTTGGCTATATGACAGTGGCTCTCGGCGTATCAGCTTATTCTGCCGCAATTTTCCATTTATTCACTCACGCATTTTTTAAAGCTTTGCTGTTTCTGGCGGCGGGATCGGTGATTTTAGCTCTGCATCATCAGCAGGATATCCGGCAGATGGGCGGGCTGAAGAAATATCTGCCCATTACTTATTGGACCAGTCTGATTGGTACGCTGGCGTTAATTGGTTTTCCTGGTCTGGCAGGCTTTTTCTCCAAGGACGCCATTATCATGGCGGTACATGAATCGACCATCCCGGGCAGCAGCTTTGCGTTATGGGCGGTAATGATTGGAGTGTTTGTCACCAGTCTGTACAGCTTCCGGCTTTTGTTTCTGGTGTTCCATGGCAAGGAACGCTTTGATGCACATGGTCATCCGCCTCATGAATCCCCAAAAGTCGTTACCTGGCCATTAGTCCTGTTAGCGGTTCCGTCAGTCTTGTCAGGTTATCTGATTGGCAGTCTGGTGTATGACAAATTCTTTGGCGATGCAATAACGGTTATGCCGCAGCATGATGTATTGGCAGCAGCTGATTATCATGGGCTTGCTGGCTTTATTTTACATGGTTTGATGACAGCACCGTTCTGGCTGGCAATGGCCGGTTTGGTAACCGCTTGGTATTTGTATCTCAAACGTCCGGATCTCCCCGCCAGGATTCAGCAAAGATTGATGTGGTTGTGGCGAATTCTGGATAACAGATATGGCTTTGATACGTTTAATGAAAAAGTCTTCGCCGGTGGATCACGAGGATTAGGCTGGTTGTTTTCCCGCGTTGGCGATCGCGTGTTGATTGATGGTTTGGTGGTGAATGGTGCGGCGCGGACAGTGGGCTTAATTTCGCGGGTAGGCCGCAAAATGCAAACCGGCTATTTGTACCATTATGCCTTTGTGATGATTATCGGGGTGTGGCTACTGCTCACCTGGTTTGTGGTTTAACAGGAGCAACAGCGTCAGATGATGGATTTTCCACTTCTCAGTGTGTTGATTTTGCTGCCGATTATCGGTGGCGCTGCACTGTTGCTGTGCAAACAAAATAATAAGCTGGCACGGCAATTGGCCTTGCTTGTCAGTGTGGCGACCATGTTGTTGTCTTTTTTACTATATATCGGTTTTGACAGCACTACTCATCAAATGCAGTTTGTTGAACGCCTGTCATGGGTGGCGACATTTAATATTGAGTATTACCTGGGGGTTGACGGTTTTTCAATGCCGCTGATGATCCTCACAACAATTTCAACAGTGTTGGTTGTCATTGCCGGCTGGCAGGTGATTGAGGATAGAGCCGCTCAATATATGTCGGCTTTTCTGATCATGGAAGGACTGATGTTAGGCGTGTTTGCGGCACTCGACGCCATACTGTTTTATCTGTTTTTTGAAGCGATGCTGATCCCGTTGTTTCTGGTAATTGGTATTTGGGGTGGCCCTAATCGGGTTTATGCCACCATCAAGTTTTTCCTCTATACCTTTTTTGGATCGGTATTTCTGCTGATAGCATTGCTGTATCTGCAATTTCAGGCAGGTAGCTTCTCGATTCTGGATTTTCACAATGTCAGCTTGAGTTTGACGCAGCAAATCTGGATTTTCCTGGCTTTTTTAATTGCCTTTGCGGTGAAAATTCCGATGTGGCCGGTACATACCTGGTTGCCTGATGCTCACGTGGAAGCACCTACAGGTGGTTCGGTAATTCTGGCGGCGATCACGCTGAAAATTGGTGGCTATGGTCTATTACGTTTTGCTCTGCCGATTACCCCGGATGCCAGTATGACGCTGGACTGGCTGGTGATTGGTTTGTCATTGATTGCCATTGTGTATATCGGTTTTGTCGCTTTGGCACAGTCGGATTTAAAAAAGTTGATTGCCTATTCGAGTATCGCCCATATGGGGTTTGTCACATTAGGGCTGTTTATCGTGTTTCGTATTACTGCCAATGAAGCGATTACTATTGGTATCGGTAATGGACAGGTGTTGGCGATCGAGGGGGCGATGGTGCAGATGATTTCGCATGGTTTTATTGCTGCCGCGATGTTCCTCAGTGTCGGTGTGTTATATGACCGGATGCATACACGCGAAATCAGCGCCTATGGCGGAGTTGCCAACAGCATGCCGAAATTTACTGCTTTGGCCGTATTCTTTGCCATGGCCAACGCCGGTCTGCCAGGTACTTCCGGTTTTGTCGGCGAGTTTATGGTGATCCTGGCGGCATTTCAGGCCAACTTCTGGTACGCCTTTTTGGCGGCAACAACATTGATTCTGGGCGCGGCATATACTCTGTGGATGGTGAAACGGGTGTTTTTCGGTGAGGTTGCCAATGCTGAAGTGGCAAAATTGAAAGATATTACTGCACGTGAAATGTGGCTGCTGGCAAGTCTGGCAACCATCGTATTATTGATTGGCGTCTGGCCCGATCCATTGCTTAATGTGATGCACGCATCAGTAGATCATTTGCTGATGCAAATCAGCCATTCAAAGATTTAGGGGAAAACACCACATGGCGTTTGAGGTTTCGAATATGCTGTTTGCCTTGCCAGAGATGCTGATGCTGGCAATGTGCTGCATCGTGCTCTTGGTGGTGGCATTTACCGGTAACCGTCGAATTATGATGGTACATGCGTTAAGCCAATTAACGCTGTTGATGACCTTTCTGACCGTTTTCTGGATGATGGGGGACGGTGGTCTGACATTTTCTGAAAGCTATATCAAAGATCCGCTAAGCGACTTACTCAAGCTGGCGATCTGTCTGGTAAATATGCTGGTATTAAGCTATTCCTACCGCTATTTGCAGGACCGGAATTTATTACAGGGTGAGTTTTATGTGCTGGCTCTGTTTGCCACTCTGGGAATGCTGGTCATGGTATCCGCTCATCATTTTCTGACCTTGTATCTGGGATTGGAGCTGATGTCACTTTGCCTGTATGCGATGGTGGCGATGCACAGAGATTCTTTTGCCGCCACAGAAGCAGGTATGAAGTACTTTATTCTCGGGGCGTTGGCATCAGGCATGTTGTTGTATGGCATGTCGATTATCTACGGTGCCACCGGTGAGTTAGGGATAGAGGCTATTGCAGCTGCCTTGACTAATGAAGAACTGAATCAAACCGTATTGAGTCTGGGCATCGTATTTCTGGTGATCGGAATCGGTTTCAAATTTGGTGCGGTACCGTTTCATATGTGGTTGCCGGATGTCTATCAGGGCGCGCCAACGGCCATTACCTTATTTGTGGCCAGTGCCCCCAAGATCGCCGCATTTGCCATGCTGATACGCATATTGACTGAAGGGATGGGCGATATGCTCAGTGTGTGGCGCGATATGCTGATTATGCTGGCGGTATTGTCTATTGTTGTGGGTAACCTGCTGGCAATCGCGCAAACCAATTTGAAGCGCATGTTAGCGTATTCCACTATTTCGCATGTCGGCTTTTTACTGTTAGGCGTATTAGCTGGAAGTCAGGCGGGTTATGCCGCAGCCCTGTTCTATACTTTGGTCTATGCGCTGATGACATTAGGTAGTTTTGGCATGATTCTGCTGCTCAGCCGGGAAGGTTTTGAGGCCGAAGAGATCGATGATTTTAAAGGTCTGGGGCAGCGTCATCCCTGGCATGCATTGATGATGCTGTTACTGATGTTTTCCATGGCGGGCATTCCACCTTTGGCCGGTTTTTATGCGAAATTAAGTGTGATTAAATCGGTGGTCGATGTTAACTTACTGGCCGTGGCAATAGTTGCAGTCGTGTTGTCGGTGATTGGTGCTTATTATTATTTACGTGTCGTCAAAGTCATGTTTTTTGATAAACCAACACAACAACCGCATATTCAAGCGCCAGTCTCAGTGCAATATTTACTGAGTGGAAATGTGTTGGCGGTACTATTTCTCGGATTATTTCCGGGGGCTTTATTTGCGCTTTGCGCGAGAATATTCAGTTAGGTTATAAAGATGTCGATTTGGTTAATGCTGTTCATTATGTTTGTACTGGCGAATCTGCCCTGGGTAAATTCACGCCTGTTTTTATTTATACCGTTAAAAAATGGCAAAAATGCCTGGCTGAGACTGTTTGAAGTAGTGGTGTATTATTTTGTGGCATTATTGGTGGCCATTGCCTTTGAACAGCAGTATGCGGGGAATATTTATCCCCAGCAGTGGGAGTTTTTTGTCACCACCCTAAGCTTGTTTCTGGTGTTTGCCACCCCGGGTGTAGTGTATCGGCACCAATGGTTACCCTTACAGAAAAAGCTACGATAGCAATCGCAAAAATGCGCCCGCCGAATGCATTGTAATATTAGCCTGAAACTCTAAAGACCGCTATCAGGGCGCTTACAGGCCCTAACGTTAATTCAGGATGCATCCCGAAGGATAGTAGTTTAGAATTTGCGGGTTTAACTCCCTGATGATGTAAACAACATCAGTTATTCACACAATAGAGACAGGATTTATGGCTTCCGATTTATCCAAATACAGAAATATTGGTATTTTCGCCCACGTTGATGCGGGCAAAACCACCACAACCGAACGTATCCTTAAACTGACCGGCAAAATCCATAAGTCTGGTGAAGTACATGATGGTGAATCCACCATGGACTTTATGGATCAGGAAGCCGAACGCGGTATTACTATCCAGTCAGCGGCGACAACCTGTGAATGGAAAGGCCACCGGCTGAACGTTATCGATACCCCGGGTCACGTTGACTTCACTATCGAAGTTTATCGTTCACTGAAAGTGCTTGACGGCGGTATCGGTGTTTTCTGTGGTAGTGGTG
This sequence comes from Methylophaga sp. UBA3192, assembly GCA_002363955.1. Taxonomy (GTDB): domain Bacteria; phylum Pseudomonadota; class Gammaproteobacteria; order Nitrosococcales; family Methylophagaceae; genus Methylophaga. The sequence goes on from DEXE01000003.1 coordinate 492,230, forward strand.
GTGTTGAACCACAATCCGAAACCAACTGGCGTTATGCGAATGACTCAGAAGTTTCGCGTCTTATCTATGTCAACAAATTAGACCGCATTGGTGCTGACTTCTACCGTGTTGTTAAACAGGTTGAGACGGTATTGGCGGCAACTCCACTGGTCATGGTTCTGCCAATCGGTATTGAAGATGAGTTTACCGGTGTTGTTGATCTGCTGACCCGCAAAGCGTGGATCTGGAAAGATGATAAGAGCGCTGAAGATTACACCATCGAAGAGCCACCAGCAGATATGGCTGATGCTATTGAAGAATGGCGTGAAAAACTGATCGAAACCGCTGTTGAGCAAGATGACGATCTGATGGAAAAATATCTGGAAGGTGAAGAGCCTTCTGTTGAAGATCTGAAAAGATGTATCCGTAAAGGTACATTACAACTGGACTTCTTCCCGACTTACTGCGGTAGCTCATTCAAAAATAAGGGTATGCAGTTAGTTCTGGATGCCGTTGTTGATTACCTGCCAGACCCAACGGAAGTTGATCCTCAACCAGAAGTTGACCTGGAAGGTAACGAAACCGGTAAACACGCTATCGTTGATATCAAAGGCCCGTTACGCGCCTTGGCATTCAAAATCATGGATGACCGTTTCGGTGCTTTGACTTTCGTTCGTGTCTATTCTGGCGAGCTGAAAAAAGGCGACACCATCCTCAATACTTTCACCGGAAAAACAGAGCGTGTAGGTCGTATGGTGGAAATGCATGCCAATGACCGTAACGAACTGGATTACGCTCATGCCGGTGATATCATCGCCATCGTGGGTATGAAAGACGTACAAACTGGTCACACCTTATGTGACCCGAAAAATCCGGCCACATTGGAACCAATGGTATTCCCGGATCCTGTTATCTCAATCGCGATTGCGCCTAAAGATAAAGCCGCCGCTGAAAAACTCGGTGTTGCACTGGGTAAAATGATTAAAGAAGATCCTTCATTTCGTGTTGAAACCGACGACGATAGCGGTGAAACCATTATGAAAGGTATGGGTGAATTACATTTGGATATCAAAGTTGATATTCTGAAACGTACCCATAACGTTGATGTAATTGTTGGTGAGCCGCAGGTTGCTTACCGTGAAACGATTACGCAAAAAATCGAAGACAGTTACACCCACAAGAAACAATCGGGTGGTTCTGGTCAATTCGGTCGTATTGACTACATCATTGAACCAGGTGAACCAGGCAGCGGTTTCAACTTTGAATCAACCGTAACCGGTGGTAGTGTTCCTCGTGAATACTGGCCAGCAGTTGAAGCTGGCTTTAAGAAAATGATGGGCCGTGGTGTGTTGGCTGGCTTCCCATTACTTGATGTTAAAATTAACCTGTTCGATGGTGCATTCCATGCTGTGGATTCATCAGCAATGGCCTTTGAAATTGCTGCGATGGGCGCTTTCCGTCAAACGATTCCAAAAGCGGGTCCACAATTGCTGGAACCTATCATGAAAGTAGACGTGTTCTGCCCGGATGATAACGTCGGTGATGTTATCGGTGACTTGAACCGTCGTCGTGGCATGATCAAATCGCAGGACGCGGGCGCTACTGGCGTACGTATCAAAGCTGAAGTGCCACTGAGTGAAATGTTCGGTTACATCGGCACTCTGCGTACTATGACTTCTGGTCGTGGTCAGTTCTCTATGGAGTTCCTGCACTACCTGCCATGCCCACGTAACGTGGCAGAAGAAGTTATTAAAGAAGTTAAAGAGCGTGAAGCTGCTGCGAAAAAATAAGCAGTTTGCTAAAAGTTCGATTGAGAAAGGGGCGTTTATCGCCCCTTTTTTTTGGCCAGAATTTGACCTTAACTCAGGTTAGCCCTGACTTGAAATAAGTAGGCTATGCTGAGGTTTACTAATAGTGGTCAAGGCTGAAAAAAATGGATCTGAAAAGCGGTTATCCCTTCTGGGCGATTAAAAATGGATTAATGCGAACCTTTCCGGCACTGGACCATAATATTGTGTGTGATGTGGCCATTATCGGAGGGGGGATTACCGGCGCATTGATTGCTGATGATCTCAGCTCAAATGGTTATGCAGTGGCGATTATCGAACAGCGTGATATCGGCTGGGGCAGCACCGCTGCCAGTACGGCATTACTGCAATATGAAATAGATACCCATCTGACCGAGCTTGCCGCTTTATATGGCGAGGTTGATGCATTAAAAGCCTATCGGGCTTGTGCAGAGGCTATTACCGATCTGCAAACACTTGCTGAAACAGTCGGTGATGTTGATTTTGAAATGCAGGACAGTCTGTATTACGCCAGTCGCCGTCGTGATAAACAACCGCTCAAAGATGAATTTTTGTTACGACAAAAACATGGATTTGATGTTGAATGGTTGGAACCTGATGGCATTAAAAAACAATATGGTTTTAAATCTTCTGGCGCCATACTTAGTAAAAAAGCCGCTCGAATTGATCCTTATCGCTTAACCCATAAATTGCTCGACAGAATGCAAAGCAGTGGACATCACGTCTATGATCGGACGGAAATAAAAAATTTGAAGCCTTCTGCTGAGCAAGTTGAGTTAACGACTACATCGGGATTTAAGATTAGCTGCCAGTCTGTGGTGATGGCAACCGGTTACTCCAGCCAAAAATGGTTAAAACAAAAGGTAGCTTCAAATCGTAGCAGCTATGCTTTTATTACCGATCCGATAGATCCTGAGTTATTGGGCGAATTAAATAGAACCATGATGTGGGAATCCGCCAGGCCTTATCTTTATATGCGAACGACCGGCGATGGTCGTTTGCTGGTCGGTGGGGAAGACGATGATATCGATATTTCAGCAAAACGGGATAAACGGGTTGATAAAAAAGCCCGGACGCTGGCTAACAAAGTCGAAAAGTTGTTCCCCAAACTACCCATGAATCCAACATTTTCCTGGGCCGGCACCTTCGCTGAAACCGAAGATGGTTTGCCGTTTTTTGGTCCGCATAAGCAATATGGCGAGCGAGTTCAGTTTGCCATGGCCTATGGTGGTAACGGTATTACCTACAGCATGATTGGTGCTGGCTTGTTAAGAGCCAATATCGAACAGCGTGAGCATCCGCTGGCTGAGCTGTTCTCTTTTTCCAGATTAGATTAATGCAACAGCAACTGAGGCTGCGACACAGAACAGCACCGTCCATAAAGCGGAGCGTTTCAGCACAAAAATAATCAGAAAACCACCAAGTGCAATCAGTAAATCCAGCCAGTGATTCACACCTTCGGTAAAAATAGGATCGTATAAAGCCGCGGCTAACAAGCCCACTACTGCCGCGTTGATTCCAGCTACTACCGCACCGGCGTTTGGCAGATGAGCAAGTTGTTGCCACAGGGGTAACATCGCCAGCAGTAATAAAAATCCCGGGACAAAAATAGCGAGAGTAGCGAGCAGGGCATTCCAGCCCGGGGGCAATTGTGAAGGAATTTCAGCACCGAGATAAGTTGCCAGCGTGAACATTGGGCCTGGAACGGCCTGAGCAGCACCATAACCGGTTAAAAACTGATCGGTAGTGAGCCAGCCAGTGGCAACCGTCTGCTGTTCAAGCAGCGGCAGCACAACATGGCCGCCACCAAATACCAATGCACCGGCCTGATAGAAGCCGGCCAGCATATTAGTGGTATTAAGCTGACTGCCTGCAAACAGACTGAGAATAAGCAATAGCAGAAACAGGCTGAACAATAGCCAGGCAGTTTGTTTGCCGTAATTAACCGGAAATTTAAAATCTGCTGACAATTGTTGCTGACGACATAAAAACCAGCCGGCGAGACCACCCAAGATAATCACTGCGATTTGCATAATCGCTAATTTGAACAGCAGCAAGAGGGCTAAAGCCAATAAGGCAATCAGAATGCGTTGCCAGTCTGGAGTCAATTTCTGAGCCATGCTGATAACCGCATGCGCTACTACGGCAACGGCTACCAGTTTTAATCCATTAATAATGGCTATACCGATCGCATTATCCAGCTGGTGGGCAATGGCAGCAAAAGCAAACAACAGCAATGCAGAAGGTAGGGTAAATGCAATGAATGCCGCAATGGCGCCAGGCCAGCCGGCACGAAATAAACCAATGGAAAAGCCCATCTGGCTGCTGGCCGGGCCGGGCAGAAACTGTGTCACAGCAAGTAACTGAGAAAACTGTTGTTCAGAAAGCCATTGGCGTTTGCTGATAAATTCAGTTCGGTAATAACCAATATGAGCAATGGGGCCACCAAATGCCGTTACACCAAGTTTGAGAAAGGCCAGAAACACGTCCACTACGTTCTGCAGATTGTTTGTTGCCTTCACAGTTATTTCCTCTGGTTAATCGGTATGACTGGCCGCATCGATTCGTAACAGTTCCAGTAATCGTTGCATATCATCGGGTAAGGGAATCTGCCAGCTCACGGCTTCACCCGTAGTGGGATGATCAAAACCTAATAAACCGGCATGCAAAGCCTGGCGACGCGTATTCTGCAAAGCGGCCAGGCAGCTATCCGTCATACCTTTTGGTGTTTTAAACCGGCCACCATATAAAGGATCACCTAATAACGGATGTCGAATATGCGCCATATGCACTCGGATTTGGTGCGTGCGCCCGGTTTCCAGTTTGCAACGAAGATGGGTATGCGCCCGAAAACGCTCTTCAATCCGGTAGTGTGTCACGGCAGGTTTACCGTTCTGTGACACCGCCATTCGTTTTCGATCAATGTGATGTCGACCAATCGGTGCATCAACCGTTCCGCCTGCGGTAAACACACCACAGGCAATGGCCTGATATTCACGTACCACAGTACGTTCCTGTAATTGACTGATTAATGAATGATGCGCCTGCAAACTTTTGGCGACCATCAATAAGCCAGTGGTGTCCTTATCAATACGATGCACAATACCGGCACGTGGAATATGCGTCAGTTGTGGCGCATGCGCCAACAGCGCATTGACCATGGTGCCGTTCTGATTTCCTGCACCGGGATGCACCACCATGCCAGCCGCTTTATTGATGATTAACACATCGTCATCTTCATAAATAATATCCAGGGCGATGGATTCGGCCTGCCAGTTATCATCATGGATGATTTGCTGTGCGGCAATTTCAATCTGATCCCCGGTTCGTACCGCATCTTTTGGCCGACATGTTTGCTGATTCAGTAATACATCGCCAGCTTTAATCCATTTGGTCAGCTGGCCACGGGAGTATTCTGAGAACAGCTGTGCCAGAGCCTGATCAACACGCAGGCCAGTTAATGACTCGGGAATAGTGGCATCTAGTTTAATAATTTCAGTCATCAATGGCTTTGCATAAAATAGGGAGGGTATTATAACGTAGCTGGAATCATCGCCGTGAAACGGGCGAAAGGGAAATTATGAAACGATCACTGAGCTGCCTTATTTTACTGCTGGCTTCAACCACGGTTTACGCAGAACCGAATATGGCATTAATGGCATCATCCTGCGCAGGTTGTCATGGAACTGATGGACACAGCAAAGGTGATATGCCAAAGCTGGCTGGCTTAGCGCCGGAGTACTTTATTGAGCAGATGCAGGATTTTATCAGTGGAGAGAGAGAATCCAGCGTTATGCGGCATCATGCCGGGGCTTACAGCGAAACTGAAATTCGTTTACTGGCAAAGTATTTTTCGGAACAATAATCTAGATTTACCGTTTTTGGCATTGTGGGCAAAAATAGGTGGCTCGTTGTGACTGGCGAATCAGCTCAATCGGATGACCACATTGTTTACAGCCCATGTTCTGCCGCGCATATACCCATAATTCCTGCGCAAAATAACCTGGTTTGCCTTCACTGTCTCGAAAATCCCGTAAGGTTGTGCCGCCGGCGGCAATGGCTTTTTGCAGGGTCAGTTTAACGGCATCAACCAGTTTTTCAGCCTGTGATTTTTTTAATTTTGCTGCCATTAATTGTGGATGAATACCGGAAAGAAACAGCGATTCACTGGCATAGATATTTCCTACACCGACTACGATTTCGGCATTCATAATAAAGGTTTTGATGCTGACCTGACGTTTACGGCTGCGTTGTAAGAGATATTCAGCATCAAATGCATCCTCCAGAGGTTCCGGTCCTAAATGGTTTAACAGTGGATGTTGCATGGGCGGTTCACTGGTCCACAATACCGCGCCAAAACGGCGAGGATCGGTAAAGCGCAGAATAATGCCGTCGGCAAATACGATATCCACATGATCATGTTTTTCGGGTGGTTGGAAAACCGTCAAAATACGTAAGCGACCGGACATGCCCAGATGAATGAATAAAGTGCCAGTGGCCGTCGTGAACAGTAAATATTTGGCACGGCGGCTGACTGACTGAATAACCTGACCGGAAATTTTTTCATCGAGGTTATCCGTGATGGGCCAGCGCAGACGTGAGTCTCTGATGACTACCCGTTCTACAGTGTTATTTTCAACGTAAGGTGTAATACCACTGCGGGTGGTTTCAACTTCAGGTAATTCGGGCATATATCAGTCGTTTATTGAAAAAAGGGCGGAGATCATGGCTGCAGGAAATTGATACTGCAGCTGCACTTCTGGATCTGTCAGAGTGAGGCCATCATTATTGTGCGTTACGACAAAATTACGTTGTGTATTATCGGATAATTCCATCACTACCTGTGGCTGATTTTCAGTGACCATTTCATCTGGATCGACAATGATAACCACCTGCATGGCATAAGCCTGTTGCCAGTTCTGCAAAAGACTTAGCAGTTTGTCCTGTTCGTGGTTTGCCGGTTTAGAATGCCAGCTGGAGTTTTGCTGATAGACAGACAGTCCGGCAGATTGCAGTTGAGCATTTTTATCAAGCAACTCAGGTAAATGAATTGCCTGAATGGTGCTGGCAGGATCCAATAGGCGATTATCGACAAAACTGCTGGCGCTGGCACCGAGCAGCGGTGAAATATCATCGTTAATCAGATATATCTGCTGATGATGCAGAATATAACGATAACCACTGAGAGACTCAGTATTACCAAAAACAAAAGCTTGTTGATTAAACAGTAACGTTAAATTTGGCTGCTCTAAACCAAACTCAGCAAGATTAGTATTATCTGTTACCGGGATCGGCGATTGTACCGGTTGATCTAACAGGCTTAACAACAGCTTGATACGGGTTTGATTGGCTCGCGCTTTGACGGGCTGGACTAACTGCCATTGTTTATCCAGTTGCAGTTGAACGGTTTGTTGCTGGCGACGCTGAATTTCAATTTCGCTTACTTGAGATTGGGTAATACTGTCAGTGATATAGGTGTTTGGTTTTTGCACCTGTGACTCGGTCATCAGCCATACTAAAAAAACGGCGACCACCAATAACAACATGTTTGTCAGATAGGTACTTTTCATCGGCGTCTTCTAATCCACCACACACTAATGCCAATAATCAGCAAAGTTAACGGTAATCCCAGTAAAAAGCCGATACCGATAAACAATGATTGCCCATCCGATAATATCAGTTGATTATCGCGCGTTTTGATGAGCGGGATTTCTATTGAATCATCTTCAGCGACCAGCCAGTTCATCAGCGCCATGGCCAGCTCCAGATTAGCAGCTGTGCCGAGGTATGAGTTAGAGACAAAGTCGCCGTCACCCATGACGGCAATCCTCTGTCTGTGGTTGTCTGGAAATAATTTTTCCAGTAAGACATCCAACATTAGCGGGCCCGGAATATCCAGCTCATCATCAAACTGTAATGTATCCAGATTTGCAGCATTAATATCGCCCAGTTCGGACCAGCTTTCACTCTGGGACTGCATCAGTTGGGTAACTTGCCAGTCAGATTCTGCAGCAGAAAATTGGATGGCATGCGCTCCAGGCATCAGAGTGACGCTGGAGGTCGCGGCGGTAACGGGATGATTGGCGTAATCGGTCACAATCACAAAACGGGGATCTTCCAGGCCTAATTTGCCAGCATTCGGATCCACCATCGTACCGGGTACAAAGTTCAGATTTAGCTGCTCAGCAATAACGTTCAGACCAATATCCGTCTCCGGTTCGCTGAGCCAAAGCAGATTGCCACCTTGCTGTAGATAATCCTCTAACTGGACAATATCACTCTCTGGCCAAGGCTTTTGAGAGCTGGCAATAACTAACACAACGTTATCGTCAGGACTAATGTTTTGCATGGATTCAGCCATGGAAAGTGTCTGCACTTCAAAGCCGGTGATGGTCAGTTGATTGCGCCATTGCGCCATATCAAAGGCTGCATCACCCACAATATCGCGTTCCCCGTGACCGGAAATAAATATCAGTTTCGGCAAGCTGCTGCGACTGACTTTTATAATAGCGTTGCTAAGTGATTGCTCGGATAAATCAAATACATGCTGTTGGCCCTGCTGACCTGAAACCACCATTTCTGCCTGTTGTTGGATATTCAGTTCACGAACCCGCTGCGGCTGACTGACAGGATCAATAAAGGTGATCGTTAACTGCTCACTATATTGCTGATAGCGTTTTAATAAACTTTCAGCTGCGGGTTGGTATTGATGGCCCGGGCTGACAAATACTTCGACGGTTACCGGACTATCAAGAGACGTTAATAAGTTGGTGGTTGCAGAGGAGAGGGTATGTCGCTGATTGACCGTCCAGTCTGATTCAAAAGTGTAACGGTGTGACAAAACCGCTACGGCGATAATGATCACCAGTAATAAAATATAAAAGATGATCTGTTGCAGACGGTGCTGATATTTAAACTGTTTTGACATCTTCATTGACTCAGCCTCGCGGCATCAAGACGTCGAATAGTCATCAAGAGAAAGACAATACAAAACAAGGCAAAAAAACTCAGATCGACGCTGTTGACCTGTCCTGCCAGCATGGGTTGAAAATGCCCCAGCAGTGAGATCCAGCCCAGCCAGTTTATCTGACCGGAAAGCGTACTGGCGGCGGCAAAATCAATTATCCATAACAGAAACAGTAAACAGAACGTTATTACGGCCGCAATAATCGGCTGTGTAGTAAGCGAGGAAATAAAGGTTCCGGCAGCGACAAAACTGGCTACCAGAAATAATAAACCAAACATTGCGGCCCCAAGCTGGTAAAGATCGATAGCAGCGCCAGTCATCAGTGATAATGGCATGAATGCAATAAGCAGTAATTGCAGCAGAAAAAAACTGAGATAACCGAGGTATTTTCCTAAAACAATCTGACTGGCAGAAAGTGGTGCAGAGATTAATAATGGCAGACTATGATTACGATGTTCATCGGCAAAAGCCCGCATGGTGATAAACGGAGCGATTAATAGCATCACCAGAGCAGCATTATTTAATAACGGTGCGATAACCAGCTCCGTGACACCGGGGGCACCGGGTATAGCCGAAATCTGTCCCTGGATCTGCGCAAAATACTCAATATGACTGAGAAACAGATAAGCCAGTAAAAACTGTACTAAAGCCAGCATCACCCAGGCGAAGGGCGATAAAAACAAACGCGATAATTCCAGTCTTGCCACACACCACATCAGCTGTTGGCTCCCACTGTCGAAGGATCAGTATTTATCAACTGCATAAAAATATCTTCCAGCGAATCCTGTTCACGCACCAGTTCCTGCATTTGCCACTGTTGTGATACGGCATTGGCTAACAGACTTTCAGTAGGATCCTGCTCCGGGTGAAAGATGATTCTGAATTGGTTGGATGATAACGCTTCAACCGACGAAACCTTGTCCAGAGTATAAAGCTCATTGAGTGACGGAGGATTAGATAAAATGACACGGAGGCTGCTGTGATGTCGTTGCTGATGCAACGTGCTCAGACTATCAGCAAACACCACCTGACCCTTACTGATGATTTGTACCCGATCACAGAGCATTTCCACTTCCGGCAGAATATGCGTCGACAGGATAACGCTATGCTCGTTGGCGATTTCACGGATTAATTCTCTGATCTGACGGATTTGCTGCGGATCCAGACCGGAAGTGGGTTCATCAAGTATCACCACTGCCGGGGTATGCACAATGGCTTGTGCAATGCCGGTACGTTGTTGATAACCTTTCGATAATTGGCCGATCAAGCGACGACTGACGTCACCCAAACCACAGCGTTCGATCACGGTGGCAACTGCCAGTTTTAATGGTGTACCTGTCAAACCATTGAGTCTGGCGCAATGCTGCAGATATTCGCGAACCGTCAATTCGCGATACAAGGGTGGGGTTTCCGGCAGATAGCCCAATTGGGCTTTGGCCTGTTTGGGTTGGGACAATAAATCAAATCCATTAATACGGATTTCACCTTTATCCGGTGCCAGATTGCCGCTGAGCATTTTCATGGTGGTACTTTTACCGGCACCATTGGGACCAAGGAATCCAAGGACCTCTCCGCGTTTTACCGTGATATCAATATCCTGGACCGCGATATTGGGGCCAAAAAAACGAGACAGGTTTTGTGCTTCAAGCAATATAGTCATAGCGCACTATAATACGGTTTTGGCCGGAATCGGCCAATCTTGTTTCAACAAAAATTTCAATCGAATTTAATTTATTTTAGCCATAAAAAAACCCGCGTTAAATTGCGGGTTTTCTTAGAAGCAGTTATCAGTAAAATTATTTGATTTTTGCTTCTTTATACATCACGTGCTGACGGATAACTGGATCAAACTTTTTGATCTCCATTTTTTCCGGCATGGTGCGTTTGTTTTTATCAGTAGTGTAGTAGTGACCTGTACCTGCTGATGAAACTAATTTGATTTTATCGCGCATGTCCTGACTCCTTAGATTTTTTCGCCGCGGCTACGGAGATCAGATAAAACGGTATCAATACCTCTTTTATCAATGATACGCAGACCATGATTGCTGACACGCAATTTTACCCAACGATTTTCAGACTCAACCCAAAAACGGTGTGAGTGAAGATTAGGTAGGAAACGGCGTTTTGTTTTGTTGTGAGCGTGTGAAACGTTGTTACCGCTCATAGGGCGTTTGCCCGTTACCTGACATACTCTGGACATGTTAATCCTGCTCCTGATGCATTTTTAGTGACTGACGCGTCCTGCCAACGCATCATTCTGAATAACTAAGCCGGACTTTATACCATATGTGCTATCTGATGTGTAGCAGTTTTGCGCTATAAATCAGCTGAGGCCCATTTTGACAAGTTGTTCTGAAACGCTCTCTTTATTCAATACGCCGATTTTGCGCATCACAATTTTGCCCTCGGGTGAAATCAGGTAATGGGTAGGTGTGACTCGGACATTATTAAATGCACTGGAAATTTCACCTTCACTGTCCCAGATAAGTGTATAGGGCAAACCCCGGGCTTCACGCATTGCTTTAATATGTGATGGGGTATCATGCGGCAGTGAAACGCCGAGCATCACTAGCCCTTTTTCGGCATATTCTTCATGCAATGCAATCAGCTCCGGCAGCTCCTGCACGCAAGCAGGACAATCAGTCGCCCAGAAAATCATCAATATCGGCTGGCCGGCATAATCGGAGAAATGATGTATTTCTCCGTCGACATCTTCAAATTTTAGATCCGTATAGACAGGTGCAGTTGCGTTCTTGTATAAAAACACAATAAACAGTAACGCAAACAAAGCGGCTATAAAGGCAATAAAACGTTTTCCAGACTTCATTTTTACTCTCAGGTTGGCTGGGTCAATTGACTCAGAGATTCGGTCAGTTTCAGGTTTTCCCGATAATCCACCGGGCAGTCAATGACGGTAACGGTATGACTGTCTAATGCGGTTTTTAGCGCAGGCATCAGCTCTTCAGTCTTGTTGATTCTGACACCGGTAGCACCAAAAGATTGCGCGTATTGAATAAAATCAGGGTTATTGAATTTTACATTACTGGTACGGCCAAACTGGTTTTGCTGTTTCCATTCAATCAGGCCATAACTCGCATCATTCCATATCAGAATCACAATAGCGATATTCAAGCGCATCGCGGTTTCGATTTCCTGCGAGTTCATCAAAAAGCCGGCATCACCGGTAACGGCAACCACTTTGCGTTCGGGATGTGCCAGTTTGGCTGCAATTGCGCCCGGTACAGCAATGCCCATGCTGGCAAAACCATTGGAAATGATGCAGGTGTTTGGATATTCGCAACGAAACATACGCGACATCCACATCTTGTGGGCACCGACATCACAAATCACGATATCCTCAAGATGCATGGCCGTGCGCAGATCCCAGATAATTTTTTGGGGTTTAACCGGGAATTCGGTATCACGGCGGTGCTGATTCATTTCGGTAATCAAACTGTCACGTAAAGTACGCATGGCTTTGCCTTTATGGGGCGTAGTTAGCGCAGCGATGCGATTTAAACTGTGATTGATATTACCCACTACACCAAGCACCACACTGTAATAAGCATCAACCTCAGCGTGGGTTGAGTCGATATGAATTAAGATTCGATCCCGTGAAGGATGCCATAAGTAGGGATGGTATTCGACCATGTCGTAACCGATACAGATAATGACATCGGCATTGGCGAATCCGGTATTGACATAATCATTGGACTGCAAACCCACGCTGCCTAACGACATCGAATGACCAAACGGGATAACGCCTTTGGCCATAAAGGTATTAGCGACAGGAATCCCCAGTTTTTCCGCGAAATCGGTCAGGGCTGCTGAGGCATGCGCCCGCACCACGCCATTACCGGCCAGAATAATAGGATTCTGGGCATTGGAAATTAATTCCGCTGCCCGTTCAATATGCTCTGCGGCCGGTTCTGGAGGCGTGGCATGTTTAACTCGCAGCGGTGCATCGTCAATTTCCATTTCAGCAATATTCTCGGGAAATTCGATAAAGCAGGCACCGGTTTTTTCAGTCTGCGCCACTTTGAAGGCTTTACGCACAATTTCCGGAATCACCTCGGGGCTGACAATGCGGGTGGAGTATTTAGTGATGGGCAGAAACATCGCTTCCAGATTAAGCACCTGATGCGATTCTTTATGTAAACGATTGGTGGACGCCTGACCGGCAATAGCCACCAGCGGAGCATGATCCATATTGGCATCTGCGACACCGGTAATAAGATTGGTTGCTCCCGGTCCTAATGTTGCCATACAGACACCGGCACGGCCGGTTAGTCGACCATAAACATCGGCCATAAATGCTGCACCTTGCTCATGACGGGTGGTAATAAAATGAATTGGCGAACTGAGCAAAGCATCCATAACATCCAGATTTTCCTCACCGGGAATTCCGAATACATACTCGACACCTTCATTTTCCAGAGTACGGACAAATAGCTCTGCTGCTTTCATTTAAGATGACTCCGTTAAATTGCCTTGGCGCAAGCATACCCTGTTTTATTTGCGGCATGCGAGAGGCTGATTTGATTATTATTGAAGTGAATAATGACCATTAAATTTCTTGTGAGTTTTTTATAAAAAAACTCCCTAAAAAAGGGGCTTTCGCCCCTTAATTTTTACTGAAATGCTGTGGGAATTTGCTTATGCCAATCGGTAACCTGTTGATAGCGATGAGCAACATTAAGTAAACGTGCTTCATCAAAATAATTACCAATAATTTGCAGGCCTGCAGGTAACCCTCCGGCAAAACCTGCCGGAACAGACATGCCTGGCAGTCCGGCAAGATTGGTATTGATGGTATAGATGTCTGCCAGATACATAGCCACCGGATCATCTGTTTTATCACCCAATTTAAAGGCTGTTGTTGGTGCAGTAGGGCCCATAATGACATCTACTTCTTCAAAAGCCTGCTGAAAGTCATCACTGATCAAACGGCGGCATTTCTGAGCTTTCAGGTAATACGCATCGTAATAACCGGCAGACAGCGCATAGGTGCCGATCATGATGCGGCGTTTAACTTCGTCTCCGAAACCTTCACCGCGTGAACGTTGATAGAGATCCAGCAAGTCTTTTGGATCGTCACAGCGATGACCGAACCGTACCCCATCCATTCGCGATAGATTGGATGAACATTCCGCTGGAGCGACAACATAATAGGTTGGTATTGCCAGCGCTGTATTCGGCAGGCTGATTTCTTTAACGGTTGCGCCGAGTTTTTCAAATTCTTTAATGGCAGCCTCGATAGTTACAGCCACTTCAGGTGACAGGCCTTCGCCAAAGTATTCTTTCGGCAGGCCAATGCGCAAACCTTCCAAAGAATCATTCAGATTGGCGGTGTAATCTGGAACATCGCGTTCCACACTGGTGGAATCACGCTCATCAAAACCGGACATCACGTTTAATAACAATGCCGCATCTTCGGCATTGGCCGCCATCGGTCCTGCCTGATCCAGACTGGAGGCAAAGGCAATCATGCCGTAGCGGGAAACGCGGCCATAAGTTGGCTTCAATCCGGTTAAATTACACAAAGAAGAAGGTTGACGAATCGAACCACCCGTATCTGTTCCGGTAGCAACCGGCGTTAAACGTGCAGCGACTGCTGCTGCAGAACCACCTGATGAACCACCCGGAACACGCTCGATGTCCCAGGGATTTTTTACCGGACCATAGAAGCTGGTTTCATTGGATGAACCCATGGCGAATTCATCCATATTGGTTTTACCCAGCATGACCATGCCGCTGGCAGCAATTTTTTCAACCACGGTGGCATCATAGGGCGCGATAAATTTATCAAGCATTTTCGATGCACAGCTGGTGCGGACACCTTTGGTGCAGAAAATATCTTTATGCGCCATCGGGATGCCGGTCAATTTACCGGCGGTTTTTTCCGCAAACTGTTTATCGGCAGCGGCGGCCTGCGCCAGCGCACTTTCCTCAGTAATGCTGATAAAGGCATTCAAATTACCGTTATGCGTTTTGATGCGATTTAAGAAATGTTTGGTCAGTTCCACACTGGTGATATCACCGTTGTGCAGCAACGCCGAAAGTTCAGATAAAGTTTTGTTATGCATGAGCTTGCCTGTGTTGGAATTTATTCGATGACTTGCGGAACCAGATAAACGCCAGCCTCGGTTTTGGGTGCGATAGACTGGAATAATTCACGCTGATCGGTTTCTGTCACAACGTCTTCACGAAGTCTCTGGTGAGCATCCAGAGGGTGTGCCATCGGACTGACCTCATTGGTATCCACAGCGCTCATCTGTTCAACCAGAGTAAGGATATTGTTCAGATCCCGTGCATAATCAGGAATGGTGCTTTCATCAATGGCGAGTCGCGCAAGATGCGCGATTTTTTCAACATCGGATTTATCTAAACTCATCAGTCGTCCCGTAAGTTAATTGATTTCACAAAGTTGAAGTTTAAATCATTAGTTGCTTGCCCAACAGACCTGAGCATTGCTAAAGTACTCATTTTACCTCTTCCGGATGTGGTTTCTTAAATGTTTGAACGTTTACGCGGGATATTCTCTAACGATCTGTCTATCGATCTGGGTACAGCCAATACGCTGATATATGTGCGGGGACGGGGCATCGTTTTAGATGAACCTTCCGTAGTGGCAATTCGACAGGATAAGGGGCCGGGCGGTCCTCGCTCGATTGCCGCCGTTGGTGCAGAAGCAAAAAGAATGTTGGGGCGAACCCCTGGAAATATCACGGCGATTCGACCATTGAAAGATGGGGTGATTGCTGACTTCACTGTCACCGAAAAAATGTTGCAGCATTTTATTCGCAAAGTGCATGAAGGGCGCTTTTTAAAACCAAGTCCGCGCGTTTTAGTCTGTGTTCCTTGTGGATCCACTCAAGTTGAACGTCGGGCCATTCGTGAATCCGCTGCCGGTGCCGGAGCGCGTGATGTGTTTTTGATTGAAGAACCGATGGCAGCAGCCATTGGCGCTGGTATGCCAGTTGAAGAAGCCAGTGGTTCGATGGTATTGGATATCGGTGGTGGTACGACGGAAGTGGCCATTATTTCATTAAACGGTATTGTTTATTCAGCTTCTGTTCGTATCGGTGGCGATCTTTTTGATGAAGCAATTGTGAACTATGTGCGTCGTAATTACGGCACATTAATTGGTGAAGCCACTGCGGAAAAAATCAAAAAAGAAATTGGTTCAGCTTACCCGGGAAATGAAGTCAGAGAGATGGAAGTGCGTGGTCGTAATCTGGCCGAAGGCATACCTCGCAGTTTCACTTTGAACAGTAATGAAATACTCGAAGCTTTGCAGGATCCGCTTGCCGGTATTGTGGCTGCAGTGAAGACTGCTCTGGAGCAGACACCACCTGAACTGGGTGCTGACGTTGCTGAACGCGGTATTGTTTTAACGGGTGGTGGGGCGCTGTTAAAAGATTTAGATCGCTTGCTGATGGAAGAAACTGGCTTGCCAGCCATTGTCGCAGAAGACCCGTTGACTTGTGTTGCCAGAGGTGGTGGCCGGGCGTTAGAACTTATCGACGAACGCGGGAGCGATGTATTTACGTTTGAATAGCCTTCAGTAAGATTGATGTTGGTATTTGACCTTTACAAATAACACGCTTGTTTGTGAAGGTCTTTTCATTTTCGGAACTGAGCCATTAAACCGCTATTTACCCATACACCGTCGTTAAATACACGAATGCTACTTGCCGTAGTCGCTTCTGTATTGCTGTATTTTCTCGATACCCGGCTGGATTATTTCAAGCCCGTCAGAGCCACACTATCGACTGTTGTCTATCCGGTGCAGAAACTTGCCTCGATGCCGGATGATTTCGTCACTTGGTTTAGTGAGTTATTTCAGGGACATCAGCAGCTTCGCGAAAAAATCATGACACTGGAAGCGCAAAACCTTACCAATAGTGTGCGGATGCAAAAAATGCAGGCACTGGAAAGTGAAAATATGCGTTTGCGAGAACTGCTCGGCTCATCATTTCGTTTACAGGAACGTGTTCAGGTCGCTGAATTGTTGAGTGTCGATTTAGATCCTTTTTATCAACATGTCATTATCGATAAAGGCGAATCGTTCGGTGTTTATGAAGGACAGCCAGTACTCGACTCATTAGGGGTCATGGGGCAGGTCGCTGAGGTGAGTCAGTTTTCCAGTCGCGTCGTATTGCTGACGGATCCAAGTCATAGTATTCCGGTACAAATTGTCAGAAATGGTTTACGTGCCGTGGTCACGGGACGGGGTTTGGGCGAAGCCTTACAGATGGAGTTTTTACCCCACAATGCCGACGTGCGTGTCGGTGATATGCTAGTGACTTCCGGTTTAGGTGGCCGTTTCCCGGTGGGGTATCCTGTTGGAACGGTAACCGCCGTTGATTTCCCACAAGGTAAATCTTTTGCTGAAATTGCGGTTGCACCAGCCGCACGTTTGTCGACCAGTCGAGAAGTCATGCTGGTATTGCCCGGTGAAAAAATTGACTTCGGCATTACTTACCCTTTGCAGATTGAAGAAGATGATCTGCCACTATTGGAACAGCCGCCTGCCACTGATGAAGTGGTGACGCCAGCAGAGGGAAATGACTGATGGTATTGGTGAGACCACAGCATAGTAGTGTGATTTACATTACCTTATTATTCGCCATATTGTTAATGCTGGTGCCAATACCGGATAGCCTGCGTTATGCACGGCCGGAATGGGTAGCAATGACATTGATTTATTGGGCTATGGCGTTACCGCAACGCGTTAGCATTGGTGTTGCCTGGTTAACCGGGCTGGTCATGGATTTGATTACGGGTGGTGTTCTCGGCATTCATGCGTTTGCCTATGCTCTGGTGATTTATCTGGTAGGCCGACTGCATTTACAGCTCCGCCAATACCCCCTATGGCAGCAAGCATTCACCATATTATCTCTGGTTTTTCTGGTGCACTTTATCGTCATGTTAAATGCGCCCAGCAGCTTTAGTTTGACTAATTGGATGACTGTTCTGACAAGTACGCTGGTCTGGCCGCTGGTATATGCCGTATTAAGGAAAATACGTCGTAGTTTTCAGGTGAGCTGATCGTGATCGATCCACGGCACCGACTTAAAGATCATTTTCGTGAAAGTCGTCTGGTGAGCAACCGGCTGATAATTGCCGGGCTTTTCTTTCTGGTATTGTTCGGCATTATCATTTTTCGGCTGGTGATGTTGCAGATTGTTGACTTTGAACATTTTGATTCACTGTCAAATCGTAATCGTGTTGCTATTGAACCCTTACCACCTCAACGTGGACTGATTTACGATCGTAATGGGGTATTGCTCGCTGAAAATATTCCAACTTTCAGTTTGGAAGTCATTCCTGAAAAAGTGACGAATCTGGATGAGACCATCGCCGAACTGGCGGAGTTACTGTCTTTAACCGAAGAGGATGTTGCTGCTTTTAACGAGCGACGTAAACGTCACAGGGCTTTTGAAGAAATCGTTGTTCGTAATCAGCTGACGCAAAAAGAAGTTGCGCTGTTTTCAGTGAATCGGCATCGATTCCCTGGAGTTGATGTTGTGGGCCGACTGATTCGTCATTATCCCCAAGGGACACTTTTCGGCCATGCGGTGGGCTATGTTGGCCGTATCAATCAACAAGAGATGCAGGTTATTGATCGGCAGAATTACAAAGGCACCCTGCAGATTGGTAAAAATGGTGTTGAAAAGCAATATGAAGATCTGTTGCATGGCACAGTAGGCTATCGGCAGGTGGAAACGAATGTTCAGGGACGTACAGTCAGAGAACTGTTCAGTGAACCAGCCACGGCGGGCCAAGATCTCTATCTGCATTTAGATATACAGCTGCAAAAAGCCGCTTCAGAAGCATTAGGAGAATACAATGGCTCTGTCGTGGTGCTGGACACGCGCAATGGTGGTGTTCTGGCCATGGTCAGTAAGCCTGAGTACGATCCCAATGCATTCGTGACCGGGATTAGCACCACAGACTATGCAGCGTTAAGAGATAATCCTGAGCAACCTTTATTTAATCGTGCCTTGCGCGGTCATTACCCTCCGGGTTCTACATTTAAACCCTTTGTTGCATTAGCGGGACTGGAGTTGAATGTGGTCACTGAGCAAAGCCGGACTTATTGCCCCGGTTTTTACAGGCTTCCAGGACATGAGCACCGTTATCGTTGCTGGCGGCGACAGGGACATGCCCATGTCGATCTGAAAAGCGCCATGGCAGAATCCTGTGATGTCTATTTTTACGATTTGGCTCATGCCCTGGGCATTGATCGGCTGCATGGCTTTCTGGATTATTTTGGTTTTGGTAAACGCTCAGGAATTGATGTGCCTGGGGAGAGTGCGGGACTGTCACCTTCAAGGGAGTGGAAACGGGCCCAACGAAATCAGGCCTGGTTTCCGGGGGAAACGTTGATTTCAGGCATTGGCCAAGGCTTTAATCAAACAACACCTTTGCAGTTGGCTCATGCCACTGCGACATTGGGTATGTTAGGTACTGTATATAAACCGCAGCTGGTACGTGCCACAAAATCAGATAGTGATGATGGTATGCAATTGATTGGGGGACAACAGACTGACAGTCTGCCAATTCAGAAATCGAGTAATTGGCAGGCTGTCATTGAATCCATGGTTGAAGTGGTGCATGGCAAACGCGGAACGGCACGGCATATTGGAGAAGACTTGCCATTCAAAATTGCGGGTAAAACCGGCACAGCTCAGGTATTTGGGATTGCACAGGATGCAAAATATGATGCAGAAACCCTGGCGAAAAAACTGCATGATCATGCTTTGTTTGTCGCTTTTGCCCCTGCAGATGCCCCTGAAATTGCTATTTCGGTTATTGTCGAAAATGGTGGCAGTGGCAGTGCCGTCGCAGCACCCATCGCCCGAAAACTGATTGATGTGTATTTTGGTATAGAAACAGAGAAAGAGAGCGATGAGCCAATTACTGAATGATCGTCGCAATCCACCCAGAACGATAAGCCCGTTGTTGCAGGATCGTCGCAAGGTCTCCAGAGTTCACTGGACTTCTATACTGCAGCGTATTCATCTGGATGGTTTATTGGTGCTGGGAATCGTGGCGCTGATGGTATTTAGTGCTGTGGTATTGTACAGCAGCGGCGGTGAAGATATCAGCTTGTTAATTCGCCAGGGTGTGCGTATGGCGATCGCCATTGCTGCCATGATTATTCTGGCACAAATCCAACCTGACAGATTTAAGGATATGGCTTTTTGGGTGTATGGCATCGGCGTTTTAATGTTGGTTGCAGTATTGCTGTTTGGCACGATTGGCAAAGGTGCACAACGCTGGCTTGATTTAGGATTTTTTCGCTTTCAGCCATCTGAAATAATGAAGTTGGCAGTGCCTCTGGCTGTCGCCGTTTATCTGGCCGAGCGACCTCTGCCCCCCAGTTTTGCAAGATTGTTTATGGCTTTGCTGATGATTGCCATTCCGGTGGTGCTCATTGGTAAGCAACCGGACTTGGGAACTGCATTGTTGATCGCCAGCTCAGGCCTGATTGTGGTGTTTTTGTCGGGTATGTCGTGGCGATTGCTCATGAGTTTTATAGTACTTTGCGCTTCCGCTGCCCCGGTATTATGGTATTTCATGCATGATTATCAGCGGCGACGGGTGATGACCTTGTTTAACCCTGAGTCAGATCCACTTGGCGCCGGGTATCACATTATCCAGTCAAAAATTGCGATTGGTTCCGGTGGTTTGCATGGACGGGGGTGGTTGCAGGGAACACAGTCACATCTGGAGTTTTTACCGGAACGATCCACCGATTTTATTTTTGCTGTGATTGCAGAAGAATTCGGTTTGATTGGTCTGGTGATGTTAATCACAGTTTATCTGTTGATTACGGCAAGAGGTCTATATATTGCCGCTCAGGCGCAGATGAGTTACATGAAATTATTGGCGGGCAGTATTGCCATTACTTTTCTGGTCTACGTATTTGTTAATGTAGGAATGGTTACTGGTTTATTACCCGTTGTCGGGGTGCCGCTGCCACTTATCAGCTATGGAGGCACATCAATGGTGACCTTGCTGGCAGGCTTCGGTATCCTGATGTCTATACACACCCATCGGAGGATGATGTCACCGTGAAGAAGCATATTGTAGCCACACTTATGGGCCTGATGCTGACGCCAGCTTATGCCAATCCAGAGTTACCTGATTTGGATAAATTTATTGACGAAATGGTGCAGGAGCACGATTTCAATAGAGCTGAACTTGAAGCATTGTTTGACCAGGTGGAAGTCAAGGACAGTATCCTTAAAGCGATTTCAAGACCAGCGGAGAAAAGTAAGCCGTGGTATGAATATCGCGAAATTTTTCTGGACCAGGCGCGTATTAATGCCGGTGTTGCCTACTGGAAAAAACACGAAGCGGCTTTGACGCGGGCGGAAGAAGAGCTGGGTGTGCCGGCAGAGATTATCCTGGCTATTCTTGGTGTAGAAACGCGTTTTGGTGGCAATATGGGAAGTTTCCGGGTGGTAGATGCTTTATCAACACTGGCGTTTCGTTACCCGCCGCGTAGTCCGTTTTTCCGTTCGGAATTGAAAAACTTCTTAATCCTGACGCGTGAGGAGGAAATGTCACAGCTGGAGCCAGTAGGGTCTTATGCCGGTGCGATGGGTCTTGGGCAATTTATGCCAAGCAGTTTCCGAGAGTATGCAGTGGATTTTGATGGTGATGGTCATCGCGATATCTGGAAAAACCCGACGGATGCCATTGGCAGTATTGCCAATTATTTACGTCGCCACGGTTGGCAGCCTGGCCAGACAATAGTTCACGCGACACAATATCAAGGTAACGATTTACCTCAGGATTTGGTTGATCGTGGGTTAAAGCCCAGCATAACCCGTGAAGAATTACGCAAGTCAGGATTGTCGACTGCCGATTTACCAGAAGGCGATGATGCTATTACTGTTTTCAGTCTGACTCAGCCGGGTGGCGAAGAACTCTGGTTAGGACGGCAGAATTTTTATGCGATTACCCGTTACAATCACAGTCGTATGTATGCCATGGCGGTTGTGCAACTGTCCGAAGAGATTCGTAATACTTATGAGTCCTCAAAATGAAACGCCATATAGTTAGGCATTTAAGTTTATCGTTGGTGCTTGTTAATCTGTGGTCCTGCGGAACGATCACAGAACAACAGGATGGTGCGCCCAGAGTCAAACCGGATGTGGCAAATATTCCGGATGCCGTACCGCGAGATGAGCCCCGCAGTAAATATGGAAATCCCGCTTCTTATGAAGTATTTGGCAAACGTTATTACACACTTGCCAGCAGTGAAAATTATGTGGAACGAGGTAAAGCGTCATGGTACGGCACCAAGTTTCATGGCCGGCGAACTTCCAGTGGCGAGCCTTACGATATGTATGCCATGACAGCAGCACATAAAACCTTACCATTACCAAGTTATGCTGAAGTGACCAATCTGGATAATGGACGTAAAATCGTGGTTAAAATTAATGACCGAGGTCCATTTCATGATGATCGGCTGATTGATTTATCCTATAGTGCTGCCACGAAATTAGGCATTATCGATAAAGGCACTGGCAATGTTGAAGTCCGCGCAATCACTAAAAAGAATGTGACGGCATCTGCTAACATCAGAGCGACTGAAAATGTTGCCAAAGCCGCCTCTGTTTCCAATGCGGTGGCACCAACCAGCACAATTGGAAAAGTAGTATTGTTCCTGCAGGTCGGGGCTTTCAGCACGATGAGTCGTGCGGAACAAATCAGACAGCAAGTTCAACAACAGATCGAAGAACGGGTGCATATTTCCCCTGTTGAACGTGCTCAAACGCCACTATATCGAGTCAGAGTCGGACCACTGGAAAGTGCTGAGTATGGCGAACGCATTGCCAGCAGGCTAGTGGATATGGGATTTTCCGATACCCGTATTGTGACCGAATAACGTTTTTACACTTGAGAGTAACTAATGATTAAATTGTTAAAAATGAGTCTGGCAGGTTTGCTATTCAGTGTTTCAACACTGACAGCAGCCGGCATGATTACACCGAATCCAACTGCACCATCTATCGCTGGCACTGCTCATATTTTGCAGGATTATGACAGTGGTCATATTCTGATGTCAGAAAATGCTGACGAACGCCTTCCACCCGCCAGTATTACCAAACTGATGACATCTTATGTGGTGTCACAGGAAATTCATGACGGCAACATTAATCTTGATGATGAAGTGTTAATTAGTGAAAAAGCCTGGCGAATGATTGGTTCGCGGAGTTTTATTGAGGTGAATACCAGAGTCACTGTAGAAGCTTTATTAAGAGGCATGATCGTACAGTCTGGCAATGATGCTGCGGTAGCACTGGCTGAACATGTCGCAGGCAGTGAAGAAGTCTTTGCCCAGATGATGAATCAATATGCTCAAAAACTTGGTATGTTCAATACCAATTATGAAAATGCCACCGGGTTACCCGGGCCGGAGCACTATACTACAGCCCATGATATTGCGATCCTTTCTGCGGCATTGATTCGCGATTTTCCCGAGCATTACAAATGGTATGCCGAAAAGGAATATACCTATAACGGTATCACCCAACACAATCGTAATAAGTTGCTATGGCGTGATAATACTGTCGATGGTTTGAAAACCGGTCATACCGAAGAAGCCGGTTTTTGTTTGTCTGCATCAGCCAAGCGCGATGGTATGCGTTTAATTGCTGTTGTAATGGGAACTGCCAGTGAGAACGCTCGTGCTCAGGAAATCCAGAAGATGTTTAATTTTGGATTTCGTTTTTTTGAAACGCATCAACTCTATGCTGCCGATGAAGCGATTACTCAGACTAAAGTCTGGAAAGGTGAAACCAAACAATTGAACCTGGGTTTGGCTCAGCCGTTATCGATTACTGTTCCGCGCGGCCGCTATAAAGATTTACAGGCCTCCACTAATATTCAGCAACCGGTTGTAGCACCGATAGTCAAAGGTACTGAGCTGGGTGAAGTTGAGATCCGTCTGGGAGACGAAGTGGTTGCTCAGCAAAAGCTGGTGGCTGTAGAAAATATTGAAAAAGGCAGCTGGTGGAGAAGAATCCTGGACAGCTTGTTAATGCTGATCTGGGGTTAATAAGACGTGGCAATTGTTTATCTTAATGGCGAGTTTCTATCCGCCGATAAAGCACAGGTTTCTGTTTATGATCGCGGGTACTTACTAGGTGATGGTGTTTATGAGGTGATTCCGGTGTATGCCGGAAATGCCTTTTTACTGGATCGTCATTTGCAGCGATTGCAGAACAGTCTGGATGGCGTTCGCATTGAAAATCCGTTCTCCGGTAAGCAATGGACTGACATTGTAAATGAGCTGATCGCCCGGAATAATGCGGGTAATCAATCCTTATATTTACAGGTTACCCGTGGCGTTGCACCCCGCGATCATATTTTCCCAATCGGTGTTGCGCCTAGTGTGTTTATGATGAGTAATCCTTTGCATCCGGTTGCTGAAAGCTGGAAAACCGAAGGCATCAAAGCGATTACTACAGCAGATATTCGCTGGATGCGTTGTGACATCAAAGCGATAACCTTGCTGGCAAATAGTTTGATGAAGCAATTGGCGCAGGATGCGGGGGCGCAGGAAGCATTACTGATTCGTGACAATTATCTCACTGAAGGCTCGGCCAGTAATGCCTATGCGGTGATCGACGGCGTTATTTTCACGGCACCGAAAGATGAAAAAGTCTTGCCCGGTATTACCCGTGATCTGCTCATCGAATTAGCAGCGAAAGCCGATATTCCCTTACATGAAAGAGCGATCAGCGAATCCGCTTTACGTATTGCTGATGAAATATGGATCAGCAGTTCGACGAAAGAAGTTGTGCCAGTCACATTATTGGACGGTGAGATTGTCGGTAGCGGTAAGCCCGGTCCGGTCTGGCAGCAAATGGATGCGTTGTTTCAGCAATATAAAAATGAGGTAGCTTGATGAGTGAAGCAAGCGGAGAAGATACTTTACTGGAGTTTCCCTGCGAATTTCCGGTAAAGGCAATGGGGGAGACACACCCGCAGTTGGATAATATTGTGGTGGAGATCGTGCGCAAGCATGCTGGTGATATTGCTGAGGGGGCAGTCACCAGTAAACAAAGTTCGGGTGGCAAATATACTTCCATCACCGTGGTCATTGAGGCGACCAGTAAAAAACAACTGGACGCCATCTATCAGGAACTCAGTAGTCACGAAGCGGTTAAATACGTGCTCTGATGAAAATTCATGATCTCGGTCTACGAGATTACCTGCCTACATTGATCGCCATGCAGCAGTTCACGCTGCAACGAGATAACCGCACGGAAGACGAGCTTTGGTTGCTGGAACATTTTCCTGTCTACACACAGGGTTTTAATGGTCAGGATGCACATCTGCTGCATAAGAATGCTATTCCAGTCGTAAAAACCGACCGTGGCGGACAGATTACCTACCATGGCCCGGGACAATTAATTGTCTATCCATTGATTGATTTACGCCGCCATAACCTGGGGGTGCGCAACATGATCAGTTGTCTGGAAAACTCAGTCATCGCATTATTAGCCCAGTATGGTATTGATGCTTATGCACGTAAAGATGCTCCGGGGGTATATTGCAATGACGCTAAAATTGCCTCGCTGGGATTACGAGTTAAACGCGGTGCCTGCTATCATGGGCTGAGTTTGAACATTGATATGGATCTGCAACCTTTTGCCGATATCAATCCCTGCGGTTATCCGGGAATGCAAATGACCGACATGAAAACATTAGGTGTAAAGGTAAATATGGCCTCAGTAAAACAACAATTTGTGTCTGTTTTTCTGTCACACATGCAACTGGGTGATAAGTAATGAACGACACGGTTGAAACAGTAAAGCGTGATGTAAAAGCCCTGAAAGGCGCTTCTAAAGTTGCGCGGATTCCGATAAAAATCGAGCCCAGTGATCCGAAACGTAAACCGGAATGGATTCGTGCCAAGTCTCAAGGTGCTCCAGAGGTACAGCGCATCAAACAAATGTTGCGTGATCACGATCTGCATACCGTCTGTGAAGAAGCCTCCTGTCCGAATCTCGGTGAATGTTTTGCTCATGGCACGGCGACGTTTCTGATTATGGGTAATATCTGCACCCGGCGTTGTCCTTTCTGCGATGTGGCACATGGCCGGCCGGATGCGTTGGATGAAAATGAACCGAATCATCTGGCCAAAACTATTGCTGCAATGCAGCTCAAACATGTGGTGGTAACCTCGGTAGATCGCGATGATTTACGCGATGGTGGCGCGGCGCATTTCAGTCGCTGTATCAGTGAAATTCGTCAGCAATCGCCGCAAACCCGTATTGAAGTGCTGGTGCCTGACTTTCGTGGGCGTATGGATGTGGCACTGGAGATTCTGGCGGACAATCCACCGGATATCTTTAATCATAATCTGGAAAGTATTCCACGGCTTTATAAGGCCGTTCGACCGGGTTCGGACTACCAATGGTCACTGGACTTAATCAAACGTTTTCAGCAAATGCATCCTGAAGTGCCCACCAAATCCGGATTGATGCTGGGTCTGGGTGAAACGATTGATGAAGTCAAACAGGTGATGCAGGATTTACGGGACCATGGTTGCCGTATGCTGACACTGGGCCAGTATCTGCAGCCCAGCCGCCATCATCTGGCCGTTGAACGGTTTGTTACTCCTGCTGAATTTGATGAACTCGCTGTGGCAGGCAAAGCAATGGGCTTTGATCATGTGGCCAGTGGACCCATGGTGCGTTCTTCATATCACGCTGATTTACAGGCACAGGGTGAAAAAGTATCTTGAGTCAGTGAATTAGCCGCTGAGGACTTTGATATGACTATCAAACGGCGTCAATTGTTAAAAAATGCAGCCTATCTATCTGCAGCAATGGCCATGCCTTTAGGCTTATCTACCGCGTGTTATCGCGGACAGAAACAGCGTGTTGTCATTGTAGGTGGCGGGTTTTCCGGTGCGACTGCTGCCCGATATCTGTCACTGTGGGCTCCTGATATTGATATCACTTTGATAGAAAAAAACAGTCAGTTTATTTCCTGTCCGCAAAGTAATCTGATGCTTAGCGGTAATCGTAATCTGCAGCAGCTTACCCATGAATATGTGAACTTACAGGCAGATAAGGCTATTCGATTTATTCAGTCTGAAGTAACCGCTGTTGATGTGGATAAGCGTCAACTGTGGCTGGCGGATGATAGCCGTGTAGATTATGACCGGTTGATTATTGCGCCGGGAGTGGATTTTATTTATGACCAGTTTCCTATTTTGGCTACGGCAGAAGCTCAACAACATGTCCCCCATGCCTGGAAAGCGGGTGCCCAGACCGAATTGATGGCTAATCAGTTAAAGTCGATGCGCCAGGGCGGGCTGGTCATCATGACGGTGCCTGCAGCCCCTTTCCGGTGTCCACCTGGCCCGTATGAAAGGGCCTGTCAGATTGCGTTATATCTTAAAAATCATAATCCATCTGGCAAATTACTGATATTGGATGCCAATCCGGATATTGTTTCCAAAAAAGCGTTATTTACCGAGGCCTGGCAACAGCTTTATGATGGCTTTATCGAGTATCAACCGATGAATCCAGTTGAATCGGTCAACGTCGCTAATCTTGAAGTTGAAAGTTTTTTCGAAAGTTACAAAGCTGATGTTTTAAATGTTATCCCCCCTCAGAGAGCCGGGAAAGTAGCTGCGATGGCGGGGGTGATTAATATTGATAACCGTTGGTGTGATGTTGATTATCTGACTTATGAATCCACGGCGGTTGAGCGGGTGCATGTGATCGGTGATGCAGTGGCAGCTAAAGTCCCCAAATCGGCACATATTGCCAATCAGCAAGCCAAGGTCTGTGCGGCTGCGGTAATTGCTTTGTTACGCGATGAATTACCCGAACAGCAACCCGTATTCAGCAATACCTGTTACAGTTTTGTTGATGGACAGCAAGCGGGGCATGTTGCCGCTGTTTATCGTTATGATAAAGATAGCCGGGATATGCTGCCTCATCCCAGCGGCGGGGTTTCCGAATCCGCCAGTGAACAGGAAGGTCTCTATGCCCAAGGCTGGGCGGAAAATATCTGGGCTGATACATTAGGCTGACATTCAGCTTTCTCTGCACTGGCCTGGTCGGGGTTTCGGTCTTTTCCCTTTGCAGTATAATGAGCCGCATTTTCAATAACTCCACCAGCTGGATTTAAACACGAGGTAGTAGATGAGCGATTTTTTACCCGGCCTGGAAGGTGTGCCTGCCACGAAGTCAGCCATTTCATTTATTGATGGCGAAAAAGGCATCCTTAGTTACCGTGGTTATCCACTGGAAACACTGGCAACCAACAGTACTTTTGAAGAAACCACGCTATTGTTACTCGATGGCGAATTACCTACCAAAGCTGCACTGAATCGCTTTTCCAAACAACTGCGCAGCAGCTACCGTATCAAATATCATATCCGCGAAATGATGCGGCATTTTCCGCATACCGGTCATCCGATGGATATGTTACAAACTGCGGTTTGCAGTTTGGGCATGTTTTATCCCGGAACCGAATGTCTGACCGATGCGGATAGCTGTAAAGATATCGATTATGTCCGCAATATGACGGTCAATATCATTGCGCAGATGGCGCCTCTGGTGGCGATGTGGGAACACATGCGTCAGGGCTACGATCCAATCAATCCTCGCGATGACTTATCGGTAGCCGAAAATCTGTTGTATATGTTTACCGGTAAAGAACCGGATAGTCTGATGGCGCGCATTATGGACGTCTGTCTGATTCTGCATGCTGAACATACGTTGAATGCGTCAACCTTTGCCGCCCTGGTTGCGGGTTCCACATTGGCATCACCTTACAGCGTTATTTCGGCAGCAATTGGTACACTTTCTGGCCCGTTACATGGTGGAGCTAATCAGCGTGTCGTCGGCATGCTGCAGGAAATTGGTTCGCCTGATAATGTTGAAGCCTGGGTTGATAAGAAACTGGCCAATAAAGAAGTTATCTGGGGCATGGGGCATCGGGAATATAAGGTTAAGGATCCCCGCGCCACTATCCTGCATAAACTGGTGACCAAGCTGGTGGAAGAACGCGGTGGTTCACTGGATAAGATGTTTTCTACCGCAATGAAGCTGGAAGAAGTCTGTGTGGATCGTCTGGGCCATAAAGGCGTGTATCCGAATGTAGATTTCTATTCCGGTATTCTGTATTCGGAAATGGGCATTCCAGAAGATCAGTTCACTGCCTTGTTTGCGGTTGCTCGTTCAGCCGGTTGGCTGGCACATTGGCGCGAACAGATTTCCAATAACCGTATTTATCGTCCAACGCAGATTTATGTGGGACATGAACAGCGTGAATATATTCCGATGTCTGAACGGAAAAAAGCGCCTAAGCAATAATGGTTTTACTGGCTTCACCTTGTTGCTCGCGTACCAGCCGCGGCACAAGGTAGCCGGGTAATTCACGGCGCATCTCAGCGGTTAAGGCAATGCCTTTAGCTTCGTCTACATCAAAATGACTGGCACCTTGCACTTTATCGAGTAAATGCAGGTAATAGGGCAAGACCTGAACCTCGCTTAATTTTTCACTTAGTGCGATTAAGCTCTCAGCATCATCATTAACTCCCCGTAACAGCACCGCCTGGTTCAACAACTCACACCCGGCATCGCGTAACAGTGATAGTGCATCAGCGGTTTCAGCATCAATTTCATTGGCATGATTAGCATGGATGACCATTACTACACGTAAGGAGGATTTACTGACCCAGCTCAATAAGCTTTTATTGATTCGCTTAGGCAGCACTAATGGTAATCGGGTATGAATTCGCAGCCGTTTGATATGGGGGATTTTTTGTAAGTTTTCTACCATAGCGGCTAATTTTGCATCGGTTAACGCCAGCGGATCACCGCCACTGAAAATAACTTCACGAATACTGTTATCACTTTGCAGTGCAGCGATTGATTGTTGCCATTGACTCGCTAATGGATTGCTTTCACTGTACGGAAAATGCCGGCGAAAACAGTAACGGCAATGAATGGCACAGGCTCCGGTTGTCAGCAATAATGCCCGGCCCTGATATTTATGCAAAATACCGGGTGAGCTGATTGCCAGATGATCTCCCACCGGATCCGCTGAAAAACCTTCGACCTCAATATTTTCATCAATCAGCGGGAAAACCTGACGCAAAAGGGGATCCTGAGGATCGCCATAGCGCATTTTATTGATATAACTTTGCGTTACGCGTAGCGGGAAGTTTTTTAAGCTCTCGGCATCAATCGCTTGCAGACGATTCTCCAGCCCCAGCATTTGCAGCAAGACTGTTGGGTTTTTAATGGCATGACTTAATTCATCCTGCCAATCAGCAAAGATTACGTCAGCTTGCGATTGCGGTATCATAGTGGGCTTTGATTTTGTGAACAGGCGACGATCGTCCCCCAAAAGAGGTAAGCATGGCAAGTTATAGTACAAATGAGTTTAAAGCCGGACTGAAATTCATGATGGATGGCGATCCTTGCAGCATCATCGAAAATGAATTTGTGAAACCCGGTAAAGGCCAGGCGTTTAATCGCGTAAAATTCCGTAACCTGAAAACAGGTCGTGTTAACGAACGTACTTTCAAAACCAATGAATCCGTTGAAAGTGCCGATGTCGTTGAGATTGATTTGGAATTTTCTTATACCGACGGTGAATTCTGGCACTTTATGGATCCGACCAGCTTTGAACAATATGCTGCCGATGCCAATGCCATTACGGACAGCAAAGACTGGCTTAAAGAACAATATACCTACACAGTAACTTTGTGGAATGGCACGCCGTTGCTGGTCACACCACCTAACTTTGTTAATCTGACTGTGGTTGAAACCGATCCAGGTGTGCGTGGTGACACCTCTGGTGGCGGCGGTAAACCGGCAACGTTAGAAACTGGCGCTGTGGTTCGTGTACCGTTATTTATCGAAATCGGTGAAGTGTTACGGGTTGATACCCGTTCAGCATCTTACGTTGAACGCGCCAAGAAAGATTAAAACAATTTTGTTTTTTGCGCTGTTGATGTGCCATTTGAATGATGACAGGCCCTAGAGCATAACTCATGCTGCAAGGCCAACAATTACAGAGCATATTAAAACGGCGGGCAGAGCTTTTAGCAAATGTCCGCCGTTTTTTTTCGACACGTGAAGTGTTGGAGGTCAGTACACCGATCCTGTCTTCGGCGGCACCAACGGCGCCTTATCTCGATAGTTTTCATACGCTGTTTGAAGCTGGAAATCGTTCGAAAACGCTTTATCTGCATACCTCCCCTGAATTTGCGATGAAACGCTTGCTAGCGGCCGGTAGTGGTGGGATTTATCAGATTGCCACGGTATTTCGCAATGGCGAGCTAGGACGGCAACATACACCCGAGTTTTCTATGTTGGAATGGTACCGCCCAGGATTTACGCTGGCGGATTTAATGGCAGAAGTTAATGCCTTTATACAGCAGGTTATCGGAACGCCTCCAGCAGTAACCTGCGCTTACAGTGATTTATTCGCCAGGTATCTGCAGCTGGATATTTATCAAACTGATGTTGATACACTCAAAGCCGTGGCTTTAAAGCATATTTCAGCTTTACCTGCCGATTGGCAGACGGATTATGATGGCTGGCTGGAAATGCTGATGAGTGAAGTGATTGAACCAGAGTTAAAAGCTTTAAATACGCCGGTGCTGGTCACCGAATTTCCTGCATCACAGGCACAGCTTGCCAGAATTCAACCAAATGCAGCCGGTCAGCC
Organism: Methylophaga sp. UBA3192; assembly: GCA_002363955.1. GTDB lineage: Bacteria > Pseudomonadota > Gammaproteobacteria > Nitrosococcales > Methylophagaceae > Methylophaga. Next base: position 523,724 of record DEXE01000003.1, read on the forward strand.
AGTGGCAATGCGTTTTGAACTGTACGCTGGTGGTATGGAACTGGCGAATGGTTATGACGAGTTATGTGATGCCACTGAGTTAAGGCAACGCTTTGAACGCGATAATATCGCACGTCAGCAGCAGGGAAAACCTGTCATGCCCATAGATGAAAATCTGCTGGCAGCGATGCAGTCCGGTTTGCCCCAATGCAGTGGTGTGGCTTTAGGGCTGGATCGTTTAATGATGCTGCACCTGGCTGAAGATAATATCTCCAAGGTACAAAGCATCAGTTTTGCAGATAACTGATTTATTCCATCATCCCCGGCAACCACAACGTAATGCCCGGAACCGCAATCAATAGTCCCAGAACCAGCAACTGAATCATCACAAACGGTCGAATTCCACGGTAAATATCCATTAGTTTTAATGTCGGTGGTGCACTGGCTTTCAGATAAAACAATGAAAAACCAAATGGTGGCGTCAGAAACGAGGTTTGCAGATTAATCGCGATCAGCAGGGCAAACCACAACGGATCAATTCCCATATGTATTGCCACTGGCGCAATAATTGGCACGACGATAAAGCAGATTTCGATAAAATCCAGAAAAAATCCTAAAACAAAAATCAGTAACATGCTGAGGAGCAGAAACGTCCATTTGCCTCCAGGCAGTTCGGAAAATATATCCAGAATCAGACCATCACCACCCATGCCGACAAAGACCAGACCAAACGCCGTGGCACCGATAAATATTAAAAACACCATGCTGGTCAAGCGTGCTGTTTTTTGCATCGCATCATTAAGATTAGCGATACTCAGACGGCGATGCAGGGCGGCCAGAATCAACGCCCCTAATGCACCCACTGCAGCAGATTCAGTAGGTGAGGCAATACCGTAAAAAATCGATCCCAAAACGGCAATGATAAGAAATAAAGGCGGCAGCAAGCTTTTTATAACACTGATCCATAGTGCAGCAAGTTCAGGATTGTCATCACGCACGGCGGGTGCCAGATGCGGGTGGCGCCATGCAACAAACGCAATATAAAGCATATAGGCCATGATCAACATCATGCCCGGGACCACGGCACCGATAAACAATTCACCTACCGGTACGCCAATTACATCGCCTAATAGAATCAGAATAATGCTTGGTGGAATAATCTGTCCCAATGTCCCGGAAGCAGCAATGGTGCCACTGGCTAATGACGGTGCATAACCGCGTTTGAGCATGGTAGGTAAAGCAATGACGGTCATGGTCACCACCGACGCACCCACGACTCCGGTTGTTGCTGCCAGCAGCGCACCAACCATGACAACTGAGATAGCCAGGCCTCCACGAATACGGCCAAATACCCGGCCCATGGTATCGAGCAATTCTTCCGCGACACCGGATTTTTCCAGCACAACCCCCATAAACACAAAAAGAGGGACAGCCAGCAAGGTGAAGTTGGTCATGATGCCCCAGATGCGAAACGGCAACAGCTGGAAGAAATCAAAACCCAGATAGATACTGCCAAATAACAACGAAATGGCACCCAGCACGAAGGCGACCGGATAACCGGTCAGTAACAGCAGGATTAACAGTCCAAACATCAGCAGAGCAATATATTCCATTACTTTTGCTCCTGATGACTGCGAATAATGCGGATATTACGAATTAGCTCAGCCACCGCCTGAATCATTATCAACAGGAAGCCCAATAACAGTGCTGATTTGAGAATAAACCGATAGGGCAGGCCGCCCGGGTCTGGTGAGCCTTCCTGATAGAGAAACGAATTGTAGGCAAATGGCCAACTGCTGATCAGAATCAGCAGACAGAACGGCATCAGAAACAATACAATGCCAAGCGTATCTATCCAGGCGCGATGCTTATCCGTCAGGCGCTGACTGCGATATAAAATATCCACCCGCACATGGGCGTCGTGCTTCAAGGTATAAGCGCTGCCGAGTAGAAATATGAGCGCGAACAGGTGCCATTCCAGTTCTTGCAGTCCTACAGAGCCTTGTTGAAACAGATAACGCATCATCACGTCGTAACAGGTTAACAATACCAGCAGTAATACCAGCCAGCTACTGAGTTTGCCTGTGTATTCGGTAAAACGGTTTATCGAGGTTTCCAAAGTGATAAAAAATCGGTCCATGGTGGTTTCGGTCATCAACAGGAATAAACGCCAAAGTTTCCCACAAACCAGCTGATTGCTCCAGTAATTGCTCAGTTTATGAAATTTATGTTTTGACTATCCGCAATGCGTAATGGAAGTGTTAAAGTGATATGGACTTATCATTAATCAGGAGACACGACATGGATAACACTGGTCTTAAAGATAGTGGTGAAAAGCAGCAACTAATCCGCTTACTGTATATGTTGCTTTATGGTTTTGTGCTGTATCTGACCATGACTGTTTTAGCCATAGTGGTCATTGTGCAGTTTGTCTTTGCATTATTTAGCGGTAGTGCCAATGAATCAATCCGGGGTTTTTCAAAAGATTTGGCCCGCTTTATCCAGCAAATTGTTTTATTTCTGACATACAATGATGAAAGAAAACCTTTTCCGTTCAATCCTTTATATGATGAGGTAGAGGTTGAAGCGGTGTATGATAACGATGATTATATTGCGGATTATGAAGATATTAGCGACCGAGATGATCCGAACAAACCTAAACCATAAATCTGACTGAAGGAACCTTAAATTTCTTATGCTCACTGTAATCTCACCAGCGAAGACGCTCGATTTTGATACACCTTCGCATACCGATAAATACACTGAACCACGGTTTCTGACACAATCACAGCAATTGATAGATCAATTGAAAAAGCTGTCTTCTCAGGAAATTGCCGGCCTGATGAAGATCAGTGACAAGCTGGCTGGTTTAAATATGGCACGGTTTCAACAATGGGAAACGCCTTTTACCGAGAAGAACGCCAAACAAGCGATCCTGGCATTTAAAGGAGATGTGTATACCGGTCTGAACGCTGAAACCCTGAATGAAAATGGGTTGGCGTTTGCACAGCAACATTTACGGATCTTGTCCGGCCTGTACGGTGTATTAAGACCTTTGGATCTGATACAGCCCTATCGTTTGGAGATGGGTACGCCATTTCAGAATGATGCTGGCAGAGATCTCTACAGTTTCTGGGGAGAGAAATTGCAGGAATCGTTGCAAGCAGAACCGGCGTTAAGTGATGGCGTGTTAATCAACCTTGCATCGAATGAATATTTTAAAGCAGTGAATGCTAAAAAACTTAATGTGACCATTATTACACCGGTTTTTAAAGACTGGAAAAATGGTCAGTATAAAATGATCAGTTTTTATGCCAAAAAAGCACGGGGACTGATGAGCCGTTACATTATTGATCAACAAATTAATTCGCCGGAAAAACTCAAGCAATTTGACTTGGATGGTTATCGATACAGTGACGAAATGAGTCAAAAAAATGATTGGGTATTTATCCGGGATCATGATTAACTAAGGTGAGCTAGTGAAGGCAATGGAGCCAAGGACGGTATGTCGATACATAGCATTTATGCTGGTTTGGATTGGCTTTTTGGTGTGCCTCCCTGTTAGAGCAGAAGTGGTTCTGAGTTCAGACGAGCAGGACTATCTCACCAAAAAACAATCGATAACGCTATGTACGGATCCCGACTGGCTCCCGTATGAAGGTATCGATGAAAAAGGCCGGTTTACCGGCATCATGTCTGACTTTTATGACTTATGGTCCGACAAAATAAAGACACCAATAGAGTTGGTTACCACATCAAGTTGGGAACAGTCACTGCAATTTGTGCAGGCTGGTCAGTGCGATATTCTTGCCAGTGCTCAGGATGTTCCCAGTCGGCGTGAATGGCTCAACGTAACGCGTCCCTTTATTTTTTATCCATTGGCTGTTGCCACACAGCCGGACCATGAGTTTGTGGTGAAATTCGAACAGATTCGCGAGCGTGATTTTGTCATGGTGGAGGGGTATGCCGGTGTTGAAATGCTGCGTAATCGTTATCCGGATATCAATATCCGCATTGTCGATACGCCACGGCATGGTTTGAAACAGGTCGAAACGGGTCAGGCTTATGGATATATCGATACCGTCCCGACGATAAATTACCAGATGTTACGCTGGGGAATTTCCCACCTGAAAATCAGTGGGGTGCTGGATCAGCAATATGCAATGTCGGTGGGGGTGAGCACCAGAGAGCCGCAATTGCTTGATATTTTCAACAAGGTGATTACTGATACCACTGAGATGGAACGTCAGAGAGTGCTGGCTAACTGGTTGTCAATCGATTATCCGCAACCCGCAGATAATGCTTTGTTCTGGCAGTTACTGGCTGGCATTTTGTTGGTACTGCTGGTGCTGGTTTATCGTTATTGGCAGATGCATCACCATAACCGGAATTTATTGCATTTAAATACCAGGCTTGAACAAATTTCCCAGCATGACCATCTGACAGGGCTGGCCAATCGCTATGCATTGTATCAGCGGTTTACTCTGGAACTGGATGCGGCCAATCGATCACAACAGGCCTTTTCGTTAATCCTGTTGGATGTGGATTATTTTAAAACGATTAATGACGAGTATGGCCATGATGTGGGTGATGACGTTATCAAAGAGTTTGCCTTGCTGTTGAAGTCGATGGTGCGTGAAAATGACTTGGTAGGTCGATGGGGCGGTGAAGAATTTTTGATCCTCTGTTCACAAACCTCACAAAATGGCGCTTTGCGATTGGCTGAGCAAATGCGTCTTCAGATACAACAATATGTTTTTAATGTTGATCAGCTTATTACAGCCAGTTTCGGAGTAAGTGAATTCAGGCACGGTGAAATGATTAATGATACGATTAAACGTGCTGACGAGGCATTATATCGGGCCAAAGATAATGGGCGAAATCAGATTGTAACGGCGGATTCTGATTAATATGAATTTAAAACAAAACAGGGAGTTAACGCCGGGAAGATATTTTTTTGCCCTGTCTCCAGACTTAAACTCCCGCATGCAGATTCAACATATAATGAAACGTCTGCCAGATGACCCTTCTCTCAAGTTACAAACTACTGATAACTTACATCAGACTTTATTATTTCTCGGACAACTGGATCAACAGCAAATCAATGCATTGTTAAAACATGTCGACTCAATACGCTGTCCGGCAATAGATATGCAGTTTGATCTTGTTTCCTACTGGGAAACGCCGGGTATTTTCTGTCTGACCAGTCGCACGCCCAGAGCGGTATTGTTTGATTTAGTCAGTAAGCTGGAACAGATTGCCAGGGAAGCAGAGATAAAAGTAGATGAAAGACCCTACCAACCCCATATTACATTGGCACGTAAAGCCAGCGGAGCAGTATCTGTGCCGATTGCTCCGGTGTGTTTTAAAGCAGAACAACTGGTACTAATGAAGTCGGTATCAACAGAACAAGGGCCGCAATATCAACCAATCATGCACTGGCCAATCACCGCTGCCTGAATGGCTCTATTTTGGTCAGTGAGAACACAGTAAATCTGTTATAAATATAACAGTCTCCTATTGGCCAGCCTGTTCATGATCTCAAAAGCCAAACCAATCAATTTAAGTTCGTTATTGATGCTGGTATCAGCATTGTTAACCAGCGGACAATTATTGGCAGAGCAAACCACCTTGCGGGTCGGTGTCTATGAAAATCCACCCAAGCTGTTGACGGATTCAAAAGGACAGCTAACGGGCATTCTGGGTGACATTCTGCAAGTGATCGCAGCTCAGGAAAACTGGCAGTTGATTGCCGTGCCATGTTATTGGAATGAATGTCTGCAGCAGCTCGCCAATGGTGAAATTGATTTGTTACCGGATGTAGCAGCGAGTTCGGCACGCAGTGAATTATATGATTTTCATTCCACTGCAGCATTACTCAGCTGGTCACAGATTTATGTCAATCGCAGGCATACCCTGAGCAGTTTACTGGAGCTTGATGGTAAACGACTGGCGTTACTTCGAGGTTCGATTCAATACGATTATTTACGTCAATTGGCAGAAAATTTCAGTATTGATGTCACCTTTGTTCTGGTTGATACACAGGAAGCAGCTTTTGCAGCGTTAATGAATGGCATTGCCGATGCCGTAACAGCAAATAACTTTATTAGTGAACTTAAAGCTGCCGAACTGAACTTAAAACCCACACCGGTTGTTTTTCAACCCAGCCGTTTGTATTTTGCAACGACTCGCGGTCAGCATGGCGAAGTGTTGCAGGCCATTGATAAGTATTTGCAACAATGGCAAGCAGACACTGAGTCGCCCTACTTTTCCATTTTGAATGATTGGAATAGTTCTGAAACCAAGGCAACCATTCCAAAAGAAATCTGGTGGTTAGTTATTGCCCTGATTGCAGGTTTTGCCAGCGCAATACTATTTTCACTGTTAATGCGGCGTCGCGTTCATGAAAAAAATATTTCGCTGCGTCAAACTCAGCAAAATTTGAGTGTCATTCTGGATAGTGTCGATGCCCATGTTTATATCAAAGATCTGCAATTGCATTACCAGTATGTCAATCAAAACCTGTGCAAACTGATTGGCCTGGAAGATAAAGATATATTAGGTAAAACCGATGAAATACTGTTTGACCGTGAAACCTGCCAGACTTTGCGTGAAAATGATCTAAGAGTTATCGAAAAAGGTGAACGTATTGTAGAGGAAGAAACCATTAAGGTTCATGGCTCTGCTAAACCTCTAACCTTCTTATCGGTCAAAATGTCGTTGCGGCGTGAAGACGGCACTATCTACGCCTTATGCGGCATCTCGACAGACATCACGGATCATCTTTTGATTCAAAAGCAGCTTCGTAAACTGGCGTTATATGATTCGTTGACGGGATTGGCAAATCGTCGGTTACTGATGGAATTTCTGGATGATTCACTGGCAGAAAGTCATCAATCGAAAATGGAAGGCGCATTATTGATAATCGATCTTGATGCGTTTAAAACCTTGAATGACACGTTAGGACATCACGCAGGCGATTTATTACTCCAGGGGGTTTCCAAACGCCTTCAATCACGGTTGGCACCCAATGATTTAGTTGCCAGATTGGGATCGGACGAGTTTGTTATCGTCAAGCCGAACATGGGAGCAAATCGAGTTGAGGTGGAAGCGGCCGCACAACAGCTAGCTGAAGAGATCCTGCTGGATTTTGTGTTGCCCTTTATATTGGATCAGACACAGTATATTGCCTCTGCCAGTGTGGGTATTGCCTTATTTTCTGATGCAGAAGGCGATGTTGAACGTTTACTGCAAGAGGCTGATATGGCGCTATACCGGGCCAAAGCATCAGGCCGTAACAGCCTGAGGTTTTTTGACCCGATCATGCAGAAAGAAGTGAACCGTCGCAGTGAATTGGAACGCAAATTACGAGAAGCTATTTCACTGCAGCAGTTAGAATTGTACGTGCAACCGCAAATCAGTAGTGATCAGCAATATGTTGGAATGGAAGCGTTATTACGCTGGCATGATCCCGTAGAAGGGTTTATTTCACCTGCTGACTTTATCCCGGTCGCTGAGTCGAGTGGCCTGATCATCCCATTGGGTGCATGGGTGTTGAGAAAAGCCTGTGAAATACTGGCTGAGTGGTCAACGCTACCAGGCATGGAGAATCTGACTTTATCGGTCAATATCAGCCCCAGACAGTTCCGTCATTTGCAGTTTGTTGAGTATATAGACAGCTGTATCGACGAATTTGGTGTGAACCCCAACCATCTGGAACTGGAAGTCACAGAGAGTTTATTGATTGAAGATATTGATCTCACTATCGAGCGAATGAATATGTTACGTCAGCGAGGATTACGCTTTGCCCTGGATGACTTCGGTACCGGTTACGCGTCATTGAGTTATTTAAAATTACTGCCGTTAAACAAATTGAAGATTGACCAGTCATTTGTGCGGGATGTGCTGACAGATATTAACGATGAAGCCATTGTCAGTACTATTATTGCGTTGGGACAAAGTCTGGATTTAGCCGTGATTGCCGAGGGCGTGGAAACGGCTGAACAGGCGACCCTGTTGGAAAGATCCGGTTGTCACGTATATCAGGGGTATCACTTCGGTAAGCCCGCACCGGTTGCCGAGTGGCAGCAGATTATTGGCGAAATTCGTTTAAAGCATAAAGCCCATTAATTGTTTGTCGCTGAACTTGGTTAAAGCTTGCGCAACTCAATGCCACCTGGTTTTGGTATCAACGTGTTTGTTGTAAAAAATTGTATGGCTTTATCAGTAGTGACCTGATGAAATAAGCTGTATTTCCATACAATATGTCAGTTCAATAAAAGGCATGCCATACATTGTCGTTTTTTGTATGCAGATATGCTTGTTTTTGTCGGGAAAAATGCCTAGCGTGTGCCTATCTATTCATAGGATTCAGCCATGCCTTTGTGGAAACCCCGAATTGAAGCGGATGCCAAATCCAAGTATCTCGGCATCGTCGAAGCATTAGAAGCCGATATCTATTCCGGTTATGTTAAAGCCGGTGATCGTTTACCGGCACAGCGAGCCGTTGCTGAAGCATTGAATGTGGATCTGACTACGGTAACCCGTGCTTTCAATGAAGCACGCCGTCGTGGATTGATTGATGCCACCACGGGACGAGGCAGTTATGTCAGGCATCATGTTGAAAGTAAACTGATTTCCCATATTTCAGAAGCCCGCCCATTGCTCGACCTGAGCATGAATAATCCGCCACAACCAGAATCTGCTGGTTTACAGCAACATATACCACAGGGTATTGCCCAGCTTATTGCCGGAGCGGACAGGGTGTTGCAGCTGCATTATCAGGACAGCGCCGGTAATCCGCATGATCGGAGCGCTGCAGCTGGTTGGCTGAGACAAACAATAGATAGTGTTACCGTCGAACGCACCTTGATTACCGGTGGAGCACAGTCTGCGTTGTATGCCATTTTGCATTGTATGGCTCAACCGGGCGACATTATTGCCTGTGGTGAATTTGTCTATCCCGGCTTGAAATCGGCCGCCGAGCAGCTTCGGCTAACTTTGCAACCATTGACTATGGATGAAGAGGGGGTGTTGCCGGATGCTTTTGAGCAGGCTTGTCGGCTACATGCCATGAAAGCGATTTATCTGGTGCCGAGCATGGACAACCCGACAACAGCCACCATGTCATTACTGCGACGCCAGCAAATCGTAACCATCGCCGATGAATATGACATCACCATCATAGAAGATGATCCCTATTCGCCGCTGCAAACTGAGCCTGTTAAAGCATTAGTTGATTTAGCCGCTGAACGCACATGGTATATACGCACACTGTCCAAGTGTATAACTCCCGCGCTGCGTCTGGCCTATGTTATTGCTCCCAGTAACTCAAAGGCATTGGGACTGACCAATGTCTTGCGTGCGATGAGTGTCATGGCGTCACCGCTGATGGCCGCCCTGGTTTCACGCTGGATTTATGATGGGCGTATTAACCGGTTTGCTGAAGCCATTCGAGAAGAAAACCGTCTGCGCCAGCAAATTGCCGGGCAAGTATTAACGGGTATGGAGTTTTACAGCCATGAAGAAGGACACCATATCTGGCTGCAATTACCCACTTACTGGCAGGCCAGTGCATTTGCCGAACAGGCCACAGTACTAGGTGTATCGGTAGTCGCATGCAACAGTTTCGGCTTCAGCGAGAATCAACGACAGGCTGTTCGATTGTCGTTGGGTCTGTCACCGGATCATGCAACGCTTTCTCAGGCATTAACCATTTTGCGCGGCTTGCTGACTCAGCCCGCAAGCTCCCTGCATCACATTATCTGACCCCAGAGGTGAAGAAATATGACTGAACAACCGATTCACTTTATGGAAAAAAACGGCGATATCTATGAGGAAATGGCCGATTGGGATGTGAATGCCGGTGGCGAGAAAATCGTCGCCAAACGTATGTCTGGACGGTTTCGTAATCTGAAATGGTTTGGTATGTCGGTGTGGCTTTTTTACTTTCTGGTACCTTACATTCGTTGGAATGGTGAACAAGCCGTATTACTGGATATCCCCAATCGTCAGTTTCATTTCTTTGACTTGACTATTTTCCCTCAGGATATCTGGATGTTATCGCTGACCTTATTGTTTTTTGCCATTCTGCTGGCGGCAGTGACCAGTGTTGCCGGGCGGGTTTTCTGTGGTTATTTCTGTTTCCAGACGGTTTGGACAGATATATACACATGGATTGAAGGCAAGCTGGAAGGCGATACACCTCAGAAACAATTGCGCTTTAAACAGGCGCCATGGTCGGCAGGAAAACTGCTGAAGAAAATCAGCAAACACAGTTTATGGATGGCAATTGCATTGCTGACGGGGCTGACATTTTCGGCCTGGTTTATGGATGCTTTTGAATTGTGGCGGGATGTTTTCAGCCTGCAGGCACATATTGCCGTGTGGATTGTGATGGCGGTATTTACCACTTTCACTTATGTATTCGCCGGATTTATGCGCGAACAGGTGTGTTTCTGGTTATGTCCGTATGCACGTTTACAGGGCGTTATGTATGACCAGAATACAATTTTGCCTGCGTATGATGCCGAGCGGGGTGAACCTCGTGGCAAACTGAAAAAAGGTCAGACCGATCCCAGTAAAGGTAGCTGTATAGATTGCAAACTTTGTGTCAACGTCTGCCCGACAGGTATTGATATTCGTAAAGGCCAGCAGGAAGGCTGTATTACCTGTGGTATGTGTATCGATGCCTGCGATTCGGTGATGGACAAAATAAATGAGCCGCGCGGCTTGATACGCTATGCCTCTTATGCTGAGTTACAAGGGCACAGTAAACCGCAGCCTTTATACAAACGTCCGCGAGTCATTATTTACAGTCTGATCCTGCTGGCTTCTCTGGCTGGTATTGCTTATGGCTTTTTATCCCTGTCAGCGACCGATTTCAGTGTCAGACCTGATCGTCAGCCTTTATACGTTCAACTCAGCGATGGTTCGATTCAAAACCGTTACTCGCTCAAATTACTGAACAAACAGAATGTGCCGATTGAGGTGCAATATCAGATTGAGGGGCTTGCTGGTGCAAGCCTGCATGGTTTGGATGAAACCTACATTATCGAACCGGCCAAGGTAAGTGTGGTTACAGCGCTGGTTCGTGTAGCCGAATCTGATCTGCAGGGTGGCATCAGCAAACTCAGGTTTAAAGTTAACGTAATTGAAGGACCACAGTCAGAAATTACCTATGAAACTATCTTTATCGCACCCGAATAATGTCGGGTGCGATAAGCTGTTTAATCCTTTTGTTTGACAAACAGCTCATACAGATCGGCCCGGCGATCTTTCAGATTGGTGACTGCACCTTCGTTTCGCACCAGTTTGAGTTTATCCAGATCCAGATCGGAAAACATGATCATTTCGCTGTTCGGTGTGGTTTCAGCCATTATCGCATCGTGCGGAAAAGCAAAATCGGAAGGAGAAAACACCGATGACTGGGCATACTGTACATCCAGGTTTTCAACTTTCGGCAAGTTGCCCACACTGCCGGTAATTGCCACATAACATTCATTTTCGATAGCGCGTGCACGGGCACAATGACGAACGCGCAGATAACTGTTTTTGGTGTCAGTCCAGAACGGTACAAAAATAATATCCACTTCCTGATCTGCTGCAATTCGGCCCAGTTCAGGGAATTCAATGTCATAGCAAATCATAATGGCAACTCGCCCGGCATCGGTTTCGAACACCTGAAACTTGTTGCCGCCTTCAATGACCCAGTCACGGCGTTCATGGGGTGTGATATGGATTTTGCGTTGTTCGTCAACCCGGCCATCACGATGACAAAGATAGGACACGTTATAGACCCGGTCATTTTCCAGTAGCGGCATTGAACCGGTAATAATATTGATATTGTAACTGACCGCCATGTCAGACATTTCATTACGGAACTGCTCGGTAAAGCCTGCCAGATAACGAATTGCCCGGGTTTGATCCATTTGATCGGTGAGCCCCATCAAAGGTGCATTAAAAAACTCGGGAAACAGTGCAAAGTCACTTTTATAATCCGATAATGCATCGACAAAATACTCGACCTGTTTAAGTACTTCCTCTACCGAATGAAATTCACGCATCTGCCATTGCACTGCACCTAATCGAACCTGAGTTTTTTTTACATCCAGCAATGACGTTGGCGGGGTATAAAGAATATTATTCCAGTCCAGTAACGTGGCATGTCCCAGTGATTTTTTATCTTCTGGTAAATACTTATGCATCAAACGCATCACCTGAAAATCATTGGAGAGCTGAAACGTCAAAATGGGGTCATAAATTTCTTTTCGTGAGACCTGCTCAATGTACTCGGCAGGTGAAAGCTTGTCGGCAAATTTGTGATAATTGGGGATTCTCCCGCCGGCCAGAATAGCGCGCAGATTCATTGAACGGCACAATTCCTTACGTGCTTCATACAAACGGCGGCCCAGCCGGTAGCCACGATATTCAGGGTGGATAAAAACATCCAGTCCATACAATGAGTCACCTTTTGGGTTATGCCAGATTTTGTCATTTTTCAGGATTAAATCATCATAGGTATGCGGATTGCTGAATCGTTCATAACTGACCATGACGGTTAGCGCTACAGCAATTAATTCCCCTGAGTCTTCTATGCAGATTTGCCCATCCTGAAACTGATTGATCAATCCTTCAATGGTGGGTTGAGGCCAGGCGCCACCAATATCATCGTACACAGTGTCCATCAGATTTTTGAGCTGATCGTAATCCTCTAATGTTAGATTACGTAAATTCAGGTGCAGCTCTTCGTGGGCCATAAACGCTCCGTAGTTCAATAATGAAATATCGATTGAGTCTAGCAGATGCAGACAGGCATGTTTTAATGTTGAGATTAATCCGCACTAGGGCGTGTTTATCTTTCATATCCACCACTGCT
>DEXE01000003.1:536722-536857 GCA_002363955.1 Methylophaga sp. UBA3192
GCTGGCGGCTATTTTTGTGTCCGGCAAGGCGGAAAGCACGCCGTGTAGCCATCCTGCATAAGTGATTGACAAATGAGTCTGGAACTCATTTGAACAGCTTAGCTGGCCGCGTAGCGGTGAAATACAGGGATGTAT
>DEXE01000003.1:537059-809683 GCA_002363955.1 Methylophaga sp. UBA3192
GTATTTCATACAACGCAGGCGGGCGCAAAAATAGTCCCAGCCCTTCGGGTTGTGACTGAAAAAGCCCCTCTTATGTCCACGGATGGACGGTATGCCGGCGCGCCAGGGAGGCGCGCGCCGGTCTGCGCTCCTGGTGCCTTGATTGGTGCTTTTTCAGCTCACAACAGAGGCGGAGATGAAAGATAAACACGCCCTAAAGCTGTTCATAAAACAAGCTGTTATATTGCTGGGTAAAAGGATTGTGATGACCACTGATCAAATCATTATTTTCGCGGTACTGGCAGCAACGCTCGGCTTGTTTATCTGGGACAGGTTGCGTTATGACGTGGTTGCTGTATTGGCATTATTAGCCGTCGCTTTAACCGGTTTGATTCCGGCCGATGAGGTGTTTTCCGGTTTGGGACATCCTGCAGTAATTACCGTGGCGGCGGTATTGATTCTCGGACAAGCACTGGTGAATGCCGGAGTGGTTGACGCTATCGCCAGACAACTCACCCGTGTTGGCAATCATCCCACCCTGCAGATGGCTGCCCTGACTATTACTGTGGCAATCTGTTCTGGGTTTATGAACAACGTGGGTGCATTGGCGTTATTAATGCCTGTGGCAATCTGGATGTCCCGTCAAAGTGGTCATTCACCGTCGATGTTTTTGATGCCGTTGGCATTTGGGTCGTTACTGGGCGGGTGCCTGACGCTAATTGGTACGCCACCTAACATCATCATTGCCAGTTATCGTATTCAAACAGATTCCCCTGCGTTTGGCATGTTCGATTTTTTACCCGTGGGTATAGCGATAACCGTTGTCGGCGTTATTTTCCTGATACTCCTGGGACGCTTTCTTACCCCGCAGCGACAGGTCAATAATAATGAAGAAGAGTTATTTGAAATCAGCAGCTACCTCACAGAATTAACGGTGCCTGAAAAATGTGAATACAGTGGACGAAGTTTGATGGATCTGGTTACCTCTGTTGAAGATGAAGCTGACATAACTGTAGTGGCATTGCTCCGTCAAGATGAGCGGTTCAGCACACCCTCCATGTACCGAGTTCTGCGGCAGGATGATGTACTGTTGATTGAAGCAGATTCCGATAGTTTGAAAGCGTTGACCGATATCACGGGTTTGAAACTGTCTGGCGATAAAACGGATCCTCAAACTGAAGCAGAGAAAGAAACATCTGAATCAATAAAAACCAGGGACTTGGATGTTGTTGAAGCCATTCTGGCGCATGATTCACTATTGGTTGGAAATACCTTAAGCAGTTTATCGATCCGTCAACGTTACGGGATCAATATCCTCGCTGTCGCACGGCGAGGTCATCAGCTGAAACAACGTCTTCATCAGATTCGTTTTGTTGCAGGTGATATTTTATTGATGCAGGGCAGTGAGGAGGTACTCAAGTCGGTCATGGTGGAATTGGGGTGTCTGCCTTTGGCTTCGAGGGGGCTGCGGTTAGGGCAGCCAAGAAAAGTCGTTATCGCTTCACTGGTCTTTGCTGCTGTTATTGCGCTGATCATGTTTGATACCGTTTCCACGGCAACGGCTATGGTTGCTGGGGTGGTGGCAATGTTTTTTACGGGCTTGCTGCCCGTAACAAAAATTTATCAAAGTCTGGATTTACCGGTCATTGTTTTACTGGCGGCGATGCTGCCGGTAGGACAGGCTCTGGAAACCACCGGGGGCTCCGAATTGATTGCCAGCTTTTTGTTGAATCTTGCTCAATCGACACCGCCAGCAGCGACCATCATCATATTGATGGTCGCCACTATGTTACTGTCAAATATTATTAATAATGCTGCGGCGGCGATATTAGCCGCACCGATAGCTATCAGTGTGGCCAGTGGCATGGATGTGTCAGCAGACCCATTACTGATGGCGGTGGCGATAGGCGCTTCCTGTGCTTTTCTGACACCCATCGCACATCAATCCAATACTCTGGTGATGGAACCGGGGGGGGTATAGTTTTACCGATTACTGGCGACTGGGTTTACCGTTATCTATTTTGGTGATCCTGACCGCCGTACCAGTTATTTTGTGGGTATGGCCGCTGTAAACTTGTAATCAAGCCTGCTGACCCAATCTTAAAATATTACTCCACAGATTTTGTGCGAACAGGAATTAAAATGGCCCAGCAAATTATTCAACTGCAACTCAGCGGTATGCGTTGTGCCGCCTGTGCCAACAGCATTGAGAAAGCCTTGAAAAAAGCGGCTGCTGTGAAGTCTGTTCAGGTTAATTACGCTAATGAAAAAGCCACTATTCGTGGTGAAAATCTGGATGCCGACAGTTTGATAATAACGGTCGAAAAGGCTGGCTATGCCGCCCAGTTGATTGATATCGAACACCCGCAGACGGATTCAAACCAGCAGCTGCAACAAAAACAGTTTTATAAGTTTATCGCGGCGGCCATCTTGTCACTGCCTTTGCTGTACAGCATGGTCGGACATTTCAACTGGACCAGCGGTATACCGATTCCAACATTATTAATGAACGCCTGGGTGCAAATGGCATTAGCCACACCGGTGCAGTTTATTATTGGCTGGCAGTTCTATCGAGGCAGTTATTACGCTTTAAAAAATCGCAGTGCCAATATGGATGTACTGGTGGCGTTGGGTACCTCAGCCGCCTATTTTTACAGTTTATGGCTGACTTTCAACTATGGCGCGATGGCGGCGCATGATGGTTTGTATTTTGAAACCAGCGCAGTGTTGATTACGCTGATTCTATTGGGTAAATGGTTTGAAGCCCGGGCCAAAGGTCATACTTCAGAAGCCATCAAAAAACTGTTAAAACTCCAGCCCCAACAGGCATTAAAGGAATCAGCTGACGGTCAGACAAAATTGGTGTCAGTCAAAGAACTGCAACAGGGTGATATTGTGCAGATTAAACCCGGGCAGCAGATTCCGGTTGATGGTGTCATTGTTGAGGGGCAATCGGCAGTCGATGAATCCATGTTGACAGGCGAAAGCATGCCCGTAGAAAAAAGCGTCAATGATAAAGTTGTCGGCGCGACTTTTAATCAAAATGGTTTTTTACGGGTTCGCGCTACCCATCTGGGGGAAGAGGCTGCATTAGCACGGATTGTCAGGGTAGTGGAGCAGGCGCAAGGCTCCAAAGCACCCATCCAGCGTATGGCAGATAAAGTGTCAGGCATTTTTGTACCCGTGGTGGTCATGATTGCCCTTATCACTTTCCTGCTTTGGTGGTTATGGTTTACCCCCGGCGATATTGGCAGAGCATTGGAAACCATGGTGGCTGTTCTGGTCATTGCTTGTCCCTGTGCCCTGGGTTTAGCCACACCCACATCCATCATGGCGGGTTCAGGCCGTGCCGCTGAGGCCGGTATTCTCTTTAAACAAGCCGATACTCTGGAATTAACCCAATCTCTGACCACGATTGTATTTGATAAAACCGGCACGCTCACTGAGGGAAAACCCGCCTTAACGGATTTTGTGGTGGCCGAGGATTATGATCAATCGGTTATAGCCACTGTGGTGAGTTCAATAGAGGCCAAATCAGAGCATCCGCTGGCACAGGCCATTGTCGAGGGTTTAACAGCACTCAGCGCTAAATCAATAGTCATTAATGATTTCAAGTCGCTGAGTGGTCATGGCGTGATGGCCAGTGTTGAACTCAATAGCCAGCTTTCACAAATCAAGCTGGGTACCAAAAAACTGATGTCGGAAAATGGCATTGATATGGGGGGCTGGCAACATCAACAACAGCAGTTGGAGCAACAGGGGAAAACGGCCATGTTGATTGCTGTGGATCAGCAAGTGATTGGGTTGATCGCGGTTGCGGATACAGTAAGAGAGACGGCAGAAACAGCCGTTATTGCCTTGAAAAAACGTGGTCTGCAGGTTGTTATGTTAACCGGTGATAATCAACTTACCGCTGAGGCAATTGCCCGGGAGCTGGGCATAGATAACGTGATTGCAGAAGTTTTACCTGAACACAAAGCTGATAAAATCCGTGAATTACGTCAACAGGGTCAGGTTGTAGCAATGGTTGGTGATGGTATCAATGATGCACCTGCACTGGCTGAGGCGGATATCGGCATAGCCTTGGGAAGCGGCACCGATGTGGCTATTGAAACAGCAGATATTGCATTGATGCGAACTGATTTAAATGCTGTCTCTTCCGCTATACAGTTAAGTCATCTGACCGTGCGTAATATTCGTCAGAACCTGTTTTGGGCCTTTGCCTACAATTCTCTGGGCATTCCAATTGCGGCAGCGGGCTTACTGGCGCCCTGGCTGGCCGGTGCAGCAATGGCATTCAGCTCGGTTTCTGTTGTGTTAAATGCCCTAAGACTACAGCGGGTTAAACATATACAGTAAATGCTAATATCACATAAGATTTTGTACTGATAAAACAACGAACATATTTCAGCGAAAGGTTTCAACTTGCTGAATTATTACGGGCTTGTTTCACATTGCGTTAACTTTTAGGTATAGATCCTTTCGAAGCTGTTGTAATATCCCTGTTTAAAATATGGACAATATACCTGAGTAAAGGTTGGACCCATGACGACAGAAGAACTGGAAAGCAAACTCGAGCAATGGAAGCATAAGTATCTTGAGTTGCTTGCAAGTGATGAGAAACAAACAACCTATACCCAACTTTTGGAACGTAGTCTTGGACGACTGGCTTTGGTTGCAGAAGGCATTGATTCCGCATTGGACAAACAGCTGCATGCCCTTCGACGTGAGTTACGCAGCCAAAAAAACGTTGAGCAAATTAGCGATATTCTGGAAAAAATCCAGCAATGCATCAACCTAATGGATGAGAGTCCTCAGAGTTCCGATGCCTCCGAACTGTTACGACATCTTTTGTTATCCATAAGCTTTCCAGCGGATTCACAGCCCCGTGTTGATAATCTGCTGATTCAACTCAAAGATGCTTCCAGTCATCAGGCGCGTGAGCTTTTACCGGAATCTGTCAACCTGCTGGAATCAATTATTTCCAAGGCTTCTGTTACACCCGTGGTCGAAAAAAACCGTTCGGGACTGTTGCAAAAGCTTGGGTTTAGCAAAGTTAATACTGAAATATCACTGTTGTTATGCGGCATGATAGATAATTTGCAGATACCGGAGATGTTCAATGACCAGCTCCAGGAAATAAAAGCGCAACTGAAGACCGAGCCGGCAAAAAAGAAATTACCGACAATCATTGATTCGCTGACCAGCCTGATAAATGCGCTAGGGGCTCAGGCACAGCTGCAGCAGCTTGAATATCGCGCTTTTCTGGCGACGCTAAGTGATCGCATTAATGAACTTGATGATCTGTTACGACTGACGGTAAAGGATGATGAAGAGGCTTTTCAGCAACGCCAGAAAATAAGTCAAAAGGTTGATGCGGGATTGGATGATATTTATAAACAGATTGATGTCACCAGTGAACCGCGTGAGCTGAAATCCATTATTCGTCAGCGTTTAACCGCCTTATGCGGTGCGGTCGATGAATATCGTAATGCTGATCAGACGCGTTATTACCAATCACAACAGGAAATAAAAAAACTGACCGATCGGCTTCAGGAGTTGGAAGCTGAAACCAAATCGCTACAGGATGGCATACGCAAAGCTCATGAAATGGTTCGTAAGGACACGTTGACCGGCATCAGTAACCGTCAGGCACTGATGGATGCCCTGGAAACAGAATATATTCGCTGGCAGCGTTACAAACATCCATTAAGCCTGGTGGTCTGGGATATTGATAATTTCAAACAGATAAATGACAGTCTTGGTCACCTGGCTGGCGATAAGATCTTAATCCGCATTGCCGAAATTTTATCGACTTCCACCCGTGAAATTGATTTTGTGGCCCGTTACGGTGGCGAGGAGTTTGTTGGCATATTTCCGGCTACCGCGTTAGCTGACACGGAAGTGCTGGCCAATAAGATTCGCGAGGAAATCAACAACACACGATTTTTATATGATGGCAAGCCGGTGCCAATCACCGTGTCTGCCGGTGTCGCTACTTTTCATCAAGGAGATAACACTGAAAAAGTGTTTAACCGTGCTGATACCGCATTATTCAGAGCTAAAAAGCAAGGCAGGAATATGTGTATTGTTGAAGACGTTGAGGCGAGTCGCTGAGACACGCTTAACTTTCCCCAAAGTTTCTGGTCCCGGGCGTTGGAGTGTTTATGAAAATTATGAGCTTTTTCCTGTTATGCCTCTCAGGACCGTTGTTAGCCGCGAATGATTGCCCAAACGCCAATAACACCTATGAGATTGGACAATGTCTGACACAGCAACTGGAGCAACAGGAAGTTGAATTACAGCATTATCTTGCAGAAGCCAGAGCACGTTATGCTGAAGATGAGTTGATTGTTGACTCTATCGATAAGGCCCAGCAAAGTTGGCTGACTTACCGCAAGGATCAATGCAGTTCACTTTATGATATCTGGAGAGATGGGACCATCCGCAGCATTATGGGATTAAGCTGCTCTATTCGGATGACAAAATTACGTACTCATCAGATATGGCACAGTTATCTCACCTATATGGATAGCACGCCAGCTTTGTTACCCGAACCACAAACAGAGTAATTGATTACCTTTGAAATTGTTTCCATGAACAGCAGTATTCAGGAAAAGATCTATCTGGAGCATGAAGCAGCCAGATTGTTTATGCGGTTTTATGAAAAGCAGACTGGCATTCCAATGCGACATATCTGGCATAATCTGCCACGCAAGCCTGATGTCAGCTGTTACCTGAATGACAGCAAGCTGGATCTGGAAATCGCCCATATTTACGGCAGTGAAGCCGAGGCCAGACTCATTCTCGGCAGAGGAGCGGGTGACAAGATGCTGGCTGCCTTGCATCAGTTGACTCAATTACCGGTCAATCGCCGTTTGATCGCAGCGTTAAATGCTGTACTGGCCAGCAAGGCGGAGAAAAACTATCATAGCCAACGTGTATGGTTGGTGTTGCGTAATATGAATGCTTTGTGGCAGCAAAAGGATTTTGAAAAGCACCGGTATCAGATAGTCCTGCCCGAAGCACATCCGTTTGAGCAAATCTGGTTAATAGGGGATCCTAAGGGGCATAGCGGAGCCAGCCGGTTATTTCCTGAATAAAAAGGTTTTTTATTTCAGTCCGGTTTTTTATTTGATGTTGGTTTCTCCAAACCACTGCTCAGAGCATGGGTTTGTGGATCATAATTCTTCTGCAGTTCATCTTTTACCGTACCTTTCCATAAGGGCACCCCGACAAAATAACCCGCCCGGCCAATCACATGCGCTGCAACGGGTGCCGTCAGAATAATAAACGCAATAATCGCTATTACACGAGTAACCACGGTGGTATCAGCAAAATAGACCGCCACGCCAATCATTATCAGACTGGTTCCCAGTGCCCCGGATTTGGTGGTGGCGTGCATTCTTGTCGGAAGATCCGGCAGGCGAATGATACCGATGGCGGCCAGTAACATTAACGCTGCGCCTGAAATCAGAAAAAAAGCGACCAGTATGTCAGTCATCACGCGGTCCTCCACGTTCCAGAAAGCGGGCAAAGCCAATGGCGGCCAGAAAAGCAGTCAGCGCTAATACAATCGCTACATCCAGAAAACTGCTGACTCCGGTATCGATGGCATGAACGCCGACAATACCGGCTACGATGGAAGCAATGAGTTCTAATGCGACCACTCGATCCGGCAATGAAGGGCCTTTCGCCATTCTGATAAATGCCAATAGCAGAGCGCTGGATAGCATCAGATAGACAAGATTGATAATAAATGTGCTCAATGCAGGCTCCTCAGCGTAATATTTCCAGTAAACGCTGTTCGATTTCATGCAAGTCAGTTAATAGTTCCTTTTCATTCTGCAGAAACATCGCATGAATAAACAACACCCGGCGATCATCTGAAATATCCAGCGTTAATGTCCCAGGGGTTAACGAAATAAAGTTTGCCACCATCGTGATCTCAAAATCTGACTTGGCTTCCAATGGAAACGCGATAACTCCTGGTTGCATATGCCAGGGCGGGGTCAAAATATCAAAACCGACTTTGTAGTTGGCCTTAACCAGTTCCTTGATAAAAAAACCGGCAAACCTAAGCAGTAATGGTAAGCGTTGAGCATAACCACTCAGTGAGGGTAATTGATTTTGAGAGATGGCCAGAACAATATAGCCCAGTGCAAAACCGAATATAAAATTCAGCCCCCCAAAATTGCCGGTTAACGCCACCCAGCACAGGGCCAGCACGATATTCAGGAAAAAACCGATCATAAGTTTTCTCCCAGCACCGCTTCAATGTAGGCTGCTGGATTTAATAATTGATCAGCAGCATCACTGGCTAACTGATAAATGGGTTCACCATTCAGACCAATGTACAAAGTGCATAAGGTTAAGCCAACCACCGGTATCAGCATGACCAATAATTGCGAGTCTGTTCGATTACTGATTAAACGAGAATCATCTATACCCTCCGGTAATTTTTTCCAGAACACTTCGGCCCAGATTTTGATCATTGAATATAAAGTCAACAGTCCGACTAACAGGGCAGTACCGGTCGCTATCCAGGCGTCCACTTCAAGACCGGCCCGTATCACCAGAAACTTGGCAAAAAAACCTGATAATGGTGGTATACCGGCAAGCGACAGGGCAGGGATCAGAAATAAAATCGCCAGCCATGGACGTTGTTTATAAACTCCGCCCAGCTTTTTCAGGTCATAACTGCCCAACAGTCGATACACCACACCACTAATCAAAAACAGATTCGTTTTCACGATAATGTGATGCATGATGTAAAACACCCCACCGATAATGGCTAATGGTGTGAATAGCGCCAATCCCAGCAGCATGTAACCAATCTGGCTGACGATATGAAATGACAGAATCCGGCGAAACTCAAACTGTGCCGCCGCACCCAATACACCGGTCAGCATTGTCAGCACAGCGACCCATAACAAAATAGTGTGGGTATAGCCGGTATCGCCAATGAATATCAGCGTAAACACCCGGTATAAAGCATAAACGCCGACTTTGGTCAGTAATCCGGCAAACAATGCGGACACACCGACCAGGGGGGTATGGTAAGACGCTGGCAACCAGAAAAACAACGGAAAGGCAGCGGCTTTAATGCCAAACGAAATAAGAAACATCATCGCCAGCACATTGACCATGCCGGTATGTTCTACCTGACTCAGTTTGTCACCAATATCGGCCATGTTCAGTGTACCAACCATGCCATATAACAAGCCGATGGCGGATAGAAATATCGCTGATGAAAACAGGTTCAACGTGACGTATTTAATCGCGCCTTCCATCTGGGCGCGTTCGCCGCCCAAGGTCAACAGCGCAAATGAGGCCAGCAACATCACCTCAAACCAGACAAACAGATTGAATATATCGCCGGCCAGGAAAGAACCGGCAACCCCGGCAAGTAACAGATGCATTAACGGGAAATAGCCGAATTTCTGATGTTTATCAGGTGTGGCTGCCATGGAAAAAACTGCAATCGCCAGACCGATAATACCGGTTAACACGATCATGATCGCACTTAGCAAATCGGCCACAATGGTGATACCAAACGGTGCCGCCCAGCCGCCCATCTGCATCACTACAAAGCCAGTTTCACGAATACTGCTTAATAGCCAGATGCCTGATCCGAGTAAAGCGGTGGTGGCGAACAGGCTAATCCAGCGCTGATAAAACGTTGAACGCCAGAAGGCTAACGTTAAAGCGCCTGCCAATAACGGGATAATAATGGGTAAAACAACTTCCGGGCTCAAGTGTCAGTATCCTTCATTTGATCCAGATCATCATTACCCACCACTTCATAAGCCCGGTGGATTAAAACCACGGCAAAGGCCAATACCCCAAAGGCAATAACAATGGCGGTCAAGATCAATGCCTGAGGCAAAGGATCGGCAATGATTCCCAGTGGGGCAGCCGCACCTTCAGGTATTAATGGTGGAGCCCCGCGGGTCATCCCGGAAACGGCAAAAATCAGCAGGTTGGCCGCATTGCTGAGAATAATCAGGCCGATAACCAGTTTGACGATTGAGCGACGTAACATCATATAAATCGCTGCTGCAAACAGAATGCCGATCACATAAGCCATCAGTGATTCCATACGGATAGCTCCTGTCGAATAGTCAGTTTATCGTTCACTCTTCAGACTCCGTCAGTGACATCACGATAGTCAAAATCGTCCCCAATACCGCAAAATAAACGCCGATATCAAAAATCAATACCGTTGATAATTTGATGTCGGTTTCACCCAGTGAAAACTCCCACCATTGGGCCGTAAGAAATGCTTCACCATGGAACATGCCCGGAAACATGGCTGCCAGCCCCAACAAGAGTCCTAACGCCAGTAAGTCCCGTGGTTCGACCCGCATGATTTCACGCGTTGATGCCACGCCATGGGCAAATAAATACAACACAAAAGCACCCGAAGCGACCAGCCCGGCAATAAAACCACCGCCTGGTTCATCGTGACCGCGTAATAATAAAAACACTGAAAAAATTAACTGCAATGGCAACAGAAACAAAGCTGCCGTGTGCAGGATCAATGTATTGAAAGTCATTATTTTGGTTTTTTTATCGTTCATGACTTCTCCTCAGCACGCAGTTTGAGCATTGAGAAAACACCAAGAGCAGCAATCGCCAGCACAAAGATTTCGCCCAGCGTATCCAGTGCCCGAAAATCAACCAGAATGACATTGACGATATTGCGGCCTTTGGCCAGCGGGTAACTGGACTCGATAAAGAAGTCTGATATGGAGTCAAAAAACTGCACATCGATTGCTGCGAGTATCAGTAATGTCATTAACACGCCCATCAGCACCGCAACGCTGGCATCCCGAATCACTTCATAGCGGCTTGAGTACCGAGAGAACCCCGGCAGTTTAAATAACACCAGTATCAGTAAAATAACCGTGAGAGTTTCTACCAGAACTTGGGTAATGCCCAAATCCGGGGCACTGAAATGAATAAACACCAACGCTACAGTAAAACCCAGAACGCCCATGCTGGCGACTGCCCCTAAGCGTGAAGGGGTGTAAATGGCGTAGAGGGTGGCCATTAGCATCAGTAAAGCAATGGAAAGCTCGTAAAACGCCACACCTTCAACATTCAGATACACATTCAAACCATACTGACTCAGCAAGGTGTAGCCGACCAGAATCACCGTGGTCAGGATCATGACAATCATGTAGTTACCTAATTTGCCATTTTGCAGCAACCGGGTCTGCCAGCTGGCGATCCCGGTGATACCATTCATCATGCCGAAATAGCCAGCTTCCGGTCCGTAATGACTTAGTTGTGTGGTCAGATTACCGATGGCTGGCCGTATTTTTTGCCAGACCATAAATAGCAGGATACCGCCAGCCAGAGCAATCACCGATAACAGCAACGGTAGATTAAAGCCATGCCATAAGGCCAATGACAAACTGGCTGGAGCTACTGAAATCGCATTGACGGTCGCGCTTAGAATGGCGTTTTGGGGAACCCAGGGCAGCAAACCAAATATAAGCGACAATACCGCCAGAATCGAAGGTCCTATCAACATTGCCATAGGCGCTTCATGAGGTTTTTTCGATGTGGGGCGTAATTCCCCGTAAAAAGGTTTAATCGCCACGACTGCAGCAATCGCCATGACCAGCATCGCGGCGGCCAGGGCCAATATGAGGAGTAATACCTGATAATTATCATTGCCCAGTACCGCTTCAAACATGGCTTCTTTGGCGATAAAGCCAAATAAGGGTGGCATCCCGGCAAGCGATAAAGCGGCGAGGGCAGTTATCAGCGCAGTACGTGGCATGTTACTTCGCAAACCACCCATCAGGGTTAAATCCTTAGTGCCAATTTCGTGGTCAATTGCGCCTGCCAACATAAACAGCGCCGCCTTGTACAATGAATGAGCCAGTAGGAAACAGGCAAAAGCAATCAACGCATATCCGGTGCCGATTCCAAGCAGCATGGTCAATGTGCCGAGTGCCATTACGGTGGAATAGGCCAGTACTTTCTTGATATTGGTCGCGCTATAGGCCAGATAGGCTCCGACAAACATGGTGATGGCACCAAACAGACTAAGAGAGAATGTCCAAACAGCATGTTCGGTAAATGCCGGATTCAAACGTGCCATCAAATAAATCCCGGCTTTCACCATCGTGGCGGAATGCAGATAGGCCGATACCGGAGTTGGTGCCGCCATCGCATTGGGTAACCAGAAATGAAAAGGGAATTGAGCGGATTTGGTAAACGTACCCAACAGAATACAGATGATCATGCCAACGGCCAGCGGACTCTCCAGCAGACTGTCTGATGCGCTTAGCAACTCGGATATCTGATAGCTGCCACCTGCAGTGGCTAACATAATCAGTCCGGCCATCAGGGCCAGACCACCTCCTACCGTGACAAACAAACCTTGTAATGCTGAACGCCTGGCGGATTCGTCTTCATGATCAAAACCGATCAACAGATAGGAAGTGATGCTGGTTAATTCCCAGAACACAAACAGGCTGATCAGATTATCGGACAGCACCAGCCCGAGCATTGAAGCCATAAAGGCGAGCATGATGACAAAAAAACGAGCGATCGATTGATGCCCTTTCAGGTAACTGCCTGCGTAAATAAAAATGAAGATACCGATAAAACTAATCAGCAGTGTAAATAGCAAAGACAGTCCATCCAGCATAAAGCTCAGATTGATATCCATCCCCGGCAACCACTGCCATTGCTGATAGATGACTTCACCCTGGCCCAACGATGGGATAAAACTGGCAAAATACACCGTTAGCGATAATGGCAAGATCGCTAAAAGCCAGCCGGTTTTATTCCCTGCAATACGCTGCAGAAAAGGCGTAAAGAGGGCCAGAATAAAACCTGATAAAACGGCAAATAACATCGTATCCGATATCTCCTGAATTCAGCTCACAGCCCAGCTGACAATTCCATTGACTAAAATGTGAATTTGTCATTGTTGAGCTGTGATTTAAGTCATTTTCTAGCGGGAAAAGTTGCCTGTGAGAATAGTGGAGAGTATTTGACGGTGCAAGGAAAGACCGCAAAATCAGATAAAAATATGTAAGCAAAATAAGGTTTTTGGACGATTGCTTATCTTATTTATATACGGCGTCAGAAATTGTGAAAAAGCAATCTTGCTGCAAAATTTTAAAAAGTCAGCGAATTGCGCAAATGTAGACTCTGCGTCGGCCAATATCAAACCCCGATCGTGGGTTCTACTTCTGGTTCTGCTGGAACCATCGTAACCTGGCGTCGCAACTTGGGTACGTTTTGTATCTGCCAATGCTGTATTGCCCATTGCCATAAATCATCAAGCGGGACATGTGCCAATTCTGCCGGTGGTTGCAAACCCAGAAAGCGTAATACCCGGCATAAGACCACGCCACTGTCTCTCTGCTTTATCGGCTGTGCACGGGTTTGTTTACTGAGTTTTTCGCCTTGCAGATTGGTCGCTACGGGAATATGTGCATAAAGTGGTGTGGTAAATCC
The DNA here is from genome assembly GCA_002363955.1 of Methylophaga sp. UBA3192. Taxonomy (GTDB): domain Bacteria; phylum Pseudomonadota; class Gammaproteobacteria; order Nitrosococcales; family Methylophagaceae; genus Methylophaga. Next base: position 550,527 of record DEXE01000003.1, read on the forward strand.
AAGTTGTTGCTGAAGATAAATTTGTCTGGGCGTTGAGTCCAGCAGATCAGCACCTCGAACAATATGCGTCACACCCTGCATGGCATCATCAACCACGACCGCCAACTGATAAGCATACAAACCATCTGCACGTTTAATCACATAATCACCCACATCACGAGCCAAGTTCTGCGATTGGTTCCCCTGAATCTGGTCATAAAAACACACGGGTTGTTCATTGACTTTGAGTCGCCAGGTACGTACTTGTTTTACAGCAGACAAGCCATCACGACAAAAGCCCGGATATACAGGTCCATCAATCCCCATTAGAGCACTGGCATTAATTTCTTTTCGGCTACAGGCGCAGGGATAGGCCTGTTTTGACAATTGCAACTTTGTCAGCATTTCACGGTAAACGGGATTGCGCTGACTTTGAAACAGCACATCAGTGTCCCACTCAAAACCAAAACTTTGCAGCGTTTCGAGAATATCCTTTGCCGCGCCAGCTATTTCCCGGGGTTTGTCCAGATCTTCCATACGCACCAACCATTTTCCATTGTGCGCACGTGCATCCAGAAAGCTTGCCGTAGCAGCTACCAGTGAGCCAAAATGCAAAGGCCCGGTCGGTGAGGGAGCAAAGCGTCCAGTGTATGTGGGTTCTGTTAAGTCTGAATTCATATTTAGTTGTGATAATTCTCCACGTAGAATGACATCAGAGTCTGTTCATCAATGAATTTCACAGCCCTTAATCTATGACTGAAAACTATCTTTTTGTATACGGTACCTTACGTAAAGACACTACTCGTCACGATTTGCTGCAAAGATTCTGTGAATTCATCGATATTGGAACGCTGCAAGGACAATTGTATCTGGTTGATTATTATCCCGGCGTAATAACAAGCGATGATTCGCGGCAACTGGTTTTTGGTGAAGTGTATCGGATTTACAATTACCAATTGCTGTTTGCTGCTCTGGATGATTATGAAGAATGTTCTTCCAGTTTTTCTCAGCCACACGAATATGTGCGGCAACAGTTAATGGTTTCGCTGTCGGATGGGCATAAACTGAAAGCCTGGGTATATCTCTATAATCGACCGGTCTCAGGATTGAAACTTATTGCCTCCGGTGACTTTCTCAATCCATGACTAAACAGGCACTATGTCGCTACCATTAAGTTATCAAACCAGCACAAAAGGTGCTTGAAAAAGAGGTTATATGTTTCGATCTGATGCTTTTCGCCAGCAAGCTCAAGCCTGGCAACAACAATTCAGACAGTTGCAGTCTGCCGGTTTGCTGCAACGGATCTTTGCATGGATTATGCTGGGGCTGATAATGATGCTGAGTCTGACACTGCTGGTTTTTGTGGTGTTGCTGAGCTGGATCCTGATTCCGCTGATGCTTTACCGGGCACGCAGACAAATGCGTAAAGCCCGGGAATCGGCTTCTCAACAACAACCGTTTTCACAACGCTCGTCTCAGCAATCACGTCATGAAACCCATATCATTGAAGGTGAAATTATCAGCCGTAAAGAGGAATGAAATAAGCCAGTCGAAAGGTGATACTTACTCAGCCTGTTACGATCAGCAATCACATCATGACCAAGGAGGCCGCGATTGTCCGAGTCTATTAGCCCAATCGGGTTTAGTGCTGTTGAGGATTGGACGGTAGAGGACTTTTACCGTTTTTTTCACCAGCTTAATATTCTGTATAACCGGCTCTATGTGTTGGAAAAGTTAAAATACAAAGGCCAGAATCCGAAGCTTAAAATGGCGTTATATGGTTCATTATCTGCTGTCAAAGCGCATCACAGACTTATTATTCAGTCCATTGAGATCCACTCTCCCGGCGATTTCAATCTGTTGGGACTGGATAAAGTTATCGAACAATTACGCGAACTCTGGAAAGATATTTCCTATCGAAATCGCTTGATAAAACAGAAGCTTACTGAACAGAATCGCCACGATAAACAGATGAATCAGCTCAGGGAAATCGCGGCGATGCAAAAGTTACTGCAAAACCAGGTCGCTACCATGCAGCAGCTGGGTTATAGCGAAGACGAAATTGCTGAAGGACTCAAAGCACTGGCTGATCCACTTGAACAATTAATCGAACTGGCAGACAGCCGTAAGATTTCTTTAAAAGAATGATGACGGAAAGATAAATAGTGGTCCATCAAATTTATATTGAAAACCAGTAGATACGGCAAAAAAAGCGGCGGAAATCATAAATAACCGCCGCGATTTCCCATGGCCTGTTGATCTGTCAGAGCCACCACTGCCGGAGGAGGCTATATTTTTGTCTCACAAGGCGCCTATGAAACATCAACAGGCCCTAATTACAAAAGTTATTTTAGGGTGTGATATTCAGATTGCCACCGAAGATACCAACCAATCCGATAATAATCAGATAAATAGCCACGATGTAGTTGAGCAGTCTCGGCACGACCAAAATCAGAATACCTGCGATCAATGAAATAAGTGGTGTCAGTGCAATAGTCATAATGTAAGCCTCTGTTGTCTAAAAAAATAGCATGTTTGTTATTTGCTTCAGCAGTATGCCTGAATACGAACCGGGCATATTAAGGGATAAAACCAAATCTAACTTTTTTCCTCAATCAGAATATCTTCCATCAGCTCAGGCTTTTCAACTATCTCTTCTGGCATAGCAGAAGAATGATGATTAACAATCAACCATTCACCATCATTTTGACGTTCATAAACAAAGCTATAACGGGCCTGAACCTTTTTTTCCTGTTCTTGTTTTGTCAATGTAAAAGTATAAATACCGGTATTTATAGCAACATTGCCGTTGATAGAAATATGCTGTTTGTCAATCCGGCCATTAGGTTGCAATACCAGGAAATAGTCAAAATAGTCACGAATTCCATCATGGTCGGTTCGAATGGTGTTTGATAACGTCGGTAAAAGCACAGCATCATTTGCGTAATAAGCTGTCACTGTGGCGGAATCTCCGGTCTGCAGGGCGTTGTTCCAGCGATCAAACAGATATTCAATTTCAGCTTCGCTGGCCTGAACATCTTTTACCTCTGGTTCCGGCGCACAGGCCATCAGCATCAAGCCCAAAAATATAAGAAAACCCGGTTTGAGTATGCGCGTGAGTGGGAATGCATTTTTTGTCATAGTTATATTCTCCAATGCCGTTTATAGACTCTCCCTTATCAAAACCGATAAATTTCGATTCAGATGGTGTTTGACCGTACCACTTTTCGTTATCTCCGTGAAGTTACTGCGTTTTATTAGGTTCCAGGGTCTGGAAAAATGAAAGCTAACAAGCTTTCATTAGTTTAATTATTCTTACATTTGGCTTTAAACTGTTGCCAAATTTATTCAGGATCGCACAATGCAAGCACATTACTTTCAGCACGTGCCATTTGAAGGCTTGGGCAGTATTGAAACCTGGTTCAATAAAAATGGTTATCAAATCAGTTCTACGGCGTTTTATCGGCAAGCCGTATTACCCGAAATCAGCGATGTGGATTATCTGGTGGTAATGGGCGGGCCAATGAGTGTGAATGATGAGGCTGGGTATCCCTGGCTAAAAGCTGAAAAGCAGTTTATACGGCAATTTATCGCAACGGGTAAACCTGTATTGGGGATTTGTCTGGGCGCACAGCTGATTGCCAGTGCAATGGGCGCCAGAGTGACTCCCAATAATGAAAAAGAAATTGGCTGGTGGCCGATTCAGGCTGTAGCAAATGTGAATTCATCTTTATTCACGTTTCCCGAAATGGCACTGGTTTTTCACTGGCATGGTGAAACATTTGATTTACCTGAAGGTGCTGAGCGAATCGCTGAGAGTTATGGCTGTCGCAATCAGGCGTTTCAGTTAGGAAAATCGGTGATTGGCTTGCAATTCCATCTTGAAACTACGGAGGCTTCTGCCCAGGCGATTGTTGAGAACTGTGCTGATGAGCTGGTACCTGCACCGTATGTGCAATCCGAGGGTGAAATACTATCTGCCGGTCCACCAAAATATCAGAGCATCAATCAGTTAATGGGCGCCGTACTGGAGTATTTACATACCGCAACAAAACATCCAGATAACGAAAGGCTTGCTGATTATGACTGAAAATCAACGGCTGGAACGATATCTCCACCAACATATCCCGTTATCAGCAGCCATGCAGGTATCGGTGCGGGAGATCACCCCGCAGACACTGACGTTATGTGCGCCGATTGCCCCGAATATTAATCATCAGGAAACCGTGTTTGGCGGTAGTGCTTCGACGCTGGCGATTCTTTCAGCCTGGTCGTTGTTGCAGACCCGTTTGGCAGAAGAGGGGCTGGCTTCCCGTTTGGTGATTCAACGCAATGAGATGGCTTATCTCAAGCCCATGACCGCAGATTTTTCCGCCACGGCCGCATTGAGGGATGAACATGATTGGCCAGGCTTTCTCAAAATGCTGCGACGCAAAGGAAAGGCCCGTATTCGTTTAACGGCTGTTTTATATTCCGGAGGCATCCTGGCAGGAAAGTTTTCGGGAGAATATGTTGCACTGCAGGATTTCCAATAGAATGACCCAATCAGTCAGACAATAGCTGGATGGATGACTGATACACTCGGCACAACAAAGCCAGCAACGAAGCACGGAGCCAGGATTCTATGTCGGTCAAACAGCCCTTTGTCTATCCGGAAATGCGATTGGTATTTATTTTATTGATTACCTGTTTTGCTGCCTGGGGCGTGGCTGCCAATATGACCGATCCATTGGTTAAGGTATTCAGTCAAATCTTTGCTATGAGCACCGTACAATCTGCGTTGGTACAGTTTGCCTATTACGGGGCGTATTTTTGTCTGGCAATACCAGCTGCATTTATCAATCGCCGATATTCCTATAAAACCGGTGTTTTATGCGGTTTAGGTTTGGCCGTAATAGGCGCTTTAGCGTTTTATCCCGCCAGTCTGGCAATGAATTATCATTATTTTCTTGCGGCGTTATTTATTCTCGCGTCAGGCTTATCGATTCTGGAAACGTCGGCTAATCCGTTTGTGATGGCGATGGGCCCGATGGAAAATGCCACACGCAGACTAAATCTGGCGCAGGCCTTTAATCCCGTGGGTACCAATCTTGGGGTGTTTCTTGCCGCCACCTTGATTCTGCCGAATTTGCATATTGCTGAAGCGGCTGATCGGGCATTAATGACGGTCGAAGAATTACAGCTGGTACAAGGCGCCGAGCTCAAAGCCGTGATGTTGCCCTATGTCAGTATGGCATTGGCATTATTGTTGATCTGGCTGATGATTTTATTTTCAAAAGTGCCGCAACCGCGAGAAGCCGTCGCTTCGAGCATCAGTGAGTTACATTTCACTCAGACGCTGAAACGATTGATGGCCAATCCTCATTACCGGTTTGGCGTGATCGCACAATTTTTTAACGTAGCGGCGCAAGTCTGTGCCTGGACTTTTACCATTCAATACGTGCAGCAGGCAATCGGTGGAACAGCGGCCGATGCCAGCGTTTATCTGCAATACAGTTTGCTGGTGTTTCTGGTGTCACGCTTTGCGATGACATGGTTGATGGGCTATGTTCGTCCCACCGTGCTGATGACAATACTGGCAATAACAGGATCGGCGTTATGCTTGTTTGCGATGCTGAACCCGACTATTTCCGGGGTTTGGGCTGTCGTGTCGATATCTGCCTGTTTATCGCTTATGTTCCCGACTATTTACGGAGTGGCATTAAAAGGTTTAGGCGAAGATACCAAATTCGGGGCCGCTGGACTGGTGATGGCGATTCTTGGCGGAGCGCTTTTGCCGTTAGTTCAAGGTGCATTCATTGATGTGTTTACTACGGCGATTTCTTATGTTGTCCCCGGTATCTGCTTTCTGGTGGTCGCTGCCTATGGTTATTTTGATGTACGTTCTAAGAGAGTGTGTTAGAAAACATTAAAAATTTTGAGACACACTTACGGCAATCAAACCAAACACGATCAATGCAATAAGGACACTGATGGTTTTAGTGGTTTTTCCGGGAGCTTTACTCAGTTTAATGGGCGAGTTTCTGGTTTTTAAGGATGCTTCACGAGTGACATTGATAGCCCGGGTTTTACCCTCTGGGGTGGTTTCTATTGCAAAATCCAGTGTTTCGCCGACTTTAGGACGTGGGCTACCACTCGGAAAAGCAGAAATATGTACAAATACTTCCTGTTGATTATGCTCACAGAGAATAAAGCCAAACCCCCTGTCATCTTTCCACTTGATTAACTTGCCATGCATTTTGATATCAGTTTCTGTAAATAATTTAAGCCAGGCACCATAACAGAGTTATTGGTCTGGAGGAATGCTGGACAATCACTGCCCACGCGGATTAATGATGACAGTCATGATTGCTGCCGAGCAGACAGAAACTGGCATCATCCGCTGACTCCAGCTGAATCGTTGCATGCTCAATAGCAAAGTGATCGTGTAAATCATGTTGTAGCTGGGATAAAAAAGCGTTATCCAGCGGACTGCCTTTTACCACCAGATGCACAGTTAACGCTGTTTCACTGGTACTTAACGGCCAGACATGTAAATCATGCAACGAGTCTACCTGATCACAATCCAGTAAATACTGCTGGATTTTTTGCAGATCCACATTTTCTGGCACGGCGTCCATCGCGTAATTTAACGATTCACGTAATAAACGCCAGGTACCAATCAGAATAATCATCACGATCAGCAAGCTGACCAGCGGATCAATCCATAACCAGTTTTTAAACAGAATAAAAATCCCGGCAATAACAACACCAAGCGATACTGCTGCATCAGCGGCCATATGCAGAAAAGCACCACGAATATTCAAGTCATGCTGCTGCCCTTTGAAAAATAACAGTGCGGTAATCGTGTTGATGACGACACCGATACTGGCCACTACGATTACCGTCATACCCTGAACCGGCTGCGGATTGAACATTCTGTTGATGGATTCCCAGGCAATGCCGCCCAACGCAATTAACAACATAATGGAACTGAGTAAGGCTGCCATAACGGTGGCTTTGCGAAAGCCATACGTGCGTTTTTCGGTGGCGGCTTTTTTGGCCAGAACGCTGGCACCCCAGGCGAGCAACAAGCTCACTACATCGCTTAAGTTATGTCCTGCATCGGCCAGTAAAGCCATTGAACCAGCCAAAATGCCATAGCTGGCTTCAATAATGACAAACACCACATTTAATAAAATACCAATCGCAAAAGCGCGATTATAGTTAGCGACCTGATGGTGATGTGGGTGACTGTGTTCCATGTTGCATCCGGGATCGATTAATAACAAAGCGGATGGCTACGTGAGCTTAATAATTCAATTCTGCCAGATTTTCCGCTTGGCAAGGATCACGGTTATTAACGTATATGTCTATAAAAAATGCTGTAACAAATCATGAACCACTCTGGCGTAACGCATTGATGATACGGTTCTGTTCTTCTTCCCCATAAAAGCTCGGATCATCAAACAAATCGCGTTGTTGTTGATCAAACATCATGTTCAACGCCTGGGCACTGGTTTGCACCATGGGTTCAAAATGGGCGCTCTTACCGCTGACCAGGTCGATGACATGGCGTCGACGGTAAGTCGTATAACCAGCAAGCATCAATAACACGATTCCAATATAAACCGGTAGACCATGAGCGCCAACTACGGTCATTAACCAACCAGCAATAATCGGCGCAAATGCACAGCCTGCACCATGCAAAACCAACATATCAGATGAGCCGGAGACAATTTCATCGGGATGCAGCTGATCAATTAACTGAGCAACTGCCAACGGATAAATGGAAAACGACAAACCGCCCCAGAGAAAAAAGATGCCGAACAGGAAGCGTTGTGAAGGAGCGATAGTCATTAATAGCGCCAGTATCGCTGCCATGATCACCACCCAGGTCATCACTTTAGGTCGGTCATGTTTATCGGAATAACGTCCAATAGGGATTTGTAAAACAGCGCCACCGATAATCGTCAAGCTCATAATCGTCGCAATGCCGCTGATGCCATAACCCAGTTGAGTGGCATAAATGGGTGTCATTGCCCAGAAAGCCCCCATGGCCAATCCTGACAAAAATGCGCCGGCAACTGCCAGAGGCGCAATTTTCAATAACGTTTTAAGACTGCTTTTAGGTCTTTCAGTGGCAATATTCGGTTGATTACGTCGCGTTAATGTTAATGGCAGAATCGCCCAGCTCACCAGAATGGATACCAGAGCGAATAATAAAAATCCTTCTGGCGAATCAAGATGCAGCATCTGTTGTGCAACGGCAAGTGCGCCCAGGTTGACCACCATATAAAACGCAAAGATTCGGCCACGTTCATGGCTGGCGGCCTGACTGTTAAGCCAGCTTTCAATCACCGTCATCAGTGTGATGTATGCCAGACCATAAAAAAAGCGAAAGCCCATCCAGGCCCATTGATCAATAACGATAATATGTAACAGAGTGGTGGTGGCACAGACTGAGGCGCAGAAAGCAAAGGTGCGAATATGTCCCATCCGGCGAATTAAACGACCGCTGACCCAGGTACCACAGATAAATCCGACGAAATAGGCCGACATGATCATGCCCATCACGGCACTGGTAAAGCCTTCACTGGTCCCGCGCAGAGTGAGCAGAGTACTGATCAACCCATTACCAAGTAGCAGCAGAGCGACGCTCCACAATATTGATTGAATGGGTTTTAGCAGTGTCAGAGATTGCATGTTGTGCTCCTTCTCTTTCTCTGAATGTCCGTTTTGTTTCTTAATGAATCAACACGCACCAAAATAAGGCTGTGATTGACTTGGATAAAGATAGCGTTCCGGAGTGCGATGCATGACTAAAACCGCATTCTATCGGCCTTCACAGGCTAAACCTGCTCTCCGGATTCTCCTGCTCTGAAGATTGTTTAAAGACACATGCAATTGTCGAACCGCATGAAAATGTTGAGAGATGCGCAGATTGACGATGGCCTGTTGATCTTTCATCGCCACAAACGCCGAAGCGGTTCTGAGAGATCAACAGGCCATCGTGCCGGGTATGGAAGGATATTTAACCAATCAGGCTGTGATACAGCGGAATACCGATGATGACATTAAAAGGGAAAGTCAGCCCCAGTGCTGCCAGCATGGCTAATCCAATATCCGCTTGTGGAATGGCCGAGCGAACAGCCACTGGCGCGGCAATATAGGAAGCACTGGCTGTCAAACTTGCCAGAATTAATACAGAGCCATTAGGCAGGCCAAGCAATTTACCGGTGAACAATCCTGCCAGGGCCAGAATGGTCGGAGCGACGATGGCAAAAATCACCACCGGAATTTTATCGCGGGATAATTTGCTCAACGCTTCTGCGGCGACAATTCCCATTTCCAGGAGGAACAGGGCCAGTACGCCCATAAATGCACCGGTGTATAGATCGGTCACCCCAGCCCCTTGCCTCGGACCGTACATCCAGCCGATTATCACGCCCCCAACCAGCAAAATCACGCCTCTATTGGTTAAAGACTCGTGCAATATGCTCAGCATGCCACCGGATGAGGCTTGTTTAACACCACTAAAATGCCTGTACAGCATTAAACCGATAACAATAGCGGGTAATTCCAGTAACACCAGGTAAAGGGTGACCTGACCACCGATAATCATTTGATTGCTCTCGGCATAAGCGAGTGCAACAGCAAAGGTACCGGCACTGACCGAACCATAATGTGCAGCAAAACTGGCACTGTCTGCCAGGTTCAAACGCACCACTTTCCACAGCAGGGGAAATAAAATCAGCGGTATCAAAAAACCTAACAAGGCAACTGATAGCAGTTCTGGTAGCAGGCCCCAGCCCATATTGCCATGTAAGGCCATACCACCCTTGAGACCAATGGTCAGCATTAAAAGCAGACTTAAAACATCGTAAGCCGCTTTGGGAATAGCCAGATCGGATTTAACCAGACCACCGACTAAACCTAACAAGAAAAACATGACAACTATGTCAGGCACAAGCACTCCTTGAAATTAGACCTTAGGCAAGAAGCCTATTGTAACGATCTAACCAGATATCTCCGAAAAAATATTCAATAGAGGAAATTTGATAGGGCTTGTTTTTAAAATTCAAACGCTGCAATGAGCGGCGCATGGTCTGATAACATTTTCCAGGAGGAGTGGGGAGGGCATTCGCAAAAAGTGGGCTCAAGGCCACGATAATAAATACGATCCATTTTAAAAATCGGCATCCATGACGGCCATGTACGGGCATGTCTTTTGTGCAGAGTCCGAAAGGCTTCTTTCAAATCAAGGCGTTGAGTGAAGTGTTTTTCCGCCTGACCATTCCAGTCATTAAAATCACCGGCAACAATCAGTGGCGCATTATGGGGAACATGCTCATCGATACGTTCACACAGCGTTTGCAGCTGGCGTTTACGTTCGGTTCCAGTCAGACCAAGATGCAGACAGACGATATGAAGTTCATTTTGGGTATCGGGAATATGAATGACGCCGTGTAACAAACTACGGCTGGCCCAGGAATACGGAGAAACATTGATATTTTCCCAGCTTTGCAGGGCATATTTACTGAGAATGGCATTGCCATGATGCCCCACGCTATACACCGCATTTTTGGCATAGGCAAAATGCGGCCACATATCTTCAGCAATAAAGTCACAGTGAGGACAATCCGGCCAATGCTGATGTTTCTGCTGATGACCTATGTGTTCACCCTGAATTTCCTGCAACAGCATAATATCGGCATCCGCTTTTCGCAGGGCTTCCCGCATTTCATGCAGGATGAACTGCCGATTGCCGGTATTAAAGCCTTTGTGCAGGTTATAAGTCAGGATTCTAAGTGATTGTTTGGACATTCCATCTCTGAAAAAAGCTTAAAGTAATACAGTAACATCTCTTTTGGGTAGAAAATATGACCTATATTAAGTCCATTGAATCGTAACCAAAAAAAACGCCGGTTCAACGATGAACCGACGTTATGTAATGTGGCTTATGTAATAGCGATCAGAGAATCAAGGTTGTACCTCGGGAAGTTCTTCCGGATCTTTTTTTGCCAGTTTCACTTCACATTCCGGGGATGCAACCATTTTTTCCGATGAACTCACTAATAAGGAATTTTCCAGGAAGTTGCGACCGACCAGAATCGGGAACGTCATACGACTGCGGTCAGCCAGCGTAAAGCGGCTTTCTTCATAATGATTACCTACACATAAGCCCATTTCTACAACATAACGGGTTTGTTTGCCGCTGGCCTGTTTGATAGTCACTTTATCCACGATTGGGCGTGTCAGGATATGTTCATTATCTTCGTGATCTATAAATGTGAAACGGATCCGTTCCTCCCCGTTTTCTTCGAAAACCCGGGTATTAACGGCATACATTGAGTTTGTTGCAGCTCCCGTATCAATCCGTGCTTTGGTCTGGATTTCGCCAGGAAATAATGTAACGATTTCCTCATGGCCCAGAACCGATTGTTCTTCAATATCGACTTTGTTTTCATTGGCATGGGCTGTGAAGCCGAAAGCCAATAACAAGCTCAAAGTGAGTTTACGCATGCTGTCTATCCTTTTCATTTTTTTCTGGAATTGGGTGGGCATCATGGCCGAAAACAGGCTAACACATTAACGTTAAATCGAAGCTTAAATGCGTTTAAATGCCTGAATTCTCAAATTTTTACGATTTTTGCTATGTCGTACTCTTGATATCCAATCCTGCTAACCCCATCTGTGAGCTATCGTTAAAACAGCCAGATGGAGGCAACACAGAAATGGGCGTTGATGCACATAAGGAAACAATGGGTTTCCAGACAGAAGTTAAACAACTTCTCAACCTGATGATTCATTCGCTTTACAGCAACAAAGAGATCTTTCTGCGTGAGCTGATTTCCAATGCGGCCGATGCTGCCGACAAGTTGCGTTTTGAAGCCTTGTCCGATGATGCTTTATATGAAGAAGATGGCGATCTGAATATTCGCGTCGCTTTTGATAAAGAAGCCCGTACCATCACCATCAGTGATAATGGTATTGGCATGACCCGTCAGGAAGTTATCGACAATATCGGTACCATTGCCCGTAGCGGTACCAAAGCATTTTTCGGACAGTTAACCGGTGATCAAGCCAAAGATTCACAGTTGATTGGCCAGTTTGGTGTGGGTTTTTATTCCGCATTTATTGTTGCTGATAAGGTGACACTGAAAACCCGCCGTGCCGGCACCACCAAAGAACATGGTGTGATGTGGGAGTCAGCCGGAGAAGGTGAGTTTAATATTGAAACCATTGAAAAGCCGACACGTGGAACGGAAGTGACGCTGCACCTGCGTGAAGGTGAAGACGAGTTTCTTAATGGCTGGCGTCTGCGTAACGTGATTCGTAAATATTCCGATCACATCAATCTGCCAATCGTTATGTTGAAAGAGCCTGTGCCTGATGAAGAAGGCAACATCGATGAAAGCATTATCGAAGATGAAACCGTCAATAAAGCCACGGCATTATGGACGTTGTCTAAAAACGACATTACTGAAGAGCAGTACAAAGAGTTCTACAAACAAATCGCCCACGACTTCCAGGATCCAATGAGCTGGAGCCATAATAAAGTCGAAGGTAATACCGAATACACTTCACTACTGTATATCCCATCCAAAGCACCTTTTGATCTGTGGGATCGTGACCGCATGCACGGCATCAAGCTGTATGTAAAACGTGTCTTCATCATGGAAGACAGCGAACAGCTGATGCCTCGCTATCTGCGTTTTATTCGCGGAGTGATTGATACCAACGATCTGCCATTAAACGTATCGCGTGAAATTCTGCAAAGCAGCAAAGTCATCGACACTATTCGTGCCGCTTCAGTGAAGAAAATTCTCTCTGAACTGAACAAAATGGCGAATAACGAACCGGAACAATATGCTGAATTCTGGAAAGAATTCGGTCAGGTGATCAAAGAAGGTCCGGGCGAAGACTTTGCCAACAAAGAAACGTTGGCGAAATTACTGCGTTTTGCCAGCACCGAATCCGGCAATGACGAGCAAACTGTTTCCCTGGAAGACTATGTCAGCCGGATGAAAGACAAGCAGGACAAAATCTATTACATCACTGCCGAAAGCTATGCGGCGGCGAAAAACAGCCCGCATCTGGAAGTGTTCCGTAAGAAAGGTATTGAAGTCCTGTTGCTGACGGATCGTGTCGATGAATGGCTGGTCAATTCTTTGACCGACTTTGATGGCAAACACCTGCAATCGGTTGCTAAAGGCGATCTGGATCTGGGTGAGCTGGAAGACGAGGAAGAGAAAAAAGCCCACGAAGAAGTTGAGAAAAACTTCGAAGATCTGGTTGAGCGGGTCAAGAAAACACTGGATGATAAAGTCAAAGATGTACGTATCACTCATCGTCTGACCGATTCACCCGCCTGTCTGGTAGCCGATCATTACGATATGAGCGGTAATCTGGAACGTATGCTGAAAGCGGCTGGCCAACAGGTCTCTGCCAGCAAACCGATTCTGGAACTCAATCCGGAACATCCAATGGTCGCCAAACTGAAAGATGAACAGAACGACGAACAATTCGGTGACTGGACTTCAATCCTGTTTGACCAGGCCTTATTGGCCGAAGGCGGACAACTGGAAGATCCGGCCAGCTTCGTGAAAAAACTGAACGCAATGCTATTGCAACGCGCTTAATCTGAAATCAGCCCATTACTCTGAGTTGTACGAGTAATGGGCTTTTTCATCATATCTTCCCCTGACTGCTTAAACTTAAAGCCTAATTTTCGGCTCTAAAAACATTTGTTCATGGTAGGTTGGGTTGAAGCATGTAACCCAACAATCCACCCCTGTTTTCATCACACTTGCCAAAACCCCACGATCGAATCACAATCTAATTCCTCGAAAAAAAACACTCTAACCATCGCGAAGGACAGCGCTGATGAATATCACTAAAAAACAGCTTGATTCAGCTGTTAAACAACAGCTTATCTCCCAGGATCAGGCAGAAAAGCTATTCGAATTATTTAAATCCCAACCATCGTCTGGTCCCAGTTTTGACTTTACCCATGTGCTTTATTATATGGGCGGCTTGATTGCCATTGGGGCGATGACCCTGTTTATGACCCTGGGCTGGGAAAGCTTTGGTGGCTGGGGGATATTCTTTATCAGTCTGGCGTATGCCGGTGTGGGACTCAAACTGGCTAATCGGTTTCAAACAAAAGGTTATGCCATTCCTGCCGGGATTTGTGCGACGTTTGTGGTGGCACTGACACCGCTGGCTCTTTATGGCTTACAGCAAGGGATGGGCTGGTGGCCGGATGCGAGTGTTTATCGTGATTACCATCGTTATATCCAGTGGCATTGGTTATATATGGAATTGGGTACACTGATAGTGGGCGCGGTGATTTTTTATCGCTACCGTTATCCGTTTTTATTAATGCCGATTGCCGTGACACTATGGTATCTGTCGATGGATATTGCCGCCATGATGGTTGGTGGCTATGCCAACTTTGAACTGCGTGCTTTGGTGTCGATGTACTTTGGTCTGGCGATGACACTGTTTGCGTTCTGGGTAGATATGCGGGGTTACAAATCAGGTGATTATGCTTTCTGGTTATATCTGTTTGGTGTGATAGCGTTCTGGGGCGGTATGACCTCACAATACTCTGATAGTGAGTTGGCTAAATTCATCTATTTCAGTATTAATCTGTTGATGATTGGTATTGGTGTAGTGATATCACGGCGGGTATTTGTGGTATTCGGTGCACTGGGCTCGGCCTTTTACCTTGGGCATCTTGCCAATGTGGTTTTCAAGGACAGTCTGCTGTTTCCTATTGCACTGACCGCTATCGGTCTTGGGCTGATTTATCTGGGTGTTTTGTGGCAGAAACATGAACAACAAATCAGTGAGAGCATTCAGGCCCATCTGCCAGTTACACTAAGAGAATTTCTAGCTGCTAAAAAACGCTGAATGCAGATGCTTAAAGCAGATTCCTGCTTTAAGCATTTATGGCTTGATCTTCTTCACCATAAGCCCCACTTGTTATCAGATACGTTAAAATGCCGGTTAATCCCCGGTATTTTTATTTGCCACATAACCACCCGCTAGATGCAGTATGAGGAATCATCATGCAAGACGACGCCATTCAGGCAGATCATTTACAACGTTTTATTTTTGATAATGCCGCTATTCGTGGGGAATGGGTGCAACTCAAGCAAACCTGGCAGATCGTTAAAGTTCAGCGCGAATACCCACCGGCAGTGGCTTCCTTGCTGGGGCAAATGCTCTCTGCTGCGGCATTACTGGCTGAGACCGTCAAAATGTCGGGTCGACTGGTGTTGCAATGCCGTTCTGATGGTCCGGTTTCGCTGCTTATGGTTGAATGTACCAGTGACCATACTTTACGAGGTCTGGCGAACTGGGAGGGGGAAATTGCTGATGACGCCACCATGCAGGAGTTGTTAGGTGAGGGGAATCTGGCGATTACCATTGAAAATGTAGAAGCCAAGCAACCCTACCAAGGTATTGTCAGTGTGCAGGGCGAAACGATTGCGGAAATGCTGGAAGTATATTTTGCTCAATCCGAGCAATTAAAAACCCGTATCTGGTTAGCCACAGATGAACACACTGCCGGCGGTTTGATGCTTCAGCAATTACCCGAGCAGGATCCCGAACAACATGATGAGAACTGGACCCGAATCAATTTTCTGGCCGAAACAGTCACGAATGAAGAACTGTTGAATCTGGATGCAGTCTCCTTGTTATATCGATTATTTCATGAAGAAATGGTGCGTTTATTGAGTACAACCATGCTGGAATTTGCCTGTACCTGTTCACGTCAACGGGTGGCTGATACTATCAAGCTGCTGGGGCGACAGGAAGCAGAAGATATCATTGCCGAACGTGGCTTTGTCGAACTGGCCTGTGAGTTCTGTAACACGCATTATCAGTTTGATCCGGTGGATGTGGCGGGGTTATTCAGTGACCCGCTGAATATCCAGAATGATTCAGATACTTTGCATTAACCTGGAATAAACATGGCGCATATTGTCATTATCGGTGCGAGTACCGGTGGTTTACCGGCTGCTTATGAATGCCGGGCAGCTTTAGACAAAACACACCATATCAGCGTGGTATCCAATACACCGATTTTTCACTTTGTACCCAGCAATCCCTGGGTAGCCGTGGGCTGGCGAAAGCGTGCTGATATCAGCTTTGAACTGGTATCCGTGTTATCCAGTAAAAACATCGATTTCTACGACTCTGGCGCCACCAAAATCAAACCCGCCACTAATCAGGTTTTGCTGGGTGATAACACCATTCTCAATTACGACTATCTGATTATTGCTACCGGTCCCAAACTGGCCTTTGATGAAATCGAAGGTTTTGGTCCGCAAGCCCATACCCATTCCATCTGCACGGTGAGCCATGCTGAAGACAGCTATCATGCCTGGCGTCATTTATTGAAAAATCCTGGTCCAATTGTCGTGGGTGCAGTGCAAGGGGCTTCCTGTTTTGGTCCCGCCTACGAATTTGCCTTCATCATGAACCGGGCATTACGCAAAGCCAAAGTACGGGATCGGGTACCGATGACATTTGTCACGCCGGAGCCTTATATCGGCCACATGGGCTTGGGGGGAGTTGGTGATTCCAAAGGACTGTTTGAATCCGAATTTCGTAAAAACGATATCAAGTGGATCACCAATGCCCGGGTTAAGTCCATCAGCAAAGGCAAAATGCTGGTCGAGCAGGTGGATGATAATGCTGAGACCATCAAAACCCATCAACTGGCGTTTGATTACAGTATGTTAATTCCAGCATTTAAGGGTGTCGACTGTGTTGCAAATCTGAGTGAGGATTTGGTCAACCCACGAGGCTTTCTGAAAGTCGATGAATTTCAGCGTAATCCTGCTTACCCGAATATCTATGGTGTCGGTGTCTGTGTGGCGATTCCACCAGTTGAAGCGACAGCTTTACCGGTGGGCGTACCCAAAACCGGCTATATGATTGAAAGTATGGCGAAAGCTGCCGTAGCCAATATTCAGGCTGCCTTAGAAGAGCGTCCAATTGAAACACGGGCCAGTTTGAATGCGGTGTGTCTGGCCGATATGGGGCATACCGGTGCCGCGTTTGTTGCCTTACCACAAATTCCACCACGCAATCTGGCCTGGATGAAAAAAGGCCGTTGGGTGCAAATAGCGAAAATCGCCTTTGAAAAATACTTTCTGTTCCGTATGAAACGCGGATTGCCTGAATCCTTCTACGAACGCTGTCTGCTACGTTGTTTCGGGATCAGCAAAATTAAATAATCTAATGAAAGCAACTTATATCAGAATGTGGTGGCTGAGCTTAATCATTCCTATCATACTGATATTAAGCGGTTGCTCCGGCCGGATCACGCCACCTAAATCCCCGGAAATTCCACGAGCCGTGTTTGTACTTGATCATGGGCAACACTCCAGTTTGATCATTGAAGATAAACAGGGTGATCTGGCACGTTATTCCTACGGCGACTGGCGCTATTATGCTGAGGGTAAAACCGGTATATTTTCGGGTGTCAGAGCCATCTTCGTGCCAACCAAGGCGGCGTTAGGTCGTAAACAACTCTCGGGACCGGCAACGCCTGAAAACATCCATGAGCAAGTCAAAATAGCGGTGTTAACTATTGTTTCACTTGAAGCAGAAGCCTCAGCAGTCGATGCTTTACAGCAGAAACTCGACACTGTTTATCAGCAAAACCAGGCATCACGGATCTATCGACAAGATTTTGACCTCGAATTTGTACATTACCCGA
The DNA here is from genome assembly GCA_002363955.1 of Methylophaga sp. UBA3192. GTDB lineage: Bacteria > Pseudomonadota > Gammaproteobacteria > Nitrosococcales > Methylophagaceae > Methylophaga. The sequence goes on from DEXE01000003.1 coordinate 568,231, forward strand.
TGACATACAGTGTTTTGAATAACTCCAATCAAGTCATAGGGCAGTGGCTTACTGAACTGGGCAGTGAAATCGAAGGCTGGCCGTTGTTATCAAATTGGCAGGTTAACCCCTGAACAGACAGCTTGTCTCACAGTCCACTTCAAACGTCATTTTTGGAATTGCAGACAACTTTACTGACATAATTGGCTGATACTATCTGCTCTGCAAAATTTATTGGGGTAGTCTGCATGTCAGAAAAAATCAAAGCTGTGGTGAATCATTCTCTGGCAATTGCTCAGGATATCGGGCTGATCATCGTTGCCATCGCCACGCTGGTGGCCGTGGGAATTGAAATCAATTTTATGTTTGAAAACGGTACCGTCTTACTGACCGATTTATTGTTGCTGTTTATCTATCTGGAAGTGCTGACCATGGTGGCGGTTTATTACAAGTCAGGTGAGTTACCCATCAAGTTTCCATTATATATCGCCATTGTGGCTTTAGCGCGTTACCTGATTCTGGATATGAAAAACATTGATACCTGGCGAATTCTGGGTGTTACCGTTGCGATTCTTCTGCTGGGGTTATCAATAATCGTCATTCATTATTGTCAAACCAATCTGTTTGAGAAAAGCCGTGAATCCGTTGATTAGGCCGAACCTTAGTTGAGCCCGTTTCGGCTGAACATCAACAACAATGGTTTAAGCCAATGCTGACGCCAGGTCAGTATGCTGGCAATGCCTTTTCCAGCCAGGCTAAGCAGCATTACCCAGACTAATACCGCCATAGTGGGATGGTCGGCGGCCAGACAAAGTAGTAAACCGGCAACCAGACTGCAATAACCCACAATACGTAAACGAAGTTGTTCGACTGAAGAGGGCAGACTGGTTTCGTTACCAACCACCTGACGCCAGTGATTGGGCAGGCTGAGAGAAAGACAAGCCATACCCAATAGAGTGATAAAAATGGCGGCTAACCAACAAATGACTTCAACCACGGCTGGTCTCCAGTTTTTGTGCTGAAAATTCAATGGCTTTATTCACAGCAACATTCTCACGTTTTTTCAGGAATCTTGCGGCATAAATCGCGACAGCACTGCTGACCAGCAAGCTTAAATCCACCCCGGCAACCGGCCAGTAATGAAATGCTGTTTCCAATAAATGATCGCCTGTCGTCACCCAATTAAGGATCACGGCAGCAACGGCAAGCACAGCAAATAAAATGCTTTGTTCACGCCAAGCGGGTGAAATGTGCAGATGGCGAATCGCAGAACTGCGCCAGAAGGCGTGCAGTAACATCACACTCCAGCTTCCCCAGAACACCACCTGTTCCCAGTAACCTTTACCGATCATTTCAGCGGGTAATAAGCGGTTTGCCACCAACATGCTGACGGTAGCCACCAACATGCCAGTCACAGTCGTGACAGCCAGTGCATCAACTATCTGACTGCCGGAGCTGCCCTGCAATGTATGCTGACGTTTACGTTTTTCGACAAAGAAGATAAAGCCGGTAGCAATACAGATGGCTCCGACCAATCCGCCAAATACATACAACCAACGCAGCAGCCAATGTTCAAAATGCTGTAAATGCAGTCCGGTCAGAAATTCGTTGATTTCAGAAACCGCAGAGCGGGGTGGTTCTTCACGAATTAACTCACCGGTACTGGCATTAAAGTGCATGCCTTCACCTACCAGAGCAACCCGATCACTACCGGCACGATAAATACTGACAAAGCTGTTGGCATCATCCACATGCGTGATTTTCAAAAAGCCGACTTCACCCGGCATCTCTTTCTCAGCCCAGCGTTGTTTGGCATGCGCCACCATGGCATCCACAGAAGCTATCTCAGAGGCCACCCCGGCACGGTCATGCGGTAAACCGGTTTCGCTGGCCTCAACCATTTCATGGTAATCATGTAAGGGCTCCAGCTGAGTATGTGTCACCGGAAAGTAGAAAAAGCTGGCAAAGATCACCAGACCGGTAAAGGTAAAAAAGAAATGAAACGGCAATGCCACCATGCCGGTGAGATTATGCAAATCCAGCACACTGCGCTGCGTTTGTTTGTCTGGACGGAAGGTAAAAAACTCACGGAAACGCTTACGATGAATAATCACCCCACTGACTAAAGCCGCCATCATAATAAAGGCGGCAATACCGACGATATAAATGCCAATGCGATTCCAGTTCCAGTTCAGGCTGTAATGCATCGGATAGAAAAACTTGCTGCCGATTTTCAGCTGGTCATCGGGGAACGCCTTACCAGTACGTGGATCAATGGTGATATTGCCATGAATATGATTATGACCTTCAGGGTCGAGTGGCTGCGGCACCAGAAAGCCAACACCCATAATCAGCACCGGATCACGATGCGTGGTGTAAGCCCAGAATTCATCGGCTGGTAATTCGGTACGAGGAGTCATCGGCCCCTGACTCAAATCATGCAGCAGCGGCATGTTGGTGTTGTAATCCTGCTCATTGGGTTCAACCGAACGAAGAATCGGCAGCAACATCTCATCAAAGGATGGCATCACCTGTGGTTCAAAACGGCTTTCCGGAATTGACCAGCGATCAATTTCACGATCAAAAACGGACAGGCTGCCAAAAAAGAACACCACCATCAGAATAAAACCCAGGGTCAGACCAAACCAGGTATGCAGCCAGGCCATTGATTGTCGAAAGCTACTGAACATGGTTTAAATTCCTTGTAAAAATGACTGTTGCACAACACTGGCCAGCACGGTCATTACCACACCACCCCCAAACAGAATCAGCCATAACCGAATTAACTTATCTGTTGCCATTCCCCATAAAAACAGACTGAGATAGACCAGTAAGCCCAGCATCAACATGCCCATTTCAACATCATGAAATTCCACACCCAACGGAATCAAAGCCGCAATAGTGATGGCAATCAGGCCCCAGGTGAACAGATAGCCGCCCACCAGACTGGCAAAAATCCGGCTGGCAACTGGCCAGGCGGGAGAGGAAAAATTCGGCATGAAAACGGACCTGTCTGAAAAACGAAATGCATCACTGAGAGATAACACTCTGTGAATTGCTAAAATCTAATGCTAAATGATAATAATTAACATTCACATTGTATAGCGGTATGCTTTTTAATTAAAGGGGAAAAATTCATCCACAGCGCTTCTCCCTGGTAATCGAATCGCCACTGTTTGATAAGTACAACCAGCTTTGTAGTTCAATAATTTCAGCCTTTGTAAAACAACACCTATTGACAGCAATGCTATAAATTTAATGGATGCTTTAAAGCCCAACGATTTTTTAAACTTCAGGAAACATGAACCGACATGAATAACAATAAGCGAAGCCATTTCTTTGTAAAACAATGGATGTTGGTGTTATGGCTTTTAGCCAGTAGTTCGGCATTTGCTCAAGCTCCCTTCGAACTTGCCAAAGTGAAGACCGAAGCAGGGCAATCACATTCTTATATCGCCGAAGAACATGATATTAAAGTGCCCGTCACCGTGATACATGGCACACAACCCGGGCCGGTGTTATTACTCACAGCCGGAGTGCACGGGGATGAGTTTCCAGCCATTTTGGCTTTGCAACGTCTGCGCGAAGAGGTCGATGCAAAACAATTAAAAGGCACGTTAATAATGGTGCATCTGGCTAACTTGCCGGGGTTTCATGCCCGCCGGGTTGCTTTGCATCCTGCCGATAATAAAAATCTTAATCGCGAATTTCCCGGTGATAAAAACGGTACCCCCACCGAACAACTGGCCGAGTTTTTTACCCGTGAATTTATCAGCCGCATCGATTTTCTGATTGATATGCATTCCGGCAGCTGGAATCAGCAGTTATGGCCACACGTCTATTCACCGTTTGTCGGTGATCAACAACTGGACGATCTGACCTTTGAATTCGCCAAAGCCATCGGTATGCAACATATCGTAATGTATGGCGAACGTCCACGCGATCCGGCCAATTCGATTTCCTATCCGAATACCGCCATGACACGCGGCAAACCCGGCCTCACCACTGAAATAGGTCATCTTGGTCAACGTGATGAAGCATCAGTTGAAGACACGCTAACGCTGTCGCGAAATGCGCTGTACTTTCTGGAAATGCTGCCCGGCAAACCAATGCCGCATTCAGATCCGATCATCTATGACAAACTCAAATCCGTTGCCAGCCCGGCCGATGGTTTATTCACCCCACGCGTTGAAATCGGCAGTGCCGTAGAAAAGGGCACCATCGTCGGAGATATCAGAGATTATTTTGGCAATATCGTCGCCGAGTTAACCGCACCCGTAAGCGGAACTGTATTGATGATTAACGACACCCCGCCGGTTAAGGCAGGCGAAACACCTGTAACCATTGGAATTGAGCAGGAAAACTAAGAAATTAGCCTGAATACTATTGTCACTCGACAGGCAAATTCATAACTGCTTGCTGTAGCGACGTTATCAGGAATAAAGTTCATCAACAGCGCCTGGGAGCAAAAATGACATGAAGCTCGAGTTTAAATGGTCTCGTTTGGAATCTTTAACTACCATCGAGCTTTACGAGATCATCAAAGCGCGTGAATCGGTTTTTGTTGTCGAGCAACATTGTCCCTATCAGGAAACCGATGATTTGGACCTTCACGCCTGGCATCTATCTGCCCTGGTAAATGGTGAACTGGCCGCTTACGCCAGAGTTATTGAGCCGGGAATTAAAAGCAACCAGCCGTCGATTGGCCGCGTGATGAGCGTTAAAAAATTCAGGGCGCAAGGAATCGGTAGAGCACTGATGGAAGAAGCTATCAAATTCATTGAACTCAAATTTCCAGACAATGACATCAAAATCTCAGCACAGGTTTACTTACAACAGTTCTATACATCACTTGGTTTTCATGCTTCTGGAGAACCGTATGATGAAGATTGTCTACCGCATATCGACATGATTAAGTCAGTAAATCACACAGCTAAATACTGAGCGATTGTGCAAAGAGATTATATCGAATCATCTTTAAATGCTGCCGACAGGTAACCCGTTTTGCACGATCCAAATGGTAGCTCAGCTTGGACTTACTTCATACATTTGATACAATTTTTCAGGCTATGTAATACATAGTTATACAAATGGTGATGATATGAAAACAGAAATGCTGAGTACCCGAATTGACCACGAGACCAAGTTAGCTTTTACGAACGTTTGCGAGGATATGGGACTTAGCCCATCTCAAGCCATAAAGCTTTTTGCCAAGGCGGTAATCAATTATGGCGGTATACCGTTTGAGCTGAGAATGAAACAGCCTAATGCAACAACAGCCGCAGCTATCGCCGAGTTAGAGACGGGCAAGGCAAATTCTGCCAGCGATATTGAAACACTGTTCAAGGAACTGAACATTGGTAAATTGGATAATGCTTAAACTTGAGTACTCGACCCAGTTTAAAAAAGACTTTAAGAAAATAGTGAAACGGCCAATTGCCGATGTAATTGAGGTCGGCCACGTCATTAAACAACTACAACTCGGCGAAACGCTCCCGGAAAAGTATGTTGATCACCCGCTGTCTGGCAATTGGCAAAATTATAGAGACTGCCACATAAAACCTGACTTGGTTTTAATTTATAAACTCGACAATACCTCGCTCAAGCTGGCCAGAATAGGCACTCATGCCGACTTGTTTCGATAGCAGGCTGGTGAACGGTATTAAACCTTACTCAACAATAAAATCTGTTAAATGCTTGCTGTAACGTTATAGCCGGGCGTAAAGTCTTTGCGTAGGCCTCACGGATCATGGACGCTAAGCCATGTATCAAAACATTATTTCCATAGTTGCCACCAGAGATATTTAGGAGCAGAGCAGAAAATCAAGGTGTCAGCCAGCTTGATTATGCAAAATCAAGGGAAATCAAGGGGAAATCAAGGTGTCAGCCAGCTTGATTATGAAATCAAATTTATTCAAACAGAATGAAGCAGTGAAAACATAGTGTTAATCTGACCTTAAATTTAAAAACTTTGGGAAGGAAAACGACACAATGAAAAAAACGATTTTATTACCTATTTTTTTAATCCTTTCGGCATGCAAAGTAGACACCGTTATTGATGTTTCAACCGATCAGCTCAGAAATGAAACCCCCGAAAATTTAACAGCCAGCTTGTATCTTGAAATACCATCCTGCAATGATTATGAAGATTCACGCAGAGAATCTGATTCATTAGTCAACGCTAAAGCAAAAACACCGCAATTGTTTAAAGGTGCAGAATACGTTGAATGTTTTACTCAAAAAATGGACACATGGGCTCATTTCAAAATACCCGTTGCAATTATAAAAGACTCTCGCTCGCCTGTTACTGATTTGAATCTTGTAAGCAATGAATTCACTTTAATGGGTATGGCTGCGAAAGAAGATTTTGTTAAAAGGTTGGAAGATGAAAATAGTCGTTCCTATGTTTCTAACGATTATTACATTGAAATAAATTTAAAAACTAATGATGAATTTGATATTAAAGTTATATCTGCATATTTACAGGAGCATCCATACACAATTGGCACAGGTACCTTCAAAAAAGATGCAACTATCAAAATATCCCTTTCTGATGTCTCCATTGATCAGCTACTAACCGATCATCAAGTAGTAATACTTGAGTATCAGTGATATCTAGGTCAAGAATAAAAATTCAAATCAATGAAAATCAAGGGGCCATCCAAGCTGATTACACGCTCCCCTTTGATACCTTGTTAATCTCGATTAATGCTGTCGCTAATTCCATATGGTACTTATTGTTTTCTGACAGCGTTTTATCGTCGTATTGAGCTAAGCTCTTAACAAGAGAAAAATACTTGCAGCACGCATTGTTAATTATTAATCCGCATAGCCGAAATGGGCAAGCTGAGGCATTGGAAGAGGCCGTGCAATTGCTTGAAGCGTCAGGCATTGAGGTATCCGTTTGTGAGTCTGAAAGCGAAGCCCATTTGATTTCGCTCATTGAAGCGTATGAACGAGAAGACGGAATCATTATTCTGGCCGGTGGTGATGGAACCATCAGCTCCGCTTTGGATGCTATCTATACCTGTCAACGCACATTGGCTATTTTCCCAATGGGAACGGCAAATGATCTTGCCCGATCCATTGGTGTCCCGGAGGATCTGTTATCCGCTGCACAGGTCATCGTTGATGGCAGGCGCGAACGCATCAGTTTAGGTAAAGTCAATAAACAGGCTTTTATTAATGTGGCTCACGTAGGCTTAGGGGTTGATGTGACACGTGAGCTCACCTCGGATAGCAAAAAGTTCTTTGGTGTATTCGCGTATCTTGGTGCTTTTTTTAAAGCAATTAAGCGTAACAAAAGCTTCAAAGTTCACATCAAAGCAGATGACTGGCAGTGCTCCACCAAGGCCATTCATCTGGCAATAGGCAATGGTCGGTTTTATGGTGGCGGGAATATCGTTGATCAACGATCAACGTTGCTGGATGGACAGCTGAATTTGTTTTTTATCAAGCCGCAACGATGGTGGCAGCTTTTGTTGCTCGGACCTCAATTACGTAACGGTGATTTGCATACGACGGACCGCATTGTCCGTAAAACCGCTGAAAAGTTCAGTATTCAGACCACTAAACCTAAAGCGTTGGAAGCCGATGGTGAAGCTAAAACGGCAACGCCCGCAGACTTTGACGTTATCCCTAAAGCCATCGAAGCCATTGTTGGCGATATGCCAACAGCCACCTCAGGAACAGTTTGATATGTTGATAATACGTACTGATGACCAGGCCGATGCTCTGGAGATTTTAAAATTAATCATCGAAACAGCCGACTTTTACCGGGCAATGGGTGAGTTATTAACGGAAGAAAATGTGAATCATCCGCTTTTTGACATTGCCAAACAACGGGAGTCGTATATAGAGTCGTTTCGAAAAGTCGTTAAACAGTTGCATGAACTTCCAGCGACACCCGATTCCGATAAAGAATGGGTTGATGAGCTTGGTGGCAGAATTACCAATTTGTTTTCTGCTGATTCCACCCAGGCGATTTTAGATAAATGTCTTAAAAAAGATGAAGTGCTGGCTGAGCTAATCAACAATACGGCATTAGGTGAACAGTCGACAGAATTCAAAAAGTTACTTGATTCTCTGTATAAGCATCTCGCTGAGACAAAACAACTCATATTAAATAATTAAGCAATATCAGCTGTCCGCCAAATAGATTGTGAATCAACTTTTTACCAAGACGCTTGTCCTCTTTCCTATGATTAAAGTGAAAACTGTCCATCTTTGACCAGCTTAATTGAAATCTAAGGAGCGCTTACCATGAACAAACGCTTCACTCGCAGACAGAGTCTCAAGTTGATCGGTGCCGGTCTGGCCGTTTCCATATTGCCTCCCATGCCGATTTTTGCTGCCGGCAATGAGCTGCTTCAAAAACGCTATTCGGGTGATAAAAAGCTGCCGGTCATTGGTATGGGCACCTGGCGTACTTTTAATGTCGGCAGTGATTCAAAGTTGCTCGATGCCCGGGCCGAAGTGGTAAGAACCTTTTTTGAGCTTGGCGGTGGCATGATTGATTCTTCGCCGATGTATGGTTCTGCACCGGATGTAATGGGCCATGCATTGCAGCAGCTTGGTATTCCTGACAGTTTGTTCTCAGCCGAAAAAGTCTGGAGCCCGGCCGGTGGTTCAGCTCACGAACAGGTTGCTGATTTGAAAGCACGCTGGCAGGTCGGTTATTTCGATCTGGTGCAAGTACATAATCTGACAGACTGGCGGGAACACCTGGCGGCGCTGCGTGAAATGAAAGCTGAAGGCAGAATTGGCCATATCGGCATTACCACATCGCATGGTCGTCGTCACACAGAGTTCGAACAGATCATGGCTTCTGAAGACATCGACTTTATTCAGCTTACCTACAATATAGCCCAGCGTGAGGCAGAAAAACGGCTGCTGCCTTTGGCAGAAGAAAAAGGCATTGCGGTGATCGCCAACCGACCCTTTAATGGCGGCAGTCTGATTCAGGGTTTGAAGCGCCGTGACGCGCCACTGCCCGAATGGGCAGAGGCGGAATGTGGCTCGACGACCTGGGCAGAGTTTCTGTTGAAGTTTATTGTCAGTCACCCGGCCATGACCTGCGCCATTCCCGCGACAAGCAAGGTAGAGCATCTTCGTGAAAATATGCGTGCCGGTCTTGACCCGATGCCTTCGGCCAGCACCAGACAAAAGATGGCGCGTTATATCGAGGCGCTATGAACAGCTGGACCAGCTACGATCTTCACGATTTTATTCCCTTTACTGCCGATATCTATTTTCGCTTGCTTGAACGCATGAGTGAAAGTTTCTGGCCACTGCATCTGCTGACACTGATGCTAGGGGTGACAGCTGTTTGGCTGGCATTCAAAAATTACTCCCGATTAGTTTGTCTTTTGATCGCGCCTGTGTGGGCGTTTGTAGGGTATGCATTTTTTATACAACATTATGCCGAGCTCAACTGGGCAGGTGGCTATATTGGCTATGTTTTTTTCGCCCAGACCATCCTGTTGTTATTGGTTGCACTCACCGGTCTGGGATTTGACAATGTTTCGCGCAAAAAGCCAGCGGCTGTTATTGGTATAGCGATTGCCTTGGCGGGATTGATTGGCTTGCCGTTTATGGCGCCACTCATGGGGGGATCCTGGCTACAGGCCGAAGTGTTTGGTATCCATGCTGATCCGACTGCCGTAACCACGCTGGGACTTGCATTGATTATGTTCAGGGGATGGGGGTTGTGGCTGATCGCCATCATGCCGGCATTCTGGTTATTAATTTCTGGTCTGACCTTATGGGTATTGGGTACGCCGGGAGCTATTGCACTGTTTGCCATAGTGGCAACAGGACTGATCGGGCTGATTTGGAAAAGTGCTGAAAGTCGGTTTGTTTAAACTGGCGGATTAATTAAATAGTTTGAAGCGAAAGTCTCAACAGGCTTTCGTTAAATGCCTGTGAGCAGAAAGAAAACGCAAACTTGAGTTGGGTCTGGTCTTGGTGAAAATATCAATCCTCGATGATTGTGGTAATGGATTAATATGACTTTCAAGCTGATGATTGACGGAGCAACAGCATGTATACGAACAACTATCTGCGTAACCGCGGCATTTTTATTTTGATCATCCTGGCTGTGGCATTGTTGTCTGCCTGGCTAATAAGACCACACCCTGAACTTGAAACCTTTTATGTTGATGGGACAGTGGTTGAAATAACTGAAGGCCAACTCACCACCATGCTGGTGGAAATTGAAAATGGTGACAAAACAAGGCTGTTGGTCAGCCAGAAAGTACCCGACCTGGATAGCCCCATTCGTCTGATTGGCAAACGCTATGCTGACGGTAACGTACGTTATCAAATCCCTGCAAATGAAGAACTTGAGTAATTCACGTCTCTGACGTGTTTAACATGTTCTCTGTAACAGTCTGCGATTTCATTTGTCTTTGAGCTATATCTTGCTTAAGGAGTTTTTATGATGAATTTTTTCACTAAATATGGATTTGTGATTCTGGCAGCCATTTTTTTCCTGTCTGGTGCGGCAAAATTAGCTGGTTTGGCGTTTGAGATTCAGGCCTTTGAGCGTTGGGGATATCCACTGTGGTTTATGTACCTTACTGGTTTTATTGAAGTTTCAGGGGCCGTGGTATTACTGATTAAACCCGTGCGGGCACTGGCAGCTGCTGGGCTGAGCCTGTTTATGATTGGACCGGTCGTGACGCATGTTTTGCATGCCGAGTGGGGCATGATGATGGTTGCTTTGGCAATCATGTTGTTGGCAGGCTGGATTGCCTGGCAATGGCGGGAAAGTGTCTCACTGTCATTTTTAATCAAGTGAAATATGCTGACTCTGACGCCAAATATTCAGCCGCCAATGTAGAATTATGGTTCTCCAATTCGTCTATACATTAAATACTTAAGCAGACGCCCTTGAAAATCGTGATTGTAACTCTGGTATAAGCCAATTTAAGTAACGTAAGGGAAGCATGGTGTAATAGAGTGAATATCCGGGCTAAATAAGCCCGATCAGTGGTTTTCATATTTGTTCGAATTTCTTAACCCACCAGGAATTCTATGATGAACAATACTATACGAACAGCCACACCGGCCGATGAACCTGTCATCATCAACACCATCATTCTGGCATTTGCAATGGACCCGATGGTGCGATGGACATGGCCCGACCCAAGTCTTTATCTTGCCAATATGCCCGAACTTATACATGCATTTGGAGGCGGGGCTTTTGTGCAGCGCAGTGCACATATTACGCATGACCAGCGAGGTGCAGCATTATGGCTACCGCCTGATACACATCCGGATGAAGAAAAATTAGGCTTACTGATTGAAAGCACCGTTGCCGGGCCTCAGCAGCAGGAAGTGTTCATGGTCTTAGAGCAAATGGGCGATTTCCGTCCAGATGTGCCTCACTGGTATTTACCCTTGATAGCTGTCGATCCGACACATCATGGAAAGGGGCATGGCTCATCTTTGATGAAACATGCGCTCGAGCAATGCGATAAGGATGGCTGTCAGGCTTACCTCGAGTCATCAAACCCGAGGAATATTTCGTTGTATCAGCGCCACGGATTTGAAGCTTTGGGTGAAATCCAGTGTGGTTCATCTCCTACGATGATTCCAATGTTGCGGTTACCGCATTGATAGTGCATATATTTGTCGAATAAAATTCCTCGCCCAATGACAAAGATCAACAGACCCTAGTAATCTGATATCAAATATCCGGGCTTATTTATTGCTGAGCCGTGGGGGAGTCTCGTTGTAATTGGAAATGGTGCGATAAACATGTTTAAGCAATTGCGTGACTGGCGTGAAGCCCGAAAGATTAAAAAGATGGGGTTTACTGCAGAGCAGTGGGAGTCTGCAGTTGCTGACTGGTCGGTTATGGAGCGTTATCATGGCGCGGAGCGTGAGGCGTTGCGAAAGCTGACCTTTCGTTTGCTTGCTCGTAAAACCGTGCTTTCGGGGGCCGAATTTCAATTTACGGATGCGATGTGTCTCAAACTTGCGACTATGGCCTGTGTGCCCATTCTGCATCTTGGGCTTCACTGGTATGACCACTGGCAAACGATTATTCTTTATGAGGGGGATTTTGTGCCGAATCGTCCTTATCGCACAGATGATGGGGTGGTTCATCCAAGAAGCCCCGGCCTGAGTGGCGAAGCCTGGGAGCAGGGACCAGTAATTTTATCGTGGCAGGCGATTAGCGAAAGTGGCGGCGATACCCGCCATGGTAAAGCCAGTAATGTGGTGATTCACGAGTTGGCACATAAGCTGGATATGCTGCGTGATGGGGCCAATGGTGCGCCGCCGATGCATCCCGATATGCGACCCGGTAAATGGCACGATATTTTTACAGCGGCGTGGGATAGATTGGAAAATGATCTTCAGCATCATCGCTCGTTACCGATTGATGACTATGCACTGACCAGTCCGGCAGAATTTTTTGCCGTGTGCAGTGAGGCTTTTTTTGAGGCACCCAAAACCATGAAACAGGAAATGCCCAAAGTCTATCGGTTGTTATGCCAGTTTTATCGTCAGCAGCCAGTACCATTGGATTAAGCTGCTCAGGCAAAGCCGCTCTCATCAATTGAACATTAGTCCCGCGGATATTGTCCTGCCTTGATCTGCCCACGTGATAAATTCACTTTAAGGCAGACAATAAACGCCAGAGCAAAAAACACGGCACACAGCAAAATCGCATTCTGCAAACCAACCAATGCCTGCATCAGGCCGACACCGACCAGACCAATAATGGCGGCCAGTTTGTGTGATAAGCCCCAGAAGCCAAAGAATTCAGCCGCTCTGGGCAGTGGCGTTAATTTGCCGACAATTGCACGGCTGGCCGATTGTGTGGCACCCAGACATAAACCGGCTGCTACAGCGACAACCAGAAAGATATCCTGCCGTTCGGCCTGATACCCCAGCGAATTAATACCGTCAGTAATATTAGGTGTTTGCCAGATCAGCAACACCGCGCCAATCCAGAACAGCAGGGTGAATTGATAGGTAAACTGACTGCCGCGCCGATCTTCGGCCCAGCCAAAAAATATGGCTCCCAGTGTGGCCGTCACTTGCACTGTGATAAAGGTGAGTACCCGCATTTTTTCATCCCACTGCACTACCTGTGCACCGTAGATAAAGGTAAAAGCGATAATGATATAAATGCCTGACATGGCAAACAAAGCCGACAGCAAAAAGATACTCAAGTCCTGATAACCACGCAGATGTTTGAGACTGCCTTCCAGCCGTTGCCAGCCCTGACGCCAGATACTGCTCTCTATCGTGTGACTTGATTTGCCACGTTCTTTCAGTAGCACAAAGGTCGGAATTGCTGCCAGCAGGAAAAAGCCCGCTGCAAAAGGTCCAACCCAGCGTACATTTTGAAAATTTTCCAGGCTGACTTCACCCAGAAACAACAAGGCCAGTCCGGTAGCGACCAAACCGCCTACATACCCCAGGGCCCAACCAAAACCCGAGATTTTGCCCAGATCTTCCGGCGGACCAAGATCCGGTAAAAAGCTGGCAATAAACGATTCACCAATGGAGTAGGCATAATTGGAAATTACTATCAGCAACATGCCGAGCAGAATGTAACCGGGGGCGACAAAATACAGCAGCGCCGTGGCGATGACGGTAACCAGATAGCTGATAAACAAAAACCGTTTGCGCCGGGCGGTCAGATCCATCACCGCGCCGAAAAACGGTGCCGTCAACACCACCAGTAAATAACCCGCTGCCAGTGACAGACTCCACAATAGATTGCCAAGCCGATAGGCATTTTCGGCATCACCGACAATCACCCGGGTAAATAAATCGCCAAACACCACGGTGATAATCAGCAATGTGTAGGCCTGATTGGCAAAATCGAACATTGCCCAGCCGAAAATTTCCTTTTTGTCAGCGCGTGGTTGGCTCATCGTCATTTCGTATGTTGGAAAAAAAGCCGACTATATCATCAATGAACCCGAAGGCGATTTACACAAGCTAAATAGAAATTGATTACACTGCTATAAAAAGCGAGGAGCAATAACGTTTGAAGCCAGTAATACAGGAAGAAACCACAGGATGTGGCATTGCGGTAGTAGCCAATATCTTGGGCAAGACGTATTTAGAAATGAAGGCTATAGCCAACGCAATGGGAATTTATGCTGAAGACCAATCACTTTGGTCTGATACGCAGTATGTCAGGCAGATGTTAAGCCGGAGCGGAGTTGAAACTTCTGCTGATGAAATTCCTTTCGAGGCTTGGGATAAATTGCCGGATTTAGCCTTATTGGCTATCAAATATCATCAGGAAAATGGCAAAAACTTCTGGCACTGGGTGGTTTTCAAACGTGAAAATGGTCAAGCCGTTGTACTGGATTCGGCAAGCTACCTACCATGGAATATCAGGAATGACTTTGATGCCATGCAGCCCAAGTGGTTTATTGAGGTAAAGAATACGAGTTTATAATCAATTATCTGGACAAAATCATGAAACAAACCGGAAAAATTAATTACCTTGAAATGCCTTCGCGAAATCTCGACGTGACAAAGCAATTCTTCAGTGACGCATTTGACTGGTCGTTTGTGGATTATGGCCCTGAGTATGTCGCCATTGAGGATGCCGGGCTGGATGGGGGATTTTTTAAATCTGACAAAGTAGCGACAACTGAGAACGGAAGTATATTGGTTGTGTTTTATAGTTCAGAGTTGGAAAACACGGTCGAGAAAGTCAAAAACGCTGGTGGTCAAATTATTCAGGATATCTTTTCATTCCCCGGAGGGCGTCGGTTTCATTTCACCGATCCCAATGGTAATGAATATGCGGTTTGGTCTGAATAGAGTTCTTGCAGCTATTCAGACAGGGACGTTCCCACGCGGAGCATGGGAACGAGTCATAAAAACACTTGTTTGGATCTAGCTGAGCACCTTAACAGGGCCGTGGTCATCACAATGATCGCCATGTGGATGGTGAAGATGACCATTGACCAGATAATCGGTGTGATCGCCGTGTGGTACAGCTTCATGTCCACAATCCGGGCCGTGAACGTGATCCGGATCGTGACCGGCACATTCATGATGCGGCGTGCAGTCATCCGGGTTTTTCGCTGTCACTTCAATTTTATGCTCATCAATATGCACTTCGTGCACGTGATGCAAGTGCCCATCATGTAAAAAATCGGTATGGCCATTATGTTCAATTTGGGTATGGCCGCAGTCAGGGCCGTGTTTGTGCGAGTGGTTTTGATGCACGTTACAACTCATGTCAATCTCCTTAAATCAGTTACTTTCGTTGGCATGTGCAAGGGCGTTTTCTATCATTTCAACAACATGCTGATCAGCTAGTCGGTAATAAAGATGTCGGGCATCCCGTCTCCGGGTCACCAGATTCGCATTCAGTAATGTTTGTAAACGGGCTGAGACGGTAGATAGCTTGTTTTCAGTGGTGACCAAATCGCCTACGCAGAGTTCACCTTGCCGTAAACGATACAAAAGAGTCAGTCGCGATGGATCACCTAATGCCTTGAACAATGCAGCAGTGCGTTCCAGTTGCTGAACACTGGGTTCGTTGCTGCTGCAATTGCGTTGCTGATGTTCTTCACTACATGACTGCACTTGATATTCCAATATTCTATGGACTGTCATAACTTTAGGTCGAATAATCTATCAATGCAAGATCTAACCTCCATTTTTCAACAGAGGATGGAGAGTTTTCCCTCATTGAGAAAGTTAGCTTTTTGGGGGGAATTAATTTTAATAGAGCTATGGCAGGAGAGAACAGATACGTTTACATGCAGGGCTTTAGAACGAGCTTTAGCCTGATTCGCATAGTGCTAAATGGCTGAGAGCATAAAAATAAACACAAAGGTGGGGGCAGTGATTGCCCCCTTGTTTTATGGGTGAAAATATTTGTTTAGCAGGTCACACTTTTAGCTTTATTGATCTGCTTCCAGCTTGTTAAAAATCAGAATTTCAACGTCAAACCCGCATAAACTGATCTGCCCATGCCAGGCACCGTCACACCCCATGGAACCGATGTGTTCATGGTGGCACCCTGACCTACATACGCACCGGAAAGTGGGTGACTGTAGAGACGGTCAAAGACGTTTTCCATACCAAAATCGACGCGCGCCTGTTTCCATTCATAACTGGTACGCAGATTCACCAGCCCATATCCGGCGGTTTCGATTTCGTTGCGTTCGTTGTTGACCTTGTCTTTGCCAGCGACCAGCACCCATTCGACATTATTACGCCAGCCGTTTTTGCTGTGCTCCAGCGATAAAGTCGAGTTCAGCGGCATGATGTTATAAAGATCATCGCCGGTATCACGGTTTTTACCTCTTACATAACTGAGGGTGGCAGTTCCGGTGATTTGTCCCCATTTTTCTGACTGATAAAGCGTTTTGAAACCTGATACATCCATACCATAGAGTTTGGCTGAGACATTCTGGTATTGCAGATAAACAAAATCATTATCGGTTGTGAGATTGGCTGCCGTACAAGCGCCACCGCCTGTGCTGCAGCGTTCTGCATCAATAAAATCATCGACATAGGAAATATAAGGTGTCAGTGACACATGCCAGTCATGTTGTTTCGCATCATGGAAATTGGCGGTGAAGCTCAAGGTATGGGCGATTTCAGGATCCAGATCAACATTGCCCACATAGCCATTGCCGTCTCCGACCAGATTGACCATACGCATCGCCATGCCGTTGGTTGACCAGGCAAAGCGCTCGTATAAGTTGGGCGAACGGGTTTTCTGGGCGTAGCCGAATTCATAATCGTGGGTAGCCGAAGGTTTGAATCGCGCCAGCAAGGTCGCATCAATATTATGATCGGTGATATCACGGTCACTGGCATTAAACGCATCCGCCGCCGCCTGATACATCATCATATTGGTGTTGTAGCCTTGTACCTCATCGGTATTCATCTTGACGGTTTCATGGCGTATGCCCGCGACGGTAGTCCACTGGCTGTTCCAGGCGGCTTCCCATTCAGCAAATACACCATAGCGATCCCGCTCACCATTATTGATATTCCAGAAGGTATTCGGAGCCATCATCATGCCACCGGATGCTTCCCAGAAATCATCCAGACGATACCGTTGTAATTCTGTTCCTACACGGAACAGATCGCGTTGATTGGCATTGATTTCGGCTTTAACCGATAGGCCGTGGTTATCACCTTCGGTTTCCATTGGCATACCATTGGCGATCATCATTCCTGAGCCATAGAGAAACTGTTTGTCATCACCAAACTGCATTTTGTGATGGGTTTTTTCACGGTAAAGCGAGGTTTCCAGTGAGCCCCAGTCAAACATGCCGTTATAGATCAGGTTGATTTGATTGCTGCGGTTTTCGGTCATATCCATACGTTGATTTGGCCAGCCTTGATAGGGGATATCCTGATGGGCAAATTTAAGCTGCAGTTGGTGGTTATCCAATTTATAAGCGAAATCAATCGCATGATTCCGGCTTTCATAAGCAGAGGATCCGACTTCATCAGCATCCAAAGAACGGCCGTCGGTGGCAGCATTTCCCGCCGGTTTGAAATTGCCACCAGCATTATAGTTATTCGCTTTAGCGGTTGAGCCGGTATACGTGATACTAAAGTCTTCTGATGCCAGCGTGGTGGAGAGATGACCACCGCGGGCATCGCCATTACTCCGATAGTAACTGCCAATTTCACCTTTGGTGATAGTCTGGTCATCTGCTGCAAATTCCGGTTGTTTTGACTTGGCGATAATGGTGCCACCGATACTGTCACCCCCCAGGCTGACCGGGGCAATACCGGAATAAACCTGAATCTCTGAAACACGCGAGGGAGCAAGATAGGAGAGGGGCGGATTCATATGATTGGCACAGGCTGAAATCAAATCCATGCCATCAACCTTGATACGCAGGCGATCATCAGCAAAGCCACGCATAAACGGCAGTCCAGCGACGCCACCACCTGAATACATCGACATGCCCGCCACATCATTGAGAAATGCGGCGGTATCACTTTTATAAGCACGTTGAGCACTGATGTCATTTTCGCTCAATGTTGTGCTGTCCACCGTTGGAACAGAAGCAGCTGTGACCGTCACTCTCTCCAGCATCTCATCATCGTGTTCATGGGCGGCATACAAAGGAGCGCTTGCCAGTCCGGTCAAAATCATCATGGCTAAGGGAGAAAGACGTTTTTTCATGGTGCTGTTATTCCGGTTTAAAAAGTTAAACCAAGAATAAGCAATATGTCAGCATAAAAAGTGTGGGATTTAGGGCTGGCGTGGGTGAAATCCCATACTTTTGGCTCAATTAAATTATCAAGGCAAACCCGCGCACCCAATCGGAGTGCTGGAACAAATAATCAGATCCAATCCTATGATGGCAACAAATGAAATTGCTGCTTCATAAAATCAAGGGCAGCTGAAGGTGCTGAACATGACAGATCCGCTAGGTGCCCCACTAAACAAACAATCTCCTCCATCGGCTGTATTCCCTGAAGAAGCTGCATTAAAAGAGGTAGTAGCACTGCCAGCAATAACTGTGCGGAGGCTGCTGGTGGATGTTGAAATATTATTATTGCGAATAGTGATGTTCGTCGCTGCCATTGCGCGGATGCCAATGGCCCCAGCAGTGTTCGATATGGCGGTAATTTCGTTTCCTTTTATTACGATATTGCTTGATCCCATCGCATCGATACCTACGCCGCCACCCGTTCCACCAAAGCTCGTGATCGTGCTGTTTTCAATTACAATGCCGTTTTTATTTTGTGCCAAGATGGCGAAACGACCCGAACCACCAGTTTCAGAAATGCTGATTGTCATACCGCGCAGTGTCGTATTATCCTCCATGCTCAACGCATAGACTGCACCTTGGTTTTTTGTTGAAATAGTGGCACCAGAAAGGGTTAACACAGCGGTGCGACCGGAAGATGATTGTACTGTCATATTGCCAGCACCAATAAGCGTTTGGCCTTCGGGTATGGTGATCATATCATCGGTATGGAATGTTCCTGACAGAATAACTGTATTTGCATCAGCCTTTGCCAGAGCTGTATTAAGCTCCCCCGTTGTCGCCGTTGTGTTGCTATTTAATACCGTGAGAGACTGCCCATCAGTTGTTTGCTGAATAATTTCAGCACGACCGTAAGTGCCAGCCTGACTCACAATATCAATATCTCTTATAACCGGATCAATCATCCGGCGCTCCATTGGTTTCAGTCGTGCTTTTGATTTGCCAGAGAACTGTAGCGGGATATGAATTCTTGCACTGATGAAGCCTTGTGAGCCACGTGGGTTATCATTTTGCCACTCTGCGCCCAACGAAACTCGTGCGCCTTTCCATAGCGTGGGTATGTCGTCGAATGTCATCTCCGTGCGTAAGCGAGGACCAGAAATATCGGGCATTCCTTTACCTGTAAACCGGTAACCGCCGACAAAGAAACGCAGCTGTTTTGCTGCATCAACGGCAAAAAATGGTGCTCGCCAGCCAACTTCAGCGTCATAACCCGACATACTGCGTTCTTCACCACCGCGAAAAATCACTGATGTGCCCGATAATTCGGCTGTATTGAATGAGTCGACTTCGTGAACGCGTGTTCCGTGTGGAATATAACCATTGGCTCGCAAATCCCAGTCCATGGACAAGGCTTCGAGACTCAGTGTGGTTTGGCTGAAATAATTATCAAATTTGGTTTTACGACGATCCAGATAAGCAATGCCACCTATATTCCAGCCAGAAGAAGTCATGTGACGCAAACCCAGTCCAAAATTACCCTCACTGCTGCTGCGGTCGTCCATACGGCCACGTATATTGGTAAAAAGTAGTGTGTCATTATTCTGAAAAAGTGGAACGAATAGATCTACTTCGCCTAAATTGCGTTTGGTTCCGGCTTTGCCTTCCAGATCAAGGTGTGAACCCCATTTGGCTGGCGTGACATTTTGTGCAAATGAAGTATTCGAAAAGAACAACGCGACTGTGAATAACCCGACCAAATATTTAAAGCAGCTGGATATTTTCGATAAGGTCATTTCAATCACTGAACCCGCTGACATCTTCATTGCCAAACTCCGAATGTTAAAAAGTGAGGTGTTTAACCACCGTTCCACGATGGGAATGATGACGTAAGGCTGAGTCCTGAAACAGCATCATTGCCAAGGACAGTTCTTAATTAATTGTAAAAAAATCAAAACACTATATTACATTGATGGAGAGGCGACTATCCGATTTCCGCAAACGGATAAATTCACTCAGTAATCTATATGGCGAAAGGGGATAGGGAGCATTGATCAAACTGACATTCCCACGCGGAGCGTGGGAACGAGGTTTGAGGGGGAGGAGGGATTACCACACCATTCTGAAAGTTGCTGAAAGATCATGGCGTTGGTCAGAACTGGCCCATTCGCCTTGGTACCCCAGTTGTATTGAAGTTAGCTCAGTCATCTGCATATCGAGACCCAGAGCTAACCTGGCTCGATTACGGTCAAGCTCCGGGCCATCGACCTGGAAGTTAGCTAGCGAGGCTGCAGCAAAACCCGCACGCATTTGCGCTTCGTTATCCATGAGTTCATGAACCCAAGCCAGTTCAGCGGTGGGTTGAATGTGATAGCCTTTTTGCGTTTTCCATTGATGCGTAATACGCGCACCGAGAGCGGAGCGTAAAGAGTCCTGCTGGTCACGGCGTACATTTAGATTGGCTGCGTCGGCCTCTTTTTCAACAAAATCATCCCGATTGACAAGGGCATATTCCAGTCCGGCGAGTGGCGTGATGCTGGTATTCGCACTAACTTCAATTAGTCGGCCAATTTCAACGGCGAGATTACTGGTCCAGGCATGGTAATCCGCTCTGGCAGTAGTATTCGATAAACCAACAGTCACGCGACGATTGCTCTCAAAATCATGATAGCCAACCCCAGCGATAGCACTCATGTAATAGTTGTCGGTAAATAATCTTTTGCCATACAAAGCAGCCTGATAACTGTCTACATCCAAACTGCCTTGTGACACGCTGGCATCAGTCCGGTTATAGCCAAAAGCCAACCCCACCGTGAGTGCATCATCGGCATAAATATCCCGGCCGGCGGCTGTACCAGCTGATTTGTAATGTGCACCGCTGGCATTGGAAGTACCATCAATATCGGCATAACTGCCTGTACCACGCAGCCACCAGCCACGATTATCAGCTGGTTTATTGCTTAGTAAAGCTGTTCCTGCATCGGTCATCGTGCCGGTGTCATTGTAGGCCAACTGAATCTGCCCGTTATTGGCTAGGGTAGGAGAGCCACTTTGCAGCCGATCAAGTAGCAAACTCTGGAACTGATTAAGGGATTGCAAAGCGATTAGATTGCTGTGGGTGTGCTGCACACCACTGAGTGAGTCATAGGCTTGCTGGGCACCTTGAGCCGACAGAATATTAAGGTTATTAAACAGATTATCCAAGTTAGGGCTGCCTATGCCTGCGACAGTATCGAGTGTTGTGCTCACAGCAGTCTGGTTAGGCGTATTCGCAACAGAAGCATAGTCAGATGAATTACGACGCAAGTTTAGGAAAACATTATTGGCATCATAAGTCAGTGTCGGCGTGAGAAAGGCGAGATTGGAGCTGACACTATTGAATGTAGTACCGCCTAACCCGCCTGCTGCACTGAGGATAGTGTAATCAGTGCTAAGCGAATAGTTGCCCGCCTCAGGTAAAACCAACACCGTGCCGTTAGTGAGGGTGGCCATGCTGGTGGCATTAATCAAGTCGGAATTGCCTGCGGCATCCACTTCCACCTCATATACACCGCCACCAGAGAAATCAACACTACCGGAGACGTTCATTGTGCCGATCGAGTTGCCAGGAGTGAGGGAGCCGCCATTGATTGTAATACTGCCAAGTGTGCCACTACCGCCCAGTGACCCTCCTGCATTGACCGTTATACCGGAGTTGGCAATGGAGCCATTCACGACAAGCAGTCCATCATTAACGATAGTGGCACCGTAATAAGGGTTGTTGCCAGTCATGGTAAGCGTTCCCGTTCCTGTTTTAGTTAAATAACTAAAGTCAATAATTGTGCCGCTAAAAACAGTGGACGTATTATCGCCACCAACGGTCAGTGTAAAGCCACCCGACCCGGTATCCACATCAACAGTACCATTACCTGCTAACGAGCCAATTGTCAGATCAGATAACGATTCAAGCATGGCACCAGTACCAACGGTCACCGCACTGTTGTTTCCCAATGTTCCGCCGTTATACACTACTAACTTTCCGCTACTAATATTAGTGCTGCCGGTGTAAGTGTTATTACCACTTATATATGTTGAGCCGCTGCCAACAAAATTGACATCGGTGGTTCCCGTTATTCGGATAGTATCGCCGCCCGAAGTACTGTCATCGGTAAAAAAATAATTACTCTCATTATGGTTGAAATTAAGTGTTGCTGTACCTGAGCCTCCATTAACCGACGCCGCATTGAGAATGCCTGCCGCACCACCATTACCGATATTCAATGTGCCGCTGCCGCTGCCATATCGTCCTAATAAAACAGTCCCCGAGCCACTGTTGACATTGACCACCCCATCATTAATGATATTTAGTGTGCCGCTGCCTGACTCGCCTAGATATAATGTTTGGAGGGTATTATTCCAACTGGATCCAGCGCCATCCACGGTTACTGTTCCCTCACCGCCTGCAGACCCGCCGATAGAACCGAAGGCGTTGCTGACCGTACCGCCATTAAGGATATTAAGCGTGCCGCTTCCCGAGTTGCCTACGATTACACTGGACTGAATATTGGTAAAGTTAGAGCCCGCGCCATCTACGGTCACTGTGCCATTACTGCCAACATTCTCCCCTATAGTAACGCCCAATGAGGAGTCAGCATTGAGCACTTCACCGCCATTGGTAATCGTAAGAGTACCTTCGCCTGAAGAGCCAACGTTTAAACGAGCAATGGGGCCAGAAAGCTGCCAGCTTGAGCCAATTCCGTCGACAGTCACTGCGCCACTGCTGCCAGCACCACCTCCGATCACATTACCGGCCGAGCTTTCCAATTGACCGCCGCCCAAAATATCGAGTGAGCCATTGCTTAGATTAATCTCGAACGCTGTGGCACCAGGCACCAGAACCTGCGCAGTGCCGCCATTATCGATAAAGACAAAACTATCATCATCTGGAACCATTGAACCGAATCCACTCGACCAGTTGCTGGCGTTTTCCCAGTCGCCAGTGCCAGCGACCCAATTTAAATCAGCAGATACAGCTGGCATCATCACTATGAACGTTGTCAAAAAGGTAATGGTTGCTTTATGAACAGATGATGACTTTGGCAATGAAATTAACGTAGTTGAAGCGGTTTTACGTATAAACCGAAAATGGCGGTTCATGGATTATTCCTATTGAGCGAACAAATCCAGTAACTTACGCAGTTGAATGCATTGCGGCTATCCGATTTTCGCAAACCGAAAATTTCACAGAAATTAACTTAATGCACGACGCAGGGTCGCCGAGGGGAGCTCACCAAAAAGCTGAACATAATCACTGGAAAAACGTCCCAGATGCCAGAAATGCCAGTGAAAAGCGACTTCGGTGACCGTCACATCACTGTCTTTGGGTCTAAGTAGTTGGGCACGTACCCGATTGAGTCTCAGCCGATAAAGGTAGGCATTAGGACTAATATCCAATACCTTTTTAAAGCAGTACTGCAAATTACGTTGACTGATTTTCAAGTCGGTACAGATATCAACGATACTTGGACAAATGTGACTCTCAAGACCTGAATTGACATAGTCTATAGCCTGATTCACCAACTCACAGGCTCGCCGCCGGGCAATCACATCTGGTGATGCCGCTTCGTGTATCTCGGACGAATCAATGGTTAACAACACCTTTTCCAAAATTAACGAAGTGATGTTTTTTCCGTCCAAGAGCACATTATCAGTCAGATTAACTGCGGGATTGGCAAAAAGGTAATCGGTAAAATCCTCTAATGGCTTACGGTCGATTGCATCTAAAAGCAGCAGGCTAGCCGGTGCATTTTCCCAGCGTTGGGGGTTAATGATTCTGGCCGATTCCAGCAGGACTGATTCTTCAAACCGAAAATAGAGGGTTTCCACATCGGCGCCGACCAGAATATCTAATTCGGCCTGACTAGGCAGGAAAAACAAGGCATTTTTAAACGCGTTGTATTCAGAAAAACGCAAAGACTCGTTGGAAGATCGAACATAAGAAATAGTGCAGTGTTTTGCATTCATAGTGCCGCGTTTATGAACAGTGCAATTTTGCTGCTCAGCAACGACACTCACTCCTTGATTGCCCAGTTCCTGATATCGTCCCTGATAATCACCAGAAGAAATCTGAGCCATCTCAAAAGAGGGTAACCAGTCCTGTGCTGCCAGCTGTTCTGAGACATCGCCTAGGGGCATATCCCGATAGAAAGCATGTTGTTTTGACAGCATTATTTTTGGTTTCTCAAGGTGATGCCTCGACTTGCAGAACAGAATTCGTTTAACGATTTTTAAATGAATATACCGTACTTTTATCAAGTTTATGAATATTGGAACTGTTTTTTAGGTGAAAAGCTGCGTTCCCACGCGGAGCATGGGAACGAGTTTTGGATTAAAGCGAGCTTTGATTATGAGCGTTTTAGAAAAGCAGTTTGATGCCGACTGAAGCAATCCAGTCTTCTTCGCTTTCATGGGCATTTCTGGCGATGGAGGCGGTACGACCAAATTTACGTTCGTATTTCAGATCCAGATAAGGCACAACTTTACGGGTGATTTCATAAAACAGTTTGATGCCCAATTCCCCTTGGCTTAAGCCTCTGCCTAAATCCTGCCGTTCAACGTTCTGAGCAGTGAAGTCCAGTTGATAGTAGGGTTCAAAGCCAAAACGCTGGGTGAACAGCAGATGGTTCTTTTGTTTTAGCCGGGCAGTGACATCACCATAATCGCTGATAAACAGATGCGCCTGAGTTTCAAACAGATAGGGCGCCAGCCCATTAAAACCCAGCGTTAAATAACGGGTGGATTCAGGTTGAGTATCAACACGCAGACCCAGTTGAGCATCCCAGAAATCGTGCACATTCCGGCTATATAACGCCCAGACTTCACTCCCTTCCAGCTTGCCTTTGTGGCCTTCCCGTTCACCTTTCAGCCAGAGTTTGTGGGTATCACCACCGATCCAGCCATCCCATTCAATATGGGTTTTATCACCTTTACTGCCACCGCCATGTTGGGCTTCAAACCATAAGGCATGGAATAACTGAGATTCATGGCCGTGATCGCCATGCTGATGTTCTTCGGCATGGCTGGTAGAGATAAGCAGACTTAATACTAGCGTGAAAACCAGTTTGGATTTAGTGATGATCATGATGACCTCCCATGTCGTGATGTGCTGGTTGAGAGGCGGGCAAATCGTCATCATCAAATTCGGCGACGACCACCGTAGACATCATGCCGGCAGACATGTGATAAAGAAGATGACAATGAAACGCCCATTCGCCCGGTTCATCAGCCGTCAGTAGCACGGAATATTCGGTGCCTGGTGTCACATTTACGGTGTGTTTGTTGGGTAACTTTTCACCCGGTTGACCATTTTCCAGCTGCACAAACATGCCATGCAGATGCATCGGATGCGCCATCATGGTTTCATTTTTAAAAATCAGCCTGACCCGTTCTCCATAATTGAGTTTAATCGGCTCAAAGCCCGGATCACCGAATTTATGGCCATTTAAAGTCCAGATAAATCGTTCCATAGTGCCACCCAGTGTCACCACAATTTCCCGTTCGGCAGGACGCAGATCGGTTTGTGTGCCAAGCGCTCTTAAATCACTGTATTGCAGTGCTTTATGACCTTCAGGTGTGCTGGCGTCGGCCCAGCCACTTTGTATTTCGGCTGGTTCATCGTGCTGCATCGCATGATGATCATGTCCATGCATATCGTTCCCGCTATGATCTATTGAATCTGTAGATTGACTCATCTGATGATCGCCGTGATCCATATCATGTCCCATATCGGCCATGGTTAATAAGGAACGTGGTCGATGTGCAGGAATCAGTCCTTTCATGCCTTCTCGAGGAGCCAGAGTGCCCAAAGCGAAACCAGTTCGATCAATTGATTCAGCAGCGATGGTATGGGCCTGATCCGCCTGCGGCGTGACAATCACATCGTAGGTTTCAGCAACGGCAAAACGAAATTCATCAACCGTAACCGGCTCGATATATTGCCCATCAGCCTGAATAACGGTCATTTGCAGACCGGGTATCCGCACGTCATACATCGACATGGCCGAGGCGTTGATAAAGCGTAATCGCACGCGTTCCCCCGGCTTAAAGATTCCGGTCCAGTTTTGATCATTGGTTTGACCATTCACCAGAAACGCATCGTACCGAACATCAGCCAGATCGGTTGGTGACATTCGCATCTGTCCCCAGGCGCTTGCATCTTGCCAGGCGGAAGCTAAGCCGTGCTCGCGTACTTCACTGAAAAAATCCCCAACAGTACGTTGTGAATAATTGTAAAAATGCGGGCTTTTTTTCAGATTGCCGAGAATTTGCTGGCCGGTTTCATTACTGAAATCAGAAAGCAGCACCACATAATCCCGATCAGCTTGAACCACCGGTTCATCTTTGGGGTGAATAATCAGTGCGCCGTAATGACCATCCTGTTCCTGTAACGCACTATGCGCGTGATACCAATAGGTGCCATTTTGACGAAGCTTAAAACGATAAGTAAACGTTTCACCGGCTTTGATGGCTTCATAACCACCCAGACCTGGGACACCGTCCATTTCAGGCGGCAGCAGTAATCCGTGCCAATGCACAGATGTCGGCTCATCCAGTTTGTTCACCACATGGATAACCGCTTCATCACCTTCGGTAAACTCCATAATCGGGCCGGGAATGCCACCATTCACGGTGATGCGTTCTACTGTTTTGCCAGTGATATTGACCAGTTCACGGTCTATGACCAGTGTGTATTCCGTCACGCCAGCAATGGCTGCGGTATGGAATATTGCAGCTGATAACAGCATCAGCCAGCGACTAACTTGTTTCATGAGATCTATCCTCAGTTAATTCGGGTAGGTATCAGAGATACCGAACAGAAAAGAGGATTAGCTGCGGGGAGGGCGTTCTAGTTTGGTGGGAGATTGGCTAACAAGCTGCTCAGCAGTAATTGCCAAACGGCTTTGCGAATAAAGGGAGGCCATAAAAATCGGTTGAAAACCTAACACACCAGAAGCATGGCAGTTCGCTGCAGCACACTGACAATTGTCACTGGCGCAATGTGAATTGGTAGTGTGCTTTGGTTGAGGTTCAGCATCGGAATGACAATCATGCTGTTGCTCGCTCATTTCATGGTGCACAGCCATATCATTATCTTCTGCATGCGCAGCAGGCAGCAGCATCGACAGCATAAACAAGCCGATAAGCAAATAATGAAAAAGAGACTGTGGTTTTGTCATTAAACAATTACCAATAAATAACGTTTGGTTAGACACAGAATAAGCCAAAAGTTTTTTTGATGCCAAAATTCTTCGAGAAAAGTAGAGGCTAAAATGTACCTTGACAGTAATTGCAACGTAACTACAATGTAATTTATGAAACACCTTATCTTTGAGTGGGATCCAAGTAAGGATGCCGCCAACCAAAAAAAACATAACGTCACATTTCAAGAGGCAAAAACAGCCTTTACAGACGAGTTCGGTCGGCTTATAGCTGATCCAGATCATTCAGACGAAGAGGATCGTTTCATACTTTTAGGAACAAGCATTCATTCGCGTTTGTTAGTGGTGTGTCATTGCGTCAGAGAAGCTGACACCATTCGAATCATCTCTGCTCGTAAAGCAAATAGGCGAGAACGAAAAATTTATGAAGGATATAGACATGCGTGATCATTACGATTTTTCCGATTCAGTTAAGAATCCATACGCCAAGAAACTCAAAAAGCAGGTTACGATTCGGCTTGATGAGGATACCGTGGAGTATTTCAAGAATCTCGCTGAAGAGAAGAACCTCCCTTATCAGAGCCTTATTAATCTCTATCTGCGTGACTGTGCTCAATCGCATAAAGAGTTAAAGATTGAGTGGCAATAATCATTATGAGGCCAACTCATGCGAAACATTGAAGCTGTAACGCCAGGCGAATTATTGAAAGAAGAATTTCTTGATCCAATGGGGATCTCTCAATATCGTTTGGCTAAAGAAATTGGGGTGCCTGCTCAGAGAATCGGCCAGATTATTGCTGGAAACCGTTCTATAACTGCAGACACAGACCTGCGACTTTGTCGCTTTTTTGGTTTATCTAATGGCTACTGGTTGCGAGCTCAGGCTGCCTACGATACTGAGATTGCGGCAGATGCCCTTGAAGATAAGTTGAAGAATATTCGCCCTTGGAATGCTGTATCACAAACCGGGCATGGGGCATAAGCAACGGCTTAACAATGACTCTATACTCGAGTTTTTAAACAGATCTTAAATTTATTGAAAATGAGTAACGAAACCTTGAGCGCGGAAGAGCTTGGTAACAAGCTACTTCAATCAGTAAAAGAAATGAAAGCGGGCAAAGCCGCGCGGGTCAGTCGTGTTGAGCCCAATGAAGTGGCAGAGGCGCGTAGTAAAACGGGCCTGACACAATTAGAGTTTGCGGAGGTCCTTCATATCTCCCCAAGGACCTTGCAGGAATGGGAGCAGGGGCGTCGTAAACCTTCGGGACCAGCAAAGGCGTTAATTGATATTGCATTTCGTCATCCGGAAGTGATTTGGGGAGACCTCGAAATAAGAGTTAAAGATTGAGTGGTAATAATTATTATGAGGCCAAGGACCTCATTAACATGCTGATATGCAATAAGAGGTAAAAAATGAACAAAGGAGTATTGACGTTTTTTTGCGGAAAAATGGGAGCAGGGAAATCGACAAAATCGCTCGAAATCTCTCAGAAACGAAACGCCATACTGCTTTCAGAAGACGAATGGCTTGAATCAATGTTTCCGAATAGTATTGAGACCTTGGAAGATTACATTAAATATTCTGGTCGGCTTAAGCCCCAAATGAAGAAACTGGTTCAATCGATCCTGACAACAGGAACTGATGTGGTAATGGACTTTCCAGCAAATACGATTCCACAACGAGAGTGGTTTAGAAGCATTTTTTCAGAGATCCAGGCTCCTCATGAGCTAATCTACATTGACCAGCCAAATGAGATTTGCCTAGAGCAGATTGCAAAAAGACGCAAGGAACAACCACAGAGGGCGGCAACTGATACTGAACAGATGTTCGAGCTGGTTAAAAAGTACTTTGTTGAGCCCACCACAGATGAAGGGTTCAACCTAACTGTAATAGCAGAAAATGCATAACAATTTTTTGAAAACTGATGAGCTCACTAACATACTTAATCTTGCGGTAAAGCTCTAAAAAACCAATTGACATTAGTATCAATATTGGTATCATTTTCCCATGGCAAAAGTTCAAGATATTCTCAACCAGATGAGAGAAAATCCTAAAAGCATCAAATTCAATGACCTATGTAAGGTTTGTGATGCCTATTTCGGAGAGCCAAGACAATCTGGTTCGAGCCACAGAGTTTATCGGACCCCATGGAAAGGAGATCCCAGGGTAAATATTCAGAATACCAAAGGGATGTCTAAAGCCTATCAAGTGAAGCAGGTGCTTCAGGCTGTTGAACGGATGGAGGTGCAAAGTGGCAAAAAATATTGATCGTTATACGTACAGAGTGACATGGTCTGAAGAAGACCAGGAGCATGTAGGGCTGTGTGTTGAATTCCCAAGCCTTAGTTGGTTGGCTGAAGATCCTGAACATGCCTTGAAAGGTATTCGTCAATTGGTTCATGACTGCGTTGAAGATATGCGTAAAAATAACGAGCCAGTTCCCGAACCACTGTCGTCAAAACAATATAGCGGTAAATTCATGGTGCGCGTGCCACCAGAAACACATCGAATGCTAACGATTGAGGCAGCAGAGTCAGGAGTAAGTTTGAATCGGCTAATTTCCAGCAAGCTTCATCAACCTGGTATGTAACAATTTCAGGTAAATGAACACCGGGTTTGTTGATGCCGAGGTCGGTGGGTAGAGTCTTATTAATCTATATCTGCTTGACTTTGCTTAATCACATACAGATTTATCGGCAATAATTTTTCTGGATTTAAGAGAATGCAATTAATCTATGCATTAATAATTTTATTATTACCATTGCATTCTGCTTTCGCAGAAAAGTGTGCAAGTGATGAGCTGTTTACAGCTAAATATATGATATTAAATGGCGATGAAGAAGCTCAGCATATTGCTTTTAACTCACTTCATAAATCCAAAGACAGCATTAATACTGGCGAGGCAGAATTCTATTTATCTGTCATAAAATACAGACAGAACCAATCATCAGATGCTCTAGCTTTTATGCAACAGTCACATGAAAAACTTTTCTTTTTATCTAATGCCTTTTATGCCACGGCCTACTCACTAGGCTTATTTGGTTTTGATAAAAATGAAAATGAAGCTAATAAATATTTTGAACAGTATCTGGAGCTTGGTAAAAACTGCGAATCAATGACGAAAGAAATGCAACAACCTGAGCAAATTTTTACTTTGATTCTCAAAATATTTGGTGTTCCCACCCAAGAACGTCAATGAAATTTCTAATCGGACGAATCTATCTGTTGATTAGTGCATTTTGTATAACAAGCTAAATCATTAGCTACGATTTAACCTCAATCATATCGCCTACGACCATTCTTCCTTAGAGTCTGTCATATCAATAATCTATTAAAGAGATAAATGTTGGTATGAGTGACGACCCATCCAAAACAACTGATAGCGAGCAAACACCTGAGCCTGAAAATATTCAGACAGAACATGAGAGCGCTGATCAGTCTCTAATAAATCCAAAGAAACGAAGCATACGAGCCTGGTTACTTTTTGGTCTGTTAGCTTTATTAGTCGTTCTACTGACTGTGCGTGATGACTTAAGACAAAACGCAGCTGAAAGCAGCGAGAATGCAGTCCGATACGTTGCTTTTGATATTCTGGGATGGTCACCAAGAGATATCTTTGTCTGGCGTTTGCGATTGGCAGGATTGTTGGATAGTCCATTGGGGCAGCGCTGGGCAGAAGCTGTCGATCGAGCAGCTGAACAGCCTGTTCAAGCTGTGGGTCAGTACCGCACAACTGAATCCTTTGCGAGCGATGAAATTGAGGCACATGTTTATCAGGTGGCGCTTGAGCGAGGCGAAAAGCTGATATGGCAATTCTCACGAATGGATTCGTCTGAAAGTCGGCTTTACGCCAGCCTGGAACGGCGCGAAAAAAACGATCAAGAATGGTCAACCGTCACGGATTTGGACTCAGATGACTTAACCAATAGTCAGGTTGTGTCCAAAGCGGGTGACTACCGCATCGTTCTCCAACCAGAGTTATTTGCCAGTGCAGAATATTTATTGGCGATGGCTAATGGCGGTTCATTACCGTTCCCCGTAGAAGGGGCAGGGCAACGGGATATCGGCAGCGCCTTCGGTGTTGCTCGTGATGGCGGCGCCCGAAAGCATCACGGTGTGGATATATTTGCAGAGAGAGGAACACCCGTCACAGCGTTGATTGATGGCTATGTCCGAACCGGAACAGGTGCCAGAGGAGGCGAACATGTTTGGTTATCGGGCAGCATGATTGGATTCGGCATCGCCCGGTATTATTACGCCCATCTGGATTCATTCGCGGTTGAATCCGGCGATAAGGTTAAAAAAGGGGACATACTCGGATATGTCGGCAACACTGGCAACGCTATCACCACCCCACCGCATCTTCACTTTGGCATTTACTCAGGCGGGCCGGTTGATCCAGCACCGTTTCTGAAACCAGAGCCAGAGTTGCCAGACTAACGGAGGATGAATCATATGGTTAACCTAAAAAAGTATTTATCTGTTTTATTGCTTGTCCTGCCAAATTTCGCATTTTCAGCCGATCGTGAAGCGACCGTATGTGGATGGTTTAAAGAGCGATTGGTTTTTACCATGTGGAGTTCGATGGCCCCGACTCCAGATGCATCCAGGGTTGCCGGAAACGACCTTATACAGAGAACAGAATTTACCACCGCGGATAACAAAATTCTGAAAGGTTACAAATATCAGGCACAAGATGAAAACGGCTTAGCAACAGAACCTGAAGGCTACATTCTGGTGGCGATGGGTAACGCCATGATAGCCGACCTGATGATTACTACTTTAGAGCGCTTTTCTCAACGAGGTTACGATATCTATATTTATGATTATCGCGGCTACGGCGAGTCACAAGGCAAACGCAGAATTAACGCCATCATCGAAGATTACAAAGAATTAGTGGCTCATCTGAACACACAGTATGAGAAACAACTGCTTTATGGGATTTCGCTTGGTGGCGCTGTAATGGCAAACGTAATCGGAAGTGGAGCCCAGTTCGATCGCGCAGTGATTGACTCCAGCCCAAGCAGATTGTCCCCTCACGGCTGTCCAGAGCGTATTGATCCTGTAGCAAATATTCCAGATGATGCGATAAATATGCTGCTCATAATGGGCGAAAAGGATTCTGTTCTTGGCCCCGAAATGACCTCTGAGTTTAGAGAACGAGCTGAACAAAAAGGAGCGAGTGTTTATATCGGCTCGAATTATGCCCATCCTTTTATGGATAGCAGCCATGAGATACATAATGAACGGTTAAATCGGGTGATTATTTTTCTAGATGGCAGTGAAAGCAATTGATTGTTGTTTTTTTCCTTTTATTGAAATCCAGAGCTGGTGTTGCCTAATCGTTGAGCCTCTTAATGGACACCTTAAACCTGATTGCTCAACTACTTATCACTACTTAATTTGCTAGTAATTCAAATCTATGAAATATTCAGGCCATTACAATCAATGGATTGGATAAATGAATACCAGTTGGCTGACACGTGAAACACTAAAAGGAAATCTCTATGGCTTTGTATTTTGTAACCTACGATTTGAGAAATTCGAGGCGCTATCAGCCACTATATGATGAACTCGAAAATCTCAGTGCTGTACGAATTCTTGAATCTACTTGGTGCTTCAAGCAGATGAATACAACTGCCAAGGACTTGAGGGAACACTTTGCTCAATTCCTCGACAGCGATGATGGATTTGTTGTTTCCGAAGTTACAGGTTGGGCATCTCGAAAAACAGATGGAACTCCAAATGATCTCAAATAGCGCTGTTTAAGGATAATCAAAAAGGGGGGGCAGGCACATTCGAGTTACTTAGTGTTCTGGATCCGAAATGGATATTCCTCCCAAACAGAAATATCAATCGAGTCTGCTCCCTTGGTCCCACGCAGACGCTACTAGATGAATAAATTCAAAACTCTCTGCTCTAATTTAATCAAAAAATCATTTAAAGAAGCATGATAAAGAAAACTGTGAGAAGATCTTTCCTCTCTAGGATGGAGCATCAAATGAATTTTCGATTATCGCAATATGATGCGATTTCTTGGTTAAAATCAATAGAGTCAGAATCTGTTGACTTGGTAGTTACCGACCCCCCGTACGAATCTCTTGAAAAACATCGTAAAATTGGCACGACCACTCGACTAAAACAAAGTAAATCCTCATCAAACGTATGGTTTGAAATTTTGCCAAATGAAAGATTAGAAGCTTTAATGAGCGAGCTATATCGAGTATTAAAAAAAAATACACATTGCTACATTTTCTGTGATCAAGAAACTATGTTTTATTTAAAGCCTATTGGTGAAAAGGTGGGGTTTAAATTTTGGAAACCGATCGTTTGGGATAAACAAAGAATAGGAATGGGATATCATTACAGAGCACGTTATGAATTCATCTTATTTTTTGAAAAAGGTAAAAGAAAGCTAAACAATTTGGGGATTCCTGATGTACTTGGTTATCCAAGAGTACATAGAGGATACCCTACAGAGAAACCGGTAGATCTGGCAAAGGTGCTCATTGAACAAAGCACATCAGAGGGGGAATTAGTAATAGACCCTTTTTGTGGATCCGGAGCATTTGGTGTCGCGGCATTAGAATTGGATCGTGACTATTGGGGTAACGACACTAATGCAGAAGCAATAAAGCTTACGTCCACAAGACTAAATCAATTATAGACCTTTGAATTCTTCAATCCAGCGTTTGAGTGTTGCCCCTCTCCTTTGAGCTGTATTTTTACTCAGACCTCTACAGTGCTCAATCAAAAAATCTCCAGCTGCATTCTCATTTAAACTGGTAGCTGACGTTACGCCAGAGACATTCATCCAAATGTAGCCACACTCAGTTTCTTCAAATTGATTTTTTAATAAACCAACAAAATCATTACGTCCCAACTCAAGAGCCCTCAAACCGATTGGTGTTAATTTACCATAATCATGCAGTAATCCTAATAGGATTACTGCATCACGGTAATAGCTCACTTGACGGGGTGTTTTATCAAAAGTGTCAGCTGTCACATAACCATGTTGATTAATTAATTCAATATAACGCTTGATAGAATCTAAATGGTCCGCTTGAGGTACCATCGTGCTATCAAGATATATTGTCAGCTTTTCATCAAGCTCTGGTAAAAGATTTTGAACATCCTCGGCTCTTAACTTTAAAATAACCTCTGTGCTACTTTCTTCAATTAACTCAATATCAGTATCATTATCTTTAAGTAAACCGAATAACTTTCTCATACTCACTAAATCAATTTGTGCAGTCGCTATAATTTCTTGCAAACCTTCAAATGACGAAGCATTCCTGAATGTCGGGTAAACCTTCTCTTGCAAGTCAGAAATATTCGAAGCCTTGACCCTGAAATTAAATGAGCCTGAGGTTGCATCGATGGTTGCAAGACTTGAAGATACATTTTGAGACTTTCGTAGCGCGTTGTAATAATTAGAGAAAGCTTGAAAAAGTGCAGCCAATTTATCAGGCAAAAACTCATGTGAATTTTCTTTGCTTAGTCTCACACGATGAGTATGTTTACGCGAGCCATCGACATTGATATTGTCAACTATGTATACAGAGCTTTCAGGCAAAGTGAAGGGCAATTTTTTGCGAGTGGGTACATCAATTCTCTCAAGCTCACCTTTGTCATCAAATGGAAATCGGAACATAAATATATATTCATATCCAGAAGGTTTTATAAGCTTTGAAATAGGGAATTTTTTTTGTTCTAGTTTATTAATTAACTCTCCCGATACTGGGTTAATAATCCAATATTCAGCCTCTTGATCCTCCTTAATCCAATAGCAAAAGTACAGCTGACCAAATTCATTTTTTGCACTAAATATAGTTGGCTCGTCATAATAG
Organism: Methylophaga sp. UBA3192; assembly: GCA_002363955.1. Lineage (GTDB taxonomy): Bacteria > Pseudomonadota > Gammaproteobacteria > Nitrosococcales > Methylophagaceae > Methylophaga. Next base: position 603,443 of record DEXE01000003.1, read on the forward strand.
GCATAAACATTATTAATTTTTAGACTGCCAAAAGGTGTAGTTGCAAATTCAATATCAAACATCGTTACACCTTAAACCCAGTAGGGAAACAGCCTTCATAAAACCAAAGACAGACATGCTTAGTTTCCTTCAAACTGAGCCCTAGCTCTTGGGAGACTGCCCCGTTAGTAATTAATTTTGTGGCAAAGCCATCGGGGTGCATTTCTTGTAATTTATCTAATTTGCGTTTACAGGTAAAAAATGACGTACCATAAAACCTTGGGTTATTTTGATGTTTTTTTCGATACCGGTCTGTGCATGGCTCATTACATCTTGCTCTGAAATCACTGGAAGTGGCTGGGCTAGCATCCGCAAATCTATACAGACATTCAAATGATTTTTCTGTTGCATCTTGATGTGGAACAGTTATGTGGGTTGGATAAAAACTCGGGAATTTTTTTGTACTCATATGGCACTTCCATGTCTGCATCTTTATAAGTGATAGTGGTACCGCTGTGTGAGTATATTAGCACTAGCAATATGTTGAGTGCACATATATGGCTAAATAAAGAGGAATGGACATAATCAGGTTCAGGGAAAAACTCAAAATTTGTTAGTTTTTTAGTTCATCCTGGACCAAAAGGGTCAGGGACCAAAAGGGTCAGAGTCAATTGAAATCCATCCGGCTATCAGTGATAAAGTCGTAATAAAAAACCAGTATCAGTTGATAGCCAACCGTCTACAAATCTATATTCGCTTGAGGTGCAAACATGGATGAATTAAAACAGAAAATAGCATTATTTATTGATGCGGATAATGCGCCCGCGAGTAAGTTTGAAGATGTTCTGAGCGAGGTCGCGAACTATGGTGTGGTCACTATCCGTAAAGCCTATGGCAATTGGAAGTCGCCGACGCTAAAGGCCTGGGAAGATCTGTTGCATGAATATGCGATTCAGCCCATCCAACAATATGATTTAACCAAAGGGAAAAATGCGTCGGATATTGCATTGGTTATTGATGCGATGGATGTGATGTATACCAAGCAGATTGACGTGATGTGTTTTGTGTCATCGGATTGTGATTTTACGCCGATGGTGACCAGAGCCTTAGCTGAAGGCAAGGTGGTATTGGGGTTTGGCGAGCGGAAGACACCATCGGCATTTGTGAACGCATGTTCTAAGTTTCTTTTTTTGGATCAAGAAAAAGAAGTCACCAAAACAGCGGTTAAACCCAAGAACATCAAATCCGATACCAAATTGATACATTTGCTGCGGCAGGCCATTGAGGCAACCGAAGATGAAGATGGCTGGGCGGCGCTTGGACCTGTTGGAGCAAACATCTCTAATAAAACCTCGTTTGATACCCGAAACTATGGCTTCAAAAATCTCAGTGGCCTGTTTAAAGCCATTGATTTATTTGAATTAAAACGTGGCCCCGGAAATTCGTTTTTAGTACGCAATGTACGGAATAAGTAAGACGGATTAAATCAACGCAGAGGGTTACCACTTTTCCAGATTTTTTGGTGAGCCTTAGTTCACATTAATTTCAAAATTAATAGAGTTGTCATAAAAACCCACTACCTTCATTTCTGATATCAATGTTCAGACTTGGAGGTAACGTGAGACATACACACAAATTAATTTTCGCTTCAGCACTGGCTTTGGTCAACGTGCCCGTTATGGCAGCAACCTGTATTCCGGGCGGCACTGCTGATTCACCGACGCTGCTCTGTACTGCGACAGACAGTGGCAATATCAATGACAACCGAAACAATTTGTCCGTAACCATCGAGAGTGATGCAGAGATTATCCGTGCCAGTGGGCGTCCGGTTCAATTGGAGGGCTCGAATCAATCGGTCAATAATCAGGGGCTGATTGAAAGCGGTAACGATGACGCGATTCGGGGCAAGGGCGCGAATCTGACAATTGACAATTCCGGCACCATTCGTGGCGGTGACCGCGGTATTCGCCTTCAGGATGATGCGGATAATTTCACATTGATAAACCGGGAAAGCGGGAAAATCTTTGCAGAAAATCAGGCTGTCAGGTTGGACAATGACGCTGAACTGGAAAATGCTCATATCACCAACTACGGCCTGATCCAAAGTACTGATGGGCGCGCCATCCAGAGTCGTGGACCGGGTGGTACCGTGATTAACCACGGTACGCTTCGTGGTGGTGAGGAAGTGATTGAAGCACGTGAGGATTTCACGCTTGAAAATCGCGGCACTGTCGCCCTGAACGGGTTGTCTTGGGATGCGGACACAAAGACCTGGACCAATACCGGTGCCACTGACGATGAAGACGGCGTACAATTCGCCAGCGGAACGGCAGATAACTATGGTGTGATTCTGGGTACCGATGACGGGATCGACATTGATGAGGGCAGAGTGCATAACCATGCCACTGGTGTGATTGTCTCTACTGGGTCTGCAAGTGATCCATTGAATGGCGGTAGCGGCATTGATGTTGACGCACTGTTCGAGCCTACACAGGGTGAGGTTCGCGATGCTGGTCCTCTGACCATTATCAACGAAGGTTATATCGAAGGTGTCCGGGCCATTGGTGCAGATGAAGCCAGCACTTCTGAGATCACCATTGAGAACAGCGGCACTTTAGTGGGCCGGGGAGGGAATGCCATCGAGTTTGCACCTAATCAGGGTAACAGCAGCCTGTTACTGACAGGCAACAGCGAGATTATTGGTAATGTTATTTTTGGCAGTGGCGATGACTCGCTTATCGTAGATGGGCTGACCTCGGGCATGCTCAGCACCGGCTTCTTTGATGGGGGGCTGGGTAATAACAGCGTTTTCTTTAACGACTTTTCACTATCCAATATTTTGTCATTTGATATGACTGACGCGCTGATATATATGTCCTTTGGCGTTTCGGGTGATGAACTGTTCTCAGGAAAATTCATCAACTTCTCTTCCTGGACGTTTGGTAATGATGGCACTTTCACCACCGCGGAACTCGCAAGTCAGTTGAATCCGGTGCCATTACCAGCGGCATTGCCGCTTTTCGCTTTCGGTCTTTTTGGACTGTGGGCTGGTCGGGCACGCCTGTTGGGGTAACAATCGACGAAGGACCGAACTAACAGCAGGTCGATTATGACTTAGGGTTTGGTTCCGGCATCAGCTTAATATTTAGGGTCAGTTTAAACACTCAATATGTTTGCACTGGCCCTAAATCATTTTGATATCTACGATAGAATTTTATAAAAAACGCAGGCCTTGATATTTTATGGCTAAAGCGTTTGTCCAGTTTTTTTAATTTTTAGGAAGTGAGTTATGCAACAAAAGCGTGTGGATCCGATAACCGAGGGCGCGACGGCGGTGATTACCCATCAGGTTGATAAGGACAAACACGCCGAGTATGAAGCCTGGCTAAATGAAATCGCCCCGCAATCTAAAAGTGCCCCGGGGCATCTGGATTTGAACGTTATCCGTCCCATTGCGGGGTTGACCGAAACCTACACGATCATTATCCGCTTTGATACGCAGTCACATTTGCGTGGCTGGATGGAGTCGGCCAAACGCAGTGAGTTGATAGCGAAAGTGTCACCATTGCTGGTCAAAGGCGATGATTTTTATATCAATAGCGGGCTGGATTTCTGGTTTACCCCGGAGCAAGCGAATACCAAAGTGCCCATTCGCTGGAAACAGGCATTGGTCACCTGGTCGGCTATCTATCCGCTGGTATTGATATTGCCGTTTCTGCTACTGCCACTTCACCAGCTGGGGCTGCCTGACAACCATTATCTGGATACCCTGATCATCACCGGCATTGCCGTATTGCTGATGGTCTATGTGGTGATGCCACGCTATACCAAGCTCATTCATGCCTGGCTGTTCCGTGGTTGTTAAATAAGAATTGCGCCACAGGTAAATTTGAGGCCGTGTAAGAATCGAAACGTGTTAGATTTTTACACCGCCTCCCAATAATTAATCTCGTTGCCCGGCCCGTTTTTTAACTATCAAAAGAAGTCCGAAAGCGTGCGGTGAGGTTGTTCATCGAATTCGCTTCGGTTTTCAATGCGATACTGATGGCTCTGCTGCCAGCGATGGTTTCACTGACGGTTGATGCATGATTATCAAGTGTTGCGAATCGCAAACCGACCCGGTCAATCTCTTCTCGTTGCATTGAAAGGGCTTGGTTAATGGTTGTTGTCCGTTGCTCTAAATCGGCAAACCAGTGATTCATGGTGGCAAGCTGTTCTTTAAGTTCGTTTAAAGTGTGGCGATTGCCATCCCCGGCATGTTTCATTTCTGTGATTTGGTCATCAACGGCTTCCACAACCTGAATCAGATCATGTACCCATTGCCGAATTTGTCCCGTAGAGTCGGTGGTGCGCTGCGAAAGAGTTCGCACTTCGTCGGCAACAACGGCAAATCCTCGACCATGTTCGCCAGCTCTGGCGGCTTCAATGGCTGCATTAAGCGCCAGCAGATTGGTTTGTTCAGCTATTTCGGCGATGACGCTAATGACTTTTTCAATTTTTGAGGTTGATTCTGTTAGTTCTTGTATTGAGCTCGTCACTCTTGCAATCACTTCAACGGTATTATCTGCCGCCATTTCGCTTTTTTTGAGGCCTGATTGAATAACAGCATTCGCTGTTACGGCAGATCGAAGGGTCTCAGTTGAGTCTTGCGTTGATGTTTCAATTGTAGAAGCCTGTTCGGCCATTGCCTGCATCGACAGGGTGACTTCCTGAATATGATCATGTGTCGTTCGGGATGCGGACTCCAGTTCTCTTGCCTGGCTATCAAGGTGATCGGAACGCTCATTCACGATTTTCGAGGCATTTCTGATATCGCCAATAAATCCCTCAAATCGGCCTACCAGTCGAATCAAAGCGGTCGCCACACCAGCTACTTCGTCGGAACCAGCCAGAGTCGGTGGGGTGGCCAGATCCGAATTTTTATCCATTGCCTGAATATCCTGCTCGATCCGTTGCAGCCGGAAAATAACGGTTTTTCTTAACCAGAAGGTCATCAACACAATTACGGTCAGAAAAAATATGAAGCCGCTGATCAATGAAACCTGTTGCCGGCCAAGATAATTTAGCAGTTCATCTGAGTCCTGGGAGATATGGTTGCGACTGGTTTCCTTGCGGATATTTATTTTTTCCAGCAGGGGGGACAGCACCGGAAAGAGGGAGAAATCCACGGTTTTCCCCGCCTGATAATAGCTCTGCTCGGCGATTCCTGCGCCCAGTTCGTCAAGATAAGCCGCCAGCGGTTCGCGAAGATCGGTGCTTTCGTTGTACCAGTTACGTAGTTGTGGATTTTGCTCAATCGCATGCAATTTGGCAGGAATTGATTGTGAAAGCACTTCAAATTGCTGGTTAATTTCACTCCATAGCAGTAACTGAGCCTTGGTTTTAAATGAGAGATCTTGCAAGTGACGGAGATCCTGTTCCAAATCAGTCAATAACCAGGATTCAGTCAGGCTGTTTTGGATAAGTTGTTCAGCGGAATTTTGCGCCTTTCCAATGATTGACCAGGACAAAAATGCCAGCGCTGAGAGCGCAAAGACAGAGAAAGAAGAAAAGAACAGAATCCTGCTACGAACCGTTTTAAGCATCATACCACCACATACAAATGGGAAATCATGATGCAGATTTGTTATGACATTACGATGACGGCTACCATTAAATTGCTTGTGGTTTACCTGTTTGATTTTTCAAACCGAACATCATACTTCGCACTCTCAAGCGGACGTTTATTCATCTTTCAAGGCAAAGCTAAATCTTAAAAAACTTTTACTTACCCAGAGGTAATACGACATGACATTGGAACGGAAAATTGCCGGGATTTTTAAGCTTGATGATGAAAACTGGATGCGACACGCCAATCCCGTGAGTGTCTGGACAAGATATTCTGTGCTTCCTTTTATCGTCATTGCGTTCTGGAGCAGGGAGTGGATTGGCTGGTGGTGTCTAGGGCTTGTTGATCTTTCAGAGCCGCCTCTGTTGTGACTGAAAATGCACCAATCAAGGCGCGAGGAGTGTGATTTAGTCGTTCTAAATAAACGACAAGCAACACAGGCCGGCGCGCGCCTCCCTGGCGCGCCGGCATACAGTCCATCCGTGGACATAAGTGGTGCATTTTCAGCCACAACCCGCAGGGCTGGGACTATTTTTCCGCCCCTCGGCGTTGGAAATGACTTATGTTGAACAACTACATCGCATCATTTCCGCCTTGTTGGACGAAAAAATAGCCTCCAGCAGTGGTGGCTCTGAAAGATAAACAAGCCCTAGTGCCAGGTCTGGCATCTTTGTTGTGGTTATTTTTCAATCCTATCTTGTTCAAAAAACCGAAATCTACCAAAAACTGGGCATCAAAAGCCGTTCTGGGCGAGCGCGTTTATTTAAACCGGGATATGGTTCCAATACCGGATCGGCATACCATTCCATTACATGGTTTTCTTAATGGTATTTCCTTCACAGGCTTGCTGTTAGCGGTCTGGGCTACTGTCTATTTTTCTGTCTGGGGCGCGATTCTGGGTGTGTCTTTGGCCTATCTTGGTAAAAGCTGGTTCCTGGATCGAATGGTCTGGCTTTACGAGGATATGAAGGAAGCGAACGAACTTTATCGCAGCTGGGAGTATTAGCAGAGCCAATAAAAGGTATCCAGCACAAACAAGGTGCCGAGTTTAGGGGAGCCGATCACGCTATCCTGTGTTGCCATGAAAAAGTCGTTACGACTTGAACCATAAAATTTGTTTATGCCGTCCATAAATATTTATGTCTTTTATTTATTGCGTTGCTGGTCTAGATTAAAAAACCATAAATAACGGGTCATCAGTGACACGCTTTTCCGCCTATGGAATTGCAAATCGAAAGGATGAATATTTTGGCATTACTAGATCTGGCAACAGCATGTAAAAACATTTCTTTTACGGTTGATCGAGGCGCCATTACTGGCATGTTGGGCGCTTCGAACTCAACCAATGTAAAGGGTAAACCCCAACTTCAGCGCGATATCATTACTAATGACATCCTGGTCGATTCCTTCTCGTGGACTGGCTACCTAGCCCGGAAATTGTACTCGTAACAAAGTCAAATCCGCCTCCCAATGTTCACCATCAAGGAGAAGGCTTAAATGTCTATTTCCCACCCGATTATTGCCGTTACCGGCTCTTCAGGAGCCGGTACTTCAACCGTAAAACATGCTTTTGAAGATATTTTTCGCCGGGCAAATATCAAACCCGTCGTTATTGAGGGCGATAGCTTTCACAAATACACCCGTGAAGAAATGCGCGCTGAAGTCATCAATGCTGAAGCAGAAGGTCGCTCGCTGACCCACTTTGGGCCGGAGGCAAACTGCCTGGATAGATTGGAAAAACTGTTCCAAACTTACTCTGAAACGGGGCGTGGCGAAAAGCGTCACTACATTCATGATCAGTGTGAAGCCACCAGATATAACCAACCACCAGGCACATTTACCAGGTGGCAAGAAATCGATAATGACAGCGATTTACTGTTTTATGAGGGGTTGCATGGTGGTGTTGTCACCGATGAGGTCAATATTGCCCAGTACACCGATCTGTTGATTGGTGTGGTCCCGGTTATCAATATCGAATGGATTCAGAAAATCAAGCGTGACTGCGCCAACCGTGGCTATTCGCAGGATGCCGTGGTAGACGTCATCCTCAAACGGATGCCGGATTATATTCATCATATTACGCCACAATTTTCGCGTACCCATATCAACTTCCAGCGGGTGCCGCTAATCGATACTTCCAACCCGTTTGTAATGCGCGAAATCCCGTCGGCTGATGAAAGCCTCTGTGTCATCCGTTTCAAAAACCCAGAAGTAGCGGATTTTCCTTATTACCTGTCAATGTTGAAAGACTCATTCATGTCGCGTCCCAACAATATTGTGGTGCCAGGCGTCAAGATGGGCCTGGCGATGGAAATCATTCTGACACCGTTCGTCGATAGGATAATGGAGAAACGCAAGCGTGGTTAAAGTCCTTGTAAAGGTCGATCAAGAGAGCGTTTCAGTCAGGAAGATTTGGATTAAGAAACGTTATGAATTTTTATCGACTTAAAATTTACACACCAAAAAAACGATAGAAATAACGTAGTTTTTCCTGAGCTTCTTCCAGCGAAATCTGTGTAAATCTCACTTCGGTATTGGCTTGCTGTTGCGCCAGTAAAAAAGCATCGAGCACAAACAGCGTGCCTAGTTTTGGGTAGCCGCCCATGGTCTGGCGATCTTTGAGCAGGATAATTGGCTGACCATCCGGGGGAAGTTGGATAGTGCCATAGGCAATGCCTTCGGAAATAATGCCTTGTACATTGGGAATAATCGGTTCGCCTTCAAGCCGGATCCCCATGTTATTACTGTGCATCGAAATGCGATAGGTCCAGTGATAGAGCTTTTCCTGTTCTGCTATATCAAAGTGATCGGTTTGGTCGGTGGGAATCACACTGAGAATTAAAGGTTGTTGATAATCCGGGATAAATAACGGCGGAACATGGGTTTTTAATCTGGGTCGGTTTTGACTGCACGGTAAAAAGTCATCTGCTTTTAAGGGATTACCATCGCCATCAATGCCACCCATTTTTTCGCGCATCACCGTGGCAACAGACCCGAAGCATGGCTCAAACTGAAAACCATCCTGTATCGCCAGATAGCTGCGGATACCTGATTTGGCATGAGCAAAGCTGAGTATATCGCCGGTGCTTATTGGGTGTGTTTGCCAGTTTTCCAAAGGCTCGCCATTAATGCTGGCCTGCATATCAGCGCCGGTGATGGCGATATTGGTATTGGTTAATGCTTCAAGTTGCAAGCCACCAAAGCAAATTTCCAGCGCTGGGTGATTGGGCCGGTTATCCAATAAGCGATTGGCCCATAAAAACGCATGTTCATCAGCTGCACCGCCGGGGGAGAGGCCAATATGTTGATAGGCAAAGCGGCCCAAGTCCTGCACCAGCGTCAGGATGCCGGGTTTGAGGACTTTTAAACCCGGCTGCTTCATTCCAGCTGACCGCCTGCCAGCAGAAATTCAGCCTTACTGACCGGGATAAATTGCACTCGATCACCTGGTAACACAGGGCATAATTTTGGACTTTGCCGATCAAACATTTTCATGGTGGTACGCCCCAGAATGTTCCAACCGCCGGGTGTGTTAATGGGGTATACCGCTGTTTGTTGATCGGCAATCGCTACCGAACCAGCAACGACATTGGGGCGGGGCGTTTTCAGTCTTGGTGTAGCGAGTTGATTGGAGACATTGCCCATATAAGCAAATCCCGGTGCAAAACCGATGGCAAAAATTTGATAGATGGTGTCACTATGGCGTTGAATGACTTCATCAATGCTGATCTGATGAAAGTCGGCCACATGGTGCAAATCAGGTCCGACATCAGGGTGATACCAAACCGGAATTTCAATCAATTTGCCCATTTCAGCATGGTTGGTATTCAAGTTTGAAAGGTGTTGCTGAATTTTATCCTGGATGCCTGGAAAGTCATTTTTCCGTGGGTCGTAACAGAGCATTAACGTAGTATAGCTCGGTACAAGGCCCCGAATTTCTTCCTGTAATTCTTTATGCAGCCGTTTGGTCGCGGCGCGAATCACGGGCACCAGATCGGTGTTTATCTGTTCACCAAAGCGAATCAATACTGCGTCAGGGCCTGCCTGTTCAATCTGAAACATGATCAGCAGCGGTATAGTTTGTTGAACGTATTACGGATATGTCGAACGGCCTTAACGGATTCGGCATTATCGCCATGGACGCATAGCGTATCGGCATCGAGCTTCAATCGCTGACCATTGCGGCTGATGACGCTGCCTTCGGTGGCCAGTAATAACGCCTGTTCAAGGATTTGCTGCTCCGAACGAAACACAGCGCCTTCCTGATTTCGCGGACGTAACAGACCGTTATTTTCATAAGCCCGATCAGCAAAGGCTTCGAATAGTAATTTGATACCAAACTCGGCCGCAATGGATTCGGTTTTGCGATTATCAGTTGATGCCAGAACCATTAAGGGCAGATTGCTATCGTAGGACGCTATCGCCTCCAATATTGCTCGCAGAATATCGGCATCACGCATCATATCGTTGTAGAGCGCACCATGCGGTTTGACGTAACTTACATGGCTGTCATGTGCCCTGCAAATTCCATCCAGTGCACCAATCTGATATTGCACCATCGAGATAATTTCCAGAGGTGTGCATTGCATACTGCGACGGCCAAAACCAATCAGATCCGGATAACTTGGATGGGCGCCAATCTGAGTTTGGGATTGTTTTGCTAAAAGCACCGTCCGCGTCATGGTGAGCGGATCGGAAGCATGAAAACCACAGGCGATATTGGCCATGTCCACCAAGGGCATCACCTGCTCATCCATCCCCATTGACCACGGTCCAAGACTTTCGCCCATATCACAATTAAGCAGCAGTTTTTTGATTGGGGGCTGGCGTTGGTTCATGGCTTGGCATGTTCAGCAAATTAAACGGTAGGTAAAGGATACACGCTTATTTTAGTGACAGAAATTAAGTCTTGGTTAGAAATAACATTTAATAGGTGGTTTGCTTATTTAGCGAGGTAATTCTTGCGGCATGAACTTATAAAAAAACCGATTTGTCACAGGTTTATTCGCTTGGCGTCAGCATCATAAAAAACTGAACGAGTGTGATTAATATCAAGCCAAGCGTTTGCCAGGAGAGAGTAGCTAACGTCAAAACGATGGGCTGTTTTCTGTTCGAAAATAATTAATTGATAACAATCAAGGGCAGGTGCTTATGGTATCCAACGATCTAAATAATAGTTCGACGCCTAACTGGGCCAGTATTCTTGGCGTAGTGGCGATCATGCTAGGCGTCTTTCTGACGGCGATGCATGGTACAGAGTTAATGAAACAATCTGTTATGACCTCAAATATGCCGGTTTCGGGGGTAATGCCTGAAGCCGATTGTCCTTTAGGTGAGCTTGATGAAGAAGGTATCACGCTGGAGCAGTGTGAATTTCTTGTTGATTATGTGCAAGGTATTGCACAGTCTACCCCCGACTGGTTTCCCGACACGATGATGAAACTGGCTTTAGTCGGTACATTACTTGCGTTTGCCTCAGTCATCATTGGTGGGGCATTAGTGAATTACACCCCGTGGTCTACGACGGCCGCCATCGCAGTGTTTATCGGACTGGCGGCAGTTGATTTGCTGCAGTTTGCTGCTGTGGTGATGACAGGGCCTTTATTGCGGGATATGTACCTGTGGAGCATCCTGCTGTGGTTCCTTCTGCACTTGATGTTACTGGTCGGCGCTATTGCAGGTCGGCATACCGAAGCGGCACGCATCCAACGCGACGTTGCCTGATTCTCACAAATAATTAATTGGAAGATAATTATGCAAAGACAAGGTTTTAACAGAGCGGTCGTTGTCCTTCACTGGTTGCTGGCCGTTTCAATATTTTTTCTCTTTATTTCCAGCTGGTGGATGATGGGCCTGCCATTACCCTCTGAAGAGCTGCAGTTCCGGGCATTCCCGTTCCAATTGCACAAGAACATCGGCTTGACGCTGGTAGTACTGTTGATCGTAATGCTTTACATGCGATTTAAATATCCACCTGCACCACCGTCGGCACAGGATATGACACCGTGGATGCATAAGTCAGCGATACTGGCGCACATTGCCATTTACGGGCTTATCTTTTTTGTCTGTATCAGTGGTTATCTCTCTTCGGCACATACCAAGTGGGATACAACTGTTTGGTGGTTATTTACGCTGCCACGCATTGCTGAAGCCAACGAAGATATGAATGAGTTCTGGGGTGAATTACATACCTATTCAGCATGGATTCTGCTGGCATTGATTGCGGTGCATGTCAGCGGGGCGATTTACCATTCCTACCGGAATGACGGCATTATCAGACGCATGATGCGGTGGTAATAAGCACGACTCGTGAAACAGAAAGGGCCGCTTAGCGGCCCTTTTTTTATCGGACAAGCTCAATCGAAATTTTCAAGGTTGTTGCAAATGTTCAATCAACGCCTGATGAAATCGATCCGGATCCTGGATTTGGGGTGAATGGCCTAAATCCTCAAACGTGACTAAAGTGGCATCCGGAATTCTGTCTGCAACTTCCCGGCTGATTTTAGAATAGTTACCAAGTGCAGATCGCTTATCCTCCGGGGCCAGGTTTTTACCGACCGCCGTATTATCTTTTTCGCCAATCAGCAGCAGAGTGGGCACTGGCAGATTCCCGAATTCATAAAATACCGGCTGAGTCAGTACCATGTCGTAGGTCAGCGCTGAATTCCAGGCGACACTTTCCTGCCCCGGGCCTTGAAATAGTCCGGCCTGCATATTAACCCAGCGATCATATCCCGGTTCCCAGGTTCCGGCGTAATAAGTACTTTTCTGGTATTGGCGAATGCCGTCGGCATTGGTTGTTAATTCACCTTGATACCAGTCATTAATTTCACGGTAGGGCACACCTTTGGCCAGCCAGTCTTCCAGACCGATAGGATTGACCATAACCAATTGTTCAACCTTTTCAGGATTAAGTAATGCATGACGGGTTGCCAGCATGCCACCCATCGAATGGCCCATGATGATGTAGTTGTCAATATCCAGTTGAGCAAGTAAGGCGCTGGTATTGGCAGAGAGTTGATGAAAACTGAACTGATAATGTTCGGGCTTGCTGGATTTACAAAAACCGATCTGATCCGGTGCGATAACACGGTAGCCATTGTCTGTCAGAAAGTGAATAGTCCCTTCCCAGGTGGCGGCGCAGAAGTTTTTACCATGCAGTAACACGACGGTACTTCCACTAGGTTTTTCAGGTTGAATATCCATGTAAGCCATTTCATGTTGCTGGCCCTGAGAGGCCAGTCGAAATATTTTTACCGGAAAAGGATAGTTAAACCCCTCCAGCTGCGGACCGTAGGTTTTCTGTTCAGCCAGAACAGGAAAGGCAACCACGAAAAACACTATGTAAATAAAACGGGACATTGCTGTTTTCTCCCAAAAATTCAATAGACCCTTGTGAGCCCGAGAGTTCGATGCAAATAGCAAAATGCCCGCGAGGCGGGCATTTTAAATGGAAGCTGACTGAGAACTTAGCGTTGTTGCAGTAACTGCACAACCTCACTGCCCATAGTACGGGCTGAGTTCGGGTTTTGGCCTGTGACCAGACGCTCATCGACACTGACTTTTTCCATAAATGGAATCCATGACTTGCTGACATTAGCTCCGCGTTGTTCCAGGCGGGTTTCCAGTAAAAATGGCATATCACTGTAGAGTCTGACGATGCGTTCTTCAATATTGGTAAAGGTGCTGACCTCACGATTGGCAACCAGGTACTCGCCATCCGACAAGGTGACATTCACCAACGCCGCCGGACCATGGCAAACTGCTGCCACAACACCATTATTTTCATATATTTCTCTGGTCAGACGTTGAATATCGGCATTGTCCGGAAAGTCCCACATGGTGCCGTGCCCACCGGCAAACACAATCGCAGCATAGTCGTCTGATTTGATCTCTTCCAGTCGCAATGATGTTTCCATTTTGCCCCAGTCTTCGGGCGTTTCCATAAAGCGTTTGTTGTCATCATCCGATAATTTATAGCTACCGGGATCCATTGGCGGTAATCCCCCTTCAGGGCTGGCAATATCAATCTCAAAACCGGCCGCTTTTAATTCGTAATACGGGTGCGTGACTTCAGACAGGAAGTAACCGGTATCCTTTTTACTGGAGGCTTCATCTTCACCAATATAGCCATGGCTGGTGACGACGATAAGTACTTTATCGCTGGCCATGGCTGTCAGAGACAGCATACCTAACACGATAAACAGCAAGGGCTTAAAAAAACGATAGATGGTATTTGTCATGATAAGTTCTCTCTCTGGTTGAGTATAAGCCGCTTTATCGTTGTTATTAAATGAAATCAGGTCGCGGCAAAACAAGTTACTACTTATAACAAAATACGTTCATGGTTTAGTTATTGATTGCGGATATCAGCAGTCCGAAGATCCAGCTGATGAATACAATCAGTAGAACCAGAATGCCCAGTAATAATCCAATAAACAAGATGTTTTGAATCAATGATTTGCGGTAAACCTGTTTGGGTTGTTGCTGATAATCGTCCAGTAAGACGACATTACGCTTGTTGGCTTTCCAGACAAAGTCAAATACATCACCAGCAACAGGAATAGCACCCAATACCGTGTCGATCACCATATTGATAATCATTCTGCCCAATATCATTCGTGGCACACCCAGTTGGTGAGCTTTGTAAATAATGACGCTGGATAACAGTCCACCAATAAAATCGCCGATACCCGGTATCAGACCAATAAAACCATCCAGACCGATTCTATAGCCACCGGGCAGGGGGATACTCTCATCCAGAAACCAACTTAAACGTTCGATAAAGCGACTTTTTGTTTTCATGACCCGCTATCCCTTTCCATTGGCATCACCTCATTCAAGCCTTGACGATAAAACTGATAACGCAATGGTGCCTGAGGTTTCACTAATTCACCTTTGAGTGATAGTTAACCATTTTTTACCGGAATGTTTTTTAATTTCAGTCAGCATGAATTTTAATACGATTTAAGTACTTGTCTTTTATGGATAAATACCTTAAAAGTAAATTTGTTTATTCACTAGGAATGGCATGGGGGGGGGTGGGATGAAACAGCTCAAAAAAGTAATGTTCGGCTTTTTTTGTTTTAGTTTTATGACAACAGCAATTGCCGACGATTTTGATATTGTAGGTCTTAAATTAGGGATGAGTTTTGATGAAGTGCAACAGACGCTATTAACGCACGGAGCAAAACCGGAAAGTATCCAGCAGCAACATCAATATTTTCAGTACCACGACGGAGCAGAGGTCCACAAAACAGAGTCCTTTCTGCATAGCGTGACCGCCGGAAAAGATGTGATGGGAGAAAAAGGGCGGAACCAGGAGAGTTTCAATGTGTTTTTTTCACCCCCGCCTGAACAGTCAAGCGTCGTGGCGATTATCCGAACCATTAATACGCGTAATAATCCCACCACAAAAGGCCAATACATGACAGCCCTTAACGATAAATATGGTGAACCCCAGACTATCGGCAGTCGACTGGTCTGGTGGTTTCCTGAGGGAAAACAGAGTTGTTATGCCGCTACCAATCTGGTGATGATGCCGGATATTGATCAGATTATGAATGGTATCTTTTTGTCGAGTGGTAAACGTTATTTTCTGGATCGGTTTCAAAATACCAAGCTCACCAGTATTGATGATTGTGCTGGATATCTGGTCTATGACATGGGCATGTTGCAACCTGATTCACCCGCAAATAGAGTCACTGCCACCATGATAGATGCCCCGACCTGGGTGAAAGCCAACCTGAAATCCATGGAGTGGGTTGAACAGCTGCAAACGGAAGCGACTGAAGCCAGACTTGCTGGCAGTAGTAAACCTACTTTATAAGGAATAAGCAGATGAAAAAAATACTTATTATTAGTCTGTTTTCTCTCTGGCTGACAGCCTGCGGCTCAGGGCTTGAAGGCACTTATACAGATGACCTTGGCATCTATCACTTCACGTTTGAACCGAATGGCAAAGTCATGATTCGTGAAAAAGGTCAGATGCAGGAATATGAATATAGAGTTGATGGTGACGAGGTGTTAATTGAGTTGAGTGAAGAGGACGAAGAGGTCTTGGTCATTAACGAGGATGGTTCTCTGTCACCTAAAGGGTTGAAAAATGTTTATTTGATCAAGCAGGAATGAATTCGGTAATTTAAAATTGCACTTTTGAAAAGGCGCTTTTTTGCGCCTTTATCTTTAAATATCAATGAAGTTTATGAATATCACAGTAGTGACATTGCTCGGTTTCATGCTACTAAGTTGCCCAAATTGATATTGAATTTCAAGGGGACTGACTGACCATTATTTGTTAAATAAACACCATCAGTATTCGATTCTGCCGAAATTACTGACAGGCTGTTGCCAATAGACGATATCACGTCCCACTGCCTCGGCCAGACCGGAGAGAATCAGTGGTATGGTCGACACATTAACAATCAGTTCGTATTGAGAACGCTTGCGCCTCCCCGAGACCTGCTCTGCCACGCTAAGCCCATGCTGCTGACCATGTCCGTACACTGTGTATGAGCTAAAGCCCACAATCTGCTCAATGGAAAGCAGGTAGTCAACCAGATCTTCCTCAAGCTCCGGTGCAATGTTGAGCATCAGTATGCAGATTTCCTCGGCGGTTTGTTCATGCGTTGACGTGTTCATACACTGTCTCCAGAGCTGTTGAGGGGACGATGAAATGCCTTATAAATGATCGGAAGCATAAAAAGTGTCAGCAGTGTGGAGCTTATCAGTCCACTGATCACTACGATCGCCAGTGGTCGCTGAATCTCCGATCCTGGGCCGGTAGCCAGTAACAGTGGCACCAGTCCGAACGCACAGATTGTGGCTGTCATCATCACTGGACGCAGCCGACGAAGTGCTCCCTCGGTTACTACTGTGGCAATATCCAGACCTTTGGCTCGTAACTGATTGAAGTAAGTCATCATTACCACGCCGTTCAATACTGCAATACCCAGCAGGGCGATGAATCCCACCGAAGCTGGCACAGATAGAAACTCACCGGTCAGCCACAAACCGATTAGTCCGCCTGTCAGGGCAAAAGGAATGTTAGACAGAATGATTAGCGTCTGTTTAATGGAATGGAACGTCAAAAATAGCAACAGTGCGATCAATGCAAGTGCAAGTGGCACCACGAGCAT
The DNA here is from genome assembly GCA_002363955.1 of Methylophaga sp. UBA3192. GTDB lineage: Bacteria > Pseudomonadota > Gammaproteobacteria > Nitrosococcales > Methylophagaceae > Methylophaga. Next base: position 620,168 of record DEXE01000003.1, read on the forward strand.
TAGACGTGCGGCGGCGCGCTGTTGATTTTCGAACTCACCGCCCCATTCCAAACGATATCCATCCGGCATCTCGACATTATCTGCGATCAGCTTCTGTGCCTCTTCTACAAAGCCCACCAGATCACGTTCTGCTACGTCAGTGCGGATCACGCTGAAGCGCTGGCCGGATTCACGGGAGATAATAATTGGGCCTTCGACACGGGCAACGGTTGCTATCTCTGACAGCGGAATCTTGCCACCATCAGGCAAGTCAATAAAGCTGTCGCTAAGACGCGTCAGGCCGTCACCTTCAATAGCTTCGTAGCGCAACATCAGGGGAACACGCGCGCTGCCTTCAATTACATTGCCCACGTTGACGCCTTCAATCTCCGCACGCAGACGGGTCTGCAGTGCATCAGCATCCAGTCCCAGCCGCCCGGCCATGATGCGGTCGATACTCACTTGCAGATATTGAGCGCCCTCATTAAGTGTTGCAAAGGTATCAATAGCACCGGGAATAGCTTCCACTTGCGTGGCGATCTGCTGTGCGATGGAGTTTAGGGTGTCCAGGTCTGGACCGAACAGTTTGATAGCAACATCACCACGCGAGCCGGTGAGCATCTCCGATACACGCATGTCGATCGGCTGTGTAAATCCATAGTTAAACCCAACGAAACGATCCATGACCTCGCGAAGATGCTGTTCAAGTTCTGTCTTGGTCGCGACACGCCATTCTTCGACGGGACGCAACTGCAGGAAAATATCAGTCTCGTTTAGTCCCATCGGATCCATGCCCATCTCATCTGAACCGATACGTGAGACGATGCGTGCTACTTCCGGAACCTCATCAAGAATCGCACGTTCTACCTGAAGCACGATACGAGTGTTTGCCTCGAGACTGATCGAAGGAATTGTTTCCAGCTGGATGAGAATGTCACCCTCATCCATAGTAGGCATGAAGGTCTTGCCAACCAGTGGAAACACCACAAAGCTGGCAGCCAGCAATACTCCTGCGGCTCCTAAAACCAGGGCAGGATGCAGCAATGCCTTGCGCAGCAAAGGTTCATAAGTTTTTGCCAGGGTCCGGCTCAGCCATGGTTCGGCATGAGCATCGGAGCGGACAAGGAATGACGCAATGACGGGAATCAATGTCAGGGATAACAGCAGCGATCCCAGCAGTGCGAAGACGATGGTTAACGTTACCGGGCCGAAAAGCTTGCCTTCAAGCCCTTCCAGTGTCAGTAGCGGCAGGAACACGATGACGATGATAATGATGCCGGAGGTCACAGGTGCTGCCACATCACGCACCGCACGGTAGATAATATGCAGATGTGGCAATCGTCGTATGCCGCGCTGGTGCGCAAGTGAGGAGACAATGTTTTCGACGATTACGATAGACGAATCCACCAGCATACCGATGGCGATAACCAAGCCCCCCAGGCTCATCAAATTGGCCGACATCCCCATATTTCCCATCATGAGAAATGTGAACAAGGCTGATAAGGGCAGGATGATAGCCACAGTGAGTGCGGCACGCACATTGCCAAGGAACAGACCAAGCAGAATAATAACCAAAACCACAGCTTCCAGAAGGGCAGAGGATACCGTACCTACGGCACTTTCAATTAGTACCGTACGGTCATAAAAAACTCTGATCTGTGTGCCTTCTGGTAAGGTGTCTTGCAACGCCTGAAGCCTGGATTTAACGCCTTGCACAACTTCACGGGAATTGGCGCCACGCAGCCCGATCACCAGGCCCTGCACTGCTTCTGCTCCACCATCCGCCGTAACTGCGCCGTAGCGCTCCATACTCCCCGTGGTGATATGTGCCACTTCGGCTAGCGGAATGCGATCACCCTCAGCGTTTACGACATAGGTATTGCTGATGTCTTCAAAGCCGTTAATCGCACCTTCTACGCGAACCAGAATGACTTCCTCTCCCTGATCAATCCGTCCAGCACCATCATTTTTGTTGTTGGCGCTGAGTGCGTCGGCGATATCCTGCAAGTTAACGCCCATTGCCCTCATGGCTTCACGAAGAGGTTTGACTTCATAGGTGCGAACAAAGCCGCCGAGCGAGTTCACATCAGCAACCCCAGGCACGTTACGCAGCGCCGGACGAATGGTCCAGTCCAGCAGGAAGCGCTTTTCCTCCAGGGTCATGGATGGATTGTCGATGGTGAACATAAACATGTCGCCCAGTGGTGTGCTCATCGGCGCTAGTCCACCGCTGATGCCGCCGGGTAGATTGTCCCAGACATTGCTGAGTCGTTCGGTGACCTGTTGGCGAGCCCAGTAGATGTCGGTACCGTCCTCAAAATCCAATGTGATGGAGGTCAGTGCGTACTTGGAGATGGAGCGCAGCATGGTTTGGAACGGGATGCCCAGCAATTCCACTTCAACAGGTTGCGTAATAAGCGATTCTACTTCTTCCGGGGTCATTCCCGGCGCCTTGATGATGATCTTTACTTGTGTCGGCGAAATATCGGGGAAGGCATCAATAGGTATATTGAGCAGTGCTCGACCACCAAAACCAATCAACAATATTGACAGCAATAAGACCAGCAGACGCTGGCTGAGGGACCATTGAATCAGTGAAGACAGCATTACTCAGTCCCACCCAATCCGAGTTGAATACCCTTGAGAACAGCCGTGCCCTGAATGGCGATCTCCTCGCCAACCGCAATGCCTTCGGAGGCCAGATAGTCATCCCCGATAGATTGCAGTTCCAGAGCACGTGCTTCAATCCCTGCGGCCGTTCGCACATAAATTATCGTCTCACCGCCAGTATGCACGACCGCACGGTCAGGGATGAGCACACCCTTACCGACCGGTGGCAGCACAATAGATAAGACCTGCCCCGTGGTGAAGGAAGTATCGGCGTTAAACTCCGCCAGCAACTTAATTGTCTGATTACTGCTGTCGATGACCAGATCCTTCTGGCGCAAGGTCAACGTCTCGCCACTGTTAGCAATACTCAGCTGATGGCCAATCTCCAATGCGTCTGCTGCTTTGGCAGGAATATGAGTGCTGGCCCAACGGCGAGTGCCTGCATTCAGCGTAGCGATGATTTGCCCAGCCTCTACATAGCTGCCGATGTTATACATGCGCTGTGACAGGACGCCATCCTCCTGCGCAACCAAATAGAATTCTCCCAGGCCTGATCCATGCTTTCGCAGCACCTCGAGTTTTGCTGTATCGAAACCGCCTTGTGCCAGATGTGATCGCGCAGTGCGTTCAGCGAACACCGCCTGTTGTTTTAGCAGACGGGTTTTTGTCAGACGCTGTTTCGAGATAACGCCCTCAGTGTATAGAGACTCGTCTTTGCGCAGTTCGAAGTCGGCTCCTTCCAGAGCAGAGACGGCATCGATCCAGGTGTTTTGCAGTGGCAAGATGGAAGGGCTACTGAAAGTGGCGAGAATAGTGCCCGCACTTGCACTCTGTCCGGGTATAAGAGCCCATGAAACCAGTGTACCTGCCCAGGGCGTTGTCACACTTGCGGCGCTGTCTGGTGAGTTGACGACTGTCGCGGCATATCGTGCGCCGGTGCTTGTGTCTACTGGGATAGCCGGAGCAAAGACAATGCCCATCCTGGTTACATCTTCGCTGTTAATGGGCACGATTTCCTGAGCATTGAGGGATGCGGAAAAAATTGCCAAAACAGCCACAACGAATTTCTTGCGGGAAAAAAAGCTCATGGCAGGACTCCAACGATTTGGTTAAATTCAGTAATCAGGCGGGTTTGTCGCAGAGTAATCACTTCAAGATCACGGGCGCTCCGGCGCTTCTGCTGCAAGGCGATGACTACCTGACTTATATCGGTCTCGCCGGAAACGAAAGCGGTTTTTGCCATCTCCCACTGCTGACGTGCCAGCTGGGCCTGCTCCTTGCTGAGTGGCAGAGATTCATTCAAGGTGAAAAGCTCGTGTGCAACTTCGTGAAGTTGCAGGTTCAATTCACGGTAAGTATTGAGGTAGCGCACATCAGCGTCGACCTTATTGCGGCGCGCCGAACTGGTGGATGCATTGACATGAGCGCGACCACCAAAGGGGATGGTTACTGAGAGTGCCAAGGCATCTTGATAATCGTTCTGATTACCCGCTCTTTGTCGACGTGAGCCAATGCTGATAGTGGGGTTACCTAGTGCCTCCAATTCTGTCTTGTTGATTTCGGCGGCTGCCAGATCGATATCGCTTCTTAACAGTCGCAATAGAGGATGTTCTGGGCTAACCTCTTCAGTCGTTTGAAGGGTTTCGATATGCGGCTTTTCTGGTCGGATATTCAGACCAGTCAGCATCTGGTATTTACGTTCAGCATCAACACGGGCTGCCTCTGCTGCCAGTTCATTTCGTTGCTGGGCCAGCAGCAATGTTTGAGCCTGCAAAACATCACGCCGTGCAGTTTCGCCCGCAGAGTGCAAGGACTCAGCAATTGACAGTAATTGCCGGGCATCTGCTGTAGCGTGTTGTTCTGTTGCCAACAGAGAATCTGCATCCTGCATGTCTGCCAGTACCTGGCGTAGTCGTCCTGCCATCGTCAGAGTAAAAGCTTCTTGCCACGCTGCTACCTGGACATTGTATTGTTGTCCCCGGGCTTGCATGGTGTTCCTCTCACCAGATCGCCACAGGGGTAAAGTGATGCCATAAGTGAGCTCGCGTTCACCGAGGTTACTGAGCATTTGATCGTCGATATAGTCTAGTTGCGCGCTTGGCCGGCCAGCAATCCAGCTTTCACCAACATCTACCATGGCCTGCGCCTGCTCTGTCCGTACTTCGGTTTCCAAAGCTTCAGGGGCATGTGCCAACGTCTGTTCCAGCAGGGTAGTAAAATTTAAATCTTGAGTCGTGATAAGTGGCGCATGATCGAGTTCCTGAGCGTGGAGATTTGGCGTGGCCAAGAACGCAACTAAAATGGTTAGTGTTGTAAGGCGTTGTAGGTGTGTTTTTTTCACTTTGTAAAGTTTCCCTTTATCAGTTGGGATAGGGTGAAAGCTTTTACGTCAGCCTAAGTCAGAAGTTGTAAATAAATTGTCAACCCGTTGAGTTGACTTTTTTTTGACATGGGCCGATTGACACTGACAAAGTTATTAATTGGTGTAAGGAGGTGGCAGTGAAAGTGCTGGTAATCGAAGACAATCGCGACATCGCAGCAAACATTGCTGACTATCTGGAGCCCAAGGGGCATGTGCTCGATTTTGCTGCGACTGGACCACATGGTTTGAAGCTCGCGCTGAGCGAGCGTTATGACGTGATTGTCCTTGACATTATGTTGCCAGGACTTAATGGCATGGAGGTATGCAGACGTCTGCGGAATGAAGGCAGCAACGATGTGCCGGTGCTGATGCTGACAGCGCGTGATCAGCTTGACGATAAATTAGAGGGATTTCAGGCGGGGGCCGATGATTATCTTGTGAAACCTTTTTCCGTGAAGGAGCTCGAAGTGCGGCTGCAGGCACTCATAAAACGTGGCAGCTCTCACACACCACGGACATTGATAGTGGGCGATTTACACTACGATCCCCAGACTCTTGCTGCTACAAGAGCTGGTCAGCTGTTGGAACTCAATCCAGTGCAACGCAAAGTGCTGGAGCTGTTGATGAGAAATACGCATCGTGTTGTCACCCGTGAAGAACTGGAGCAGCACATCTGGGGAGATATGCTGCCCGATAATGATGTGTTGCGCATGCATATCTATAGCCTGCGCAATGTGGTTGATAAACCGTTCGCCACCAAGCTGATTCACACTATTCATGGAGCGGGCTACCGACTGGTTGCCGAGCCATCACTTCCATGAAATCTAAAGCATCCGTTAAATTTCGAATACTCACTGCACTTGTACTCATCGTCAGCGTCACTAGTTTTTTGTTTGCAGGAGGCGTGTTGCTCATCAAGTCACAACTGGAGGCAAGAGTTTTCGGTGACATGGTCGCTGAGCAGTTGCGGGTGCTAACGGCGCAACTGGATGATGGCACTTATCATGAAAATGCATTATTCACTGGCTGGGAATTTCTTATTGGTGGTAAAAACACAAATATTGCCCCAGAGTTCGCTGAGTTGGAGCCAGGATCACATCACACGGTCTCGATGGGAGGTTCGGTTTATCAGGTTGAAGTGGGCGAATGGAATGGGAGTCCTGTTTATTTGACCTACGATATTACCGAATGGGAAGCACAGGAACATGCTGTATTACGTATGCTTCTCTATGGCCTTTTTCTGGTATTGATCGTGGCAATTGCCATGGGTTTGAGTGCTACACGGGCTATATTGGCACCGGTGCAGAATCTGTCGCGGCGACTCACCGATATTGAGCCGGGACAAACGGGCTTACGTATTGCTGATGATTATGTCGGTACGGAGATCGGTCAGATTGCTTCCTCGTTTGATAAATATCAGGAACGTTTGGAGAAATTTGTCGAAAGGGAGCGATCTTTTACTGCAGCGGCAAGTCACGAGCTACGCACACCGCTGACAGTGATGATGGGCGCCCTGGATGTACTCTCGGCCGATACTCATAGCCCGGCGTCGCAGCGAGCGTTGGAACGTATAAACCGAGCCTGTACAGAAATGCTTGCCTTCATCGAAGCGACGCTTCTTTTATCGCGCGAAGAAAGCAGCCAGATCTATCAGGACAGCTCAATAGACCTCGCGGCTCTGGTAGAGCAATGTCTGGAAGATTATGCCGGACAGATCGCTGACCAATCATTGTTGATTGAACGTAATTATTTGGGTTCACCACAATTATTTCTGCCCGTTAATCTGGTGCTGATAACCGTTAGCAATCTACTGCGAAATGCTATCGAGCATACTCAGGGAGGAATCATACGGATTCACATTAGCGACAATGAATTTTCGATCAGCGACACGGGTGAAGGTATCCCAGCTGACAAGCTAACTCAGGTGTTTGAACGTAGTTACAGTACCAAGGTTGGTGGAACAGGGCTGGGACTAAATCTCGTCAAAAGGATATGTGATCGATTGCACTGGACTATTAACTTAGATAGCACCCTTGGTCACGGAACAGTAGTCACAGTGGTTTTCCAACAAAAAGAAAAGGAAATCCCTAATCCACTTTAAGGTTTTTTTTCGGCAGGACAGCTTAAGAATCGCGTCCCAGAAGGATCTCAAACTCCAAAAAAATGACCAACCAAAGCCGTCAGTCCCATTGCCAATGCCCCCCAAAACACAACACGTGAGACGGCTTTTGTAACGGATGCTCCCCCAATCATTGCTGATAATGCGCCCAAAATCGCTAATGCTATTAAAGCACTGATGGAAACACTTATTATCAATCGATTACTTGAGACCAAAAGCACCACCATCAAGGGTAATAACGCGCCAACCGTAAAGGTAGCCGCGGATGAAAATGCTGCCTGGACTGGTTTTGCGGTGAAGTCTTCTGATATGCCAAGCTCATCTCGAGTATGAGCAACTAACGCATCTTTATCCATCAGTTGTTTTGCTACTTGTTGAGCAAGCGATTTATCCAGACCGCGATGAATGTAAATCGCGGTCAATTCTTCATACTCATGAAGCGGATCAGTTGCTAACTCGACGCGTTCACGCTCAATATCGGCTTTTTCAGTATCAGCCTGAGAACTAACGGAGACATATTCTCCTGCCGCCATGGACATAGCACCTGCAACCAGGCCTGCTACACCTGTCATAAAGATGATCTCAGTTGATGCGCCTGCAGCTGCTACACCAACAATAAGACTGGCTGTGGAAACAATGCCATCATTTGCCCCCATTACCGCAGCACGAAGCCAACCAATATGTTGCGTTTTATGAGCTTCAGTATGTTTTTTCATTATGATTTTCCGATTTTATTTTCAGGTGTGTGGTTATTAAATCAGCAGACTCTTTACGGATAACGTTATGTTTTAAAGAGGTTATTCAGCGAGATTGTTGATAGGAAAAATCACTACAGTATTCATTTTCTTGCTTTTTAATGTATCTAAATAAACTTAAGTTTCCCTTAAGCATGAAGACTGACAATGCCACTTCCTTTCCTTATCAGAGTGAGCATGTCATAGATGTCAAACCTGGATACCAATCAACTTGAATTTTCAGAAAAATATAATGAACTTCATGCCAAAGCCTACTTTTATAAGCATGCAGATGGTTTAGCAAGAAAATTGTCAAATTGGCGAGATCAGCAGATCGCCAGAAAAGCCTTAAAAATTGCGGGTGATCCACTTAGCGTGCTCGATGTACCTTGTGGAACAGGACGCTTTTGGAAGGTACTGACTGAAAACCCTGAAAGAATTGTCTTCGCCAGCGATAACAGTCAGAAGATGATTGATATCGGGTTACAGTATCGTGAAAAACAACTCTCAAAGAAAGTACATACCTTTAAAGCGTCTGCTTTTTCATTACCGGTAAGTGACGGTTATGTAGATAATATTTTCTGCATCCGTTTATTACACCATATTGGTCAATCCGAAGACCGTCTTAAGCTGTTAAAAGAATTTCATCGTGTCAGCAAATCAACTGTGATTGTTTCATTGTGGGTGGATGGAAATTTTAAAGCATGGCGGCGAAAAAAACTCGAGTCCAACAGGGCAAATCGAGATTATCAAAACCGATTTGTCATTCCAAAAAACATTATTGAAAAAGAATTTACGCAAGCGGCTTTTCGTATAAAAGCCCATCTGGATTTTCTGCCGAAATACGCGATGTGGCGGACTTATATTCTCGAAAAAGACGAGAACCTGTGATGCCAAATAACATGAGTCTATCAGGCTTTGCCGCAGGCCAGAACAGCGATACTTTCGATGCCTTTTGGCGTAATAACTCACCTTGGTTTGAAGCACCCAATATTCGTCGTGGAGGCTGGAGTGGTGTTGTGAAATGTGTGGTTGATAGCTTCGGTCAACCGCAAAAAGTCTTTATCAAAAGACAAGAAAATCATGTGACGAAAACGCTAATGCACCCGATTAAAGGCATTCCAACGTTTTTGCGTGAATACCGCAATATTCAATTACTTAATGCTAAAAACATCCCAACTTTGGATGTTTTATATTTTGAAACAAAAGCATCCAAAGCTGTTCTGGTTACCAAAGCGTTAGAAGGCTATGTCAGCCTGGATAAAATTGATTTTCAGCTGTTACCTTCGTGTGACAGAAAAGCTCTGCTAACAAGCACTGCCAAATTGATCCATCATCTGCACCAATACCACTATCAGCATAATTGTCTCTATCCAAAACATATTATGGTTCGTCAGCTAGCCAACGAATGGGATGTAAAACTTATCGATCTTGAGAAATTAAAATATCGGTTATTTAAAAAACGTGCTGCGATCCATGATTTAACAACCTTTATTCGGCATTTGAATGGTCTATGGAGTGCCAAGGATATAGTGGTGTTTTTCCAAGCTTATTTCGGCCAACCTAAAATATCACTCCATTCAAAAAAAATTATTCATAAGATGTGCAAAAAAATCCATCGTAAAGCTCAAGCCAAACAACATGTCCAGTCAGTGTTTACCTCTTGATGACGGTAACAAAAACAGATTTGCCCCGTGCGGATGCGTTTTACAATAAACTTCTGATACTGGGTGCAAAGATAATGGTTTCTGCCTGATATCTTGTAATCAACATTATACTTTCAATAAATGGCGCTTTGGCGCCTTTTTCATGTTTATCTGATGAAGGTACTTTTATGAACCGCGTAGCGCTGATTTTTATTCATTGTGGCTTATTCTTATCTGCAAATACATTCGCTGAAGTGGATACAGAAGTTCGGCCAGACTGGCAGACAATTTTTGATAACCATGCTGCACAAGGCACGATAGTTGTGTTGGATCAGCGCATGGGGAATTCAAAACTAATGGTGTTTAATGAGCCGAGATCTCAACAGCGTTTGCCACCGGCATCGACATTCAAAATTCCCCATGCTTTGTTTGCCCTTGATGCGGGTATCATCAAAGATGAATTTCAGATTTTTCCATGGGATGGTGTGGAGCGTAGTTTTGCCCCGCATAATCAGGATCAGGATTTGCGTTCATCAATGCGCAATTCTGCGGTATGGGTCTATGAGCAATTTGGTGAACAGATCGGTGAGGAAAAGGCGCGTGACTATCTGAACAAAATTGATTATGGCAATGCTGATCCAACTGGAGACTCCAGTACTTACTGGATTGATGGCAATTTGCGAATCACAGCTCAGGAGCAGATTCAGTTTCTCAAAAAGCTTTACCAGAACGAATTACCGTTTGATAAAGCGGATCAGCGTTTGGTGAAAGATATTATGATTGTTGAAGCCGGACGAGAGTGGATACTTCGGGCAAAGACGGGTTGGGAAGGACAAATCGGCTGGTGGGTAGGCTGGGTTGAATGGCCAACCGGACCGGTGTTTTTTGCCTTGAATATGGATACACCAAACCGGCTTGAGGACTTATACAAACGCGAAGCAATCACTCGCAAAGTGCTGCAAATCATCGAAGCATTACCCCGAACTTAATTAAACAGATAAATAATGTCGCCTGAACATAAAACAGATACTAACCTCAACAGTATCACAGACTTTTTTCTTGAACTGGACGCACTTAAACATGTGGAGCGGCGTAGTTTTATTACCGGTGGTAAACGTCGTGAGAACTCGGCAGAACATTCCTGGCATCTGGCAATGGCATGCTGGTCAATCGCCGAACATTTCAATCTTCAACTCAATATGGAAACAGTGTTCAAACTGGCTTTGGTACATGATTTGGGTGAAATTGATGCAGGCGATACGTTTTTGTATGCCAGGGTTCGCAGTGCTGCCCACCATGCCGAACGCACTTGTCTGCAAAGGTTAAACGCTCATCCGGGAAACAGCATTAACGATCTGACTGATTTATGGGAAGAGCAGGAGCTGGGTAACAGCGACGAGGCAATGTTACTTAAGGTTGTTGATCGAATACTGCCATTTTTATTGAATATTAATAATGATGGCAAACCGTGGAAAGAGCACAAAGTAAGAAAGTCGCAGGTCGCAGGAGCGCATGCTTTCATTGCAGAGTTGTTTCCGGAGATTCACCAGTGGATAACACATAATATCGAACGGGCAGTGGCAAAAGGCTGGTTACTCGATCATTGACCAAGCATAATGAAGAAGATATGACTTATTTTTCGCTCACTATTCTCTTGTGAATAACCCATTTTGTTCAATGTGGCGAACGCGTAATGATTGAGTTTTCAGCACAATTCCATCTTCAGCTTTGGATTAAGGGAAACAAAACATGCTGAATGTGATCTACAGCAATTCGATGTCGCAACTGGCTGCGCATCTGGCTGAAACCCAGCAGTTAAATCCCTTACCGCCATTACAAGCTGAAACCGTGATGGTGCAGAGTAATGAGCTGGCCCGCTGGCTTAATTTATTCCTGGCTTCTAATCAATCGATTGCTGCACATATTGAATTTCCGTTTCCGTCTGCATGGTTATGGAAGCTTTTCCGCCAGGTCTGGCCGGAAATTCCCCGCGAGTCGCCGTATTCAACCGATGCGATGAGCCTGAAAATCTTCGAACTGCTACCAACGATCGGAAAACAACCAGAATTTGAAGCGATCAGTCGTTATCTTGGTGAAACTGATGATGCTCGTCAAATGCTGGATCTGGCACAGCGTATTGCCGATAGTTTTGACCAGTATCTGATGTATCGCCCGGACTGGATTGCTCAATGGGAAACGGGTAAAACAAATAATTGGCAAGGCGCTTTGTGGCGATTGCTGACACAGGATGATGACGAACCGATGCATCGGGCGCGGCTGTTACAGAAGATGCAACAGGCACTGAAAAACAAACAGTTTCCAAGCTCAATCTTACCGCCACGAATTGCCATTTTCGGTCTGACAGCGATGCCACCGATTTATTTGGATTTGCTGGCCGAAATCGCTGAATTTACTGACGTCTCGATTTATTTTCTGTCACCCAGCGAGGGCTATTGGGGCGATTTGCTGAATCAAAAATCTCAGGCCAAACAACGCCTGTTATTTGATGAGGAAGAGGATTTCACTGATAACGGCCATCCTTTATTGGCCAGTCTGGGCAAACTGGGTCAGACCTTTTTTGAACAGTTGCAGGCCATTCCACATGAAGCGGAAATGCTCTACCTGCAACCCCAAGCCAGCGATTTACTGAGTCAGCTAAAGCAGGATATTTATCAGCTCGACAGTGATAACCAAAAGTTTACCGTTTCTGCCGATGACGACTCAGTGCAGATCCACAGTTGCCATAGCGCGATGCGTGAAGCGGAAGTGCTACACGATCAATTATTGGATCTGTTTGAAAAACATGCTGATTTATCCCCCACCGATGTGGTGGTGATGACGCCGGATATCGAAAAATATGCACCGGTAATAGAAGCAGTGTTCAGCAGCCAACCCGCCGAGCGTTTTATTCCTTTCAGCATTGCCAACCGAGGTGATGCCCAGCAGCAAACGCTGATTTCGGCCTTTACTGATTTGCTGGCTTTGCCACAGTCACGATTTGATGCTGAAACCATTATGCGTCTGCTGGAATGTGCTGCTATTCAACGACAGTTCCGACTGGATCATACTGATCTCGACACCATCCGAGGCTGGTTACGGGAAACTCATATACGTTGGGGACTGGACGGTCAGGATAAACAAAAACTTGGCCTGGCAGCGTTGGATGCCAATACCTGGCGGGCCGGACTTGACCGCTTATTGCTGGGCTATGCCTTGCCACCGGCAGAACGTGATCAATGGCAGTTATTTAATAACCAACTGCCGATCAGCGGGATCTCCGGTGAACGTGCCCAGTTAATGGCACAGCTTAATGCCTTTATTGATCAGCTCAGTCAATTACGCGATGTGTTAAACAGACCGCGTAGTCCAGCTGACTGGCAAATTGTGTTGGCGGATTGGCTTCGCAGGTTGTTTAAAATTGGTGACGAAAACGAACAGCTGCAATTGGATGCCGTTTTAAAAGGCATCAATTCATTGACCGAATCTGCCCAACAGGTCGGCTTTGAACAAACTTTATCGATTGATCTGGTGCGCGACTGGCTGGATTTGCATATTGAATTGCCCGGCGCCGAACATCAGTTTATGGGCCGTGGCCTCACATTCTGCGACATGGTGCCGATGCGCAGTATACCGTTTGACGTGGTTTGCCTGATTGGTATGAATGACAACAGCTATCCACGTCGCCAACCCAAACCAGGTTTTGATTTGCTTTCCAATGATTACCGGCGGGGTGATCGCTCACGTCGCGATGATGATCGTTATCTGTTTCTCGAGGCGATTCTGTCGGCTAACCGGCATCTGTATATCAGCTATGTCGGGGCCAGCATTCATGATAATGCGGTAATTCCACCTTCGGTGTTGGTCAGTGACTTTAACGATGTACTGAGCAGACGCTTTCAGACAGAGCAGGGTGGCGAGATCTGGGAGCAGTTACTCACACGGCATCCATTGCAGGCCTTCAGTCCACGATATTTTTCTGCTGAAGATAACAAACTGTTCAGCTTTAACGCCGATGCCTGTCCGCCACCACAAAAACAGGCTGAAACCGAAAGCTGGTTTACTAATAAACTGCCGGATGCCGATGACAGCTGGCGCTTTGTCAGTCTCAAGCAACTGATACAGTTTTTGAGTCATCCGGCAAAGTTTCTGGCACAACATCGTCTGGGCCTTTTTTATGAAAATGAGGATGCCACGCTGGAAATTCGCGAACCTTTTGCTTTGGATGGACTGGAAGCCTGGTCAATGCGTCAGCAAATGCTCGATGGCCGTTTAGCGAAAATAGACCAGAGTCAGATTCAACCGGTGATCAACGCCAGCGGCGTATTACCACATGGCTATTTTGGTGAACTGCTGTTTGACCAGCAACTTGAAACTGTGGATGCCTTTACTGACAAATTACAGCCTTTGAGAACTGCTGAGCCGATACCGCCACTGGCATTTGAGTTTGACTGTGAGGGCTTTACGCTCACCGGACAGCTTGAAGGGCTTTCAAAATCAGGACTTTTGCATTACCGGCTGGCGAAAATGAAAGCCAAGGATTTATTAGGGTTGTGGTGTTCACATCTGGTATTGAACTGCTTGCAACCGGAAGGCGTGGCCTTACACAGTCAGCTGCAATGTGAAGATAATTATCTGATGTTGCAGCCAGTTGAAAATCCACAACAACTTCTGGTTGAGTTATTGGATATTTATTGGCAAGGCTTGCATCAACCTATCCCATTTTTACCAAAAACCAGTCTGGCTTATGCTGCAGCGGAGCTCAATGCTGGCAAGGCGGACCCGGAAAAAGAAGCTTATAAGGCATGGACGTCAGGTTTTACTGCAGGTGAAGATGCTGATCCTTACCATCAATTACTGTTTCAACAGTCGCCATTAACGGATGAGTTCCAGAGTTTGAGCTTGCGGGTTTATCAACCCATTTGGGATGCCATGGCAGGAGACAAACTATGAAGCAGTTTGATCTCGATACCACCCCGTTACATGACGTCAATCTGATTGAAGCCAGTGCTGGTACTGGCAAAACCTTTACGTTGGCCGGATTGTATCTGCGTCTGATTCTGGAACATCAGCTGAATGTCGATCAGATTCTGGTGGTGACCTATACCCGTGCGGCGACTCAGGAGTTACGCGATCGGTTACGCAAAAAACTGAGTGATGAACGCAAGCTGATTCTGGATAAACAACCACAGCGCACTGCGGATTTAAAACGATTGGATGTAGCGATTCAAAGCTTTGATGAAGCGGCGATTTTTACCATTCACAGTTTTTGTCAGCAGGTATTGAAAGACTTTGCTTTTGAGTCCGGCAGTCCGTTTGAAATGGATTTGATTGGCGATGACCGTGTATTATTACTTTCTGTTACCGATGATTTCTGGCGTAAAAATGTGGTGCAGGCCGATAACGATTTCAGCGCTTATTTATTAGCCAAAAAACAGACACCGGAAACGCTGCTGCAGTCGATTCGCAATCTGGTAGGCAAACCGTATCTGCAGATTCAGGATTTGCCTGAAGTGGATACTCACGCGGCAAAACAGGCTGCCAGCCAAAGCTTTGAGAATGTTAAACGACTCTGGCAACAACATCGTGATGATTATATTGCGATGCTGAACAATAAAAAGATCCTTAGCGGTAAAAAATATCGTGCCGATTGGGTTAAATCCTGGGTTCAAATGCTGGAGAACCTGCTCAATGAAACCAGTTTGCCTTCCATGGTGTTTGAGCAGTTTGACCGGTTTACCGTTAGTCGACTTGAAGAGGCTTTGGTTGACGGACAGGAGTTACCCTATGCCGAGTTCTGGCAGGCTTGCCAGGATTTTCATCAGGCCTTTAGCGATTATCAGAATCAAAATGCACTGGCGCTGCAACATTTAAGATTGCAGTTGCTGACGTTTATCCGTGAGCATTTACCCCAGCAGAAAACCCAGCAGCAAGTGCAGTCTTATGATGATCTGTTAATTAATCTGTCGCAGGCTTTGCAGGGTCCACAAGGAGAGTGGCTGGTCACCAGATTGCGGGAACAGTTCAAAGCCGCGTTGATTGATGAGTTTCAGGATACTGATCCGGTGCAATACGATAATTTCCGCCGGGTCTTTTCAGCCAGCGGCTTACCGGTATTTTTTGTTGGCGATCCCAAACAGGCGATTTACAGTTTCCGTGGCGCAGATATTTTCACCTATCTGCAGGCTAAACAGGATGCTCAGCAAACTTACACATTAGGCAAAAACTGGCGCTCACATATCTCGCTGGTTGAAGCAGTGAATAGCCTGTTTATGCAAAAGCCATCGCCTTTTATCTATGAGCAGATTCCGTTTGTCGAAGTCGATGCGTCACGTGATAAACAGCCCGCTTTACAAGTGGATGACGGCGAGCAGGCAGCTTTACAGTTCTGTTATGTAGACAGTGATAAACCCCTGACTAAAGAAGTAATGACTGCGGTAGCCGTTGAACAAACAACCAATGAAATTGCCCGCTTATTAAATCTGGCTGCCGACAATAAAGCACGGCTGTTGGATGAAGACACGAAACATATACGACCGTTAACCGGTGGTGATATTGCTGTGTTAGTGCCTAATCACCGGCAAGCCCAGTTGATTCAACAGGCGTTACGGTTACGGGGCATTAACAGTGTGCAGCAGGGCAAGGAAAATGTGTTTGCCTCCAAACAGGCGTCGGATATTTTCTGTTTATTGCTGGCATTGGCACAACCGGATCATCAGCAACGTCTCAGCACGTTATTAGCCGGACCCTTATTTCAATATTCTGCTGAGGCACTGTATGCCATTCAGCAGGATGAATTACGCTGGAATGCTTTGATGGACCAGTTGCAGCTGTTACAGCAACGCTGGCAGCAATCGGGTTTTATGGCAATGTTCCGTGCTTTATTGCAATTGGATAATGGTCTGCAACGTTTGCTTAAACAGGATGATGGTGAACGGCAACTGACCAACTTTCTGCATCTGGCCGAACTGGTTCAGGCCGAATCGGCACGGCAGAATCATCATATCGAATCAGTGATTCAGTGGTTTGCCAGACAGCAGGAAGCCAGTGCAGCAGAAGATGAAACCGCACAACTGCGACTGGAAAGTGATGCAGCGCTGGTCAAAATCATGACCATTCATTCGAGTAAAGGACTGGAATATCCCATCGTGTTCTGTCCGTTCAGCTGGACTGCCAGAACCGCCAAAAACAAAACCGATATTGTGGAATTTCATGATCCGAAAAATCAGTATCAACCCAGTGTCGCATTAACTGACCCTTTATTATCTGAAGCGCAGCAGGTTGCTGAAGAGGAACAGCAGGCAGAGGCGTTGCGTTTGTTATACGTGGCCTTAACACGTGCCAGAGAGCGCTGCGTTATTGTCTGGGGCAATGTTAAGGAGATACAGCAATCCGCGTTGTATCAGCTATTACATACCGAAAACGCTGCCGGTATGCGTGAGGATTTACAGGCGTTGGCCGCCAGTAGTGCCGGCAACATTGCCGTGACCGATTATCAGCCACTAACACCGCTGGCCTATCAGGGCGATCAATCTGCAACTACGGGTTATCAAGCCAGAAGTTTTGAAGGCGTGATCCATAAACCCTGGCGCATCGGCAGCTTTTCATTATTAAGCCGCGGTCATGTTTCTGAACAACCGGACTATGATGCCGAACTGGTCACAGCTGATATTGAAACGCTGAGTAAACGAAATGTGAAAGATCGCTTTGCTTTTGAGCGTGGCCGGCAGGCCGGTAATTTCCTGCATAAATGTCTGGAAAATATTGAGTTCGATACGGCAAACCCTCAGCAGATATCACAAACCGTTGAAAGATTATTGCCCCAGTTTGGCCTTGATATCCAATGGACAGAGGTTGTCAGTCAATGGCTGCAGGACGTATTGAAAACCCCACTGGATGCTGACAATAAGCTGCGCCTGTGTGATTTACCAGCCAGCCAGCGAATTAATGAAATGGCGTTTTATTTTCCGGTGGCCGGCTTGACAATGCCAGCGCTGAAAAAAGTCCTGCAGCAAACCGCCAGGGATTCGGTCTGGCAGAAACTGGCAAACGATCTGACTTTTCAGGATCTGACCGGCTTTATGAAAGGCTTTATTGATTTGGTGTTTGAGTCTGAAGGCCGCTTTTATATCGCCGATTACAAATCCAATCATCTGGGATCTGACCCATCTCAATATCAAGGTGAAGCATTGCAAAATGCCATGCTTAGCCACAGTTATCCGTTGCAGTATCTGATTTACAGCCTGGCGCTGCACCGGCATTTAAAACAGCGCCTGCCGGATTATGATCCGGAGTTGCATTTTGGTGGTGTGTATTACCTGTTTTTACGCGGTATGCAACCGGAGTGGTCACAAACCGGGGTGTATTTTGATCGGCTGGATCGGCAGTTATTGGAAGCACTGGATCAGCTGATGGCAGGTGATTTATGAGTGCGTTGAAACTGCTGAGGGAAGCCGGGTTTTCTGAGTTGGCTTACCAGTTTGCGGCTTACATTTGTCGTCAACAGCAAACAGAAGAACCATTGGTGACTTTAACCGCAGGATTGCTCAGCGAAACCATAAGCGAAGGCCATGTGTGTCTGAATCTGCATGACTTTTATTCACTGAATCCGGCTATCCAGGAGGCGTTACCTGAGTCTTCGCAATGGTTAAAACAATTGCAAAACACTGAGGTTGTGGGGCAGCCGGGTGAATTCAAACCATTGATTCTCACAGCTGATGGCTTGCTGTATCTATATCGCTACTGGCAGTCTGAGCAGCAGGTAGCAACAGCCATACAGCAACGACTGACAACAACGGATGTGCTGCCGGAAACAGCAAAGCTGCAGGTGTTTATGGCAGATTGGCAGAATGATCTGCCTGATATTGACTGGCAGAAAGTGGCGGTATTAAGTGCTTTGCAACGCCAGTTGTGTGTCATTTCCGGTGGGCCTGGTACCGGTAAAACCACCGTGGTGTTAAAGGTGTTGCAGTGTCTGCAATTACTGGAGTCCACACCGCGTATTGCGTTGGCAGCGCCTACCGGTAAAGCCGCAGCACGTTTGCAGCAGGCCATCAGTCAACATACTGGCGAACAATACGCCGCCAAAACCTTGCATCGTTTACTGGGCATCAGTGCCCGTTTTGACCAGGGACGTTATTCAGCAGAAAGGCCATTACCGGTGGATGTATTGATTGTTGATGAAGCGTCGATGATTGATATCAATCTGATGGCGATTACCTTGAAAGCCTTACCGTTACATGCACGATTGATTTTATTGGGGGACAGCGATCAATTAGCCTCAGTTGAATCCGGCGCAGTGCTCGCTAACTTATGTGCCGATCAACCGAGCTTTTCTGCTGAGTTCAGCTCCTGGGTCAAACACATCAGCCAGATTGATTTACCCCCTGCAGGCAACATAAATCCTTTGCAGGATAGTCTGGTCAAATTACAGCACAGCTATCGTTTTGCTGCGGGCGGGCAGGTTGGTCAATTAGCTTTGGCCGTTAATCAGGGGGATGCCGCTCAGGTCACGGATTTATTGGTCAATCAAACACCTTCCGCTTTGGTTGGCCCCACCACAGAACATATCCATGACCAGTTAATAACTGGCTACCAGTTTTATATCAATGCGATTGAACAGCGTGCTGATACCGTCAGTTGTATTCAGGCATTTGAACAGTTTCGGGTGTTATGCGCAGTTAAACAGGGAGGCCAGTCGGTTTATGCAGTCAATCAGATGATGATGAATTTGCTGGCGAAACGGGGCTGGCGAACAGCACAGCCGTTTTATCCCGGCAGACCGATTATGATCACGCAGAATCATTATCGGCAGAATCTGTTTAATGGCGATATCGGGCTGATATTGCCCAATGTCGATGGCGAATTGCAGGCTTGTTTCCTGTTTGGTGAGGAATTACGTTGGTTGCCACTCAGCCGCTTACCGGCACATGAAACCGTCTTTGCGATGACGGTACATAAAAGTCAGGGATCAGAATTTGACCAGATTGCTTTGTTGTTACCGGAAGAAGATTCAGCGGTATTGAGCCGGGAGCTGGTGTATACCGCGCTGACCAGAGCGCGGCAAACCGTGCAGATTTTGTCGACACAGCCTGTATTACAGCAGGCTGTGCAACGTCGACATCAGCGTGAAAGTGGTTTGGCGAAGTTACTTATGGAAAACAATTAATAGTCTTTTAAGGCTGCTTTAGCCTTGAGTTTTTCTTCATGCAGTTTCAGATCTTCAGTCAGCTCGGGTACGACGTGCTTATTTGCATCGGGACCATCTAACAAAGCACCGGCACGATCCGGTAACACTTTGTGTTCAGTGAAATTACCCAATTTGTCATAGCCTTCCGTCAGATGATCGAACATCTCTTTGTAGGGCGCTGCAATGGAGACAAATAAATTTGCAGTTTTCTCATGATAAGCATGTACTTCTTCCTGATAGGCATCCAGTTCAGCCTGAACCTGCGATAATTGACGTTCATGTGCCTGGGTCAGTTGCTTCAACTGTTCAGGGCTGCCAACAGGCTGGCGGCGCCCCACCAGAAACCCCACAATCCCTGCGATAACAACTGCAACAATGCCGATGGCCCATAATTCAATTGATGTCATGACAAATCCCTAATGATATCTTTGCAAAAAAGCTTATTATTAAACGTTACGGTGAGGCGGATAACCCGCTTTGATAGATACAGCATAGCTTGCATCATAATAGTCCGCAAACAGATAACGTGTTTGCAGGACAATAAAGTTGACCATATTTTGCTGTTGAATATCCCACCCAATAGAGACTGATGATAAGGAGAGCACATGGCGCAACCAATGTTTGTAGGACAGGCTGACCAAGCAGTTTTTTTACTGCCACAAATGGCCAATCGCCACGGACTGGTAGCGGGCGCAACCGGTACCGGTAAAACAGTGACCTTGCAGGGGCTTGCAGAAGGTTTCAGTAATATTGGTGTGCCGGTGTTTGCGGCGGATATCAAAGGTGACCTGTCCGGCATCAGTCAACCCGGTAAAACGCATCCTAAAATCACTGAGCGCGTTAATTTGATGCAGCTGGATGATTTTCAGTTTTCAGGTTTCCCGACAACGTTCTGGGATATGTTTGGAGAGCAGGGGCATCCGGTTCGCACCACCATATCGGATATGGGGCCTTTACTGTTGTCACGGCTGATGAATCTCAATGACACTCAGCAGGGTGTATTAACGCTGATTTTCCGTGTAGCCGATGACAACGGCTGGCTGGTGCTGGATCTGAAAGATTTACGTGCCATGCTGCAGTTTGTTGCAGAAAATGCCAGCGAATTTCAGACGTTATACGGCAATATTTCAGCGGCCAGTGTCGGAGCCATCCAACGTCGTCTTCTGGTACTGGAAGATCAGGGAGCAGACAAACTGTTTGCCGAACCGGTTCTGAATCTGGACGATCTGTTGCAAACCGATGCACAGGGCAAAGGCATCATCAATTTACTTGCTGCTGATAAATTAATGCAGTCTCCGCAGTTATACAGTACGTTTTTACTATGGCTGATGGCTGAGTTATTTGACCAGTTACCGGAAGTGGGTGATCCGGAGAAACCCAAACTGGTGTTATTTTTCGATGAAGCGCATTTGTTATTTGATGATGCACCAAAGGCCCTGCTGGATAAGATTGAACAGGTCGTGCGTCTGATTCGCTCCAAAGGCGTTGGCGTTTATTTTGTGACCCAGAATCCGACCGATATTCCTGACAGCGTGCTGGGACAATTAGGTAATCGTATTCAACATGCACTTCGGGCTTATACCGCCAAAGATCAGAAAGCGGTTAAAGCCGCCGCTGAAACCTTTCGTGACAATCCAGCCTTTTCGACCACGGAAGTCATCACCGAAATGGGTGTGGGTGAAGCGCTGGTTTCCATGCTGGATGAAAAAGGTCGTCCACAGATTGTGCAGCGAACCATGATTAAACCACCACAGGGACAGATTGGCCCCATCACACCACAACAACGTCAGCAATTAATGCAAAGCTCTTTGGTGGCGGGTGTTTATGAAAAAATGCTGGATCGTGAATCAGCCCATGAAATTCTTGCCGAACGCGCTGAAAAAATGCAAAAGGCAGCACTGGCCGAACAAACTGAAGCGGCAAAAGAATCGGTCAAACCGGCTCGTAAAAGTAATCGCGAGTCAGTATTCGAAGCGTTTGCCAAAAGTGCGATGCGCTCGGTGGGCAGTCAGATTGGCAGACGTTTGGTGCGGGGAATATTCGGGTCGTTATTAAACGGAAAATGATTTTTTTCAGTTTGGGGCAGTTAATTGGTTAAAAACGATTTTACTTTTTGTAGCGTTTTTTATTTGTAACTTTCGCCATAATTTTTTGGATCTGGGTGAAAGCTTTTCTTCCTGCTGATAAGTTCGGAAAAAAAATATTCGATCTTTCTCGGACCAGTTTCCAACAGAGTGGCGATACAGCGTAATCAGATCGCGATGAATGGCCCTGGTTTTAAACAGTTGCCATTTAAGTTTTTCCAGATCAATAAAACGAACCCGCCATTCACCATTCACGTATTTAACAAAAATATGCTTTGGATAAAGACAGTTATGCTGGAAATGATACTGATGCATCAGCCTTAAATTTTTGGCTACCTGGGTGAGTAAGGCTCGTTTCTGCAGACGATCCAGTTTCCGTGATGCGATATCCAAAGGTTGATAATCATTAAGCGCTTTAGTCACTAAGATGGCTTTCATACCTTGTTGTTCAAAGAACAATGGCTTGAGCGTCGGAATGTTCTTTTTGGTCAACCTCAGGATATTGCGATATTCCTTGGAGAACGTCGCTTCTCCCTTGAAGGGGTGAAGCCATGTTTTACTCAGGTGATTTTCCTGGCGCTTTATAAAAGCATCAACGGCACCGGTATTTGTATTGACAGCTTGCCTGATGACGCCACTCCAGCCACCCCGACGAATATTGGGGGCTTCAAACCAATTAGTGTAAAGATGCCAAAGTGATTCAAAATCAAGAACACCTTCACAGGATTGGTTTTCGGTCAGCCGTTCTGATTTTGCCTGCGTCATCATTATCAATAAGTTGAATAGATGGGGTGAGAATATTCCAAACCTTTATTGTTATTCAAGTTATTTGTAATATTTTTGTCATATTTGAACTTTTATCTCTGAACCATGCAATTATTTATGCAAATTTTTGCCTGAAGTAAGTCTGAACTTGGAAGTTTTTCAGCTACCCGTCCAGCAGCAAAATTTCAGTAAGTTTTCCTTTCCCGTAGAATAGACAATGAAACATAAACAGACCCCTGGACTCTAGATCAAAGGAACCAACATGATTGATCCGAAAAAACTTGATGAAATTGCCGACACCATTACCCGTGCCTTGCCACCCGGCTTGTTGCAGATGCGGGATGATGCCGAAAAGAATATTCGTGCTGCGATGACCTCCACGTTCAATAAACTGGACTTAGTCACCCGTGAAGAATTTGAAGTGCAATCGCAGGTTTTATTGCGTACTCGTGAAAAACTCGAAGCGTTGGAAAAACGTGTCGAAGAGCTGGAGCAGTTAACCAATAAATAAAAGCTTTACCATAACTAAATAAGGAAGTTAGAGAGAGATGAAAAAAACAGCTATTCTGATTCCATCAGCCCTGTTGATGTTAACCATGCCAATGATAGCAACTGTGCAGGCAGATACGTCTTCACAATCAGCGACCACCATCAGTCAAAACCAGCAGCAGAATTTGCAGGGACACTGGGTGGATACGTCCGGTCGTGGTGTTTTAACATTTGATAACGGCATCGCTTTTTTATCACCGACCGGTGAAGCTGATCCGCAAAATACTTATCAGGTGGAATTATCCGGCGATGGTCAGTTAACCATGACTCCGGCTGAAGGCAGCAAAGCCTCAAACAAAACCATCGAGACGCAGGTGGATTGGCAAAAACAAAGCTTCAGTTTCAATAACGGACTTTATAACTTTGTGCGTCCACCACAGATTAGCGAACAGGAACTGGACGGCTACTGGCATGAAGAAGCCGATATGCAGGGCGCAAAACATATTCGTGCCATGGAATATAAAAACAATGCTTCCAGCTATGATTATCACTGGTGGCGCGTGACGCCCGCGTTGGGTACTTTCCAGAAAGGTGTGGATCGTGATGTGTCATTAAAAATGCAGCATGGTTTTGTCTTTACCGATCCTAAATCAAGCAGCCCTTATGTGCATTACGCTATCAAAAAAGACGGCGATACGATTCATTATGTCGATCGTAACGGTGCCACCTGGTCAGAAACCAAAACCGACAGTCTGTATGTCTATGAAGTACCTAAAGGGTATAAAGAGATGAAAGACTGGATGACAGCCCGCTAACTCAGGCGTATATTCCTTCAAATTTTTACTAGAGAGAGCCGTATGTCTACATTCGAAAATGTCACGGTGACCCGTGAAGCCAATATCTATTTCGATGGCAAAGTAACCAGCCGCAAAGTGACATTTGAGGATGGCAGTTATAAGACCCTTGGCATCATGATGCCGGGCGAATATAAATTTGGTACCGAGAAAGCCGAGTTAATGGAAATTCTTGCCGGACAATTGCGCTACCGTCTGGATGGTGACACGGATTGGACGCCGATTACCTACGGTCAGTCATTCAATGTACCGGCCAATTCATCATTCGATATTGAGATCACTGAGTTAGTCGATTATTGCTGCAGCTATCTCGATTAAGTTTTCAGTTAATCTAAGTGATAAAAAACCGCCGTCTGTTATGGACCGGCGGTTTTTTTATGTCGACTGGTCAGTCACCTGTCATCAAATGGTCATCTAATCTTCATTTGCCAGTCATATTTACACCTTAGCATTCCATTGTGAACCGCAATACTGCGGTGCTTAATATTGCGAAAGGTGATGAAATGACGTTTAAAAAAACACCTCAGCCGATTCTCTCGATTGAGAATCTCGGGATTACCTATCCCGGTGGAATCGAAGCATTACGTTCAACCTCAATTGATTTTCAACGTGGCGAATTCAATGTGCTGCTCGGGCTCTCCGGTGCCGGAAAATCTTCATTATTACGCGCGCTTAATCATTTAGTGAAGCCCACCTCGGGCAAGGTAACTTCAGCCGAATTCGGTGTGCTGGATAGTCAGCGTACTTTACGTCGACATCGGCGTAAAACGGCCATGGTGTTTCAGCATCATCAACTGATCCTGCGTCACACCGCTTTGCAGAATGTACTGATGGGCCGTCTTGGATATCACTCTTTTTTGCGAAGCCTGTTGCCGATGCCTCACGCTGATTTGGAGCTGGCATTACATTGTCTGGATCGCGTCGGACTAGCCGACAAAGCCTTGTCTCGTGTCGATCAATTATCCGGTGGACAGCAACAACGTGTTGGTATTGCCAGGGCTTTGGCACAGCAGCCAACCATCATTCTGGCGGATGAACCGGTCGCCAGCCTGGATCCTTCTACCTCTGAAAAAGTCCTGTCCCAGTTAAAACAAATCTGTGCTGAAGATGGCATCACCACCATCGTTTCCTTGCATCAGCTGGAATACGCCAAACGCTTTGCAGACCGCATTATCGGCCTGGCGAATGCACAGGTTGTATTTGATGCCGCACCGGATCAATTGGACGACACACAACTGGCATTGATTTATCAGCAACCGTCTACGCTTAAAAACGATAAATCAGCCAAAGACAAACCCCGCTTATCTGCTCAACAAAACTTACCCACTAAAACTGCAACACAACTGGAGATTGCCTGATGAAACTGTTTAAACAATTACTGTTAGCCACATCCATGCTAGTGACAGCTATAGCACCAAGTATGGCTGCAGACGCTGATCCGGATATCCTGAAAGTCGCTTTACTTCCCGATGAAAATGCGTCAGAACTCATCAAGCGTAATCAACCTTTAAAAGATTATCTTGAAACAACGCTGAATAAAAAAGTAGAACTGATTGTTACCACCGATTATTCCTCAATGATTGAAGCCATGCGTTTTGGACGTATTGATTTGGCGTACTTTGGCCCGCTTTCTTATGTCATGGCCAAATCAAAAAGTGATATCGAGCCGTTCGCCGCGATGGTGATTGATGGGGTACCAACGTATCGATCAATCATTATTGCCAATGCCGATTCGGGCATTGAATCCTATGCCGATATCAAAGGTAAAAAAATGGCTTATGGCGATCGTGCTTCAACCTCCAGTCATTTGATTCCTAAAACGGTATTAATTGAACAAGGCGGCATCGAAGCCGACACCGATTATGAACAGCATTTTGTCGGTACTCACGATGCGGTTGCCGTGAATGTCGCTAACGGTAATGCCGATGCCGGTGGTTTGTCTGAAGTGATTTTCAACTTCGTGGTGGAACGCAAGCTGATTGATCCGGCCAGGGTAAAAGTGTTGGGACACAGCAAACCTTATCCGCAGTACCCATGGGCAATGCGCTCTAATCTGAATGATGATTTGAAAGCTAACATCAGAGATGCGTTTGTCAGTCTGGATGATGAAGAAGTGCTGAAGAACTTTAAAGCCGAAGGGTTTGCACCGATTACCGACGCTGATTATGACGTGATTCGCGATATGGGCAAATTACTCAATCTTGATTTTTCCACGATGTAAGGACGTTTTATGAGTACGCAAGTCATTACACATCAAGATGCACTGAAACGTTACAGCCAGCGCTGGAAAAAACAAACTCTGCAGGTGATGGCCTTACTGGCCATCATTCTGCTGGCTGCCTGGTATGTGAATGTACTTAACTTTGAATTACTGGCAAATGGTCTGCCAGCGATTGGCACCCTGGCTGGTGAGTCGTTTCCCCCTGACTTTACCAATATCCGTAACTGGTTTTCCCCATTGTTAGATACGCTGGCAATGAGTATTGCCGGAACGGCAATAGCTGTGATGTTTTCGGTTCCGATGGCGTTTCTGGCCGCACGCAATACAGCGCCACATGGTCTGGTATTTCAGCTGTCACGTATTGTGTTAAATGCACTGCGATCGGTGCCTGAACTGATCATGGGTATTATTTTCGTGGCCGCAGTGGGCTTTGGTGCGTTGCCGGGTGTATTGGCATTGGCATTACATTCAATTGGTATGGTCGGTAAATTTTTTGCCGAAGCGATTGAACATGTGGATGAAGCTCCGGTTGAAGCCGCCCGTGCAGCCGGTGCATCGCCGATGCAGGTGTTATATCACGCGATTCTGCCACAGGTGATGCCGCAGTTTGCCGATGTGGCGATTTATCGCTGGGAATATAACTTCCGTGCTTCCACAGTCATGGGCATGGTCGGTGCCGGTGGTATCGGCTTTGAGCTGATGGGCTCATTACGCATCATGCAATATCAGGAAGTATTTGCGATCCTGCTGGTGATTCTGCTGATGGTCACATTAGTTGACGCGTTAAGCGGTGTGTTACGCAAAAAATTCAAGTAAGGGATGACAATGAAACCCAAACTGGTGATTACCCATAAAGTACACGATGAAGTGCTGCAAATGCTGGCGCCGCATTGTGATTTGATAACCAATCAGACGACTTTCAGTTTGTCCCGAAACGATACTATGCAACTGGCACATGATGCTGACGCACTGATGGTGTTTATGCCGGATAGAGTGGATGCAGACTTCCTGAAAGCCTGTCCGAATCTGAAAGTGATTGGTGCGGCATTAAAAGGCTATGACAACTTTGATGTCGATGCCTGCACTGCAAATGATGTCTGGCTGACCTTTGTACCGGATTTGCTGACAGTTCCTACTGCCGAACTGACGATCGGTCTGATGGTTGGCCTGATAAGGCATATCCGGGCAGCAGATGAGCATGTTCGAAGCGGCTATTTTAAAGGCTGGCGTCCACAGTTTTACGGACTGGGTGTGGAAGGTTCAACCATTGCCATTATCGGTATGGGGGCCATTGGACAGGCCATTGCTCAACGGCTTAATGGTTGGGACGCTAAGCTGGTTTATACCGATCAACAAGCATTATCTGCTGAGCAGCAGGATGCATTAAATCTTGAGTTTATGACTCTGGATGAAGCGCTTGCCAAGGCAAATATCGTCATTATGGCATTGCCATTAAACTCACAAACCAAGCATCTGATGAATCAACAGCGTTTACAGCAGATGCAGCCGGGATCTTTTCTGGTGAACCCCTGTCGTGGATCGGTGGTTGATGAAGCTGCTATTTTGCGATTGCTGGAGAGTGGTCACTTAGCCGGTTATGCCAGTGATGTGTTTGAAATGGAAGATTGGGCCCGTGACGATCGACCCAATGAGATCGATCCCAACTTCTTAGCACATCCCAATACGTTGTTTACAGCACATATCGGTTCGGCGGTAAGCAATATTCGTCTGGCCATTGAAAAACGTGCTGCTGAAAATATCCTCAGGGTATTGCATGACGGGCAGCCATTGGATCCAGCCAATCAAATACGCATAGAAAGGAAACAATCATGCTCAATCTAGTCTGGCTGAAAAGTTTGATAACGGTGATTGAACAACACAGTTTTCAGGCGGCTGCTATTGAATTGGGATTGGCGCAACCGACGGTAACTCAGCACATTCAAAAATTGGAAGACATGCTGTCAGTATCATTGATTCAACGTGGCCGAAGCGGATGTCAGCCAACCGAGCACGCATTGCGTCTGTTGCCTTATGCGGAGAGCATGTTACGTCTCCACGATCGGGCTTTACAGGCGATGCTGACGACACCCTCTGTAAAAGTAGGGGCCAGTTCCAACATCGGTATTTATCTGTTGCAACCCTATTTGCAGGATTACCTCAGCAGTCAATCACTGGAGCAGGAAAAACTGGATCTGCTGATTGATGCGAATCCAAGCATTGCCGAAAAACTGGAAAATGCTGAAATTGATATGGCATTGATGGAGTGGTGGTCACCTAAAGCCGGATTTGAATCGCATATCTGGAAAACGGAACCGTTGGTGTTGATTGCACCACCCACACATCCGTTGGCAAAGCTGCCGGTTATCACGAAATCCATGCTGGCAGGGTTGAATTTAATTGGCGGTGAATCCGGCAGTGGCACCGGTCGTTTACTGAAAAACTATCTGCATGAATTTCAGCAGATGCCCAGCATCACGATGCAGTTGGGCAGCACTGAGGCAGTCAAACAGGCGGTCAGAGCCGGTTTAGGCATCTCACTGGTATTTGCTTCTGCGGTAGTGGATGAAGTCAGACACGGAAGTTTAACGGCCATCCCTCTGGAGGATAATACGCTGCAAAAGTCTATTCAGCTGGTCTGGCGTCAACACCCGACCGTTCAGTATAAACGGCCGGGGTTTGTTGAACATTTACTGCAAAACGCGATGGTACAAAATACGCTGAGTTAATCCCAGTCATACACCAGATTCAGCCGATAGTTGGTATCCGTTGTTTCAGCATCTAATGCAGGTTGGCTGTTGTACTGGCTTCTCAGGCTTGCCCGTAACTTCCAGGCTTCGTCATTGGTAATCGGCATTTCAGCACCAAAATTAGTGACTAATAAATAGTTTTGGCCTGGGCTGCTGAAGGATGGATAGTAGGTCAAATCGTGAAACAGATTTAAACGGCTATTGAGGTTATAGTTGGTCTCATAGCCGAGAACACCGGTTGGATCTTTTTCGGTGGTGCCATCAGAGTAACTTTCAAAACGATAACCGACACCGGCAAAGCCTTTGAAGATTAAATCCGGTTCACGAATAAAAAATCGCCCCAGACTGGCTGTGGTAATCGCTCGTAAATCCAGCTCTTCAAAATCATCAATCTCAAAATCAGCACTGCCACGGGCAAAATAGTTTTCACTGATATCACGTTCCAGTTTGATTCCGGCCAGTTTTTCATTTTCGGTCTGCTCGTCATCTTCCTTGGCGTAGTTGATTTCCAGATACATGCCCAGTCTTTCATTTGCTGTTTCCCGATGCAGTTCCCCTCGGCCAGTGACCGCCATTCTGTCAGTGTTACCACTGGCACCTTGTACACCAAATGCCAGACTTCCACTCCACGGATCCAGCAAGGCTTCACGTTCTGCCCGAAGTTGCTGCACTTCGGCTGTGTAAGTTTCTTCCAGCTCGGCTTTCTCCTGCGCCTGAGCGGTTTTGATTTGCTCAATTTTCTGCTGATATTGCTGTTCCATTGCCGCAGTTTGCGGTTGCACCGCATCGGTTTCCCACAGTGTATTAATGCGTTTCGGATCAATATCCACTGTGCCAAACGCTGTACCAGTCAATTGATGCTGGCCCTGTTCATTAACCGTCAGCTGACCCAGAACCCGGTCACTGCTATCCAGTTCAATCAGGTGTTTCTGATCGGTACTGATTTGCGTTACCCGACTGAAATCAACGGTGACTTCATCGGCAAAAGCGGTATCCATAATGACTTTGCCTTCAGAAATCTGTTTGATAGACCCTTTAAGAATACTGCCATCATCAAGCAGAATCTGATCCGCTGCGAGGCTGGTGGAAGTGAGAAGAAGAATGGTGGAAATAGCGCTGCTCAATCGACGTTGAAGCATGATTTCTCCGTGTTTTATTAAGGTCTTCCGTGAATCTATGCTGATTGTGTGATGGATAACCTTTGGTTCAAAAATGCTTTACCAAGGATGCGAAACGGCAACGATATAAAACGACTGTAGGAAAAATTAGCTAGACGATTTATTCGCGGTTTGGAAAAACGACTCTGAAAGACCCTAAAAAATAAAACGTGAAAATAGTGTGAAGGTGAAAACAGGTTTAATTAATTTTTTAACTAAAAAACAATAAATTTGTATATAGTCTTGATGTATATATTGTATTATATATACAATGACTCTATACATTTTGGAGAGCAATTTATGGCTACAGGATCAGTATTCGAAAACAATAAAACTCAAGCAGTGAGGCTGCCTGCAGAAACACGATTCCCAGAGGGTATTAAACGCGTTACGGTTCGGGTGTTAGGTTCAGAAAGGGTATTGTCGCCGGTCGATAATACGTGGGATAGCTTTTTCCTGGCACAACAGACTGTGACGGATGACTTTATGACTGAACGAGCAGACCAGCATCAAACTGAACGGGAATCGTTTGATGATTAAATATATGCTCGACACCAATATCGTGATTTATGTCATAAAGCGTAGGCCAATTGAAGTTTTAGATATTTTTAATCGGCATGCAGGACAAATGTGTATCAGCAGCATCACTATGGCTGAATTGCTGCATGGTGCAGAAAAAAGTGAACGAACTGAGCATAATCTAAAAGTAGTCGAAGACTTTGTTTCGCGTTTGGAAGTAATGGAATACGGTATTAAAGCGGCGTCACATTACGGCGATATTAGGGCTAAATTGGAAAGTAAAGGTACGCCCATAGGCGTGAACGATATACATATTGCGGGTCATGCTCGAAGCGAAGGACTGACCTTAGTCACTAACAATATCCGCGAATTCGAACGAGTTGAAGCATTGAGGTTGGAAAACTGGCTGATAACCAAATAAACATTTCGATAGAAACTGATAACCCGTTTTGATTAAGCCAGGATTGAACTTCATCCTCTGGCTTATATCCGCTAGAATCAATTTAAACTAATTTTCCAGGGAAGGAATATGAGTATTGCCACGGTTTACAGTCGTGCTTTGACCGGTATTTATGCTCAGGCAGTGACGGTTGAAGTGCATCTTTCCAATGGTCTGCCCAGTCTGTCGATTGTGGGTATGGCGGAAACGGCGGTCAAGGAAAGCAAGGATCGCGTTCGTTCGGCGTTGATAAACTCTCAGTTCACTTTTCCTCAGCAACGCATCACCATCAACCTGGCTCCTGCAGATTTGCCCAAAGAAGGTGGTCGGTTTGATTTACCAATTGCCTTGGGCATTCTGGCGGCTTCCAATCAAATTCCGGTGCAATCATTAAGCAACATGGAGTTTATCGGTGAGTTGGGTCTGACCGGTGAATTACGTGCGGTTCGGGGTGTGTTACCTACTGCGTTAGCGACGTCTGAGGCCAACCGACAATTAATGGTGCCGTTTGAGAATGCGGAAGAGGCGGCGCTTACTGAACAGGGTGAGAGTTTTGCTGCGAAGACTTTATTGGAAGTCTGTGCACATTTGCATGATCAATTACGTTTATCGCCCAATCTGAATAAACAACAGCAAAGTCAAAATAACTATGCTGATTTAGCCGATGTGCGTGGTCAGGCATCAGCAAGGCGGGCATTGGAAATTGCGGCTGCTGGCTCGCATAGCCTACTTTTCGCTGGACCTCCCGGTACGGGTAAAACTATGCTGGCCAGTCGTTTACCGGGCATTCTGCCGCCAATGAGTGAGCTGGAAGCCATTGAAACGGCGACAATCCATTCAATCTCTTCTGCAGGGTTTCAGGTAGAAAACTGGATGCAGCGTCCTTTTCGGGCACCGCATCACACAACTTCGGCGGTAGCTTTGGTTGGTGGTGGCAGTCAGCCTAAACCGGGTGAAATTTCTTTAGCAAACAACGGTGTCTTATTTCTTGATGAATTGCCGGAATATGACCGTAAAGTATTGGAAGTATTAAGAGAACCAATTGAATCCGGAAAAATAACGATATCCCGTGCTGCCAATCAGGCGGAATTTCCTTCACAATTTCAATTGGTTGCTGCGATGAACCCCTGTCCCTGCGGTTATCTGGGGCAGGCAAGATGTCATTGCACAGAAGAGCAAGTCAGACGCTACCGTGGTAAGATCTCCGGCCCGTTATTGGATCGCATTGATATGTTGATGGAGGTGCCGGCAGTGGATAAAAAACTGTTGCGGCCTCAGCCTGATGATGTTCCTCCTGAGTCCAGTGAAAAGGTTCGTCAGCGGGTGATTCAGGCACGGCAGATTCAACTTGATCGTGCCAACAAAGCCAATGCGTCCCTGCAACATAAAGAACTAGAGGTTTTTTGCACCTTGTCAGATCAGGATTTTCAACTAGTAGAAAAAGCCATCAGTCGTTTTGGTCTGTCGGCCCGTGCCTATCATCGTATTTTAAAAGTGGCCCGCACCATTGCTGATTTGGCCGGTTCACCCGACATTCAAACAGTCCATTTA
The DNA here is from genome assembly GCA_002363955.1 of Methylophaga sp. UBA3192. Taxonomy (GTDB): domain Bacteria; phylum Pseudomonadota; class Gammaproteobacteria; order Nitrosococcales; family Methylophagaceae; genus Methylophaga. The sequence continues at coordinate 652,630 of DEXE01000003.1, forward strand.
ACAGAAGCCATCGGCTATCGACGCCTCGACACAGCGAATTAATATTTAGTGAAAGATCTCAATCCGCAACAGCGGGAAGCTGTGCGTTACATCGATGGACCGTTGTTAGTGTTAGCCGGTGCCGGCAGTGGCAAGACGCGGGTGATTACCCGTAAGATTGCCTATCTGATCGAGCAATGCGGTATGAAAGCCAGCAATATCGCTGCCGTAACTTTTACCAATAAAGCTGCTCGTGAGATGAAAGAGCGGGTTGCTGATTTGATGTCTACCCGACAAGCCTCAGCGCGAGGTTTGATGGTATCCACATTCCATACGCTTGGTTTGAATATCCTGCGGCGTGATGGAAAATCACTAGGCTATCGTCCCGGCTTTTCCATTTTTGATGCCCAGGATTCTTTGGCGGTTTTTCGCGATCTGATGGGACGTGATTTTGCGGCTGACAGTGATCATGCACAGGAAGTGCAAAACCTGATTTCAAACTGGAAAAACCAATTAATTTTGCCCGAGCAGGCGGCCCAGATTGCCGACGGTGCTCAGGAAGAATTCGCTGCCAGGGTTTACCCACGTTATGTGCAGGCATTGCAGGCCTATAACGCCGTAGATTTTGATGATCTGATTTTAAAACCGGTGATTCTGTTCCGAGAACATCGTGATGTGTTACAAAAATGGCAGGCCAAAATTCACTATCTGCTGGTGGATGAATATCAGGATACCAACGGTTGTCAGTATGAACTGGTTAAACAACTGGTCGGCATCCGTGAAAAGCTCACCGTAGTAGGGGACGATGATCAATCAGTCTATTCCTGGCGTGGCGCCCGACCAGAAAATCTGGTGCAACTGCAAACTGACTTTCCACGATTAAAGTTGATTAAACTCGAACAGAATTATCGGTCGATGGGCCGTATCCTGCGAGTCGCCAACACGTTGATAAGTCATAACCCTCATATTTTTGAAAAGAAACTGTGGAGTGCGATGGGTGAGGGTGATGCGATTCGGGTAATTGGCTGTCGTGATGACGAACATGAATCAGAAAAAGTTATTTCCGAGCTGCTTTATCACAAGCTCAAACACCAGGCCAGTTTCAAGGACTATGCGATTCTGTATCGCAGCAATCATCAATCCCGTTCGCTGGAAAAAGTGTTACGTGAACATAACGTGCCGTATTTTCTGACCGGTGGCACCTCATTTTTCTCGCGGGTTGAAGTCAAAGACATCATGGCCTATCTGCGCCTGCTGGCCAATCAGGATGATGATAATGCCTTTTTACGAGTCATTAACACGCCACGTCGAGGTATCGGTTCATCTACCTTACAGGCGCTTGGAGAATATGCTGCCAAGCGTAACACCAGCATGTTTGGCGCCTGTTTTGAAATGGGTCTGGCTGAAAGCCTGCCGCCTAAATCAGTACAGAATCTGGAAGTCTTTACCCGCTGGCTGATTGATATTGCTGATCGTGCTGCCCGTGGCAATCTGCTGGATGCGATCAAGGATATGATCGAGGAGATCAATTACCGCGGCTGGCTGGAAGAAGTCAGTGGCGATCCGAATAAAGCCAATCGACGTATGGAAAATGTCGATGAACTGGTCAGCTGGATCGAGCGAATGATTGATCAGGACACCGAAGAAAAATCGATTGGCGATATTGCGGCACGTTTAACGTTGATGGATATCATGGACCGGCAGGCTGATGAGAATCAGGCCGATGCAGTACATTTGATGACATTACATGCCGCTAAAGGCTTGGAATTCCCGCATGTATTCATTGTCGGTATGGAAGAAGAAATCCTTCCACATCGAACCAGTATTGAAGAGGATTCCATTGAAGAAGAACGACGTCTGGCGTACGTTGGCATAACAAGGGCACAACGCAGTCTGGTGATGACGCTGGCCAATACCCGTAAACGTTATGGTGAAAAGGTGGACTGTGAAGAAAGTCGTTTTCTTCGAGAATTACCAGCGGAAGATCTGATCTGGATGACCGAAAAAACTCAGGTTGATCCGGAAGAACGAAAAGAGCGTGGCAAAGCGCATTTATCCAATATTCGGGATATGCTTAAGTAATACCACTCGGATAAAACAAAACGGGTGCTAACCCACAATGGAAATCAGGTTGGAAAAATGATGAAAAATAAACTTTTGTGCTTGGCGATGTTGATACCCGGTTTGGCAAATGCTCAAGTGTTTCTCGAGCAGACTCAGGCGGAAAGTGGCAGTTATTACAAGGGCGTCCTGGCAGTAACCGCGGGTTGTGATGGATCGGGGACTACCCGCATCACGGTTGATATTCCGGAAGGTCTGCAATTTGTGCAACCCATGCCCAAAGCGGGCTGGCAGCTGGAAGTCGTCAAAAAGCCGGTTGAACGCCCATTCTTTAAGGATGGGGTCGAGATAACCGAAGCTGTTCGGCAGATTACCTGGTCAGGTAATACCTTAAGTGATATTCATTTTGATGAATTTATTTTCCGTGGGCGGATTGGTGTGGGTGCCACCAGCGTGCTGACTTTTCCGGTCACGCAGAAATGTGAATCAGGCGAATTACATTGGGATCAAATTGCCGAAGCAACCGTCGAAACCCGGGGACAAGTGCAGGGTCAATATCGTGAAATGGATTTTGAAGAAGATGAATTACATCAACAACATGATGAGATGGATCAGCAAACAGATCCATCAGGTGATCACAGTCAGCATAAAGCGCATCAGCATCAACACCAGCATGGCCAAACTAAGGGTGAATCTGAGCATTCCGTGGATCATAGTCAACATAAAAGCCATCAGCATCAACATGGTCAGGCTAAAGATGAAACCGATCACTCAGCCCATCAACACCACCATGATCCTCAGATGGATATGACTGAGGAAGATAGTGAAATGGATCATTCAGCTCATGCTGGCCACGGCGGCCATGGTCAATCCACTCTGCAATATCCAGCACCGTATGTGACCGTGGTGGATGGCACGGGTGATCATCATCACCATTAATGCTCTAGCAGCATAAAAAAGGCCTCGTTTTTAATACAAACGGGTGTAGATTCAAGTGATCATCGCAACACCCTTACTAATCATGTGTGATGGTGTTTTAAATTTCAATGTTTTCCTCGGGCGTTCGTTTAACTGAGTTGCAAGACCATTCAGCTGTTCTTGTGTGTGCGGTGATAGATCTGTTTTTTTAGGCAAGTATTGACGAATTAGGCTGTTGGTATTTTCGTTTGTGCCCCTTTGCCAAGGGCACTGAGGTTCACAAAAGTACACAGGAATGCCAATTTCTTTTGTAAAGTCAGCATGTTTAGCCAACTCCATGCCTCTATCCCAAGTCAATGATTTACGATATTCAACTGGCATCTTTTTAAACGTTGCTAACAAGGCTGTATGTACTGATTCAGCATCCTTTCCTGCCAGTTTGAGAATGATGGTAAAGCGTGATTTCCTATCGACTAACGTAGCGATGTGTGTGTTTTTCGAGCCTGACACCAGATCACCTTCCCAGTGACCAAGGGACTTTCGGTTATCAATGTTTTTAGAGCGATCATGGATCGACAAGCCGTTAACAATTTTAGTGAAGCTCCTATCGCCACTTCGACGATGATATTTGCTGTGACGCATCGGCCTGCTACGACGCAGATGTTGCGTGAAAGCGTGATGGATAATACCTTTGGCTCGCACGTATATTGATTTATAAATGGTCTCATGTGAAACCTGCATTTGCTTGTTTCGTGAGAATTCTATGCTTAACCAGCCAGATATTTGCTCGGGGGACCACTTCAACTCAAGCTTTGACATGATGAGCCGTCGCAAAACTGAATTAAGCTCTAGTATTCCAAGTTTAGGCCGTTTGGCCATGCGCCTTGCACGATTATCTGCATCAACCGCTTTGTAGTAGCGCCTTCCTCGGTTACGCGCAATTTCTCGAGATATGGTTGAAGGGGAGCGGTTTAGCATCCTGGCGATAGCTCTGAGTGACATCTTCGCCGATAATGCGACTCTTATTTCCTCACGCTCAGCAATTGTCAGATGTTTGGCATTTCTGGTTCTGGTTCTGGGTTTGATGCCACCGGTTTCACGTAATGCTGTGAAAACTGTACCGGGTGCTGCGTCCAATACTCTTCCAATATCACTGAAACCGGTGCCTTGTTTCCATAAATTAAATACCAGTTCTTTCTCATCTTGAGTAAATGTTCGTTTTGCTCGTTTCATCAAATGTGCCCATGCAAATCAGTATTTTAGTAAAACTGTTGCTTTGACCATTTGAATCTACAGCGGCGTACTTTGCGCGAGACCTGAAGTGAAGTACGCCTTCATAAAGAAGCACAGCGATGGCTATAAAGTGGGCCGCTTGTTGCGAACACTGGATGTTTCCCCCAGTGGCTATTACGGCTGGTTAAATCGGCCTGAATCAGCAAGGGCCAAACAGAATCGGGCAATCGCTGCCAAAATTCGGGTTTTCCACCAAGCTAGCCGCGGAATATATGGTTCGCCACGTATTCATAAGGATTTAGTGGCGTTTGGCGAATCTGTTGGTTTGAACCGTGTGGCACGGCTTATGAAGGAGCACGGCATTCAGTCCAAAATGGTCAAGAAGTTTGTCATCACAACGGATTCCAAAAATACGATGACGCCTGCACCCGATCGGCTTCAAAGAAACTTCCAGGTAAGCGACAAGAATCGGGCATGGGTATCGGACACTACTTTTATTCCAACGAGACAGGGTTGGCTGTACCTGGCTGTGGTGATTGACTTGTATTCTCGCATGGTAATTGGGTGGTCCATGAGCGAAAAGAACAACGCTCAACTTGTCTCCGATGCGATAACTATGGCGGTCTGGCGCAGAGGTCGTAAAGACGGCATCGTGGTCCACTCTGATCAAGGGAGCACCTACGCCTCGGGAAATTACCAAACTCTTTTGGCCGAATCGGGCTGTGTTTGTAGTATGAGTCGCAAAGGCGAGTGTCTGGACAATGCTGTGGCTGAAAGCTTCTTTGGCACACTGAAGACCGAATTGGTCGATCATGAGGACTACCTAACAAGAACAGCGGCCAAATAAAGCCTATTCGAATATATCGAAGTCTTTTACAATCGAAAGCGGCGGCACTCGTATTTGAACTACGTAAGTCCCGAGGAATACGAGGCAAAATGTGCCTCTCACTAAACCCGTCCGTTTTATTGGGGGAATGTCAGAGAGATATCAAGGGGCCAGCAAACTTGATATGAAGTATTTTTTTTCACTGAACTAAAGTTGATATATCTTTTATGAAATTTACTCTTTCGACAAATTTGAGGACCATATACCTTACATTTATGGTTATTTATAAATAATAGCTATGGCTAACAACTGGTCAGATTCAGAAGTTGAGGCGGCTGTTGAAGATTACTTCAGGATGCTTCGACTTGAACTCTCTGGTCAAAAGTTTAATAAATCAGAGCATCGTCGAGCTCTGATTGAACAGCTGAATAACCGCACGGATGGATCGATCGAGTTAAAACATCAGAATATTAGTGCCGTTTTGATCGAAATGGGTATTCCATACATTGACGGTTATAAACCCCGATTCAATTATCAACGCTCTCTTTTACCTCTCGCAATTACAGATTACCTTGAGAGGCATCCTGAGATTCAGCTGCTATTTGAGAAAGACTCGGCATTCATCCCATCTGTTCCGACTATAGAAGATTTCCTGGCCGCCCTGGAACAGCCTCCGGCTCCAATAGATCGCAAAGAGAGCGGTATTGCAGAACCCAAGATTATTTATAATCCTGGTGGGGTAAATTATCTTGAGCGTGAAGCTCGAAATCAGTTGTTAGGTGATGCTGGAGAACAGTTTGTTATTAACTTTGAACGTGCTCGTTTGATTCGTGCGGGTAAAGATTCTCTGGCTGACAAGATAGAACAAATCTCAATAACTATTGGTCCATCTGCTGGTTATGATATTCGTTCGTTTGATGATAATGGAGCTGATCGTTTCATTGAAGCAAAGACAACAAAATACGGAAAGAACACGCCATTTTTTGTAACACCAAATGAATTACGTTTTTCCCAGAAGAATTCCTCTCGTTATTATCTATATCGAATCTTTAAATTTCGCGATACTCCAAGGCTTTTCGCTTTACAAGGAAATCTTGAAGAACGCTGCATCCTTGCGCCGTCAGAATATATGGCGAGAACAGCATGAAATTTAATAAGAGATCTTTGGATTAGATAGTAGGTCAGTTCCATCTAACTTTATATAAATAATGATATTGATATGACAAATGAACAGAATGACTTAGAATCCATCGCCAGTCAGAGCGTGGGTAAAATAATATTCGCGTTATCCCAATTAGAATTTAATCTTAATCTTTGTTTTCAGTGGTTAATTCGTGCTGAGAATTTTCACACAGTAAATCCTCTTGTTGAGCGGCTTTCTTTCAAAAGCAAGATTGATGCTCTGAATGAGATTATAGAAATTAAATTTTCTTCTAGCCCAGAGTGTATTTCTGATTTCAGTTCATGGACTAAAAAATTAGATAAATTTCGAGTGAAGAGAAATTCATTTATGCATGGTCGCTGGAGTTTTCAGCATGAGAATAAAGAAATTATTAATGTTGCTCCGGGGATGATTGGAACCAAAAGTTTAAAAGAAACTCGCTACAGTGTTGATGAATTAAAGATGGAGCTACTTTTAATCGAAGCCATATCAAATGAATTTATAAGTATTAGGGAAAAGTGGCATATTTAGATTATTTAAAGTCACTATTAAAAAATCAAGGGATCAGCAAACTTGATATGAGACCAACGCTATTTGAGGATGAAAATGTCTAAACATTCTATCTTCACCATGCCCTTTGCAAAAGTTTATCTGCTGTATATTCAAAAGGCTGAACGCAAAAATCGAACGAAAGCGGAAGTTGATCAAATCATTTGTTGGCTGACTGGTTATGACCAAGCGAGCTTAAAACAGCAAATCGAATTGGAAAATGATTTTGAAACCTTTTTTGCTCAGGCTCCGGCCATTCATCCCAATAGCTCTCTGATTAAAGGCGTGGTGTGTGGTGTGCGGGTTGAAGAGGTTGACGATCCATTGATGCAGAAAATTCGTTATCTGGATAAGTTGATTGATGAGCTGGCTAAAGGTAAAACGATGGAGAAGATTCTCCGGCAATAAAACCAGCTATCAACAGACTAGATACCTAATTAATTATGCGCGTGTTCTGGATGAGGTCGATGATCTTCGACCCATTGTTCGTCCATACGTGGATCCATTTCTGCAAGCACATCGCCGGATGTGGCTGGAACGGCAACATAGACATTCATATGGTCTTCTGAGATTCGCTCGCTTTGTAATGCGTAATATCCTAACGCCAAGGCAAACAATGTCAGTACGGTAAAGAATGCGATCGCGGAAAATCCCAGTACAAACCCTAACAATAACGGTGCGATAAATGACCCTAAGCCATACGAAAACAGCAAGGTTCGGCTAATCTCGACCAGGTCTGTGTTTTCATCAAACACATCATTGGCACGCGCCACACTCAACGGATAAATGCTGAACAAACTGACACCAAGCAAAAAGCCCACTGTATAAAGCAACGTCACGCTTTCACGCCAGATCAAAGGCAAAACCAGCATTAATAGAAAAACACCCGCACCGAAAAATCCAGACCAGGCCAGCATTTTCCGGCGTCCTATTCGATCCGATAACATGCCCACAGGTAATTGCGACATTAGCCCACCCAGAATGGTAATGGTCATAAACAAGGAGACCACTTTGGGTTGGTCAAACACATTTAAAACATACAGCGGTAGCATGGTATAAAACGCGCCAATAAACACCCCGCCAATAAAACTACCAACCAATGCCAACGGTGCTATCGATAACAGTTTTGGCATGCTGTATCGTTCAAAGGGTTTTAAAACCGGTTGTGAGACACGGGTGATGGCGACAAAAATTAGCGACCAGAGCACCAGAATGGAACCCAGAATGAAAATGGTATTGGCTGGCATTTCCAGCATAAGCAGCAGTTGTCCGAAGGCTAACGCCAGGAAGAAAACGATGGTGTAAATCGCCAGAATTTTGCCGCGGTCTTCGGTGGAGCTTTTTTCATTAAGCCAGCTTTCTAAGACGATCAACATGGCATAAAAGGCAAAACCGGATACCAAACGCAATGTGGCCCAAAACCAGGGATCGAACCATAAGGCGTGCCCCAAAAATGCCATGACCATAATTGCAGAAAAAGCCGAAAAACTACGTGCATGACCTACTGTGACAATCAGTTTTTGACTGAAAACAGCGGCTAACATCGCGCCCAGGAAAAAAGCGGAATTGATTAAGCCGATAGCGCCCTCATTGAGGCCTTCCTGTTTCAGGAATATGCCGATGAACGTCATCAATAAGCCATAACCCGTTGCCAATAACGCAATTGAAAAGAACAACGATGAAATGGGTAATAAGGCTCTTTGAAAAAACATGCGGAATCCTGAAACGAAAAAAGCTTACTGCGGATAAACAATAAGGCACTATTCTAGTGCTTATTATTTTCAAAACAAATTGACGGGAGGGTAGGGTACAGCAAAATTGATTTTGGTGGACTATGTTTGTAACTGATAACTCTGTGTTCTATGGAGTGGGTATTAGTCTCTTCTAAATTGAAGGTATGACATATTCTCCCAATTCCTGAATTACCTCTTTCGCGGGACGTTTTCCATACTTGAGGTTGATCGTAACGTGATTAACACCTACACCCTTGAGATGTAATAAATAATTCAACAGAGCTTTAATACCAGTACGGATTCCTAAATGGATGGGAGTCGGTAGGGTGCTTGGATCTGCAACTAAATCTACGTAGAGAGACTGTGCAAACGGTTTGAAAGGTTGATTATTCTCATCCAATATTCGATACCACTGTTTGACAATTCGATCATGAATTGCGAGTGGTCTAGGGTAGGTAATCCATCCATCTGCATTTTTTGCAACCCAGTCTAAGCTTTGTTGGCTATGTCCAGTGACAAATAATGGAATCACTTCTTTTGCCTTAGGCAGACTGTCCGCTCGCCCGTCCAAGACTCCATAAGAATTGTTGTAACGTGGTAACGTATCGTACAGCAATTTTTTAAGTGTCTCGAAATGCTCTCTAAACAATTTCCCCCTTAATTCTGGGTCAACCCCAAAAGCGGGAAACTCAACTGGTCGATCACCTGATGCAACACCCGCTACAATACGACCATTGCTCAGTATATTTAGCGATGCTAGTGATTTAGCCAGATGTACGGGGTGTCTTAATGGCAGTATGAGCGAGCCTGTCGCCAGTTTGATTGTTTTAGTATGTGCTGCAATCCACCCCATATACACTAGGGGATCATAAATTTGTCCTACATCGCCGAACATTGGATCTCGCAAAGGAACATCTCTAAACCAAAGTGCAGAAAATCCTGCCTCTTCTGCCAAGCAAGCTAATGATTCCTGATCGGCCATAGTGGGAACATCCCCTTGATATGATTCAAGGGGAAACATAAGGCCTAAACTTAATTTTCCTTCATTAAATAGGCTGTTTTCAGTTGTCGGTTTATTCTTCATGTAACCATGCTCCATTAGATTCTTGTCGAAACAAATGTTCGACCTCGTACTTTTTCATACAAGAGGTCAATTGCTTGCTCTGTGACCTGCATCTAAAGAAATGTCCTCAACTATCACTTCGATTGTTTCGAATTTAAGGCCTTGAGAAAACCTGAGACGAGCCTTTGTCCTCTAGAAGACATTATGCTCTTAATGGCTACTGTTACACTTTTTAATATGAATGGAGCAACACTTGCTGGACCTGCGGTCATACCACAAGCGGCAACAACTTCACCTTATTCTGTTGAGATGCAAGTCTTTGCCAATATATCTCTGTGACTTGACGGGTAAATCGTCCGATGCAAATCCAGGTTTAATGTTGTGATAAAACATTATTTAACACTTCAACTGAGTGGATAACATGAGGATGGCAAATCTAGCTTGAGTATTTATTGGTGTAGATTTGGTCTTAAAAATCTAATGTATCGTGTGTGCCTATGAAGATATTATGCAGAAACCCCGACAGTGATGGCTGCCGGGGTGTGTTGAGATGTCAGAAGTCCAGTTGGGCTCCCAGTTTGATGGTGCGTGGTGCGCCCTGAGCGATGCTTGAGCTGCCTGCAGAGGTCAGCCAATAGGCTTTATCGGTCAGGTTTTCAACATTTAATCGTAATGTCAGCAATTGTTTGTTGAGGTCAATTTCATAGCGTGCGCCCAAATCAAACAACGTTACCGAGCCCACTTGCCACTGGTTGAAATTATCCAACGGTATGCTGCTGGTGTATTGCGCGCCACCCGTGAGTGTCAACCGGGTATTTGGCACCTGATATTCACTGTATAAACGGAACTGTCTGTCAGCGACGCCTTGTATCGATTCGCCTTCCAGACTCTCATCAGTAGTTTTTCGGTTGGTGGCATCCAGCCACATTGCACTGGCACCGACAAGCCATTGTTCATTGAGTTTGCCTCGGGTGGAGATCTCAAGTCCTTCGTAGCGGGCTTCACCATCCTGACTGAAGACATCATTCCCATCCGTGTAGGTGAGACCTTTTTGCAGCTGAAATACCGCCATATTGGCTGACCAGTTATCATGCTCTATCTTAACGCCGGTCTCGACCTGTTTGCTGATTAATGGTTCAAACACTTCGCCGGCATTGGCTGCAGTATTGGGTGCAGTGGCACCTTGTTCAAAGGCTTCTACGTAACTGGCGTAAATTGAAAGCCATTCGACTGGCCGATAAATAGCTGCGACCGAAGGTGTGATTTCACTTTCTTTGTAATCACCATATTTATCTTCAAGACTGCCGTAGCGGGCGCCAAGAATAAAATCCCAGCTATCGCCGACATTGAGCGTATCGGAGATAAAAGCTTCTTTACGGGTGATTCTGGAATACTCGTTAAAGCTGGCATCACTTTTATCCAGATGGCTCACCGGACGGTCGAATTCAACCGGGGAAGATAAATTGCCCGACCCCAGCGGAATCGCCAGTGTGCCAATACCAGAGCTATTGGATGAAATGGTACGGGTATGCGATAAACCCAAAGCCACATTGTGGGTGACAGGGCCGGTTTCGATGATGCCACTCAGCACATTCTGTGTCTGATAGCTTTTGAACAGATTGTTGTAATTGTAGAGCGTTGCGGAATAGTTGCCATCGCCATCGACATACAAAATGGGCATCAGCGGATTACGATAGCTGGTGGAGTAACGGTACGACAGTTTATTGTTCCAGTTATCGTTAACCTGCCAGATTAAATCACTACCCGTGGTAATGTGTTCCGATTCATAGCGGGTCCAGTCCGGGACCAGGCGTTTATCACCGTCAATTGGGCTGACAATGTTGCTGACTGTGCGATCAGTAAATGAACCGTCCGAGTTGGGCGAAATAGAAAAATAGCCGCCATAGCTTTTACGCTCAGATACCAGTGCATCTGCCTGCCAGGTCAGATCCGGCGTGATACGTAAATCAACTGCGACAGAAGCCGATTTACGATAGGCCTTAGCGTCATCGACATAGGTGTCACCGCCTTCTTTAACGACATTGACGCGATAACCAAACATATCCTCTGGACCGACACGCCCACCGATATCGCCATGGGCCATGAGCAACCCACTATCCATTAATTGGGTGGATACACTGGCCTTGAATTCGTCAGTCGGGCGTTTAAGCACATAATTGATGATACCGCCGGGGGCAGCGAAACCGTAAAGGAAACCACCGGCACCTTTGAGGATCTCAACCCGCTCAAGATGTTCCAGCGGCAGGTCTTTGGCACGGCTGCGGAAATTCATTCCGTCAAGTTTCTGTCCGGTATCAAAATCCGGGCTGATACCACGAATGGAAAAAGCATTATTTTCTGTGATCAGATTATTGCCTGATAGGCTGATAGCCGCATCAAATTTAGTTAATTCACCTAAGGATCGGGCCTGCAGATTAGCAATGTAATCTTCAGAATAGGTTTCGATAGTAAATGGCGTATTCTGTTTGGAAAGATTACCCAGTGCACCGGCAAAAACATCGCCAACCCGATAGGCATTGGCGGCAGAACCATTCATTCCCAGCCCCTGAACCTTCATCGTAGATAACGTAACACTTTGACCTTGTTCATTGATTTCCTGCAAAGCGTAACTATTGTCGCCCTGAGCTACGGCCACCAGACCGCTGTCGGTGAGAATCCGGCCAAGGGCATTTTCAACTGTATAAGTGCCTTGCAAACCTTCACTGCTTTTGCCACTGGCTAACTCTGATGCACCGACAAGATAGATGCCGGCCTGTGCCGATAAACGGGCCAGTACCTGACTCAGTGATCCGGCAGGGATATTAAACTGTTGCGTGGCTTGAGCCGTAGCCTGACTTGTTTCTGCCTGTGCAGCAGGAAGCCATCCCAGTGTCCCCATGCTGGAAACAGCAACAATATGTATTGAAAGCGCCAGGGGTTTGAGCCGGTTTTTAGCTGGTTGTTTGTGGTGGTGTTGTTTCACCATTCGTATTACCTCATCTATTTTTGTGTTTACACAGATAGAAACGGGTGAGGTGTCAAAATCCGGAACTATTATTTGAAAAATAATTTAAATACTTGCAAGATGTTGATTTTATTTGTAATTTAACTTCGGCTTGGTTCCAGTTTAATCCACCCTGGAAAAACCTGACGCACCTGGATGGGTAAAACTCTGGTCAGCATAACCAGTACGCGATCTGTATCACTGAGCGGGAAACTGCCATAGACTTTCAGCTGAGCAATCTCATCAGAGATATTGATATAGCGGTGTTGATAACGATTGAGTTCGGCAATCAGCTCTTTCAGCGTCATATCTTCAGCCACTAAAAGACCTTGTCGCCAGGCTTGTCGGGCTGTGATGACAGGTTGTTTTGGCTGAATCTGGTGGGTACTGAAACGGGTTGTTTCACCCTGCTGAAGTTTTGCTTGCTGATCATTATTGGTTTGAACGGATACCGCACCTTGATAGACAGCGAGTTCGATATCTTTCTGATGGTTCAATACATTAAATTGTGTGCCGAGAGCGGTTAACCGGCCATGCGTTGTGTCCACGATGAAGGAACGGTTGAGGTCTTTTGCTGTTTCAATATAGATCTCGCCATGAAGTAACTGAATACGTCTTTGCTGTTCAGAGAAGTCCACATTGATCGCGGTAGCCGTGTTCAGCCAGATTTGGCTGCCATCTGCCAGGGTGATATTTCGCTGTTGGCCGACACCTGTGTGATAATCAGTCGCCAGAGCCATGACGCTGTTGGGGAGCCATTTTTTATTCCAGCTGAGTTGGCCGAGAAAACCAATGACAGCAATACTCATCATGCCACTCAGAAGACGCCGCCGTTGGCGTAGTCGTTGGTTGGCACTGTATAGATTGTCTGCGGTGGCATGCGGGTCCGGGGTTTGTTGCAACGCTTCGAAATTGTGGCTGATTTTTTCCACGAACCCCCAGGCCTTTTTATTCTCAGGCTTGGCATCAAGCCATTTACGCCAACTGGACTTATGTTCATCACTGGCTTGGCCATCACGAAGTATGGCATACCATTCAGCAGCCTCTTCAAGTGTTTTGTGAGAGGGCTCAGCCATATAAACGTGGCTCGGAAATGAGCTCACGGGTGGTTTGGGATGCCTGTAATGTCAGACAGGCCAACATGGCCTTTGCCACGTATTTACGCACCATGCGATCTGAAACACCCAATTGAATCGCTGTTTCAGCATCCGTCATCTGGCAGACCACGGCTAACAGAAAGGCTTTGGCTGCTTTGGTCGGTAACTCACTTAACATCAGGTTAATTTCTTCCAGAGCTTCCAGCACTGCCGCCTGGCGTTCTGCTGATGGGGCTGTTTCTTCGGGATAACTTGAGAGCGTATCGTGCCAGGCTTTTTCAATTTCCTTTCGACGCCAGAGATCAATACAGAGATTTTTCGCGGTAGCACATAAAAAATTGCGAGCATGTTCATTGCTGGAAAAGTGACGTGACGCAGGCAAACCGAGCAGACGAAGAAATGTATCCTGGGTCAGATCGGCGGCTTCTGCACTGTTACCTAATCGTTGATATAGCCAGGATTTCAGCCAGTTATGATGTTCGCTATACAGCACCTGCACGTTAAAGTGGCTGACAGAGTGGGCACTGCTCACAAAAGGCTCCTGAATGTTATTTGGTAATGAGAATCAATAGCATTCTATTGCTTTAAGCCAAACCTCGCAAGCGAGCTTTTGCGGTAAGCTGATTCAAGAGTTGGGTTATCGTGGCTTATGCGTTGTGGAAGGATAGGGAGTAAAAAATAAGAGGGATAAAATAGGGGTGGGTTGAACCGGGCGGCAGTTACTTATGGTGATCGTCTTTAGTCACTAGAAACTCGAGCCCGGCACCGATATCTTCTTCACCGCAAGCAGCCATGTCATCAGGGCTGGCAGCCTGTGCTTCTTTATGTGTCAGAATCAAATCACGACGTTCTTTAAACGGGTCATTATTTTCATCACTTGATTTGTTGCTGACATCAACTGAGTTTTCAAGGATTATCTGGCTGTCGTCAGTACTGGCAATAGGGACGTTAAGATTCTTTGTCTGAGAACGTTTGGATTTATTCATGGTGTTTTACCTTTAGCGCCTCTGTGATTAAGACTATGGGTAAACCGGATTTAATTTGAATTATAAACCCAATAGACAAGACTGCATAACAGGTTCAGCTCAACGCCTGGCTTTCTGTAACCACTTATCCAGCTGATTGCCAAAGGCCTGCCGGTCGCGTTGATTAAAGGCTGGCGGGCCACCCATTTGTTCGCCGCTGCTGCGCATGGTTTCCATAAAGTTACGCATGGTGAGGCGGGCACTGATGGTATCGGTGGTGTAGAGTTCGCCTCTGGGGTTGAGGGCTAAGGCCCCTTTTTCAATCGCCTCGGCGGCGAGGGGAATATCTGCGGTGATGACCAAATCACCTTTCATCAGACGTTCGACAATTTCATTATCGGCTACATCAAAACCGGATTGCACTTGCTGGAATTTGAGAAACGGTGAGGGCGGTAAACGTAAACTGTGATTGGCAATAAAAGTGGTGTGAGTCTCTGTGCGGGTGGCAGCGCGGTAGAGAATTTCTTTAATCACTACCGGACAGGCATCGGCATCGACCCAGATTTGGGGCTTGCGTATTTCCGACACGTTAATCTTCAAGCTGGCGGGTACGTTCCACCTGTTTGACTTTAATATGAATGGCCGCTTTAGCCATCAGATGAGCACTTACCGGGGCAGTGATAAACAGGAATAAAGTCACCAGAATTTCATGCAGACTGACTCCATCTGTTTTCAGACTGAAATGAATCGCTGAGGCAATCAGAATCGCTCCAACGCCCAGGGTACTGGCTTTGGTCGGGCCATGTAAGCGCATATAAAAATCAGGTAGTTTGAATAAACCAATCGAACCGACCAGCGTAAAAAACGCCCCGACTATAATCAAAATCGCTAATATCCACTCAAGCATAATCGTCTCTATTCCATTATGTCGCCGCGCAGCAAATATTTGCTCAGCGCCAGCGTTCCCATAAAACCCATGACAGCGATCAATAATGCTGCTTCAAAATACAGGGCACTCTGCAGGTTAATTCCCAGCAGAATCAGCAGGGCAATGGTATTGATATACAAAGTATCCAACGCCAGGATTCTGTCCGGCACACTGGGACCGATAATCAGCCGGATAAAACTCAGCAGGATCGCAATCGCGACCATAACAAATGCGATTGATAAGGCCAGATTCAGCATGCGACAAATATCTCCAGCAATGGCTTCTCAAATTTTCGATGAATTTCAGCTTTGATCTCGGCTACATCATCAATATGCAAAGCATGAATCAGTAAATACCGACGATCTTTACTGAGATCACAACTGACTGTGCCCGGTGTTAATGAAATAGTATTGGCTAACAGGCTGATGCCCACCGGACTGGTTAATTGCAATTCATAGTGCAGGAAGCCGGGGTTAAGCCTTTTTTGCGGACCGAGAATCAATTTAGCGACCACCGCGTTAGCGACCAGAATTTCATACAGGACTTTCAGAATATAAAGCACCAACATCCATGGATGACGGATGATGATTTGTTCCGGCCAGTAACTAGACGTCAACCAGGGTATAAAAATCGCCAGAGCAGCACCCAGCACAATATGACCCGGATCCATGCTGTTATTCAGTAATAACCAGATAGCCCATAAAATCAGGGTGAGTAAAGGATGGGGAAATACGCGCCGAAACATCATTTGCCGGTTTCTCCATGAGAAAGCGTGTCTAATACTGCATTAATATAAGCCTGTTGATCGTACAACTGTGCAGCGATTTGAGCACTCATATTGTTTAATGGCTTAGCGAATATCACCATTAACGGGCTGACCAGCATCAGCATCACCACGGCAATAAACGCTGATTTATTCAAAGGTGAAGTCTGTTGCGATTTATCCTTCTGCACACTGTAAAACAGTAAAGAACCTGAACGACATACCGCGATGATCATGATTAATCCGCCAATCAATACCACACTTAAAATAGCGGCAAACCAGGGGTGAGCCAGAGCGGAATTCAGAATCATCACTTTACCGAAAAAGCCTGAGAGCGGTGGCATACCGGTTAAGGCAATCCCCAGCAGCATAAACACCGAACCAACTAACACTGGACGATCAACCGGAATGGCTTTGGTAAACGAATCGGCATAGATACCGCGTCCTCTCAGAATCACGTCGGCGATTAAAAACATAGCTGCACCGAGCAGAGTCGAGTGAATAAGATAATAGAATGTTGCGGTTAATGCGGCTTCGCTATTAATGCCGATAGCAATCATCAACGTCGCCACCGACGCTAATATCAAATAGGCGACCTGACGGCGTAATGCTCTGGCTGCCAGTACACCTAATGCGGCTAATGCCAGGGTGATTAAACCCAGTAACAATACCCATTGAATATGCACAAACGCTAAATCGCCAGCGGCTTCACCAAACACAGTCCCGTGAACACGGATAATCGAATACAAACCGACTTTGGTCATGATGGCAAACAAAGCAGCCACTGGGGCCGAGGTATAGGCATAAGCGCCTGGCAACCACAGATAAAGTGGAAACATCGCTGCTTTAATGCCGAAGACGACCAGAAGTAAAACGGCCGCTGTGGCGACAATGCCCTGATCTTCTGCAGAGACGTTTTGCACCGCAATGGCCATATCGGCAATATTCAGCGTGCCTAGAATGCCGTAAAGCGTACCGACAGCGAACAGGAACAGCGTCGATCCCACCAGATTGATGACCACATAATGCAGACCGGCGCGGGTACGCAGACGTCCACCGCCGTGAAGTAATAAACCGTAAGAGGCGAGCAGTAATACTTCGAAGAAGACAAACAGATTAAATACGTCGCCGGTCATAAACGCACCGTTCAGACCGAACAGCTGTAACTGGAACAAAACATGGAAATGCTGTCCCTGCTTATCGGTATCGGTGCGTATGGCATACCATAATGCGGCTAAAGCCAGTAGGGAGGTCAGTAGCAGCATCATTGCCGATAATCGATCCAGCACAATGACGATACCAAACGGCGCCTGCCAGTTACCGAGTAAAACCACTTGCATGACATCAGTGCTTGCCAGTTTAAAGCTGACCAGACTGACGCCAACCAGCAAGCTGATTAATATCAGGCTTAAAATGCGTTGTGTCTGAATACCGGCTGGACGTGCCATCAACAGCAAGATGCCACCAATCAATGGTAATAACACCGGCAGAATAGTAAACGGACTCATGATGTACTCCGTTCAGAATCAGATTTTGCTGAGTTGTGCTTGGTGGCTTTAAGTTCATCGTCGGATCGATGCAGCCCGTCGACATGATCATTGCCTAATTCGCTACGGGCTTTTAATGCCAATACGATAAGAAATGCGGTCATACCGAAGGCAATCACGATAGCGGTTAATACCAGGGCTTGTGGTAAAGGATCAGTATATCCAGCGGCGGCCGGATCGATCACGGCCGGAAAGCCGATTTGCAAACGACCCATGGTAAATAAAAAAACATTTACTGCGTAAGCGAGCATGGTTAATCCCAGTACTACCGGGAAGGTTCTGGCTCTTAGCGTAAGATACACGCCGCAACCGGTCATCACGGCTATGACGCTGGCAATTAGCCATTCCATTAGTTAACTTCCTCATGTTTGACGTGATGCGAGGCGTGACTGAGTTTGCCCAGTTCGACCAGAATCATTACCGTGGCCCCCACGACGACCAGGAATACACCTAAATCAAAGGCAATGGCACTGGCCACTTCAAATTTACCGACAACCGGCCAGGTTAAATAAGTAAAGGCGGTTGTCAGGAACGGATAACCGATCAACATAGAGACAACACCGGTCAGTGTGGCAACCAGCAAGCCAATCCAGATCACCCGATGCATATCTATCCGCAGGCGTTCATTGGTCCAGTCGATACCGTTGGCAAGATATTGCGAGATAAGAGCAACCGAAGCGATCAGGCCGGCAATAAATCCACCGCCCGGAAGGTTGTGACCGCGCAGGAAGATAAACACTGCCACCATCAGCATCAGTGGAAACAGTAAGCGGGTAAGGGTCTGCATAATCGGTGGATGCGGATCATGACTCCAGACCAGACCATCAACATCTTTTGCTGGAGCCGCAAGCTTCAGGCCTTCCAGCATGGCAAAGACACATATACCTGCCAATGCCAGCACGACGATTTCTCCTAAAGTATCAAAGCCACGGAAATCGACCAGAATCACATTGACCACATTTGTGCCGCCACCACCGGGTTTGGCGTTATCAATAAAGAAGCCGGATATCGGTGAATAATCACGACTTAGTACGGCCATAGTCAAAAAGAATACCGACACTGCAGCCGCTACAGAAATCACGCCATCCCGCGTGAAACGAATATAGCTACGCTCCTGTGGCGTGTGTTGTGGCAAAAAGAATAAGGCTAATAACAACAGGACAATGGTGACCACTTCAACGGATAACTGGGTCAGCGCCAAATCCGGTGCTGAAAACTTCACAAAGCCTAAAGCCACCACCAGACCGACAACCCCGATAGCAATCAGCGAAACCAGCCGTTTATGGTGAAGCATTACTGTCAGGATACTGGCAATAATCAGTACTGCCGACATTAAAAAGGTAATGACATCGGCTTCCATCAATACCCGATCGCCAAGTAAAGGTGAGTTGAACTGGAAGAAGGTGATGATACTCAGCATCAATGCGCCACCAATAACCCAGGTCACGGCGGGTTGTAAGGTGGTTTGATCAAATGCATCAGTAATTTTTTTCGATAGACGAATGATTTTCCACAGTACCCAGTCAAAAACCGCTTTACCCTCGAGGCCATGCAGACATCTGTCGTGCCAGGCAAATAAGCGATGGCGCATGCTGTAAACGGCCACACCTAATACCAAAGCAATGAAACTCATCATTAACGGCAGGTTGAATCCATGCCAGATAGCCAGACTGAATTCAGGCGCTGCCGTTTGCAGACTTGAAGCTACGGCAACGGTCAGTATTGGGCTGATCAAAAACATGGGCGCAACGCCGACCAGTAAACATAACACCACCAGAATATCGACCGGAATTTTCATAAACCTGGGGGGCTCATGGGGTGTTTTTGGCAAATCAATCGGTTCGCCGTTGAAGAAAACATCATGAATAAACCGTAGTGAATAAGCGACTGAGAAAATGGCGGCCAAGGTCACTAATACCGGAATGGTCCAGGCGGCTAATGTGGTTCCCGATGCACTGATGGCCTGTTCAAAAAACATCTCTTTGCTGAGGAATCCATTTAACAGCGGTACACCGGCCATCGCGGCAGCAGCAATCATCGCCAGCATCGCAGTATGCGGCATCATTTTGAACAGACCATTGAGTTTACGCATATCACGGGTGCCGGATTCATGATCAATAATGCCGGCAACCATAAACAGTGAACCTTTGAAAGTAGCATGATTGATGATATGGAAAATCGCGGCAACCAGTGCCAGCTCACTGCTGAAGCCGAACAAAAGGGTAATGAGGCCAAGATGACTCAAGGTCGAATAAGCCAGCAGACCCTTTAAATCATGTTTGAATAAAGCGACGTAGGCACCGAGGAGCAGCGTGATCATCCCTGCTGTGCCTACCATCCACATCCATTCTGGTGTACCGGAGAGCGCCGGGAAAAATCGTGCCAGTAAAAAAATACCGGCTTTCACCATAGTGGCGGAATGCAGATAGGCCGAAACCGGAGTTGGAGCTGCCATGGCATGGGGCAACCAGAAATGAAACGGAAACTGGGCCGATTTGGTGAATACACCAAGCAGAATCAACACTAAAGTTGGCAGATATAAATCATGCCCTTTGATTAACTCCCCGGAAGCCAGTACATCGCTTAATTGATAACTGCCAACAATGTGCCCGAGTAATAACACACCACCTAGCAATGCCAGACCACCAGCACCTGTTACGGCAAGTGCCATACGAGCACCCTGGCGTGCATCCTGACGATGCTGCCAGTAGCTGATCAGCAGAAACGAGGTGATTGAGGTGAGTTCCCAGAACACCACCAGTTGTAACAGATTTTCGGATAATACAATGCCCAGCATAGAGCCCATGAACATCAACATATAGGCGTAAAAACGCCCCATGGAATCTTTTGCCGACAGGTAATATCGGGCATAAAAGATGATCAGCAGACCAATCAGCAGGATCAGTAAGGCAAACAGCAGAGCCAGACCATCCAGACGAAAAGCGAGATTAAACCCAATTGAAGGCAGCCAGGACCATTGTTGAATGAGGGTTTCGCCAGCAAAGATAAACTGCATGGAGGGAAACAAGATGGCCAGCGTCAGCAAGGTTGTTAACCCAGCAACCCAGGCAGAGGCTAATCGGTTGTACCGCGTGGCCCAAGCGGCAAAAGGCGCTGCAGCAAAAGGCAATAAGGCAACTATTGGAAGATTAAAACTGAGTAAGCTCATGGCGGCTGGTGTGATCCCTGTCAATGCTAGACGATAATCGGTTCAGCATAAGGCTTAATGACTACAAAAATTCTTTTGCTATGTATCTCAACAAGTTAAGCCGGAAATGACCGGCTTAACTTGTTGGCTATGAAATGATTAATTCAGTCGGCAGATGAAATCATATAATCGACAGCCGCTTTGACTTCATCATCGCTCAATTTTGGATTACCACCCCGAGCAGGCATCATGTTAAAGCCATTAATTGCATGTTCGTAAAGGGTATCCATGCCTTTTTCGATGCGTGGAGCCCAGTCGGCAGCATTGCCGATTTTCGGTGAGTTCATCATGCCAGTGCCATGACAGACAGCACAAACCTGTGTTGTTACTTGCTTGCCAACGCTATTTTCATCAGCGCTGCCTGCAGTATCTTCAGTTTCATCAGCAACAGGAGCCTCTGCAATCTGTTCTTCACCAATGTTTTCCCGTGCTACTGGCTTTAATCTTTCAGCAATCGCTTCAGCATCCATGGGTTCAGGCTCGATGACTCCATCAGCAATAGCCAGCATATTGGACAAAATCAGGTTAGCGATGACGAACAGTACTGCGACAACAATTAAACTGCCGATCAGGTACTTAGGTGAATTAGATGATTGCATGGTTTACCTCTGACTCCATAATAGTGGTACTAATTATACGGGCATATGCTCAGCCGCGCTACGCATCAGACAGCGGCCCGAGCGTGATTTTTCCGATTGTTTTTCCATGGCTGACTAAATCATGAGCCTGTTCAAGTGTTTGAGGTGTCAGATTGTCAAAATGTTGTAGCGATACTGGATATAACTGGTTTAAATCAGCCATTTCAGCAATACGTTTAAGAATCAGTCCTTGTTGGCTGATATCTGTCGTTTTTAAATGGGGACGGGTGAACATGAATTCCCAGACCAGCCCGGCACTTTTGGTTTTCAGCAGATTCAAATCCACAGGTTGCTGAAAGCTGACCACCAGGGCTATCAGGCCTTGTGGCGCAATCAGTTCAACCATTTGCGGATAGTAATAATCACTGTCATTCAGACACAGAATATAATCCGGCGCTGGCAGGTTTGCTTGCTGATAATTGTGGGTTAAGGAGCCTTGATGGCTGACCACGGCATCAGCCCCCAGTATTTCACACCATTCTGTGGTTTCCGGACGCGAAGCGGTCGCTATGACCCTGAGATGGGTGAGCTGTTTAGCCAGCTGAATTGCCATTGACCCCACACCACCTGCAGCACCGATAATTAACAGGGTTTTACCCAGATCCTTCTCCACATTAATTCTGAGTCGATCAAACAGACTTTCCCATGCGGTCAGACTGGTTAACGGTAATGCGGCTGATTGATGTATCTCAAGTGATTGCGGCGCTTTGGCAATAATGCGTGAATCCACCAGTTGGTGAGAGGCAAAACAGCCATCACGGCCAACATCTCCGGCGTAGAAAACTTTATCTCCGGCCTGAAAATCATGACATTTTTCGCCTACTTCTACGATGGTGCCTGCGGCATCCCAACCAAGAATCTTGCCAGTCAATTCAGCATCAATGGTTGATTTAACTTTCAGATCGACCGGATTTACGGCGACGGCTTCCACGGCAACTAATACATCATGACCGGTTGGTTTCGGCGTCGGTTGATGGATCAGTTGAGACATAGGCTGAGCATGCTGAAACTGTAATGCCTGCATGTTTACTTCTCCGCTAAATGTTTAAGGGCTCTGAGATAGGCGGTTTCTGAGGGTGGTTGCTGTTGCTGCTGAGCCAGCCAAAGTTGCTCAGCCAGACAATCAATCATTAAATGCTCTGCAGCGTGTGGGTCAGCCGTTTTAGCCATTAATTTTTGATGAGCGATCACAATACCAGCCGGGCGATCGGTGGAAATCTGTTCATGCACCGCGATATGCAGGCCCATATGCAGATAGGGATTGGTCTCACCGTTTTCCACAAAATACTCCTGGCCTGATTGAATCGGGGAGGAGAGTAACTGGTGGTATTCAGGATGCAAAACAATGACATCTGCAATCATTTGTTCCAAAGCACTGAGTATTTGACCGGATTGCATTTTTTGCCAGACATCATGATATTGCTGGCGCAGTGCATCACGATCCTGACTGAAAACTGCCATCAGGCGGTTTTCCTGGAGGTGGTTTGCATGCGACGAAATTCATCGCACAGGTCGGTCACAATACATTGATCGCAATGCGGTTTTCTGGCGGTACAAACGTAACGGCCATGCAGGATCAGCCAGTGATGTGCATCCAGTTTGAATTCGTTGGGGATCACTTTCATCAAGCGATCTTCGACTTCACGGACATTTTTACCTTTAGCCAGACCGGTGCGATTCGCCAGGCGGAAAATATGCGTATCCACCGCCATAACGGGGTGCTTGAAAACGGTATTGAGAATAACATTGGCGGTTTTACGACCGACACCAGGCAGGGCTTCCAGCGCTTCCCGATTATCTGGAACTTGACCATTATGTTTGTCGATTAGCTGCTGGCAGGTTTTGATAACGTTTTCGGCTTTGCTGTTAAACAGGCCGATGGTTTTGATATAGCTTTTCAGTCCAGCAATACCTAAATCGAGAATCGTCTGTGGTGTATTCGCCACCGGATACAGCTTGTCGGTGGCTTTGTTAACACCGACATCAGTTGCCTGAGCGGAGAGAATCACGGCGATCAGCAATTCAAACGGTGAGTTGTAATTCAACTCGGTTGTTGGCGCCGGATTGTGAGCGCGCAGTCTGCTGAAAAACTGTTGCCGCTGCGTTTGATTCATCGTTAACCTGTCGTGGTTTGCGGTGTCAGCGCTTCAACTTCCACTTTCACTGCACGATTGGCAACACGGGCATCGATGACATTTTTCAGTGCCACGATGAGTCCCAGACCGATAAAGGCACCCGGTGGCAAAATGGCGATAAGAAAGCCACGGTAATCATCAATTACAGTGATTTCCAGACCACGCGCAGCTTCACCAAACATCAGATGTGCCTGGCTCAGCAAGGTGCCCTGACCAATTAATTCACGCATTCCGCCCAGCAGGACCAGCACGGCGGTAAAACCAATACCCATCATCAGACCATCCAATAACGAAGGGGTGACCGGATTTCGCGCTGCAAAGGCTTCAGCACGGGCAATGATTGAACAGTTGGTGACGATTAACGGAATGAAGATGCCAAGGATCAGATACAGTTCATGAAACCAGGCATTCATTGATAATTCGATAGCGGTCACAATCGAAGCAATGATCAATACAAATACCGGTAACCGCGCTTCATCAGGAATCTGATGGCGCAACATGGAAATAATGCCGTTAGACGCAACCAGGGTCAGAATAGTCGCCAGCCCAAGCCCAAGCCCATTAATCAGGGTATTAGTGACCGCCAGTAAAGGACACAAACCTAACAATTGCACTAACGCGGGATTATTTTTCCACAGACCTTCTTTAATAATCTGATTGTAGATTGTCATGTGTTTTCCTCTGCAGGGATAAACAGCTTATCCTGATTGGCTTCAAAAAATTCCAATGTTCGTTTGATGGCATTGACCACTGCTCGTGCAGTAATCGTTGCCCCGGTAAATTGATCAAAATCACCGCCATCTTTTTTAACTTTCCAGCGTGATTTGTCCGGTGAAGATAGCGACAGACCAGCAAATTGCAGGATCCAGTCATCGCGCTGAGCATCAATCTTATCACCAAGCCCCGGTGTTTCTTTATGGCTGATAACCCGCACACCTGACAGATTGCCATCGGCATAAACAGCTATCAGAATTTTGATACTGCCACTGTAACCATCTGGTGCCACACTGGTTAATACGGCCGCCACCGGTTCATTATTTTTTCTTGCACGGAACACCGTTGTGGGTTCTTCAGTCCCTAATTGCGGGGTAGGTGGCAGTACAATTGTGTCATTCAGAATAGCATTGTCATAAGCCTGTTTGGGCACCAGAGTATTTATGGCTTCCAGTAACGCCAGACGTTCATTTTCTTTAATCTGAGTGCGAGTACTTTCTTCAGTAAAGGCCACCAAAGTGGTCGCTACAATCGCAAACAGAGCCAGCATCAGGCCAACCCGAAAAGCTGGTTGATTCCATAATGCTTTCATCGTGCTGCACCACCATAGATCCGTGGCTGCGTGTAATAATCAATCAATGGCACCAACATATTCATCAGAATAACGGCAAATGCCACGCCATCCGGATAGCCACCCCAGATACGAATCACATAGGTCAGAATTCCGACTCCGGCACCAAACACGATACGGCCTTTTAATGTAGTGGAACCTGAGACCGGATCAGTGGCAATGAAGAATGCCCCCAGCATGGTGCCGCCACTTAACAAATGAAACAGTGGTGAACCGGAAACAGTCGGATCAATCAGGGTGGTGATACTGCTGATTATCAGCAACGCCAGAAGCATCGCGACCGGCACATGCCAGCTGATAATTTTACGATAAATCAGCCAGATACCACCCAGGGCAAACCAGATATTGATCCATTCCCATCCCAGGCCACCGGCCATACCGAACAGTGGCTGGCTACTGATAAACTCTGGATGTTGTTGCAGTACAATTTGCGTTTTCATGGCATCAAGCGGAGTTGCACCGGAATAGGCATCAATACCCAGACCATTAAACTGACCGGTGAAAATCAATTGCAGTGCGCTCATCCAACCCATCGGCTGCTCCGCCATTGATTGCACAGGCAACCAGGTCGTCATTTCCAGAGGAAAAGAAATCAATAGCAAAACATAACCGACCATGGCGGGATTGAACGGGTTATAGCCCAGACCACCATACAAATGCTTGGCAAACACGATGGCAAAGGTCACCCCGATAACGGTCATCCACCAGGGTGAGAGAGGGGGGATTGCTAAAGCCAGCAATACGGCTGTAACGGCAGCACTGCCATCACTCAGAAAAGGCTTTAATGGACGGTCACGCAGTTTCAGCATCACTGCTTCAGTGATTAATGCCACTAACACGGCCAGCGCTACATTAATCAAAACTCCCGGACCAAAAAAGTAAGTCATGGCGATGACTGCCGGGATTAATGCAATAATCACTTGCAGCATTTGCAATGTGACGCGGTTTGCGCCAGCAAGAAACGGTGGGCTCAGCCGAAAAATAGGCATCAGGCTTTTTCCTCAGTGACCGAATCTGCAGATTCTGATGTTTTGGTCGATTCTTCTTCCTTGGCTTTTGCCGCTTTGGAGGCTGCCAATGCTGCCTTACGCTGGCGCTGACGTTCTTCTTTTTCCTGCTGCTCACGCTCGAGACGCGCCAGACGGCTTTCATGGCGTTCACGCGCAAGATCGGATTTATGCCGCTCACGTTCCTGATTCATGATTTCTGTTTTGGCAAAACGAAAATAGGAAACCAGCGGAATTTTGCTGGGGCAAACATAATCGCAGCAACCACATTCGATACAATCAAATAAGTTGTAATCACGGGTTTGGTCAAAATCCTTGGCACGTGAATACCAGTAAAGCTGTTGAGGCAATAAACTGGCAGGACAGACATCGGCACAATCACCACAACGAATACACGGTAATGGCTGTGCCGGTGGCGCGACATCGTCTACTCCTACCAGAATACAGTTGGCGGTTTTGGTGATTGGTAAATCGTCACCGGCCAGGCTGTACCCCATCATCGGACCACCCTGAATAAAGGGTTCATCAGGTTGACGCCTTGTCTCACAAAACTCCAGTAAGTCTTTGATCGGCGTGCCAAACAAGGTTTCAAAGTTACCGGCATGCGTCACATCGGTACCCGTAACCGTGACCACCCTTGATATTAATGGCTCACCATGCAAAATGGCCCGGCCCACGGCATAGGCGGTGCCCGGGTTGTGACAGACAATGCCGATATCAATCGGTAATTTATTAGTGGGTACCTGTTTGCCGGTGACAACCTGGATTAACTGTTTTTCACCACCGGTTGGATAACGTGTCGGTACCACGACAATCTCGGTCTGTGTCAGATGAGTTCTGGCAGAGAGCGCGAAGCGCATCGCCGCAATGGCTTCAGGTTTGTTATCTTCAATTGCCAGAATGCAACGCGCGGCCCGCAAAGCAAATAACATGATCTCAACACCATCAAGAATGCCTTCTGCGCGTTCGCGCATCAGCATGTCATCACAGGTGATATAGGGTTCGCACTCAGCACCGTTAATTAACAGGGTTTCAACAGTGTGATGAACACCCGGATTGAGTTTGATAAAGCTGGGAAAACCTGCGCCACCTAAACCGACAATGCCGGCGTCACGAATGATTTGGCGTAATTCATGGGCTGAATGCTGACGGAAATCCGCTATCTGCTGGCGCTCAACCCATTGATCTTCACCATCGGTTTCGATGGTAATGCAGGGGGCTGAAAGACCGGATGGATGAGGTATTGCATGATCACCGATAGCGGTTATCACTCCGGAACTTGGGGCGTGCAGGCATACCGATACATGACCTTCAGCACGTGCAATACGTTGTCCCTTAAGTACTTTTTCACCAACATCAACAATCGGTACTGCTGCAGCACCGATATGTTGCTGTAAAGGCAACACCAATTGTTTGCTGAGCGGTGTTTTTCGAATCGGTCCCTGAGTGGAACGTTTTTTATGCCCTGGCAGTTTGAGGCCGCCGGGGAAATCACTTAACGGCGCACTCATGATCCGGTTCTCCGTTGCAAATCAACATGTGACGGATCCGGCCAGCGCCACGTATGCGGATTCGGCTGTGTTTCGACCATATCAATACAATCTACCGGACAAGGTTCAACGCATAATTCACAGCCAGTACATTCATCAGCAATGACGGTATGCATATGTTTGGCGGCGCCGAGAATGGCATCTACCGGACAGGCTTGAATACACAACGTGCAACCAATGCAACGGTCTTCATCAATGACGGCCAGCATTTTAGGTTTTTCAACGCCGCATTCTTCATCCAGCGGTTTGGGTTCTACATCAAGTAAATCGGCCAAAGCCTGAATAGTGGTTTCGCCGCCGGGGGGGCAACGGTTAATATCGACTTCTCCGGCCGCAATGGCTTCTGCATAAGGTCGGCAACCGGCAAAACTGCATTGGCCGCATTGTGTTTGCGGCAGTATTTTATCGATTTGATCGACAATCGGATCACCCTCGACTTTGAAACGGATGGAAGCAAATCCGAGCACAAGTCCGAGAATCAACGCGAGCAGCGTGATGGCGATAATGGCTGTTAACATAACTTAGACCTTAACCAACCCGGCAAAGCCCATAAAGGCCATCGACATCAGTCCGGCAGTTATCAAGCCAATCGCAGCGCCCTGAAAGGGAACTGGCACATCAGCCGCCGCCAGGCGCTCACGCATTCCGGCAAAAATGATTAACACCATCGAGAAGCCAACAGCAGCACCAAAACCGTATAAAGCTGATTCAAGAAAGCCGTGTTTTTCCTGCACGTTCAATAAGGCAACACCCAGTACAGCACAGTTGGTGGTGATTAATGGCAGAAAAATGCCAAGCACCTGATAAAGCAAAGGACTGGTTTTATGCACCACCATTTCGGTGAATTGTACGACCACGGCAATGACAAAAATAAAGCTGATGGTGCGCAGGAATTCCAGGCCCAGTGGAGACAGCAGGTATTCGTTGATCAGATAGCTGCTGATAGAAGATAAGGTCAATACAAAGGTAGTTGCCAGCGCCATGCCCATGGCCGTTTCCAGCTTGCGAGAAACACCCATGAACGGACACAGGCCGAGGAATTTCACCAGCACAATGTTGTTCACCAGAATGGTGCTTATCAAAATTAGGGCATAGTCAGCCATGTAATAACCTACTGATTTTCTCAGGAATTCAGTTAAATTAGCGCTTAAAACTGATCCAAATACAAATTATGAACCGAATATTATAGCTTAATAACGCTTTTTATGTAGCGTTGCGATAGAGGTTAAGGCTTGGTGGTGAAGGTCTTAGGGCCTGTTGAGTTTATATCACCACCGCTACTGGATGTTCATTTCGTTTAACTGGGTCTCGTATCATTGCAACGAGTTGGCAATCTGACTATGGGAATGGTCGGAAATTCCATAACGCTTTATCAGACGGTGGACGAAGTCTCGCGGCGCTGTCTGACGGCTGCAGCCAAGTCACGTAATAACGGTTCGCTGTTTTCCCAGGCCATGCATGCGTCAGTGATACTTTGACCGTAAACCAGTTCTTTATCGGCTTCGACATTCTGTCTGCCAGCAACCAGATTACTTTCCAGCATCAAACCGATAATGCGTTTGTCACCTGCAGCAATTTGCTCAGCCAACAGACGGCCAACCACTTCCTGTTGCAAGTGATCCTTGCCACTGTTGGCATGACTGCAATCCACCATAATACGAACGGATTGGCCGCTACGACCAATGACTTCAGCCGCTTCATCAATACTGGTTTTATCGTAATTAGGCTTTTTGCCTCCACGCAGAATCACATGACAATCCGGATTACCGGTGGTGGAAAAAATTGCAGAATGCCCATTTTTGGTCAGTGACATGAAATGATGCGGTTTAGAAGCAGACAGGCAGGCATCGACGGCAATCTGCAAACCACCATCAGTTGCGTTTTTGAAACCGACCGGGCAGGACAAACCGGACGCCAGTTCACGATGCGCCTGACTTTCTGTGGTGCGTGCACCGATTGCGCCCCAGGAGATTAAATCGGCGATGTATTGCGGACTGATCAGGTCCAGATATTCAGTTGCTGCCGGAACCCCCATTTCAGCCAGATCCAGCAACAATTTTCTGGCAATATGCAGCCCGTCATTGATTTTGAAACTACCGTCCAGGTAGGGGTCATTAATCAAACCCTTCCAGCCGACGACCGAACGCGGTTTTTCAAAATAGACGCGCATAATGATATGCAGATCATCAGCCAGCTCTCTGATTAACGGTTGTAAACGACTGGCATAGTCACGTGCTGCATTTGGGTCATGGATGGAGCAGGGTCCGATAATGACTATCAGCCGATCATCACGCTGATGCAAGATGTCCTGACAGGCTGTACGTGCATTAAACACAGTTTCAGATGCCGCATCCGAGATGGGTAATTGTTCATGCAATTGCGCTGGAGGCAAAACTTCCTGAATACCAACGATGCGTAAATCATCTGTGTTGTAACGCATTATCACCCTGATTTGTGTTCAAAAAAATAATCGGCAATTGTAATACTTCGGGGCCGTTTTCGCTATTTCAAGTTGTTTGGGCCTGTTGATCTGTCATCTTCTGTGGTAATGATGACCCTTAAAAAAATAAACAGACCCTACGGCAATGCAATGGAAAATAAATCAGCATTCAGCCAGAGATGTACCCAGATACTGGCGATGTAGCCAAGTGCAATGGCCCAAATCCATTTCAAATGAGCAACAAAGGTATAAATACCACGGGCTTGCCCCATTACAGCGACACCGGCAGCTGAGCCGATAGAGAGTAATGAACCACCCACGCCTGCCGTTAAGGTCGCCAGTAGCCATTGTCCATGACTCATGTCAGGCATCATTGATAACACAGCAAACATGACAGGAATGTTATCGATAACTGCGGAAATCAGGCCAACCAGGATATTGGCAGTGGTCGCGCCTAACTGACCGTATAAAAACTCAGATCCCACGCTCAAATAACCAATGGTGCCTAATCCCCCCACACACAAAATAATGCCGTAGAAAAACATTAGGGTGTCCCATTCCGCGCGTTGCAATTGGTCGAAAATGTTGAACGGCACTTTCTGCTGGGTTTCATCCTGGATATTAAATGCAGTCTGTCCATCATTCTCGCGTTTATCGAGCAGGCGTTTGTCACGCATTTTCAAAACATATCCGTGAAGTTTAAGTAAACCAAGGCCCGTCATCATGCCTAACACAGGTGGTAAGTGCAGAAAGTGATGACTGCTGGCGGCCATCGCAATTGTCAGAATAAATAAACCGACGACAACCCGAGCTCCGGATTTAAGCGGGGCATATTCGTGCATCGGAATTGAAGCGACATTTTTGATTGCCAGTGATAATAAAACGGCCGGTATTAACCAGTTGACCAGTGAAGGAACAAACAACGCGAAAAACTCATGAAATGCCAGTACACCTTTCTGCCAGACCATCAAAGTTGTGATATCACCAAACGGACTGAAAGCCCCACCAGCATTGGCTGCGACAACAATATTGATACAGGCGACAGCAATAAATTTATGATTATTACCGGCGACAGCCATTACCACAGTGGCCATCAATAACGCTGTAGTGAGGTTGTCTGCGACTGGCGAGATGAAAAACGCCATTAAACCGGTCAGCCAGAAAATGGTTCTTAACGTAAAGCCTTTATTGACCAACCAGGCCCGAATGGCATCAAAGATGCCACGTTCGCCCATGGTGTTAATGTAGGTCATTGCAGCCAGCAGGAATAAAAATAACTCAGCATATTCCAGCAGGTTGTGACGAATCATAATGCCGGCAGTTTCGTGAAATACCGGATCAGTTTGCTGGGCGTACATAAACGCAATGAGGCCCCAAATCAGACCGGCTGCCACAATGACCGGCTTGGACTTGCGCATGTGTATTTGCTCTTCGGCAATGACTAATGCATAAGCAAGGAAGAATATGGCTAAAGCTGCAAAACCTACCCAGTGGCGAGTGAGATCAAGTAATGCCACATTCTCTGCTGCCCAGATTTCCGGAGAGAAAAATGCGATCAAGACAAATAGTGACCAGCCAGAAAAAGACTTGGATAGGCCTGATATGGGCATAGTTGCTTCCTGAGATGGGGATCAAAAAAGCCTAGATGATACCCCTCATCTCAGGAATGACAACCGTTATTTTAGGTGCCTGTCGATATTACCTGCCTGCTTCCGTTGTGACAGAAAAATAGACCTATTTAGGTCCCAGAACAGTTTTATAGAAACCTTCAGCAGCATCAGTGACTAAATCAAATACATGATTAAAGCCATTTTCCCCACCGTAGTAGGGATCCGGTACATCCGTTTCGTCACGGCCATCGGCATAATCAAGAAACAACTTAACTTTGTGTTGATATTCGACAGGGCAGGCTTGCTGCAGAATATCCAGATTGTCCTGATCCATTGCCAGAATATGATCAAAATGCCCAAAGTCTTCATGGCGAAACTTACGGGCTCTGATAAAGGATAAATCGATACCACGCTGTTTCGCGGTATGCTGAGCACGTGCATCAGGCGGTTCACCGACATGGTAGGCATGCGTTCCGGCCGAGTCCACCAGAAACTTTTCACTGGTGCCTCTTTCTTTTAATAGACTGATAAAAACACCCTCAGCGGTAGGGGAACGACATATATTGCCCATGCAGACAAATAACACTTTGATTTGACTCATTCTTAGCTAGCTCCGTAGCTCGGCCAATAGTTGTGAAATCATGGCATCGGCCTGACCGAGATAGCCGCCGCCAAACAGATTAAGATGATTGATAATATGATATAGGTTGTAAAGAGTTTTGCGTGTACTGTAGCCCGGATCGACCGGACGAACATGACGGTAGGCTGCATGGAAATCACCGCCAAAGCCGCCGAACAGTTCTGTCATCGCCAAATCGGTTTCGGCATCGCCGTAATAACAGGCGGGATCAAATATCACCGGATTACCCTGCTCATCCCCGGCAGCATTGCCTCCCCACAGGTCACCATGTAATAACGAGGCTTGGGGCTGATAATCGGTAAAGAAGGCCGGTAATTCGTCAATGAGCCGTTCGCCGTTTTTTTGCAGACTGCCTCTAAAACCATTGCGAGCAGCAAATTCCAGTTGTTTACCTAACCGTTGCTGCTGCCAGAATTCTACCCAATTGTCAGAACGATCATTCAACTGTGGTGTACTGCCAATGGTGTTATCCATATGCCAGCCAAAATACGGTTGTGGGTGCTGGTGTAACATTGCCAGTTGCTCACCGAGTCTGCCATTGGCTCCACCGCGCATACTGCCTAATGTTATATATTCCAATACCAGATAACTGTGGCCATCTGCTGTGCCAAAACAGATTACCTCCGGTACGCGCACGGCATTAAGAGCCGCCATTTCCTGCAATCCCTGGGCCTCTGCCTCAAACATCTCCAGTAGATCTGGACGATTAACCTTGATAAAAAATTGTTTGTTCGGCGTTTTCAGTTGATAGGCAGTATTGATGCAGCCACCACCGACCGTGGAGAGTTGATTTGGTTGGCAGCTGAGTCCGGTGACACTTTCAATTTGCTGGATGATTTCATTGAGTTGGGCCATGTTTTTCTCCATGAAAGGTGAGCAGACAGTTTAACCATGCTAAGCTGAAACGACTATTTTGCCAAAACATTCAAGGAGTTTGTCAATGACCAATACTACTGAGGCAAATCCGCCGAATCCCAAGCAACAGGTGGCGATTAAAGCTGCTGAAATTGTCGATAACGGCATGATTGTGGGGTTAGGTACAGGGTCAACCGCGAACCTTTTTATTGATGAACTGGCTCTTCGGCAACAAGAGCAGCAACTGGATATCCAGGTGGTTGCCAGTTCGGTTATCAGCCGGGTTAAAGCACAACAAGCTGGTCTGAACGTGTTATCTATTGAGCATTTAACCCATCTGGATATGTATGTGGATGGGGCGGATGAAGTGACTATAGACATGGTTTTATTAAAGGGACGTGGTCAGGATCTGGTTTGTGAAAAGCTATTAGCCAGTCATGCCACCGCTTTTTATGTCCTGGTAGATGACAGCAAGATGGTCAAGCAGATTGGCGATAAAAATCCTATTCCGATTGAAGTGATGCCCAATGCCGCCTCGCTGGTGCTGAATCGCCTGGCGAAATTGCAGGCGAAAGGCAGTTTAAGACTGAACGCAGCAGGTGATAACGTGGCTTACAGTGCGGCGGGAAATCTGATTCTGGATATGCAGTTTTCCGGATTGGAAACGGCGCAGATAAATGCCTTATTAACGGTTATGCCCGGTGTAGTTGAGCATGGTATTTTTGCTGATATTGCCAAAGCAGTACTGGTCGGGTCAGCTGACGGGGTCAAGCTATTGCAGGCCTGAATAAATGGGGCAGTGAGAAACCTGCCCCTTCCATAAAGATAATAAACTCGCGTACGATTATTTTTTTAATTCTTCGAGAATGGTTTCGGCTTTGGATTTACCAAACTCACCGGAACCCTCAACACCAATATATTTCACTTCGCCGTCGGTAATGATCATCGCAGCCCGGAATGCACGAACCCCCATTCCACCACCGGTTAAATCACGATCCAGACCTAATGCCTTGGTGTATTCAGCACTGCCATCTGCCATCATGCGTACTTTACCATTGGCTTTTTGTTCACGCCCCCATGCCGCCATAACAAATGCATCATTGACTGCCAAACACCAGATCTCATCTGCGCCGGCGGCTTTCAGTGCATCAGCATGTTCGACAAAACCAGGTAAATGTTGAGAAGAACAGAGCGGAGTAAATGCACCCGGTACAGTAAACAGTACAATGGTTTTGCCTTTCGCCATTTCACGCACATCCATCGGTGAAGGATTCATCGGGCAGCCATTCTGAGGATCAAACTCCACACATTCGGTGAGTTTGCCGTCTGGTATCTGTTGTCCAACTTCAATCGTCATAACACGGTCCTCTTAGATGAATTTAACAAACTGACTGATAAGCATAAGCTATCTGTCAGCAGATAAAAACACTGATTAATGCAGGGACTTTCAAGTTTGGTGCTGTTCACTTTAATCGTTATGATGAGCAACACATTGAGATTTAGTGGAGAAAAAAATGGCAGCAGAAAAAACGATTCTTAACTGGGGTATCCTCGGCGCAGCACGAGTCACCGAAAAATTAATTCCCGCCATTATTGAAGCCAATAACGCGCAGTTAATTGCTGTTGCCAGTCGTCGTACAGGTGCTGCGGCAGAGGTTTTGGCAAAACTGGCACCACAGAATAGTGCTATTCAGGCGCTGGATGATCCAGAAAGCTTATTAACCCATCCCGATATTGATGTTATCCATTTGCCAATGGCCAATGAAGAACATGCTGAATGGGCCTTAAAAGCGATAGCCAATGGTAAACATCTATTAATTGAAAAACCGATGGCGTTAACGGTTGAAGATATTGATGCCATCACGCAAGCGGCAAAAGAGAAGGGCGTTAAAGTCATGGAAGGCTTTATGTATCGCTTTCATCCACAGCATGATGCAGTTCGGGAAATCATTGAGTCCGGTGTGATCGGCGAAGTCAGAACTGTCAGTACCCGTTTTGCGTTTCCAATGAAACCGGCACGTTTATATCGGGTAAACCGGCCGATTGAAAACGGTGGTGGGGCGATGTGGGATATCGGCCCCTATGCTGTTCATACCGCCAGATTATGGTTTGAAGATGAACCCAAAGCAGTTACCGCGGTGGCTAAACTGAATGAACATGGCGCGGACCTTAGTTTAACCGGCATTTTTGATTATGGTGATGGTCGCTTTGCCCAGTTTGAAATGAGTTTTGAACACGCCCGTCGCAGTGTTTATGAAATCATTGGCACACTTGGCGGCGTCACCTGTCATACCACCTGGCAATCGGCAGATGAAAAAGCCGTTATTTCCTGGTGGACCGAAGCCGGGCAACATGAAACGGTAGAAGTGCCGGCATCTGACCAGTTTGTGAATGAAATCGAGCACTTTTCCAATTGTGTACTGAACAACACCGATCCGTTACTCAGCCTGAAGGATGCACGGGCAAACTGCCAAGCCATAGTAGCGGCTTTGCAGTCGGTAAAAGAGGGTAAGACCATACAATTGCGGTAAAACCAGCGAAAAAGCCGCTCAACTTGAGCGGCTTTGGTATGGTCAGAGCTAACTGGCCGTTTTAAATTTACTGATGGATTGTTGCAGCATTTCTGCCAATTGATTCAGTTCAGTACTGAGTGATGAGATCGACTGTGAACCGGCTTCGGCTTTGTCAGAAACATCGGTAATCCTGCGGAAGTTATTGTTAATTTCTTCAGCCACCGCCGATTGTTGCTCGGCCACACTGGCAATCTGGGCATTCATATCATTGATGGCCGTGACTGAACGACTGATAACGGCTAATGATTCCCCGGCATGCTCTGCTTGCGTCACACATTGATGCGCTTTGTTTCGGCCTTCTTCCATAACTTTTACGGCAATTAAAGTACGGCTTTGGGTTTTTTCGATTAAGTCTTTAATATTTAATGTTGACTCTTTAGTTCGACTGGCTAAGCCACGCACTTCGTCGGCAACGACGGCAAAGCCCCGGCCATGCTCACCGGCACGGGCGGCTTCAATCGCCGCATTTAATGCCAGTAGATTGGTTTGTTCGGTAATGTCAGCAATGACCTGGACTACGGTACCAATCTTTTTGCTGTCCTCAGACAATTCATCAATGACACGGGCGGCTTCCTCCACTTTGGTGGCCAGCTCTGCGATGCTGGCAAGTGTTTTCGACACTTCCTGATTACCATTAATGGTTTCTTTATCAGCCGTTTGTGCCTGCATCGCGGCCTCACTGGTCAGACGCGCAATTTCCTGTACAGAAGTCGAAATTTCACTGATGGCATTGGCACCATCCAACGTTTGTTGTTTTTGATCGATAACTAAACTTTGATTCTCTGCTGAGGTGGTATTCATCACCTTGGCCGCATCCGATACCTGGCCTGCCGAAGAACTGATGGCTTTCATAATCTGCGATAGTTCGCTGGACATGGTGCTCAATGCGCCGACAATACTTCTGGGAAAACGTGTTTGAGCCTGTTGAGTCAGGTCACCTGAGGCAAATACTCTGATTAACTGAGCTGCCGAATCTGGCTCACCACCTATGGTTGAATAGAGACGACCAATCAGGCGATAGCTGACAAAAATGGCAATGATGATGGCAATCAAAGTGACGGTAATCATCAACGCCATAAAACCACCCGTTTGCTGCCGAATATAGTCAACCTGATCGCTGATGGTTACTTCCTGATAATCGATAAACTGATTTACGGCAGCTAACCACTGAGTGTAAGCCGGAGAAGTGTTTTGCAGCAGATAATCTCGGGCATCAGCATTTCTGCCCTGATTAATCAGTCTGATGGTCTCAGCGGTGTGGGTCAGCGTTTGTTGTTCAATAGTTTTTATATTGTCTAACAGCGTTTTTTCCTGGGTGGTAAATTGCTGTGGATTACTGGTCATGGCTTCAAGGTTGATGGCTGACTCTGCATAAAATTGTTCCAGACGTTCAATATCTTGCAAATGCTGCTGTCGCTCAACGCTGTTTTCACTGAGTACCACATCCCGTATGGAAATCGCACGATCATGTACGCTGCCACGAAAGTTAATCGCTGCGCGTTGTTTGACACTATCGACTTCATTGATTTTACTCATGGTCCGATCAATTTTGCTGACCTCATTTACACCAATAATGGCAATCAACACCATTAATCCCAAGACGATGCCAAAACCGAGTTGAAGCCTGTTTTTGATAGTCACTGAATATTCCTGAATAATTTGAAAACATGCGCATCATCCAGCATGGCACGTGATTTTTATGTCAAAGCCGCATTATGAATACTCGTTTGACTTATAGAATCAGGAATTTTCTGTAATTGATTAGGAAAAGCGGACCTCAGGTGATAAACCCAGATTTCTTGTACACAGAATTTTAGTATTAAAACAAACGCATTTGGCTGCCTGGAGCCTGAAACAAATCACATCGTAATGGCGTTATGGAGCATTCAAGTTGCGTTCTTTTGTGAATATTTCGAAACCGTTGTTCTAATAGATCAGCAAAAATACCTTCACCACGAAGCCGATGACTAAAACGGGGATCATTATTTTTACCACCGCGTAAATCATGAATGCGGTTAAGAATATGTTGAGCCTGATTAGGGCGGTAAGTCTGCAGCCATTTTTCAAATAGCGGGCTGACTTCCAGTGGTAATCTAAGCAGAATGTAATTGACATCCAATGCGCCCGCCCGCGTGACGGCTTTGACAATATCCTCCAGTTCGGCATCCGTTAATACCGGAATCACTGGCGCAATCAATACGGTGACTGGAATGCCTGCTGCACGCAAGGTTTGAATAGTTTGCAAGCGACGTTTAGGTGCACTGGCTCTGGGTTCCATCACCCGCGATAAGGCCGGATCCAATGTGGTAATGGAAAGATGGACCCGTACTAAATCCTGTGATGCCATTTGTTGCAGAATATCGATATCACGTTCCACCATGGCCGACTTGGTCACGATATGACAGGGATGCCGGGTTTCATTAAGAACCTGCAGAATTTGTCGGGTGATTTGATAGTCACGCTCTATCGGTTGGTAGGGATCGGTATTCGCGCCCAGTGATATTGGCGAACATTGATAATTTTTCGCGGCTAACTCTTTTTTTAATAATTTTGCAGCATCGGGTTTTGCCGTCAGTCTGGTTTCAAAGTCCAGACCCGGGGAGAGTCCTAAATAGGCGTGGGAGGGACGGGCATAACAATAGATACAGCCATGTTCACAGCCACGATAGGGGTTAATGGA
Organism: Methylophaga sp. UBA3192; assembly: GCA_002363955.1. Lineage (GTDB taxonomy): Bacteria > Pseudomonadota > Gammaproteobacteria > Nitrosococcales > Methylophagaceae > Methylophaga. The sequence goes on from DEXE01000003.1 coordinate 691,139, forward strand.
TTGGCTAAATGGCAGATCGGGGGATTGATTGCGGGTAATGATGGTTTTCGGTGTTTCAATTTGCACCGTGGTTTTAGGGGGATTATCAGGTTCCTGAAACCAGCCATCCTCGACATTTTCACGTTGAAAAGTGTTATAACGTCCATCTATTTGAGTCGCGGTTCCTCGCCCTTTAATTGGAGATTCGCCAGCCACGCTTAATCTGACAAGTAGTATTCCACAGTAGAAACCACCCGAACTTTCTTTATATGTGGATTGTTTTTGTCACGGGCGGTGATACTGAACTGTCCTTGAGAAGCCCTGCGGATCTTGCCCAAATCACTGTCCGAATCCTGTGCGAATTTCTCGGCGACTTCGCGGGCATTTTCAGTGGCTTCTTCAATCATTTCCGGCTTGATTTCATTAAGCCGGGTAAACAGATATTCAGTCTGTGCCATATAGTTATCACCAGCCAGTACCAGACCTTGTTTGCCCAGATCGGCCAAGGCTGTCATTGCCTGACGAACGGCTTCAATATTTTCTGAATAAACCGTTATGGTTTGGTTTGCCGTATAGCGAAACTCTGCCCGCGGACCGCCACCATATTGTTGAGCTGATTTATCGATAATACTGGGTGAGTTAAAAGTGATTTCAGCTTCATTGATGCCACGCTGACGCAGAAACTCGCGTACTTTATTGCTGTTATCTTCTACCACTTTGTACAATTCGGGCAGATCATTGTTGGCTTCGATGAACTGGATCGGCCAAATCACCACATCGGCAGGATAGTCACGTTCAGATAACCCTTTAACGGTGACACTGCGTTCCAGCTGTTTAAAATCAATCAATGCTTTACCGAGTTGGAAGCCCAGCAAGGTTAACCCCAGAAATAATGCCCCACCCAGAATCAGTGCAGTTGATTTAGTTTGATTAGCCATCTTTTCGGACTCCTGTTAAATCAGTGACGATCAGTAAAGTGTTCCCTTGCATAAGCGACGCGATCAGCAACGCTCATTCTTTTCTTGTGACTGAGACTCTCTATTTGTCGAAGGCGTGGCAATAAGCCTTTGCCATTGGCAATCTGGATGGTAAGACCCGGACGGGCATTTAATTCCAGTAACATAGGGCCTTTAAAACGGTCCAGTACAATGTCAGTACCCAGATATCCCAGTCCCGACATTTCATAACACGATACGGCAAGATTTAACACTTCTTCCCAATGCGGTACTTTCAGCGTCATCATATTCAAACCGGTATCCGGATGTAACAGAATCGGTTTATCGAACTGTACCGCACGCAACGCATGTCCATCACCAATATCAAGACCTACGCCAACAGCACCCTGATGTAAATTGGCTTTGCCGTTTGAGTCAGCGGTTGATAGCCGCATCATTGCCATTACTGGGAAACCGCGAAAGACAATTACCCGCGTATCAGGCACGCCCTCATAGCTGAAACCACTAAAGCAATCATCAAAGTGGATCAAATCTTCAATAATCGCGACGTCGGCCCGGCCGCCCAGAGAAAACAAACCTGCCAGAATATTACTAACATGCCGTTCCAGATCGCTAATGGTGGCAAACTGGCCGTTGGATTTACGGTAACCTTCTTCGCTCTGACGAGTGATAACCATTATGCCTTTTCCACCGGAACCATGAGCCGGTTTAATACAAAAGCCACTTTCGCAGTTTTGCAGAATCTGGCTTAAATCTTTTACAGCGTGTTGCTCACTGATAACACCAATTAAATCAGGGACTTTCACACCAGCTTCTAATGCCAGTTCTTTGGTTTGCAATTTGTCATCAACCAGCGGGAACAGATGCCGTGGATTGTAGCGACTGATATAGGAAACGTTACGGCGATTCATCCCCAATACCCCGATTTTGCTGAGCGCACTGGGATGGGCATAGCGTTCTCGCAGGGTTTCAAACCAACCCATTTTTTTTTCAGCTGGTGCGTTCATTGGTTATTCAGCTTGGTCAGGGGCTTAAAGCGTTTTAATTCCAGTAATCGATAGCCAGTATAGCTGCCCGCAACTAACGTCAGTGCCATCAGAATTAACTGAATGCCCATAAAGTTAAACGTTAAATGGCGTACCCAATCGAGGTTCATGGCAAGGTAAGCGAGGATGGCGACCAGTAATGAGCCACCGCCTTGAATCATAACTTCCTTGGCGCCTTCTTCTTCCCACAGGATCGACATACGTTCGATGGTCCACGCGAGGATAATCATCGGGAAGAAAGTGATCTTCATGCCTTCGGTTAAACCAAATTTATAAGCGATGATTGAGAAGATGGCGATCATACCAATAACCATAATAATGACCGCGGATATTCGGGCGACCAGTAACAAGTTGAGATAGGACAAGTAGGATCGGATCATCAAACCCACACCGACAATCAGTAAAAAGCCGATCAAGCCGGTCAGTAAACTGGTTTGGATAAACGCCATGGCAATCAATACCGGCATGAAGGTGCCTGAAGTTTTAATACCCACCAGAATACGCATCAACACAACAATCAATACACCTACCGGGATCAACAAAATGCCTTTAAAAATGGCTTGTTCCTCAAGAGGCAAGGTATAGAGTGAAAAATTCAGCCATTCGTTATCAGCAAACTTTTGATTCAGGGCTATATTGAATGGTTGTTCCTGCGAAATCATCGAAAAAGTGACTTGAGCATTGGTGGCGCCAACCACTTCCAGTACCGGACCGGAATGGTATTGCCAGAGCAGCATATTTTCTGCCTGACCCTGTACCCCGGTTTCCGGGTTAAAAATCTCGTAATCATTGCCGTCAAATACCTGAATATATTCAATCAACGACTGCCGGCGGCGGCCATCTTCAAGTTCTAACGCATGAATACGTCTGGCTGGAACACCGGCTTCCTGAAGCAATTGTGCAATCCAGACGGTTTTGGGTTTGATCTGCGCAAGCAGTTCAGCGGTTTGTTGCTGGTTATTAAATTCATGAATCAGTTCGCGGGCTAATGTGTAGTTTGAAGAAGAACGTTCAGTGGCACGCTCCAGAATCATCTGCGCTGCCGTCGCATAAGGCTCTTTTTCGACATTAGGTTGTACATTGGTAACCGGTTCCTGGTCCGGTGGAATAGCAAACGGATCGACCAGCATATCGACTTTGTAATAAAGCGATTGATTGCCATTGGCTTCTCTTTTCGACCATTCTGCATAGGTTCCACCAGTGCGATCAACAAAAGACAATCCAAAGCCAGGGCTGGCTGTCTGTTGATTGAGCTGGGTAAAGCCCGGCTGGGTATTAGGAATGGCTAATCGTGCTGTCACCGGATCGCCGCTGGCTTCAAAATCTACTTTAGCTTCAATCGACCAGGTTTGACGCTGCTCTCCCGGGAACCATGGGATATCAAATGCAATATGCCGGTGTAAGGTTAGCGCTGTGCCAGCAAGAAACAGCAGACTGACCAGAATATAAAAAGGCGTACGTGATGCCATGATGGATCCTTACTCTTCGTCTGTTGCTTTTGGGTTGGCCTGTTTGGCTTTTTTGGGTATGGCTGATGCGCGATCTTTCAGTAACTCAGGTTTAGGCTGAACATTTTTCTTCGCAACATCCACTACAGCGATATCTTTTAAAAATTCACGACCCAGCAGAATCGGATAGCTCATATGCGATCGGTCGGTCAAGGTGAATTCTGCCGTATCAGTCATATTTCCAATACGAATGGTCAGTCTGACGACGGGACGTTTATCAATTTCGTTTGTGGACGATTGGCGGATATTGGCCGTTCTGGCTATTGGCGCTTCCACTTCATAGCTGTTATCACTGCCTTCCTCCGGAACGATGGTAAAGCGAGCCCATTTCTGACCATCCCGTTCCAGGGTTACGATATCCTGTGCAGTTAATGATGACGTAGTGGCTCCGGTATCTACACGCGCGGGGAATACACGATTCACGGCTTCAATCCATAGCCATTCGGTTTGCCCCAACACTAATTTATCGTTGAGAGTCATTGGTGCCGGGGGAGGACAGCTCTGGGAATCAATAGGCTGAACAGTTTGTGCTGCTTGAACTACTGCGCGTTGGGCGAGTTTTTCATTAAGCTGAACGACCTGTTCATTAATCTCATCTAACTGTTTACGGGTAATTTGCTGCTCTTTGGAAAACGATTGCAGTCCAGCCTGGTGCTTGTTCTGGTTATCAATGATTTTCTGGCATTGTTGACGGAACTGCGTTTCTAATCTGGATTCACTGTCGCTTAAAGCTGATTTTAACTGTTCGTTAGAAACACTGGGACGAGTCTCGTTTTGAATACAAGCTGTGGTGAACAGGCTTGATACTAATATGATGAGTGGTAGTTTATGTTTGAACATGTTTTTCCTAAATCTTTAAACGGACTATAACGTCAAAACGCTTTTATCATGGTAAAATTGATAGAACTGCATATTATGAAGTAATCCTTACTAATCCGGAGATTTTTTCTCAATCAGTAAATGTACGTAACGTCCCATGTCACGGTAGGTTGGCATACGGCAATATTGGTGCTCTAATGCCAGTAATTCCTGTTCATTTGTCTGGTTTCGGCTCTCAGAGTTCAAATAATCGCTGAACACACGAATTCCACTGTGCTGAATAATTTCAAAACCATTATTTTGTAAAAACTGAATTATTTCATTTGGATATTGTGGAAAGGGCGGACTGAGCTTATTTCCGATACCAATATAGCGATCATTGAGGATTGGTTCCAGTCTCCAGCCACCGCGAATGACATTTTTGTAGACCATGGCGTTGCGGTTGTAAAACATCAGTGACAGATAACCACCTGTTTTAACGCGATCCATTACCTGTTTCAGGGTCTCCAGGGGACTTGCCAGCCATTCCACTACCGCATGGCAAATCACCAAATCGAAGTTGTTTAACTGCGGGGATAACATTTGAATGGAGGTGTGATGAAAACGGGCCTGCAACTTGGCTTCAGCAAAATGTTGTTGTGCCTGCGCCAACAGTTTTCCAGAAATATCACATAAGGTCATTTGATGACCAAAGCCAGCCAGCCACAAACTGATTTGTCCGGCGCCACAACCGGCATCCCAAACGTTTAGGGATGTTGTCTGGGTAAACTGATGCAGATCCTGTTTGAGAATATCCAGCCGCAACTGACCTTTGAGGGTGTCATAAATACGCGCATTAAAACGCTCAGCCAAATCGTCAAAATTACGATCCTGTTGCATCAGGCGGCCGGCTTGAGCAGATTATCCAGCAGTGAATCAATCGCCAGAATGCGGCTTTCGGCATCCGGCATGTTATCGGTAAAACGTAATTTATCCTGACCATCCAGTTTGAAACGGGAAGGTTGTTTTTGAATCAGCTGGATGATGGTCATCGGTTCCACCTGAGGTTCTTTATCAAACAATAAGCGACCACCTTGGTCATAAACATCAATCTTACGAATGCCGATGGTTTTAGCTTTAAGACGTAACTCATGGACGGCAAACAGGGTTTGCACCGGTTCAGGTAACAAACCAAAGCGATCAATCATTTCCACCTGCAGTTCACGCAAGGCTTCCTTGTCTGCGGCGGCAGCAATGCGTTTATATAACACCAGACGGGTATGCACATCGGGCAGATAATCTGACGGAATCAATGCCGGGACATGCAGATCGATTTCCACTGTATGGCGAGCCATATTATCCAGATCCGGCGTTTTGCCGGATTTCAACGCATTGACCGCGCGTTCCAGCAGTTCGTTATATAAGGTAAAGCCGATTTCCTGCATCTGGCCGCTTTGTTCATCACCCAGTAACTCACCGGCACCCCGAATTTCCATATCGTGCGTCGCCAGGGTAAAGCCCGCACCTAAATCTTCAATCGACTCAATCGCTTCAAGACGTTTAATCGCATCGGCTGTCATGGCCTGTTGCGGTGGTGTGATCAGATAAGCATAGGCACGGTGATGCGAACGGCCCACACGACCGCGGATTTGATAAAGCTGGGCCAGACCTAATTTATCGGCTCTATCAATAAAGATGGTGTTGGCGGTCGGCACATCGATACCGGTTTCAATAATGGTGGTGCAGACCAGCACATTAAAACGCTGATGGTAAAAGTCGAGCATGACCTGTTCCAGCTCTCGTTCTCGCATTTGCCCGTGCGCCACGGCAATACGCGCTTCCGGCATTAAGGTTTCGAGTTCGCGTGCTACCCGATCAATGTCTTCCACTTTGTTATGCAGGAAATACACCTGACCGCCACGTTTGATTTCACGCAGCATACCTTCACGGATTTTGTCGGCATTCCATTGCAATACAAAGGTTTTAATGGCTAAACGGCGTGCCGGGGCAGTGGCAATAATCGATAAATCACGAATGCCGGAAATCGACATATTCAGGGTGCGGGGAATCGGCGTGGCGGTAAGCGTTAATACATCGATCTGGGCACGGTATTTTTTCAGTTGTTCTTTCTGGGTGACGCCAAAACGGTGTTCTTCATCGAGCACAAACAAACCCAGCCGCTTTGGATCGATATCCTGCTGCAATAGTTTATGTGTACCAATCACGATATCAGCCGTCCCTTCAGTGATCGCCGATTTGACATCATCCAATTGTTTCTTGCTACGGAAGCGTGACAAAACTTCAACCCGGATCGGCCAATCAGCAAAGCGATCTTTGAAGTTTTCATAATGTTGCTGAGCAAGCAGGGTAGTCGGCACCAACACCAATACCTGTTTGCCAGATTGAACAGCCAGGAATGCCGCACGCATGGCGACTTCAGTTTTACCGAAACCAACGTCACCACACACCAAACGATCCATAGGCGTTTCCGATTGCATATCGGCAATCACGGCATCAATCGCATCCTGTTGATCCGGCGTGGTTTCAAACGGGAAGGCGGCCGAGAAAGCTTCATATTGTTCATCTGGCGACTGCATCGGCGGTTTTTTATTAGCCGCGCGTTTGGCATAGATATCCAGTAATTCTGCCGCCACATCACGTACTTTTTCGGCAGCACGACGGCGGGCTTTTTCCCATTGGGTGGTGCCAAGTTGGTGTAATGGAGCCAGTTCCGGGGCAGAGCCGGAGTAACGGCTGATTAAATCCAGCGAAGCCACCGGCACATACAATTTGTCACCTTTGGCATATTCGAGTGTTACGTATTCGGTCGCTACATCGCCGACATCAAGTGTCTGCAACCCCAGATATCTGCCTACACCATGATCTTCATGGACTACCGCATCACCAATCGTGAGTTCGGCAAGGTTACGAATAATGGCATCGGAATCCCGCTTTTTACGGCTGCGACGACGGCGTTGCATAACCTGTTGGCCAAACAGCTGGGTTTCAGCAACAACCGCAATATTTTCAATCTGTAGCAGCAAGCCCTGTTCGAGCGGTGCCACGGTAATACACAGCGGCGCGATATCATTAATAAATGCATCCCAGTTGTCGACAACTTTCGGCTGCAGCTGGTTTTTACGCAGCAGATCCAGCAGCGTTTCACGGCGGCCAGCGGATTCGGCGGCGATTAAAATTCGCCCAGCGAATTTATCAATAAATTGATGCAGCGCTTCGCAAGGACGATCTTGTTTGGAGTTGAGCGGTAAAGATGGCGGTATTACCGTGGCATAGTTGCTATTACCGGCTGAGCCATCTAATTCAAAATTCTGACATTGCAGCCGTTGCCATTGCTTGAACTGACTGAATAACTCTTCAACAGGCACAAACACATTGATCGGCGGTAATAAGGGTCTTTCCGGATCAACACTATGCTGGCGGTAACGGATTTGGATTTCCTGCCAGAACTGTTCTGCGGCATGGAAGGTATCATTGAGCTGCACTAACAGTGTGTTATCGGGCAGGTAATCGGTGAGTCGGGCGGTTTGCTCGAAAAACAACGGCAAATAAAACTCGATACCGCCCGGCATATTACCGGCACTGACTTCGCGATAAATCAGACTGCGTTGCGGGTCGCCATCAAAAAACTGCCGGAACTGTTTACGGAATAAAGCAATGCTGTCGTCATTCACCGGAAATTCGCGTGCCGGTAATAACTGGATCTGATCAATATTATCGATAGATCGCTGGGTTTCCGGATCAAAAGTACGCAGGGTGTCGATCTCGTCATCAAACAAATCAATACGATAAGGCTGACGACTACCCATTGGAAATAAATCTATAATCGCACCGCGAACCGCAAACTCACCGTGTTCGATAACCTGCGCCACATTACGATACCCGGATTTTTCCAGTTTGAGGCGCCATTGTTCGATATCAAACTGATCGCCGATTTTCAGCTCAAGATGATTGCCATCGAGAAACGATCGGGGCGCAATGCGTTGCATCAGGGTAGCAATCGGGACCAGTAAAATGCCATGATTAAAATCGGGTAAATGATGCAATGTCTGCAGTCGTTCGGAAACAATATCCTGATGTGGCGAAAAACTGTCATAAGGCAGCGTTTCCCAATCCGGAAAATGCAATATTGGTAATTCGGCATTACCCAGATAAAAGCGGATTTCCAATTCCAGGCGATGAGCACTCGCCACATCATCAGTCACCACCAATAATGGGCCGTCATGTTGCTGAGCTGCTTTTGCTAACAATAATCCCTGTGCACTACCGTATAATTGTCCGGCACGAAGTTGATCTTTGGCTGATACAGGCAAGACAGGCTGAAGCAGGTTGGCTGGCAAAAGTGATACCTTGATAGTTAAATGAGAAAGCGCATTATTTTCCCATACTTGACCAAGTACAGCATCCAGCATTTTCAAACAAGATAATGTCCTTACAAACAATAAGTGTTAATGCTATAGTCAAAATTTTGCAACGAAGCGGAGATGGAACATGGTGAAACGGACGGAAAATGTTGTGTTATTAAAAGTAATTGGCACTGCTGAGTTATTAGCTGCCCTGGCCATGTTTTATTTTTATCACGAAAATGTTCCAGCAATAATCGGTGGATTAATTTTGTTAGGCTTGTCGGCCAACAGTTTTTACCAGGCGCACAAATGTTATCAACGTCAATATTCACCCAGAAAAGACGATAATTCTTAATTACGAAATTTAATGAGTCAGGCTGAAAACCCCACAAAAGAATTCCAATTCGATCCGGTCAGTTTTGTAAAATCACTTACCAGCCGGCCTGGTGTCTATCGCATGATCGATGCGGAAGGTACCGTTATTTATGTCGGTAAAGCCAAAAACCTCAAAAAACGTGTAGGCAGTTATTTTCGCAGCAGTGGTTTAACCAGCAAAACACAGGTGATGGTTGCGCAGATCGCGGCGATTGAGACCACCGTTACCCATACTGAAAACGAAGCCCTGATACTGGAAAACAACCTGATCAAGGAGCTGATGCCACGTTACAACGTGTTATTGCGTGATGATAAATCCTACCCATACTTATTGATTTCTGGTGATGACTTTCCACGATTAAGTGTGCATCGCGGTGCCAAGCGTAAAAAAGGCAAATATTTCGGACCTTACCCCAGTGCCGGTGCCGTTCGTGAAAGTCTGAATCTGCTGCAGAAACTGTTTCCGGTGCGTCAGTGTGAAGACAGTTATTATCAAAACCGCAGCCGGCCTTGTCTGCAATATCAAATCAAACGTTGCACGGCACCCTGTGTGGGGCTGATTTCTGAGAGTGATTACCAAAAAGATGTGCAGCACACCATCATGTTCCTGGAAGGAAAAAACCAGCAGGTTATGGATGAGCTGAGTAACCAGATGGATGTCGCTTCGCAGAATCTGCAGTTTGAACAAGCGGCTTCTATCCGCGACAAGATCATCAGCCTGCGACGAGTTCAAGAACGACAATATGTCAGCTCCATGCAAGGCGATTCTGATGTGCTGGCCGCGATTGTGCGTGATGGTCTTGCCGTGGTGGAAGTCAGCTTTGTTCGTGGGGGCAGAAACTTGGGCAGTAAATCCTATTTCCCCAAAGGTTCATCGGATCTGACCGAGTCAGAATTGCTAACCGCGTTTATCCCACAGTATTACTTAGGTAAAGATGTACCTGCCGAAATTCTGCTCAGCCATGAAGTGGAAGATGCTCAACTGTTACAAGATGTATTGCAGACTGAATCCGGACATAAAGTCATCCTGCGAAAACCGCAACGTGGACATGCAACCCGATGGCTACAAATGGCCATGACCAATGCCGAGATTAGTCTGACGCAGCGAATTAGCAGTCGTTCCAATCTGATGCAGCGTTTTGAAATGCTGCAGGATGCGTTGGCTCTCGATGAATTGCCTAAACGCATTGAATGTTTTGATATCAGTCATACCCGTGGTGAGCGCACAGTCGCTTCCTGCGTGGTGTTTGGTCTGGAAGGCGCGATTAAAAGTGACTACCGTAAATTCAATATTGAAGGCATTACGGCGGGGGACGATTATGCGGCAATGAATCAAGCCTTAAGCCGACGCTTTACCCGTTTGAATAACGGGGAAGGCAAACGTCCGGATTTATTATTGATTGATGGGGGCAAAGGCCAAATCAAAGAAGCTCAGGAAGTACTGGCTGAATTAAATTTAAGCGATTTACCAATTTTGGGTATCGCCAAAGGCCCGGCTCGTAAACCCGGCGAAGAAACATTATTTCTGGTTGGTCGTGCAGGCGAAGTTACTTTATCTGCCGATTCACCGGCATTACATTTATTACAGCAAGTGCGAGATGAGGCACATCGTTTTGCCATCACAGGGCATCGGCAACGTCGTGCCAAAGCACGAAAAACTTCCTCATTAGAAGATATTGCAGGGCTGGGACCAAAGCGTCGACAAAAAATATTGCAGCAATTTGGTGGTCTTCAAGAGGTTAAACGTGCCGGAGTGGAAGACCTGCAAAGAGTGGAAGGCATCAGCGCCGCTCTGGCTCAGAAAATATATGACCTGTTCCATCCGGACAATTAAATGCTGCATAGTGCTAACATAGGCATTATCTGTAGTTTTTAACGACATTAATATGCTGAATTTACCAAATCTGCTCAGTCTGCTCAGGGTCTTACTGATACCTGTTCTAGTCATTTTGTATTTTGTTCCTAATCCAAGTGCGACCGTTTGGGCAACCGTGGTGTTTGTGCTGGCGGGCATTACCGATTGGCTTGATGGTTATCTGGCCCGGCGCATGAATCTCACGTCACCTTTCGGCGCCTTTATCGATCCGGTAGCCGATAAGTTAATCGTTGTGGTCGCGTTATTGTTGATTCTTTATAAGTCACCGGTCTGGTTTATCTTGCTGCCAGTGATTGTCATTGTATTTCGTGAAATCACCATTTCCGCATTACGTGAATGGATGGCTGAAATCGGTGCCCGTCATGTAGTCCAGGTTTCCTCGATCGGCAAGTGGAAAACGACCTTTCAAATGATTGCCATTGGCTGTCTGATATTCTATAAACCGCTGTTTGGATTACCGGTTTTTGAGATTGGCGTGGGCCTCTTATACATAGCCGCTTTACTCACATTGACCTCAATGATCAGTTACTTGAAAGCAGCCTTGCCAGTGTTGGTAGATAAGGGTTGACAGAAAATATTAAGTGCCTATAATGCACGTCTTCCTAAGCGGGAATAGCTCAGTGGTAGAGCACAACCTTGCCAAGGTTGGGGTCGCGAGTTCGAATCTCGTTTCCCGCTCCAAGAATAAAAAAAAGCCGCGGTCAGTCCAAGTCACTACTGCGGCTTTTTAGTTTTGGATAGCTTAAGATGAAGTACCCTGGCTGGGTGGCAGAGTGGTCATGCAGCGGACTGCAACTCCGTTAACGCCGGTTCGATTCCGACCCCAGCCTCCATTTAAAACACCATACCTAAGGCGCTTACAGCGCTTTTTTTATGTCTTCTGTTTTTGCATTCCCACATTATTCAACAGTACTTATTTAAACAAACCCTGGCCACTCATCTATTTTGTATGTAATCCACTTACTCAAATATGCTATAAATTCTCCATCATAAATTTTGACTGGAGCAAGGCGATAAAAATGGATTTTTCACGAGTGACTTTCCCGATTAAAAACTTTATCAAAAAGCCTTTGGTCGCTGCCGGAATAGGTTTTATGGTATCTGTGCCGGCTGAAAATGCTTATGAGTCGGGTATGGCATTGATGTTTCCTGATTTGTTTGATGTGAGCGTTCAGGAGGTTATTGATATTCAACAATCTCAGTTTGGTGCATTGGAAGACTCTATTCAGGAACTCGCTGAACTAACGGTAGGAAATGCTGAAGCTCAAAACGTGATTAGCCAGTTGAGTCAAAACCTTAATCAGGCGATGCAAGCCAACCAATCCTTAACCAGTAAACTGGAAACGGTCGCTCATGATCGGGAAGTGCTTAGAAAAGAACTGTTGAATAAAAAAGGTGGGGATTTGATTCCAACTATCGCTTTGCCTGAGTTCCAGACTATTTATTACCCTGATTTAGGCGTATTAGCGTTACGGGATTACTATCAATCAAGTCGCAGTATTATCTTTACGATTAATGATCAAACTAAAAGGTTAAATGTGGGCGACAGCATTAAAATTGAGCAGGGTAATCAACTGTGTCGTCTGGTTTATCGTGGCATGCATGATGGTAAACATGGAGTGGAAAAAATCTGCAACAAAGCGTAATTGTTTTATTCAGCAATAATCTGGAAAACGTTATGTGTTTTGGCCTTAGTTATTTGGGATCCCTTAATCGTTCACGCCTTGCTTAACCAAAAAATAAACCGGCTATATGTCGGTTTTTTTATCTATGTGTTAGGTGAACGGGTTTAAAATCAGGACCTGTTGATCGTTCAGCGTCATAACAAAGGCACTTATGAAAGAGCAGCAGCCCCTAGACTTGATGGGGCCATATAATAGTTTACTGTGTCTTTAAACCTCAAACTAAACTAGTTTGTAGATGGTCTTACAGGCATACTGCAGTTCAGTTTTAATTCATTTTTGTTGGAGACAGCAGTGTTCAAAGTCAAAAAAATCATTTATGTGCCCCTGGCAATCATCGCGATTGCACTTGGCGGAGCGCATGCGGTCGCGAATAATCAGGCTAACCAGGCTGCGCAGGAATTGGTGGACGAATTAGTCACCAGAATTAATCAGAATGGTGGCCAGGTTGAAGTCGGTGAAGTGGCTGCGAATCCATATAACAAAAACATTTCAGTTAAAGATGTATTGGTTACTGATGACGCCGGTCGTAAACATCAGATTGGTTTACTAACACTGAGTGAGATTGAACTGAATCAGGAGCAGGATTTCATTTATGCAATGAATATTTCGACTCAGGATGCGTTATTTACCGTGACGGGTGGTGATGGTACGCCAGAACAGGAACAATCACTGGTGGATACTTTGCGAATCTTGGGGATTAACGAGGATAAAATAGGCCACAATCAACGTCTTGCTTATCGTTACAAACCGGTGGAACGTCAGTTAAGCCTGAATTTGCAGAATCAGTTTTATAATCCCGAACTGACAAAAAAAGACGCGGCTCAATTATTCTCAATGAATCTGCATACTGATTTCAGTCAGATCCCTGATCTGGAAAGTCAGATGCAGCGGCTTAGAAATAATGAGGATATGACAACAACCTCGGCCGAGTGGATGCAGACTGGCTTGATTAAAGCCTCTATCGAGTTTGAAGATCGTGGTGCCTGGCAACCGTTAATCGAGGAAAACGCTAAAAAAGCGGGTGTCTCACCAGAGGTTTTCAAAAACCAGTTGAAACAGCAAATGCTGCAGCAGTTTTCTGCATTACCGGCCATTTCGGCTGATTTGCAGTCACAATTAACTCAGGCCAGCACCCGTTTTATCGACAGTGATAAGCCTCAGGTGGAACTGGATATTAATTCGAAAAATCCACAGGGAACAGGTCTGATGATGACCTTTTTGGCCATCATGATGTCACCTAATGCATTGGAAAATTATTTTGACATCCAGGTTAAAGCGGACTAACAGAAATACTGTTATCTGTTCAGTTGCAACCTGACTTTAAGGGCCTGGTTGTCGTCTGGAAAGCATGATTTTCAATAGTGCCGGTGTTTCTCGGATGAATACAGGAACACTTCCTCAATCTGTGTTGACCTATTGTTATCATTAAAATCTGCTCTCTATAATGAGAACGATTATTATTAAGAACCACGGTTTCATCAGTTTATTTGATAGATAAACTGTCACCAACTGCAGAGGATGATGGTGAGATTTAATCATTCAGCAAAGTGGTGGGTCAGTTGCAGAGATCTGAATGGGATGAAACGGATTAGCATTAATGATGAATCATGTATGCACGCACACAACACGTTTAATTGATAACTGAATTTTGTTGGTGTGCTTATCTTGTGAAGAAGGCAATGTTGCCGGAATTATTGGGAGATCAAAATGAATAAGAATCGTTTGTTAGCCGCTGCTGCCGTATTTATGTTGTTGCCGTTTACTGCATTTGCCGATGAATGTGAATTGGTCATTGAAGGTACTGATCAAATGAGTTTCGACAAGAAAAAAATGTCGGTTCCTGCCAGCTGTGAAACCGTCAAGGTTACGCTTAAACATACTGGCTCAATGGCAAAAGATATGATGGGCCATAACTGGGTGTTAACTAAGACGGATGATATGCAGGCAATTGTGAAAGAAGGTGCTGCCGCAGGCCTGGATAATAATTATCTGCCAGAAGGTGATGACCGTATCATTGCTGCCACGGAAGTGATTGGCGGTGGAGAAACATCAGAAGTTGAATTTTCTACTGAAGGACTGGCTGGTGAGAAGCTGACTTTCTTCTGTTCATTTCCTGGACATAGCGGCATGATGAAAGGCCGTTTTGAAGTAAAATAAACAATGACCTCCCTCCAGAATTTAATTTGGAGGGAGGTTTTTTTATTTCTTTATTTCTGTCAGCGATAAAGTGCAGGATCAACGTCTGGCAACGCTTCAAACTGTGGTTTGGCAAAATAGTAGCCTTGAAATAAAGCCACGCCCTGATCCCGTATGAACTGAAACTCTTCAATCGTTTCCACACCCTCGGCAATCACGCTTATTTCCAGATCATTGCAGGTCATGATGATTGAACGCACGATGGATTGCCGAACTTTATCGGTATTAATGTTCCGAATCAGTGCCATATCGAGTTTGATAATGTCAGGCTGCCAATCAGCAAGTAGATTTAATCCGGCATAACCCGATCCAAAATCATCAATTGCCGTGGTGAAGTTATGCCGTTTGTATTCATCGAAGATATTTTTCAGGTGATTGTTGTCGTTTACTTTTTCCACCTCAGTGACTTCGAACATTAAATTCTCAGTCGGAAAATTCATCACCTCAGCCGCTTCCAGTGTCGCCCTGATACAGGTTTCAGGTCGATATACGGCATTCGGGAAGAAGTTGATGCTGAGCATACCCTGCAAATCCAGTTGTTTGGCCATCTGGATGGCCTTTACCCGAATGGTCTGATCAAATGAGTAGCGGTTGGTATCGTTCAGTTTGTCCAGTATTGTGTAGGCAGGCTCATTATTCACACCTCTGACAAGTGCTTCATAACCAAAAAGCTGTTTATCCTTAATATTAACAATCGGCTGGAATGCCATTGAAAAACTGAAATCCAGTCCACCACCTTCTAAACACTTATTACAACCTAACGGTTTGAAATTGGGCATTTCAATAGTCATTTGATTCGTTTTCTCTCTTTCTTTGTTCGTATATTGTTCGTATGGTCAGGTGATATCAGATAAATAGAGTCTGATCAGCATTTTTCTGGGATGGGCTATTCAGATAATGTTTCAGCTGAAAAGCAAATTTATCGGCATTATCACTGGATAACTTTTCAGGTAACTCCTGTCTCAGCCTGCGCATGTTACCTTGACTGATATCAATGTAGCCCATTGACCAGTCGTTAAAAATGTATTTATTGCTAAGGCAGATATTAATCAGTTTACAGTCATAATGACGGTCATCATCAAGGATTTTTTGATAGAGTTTAATGACCGCTGTTTCGGGACCTTCAAGTACCTGAATAAAATCGGAATGGTTATAGCAGAGGATGCCATGGATCTGGATTTGCCAATTGTTTTGTCGACTCTGTTGCAGCAGCTTTGTTAAATCGATTTCTGATAAACGCTGATGGGTTTTGCTGCTGTACAAAATTCTCAATAAGCTTTTTGTCAAAATACGGCATCCTGATAGTCATGACGAAAAGCTGTCGCATACCATTTCCGTCAATATTTCAGTTTAGTTTATGTCAGGGAAAGTACTACCACAACCTTAAACATGCATCAGACAGATCGCTAAGATTGTTCTGTTATCCGGTGATCAGTTTATACAGGATATGGTTGGACAGGTTTTATGGGAAATCGGCTCCAAGGCGAACATTTCCTCAAATGTAGACTGAATATTTTGATCGTCAGGTGCCAGTCGTATTGCACAGGCTGCGGAAGCCAAAGCGGTTTGATGACAGCCCATCGCCTTTAACGTATATGCCCGGTTATTTCTCAGTGAGGCTTCTTGCGGGAATTTTTCTGTTAATTGGCCATATATGGTATCGGCTTTAACAAAGCTGTCTTGTTGATAATACAGATTGGCCAATGCAATTCCGGGTTGTTTATTATCTGGCCAATGCGACATTGCTGCCTGGTAAGCTTGTTCTGCTGTAGCTGACTGACCGGTTTTTTCAGCGTCATAAGCGGTCTGTAACCAGGCGGCCAGATTGGCAGTGGATGGAATATTTTCCGGTTCAACGATGACCAGGGCCCAATGTTCAGTTCGTGCCCAGGTACGTTCAAAGGTTTGCAGAGTGGTTTGCCAGCGTTTGGTTTCTCCTGAACGCAGGATTAACTCACCTGAATCGATATTAAAACCCACTACTACGGCGTAATGCCAGAAGGGTTTCCAGTTATATCCTAGGTTTTGCATAACCAGAACCGGATTGCCGGCAGCGACCTCTGTCAGTAAATCTTCCATATCAGGTGCTAACGGGTAGGGCATTAAACCCTGCTTGCGGGTGGCTGCAATCATTTCTATCTGCAGACTGCCTTGCTTTTCCGGGATATATACCTGTTCGGTCAGGGTGTCAGGCAGGATGTCTATGCCACGGTATTGCATCACAGTGGCTAAAGCGGCGGGACCACATTGATACTGAGTCTGGGGGAAAAAAGGCACATCCTCCAGTTCAACCATACGGGGTTCAAACGCCTGCTGGTTTAGTTGATTGGTTTGCGGTGTATGACTACAGGCTGGGAGGATTAAACTCAGTAGTAATAAAACACCCAGCCGGAGCTGGGTGTTGGTAATGCCATAACCTTTTTGCATCATTGAAACCAGACTATCTGACCGGTCTGACAAATGGGAATATATCGGTTGCACCAATGGCATCGGTAATCACAAATACAACAAAAATAAGCACAATGGCACCAAGGATCCCGCCGGCTGGCATATCATTGATTTGCTGATTTAATTGGGCAATTTCAAAATCAGTCATGCTGTTGATGCGATCCTGGACTACTTCAGGAGCGACCCCCATTGATAATAATTTTTCCTGAACATCGTTACGATCCAGCATCGAAAATAACTGTTCACGATCATATTCGGATTGCTGTGACTGAATCACATCCGGCGTAGTGATCATGGCGGCCTGCACCGGTAAGGTGACGCTTCCAAAAAAGCCCAGTAACGCTATCCAGGCGAATATTTTTTGTTTCATGTACATCCCTCCGTTGGTTTATATCAGGTCAAAAACAAAGACCGTAACTGAGCTTAACATGAGTTTCAGATAAGCACTATAACCTATGTAATAAAGCCCCAGAACCCCCAGTTCTGATTGAGAAAAATCCTTCAGCCACTACTCTTATGTATCTGGAATAATCACAAAGAAGTCTGGACAGGTAATGCTCCAGATAATGTTTTGTTCGTAAATTCTGAACGGACGAGACTGAGAAAAATACCCGATAAATTAATTTGGCTGCGCCTTGTTTGACCTGATTTCAGTTCACTGCTGACGCAAACTTGAAAGCACAGAACACCCATGGACATAGCCAGTTATTAAACTGGGTATGTGATGAAGTTCCTTGGGTTTTGTTATGCTGTACAGGTAGAATTTCTGCATATATTGCGTAAGGAAAAGCTTAAGCAAAAATAGTGAAACCGCTTTTCGATAATAACGGACAGCATAGTATTCAACGGATCTGAATTTTAATGGAGCTGACGACTATTCGTACTCATCAGAGTTTATTACTCAAACCTTTTACGCTGGTGACATCATTTCTGGCCTTTCTATTTGGTTTGATCGTGACATTTTTTGTGGCAGGAAAAATGGCCGAAACAGAGTATGTTCGGCTCGAAGCCGCATATACACTGACATTTAACCAGGCTGTCAATGCTGTAGTCGGAAAAATAAATGCCTACGAGGAAATGTTGCGTGCAACTCAGGGGCTTTTTTATGTTGCGCCCGATTTATCTCGAAATGATTTTGCCAATTTTTATCAGAGTCTGAAACTCGAAGAAAACTATCGGGGTATTCAGGGACTGGGTTACGTTGTTGCCCTGACTCCAGAGCAAAAACAAACGCATATCAATGCCGTCAGGCAAACTGACTTGTTGAGTTATGACATTTACCCGCATGGTGAGCGTGATCAGTATTCTTCAAATCTGTATATCGAACCTATGACCAACAAAAATAGGCGGGCGCTGGGGTTTGATATGTATTCCGATGCCACCCGCAAGCAGGCAATGGATCGTGCGGTCAGTACCGGCAGAGCCACCATTACCGAGAAGGTTCCTTTGAAACAGGATGGCTCACCCTCAACCATTAATGGCTTGTTGATGTACCTGCCGGTGTTCATTGATCCCAGTGAGTCTGAACGGGCAATAGAACAACGCACTATTCCCTCAGGATGGGTTTATGCGGTGTTTCGGATTGATGATGTCATGCAGGATGTACTGGCAACGCATAAACATATTGGATCACTCAATATCTACGACGATACAGATGAAAACCTGGAAGGTTTATTGTTCACC
Source organism: Methylophaga sp. UBA3192 (assembly GCA_002363955.1). Lineage (GTDB taxonomy): Bacteria > Pseudomonadota > Gammaproteobacteria > Nitrosococcales > Methylophagaceae > Methylophaga. The sequence continues at coordinate 710,053 of DEXE01000003.1, forward strand.
CGAACGGGAACGACATCCAATGTATCCTTCAGTTTGCAAAAAAGTTATGAAGTCGGTGGTCGGTCCTGGTCTTTTGTTGGTCAGCCTGATCAAGAGTTTGTCAGTACCATTTCACGCAATAACCGCTTAATAACCTGGCTAATCGGCAGTGTTATCTCGTTATTATTTGCTTTGGTGATTGCCGCAATTGCTAAAAGCCGTGCAAATGCCATTCGTATAGCCTCTCAAATGACTCAATCATACCGGCAGAATGCCCGGCGTCTGGCGCTGGCAACTGAAGCCGCTGAAATCGCGATTTGGGAGTGGGATGTGGAAACCAATGTCATACTGTTCGACAGTATGGCTAGCACGGTGTTTGGTTTGCCAGCCGGATCCGACCGATTGGACTACAGTGGCTTTGAGAAGTTGATTCATGAGGCGGATCTGCTTGCTTTTCGCGTTGCTGTAGAAAAAGCCATTCAACAGCATAAAGCGATCGAAATCCGTTTCCGAATTCATCATGGCGATGAGGTTCGGATGTTACACACTTCTGCAGAGTTGTATTTTAATGAGGCGGGTCAGCTTTTATCGTTGGTTGGCGTAAGCTACGACATCACCGAAGACTGGCAACATCAGAAATTGATTCTGGAAACCGAGCAACGTTGGAAACATGCTCTGGAGGGTAGCGGCGCCGGCGTCTGGGATTGGGATGTTGCCAATAATGTTGTGGTGTTTTCAGATAAATTACTGGATATGCTGGGCTATGCTCCGGGCGAAATCATTGGTGATATGGAGCATTGGATGAATTTAATTCATCCTGAGGACAACGAAAGGGTATCTGCTGATATCAACAGTATGCTCAGTGGTGCAAAACCGGAATATCGTAATGAGCATCGTCTTCTCAGCAAAGATGGCAGCTGGAAATGGGTGCTGGGAAGTGCCACGGTAGGTGAACGTGATGCGCAGGGAAATCCCATTCGTGTCATTGGTACCAAAACCGATATTTCATGGCGGAAACAGGCTGAGCTGGCACTGCAACAAAGTGAAGAACGGTTCCGTAATGCATTTGATACCGCAGCAATTGGTATGGCGATTGTCGGTCTGGATGGTCGTTGGGTAGAAGTAAATGGCGCGCTCTGTCGTATGCTGGGATACAGCGAAGAAGAGTTGATGGATAAAACATTTGTCGATGTTACCCATCCAGACGATCTGGACTTGGATATGGACTATGTTCGAAAGTTACTCAATGGTGAGCTCGAACACTATCAGATGGAAAAACGTTATTTCCATAAAACCGGTGATGTGATTTTTGTATTACTCAGCGTTTCGCTGGTTCGGAATGAAAAAGGCGAGGTCATTCATTTCATTTCACAGATTGAAGATGTAACCGCTCGCAAATCCGAGTCGGATCGTATTCGTCAAATGGCCTATCACGATACATTGACAGGGTTACCGAATCGTCGCTTGTTTGACGAGCGTATCAGCCATACATTAGCCCATGCCAAAAGAGTGGGATATCCCATTGCGCTCATGTTTGTTGATATTGATCACTTTAAACAGATAAATGATCAGCATGGACATGATGTGGGGGATGAGATCCTTAAATCGGTAGCCGACAGAATGACGCATTGTTTAAGGCAGACCGATACGTTAAGCCGGGTGGGTGGCGACGAGTTTGTGATTCTGTTGACAGAAATTAAAAAGCCGGATGATGCTAAAAAGGTCGCGGGACATATTCTGCAAGCGGTTTCTGAGCCGTTGCATGTGCAGACTCATGACTTTCGTATTTCACTGAGCATCGGTGTCGCGATCTTTTCAGGTGATGATCAAACCGAGACGGTCAGTGAGCTAACCAAAAAGGCTGATCTGGCTTTATATGAGGTAAAAGCTGCCGGACGCAACGGGGTGCAGGTATTTGGTTCAAATCACCTTTTCTCTCAACCGGGACTGTCAGAACAGTAGTGTTAATCGGAATCCTGTTCTGCTGTCAGCTTGGTTAATTTCCTGCGTAACAGGTTGGCGAACATATTCAGTTTGGGTTTTTCGTCACTGGAGAAAGCAATTGGCCGGATATGTTGCATCGCATGGATACCAATTCTGGCCTGATAAAGACCCACGCCAAATCCCTGTGCCACGCTGCCGAGAATTTTGCCGCCTAGTCCGATACCCACCTGTTCAGAGAAAAAGCTGATGCCGGCCTGACTGGCATAACTGCCCAAGGCTATTTTGGCGACGCGAAGGTTTAAACGCCATTGAGCCAGACGATTTAATCTTACGCCATAAACGATATTTATCTGATTGATCATTTTCAGTGTTTTCCAAACCACCAGTAACGAATCTACTACAGCGAGCTGGCTGACGGCGATCAGTGCGGCACTGCTTATGCTGGTTCGTTCAATAATGCTGATGGCCTGTTTATCGAGCTGTTTATAAAAATCCTCACTGATACGATTGACCACTTCGCTATCATTCAGATAATCCGGCAGCCTTTTAATACTAGGCGTTAACATTTCAGCCTGGGGTTGGTCCTGATAGAATTTTTCCAGCGAATGCAGCCATTTTTTTGCATTGCCAGTATGTTGTTCATGCTTTAATCGTGCAGCCTCTTCCCGAATCAGATCTGCCTGTTTAAGGTGTTTCTGGTTTCGGCGGAACACCAGTAATTGCTGCATCACCAAGCCAGCCAGAAACAGTGCAAAAGCACTGAATGTTATTCCAAGTACTTTACTTTGTTGCCACAGCATTTGAGCAAAATCAGCAATGTCCCACGCCAGCATAGTGATTAATACAATAAACAGCGTGATGATCAACCACTTTAAACCGCGGTTGCGCCGGGCTGGAATCAGCAAACTATCGTCAAAATCAAGCAATGGATCGGCTTCAACCGAATCGGGAAGTATCGTTTCGTTATTTTCAGCAATTACCTTGAAAAAAGTTTCGGTTTTATCCGAAGTGTGCGGTGCCTGTTGCTGGGGTCTGGATTTAAAATAATCGTCTGTGGAAGTCATTAAAATTTATCTCCAATCAGATCACGCAGCACTTTATCCATGCGGATATGCGCCAGACGGCCGCCAATCAACAAATCAGGATTTACAGGCGCTCTCAGAACAGGTGGATTCCATTGCGATAATTGCTGCCATTGCGTTGCATCAGGCAGTTGATCCGGAATAGGCGGATGACGCAGTTCACCATATTGACCATCCAGCAATCGGGCTGTCAGGTGATCACTGTGATCGTGGGTACTGCGAACAGCTGCAGCAATTTCGGTTTCAATTTCAATACGATTTCTGATCGATTGCGGGCAGATATGGCTGATGATTTCATCACATAGCCGACGTAAGGATTCGTGCTGATTCATTAAAATCCGGTCTGGTTTAGATGCCAGAAACAGAATTTTCTCTACCTGAGGGCTGAACAGTCGATTAAGGAATGCATTATTACCAACACGATAGCAGTCTATAATTCGACTGAATGCGATCACCATATCGTCGAATTTTTCCTTGCCACCGCTTAATGCTTTTAATACGTCTATCAATACTACCTGTCGGTCTATGCCACGAAAAAATGTTTTGTAAAAAGGCTGAACAAACGCTTTAAGGTAGGTTTTATAACGTTGCTCCATGACTTTGTATAAAGAGTCATCGGTCGCTTTATTCAATTGTTGTTCTGAAAGCGTTTGCAGATTAAATAATGGGATAAACACCGGAAAGTCTCTGCTGTCAGACAATAATGACCGTCCGGGTTGGATAAAGGTCAGCCCGGCTGTTTTACAGGTCACCAGAAAATTCCGGTAACGGACAAACAATTCATTAATCTGCTGCTCATCAAAGGTCGCGAGCGGATCCAGCGTATTCAATTCGGCTTCCAGATTTTCCGCCAGTCCGTGACGGATCCCTTTCGAACATAATGCGGCAGTGTCCAAACTCCATTGACGATAATCCTGTTGCAACATGGCGATATCCAACAGCCACTCTCCGGGGTAATCACGCAACTCCAGGGTAAATCGCCGGGTCTCTCCGGTAAACGTGGGCAACATGGATTTTTTTTTGTATTCAATGACCAGACGACAGCCACTTATATGCGTTGTTGAGGGCGGCCAGAGTGGCGGATCATCAGCTAATGCCCGGATGCCCTGCTGATAATCAAACAAAGGCAAATCATCCAACGCCTGTAACTCCACACCGAGTAAGCGTTCATCTCTGGCAGGCAGGAAACCACCTAAATGGGCATGATTGGAATATTTAAGCTGGTGAATAAGACTGGTGATAAAAGTGGACTTGCCACTACCGCTGAAACCAGTAATGCCAATACTCAGGTGTTTATCCAGGCTGCGCGCGACCCATTTACTGGCTTGCTGATCTATTCCATCAATGGTTTTATTGAGCCGCAGGCCGAGTTTTTCAATCTTTGAGTTCATAGTCATCAGCTTACATCAGTCTTTAATGCTCTGTCTGACTTAAGAAACAGACAACGAGGATGAGCGTTTATCATGGTACATATTGTTATCGGCATACAGAATCAGCCCATCGGCATCTTTACCATCATCCGGGTAACAAGCGATACCAATACTGGCACTAATCGTTAACATGATGCCTTCATTCAGTTCGTAAATAATCGATAAGTGCTGACGAAGTTTGTCGGTGACTTGTCGGGCTTCTTCAATATTGCTGTGACTGAGAATAACAGCGAACTCATCACCTGCCAGTCTGGCGGCTGTGTCTGACTCGCGAATTGTTTCCCGAATACGTTGTGCCACCAGAATCAATAACAAGTCTCCATTCAGGTGGCCGTAAGTATCGTTGACCATTTTGAAATCATTCAGGTCAATATAAAGCAGACAAAATGATTGCTGATACCTTGCAGACTCAACAATGGCTTGATTCAGACGATCATAAAACAATACCCGATTGGGTAATTGCGTCAGACTGTCATGCGTGGCTTGCCATTGCAGCGCATTTTCGGATTTTTTACGCTCGGTAATATCAATGACCACGACCAGCATTCTGTCCTGATTGATCGGGGATGTTCGCGCCATGAAAAAATGTTGCTGGCCCGATATATTCAGCTCATATTCGTAATAATCACCTTCCCCGGTACCCAGGGTTTTTTGCAGCGCCAGTAATGTCCGTTGTGCCAGAAAGTCAGGTAAAGTCTGGCTGATATGCTTGTTGATGAAGTCTTGTTCCGGTATCAGCAATGGCACCCCATCACCTTGTTCAAAATCAATGATGTTGCCATTTTTATCAATGGTAAACAGCAGATCAGGGATGGCTTTAATAATGGCCTGATTGCGCTGATAGCTCTGTTGAAGGGCGGCTTTACTTTCGAGAAGCTGTTGGTTGGTTTCCAGACGACGCCGGATTAACCAGGCAGAAGTGAGGATCAGCACAATTAATGAAAAAGCGGTCAGAGCACTGTTACGCAGATGCGAAAATCGGTAGTGAGCTATCAACTCATCTACTACGGCACGATTCTCACCAACAAATACGTGGAGCCGCCATTTAGGCAGTGTCTGGTATGCAAACTGATAATTGCTGCTGCCGTGCTGGTAAATGCCTTCACCAGTTAAGGGCAGGTTGTCTGTTTCGGTGTGTTCTTTAACATAGTCCATTGTTTGTCCGGCCTCAAAATCCCGGAACGGTACACGGAATACTATTTCACCTTCTTCATGCACAATCGATGAAAACAATTGGGCATTCACACTGATCCCACTGAGTGCAAGTGAAAAGGTTTTAATATCGATAACAGCGGCAATCACACCCTGAAATTTGTCATCAGAATCATAAAGACCACGACTGATAACCATGACCGGATCTTCATGTCCACGTCCGGGCAACATGGGTTTTGAGGTGAAAACACTATCCGTTTTTAAAGCCTGATGTACTTTAAAATAGTCGCGCCCCGATAAATCCAGCTGGCTACTCTGATGCTGGGGAAACCGTAACAAACCATCAGCATTAATATGCAATAAAGCCTGCATTTCAGGGTTGTTTCGGGAGTACTGCTCCAGCAGGTAGGTGTGGGGCTCTGGATGGTTTATAAAATCAGGATGCGAGCTGATCAGTTTCAGGGTTTGATCAATGGCTTCAAGTTTGGATTCCAGCAGCTGGGTCTGCATCAAAGCCAGCAATTGATTACGTTGAGCAATTTGTTGATTGGCCTGCGAAGAGTAAGCGGATAACTGTTGTTGATAATTGTTAAAAATAATCAGCAGCGTGAGGATAATCACCGTTACAGTGTAAAGCCATAATTTGCCGTTAATCGGGGAACAGAATCTGAAAAGGGATCTATCGGACATAGAACACCGTTTAAAGACTACATTGGCAAATGACAGAAAATAAACGCCGATCAGTGAAGAATTTTTGATAGTTACAAAACAATTGTGCGATCCCGGTCAGCAATAGGGTGAATTTCTGGCTCAAATATATCATTGAATTAAATAATGAATTAGCCTTGACATAGTTAGGTGGCTAACTATATGCTTACTTACATGTTACAAGTTAAAGATATTCCCAACGCTGAGATATTGCAGAAGTTTGCGGATCGTTACCCGCAAACTGATATTAAAAGTGTGATGACTTTTTTGAATCTGCTGCGTGTAGGTTCAGATCTATCGCATGGACTGAACAGCTATCTGGCTGGATATGACTTATTACAGGGTCGATGGTGGGTTTTGTTATTGCTTATGCGTGAGGATGATCTGAGTTCAACACCATCCTTGCTTGCTGAAAAAGCCGGTGTGTCGCGCGCTACGATGACGGGTTTGTTGGATGGTCTGTTACGCGAGAAATTAATCAGCCGGGTGCATGGCCGGCGGGACAGACGTCAGATTTTGATACGTTTGACAGCTAAGGGCCAGGCTAAACTTGATGAAGTGATGCCGGGGTATTATCAACGAGTCAATTTATTAATGCAGGCGCTGACCGAAACTGAAGCGCTTAACCTGATGTCGTTATTGGAAAAGATATATCAACGACGGCATGTTTTTGAAGATGATCCTATCTTGAATAAATAATCCACAAAGGAGTAACCATGAAAATATTAAATCGTTTATTACCACTGAGCCTGCTTATCCTGACGGTAAGTGCGTGCAGTAATCCAACAGCTGATTATGATGCGCAGGAAGTTGTTAATTCTGCGAATGAGCAGTGGAATGCTGCTTTTAATGATAGCGATATTGACGCGTTAGTTGATCTCTATGCTTCACAAGCCACATTATCCCCTGGTGACGGCAATGTACTAAACGGGCAGCAGGAAATCGCCGCATTGTTTCAGGGATTTTTTGACAATGGCTTGCACAACCATAAGATTACGACCATTGCCACTTATTCTTCAGCAGGTCAGGTTAGTCAATTAGCTAACTGGTCTGCCGATGTCGAAGGTGAAGAGGGCGAAACTATGACATTTAATGGTGTTTTAATGACTGTCCTGCAGCAAAGTGATCAGGGCGAATGGGAAGTCGTTTCACATATCTGGAATATGGCTGAATAAATTAAGTTGTATTTCTCAGAAGAAAAGAGCCAGTCATCATGTGACTGGCTTTTTTTATGGCTATCAGTGATTCGTTTCAAAAATTTGCTTAAGCGATAAAAGCTATGCTAAAAACCTTAATAAATATATGGTTTTAGTATAAGGATTTTATTTGTGAGCGCCTTACTTAAACATCAAAGACACTCGCTATTGGAACTGCTGTTTGATCGGGTGCATGAAGGCATTATTATCACCAATGCCGATAATATTATCGTGGATGTAAACGATACCCTATGCGAAATAACCGGTTACAGCAAGGACGAGCTCATTGGTCAGCAACCCAATCTGCTTAGCTCGGGTAAACAATCTAAAGCCTTTTACAGTGAAATGTGGCAAAGCCTGTCTGAAAACGGTTTCTGGCGCGGAGAGGTATGGAATCGAAAAAAAGATGGGTCGTTTTATGCCGAGATACTGACAATTCATCGTAGCATCGATCCGCTTAGCGGTGAATTGTTCCATCTTGGACTGGTTTCTGACATTACCATGCTCAAGCAGCATCAGGCCGAGTTGGAACGTTTGGCACATTACGATGCGTTGACAGCTTTACCTAATCGCAATCTGCTGGCAGATCGGTTTGAACAGGCCATCGCCCACAGCAACCGAACGCAGACTCTATTGGCCGTATGTTTCCTGGATCTTGATAATTTCAAACCGGTAAATGATGAACTCGGTCATAACGCCGGTGATGAATTATTGATTGAAGTCGCACAACGTATCAGGACAATGCTACGGCAGGATGATACGGTATCGCGTTATGGTGGGGATGAATTTGTCATGCTGCTTGGCGAAATTAAAAATCGCCAGGATTGTGAGCAATTACTGCACCGGTTAACCGACGAGTTGAGCCGGCCATATCAAATTGAAAATAAAACCATCCGCATCAGTGCCTCGATTGGCTATACCGTTTATCCGTTTGATCAGGGCTCCATGCAGACCTTGATAGAGCATGCTGATCAAACCCTCTATAAAGCCAAGCTGGATGGTAAGAAAACTTTCCGTATGTACGAAACAGGTAATGAAGCCTGGCGGGATGAAAAAAACGAACAGTTATATGCTATCCGGCGTGCATTGACTGAGAACGAATTTCAATTATTCCTGCAGCCGAAAATCAATATGTGTAGCGGTGAGGTGATTGGCTTTGAAGCATTAATTCGCTGGCAACATCCGGATAACGGACTAATGTTCCCACAAGATTTTTTGCCATTAATCAATGGCACCTCACTGGAAATACAGTTAGGAGAATGGGTCATTCGGCAGGCTTTACACTATTTACAGCAATGGCAGGCCCAGTCAAAACCATGGCATATCAGTATCAATCTGTCAGCTTATCATCTGGGGAGTAATGGATTTTTACAAAGACTTAATGAGATCATTGCTGAGTTTCCAACAGTGGATTTACAGTACTTCCAGTTTGAAATTCTGGAAAGTCATGCATTGGATGATCTCAGCCTGATTGTTGATGTGGTCCGCCATTGCCGTGAAGAATTCAATATCAAAACGGTGCTGGATGATTTTGGTACAGGTTACTCTTCCCTTAGCCATATCCGTACGCTACCAGTATCCGCTGTGAAAATTGATCAGACGTTTGTCCGCAATATGCTGGCCGATGTCGATGATTGTAAAATTGTGGAAGGCGTGATTGCTTTGGCCAGATCTTTTGATTTGGAAGTTATCGCCGAAGGCGTCGAATCAGTGCGACATGGGCAGATATTATTGTCCATGGGGTGCGAGCTTGCTCAGGGCTATGTGATTGCGAAACCGATGCCGGCTGCACACATTGCTGACTGGCAGCAGCAATTTACATTGCCTGAGGATTGGCTCAGTTACCGCGATAGTCGGCAACATATTAAATGGACACAATTAAACTTGTTTTGTCTGTATTTACAATTGAGTCTGGAAAGTGTCGAGCTTCGTTTTGAAGCGGAGCTGGATGATGTGAACTTATGTCCAATTATCTCGATCAAACAATCTCACTGTGGTGTTTGGTTGGACCGAACTGAAAACCTCCAATTAATTGATATGGAAAGCCTGCAAATTCTGAAAGAAAAATACAGAAGCTTTCATCATCTGTTAACCATGACTCTCAAACTCTACCAGGCTGGGAAAAAACAAAGTGGCCTGCAAAACCTGCATTCACTCAGATCACGTTACCAAGACATCTATGAATATATTCAATCGATTATGAGCGCTTTTCAACCTGGTGAGATAACGGCTTCAAAATCTCAATATGCAACAAACCATTAGAACTTGTTGATCTTTCATCTCCACCTTGTAAGACGGAAAAATAGCCGCCAGCAGTGGTGGATACGAAAGATAAATAAGCCCTAGGATTATGTTTGCAGATTCTCTATGATTGAAAACTTTGTTTTATAACGAGCCGCCAGGAATGCAGAATCGGAAACGACTTTTCACGCTGACAATCAGTTCACTGGTTTTGCTGGGGTTTATGGCAACGAGTCTGATTGGCTATTTCGTTGCCCGCGATTCCACCAGTGATCAGCTGCAAAAGCAGATGCTGCCGCTGACCAGTGATAACATCTATTCTGAAATCCAGCGTGATCTGTTACAGCCATTATTAATTTCTTCACTGATGGCGAATGATACTTTTCTGATTAACTGGGCCGAGACCGGTGAACAGGATCCCCAGCAACTTTCAGATTATCTGGCGCAGATTCAGCGTAAATACAATACGATTACCGCGTTTTTTGTCTCAGAAAAAACCCGTAACTATTACCATCCAAAGGGCATTATTAAGCAGGTTGATGAGACTGACCCGGCTGACAGCTGGTTTTTTAAAACCCGTCAGATCAATACCGATTACGATATCAATATCGACTGGGATACTGCAGAACCCAATCGTATGAGTATTTTTGTCAACTATCGTGTGATGAATCAACAAGGTGAGTTAGTCGGTGTCACCGGGGTCGGCCTGTCAATGGAATCGGTGGCACAGTTAATTGAAAACTATCAGCGACGCTATGGCCGGGAAATCTATTTTGTTGATCGTCAAGGCGAAATCACCTTGCGTAGCAGTCAGTTTCAGAATGATATCTACCTGCAAAATAAAGACGGTTTAGATAAGTTATTTCTGCAGATCCTCAGTAATCCCAGTGCTTCTGTAACTTATGCGGCCAAAAACGGTAACACTATTTATTTAAACAGCCGTCTGGTACCCGAATTTGACTGGTTCTTGATTGTTGAACAAATCAATGACCCGGCGGCCGATCGCATTGAAACCGCTTTATGGATCAATATTGCTGTGTCCCTGGCAATCAGCATCTGCGTGTTGCTGGTTGCCCATTTTACTTTACGCGGTTATCAGCGCCGTCTGGAGATGATGGCCACCAAAGATAAATTAACCGGAGCCACCAGCAGACAGGTATTTGACTGGGTATTCAATAAAGCACAAAAAACCGCACTGCGTAAGGACTGGTCTTTATCCATGATTGTGCTCGACATCGATCATTTTAAAATGGTCAACGATAAATACGGTCACCAGTTTGGTGATCAGGTGCTCAAGTCGGTCAGTCGACTGATAAAACAGAAAGTACGTGATGTTGATACCTTATGTCGCTGGGGGGGAGAAGAGTTTTTATTGTTGCTGGAAAACTGTGATCAGCAACATGCTGCAAGAGTGGCCGAAACAATACGTGAAGCTGTCAGTGAACATCAGATTCGGATTAAGGATGAAACTGTGAGTGTGACCATCAGTGCCGGCGTGGCCGAGTATCAATTGGGTGAAAGCATGGATAATCTGATTGAGCGCTGTGATCACGCTATGTACGAATCAAAAAATAAAGGTCGTAATCGTATTACCGTTTATTAAGCGATCTCTAATTCACCATCTTTGTGCGTAGTGCACCGTTTTGCACCACAAAGTTGCATCCTACTTACCTGTTTAAATTTAATTTTCAATAAAATCAAAAGGTTACTTGTTGGCACAGTGCTTGCTCAAGCATGATTAATCGAAATGCAGGAGCGATCCATGAAAGAAAAGTTAGTGCTGATAGGTAATGGTATGGCCGGTGTTCGTACACTGGAAGAATTACTGAAGTTAGCGCCTGAAAAATACGATATCACTGTTTTTGGTGATGAGCCTTACGGTAACTACAATCGCATCATGTTGTCACCTGTGCTGGCGGGCGATAAAACGATTGACCAAATCATGATTAATGACCGTCAGTGGTATGTTGATAATGGCATCACCTTGCATGCCGGTAAAAAAATTACCCATATCAACCGTGTCAAACGCCAGGTGGAAACCGCAGAAGGCGAAGTATTTGAATACGATCGTCTGTTGATGGCGACCGGTTCTCGTCCTTTCATGCTGCCATTGCCAGGCCGTGATCTTCCCGGGGTTATCAGTTTCCGCGATATCGCTGACGTTGATAACATGCTGGAGACGGCCAAATCTTATAAAAAAGCCGTGGTTATCGGCGGCGGTCTGTTGGGGCTGGAAGCGGCGAATGGTTTGATGATTCAAGGCATGGAAGTCACCGTGGTACATATCGCAGATGTATTAATGAATCAGCAATTGGATAAACCGGCATCAGATTTGATGTTAAATGAATTGCAGGCCAAAGGGCTTAACTTCCTGATGTCGCACGAAACAGCCGCGATTGAAGGTAAAAAACGGGTTGAAAAAGTTGTCTTTAAAAATGGCACAGAAATCGATACCGATCTGGTCGTTATGGCTGTTGGTATCCGTCCGAACATAGAATTAGCCCAGTCTGCCGGCATCCATTGCGAACGAGGTATTGTGGTCGATGACACCATGCAAACCTTCGATCCTAAAGTCTATGCTGTCGGCGAATGCGTGCAACATCGTGGTGCGACATTTGGCCTGGTAGCACCGTTGTTTGAACAGGCAAAAGTCTGTGCCAATCATCTAGCTCAAATGGGTATTGCCCGTTATGTCAGCTCCATTACGTCGACCAAACTCAAAGTCACCGGCATTGATCTGTTTTCTGCAGGTAACTTTATTGGAGATGAAAGCACTGAAGACCTGGTATTCAAAGATGCTGCCCGCCATGTCTATAAAAAGCTGGTCATTCAGGATGACAAACTGATTGGTGCCGTTTTATATGGTGATACGGTTGATGGTGCCTGGTACTTCCAGTTAATGCGTGATGGCACCGATGTGTCCAGCATTCGGGAAAACATGCTGTTTGGTCAGCATCATATTGGTGATTCCGGTCATGGTGCGACAAACTCTGTCGATGGCCTGCCCGATGATGCCGAAATCTGTGGCTGTAACGGTGTTTGTAAAGGCGATATCGTCAAAGCCATCAGCAAACACAGCCTGTTTACTCTGGATGAAGTGAAAGCGCACACCAAAGCTTCGGCATCATGTGGTTCCTGTACCGGTCTGGTCGAACAATTGCTTGCCTCAACCCTTGGCAGTGACTTCAATGACACACCGAGCAAAAAAGCTATGTGTGGTTGTACCAGCATGAGTCATGGTGAAGTGAAAAACGCCATTAAAGAACAGGAATTAAAAACCATTTCGGATCTGATGACCGCGCTGGAATGGAAAACTGCCGATGGCTGTCACTCTTGCCGTCCGGCGTTGAACTATTATCTTCTCAGCACCTGGCCGGATTATCAGGACGATCCGCAGTCACGCTTTATTAATGAACGGGTTCACGCCAACATTCAGAAAGACGGCACTTATTCGGTGGTACCCAGAATTTGGGGCGGGGTAACTAATGCCAATGAATTACGTGCCATCGCCGATATCTCCGATAAATATAAAGTGCCCACCGTCAAAATTACGGGTGGTCAGCGTATTGATTTACTCGGTGTGAAAAAAGACGATCTGCCGAAAATGTGGGCGGATCTGAGTGAAGCCGGTTTTGTCTCGGGCCATGCCTACGGTAAATCATTACGTACTGTTAAAACCTGTGTCGGTTCAGAATGGTGTCGTTTCGGTACACAGGATTCAACCGGACTGGGCATCAAGGTCGAAAAAATGACCTGGGGTTCATGGACACCGCATAAGTTCAAGATTGCTGTATCGGGTTGTCCGCGTAATTGTGCTGAAGCCACCATCAAAGATTTTGGTATTGTCTGTGTGGACTCAGGTTATGAACTGCATGTCGGCGGTAACGGTGGGATAAAGGTTCGTGCGACCGATTTCCTGTGCAAAGTCGCTACTGAAGAGGAAGCGATGGAATACTGCGCGGCCTTTATGCAGCTTTACCGTGAAGATGCTCACTATCTGGAACGTACCGCGCCATGGATTGAGCGTGTCGGTCTGAAAAGCGTACAGGCTAAAGTGGTTGACGATCACGATAACCGCAAAATATTGGCACAGCGTTTTTATGAGTCACAGGAAAAGTCACAGGATGATCCATGGGCAGAACATGCGGCCAAACAGCGTGAAAATTATATTCCCATCAAGCAAGTAGGTTGAACAGATGCAAAATTGGACTGAAGTAGGACCGGTAGAGAGCGTACCGAAAAAGGGCTCACGCGTGATGACCACACCGGATGGGGATGTGGCCATTTTTCGGACCAGCTCAGATGAGGTGTTTGCCCTGTTTGATCAGTGCCCGCACAAAAAAGGCCCCTTATCGCAAGGGATTGTTTACGACAAACGGGTCGCCTGCCCATTACATAATTGGGTTATTGATTTAAGCAGTGGGGAAGCTACTGGCCCGGATGAAGGCTGTACCCGTGCATTTGAAACCAAAGTCGAAGACGGCCTGATTTACATCTCACTCTGAGGATTGACTGTTGGCACAACAAGCAACACAAACAACTTGTCCCTATTGCGGCGTCGGCTGCGGCGTATTGGCTGCACCACAAGCTGACGGTGTAGTTGCCATAAAAGGCGATCCGGCACATCCGGCGAATTTAGGGCGTTTGTGTTCCAAAGGTTCTGCTTTGGGTGAAACCGTCGGGCTGGATAACCGTCTGTTATATCCTCAGATAAACGGCAAGCGGGTCGACTGGGATACCGTGCTGGATCATGTCAGTGATAAGTTGAAAAACATCATTGATGAACATGGCCCGGATTCGGTCGCATTTTATGTGTCGGGGCAAATCCTCACCGAAGATTACTATATGGCCAACAAGCTGATGAAAGGCTTTATTGGCAGCGGCAATATCGAGACCAATTCACGTTTGTGTATGTCCTCGGCAGTAGCCGCCCATAAACGGGCCTTTGGCAGTGATACCGTGCCATGCAGTTATGAAGATCTTGAGCAGACTGATCTGCTGGTGATTGTTGGTTCGAATACCGCATGGTGTCATCCGGTATTGTTTCAGCGAATTACTCAGGCCAAACAGAATCGACCCAATATGAAAGTGGTGGTGATTGATCCACGCAAAACTGCCACCTGCGATATCGCCGATCTGCATCTGCCATTACGTCCCGGTGCGGATGCATTTCTGTTTAACGGATTGTTGAATTATCTGAAACAGCATGACTGCGTGGACTGGCATTATCTTGAACAACATGTGGAAGGCTTCGCCTCATCATTAGACTCGGCCAGCAAAACAGCGGCGAACATCCCTCAGGTAGCACGCCAGACAGAACTGTCAGAAGAAGATGTGGCTAAGTTTTATCAATTGTTTGCCTCGACCGAAAAAACCATCACATTATTCTCGCAAGGCGTTAATCAATCGACCAGCGGTACTGATAAATGTAATGCGATTATTAACTGTCATCTGGCAACAGGTCGGATCGGCAAGGTCGGTATGGGGCCGTTTTCCATCACCGGACAACCCAATGCGATGGGCGGACGGGAAGTCGGCGGACTGAGTAATCAGCTGGCAGCCCATATGGAAATCGACAAGCCGGAACATCATGAACGCTTGTCACGTTTCTGGAACACCGATAGGCTCACCAAAACCGCCGGTCATAAAACCATTGAGATGTTTCAGGCGATCGAGCGTGGCGACATCAAGGCTGTCTGGATCGTAGCAACCAATCCGGTGGTGAGCATACCGGATGCCGATCAGATCAAAAGAGCATTAACACAATGCGAATTGGTTATTGTCTCCGAAATTGAAAAACAAACCGACTGTACCGAATTTGCCGATGTGTTGTTACCCGCTTTGGGCTGGGGTGAAAAAGATGGCACGGTCACCAATTCAGAACGCCGTATCAGTCATCAGCGGGCTTTTTTACCGGCTCCCGGAGAAGCCAAAGCCGATTGGTGGATGCTTAAAGAAGTCGGTAAACGACTGGGCTTTGCCGAGCAATTCCAGTTTGAAACGGCGGTAGATGTGTTTCGTGAACATGCGAGGTTATCGGCCTTTGAAAATGCGGGGCAGCGGGATTTTGATATCAGCGCGCTGGCCAATATCACCGAACAGGAATATGCCGCTCTGCAACCTATTCAATGGCCGGTGACCGATAATGCCCCGCAAGGCACCGCCCGGATGTTTACCGACAATCATTTTTATACAGCGTCCGGCAAAGCCAGAATGATTGCGGTGGAGCCACATTACCCACAAAACGAAGTGGATGATGTGTATCCGTTAGTGCTTAATACCGGTCGCATTCGGGACCAATGGCATACCATGACCCGCACCGGTCGGGCACCCAGACTAAATGCCCATATCAGTGAGCCGATGATTGACATGCATCCGGTAGATGCCGGGCATTGGCAGATCCAGAACAAGGCATTGGCACAAGTCGAGAGCAAATGGGGACGTTTGACCGGACGGGTCAATTTAACTCAGGAACAACGGCCGGGCAGTATTTTTGTGCCGATTCACTGGAATGGACAATTTGCTTCACAAGCGCGTGTCGATACCCTGGTTGCACCGATTACCGATCCGATTTCCGGTCAGCCCGAATCTAAACATACCCCGGTGAATGTACGACCCTTTTTACCACGCTGGCATGGTTTTATTTTGTCTCGCCAACCCTTGAGTCTCACTGAAACAGCCTATTGGGTGAAGGTCAAAGGCCAGCAGTTCTGGCGTTATGAACTGGCCGGTGAAAATTGGGTGGAACAACCACTTGAGTGGATTCAGAATCTTACCGAGCAACAAGGTGAATGGCTGGAATTCAGTGATCAGCGAGCGGGGCGCTATCGTGCCGCCAATATTCTCGATAATCAGTTACAAACGGTGATGTTTCTGGCGGCGGACCATCATCTGCCGGAGCGCGGCTGGTTGTCACAATTATTTACTGAAGAAACCCTGGATGGAGCTGCCCGGCAAAGCCTGCTGGCAGGCCGTCCGGGTCCCGGACAACAGGATAAGGGAAAAATGGTCTGTGCCTGTTTTGGTGTAGGTGAAACCACAATTAAAGACACAATCCGTCAAGGTGAGGCCAAATCTGTGGAAGATATCGGCCGTTGTCTCAAAGCAGGAACCAACTGTGGATCCTGCATTCCCGAATTAAAACAGCTGTTAGCAAACTCCTGACGGTTGTTGGCAGAGACTTGTTTCTGCCTGAAAAAATTGACGAGCGGTCTGCATTTACGATGATGCTTTCCACTCTGAACCGCCCTGCGCGTATGCAGCCACAACGACGTGGCAAATCAATCTTTATTTTTTGATATTTCGGTTGCCGAACCAAGGTTCCGCGACCCGTAAGTTAAGGAAAGATCATGTCAAAATTACCTACATATACTGCAACGACGTTGATGGCGAGCTTGATTGGCACATTACCAATCACAGCAGTTTCTGCAGAGAAAGACAGTTTTTTGGAAGCACTGACCGGCGGTAAAGTCAGTTTCTCCGCCCGTGCCCGTTATGAGTCAGTCAAACAGGATAATGACCTGAAAGATGCCGATGCATTTACCGTGCGTTCAACGTTGGGTTATGAAACCGGTCGTTTAAACGGTTTCGGAGCTTTTATTGAATTTGAGAATGTGACCGATTTAGGTGGCGATAACTACAACAGTACGACCAATGGAGAAACCGACTATTCGGTGGTCGCTGATCCGGATGGTACTGAAGTAAACCAGGCTTATCTGAGTTATCAGGGCTTTGATACCTTGGCAAAATTTGGTCGGCAGCAAATCACTTATCGTGATGCACCATTTCATCGTTATATCGGTAATGTGCTATGGCGGCAGAATCATCAGACGTTTGATGCATTTTCCATCCAGAACAAGTCATTACCTGATACCCAGCTGAGCTATGCTTTTGTAAATAAAATCAATACCATTTTTGGTGATGATCGTGATTTTGGCATCATTAAAAATGGTGTGATTGATGTGAAAGCACATCTGTTTAATGCCCAGTACAGTGGTCTACCATTTGGCAAGCTCGAAGGTTATGGTTATTTGCTGGAGTATGAAGATGCTGAGGCCACATCTTCTAAAACGCTTGGTGTGCGATTCAGTGGTGCCCCTGCGATAAATGATGCCTGGAATCTGATTTATACCGCTGAATATGCACGTCAGAGCGACTATAAAAGCGGGACGATGGATGATCAGGATTATTATCTGGCAGAACTCGGTGCCAAACATAAAGGCTGGATGGCCAAACTGTCTTATGAAGTTCAGGAAGGTGATGGTACAGACAGTTTTAAAACGCCGCTGGGCACCAATCATGCGTTTCAGGGCTGGGCAGATCAATTCCTGACTACACCGGCACAGGGACTCAAAGATACCTATCTGACCGTGGTTGGCAATGTATTTTTCGACGCGAAACTGATTGTTTCATATCACGACTTTGAGACTGATCAGGATAGTCTGGATGCCGGAAATGAGCTGGATATCCTGCTGGAAAAAAACTTTAATCAGCATTACACCGTGGGTGTGAAATACGCTGATTACAAAGCAGATAAAGAGTTTCCATCGCTGGTGGATACGGAAAAATTCTGGGTCTACGGACAAGTTAAATTCTGATATCTCCTCGGCTGATTGTTGGCCAGGCCAGCCCTGATCAGGGCTGGCTTTTTTTTGCCTTTATTCCAGGGTCTGTTGTTCTTTCAGATCAGTCTCTGTTGGGACTGAAAATGCACCAGTCAAGGCAGGAGCAATGCCGTTCATCCGGGGGGCATAAGTGTTGTATTTTCAGCCATACCCCGTAGGGCTGAGACGATTTTTTCGCCTTGTTCGACAAAAAAATAGCCTACGGCAGAGGTGGATCTGAAAGATCAGCAGACCCAGGGTTTTCGCACCAAAAATAAGCAACTCGTTGTTTATTGCAACCCATTTTAATGCATGGTGTGACTTGGGTGATTCTTAATATATTGAAAAATATAGTGTTTTCCTCTGGCACAGCTTATGCAATGTCTCTGGTGTTGCCACACAAAGAAGGAGGCTACAACCATGGGATACCTAGTTGATTTTTTCTATTTGATGAAAGAGTTTTTCAAACTGCTTTTCTTGGTGTTGATTTCTCCACTGGGCCTAATGGCTGGTTATCTTTTCAGCTGGGAATAATGGAATAAAGATTAGTTGAGAGTCAGACTATGATAGTCAACCCCACCATAGCAGGTGCATTAACGGTAGCGGCATGCTTCGCCGCTACCAAACAATGGACGGTAAGTGTTCGTGATCAACGGCGTGTAAAACATGCCATTTCACAATTGGTTCGTCTCAAGCAGTTAATTGACCTCAGTCAGCAACATCGCGGAACCAGCAGTGCGGTTTGTGCTGGTAATGCCTCCCTCGCAGGCAAGCTGGTTTTCCTGCAAACAGAAATTGATCAATTTATTCAGGCCAGCGAAAACACCGATATGCAAACACTGCCGCAATGGCTGTCGTTTGTCGATCACTGGCCGCGTCTTAAAAAGCAAATCCAGGAACGCAGACTCACTTCACATCAGGTTATTCGTCAGCACAATGCCATGATTGACGGGCAATTGTCGTTGTTTGATGATCTCAGTCGTTTATACAATCTGCATCACTTCATGCTGGATAACATCACCCGCTTGTCCGAACTCTGCCTAGATACACTGCGTGCGGCTGAAACCCTGGGACAAATCCGTGCTGTGGGATCAACCCTGTGTGCCCGTGGGCAGGGCGGTGGTGCTGAGACCATGATGTTGTCTTTTCAACGTTTAACTGCCAACGGCAGAAT
Organism: Methylophaga sp. UBA3192; assembly: GCA_002363955.1. Lineage (GTDB taxonomy): Bacteria > Pseudomonadota > Gammaproteobacteria > Nitrosococcales > Methylophagaceae > Methylophaga. Next base: position 729,562 of record DEXE01000003.1, read on the forward strand.
TGCTGAACTGCTTAGAGAAATGGGTGGGATTCGGAATAAGGATTTGTTAAAGATACTTGCGGGCCAAAGCGACAAAATTGAGCGTGATACTGCTCTGTTATTACAGACGATAGATCAACAAGTGCTGATGGAAGGCGCCATTACGTTATCAGCCGATGATTTTTTTAAAACGGCTACCCGTGCCATTGAAACGGTACTCAATGTGTTTTCTCTTATCATTAATTATGCTGCGGATAATCATGCGAAACTCAACTGACATCACAACACAAAGTTTTAATTCCACATTGGTGTGCGATCGGTCAGATATTGCACAGCAATTAGTCGAACAATTGAACGGCACCATGTTCGAGGTGACCAACCAGTCGGCTTCTCTTCCTAAACTTGCGATGAAACAACTCGAATTCACCGGCATGTTCATTCTGGCAGTGCGAAACTGCGACAGTGACATGATGGCGCTGGTTGATATGTTGCTCAGGCAGCAACCCATGCCGGTGGTGATCTTTACGGATACCTATGATGCACAGGTCGAAAAACAAGCCATTCAGCTTGGAGTCAGTGCGTATGTGGTTGATGGTTTGCAACCGCATCGGGTGCTGCCATTACTCAGCACGGCACGCAATCGCTTTTTGCAACAACAAACGATGCGTGAACAAGTGCAATCACTGGAAACCAAACTGGCGGAACGCAAGATTATTGATCGAGCCAAGGGTGTGTTGATGCAGCAGCGTCAGTGCAGTGAGGATGAGGCTTATCGTCTGTTACGCACTACAGCGATGAACCAGAACATGCGTCTGGCTATGCTGGCAAAACAGGTGCTGGCCACAGCAAACCTGCTGGAAACTCATCCCCAAACCTGAAGCAAATCAATAAATTTGTCTGGTGTTGCACCATCTGGGTGCCAGACATTTTAATTAGCCCCAAATCGACGCAAGTTGCAGCAATGAGCTATATAGGGATCTATTTTAACTAACTGAAATATATGATTTTTTAAATAGGTATGTAGTTGGCATATTAACTGCAATGTGGACTCAAGACAATCCAATGCTGGATTGAAAACTGTAACCGGAATGGATTTTTTCTGGTATCCGGGCAACGCCGCCGTTTTCTGTCCCATGACTTGTTTATTTCGCATCATCTTATTAACAGATGTCTGAACTAAACAGTTTTAAGTTGGAGCTAACTATGTCTTTACCCCATAAGAATTCAAAACCTATGCGTCGATGGCTGTCTGCCGTTGCGATAACTACTGCTATCAGTTTTTCCTCTGCATTAGTTGCCGCCCCCGGAGAACTGGAAAAAGAAGACCTTCGTCTGGGCTTTATCAAACTCACCGATATGGCGCCATTGGCGATTGCTCAGGAAAAAGGTTTTTTTGAAGATGAAGGTCTGTACGTCACCCTGGAAGCTCAGGCGAATTGGAAAGTATTGCTGGACGGTGTAATCAATGGTGCACTTGATGGTGCACACATGCTGGCCGGCCAGCCCCTTGGCGCGACAATAGGCTATGGCACCCAGGCTGACATTATTACGGCATTCAGTATGGATCTGAATGGGAATGCCATTACCGTTTCCAATAAGGTTTGGGAGCAGATGAAACCCCATATTCCCATGCAGGAAGATGGGAATCCACAGCATCCAATCACTGCTGAGGCATTGAAGCCGGTCATTGAATCATTCAGGCAACAAGGTAAATCATTCAATATGGGCATGGTGTTCCCCGTATCGACCCATAACTATGAATTACGTTACTGGCTGGCGGCTGGTGGTATCCATCCCGGTTATTATGCCCCGCATAAAGGTGACAGCAGCGGTCAACTCCAGGCAGAGGCTTTGTTATCTGTCACACCTCCACCGCAAATGCCCTCGACCATGGAAGCTGGCACCATTGATGGTTACTGTGTGGGTGAGCCCTGGAATCAGCAAGCTGTATTTATGGGGATTGGCGTACCCGTCATTACCGATTATGAAATATGGAAAAATAATCCGGAAAAAGTTTTTGGTGTTAGCCAGCAATGGGCTGATAAACATCCCAATACCCATATCGCCATGGTCAAAGCGTTGATTCGTGCTGCACATTGGCTGGATGCCGAGAACAATGCCAATCGTCCTGAAGCGGTGGAGATTTTGTCCCAGAGCTATTACGTCGGTGCCGATTATGATGTGATTGCCAATAGCATGACGGGTACCTTTGAGTATGAAAAAGGCGATAAACGCGATATTCCGGATTTCAACGTGTTTTTCCGTCACAACGCGACCTACCCATACTACAGTGATGCTATCTGGTATCTGACACAGATGCGCCGTTGGGGACAGATTCCTGAGGCCAAACCGGATAGCTGGTACACCGATATGGCCAAGAAGGTATATCGCCCGGACATTTATCAGATTGCCGCAATGGAACTGATTGAAGAGGGCAAGTTAAGTGCAGCCGATTTTCCTGATTTTTCGACTGAAACCGGTTTTAAGCCGGCACAGAATGAGTTTATTGATGGCATTGAATATGACGGGACAGCACCTAATGCTTACCTGGAAAAATTTGCTATTGGCCTGAAAGGAGAGGAGCAGGCGGATTAATCGCCTGCTTTTCATAACACGGACAAAGATGAACTCTATGAAAGATAAACTTATATATTTTCTGGAAATGACGGGGCTGAACTGGTTCGTACCACTGGCGAAAATCGCCGGTGGGGAACCGGCCGGGTTCCAGTTTCAACAGCTGGTCAAAATGATTGGTTTACCGTTACTGGCCATGTTGGCTTTTTTAATGTTCTGGCATGTAGGCGCGGCTAAAGTGGATACCAGTCTCGGACAATTACCGGGGCCGGTTCAGGTTTGGGAACAGGTTAAGGTGCTTAATCAGGAGCATCAGGCCGAACGTCAACGGGCCAGCGACTTTTATCAGCGTCAGGCAGAACGCAATGCGGAAAAGCTGGCCAAAAACCCGGAAGCTGAGATTCGGGTTCGGGACTTTACGGGAAGACCCACTTTTGTCGATCAAATCTGGACCAGTCTGTTTACCGTATTTGTTGGCTTTCTATTAGCCAGTCTGATTGCCATACCAATAGGGATTGTCAGTGGCCTGAGTCAGAATCTTTACAACGCCATCAATCCGCTGATTCAGATTTTTAAACCTGTATCACCGTTAGCCTGGTTGCCCATTGTGACCATGGTGGTCAGTGCGGTGTATATTTCTGCCGATCCGATGTTTTCCAAATCCTTTATTACCTCGGCGATCACCGTCATGTTGTGTTCTTTGTGGCCAACGTTGATTAACACTGCAGTCGGTGTGTCATCTATTGATCGTGACTTATTGAATGTTGGCAAGGTGTTACGACTAGGCTATTTCACCACGGTATGGAAGATCGTTATTCCTTCCTCTATTCCGATGATTTTTACCGGTTTGAGAATTTCTCTGGGTATTGGCTGGATGGTACTGATTGCTGCAGAAATGCTGGCACAGAATCCGGGCCTGGGTAAGTTTGTCTGGGATGAGTTTCAAAATGGCAGTTCCAATTCGCTTAGTCGGATTATGGTGGCGGTGCTGGCAATCGGTCTGATTGGTTTTGTATTGGATCGCATTATGCTCACACTGCAGAAATTTTTCTCATACGACAAAACCGCGAATATTCGATAGGAGAATATGAAAATGGCTAGTTATTTAAATATCGATCATGTCAGCATTGATTTTCCAACGGCTAATGGACCGTTTCGCGCGTTGGACAATGTGAATATCCAAATCAACAAAGGTGAGTTTGTCAGTATAATTGGCCATTCCGGCTGCGGTAAATCCACGGTGATGAATATTGTCGGTGGTTTGTATCAGGCGACAGAGGGGGGGGTGATTCTGCAAGGCAGGGAAGTCAATGAACCTGGACCAGATCGGGCCATTGTGTTCCAGAATCATGCCTTGTTTCCCTGGCTGACCTGTTATCAGAATGTCGAACTGGCGGTGAAATCAGTGTTTGGCAAAACCCGTAACCGTCAGCAGATTCGTGACTGGACCTCGCATAATCTGGAACTGGTGCATATGACGCATGCCAGGGATAAACTGCCAGCAGAGATTTCCGGTGGTATGAAGCAGCGTATCGGTATTGCCAGGGCATTGGCGATGGAGCCAAAAGTGTTGTTAATGGATGAGCCATTCGGTGCTTTGGATGCGTTAACCCGGGCGCATTTGCAGGATTCGCTGATGGAAATTCAGTCAGAATTAAACAACACCGTTATCATGATCACCCATGATGTCGATGAAGCCGTGCTCCTATCTGACAAAATTGTGATGATGACCAATGGTCCGGCGGCCAGTATAGGCGAGATTATGGAGGTAAAACTTCCCCGACCAAGACAAAGACTGGCACTGGCGGATAACCCTGATTACAACCATTATCGTTCTGAAGTGATTAAATTTTTGCATCAAAGGCATGCCAGAAAAGTCGCCTGATGCGTTTTGAATAAGCTATAAAACGCCTAGGCATGGATGCAAATGTGAATCACACCTGCCCAATTTGGGCAGGTGTGATATTTAACAAAACTTCTCGGTGAAATGGCCGCTATATATGTTGTTAAACACAGTTGTATTCCAATCCATGAATAAAGGTATGCCTATGCAGCAGTTGCATGATGCTGAACAAACCAGTCTGTATGTGACGGCTGATTTTCACCATTTAACGTTGAGCAGTCATTTTCAGCCTATTTTCAGCATCTCACATCGTCGACCGGTCGGCTATGAAGGCCTGATTAGAGCGGTTGACCCGCAAAAACAGCCACAAACGCCTCTGGAGTTACTGGCTATCCCCCAAAACGGCGTGGAAAACCTATCCCTGGATCGTCTCTGCCGCCGGCTGCATATGCATAATTTTGCCCGGCAACCGAATGGTGAAGCCTGGTTGTTTTTAAATCTGAATTCACAATGCCTTGTGTCAGAACGGCCGGATGCCGGCTTTATGAATGCGTTATTTGAACAGACTGGTATCGCACCACAACGGGTGGTTATCGAAATTCTGGAAAGTGAAATTGATGACCGGCAATACTTACGCAGTCTGATTCGCCACTTCCGTCAGCTTGGCTGTCTGATAGCCATTGATGATTTTGGTGCCGGGCATTCCAATTTTGATCGTATATGGGAGCTGGAACCGGATATTGTCAAAATAGATCGCAGCATGATTCGTGGCGCCGGGACTTCCAGCCGGGTCGAGCGTATTCTGACCGGTGTTGTCTCGCTGATCCATGAAGCGGGTAGTCTTGTGGTAATCGAGGGGGTGGAAACCGAACGGGAAGCGTTAGTCGCCATCGCAGCAAATGCCGATATGATCCAGGGCTTTTATTTTGCTAAACCACAGCAGCGTATTACGCCAAACCTCAAGTTTGCTGAAGACATTGATCATTTATTGAAAATACAGCAACGCCAGCGCTTTAAAAACAGCCACCAGATGAATCAGGATTTCAAAAAAATAGAGACACTGTTCCGTCAGGCGGTCAGTGAGTTTTCCATTACCAATGCGTTTGATACCAGCACCCATATTCTATTTAAGGAAAAACGCGCCGTACGATGTTATCTGTTGGACGAAGTTGGTTTTCAGATGGCACGTAATGTTTATTCCCCACATTATCAACAGAAAATGGACGCTCGTTTTACCCCTTTGCTGTCTGGTGATAATGCCAATTGGTCCCACAAACACTATCACTTCCGCGCGATTGAGCATCCCGGTGAAATGCAGGTCAGCCGTCCATATCTGTCGGTTGCTGACTCAAGAATGTGCATAACCGTCTCTCAAACGGTCGTGGTGCATAACAAACTGTACGTGTTCTGCTGTGATCTGGATTGGCAGGACGATTAATTCGGTCAACAAGTGGTGGCTTAATGAGCCGGCGAAAACAGGGGGAGGGGGGGAATGCTGGAGGTCATCAAAAAATACCGCTTTTTTTTACTGCCACTTGGTTTAGTAGCGTTTTTTGATATTACCCTGCTGGCAATGAACTACGGCCTTTCTGCTCAGCTTGAAGCCTCATCAATCAATATCAATATTGCCGGCAGACAACGCATGTTGTCACAGAAAATGACCAAGTCCCTTTTACTGATGCATTATCAGCAGAAACAGGGAATAGATACGCAAGCGGCACATCAGGAGCTGATGGATGCCATGGAGTTGTTTGACCAGACCTTAACAGCCATGCGCTATGGTGGTGAAACGCTTAGCGCTGACAGCCAGCCGATTCGGGTCAAACAATTCAACGAAACCGTTATTCAAAAAACGCTGATGCAATCACTGGCATTGTGGGAACCACTGTATCGTTCGATTCAACAAATGCAGCTCAGCGAATCAGCGTTGGAGGAACTGGTTAATGCGATGGTGGCGGATAATCTGCAATTGCTGGCGTTAATGAATAAACTGACCAACCAGCTGGAAACGGCTGCCAAACGCCAGACTTATCTGCTGCGAGGTCTGCAGACCATTATTGTTATCCTGATTCTGCTGTCATTTGCCATGGCCATTAACCGCTTGATACGCCGGGAACAGTATTTCAGCAAACTGATGGAAAAAAGCTCAGATATTGTTATCGGCATTAACTCCGCGACCAGCCGTATTACCTTTATCAGTGCGTCGGTGAAGTTACTTTTACAACGCGATGAAAGTTATTATCTGGGCCATCCTTATCACCGGTTATTTAGTCAGGAATCGGCCTCGCGTATTTCACATTTGCTACTGCTTGCCAAAAAGTTTCGCCCCTTGCCTTATAACCGCTGTGAAGTGCAACTGATTCGGGCTGATAATGCGTTAATTGATGCCGAAATGCTGTTGCAGCTTAATCGTAGCGAAGATGGCCGTACGATTGAGCTAAGTGCGGATATTCGTGACATCACCGAACGTAAAAAACTGGAACTGGCGCTGACTGAGATGGCCCATAAAGATAGTCTGACCGGACTGGCTAATCGGGCACAGTTCAGTTTAATGGCAGAGCAGGCCATTTTGCAGGCACAGCGTAAAAGCAGCTCGTTGGCCATGATGTTTATTGATCTGGATAATTTTAAATCAGTGAATGATATTTGCGGGCATCATGTCGGTGATGCGTTGCTGGTTGAAGTCGCGCAGCGGATAAATCAGCGCTTACGCGCATCGGATACGGTATTTCGAATTGGCGGAGATGAGTTTGTGGTGTTGCTGAGTGATGTGGCGCAGAATCAGCATTTGCAAACCGTTGGCGATAAAATCATAGCAGCGCTTTCCGAAAAAATACTGATCGATAACTGCCCTTGTCAGATAGGCGCCAGCATTGGAATTGCCCGCTATCCGGAAGATGGTGAAAACATAGATGCCTTGTTAAAGGCCGCTGATGAGGCTATGTATCGCGTCAAACAATCCGGCAAAAATGCTGTAGCTTTTGTTGCCTGATGGTCTGCACAGCTATGGTGCGCGTTCAGTCAGTTTGATTTAAACAGGTGCATTGGATACCTTTTTAACTGCTTGGATAACTATAAAATCAATAACTTAGAAGTTGGCATAATTCCCGCTTAAGTCGCTCACCAATGTTGGTCAAACGTTCTGAAGTGAGAACTCGATGTCTGCCTCAAATTTAAAATTTTTATCCTTCAGCGGTAACAGCCGCATCTTACATCTTAGCTGGATGGCCTTTTTTATCAGTTTTGTGGTCTGGTTTAACCATGCACCGCTACTGGTTTCAATTAAAGAAACGCTTGGCCTCACCGACCAGCAAATTAAAACCTTATTAATCCTCAATGTTGCTCTGACTATTCCCGCCCGGATTGTGGTGGGCATGCTGGTCGATAAATATGGCCCCAAAATCATGTATTCATTACTGCTGGGTATTTCCAGCATGTTGTGTTTCTTTTTTGCGATAGCCGACAGCTTTGAGCAAATGGCGCTGGCACGTTTTATGTTGGGTTTTGTCGGCGCTGGTTTTGTTATCGGTATCCGGATGATTTCAGAATGGTTTCCTGCCAAACAGGTCGGTCTGGCAGAGGGCATTTATGGTGGCTGGGGTAACTTCGGATCTGCAGCGGCGGCAATGAGTCTGCCGACCATCGCATTGATGTTTGGTGGTGATGAAGGCTGGCGCTATGCCGTGGCTTTGACCGGTTTTATCGCATTGGTTTATGCGTTTATCTATTACAACAGTGTGTCAGATACACCCAAAGGTTCAACCTATTTCAAACCGAAAAAATCCGGGGCGATGGAGGTCACCAGTAAAGGGGATTTTCTGCTGTTAATTCTGATGACCATTCCGATGTATGGCGCGCTGGGGTTGTTAGCCTGGAAACTGTCACCAAACGGGGTTTCATTACTGACTGAGTCGGTGACCATGTTGATCTATGGTGGACTGGTGTTACTGTTTCTCTATCAGCTTTATCATATCTATCAGGTCAACAAATCCATATTTCACACGCCTGTTCCAGAGATTCACCGTTATAAGTTCAAACAGGTGGCAGTGCTGAATCTGGCGTATCTGGCAACGTTTGGCTCTGAACTGGCGGTCGTATCAATGTTACCTTTATTTTTCAGCGAAACCTTTAATATCACTGTAGTGCAGGCAGGTTTGCTGGCCTCTGGTTTTGCCTTTATGAATCTGGTGTCACGACCTACCGGTGGTTATTTCAGTGATAAATTGGGGCGTAAACTGACGTTGACCATTTGTCTGGCAGGGCTGGCCGTCGGTTATTTTGTGATGGGTCTGATAACGCCGGAATGGTTTATTGTGTTGGCCGTATTGGCGACCATGTGCTGTTCGTTCTTTGTACAGGCAGGTGAGGGGGCGGTATTTGCCGTTGTACCTTTAGTACAACGTCGTTTGACCGGACAAATTGCCGGTATGGCGGGTGCTTATGGTAATGTCGGTGCATTGCTGTTTTTGACGGTATTGTCGGTAGTATCTGCTCAGTTATTTTTCTGGGTCATTGCGGCCACGGCCTTAGTCACCTTAATTGTGGTGCAGTTTATGGATGAGCCGCGCGGCCAGATGGCAGAAGTGTTACCGGATGGCACCGTGCAAATGATTGATGTGCATTAATAACGGGATAAGCTCATGCTGAAAGTCCGTTGTGGGCAATATTCTCAGGCTGGCGTAAAAGCTGAAAATCAGGATGCGATTGGTTTTTATGCCCCGGAGAATGCCTTACTGCTGGAGAGCAAAGGGGCCATCTGCGCGATTGCCGATGGCATCAGCAGCAGTGAGCAGGCACGTGAGGCCAGTCATGCCGCAATAACCGGATTCATTGCCGATTATTTCAGTACGCCGGATACCTGGTCGGTCAAGCAGTCAGGCGGTAAGGTCTTAACGGCGATTAATGTCTGGTTGTGCGGGCAGAGCCATCAGTTTCGGGAAATATCACGGGGCTTTGCGACCACATTTTCTGCGGTGATCATCAAATCGGTGACTGCACATCTGTTCCATGTCGGTGATGCCCGAATCTATCTGTTTCGCAACAATACGCTGGAACAACTGACGCAGGATCACCGCATCAAACTTGATGAAGGTAAAGAATATTTGGGGCGTGCGCTGGGTGTTGATTACGCGCTGGAAATTGATTACAAACATCTCAGTGTCGAGCAAGGCGATGTGTTTGTTTTGATGACTGATGGCGTTTATGAATTTGTTGCTGACAGTGTCATCAAACAGCAGTTGAGCGCAACCGAAGATCCTGAACAATCTGCCAAAATGTTATGTGAACTCGCGTTACAAAATGGCGGCCAGGACAATGTCAGTTGTCAGCTGTTTTGCATTGATGCCCTGGCTGATCCCAAACCGGATGAAGTCTATGCCAAGTTAACGGCGTTACCGTTTCCTCCCGAATTGTATGAAGGTGTCATCCTCGATGGTTATCGGGTATTGCGTGAATTGCATGCCAGTTCGACCAGTCAGTTGTATCTGGCCATTGATACCGAAACCAATCAGAAAGTGGTGTTAAAAACCCCATCCGTCAATTTCGAGGATGATCCGGCGTATCTGGAGCGTTTTCAGCTTGAAGAATGGATCGGCCGTCGAATTGATAACCCGCATGTGGTGAGAATTGTTGAACAGCCGCGTCCACGGCGTTTTTTATATTACGTAATGGAATATATCGCTGGCAAAACCCTGCAACAGAAACTGGATGATGAAGGACCGCTAAGTCTCGGTGAAGTCAGGCAACTGCTACCGCAACTAATTTCCGGACTCAGAGCCTTCCATCGACTGGATATGCTGCACCAGGATCTCAAACCCGGCAATATTATGCTGAGCGATGAAGGTGTGGTAAAAATCATTGATTTTGGCTCCACCCGCATCGCCGGAATTGCCGATGTAGCTTCGCCGATTAAACGCAAAAAATTACTGGGAACCCGGGAATATACGGCACCCGAATATCTGTTGGGTGAACAGGCCGGAGTACAGGCCGATCAGTTTGCCCTGGGATCAATTCTTTATAATCTGCTCAGTGGCCAACTACCTTATGGCAAGCATTTTGAAAAAGCCATTAATCGTCAGCATCTCAGTCGACTGAACTATCAACCGTTAACACAGCTGCAAGCAGAGATCCCGGTATGGGTGGATAAAGCCATTCAAAAATCCGTTCAGCTAAATCCGCAAAGACGCTATGAAGTTTTATCCGAGCTGCAAACAGATCTGACAAAACCTAACCCGGCATTTTTACAAGATGAATATGTCCCGTTGATTGAACGTCATCCGCTGCGGTTCTGGCAAATGCTCACTATTTTAAGTGTGCTGTTTAATCTGATATTGCTTTATCTTTTAGTGGGCTAATCAAATCAGCCTTAAAGCTGGAATTCAAGCTGACCAATCTTTATCAGCCGAGATACAAAAAAGCCGGGAATCATCCCGGCTTTTTGATTGCTTTGATTAAATTTACTTAATCGGCAGGAAATACAATTTTCCAGCTTTCATATCGGGCATCAGAATATGTTTGCCATCTGCTGATAAGGCAATATCGGCAGCGGATTCATATTCATCAGTGATAAGTTGGGGTGTCGCTTTGGGTTCAGCCAATTGCCACACCTGGCCACCTGCCCAGTCACTGATATACAGGAAACCATTGGTATCCCTGACCAGGCCATCCGCCCCGCCGAAGCCGCTGTTTACTTTAGTGGCTTTGCCGTTGGCGATATCCAGCTGGAATAAGTCACCGGTACCAAAGTCGGCTACCAGCATTTTGTTATAGCCATCCATCAGCAGACCATTAGGCCGTTTAATACCGGATTTGGCATTAATGATTTCGCTGACCTCACCTTCGGATGAAATTTGATAAATACCAGCATCTTTGCCGTCATCGTCACCACTGTCAGAGACATAGATATTGCCATGACCATCTATTTCAACATCATTCAGGAACACGGGTTTGCCGGGGAAGCCATCGGCTTTCACCATTATCTCGTGCTGACCGTCGAGACTGATTTTCACCAGTTGATCCACATCGGCGACAAACAGCGTGTTGTTAAACAGGTCGATACCTTTAGGATCATTAAGACCATCAACCAGTGTTTCAGTGCTGCCATCGGTATTTACAACAGTGACTTTGCCATCGCCTGGTTTACCAAATTCGCCGATTTCGGTAACAAATACCCGGCCATCCGGATGTGCGATAGCCGATTCGGGCATCACCAGTCCTTCCACTGTTTTGCTCGAATGAGCTGAGGTTGCGGTGCTGGCTGAGACAGTTTCTTCACCGTAACTGACACGGTAAATCACGCCATTAAAATCATCTGAAACCAGCACTGAACCATCGGGTAACTGCAGCACGTCTGTCGGGCGTCCCCAGGCTTCACCATCGATTAACCAGCCATCAATAAAAGTTTCGTGACCACTGACCTGATTACTATCATCAAAGGTTACACGAACCAATTCATAACCCACTGGCTCGGTACGGTTCCAGGAACCATGCTGGGCAATAATGACATCGCCTTTAAAGTCTTCTGGGAACATGTTGCCGGTATAAAACTTCATGCCCAATGCGGCTGTATGGGCTTGAAACTCGGCTACCGGAAAGGTGACATCTTTCGGCGGAGTTTTGTCTGCCCAGTCTTCGTGGCGTTCTTTACCACCGGCATAATATGGGAAGCCAAAGTGCATGCCTTTTTCGGGAGCGGCATTCAGTTCACCTGGCGGGATATCATCACCCATCATATCGGTATTGTTATCGGTGAAATACAACACGCCAGTGTCCGGCTGGAAATCCATGCCAACTGAGTTACGAATGCCTTCTGCATAGATCTCGGCATCACTGCCATCTGCATTCATCCGGATAATGGTGGCCTCGAAACCTTCGACATCACAGATATTGCAGGGTGCACCAACGGTGACATAAAGCTTACCATCAGGCCCAAAGTCAATATAACGCCAGCCATGATGGGCTTTGTCAGGCAGCTCTTCATATATGACTTCACGCATTTCCTTGAATGGCAAGGTCAGGTCAAAGCCGGGTGCAGCATAACGGGCAATGCGGTTCTGTTCGGCAATATAGAGATTCCCCTGGTGCATAGCGACACCATTGCCGACTTTAAGATCATCAAGAATCGTGACCACTTCATCGGCTTTACGATCCTTATTGCGATCCACAACAGCATAGGCTTTGGGGCCGCGGGTGCCGACAAATACGGTTCCGGTGGATTGGCCGAGAGCCATTTGGCGGGCACCGGGCACTTCGGCATAGACCTCAACTTTAAAGCCCTCTGGTACATTGAGTTTATGCAGATTTTTTTCGACATCTGCGGCACCGGCAAAGCTGCCTGTGCTGATTAGACCAAGCGAGGCAAGGGTTAAGGCACTTACGGTTTTGAGGTTAAACTTCATGGTGTTCCTCCATTGTGAAGATTTCAGATATTCGATGTGGTGACAATAATTTTGCCGACTTGTTGATTGGATTCCATGTATTGATGCGCAGCAACAATGTCATCCAGTGAAAATGTCTTGGCAATAATAGGTTTTAGATGGCCTGCAGCGAGTCCTTTTTCAATAAATTCCACTCCGCGTTGCAAGCGTTTGGCATCCTGGCTGATTTCGAACAGGGTATAGCCGCGAAACGTCAGTCCTTTTCCTAACGCAGCAAACAGCGGGAACGGGGAGCTTTCTGTACTGAGTGCGCCGTAAACGAAAATTTGTGCAAATTGGCCACAGGCATCGGCTAATTCATTCAATGCGGGGCCGGCAACGGGGTCAAACACCATATCTGCACCTTTGCCGCCCGTTATCAGCGTAACCTGCTCAGCGATTTGCTGGGATTCACTGACAATAACGTGTTTGGCGCCATGTTTTAGCAATAGTTCTTTTTTATCCGCGGTACGGGTAATCGCAACCGGGATCGCGCCTGCCTGATTGGCTATCTGGATGGCCGCCAGCCCGACACTGCTTGATGCGGCCGGAATTAACAATGTCTGACCTTCTGTTAGCTGACCAATATCAATTAATGCGCCCCAGGCGGTGAGATATTGCATCCACACTGCTGCAGCTTCTTCATCGGAAATATTGGCAGGTTGCCTGACCAGTGCGTGAATCGGCAACACAGCTTTTTCAGCATAGGTGCCGTATTGGTTCATTGAAAAAGCCGGGATGACATTCACCTTGTCGCCGATTGAAAACTGGCTGACATTTGGCCCCACCTGTTCGATGATGCCAGAAGCTTCATAACCCAGTCGGGCAGGGAGTTGAGGTGTTTCCAGATACTGGCCATTACGAAACATGACTTCAGCGCGATTAAGACCGATGGTGTTAACTTTGACGAGCACTTCATCGGCTTGCGGAGCCGCCAAATCCATTTCATCCAATTGTAAAACCTCTGGTCCACCCGTTTGGTGGAAACGAGCAACTTTGCTCATGCTCATATAAAAATCTCCATTAATTCTGTGGTTTTGTTAATACGTGTTGAAATAAGGTATCGATGAATGCTTGAAGCGGAGCGGTGCTGGAATGCATTTTGGCGCGAAGAACGGCACCTTGCCATCCGGATAACAGAAACTCTGCAAACTGTTCTGTATTGGTATTCCGGGGCAATTCACCACAATCAATTGCGGCCTGCAGGCAAACGATGAATTGTTGTTTCCAACCTTCAAAGACCTGATCAAGGCGGAGTCTGAACGTTTCATTCTGGCTGGATAATTCCTGGCCGAGCGTGCCAATCAGGCAACCACGTTTGCATTTTCCTTCGCGGATTGTGTCCAGACCGTTTTCCAGATAATCACGAATACGTTGTAGTGGTTGGACGTTTTCATTGGACAGAAAGGCATCAATTTTTTCGGCATAATCCAAAGCGAACTCATCAATCACCGCCAGCCCGAAATCTTCTTTACTGGCGAAATAATAATAAAAAGAGCCCTTGGGTACACCAGCCGTTTTCAACACCGTATTTAATCCGGTGGGATTAAAACCATGGCTTCCCAGCACTTCAGTGCCAACCTGACTTAACAATTTTTTTGTTTCTGTGCGTGTCATAATTAGACCAGTCGTCTAGTAAATTTCTGATCATAATAGACCGGTCGTCTAGTAAACGCAAACCATCACAAAATAATCCGTTTTGTGTTGCTGTTCTGATTAAATCAGCATGAACTAAATTTCATATAAAAAGCTCATAAAGGTTTAAGCTGGGTTTTTGTTTCAGAATTCAGCAAGCAAATAACAACAAGGAGATCGTAAATGGGCACTAAAACATTCAAATATCTGCCATTGGCATTGTTGCTAGGGATGGCTATCAATCCTGTTATGGCCGAGGAAAGAGAGAAGTCGACAGTCGAAAAAATTGTTGATGTGCAACATGATTTATTTAATGGGCCGCGTGAGGGTTTACGTTCTAATCACACGAAAGGTGTCGTGCTAACCGGTGAGTTTCATCCCGCTGAGTCCGCACGTCAAATTACTTCTGCAGCCCATTTACAAAAGGATCCATCACCTGTAGTTGTGCGTTTTTCCAATGCGACAGGTTTTCCGGATATCGCTGACAACGATCCTAAGGGACTGGCAAAAGGCATGGCGATGCGGATTGATCTGGGAGACGAGGAATACACCGATATGGTACTCAGTTCAGTGCCACGTTTTCCCGTGGCGACTCCTGAAGCCTTTCTGGAAATGCTCACGGCAGTAAGAGATTCTGCTACTTCAGATGCTGAAACCAAACCTATCCAGCAGTTTTTAGCTGATAACCCCAAAGCCAAACATTTTGTGGACTATCCCAAGCCACTTCCGGCCAGTTTTGCCAACCTTTCCTATCACGGCATAAATGCGTTTAAATTTACCAATACTGAAGGTGAGTCGGTTTATGGTCGCTATATAGTAATGCCACTGGATGGTGTTAAAACGCTGGAAAAAGCTGATGCCGAAGCACAAAACGCAAATTACCTGATGAATGAGATTCGTGAGCGATTACCACAGCAAGCTGCTAAGTTTCGCTTATCAGTGCAACTCGCTGAGGACGGTGATGAAGTAAACGATGCGACTGTAGTCTGGCCAGATGATCGTCAGGTGGTCGAGTTAGGTACTATCGTGATCGAGGCGGCGATGGCGGATGCTGCAGCTTATGAAAAAGCGACTATGTTCAATCCCTTGGCCTTGCCGGAAGGTATAGAGCCTTCAGCGGACCCGATTTTACTGGCCAGACCCGGTGCGTATGCGGTCAGCTTTCAACATCGTATGGATTAATCATTATTCAGAGCTGGCTAAAATTGCAAAAACGCACCCATTAAAACATTCAAAGAGGATTGTTATGACACAAGCATCACAAACGTTAAGAGAGATCGTAGGCTTAGGACATCAACCCGCCAAACTGAGTGATTCGGCGTTAATTATGATCGATTGTCAGAATACCTATCGAACCGGTGTTATGCAGCTGACCGGGGTGGAAAAAGCCATTGTTGAGGCTAAAGCGTTACTGGAGCGTGCAAGAGCACTGAATATTCCTGTTATTCATATACAACACGATGGCGGTGTTGGCTCACCCTACGATTTAACGACAGAGCTGGGACAGATATCCAACGAAGTTGCCCCCAGAGATGGGGAATACGTTATTACTAAAAACTTTCCCAATTCATTTATACAGACGGAACTGGATGAGCGGCTAAAATCATTGAACATTGAGAATATTGTGTTGGCCGGTTTTATGACGCATATGTGCGTCAATTCCACAGCACATGGTGGTTTTAATCTGGGCTATAAACCGACGGTCGTGGCCAGTGCCACGGCCACACGCCCACTGCAGGCTGCACATGGTAAGGTTATATCGGCTGAACTGGTTCAGGATGGTGCCATAGCATCAACCCGGGATTTATATGCCGCTGTGGTAGATAGCATTGCTGATTTGCCAGATTAAGCGATACTAAAAAGCCCGGTAGTGGATTTAACTACCGGGCTTTGTATTAGTTTTCAAAAGGGACTGGAACGGGGGTATTCGCTGTGGAAGGCGGCAATTGCGGAATGGCAAATTGCGGCTGATCGCCCGTCAGGGTTTTCAAAAATGCAGTGATATTTTTGATGTCCTGTTCTTTCAGTTCCTGACCTAACTGTAATCTGGCCATGACATCCACAGCATCTTCCAGTTTCCAATATGCACCATCATGGAAGTAGGGATAGGTCAGCTCGACGTTGCGTAAGGTGGGCACTTTAAATGAAAAACGGTCGGCATCTTTTCCGGTGACAGCAATACGACCTTCTGCAGGATTTTCGGTCTGGTAGGGCTCCATGATCCCCATCCTCTGGAATGAACTGCCTCCTACGGCTTCACCGTTATGACAGGCCACACAGCCGATTTGTTTGAACTTTTGATAACCGGCAATTTCCGTATCAGTTAACGCATTGTCGTTACCTTTAAGCCACAAATCAAAACGTGAATTGGGGGTAACCAGTGTTTCTTCAAAGGCGGCAATAGCATTGGTGACTTGATCCAGAGTAATGTCATCACTGCCATAAATTTTATTGAACTCAGCCACATATTGTGGAATCGAACGCAATACATCGATGGCCAGAGAGTGACTGAAAGCCATTTCCATGGGATTGGCAATGGGACCAGCAGCCTGTTCCTGTAAATCGGCTGCACGACCGTCCCAGAATTGTGCGAGATTCATACTCGAATTGAGTACGGTAGGAGAGTTAATCGGGCCTTGCTGCCAATTATGTCCAATCGAAGTTGGAAGATTATCACTACCACCCATACTGAGGTTGTGGCATGAATTGCAGGAAATAAAACCGGAACGTGACAGTCTGGGGTCAAAAAAAAGTTTTTTCCCGAGTTCAACTTTATCCGGTTCGGTAATAATAAATGTCTGGATGGGTTTGATTGGTTCATTTGCCAGACGATCAGCCATAACAGGAGATATATTCAGCATGCTGAACAGTCCCACTAACAGTATTTTATGCATCCCGCACCTCTATCCACCAATTATTGATAGTTTGATTGTAGGTGGAGCAATAATTTGCTGTAGGGTAAACGGGCACAGAATTGATCTGGATCAATAGATCCATCAATCATGATGAGGCATATCAGTTCGTTATTAATTGCTATCATGACAAAAAAATAATTATAGAGAGAAAAGAAAATGCGTTTAAAAGACTTCATCTGGATGGGAGGGTTGCTGGCGGGTATTTCCTTTCCGTTATTAGCTGCAGAACATGAATGGCCGGTCTATGGTGGAAATGATCTGCACCAGCGTCATAGCAAGTTGGTACAAATAAATAAAAGTAATGTGACGGGCCTGGTCGAAGCATGGGAGTTTGATACAGGTATCAACGATACCTTTCAGGCAACACCGGTAGTGCAGGATGGCGTAATGTACGTTTCCCTGCCATTCAATGACGTGGTCGCACTGGATGCAGGCAATGGAAAGCAGTTATGGCGTTATCAGCATGATCTGGACAAGGATTATCCTATTTGCTGCGGATCGGCTAATCGTGGGGTGGCCGTTGCCAATGGCATGGTATTTACCGGCACCATTGATGCGAGATTAATCGCTCTGGACGCTAAAACCGGTAAAAAACGTTGGGATCATCAGGTAATAGGGGAAAACACGGGTATCAGGGAAGATGTCAGCAAACTGGATGATACTGAGCTTGGTAGTGTTTCAGGGACCTCAGGTGCGGGTATTAATATGGCACCAATGATCTATCAGGATACTGTCATTATCGGCATCACGGGGGTCGGTTATGGGTTGCATCTGGATGCTACAGACTCTGACTCACCCTTGGGCACGGTTGTGGGTATTGCCGGAAAATTTGGTCGTCGTGGTTTTATGGCTGGCTATGATATTCATACCGGTGAGCAGAAGTGGCAGTTTGACACCATTAAATCAGAGAACTGGGAAGGAAACTTCGTTACCAAAACGGCTGATGGCATTGAATTACCTCGTGATATTGCCAAAGAAAAAGCGGCGATGAAAGAACATGCTGATGCCTGGCGTTATGGAGGGGCCTCGGCCTGGAGTACTCCGGTTATTGATCCCTATACCGGGATTCTGCATTTTGGTACAGGCAATCCTTCGCCACAAATGGAAGGCTCTTCGAGGCCCGGAGATAATCTCTACAGCAGCTCATTACTGGCACTTGATGCGAAGAGTGGTGATTACAGGTGGCATTATCAACAGGTGCCGCATGATAGCTGGGGCTATGATGTCGCCAGTCCACCGGTATTATTTGATATTACGATTAAAGGACAGCCTGTTCCGGCGATTGGTCAGGCAGGAAAAACCGGCTGGTTTTATGTGCATGACAGACGTAACGGTAAGTTTCTCTATAAAAGCGACGCTTTTGTCCCGCAGAAAAATATGTTTTCACTGCCCAGTGCAGAGGGCACTATTATTTATCCCGGCGTAATGGGCGGTGCGAACTGGTCACCTGTATCAGTGGATGCCCGCAGACGCCTGGTGTTTATTGCCGGTATTCACTGGCCGGTGGAATATAAACTACATCAACAAGCGGCGGCAGAGGGTAAGGAAGCCGTGCGTTACTCTTCAATGTCGCCATTAAACACCCCGGAAAAACACGGTTTATTGACAGCAATTGATTTAGATGACGGCAAAATTGTCTGGCAGGTTAAAACTGAAAATCCATTGATTGGTGGGGTATTAAGTACCGCCAGTGGCTTAGTGTTTACCGGTGAAGGCAGTGGTGAACTTATGGCTTTTGATGCTGATTCCGGGGACAAACGCTGGAGTGCTAAAACCGAAGCAGGCGTCAATGCGCCGCCTATTAGCTACAGTATTGATGGCAAGCAACATATTGCTGTCGCAGTAGGTGGTAACCGCTTATTTGGTTTTAAAACCGGACAGAAAATCAAGGTCTGGCGTTTACCCTGAATTGATACCTGTTTCACTATTGTCACCATATCTCTCAATAAGATTTTTATAGATGAATACATTTGGAAACTTTGAATAGATGAATGGTATCAAGGCCAGGGTGATCCTGCTTTGTACCAGCCTGATTTTATTAACGGCCTTCACTATGCAGCTCAGTCATGGTTGGTTTATTCATCAGCATAATCAACGGCAGATTCATGAGCAGGTTGCCAATGCCTCGCATTTCCTGCATCAATACATTGATAGTCGTGAAACCAGCTTGCGTTATTCAACTGAAATAATAATTCAGGATTTCGGCTTCCGGGAAGCCCTTGCTACCAAAGATTTACCGACAATCAGCAGTATGCTCACGAATCATGCTCAGCGGATCCAGGCTGACCTGATGCTGTTAGTTGATAATGAAGGAAAGCTGGTTGCAGCGAATGAACTGAATTTTCCGTTAACGGAACTGGTTAATCTCAATTGGTCTGCATTGCAAAAAGTTTCTGGTCAGGGTCAGTTTGCAGAGATCAATAACCGTTTATATCGTTTGTTCAGTCTGCCGGTAAAAGCGCCTCATCAAATCGCAATGGCGTTTATTGCGTTTGAAGTGACCATTCCTCTGCTCGAGACATTAAAGGTTAAGACAGGGCTGGATATTATTTTTCAGTCCTCTCAGTCGGAGTTGTTTTTAACGACATTAACCATAGATAAAACTGAATTTGAAGAATACTTACTAAAAGATACTTCGCCGAATCTATGGTGGAAAAGGTCGCAATATTTATTGGAGCAGTCGTTCCTGCAAAGCCCGTTGGATCAGCAAATTGAATTGTTTTTACTGGCAGATTTATCAGTTTTTTACCGGGTTTTGGACCGGTTAAATTACTCGTTACTGGCATTAACATTTTGTATCGTATTATTGGCAGTGATTCTGAGTACACTGCTGGCCCGTCGATTGGCAAATCCATTGTCCAGCCTTTATCAGGATCTTACTTATCGGGCAACGCATGACCATTTAACTAAACTGTTAAATCGACATGCTGCTATTGAACGTATTTCTGAAGAGCTGATACGTTCCTCGCGCAGTGACAAAATCTACTGTGTGGCTCTGTGTGATATTGATAACTTCAAAAAAATAAATGATACCTATGGTCATGCCGTGGGTGATGAGGTGTTACGCCGGTTTGCATCCCGTTTAAAAACCACATTACGTCATTACGATGTGCTGGGGCGGTTTGGTGGCGAAGAATTTTTAATTGCCTTGCAATTAAAGCCTGATGAAGCAACGGCATCTTTTGAACGTTTGAGAACAATTATCGACTCGGCACCGATTGTCGGTGGTTCACACTTAATTCCGGTTACGATGAGTTGTGGGGTGTGTTTATTGTGGCCGGAGGAGGCCGTGCCGCCGATAGATGTGATTTTGCAGGCTGCCGATACGGCTTTATATAAAGCAAAAGATCATGGCCGTAATCAGGTTATATTTACGCATGTTCCACAGTTTCCAATGGTCGAAGCAGCCATTGAAGATGAAGTGTAATTAAAGATAGATAATTTCTTTGCGTAATGGCGCGAGTCGGGCAATCAGCTGATTTTGAATACGGTGTGGAATGCCTTCAGTGTCCATGGCATTAATTAATAAATCCACCATATGGTTAAAGTCTTTTTCATTGATATTCATACCGGTATGAATATCCACCATGTTATCGCCGGTGTATTTGCATGGACCATCGCTGATTGCACAAAAATGCTCTATCAGGTTTTCCTTAAAACGACTGACACTGGCTTCAGCGAAATAATGAAATATTTGCTTGTCTTGTCCAATCTCCTGCACCAGGTTTTCCACGATATTCTCAATGCCAGACTCTCCACCTAACTTTTTGTATAACGTGGTATCTGGAGGGCTGGCACAAGCTGATATCATCAAACAAAGTGCGACGAGAACGCTATATCGATATTTTAATGACATCAAAAGTAACCTGTAACAGAAAAATACGGGCCTTTTTGGTTTTTTGCTCCGGCGATTTCACCTAAGTCCAGCCAGGCGGCAGTTACGCTGATAACCTTATTGGGAAACCAGGCGATAAAGACATTAGACCAATCATCTTCTTTTAAACCCAGATTATCGGGTTTTTGACGGTATTCAACGCCTAACGCTAAATGTCGGCTGAATAATATTGCAGTGGAGGCTTCCCAAAAAACTTCACGCTGATTATCTCGCCCAGCATTACCGAAACCTAACAATCCAGTTTGATTGGCTTCTGTGGAGCGGGCAGTGATATTCCATAGCCAGTTATAACCAGCTATCGCGCCAAGATGCAGCTTACTTGCCGACAGATAGATATCGGTACCGGAATCTTCATCAGCGCCTAACAGATACGCCACAGTCGGATCATCAAGTTTTTTATGCTGCATGCCCAGACTGATTTGCGGGAAACGACTGTAGACAATATCGCCATAAAGTCGTGCTTTAATGCCCAGGACGCGTTGCTTGATATTCAGATTTAAGGTATCAACATGAAATTTCTGTTTGGCGACAGAAAATTCAACGCGATCATAAAAAGACGCTTGAGCACCACAGACATGCAAGTCGTAATGATCAACATTGGCACCACTACAGAATACGTTGGCAGCAATTTCATCACGGCTGCCATATCCGGCCAACTGTGCCCATGGAACAAAACCACCCCCGGCAGAACCTTCAATTGTGGAAATTCCGGGGGTGGCAATTAATTTGCCATCAGCAGCATAGAGCTGACTAGTGAGTGTTAATGTCAGCAGGAACAGAATAAGTGGCATTATTTTCACCTAACCAAGCGACAAGATCATTGGCATCTCGTGGTTTACTAATTAAATATCCCTGCACGCTATCGCAATCCATTTGTGTTAATAATTCATAACTGGCGCTGTTTTCAACGCCTTCAGCGACCACTTTCAGGCCGAGAGAGTGTGCCAGAAAAATAGTTGAGGAGACAATTTTCTGATCGGTATGTGATGTATCCAGATTTCTGATGAAACTCATATCCAGTTTCAGTTCATCGACTGGCAGAATTTTCAGTTTGGACAAAGAAGACTGACCAATTCCGTAGTCATCAACAGCAATTTTATAGCCCGCTTTTTTAAGACTTTTAAGTACCTCAATACCTAATGCTTCGTCATACATGATATCGCGTTCAGTAATCTCAATGGTGACCAAGTCTGGCGGTATATTGTATAAACCGAATTGGGAATGCAGGAAGCGGCAAAATTCTGGATGTGCCAGATCTTCAGCCGAAACATTGATAGCGGCTTTGAGGTGTAACCCCATATCACGCCAGATGGCCAGTTGCTTTAGTGTTTGCTCGATGACCCAGTGACTGAGCTCAACAATCAGACCAGATTGCTCGGCGAGACCAATAAATTTATCCGGTGCGATGCGTCCTAGCCCCGGACGATGCCAGCGGATCAGTGTTTCAACCGTGTCAATTCTGCCATTGCTGAGTTCAACTTTTGGCTGGAAATTCAAGAATAATTCATTATTGCCGGGTTGTTTGAGTAAAGTTTGCAATGCTTCGATAATCGATAACTCTTCAAGATGTTCTTCATCTTCGCCCGGGGTATACACATGAATGGATGTGCGATTGATACGAGCATGATCCGCTGCAATCCTGACCCGGCGCAGCATGGTTTTGCTGTCAGTACCATCCGCAGGATAACAGCAAACACCAGCATAAAACTGAGCCGTCAAACTGATATTACTGATCTGAAAAGTCTGGGCCAGACTGTCCAGTAAAGATTCAACAATTTGCTTTGGACTTTGGCCTGGCATTAACTGGATCACTGATAAAAACTCGATACCTTCCAGTCGGGCATTGGTTTTATTTCCCGAGGTTTTGAACTGATTAAGGCGAGTTGCCAGTGCGTTGAGAAAAGCATCAGCGACTTCCGGTCCCAGTCGATCATTGATTTGCCTGAAATTTTGAATATACATCGCTACCACAATACACTGACTGTAGTCACGCATAATCGTGGTAAGCGTGCTGCGCATCGTGTGAATATTAAATAAACCGGTCAGGACATCATGTCGGGCTTGCCAGGTGACAACTTGTTCACGTTGTTTTATCTCTTCCCCCATATGGCGAAAAGCGACTGTTAAATCACGGACTTCACTGCTGGAGCGGCCTGGATCACGCCAGGCATCGTAATTCCCTTTGGCAAACTGGTGAGCAATTTCAACCAGTCGGGCTAAAGGTGTGGTCAGTTTGTGCGCGATGATCATACTGATAATAATGGCTGCCACTACTACCAGTAAAACAGTGAGCATGAGCTGTTTTGCCAGATCATCATATTGCTTATAGATCGGTCTTAAATCCGTGGTTAGCAGTATGCTGACAGGGTTTACGCTACTGGTGGCCGGTAACACTTCTGAATTGATAAAGGTTGGTCTTTGCAGCCCAAGCCATCTGCTTTGCATGGCATTCATCTTAGCAGCGAAATCTTCATCAGAATCAAGGCTATCCAGAGTGGAATAAACCGGCTGGTCGTTTTTAAGCAGGGTGATCTCCAGATCGGTAAGATGCTTCAGTTCATTCAGTGTGGTTTGATTCAACTCGAAACCAAGCAGACTAAACGCTATTGTTCTGGGGGCCATCACGGGCAACAGGATTAATTCATAGATTCGATCATTCAGCATCACAATATGTGCGACACCCGGTTTTTCCATCAGATCTTCCACTATCTGCCGTAGTAAGGTCTGATCGTAATGATTTGAACGACTGCTGGAAATCAACTGACCTGATAAATCGGTCAGTAACATTAAATCAGCTTTAATACGTGCGCCATGATTAGCCAGTACGCTGGCGATTGTATCGCTGTCACTGGATGCCACAGCCTGCTTAAAACCGAAATCTGCTGTCAGTACTCTCGCTGAATTCACCAGATTGTTTTCGTTGGAACGTATGTATTGACGCAGAATATTTTCTGCCTTGATGGTGTTCTGCTGTATCTGATGCTGATTAAACTTATTTGCAGACCACCAGGATATCGACTGAATAACCAGCGTCGACACCAGTATCAGTGAGAGGGCAAATAACAGAATTTGCGTGCGTAATTTAGTGATGCCCAGCCGCACCGAATGTATCCTCAAATGACTCGCGTGGGGGAGGAGGCGTCAACTCCAGCTGGATAATATATTCTCCCGGAGTATTTTGAATTAACGGATCTATTTCAACGGTTTTCCGGCTTTCGGCACCATTAGTTGTATATGGGTGCCATATACTTATCAGTGGCTTTGGTGCTGTTGTGTTAATAAAGGCGATGCCCTGCTCGGATGAGGTAACAACCGTTTCATGCTGGGCAACATAAATATAGCCGATCATGGCGTCATGAATATTGCAGCCGACCACAACTATGCCGGGGCTTTCAAAGAGTATTGGCTTTTCGGGTTTGTCCGCATAAAGCTTGAGTTCAAATGTTTTAGCTTTGGAAAATGAGTAAACGTGATGACGGATATTGTCACTGTTAGGAAAATCAACAGTCTCTCCCTGCTGAATAATAATCTGTTCAGGAACAAAGGTTTTATCTATCTGATCCATGACGGTTACAGAATCTGGTTCACCATGACTTTCAGAGGAACTAAGCACTTCAATTATGGCGTTGGGGACAGCCTGTTGATTCTGATCAATTATTTTTAACGTAATTGCATCAGCCCGTGCAGCCAGTGTCATTGATGTGAACAATATGCTCACAGAGAACAAATAAATGAGTCTCAAATTTAAACCCCATAGGTCTTATGTTAAGAACTGATTACAAGAACCTTATACCAGTCCCTGTTCGAGCATGGCATCCGCGACTTTGCGAAATCCGGCAATGTTGGCGCCAAACACTAGATTACATGGTTGATGAAACTCTATGGCTGTTTCTGCACAGCGTTGATAGATACCTTGCATAATCACCTGTAGTCGTTTGTCCACTTCAGCAAATGACCATTGGGTCATACTGGCATTTTGTGCCATTTCAAGCTGGCTGGTGGCGACACCACCGGCATTGGCTGCTTTAGCTGGAGCATAATGAATTCCGGCGGCGATGATTTCTGCCTGTGCATCAGCGGTACAAGGCATATTGGCACCTTCAACAATACAGGTAATGCCATTCTGACAGAGCGCTTTAGCATCTGCCGCCGAGACTTCATTCTGAGTAGCGCATGGAAAAGCGGCATCTGCTTTTAATCGCCATACGGCATGGCCATCTTTTGGATATTCTTTTATTGGAATAAATTGAGCATCCGGGTGAGATTCCAGATAGTTGATTAATGAAGTTCGTTGTGTTTCTTTTAATTCCCTGAGTAGAATCAGATCAATACCTTTCTCATGATAAATCGTCCCGGTACTATCAGAGCAGCTAACCGGCAATGCGCCACATTGATATAGCTTTTCGATGGTATGTATGGCTACATTTCCCGCTCCGGATACCAGACATCTTTTACCATCCAGAGTGTCATCGTTAGCTTGCAACATATTTTCAGTGAAGTAGACCAGACCATAGCCCGTTGCTTCAGGACGTACCAGTGATCCACCCCAGTTGAGCGACTTGCCGGTCAGTACACCTTCAAAATGACGATTCAAACGTTTGTATTGGCCAAAAAGATAGCCGATTTCGCGTTTTCCGACCCCAATATCACCTGCAGGGACATCAATGGTCGCACCGATATGACGATGTAATTCGGTCATATAGGCCTGACAGAAACGCATGATTTCGTTATTTGAGCGGTTTTTAGGATCAAAGTCCGAACCGCCTTTACCACCACCAAGCGATAGACCTGTCAAAGCATTTTTAAAGATCTGCTCAAACCCCAGAAATTTAACCGTGCTGGCATTTACCGAAGGATGAAAACGGATTCCGCCTTTATAGGGTCCGAGTGTAGAGCTGAATTGGACGCGATAACCCTTGTTGACCTGCACGTTACCTTCATCATCCTGCCAGACGACCCTGAACATGATCTGACGTTCCGGTTCGACAATACGTTCAATGATATTTTGTTGCAGATAGATCGGGTTTTTGTCGAGTAAGGGGCGAATAGACTGCAGGATTTCTTCGGTGGCCTGATAAAACTCGGGCTGACTTGGGCTGCTTCGTTGCAGCTTTTTCATCGTCGTCTCAATATAAGACATTCATACCTCTGTGTTTGGGGTTAGTGCTCAGTTATGGTGATAATTTAACAGAAGCAGCCAAGCTTTTCAGACTTGGTAAGGTGTCAAAGGTTCGTAATGTCGTAATGGATGGATAGTTTACAGATACAAACTAAATTTTTTATCAGCAACCTTTATCAATCTTGATGGCATCTTCAGTCGTCTCTTAGGTACAAGTTTTATGAATTAATCTACCAATTCATTATTTTTTCATGTAGATAAATAACAATGCATATCAAACTCACAGTGTTGAACCACAGGTTACACTTTCGCACTAAGTAATCGTTAAGTAGTAGATACCTGAAGTTGACTTATAAAATATGATCATATTACTCCAGGTAAATATTTATTTTAAGAATATAGGGTTAAATATAAAGATCGCATTTTTCTGAAGTAATGCTGGATCAGTTAATGAGGTTTAAAGATAAAATATTTCTATATTTTTAACTAAAAAATACGGCTGGTTTACGGTTTATTAAAATATATTAATTTAAAATATTTTTCTTATATTGGTTTTTTCTGTATTGAAATAGTAAATAATTCCCCAGCTTAAAAATATAAGAAAACTTGATTTCTAATCTGATTGGCTGGGGGGTGAATCTAAATACTGTTCTGAGCAGACAATGATTTTTCTGAATAATTATTATTGAAAGTATTTTGAAAATAGTTATCAGAAATTAAATTTTCAAAAACCATATGCCAATCTTCCATGGATAAATTGTTGGATATGAAGCTAAACTCAATTTCAGGCCCTGGTTGAACAAGCGGCTTATAACGTGTCCCTTTCATACAAAGTCCCGCCATAGATTCTGCTATGAAAGCAACACCTGTGCCCGCAGCAACAAATCCAAATATAGCATTACAGCTATCAGCCTCTATTATAGCGTTCGGGGAGAACTGGGCAGCCATGCAGCATTCAAGTATATGGTCATATAAGCTGGGGTTCTGGGGCTTTGGAAAGAGGATTAATGTTTCATATTGAAGTAGTTCGATCGGTATTTCATTTAGTGAGTTAAAAGGGTGGTTGTCCGGTATCATCAGCCCCATTTGTTCAGGGCGTATGTTTATAGTCAGAAGGGTTTCGTGCTTCGGTTGAGCCATAATGAAGGCACAATGGATGTTATTGTTAAGTACTTTATCAATCAGTTCTGTCGTATTCCCTTCAGAGAATATCAATTCATAGTTTTCCAGTTTATCTGTGATTTCGCGTATCATTTCAGGTAAAAAACTGCTCATTGCAGCACATGTATAACCTAATTTTAATTTTTTCTTTTTTGTTAATGAAGTGAGTGACTCTGTTATTCCATTCAGGCTTTCAAAAACTATTGGTAATTTATTTTTTAGCTCTTCACCTTCAGGAGTTAATTTAACAGTGTTATTTTCTCTGATAAAAAGTTGGCATTTTAATGCTTCTTCAAGTTGTGATATTTTTCGAGAAATTGCAGGCTGAGATATAAACAGATTTTCTGCTGCTTTGCTGAAACTTTTTTCTTTCGCTATTTCAAGAAAAGCTCTTAGTTGTTTCAGGTCATAATTGAACTGATAGCTTTTTGTTATACGTTGATTCATTTTTGGTATTAGACCTTTTGTTTAAAGAAAATATAGCCTTGGAGGGCGCTTAATTCTGTTTTAAATGCCAAGGCTATAAAATGAAGATTAATGAACCGGTTACGCAAGTTGAAGAATCTTATAAAAGTGATGCAAATATACTTACCACTACAAATAGTAAGGGAATTATTACCTATGTCAATCGGGATTTTGTCGATATAAGCGGTTTTACTGAAGAGGAGCTGGTTGGTAAAAGCCATAATGTAGTAAGACATCCCGATATGCCCCCTGCAGCCTTTGCTGCTTTGTGGGAAAAGGTAAAATCCGATAAATCGTGGATGGGGATGGTCAAAAACCGTTGCAAAAATGGTAACCACTACTGGGTTGACGCTTATGTCACTCCGATAATGAAAGATGACGGAACACGTGAATATCAATCAATAAGAAGAAAACCCCGAAGAGAAAATGTTGATCGTGCCTCCAGACTCTATGAAAAACTCCGTAAAGGCAAAAAAGTTGCAGAGCTTAAAAACTCCATTTCAATAATCTTCAAAATAACGGTATTGATATTTTTGCTGATGATGATCCAGGTTATTTCAAGTCTGTTTTTTCAGAGTTGGCTATCAATTACTATTATTTCGCTGGTCTGCATCACTATTGCCGTTGGCGGGGTATATATCCTGCTAAGCCCCTTAAAAAGCATTGTTTCCAACGCGCGGAAAATCATAAATGATCCTGTGGCAAGGTATATTTACAGTGGGCGGCGCGATGAACTGGGCGATATTGCGCTGGCCATGAAGTTTCTGGAATCGGAAACAGCTGGATTAATCGGTCGTGTTGCCGACAGTGCAGCAACCATGGGCTCAAACACTTCTACATTAGGTGGTGCGATCAAGGCTTCCAAAGGTTATGCAGAACAGCAGTTTAATGAAACGGAACAGGTCGCTGCAGCAATAAATGAAATGTCGGCAAGTATCCAGGAAGTTTCACGCAATGCCCAGAGCAGTACATTAATTGCCAACAAAGGTGTGGAGGAAGTCGAAACAGGCAAAAAGGTTGTGCAAATAAGTGTCGACCTGATGCAGACATTGCGTGCAGGAGTAGAGCAGGCTGCCGATACTATTAAAGCTTTGGAAAAGAGTAGTAATGATATCGCTATTGTTCTCGACGTCATTAATGATATTTCGGAGCAAACCAACTTGCTTGCATTAAATGCGGCAATTGAAGCTGCCAGAGCAGGGGATGCCGGGCGTGGATTTGCCGTAGTCGCTGATGAGGTTCGCTCTCTTGCCAGTCGTACACGCAGTTCAACAGAAGAAATTCGTGTAATGGTGGAGAATCTTCAAAATAATTCAGCGACAGCTGTTAAAGCAATGAATGATGGTTTGAAACAGGCAGAAACCTGCGTGGGTCACAATCAGGATACCGTCAATTCCTTTGCCAACATTTTAGATGTCATTCAGCAAATTAATGATATGACCATGCAGATAGCATCTGCCGTAGAACAGCAAAGTGCCGTTGCTGAAGAAATCAGTAAAAGCATTCACAACATCAGAGATTCATCAGGGAATAATGTGAAGGAAGCAGATAACACGGTTTCAATAAGTACACATATGTTGTCATTAGCAACAAACTTTGAATCACTGGCTGCTCAATTCTGGGCAAAACAAACTAATTCATAACTATCATTAATAACGGGGTAAGAAAATAGTCCGGAGTCCATTATGTTCGATCTGAAAAATCAAGGGTTTCTCTTGATGCAACTGTTTCAAAAAGCCCAGGAAGGAATGATTATTACGGATGAAAAAGCACGTATTCTTGCTTGCAATGAAGCGTTTTGCCAGATTAGTGGTTTTAGCGAACAGGAATTAATTGGACAAAATCCCAGCATACTCAGCTCAGGACGGCAGGACAAAGATTTTTACACGAACATGTGGCTCACTATTGAAGAAACCGGCTTTTGGGAAGGTGAGGTATGGAACAGGAAAAAAGATGGTTCTTTCTATGCTGAATTGCTGAGTGTTAATAAAGTCAGTGTTCCTGGTACTGATAATGTCCACTATCTGGGGATGATGTCTGACATAACAAAAATGAAAGAGCATCATGCAAGCCTTGAAAAGTTAGCCCACTATGACGCTTTGACCAGTTTACCCAACAGAAACTTGCTGGAAGATCGCTTTAATCAGGCTGTTGCCAAAGCAAATCGAAATCATGAAATGTTGGCGGTTTGTTTCCTGGATCTGGATGATTTTAAACCGGTCAACGATACTTATGGACATCATGTTGGCGATTTGCTGCTAATAGAACTGGCTGAAAGAATAAAATCCCAGCTGAGAAAAGAAGACACTGTATCCAGGTATGGCGGGGACGAATTTGTCATTTTGCTGAGCGAAATTCACAGTCGGGCTGATTGTGACGCGATACTTCAAAAACTTTTGCATGCTGTCAGTCAGCCATATCAGCTTGTTGAAGGACGTCAAATAACCATCGGGGCCTCGATTGGTTACACCCTTTATCCTTTTGACAAAGGATCTTTGGGGTCATTAATAGAGCATGCTGATCAAACCTTATATCAGATTAAAAATGCAGGTAAATCGGCTTTTTTAATGTATGGTGACACGGAAAAGGTTAAGGAAATTTCGAAAGGTTCGTATAGTCACGCGGCCATATTTTCAGCGATAGATGATGAACAGATGCGTTTGTTTTTCCAGCCGAAAATTGATATGACCTCTGGCGACATTGTTGGGTTTGAAGCGCTTGTTCGCTGGCAGCACCCATCAAAAGGTCTTTTATCTCCGATTGAGTTTCTGCCCTCTATAAATGAGTCTGAAGTGGAAGTTCGTTTAGGCCACTACGTTATAAGAGAGGCTTTAAAATGTCTGGCGAATTGGCATAGCTACGGTTTAAAACTTCGTGTCAGTGTTAATCTTTCTGCATATCATCTTGCAAGAAATTCATTTATAAAAAATCTTGAAGTTATTTGTAATGAGTTTCCAGACCTTGATTTGAGCTACTTTCAAATTGAAATACTGGAGAGCCATGCTTTGGATGAGTTATCCTCAATTCAGACAGTTATCTCGGAATGTGAAAAAAAGTTTAATATTTCGATGGCTCTTGATGACTTTGGTACTGGATATTCATCCCTGAGCCATATTCGAACGCTCTCTATAAAAACAATCAAAATAGATCAATCTTTTGTCCGAAATATGCTTAATGATGCTGATGATTATAAGATTGTTGAGAGTGTCATTTCGCTTGCGAACTCCTTTAATATCGAAGTGATTGCGGAGGGGGTAGAGTCGCTCAAACATGCTCAGATCCTTTTGTGCATGGGATGTAAGATCGCTCAAGGTTATGCTATTGCCAGACCTATGCCATCAGAGAGTGTGCTGGATTGGGCATGCAACTTTTATATGCCAGAAGTCATTGTTATTGAGAACAGGAAAAATGATTGTTTAAGAACTTCTCAATTAAGATTGTTTATGCATTTTCTTGAAATAGAAGTTGAATTTTTGAAAAGTAATATCAAGTCTAAAACCAGTAGCAATTTCCCCTTAATTTCATTGACACATAGCCATTGTGGATTTTGGTTAAAAAAAGCTAAGAGCATTCAGTTTATTGAAGAACTCCATGTGGAACAGTTGGAAAACCAATATTCAAAACTGTTGAAATTTATTTCCAATATCCATGTTTTATATCAATGTGGTGACAGGCAATCGGCACAGATTGCGTTTCAAGATATAGAAGAAGAATATAAAACTCTGATCGAGGCAGTAAATAATTTACGAAACAGATAAATTTCTTCGGGTATGCTTTGGCAGCCTAACAAGCCCTGGAGTGCGGCAGCTGAATAATTTTCAGCGGCAGATGGCAGAAAATTAACCATCTGTTCCGGATAGTTTATTCGCTAAAAGGATTAAAGAAACAGAAAAATGGTTTGGCACGTGGAAAAATCTTTTTGGATTAGCTTTTAAGATGAGAGAGTAAAATCCAGCAAAATTTCCGGAGCAAAAAAAAGCCTCAGAAGCGATGCTTATGAGGCTTTTTTTAATATATGGAGCCGGAGATAGGACTTGAACCTACGACCCACTGATTACAAATCAGTTGCTCTACCAACTGAGCTACACCGGCAACAAGAGGCGCATTATACAAACAGTCCGTGTGGCGTGCAAGCCTGAATCACGTGTTAAATAAAATGCTGAATCGATTATTTACTTACATTCGTATGAAGGTAAACAGGCGATTTCAATAAAGTGGGGTGAGTGATGGGGCTCGAACCCACGACCACCGGAATCACAATCCGGGGCTCTACCAACTGAGCTACACTCACCACAGAAATCTATTCAGAAAGTTACTCAAATAACTGGGTGACTTTCAGGAAGTCGACAATTGTACTGCCTTTATTTTTCTGGTCAAGGGAAATTGAGGTCTTAGGGGCTGTTTATCTTTCAGAGCCACAACTGAGGCCGCTATGAAAGCTCAACAGGCACTAAGCCAAATCCAGATCGATTTTCTTTTCATCCAGATCAACGCGTACCACTTTAACCCGAATCGAATCACCCAAACGATAGGATTTACGCGTTCTTTCACCCATTAATCGATGACCACTGGCATCAAACTGGTAATAATCATTTTTAAGGGCCGTGACATGAACCAAACCTTCTATATATATATCACTGAGTTCAACGAATAAGCCAAAGCCCGTTACCCCGCTAATGACACCTTCATGTACTTCACCAACACGATCACGCATATATTCGCATTTGAGCCAGTCAGCGACGTCACGAGTGGCTTCATCGGCGCGACGGCTGGCCATGGAGCAATGCTCGCCCAGCTGAACCATAGCTTCTTCGGAATACCGCCAGGCTGCCTTTTTTTGCCTGGAAATGGCATGTTTGATGGCTCGATGAACCAATAAATCCGGATAGCGACGAATTGGCGAGGTGAAATGCGCATAGGCTTCCAGACCCAAACCAAAATGACCGACATTGTCTGGAGAGTACACAGCCTGTTTCATGCTGCGTAACATGACCGTTTGCAACAAGTGCCCATCAGGACGTTTACTGACAGTTTTAAGTAATGAAGCATAATGACCCGGTTCAGGCTCATCACCGCCGCCTAAAAATAACCCGAGTTCACCCAAAAATTCCCGCAGGGCTGACAGTTTTTCAATTGAAGGCACTTCATGTACACGATATAAAACCGGTAATTTACTGGAGAGCAGATACTTCGCTGCAGCAACATTGGCCGCGATCATAAACTCTTCAATCAACCGATGCGCATCATTCCGTTTACGTGGTTCAATTGAAGCAATCTTCCGGTTTTCATCAAACAGGAACTGCGTTTCGGTCATTTCAAAATCAATTGCGCCGCGTTTATCACGGGCTTTGAGCATGATATGAAACAATTCATACATGGTTTCAAGACCCGGGAGCACATGAGCGAATTGTTCACGCAATGCCGTATCGCTATCTTGCAGGATGCTGGCAACCTGTTCGTAAATCAGCCGTGCCTTGGAGTTCATTACAGCCTGATGAAATTGATAGGATTCAATTTCACCATCCTGATTGATGATCATTTCGCAGGCCATGCACAAACGATCAACTTCAGGGTTTAACGAGCATAATCCGTTGGATAATGCTTCTGGCAGCATAGGAATGACCTGGCTCGGGAAATATACCGAGGTTGCCCTTTCCTGAGCGTCCTGGTCGAGATCATCTTCAGGTTTAACGTAATATGAAACATCGGCAATGGCGACCCACAGACGCCAGTTACCTGAATCAAGTTTTTCGGCGTAAACAGCATCATCAAAATCACGTGCGTCCGAGCCATCAATAGTGACTAAGGGCAGATCACGTAAATCCAATCTGTCTTTAATTGCTTCCTGTGGAATGGTTTCACCAAAGCTTTCTGCCTGGGCAAGTGCTTTGGGGGACCAGACATGAGGTAATTCAAAGCTGCGCAGCGCAATATCGATTTCCATACCCGGTGCCATGTGATCGCCAAGTACAGCAACAATCTTACCCAGAGGAGAGCGATGTTTATTAGGATGTTCGGTAATTTCGGCTTCAACGATTTGGCCGTCTTTGGCATCCATTAGCTCATGTGCAGGAATCATAATATCCTGACTGATAC
Organism: Methylophaga sp. UBA3192; assembly: GCA_002363955.1. Taxonomy (GTDB): domain Bacteria; phylum Pseudomonadota; class Gammaproteobacteria; order Nitrosococcales; family Methylophagaceae; genus Methylophaga. Next base: position 763,658 of record DEXE01000003.1, read on the forward strand.
GACGATTATGCGGTATTAAATAAAACAGGCTGGCATCTGCCTGCAAACGACCCACCACAGTTTGATTGGCCCGCTGTACCACTTCTACAATCGCACCTTCTTTACGACCTTTACGATCAGTGCCACTCACACGGGCTAGTGCGCGATCTCCATGCAAAACCACACGCATTTCTCGTTCGCTGAGAAATAAATCTTCGCCGCCTTCATCGGGGATCAAAAAGCCAAAGCCTTCGGGATGACCCATTACGCGGCCACGGACCAGATTCATTTTGGAAACAATGCCATAGGCATTTTTACGATTACGTAATATTTGTCCGTCACGCTCCATAGCGCGCAAACGGCGGCGCAAAGCTTCAGTTTGGTCTTCCCCTTTAATATCCAGAAGTTTGGAAAGGTGTTTTCGGGAAAGCGGGGCTTTGTGTTCTTTAAGCAGCTCGAGAATAAATTCACGGCTAGGGATGGGATTGTCGTATTTCTCGGCTTCACGACCCTCAAAAGGGTCCGTTATGTTTTGTTCAGTCATTGACAGTTTTTATCTCGATCTATATGATGCGCGTCTTCTTGCCCAGGTGGCGGAATTGGTAGACGCGCTAGCTTCAGGTGCTAGTGTACGTATGTACGTGGGAGTTCGAGTCTCCCCCTGGGCACCATTCCGAATTTTCTAGCTTTCTCCCCATTATACTTTTTACCACTTAAACGCCCGCTGTTATTGGCTTTGCGGTGTTTTTTGCTGTTCTGCGTTTTACGTTTCCTTGCACAAATTTACCTAAAAAAGCGTATATTTTCACCCCTGACCGCTCCAAAATCGCACCAGGAGAAAACAGGGATGGCGAGTTTTATAAAACGTGGTACCCGCTGGAGAGCACAGGTTTATGTTCATGGTAAACCAAAAACGAAATCTTTTCCGAGTAAATCACATGCGCAGGCATGGGCACGGATGATGGAAAACGATGCGGCGGATTTGTCTGCCGGCATGATTCCGGACAAGACGTTAACTGATTTGTTTGATCGTTATTCGCGTGAAGTGTCTGTTCACAAGGGTGGTGAGCGGTGGGAGTATATACGTCTTAAGAAGTTCATGCGTGATCCAGTTGCTGAGGTTCGCACTCGAGTGCTGACACCGCAACACATTGCTGAGTGGCGTGATCGCCGGTTAATAGATGTATCAGGCGCATCGGTTAAACGCGAGTTAGGATTGATGTCGGCGGTGTTTAGCATGGCGGTGAAGGAGTGGGGCTGGCTGAAAATGAACCCGGTGGCGTTGATAAATAGCCCGAAATCGAGCCCGGATAGAACACGCAGGCCAACTGATGATGAGATTAATGCGCTGCTGCAGGCGATGCAGTTTGACGGTGATCCACCGGTGTCGGTTGGTCAGCGCCTGGCCTATGCGATGTTGTTTGCCATTGAAACAGCCATGCGAACCAGTGAAATTTGCCGGTTAACCTGGGGCGATATCTACGAAAAGCTGGCGCACGTCGCGAAATCGAAAAACGGCGATGCGCGTAATGTACCCCTGACAAATCGGGCGCGTGAGTTGCTGAAGGTGCTGCGGCCTGATGATCCGAGTGATGATGATCTGGTGTTTAATATGAAACCGAGCCAGGTGGATTCAAATTTTCGCAAAATGAAAAAGAAAGCGAAGATCGATGATTTGCATTTTCATGATTTCAGGCGGGAGGGAACTACGCGATTGGCCAAGAAAGTCGATGTGATGACCTTGGCCAAGATAACCGGGCATCGTGATGTGCGGATCTTACTGAAAGTTTATTACGCGCCTAAGATGGATGAAGTGGCGGATTTGTTGGATTAGATTTGCCTAGTGCCTGTGTACACAACCTCATAGGCGCTTGCTTGATCATAATTTCTAAAACCATCATTCCGGAACTCTATCGATATAGAATGATCTATTTGAATAAATTTTCTTAAATTCCAGGAATGATAATCATCGCTATCGTTCGTGGCGAAATTATCAGCCATATTTTTCCCTTCTTGAAAATCCTGGCCAATCCAAAAAATACCCTGATCATAAACACCTTCACGGACCAGATAATAAAAACATTTCATTAATCGATTCCTCTGTTTTCCAAAGCACTAATTTCAACAACATGAAATCCTTCTTCTTCAAGCATTCTACGAAGAATTAGTCCGGCATCAATGCTATCACCAACGCCTGCATGCCCATTTTGTTGTATTTTTTTAAACACATGCCCCATTCTGCTGGCCAGAACATTATCCATCATTGCCGTTAGCGGTTTACCATCAGACCAAATAGCTTTTCCATCAGAACTATATCCCCTTAATCCCATATTACCTCCACCAAAACGGGCATTCAATGTTGTTCTTCTGACAAAAGTCACTGATTGCGGCTTTTTCTGACGAACCAAATCCCATTGCTGAGTCACCGTATTTCTCAATAAAAATGAACACATCGTCGGTTTCATCCCAACAGGTCCACTGCAGATCGATTCGATCCACATGGGTTGAATGATGTGTGAAGATGTTATTCGCTTTTTTCCAGTCGGATAACTTGGCTTTTTGCTGGCCGATACCGTCGATTTCTAGTTGTTGTGGCATGGTCTTTTCGCCGCTGTTTTCAATCGTTTCAGATCGCCCATTTCACGCCAGTTGATTAAGTAATCTTTCCACGTGTGATTCTCTGGCCAAGCCCAAAAATCAATCTCTTTCCCTCCTGGCGTTATAAATATATCGATATTGTCTAACTCCCCACAGTCGTATGAAAAAACGACTTTCCATCCATCATCTGCATCCATCGTGACTTCACCACACCAATTTTCAGAATCACATGGTTGCACAGGCGGTGGGGTGGCACTTTCTGCTATTTGCAGGAGCTGCTCCCAGCACTTTATACCAAGGCTTTTTAATATAATAAATTCTGTAGTTGCATGCATATTGGTCTCACATTGTGTTGTCATATTCACCACTTTCATGAGCCCTTTCGCAGTCGTAACAGTAAGGCCAAATGCGCTGTTCACCATTAGGCTCCTTTAGAACGTAGCGACCAGAAGGAACAAATTTACCGCAGTAAATGCATCTTTTTAGGTATGTACACATATTCTTTTTATCCTTTAGACGCATCCAAATAAGTCATGATCGCTCGCCTGGCGTGTTCGATGGTCAGTTCGCGGTGTTGCTGTTGTGCTTCTTCCCACGTTAAGGTTGATCCAGCGGATTCGATGACCGATTCCCAGAGAACTTTTGCAGCTTTTAATAGTGCGGTTTCATCCATTGGGCTTTCGGTATTTGGAACCATGGCCCTATTCCGTACCGTTCGGAGAGCTTCTGGCAAAGAGCTGCTGTTCTGGTTGGGGTACCTTTCATAGCCAAGAATCAAGTTCCAAACTTTTATTAATTCAGAACGTGTTGGTGGGCTCCCTGCAGTAATACCTCTGTGTGCAGTTGGTATCATTGTGATCACCTTCTCTCAAGATACTGGGCGATGGTTTCCAGCGCATTGGCTGAGCGTTCTGCGTGGTCGATATATCGGCTCAGGCGTTTTTCTACCATTCGCTGATGCAGTAGTGTGATTTCCCAACGTTCATCGTCTTTGCTGTTTCCAGATTTTTTGAGTAGCGCCATGAGGACCAGGCCGACAAAAAAGCCAATTAGTGTGGCGGCGCTTGCGATTAATGCGATTTGCATGTTTATCTCTCCCGTTGTTTAACTAACCAGTTTTTAAACTCCTGCCGCATCCAGAACCGTTTCGCTCCAATTTTGATGGCTTTGGGGAAGTCGGGCTTCCTGGATAACTTTTCTTTAACATGCCGAGTGCTGTAATCGAGCTCGGCGGCGATTTCTTCGGCGGTGATTTTTTCTATCAGTTGTTGTGTCATGTGAACCTCAGATCAAATAATCAGTGATGACGGGTTGGGCGGTGAATATGGGGATGCATTGCTGGTTTCGTGGCAGCGTTGCTTCACATTCATCGATGGCGCTTTGCATTTGTTCTTCGGCCCATCGTGCATTTTCGTGTGCTCTGAGCACGATGATGGTGCTTAACCAGACCAGTGACATGATGCAGATAATGGTGACGATGGCGATCTTCATGGTTAGGCGTTCACGAAGATGACATCGATGGCGTTGGCGTGGCAGAATTTAATTTCTGCCATCACTCCGATTGATTTATCCCATCCATCCAGTGCCAGTACGATCATGCTGTCGGCTTTTTTGAGCATTGATATGCAGTGGTTTTGCCAGAAAGCAAAGTCGGTGGGCAGATCATGCTTTTGTGCCATGGCATGACCATGCACGATGGGGGAGTAAACCGGGACACCTTCTTTCATGAGCTCGGCGGCTTTGGCTTCAACAGCTTCAAATCGCTGCTGCATGATGTTTGGGTCAGTGTGACTGTATGGGCTTGCTAAATAAATCATGTTTTACCTCAAATAACGTAAGCACTAGGGAATCGGTTGAAGGGAATGTCATCGTCGTAATAGTCACCGCCATAGTCCTGCCCTGATTGCGCAGCTTGCTGTGGTGGTGAGGCGAATTGTTTTTCAGCCTGGCTTTGTGGGCTGTTCTGGTCTTTGGTGGTGTTGCGGCTGTCGAGCATTCGCATCATTTCGGCGATGATTTCGGTGGTGTATTGGTCCTGGCCTTGCTGGTTTTGCCATTTTCGGGTCTGAATGCGACCTTCGATGTAGATTTGTGAACCTTTGGTCAGGTATTGCTGGGCGATTTCACCGAGTTTGTTGCGTAGCACGACGCGGTGCCACTCGGTTCGCTCCTGGCGTTCACCGGTTTGTTTGTCGCGCCATGATTCTGATGTGGCTATGCGTAAATTGCAGATTGATCCGCCGTTGGGGAATGCTCGGCTTTCTGGATCGACTCCCAGTCGGCCCACTAATATGACTCTGTTGACGCTCATCGTGAGTACTCCATATCTTCCTCAGTTTTATAGGTGTTCCAGTCGATTTTGCATTTTCCTAAAACATAAAATTTCTGCTTACAGAAAGGGCAGTCGACTGCTGTTTCATCTTCATCTTTTGCCAGTTGATACATATCCACTGGCAACTTATTCATGTCATCAGCATCAAGGTGCATGCTGCAGTGTGGGCACGATAAAGTTGTCATGCGGCGTGCTCCTTTTGTGCTAAAAACTGGTGATAGGCGGTTTTGATATCGTCCCGGTTGATCCATTCAGTTTTCATCTCACCTTCATGGTCGCGGTCGTATACCAGGACGCACGATCCACGTGTATTTCCTGATACCTCATCGCCTTTTTTGTAGTGCTTATCGGGATTGCCGTTTTTGCCTTTTACGGTGAAATCTTCCGGTGCCAGATGGGCAATGCGTCCGTTGATGTAAATGATTGTTGATGCTTTGCCGAAGGCGTAATCTCGGAATGATTCTTCGCCGTTGGGGTTGGGGACATAAAAAACGGACGTGTAACCTTGCTGAGCTTCTGTCCAGGCTTTTTTCAGCCATGACTTGGGATCACTGTATGGTGGGTTGCAAAAGCCTGGTGACGGCAGTTTGTGCCAGTCCATGGTGAGTGCGTCTTGTTCTTTGCATAGGAACAATGGGAATTTCTCGATGCCGCGTTCAGCTGCCAGATCAATGGCAAAGTTGAACCGCTGGTCTAACCACCAGGTGATGAAATCAGGCGTTCTCAGTCTGTCTCTGATGTGTTTGGGGGTGGTTGATCGGGCTTGGGGGATCATTCGCATAACCCATATTCTGATGAACAGCTGATTTCAGCTTCTTCTGCAGCAAATAAGTCAAACATTTTTCCACCACGTGTGGTTTTGCTCCATTCAGCAACTTGATGTATCAACGGCATACTGGACACGATGTCGTTTTTTAAACGATCTTTTCCTTCTGGCGTTTTGTCAGCTGCAAAAAATGAGCTTTCTCCACGTTTACTGGCTAATCGAACTAATGTTTCCATGTGTGAAACCCGATCAATTTCATCTGGGAAACGATTTGCAATTTGTTTAAGTTCTGATTTTTTGCAGTGGATGCAAGGCATGCATCCGACTCGGCCCATTCCCTGGGTATAAAGTGGGTTTGGTTTTATTCCATGCTTATGGTGCATTGCAAATACTTCTTGCCATGTCCATTTTAAAATTGGTCGGTAATTCCACAGACCGCCACCAACATTTTCCAGCTCTGGCAGTTTAGCTCTGTCTTTTGATTCTTCAGCCCTGACACCCTGCCAGATGTATACCTCGTTACTTTCCAATTCATTAACAATCAGATCGCCAATAGGGTTATGTTTTAATTCAGAGGAACAAAACCGAGCTTTAGTTGACGGGAATCGGCCCTTTAACAAACAAAGATCTAAGAAGGGAATACCGGTTGGATGTAAAACATTTAATGCACGCACCCTTGCACGATTATTCCATCCGCGCACCCTAACTTTTTTATATTTTCCGGTGGCTTTGTTCTTTTTACGGACGTAATGAGCCTTAGTTGCTGCTTGTTTGCACAGGTTGGCCCTGCGAACACTAATTTCACGGGTAAAGTCTCTTTTTACTCGCTCAATGGTGATATTGAGTGCTGATTCTAGGTAATCAATATAATCATAGGTCTGCTGGTGCTCATGACCTGTGTCTGCAAAGACAAAGCGAAGGTTTTCAGTTTTTCTTTCGAGAGCAAGTAAAGCCATTGCAGTGCTGTCTTTACCGCCACTCATTGAAATTAGATTGACTCTCATTTCTGTTCTTTCCCGGCTCTGGCCATTAATTTGTTCATGGCGGGGTTTAACCTGAGAAACTCAGGCAGTGAGTGGGGGATGCCGTCACTCATCTTTTTGTCGTCGCATTTGGCACAGACCAGGCGCACACCGTAATCGATGTGGCCGTCTTTGAGTTGGCCAACTGGTTGCATGCAGCGAGAGCAGTGGAGTTCGGACATTGTTAAGCCTGTCTATCCAGTTTCTCAATCTCTGCAACAATGAGTGCTGCAGCTTTGATCAAACTTTGACGGGGTGTGGTTGGTTTGAACCATTTTTCATCCCAACACCAGCCGTCAGGGATTTCACCGTTTCGGAATGCATCACCTTGGGATTGTGGATGCAACGCATCTGCTGCGTGCATGGCATATGCTGCAGCGGCTCCTGATAGTTCGCCTGCATCGTGGTGATCGTCATGAAAGGTGTCGAACCCTTCATCATGTATTTGCCGAAGCCGTTCATTTTGGATTTCGAAACATATAGAACTGGCAGAGTGGTTTTGGTAATGCCGATCAAGTTTGAGGATGGATTCAATAAGCAGCATTCTGAGATCCTGCTTACCCCAGATTGTGATTGCACTTGAGTCATCATCGCCTGGATGGTGCATGAATTTTCCACGCGCCTGGCTTCCGTTTGGCATTGTTACCGGTAGATAAAGCGGTATTCTTAGCCCAGTGAAAACCTGACCTTCGATTTCTTTGCCTATAATTTCAACACTGCCTGTTTCGGGTAATTCTTCTGCATATACATTCACTCTCATGGTTTTCTCCTAATTAATTATCTGCGGTGGCCGGATTCGAACCGACTCATTCGTGTACAGGCTGTTGCCTCCTTCCCATTACCACCATGGCACCGCATTAGGCTGCTGACTGCCTCGCCAGAGGGATGACCGGGCACGTTTGGTCATCACGTCAGTCAGCAGCCTGATACGGGGTTCGTGACGTGAACCACTCGGCAGTTGCAGATCGGGAAAGGAAACGGAAACCCGTCGACTGCTGCAGACTGTTGCCCACCTGTCTGCTGGGGTCGTTGTGTGCCAGTAGTCACACAGCGATGCTTCATGCTTTGTTAACTGTTGCAGCGAGGCATTTGCGGCATTTGGTAAAGTTGCCGATGCCGAGGGGCTGCACACCGTTAGTAGTGACGGCTTTTAAGCCGCACTTTGATTGATAGAGTGCTTCACCTTCCAGATTGGCGTGGATCTGCTTCCAGTGGTGTGGGTTGCGCCGGAAGGGGATGATTGCCCACCCGGTGATAAAGTCAGCTATTGGGCCTCCTGAGAAGTGAATCATTGGTGTTCTCCATTCCAGATTTCACGTGCGTCGTAGGTGGCTGAGTAGAAGCTGCCCGGCTCAGTCTCGAAGCATGTCTGGGGGATGGTTTGAATGCCGCATTCACACCGGATAACGATTTGATGTTGCCGGGGTTCGTTTGGGGCGGGGTAGCCTATGATTTTTACATTTTCGGAGTGGCAAAACGCACAGGGCTTGAGGGGCAGAGCCTCCAGTTTTTGAATATTGTTCACTTCCGATTTCATCCGGTCGAGTTCAATACGCAGGTTTTGCTGGATATCTAAGAGGGGCTGCAGGATGTTCATACTGCACCGCCGTTTGTTTCAGACCATTTTTTCAGGCGGATATATTGTTCAACTGTTGTGATTCCGGCTTCTTTTAGCAGTTCTTTTGATGCAAACTTAAGCCCATCAACGCTATCAGCCTCAGCAAAAGCCCACTGAGGCTGGGTGGTTCTATCGCATAAACTCAATGTAAATTGAATATTGGGAGCTTCATTGTGACTATACTTCCATAGCCCAAACTCAACATAAATGTCACCCTGTGGAATGTATTTATGAAGCTCAGAAAGTGTATTTTTTAGCTCAGCCAATACATTACATTCATTAGGTATTTCGATATTCATGGACTGAGTCATTTAACACCGCCTTTTTTATATGATTGGCTACGTTGTTGACGCTGGCGTTTGCGTCGGCCTTTTTGGGATAGGGTGTTGGCTGATTTGATGCCATTGTTTTTTGGCGATGCTTTGATCAATGGTGCTTTTTCAAAAATGCGGAATCGACGATCTCCCATCGCTGTTGATAGCATCGACAAAGCTAGTTGTCCGGCCATGATAAATTTCATGATTCACCTCTCTGTGCCTGGTCATGTGCCTTTGCTCGGATGTATTGCTCCACACCGGTGATTTTCAGGCGCTTCATGAGTTGGTTAACGGAATCGGACGCACACAGGCCGTGTCCGGAGACTTTGATTTCGGGTTGGTTCATGAGCACGCTGGCTTCAAAGGCCATGAACAGGTTGTTTTGTGGCGTTTTATGAATGCGAACGGCAAGATCCGCGAGTGTGGTGGGAAATACACTGGCCAGCCGATGCAGTTGGGCATTCATTTGGGGTTCGAGGGCGGTGATGGGGGTCATGATTCACCTCCATCTGATTCAGGTTGATATTCAATAGCCAGTAGGGATTGAATTTGTTGATCAATCCGCTCTGCTTTTACGTGCGCCTCGGCAAGAATTTCCTGTTTTTGTTTTTTGAGTGATTCGATTTGAATGCTGGGGATATCGATATCGCCAACCTCAAAAGTTACTGTTGCCTTGCTCAGTACTTGATATCTGCCGTTGTGGTAATGAGATCTATCCTCTGGCAGTAAAGATAGGTGAGTTTCGATATGTTCATTTGCTGCAATTAAGGTAAGGAAAATCTCCATTTCCCATTTTCTTGGGAGCGGTTTTGGTAAGTCTTCTAAATAGATCACTGGCATATCTCCTTAATCAGTCAAATAGTCTTGAAGCTGGCCATTGGTTTGTTGCTTCAGTTTTCTAATGGCGGATTGTTCAAGGCCGTAAATAAATTGGGGGGAGCAGCCACATACATCGGCAATGAATCGGTAGGGCAGTGGCACACCATCCGGGCGGATGATGTCGAGCACGGCGAGTCCGATGTCGATGTTTGGGTTGCGTGTTTTTGGTCGGGTGTGCATTAGCCAATCCAGAAACAGGCGGTTTGTGAGCCGATGAACAGGGCGATCAAAAACCCGCAGTCGTTGATGGCTCTGGCGTTTCGTTTCAGGAACCGTTTCAGCGCGGCTTTCATTACGCGACCAGGGCGATAAAAAAGATCAGGATCGAGCAGACACCGATAGCGGTATCGATTTTTTGTTCCCTGGTGTAGAGCTCTCGATCCAGATTGTTTATTTCCATTGTGTTTTTCATATCACTTCACCTGCTCCTGTTAAATAACGTGCCCGGTCCTGAATTCTTGGTCGGATTAAAGTTCCGGGCACGACGCTTTTGGAGAGCGTGAAGCAAATATGAACCTCAAAGGTTCACTTGTCAACACCTAAAAGGTTAATTATTGATAGAAATGTTTTGTGTTTTTGTGATGTGTTACGTATTGATGGGTAGCAATACGTTGATTACTGCGGGTTTATGTCGATATTTAAACTGATGAAGTTGTGGTTCTGCAGGGTTATTTTTTCGAGCGTGATGGTGGCCTGGTTGCGGTCAATTTCGGCGATCAGGTCTTTATTGATGATGTGATTTAAGGCGGCGTTGTACCAGGTGGATGATTGTTGCCAGTTTGGAAACAGGTTTTCCAGCAGCTGCTGGTGAATGTGTATGGCTTGAAGATTGTTTTTATCGTCAGTGACACCGAACATGACGGATATGGCTTTGAGGTTGTCGGGCGGGCCGGTGAGTTCTCCGAGAATAATGCCTGATTCACTCTGGATAAGCATGCGGGGGGTGCCATCGTGAAGCGGGGCTGATTGGTAGGTGAGGTTTTTTAAATTGTGCGTGGCTTGTTCGGCGGTGATGCCAATCGGGTTGGCGGCGAGGGTGAAGGTGATCAGGATTAATGTGATTGTGAGGATCTTTTTCATTTTGGCTCCTTTGAAAACACTTGCCCCACGCAAGCTGTTTTCTGGCGGGTTATATGTTGTAAATGATCTGGGTGATAGTGCCCAGGCAGGTGTGTTTGTTGGTGAGTGTGATGGCTGGATATTGTGGGTTTAATGCCATCAATAGATGCATATCACCGTCCTGAACCAGTTTTTTGATCATGACGTTTTCTTTGTCATCTCTTACGGCAATGATTTTTTCTGGCATGGCTTCGATGGTGGGTTCAACAATAATAATTGAACCTGGGGGAATGCTTGGCCATCCTGTTGGGTTTACCATGGATTCGCCTTGCATAACGTAACCGAAGGCGGTTTCCGTGCCCAGATTGGTGAGCACGGTGGGGACGGTTTCATTATGTTCAGTCCCATATATTATTTGTTTGGCATTTAACACTGGAACGCTCCTTATTGTGGTGTCTCTCACTTCAGCGTTGTTGACGCTGCTCATTCCGGGAGCAATATCCATACCTTTATTGGTGTTATATTTTTGACTGGGTTCATTTACACCATGGGTGGTGTCCATCCATCCGTGTGACTTGTTGAAGACTTTTTCTACGGTTCGGGCCAATTCGTCACCGATGTTTCGTTTTTGGGCTGAGTCAGTTTTGATGATTCTGCTGAGATAGGTTGGTTTCATGTCCAGCCGATCAGCCATTCGCTTTTGTACGCCGTTGCATTCCTCTCTTAAAATCCGTTTTAGGTTTTCAAGACGTATCTCATTGATGGTCATTTGTTTTTTTCCTATTTTTTACGACTTTCATTTTCGCATTTGCTTAATTTTGTGGGTATTACCCTGAAAGGTGCATTTTTTGGTTGACAAATGAACCTCACAGGTTAATACTCCCCATCCATGGAACTAAATTCTTTCTTTTATGCGTTAAACGCGGATGACCGTCGTCGGTTTGCTGAGTCGATTGGTTATTCAGTGGCTTATGTTCGCAATCATTTAATCCCCAAAAATGCAGATCCTGATCGCTTGCCACCTTTGCCGAAGTTGAAAAAAATTGCTGAGGCTTCTGGTGGGAAGGTTTCGTTTGATCAGGTGTGTTCGCATTTTGAGCGGGTTGAGGCTGCATGATGTTTCTCTCTCCTATCCTTTTGTCATTTGGGGGGTGGGTTGGCGGTTGGTTTTTACAGCCGCCTTTTTTATTCCTGTGGTGCTTAGTGTGATCTGGTTTCTGATGAATTTCTTCGATCATTACTATGAAAAAGGATCTTGTTATGGATATTGATATTGAGGTGGATGCCAGCAAATCAGATCTGACGAAAAAGCAAAATGAGTTGCTGGCGATGTTGCCGACCGGGTTAACGCTTCCAGAAATTGCTGATTCATTACACCGCACACTGGCAACGGTGAATTCGCATCATCATGCCATGCTGGGAAAGTTGGATGCCAAAAACCGAACTCATGCGATTTCGATTGCGGTGGCAAAGGGTTATCTGAAGATCTCCCCGAAAATTATGTGTTTGTGCCTGGCGTTTCTTTCTGCCCAGGGCGCTGTTTTTCCCACTCCGAGTTTTGCTGATTCGCCCATGACGCGCACGCGTACACGGGGGGGATCGACACTTCGGTTATCCAGTGGTGCATCACGATTACGGCAATCCTCTAAACGGTATGGGTTGGGTGAGTTGGATCGGGCTTTTTATTTTGAGGTGTCCAGTGAAGAAGAGTGACGATGAAACGTGGATCGGTATTTTCTTTGGTTATTTGGCCATTGGTGTTTTTTCTATTCTGGCAACCATTTTCAGTGGTTTGATGGCGTTGTTTACATTGCCAGCGCGCACACCTGAATTGTGGAGCAAGTGTGTTCGGTGGTGTCGTGAGAATTTCTGAGGCGTTGGCGCATGTTCAGTCTTTGGGGCTGATCGTTGATGAATTGGTGACTGATGGTGCTGTGCATCGTGTACCTGTCACAGGTAAGACCAGTGGAACCCGAAGCGGGGCGTATTGTTTCAGTGAGTTGGTGATTCCGGATGTTCGCACGGAGTTGTGTGGTTTTGTCTGTAATTGGTATGACCGGCGTTTTGATTTTTTGAAGCCGGACATGGTGGATGATGATCCGTTCGAGTCGATGTATGAATCCTTGCAAGTTTTTACCGATATGCAGGCCATGCAAAAACAACATGAAGATGAGGTGCGAATTGAAGCCTCTCATCGTGCTGCTGAGATTTTTGCAAAATTGCCTGATCGCGGTAAAGCGCCGTTTTTATTCAACAATCATATCGGGGGGTATGGCCTGCGATATAGCAAAAAGACGGTGGTGATTCCGATCAGGACGATTGAGGATGAATGGCGTGGTTTGCAGTTTATCGATGAACATGGTCAGTCTCGATTTTTGACCGGTACCGATTATTCAGGCGCGTTTCATTTGCTGGGTAAGGTGAAAAAGGAGCTGGCGATTGTCCGGGATTATGCATCGGCAGCGGTTATTCATAAAACGATGAATTGGCCGGTGGCCGTGGCGTTTGATGATGAAAACCTTCGTGCCGTTGGTAAGGTGTTTCGCAAGAAATATCCGAAGATTTCAATTTTGATTTGTGGATCTGGGGACGGTTCCAAAGGCAACGAGGAAACCACTCAGGCGGCGTTAGCTGCTTTTGATTGCCAGGGTGAATGTGTTTATCCGTTTATTGGGAAAACAGTATGAGTCAGGCGTTTATCGATTTGGCCTTGCAGCAGGGTCCGGAGGCGGTCGCTGCAGCAATTCGGCAACAGTTGGAGAAGAACGAGAAGGTCACAAAGAAGCAGATTGAACAGTATGAAGTGCCCGATACCCCGGAGAAGCCTGCGGCGGAGTTGTGGAATAAGCGACTCAAACGAACCGATAAGGGAATCATTCAGAACAATGCATTCAACATCCGTTTGATCCTCGATAACGATCCGGCATGGAAAGATGTTCTGGCTTATTGTGATTTCTCTTATCGCATCCTGAAGCGAAAAGAACCTGGTGTGAAGGAATTCAAGACCGGGGAGTGGGATGATGGTGACACGGCCCGTTTGCGTATATGGCTGAGTGATCGCTATAACTTTAATGCTCCCCGTTCTGAGGTGTTGGATGCGTTGCTGGCTTCCAGTCAGTCAAAACGATTTCATCCGGTGCGTGAGTATTTATCATCGCTCGTTTGGGATGGTGAAAAGCGCATTGATAATTGGCTGGAAGGCTGTCTCGGCGCGAAAGCTGAGGCGGGGTCTGCTTACCTGCAGTTGGTCAGTCGTTACTTTCTGATTTCTGCTGTGGCCAGAATTATGCCACCACTCAAATCCGATGAAATCAACAAGGTTGATACGGTGTTGATCCTCGAAGGTAATCAGGGGATCAAGAAGTCGACAGCGGTGAAGACGCTCTTTGGTGAGTGGTTTTCAGATGCTCCCATCCCGATTGGCGATAAAGATGCCTATCAAAACATTACGGGGGTGTGGGGCGTTGAAATGGCCGAACTGGATGCCTTTAACAAGGCAGAAAACACGGCGGCTAAGATGTTCTTTTCTCAACAGCGTGACCGATATCGACCGAGTTACGGCACGTTTGCTCATGATTTCCCCAGGCAATGTGTTTTTGTCGGTACCACTAATCAGGATGAATACCTGAAAGATTACACAGGGAACCGACGTTATTGGCCGGTGATGTGTACAAAAATCAATGTGCAGGCGTTAGCTGATTTTCGCGATCTGTTATGGGCTGAAGCCTTTCATGCCTATCAATCGGGTGAACGGTGGTGGGTAGACGGCCCGGATGAGCTTGCTCTGTTCGAGAGTGAGCAGGATAACCGGATGCAGGCCGATCCATGGGAATCAATGCTGCAGGACTTCCTCGATTCGACAACAGATGAATATTTCACAGCTGCGGATTTGTTGATCAACTGTATCAAATTGGACGGGGGGCACATGACCCGTGCCCACACTAATCGCCTGGCACCCATCATGAAAGCGTTGGGATGGAAGAATGTTCGGCGGTGGATTTTAACCGGAACTTCAGTCAAAAAAGTACAGCGGCGAGTGTATGTCAGACCTGAAAATAATGAGGCACCTTTCTGATGTTGGCTGAAATCAACCAATTTTGTGACAACCGTGACAACCTAGTGACATCCGTTTTTTCTGAGGTTGTCACGCCGAAAAGCCGCGCCATTACTCGTTTTAAGAGATTTGTGACAACCGTGACAACCTCCTTACGTGACACGTGGGCGCACATGCGCGCACATACATGCGCACGTGATTACGTTGTCACATACGTCACATCATGTTTTTTAATAAATAAATCAGATAGTTATGTTGTGACAACCGCTTTTTTTTCGGTTGTCTTCGGTTGTCTTGGTTGTCACAAGGCTTTTACTTCATGGGGGTGGGTATGAATCGTGACGTTCGGGTGAACACTAAATCATTGTTGTATCGATGGGGACAGTGGGCCAGCCGTGATGGCATGTCTCGTTTGGATTACCCACCAATGTCTGCGGAGCAGATGGATCACATCAAAATCCATGAGGGTGATTTCCCGACTGAGCAGCGTGTCGAGGAAGCGTTGACTGAGTTAGGCCGCTTTGATGATTTAGCACTGCAGGCAACAAAACTGTATTACACCGAAGATAAAGAAACCGGGGGCATGCTCAGTTGGGATGAAGTCGCTGATCGGTTGAAGTGTGGAAAGAAACGCATCAAAGCTGCTCATGATTTCACAATCGGTTTTGTTGCCAGTGCACTACGTGACCTGGTATCTAACTGATGGAGCTCAATCTTTCCCGACTAGATCCAGAACGTAAGGTGTTTGCATGGAACTGGATCAAGGAAAACAAACCGGAGGTGGCTGCATTAATCGAATCAGCGTTCGTAAAATCAGCGCAAAAACACTTTGCAGGTGAAATCATTGTGAACGTCAGCGCCAGTGATTTAGCGGACATGAAAGAAAAGTTTGCAAAGGGACCCCAAATTGTTATATAAATCTGCACATGATTCCATAAATGCCTCTAGCGCTTGCGTTAGAGGCTTTTTTTATGCCCAAGATTTAGGTGACAGCATGAACTTGAGTGAAATCCTCAATCGTTTTTTTGAAACTATTTCTCTCGGCTCATCAAAAGTCGTTTATTTCCTCAGTTGGTTGGGCTTATTAATTTCTGGATTGACCGCTGAACAAATAACCGGGGGAGTCGTGGCAAGTATCTCGGTCATTTCAATGATTGTTGCAGGCATCTTGAATTACAAATTGAAAGTCCGGTTGATTCGGATTGCGGAATCAAACTTAAACAATCAAGACGCTCATGAAATGTTTTTGGAGCAAACCCGTGAGTAATTTACCCTACAAAACGTTTGGGTCCTTACTCGGGGGTGGGGCGCTTGCGGCTCTACGTTCCCGCTGAAAAATTTGAAGTGGTGGTGCATGTGGGGTTGTAACTGGCTCATATCAACACCTTAAACCACTAACGATCACACTATGAAACTTGACCTCAACCAACCAGCTAACCAAAGCCATATCGCGCTTGCTGTTGGAAAGTCACAGCAGGCGGTTTCAAAGTTGGCCGCGAAAATAGGCGTTGCCGAAAATCTCACGAATGGTCAGCTGCTGCAGGCATTGTTTCAGCGATTAACTGATGAAGCCGCTGGGCGTGGAGGTGCTGATCAGGCAGAACTGACCCGAATGCGAATCCGAGAATCCATGGCAAAAGCCATTGCGATGGAAACGCAGAACCTGAAAGACCTGGGTTTATTGATATCAGTTGAAGATCTGGAACCGATGCTGGAGCAGTGGGCTACCGTCAGCCGGTCGGAAGTTTCCAATGCGCTAATGAAAATCGTGGCCGATATTGAAGGGGAACACGATATTGCAGTAAATCAGGACATGGTAAATGGCCATATTTCAGCCGCCTACAAACTCATCGGTGACTATCCCGGACGATATCAGGAAGATTCTGAAAGCGTCATTGCTCTCGATGATGAGCCGGATCGCAAAGAAATGGATACCGCCGAAGAATAGAGCAACACTGGAATGGATGCGGGCGGAGTTTATTCTCCCCGAAGAATCTGGGGATTTAGCGGGCAAATATAACGTCGATTACGTTCCGTATTTGTGGGGCATCTTCAACGTTTTGGACATGCAGCATATTCGCATCGTCGTGATGATGAAGGCTGCCCAGATTGGTTGGACCTTTGGTCTGGTCGGTTACCTGGGCAAGCGGGCCGAATGCCAGCCCGGCAATATACTGCTGCTGTTTCCTAAAGAGGGTGCAGCCAAAGAATTCAGCGATGAAAAGCTGGTACCGAGCATCCGCTCCACGCCAGCCATGTCGCGATTGATTGATGTGACCAAAGTCCGCAAGGATGGCCAGCGGAACCTGTTTAAAAAATTTCCGGGCGGCTTCCTGAAAATGGTCGGTTCCAACTCGGTGAGCAACGTCAAATCCACACCGGCTCAACTGGTCGTTGCTGAAGAACCAGACGACACCAGTGAGAACGTCAAGGATCAAGGCGATGCCATCCGGTTATCGCGTGAACGGCTCAAGCGTCAGCGCAGCGGCAAGCTGGTGCTGGGTGGCACACCCTCGGTCGCAGGCGTTTCACGGGTTGAAGAATTTATCAACCTGTCGAATCAGATGGTGTTGCCGATCCGTTGCCATGATTGTGATGAAAAGCATGTCCTGAACTGGGACAACGTATCGTGGGGTTTTCGCTCTGACAATATCACGCACACTGTGTTTGGCAACAATGATCCAGATTCGGCCATTTATGCCTGCCCACACTGTGGCAGCGCCTGGGATGACTGGCAGCGTAAAAAGAATATTTTCGATACCGTCAAAGCGGCCTATGACGAAGGTGATCCGCTTTGTGGATGGGAACCGACTGCTGATTCAACCAGCATTTATGGTTTCCGGGATCTGAATGAACTTTATGTCTGTTTGCCTGGTACCAGCCTGGCTGATGTGGTTAGAGATTATTTAGAGGCCAAATACGACGCTGATCGTGGCGATCAAAGTGGACTGATTGTTTTTACCAACTCGAAACTGGCCCTGCCATACGAGTATCAAACCGACGCACCCGATCCAGACCAACTGGCGGAACGTGGCGAAGATTATGAAATCTTCACCGTTCCCCATGGCGGCCTGATCCTGACGGCTGGTGTGGACGTTCAGCATGATCGCGTGGCCATTACCATTTGGGCATGGGGTCGTGGTGAGGAAATGTGGCTGGTTTACTGGGATGAACTTCCAGCGAAAAGCACCACAGTCGATGAGAACGATCCGGTTTGGTCAGAACTCGACAAGATTTTGTTCCGGCCAATGCGCCATGCTGCAGGATGGCAAATGCAGCTTAGTGCGGCCACGATAGATTCATCAGACGGTCAAACTAATGATGCCGTTTACAGTTATGTAAGGGCAAGGCAAAACCGAGGGCTGATGGCCGGTAAAGGCTCATCGAATGATTACGGTACCCGTGAAATATTCAGCCTGCCGAAAAAGCTGGATCAGAAAACCAAAACCAAGATCAGCAAGTACGGTCTGCGGGCCTACATGGTCGGCACCTATAAAGCCAAAGAGTTATTGATCGGTGATAAAGGCCGGGTGACGCTTCAAGGCAGTGGCCCTGGCCGAATGCACTGGTATAAAACTGTCCGTGCTGATTTTTATGAGCAGCTCATGTCTGAGGTGCTGGTTCCGGATCGACGCGCTCGCCGGAAAAAATCCTGGCAAGTGAAATCAGGTGTGCGTAATGAGGCTATTGACTGCACGGTGATGGCATTGCATGCCGGACGTTCAGTCAAGATCCACACCATGACACCCGGCCAATGGGATGCATTGGAAGCGAAACTGGCCCAGTCAGATTTGTTTGATAATTTGCCAGCCGATGAAGCCGCTTATGCCGTTATTGATAAACCAAAAACACGCGGTCGCCGCGTGATTAGCAGTGGAGTTTGACACCATGCCCGGAATAACACTTGAACAAGCCGAAGCAAAACTGGCTTTATGGATGGAGGCAGATGACAAGGTTTCACGCTCACAATATTACATGGTTGATGGCCGTCAGCTGACCCGTGCCAATGCCGTTGAAATCCGTAAAAACATCGACTATTGGCAAAAGAAAGTCAGCCGGTTATCACGTGGCGGCATCAGTATTTCGCGAGGTTATTTCGGTGGCTAAACCTGTACCCACACAATTTGGTAATTTCCTGTTACCAGCCAACGTGGCACGTGAGTTAGCGGAGGAACGGATCAATTCCGCTTTGGCTGGAGGGTATGAAGGAGCCAGCCGCCGCAAAAACTCGATGCGTGCATGGCGTGCCAGGCAGCTGGATGCTGATACCGCGTTGGGCTATGACTTGCCCACACTGCAGGATCGTTCCAGTGATTTGATCCGCAACAATCCGATAGCTGCAGGCGCGATCTCGACTAAGGTCACCTCGGTGATCGGGTATGGCTTATGGCATAAATGCTCCATTAATCGCGAGTATCTGAATATTTCTGAGGATCAGGCTGAAGCATGGGAATCGCGAGTTGAGTTTGAATTTCAGGCGCTATGTAAGGACATCGGCTATGACGGTGAAACCTTAGCCGAGCTTACCGGTACTGCATATCGTTCTCATCTTGAAAAAGGTGATGTGTTGGGATTACTCACCAATCGCGAACGCAAAAACCTGCCGTATCAACTGGCCGTGCAGCTGATTGAGTCAGACCGGTTATGTAACAAGGATCATAAGCAAAACACCGAAACCTTGCGAAACGGCGTGGTCAAAGATGCCAATGGCCGAACCATTCAATATCAGGTTTTAAAAAGTCACCCAGGCTCATCCCGTGGCGCATCAGCGCAATGGATTGAATACGATGCGTTTGATGAAAACGGCAATCCACACGTTTTGCATTTATTCAAACGACTTCGTCCTGGACAATCACGTGGCGTGCCAGATCTGGCACCGGTGATTGAAACCCTCAAGCAACTGAGTAATTACACCGAAGCCGAATTGCAGGCAGCGGTGCTGGCTGGATTGTTCACCGTTTTCATTAAAACCGAAGGTGATGATGCTGTAGCACAAACCGCCAATGACGTTGATTTAAAAATGGGTACCGGCAGCATCCTGAGTCTGGATGTGAATGAATCCATCGAAACTGCTTCACCGGGTCGACCAAACGCTGGGTTTGAGAATTTCTGGGTGGCCGTGGTGCGTGAAATTGGTATTGCCATTGAGTTGCCTTATGAAATTCTGATCAAACACTTTTCATCCAGCTATTCCGCTTCACGGGCCGCAATACTTGAAGCCTGGCGTTACTTTACCAAAGAGCGCAAATGGATGGTGTCACGGTTCTGTCAGCCGATCTTCGAATCATTTGTTGATGAAGGTGTGGCACTGGGTCGTTTCGCTGCTCCGGGGTATTTTACCGATCCGTTTATCCGGCAAGCCTATTTGCAGTCGCGCTGGCATGGCCCGCCACGCGGCCATATTGATGAACTTAAAGAAAGCAAGGCGGCTGAGATTTACGAACGCATGGGCGTGAAGCCGTTGGATGAGATCACCATGGAAGTCACAGGCGGTGACTGGGAGCGGAATCATACTCAGCAGGTTCGCGAACGACGATTGCGAATCAAAGATGGACTACACCAAGAAGCCGGCTCAGATGCCGGTTTTTTATTGCCCGGAGAAGATGATGAAAACAGCAATTGATTTTATTGCCAACGGGTCACCCTGGGCGATAACCGACAGCATGATGGACACCATCATGGCCATTGCCGAACGCAACACTGATCCACAGGCCATTGCAGCACAACTGGGGCGACCATTAAACAATACCCGCATGGCCACCGAGCGTGATGGCGTGGCCATCATTCCGATGGATGGTCCGGTATTCCCGAAAGCCAATATGTTCACTGAAATCTCTGGCGCACATAGCGTCAGTCAGGTGGCGCTGGATTTTAATGCGGCTCAGAAAAACCCAGCTATTCACAGCATCGTGATGCACTTTGAAACGGCACCAGGCGGCAACGCTGTAGGTATTCATGAGTTTGGCGAAATGATGCGGGAATCTGAAAAGCGCGTTATCGCGTATGTCGGTGGTATGGCGGCCAGTGCTCACTTTTGGTGGGCATCTTCAGCAGATGAAATCATTATAGATGCGACTGCCCAGGTAGGAAACATTGGTGTGGTCACCGGTCGCAGACTGAATCCAAATACCGGAAATATTGAAATTGTAAGTTCTCGCGCACCAGACAAACGGCCCAACGCCGCCACCCCCGAAGGGCTGGCAGTGATTCAGGCCGAAGTGGATGCGCTGGAAGATGTATTTCTCTCCAATGTCGCTCGAAACCGAGGCATGACAGTGGAAGAAGTGGCGGCCCATCGTGGCCGTATATTGATTGGTGAGCAGGCGGTGAAAGCAGGCTTTGCCGACAGACTCGGATCATTAGAGTCAGTAATCGCCGGGTTGACCGGTAATCGTAATATAAACGGAGGTCGTATGACTACGAGCAAAAGTACTTCTCCGGCTGATAAACCGGAACTAACCGTCGCGGTGTTGAAAGCAGAGCATCCCGATATTTATCAATCTATCCACGACGAAGGATTCAATGCCGCAAAAGAAGGGTTTACTTCAGGCAAGATTGAAGGCTTCGATATGGAAGCCATCAAAGCTGAAGCCCGTGCGGAAGGCGCTAATACCGAACGTGAGCGTATTCAGTCGGTCGAGGCTCAGTCAATTTCAGGCCATGAAGCGCTGATCAATACGCTGAAGTTCGACGGTGAAACCACGGGCGAACAGGCTGCGGTCAAGGTGCTGCAGGCTGAACGCACATCACGTGAGTCGGCTTATCAAACAGTTGTCACGAAGCGTCCTGAACCGGCTCCAGCGGTTGCTGAAGAACAACAGGCTTCAGCTGATACCGGTGACATTGAAGCCGATTGCAAGGCTAAGTGGGATTCCAATGCAGATCTTCGCAAGGAATTCAGTTCTTTTAATGCCTTTGTTGCTTTTTCAAAAGCGAAGTCAAAAGGCAAGGTTCGTGTTTTGGGGAGTAAACAATAATGGCGACATTAGCAAAAGACACACCTCGCGATTATCAGCTGGGTGACATGGAAGAATATCCGGTCATTGCATCGGACATCATCTATGAGGGTGCTGCAGTCGGTGAAAATGGCAGTGGTTATGCACGGCCATTGGCTGCAGGCGATAAGTTTCTGGGCTTTGCAACACGCAATGCAGATAACTCTGGCGGTAGTGCTGGAGATATCCGCGTCATTGTCCGCAAAAAAGGCAATGTGCGTTTGGCAATTTCGGCCCTGGCCATTACGGCCAATGATCGTCCTGCTGTTTATGCAAGTGATGACAACACGTTTACGTTGACATCGGAAAGCAACAGCCTGATCGGCAAGGTGTCACGCTGGGTATCCACCGGCGTGGCTATCGTTGAATTTGATGCGATGGAGGCATAATCGTGGAAAAGTTAATTACTAGCCGATCTATTATCGGCGATTTTTATTTGGCACTTGAGCAAAACTTGGGTGCTTCCTGGGTTGATCCCATTTCTCAAAAGTTTGACTCAGACCAAGAGTCAGAAGAATACGCTTGGTTGGGCCAGGCTCCTGCGATGCGTGAATGGGTCGGTGGTCGTCAGGCCAAGGGCTTGCGTGAAAATGGCATTGTGGTGAAAAACAAAAAGTTTGAAGCCACTCTGGAAATTCCTGTGGACTGGATGCGTCGTGATAAAACCGGTCAAATTCAGATGCGGATCAATGAAATGGCACGCCGTGCAAATGCACACTGGGCCGGATTGTTATCTCCATTAATTTTGAATGGTGCTGCATCGGTTTGCTATGACGGACAGTATTATTTTGACACGGATCATGCAGAAGGTGATTCCGGACAACAATCCAACAGTGTGGGTGCTTCAGCATCATCTGCCACTGCACCGACAGCAGCTGAGTTTGAAACGGCTGTGCTGAAAGGCGTGGAAAAAATCATCGGACAGAAAGATGATCAGGGTGAGCCGATGAATGAGGAAGCCACACAGTTCCTGATCATGGTTCCTGTATCGATGATGGCATCGGCTGCAGCGGCATTGAAAAACCCGGTGATTGTTGATGGTAGTGGTTCTCGCACTAACACATTAACTAACATTGGCGGATTCAATTTCGAGTTGGCGGTTAATCCTCGGTTAAGTGCATGGACAGACAAATTTGCCATGTTCCGTACCGATGGCGGCGGTGCTCCGCTGATTCGTCAGGAAGAAGAAGATCTGATGGTGTCAGCGATTGCTGAGGGCTCTGAATTGGAGTTCAACGAAGACGTGCATCACTATGGCATTAAAGCCATGCGAAACGTCGCGTATGGCTACTGGCAGCATGCGTTGTTAACCACATTCAGCTGATAGGTGATTTGATGAAACAAACACTCGGACAGGCAATTACTATTCCTGCCGGTTTATCAGTCAAGTTGACCGGGGAGCAGGCGAAAGTCCGCTCCCATCTTCTTGGTTCATCAAAAGCCGGTACCTATAAACTGAAAGAAGAACTGCAGTTCAAGGCAGGTGAAGAAATCGAGATCGTCGGCAAAATTCCGAAAGGGATTCTCCCGGCTTTTTTGCTCGATGAAAGCGAAGATGGCGAAGTCACTGTTCAACAAGTTGCCAACGCAATTACGGCACTCAATGGTGAAACTAAAGTGGCTGATCTTGGTAAATATTTAAAAACCAAAATTACAGCCGCGATGCGTGATGAAGCTGTAGCATTTTTGGAACAGCAAACATCTGGTGATTCAGAAAATGCCACGCTCGAAGAAGTTGTTCAGGCGATGCAGGATCTGGATGAAGAAGATGAAACGTTGTGGGTTGATGAAAAACCAAACCGCGACATCATCACAGAAAACATCGGCAAAACTATTACCGATGAAATCTATGATGAAGCCTATTCAGCCGTTTTTGAAAGTGAAGACGAATAGGTAAAAAGTCAGAAAAATGTAGCAACCAAAAGGCCGGGACATCCCGGCCTTTTTTTTGAGGAATAAACATGGGCTTACTGGATGATATTCGTGATGATATCCATGTGAATTTTCTGGATGAAGCAGATTTCGCCTCACAGCTTGTTTATCAGCCTCTGAATGGCACATCCACCACGATTCCATACATGCCTTTGTCGAGCATGGATGATGAGGTCGACGAGTCAGATGGTGTTTGGCGTATTCGTCAAATGCAATTATTAATCAGCAGCGATCCGGTGAAAGGCATTGTAAAACCGGATGTTGTTGATGTGGTGACTATTAACAGTGAAGTGTGGGCATTGACCCGGTTTCAATCGGACACGATATCGTGTCACACCATTACTGTTGAACGTCGCGAACTTATCAAGAAAACAAGGCGCTAATCATGCCGCAAATACCAGCCAATGGTTTGAGTTTACCACTCAGCCACATGCAAGATCTGCTGGCAGCAACAGACGCTTTTCAGCAGTGGACAGACAGTGCGGATGCGGATGAAGCCAAAGAACATATTTACCTGGTCAACCTGCCACAGTCAGACCTGCAGCGGCCCTTTGCCCTGATTGGTTTTTCAGATAAATGGAAACGCGAAAAAATAGCGCAGTTTCAGTATCAAGCCACGGGCGAACTGTACATGGCTTTTGAAGCTGATGTGGCTGAAGCAGACCAGGCAAGTGAATCCGATGCTGTTTTCGGATTCATGAACCCACTCGGTGCGGTGATTGATGAAATTATCGCCATAGCCGGTACCGATAATTACCTGAACGTGATTCAAATGGAAATGCCTTCGCTGCCAATACGCACCAATTCAGAAGAAGCTGAAATGGACGAAGACTATTACCAGGCTGAATTTATGGTTGTGTGGAGCGGAATATGAAGATGCGACCATCCACTATCGTGCTGGTGCATGGCTTTAATGTCAGGGATGGCGGGGCGAGCACCATTGATCGGCTGAAACCTTACCTTGATGGCCACCAGATCATTGAGGCGGATTACGGATGGATCGGCCTGCTGGGTGTTCGGTTGTTTAGTAAAAACCTGATCAACTTGCTGGCAGGTATGACACCAAAACACTCCATTGGCATCGGTCACAGCAACGGCTGTGCAAAGTTGGTGGCGGCCTGTGAAAAGGGCGCACCATTTGACCGATTGATTTTGATTAATCCGGCGCTTGATCGGGATTACAACTTTCCGTTGCAGCTGCAGCGGGTTGATGTGTTTCACAACCTCGACGATACCGCTGTGGCATCTTCGCGATTTTTACCCTTTCATATCTGGGGTGATATGGGCCGCGTGGGTTATATGGGCACAGATCGGCGCGTTCATAACCATGAAACAAAAAGCCTGTTTGGGGTTTCTGGCCACAGCACCATTTTTTCACGAGCAGCCAGCCTGGTCGGATATATGCGCGACAAACTCGGCTTAGACCAGCACTGTTCAAATTGCGGACGGATCTGATGGCGATACGTGGCACGATCACTTACACCGGGATGGAAGGATTGAAACCTCAGGAGTTGCGGCGGGCCGTCAAAACTCAGCTACAAGCTACGGTTGATGAGTGGCACAGCAATATTCTGCCCAGACATTTTGCACGAGGTGCCCGGCAGCGATATGGCTACCAGGAACGTAAACCGCGTTATAACAAAATGAAAGAAAAACGTTATGGCCATCGTCGCCCTCTGGAACTGACTGGACAGTTGAAACGGATGGTATTGCGCAAGGCGCGGATCACCGGCACCAGCAAGCGCGCTACCGTGAGCATGGATGCACCACGATATATGTATCAGTACAAACCCGGCGCGCCCGATAAGGCTGCTGAAATTACTGCTATCACCAAGGATGAAGCGCAACAACTCGCGGCCTATCTAAACCGCAACCTGGTTCTCAGTATTAACTCTGACAAGCGATCACGCACTGTAAAGGTATAAAGCCATGGCATTTAACGCATTTTCAATCTACGCGATTAAGATCAACACAAAGGGCACCACGAATGATGTGTTTCTTGATCAGATCCTGAATCAATCACACAACTTTAATCAGAGCATTATCAAGATGATGTCGGATGGTGCCGCTGACCCAACGTTTTCAGCGGTGGGCAAACTGAACTCCGACATTCGATTCAGCACCAGCAAGGTGGCCACCGCACTTTCAAAAGGCGGGATCAGTGGTTTTGTAATTGATTCGGATGAAACCAATCCAGGCGCGGAATTTTACCTGCAGCAGCATCAACCGGGCGGCACCCGCAAAACCGGTTCGACGCACATGAAAGCGACACTGGCCAACGGCATTCTGGTGCCGATGTCACTGTCAGCCGGTAGCGAAGAAATGGCCCGAATGGAGTTCATGGCGGTGGGCGTTTATGACGGCACCAATGCACCGATTTCCTATACCGCTTCACAGGCATTGCCAGCAGACACACTGACCGTTGATCAAATGTTTTTCAGTGGTCCGGTGAACATCAACGGTACCCAGTTTGAGGGCGTGCAATCCTTCAATGTGGATTTCGGGGTCAACCTGAACCGGCGTGGCGGTGATGGCCTGCCTTATGACACCTTTGTGAACATTGCCAACCGGGTGCCCATTATTAAATTCACCACGCTCGATGTAGAAAAAGCCATGACGCTGGTTGGTGCCAATGGTGTTGGCCACACAAACGATAATTGTGAATATTATCTGCGTAAAGCCGCTAATGGCGGCACTCGCGTGGCGGATGCGACTGAGGAACATATCAAACTGACCAGCTATAAAGGCACGATTCTGGTCAAGGAACTCTCAGGTGATTCGGGTGAAATCATTGGCGCAGAGGTAGAAGTGCATCCGGTTTATGATGGCACCAATGCCGTGATCGCGGTCAACACAGCCAGTGCGATTGCCTGATGGCGGCGTTTCTCTATTACTTACCTGGTCGGCGTGATGTGACCCGTGAATCCGTTCAGGCAGCGGGGATCGCCGCACTGGATGACCTGAGTTCTGTCAGTTTCTGCGAAACAGAACGGGGTCCTGATGGCGGTGCCGGAATCATCTTCGGCGTGGAACCAAAAGCCGACGGTGGCAAACTACCTAAAATCGGCCACTATCCCAAAACACAACACTGGCAAGCATTCAACAAAGGTAAATACTGGATCGGCTATGTTCAAGCCTTACCGCCATTCCCGGCAGATCTTCGCAAAACCGAAGTGATCGACGGTCACATCGCCCAGTTGGATGATGGAAATGACTGGCTGATCCCGATTGCCAGAGTGTTTGGCACCGGTTCGGCATTACCACAATCATTGATACTCGGCCCGGATGGTGAATTGGTCACTGAGTCGATGCCAGCGTTTTCAAAGTTGAGCAAACAAGGGGAACGTGTTTATTCAGCATGGCTTGACGATGGTGAAGATCTAACGCTGCAGGAATGCTGGAATATTGCTGTAATAGCTTTGCAACAAAATTATCGGTTAAGCGGGCCTGAAATATCTCTATTGAAATTGCTGAACACGAACAACGTTCAAACAGTTATAGGGCACCTGATTGATATGCCAACAATCAGAGAAGCAGTTCGCAATCAAAAAAAAAGTCAAGAAGATACCGAGACTATGAAAGATGGCGATCTGGACTGATTAAAGATTATTATCCATCCTTTGCTGATATTTTCTGGATGTCATAAAGGTGTTTTTATGGATAAAGACAAACTGGCAACTCTGCCTCAAAAACTATTGATGATGGAGTTAGGCTTAAAAAAACAGGTTGGCCTGACAAAGATTGATGCGGCCAGGTTAATCGAAAAAGCGTTTAATGATGGTGCCACACCACAATCCTGGCACCGAGAACCTGCATCTCAAAAACAGATTGATCAAATAAGTTCACTTAGCGGATATGTTTGGAAGGGTATAACAAAAGCGGATGCAAATAAATTCATTCGCATATTAATGACCGTTCATGATGCGAACGACTTATATGATTGTCGAGCCTGCGGAGATAGATCAAACTGGGCAGATGTGACATGTAAAAAATGTGGGCAGAAATTGAATAGTGGACGAGTTCTTTTAAAACCCAACTTTAACCCAACGTCATATCATCCAACCAGGGATTTGATTTGCTCAATAATGTTGGGTTTGTTTGTTACGGTATTAGTGATTCTTTTCTTCGCTTTCATAGGAACGATTGATTAATTTTTTGTGAAAAGTTGACATCATTTACATGCAGGCTATTTAACAGGCGCCCATCGTGGCGCCTTTTTTTTGGGCATAAATATGGCAAACGTTAAATTTAATCTGGAAGCTGATGAAGCCAAAGCGGTTCAAGCATTTTTGCGTGTTGTAGATGCTCAGAAAAAAGCTGAAGGCCAATTCCGAAGAACAGCCGATGAAGGGAAAAAACAAAGCCTGAGTTTTGATAAAGGTGCCATGGCTCTAGCTAAATATGCAGGTGGTTTTTTCACATTGGGAACTGCAATTGGTGTCGCTAACAAAGCATTACAGTTTCATAATGCCGAAATAGATAAAGCGAGTAGTCGAACTAGAAATTCAGAATATGGATTGGCAGCGCTTTCCCAGCTGGCAGGCGGCGATGAAAATGAAATGCAAAGAATGGTTGATGAGGCCAAAAAAACAGTTGCGACGGCAGGCATTGATCGCACCGCCGCCGCAAAACTTCAGTTTAATCTGGAGTCCTTTGGTATTGCAGATCAAAGGGAGATGTTTGCAGAACTAATTGGAACCATCGCAGATCCCAGTGCATCTGCCGAAGCGGCTGTTACTCTGCAACAAGCCTTTGGTAAAGAAGAAGCTGGCAGTATTCGATCTATCATGAACAAAGGCTTTGCTGGTTCTGCTGTAACCAAAACTGACGTTAATGCACTGTTAAGTAATTCTGCTCAAATTGCACCGGGTGTTGCGGCAGTTGGCGGTACAGATGAAGAAGCGATTTCATCACTTGCAGTTTTATCAAAAGCCCGACGATCTGCTGAAATAGCGGCATCTGAAATAAAAGCATTAACCAGAACCTTAATGCGACGAGGTATGGATAAAGATGGTCTTTTTGCTGGTATGGATCAGATCGAAAAAGCCACAGCGAATATGTCCGGTGAGGATAAACTTAAGTTTTTTGGTGACGTAGAAGGCTTCCAGGCTTACTCCACATTGCAACAATCCCGCGGCGAATTAATGAGTGCTTATGAATCCACTCAGAAAGGCAATGAAGTTGGGGAGAATGATCAAGTGGCTGGTGCAATCCGTGTTCGTCGCGCACAACCTGAGATTTATTCTGCCGAACAATTACGCATAGCAGAACAAGCAGCTGCGGAGGCAGGTGTTGAACGTTTCGGTGTTATGGGCAATCAACGGCTTAAGGCTTTGCAGGATATCGAGCGGGAATCGTTGGAGAGAAATGAAGATCCTTTGACCCGAATGGCCCGTGTGAACCTTGGTAAAGGGGCTAAATTTTTAGGTGGCGATGAAGAAGATATTCGTAATGTCGCGGATTTTGAAGGCAGCATCACTGATCAAGCGATTGATAAAGCCATCAGTTTTAGATTGCTGGATATGTTGAATCCTTTGATTGATGCCCTTAAGGACAACACTGAAGCCACCAAAAAAACCGCACCCGCACCGGGTATGTCTCGCAATAATGCCGTGGTGGAATAATGGCCACACCTGAATTCTATTTTGAAAACCTGACTTTCGACTTTGTGACACTGACCGGGGATATGAATCCTGGCACCGGACACCAGGTTGAAGAATTATCTCGACCAGGTGTGGATGGTGTGTCCTATCGCCGTATCGGTCGACGTGGTCTGCCTTTTCAAATGAAATCAGTGCGTGATGTTATCAATATTGCCGATGCCTACAATCTGGTGCATTCCTATAAAGATCTGCAGGGTCAGATCATTGATATCTTTGATGAGCGCGGTGTGGATTGGTACAACATTATGGTGTTGCGGTGCCAGCCCCGTGCGCCACGATATGTGGATGCGATGGCGGGCGGTTTATCCGGTGCGGCCAATGGCTATGTGGTCGAGGTTGAGTGGTTGTTACAGATGACGGAAACCGAATGGCTGTCAGCATAACCCAAACAGAACGGGTCGGCCCGAACGGATGGCGGGTGAGTTGGTCGAGTGATCTGGTTTCGCCTGTGTTTTATGTATATCAGGATGGTCGGCTGGTTGATGTGACAACAGCAGGCAGTGGCACGTTTAATGTCCCATCGGGCGAAAGTCTGGTGCTTGAGGTGCTGGATGATCCCAACATCAAACCGGAAGCAGCCTTTCCCGGAAAACTGACGCTTGGCTGGTATCCGGTGCCCGACACCAAAGCCTACCGCATCGATGAGTATCTTTCAGGGGAATGGAAGGAACAGAAGCGCATCAGCGAAACGGGTCAGGGGTTTTATCAATGGAAAACCCGCTGGCTTGAAGATTCTCAGACACATCAGTTTCGCATTGTGCCGATTGGCACGAACGGCAATGCCGGTACGCCGCTGACCTTTTCGGTGCTGATGGTGCGCCATCCCGATCCGCCTGATGTGAATTTCAGTTATAGCGCTGACACGCAGACAGTCACAATCAGTTAATTACTGGCCCCGAAAGGGGCTTTTTTATTTGAGGGTTTTCAAATGCCAGATCAAAAAACGCACGCCGATTCCATTCGGTTATATCTTACCGGCGCGGCATCACAGGGTGCTGCTCAGGCTGATCCTAATCTCTCTTTGGGTGGTTTTCGCAGCAGCTCTGAAATCACCCATCTGGCGTATTCAGTCAGCAGCCCGATTGCGAATCTGACGATTGATTTTCTGGCAGGTGCAAATGGTACCGGTACCGGCACGATTACGGTGACAGGCAGTGACACACTGACCTGGACACCACCGGGCGGCAGTGCGGGTCCGGCTGTAACCATTTTGAATGGTGAAACCAAGATCCTCGAAGCGGCAGGCGCTCCGGAAAAATTCATCCGTATCAGCCGAACCAGTGCAGATGCATTGACCGGCACGGCCACACTGACATTGACCGATCAGTTCAATAATGTGATCGGTATGGATAACGTGAGCTCTGCCGAAGCCGCTGCGGGTGATACAGAGTATCGCGCCATCATGCTGAAAAATGAAGCGGCCACCGAAGTGAAGAATGTGAAAATCTACATTGGCACATTGGGCGCTTCCAAAACCAGTGGCGGTGCTCAGTTGGGTGCGTCAGGCGGTGGCAGTATCGGCCTGGCAGCAGGCAACTTTAATGATTGGCCGGATTCGGGTTTTGCCCGCATTGAAACCAACGGCGGCACGTTACGTGAAATCGTGTACTACAGCAGCCGAACCGCCACCACTCTGACGGTTCCCGGTGCTGGGCGTTCGTTGTTGGGTACTTCAGCCCAGGCAGGCGCATCCACTGATGTGATTTATCCTGTACCGGGTTTACGCATTGCCACGGAAGTACCTGTGTCAGATGAAATTCAGGAAGTCGCAGACGAATCCACACCACCAACAGGACTCACATGGCGCACTGCAATTACCGCTGCAGGGGGTATTGATGTGGGGGATATGGGGGCAGATATCGAATTGGGTTTGTGGTTTGAACGCAGTGTAGTGGCCGGTGCAACCGCTGAAGCGTCTGTGTTGAATATGCTGAAATTCAGCTTTGATGCCGCATGAATATTTTTAAATTTGACAATAATGTGCTGTCGTCGCTGGCGAACAATGTCAGCGCGGGTGCCTCATCGATATCGGTGAGCGCGGCGACGGGGGTCAATAAGCCACCGCCTGATCCAGATGGCGGGATCGCGATGTTGACGCTGGTCGATAACCTGGCCAATCCCACCAAGATGGAGATCATTTATTACACCGGTCGCACGGGCACCGGCCCGTACACACTGACCGGCTGTTTGCGTGGACGGGAAGACACGGACGATCAAAGCTGGTCGGCTGGTGAGTTTGTGTTTCAGGATCTGACCGTGGGCGCGATGTATGGTCCATTCATGCATCCGCAGACCATTGAACAGAATATGCACGTGCCAGCTGGATTCAATGCTGCTTTGGTGGGGCCCGTTGGCCCGGCTGAGGGCAAAGAATTTACCGTTGCTGAGGGCGCGAATTTAGTTATTTTAGGTGAACTGACATGAGCACATTGATAGCCAATAAACTGCAACCACTCACTGGTGATGAAATCGACGTGCAGGGCCACGAATTGGTAAACCTGAAAGCCAGCAACGTTTCCGAACCGGTTTTCACTGCTGACTTGACCTCTGGTGTCGTCACGCTGGATTTTGAAAACGGCGGTATTCAGGTGGTGAACCTGACTGAAAATGTCACCAGTTTTACACTGACCAACTTCACGGCTGGCAAAGCATTGACCGTGTATTTTGTCCAGGATGAAACCGGTGGCAGAACAGTCGATTTTACTCAATTCCGCACAGCGGGCGGGGAAGGTGTCGCCCTATCGGATGCAGCAGATGCCATTGATGTGGTGGTGATGCTGACGATTGATGGCACTAATTATGATGCAGGTTTATCCATGGGGGCGCTGGCATGATGGGGGCGGCTTTGCGTGCTTTGGTCGCTACCATCCATCGCGATTCAGTTATTGATGGAGACTGGTTTGGAAATATAGATGCTGCTATAGCTGATGGCTTTTATGCAGTGGGAGGCCCTGGCGATTGCTTTTTAGATAGTACGGGGACACGTTTTTACAGTGTTTTTCCAGCTTTAAATAGAATTAATTATTATACATTATCAACACCTTGGGATATTACTACTGCAGTTTACCAGCATAGGGATGGCAGCCTTATCGGGACATCTGAGTCTGTTCCAACCGGTGTATTTATTAGTCCCGATGGGGAACATTTTTACCTGTGCGGTACAGGCACTGACCAGGTAAGAGAATTTGCACTGGAAACACCGTGGACTATAAATTCAGTGGGGACAACACAAACAGCTTCTCTTAATGTTGCAAGCAAAGAATCAAACCCGAGCTCTATTTTCTTTTCGCCAGATGGAACCCACTTGTTCGTTTCTGGTTATACACAAGACGAAGTTCATAGATATGATTTGACAGATCCATGGAGGATTGCAACAGCAAGTTTTGTACAGTCAACCAATTTTATTTCAGCGATTGAGTCATTAAACCGTGCAATTTTCATAGGCAATTCAGGACTGAAACTCTATATTGTAGGCTCAACAACAGATAAAGTTTATGAGTTTACAATGAGCTATCCTTGGGATCTTTCATCATTAAATCCAACACCCTCAAAAACACTTAACCTTTCCGCTATTGATAATGAACCAAGAGGTTTGTTTTTCAACACAGATGGATCGTTGATGTATGTTCAGGGGGATCAGAATGATCGAATATATCAATTTGTAACGGAATAGCGAATGTTCAATCGCTCCCCGATCAATATCCGGCCCATCAACAGCGCGGGCAATGTCGAGCTGTCGTTTAATTATAAGGTTCAGCTATCCGGGCAATTCAATCAGTATGCTTCCTTTGATGGATCGGCGTTCGGGCATTACGGCATCGTTTATCTTCGTTTTGCCGATATTGAGGCGCGTGGCCATGCTTCATTGTTGCGGGATTTTTCTGCCGAGAAGCGTGGCCGTTATGGTTTAGGGCTGAATCGCTACTGGGTTGATCTGACCGGTGTCAGTCGCTGGTATATCAATTATACCGGCACAGCATCCGGTAAGGCGCTGTTACTGCAAACGGTTAATGGTGAAATTGCCCGTGGTGCCTATGGTATCAGTGGGGCAAATTATACTCAGGTGATGTCTGGTCGGTTTGATGTGGGCTATGCATCCTATCAGGCACAATTCAGTGGCGATTATGCGTTATATGGTTTTGTGCAAACCGGCATCACACTGCGTGGCCGTTCTCGCTTATTGCGTGATTATCAACTTCATCAGCGCGGGTTGTCTCGTATTGCCAATGATGATTTGATCGGTTTTGAGTTGTATCTGGGGGTTGATTCGGAACCCGACTTTTCAGCCGTGCCTCTGGCCGTGTTTGAGTCGTTACCGTATGAAACTGGTGAACTGTCACCCGGTGCAAACTATCACTTTGTGTTGCGTCAGCGTAATGCGTGGGATTTGCAGTCTCGAAACGTTCGTTCCTGGACGGTGAAAGTGGATGCTGCAGGCGATATCAGCACACCACCGTTGCCGGTTTTGGAATCCACGCTGAAACCAGCCGAAAATGGACGGGTCAGAGTGCAGGCGTTTTATGATTACAGCCTTGATCCGTATCCAGCCGATCAGTTTGTCATTTATCTGGTCGACGGTGGTGATGACCCCGATCCAGATATCGACACGCCGGTTTTTGTCACGATGCGCAAAGCATCGGGCAGGGCATCACTTGACTATATTTCACTACCGTATGCCAATGGCACCACCGTGAAAGCAATTATCCGCACGCGTAATTCACTGACAAATCAGTTCAGTGCGTCGAGCAACATCTTAACAGCAACCACCACAACAGTTGGTCCGGTGGCACCGATTGGCAGTGCATTATTCGGCAAGATTGCCGGTCAAAAATAATTCCGAGGTTTTATGGCTTCCATCCAACTCACTGGCGATACAGGCGCGTTTGTGCTTGATCCTGAAAATCTGGTGGTGCAAGTAAAACGCCGATGGGCTGACGATTGGACAACGGAAAATTACCTGCAGCCGATTTCAGCAAACCTGAGTATTGCACCTGATATTTCGGCTGCGTCGTTTATTTACCATTATGGTGAAATCAAACGCGAAGATCTCAACGAATTTACAGTATTTGATCCAGCCAACCTGGCGAATCAATATGTTCGTATTGTCGTGGATGATCAGCAGGTATTCATTGGTGTGCTGATGGATGACCAGTTTGATCTGATGGGTTCACTGAACGGCAATCCTTCGGGCGATCAATCGATGACCGCTTATGGTCTGGAACATTTACTGGACCGGGCAGCGGTGGCGGGAGCAGAAACGGCCACCGGTATCATTCAGTTCAGTCCGGCATTTAACCTGGCTGAAAAATACGGCGGCATTATTTCAGGTAATCGTAGTGCTGAGCCGACTGAAGACGGTTATTACGTGTTTGATAACAATGATGCCCGCTGGTCAAATCTGGATATTCTGCGTTATATCATCAATGTGCATTCTGATTTTGGGTTTACGCTGGGCCTGTCTGGCCAGTTTGATGTGCTGGCTGATGTGTATGGGGTTTACTGGTTTGAGGGACTGACCATTCGTCAGGTGATCGATAAGCTGGTTGATCGCCGTCGCGGCCTGGGCTGGTATTTGTGGTCAAACGGTGAAAATGTCAGTGTGCATATCTTTACGGTGTTTGAACGCGATATCGGTTTTGCCAACGTATTGATTCCCGGTAACCCGGATCAGTATGAATTCAACATGGATTCACTGGACGTTCAAAAAGCGACGATCTCACAATCACAAAGCCAGTTATATGATCGCATCCTGGTGCAAGGGGCGCGGGCGCAGACCGTTTTCACATTGTCCGTTTCCGAAGGGGATCTGGTACCGGCATGGAATGAGCAGGATAAACAGGCTTATATCAATGTTGAAGGTGATACCAACGAAGCGAAAGACGATGAGCGTCAGTCTGATCGATTTGAAGCCGTATTTCAGCGTTTTATGCTCTCAACTGACTGGGATAGCCGGGCAGGCAATGGCAACGGTGGCCAGCGCTCACCTGTGCTGCCACTGCTGGATTCAAAAGCCAATATTATTGCCGAAAGTGCAGATAAGGTTATGCAGATCCGCCGTCCGTTTTTGCGATCATTGCCGTTTATGGATAGCAAAGGTCAAACAATACCGCCACTGGTGCTGGTCAAGTTGCAGGTGGATGGTGCCGATAAATGGTTTCAGATTGATGCCGGAAGTAAAGCCTTAAAAACAGCAAAATCCTCAGTGCGTATGCTGGATGATGAACCGGGTTTTACCTTGAAGCCCGCGATCAATCATGCATTGGCTGCAGGTAATTTTTTTGCCGATACCGATAACAGTGAAACCGATGCTGTGGTCGATTATGAAACATTGACGGCTACCGTTTCAATCGAAACAGACACCCGTCCCACCGTTGTGGTCGATATCACACCGGATTCTGACAACACGCGCACGCTGGTGCTGACTATTTATGATGCGGAATTCTGGTACGCCACACCCAATACGGTGACCGGTGTAAAAGATGGCAGGTTTGAACAGCATTCAGGTGGCGTGCTGCGGGACGACACGGACAAATTACGTTACCTGGCCGCATTAGCAGCTGGATGGTATTCACAACGCCGATCTGCAGTCACATTAACCACGAACAATCTGATGGCCTCATTACGCCCAGGCATATTGATCACATCCGCAGCAACGTCCTGGCACAAAGAACCGGTTGGCACCGTGCTGAGTCGAATCAACTTCGATTTTGAAAACCGCACCACCACATTGATGACTGGCCACGCTGAACTGGATCTGCAAATCCTGCTCGATATCCCTGGCATGAGTGATTTCCGTTCGGTTGGTCGAGCTTTTAACCGGCAGCAGGCCCAGATAAAGCAACTCAGTGACCGACTTGGTTTTATGCCGGTTCGACATGCCACAGCATCACTGCCATTCGATCCGGCTGCA
Organism: Methylophaga sp. UBA3192; assembly: GCA_002363955.1. Classification (GTDB taxonomy): domain Bacteria; phylum Pseudomonadota; class Gammaproteobacteria; order Nitrosococcales; family Methylophagaceae; genus Methylophaga. The sequence goes on from DEXE01000003.1 coordinate 799,782, forward strand.
GAACAGGAATTGCCTGCTGTCGACTTTATTGTTGATAATTTTGATCGGGGTGATGCTGATAATTTGGGATCTTACTGGGAAGATAATGCACAGAATATTTATTTAATACGTTCTGGTGCGGCAATCTCAAACAAGTTAGTTCAAGACGTGCGGAATACTGTCGCCGGAGATGGTTTTTTAGTTGCGAGTGGATCGTTAACTGGTCATGAAATAATAAGCGAATCTTACGCCAGATTAACGGTCGGTGGGCAGGTTTTTAGTGAAACAACTAATCTCGGTAGCGTAACCGCAGTGGCAAATGCACGGCTTAGAAACCCTTATGCTGTTAATTGGGCATTCGGAGATATTATTCACTATAAAACACCAATAAAAAAATGTAGCGGCATATATCTTGAGTTATTGGTTGATGTTCCCGACCTTGATGTCGTTAAGTTTTTTTATGAAGTACCTGGGAAGTGGAAAATCTTTCCCATCATTCAGGAGGTTTTGCACGGCATATTTTTTGGCGGCTCAATTTCAGAGGGTAATTTTGATGGAGAGTCATTAGCCTTTCGAGTGGCAAATTTTTATAAAACTCTATTTTATGTCGATGCAGGCGCAGCAACTAACTCTTCAAAAACGGTTACTGTAAATGCGTCTCCGGTCGAGCACTCGATACTTAACAACGAGGGGTTAGCGACTCATGTTATTTACAAAACGATTGCTGGTGAAAAAATTTCACTATGCACTGATAGTGAACATGTTTCAATAGATAAGATTGTCAGTAGTGACATAAATGATTCTGCGGATTTATACAGTCAATCATCAGTAACAGGTATTGATGTTTTATCTAGTGGTCACGCCGAACTTTCTGGTCAGGCAAAAATGCTATTCCACATATCAAACGATGTGGTGTCTTTGCACCTAAATAACAATTTGATATTTAATGTGAGTGTTTCGCAAAAAACTGATTTTTCTGGATTAATTGCCTTGGCACCATCAATGTCGATGCTTGAACAGTTCGGTGAATATTTTCACGGTATTAAGCGGGTTAGGGTTTGGCGAGACGATATCCCTGAACCACCTGACTCTGAATCGGGCCATGGTTATTACAACAATGAAACCGAAACCTTTCAATATACTGACCGTTATCACTCCATCGATGAGGAAGGTGAAGCGGTCTACGATCCCACGGCGCTGGATGACTGATGATTATCAACGTCATCGCCACTGGTGATGATGGAAAAACGATACTGATCCCTTGTACGTGTGATTCATTAGTCGATTTTTATCGCGGTTTTTATACTGATTTTGAAAACGCTCCACCAGTTTTCCGGAGTCGTTACAGTATGCACCACCATTACCAGTCAGGTTATCAGCACTGGAAGCGTCAAAACCCTGAAAAACTCAGGGCGCTGCTTTTAAGTAAACGCACAAATTCCCAAATATAAACGAGGTGATGTATGCATAAAGCATGGATATTACTGTGCCTGATAGTTATGGCAACAAGTGTTCGGGGGGCAGAGTGGCCAGATATGGATCATCTCGACTGGGATGATCCTGTTTGGTATTCCGTCGATGGTCAAACCTGGTATCGGGCAAACTTTTTATTTGAACATACCGGGCCATATTGCACGAATGGTGGTGTGGATGCTTCTGGATTTCCAATTCCAGCCGACTGCAGCAAAACAAAATCACAGGTGGGTTTGATTTGGTATGACAAACCACAACATCCGGACGGCATGCAGATCACACATTTACGAACTGCGGCAACTGAACCAGGTGAACCCGATCCGGTGGAGCCTGATCCGCCTGTAATACCTGATCCAGATCCCGAACCTGAACCAGTTGAACAGCCAAGTAAACAAGCTGTGCTTGGTGTGCTGACACGTCTTGAGAACCTGATCAATTCAACCGAACCGGCATCTGCTTTTTCAACGGCCAGAGGCATGATGGCTGATCGCGAAACACTACAGCCACGCATCGATGCATTGAAAGACCTGATTAATGAACATTACTAATATCGTCATTGACCGGTTTACATCAGATCACGAATCAACAATCAGCCTGCTGTCACTTGATGGCCAGTTTGTCTGTTTTGGTCTGGAAGATGAGCACCGGACCAAAAAGGTTTATGGCGAAACGCGAATTCCTGCTGGCGTATATGATGTGCGCGTTCGTACATGGGGCGGGTTTCATGAACGATATTCAAAACTTTTTGACTGGCACCAGGGGATGCTTGAAATCTGCAAGGTTCCAGACTTCACGGATATCCTGATCCACATCGGCAACACCGAGGAAAATACAGCAGGGTGCCTGCTGGTTGGCATGGGGTGCTATTCCGCTGCAGGCAACATGTCTTTGCAGGCCAGCGCCGTTGCCTATGAGCTGTTTTACAAAAAAGTGATTAACGCGGCCCTGACAGGCCGGTTACGCATTCACATTATCAACAATGATGCAGCTGTTTAATTGCATTAATCCCTGACAAGCTCTATATTTTCTCGCCTAATTTCCAGGTGAGAAAATGTGCCAGGCCATCCGCTTTACCATCCACAATCAATCAATAACGGTAAATTTTACCGATCCAAACCCTTGCGTGCCCATTCTCATGCGCAACGGCAATCTGCAGATCATGCCCTGGGGTAACCCATCCGAGATCCATTCTTTCTATCCACCTGGTGCGACTATTCACATTGATGAACTCCGGATGAATAAGTTCCGTCATCATCATCCACGATCTGTATCAATTTCATGTAATGCCTATATGCTCATCGATGAAAAAAATCAGCACAGATGGTTTGAACTAGACGGCAAAAGCCAGCAGGGACTAAAGGCTGTAACGGCAACGGTTATTGATAAAGATCGCATCTATATCCTAATGCGCACATCAGAGCTTTTGGATCAGGAAGGCTTCAAGGAATGGCCAGTGCCAACTTTTCTCGGCGGATATGTGCATCCGAAAAACAGGAAGTGAATCGCGCACCACAAAAAAAGCGTTTTGAAATGTGACCTTACAAAATCGCGCCACAATGATTTAAGTTATTGAAATCATTGCTCAGAATTGTCTCCCCCTGGGCACCATTCCGAATTTTTTTCTCTTTGTCACCCGACCATTTTAACTGCTTTGGTCGTTCCGGGTGAATGTTTCTCGCTTTAAAATTCCCAGAATCCTATTATTGCTGCTATTGAACCGCATTTAAGGTTACGATATTGTGCAACTTATACCGTGTCAGGTGCATCTTGATTGTGCCCAACGGATTATTAGCTTTTGCACAGTGAGAACGGACATGGCAACTTTTATAGATTCAATCGACGAACGCACCCAGCTTGCGGGCACCAATCACCTGGAAGTATTACTGTTCAGCCTTGGGACAAATGATGATACCGGTCGTAATGAGCTATTTGGTATCAACGTTTTCAAAGTCAGAGAAGTCCTTAATATTCCCGAAATTACCGGTGCTCCGGAAATGCCTGATGGTATTGAAGGTTTTGTCAGTTTGCGTGGCGATATGGTTCCTATCATCAATCTACAAAAGTTTTGTAAATTAAAATCACAGGAACCTCCTAAAATTCTGATGATAACGGAATACAACACTCACGTTCAGGGCTTTTTGGTGACTTCTGTCGATACCATCCAGCGATTAAGCTGGCAGCAGGTTAAAGAACCACCTCCATTAATTTCCAAACGTTTAGGCGGTTTAGTGACTGCGGTTGCTGAATTACAGGATAAACGTCTGGTGATGATCATGGATGTTGAGAAAGTGTTAGCTGATACCGGCGATTTCTATGATGATACTGCGTTTGAAGGCATCGAAAAAATGGAGAACGGTAAAAAGTATAAAGTGCTTTATGCTGATGATTCCAATGTTGCACGCAAGCAAATTACCCAGACTCTGGACAAGCTTGGGGTGAACCATACGGGTGTTATTAATGGCGCACTTGCCTGGAAAACGCTTGAGAAACTGGCTACTCAGTGCGAAGAGGAAAGCCGGGACATTACCACGGAAATCCAGGTTGTTTTAACCGATGTTGAAATGCCGGAGATGGACGGTTATGTACTGACCCAAAAAATTAAATCTGATCCACGCATGGCGCATCTGCCAGTGATTATGCATTCATCCTTGACTGCGGTAGCGAATCAGGCAATGGGACGAGGGGCAGGTTCTGATGCCTATGTATCAAAATTCCAACCGCTTGAATTAGCCGCAACGATTCGTGGTTTTATTGAAAACAAACATTAATAGGTAGGTCTACGCCATACTGATCTGAATTATGTTCGATAATGCTGATGCTTTTCGGCGCTCCGTTCTGATAAAGGCAAAACACTAATGCAACACCGTCATAGCAGTATACGAATTGTTGACAACCTTGCTGAAATTACCCGACATCATGATCGGCAGGTTTTGGAAAAAAGTCTGCTAAAAACGTTAAATGAATTATTTCCGGCACAATCCTTACGCTTGTTTCGGGTACGACGTCATGATCTGGTTCACGATATCAGCCTGTTGGCTTTCTGTGTGAATGACGTCATTTCGTCTTCTGACCAGCATCCCAAGCTGAATTCAGAAACGGCGGATGAACTGAGCGCTGCCATGACAGAAGCGATTGATAGAGAAGATATTGTTTCTTATCGTCAATCCGGGACGACAGGTTGGAATGTCATTTATCCCGCCTATGATTCACATGGCGAAATCTTTGCCAGTCTGGTTCACCATTGTGAAGAGTTGCCGTCACCCATTGACCAACGACTGGTCCATGGCATCCTGAGGGTGTATGCCAACTATCTGGCGTTAATCGATAAATCCCAACGCGATAAATTAACCGGTTTATACAATCGGGAAACGCTCGATGAGCAGATTACTAAAATTCTGGTCAATCAAAGCAGTGAACTGAATAAACTGATGGCTTCACCCAATGATTCCCGACGTCGTCGATATGCCATTAAACATTGGTTGGGCGTGGTGGATATTGATAAATTCAAAGTGATAAATGACACCTATGGTCATCTTTATGGTGATGAAGTGATTATTCTGGTTGCCCGGTTAATGACATCCGGTGTGATCCGCGACGACGATCTGATTTACCGTTTTGGTGGAGAAGAGTTTGTGGTATTGCTTAAAGCCGCTAATGAAACAGATGCCATGCAGGCATTTGAACGAATTCGTAAGGTGGTGGCAAATCATAATTTTCCTCAACTTGGCCAGGTCACGGTCAGTATTGGTTTTGTTGAAGTTTCGGCTCAATTATCGCCAACTGATGTTATCGGTCAGGCCGATGAGGCTTTATATAACGCGAAAAACGAAGGACGAAACCAGGTACAGAACTACCATCATCTGCTTGCTGAAGGTAAAGTCACTGAGCCAAAGAAAATGACTGGCTCGGATGTAGAATTATTCTGAATTAACCCAGGAAAAATATGAGTTTCCGTAATCTGTTATTAACCGACAAAGTTATTATCGAATTGGATAAAGCATTAACGACTGTTTTGGGGGCACCGCCCTCCAGTGGCCGTGAGACTCCTGCCATGAACATTGATGATACGCCTCTTAACGATAGTGAACGTCGACAGTCAGTTGCTTTGATGCGGGTAAATCACGCTGGTGAAGTGTCTGCCCAGGCGCTGTATCAAGGGCAGGCATTAACTGCGAAATTAACCAATGTACGAGAAGCGATGCAGCAAGCTGCCGCTGAAGAAAATGATCATTTGCTGTGGTGTGAACAACGTATTCATGAACTGGATGGCCGTACCAGCTTGCTCAACCCCCTCTGGTATGTCGGTTCGTTTATGATTGGTGCTGTGGCTGGGAGAATCGGTGATAAATGGAGTTTGGGGTTTGTTGCTGAAACCGAAAAACAGGTAATTGAACATTTGGATGAACATCTGGATAAGATGAGTGAGGACGATCTGCGTAGTCGGTCAATTCTGGCGCAAATGCGTGAAGATGAGCGCCATCATCAGGATACTGCTTTAGCTGCTGGCGGTGCCGAACTGCCCTGGTTGGTTCGTAAAATCATGCAGCCCATGTCCAAAGTGATGACCCATAGCAGTTACTGGCTGTAAACCGGCTTAATATATTGTCGTAAACTTTACCGAAATGTTGAATTTTCCGGGATGTTCATCTAATGGCTGAACTCGGACCACTTCAGCTTCTGCGACAAAGTCAGCAAGCTCAGGGTTATGACTTTTTATACTGATTTGCAGTATTTCGCCCTCAATTACTGTTTCATCCGAAATCAAACTTAACCCACTCGCACTTAAATCCAGCCCTTCAGCGTGAAAAAATTCAGCTTGATCCTGACGTTTAATGTTGACCGGACCATTGACACGCATTCGGAAAAAATCGCGCTTCTCTTCATAATCCTGACCTGTCATAAGCTTGATTCCTTTTAATATGCAGTTGCCTATCAGATGTGCCTAGCCTAAGCTAAGTTCTGTTCATTCGTCCAGAGATATCCATGCCTGTTACTCAACTTGCTGCGTCACAACTTTACCATGCCTGTAATCCGGCTGATCTTCCCTTCAAAACTACGGCTACTGTCGAGCCTTTAACAGGGTTGATTGGTCAGGAGAGAGCTCGCGAAGCGATTGACTTTGCAGCGAATATTCAGGCTGATGGTTACAACCTTTACGTAATGGGTGAGGCGGGTATGGGGAAAAAGTCACTTGTCAGTGAATTTCTCACCAAACATAGCGCCAGCCGGCCAGATGCAAAAGACTGGGCCTATTTGCATAATTTCGATCTGCCCCAGCAACCCAAAGCTTTGTCATTACCTGCCGGAGAAGGTGCGCAACTTAAGCTGGATATTGAGCGTGTCATTAAAGAGCTGCAGCAACAATTACCGTATGCCTTTGATGATGAATATTATCGGGGACGGCTTCGTGCCATTGAGGAGGCCAGTCGTCAGCATCGGGTGCGTTTATTCGGAGCTTTGCAGATTGAAGCGGATAAACATGGTGTCGTGTTACTGAGAATGGAAGATGGTGCATATGCCTTTGCTGCACAACATGAAGGTGAACCTTTATCGGGAGAAGATTTTGAAGATCTTCCCTATGCCAAAAAAATGGAAACCGAAGAAGCCATTGCTAAATTGCAGGTGGCGATGCAGGAAACGTTGAGCGAAATTCATGAATGGGAACATGACACAGCAAATAAAATTACTTCGCTCAATGATCAGGTGGCCTTGGAAGTGGTTACCCGGCAAATAGATTTTTTACGCCACGCATATCCGAAATCCCAGCTATTACAGAATTATTTTGATGATATGCAGTTTGATATCCAACGCAATATCGAGATGTTTCTGAAAAATGAAGAGCGTCAGGAAGAGGTTCATGTTGATAATTGCCTGAAACGTTATCAGATTAATCTGATTGTGGATAATGCCGAACTGCATGGCGCACCGGTGGTGTATCTGAATCAACCAAATCATCAGAGTCTGTTGGGGTGTGTTGAGAACATGGCGATGATGGGGGCTTTGGTTACCGACTTTACTTTGATCAAAGCTGGCGCGTTACATCGGGCCAATGGTGGTTTTCTGATTGTGGATGCCGAAAAGCTGTTAGAACAGCCTTTTGCCTGGGAAGGCTTGAAAGCCGCTTTAAAAGCGGCTGAGATCCCGCTGGAAAATCTGGAGCGTACCTACAGTTTAGTGGCAACGGTGTCACTTGAACCTGAACCGATCCCGTTATCAGCAAAAGTTATATTGTTGGGAAATCGTGATCTGTATTATCAGCTTTATGAATGGGATCCTGAATTTGCAGGGTTATTTAAAGTGCTGGCTGATTTGGAAGATGAATTGCCGCGTACAGCAGAAACGCATATGCAAATGGCTAAATTGATTGCCTCAACCGCAATGAATGAACATTTGCCGGCCTTACAGCAAGGGGCAGTTGCATTGATGATCGAATATGCGGCCAGATCCATCAACGATGGCCAGCAGTTGTCATTGCATATTGGGGATATGACCGATCTGTTACGTGAATCGGCTTATTGGGCAAGAAAATACCAACAAGCGGAAATCACCGCTGATGCCGTCGATCATGCCTTGCAGCAACGTCTCAGAAGGGTTGATAGGGTGCGCTCTGTGGTTTATCAGCAAATCCAGCGGCAAATCATTCAGCTGGATGTGCGTGGCAAACGTGTCGGTCAGGTGAATGGTTTATCCGTTTTAAGTATCGGTGGCTTTCACTTTGGTGAACCCACCCGAATTACCGCCAGTTGCCGCTATGGCGATGATGCCATAATCGATATCGAACGTGAGGTAGAATTGGGTGGCAACCTGCATGCAAAAGGTGTAATGATTCTGGCGGCTTATCTGGGGGCATTTTACGCAGCGGACAAGCCACTATCCATGGCGGCCAGTATTGTGTTCGAACAGAACTATGGTGAGATTGACGGAGACAGCGCGACAGTCGCTGAATTATGTGCCTTATTATCGTCCATTGCTAAAATTCCGTTGAAACAATCCATGGCAATTACCGGTTCAATGAATCAGTTTGGTCATGTTCAGGCAATCGGCGGAGTCAATGAAAAAATTGAAGGGTTTTATGATGTCTGCAATCTGGTGGGATTAACGGGGTCACAGGGAGTGATTATTCCGCGCAGTAACATGCAGCACTTGATGTTAAAGCCTGAGGTGAGACAGTCTGTCGAGAATGGGTTATTTCATATTTATGCCGTTGATGATATTGCTGATGCAATCAATGTGTTAACTGATCACGAAGTTGGCGTGGCAGATGAGCAGGGAAATTACCCTGAAAATAGTTTTAATGCGGCTGTAGCAGCAAGATTGGCTAATTGGGCTGAGTTGCATAAACATGATAAAGAGTCTAGTCACGAAGCCAGTGATTAGGCTTTAGTCCGGGATATGTCTGCCGTTAACCAGATTAAGCAAACACGCTTATTGAAAGGTATGCAATTATGAAAAATCAATTTTTAATTAAACTGCACAGTCTGGTATTTATATTGATAGCTTTTCCGGTGCAGGCCCTAACACCGGTGCCTGTTCCAACAGAGCCCATTTATTACGAGCCACCCGTAGTTGAAATTACGGACGAAATTCGTAAGCATAGCTGTGTTGAAATTGATGGTGCGATTAATCAGCTTCATCCATACCGATATAGTTACAAACCTGGCTTTTATGACGATGGCAGTAACAAACTGGCTGCTACGTTAATTGTTTTTGATACGATTCCGGTTGTCGAAGGATGGTTGGGATTGGCTTATCTGGGTTATTCATCCCTTGTCGATGAAAAAGAAGCAAGACGTACGCAACAGATTGAGCAGAAAATTGCCATGTTGCAAAGGGTAAAAGCTGAAAAGCATTGCTTTGAATGAGATCTGTTTTCTATGCGTCATCGCATGGTTTTACTTGTAGTACGCTTTAGTTCTGGGGTAGTATCGAATTGTAAAACTACCCTGAGAGGTAAACACAATGAGTAGCACAATAGATATTAAAACAAAGTGGTACGAGACCAATCACGCAACGATAACCAGCATTAAAGCTAAGTTGCAATCCGCAAACGCAGTGAGAGATAAAATGAAAAAACTGCCTTGGTACAAAGCGGCGCAGAATCCTGTTAAGCATTCTGATCGTCCATGGTATGAAGCCAATATGGTGAAACATCTTGATACCAAGAAAAAATGGTATGAAGCCAATTTGCGTAGTGCTGTTGAAACAGTGCGGGCAAATCGTCATTGGTATGAAGCGAATCTGGATAATACGCCCACTGAAACGCATTGGTATGAGTTTGCCGATTCACAATACAGTGATCTGAAAAAACGCTGGCAACAGGCCAATCTGGCTAAATTCCGTGAGCAGCATCATAAATGGTATGAGGCCAACCTGGATCAAACACCAACGGACAAGCACTGGTATGAATTCAGCGATGAACAGACTGCCAGTGATAAAAAATGGTATGAAGC
>DEXE01000003.1:809881-836095 GCA_002363955.1 Methylophaga sp. UBA3192
CATGCGGATATCAAAAAGAAATGGTACGAAGCCAATATCAGTCTGGCGCGTACACAGCAGATAAAACGTGACTGGTTTGCCTACAATACTCACGTGGCCCGTGAAAATGCTAAATGGTATGAAGCCAATCAGCGTCCTGCACAAAAACGTGATACGCACTGGTATGAAGCCAATATGGTGGATCATCTTGATACCAAGAAAAAGTGGTATGAAGCCAATTTACGCAGTGCCGTTGAAACGGTTAGAGCGAACCGGCAGCACTGGTATGAAGCGAATCTGGATAATACGCCTACTGAAACACACTGGTATGAGTTCAAAGAGGCGGGTGATACCGACTGGAAAAAACGCTTTCAGCAGGCGCATCTTGATAAATTTCGTGAGCAGCACAGCAAATGGTATGAGGCGAATCTCGATCAAACACCAACCGACAAACACTGGTATGAGTTCAGTGATGAACAGACTGCGAGTGATAAAAAATGGTATGAAGCCAACCTGCAAGCGGCGCGTGAAAGCCATAAAAAATGGTATGAAGCGAACTTGCATCCCGACCCGCATGCAGATATCAAACAGAAATGGTATGAGGCCAATATCAATCTGGCGCGTACCCAGAAAATCAAACGTGATTGGTTTGAAAACAATATGCGTTTAGCGCGTGAAACGCAGAATAAAACAGACAAATAGTCATTAGCAAATAAGACTATCAAGGCAGCTGGTTTAGCGACCAGCTGCTTTTTTTTGGGAGTCATAACAGATGCACATTACATGCTTCACCGTTGGTGCATTTCAGGTCAATACTTATTTGATTCAGGATGAAGCAACTGGAATGAGTGCTATTGTTGACACTGGCGAAACGGATGAATTAGTCAGAAAGGTTCTGGCTATACATCCTCTGCCGGATATCCAGATGATATTATTAACTCATGGTCACCTCGACCATGCAGGCGGTTTAATTGCATTGCAAAAGCAGTTTGATGTGCCTACGTATTTACCGAGAAAAGAACTCCCACTGTTTGAAACACTACCTGTCCAGGGTGACTGGTTTGGTGAACCAGCATTTAATCGCCAATGCGGTCGCATTGATCATCTAGTGGATGATGGTGATGAAATTCAGTTAGGTGAGACCACACTGAGGTTTATTTCCACCCCGGGGCACACTCCAGGACAGGGTTGTTACTATGATGAGCAGGATATTTTCGTAGGAGACACGTTATTTTCCGGCAGCGTAGGGCGAACTGATCTGCCAATGGGAAATCCGGCTATAATGCAGCAGAGTCTGCAACGATTGATGCAATTACCAGGACATCTGCGAGTGCATAGCGGTCATGGGCCGGTTACTACCATTGCACATGAGAAACAACATAATCCTTTTTTAACGTTTTTGAGACACGTATAAATAATGGCTAATACAGATAGATTAATTGAAGGTTTTCAGCGATTTAAAAAACACTATTTTGGTCAGGACAGTCGTCTTTACGCCAGCATGAAAACCGGACAGCCAGCGAAAACCTTAATGGTCGGTTGTTGTGACTCTCGCGTCGATCCTGCAATTTTGACGGATTGTGATCCAGGGGATTTGTTTACCGTAAGAAATGTGGCCAATCTGATACCACCTTGTGAACTTGATGGCCTGCATCATGGTACCAGCTCCGCACTTGAGTTTGCGGTGAACAATTTGCAGGTCGAGAACATCATAGTCATGGGACATGCTAACTGCGGGGGTATAAGAGCGTTATGGGAAGATGATGGACAGCAAAACTCCAAGTTTATCCATCAATGGGTATCAATCGCGCAACCAGCAAAAGAGTGGGTCAAAAAGCATCATCATGGTGATGAATCTGCACAACTCAAAGCCTGTGAACAACGGGCCGTTTTAGTCTCATTGGATAATCTGATGAGTTTTGAATGTGTACAGGAACGTGTCGAAGATGGCCGGTTGACATTACACGGATGGTATTTTGATTTGGCCGCAGGTGAATTACTTTGTTTTAATTCCCAAACCGGTGAATTTGAACCGGTTCAGGAATCAACTGGTTAAGCGTTTACTGAATATCCGGAAGCTGACCTGCTGGTTGGTCTCCCATCCGGTCATTTGTATTTTCCGGTAGCGCTTCTTTCTGTTCTTTTTCAGCTGGATCAGTTTCGTTATCGTCATCAATGGTTTCGACGGTTTCTTCACCGAGGCCAATCAAGTTCAACATACTATTGAAAATGCCTGTTTTCTGTTCGGTGAGAGGCACCACAACATTGGTATCGGTGCGCTGATCTTCCGTTAATTGAATGTTTTCAACAATACGGGTGTTACCGTCAATATAATCAAGTGTTTCGGCTTCATCAAAATACAATGTAATCCGCCGTTGCTCACGAGAACCATTTCCCGGATGAAAACTGTAAATATAATCCCAACGGTTTGGATGGAATACATCAATTAACATCGGCGTTCCCATCACAAATGACACCTGGCTTTTGGTCATGCCGGGCTCTAGTTTGCTGAGCATTTCCTGGGTAACCTGATTACCTTGCTGAATATCAATTCGATAAACACCCGGGATTTTATCTTTGCTACAGGCGCTGAGAGTGAGAATAACCAAGGAAAGGCTATAAATAAGCAGGCTTTTCATTTAGTATTTGTTTCTGTGTTGATGACGAAAGTGCGATGATACGCTATTCGTAACTATTCTACGAGGCAACAATAATAATGGAAAGACAAGATTTAAGAAAAGCGGGATTGAAAATTACTCTGCCACGTTTGAAGGTGTTGGAGATACTGGAACACTCCAAACAGCGCCATTTAAGTGCTGAAGATGTTTACAAAGCCTTATTGGAAATGGGCGAAGAAATCGGCCTGGCAACTGTCTATCGTGTGCTTACCCAATTCGAAGGTGCGGGGCTGGTCTCCCGACTGAATATTGATGGTGGTCATGCGGTATTTGAATTGGAAGATGGCGCACATCATGACCATTTATTTTGCGTGAAATGTAACCGTATTATAGAGTTCTACGATGAGGTCATTGAAGAGCGGCAAAGAGCAATTGCTAAAGCAAATGGTTTTGAAATGACTGACCACAGCCTTTACATTTATGGCATTTGTAACCGCGAAGACTGCCAAAAAGAACGGTAATTAACGTTGTCCCTGATCCAGCATCTCTTCAGCATGTGAACGAGTTTTCTGGGTCAGGTTCATTCCACCCAGCATTCGGGCAATTTCTTCTATACGCTGCTCGCGATTAAGGTCGCTTATTTCAGTGTGGGTCTTGTCTTCACCCAGAATTTTCGTAACCTGTAATTGCTGATGGGCCTGCGCCGCCACCTGAGGCAAATGGGTAATGCAAATCACTTGCTGGGTAGATGCCAGTAATTTGAGATGCTGGCCAACAATTTCCGCTACGCCGCCACCAATTCCTACATCCACTTCATCAAATATCAAAGTCGGCACACTTCGCTTGCCAGCCGTGACGACCTGAATCGCCAGACTTATTCGTGCTAATTCTCCACCTGACGCAATTTTGGCTAATTCGCCTGCCGGTTGGCCGGGATTAGTACTGACTAACAGCTGAATATGATCTGCGCCATGCTCACTGAATTTGCCTTCCTCAAAAGGTCGAATAACAAATTCTATACGTCCAGCCGGGATAGCCAGTTGCTGAATAGATTCAGTAATGGTTTCTGCCAGCGGTTTTGCATGTTGCTTTCTGTTTGCACGGACTTGCGCGCACAACTCCAGGCATTGCTTTTCCAAAGAGTTCAGTTTCAGCGCCAGTTCAGTTTGGTTTTGTTGGGATTGGGAAAGGCTGTTTAACTCTTCACACAAAGCCTGATAGTGGGCTGGCAGACTTTCAATTTCGACATGGTGCTTACGCGCCAGATCATGCAAAACCGATAGCTGCGTCTCAACCGCTTCAAGCCGGGACGGATCCAGATCGGCACTGTCCAGGTAATGGCGAAGGGAAGTAGCCGTTTCATCCAGATTGATCGCCGCGCTGTTCAGAGTCTCAATAATCTCGGCAAAGCGAGGTTCATATTGCTGTAATTTTTCCAGCTCTGCCAGAGCAGAACCGATAAGGTCATACGCTGCGCCCTGATCCTGATCAAACAAGTGATGCAGAGTAGATTCACTAGTGTGAAGTAACTGGGCGGCATGAGCTAATTGCTGTTGTTCCTGCAACAACTGTTCAATGCTGCTATCTGTTAAATCTAATGGTTCCAGCTCACTGATCTGATAATTCAATAATTCCTGACGGGCCAGTTGCTGTTCAGATTGCTGACGTATTGCAGCCAGTTGTTGCTGGATTTGCAACCATTCAGCGTGAGCTTGCTTGAGGGCCTTAAGGGGGGCTTTATTATTCGCTACAATATCCAGTAACTCTCGCTGGGTTTCAGCACGTAATAAAGATTGATGTTCATGCTGGCCATGGATATCAATGCTTAATTCACTGATATTGCGAAGTTGGCTGAGCGGAACCTGGCGAGCGTTGATATAAGCTTTCGATCGCCCATCCCGGCTTATGGTCCGGCGAAGATGGCATTGATCTTCATCATCCAGTTCCTGATCTCTGAGCCAGTCTTGTAATGCCGGATTGCTGCTGATATCAAAGCTGGCTTCAATTTCAGCGCGTTCACTGCCATGACGAACCATATTTGAATCAGCACGATCACCCAGAACCAACCCCAGGGCATCAACCAGAATGGATTTACCGGCCCCGGTTTCACCTGTCAGTGATGTCATACCGGATTTGAAAGTTAAGGATAAATCTTCCACCACCGCCAGTTGGCGAACAGTTAACGCAGTCAGCATGTCAGTTTTCGGCCCCATTCCAGTTTGGCACGTAAAATTGAATAATGATCATGATCTTCGAGATGCAGTAAATCAATGCGGTTAGGATGTCTTTGAATCCGGATACTATCACCGGGTTCAAGTAAATGACCTGGACGTCCGTCACAGGTAACCATCGCAGTCGTAATGTTTTTTTCACTCAATGTGATATCGATGACACTGCTTGCTGCAATAACTAAGGGCCGGTTACTGAGGGTATGTGGACAGACGGAGGTTAGTACCATCGCATCCAGATCCACATCAAGAATAGGACCGCCAGCTGACATCGCATAAGCAGTTGAACCTGTCGGTGTGGCTATAACCAGTCCATCAGCGCGTTGGCTATTTAAAAACCGGCCGTTAATGTGGGTTTCAAACTCAATCATATGCAGGCTTTGGTGAGAATGCACTACCACATCATTCATGGCGATACAGATTGGCTGTTCCGCGTTATTCAGATGCGCTTGTAGTAAAAAACGACTGTCATGACGATAGTGGCCATCCAGAATCCGGGTTAACTGGGATTGCAGGTTGTTAAGCGTCACATCTGCTAAAAAACCCAGTCGCCCCACATTAATTCCGACGATGGGTAAATCAAAGCCAGCTAATGCTCTTGAGGCTGAGAGCATGGTGCCGTCACCACCAATGGCGATCGTCAGATCACATTTTGACGGGAAATCGGCAATTGAAATCACCTCAAGGCCAGGTAAAAAACTCATTGGCTCATTACTTAATACCTTTAAAGCCCGGGAGTGCAGGAATTCACTGACTTGAATTACGGCCGATTCCAACACAGGATCATCTTTGCGGATAAACAGACCGATACGTTTAAATGTATTATTCATCATCGAATTTGCATTTGAGTTTTATCAAAAATAGTCTGCTGATGGTAATGGTTTTGTCATCAAATCCAAAGCAAAATTGCCTGCTTGATAAAAACTCTTGGAACGCTTCTATCTCTGAGCCCTATAGATGCTAGAATATGTCGATTTAATCCAATCAATCAATGAGGATACACATGGCGACTGAACGTACATTGTCAATTATCAAACCGGACGCGGTAGCAAAAAATGTTATAGGCGAGATTTACTCACGCTTTGAGAAAGCCGGTCTTTCTGTTGTAGCTGCCCGCATGGTGCATCTTACACAACAGCAAGCGGAAGGTTTTTATGCAGAACATAAAGCACGTCCGTTTTTTGGTGATTTAGTGAGCTTTATGACTTCTGGTCCTGTGATGATCCAGGTTCTGGAAGGTGATAATGCTGTGATGACTCACCGCGATTTGATGGGTGCAACTAATCCTGCTGATGCAGCACCAGGCACTATTCGTGCAGATTTTGCGCAAAGCATCGATGAAAACGCAGTTCACGGTTCAGATTCAGCTGAAAGTGCCGCACGAGAAATTGCCTACTTCTTCACTGACGATCAATTGTGCGCTCGCACACGCTAGTCTTTAACTGATGGCAACCGCATTGACCAATCTGCTTGGTCTGGATCTGAAAGGTCTGGAAGGGTTTTTCGTCGAAATCGATGAGAAACCCTTTCGTGCGCGCCAGCTTTTACAATGGATTCATCAATATCGCGTTACTGATTTTGCTCAGATGAGCAATTTAAGTAAAACCCTGCGCGAAAAACTGAGTCAAATTGCCGAAATACGTGTACCGGAATTACTACACGAACATATATCCACTGATGGTACCCGCAAATGGATCATCAAAATGGATGGTGATAATTCGATTGAAACGGTGTTTATTCCTGAAAACGGACGAGGCACGTTATGTGTGTCTTCTCAAGTGGGATGTGCATTGACTTGTACCTTTTGTTCCACTGGGCAACAAGGTTTTAATCGTAATCTCAGTGCCGCTGAAATTATTGCTCAACTATGGATTGCCAATGAAGCCTTAGGCAAAGATCCGAAAGGCAATCGAATGGTGACCAATGTCGTGATGATGGGCATGGGTGAGCCGCTGACTAATTATACTAATGTCATTACCGCGATGAATCTGATGCGAGATGATCTGGCCTACGGTATTTCCTGGCGGCGACTTACATTGAGTACCTCTGGTGTGGTGCCGATGATTGATCGATTGAAAGAAGACTGTCATGTCAGTCTGGCCATTTCATTGCATGCTGCTAATGACAAGTTACGCAGCGAGATTATTCCGTTAAACGATAAATACCCGATTGCTGAATTATTGGCTGCTTGCAAACGTTATGTGACAGGTGAGCAATTGCGCCGGCATATCACTGTTGAATATGTCATGCTCGCTGGTATCAATGATTCAGAACAGGATGCACGGGATTTAATTCGAATTTTAAAAGGCATCCCCAATAAAATTAATCTTATACCGTTTAATCCATTTCCAGGTACCGATTATCAGTGTTCATCCCGAAATGTCATTAATCGTTTTAAAGAACAATTGATTGCTGCCGGTCTGGTCGCGACTGTACGAAAAACCCGTGGTGATGATATTGTGGCAGCCTGTGGTCAATTGGCTGGCGAAGTTCAGGATAAAACTCGTCGCACTCAGAAATTAGCTGAACGGGAGGTTGTGTTCGTCCGATGAAATCATATTTACAAATAGGTTTTTTGGCGACCTCAATCATGGTGCTCACTGCATGTGCTACAACAGGACCACGTGAACACATTGCGCCTGATCCTAAAGCTGCTGAATTGAATATGCAGTTGGGCTTAAGTTATCTGCAACGTGGTGATTACGAAATCGCCATGGAAAAACTGGATAAAGCACTTAAACAAAACCCGAATTTACCAAGTGCTCATAACACTATCGCTCTGCTTTATCAGCGCTTGGGTGAAAATGAAAAGGCCGAAAAACATTTTAAAGAAGCTGTCAGTAGGTCGCCACAGTATTCTGAAGCACAGAATAACTATGGCGTTTTTCTGTGCCAACAAGGTCAATATGAAGAAGCAGAGAAGCGTTTTTTAAAAGCTGTTGAAAACCCGCTTTATCAAAGTGCGGCAATGGCATTTGAAAATGCCGGTCTGTGTACCAGAGAAATTCCGGATTTGGTTAAGGCTGAATCCTATTTCAGACGAGCCTTACAGATTAACCCTAACCTGAGTAAATCATTAATGGGTATGGCAGATCTGAGCTATGAGCAAAAAAATTACATGCAAGCCCGGGCTTATGTTCAGCGTTTCAACAGTGTATCGCCCTGGACTCCCCAGTCGTTACTGACAGCGATTAAAACTGAGTCAAAACTGGGTAATGAGGATGCCGTATCCAGTTATAAATTAATTATGCGAGCCCGGTTCCCGGATTCCGATGAAATGCGTATGGTCAATGAAGGTATTTAACATTTATGACTGAGAGTCATACAGAAGAACCGAGTGTTGTTTCATCATCAGTTGATGTTGGCAAACGTTTACGTGATGCTCGGGAAGCAAAAAAAATCTCTGTTACAGATGCTGCAGCTCAACTGAGAGTAACTCGAGATGCCATTGTACATCTGGAAGAGCAAAACTGGGATAGATTGCATGGACGAACCTATGCCCGGGGGTATTTTTTGAGTTATGTAAAGTTCCTGGGGCTTCCGCAGGATGAAATGCTTGCAGGGTTCAATATAGAGTTTAGCGAGAATGAGAGCCGAAGCCCATCGGTCGCCCCCATTCAACAAATTAAACCAGCAAAATCAGCATTTCCATGGCTGCCATTAATTTTGTTGATCATTGTTGCTGTCGGAGCTTGGTTTGCCTATCAACAATGGCAAACCCATCAGGTTAACAGTCTGGCTGAGGAATTACCCAGTCAACCGTTTATCGAACCAGTAGAAGAACAACAAAGCGAGGAGAGCAGTGACGACTCCATACCAATAATTGAATCAAATGCTGAGCAGTTCACAAATGCTGATCAGCCGCCATTATTGAACGAAGTGGATGAGTCGCTGACAGCTTCTGAGCCTGCTTTAGCAGAACAATCATCTACGACAATTGAACTAATGGAAAACGAAGCGGCTGAGCCGTCAACTGTCGTCGATGCAAACCAAAAAGACCTCATCATTGGTATCAACTCAGACTGCTGGGTTGAAGTTCGTGATGCCAATCAGCAGGTATTGATTAGTCGGGTAGTCAGGGGCGGGAACACTGTTGAATTGACTGGGACCACGCCTTTTCAGGTCTCACTGGGACAGGCCAATGCCGCCTCAGTCAGATTTGATGGTGAGATTATTGATGTCTCTGAATATACACGCGGAAATGTAGCTCGCTTTACTTTGGGAGGAGACTCGTAATGCATACGCCTTCACCTATTAAGCGTCGAAAATCCAGGCAAATCATGGTGGGAAATGTTCCGGTTGGCGGTGACGCGCCGATTGCCGTGCAAAGTATGACCAATACCGAAACAACGGATGTTGCTGCGACGGTTGATCAAATCCAGCGTTTGCAAAAAGTAGGTGCTGATCTGGTTCGTGTTTCTGTACCGTCCATGGATGCTGCTGAAGCATTTGGCGCGATTCGTAAACAAGTGGATATTCCGTTAATCGCCGATATTCATTTTGATTACAGGATTGCCCTGCGTGTAGCGGAACTGGGCGTCGATTGTTTGCGTATCAATCCAGGCAACATCGGTCGCGAAGATCGGGTCCGTGCGGTTGTGGATAAAGCGCGTGATTTTGGTATTCCAATTCGTATTGGTGTAAACGCGGGGTCACTGGAAAAAGAATTACAAAAAAAATATGGTGAACCCACGCCAGAAGCATTGGTTGAATCAGCCTTAAGACATATCGATATTCTGGATCGGCTGAACTTTCCTGATTTTAAAGTCAGTTTGAAAGCATCAGATGTGTTTATGACAGTTCATGCCTATAGACAATTAGCAGATCAGATTGAACAACCTTTGCATTTGGGTATTACAGAAGCAGGCAGCCTGCGCAGTGGTGCCGTTAAATCCGCAATTGGTCTGGGAATGTTATTGGCTGAAGGTATTGGTGATACCATTCGCGTCTCTTTGGCAGCTGATCCGATCGAAGAAATTCGTGTTGGGTTTGATATTCTGAAAAGTCTGCGAATCCGCAGTAAAGGTATTAATCTGATTGCCTGCCCATCCTGCTCCAGACAGGAGTTTGATGTTATCTCGACCGTGAATGCACTTGAAGCTCGTTTGGAAGATATTATCGAGCCAATGGATGTTGCTGTCATTGGTTGTGTGGTGAATGGTCCGGGAGAAGCAAAAGAGGCTGCAATCGGTTTGACAGGTGGTTCACCAAATCTGCTGTACCGCGATGGAAAACCACACCATAAATTAGATAACGAATCATTGGTCGATCAGCTGGAAAAAGAAATTCGTCAGCGGATATCCATGCGCAGTGATCAACCCGAAAAAATAATTCCGATAAAGGACATAAGCTAAAGGTGGCAGAGATTATCCGTTCTGTCCGGGGAATGAACGACATTCTTCCGGAAATGACGCCGTATTGGCAATCAGTGGAAACCAGCCTTAAAAAGGTGCTTGATGGCTATGGCTATCAGGAAATCAGGTTACCCATTCTGGAAAAGACCGAATTGTTCAAACGCTCTATCGGAGAAGTTACTGACATCGTTGAGAAGGAAATGTATACCTTTGACGACCGCAATGGTGACAGCCTGACCTTGCGGCCTGAAGGCACGGCCGGATGCGTCAGGGCCGCTATGGAGCATGGTATGTTCCAGCAGCAGCAACGTCTCTGGTATATGGGACCAATGTTTCGTCATGAACGCCCACAGAAAGGCCGGTATCGTCAATTTCACCAATTAGGCGTTGAAGCTTATGGTTTCAGCGGTCCTGATATTGATGCGGAAATGATTCTGTTAACAGCACGTTTATGGAAAACTCTGGGGTTGAAAGATATTTCTTTGCAGATCAATTCGCTTGGAAGTACTGACGCTCGACTCAATTATCGTGAAAAACTGGTTGAGTATTATCAGGATAATTATTCACAACTTGATGAAGACAGTCAGCGACGATTAGTCAGTAATCCGTTACGTATTCTGGATAGTAAAAATCCCGCGATGCAGGCGCTTAATGACGCGGCACCCAAACTGATAGATTATCTGGATGCGGAATCTGCCGGGCATTTTGAGCAATTGTGTACTACCTTACGAGCAGCAGGCATTGCGTTTGAGATAAATCCGCGACTGGTTCGAGGGTTGGACTATTATGGCAAAACCGTTTTTGAATGGGTGACCAATCAGCTGGGAGCGCAAGGCACAGTCTGCGCCGGAGGACGTTATGATGGTCTGATCGAACAGCTGGGTGGTAAAGAGTCCACTGCTATCGGTTTTGCCATTGGTCTAGAACGTCTTATTGCATTGCTGGAAGCAGGAGGGGCTTTACCTGAAACGGTATCTCCTGATGTATATCTTGTTGCCGTTGGTGAAGCCGCAGCAGCGCAATCCTTGCTGCTGGCAGAAAGCCTTAGGGACCAGCTTCCCCAACTTCGCTTGATTAGCCACTGTGGTGGTGGTAGTTTTAAAAGCCAATTCAAGCGGGCTGATCGCAGTGGAGCGCGCTGGACCTTGATTTTGGGGGAGGAGGAAATGGCGCAGCAAATCATTGGCGTGAAAACCATGGCAACAGGTGAGCAACAAACCTTGCCCTGGTCTGAACTCGCGACTTTTCTTTCTGAATCAAAGCTCAATAACCGTTAACAAAAATAAGTAGAAATATGACGCCACTAAATATCGCCGAATGGCAATCATTGGATAGACATTATTCTGATATCAAGTATCTGTCGATGCGTGAGCAATTCGTACTTGATTCGGGACGTTTTGAGCGGTTTTCAATTCGCTCAGGTGATTTGTTATTGGATTATTCCAAAAATCGTATTACTCAGGAAACCATTGAGAAGCTGATCGCCCTGGCAGAAGCAGTAAAAGTAGAGTCCTGGATTGAACGCATGTTTTCTGGTGAGCAGATAAATCACACAGAAGGGCGTGCCGTATTGCACACGGCATTACGCAATCGAGCCAATACGCCTGTTTTGGTGGATGGTGAAGATGTGATGCCACAGGTAAATGCCGTTCTCGATAAGATGGCTGCCTTTTGTGAGCAGGTTCATAGTGGTAAGTGGGTGGGTTTCAGTGGCAAAAAAATTACCGATATTGTAAATATTGGTATTGGCGGTTCGGATCTTGGCCCAGCTATGATCTGTGATGCGCTGGAGCCTTATGGTATTGATGGTCTTGAGGCGCATTTTGTTTCTAATGTTGATGGTACTGATCTCAGTACTACGCTGGAAAAACTGAATCCTGAAACGACCCTGTTTATTGTTGCTTCAAAAACCTTTACGACTCAGGAAACCATAACCAACGCTCAGTCTGCGCGGAATTGGTTTCTCAAAGTTGCCACACAGGCAGATGTCGCTAAACATTTTGTTGCTGTCTCTACCAATGCCAAAGAAGTTGCCAGATTTGGCATTGATACGGCCAATATGTTTGAGATCTGGGACTGGGTTGGCGGCCGATATTCATTGTGGAGTGCCATTGGCTTACCGATTGCACTGTATGTCGGTATGGATAATTTTATTCGTCTGCTGGAAGGTGGACATGAAATGGATAACCATTTCCGCAGTAAACCATTAGCCGAAAATATCCCGGTTATCAT
The DNA here is from genome assembly GCA_002363955.1 of Methylophaga sp. UBA3192. Classification (GTDB taxonomy): domain Bacteria; phylum Pseudomonadota; class Gammaproteobacteria; order Nitrosococcales; family Methylophagaceae; genus Methylophaga. Next base: position 822,293 of record DEXE01000003.1, read on the forward strand.
GGGCATGCTGGGAATCTGGTATATCAATTTCTTTAATGCCCAAACGCATGCCATTGTACCGTATGACCATTCATTAGCCCGTTTCCCGAATCATATGCAGCAATTGGATATGGAAAGCAACGGCAAGTTTATTAACCGGCAGGGTGCCCGCATCAGTTATAAAACCGGACCGGTTATCTGGGGGACGCCCGGAACTAATGGTCAGCATGCCTATTTTCAGTTGATTCATCAGGGAACACAGTTAATACCGGTGGATTTTGTATTGCCGGTTAATAGTCATTACCCCGAATGTGATCATCAGTCTATTCTGCTGGCCAATGGCCTGGCGCAAGCTGAAGCCCTAATGAAGGGGAAAAGTGCCGAAGAAGTCAGGGAAGAGCTGATTAAAGAAGGTTATGAAGGCAAAACGCTGGATGCATTATTACCCCATAAAGTCTTTCCGGGAAATCGTCCAAGTAATGTGTTGTTATTTCCTAAATTGACACCGGAAATGCTTGGACAGCTGGTTGCACTCTATGAACATAAAGTGTTTGTACAAGGGGTAATCTGGAATATCAATTCGTTTGATCAGTGGGGCGTTGAACTTGGCAAGCAACTCGCAAAAGCCATTCTGCCCGACTTACAGGGCAATGCCGATATTTCCGTACATGATAGTTCCACAACTGAACTTATCAAAATGATCCGTACTTTACGTCAGTAATAGTATTCAGCGGCTCGTGTCATACGAGCCGCATGCTGCTTCAATGTTTCTTGCGAATAATGAGTCCTGCTAACGGCGGCAAATTTACGACAATTGAATAAGGTCTTTCCGACCATTCAGTTGGTTCACTATTAACTAGCGGACTGACGGGATAATTGCTGCCAGAGTAATATTCCGAATCTGAGTTGATGACCACTTCGTATTCACCTGCTTCCGGTACGCCAATGCGATAATTGTCGCGCACGACAGGGGTAAAATTAAACACCGCTACCACAATAGCGTCCTGTCCACGCCGCAGAAAACTAAGCACCGAATGCTCACGATCATTACAATCAATCCACTCAAAACCATGGGCATCAAAGTCATGATAGTGAAGTGCCGGACTTTCGCAATACACTTTATTCAAATCGGTAACAATCTGTAATAAACCTTGATGCTGCGGATAGTCGAGTAAATACCATTCAAGCGATTGTTCACTATTCCATTCGCTACCCTGCCCAAATTCCGACCCCATAAATAATAACTTCTTGCCGGGATAACTGAACATAAAGGTGTAAAGCAATCGCAGATTAGCAAATTGCTGCCATTCATCCCCAGGCATTTTATAACGCATCGACTTTTTGCCATGCACAACCTCATCGTGTGAGAAGGGCAGAACAAAATTCTCTGTAAATGCATAGAGCAAACCAAAGGTCAGTTGATCATGATGGTAACGTCGATGGATGGGATCTTGTTTCATATATTCGAGAATGTCATGCATCCAGCCCATATTCCATTTCATCGAAAATCCTAGTCCGCCCATATCGGCAGGCCTTGAAACCATTGGATAAGAGGTCGATTCTTCGGCGGCGATAATACAGCCAGGATGAGACTGATGCAGAATCGTGTTCACTTCCTGGAGAAAACTAATGACTTCAAGATTTTCACGTCCGCCATGAATATTGGGTAACCATTGACCTTCTTCACGCGAATAATCCAGATACAACATTGAGGCTACGGCATCAACCCGCAGACCATCTATATGAAACTCCTCCAGCCAGAAAAAAGCACTGGATAACAAAAAGTTGCGAACTTCATTGCGTCCATAGTTGAAAATCAATGTACCCCAGTCCTGATGTTCACCACGCCGTGGATCTTCATGTTCATAGAGTGCTGTGCCATCAAAACGGGCTAAGCCGAAACTGTCTTTTGGAAAATGTCCCGGGACCCAGTCGAGTAATACGCCGATATTATTTTGATGGCATTTATCAACTAAATATCGAAAATCATCCGGTGATCCGAAACGACTGGTTGCTGCATAATACCCGGTAGTCTGGTAGCCCCATGAAATATCCAGTGGATGCTCAGTAACCGGCAACAATTCAATATGGGTAAATCCCAGTTTATTGACATATGGCACCAGTTTGTCAGCCAGTTCACGATAGCTGCAGAAACTTCCGTCACTGTGTTTTTGCCAGGAGCCAAGGTGGACTTCATACACGCTATGCGGTGTATTCAGCCACTTGGCATGTTCTCGCCCAGACATCCAGTCTTTATCCTGCCATTGATAATTGCTGTTAAACACCACTGAAGCGGTGCTGGGACGCAGTTCGGCCTGTTGACAGTATGGGTCCATTTTCAGGTGCAGACTGCCATCATGATGATTACGTATTTCAAACTTATACAGCTCACCGATATCCAGGCCAGGAATAAATAATTCCCATACGCCGGTACTGCCCCTGGAGCGCATCGGATGACATCGACCATCCCAGCGGTTAAATGTACCTACGACACTTACACGCTGAGCATTGGGTGCCCAAGTGGCAAATATGACCCCTTCGACACCATTGACTGTACGTTTGTGTGAACCCAGTATTCGATAGGCGTGCCAATGTTTACCTTCAGCAAACAGGTACAGATCATAATCTGAAATCTGTGGTGGAAAGCTGTATGGATCATAATGGCTCTGAATTTGATTTTCCGAAGTGGTACGATGAATCTGATAGGGAGATGTTAAATCATCGGAAGCACCTGTCCATTCGAAAAGATCTGTACCTTGAACTCGCTGCATAGGTAAATTGTCACCTACTGTAGCTGCCTCGGTATGAGGTAAAAAAGCCCTTACATATATCCCATTTTTTGTTGGATGACGTCCCAATACTGCAAAGGGATCATGATGTCTGGCTTCTATGATTTTAAGTTGGTCGTCTGTCAAATTTTGTTCAAAAACCATAGATATACTGTCCTATAAATATTTCTATTGCTGACCACCTTAACGATGTGGCACGCTTAAAGCCATTACAACATATTTCACTGCATAGCTGGCTGGAGAATTCAATATGCCCAAAAATAATAGTACGCGTTTTGTCAGTCGACTGACCAGGGATACTCTGGCATTGATCCTTGCAGGAGGGCGTGGCTCTCGCCTGAAGCAACTGACAGGATGGCGTGCAAAACCTGCAGTGCCGTTTGGCGGAAAATTCAGGATTATTGATTTTCCATTATCCAATTGTGTTAATTCCGGTATTCGCAGGGTGGGTGTATTAACACAATATAAAGCGCATTCACTGATTCGGCATATTCAACAGGGTTGGGGCTTTATGCGCGGTGCTCTGGGCGAGTTTGTGGAGTTACTCCCAGCCTCTCAACGTACCGAACAGGGGTGGTACACCGGTACAGCAGATGCCGTTTATCAAAACATTGATATTTTGCGAAATCATGGTCCCGAATATGTATTGATACTGGCAGGTGATCACATTTATAAAATGGATTATGGTGATATGCTGGCGGAACATGTTGCGCAAAATGCCGATATGACGATTGGCTGTATTGAGGTACCACTGGATCAGGCTAAAGCCTTTGGCGTAATGTCTGTTGATACCAATCATCGCATTGTTGCATTTAATGAAAAACCGGAAGATCCTGCTCCTATTCCAGGGCAGGATGATGTGGCATTGGCTTCGATGGGGATATACATTTTTAATGCGGGCTTTCTTTATGAACAGTTGATTAAAGATGCTGATGACCCAAGGTCCAGTCATGATTTTGGTCATGACATCATTCCGTCGTTAATAAAAAAATATAAAGTTGTCGCGTTTCCGTACAAAGATGTTCAGGGTAATGACCCAGGTTATTGGCGCGATGTAGGAACTATTGATGCTTTCTGGTCTGCGAATCTGGAGTTGATAGGCGTGACACCCGAATTAAATCTTTATGATGAAGATTGGCCGATCTGGACTCATCAGGCGCAACTGCCGCCAGCCAAATTTGTTTTCGATGATGATGACCGCCGCGGCATGGCTGTAGACTCCATGGTTTCAGGTGGCTGCATCATTTCTGGTTCCACCGTCAGACACTCTGTATTGTTTTCAAATGTCGAAGTTCACAGCTTTAGTCTAATCGAAGATAGCGTGGTACTACCGGATGTTACTGTTGGCAGGCACTGTCGCCTGAAGAAAGTTGTGCTGGATAAAGGCTGTATCGTGCCTGAAGGTACCATTATCGGGGAAGACCCCATACTGGATGCGCAACGTTATGAAGTTTCACCCAATGGTGTTGTATTAGTGACACCGGAAATGCTGGGGCAAAATTACCGTTATGTCAGATAAATTAAAAGTTGTGCTGTGCTGGCATATGCACCAGCCACAATATAGTGAACCTATGGGCGGAAGTTATCAGCTTCCATGGACCTATTTGCATGCGATAAAAGATTATGTCGATATGGCATGGCATCTGGAGCAGGTACCTGATGCCAGAGCAGTAGTAAACTTTGCTCCTACCCTGCTTGAGCAGATTGATGATTATGATCAGCAGTTGAAAGGTCGTTTCAAAGGCACGGGTTGTCTTAAAGATCCTTTGTTAATTGCCTTGGATTCACCAGTACAGCCGGCGCATATTGAAGAGCGTCAAACGATTTTAAATGCCTGCCTGCGTGCCAATGATGAAAAACTTATAGCGCCGTTTCCAGTTTTTGCAAAACTGGCAGAAATGGCTAGATGGGTATTGGAAGATAAACAACGTCTGGCTTACCTGAATGATCAGTTCCTGGTCGATATGCTGGTCTGGTATCACTTGGTGTGGATGGGTGAGTCTGTTCGACGAAATGATGTTCGCATCCAGACATTAATGAAAAAAGGGCAGCAGTTTAATTTTCATGATCGCCGACAATTGATGATTGTTATCGGTGAACTTCTGAGTGACTTGATTCCACGTTACAGACGGCTTGCAGAAGCGAAAAAAGTAGAACTATCAGTCACGCCTTATGCACATCCAATTGTACCGTTATTGCTGGATATAAATAGTACTCTTGAAGCAATGCCGGATGCCCTGCTACCACAAATCCGTCATTACCCCGGAGGTGAATCACGTACTGACTGGCACATGGAAAAAGGTTTAGCGGTATTTGAATCCTTTTTTGGGTTTCGCCCCCAAGGCTGTTGGCCATCAGAAGGTGCAGTATCAAAGCCGACAATAGAATCGATTGCCAAACATGGATTTCAGTGGACTGCCAGTGGTGAAAATGTATTAAGAAATAGTCTGAATAAAAGTGATTTGTCTGACAGTAATATTCATAAACCCTATCAGCTTGAGGGTAAAGGGCCGGCATGTTTTTTCCGGGATGATGGATTATCGGATTTAATTGGATTTACTTATACCAAATGGAGTGCTGAAGACGCCGTTAACGATTTTATTCACCATCTGACAAATATTAAAGCAACAACTGAAGGCGATCCAGATAGAGTGGTTTCTGTCATTCTGGATGGTGAAAATGCCTGGGAACACTATTCCTATAACGGTTTTTACTTTCTGCAAAGTCTGTATAAACAGCTTTCTCGGCACCCTGAGTTTGAGTTAACCACCTTTGCTGAGTGTCTGGAAAAAGGGTGTAAATCGGCCTTATTACCAGAAATGGTGGCAGGGAGTTGGGTCTATGGTACGTTTTCAACCTGGATTGGGGATGTTGATAAAAACCGTGCTTGGGATTTACTTAGCCAGGCCAAGCAGGTTTATGACACAAAAATTGCAGAAGTAGCAATTGATGATGACATGCAACAAGCTATCGACAAACAACTCGCCATTTGTGAAGGATCTGACTGGTTCTGGTGGTTTGGGGATTACAACGCTGCTGACAGTGTCAGTGATTTTGAGCGTCTGTTCAGGTTGCATTTATCGAACCTTTATCAAATGCTGGGAGTTGAAGTACCACAAATCTTGTCAGAAGTTGTATCTTCGGGAGGAGGGGAAGCCGAGCAGGGTGGCACAATGCGCCGTGGTGGTTAATTAATGAAACAGGCACATATTTTTGATCAGCGCAGGGCAGGTGTCTTAATGCATATTACCAGTTTACCGACGGGTAATTTAGGTGCAGATGCTTATCGCTTTGTAGACTTCCTGCAGCAAGCCGGGGTAACTATCTGGCAGATGCTGCCGCTAGGGCCGACTCATGAAGATGGATCGCCTTATCAATGTTTATCGGCACATGCCGGCAATAACAAGTTGTTGTGTGTTGACTATATTCAAGCTCAAGCCTGGATTAAGACAGAAGAACTAGCAGGTAAAAAAATCTTCACTATTGTTGCGAATGCTTATAAGCAATTTGTTGAGAATAGTACTGAAACCGATAAACTGGCGTTTAATAATTTTTGTCAGCAACAGGCCTTTTGGCTGGAAGACTATATTTTATATCGGGAGCTTCGCAATCTGAATCATGCATTGCCTTGGTATGACTGGCCACCCGAGTTTCGGGATCGTGAACCAGCTACGCTAAAATCGCTTAGTGAACAACGTTCAGAATCATTGAACATACGTCGTTTCGAACAATTTCTCTTTTTCCAGCAATGGCATAATTTAAAAAACTATGCGAATCAACACCACGTTAAATTGTTTGGTGATATGCCCATTTTTGTTGCTCATGACAGTGCTGATGTATGGGCTGCGCCGGAATTATTTACTTTAGATGAAAATGGACAGGCTACAAAGGTAACCGGTGTTCCCCCAGATTATTTTTCCGCGACAGGGCAACGTTGGGGTAATCCGCTTTATGACTGGCAGGCACATCTTGATGAAAATTTCGACTGGTGGGTAAAACGTTTATCCACTCAACTGGAATTATTTGATTTAATTCGAATTGATCATTTCAGAGGCTTTGAAGCATGTTGGGAGATTCCAGCCAGTTGTGAAACTGCAATAGAGGGAGATTGGGGTAAAGCACCCGGTGAGGCATTATTCAAAAAGCTGCTATCGGTTTTTGACGAACTTCCTTTAGTTGCCGAGGACTTAGGTATCATAACTGAAGAAGTAACGGCTTTACGTGAACAGTTTGCGATGCCGGGTATGAAAATTCTGCAATTTGCCTTTGGCGGAGACGCTGATAATCCCTATCTTCCTCATCAACATTGTAAGGATAGTATTACTTATACAGGTACACACGATAATAACACCAGCTTGGGATGGTACCGGGAGATTGAAGAAAGTACCCGACAACACTTGCATGAATATATCGGGCCGAGTGATGAAGCAATGCCATGGTTGTTGATTCGAGTTGCTTTGAAATCCGTTTCTCAGCTTGCTGTTATTCCTTTGCAGGATTTATTCGAGCTTGAAGGTGAGCATCGTATGAATGTTCCCGGAACTCTGGATGGCAACTGGAAATGGCAGTTTGAATGGAGTATGGTTCCAAAAGATTGTACTGATCGATTAAGACACCTGAATCAAACTTATGGACGCATCATTCATGAATAATTCAGATGATTATTATTACAGTGAGTCCCATGTTTGGCTTGAAGAGCAGAGTACAGGCCTTTATACACTTGGTATCACAGAGCATGCCCAAAACAGTCTGGGAGATATTGTTTTTGTTGAATTGCCTTCCGAAGGCCAGCAATTTGCTGCTGGCGAAGGATGTGCCGTGATTGAGTCAGTAAAGTCAGCCTCAGACGTGATTATGCCTATTTCAGGTGAAATTATTGCTATTAATCAGCAGTTAGTGGATATGCCTGAACTAATTAATCAAGAACCTTTTAATAATGGTTGGATTGTGCGTTTTCGTTCCGAGGTTCCAATTGATGAAATTGCAGCAGAGTTAATGTCTGCTATTGATTATGAAGCCTTCTTAGACCAGTAAACTGCACCTAATATGCTTGGGCTCTGTGCGCCTGTAACATAACGTAAATCAAGCGCGTTTTGATGTATGGTTTGTTCGGCAAGCCATGCAAATGCAACGGCTTCAACCCATTGAGGATCCAAACCGATTGCTGCTGTAGTCGTTACCTCGATGTTATCCAGAGCGATTTGTAATTGTTGCATTAAAGCTGTATTTCTCGCTCCTCCCCCACAGACATAGACTTTATCCGTTTGTCTGGCGTATTGATGAATCGCATCAGTAATGGTTGATACAGTAAATGCCAGTAAAGTTGCCTGTATATCCTGAGCATTTACATCTTCACATTTTGCCATGATCAATTGCTGCTTTAACCAGTTTTGATTAAATAATTCACAACCCGTACTTTTGGGAATTTGTCTGTCAAAATAAGGATCAGACTTTAATTGCATCAGTAACGTTTGGTTAATTTCACCACCCTCAGCCCACTTTCCCTCATTATCAAATAGAAGGCCTTGATGTTTTTGAATCCAGGAATCCATAAGCGTATTTCCTGGTCCGGTATCAAATCCTTGGAGAGGGCTACCGCTATCCGCTGGCAATATACTGATGTTGCTTATACCACCAATATTCACAATAACGCGATTTTCGTTATCTGAACGAAACATAGCTGCATGAAAGGCAGGAGCTAACGGGGCCCCTTGACCGCCATTGACAATATCTTTTTGGCGGAAATCACAAATCGTTGTAATCCCCGTTTTTTCAGCAATAACATTGCCATTGCCAATTTGCATGCTAAACGGATAATTTGAATCAGGTGAGTGTAATACTGTTTGACCATGACAGCCGATGGCATCAATTTGATGTATCGTAGTGGTCGCTGAGGAAGTTAGCAGGCTCAGAATAGCATCAGCATATGCATGGCCAAGTTCAATATCTAATGCACCCAGTTGGGAGAGCTGACAGCGTTGAGAGTTAATCAAATCTTTCAATGCTTTTTGCAGTTCAACAGAAAAAGCTGTCGAGTGATGAGCGATTAATTTCGACGGCTCTGTTGGCGATGTTTCGATTAATGCAACATCAATTGCATCAAGACTAGTGCCTGACATCACACCGATGTAAAAGCCCATTTCTGTATTAATTAATCTTGGCGTAATGCCAGGGTTGGGACTTGTAAGTTGTCTAAACTGGCAAGTAGTGGTTGGGCAAGCGTCTTGAATTGCGCCAAATATTGACTTGGAATAGGTTCTGCTTTGGGCAAAGCGACGGTTAATGGATTTTTATGAACCCCATCTACCCGAAATTCATAGTGCAAATGTGGCCCGGTAGCCAGGCCACTGCTACCAATATAGCCAATAATTTCACCTTGTCTCACACGTTGACCGACACGAATGCCTTTTTTGTACTTTGACATATGAGCAAAAAGTGTTGTGTAACGTCCACCATGTGACAGGATAACAGTACGGCCATAACCACCTTTAGTACCAACAAAGTCGACTTTACCATCACCGGTTGCCAGGATTGGTGTTCCGGTTGCGGCGGCGTAGTCAACACCGCGATGAGGACGGTTGGTTTGTAATACGGGATGTTTACGATTAGGGTTAAAGCCTGAACTTATACGTGAAATTGGCACTGGAGTTCGCGTAAAGGCCTTACGCATACTGTCGCCATTTGGTGTGTAGAAACGACTTTCACCGTTATTATCAGTGAAACGGATAGCACGGAAGGTTTTACCCCGATTGGTGAATTCTGCTGCCAGAATGTCACCATCAGCAATTTTTTCACCGTCTAGGAAGTTTTCATTATAAATGACTTTGAAGCTGTCACCCTGACGTAAATCCAGTGCAAAATCGACATCCCAGCCAAAAATATGGGCCATTTCCATAATTAATCTGTCTGACATGCCCGCTTTTTGTCCATCGACGAATAATGAACTTTGAATTTCGCCTGCAACCAGTTGACGTTGCTTATCGAGTTCACGTTCAACGACAGCTGTTTCAAAACCATTTCCAGTAGACGTTAAGGTTAACGTTTTCATCGGATTTAACTGTAATTGAAGCTGCTTAAGCACTAAGTTTTGATCAGTGTCGGTTATTGTTCCAAATCGAAATATTTGACCCGGCCGGAGGTTGAGAAGCGCTTTGGCATCGTCACCAGCCGTCTGAGCAACGTTATAAACATCACGGGCACTTAAGCCAGCTTTTGGAAAGATTAAAGAAAGGTTATCGCCAGATTTTACTTCGATTTCTTGCCAGCTAAGCTCGTCAGATGTGGATATTGCAGTGTTTTCTTCATTTGGGGTGAGAGCATCGTTAATGATAGAAATTTCTGTTTCTAGGGCAGGGGGGCTTTGTTGGTTAAGATGCAGGCGCTCGATTTCAGCAGATTCATCCGAAGAGATATCAGATTGAACTGGTTGAACGGTCTCGTTAATGTTGGAATCAATAGGATCAGGTTGTACTGCAACGGACTTTGAGGGTAGAGAAATGATTGATTGATCTGACGCTGTTGTACTTTCGCTGCCTGCAGGCATATTTGGTAAGGCGACGGATTGGGTTTGATTGGTTGTTGCACTGGGTTCGCTTGTTGCAAGCACAATGCCCGTTATAAAAATACCGGTTAAAGCCATTAAGGATAGGATTGCAATATGTCTATTTTTGTGGGGAGACAGCGATTCAGATTTGAATAACTTTGATTGCTGTGATGAGCTCAGAAGTCTGTTACGTTTCTTCATGGGCATTCCCCGTTTATAGTAAATTCGTGCAATTCTCTCAGCATTTGCCCAGAATTGAAACCCCTCGGAGGCAAGATCTTGTGTTATATTGCCCGCCAATTTTTATAGTGCGGAGAACGATGATGAGAACTGTGCAAGAAACCTTGGCAGAAATCCGTCGTGGAGCAGAAGAAATTCTGGTCGAAAAAGAGTTAATCGAAAAGCTGGAAAGTGGTAAAACACTTCGTATTAAAGCTGGTTTTGACCCTACAGCTCCAGACTTGCATCTTGGTCATACGGTGTTACTCAATAAGTTACGCCTTTTTCAGGATTTAGGGCATGAAATCCTATTTTTGATCGGCGATTTTACCGGAATGATTGGTGATCCAACCGGCAAAAATGTGACGCGTCAGCCATTAACGCCAGAACAAGTGCAGCTGAATGCGGAAACATACCAACAGCAGGTATTCAAAATTCTGGATCCTGAACGGACTCAAGTAGTTTTCAATTCGCATTGGATGAACGAGTTGTCTTCTGCCGATATGATTCGACTGGCTTCTCACCATACTGTTGCACGCATGTTAGAGCGTGATGATTTTCATAAGCGGTATACAACTGGCCAATCCATTGCCATTCATGAGTTTTTGTATCCTTTAATTCAAGGATATGACTCAGTTGTGCTAGATGCTGATGTGGAATTGGGTGGAACGGACCAGAAATTTAACCTGCTTATGGGGCGCGAGTTACAAAAAGCTTACGGGAAATCACCACAATGCGTTCTGACGATGCCACTTCTCGTTGGGTTGGATGGTGTGCAGAAAATGTCCAAATCTTTGGGTAACTATATTGGTATAGATGAAAGTCCTAAAGATATCTTTGGCAAACTCATGTCAATTTCGGATGAACTGATGTGGCGTTACATTGAATTGCTCAGTTTTAAATCGTTAGAAGAAGTCGCTGATTGGAAACAATCAGTAGCAGAGGGACGTAATCCCATTGAAATTAAAAAGTTATTTGCTGAGGAAATTGTTGCACGTTTTCATGGCGAAGCTGCTGGACCACAAGCTCGTCAGGACTTTGAAAATCAATTCAAAAAAGGTGAAGTCCCTGATGATATTGCGGAAGTTACCCTTACCGTTGGTTCTGAAGGTATGCCGATAGCCAATGTCCTTAAAGAAGCCGGGCTGACAAGCAGTACCTCAGATGCGATGCGTATGATCCAGCAGGGGGCTGTAAAAATTGACGGCGAAAAAGTAGATGATAAATCTTTGTTGATTAAAGCCGGTATCTTAGGCGTGTTTCAGGTAGGTAAACGTAAGTTCGCTCGTATTATTACCAACTGATCCTGTTTAGCGGGAGCATTTATCAGCTTACGTAATTCAGACAACTTGCCGACCGCAGCGCTTACAATTTTTTGTGTTTGAATCGTCATCAAAAGTAGTGCGAAATATAATGACAGCAGCTTTGCCAAAGCCATAACTGGTCACTAAAAGACTCAAATATAAATAGACATTAAAAGTAGTAAACCAGATCCCCGTAGGTATATAGGTTTCTGATAGCGGATCCAATACAGGAAACATTGCATACAATAAAAAAAGACTGGAATTGGTAAATGCTCCTGTTACCATCGCCCAGCGAACATGCCATGGCAATCCAATCCTTGCAGCATAAAACCCCAGAATCAAAGCACTCATTAATAAAAAGTCTATGTGAGCCTGCAACACTCGCATAGGTTTACCAGGAAATAAAGTCTCCAGAAAGCCAATCTGGTTATAGATACCCACGAGTGACCAGGCCAGTAATAAAGCCATCAATATCCACAAGCAGGCCCCTCTTATCAGCAGCACATTACCGGCGTGGTTATCATTCTGTTTCATACTCTCTCCTGTTATTATTCTGAAATACAACAACAGTATGCCGAGCTTAAAATGAGTATTCTTTACTCTAACGGCAGAGATCCTTGTACATTTGGGTGATGAGTTATGACAAACGCACTGATTACTCCCGCTGGCCAGAGAGCTGATGGTCGTGATTCGCTTGTTCGTCTCGGGGGGCAGCGTTTTTGCACGGAGCAACAACCCAGCGCTCAGCGGGTAGAGTGGCTGAAAGAAGTCATTGGCCGGGAATATGCTAACGTCGATATTAAGCCGCCCAAGGATATGGTGTTATTCAATGATATGTTGATTTATCCCTGGCAAGAAGGTGTGCGGTTGTCACCTATCCAATCTAACGCAATTACACTGGAACGATTACCTCAAGAACCTTCTCAGGCCAGTCAAGACTGCTATTTCATGGTCGTGCTTACTTCCGGAAAATACAAGTTGGAACAGGGCGGGAGAGAAGTTTTTCTTAAACCAGGTGAAATGACGATTTATGACGCGACAGAGCCGCACAGAATTACCATTCCAGAAGCTTTTTCCAAGATATTGATTTCTATCCCCCGCAAGATTCTGGATCCACGGCTAAATAATATTGGAAGAATTACGGCTACCCGGATTCCTTCGGCTGAAGGTATTGGAGCACTCACCAGCAGTCTTATTCAATCTACAGTTAAACAACTGGAACAATTTTCCAAACCTACGTTTCAGTCATTATCGCAGCCAGTGGTTGATATGTTGACCTTGTCACTAGGGCAGGTTGTTGAGAATAAACTGACAACAACCAGCCACCGTCAGATTATGTTGATACGTATCAAACAATATATAAAGAGTGCTATGAGCGACCCAGAACTCACGGCAACAAAAATTGCCGATGCAACAGGCTTATCGAAACGTTATCTCAACAACTTATTCAACGAAGAAAATACCTCGCTGATGCACTTTCTGACAGAACAGAGATTAGAGTCGTGCCGACACTGTCTGGCAAGCGCCTTTTATGCTCACCTGTCTGTCACCCAGATTGCTATGCAATATGGTTTTAACAATATGTCCCATTTCAGCCGGATTTTTAAAAAATATTACGGGTATGCACCTAGGGCATATCGTCAACTATTTACCAATTTCTAGACTTGGCAGCACCAAAGTAAGTAAAAATTTACCTCTCGCCTATCGCACGTATTGTCATAATGACCAAAAAAACGACTGAATGGGGAGTGGCTAATGAGTAAGTTTTAATTATTTAATCAGTATTTTTCTTATTAATTCATAAGACTAGCGTCACCTAAAAACAATCAAGAAAAACTTCCTGTTGACGTATTCAGTTCAATCTGTAGAATGCGCCGTTCTGTTTCGACAGGCGGCTCTCAACGCTGATAAATAAACGATTTGAGGGTTGACAGATTGAGCGGTTTCTGTATAATTCTCGCTTCTTTGC
>DEXE01000006.1:0-443852 GCA_002363955.1 Methylophaga sp. UBA3192
ATCAGACCGGCAGTCATTTCCACCACGAACAGAAGTGCATTGATGCCGAGCAACCAGCGCAGGGTCCCGGATTCTTGCTTAGCAGAAGCTGCCGAAAACTCGGCGGCCTTGATGGTCTCCGGATTTGCAGCGACGGTTTCCTGAAGCGAGGCGCCTAGCCCCAAGGTCTTCAGTTTCGAGGTGACGGGCTCGACCTCGCCGTCATGCACGACCTTCAGCCGGCGGTTCGACAAGTCGAAGGACAGCGCCCGAATCTCCTCAAAGCCGTTCAGGGCTAGGCGAATCATTCGTTCTTCTGATGGACAGTCCATCTTCGGCACGGCATAAACACTGACCCATCTCCCTGGCGCCTCGGAGGAGGCCTGTATATCGGTATCCGCTGCGGACGTTGCATCACCGCCACAGGCGCCACCACAGGATTTGCTCATGATACGACTCCACTTGAACAATGTTGTGGTACCATTTAAAACTATAAAGCTACTATAAGGTCAATAGAGTAAAGAATCCGTTGGGGAGGAGGCTGATGCGCATTGGTCAGTTGGCGCAGTTGGTAGGGGTCGAAACACAGACGATCCGCTTCTATGAACAGCAGGGCTTGTTGCCGCCGCCTGATCGGCAGGACAACGGTTACCGTGTCTATACCGAGAAGCATGGTGAGGGGCTGGCCTTCATCCGTCGCTGCAGAATCCTAGGCCTGTCACTGGCTGAGATTCACGAACTACAGAGCTATCAGGACGACCCTCATCAGCCTTGTACCGCCGTCAACGCCTTGCTCGATGATCACATCTCTCATGTGCGGTCGCAGATAACCGCTCTGCAAGCGCTTGAGAAACAACTCGTTTCACTGAGAGCGAGTTGCAACGATGACCGGGAAGTTGAGGCGTGTGGGGTTCTTGCTGGAATTAGCGAAGGAAACATGCACCAGCAGTAGGTGAAGCATCAACCAGATAATCCGATGAGATGCCGGTCTGTCTCACTCTCATGCAAAGGTAAGATCAACCATTTAATCCGCTTACCCTGAATAATAAGTGTATTAGGAAAGCTTACTGTCGCTGGGAATAACAAAAAAAGAATCGAAACCATTACTGCGCTGGTGAGTACTTCTTTTAGGTTTTGCTTTTTATTATTGAATGACTTCCCAACCGTCATCACTCTCAACAAGTCGAATGCTGGAGGCTGCTGATTGCTCTCCAGTGAACTCAGAAAATGATGTTACTTTTACGTCACAGACAAAACCCGAAGACTCAGAGGCTGCTTTACAGCTCAGTTTTTCAACATCCCGAATCTCTACTTCATATTGAGCCATTAAATCGCACTAAAGAAAATTTATTTTGATGCGTTAACTCAGATGTACAGCCGTGGTGAGATTAATCTCAAATTAACTGTTGTTTCTCCACAAACATAGCAATACCTGATTTAACACAGTCCCGAAGTAAATTATTACTTGCATGAAAGCTCCGTCGCTTAGCTCAACAGACACAGTCATAAATTTAATAAGAATTTAATGTGTGAGGACTAGTAGTTCGGTGTTGGGGAATACACAAATACCACCTGTATATCCTAATAAACAAAAACCACATATAAAAACGACTATTAACTTAAATATTTTATCTGGCGGAGTCTGCCTCCTAGATAGTTCTGACTCTGAGTACGTTTCATCCGCAGCAGTTGCACAGATTAGTGGCGCTAAAGATGTGCGCATGGAACAAGTGACCAGTTTGCCGATGTTATCAATTAATCCGCAGCGAGAACATCTGACCCTGCTGGGACTGGACATTGCAACCTTACAAAATGCCTAGCAAATGGTCATTGGCGGTCAGGATCTGAGGCTGATTTATGAGGGCGATAAACTCTTCCGGCTGGTGATGCGGCTCGATAAACAATTACGCCGAGATGTTGATTCACATTCTTCTAACTTTGCTGCAAAAGTAGAGGTGCAAATCCACCACCCGGTGTACGTAAGTTGGTAGCTTGACCTCGATAAAGTCTTGCTGCAGCAAGTAATAACTCCCCTCGGTAGGTATACAATCGCACATCAACCTTAAGCATTTCACGTTCGTTATCAACCATCACAACACGTTCTGAGGGTGGCACATAGGCCTGTGCAACATAATCACTTTCAAGAATACGTGCAAATGTGCTTTTGGTCAGCTTGCTGCCGCGATAGACACCCTTGCTGCCATGACCTGCCACCGGTTTAAAAAACCACTGCCGCCGTTGTTGCCAGAGTGATTGCTCATCATGGGCGGTAACCTGAATGGTGTGGGGAATACCCTTTTTTAAAAGTTCAGCATTTTCAGTACTTAACCCCCAATCTAGTAGAGTCTGCTGATCTGACATTAAGGCCAAGTTTCGCTTATCAGCAAATAGGGCGTGTGTATAAGGATTCGGGGTGATAACTGCGCCACATTCTAACCAAGCAAAACGCAAAGCAGCATGTTCAGGTGCATCTAGTCCAAAGTCGACCAGACGGTTGTAAACCAAATCGATTTTCTGGTTATCACCATACAAGACTCCTGATTCGTATTTGAGATCCGTTGGTGAAAGTATGACGGCATCAATGCCATGTTGGATGAATAGCTGTTGCGCGAGTTTGAACTCCGGATAGAGATGTTGTTCTTCCGGTGCATCGTCGATGATTGCAATTCGCTCAGGTTGTCCGCTACCTCTCTGGGCCCGCCATTCACTTATAAATTGCGCAATGACTGCTTCATCGAAATCTTTTGCCCAAGACGCCTGTGTATTGCCGCTACAACATTTTAGTTGGGCGCGAGTCAGGATGGCATTAAGAAAAGCGCCACCGGCATTGGTATTGATTTCGATAAGACGAGGACCATCCTCACTGAGGTGGAAATCATAGCCCATAAAAGCGCCTACTGGACCGGGATTATGCCGTGCACTCTCAGGTGCCCAAGACATGATCTGTTGCTGATATTCTGCAAGTGAAGCAGCGGATTCGATTGCCTTAACAATCGCCTGCATTTGTTCAAGATCAGAACTTGGAACAAAAATCGCGGCATTTGAGAAGAATTGGCGCATGCCCGAAGTAGACAGGATGCCTTCAGCGTTATCACCCAATTGGTTGTTGAGATCGCGAATAATCGCTGACCAATCTAGAGTAACGCAGGTACAGTGATGGTTTAGCCGTTGTGATCTTGTCTGCTCTTGAGAACTATCGATTTTTTTCATTGATTCTCCTCTGTCGGAAAACGTTATATTAATGTCCAACGGTTAACTTTAAATCATAGGTGTTTAGTTTGATTAGTGACCGTTATTGCAATCTTTACCAGCCTGCTTAAAGCCCCTTTGTTGGACGTCCTCTATAGTTAAACAGGATGAACATTCTGCCTGAGGCTTACATAATCCTTGTAATAAGCAAAGGAAATCGTGAACACAAAAGAATAATTAACAAAGGCAGGTAGGGCAGAATATAGTTCGTATGCTCTACAAACGGTAAAAAAAAGGATTACATAAGGATTAGGTTTTTGTAATGTTTAGGTCATCAAGGTGACAGAATCGTCCGTTAGTCTTCAAAGTAGGTTGATTTAATAGTTGAGCCAACGCTGGTCAAGCGGAAATCAAATTTAATTTATCGTGATGTTGGCTCATCCAATTAAATGTAGCTTAAGAGGCAATGACAAGATTTAACTATGTGTTGCCGCTAATAATTTTTGCTTTAATCAAGTTATTCATACTTTTAATACTATTTAGGACTAACTTTATGAAATTTCAAACCTTGCCATATTTTGTTGCGTTGCCAGCATTAATGTTGGCTCTATCTGCTCAAGCTCATAACCCTGAAGAGCATATTAACAAAGGAGAAGCACCTAACTGTGCAGCTATGAAAGATATGGATCATTCTAAAATGGATATGAAGGATCCAGTCATGCAAGCCATGATGCAGAAATGTATGCCTAAAGATGAAGTAATGTCTAAAGATGGTGATGCTGGCCATGATATGGAAGCAGGTGTTAAAAAACCTTCTGAGCATCAACATTAATTTCAGATATCATTAATGAAGATGGCGACATAGCAGCATCACTTGAAGCCGAATACGACATTCGCCTCAGTCAAGTTTCGTACTTACAGCCACGCTTGGAAGTTTCTGCTGGACTCACAGATGCCCAAGCGTTCGATCGCCCCAGTGGATTCAACGATGTTCGAATAGGACTGCGTTATCGCTATGAAATCTCTAGAGAGTTTGCACCTTACATAGGTGTTTATTGGAGCCGGGCCTTAGGTCAAAAGGCTAATCAAATCTCTGATGAAGGGGGCGATAAAATCGAAACAGGTTTTGTTGCCGGGGTTCGGATGTGGTTTTAACTAGAGTAACAAAATTAGTAAAACTGAAGAGGGAGAGTAAATGACTAACAATGACGACAGAACAACGCATTATAAGGAGGGAAGCCTCACTTTAGCGGGAACAGTTATGCTCGGTACCGGTGTGATGATTGGTGCTGGTATCTTTGCGCTTACCGGGCAAATGGCGCAGATGACAGGTGTTTTATTTCCTTTAGCGTTTCTAGCCGCCGCAGTAATCGTTAGTTTTAGTGCCTATTCATACATCAAAATTTCTAACGCTTATCCCTCTGCAGGCGGCATTGGCATGTATTTGCATAAAGCTTATGGTAACCGGTTGCCAACGGCTTTTAATGCTTTGCTGATGTATTTTTCAATGGTGATCGCCCAGAGCTTTCTCGCGCGCACATTTGGTTCATACACCATGCAACTTTTCGGTGGGGATCAAAGCGGCATTATGGTGCCTTTGCTTGGTGTCTCGCTCATTTTGGCCGCTTTTATAATTAACCTTTTAGGTAATCAATTGATTCAGGGGGTGGCCTCGTTCATTGGTATTTTGAAAATTCTGGGCATTCTCATTTTTGGATTGGTAGGTGTTTGGATCGCCGACAGTATCTCTGTCGACTTTACAAGCCCAGGAGAAGCAGGAACCTTCGGCAACTTCCTCGGTGCAACGGCACTGGGGATACTGGCCTTTAAGGGGTTTACCACTATTACTAACAGTGGTTCTGAAGTAAAAGATCCTAAACGTAACGTAGGTCGCGCAATTGTTATTTCTATCGCGGCCTGTGTGGTCATTTATGGCTTGGTCGGTTTTGCTGTGGCGAGTAATTTATCGTTGGCAGAAATCATCAAAACACAAGACTATTCCCTTGCTGCGGCTGCGCGCCCGGCATTGGGTGAATATGGTGTGTGGTTTACGGTTGCTATTGCCATGATGGCGACTGCTGGCGGTATTCTGGCCAGCATTTTTGCCGTTTCAAGAATGCTGGCAATGTTGACGGAAATGAAACTGGTTCCGCATCGACATTTCGGTATGCCGGGTAGTATTCAAAAGCATACATTGGTCTACACGGTCGTTTTAGGACTTATTCTGACGGCATTTTTTGATCTGTCTCGAATTGCTGCACTGGGTATCGTGTTTTACCTAATTATGGACATTGCCATTCATTGGGGCGTTCTTCGTTATTTGCGAGAAGACATTAACGCCAATAGATGGGTGCCAACTACCGCGATTATTTTAGATTTGCTCGCGCTAGGGGGCTTTGTCTGGGTAAAACTGAATACTGATCCATTTGTGATTGGTGTGGCGGTTGTTACTATGATTATTATCGCAGTTGCTGAGCAAATTTTCCTGAAAAGATCCGCTGAATTACATCATCATCATTAATTACAATATTTTACGTGGAGGGCAGTACCATGATGACTGATAATATTTTTGGTAACACCATGTGCGCATGACATTGGTAGTGGATGCTGGTGTTTGCCATTGTCGTTGTTATTCCGGTTTGGCGTTTTTGTCAGCGTACAGAGTGCCCAGGTTGGATGGGAATACTGATATTGATTCCTTTCATTAATCAGGCATTACTGTATTTCATTGCGTGTACCGATTAGCCAGTAGAAAAAAGATTGAGATAAAGGCAGCCGAACACTGGTATGTTCACCATCAGGATTTATTGAGGGTCTAAGCTTATGGTCATCTTCAGTAGACATAAGTGCTGGTATTTTTGCTGTGACTAACAATCTTTTCTAGCGTTTCATATCTAATAGAAGAGCGAGGTTCTGATGTTTCCGTCAAAAAATTGTCCTGTTTGTGAAATGTCCGTCGCAGATAACAAATTATCTGTAAATTTCCGTGGCATTGATCTTTGGTTTTGTTCTCAACAATGTCAGGACAGATTCAACCAACGGCCAAGCTTATACATTGGTGATCCCAAGCATGGTAAATCAGTCAAGCAACATGGTGTAAGGGTTAATAAACAGAGACTTATTAAGCTTGAACTGCCTGACAATGAGGAGTTAAAAATTAAATTGATTAATGGTTTAAATTCATTGATGGGGGTGACGCAAGCTAAAATTAATCAAAAAGTGCTTGAAATTGAATACGATTTGGTTCAAATATCACTTGATGAAATTGAGCATTATATTTTGGCCTCGGGGGTAGATATGGAGCAGTCGTGGCTTGATAAGGTTCACGATGCTCTCCTTCATCTCAGTGAGGAAGGTGAATTGGGTAATCTCGGACACCCCTATAAAGACGATAGCAGTCATTAATTAAATCTGACTTGGTTTTTCCAAGTCAAATGTTCATAAATGCCCGTCCAGTAATATCCAAAACTGGCTGCAAAAAGTAACTCTTCCAAGGGTATACCAATAAGAAACAGGCCACTCAGTGCATCCAGGTTCCATACACGTTCGATGTATCCCGGTGCAATGCTTTCAAGACCAAGGACAAAAATCGCGTAATAAACAAGAAATAGAACGCTTCCCCAAAAACTCTTGAGTGCAGGGGGGCCAGCATCGTGAAGTTCGGATGCTGGACACCTAAACCAGCTATTTCTTGTGAATATGCTTGCGGAGTTTTTTCTCTTCCATCTGATGTTCTCCCATCTGGTTCATCATCATCTGCATCATATTCATTCGCTCATCCATCATGCTCATGCAGTCTTCCTTGCCTTTGTGTTCCATGGTTTTACCTTTCATCTCCCCATGCATCATTTTCATACCTTTTTGCATGGCGGTCATATGTTCCTGCATCATTTGGTGGCGTTTTTCATGGTCCTGTTCTTGTTGAATTCGGTCCATCAGAGCTTGCATTTCCTGCATATGATCATGCATGGAAGTCATTCCCTTATCCTGCATTTTCATGGTGTTGTCTTGCATTTTGTCATTATGCTGATGGTCATCCTGGGCGAAAGCTGGCGCGGTAAGGATGGCGGTGATGATGAGTGATCGGGTAAGATTTTTCATAGTTATCTCCTAGGTTTACTTCAAGGGGAAGATTCCCCCCTGGTTTAACGGTTGTGACCTGACATGACACTACAGCCGGTCATTCGTTTTTTTTCGCCCATCTTCCAGACCACGGCGATAGGCTTCTTCCGCATCTTGGTGTTGATGTTCGTCTTTACTGTTTTCTCCATGATCGCCATGCCCCTTATGCATGAATATATGCATCAGTGGACACAACAAAATAATCAGAAATGGAAGATATGGAAGGATGTGGGCACTGTGATCAACGAAAATAAAATAGAGCGCCACTCCAATAAGTATAAGAGTTGCCATACCATGAAGGCTGGTCCAAAAACCGGGTTTGCTTGCCATCTAGTTTCTCCTATGCCGCCTTATAGACAGCGCTGTTAGATGTATGTCAGGGTCATTTATCAACATTCAGTTTCACCCGCTTAAGGCGCAGTGAGTTGCCAATCACCGACAAAGAGCTGGTTGTCATGGCGATCACCCCGATCATCGGATGAAGTAGGCCGACAGCTGCAATGGGTATCGCGGCCACATTGTAAAACCAAGCCCAAAACAGGTTTTCAACGATTTTCCGAAAAGTTGCACGGGACAGGCGAATAGCCTCCACCACCTTGGTTAGTTCACCTTTAACCAAGGTGACATCCGCAGCTTCAATGGCAACATCGGCGCCAGCACCAATAGCGATACCCACATTGGCCTGTTTCAGTGCCGGGGCGTCGTTGATGCCATCGCCCACCATGGCCACCAGTTGCCCATATTTTTCCTGCAGCCGCATAATTGCATCCACCTTGCCTTCAGGCAAAACGCCCGCCATAACTTCGTCGATCCCTACCTGGTTCGCGACGTGGCGAGCTGTACGTTCGTTGTCGCCTGTGATCATGACAGTGTGAATGCCCATCTCATGAAGCGCGGCAATGGCAGCTTTCGAGTCCTCTTTAATGGTGTCGGCCACGGCGACAATACCGGCTGCCTGGTCTCCGGCGGCAACTAGCATGGCGGTCTTACCCTCGTTTTCAAGACGGATCATGACTTCTTCGAGGTCGCCCAACTCTATATTGGCTTCGCTGAGAAGCCGGCGGCTGCCCACGCGAATGAGCTGGTCGTCGACACGGCCTTCCACTCCTCGCGCAGTAATCGCTCGGAAGTCCACCACTGTAGGAACCTCCAACCCCTTTTCCCGGGCGCCATTCACGATGGATTGCCCCAGAGGATGTTCGGAGCCGGCTTCCACAGATGCCGCGAACCTAAGTACATCGCTTTCATTGAAGCCGGCGGTAGCAATCACATCTGTGAGCGCGGGCTCGCCTCTGGTGATGGTGCCGGTTTTGTCGAGTACAACGGCCTTGATGTCCTTAAGAGACTGAATGGCTTCGCCGGAGCGGATAAGTACACCTGATTCTGCGCCCAATCCCGAGCCCACCATGATGGCAGTGGGAGTGGCGAGCCCCAAAGCACAGGGACAGGCTATCACCAGTACGGAAATTGCCGAAAGTGTACCCAGCATCAATGGTGAAAGTTCCGGGTTAACCCATGGCAGGAACTCGGCACCCCAGTAAAGAATCGGCCTAAGCGACTCGGCGAAAATTAGCCAGATTACAAAGCTAGCAAGACTGATCATGATAACCGCCGGGACAAACTTTGCGGTCACTCTGTCGGCGAATTCCTGGATGGGTATTTTAGAGCCTTGTGCCTGTTCCACCAGTCGGACAACTTGTGACAAAAAGGTATCGGCACCTACCCGAGTGGCGCGAACTTGCAGCATGCCTTCCTTATTAATGGTGGCTCCAATCACTGCTTCGCCAGGTCCTTTCTCCACCGGCACGGACTCGCCCGTGGCGATGGATTCATCCAGATGACTATTACCTTCGACAATTTCGCCGTCGGTAGGTACCTTGCCGCCAGGCCTAACCACCATGATGTCTCCGACCTGAAGCTCCGCAACCGCTACTTCAACTTCATGTCCTTCCCGTAGTACGGAGGCGGTTTTAGCACCCAGTTTTAGTAGTTTTTTGATCGCCTGTGATGCCCGCCCCTTGGCACGAGTTTCCAGGTAGCGGCCAAGCATATGGAAGGTCATGATGGTGGTGGCCATTTCAATAAAAGATGTCATGGGGTAGATAAATCCCACAAGCCCAATCAGGTAAGGGGGCAGGCTTCCCAAGGAAATAAGGACATCCATGTTGGCGGTGCGATTGGTAAGGGAACGCCAGGATGAGCGGTGGGTTGCCCACCCGCCTTGCAGGAAGACCACAGGAAAGCCAAGTAAAGCAACCCAAGTGAGATAGTTTGGCACCGGCACCCAGAACATATGCACCATCATCAATACCATAATCAATGTGGTTGGGATGGCGGCGAACCATAAACGCCTCCAAGCCTGTTCAAGGTAACGCTCTTCAACCGCCGCGTCGGCTTCCGCATTTCCCTGCGAACGACTTTCACTGATGGCTGCTACATCGTATCCCGCTTGCTCAATAGCTTCTTTGATGTTTTTTGTGTTTACTGTTACCGGATCGAAACTAACCGTCACCTTATGATTGGCAATGTTAGTTGAAATATCATTAATGCCGGTAAGGCGTTTGATGGAGGTTGAGACTAGCCCAGCACAATGATCGCTGCCCATGCTAGGTACTGTGAACAAGGCTTCGCTAGTTCCGCTAGACATTGGTGATGACATACTATCTACATCGTAGCCGGCCTTTTCGATTGCGTCCCAAATGTTCTTATCACTTAGCTGGTTTGGATCGAATTCCACAGTGACATGGTGGTTAGCTATGTTGGTACTGATATTGATGATGCCTGATAGTCGATTAATAGAAGCTGTTATGAGGCCAGCGCAGTGATTGCTGCCCATGCCGGACACCAAAAACTGTGTTGTTTCAACATCCGAAGTAGTTTTCGTAAGTTTAGATTTTGAGGGTTGTTCAGGTATGTCCATAGCTATCATCTAACTCCAATTTAGTATGCAAATAGTTAAGACGTTGTTGGGCAATTCAATCAGATTGATTTGACATTATCTGGGAATGTTCCAGACAGTTAACATCAAATTTCGGAAACTGAGTTCGAACATTCCAGCAAACTTACATCGATATGCATCTCGTGATTTATCAAAAAACCCGTCAACAAATATAGCTCCAATTTATCTTGTTGTAGAATCAATCTCGCTAACTAATATATGACGGCTAGGATCTCTAAGTTAGAGTTTCTAGCAGTAGAACAAAATAGATACTACACCTATAAGAAGATACTTAGATGCCTCTTTCAATATCATTACGTTTAGATTACAAAATCGTAATCATAAATTTCATAAAGTTGCGTATGATTGGATTTATGGATGATCTGTTTAGCAGGCTGTTGAAAAATGGGGTTTGATGAGCAAAAACTTCCCGCCGTTAAGAAAATGACGACGTATAAATCGGTAGAAACAATTGCCTCGATTTTGGTGTAACAATTACCTGCAATGCTCAATCGACGATCAGCAACAGCATCTGTTTAAAATATGCGCAGTTTTTGCCTTAATTCCCTGTTTTCAGGCCATTAAAGTCTTCAATCTCGTCACGTTGTACACCGCAGCCACAAACCGGAATATCCAGGCGACTTTGTCCCGGCCGCAGTGGCGAAGTTTTCTCATGAGACCAAACTCTTTCATCCAGCCAAAGCATTCTTCGATCCGCTTGCGTTTAACTTGACTGATACCGTAACCGATAGCTGATGTCGTTCTACCGTCAACGGCACTGCCTAATGATTTGGCCGCGACATGCGGTGTGACTTTTAACCCTCGGCACACTTCCACAAACTCGCCCGTGTCATAGCCCTTATCGGCACCCACCGTCATACCGGGACGGGTGCCTTGATATGCCAACATTGTGGTACCGGCGTCCCACTCCTGGCGGGTACCCGCTTCGGTTAATTCGGCTTCAACGATCAGCCCGTTTCGGTTTTCGGTTAGCAGGTGGCCCATATGATAGAGCTTCGATTCCTTGCCTTTACCCTTACGAAACAGGCGCGAATCACTATCGGTTGTGGACTGGTGTGTCTTGTTGCTGCGCTTATGTCCGTGGAAGTTGTCACCTGGACCGTCACTATCGTCTTTCGGTTTGAAGGATTTCATGGAGGCACAGGCTTCCAGCAAGGTGCCATCAACGCTGAAGTGTTCCCGTGACATCAATTGCTTGGCGTAGGCCTGTTTCTTGACAGCATCAAAAAAGTGCTGATCAACGTCATTGAGCATCAGGCGGTCCCGGTTCTTGGAGAACACGGAATGGTTCCATACCGTATCATCTATGCCCAGCCCCACGAACCAGCGGAACATCAGGTCATAGTCAAGGCGCTCCATCAACTGACGTTCGGAGCGAATCGTGAAGACTATTTGTAACAATAAGGCTCGGACCAGTTGTTCTGGTGGAATTGACGGACGACCAACCCTGGAGTACATCTCATCGAAACACCACTGCATATCCTCCAGCGCATGATCAACCACCGAGCGTATCTTTCGGATCGGGTGGTGCTGCGGAATACGTGATTCGAGGTCAACATAGCTGAAAAAGGAAGACTGAGGATTGATTTCTCCGCGCATTCGATTCTCTCGGTGGTTATTTATCGCTATTATCCCATATCAGGGGTTTTTCAACAGCCTGCTAGCCAGGGTAAACAGGATTACACATACATTACAGCAATGTAATACATGGGTCATCTTAAGGTCAGAAACACCGCTCTACTATGACAATGGATAAGTCCAGGTGCACCATGGGAGTTGTGTGCGGGCCGATTCAATGCAGAAACGCAGTGACAGGATATCTTGCCAATATTAACGGTTGATGGCGTACAGGCTAAAGATCGAGGAGCGTGTAATAGTGAATACGAGAAACCGGATACCTGTGAATGAAAATTGCTTGACCTGTGTCTTGGACACAGGTGTAAGGTGACAAAAAGCCGGATAAATTCTTCGGATTTACTCTCGGGTTTAGAACTGATGATTGACTCATATCAAGGCAAGGAACAGATCCTCGGGGTTAATCTGAATCCTGTGATAGTCAGACTGAGCTGCGAGGAGGGCTGTGTGAAAGTTATCGAAATGGCCAGGCGTTTAGGGGTTACGGCCGATACGGTGCGGTTTTATACCCGGATCAAGATTCTGAAACCGGGGAAGAACAAAACCAATGGATATCGGGAATACAGCGAAAATGATTACAACCGCTTGCGATTCGTGCTGAGTGCACGGCAACTGGGCTTTTCCGTTGAGGATATTCAGGAAATTTTGAACCACGCGGATAAGAAGAAATCGCCTTGCCCGACGGTACGCCGCTTGATTGACCAACGCCTGAATGAAACTGAACAACGGTTCGCGGAGACTCTGCAACTGCGGGAACGCATGCAGCAGGCCGTGGTTGAGTGGAGCCAAAAGCCAGATAAGGTGCCGACTGGCCATATGATCTGTCACCTGATTGAAGAGTTTGCCCAGTAAATCAACATAGAGGATTTGCCATGAATACACAGAAATTCGAGAGCCCTACTCATCACCGGGGCGGCTGCTGTTGCGCCAGCAAGTCATCCACTGCAGCTAACACTCGGAGCAGTGTTGACTCAGATAGCGATATCCCGCTGCAGCGGCTACAGGTGCAGGGCGCAACGTGCGGTGGTTGTGTAAGAAGCATTGAGCAAACGCTACGCTCTGTTTCCGGCGTAAGCGATGCGTGTATGGATCTGGCGACGGGTGTCGCTTCGGTCGTTGGCATGGTCGAGTCTAACGCTCTGATAGAGGCGTTGGATCGAGCGGGTTTTCCTTCGACCCAAATCAATTAGTTTATGGCTGATGGTTGGAGTAATTAGCAGTTGGTAAGCCTAAGCATGTTACAGGCGTGAAATATGGTGGTGGAGAAAGCCTGCTGGCCACTGAAAGAAAGGCAATGGCTAAATTTTGTTGTTCAGGAAATGCTAATGGATCAAATTAACACACTTAAGGTGATCGACATGGGCATCGACACCCACCAGGAACCGGTGGTGTATATGCGCAGTGATTGTCACATCTGCCGCTCTGAAGGTTTCACTGCCAACAGCCGTGTCATGCTGCGGTACGGGGAAAACAGCGTTATCGCCACGCTGAATGTGGTGGACGAACAGGTACTGAGTTCCGGGAGTGCAGGGTTGTCTAAAAGTGCCATGCAGCGCTTGGACGTCGATGATGGCGCCGCGGTTAGTGTCGACCACGCACCGGTAGTGACATCACTTGCCGCCGTGCGCAAAAAAATCTTTGGACACAAACTCAGTGATCAAGAGATTACCGCTATTGTCGAGGACATCGGCGACCACCGCTATTCGGATATCGAAATCGCCAGCTTCCTCAGTGTGTGCGCGGGTAGCCGTTTAGACGTAGATGAAATCATCAGTCTCACCCAGGCCATGGTGGCCTGTGGTAAGCGGCTGAACTGGCCAGACGAAGCCATGGTTCTTGATAAACACTGCATCGGTGGGCTGCCGGGCAACCGCACCACACCGCTCGTGGTGTCCATTGTCAGCGCTGCGGGACTCACCATCCCTAAAACCTCCTCGCGGGCGATCACCTCTCCCGCCGGTACTGCGGATACTATGGAGGCACTGACTACCGTCAATCTGGAGCTCAATGAGATTCAACGTGTAGTGGCTGAGACCCATGCCTGTCTTGTTTGGGGTGGCGCTGTCAACCTGAGTCCGGCCGACGATTTGTTGATTCGCATTGAACGGGCCCTGGATTTGGATGGTGAAGGGCAGTTGATCGCCTCGGTTTTATCAAAAAAAATCGCTGCCGGTTCCACTCATGCGGTGATAGATATTCCCGTCGGCCCCACCGCTAAAGTGCGTTCCCAGAACGACGCCGATCGCCTTTCCTCACTCTTTACCCAGGTGGGAGCCGCCTGTGGTATTCAAATTCGCTGCCTTATTACGGATGGTAGTCAGCCGGTTGGGCGTGGTATCGGCCCGGTAGAAGAAGCGCGGGATGTGCTGGCAGTATTGCAGCGCGAGCACAGTGCACCACAGGATCTTCGGGAGCGTGCCTTGTTTCTGGCTGCACATCTGTTTTCACTTGCTTATCAAGAGCGTTATGAACAAGGGCTGGAAAGAGCGATCGCGATTTTGGATGAAGGTAAAGCCTGGCAGCAGTTCCAGCGCATTTTGGCCGCGCAGGGTGGGATGAAAGCCCTGCCTGACGCCAGCTACCAACATACCGAAGCGGCCACAGCAGTGGGCACACTTACCGCTATCGACAATCGTCAACTCGCGCGTCTGGCGAAGCTGGCAGGCGCTCCGGCGACAGCGGCTGCGGGGTTGCGTCTACATGCTCGAGTCGGCGACAAGGTCACCGTCGGACAACCTTTATTTACGCTCTGTTCCGATACGATCGGAGAGCAACAGTATGCGATGGCGTTTTATCGCCAATCGACAATTTTTACGGTCGAGAAGGAACGATGAGCGAGGCGATGGCTGTGAAAGATAAATCTCCAGTGGTGTTTTCCCTGAACAATCATCCGTTGGCTGAGTCACTCAGTAACGCGATTGGTGGTCAACCTGGCGAGTTTAACGCTCGGCAGTTTCCTGATGGGGAGTCCTATCTGCGTATTCAATCTGATGTAGAAAATCGCGCCTGTATTGTGGTGGCTGATCTGTCACACCCAAACATCAAATATCTGCCGTTGTTGTTTTTATTGGAAACACTGCGGGAGCTGGGAGCGTCGCAAGTGGGGTTAGTGGCGCCTTACCTCAGTTATATGCGTCAGGATCGCCGTTTTGTCGATGGGGAAGCGGTTACTTCACGTATTTTTGCCAAGTGCCTTTCTCAACATGCTGATTGGCTGGTTACGGTCGATCCACATTTGCATCGCTATCATTCTCTGGATGAAATCTATTCCATACCCAGTCGTGTTGTGCAAGGGGCTCCGGCATTGGCGCACTGGCTCAAAACGCAAAGCAACCTACTGTTGGTAGGGCCCGACAGCGAAAGCGAGCAATGGGTTGATGAGATTGCTGCCTTTAGTCAACATCCTTTTGTGATTGGAGAAAAGCAGCGCTTCGGGGATCGCCAAGTCGAAGTGATGCTGCCCGACATCAACGAATTCAGGGATAGAACGGCAGTGATTATCGACGACGTTATTTCCAGCGGGCAAACAATCCTGGAATGCGTTAAAACACTTCGGTCCAAAGGTATCGACAACATTCAGTGCGTGGCGGTGCACGGCATATTTGCCGATCACTCCGATAAAACCTTACTGGCCTCAGGCCTGAGCCAACTGGTCACATCCAATACCATCCCCCATCCTTCCAACGCTATTGATATTACGTCGCAACTGATTGCGCCCGTTATCAGCATGCTTAAATTGGCAGGAAAATCATTATGAAAATTACCTTTGTCGGCGGCACCGAGACCGTTACCGGCTCAAAATTTCTGCTGGAAACTGAAACGACAACCGTATTAGTCGATTGCGGTTTGTTCCAGGGCTACAAGTGGCTGCGGGAACGCAACTGGCAAACCTTGCCCCTGGACATCGACAAACTGGATGCGGTGCTGCTCACTCACGCACATCTGGATCACTCCGGTTATATCCCGGTGCTATACAAGCGCGGCTTTCGCGGCCCGGTGTTTACCCATCACGCCACTAAGGCCCTGTGTCAGATTTTATTGGCCGACAGCGGC
The DNA here is from genome assembly GCA_002363955.1 of Methylophaga sp. UBA3192. Taxonomy (GTDB): domain Bacteria; phylum Pseudomonadota; class Gammaproteobacteria; order Nitrosococcales; family Methylophagaceae; genus Methylophaga. The sequence goes on from DEXE01000006.1 coordinate 15,938, forward strand.
CATATCCAGGAGGAAGACGCTAAGTATTACAGCAAACATAAATTGGGCAAGCACGCGCACCCTGAGCCGCTTTACGACCGTCAAACGGCGGAAGCCAGCATGAGGCTATTTCAGTCTGTGGAGTTTGATGAACAGATCGAGGTCGGGGATATCCGTTTTTATTTACAGCCTGCCGGTCATATTCTCGGCGCCGCCAGCATTATCGTTGAAGCGGAAGGGAAACGAATCGGCTTTTCTGGTGATGTCGGTCGCTTCGATGATGTGCTGATGCCCCCCCCTCGACCATTGCCGGAGCTGGATCTGCTGTTGATGGAGTCCACCTACGGCAACCGCCGGCACGACACCCAAGATCCGTTTCAGCAGTTGGCGGAAATTGTTAACCGTGTCGCCAAAAGCGGCGGCGTGCTGCTAGTCCCGGCCTTTGCGGTAGGGCGGGCGCAGGCCTTGCAACATCTGTTGGCGACCCTGATGGATCAGGGCGATATCCCCAAAATGCCCATCTATCTCGACAGCCCCATGGCGATCAAAGTATCGGATATTTTCTGCCAGTTCAGTGATCAGCACCGGTTGAGTCACGAGCAATGCTACCGCCTATGCGATGGCGTGACCTATACCCGCACGGTGGACGAATCGAAGGCGATTGCCGGACAGGCTTTCCCCCATATTGTTATCGCTGGCAGCGGCATGGCTACCGGAGGTCGTATTCTCCACCACTTCAAACGCCTGTTAGGCAGTTCTAAAACCACGGTACTGTTTACCGGTTATCAGGCGGGCGGCACTCGCGGCGCAAAAATGCTGGAGGGTGTTGATGCGGTGAAAATCCACGGAGGCTGGGTACCGTTGAGAGCCACTGTCAAAGTCATCTCAGGTTTGTCGGGGCACGCAGACTACCTCGAACTGACCCAGTGGTTACAGCAGTCAGCGCTGACCGATACTACTCGAATTCAACTGATTCACGGTGACCCGGAAGCCCTTGAAACCCTTCGGGTGCACTTGCAGGAGCACACCGCGTTTGCGGTGAATGTGGCGGGTTATCGCGATATTTTGCGCCTGTAATCGAAGAGATAATCCACAGCGGAGAAAAAGTTATGCAAATTGAAACCTTAAAAGATGTGCTGCACTGGACTCGGGAATTTCACCAACACCTCAGCCAGTGTTTATCCCACTGTGCGGACAAGAATATGGATGAACGGGCCCGGATGATCCTTGCGTATCTGTCCGATCATGAGAAGGCACTGACCAAGGTAGTCAGCGGGTTTGAAACCTCAGGCGACGAGCATGCACTGAACACCTGGTGTTACGAATATGTGGCAAAGCACCCCATCGTTCGGCATGCGCATTGCGACGCCCCCTTTGCCGAGCTGGATGCGACGCAAATCATGGAGGTGATAGTCGATCAACACCAGCAGGTGATTGAACTGTATCGCTATCTCGCCTCCAGGGCGGAGATCCCCTCTGCCAAAGAGTTGATGGAATCACTCCGGTCGCTGGAGGAGCACGAAATGATGCGTATGGCGCAGTCTGCCAACCGGTTCGGGGATTTGTAGAGACACTAATTTCTCACAGATACACCACCATAAACGGAGGAATAATCATGACACTTAATGCGTTCAAATTCGGGATGGCCAGCGCGATTACCGCGGCAATACTGTGGCTGGCTTGCAGTCTGCTGGTGATGTTAATGCCTTCCACGATGTTGTCCATGTCCGGAGAAATGGTGCATATGCAACTGAATGAGATGGGTTGGCACTTGACTCTCACTGGTGTCGTTATCGGGCTGGTGGCCTGGTTCGTGGTAGCGGGTATCGCCGGGTGGTTGCTGGCGGCCATTTATAACCGCTTGCAGTCATCCGACTGATTATCCAGCTGATGAGCAGTTTGCCGCGCTATGACAAACCGGTTCTGTTGGTGTTGAATCCGGGTAGTTCATCCATCAAGTGGAGCAGGCATAACGTCTCGGCGCTTGAATATGCGGGTGCAACGGTGCCTGTTGCTATTGGGCAAGCAGGTGTCGGCCAATCAGCTGCGCAGACTTATCCTGGCGCGCCCCCTTGGCTGACCGATGTGCTGACAAATCATGCTGTTCGCGCGGTGATTATCAGAGTCGTACACGGGGGCTCTGAATATCATAAACCTATACCCATCAACGACGATAATTTTCGGCAACGGCAAACCAGTCGATACCACCATGGGCTTTACGCCCAATGAAGGGTTGTTGATGCGCACGCGCAGCGGAGATATCGATCCCGGTTTGCTGACCTGGTTGCAGTGGCAGGAGGGTTGGACGCCCGAGGATACCGACAGGGTTCTCAATTGCGAATCCGGCTGGCGGGGTCTGTCCGGCGGAATCGATAACCCGCGGAATCACTGGGAAAGTTTAAACAAGCAGGTATAGAGGGTACCGGTACATATGGTGCAGGACTCTGCCGTTTCCTCAGCAGTAGAGGGATTGTTGTCATAGAAGTTAATCGTCCTGATCGCAGCAATCGCCGAAGGCAGGGAAAGTCAGATCCTTTAGATGCGGAGAATGCTGCAAGAGCTGTACATTCAGGAACGGCAACCGCGATACCAAAAAAGCAAAACGGAGCCTGTGAAGCCATTAGAATAATTTCTGTAGCACGGCGAAGCGCTGTCAAAGCCAAAACCCAAGCGATGAATCAGATACGAGGCATATTAGTCAGCGGCCCACAGGATATTCGAGAACAAGTCTGGAAAACTAAGCCCCATGATTGTGCAAGAGCTTGTATTGAAATGCTCTCTTCTGACAATTCAGATTTACTTGAATCGATGACATTAACCTTAAAGCTTCTGGCGCAAAGATGGCTTATGCTGACTGATGAGCTGGCGCTACTCGATAAAAGGCTGGATAAGCTAACCAATGAACATTGCCAGCAATTAAGAACAAGAATGGGGGTAGGTCCATATACAGCAGGGATCTTAGTGACAGTGGCTGGTGATAACCCTGAGCGCCTGCGTAACGAAGCGGCATTAGCCGCATTATGTGGCGTGAATCCGTTACCTGCATCATCAGGTAAAACTATCAGACATCGCTTAAATCGCGGTGGCAACCGTGAGGCAAATAATGCTTTATGGACTATAGCATTGGTAAGAGCGCGCAGCGATCCAAGAACTCGGCTTTATGTCGAGAGACGAACCGCTGAGGGGTTAACGACTAAAGAAATTTATCGGTGTTTAAAGCGTTATATAGTCCGTGAGTTATATCCGCTTATATTGAGTGATTTGAAGCGTATTAATTTCACAGGTTTGACATAGGAGCGTCAATGCGTGTGCGGAAAGCTTTTTCCACTCTCTTAAGGTTGAGCTGATTCAGGGCGAGCCGTTACAGGATGGAAAGCAAACACGCGAATTTGTTTTTGAATATATCGAAGTAGATTACAATCGGTACCGCCGCCACAGCGCAATTGGCTTTATTAGCCCTGAGCGGTTTGAAGCAAGAACTGTATGTTAGTTAACTGTCCGATGTTGGCGGTAGGGATCACATTACGCAGGGCTTTATCAGGGTTTGTCGGGGTTTTATATCGTTAAGTCATGCGTAGTGTAATAACAAAACGTGTAAGATTTTTATCTGAGGTGACGCTGATATCACCGTCATGTGCTTCGATAATCGCTTTAGTAATAGCTAGCCCTAAACCTGCACCATCACTGTGGCGTTGTCTTGATTGATCGGCGCGATAAAAACGTTCAAATAAATACGGCAAATGCTCGGCGGATATTGCTGGGCCGGGGTTTTCGACACTGATACAAAGCGTGTTAGCAGCATGCTGATAGCTGTTAACCACAATGCTGTGGCCAGAAGCGGTGTGTCGTATCGCATTTGATAACAAATTAGTTAAGGCATGCCTTAGTAAAGAGCGATCGGCATTAATGACGCTAGGCTGACCGGCAAAAGCAAGTTTGACTCCTGCTTCTTCTGCTAAAGCTTCAAAAAACTCGAATATGGCCGAGATTTCATCGGCAATATTTAAAGGCTGTTTGTTCGGGGTAATTAAACCATTTTTACTTTTGGCTAGCCACAGCATATCGCTAACCATCTTGCTAAGCCGTTCTTGCTCTTCTAAATTTGAAAATAACACGTTTTGGTATTCCTCAGCCGTTCGTTGCCGAGATAAACTGACTTGGGTTTGGGTAATAATATTGGTTAAAGGGGTGCGAATTTCGTGAGCAATGTCGGCACTAAAGTGCGATAACTTAGTAAAGCCATCCTCTAAGCGGTTTAGCATGTGGTTGAATGACTGCACCATATGCGTTAACTCAGAAGGTACTTCGTTGGCGTTTAATCTAATGTCGAGTTTGCTGGTTTGAATGTCGCGCATATTGTCACTTAGTCCTCTAAGTGGCGCTAAACCTTGATGCACCGCAATCCAAGCTGCTAATAAAGTAAGGAGGCAGGAACCGAGTAGAATCACCCAAAGACTTTGACCGAGTTGCTGCAAAAAGTGGATGTGAAAATCCATATCAATCGCTGTAATTAACCGGTAGTTATCGTTTGCAGTGGCTATGTTCAGAGCAATACCCCGATAGGCTTTATCTTGATATTGCCAGTGTTGGATATTTTCAATTTTAAATGTATCTATGGATTCATCAGTATCTGTAAGTTGGCTTAAATCAAAATTAGCATTGTTATAAATAATTTGCTGCTGAGAATTGTTTATTTGGTAATACACGCCATGATGTCCGGCAACAGCTTGCGATAATGATTGAGCTAAAGTTTTCGGATCTGTAGGTTCTTTAAGGAACACTTGCTGAACAGAGTGAACAATAACGCCAAGTTCATCGGCATCTTGTTCGATAAAATGGTGCTCTATAGAACTGATAAGCAGTTGCCTAACAACCAGTAAACAAACCGCAATAGTGACAACGACAGACAGTACCACTCTCAGGGTCAAGGACAGTGGCCGTTTAGTGTTATGCTTCATCCGCTTGCTCGTTTTCAAGTTTATAGCCCATGCCGCGCACGGTGTGGATTAATTTTGGCATAAAATCATCGTCTACTTTAGCCCGTAACCTTCTTATAGCGACATCAATAACATTGGTGTCGCTATCAAAGTTCATATCCCAAATCTGTGAGGCGATTAAAGATCGGGGTAAGACTTCACCGCTGCGGCGCATTAATAACTCTAATAAAGAAAACTCTTTATTACTCAAGGCAATTTTGACTCCGCTGCGCATGACTCTTCTTTTGGGGACGTCTAATTGTAAATCGGCCACCTGAAGTAAATCTGGGGTGGTTATGGTTTGGCCGCGGCGTATTAGGCTGCGTACCCGCGCCAACACTTCTGAGAAAGCAAAGGGTTTAATTAAGTAATCATCCGCGCCTAATTCTAAGCCTTTAACTCTGTCATCAACGCTATCACGGGCGGATAAAAACAATACTGGCGTAAGGTTATTGCTTTCGCGAATAGATTGTACTATCCGCCAGCCATTAACATCAGGCAACATCACATCCAGCACAATCAGATCAAATACTTCGGTCATTGCAAGGTGATGGCCGTCTAAGCCGTTTCTAACCAGTGAAACTTGAAAACCCGCTTCAGTGAGGCCTTGCTTTAAATAATCACCCGTTTTGATTTCGTCTTCAACAATCAGTAATCGCATAACCTTTCCTGTAAATAGGGGTAATTGATAGCTTGCAATACACAGGCTGCCAGCTAGATGACAACAAAATTACAACTTTGTCATGTCAGAGTCATGTTGCTGACAGTTATAAATAGCTAAGCTAGATGAAATAAATAAGTTCAGGGGTTATATAAATGAATGATAACAAGTTCAAGTTACCGGCTTCTATCTCGCGGCGCCGATTTGTCCAAGGGCTTGCCATCGGAGGCGTAATAGCTAGTTTCCCGCATGTTGTTCGCGCCGGTAGCTCTTTTAAAGACAATGCCGCGACAGGTTCAGCACCTGAATTAAGTGGCAAAGTTATCGAGCTAACTATTGCTGAGTCCTTAGTCAATTTTACCGGTGTAGTACGTACAGCAACCACCATTAATGGCTCTATTCCGTCACCAACGCTGCGCTTACGCGAAGGCGATGAGGTGACGATTAAAGTGACCAATACCTTATCTGTGCCTAGCTCTATTCACTGGCATGGCATTATTTTACCTTATCAAATGGATGGGGTACCAGGCTTAAGCTTTAAGGGCATTATGCCCGGTGAAACCTTTGTTTATAAGTTTACTTTGCAACAAAGCGGTACTTACTGGTATCACTCTCATAGTGGCTTCCAAGAAATGACTGGCATGTACGGTGCACTAATCATCGAGCCTAGAGAGCAAGATATCATCGTTGCTGATAGGGAGTATGTGGTACAGCTTTCAGACTGGACCGATGATGACCCGATGAAAGTATTTAGTAAACTAAAAGTGCAAGGTGATATCTACAATTATAATCAACCAACAGTACGAGATTTTTTCCGAGACCTGTCAGAAAAAGGGCTTAGTTCAGCATTATCAAAACGTAAAATGTGGCAAGAAATGCGCATGAGCCCGACAGACTTGGGAGATGTGTCAAGCGCTGCACTAACCTACTTATTTAACGGCAGCACACCGCTGGCCAATTGGCGAGGCCTGTTTAAAAAAGGCGAAAAAGTTCGCTTGCGCTTTATTAATGGCGCCAGCAATACCTTCTTCGATGTCCGTATCCCGGAACTGCAAATGACCGTAGTGCAGTCTGATGGCCAAAATGTCCATCCAGTAACTATTGATGAGTTCCGATTCGGCCCGGGTGAAACCTATGATGTACTGGTCACACCGCAATCTGATGCTTATACCATTTTCGCCCAGACCATAGAACGCACCGGTTATGCTCGAGGCACCCTAGCGGTAGCCGACAATATTAATGCACCCGTACCGGCAGTCGATCCAGTAGAGTGGTTAGCGATGGCCGACATGATGGGCAATATGTCCCATGGCGGTTCAATGACAGAGGGCGCTATGGATCATAGCCAACATGGCGCAGCTATGCCGATGGATTTAAGTCAGCATGCAGGGCCGGCCGCTGCTTATGCTAAAGCCAGCACGCAAGTGCGCCATGCCAGTACTGAATATGGCCCTTCGGTTGATATGCGGGTAGATACGCCAAGAACTAACTTGGACGATCCGGGCATTGGTTTACGCAATAATGGCCGAAAAGTGCTGACGTTATCCGATTTACACTCACTAGAAGGTGTTATTGAACCACAGCGTCCTGAAGCTGAAATTGAATTGCACCTAACTGGCAATATGGAACGCTATAGCTGGTCAATTGATGGTTTAGAGTTTGGCCAAAGTACACCTGTGCATATGAAGTTACATCAGTGCGTTAGGGTGATTTTACATAATGACACCATGATGACTCACCCTATGCATTTGCATGGAATGTGGAGTGATTTAGAAAGTGAAAGTGGTGAAGTCCAAGTCAGACGCCATACTATTCCGGTGCAACCTGCTCAGCGAATTAGTTTTTTAACAACGCCGCATGATGTAGGACGGTGGGCCTGGCATTGTCATCTGTTATTTCATATGGATGCAGGTATGTTTAGAGAAGTGGTGGTGTCATGAAAATAACAAAATTAGTCAGTAGCGCGCCGGTGATTGCGTTAACAGCGAGTTTATTGCTAGTAAATGCTGGGGTGATGGCAGACAGCCAAATGGACCATAGCGAAATGGATCATAGCAAGATGAAGCATGGTGATAAGGCGATGGACCACAGCGCAATGGATCATAGCAAGATGAAGCATGGTGATACGGCAATAGACCACAGCGAAATGGATCATAGCAAGATGAACCATGACGATAAGGCGATGGACCACAGCCAGATGGATCATAGCAAGATGAACCATGACGATAAGGCGATGGACCACAGCCAGATGGACCATAGCAAGATGAACCATGGCGATAAAGCGATGAGCCACAGCGAAATGGACCATAGCAAGATGAACCATGGCGATAAGGCGATGGACCACAGCCAAATGAACCATGGCGATATGGCAATGGACCACAGTCAAATGGACCATGGCGATATGGCAATGGATCATAGCCAAATGGATCATGGCGATATGAAAATGCAGGGCGGAAAAGCGCCTGCAGATGCCCGAGATCCTCATGCTTATTCTGGCGGTTTTACCTTAGCCGACGGGCCTTATGCTATAGGCGGCGGTCGCCAGTTAAAACTGGCAGATGAACACCGTTTTTACGCAATTAAAGCAGATAAGTTGGAGCACCAGTTTGCTACGGATAGCTTAGCATTTGACTTACAAGGCTGGTATGGCACTACTTTTAATCGACTAGCAATAAAGCTGGAAGGTGAGGTAAGCGATGGTAAGTTAGAGGAAAGCCAAACCGATTTGCTATGGAGCCGTGCGGTTTATACGTTTTGGGATGCCCAGCTCGGAGCCCGGGTTGATACCTACACGGAAGGGGAGAGTCGGCAGTGGTTGGCATTGGGTGTCCAAGGCTTAGCGCCGTATTGGTTTGAGGTCGATGTAACTGCCTATTTAGGCAACTCTGGGCGGACAGCCATAGCAGCAGAAGCTGAATATGAATTGCTATTCACGCAACGTTTAATCTTACAAAGCACAGTGGGATTAACTGCTTATGGTAAAGACGATGCCATTAATGGTATCGGAAAAGGCTTAGCGTCTTTAAATGCTGGAATGCGTTTACGTTATGAGTTCTCACGCCAGTTTGCGCCTTATATCGGTGTTGAGTGGATGGCTAAGTATGGCAATAGCGCTGACTTTGCCCGAGCGAATAATGAAGCGACTAATACTACGAGTGCGGTCGCGGGTGTGCAGTTCTGGTTTTAATAATTAAGGTGATAAAAATGAAAATATTAAAAACATTAAAAATAGTGAGTGCTATAGCTGTTTTATTAATGGCGACTACGGTGTCTGCACATGTTGATTTAACTGAGACAGTACCAGCAGATGAGGCGATGTTAATGCAAAGCCCTGCAACGTTAAAGCTGACATTCAGTGCCCCAGTACGGATGATGAAATTAAGCTTAATTGATGCAGAGAAAAAAGCGGTTAAATTTGGTTTTGCGGCTTCAGCTACAGCCGCCTCAGAATTTGAGTGGCCACTGCCAACCCTTAAAGAGGGCGAGTATCAGGTGAGTTGGATTGTTATGGGCCAAGATGGCCATAAAATGACCGGTGATTATAGTTTTATGCTCCATGGCGATATGAAGATGGAAGCAAAACAGCCATCTAGTCACAACTCACATTCTCATTAGCATTAGCATTAGCATTAGCATTAGCATTAGCATTAGCATTAGTAGAAGGTAACTTAGAGATGGTTGGCAATTGGGAGTTAATGCTATTACTAACAAAGTTTGCCACTTATGCTGCAGTCAGCAGTTGTGTCGGCAGCATATTAATGCAAACTTTACGATCAAAGCAATTAAGGACTACTGATACTAAGCTGGAGGCTTTTGATGTTTGGCTTAGCCGTTGGTTTTTAAAATGGGCGGGCTTAGGCCTAGTAATATCACTGTTACAATTGCCAATTCAAGCCGGTGCTATGGCTGAAAATGGCTTAGCAGGCATGTTTGACCCCTTAATGCTTAGTATCATGTGGCAATCAGCAGTGGGTAGCCAAGTCAGTTTCATTGTTGTCGGTTTTACGCTGTTGTTACTTAGTGAGTGGGGGATAAACAAGCTGGCAAGGTTTAAAACCATACTAAGAATAGTCACAGTGACTGGCTTTATTCTGCTAGCAATTAGCTTTACTTTTACGGGCCATACGGTAGAGCTCAATACGGTGTTTAAAGGCTTGTTAATGTTGCATATACTTGCCATGGCAGCTTGGGCTGGTTCTTTGTGGCCCTTACATCAAAGTTGTAAAGCGTTGCCAGCTGATAGTTTAGTGACATTAATGGAAAACTTTGGCAAGGTAGCGGTGTTTTTTGTATCCATATTAATCGCTTGTGGTGTGCTATTACTACTGCAGCTTGTAGAGCCTATTGGCAATTTATTCACTACCAATTATGGTCAGTTATTGATGTTAAAGCTGATATTTGTCAGTGGTATGTTGCTGTTAGCAGCTTGGCATAAACTTAAACTTGTTGCTGAGTTGGCGCAGCATAAAAATGCCCAACCGCTGCGGCTGTCAATTTTAATTGAAACGCTATTGGTGGTCTCAGTATTAGTGACGACTAGCGTGTTTACGACACTTGTTGGGCCACAAAGTTAATCTTAGCTTTATTTGTTATTAAGACTTATTTTTTTTATGAGAACCCTGTGCCAAAAATTACAACTTTAACTGCCTTATTTGCAGCAGTATTTTTGCTAACAGCATGCTCTGAACCCGCTGTAACTAATAATGATCCGAAAGTTACGGCAGAGCCTGTGGTGAGCCAACAACAGAGCGAGCCTTTATTAACTGTTTATAAAACAAGTAGCTGTGGCTGTTGTAAAAAATGGATATCGCATATAGAGCAAAATGGCATAACAGCTATCGCAAAAGACTATGATGATTTAAGCTTTATTAAAAATCGTTATGGCATTCAGCCCAATCATATCTCATGCCATACTGCAGTATCTGAGAATGGCTATGTATTTGAGGGCCATATTCCAGCAAAATATATCCTTATGTTTTTAGCCGAACCAGTGGCCAATGCTATTGGCCTTACGGTACCAGCCATGCCATTAGGTTCACCAGGTATGGAAGTGGGCGACCGTTTTATGCCGTATGAGATATTGGTATTCCTTAAAGATGGTACTAGCAAGGTTTACGCTAAAGTAGATGGTTATGATATGCAGTTTTAACAGCAACTAGTAACAAGAACTGACTTACCCGCGCTGGTAAGTCAGTTCTTCTGTAATTGACTAAACTAGCAATATTTTACATGTTCTTAATGTCTAGAACCTCGCCGACAAAAAAGGTGCGGTTCGGCTGGTTGTAGATTTTGCGACTTCTGCTGGTACGCCCTGAGCGACAATCAATCCGCCTTCATCGCCTGCACCAGGGCCTATATCAATAACCCAATCGCTATTGCTCGCGACCTGCATATCATGTTCAACCATAATAACAGTATTGCCTGCGTCAACCAGCCTATTTAATTGCAGCATCAACATCTGGCTCGTCTACTTGGTCGATTAATCTACGCGCATAAGGCGACACTGAATCTAAGTAGCGACGTTGTGATTCTGCAAACAAAGTACCAAAGGCAAGAGAAGACTTTCCAGAGCCAGAGATACCAGTAAAAACCACCAGTGCGTTGCGAGGTAAGTCGACATCGATGTTTTTTAAATTGTGAACTCGCGCACCGCGCACTTGAATACAGTTTTCTGGATCACTATCAACTTTTTTAGCTTTGTTTCCAGTGCTTGTGAAGTCTTTTCTCGTTATGGCCATAAACTGTTTATCCTGTTGTATTGCGCTGCGTCCTTTTACAACGGGTTGGTCAAGATTACAAAATCGTAATCATAAATTTCATAAAGTTGTGTATGATTGGATTTATGGATGATCTGTTTAGAAAGCTTTGATGCCATGTGGCGCTTGAAACTTGGATTATGGTGTGCAGGTCATTTTGTTATTAATTTAGACAATAAAGTATTATTGAAAAAATGCGCATAGTAAGTCTATTACTGCTTTGTTTTTCGTTGGCTTTCGCCAATGTTAGTTATGCGCAGAACCATGAAAAAAATTGCCCTATGGAGCAAGACGGCAGCATGAGTAATATGGATCATGCCAATATGCCAGACTGCTGTAATGATGCCGAGACTGCCGCTAAAACAGGTAAATCCTGTAAAGCAGATCAAGATTGCAGCATCTCTAATGTGGTTAACCTTTTTTCTGTTCCATCATGGAACTTCGTTTTCACTGATAGGCGTTTGGCACGAGCGGGTATACCGTTTGTGCCTACCTTGGCGCCTACTGACCTTTGGCGTCCGCCAACCTTAAGCTGATCCCATTTTTCCGTAGCGTTTCAAGCTGCGACTTATCTCCATGCTTGAAACATTTGCGTTGCATTTGCTGCAACGCCTCTGAACTCATCGGATCCAGCTTATGTCAAACTTATTTACCAGAGCCGTTGTGCTCAAAAGTTATTCGCCACCAATCTGGCGAATTCACTGGCTAAGCTTTATTGCATTATTGACTGCCAGTTTTGCAACTGCCGTCATGGCGCAACCACAAGTTTCATCTGAGCCACTAAGCCTTGAGAATGCATTGCAACTTGCTGAGCATCGCTCTCAGGCCTTGTTAGCGCAAGATGCTGCAGCGCAAGCCTCCCAAGAGCTGGCCATTGAAGCCGGTCAACTTCCCGATCCCATGCTGGAGTTATCTGTAAATAACCTGCCAGTCAATGGTCCCATGCCTTATAGCCTTACGGAAGATTTTATGACCTCTCGCAATATTGGCATTTCTCAGACATATACCCGTGAAGCCAAGCGCCATGCCCGTGCCAACGTGTTTGAACGTAAAGCAGATAAGGCGCAGATAACTAAAAAACTGACACTTACTGAAATTCGCCAAAACACTGCATTGGCCTGGTTTGATGTTTATTACCAGCAGCAAATGTTGGAACTATTAACACGCCAGCAGCAAGAGGCAAGCTTACAAGTTCAGGCTGCTGAAGCTGCCTATCGTGGTAGCACCGGTCCACAATCCGATATTTTTCTAGCCAGATCGACTGTCGCAGAAATCCAGGATCGTATTTATCAAGCTCAAGCGCGCCTTGATAATGCCAAAACAACGCTATCGCGTTGGGTCGGGGATATTAACAATATCTCTTTACACGCTGCGCCTGACATTACTCAGTCTTCGCTCGACACACAGCATTTATATCATCAGGTAACTGAACATCCAGATATTGCTGTAATGAGGGCTGAGGAGGCGGTTGCAATGGCTGAAGCTAAGGCCGCACGTCAAGAGAAGCAAGCTGATTGGACTTGGTCAGTAATGTATGGCGAACGAAGTTCAGGTTTTTCGGACATGATTTCGATTGGTGTCAGCGTGCCGCTGCAATGGAATCAGGAGAACCGCCAGGATCGGGTGGTAGCCGCCAAATTGGCCCAAGCGGACCAGGTGCGAGCTGAACGTGAGGAAATGACCCGGGAACATATCGCTGAGACAGCGCGCTGGCTTGATACCTGGAAAAGTAATTTAGTCCGGCTCAGTGACTATGAAGCCGCTTTGATTCCCCTTGCCAGCCAGCGCACTAATGCGGCACTCGCCGAATATCGTGGCGGGAAAGGCAAGTTAGTGGCAGTGCTTGATGCCCGAAAAATGGAAATTGCTACGCGTATAGAAAAACTGCGGATCGAAATGGAAACCGCAGCGCTTTGGGCCACATTGGAATATCTGATATTGCCCGATAGTGCCGTCATTCCTTCATCCCGCACCATGGAGTTCAACTAATGAATCGCAAATACATTTTTTTATTTTTAGTCATGGCTCTGATGACGCTTATTGCTGGTTATGCTGCTTATCAATGGGGAATGCAGCAAGGGATGGACATGTCTTCATCGAGTTCAGAGAGCATGGCGGGTAATGCCAAGACCACTGAAGATCCTTCAAGTTGGGGGATTGCCGAAGGCGAAAAAGCGACCCGCCGTCATATCGACGCTGGAATTAAAGCCGGTGATATTGATCCGGTCACGGGTCAAAAGATTCTTTTTTACCAAGATCCGATGGTCCCCGGCAATAAATTCGAGACGCCCGGTAAATCACCTTATATGGATATGATGCTGGTGCCAGTTTATAAGGGTAGCGCTGGTGGTGAGAGTGCAACCGATGAGCCCGGCGTTAGCATTAACTCCCGCCTACAACAAAATATTGGCATACGGACGGCTTTGGTAACCAAACAGGACATAGCGACACAGGTGACGGCGGTAGGTGCTATTGCATGGAACGAGCGCGAGGAAGTGAATGTTCAAGCCCGTGCGCTGGGTTATGTGGAAAAGCTTTACGTAAAGGCCACCCTGGAGCAGGTCAATAAAGACCAGCCGCTTTTGGCTATCTACGTACCTGACTGGGTGGCCGTACAAGAAGAATTTCTGGCTCTTAACAATATGCAAGGTGAAGGATTAGATGAACTGATAGCAGCCTCAATTGCCCGCATGCGCCAAGTGGGGATGAGCGAAGCACAAATCCGTCAGGTAAAAAGCACCGGCAGACTTCAAACGCAGCTGATTATTACCGCCCCCATTGATGGCGTCATCACAGAATTAGTTGCCCGCGAAGGCATGACCATATCAACCGGTTCCACATTGATGCGTATTAATGGATTAGACCCCGTCTGGGCGAATGCTGAGGTACCGGAGAGTCAGATTGCATTACTCAATCCTGGTGATCCCATCACCGCCAGCAGCCCGGCTTTTCCCGGCAAACAATTTAAAGGTCAAATACAAAGATTATTACCGGAAGTGAACCCTATAACACGCACCCTTAAAGCGCGTGTGGTGTTGGACAATCCACAGGGTGAATTGGCGCCGGGTATGTTCGTCAATATGCAGTTGGCAGGCAAACAAATTAACGATGCGCTGATGGTGCCAACCGAAGCGCTTATCCGAACGGGCAAACGCACCTTAATCATGCTGGCACTCGATAACGGCAGTTTTCGCCCGGTTGAAGTCATAACCGGACGCGTAACTGATGATAAAACCCAAATCCAGCAAGGACTGCAGGAAGGTGAACGGGTTGTGGTATCAGGTCAGTTTTTGGTGGATTCAGAAGCCAGCCTGAGAGGTGTTGAAGCCCGACTAAGTGACGATAACACGTCGAAAGCCGATGACCATTCAATGTCTGAGATGACAATGGAGACTCATCAGACCGAGGCACAAATCGAAGCCATAAACGGGCAGATATTGACTTTGACCCATCCAGATATTCCCACCCTGGAGTGGCCGGGTATGACCATGGACTTTGAACTTTCGTCATCACTCAATCCAGATGAACTGACGGTGGGTGAGCAAATTGAAATTGCCTTTCGTTTAGAAAAAGGCGCGGCGCCATTGATTGTTGAGTTTCAACCGCTCTCAAAAGCTCCTGAAATGGCAATGGAGAGTCATGAGACGCAGGCTAAAATCGAAGCTATAGACAGGCAGATTTTGACGCTGACCCATCCAGATATTCCCAGCTTAAATTGGCCGGGCATGACCATGGACTTTGAACTGTCATCCTCGCTGGATCCTGATGGGCTAACAGTGGGCGAGCAAATAGCAATTGAGTTTCGCTTAGAAAAAGGCTCGGCACCTAAAATTATCGACCTGCAGCCTTTGTCAGCCGAGACTGAAATGGAAGGTGCAAAATGATTGCTAGACTCATACGTTGGTCGATCGACAACCGTTTTCTGGTGTTATTGGCGACGCTGATGATGCTTGCCTGGAGCTTGGTATCTTTATCACGCACGCCGCTGGATGCGCTGCCTGATCTCTCGGATGTTCAGGTGATAATTAAAACGAGCTGGCCGGGACAAGCACCACAATTGGTCGAGGATCAGGTGACTTATCCATTAACCACGACCATGTTATCGGTGCCCGGTGCCAAAGTGGTTCGTGGTTTATCATTCTTCGGCGATAGCTATGTCTATGTCTTGTTCGAAGAGGGTACCGATCTGTATTGGGCCCGCAGTCGGGTGCTGGAATACCTTAATCAGGCGCAGTCAAGGCTGCCGGATACGGCAAGTTCCTCAATCGGTCCGGATGCCACCGGTGTGGGTTGGATCTATCAGTATGCTTTGGTAGATAAATCCGGTACTCAGGATATTTCGCAGCTGCGCGCTTTGCAGGATTGGTTTCTTAAATTCGAACTGAAAACCGTCGCCAATGTAGCAGAGGTCGCAACTGTCGGCGGCATGGTCAAGCAATACCAGGTGGTTGTCGATCCCGACAAATTAGCCACTTATCGCATACCGCTTTCCCGTGTTATTGAGGCTATAAATAATGGTAATCAAGAGTCCGGCGGTGCGGTGCTGGAAATGGGTGAAGCGGAATATATGGTTCGCGCCTCGGGCTACTTGCAAAGCTTGGAAGATTTTCAATCCATTCCCTTACTAACCACTGATGCTGGTATATCAGTGACATTGGGCGATGTCGCGCATATTCAAATCGGCCCTGAAATTAGGCGGGCTATCAGCGAGCTAAACGGAGTCGGTGAAGCTGTGGGGGGCATCATCGTGATGCGTTCTGGCAAAAACGCCCTGACCACCATTGCTGCTGTGAAAGACAAATTGAAAACGCTGCAAAAGAGTTTGCCCGAGGGTGTTGAGATTGTGACGGTTTATGATCGCTCTGGGCTAATAGAACGCGCTGTCGATAATCTCACTGAAAAGCTTATTGAAGAATTTATTGTTGTGGCATTAGTGTGCCTTATTTTCCTGTTCCATCTTCGTTCAGCCTTGGTGGCTATTGTTTCACTGCCGCTGGGGATCTTGATGGCTTTTATTGTGATGCACTGGCAGGGGATCAACGCTAATATCATGTCGCTGGGCGGTATTGCCATCGCTGTCGGTGCCATGGTCGATGCAGCGGTGGTGATGGTTGAAAATGCTCATAAACATTTAGAACGCTGGTATGAAAAACATCCCGGATCAAAGCTTGAGGGCGACAGCCGCTGGAAGGTGATAGGTGATTCTGCCGTCGAGGTGGGCCCCGCGCTGTTTTTCTCGTTGTTGATTATTACGCTGTCTTTTATCCCAATTTTCACCTTGGAAGCTCAGGAAGGCCGACTATTCTCTCCATTAGCATTTACCAAGACTTATGCGATGGCCGCAGCAGCAGGCCTTGCTGTAACGCTTATTCCGGTACTCATGGGCTACCTTATTCGGGGCAAAATTCCAGCAGAAAACGCTAATCCGTTGAACCGGGTTTTAATTGCTTTGTATCGACCAATATTGGCAGGCGTACTGAAGTTTCCAAAGATGACCTTAGTGGTCGCTAGCGTATTATTACTGACAAGTTTATGGCCTTTACAACATATCGGCAGTGAGTTTATGCCACCGTTGGATGAAGGGGATCTGCTTTACATGCCCAGTGCTTTACCCAGTCTTTCGGCCGGTAAAGTAGCCGAATTGTTACAGCAGACTAATCGAATGATCAAAAGCGTGCCGGAGGTAAAAACCGTCTATGGCAAAGCCGGACGTGCGGATACGGCAACTGATCCTGCGCCACTGGTTATGTTTGAAACTACCATTCAGTTCAAACCCCGTGAAGAGTGGCGGCCGGGTATGACCAAAGAAAAATTGATCGCCGAATTAGATCGGACAGTGAAGGTGCCTGGCCTGACCAATATCTGGGTACCACCGATTCGTAACAGACTTGATATGCTGGCTACCGGTATCAAGAGTCCTGTGGGCGTAAAAGTTTTGGGGGAAGACTTAAACGTTATTGATGGCATTGCTGGCGACATTGAAAAAGTCCTCAAAGATGTACCTGGGGTCACCAGTGTTTTTGCTGAGCGCCTCACCGGTGGTCGTTACGTCGATGTTGATATTAAACGTGATGCCGCGGCGCGTTATGGCCTTAATATTAATGATGTGCAGTTGATTATCAGTTCGGCTGTGGGAGGCATGAATATTGGCGAAACGGTGGAGGGATTGCAGCGCTTTCCCATTAATGTTCGCTACCCCCGGGAGATCCGGGATTCACTAGCCTCGTTACGGACCTTGCCTATCGTGACTATTAGCGGCCAGCAGTTGATACTGTCAGATGTTGCGAACATTAGCATCAGTGACGGTCCACCCATGGTGCGCAGTGAAAACTCGCGGTTAGCGGGGTTTGTGTATGTCGATATTCGGGATCGGGATTTGGGTTCGGCGGTAGCTGATATGCAACAAACCGTCGCCGAGAATGTTGATTTGCCGACCGGTTATTCAGTTACCTGGTCGGGGCAATTTGAATATCTTGAACGTGCCACTGCCAAGCTGAAACTAGTGGTGCCTTTCACTTTGCTTATCATCTTTGTTTTGTTCTACCTCACGTTTAAGAATTTCGGTGAAGCATTGCTGCTGATGGTGACCTTGCCGTTTTCTTTAGTGGGCGGCATCTGGCTGCTCTATCTGTTGGGACATAACTTATCGGTGGCAAGTGTCGTCGGCTTTATTGCGCTAGCCGGGGTGGCAGCCGAATTTGGCGTCATTATGCTGCTGTATCTTAAGCAAGCCTGGCAAAAACGGCTGGATCAACATAAAGGAACGGAAGCTGATCTGCTTGATGCCATCGGTGAAGGCGCCGTGCTCAGGGTTAGACCCAAGGCCATGACCGCGACCGTTATCCTTGCAGGCCTGCTACCCATTATGTTTGGCAGCGGCACTGGTAGTGAGGTGATGCAGCGCATTGCTGCGCCAATGGTTGGCGGCATGGTGACGGCACCGCTGCTGTCGATGCTGGTGATCCCAGTAATTTATCTAATGATTCGTAGACCGCGTGCACAGCGGCAGACGAAAAACCAACCAATTCAATCACAAGCAAATAACGAGTGATGAATCACGCCGGGTCATTTAGCGTTTCTTGATCCGGATATTTTTTAACGCAGTGGAGAAAATTAAAATGAAAAAATTATTAGTAAGTTCTTTGACGATCATTCTGTCCTTTTCGGCAACCTCGATACTAGCGGAGCAGAGAATGAATCATGACGATATGAAGAACATGGCTCCAAAAGCGGAGACATCGGATCAACAGATCACCCATTCAGCTAAAGGCACCGTCACTAAAGTCGATGCCAGCTCAAAAAAAGTAACTTTGGCTCATGAACCGGTTGAAAGCCTCAGCTGGCCTGCCATGACCATGGGATTTATGGTCCAGGATGAGCAATTACTTAATAATCTTAATGTGGGCGATACGGTTGATTTTGAGTTTATGAAAGCAGAACAAGGTTATGTCATTACTGAAGTCAAGTAACTGACAATATGCAAACAGTTTGGAATGAGCGATTAAAAATAATTGTCTAAAAATAGGAAAACTGGGTCTTGCACCCTTTACTTGAGGTAAACAACCATGAAAACACAGTTTAAATCTTGGGCTGGAATGCTCTTAGCTACTTTATTGACGACGTCTTACAGTATTGTCAATGCTGACACTCAACGCAACTCGTCGACAAATTCTGACAAAGTAATTATTCAACCTGCCGAGGCAAAACATAAGCATCCGTATGGTCCACCCGGGAAAGGTCCCCGCCGTTACATGGAACACAAAACTGAAAAGGGCCAACAATCAAAATCTGAAGCCAAAGCCAAGAGTACTCGGCGTGGCCCACCAGGAAAAACACCTTATAGAGCACGCCGAGCGGTTGAGTAAGTGCCGTAATATTACATGCGAGAGGGATGATATTTGAATCCTTTTAGTTTTTGGATCTTTATTATTTATTCCCGTTGCAGTTAAGGCATTCTCACGCGTGCCGCCAAGCAGCTCAAATACACGTTTATTTATATTTGGAGATTAATCATGAAAAAACTGGGGCTTTCTTTTTTATTGGTACTACTGACATTGTTTACAAACACTGCATTGGCGGTTGAGCAAACTTACCCCGGAATGATGGAGGAATTCGGCATGATGGACGGTGGCTTTATGCTGGTATGTATGGCATTTCTGGTGCTGCTGTTTATTGCCTTGATCCTGGCGATCCTGTCGCTAATAAAGTTCCTGTTTTTAAGCAAATCTAAAAAAAGAGATTTATGATGAGTAATCACAAATATAGCAAATGGCAATATATGCTAGTTATTGTGGGTCTGCTACTGTTGACAGTCGCTGGATTGCAATCAACGAGAGCTACAGAAGCCGTTGAAGCAACTTTGTATAAAAATCCGGGTTGCCAGTGTTGCGATGACTACGCGGCTTATCTACGCCAAAATGACTTTAATGTGACTGTTGTGGAAAGTCCTGATTTAGAGCAATTTAAGCGTGAACAGGCTATACCTCTAAATCTGCAAGGTTGTCATACCATGCTGGTCGATGGCTATGCTGTTGAAGGTCATGTGCCGGTAACCGTAATTGAGAAGCTTTTACATGAACAGCCGGAGATCCGTGGTGTATCCCTGCCGGGAATGCCGTCAGGATCACCCGGTATGACAGGGCAGAAGCAGGAACCATTTGAGATTTATACGATCATGAATGGTGAAGCATCGGTCTACGCCACTTTATAATTTAACTCAAGGAAACTAGCATCATGAACATACATCTAGGCGATATTGCCCCAGACTTTGAGGCGAATACCACAGAAGGAACGATTAACTTTCATGACTGGATTGGCGACGGATGGGCGATCCTGTTCTCTCACCCGGCCGACTTTACGCCAGTATGCACCACGGAACTAGGTGAGACCGCCAAGCTGAAGGAAGAATTCGACAAGCGGCAATGCAAAATAATCGCTATTTCGGTTGACTCGGTGAAAGAGCATAAAGCCTGGGTCAGCGATATTGAGGAGACCCAAGGACGCGCGGTCAACTTCCCGATTATTGGAGATGAAGACAAAGCAATCTCTCGGCTTTACGATATGCTGCATCCCGGGGAGGATGATAGCTCGGCAGTGCGTTCGGTATTTCTGATCGATCCGAATAAGAAGATTAGAATGACGCTGACCTATCCGAAGAGTGCGGGCCGAAACTTCAACGAAATCTTACGGGTGCTCGACTCGATCCAATTGACCGATGGCTATAAGGTTGCCACACCGGTGAACTGGCATGATGGTGACGATGTAATCATTTTACCTTCCTTGTCAGACGATGAGGCTAAAGGGCTTTTCCCGAGGGGGTGGAAGGCCCTCAAGCCTTACCTTCGTATGGTCAAGCAGCCGAATCGTTGAGGCGCGCGTGTATTCAGTGTTAAGGGACGCATCCACGCCTATTTTGTGGCCGATGAGCGTCTACTCAACTCGAGCATATAGTGACAAGCTTTGTTCGCAGATGTGTCTCTTGTGTTGAATTAACGTAATCAATCACTTCATTGAGCACGAGATTTCCCGGTTTTTCATCTTCAATCTGGCGTTCAAGCGCTTTGATTCTTTGTTCGGAGATTGGACTGGGACATAGGCATTAACCTCACTTGATACCATTTCTGGCGACCATTTTTTTGAAGCCAAACGAGGACGGTACTTTGTCCGGGGACCTCCCACATAATGAGATTATGTTTGTTAGTACGCCAGCTCGCTTTTTTACTGGTCTATGATTCCTAGGGCGGTCCAAAATGCATGTTGTGCCGTAGTCTGAGTGGAAGAATCACGGACCGGTTATTTTGCATGTTGAAAATTCTCTAAAATATAGTCCATAAAGCAAGATCAGATGACTGTTAATGTGAACGATGCGTGATTTTCTGAAGAGGGTCTGTAAGAAGTTTTATACATTACGTGCAAAGTTATGTGATGCGAATCACAAATTATCAATATTTAGTGCATTTAATGTATTAGCATTTTTTTATTAATGAGTTCATGTTAGCTTGCGGTTGAGAAATGCTAATGTTCTAGAACTGAGAGGAGGCTTAATATGTTTAAACTATCTAAAGCATCTCACTTCGTTAAAAATAGTACAGTGAAGGGAACAGCAAGACCGCCTACTCAACTCTAACGAAGGCACCAACAGGCAAGCGTAGCGCGCAGGCCCGTAGGGGCGGAGGTGTCAGGGATGCGAAAGGCTGGCTAAGCCAGTCCCGTCAGGGATAAGCGGACAGCGAATCTGGAGTAACCAGATCCGCGAAGCGGAGATGCACGGAATTGTACCGTGTACTATTCGATAAAGAACGCTGGATCGTCACCAAGCCATTGGTGCCTTCCCATTTCCATACTCGCTTATTGTGCAGGGTCCGCTGTAAAAGGGAACAAACCGTACCGACCATGATGCGGGTTCTTGCCGAACATAAGAGACTGCTCACGCTTCATGATTGCATCAGGCGGGTCGGTGTTTTCAACAACGATGACTTGTGTGTCACCAGGCAGCGCTTCAAGGTATGCGTAGAACTGATCTTGAAGGTCAGTACCGGTCAAATCATCTTCCGTTCCGTCTGGCTCCCGGTATGCCAGCAAAGGAGAGTCGAGCACGACGAATCCCGTGTGCGGTGTCTGGCGCGCACGGCAGAAAGCAAGTAACCCGAGGGTGAAGGCTGCATGCGTAATGGCGCGAAGGCCCTTACCAAAAGCACTACGCGACTTTCCAGCAATGACAAGATCCCGAGTCTTGGAATCGAAGTACACATCCCCAGCCTCTGGGAAGTGCCAACCAGTCAGTATGCCCTCGACAATCTTGGCAAAACTATGGGTCACAGTGGTTGAGAGGTCTGCGTTAGCAACCACCCCGGCCTTCTCGTCCTCAGTCCCCTTCTCAAGATCGGTGCGACGGCGCTCCATGTCTTGCACGGTGGCGTAGAGTGCCAGCGCTTCGCGCACCTCGGCCCGCTTGTCGGCAAAGTCGGAATAGGACTTACGAAAGGTCGAGAGCTTAGGTGCGATCAATTCTTCAACCGACTTAGAGATTGCCTCCAACTCTCGAACAACAGTAGGCATCCTGCGATCAAAGTTGGCACCTTCGCGCTCAAGGCTTTGGACGGTCGCTACAAGCTCAGTGCGCAAAACTTCTATCTTGGCTATCTCCATTCGTGCGGCCTGAACGACGGCATCAATGTCTCCATTACACCCAGTATCGGCGCGATGATGATCGGGGTCCGCGCCGCAGAGAGGGCAATGCCCGGCGCCCAGTACGCTAAACAGCGTCCCGCCTTCCTCAATGGCACGTAACCTTTCAATATCGGACACGTAGTGTCTGTCGAGCAGCCTGAATCGCTCAAGCATCGCACCGACCTCTGCACGTCGCTCTCGGCTTTCCTCCAGTTTCTTGCGCAGTTCTCGCCGCTTCCCAGCAGCCTCCTGAAACTCAGCTTCTGTGGTGTTTACCTGGGCCGCCTGTTGGCGAAGTGAGGTGTCGATCTTTTCTAGCTGCTCCTCCAGTTCTCTCGGACTCTTGGTCAACTCCTTGAGCCGGTCGCGATAGTCGTCAAGAAGCTGATCGAGAAGATGCAATTGCGCCTCACGCGACAACTCCTCCGGCTCGCTCTTATTACTGGCGGCGACCAATGCGGAGTCGTCTGCCCCGGTTAGAAGTAACTTGAACGTCGCCAGGTTCGGTGTATTGGCGGTGGGATTGCCATCAATGAGCGGAGAGCTTTGTTGTGTGATCTCTGTCTCATCGACGATCATCAAGCGCGCAATGTTACGAAAGCTCAGGCTGATGGTTTCGTTCCGGGAGTTTTTGCGAACACGCTTGCCACCAAGGCCGCATAGATCCAGTAAGAATGAGGAAAGGTTAGTGTCGTTCTTATCGCTGTGCTTTTCGTCAAGCTGCGAGTACGGGATGTCGGGCGTTGGCGGCGTCTGGTGCAAGTCTTCGTAGAGCCGAAAACCACCGCCATCTATGCTGCGCCAAAGTGTAAATGACTTCCCATCAAGGGTCTCAAGCCCCAGGAGAACAAGGTCGTAACCGACGCGCTCAGGGATATCGCGCAGGGGTGGTTTTCCACCGAGCATGAAGTCGATAGCTTCGACAATAAAAGATTTTCCAGTATTCGATGCGCCGTAAATGACATTGAGTCCGGCACCGAAGGTCACCGTTGCGGGTGGCTTCTGTGGCCCGAAGAAACCGAGGAAGCGCAAGCGTAAGCCGGGAGTTACTGCCGTCATGCCTCACCTCCCAGGCTCTGCTCAACGTTCTGGAATTCCTCGACCCATTTATCGAAGAAACGGCGCATCATGCCTTTGAACTGTTCATCCGTCAGATCACCAATGGTTTCGACAAGCCATACAGCGCGATCCTTCAGGGATAGCAAATAGTTGGAAGATACTGACGATAGGAACGTCGCAGCATTCTCACCTGCGCCGTACTTGATTCCTTCGGGCGTGACTTCGCGCTCCACGAGATCCCGAGTCATCATCAGAAGCAGCGATTGCTCGACCAATTTGCGACGCACAAGCAATTCAGCCGAGTGCATTGGCGTCGGTGGGTGCAAATTGTCTGGTCCGTCAATATCGCCTGTATGAACAAGAAGGTAGTCAAGGGCGACAAGCCGCTGGAGGTCATAGGTTTGCGGATAGGCAGCGCCTAGAATCGAGACCGCACGGATACCAGCCTCAAGTGGGCTATTGAAGGTAATTGGCTTATGTTCTTGGCTCATGATCGTGTCCACCGAAGGCGCTCCTCATTCACAAGTTGGTGGCAGATTCCGTCTCTATCCTTGGGGTTCGTACAAGTGATGAGGGCATTTGCCGTAATCTGCATATCGCGGGCTGCCTTGGTGACAGCGCAGACCTTTTCATAACCATCGGCATGATTCCCGTCGTGTGTGTCGATAACACCATCGTGAATGTCGTCCAGCAAAGACTCGAATGTGCCGGGCGGCACGCTGTCGCGTGCGAAGACGCGCAGCGACTCAGCTTCATAGAACGCCTCGCGCTGGCGGCGGAAATGATCCTTGAGCTTCGGCACGGACAGGGCCGAAGGGTCCGTCACGATTGTTCCCGTGTGCTCACTATATGCACCAAACAACTGCGTCACATAGCGACTCTCGGTGGCAGCGAGTTCCTGGGGCGGCTTTTCGGATGCAGGCCGCATTGGCAATCCACCACCGAAGCGCGCTGTGTGAACCGGCGTGACACGGTGATCGTCAACAAGCTGGAGTGCAGTTTTGGCGTCGAAGATGGAGAAATCGAAGGCATCCACATAGGCTCGGAGCTTCGAGTCGAGTAGCACTTCTTGCGTGCTAGTGATCGCAGCTTTTACATGCTTATCCCAGTTCGCAAACAATTCCTCACGCAACTTCGTAGCATTCGAAAATAGGCGGCTAAGCGACGTGCCAGCGCCGCGCGGCGAAACAAAGTAATAGCGACAGGGAACCGTGTATTCACCTTTGTACGAGTACCAGATGACCTTGCCGAACTCAGCCCAAACATCGCTGGGTCTGATGGCATGGTCGTAGTGCTTGCACTGGAAGTTTTCCCACGCCCCCTGAAGGCGTTTGTCATCGACGAACCCGGCGACGTCGATCCCCATGTCGCCAGCACCAGAGAAACGCTGGACGTGCTTGTACTTCGTCGTGAGGCAGTAATAAGCCCACTCCTCGACGAAGCCCTCCCACTCGCTTGGCGAGTAGGTCAGAAGCCTTTGCTGTGGCGGCATAACAGGGCCATTCGCCACCTGAGCGGCCGTAACGGCGGTCGATGAGCTCGGCGGCTTATTGATGTCCTTCCAACTCACCGTCATAACGCACCTTGTCCTTGGCTATCGTGAGGGCAGAAGTACGGGTTTTTGTGTATCTGCGCTGCCTGAACTTTCTTTGTGAAAAACTCCGCGAGATCGTCTTGTTGCTCAAGCAGACGGACGATCTCCTGAAGCGTCGAGAGGACTAGAACTTTGTGTTGCAGAAATTCACGTACCGTATGAATGGCAGGTTCCGTGTAGTCACTGGCAGAAATGAAGATGCCTCGAACCTCGGTACGCGACATGAGGCGAACAAGATGCTCTGAAATCTCAGGCTTACCCACCGGATTGCGATACCACTTCATTTCAACGAAGTACAGAACACCACCGAGTTCAATGATCCCATCAATCTGTTCGACGATCCCTTCACCAGCCTCACCAACCAAGTGGAAGGATTTACGAATGAGAACGCCGTAGGCTTGAAAAAGATTGTTGAGAGCCGTCTCCAGCAATTTCCCGCGTTCCTGTGCCGTCGCAGTAGTGCCAAACAATGCATATAAACCCTGCTTGGCATTCTCGATCCTGACACTGCGCTCACGCTTTTCTGCTGCGATCCGCTGTGACTCAGCGAGGCGAGCTTGCCGTTCTTCTTCGCGGGCATTGTTCATACGCGTGAAAGCGTCTTTCTGGTTGACGACTTCGCGGATACTAGCGACAAGACCCTTAGCCTTGAGTTGGTCGGCGGGCCAGCATGAATCGAAGTTCGCAAAGTCCACCACGCGCCGCAGCACCTCGCGCCGTTCACGGAGAGCGGGTTCTCCCTTCGCATTGAGGCGTTCAAGCACCGTGCGAACCATCTGGTACTTGTTGACATCCTTTGGTGCAGCCCTCAAGTGAGCTGCAATATCAGAAGTTATGTTGTCAGGCACTCCTGCGCCCCGGAAGAACACCAGCACATCCTGCTTCGAGCGATTGAGTAGCGGCACGACATCCACCAGCAGATTGAACAGCTCCGGTGGATAGTGGAATGTGATATCTGAGGGTGCATCAGTCATGCGCTACTTCCCCTCCCAATACACTCATCAATGTAAGCAAAGGATTTGCTCCCTTCCGTCATAAAACTTTCCCTATTCAGGCTTCATATGCTTGTTGATATTATGGCCGTAAACAGTTGGGCCAGTAGGGAGCGATCTGATAGCCATTCCTGATTCAGCTTCGGCAAGCTCCAAATCGTACAGTGCTTGCAAGTTCATCCAGAACTGCGGGGAATCGCTGAACCAATGAGCAAGCCGAAGTGCTGAGTCGCTGGTAATCCCGCGTTTGCCGTTGATTATCTGAGTGATCCTATTGGCTGGGACGCCGAGTTGGCGCGCCAGCTCTGTCGGCGACACACCAACAGCTTCAAGCCGTTGGGCGAGAACTTCACCTGGATGATGGGCTGCTGCGGTCATATTGCGCCTCGAAATGGACAGGCTATGACCCGAGAGTAAGAGTTTTGACGACATACGTCAATCGTACATTGGTTGAGTTTAACCATATTCAATAAAAGTGGGCAGCAGATATAGTAGGTACTCCAGAGCATAAGGAACACGCTGCCACGGAGAATTCGACATAGATCACAGCAAAAAGGGGGCCGAAGCCCCCTGTAATCACAACAGCCCCCGTTCAGCAAAAGACGCTGTATCCTCGCTACCGATGACAATGTGATCCAGTGTGCGCACGTCAACCATTGCCAGCGCCTCTTTAAGCCGCACGGTAATCGCCTTGTCAGCATGACTTGGCTCAGGCATGCCACTCGGATGATTATGTGCAAATATAACGGCTGCTGCGTTAAGCCGTAGCGCTTCTTTGACCACTTCGCGTGGATACACTGGAGATGCGTCAATCGTCCCCCTGAACATCTCGACGTATTCAATCAGCCGATGCTGGCTGTCCAGAAAAAGCACTGCAAAGACTTCATGCTCGAAGCCAACCAGCTTGTTCCAGAGATAGCTTTTAACAACCGCCGGGGCAGTAAAAGGTTCTCCGCGATGAATTTTTTGTTCAACAGCCTGACGAGCCGCTGCCAGGATTTGATCCGGTGTAGCTGGCAGGTAATGACCTTGTGCATCACGTACCAACAATGAAGATTCAGTAACAGGATATGAGTGCGACATGATTGTGCTCCGGTTTCTCAGGCGGAATTGCCTGGAACCGTGGCAACACGGCGCAGCGCAAGCAGTCAGGGGTCACCGACGGCTACGACGCAAGCGTGCACCGCACGCGCAGCCCTTGACGGCGAGAACGCCGTGGTACATTCAGAGAAACAGCAAGACTGCCTACCCAAACCCCAACGAAGGCACCAACAGGCAAGCGCAGCGCGCAGGCCCTCAAGGGCCGGAGAAGTCAGGGATCAAAGCCGGATGGCCGTGACTTGCAGAGTCGCGGGGCCTAGCCCGCGAGCCCGACGGCGGTACGCCGGGACACGTAGTTATCATTGATGATGCTTGGGATGAATCGCACCGCGCGATTCCAGCAATTGCCGCGTATTCTCAAGTTCCTTTTGCAGCAATTCGGCATCCGGCAGCACTGTCCGATAGTTTGCCGCCATGACCTTGTTGGGTAGGCCCTCCAGTGCATACCTCGCCAGGGCATGGCCTTTGTCGGCGCAGAGGATTAGGCCCACAGGCGGGTTCTCATCGGAAAACGTCCAGTGCTCCTTGGCATAATTGCAGTACAGGTGCATCTGGCCCACATCGGCATGCGTCAGGCTGCCGAGCTTCAAGTCGATGATGACCAGACAGCGCAATCGGCGATGGAAAAACAGCAGGTCCACCCGGTACCAGGTCTGGTCGATACGCAACCGGCGCTGCCGCCCGACGAAGGTGAACCCCTCACCGAGTTCGAGCAGAAAATCTTCCAGCCGCTGTATCAAAGCGCCTTCAAGGTCAGACTCCGAATACTCGTCCTTGAGATCCAGAAACTCCAGCACATACGGGTCCTTGATCGCGTCGTCGGCCGTGACTGTATCCTCTGGCCTCGACGCCGCTCCCTTGGTCAGCATCGCGGCCTTGTCCTTGGACAGCGCTGTGCGCTCGTAGAACTGGCTGCCAATCTGCCGGTCGAGCTGGCGGACGCTCCATCCGCCGCGCAGGGCTTCGGCTTCATAGAACTGGCGGGCATGGTCGTCCTTGACCGACAGCAGCCGGACGTAGGCCGACCACGGCAGCGTGAAGACCAGCGCAAGTTCGGCGAGGTCCAATTTCCGAGACAGTACCTCGGATTTCCCGGCAGGCAGCTCGTTTCCAGATTTCCGAGACACTGTCTCGGAAATTGCAGCCAGGGGATATGCGAGGAAGAAGCGCCGCATGTTCTCCAGATTATCCGCACTGAAACCACGCCCGAACCGCGCGGTCAAGTCGGCGGACAAGCGAGCGATCAACTGTTCGCCATAACCCGCACGCCGCTTGCCCCGTTGCTCGGCCTCCACGATACGGCGGCCAATTTCCCAATAGCTCGCCGTCATCAGCGCATTGACGCTGCGCGCTGCCGCATGTCGCGCGGCATCGAGCAGTTCCACAATACCGCTGTGGATACCGACATAACCGGCCGGCAAGGCGGCGGGGCCTTTTCCCGCCGCCGAAAGCCTTTTCTTACTCATGCTGTAGCCTCCTCGGCACGCTGCGCACCCGTGATCGTCTTACGCCGGTTCGTCACCAGTTCTGCGGCCTGGCGTATCGGATCGTCCTCGGTGTGGACATAGCGCATAAACATCGCTACGGTCTTGTGCGCGGTCAGGGCCATGCCAACTTTCACCGGGATACCTGAGTTAGCAATGTCGGTGGCCGAGCAGTGGCGGATGCCGTGCGTCCCCACATGCGTCGCACCCGCCGCCTTGAGGGTGCGGCTCCAGCCGCTGTAATACTCACCCGCAGTCAGGTGTTGCCTCGGATGGCGTGGCGACGGCAGCACGTAGGGATTGCCTTCCCGCCTCGGTGCCGTCGAAAGCAGCCGGTAGGCTTCTTCGCTCATGGGCTTGGACATGCCGCCGGTCTTGCTGTCAGGCCAGACGACGCGACGGTTTTCCAGATCGACCCATTCCCATTCGAGCGTGACGATTTCGGAGCGGCGGGCAGCGAACTCGAATTGCAAGCGGATCGCCAGAGGGATGACATAGTTCTCTAGCCCTTCGACCTCGATCTTGTCGAGCTTCCGGAACAGCTTGCCCATGTCCTCGTCGCTGATGAGGTGGGTGGACTTGCCAGCAGGGAACATCGGGACATGGCGGCACGGATTGGTGCCGTCAGGCCGATAACCCCACACTTCGGCCAGGTTGAACATCTTGCGCAGGATGCTGAACGCCTTGTTCGCCTCGGTCTGCTTGTACGAAAGCTTTTCCATCAGTCCGGCAACGTCAGGCCGTTTCACGTCGTGAACCTTCTTACGGCCCAGCAGAGGGATGATGCAGCGGTTGATGACGCCTTGATAGCCGACTCGGGTGCTGGGCTTGTTGCGTTTCTTGGAGTAGTCCTCCATGAACTTCTTGCACAACTCCTCAACAGTAGGCGCCTTACGAGCCTCGGTCTTGGCTGCACCCGGATCGCCGCCCCGGCGTACCTGGGCCAGCCACTCCTGCGCCAGCGAACGGGCCTGCTCGACGGTCAGTTCGCCGTACTGGCCAAGCGCAGGTTTGCGGCGCTCTCCAGCATTTGTACGATACTGAAGCATGAACACCTTGCGACCGGCCGGTGTGATCTTGCACAGAAAGCCGGGAACAAGCGTGTCGCGCAACTCAATGGGCTGCGCCTGGGGTTGTGCCGCATCGACGGCAGATTTGGTGAGTTTTATCTTAGCCATAGCTGACTCCTTCTTTAAAAGACCCGTTTCCAGGAGCCTGTTAGGAGCCAAGCGGTCGGAAGCCGGGTCAAGTTTCGGAAAGCACCGGCATATGATGAATTAGCCTAAGTTATTGATAAACCTGCTGTAGCGGGCTTAGGCGTAGTCCAGCGAAGTTCGGTGCTGGAGTCATGGTGAAATAAAAAATTCCTTTCGGGATTTGCGCCTCACGCAGGCACGCGGATTGATGTCAACAACAGTCGAACAGGCAGCTTTCAAATGAGCCATTAGCTGTTCATGAATTTTGGTGTTGAACTAAAGAAACGTCAGATATTGGCCATAAAACCGATGCCGCGTGATTTTGTTCTATTAGAAGCAATCGTTACGTCCTTCGGGATCACAACTATTGGTCGCTTATTTGCTGGAGAACGCTGAACAGCATTTGCCAAAGCATTTTCTAATTGGATGCGTACCAATCGAGGTGAAAGAGTAGAAAGTTTATCGATAACTTTTTTATCCAGTTTCGTAGCGAAATGCTTGCCCCAAGCATTCATATTTAAAAGTTCGTCATAAATTGAACAAATAATCGCTCTCGCTTGAGCTGTCGTTGGAGGATGAATGGCAATTTCAATCATTCGAGAGCGAATAGGCTCAGGGATTTGTTCTGGATAATTAGCAGAAGCGATCCAAATAACGAAGCTCACATCAAAAGGAATTTCCAAATATTCATCAACAAAGTGTTTTGCAGTGTGCCGTTCAAGTAGCCCATACATTGGCCCGAGAGGATTGTGGCGTGAATCGGTGGTTACTTTATCAATTTCGTCGAGCATAAAAATTGGGTTGGCATAGGTACTTTTGCGAATACTCTTGCTAACAAAACCCGGCTTGCTATCCATCCAACTGCTATATCCTCCAGCCACAACGAAACTAGATGAAACTGATGCAAAATCCAACGAGAAGAAGTCAGTTCCAAGCACAGCGGCCAGTTCAGAGATAAATCTTGTTTTACCTACACCTGGTGGGCCTGTAAGAAGAAGTGGAGGGATGTAGAGCGTCTTGGGGTCTTCTAGGCCGCTTAAACATAGCGTGCTTTTCACCCTAGCAATGACTTCATTGAAATTTCCAAATTTTTCTGCCAAATTTTCAAGTTTGCTGATGATGTCCGAGTTGAACATAGCAAGAGGCTTGTGATCAGATTCTTTTAACAAGTCACGCAATATCATTATTCTATTGCGGTTTGTCTCAGCATCGATTGCTTTAGTTACTGAGGTCTTGTCAAAAATATTAATAACTTGATCTGCTTCATTTGCTTCAGCTTCAGCTTCAGTTTCATTTGAATTCTTACACTCATTTTTAATAAGAGCAGAATTTGGAATAAATTCATTGAAATTTGAATCCATCATGTTTTATCTCCTCAAATGTCTCATTAGCATCATCATAAATACACAAAGTGTATAATTATGGGCAAAAATAACCAGAAGCTGCGTAGCTTTTTGGTTAGTTGTTCATGCGAATATAGTTACACAATGTGTAGTTTTGTGTCAAGGGCGCAATGTTATGAATCGATTAGCGATTCTTGTTTATGGCACAATATGATGATTATGCAGTCAACCACTTAATAACATATGCCCATAACGTCTAAACAACTTAGAAAATTACGCGACAACTTAGGCTTAAGCCGAGAAGAAGCCGCTAAATATATATTCGTTACTCCGCGTACCTGGATGAGCTGGGAATTAGATGAAGCAACAGATAATCATCGTAATATGCCAGAGGGTTTGTTAGAGCTGTTTTGTATTAAAAATAAAATTAAATACACTGTACTTGACAATGGTGTACACATTGTGTAGATTATGCATTGCCCGCTTGACGCGGTTTTTTTAAACCTATCTAATACACAATGTGTATATTATTGGAGAGTTACATGGCTGAATATGACGATTTGGTATCTCGTTCCCACATGACTGCGTGGGTCGCAGGATTTATTGATGGGGAAGGTTGTATACATATCTACAAGCAAAAATATAAGTCTCGCTCAACTGGCGAGCATGGCGGCATTACACATTCACTTAGAATTAGTATAGGGCAGAACAACCTAGAAGTTTTAGAGCGGATAATTGATGTTTTGGATATTCATGCAAAGATATTTAAAAACAAAAGAAACATGGGTACAAATAGGCAATGTTACACGCTCCATATTAACGGTAAATATGCGCTTCGAACTATAGAACTAATTAAGCCATACCTTGTTCGTAAGCTTCCTGAAGCGTTAGCGGCGGAAAGATTCTGGGAAGAGGGCCGTAAAGATTTGAAAACCGGCAGAAAGCCTGTGCCAAAAGCGATTATGGATATCCGTGAGTGGTGGTATAACAAGATGCGTAGAATGAAATAAACACATCTTCAACTTGCGCGTTTTGAGTAAAAGATAGGGGAGGTGAGATACTTGGAGTTCACTATAGTTACTCCAGTATCACGCAGTGAAGTTACATATGAGTTACATTGAACAAAAAAGCCTCAGGAGACGAATCTTCTGAGGCTTTATAATCATTGGCTCCCCGAGCTGGACTCGAACCAGCGACCCAATGATTAACAGTCATTTGCTCTACCAACTGAGCTATCGGGGAACAGAAAGATGGGTATGATAGAGACTCGAACCGGATGGGTCAAGCCTCTATTAAGTTTTTTTGTTAACCAATAAATTCTGCGATTCGTTGCAAGGCATTTTTCAGATTTGTTTCGCTGGTAGCGATGGATAAACGAATATGATTTTTCAGGCCAAATGCCGTTCCGGGAACGACAGCAACGCCTTTTTCTACCAATAAAGCTTCGGCAAAGTCCATATCATCGTTTAATTCCGGTTTGTTGGATAAAACGCCTGTGATATCCGGAAATACGTAGAACGTACCATCTGTTTCCAAAGCAGTGATGCCTTGCATTTTGTTTAATTCTTCAACCACATAGTCATGGCGCTTTTTGAATTCTATCAGCATGGTTTGTACGCAACCTTGATCGCCATTTAACGCTTCAACAGACGCCGCTTGCGAGATAGAGGTTGGATTGGAAGTACTTTGCGACTGGATCTTTTTCATCGCGCCAATCAATTGAGCAGGACCACCGGCATAACCGATACGCCAGCCGGTCATCGAGTAGGCTTTGGATACACCATTCATGACAACAGTACGGTCATAGAGATCAGGACAGGCCATGACGATATTGTAAAATGGTTCATCGGCCCAATATATGTGTTCATACATATCATCCGTGGCGATGAGAATGTCCGGGTACTTACGCAGCACTTCACCCAATGCTTCGAGTTCGGCTTTGGTGTAGGTCATGCCGGTTGGGTTGGAAGGGCTGTTGATAACAAATAAACGGGTTTTGTCAGTGATTGCGTCTTCAAGTTGTTGCGGGGTGATTTTATAACGTTGATCACGGTCACCGATGATGATGACCGGTTTGGCATCAGCGAGTAAAACCATATCAGGATAAGATACCCAGTAAGGTGCCGGGATAATAACTTCATCGCCTGACTCTAATAAGGCCTGTGCCAGATTAAAAAAGCTTTGTTTACCGCCACATGAAACCAGAATTTGATTGGCCTCATAGTTTAAGCCGTTATCACGGGAAAACTTTTTGATAATGGCGTTTTTCAATTCAGCTGTACCATCAACCGCTGTATATTTGGTCTGGCCTTTGTTAAGTGCTTCGACAGCCGCTTGCTTGATATGATCCGGGGTATCGAAGTCCGGCTCACCGGCTCCCAGACCAATAATATCTTTACCTTCGGCTCTCAAGGCCGCGGCGCGTGCGGTGATGGCTAAAGTAGGCGAGGGTTTGATGCTTTGTACGCGCTGTGAGAGTTTGATAGTCAAAATCTGTCCTTCGAGAAACGATAAGTGATTAGAAAACCGTAATATACGATAAACACGGACATTGCTAAAGAGTATGAAAAAACAATTTGAATTAGTCAGCGAGTTTGAACCGGCGGGGGATCAACCAACTGCGATTGCGTCGCTGGTTGAGGGATTAAACAACGGTGAAATGTGGCAGACCCTGTTAGGGGTCACCGGATCGGGAAAAACCTTCACCATCGCCAATGTTGCGCAAGCTGTGCAGCGTCCGGTGATGGTTCTGGCACCCAATAAAACGCTGGCTGCCCAGCTCTATAGTGAAATGAAAGAGTTCTTTCCGAACAATGCGGTGGAATATTTCGTTTCCTATTACGACTACTATCAGCCGGAAGCCTATGTGCCTTCTTCCGATACCTTTATTGATAAAGATGCGTCGGTCAATGAACAGATCGAGCAGATGCGTTTATCGGCCACCAAAGCCATGCTGGAGCGGCGCGATGCAATTATCGTATCCAGTGTGTCGTGTATCTATGGTTTGGGTGATAAAGATGCCTATCTTGCGATGGTCATGCATCTGGTTCAGGGCGATATCATTAATCAACGCGAAATTTTACGGCGTCTGGCCGAGTTGCAATATTCGCGAAATGATATTGAACTTTCCCGCGGTACCTACCGGGTTCGCGGCGAGGTGATTGATATTTTCCCGGCGGAATCCGAACGCGATGCGGTGCGGGTTGAACTGTTTGATGATGAAGTCGAACAGATCAGCTATTTTGATCCGTTAACCGGTGAGGTATTGCAACGGATGAACCGCATTACGATTTACCCGAAAACCCACTATGCCACGCCACGCGAAACCATTTTGGGGGCAGTAGATTCAATCAAAGACGAGTTGCGTGAGCGATTAGCTGAATTAAACGAGCAAAATAAACTGGTAGAAGCACAGCGACTGGAGCAACGCACCCGTTTTGATATTGAAATGTTGCTTGAGCTCGGTTACTGCAACGGTATCGAAAACTATTCCAGACATTTATCCACCCGTCAGGCCGGTGAAGCGCCACCGACCTTATTTGATTATCTGCCAGATGATGCGATTCTGATTATTGATGAAAGCCACGTCATGATTCCGCAAATTGGCGCGATGTATAAAGGTGACCGTTCGCGTAAAGAAACGCTGGTAAATTATGGTTTCCGGTTGCCTTCGGCCCTGGATAACCGGCCATTGATGTTTGATGAATGGGAAAAACTGGCGCCACAGACCATTTTTGTTTCGGCTACGCCTGGGAAATATGAAGCCGAACATGCCGGTAATATCGTTGAACAAGTCGTGCGTCCAACCGGTTTGATCGATCCTGAAGTTGAAATTCGCCCGGTGGGTACGCAGGTGGATGATTTGCTGTCCGAAATTACGAAACGCACGGCTGTTAACGAGCGGGTGCTGGTCACCACATTGACCAAGCGTATGTCTGAAGATCTCACCGATTATCTGCGTGAGCATAATGTCAAAGTACGTTATTTGCATTCGGATATTGATACCGTCGAACGGATGGAAATTTTGCGTGATTTACGTCTGGGCGAATTTGATGTGCTGGTGGGGATCAACTTGTTGAGAGAAGGTCTCGATTTACCTGAAGTTTCACTGGTGGCGATTCTGGATGCGGATAAAGAAGGCTTTCTGCGTAGTGATCGATCGTTGATTCAGACAATTGGCCGTGCCGCCCGAAACCTCAATGGTAAAGCGATTTTATATGCAGATCAGATCACTGGCTCGATGAAGCGGGCGATTGATGAAACTGATCGACGTCGTGAAAAACAGACTGCTCATAATCTGAAACATGGCATTACGCCGATGGGTATTATCAAATCGATTCGTGGTGGCATGGATGATTCGAAGAGCAAGAAAGAGGAAAAACTGCGGTTTGCCGAAGTGGCCGAAGAGCATGCTAAATATGCCTCGCTGTCTCCACAACAATTGGCCAAACGTATTCAACAGATTGAAAGTGCAATGTATAAACATGCACAGAATCTGGAGTTTGAAGAAGCGGCTAAGTTACGTGATGAGTTAGACAAAGTGAGAAAGATGGCATTAGGGCCTGTTGTTCTGCAATAGCACCCCATTAAATTGCTGGAATGTATTACGAGACTTTAGCTTTATCGGTGGTATAAAGCGCTTGCAAAAACTGCCCGACTGCGTATAATTTCGCGCTTCACAGTAGGCACGTAGCTCAGTTGGTTAGAGCACCACCTTGACATGGTGGGGGTCGTTGGTTCGAATCCAATCGTGCCTACCAGATATATACATCAAGCACCTCTTGCAGGTGCTTTTTGGTTTTTAAGGCCTCTCGTATTGGCCACAACCAAGGATATAGCATGATTTCAATTACCCTTCCTGATGGCAGTCAACGCCAGTTCGATCATCCCGTTTCAATTCATGATGTTGCCGCCGATATCGGTGCCGGTCTAGCCCGTGCTGCTCTGGCTGGCAAAGTGAATGGCAAACTGGTCGATACCAATTACGTTATTGAAGATGATGCAGAACTGGCCATCATTACCGAACGTGATGAAGAAGGGCTGGATATCATCCGACATTCGACTTCGCATCTGTTAGCTCAAGCCGTCAAACAACTTTATCCGGATGCTCAGGTCACGATTGGCCCGGTTATCGAAGATGGCTTTTACTACGATTTTTCCTATCCCAAAGGTTTTACACCGGAAGATTTGCAAAAGATCGAAAAACGTATGGAAGAGCTGGTCAAACAGGATCTTGAAGTGGTTCGTGAAGAAGTCACTCGTGATGCTGCCGTGCAGATCTTCCGTGAAATGGGCGAAGAATATAAAGCGCAGATCATTGAAGATATTCCAAAAGATGAAGTGTTGTCAGTGTATCGTCAGGGCGAGTTCATGGATTTATGCCGTGGTCCGCACGTGCCAAATACCGGCAAACTCAAAGCATTCAAACTGATGAAACTGGCCGGTGCTTACTGGCGTGGTAAATCTGAAAATGAAATGCTGCAACGTATCTACGGTACTGCCTGGTCGGATAAAAAAGATCTGAAGGCTTATTTGCACCGTCTTGAAGAAGCTGAAAAACGCGATCATCGTAAACTGGCGAAAAGTCTGGATCTGTTTCATCTGCAGGATGAAGCGGCCGGCATGATCTTCTGGCATGACAATGGCTGGCGGATTTATCGCGAAGTAGAAAAATACATTCGCGACGTGTTGGCTCAAAATGATTATCAGGAAGTGCGGACACCGCAAGTAGTCGATCGCAGCCTCTGGGAAAAATCCGGTCACTGGGACAAATTTGGTGACATGATTTTCAGCACCCATTCTGAAAATCGTGATTACGCGGTTAAACCGATGAATTGCCCCTGTCATGTCCAGATATTTAATCAGGGTCTGAAGAGCTACCGTGATTTGCCATTACGGATGGCGGAGTTTGGATCATGCCACCGTAATGAACCGTCAGGTACCTTGCATGGTTTGATGCGCCTGCGTGGTTTTACTCAGGATGATGCGCATATTTTCTGTACTGAAGACCAAATTCAGTCCGAAGTGGCTACCTTTATCGATCTTCTGTTTAACGTCTATGCCGATTTTGGTTTTAACGAGATTATTATCAAACTCTCAACACGTCCGGAGAATCGTGTGGGCAGTGATGCTGTTTGGGATAAAGCGGAACATGCACTTGAACAGGCATTAAATGCCAAAGATCTGGACTGGGAGCTACAACCTGGCGAGGGGGCATTCTATGGGCCGAAGATCGAGTTCTCCCTGAAAGATTGTCTGGGAAGGGTCTGGCAATGCGGGACCATTCAGGTTGATTTCTCGATGCCGGGCCGTTTGGATGCAACTTATGTGGCCGATGATGGCTCGAAACAGGTACCGGTAATGCTGCATCGTGCGATTCTTGGATCACTTGAACGTTTTATCGGTATACTCATCGAAGAATATGCTGGCGCGTTTCCGGCATGGCTTGCACCTCGTCAGGTAATGGTCATGGGAATTACCGATAAACAGTCAGAATATGTTCAACAAATTGCCCAACAATTGAAAAATCAGGGATTTAGAGCCGATACGGACTTGAGAAATGAAAAGATTGGCTTTAAAATACGCGAGCACACATTGCGGCGCGTACCTTATCTGATTGTTGTTGGGGATCGCGAAGCACAAGAAAATGCCGTGGCAGTACGTACTCGCAAAGGCGAAGATTTAGGCGCTATGTCGCTTGAGAGCTTCGTTTCATTGCTTCAAGAAGACGTTGCTCGCCGCGGTCGAATTATTTTAGAGGATTAAAAACATCGCTACAGATCAAAAAAGGCTGAATTCTGAAATCACAGCCAAAGAAATTCGTGTAACCGATGCAAACGGTGAACAACTAGGCGTTATCTCATTGGCGAGAGCCTTGGAGTTAGCGGAAGAAGCCGAGCTGGATTTGGTGGAGATTGCCCCTCAGGCAGAACCGCCAGTCTGCCGTATTATGGATTACGGCAAGTATGTGTTTGAGGCTAATAAACAAAAAGCCATTGCTAAGAAAAAGCAAAAACAGATACAGGTAAAGGAAATAAAATTCCGACCAGGGACGGAAGAGGGTGACTATCAGGTAAAACTACGCAACCTGACACGTTTCCTCGAAGAAGGTAATAAAACCAAAGTCAGCCTCCGCTTTCGTGGACGTGAAATGGCCCACCAGGACTTAGGACTGAAACTGCTCGAACGAGTAGCCGATGATCTGAAAGAACTGTCGGTTATTGAGCAGCATCCGAAGAAAGAGGGTCGGCAAATGATTATGGTTTTGGCGCCAAGTAATAAAAAATAACTATTAATTAAATTAACAATGCGGAGTTCCAAATGCCAAAATTGAAAAATCATAGCGGTGCAGCGAAGCGTTTCAAACGCACCGGTAGCGGAAAGTTCAAACGCGCTCAAGCGTTTACCAGCCATATCCTGACCAAGAAAAGCACTAAGCGGAAACGCCAACTGCGTTCCACTCTGACAATCTGTAAAGCAGATCATTTGTCAGTCCGCAAATTATTGCCTCTTCTATAATTAAGGAGTATTCCAATGGCTAGAGTAAAACGTGGTGTAACAGCCAGAGCCCGTCATAAAAAAGTTATCGCGCAGGCCAAAGGCTATTATGGTCGTCGCAAGAATGTCTATCGTGTAGCTGTCCAGGCAGTTACCAAAGCCGGTCAATATGCATACCGTGATCGTCGTCAGAAAAAACGTGTATTCCGTACATTGTGGATTGCGCGTATTAACGCTGCTGCCCGTGAATGTGGAATTTCGTACAGTCGTTTGATCGATGGTCTGAAAAAATCATCTATTGAAATCGATCGTAAAGTATTGGCAGATATTGCTTATCACGATTCTGCTGCATTTGCTGCTATTGCTGCAAAAGCAAAGGCGGCTTTGGCTAACTAATCACTCGGTTCGCTAAGGCGAATCATATTATTAGTTGCACAGGAAAGGGCCGTTGATGACGGCCCTTTTTTATTTCTGATTGATCCTCAGGTGGAGGAAATATGGCTGAACTGTCATCGCAGTTATTGGCATTAAAAGATATTGTTGAGGCAGCGAAGACCGCGATTGAAAACGCGACCGATGCTAAAACACTGGATAACGTCCGGGTCGAATATCTGGGAAAAAAAGGTTTGATTACCGGGTATGTAAAAGAACTGGGTAACCTCAGTGCTGAAGAACGGCCACTCATTGGTAAGGAAGTGAATCTGGCCAAGCAGGAGGTTGCAGGTCTGACTGAAGTCAGGTCCAAGTTGCTTGCTGAACAGGCCATGAATGCTGCTTTGGCGGCTGAAACCGTTGATGTCACCTTGCCTGGTCGTAACGCCGAAGTAGGCGGTTTGCATCCGGTGACCCGAACTTTGCAGCGTATTGAACAATATTTTCGTCAAATTGGTTTTCAAATTGCCGAAGGGCCGGAAATCGAAGACGGTGATCATAATTTCACTGCATTGAATATTCCTGAAAGCCATCCGGCGCGTGCGATGCATGATACCTTTTATTTCAACGCTGAAATGCTGCTGCGTACCCATACGTCGCCAGTACAAATCCGTGTAATGGAAGAACAGCAACCGCCGTTACGCATCATTGCCCCGGGTCGTGTGTATCGCTGTGATTCTGATTTAACGCATACTCCGATGTTCCATCAGGTCGAAGGCTTGATGGTTGATGAGAATGTCAGTTTTACCGATCTGAAAGGCATTCTGGCAGACTTTCTGCAGGCTTTTTTCGAAAAACCGTTGAATGTACGTTTTCGTCCATCCTATTTTCCGTTTACCGAACCGTCAGCAGAAGCTGATATTGAGTGTGTGATCTGTGGTGGTGAAGGTTGCCGTGTTTGTAGTCATACCGGTTGGTTGGAAGTATTAGGCTGCGGCATGGTGCATCCAAAAGTATTCGAACATGTAAACATTGATAGTGAAAAATATCTGGGTCTGGCCTTTGGTATGGGCGTTGAGCGTCTGGCGATGCTGCGTTATGGCGTGAATGATCTGCGATTATTTTTTGAGAACGATCTGCGCTTCCTGCGTCAGTTCAAATAGGATAGGAAGTTCGCCATGAAATTAAGTGAAAACTGGTTACGTGAATGGGTAAATCCTGATTTTGACGTGCAGTTGATTGCCGAGAAACTGACGCAAGCAGGGTTGGAAGTAGATTCTGTTTCACCGGTTGCTGGTGATTTTTCTGGTGTGTTGGTTGGTCAGGTAAAATCAGTTGCCCCACATCCTGATGCAGATAAATTGCGCGTCTGTGAAGTGGATGTTGCCGGTGATGCGTTATTGCATATTGTCTGTGGTGCCAGCAATGTTCGGGAAGGCCTGAAAATTCCAGTGGCTGTCGTTGGGGCAGTATTACCCGGCGATTTTAAAATCAAAAAGGCCAAATTACGCGGGGAACCGTCATTCGGAATGTTGTGTTCTGCTAAAGAACTTGGTTTGGCAGAATCTTCGGAAGGATTATTGGAATTACCTGAAGATGCTCCGGTTGGTAACGATATTCGTGATTATCTGGCATTAAATGATTTCACCATTGAAGTTGATTTAACGCCAAACCGTAGTGATTGTCTGGGCGTAGCCGGTATTGCCCGTGAACTGGGCGTGATCAGTCGTACCAATCTGACACCTGTAACGATTAATGAAGTGCCTGCGACGATACAGACAACATTTCCGGTTTCGGTAGAAGCCAAACAAGCCTGCCCCAATTATATTGGCCGGGTAATTGAAAATATTAATCCAAAAGCCAAAACGCCGTTGTGGATGCAGGAAAAACTGCGTCGAAGCGGTTTGCGTAGCCTGAGTGCCGTTGTCGACATCACCAATTATGTGATGCTGGAACTCGGTCAGCCGATGCATGCTTTTGACCTGCAAAAATTACAACAAGCAATTACCGTGCGCTTTGCTAAAGCTAATGAAAAACTGACTTTGTTAGACGGTCAGCAAGTTGAGATTGCTGAACAAACACTGATCATTGCAGATGCTTCTGGACCATTGGCACTTGCAGGCATTATGGGCGGCGATGCGTCGGCAGTGGATTCTGCTACAAGCTCATTGTTCCTCGAAGCCGCTTTTTTTGCTCCGGATGCTATCGCTGGCCAAGCCAGAAGTTATGGCTTGCATACTGATTCATCTCATCGGTTTGAGCGTGGAGTTGATCCCGAATTGGCACAGCAAGCAATGCAACGTGCCACCAGCTTGATTCTGGAGATTGTCGGTGGTCAGGCAGGCCCGCTTACTGTAGTCAGTGAAGAAAGTGCATTACCTGAAACGCCGCAAATTCTGCTACGTGCAAATCGTATTAAACGGGTATTGGGAATTGAGCTGGAAGCTGCTGAAGTAGAAGAACAGCTGACACGTTTGGGTCTGGAAGTTACACAAGTTAGAGATGGCTGGCTGGTTATTGTGCCAAGTTTCAGGTTTGATATTAATATCGAAGTCGATTTGATTGAAGAATTGGGACGACTGTATGGCTATGATCGGTTGCCGCAAACTCGTCCTGCAATTAGTGTGTTACCCAGCGCAATTTCCGAAAAACAACTGGCGACAGAGCGTTTACAGAATTTATTGGTAGATCGTGGTTATTTTGAAGCTATTACTTATAGTTTTGTTGATCCGACATTACAAAAGCATTTTGCTGACAGCGAAGCTGACCCCATTAAATTGGCCAACCCGATTTCTGCGGATTTATCGGTAATGAGACATTCTCTCTGGCCAGGTCTGGTGCAAGCGATGGTGTATAACCTGAATCGCCAGCACGATCGTATCCGCTTGTTTGAAGTAGGCAGTGTATTTCGCGGAGAACTGGCAGACATCGATCAATATCAATGTATTGGTGGTCTGATTTACGGCGATGTAAATCCTGAACAGTGGGCCGATAAAAGCCGTAAAGTTGATTTTTTTGATGTGAAAGCGGATGTTGAAGCGCTTTTGGCTATAGGTGACGGTCAAGTTGAATTTCGAGCTGAAGCTCATCCAGCATTGCACCCGGGACAATCTGCGCGTATCTATCAGAACGGACAAGCTGTAGGTTGGATCGGCGCTATACATCCAAAACTGAATAAACCATTAGGCTTTGGTGGTAAAGCCTATGTTTTTGAATTGGAATTGGCGGTTTGCTTACAATCCGCCATTCCAAAATTTACCGCTTTGTCACGTTATCCTGCTATTCGCAGGGATCTTGCATTAGTCGTCGACAACTCAGTTGTTGCCTTTGAAATAGAGCATTGCCTGAAAGGCATTGAGTCTGATATTCTTAAGTCAATTCAATTGTTTGACGTTTATTCTGGAGATGGTGTCGAGCTTGGCAAGAAGAGTATTGCGGTTGCCTTCCATCTTCAGCATGGTGAGCGAACCATGACCGACGATGAAGTCGATGCTTTAATATTACAAATCACTCAAAAGCTGCAAAGCGATTTGGGTGCGATGGTCAGAACCTAACGTCGGTTCAATAATAAGAATAGGGGTAAAGAATGGCACTCACAAAAGCCGATATGACGGAACAACTTTACGAAGAGTTGGGATTTAATAAACGTGAAGCAAAAGAACTGGTTGAAATGTTCTTTGAAGAAATCCGTGGAGCACTTGAAGAAGGTGATCAGGTAAAACTTTCCGGATTTGGTAATTTCGAATTACGCGACAAAAATGAACGGCCTGGCCGTAACCCGAAAACGGGTGAAGAGATTCCAATCACCGCCCGTCGTGTC
Source organism: Methylophaga sp. UBA3192 (assembly GCA_002363955.1). Taxonomy (GTDB): domain Bacteria; phylum Pseudomonadota; class Gammaproteobacteria; order Nitrosococcales; family Methylophagaceae; genus Methylophaga. The sequence goes on from DEXE01000006.1 coordinate 58,937, forward strand.
GTTACTTTCCGTCCTGGCCAAAAACTGAAAGCAAGGGTGGACAGTTATGCTAGAGGCGAGTAATAACAACGAACTACCGGCCATTCCTGGTAAACGCTACTTTACCATTGGTGAAGTGAGTGAATTATGCGGGGTTAAACCGCATGTACTACGTTACTGGGAACAAGAATTTACGCAACTAAAACCGGTAAAACGTCGCGGAAATCGCCGGTATTATCAACGCCATGATGTGGTATTGATTCGCGAAATTCGTGGCTTGCTTTATGAACAGGGTTTTACTATTGGTGGTGCTCGCCAGCAATTGGAAACCGAGCATAAATCCGAAGCAACTCACAGCAACGAAAACCGCAAACAACTGATTGATGAAATGCTGAAAGAACTGGAACAAATTCGTACGATTCTGGCTTAATACGTTATAATTCCACTGTTTTGTTGCTTGTCGGGGCATGGCGCAGCCTGGTAGCGCACTTGCATGGGGTGCAAGGGGTCGAAGGTTCAAATCCTTCTGTCCCGACCACTAGCAACTTTAGGGCTTGTTGATCTTTCATCTCCGCCAGCAGTGGTGGATATGAAAGATCAACAAGCCCTGATATCATCACAACGCTCTTAATGGGCGTTGTTTTGTTTCTACCGTCTGAAAATCACAGGATCGACTATGCAATTCAATACCCTTGGCAATAGTAATCTAAAAGTCAGCCAGATTTGTCTTGGCACAATGACTTATGGTGAACAGAACAGCCAACAGGAAGCATTTGAACAGCTTGATTACGCGGTATCGCAGGGTATTAACTTCATTGATACGGCAGAGCTTTATGCCATTCCACCCAAAGCAGAAACCTATGGTGCTACTGAAACGATTGTTGGCAACTGGTTAAAACAGCATGGTCGTCGTGAGGATTTGGTCATTGCCAGTAAGATTGCCGGTCCGGGTGCTGATTGGGTTGGGCACATACGTCAGGGTAAATCACGATTTGATGATAAAAATATCAGCGAAGCGTTAGACAATAGTTTGCAACGCTTGCAAACCGAATATCTGGATTTATATCAACTGCATTGGCCTGAAAGGCAGACCAATTATTTCGGCAAATTAGGTTATCAACACGATGCTGCTGAAGAAGCAATGACGCCAGTGGTTGAAACCCTGCAGGCATTGGAAAAGCAGATAAAATCCGGAAAAATTCGCTATATCGGTTTATCTAACGAAACCCCATGGGGATTGATGCAGTTTCTTTCAGTGGCACAATCGATGAATCTTCCAGTGATTGCCTCAATACAAAATCCCTACAGTTTGCTAAACCGTACCTACGAGATTGGCTGTGCCGAAATCAGTTATCGAGAGAATGTTCCACTATTGGCTTATTCACCTTTAGGATTTGGCGTGTTGACAGGGAAGTATCTCCAGAATAATGCTCCCGACACTGCCCGAATGAGTTTATGGCCACATTATGCACGGTACAGTAATCCACAGGCTGTCAAAGCGACTCAGGCTTATGTCGATTTGGCGAAGCAACATCAGTTAGATCCTGCGCAGATGGCATTGGCTTATGTGAATAGCCGACCATTTACAGCTGCAACTATCATTGGGGCTACCACTATGCAGCAATTAAAGACCAATATCGCCAGCGAAACATTAATGCTGTCGAATGAGGTTGTTACAGCAATCGAAGAGATTCATAAAACGATTCCAAATCCCGCTCCATAACTAACATTAGAGAAATGTGCGCTAGCGCAGGTTAAAGCGTTTGAGGCTATGGTAGTTTATGGTCTTGGTTACATTGCTGATATAAACTGCCGCTGATTCTATTTCGTCATTCTTATATCAGTATTTCTATGCTTAGAAATTCAGGTATCTGGCAACATGGATAGTCAATCCCTATATACCGTGCTTATCGTCGATGACGATCCGGTCACGCGTTTATTGATGAAACAATCACTTCAGGATCCGAACTTATCCATTATCGAAGCTGAAAATGGGCAGCAGGCGATAAAATTATTTGCCGAGTTTTTGCCTGATATCACTTTACTGGATGTTTCCATGCCTGGCATGGATGGGTTTACCTGTTGTCGTCAGCTCCGTTTACTTCCTAAAGGTCAACAAGCAGCAATCGTGATGGTTACTGTGCATGACAAAGTTGATGATATTGAAGAGGCGTTTGCATCGGGGGCGACGGATTTCATTACAAAACCATTCAAATGGCCGTTATTTGCACACCGTGTTCGATATATTCTAAAAGCCAATAATACCTTACGCGAACTTAGTCTGAGCCGTTCAAAACTGGATAAAGCTCAGGCAATTGCACATCTAAGCTATTGGGAATGGGATTTCAAACAGAATCAGATTGAATGTAGTGCTGATCTTTACAGGATCTTTGGTATAGAGAAATCCTCAAAAGTCCTTTCATTTAAACAGATTCTTCATCACATTTTTCCTGAAGACAGACCATTATTCAAACAGGCGCTTCGTCGGGCCATTCATCAAAAGCATCCTTATGATATTGAATATCGTATTCAGTCAGGAAGCGGTCAATTGTTTTATCTCCATGAACGAACAGAAATTACCGAAGATTATGATGGGTGGAAGATTATTGGCACGTTGCAGGACATAACTTCACTCAAGCGATCTGAACAGGAGCTCGCTTATTACACGTATTACGATACCCTTACAGATTTGCCGAATAGACGACTGTTTATTGAGCAGCTGGAAACAGCTATTGCTCGTGCCCGACATAAACAACAGTCCTTAACACTGATGTTTATCGATCTGGATCACTTCAAGCATATCAATGATACCTATGGGCATCAGGTCGGTGATGCATTGTTATGTGAGGCTGCGTCGAGAATTAAGGACTGTCTGCGAGATGCGGATTTGATTGCAGTGAGCAAAGATAAGGATGATCGTGTGGCCCGGTTCGCGGGTGATGAATTTACCGTCATGCTGACCAATATTGATAATGTGGATGTGCTGGCAAATATCGCCCAGCGGATAGTGGCCAAATTTGAAAAATCATTTGATATCAAAGAGCATAATGTTTTCAGTACGGTGAGCATCGGTATTGCTCTTTTCCCTGAAGATGGGGACAACGTTCAGGCGTTGATGCAGCATGCTGATGTGGCAATGAATCATGCCAAGGAATTAGGACGTAACAATTACCAGTTTTTCTCAGCAGAAATGAATGATTATCTGTATGAGCGTTTACAGATGGAACAGGATCTGCGCCAAGCATTGGAACGTAATGAGTTTCTGCTGTTTTACCAACCGCAGATTGATGTGCAAACGAAGCAGATCATAGGGTTTGAAGCCTTGCTGCGTTGGTTGCATCCAATAAAAGGTCTGTTGGGTCCGTTAGTATTTATAGACGTGGCTGAAAAGACCGGTTTGATTATTGCTATTGGTGAGTGGGTGTTAAATCAGGCCTGTTTGCAAACCCGGGGATGGCAGCAACAATTTGATGTTCAATGGCGTGTTTCGGTGAATTTGTCTGCTATGCAGTTTAATCAGCAGTTACTTCTGGAGCAGGTTGGACAAAGTCTCAATAATTCAGGGTTGCCAGCAGCCTCTCTTGAATTGGAAATAACTGAAACGGCGATGCTTAAAGATGTGATGGAGACAATCCCATTATTAAACGCATTAAAAGCAATGGGGGTAGGGCTGGCCATTGATGATTTCGGAACCGGTTATTCTTCATTGAGCTACCTGAAAAACTTTCCGATTAATACCTTGAAAATTGATAAAAGCTTTGTTGATGAAATCGTTGACAATCCCAAAGATGCGGCGATTGCCCGAACTATTGTCCAGCTTGCAGATAATCTAGGTTTGAGAACCATTGCAGAAGGGGTTGAAAGCATTGCGCAGGTAGATATGCTTACTACAATGGGGTGCAAAGAGTTACAAGGTTATTATTACAGTAAACCACTTCCTGCGGGTGAAATAGAACGCTTATTAGAAAATGGTCAGGGCCTGCAAAATCTTTAGCGACGCCTGGTCGGTATTTTGACGACATCTTGCTCATCCCCATAACGATCCAACATACCAATGTCCAGAACGGGTGATGCATCAATATGCTGAGCATCCATCATTTGTGCTACACGCTTTAAGGCAGACATGATCATAGCCTGTTCCCATTCATCCAGTTTACTGAATTCCCGGGTAAAACGATCCTGCAATGGAATTGGTGCACTTTTAAGTGTCTCGGTAGCAGATTCGGTCAGATAGGCATGTACTTTACGTTTATCTGTTTGTGAGCGTTGACGATACACCAGACCACGTTTTTCCAGGCGGTCCAGAATGGTAGTTACCGTAGCCTGGCTTAAACTCATTTCCTGAGCCAGTTCGCCGATGGTGACTTGCCCTTTATCTCGCAGGGTTTGTAACAAGAGAATCTGTGGTGCCGTCAGCCCGGTGGTTTTGGCCAGATATTTAGAATGTAGATCGGTAGCGCGGATAACACGGCGTAACGCAATAAGCACTTCTTCAATGTGATTCAACAGGTGTTCCCTTTGCTCTTTGTCTAGTCCAAGCGCGTCGATAGTCTCGGTATTAATTTGGATTGAATTCAGCATATTCTCCCACGTTTTTTTACAAATGGTTCAACTTGGGGCAGACCTCTTTTCAAACACAATCCGGTTTAAACTACATCCCATTTTAACGTTATCAAACTAAATTGTGCGACATTGTGTGGTCTGGACTTTTAATTTGTTTAGTGTACTATATATTTAGATTCTGTCATCTGCAAGTCATAAATGTATGATTATATTGATTAATGAAAAATGTAATGGCAATTTCTATTTTTTATAAGCACATTTAGTGCTTAGTGTAATAAACATTAGAGTTGATTATAAATATGACCCAAACCAAACCCGCACCCTTACCTATAGAGTTGATGCAACCAACGGCAGAGTTGGGTGCAGCTGTGCATAAACTCATTTCAGCGTGCCCCCCTTTAGATACCAACTCAATGTATTGCAACTTACTGCAAAGCAGTCATTTTGCAGAAACAGCCGTTGCGGCTGTTCTTGACAATGAATTAGTCGGTTTTATTTCCGGTTATCGCATTCCTAAACGCCCTGAAACACTGTTTGTGTGGCAGGTAGCCGTTGGCGAAAAAGCCCGAGGTCAGGGGCTTGCCGGAAGAATGTTAAAAGCGATTCTTTCGCGAGAACAAAACCGCGATATAAAAAGAATTGAAACAACAATAACCCCGGATAACAAAGCATCATGGGCGTTATTTGAGAGTCTGGCTCGTAAGCTGGATACCGAAATAAGCAGTAGTGTTATGTTTGATCGTCATCAGCATTTTGCCAATCAACACGATACTGAAATGTTAGTCAAAGTTGGCCCATTCAAGCCAATTGCCTAACCCATAATGAATTCAGGTCAGCAATGACCAAAATTTCCACAGGAGAGAAAAGCGAATGAAAATTTTTGAAGAGATCGAATCAGAAGTGCGTTCATATGCCCGCGCGTTCCCTCGTTTATTTGACAAGGCACAAGGCGAGTTGATTTACGATGATGACGGCAATGAATATATAGACTTTCTGGCCGGTGCCGGTTCGCTGAATTATGGTCACAATCATCCGTTATTTAAAGAGAAACTGATCGAATACATTCAACGTGATGGTATTACTCAAGGCCTGGATTTACACACTCGTGCCAAGGGTGAGTTTTTAGAAAGTTTTAACGAGAATATTCTAAAACCCCGTGACCTTGATTACATCGTCATGTTTACCGGTCCAACCGGAACCAATGCCGTTGAAGCGGCATTAAAAATTGCCCGTAAAAAAACCGGTCGTGAAAATATTATCTCTTTCACTAATGGCTGGCATGGTCAAACCCTTGGGGCATTATCGGTGACGGGTAATTCAACCCATCGTGGTGGTGCAGGTATCGCTTTACACGGTTCAACCCGTATTCCTTATGATGGCTATCTTGGTGATGATGTAGATACCACCAACCTGCTCGACAAGATGTTATCGGATTCCAGCAGTGGTGTTGATAAGCCCGCTGCGGTAATTGTTGAAACTGTACAGGGTGAGGGTGGAATTAACGCTGCTTCAATGACATGGTTACAAAGTCTTTCAGAAATCTGCAAGCGCCATGAGGTATTGCTGATTGTTGATGATATTCAGGCTGGCTGTGGGCGTACTGGTACGTTCTTCAGTTTTGAAGAAGCGGGTATTTACCCGGACATTGTCACCTTATCGAAATCATTGAGTGGTTATGGACTGCCATTCGCTGTAGTACTGATGAAACCGGAAGTTGATCAATGGTCTCCGGGTGAGCATAACGGTACATTCCGTGGTAATAATCACGCATTTGTCACTGCTAAAGCCGCGCTGGACTATTTCTGGAAAGACGATAAATTTGCCAAAGAAGTACAACGTAAAGGTCAATATATTGCTGATCGTGTTGATGCTATTGTGACCAGATATGGCGAAGGTAACTTCAACTCACATGGTCGGGGCATGTTCCGTGGCATCAACTGCGTCAGCGGCGAATTAGCGGGTCAAATCACCCGTAAATGTTTCCAGAACGGTTTGATTATCGAAACCAGTGGTGCCGATGATCATGTGGTGAAATTTCTCTGTCCACTGACAATTACCGATGAAAACCTGAAAAAAGGTATCGATATTCTGGAGAAAGCCATTAAGGAAGTGTGTGATAAGGCAGATAGTATTCCGGAAGAAAAAGACTTTTTTGAAGGTGATTACTCAGTGAGTGACGAAGCCAGTAAATCCGATACGTTTGAAGCGGCCGATAACAAAGCAGCAAGTTAATCAACCGGGATCTACTTATCTTTCTAATTCGGTGACTGATCTTTCGGTCACCGGACTTTACAAGTAATTAACAGAGGACAAGCCATGATTGTCAGACAACTACAAGAAGCACAACAAACCTCTCGTCGTATCGTTTCGCCGGATGGTAATTGGGAAAGCACCCGTATGTTATTGAAAGATGACAATATGGGGTACTCATTCCATATCACTACAATTTATGCCGGTGCCGATTTCCGTATGCATTATCAGAATCATCTGGAATCAGTGTATTGCATCAGTGGCGAAGGTGAAGTGGAAACACTGGATGACGGCAAAGTCTACAAAATCACACCGGGAACCTTATACAACCTGGATAAACATGATCGCCATATCCTGCGTGCATTTAAAGAACTTCACCTTGCCTGCGTATTCAACCCACCTTTGAATGGTAAAGAAGTTCACAACGCTGAAGGTGCCTATGAACTAGACGCTGAAGCAGTAACTGAATAACAGGCAATGCAGCCTTTCCGGTTTGGTCCGGAGTACAACGAATTAACAGAGAGTAGATATGCAATTTCATACGGTAGAAAAAATAGGCGGCACCTCAATGAGCGACTATGTCGCGGTGCGCGACAATATTATTCTGAAACCGGTTCATAACGAGTCAATTTACAATCGTGTATTTGTTGTTTCAGCATACGGTGGTATCACCAATCTGCTACTTGAGCATAAGAAAAACGGGACAGCAGGCGTGTATGCTGAATTTGCCAATAGTCTGAATGATGACAGTTGGCAAGAAGCGATGGAAAAGCTCAAGCAGGAGATTTTTTCCATCAACCAGCAATTGTTTAAAGATAAAAAAACATTGAAGCAGGCTAATGAGTTTATTGGCGAACGGCTTGAAGATGCAGAACGTGTTTTGGCCGATTTACAACGTCTTTGCCAGCATGGTCATTTTGCGCTGGATATGCATTTGGCTACGGTACGTGAAATGCTGGCCAGTATCGGCGAAGCGCACAGTGCCTGGAATACAGCCACCTTATTGAAAAAAGACAAGATCAACGCCCGTTATGTGGATTTGACCGGCTGGCAGACTGACAAACACATGAAGCTGGATGAGCGTATTGATAAGGCGTTTGCCAAAATTGACCTCAGTAAAGAGTTACCCATTGTCACCGGTTATGCCCACAGCGATGATGGTTTGATGTCTACCTTTGATCGTGGTTACAGCGAAATGACGTTCAGTCGTATTGCCGTATTAACCAATGCCAACGAAGCGATTATTCATAAAGAGTTTCATCTGAGCAGTGCTGATCCACGACTGGTCGGCGAAGATAATGCGGTACCGATTGGCCGAACTAATTATGATGTCGCAGATCAGCTGGCCAATCTTGGTATGGAAGCCATTCACCCTAAAGCAGCAAAAGGGTTGCGGCAGAATAATATTCCATTGAGGGTGCGCAATACCTTTGAACCGGAACACGCTGGTACCTTAATTACCGGTGACTACATCAGCAGCAAGCCCTGCGTGGAAATTATCGCCGGTTGCAAACATGTCTATGCCTTTGAGCTGTTTGATCAGGATATGGCTGGTAATATTGATGTTTATGACCGTGAAATCCTGGCACAGATCCGCAGAAATAAAGCACATATCATTTCCAAAGATATTAATGCCAATACCATCACGCATTATCTTTCAGCCAGTCTGAAGAATATCCGCCGGATCCGAGAGGCTTTACAGGAACAGTTCCCTGAAGCTGAAATCAATCAGCAGAAAGTAGCGATTGTTTCTGCCATTGGCAGTGATATGAAAATCCCTGGTATTCTGGCACGTACCGTCAGCGCATTGGCTGAGAAAAATATCAGCGTGCTGGCAATGCATCAGTCAATGCGTCAGGTGGATATGCAATTTATCATTGATGAAGACGACTATGCGGACGCTATCAAAAATCTGCACAGTTACTTAGTTGAAGTTCATGACCACGGAAGGGCGATTTGCCTTGCGTCATAAACACGTTATGCATGGGTGTTTGCTCAATACCGGCTCCACAGAACCGGAACTGCTGCAGGTAGCGCCTTAACTGAAATCGCCCACAGGGCAGTTATCAACAGAAGATGATGTATCAGAAGAGCCGGCTTTGTAACATTTGCAGAACCTTCTCAGGATAAAAGCTATTACAGCCCGGTGAAACGTCTGTCTGATTTAATCAAACCCGCCGAAAGGCGGGTTTATTGTTTTAGTCCTGCCAGCAAATCCTTTTTCATGCCTTTACTAAAGGGATCCTGTCCAAACCAGATATCAAAATAGACTTCCCCTAGTTTTGCATCGTCGCTCTGGCTCAGCTGCTGGCCATTTTTGAATAATATTAAACCTTCTGCTGAAGAATAGCGTATATCGAATCGATCTCCTGGTTCGGCTTGCTGATACCCGCTATTAAACTCCACCAATGCTGATTCAATTGATTCAAAGGTTGTTTGGTTTACATTACGTTTGAGCAATTCCACCGAGGATTTTTGAAAATCCTCGGCATCAAAAGCGCGCTTATAAATAAACGAAAGTTGAACCATCTGGCTGGTGAGTTCACTATCTTCGCGACACTGTTCACGATATAACGCGACATCGCCAAGATTAAACAACATGACTTTTATCGGTACCGCAGAACATTGTTGCAGGGTAGTATTATCCAGTTGAATCTTCGATTCAAAGCTATTGGCACTGGCCAGCTGTAATGGCACCAACAAGCCCCATAAAACATGTTTTTTCATAATTGATTCCGGATTTTTCTCAGTGAATAACCAATGATTGGCAGGTATTGATAAAAGCCATCCACACCATCCCAGAAATCCTGATGCAGAATGATTTTGCCATCTTCATCAAAGCGTAACTGGCTGATACCAATAGATTCGCTATCGACTTTTTTTCCCATTACCGAAAACTGCATTCGCATCACCCAACGCACATAAATATCCTGTTTGCTAAGTGCGATATCTTCAATCTGCACTTCAAGATGATCCACTTGGTGACCTGTCTGCTGCATGTAATCAATCAGCTCGTTTCTATCGGTGATGGTGCGAAAGGTGTCGTTAAAATAAAGGGTTTCGGCGTAGGTTTCGTTGATAATGGTTGCTACATCACCGTGTTGAACCTGATTAAATACTGCAATGAAACCTTTTACGGCTTCAGCTTCATTTATTGGTTTTGAACCCTCAACAGAGATAGCTTTTCTATAATCATCTAAGTAGGCACTTTGCATGGTGTTCCCGCTACAGGCTGATAACAGAATAAAAAACGGCAATAACCACGATAATCTTGATTGAATAGCTTGTTTGAGCATGGTGATATTTCCGTTTCACTATTTTCGTAGTTCATCAAAACGTATCACTTGTGAAAACGGGGTGAAGAGTATGTGCAGCTATTCTTCACACGCAATTCACGCTTTGCTGATTAAGCTTGGCACCATCGAAAAAGAGACACTTCATGAAATCAATTCGACAATGGTTTGACAATGGTGAAGCCGCCTATTCAGCAGAGTCTGTCGAGAGCGCTGAGGATGGTATTGACTGGTTGAGGGTTATTCCATTTCTGGTTTTACATCTGGCCTGTTTAGCTGTCTTTTTTGTTGGCATATCTGCTGTGGCCGTTCTCATGGCTGTGGCATTGTATTTGATAAGAATGTTTGCCATCACGGCGTTTTACCATCGGTATTTTGCGCATAAATCCTTTAAAACCACTCGACCGGTACAGTTTCTGTTTGCTTTGATCGGCGCAAGCGCCACCCAGCGGGGGCCTTTATGGTGGGCAGCTCATCATCGGCAGCATCATCGGCATGCAGATCAACCTGCCGACCCGCATTCACCCAAGCAGGGTTTTTTCTGGAGTCACATGGGCTGGTTTCTCTCCGGCAAGCACTATCAGGCCGATTACACGCTGGTCCCGGATTGGCAGCGTTTTTCAGAACTACGTTGGTTGGATCGTTATGATCTGGCTGTTCCGGTGTTATTGGCGTTAGCATTATTTATTCTCGGTGTGCTGTTGGAGAAGTATTTCCCCGGTTCCGGAACCAGTGGCTGGCAAATGCTGGTGTGGGGATACTTTATTTCAACGGTTGTTCTGTTACATGCCACTTTACTGATCAACTCCATGGCGCACTGTCTGGGCAAAAAGCGCTATCAAACGGCTGATGAGAGTCGTAATAACCTATTTCTGGCATTACTGACTCTGGGAGAGGGGTGGCACAATAATCATCATCATTATCCAGCATCAGCAAGACAGGGATTTTATTGGTGGGAAGTGGATATCAGTTATTACATTTTGAAATTAATGCAAAAATCGGGACTTATCTGGGACGTACGCACAGTGCCACTCCACAAGCGTGAAAGTAAGAAAATCCTCCCTGAGGAAAGTGTATGAAAATTGCGATAATTGGCGCGGGTATATCTGGCTTGACCTCTGCATATTATCTGGCAAAACAGCATCATGTCACGGTATTTGAAGCGAGTAATTATCTGGGGGGGCACACGGACACACATTGTTTGGAGCTTGCCGGCAAATCATTTAATGTGGATACCGGTTTTATTGTTTTCAACGAACAGAACTATCCGAATTTTACCCGGTTATTAAGTGAATTAGGGGTCGAAAGCCAGCCGACAGAAATGAGTTTTAGTGTCAGTAATGTCCAATCTGGTCTGGAGTATAACGCTGGTGATCTGAATAAATTATTCTGTCAGCGACGTAATCTGTTGAATTTCCGCTTTTACCGAATGTTATGGGATTTGGTGCGGTTTTATCGTGAAGCACCACTTCTTTTGAACGAAGATGATGATGGTCTGACTCTGGGGCAGTATCTGGCTATCAACAACTACAGCGATATATTCATTAACGATCATCTCATTCCGATGGCATGTGCCTTATGGTCCGGCCCCAGTATGTCAGTGGTGGATTTTCCGGCGCAATATTTTATTCGTTTTATGCATAACCATCATATGTTGTCGTTAACCGACCGGCCTCAGTGGCGCGTTGTAACGGGTGGTTCCAAGTCCTATGTTGATGCGCTGGTAAAGCAGAGCAATGCTGAATTTATAACTGGCACGCCAATTCATCGTATCGAGCGTAATTTGCATGGTGTGACATTGACTGTAGATGGTGAAAAACGTCATTTTGATAAAGTGATCATCGCCGCTCATGCCGACCAGGCATTACGTATACTGGATCAACCCAGTGAGACCGAAGTGGCTGTTCTGGGTGGCATAGGTTTTCAGGAAAACGAAATGCATTTGCATACCGATATCAGCCTGTTGCCCAAAAATTCCCAGGCATGGGCCAGCTGGAATGTGCGGGTAGGACCAGAGTTGCAGCAACAGTGTACGGTCAGTTATCACATGAATACCTTGCAGAGTCTGGTTGCACCGGCAGAGCTGATTGTCTCGTTAAATTCAGGGCATCTAATTAACCCGAAAAATGTATTGGTACATCGTCGTTATGCCCATCCAATATATAACCTGTCAACACTCAACGCCCAACGTCGCTGGCAGGAAATCGCCGACACGCAGCATACATTTTATTGCGGTGCCTATTGGGGATGGGGCTTTCATGAAGATGGTGTGAGCAGTGCGTTACGGGTTATTGATGCCCTCAAAGAATCTAAGCAGGGAGTGGCCAATGTTGCCTGATGGCATTTATCGTGGCTGGGTTAATCATCAACGCCATTTACCCAATAAACATGGTTTTCAATATCCACTAGCGATGTTGATGCTGGACTTGGATGAATTGCAGACACACTTCAAACGCTCACGCTTCTGGTCACTGGAACGTTTCAATCTGATTAGTTTTTATCGTAATGACTACCTGCAATCCGAACAGACCGATTTAAAGCAGGCAGTGGTCGATTTGATCTATGAACGTAGCGGCGAGAATTTCGCTGGAAGTGTGAAGATACTTACTCACCCTCGCTATCTGGGGTTTATCTTTAATCCAGTGACCTTTTATTTCTGTTTTGATCAGCAACAGCTCCAATTTATTGTTGCGGAAATTAATAATACGCCGTGGAACGAACGTCATGCCTACGTATTAAAAGTCGATCAACAGCAGAGTCAGCCATGGCGGTTTGATTTTGATAAGCAATTCCATATTTCACCTTTTATGCCGATGGATATTCAATATCACTGGCGATTTAAGCTGGATAAGGGTGCCATTAATATCAATATGGTGTTACTGCGTGAAGGCGAGCGTCAGTTTGATGCAACCTTACAGGCTGATTTTCAGCCAATGACCGCCAGAAGCATGCGCTGGTTACCGATTCGTTATCCGATGCAGACACTCAGGGTCGTATTGAGAATCTACTGGCAGGCATTGCGGTTATGGGGAAAACATACGCCTACTTTCAGTCATCCTGATCAGCAAGCTGAGACTGTGACTCAACCTGTTATCCATCATGGAGATGATAAATGAGTAAAACGGCCATCATTGAAACGCAAAATAGCAAGATTAGCCGTCTGTCGAAACTCTATGAAAAAGGGGTTATTCGTCAGCTCAGCCGGATCCAGAAAGGCTGCATCCACCTTCATACTGCAGGGGAAGTCTATGAGCTGGGTGAGCCTCAAGCGGACTTGTCTGTATGTCTGACTGTCTATGACCGACGTTTTTTTGAGTCCATAGTGCAAGGTGGTAGCGTCGGAGCAGCAGAGTCCTATATGCAGGGTGACTGGCAGTGTAGTGATTTAACGGCTCTGGTGCGGATTCTGGTGCGTAACCAGTCGTTGACTGATGAACTCGAACAGGGCTTTGCCAGAATTACCGGTGCGTTATTAAAAGGCTTTCACTGGCTAAACCGTAACAGCCGGCGTGGCAGTCGCAAGAATATTGCTGCACATTATGATCTGGGGAATGATTTATTTGAATTGTTTCTGGATAAAGACTGGATGATGTATTCATCCGGGATTTATTACACCGGCAACGAGTCATTGGAAACCGCACAACAGCAAAAGCTGGCGAGATTGTGTGACAAGCTGGATTTGCAAGCCACGGATCATTTATTGGAAATTGGCACGGGTTGGGGCGGTTGTGCGGTATTTGCTGCACAGCATTATGGCTGCAGAGTCACCACGACGACGATATCCAGACAGCAATATGACTATGCTGTTCAACGCGTTGAAAAAGCCGGATTAACCGATCGAATAACGGTTTTGCTTGAGGATTATCGTGATCTGCAAGGTCAGTTCGATAAGCTTATTTCCATTGAAATGGTCGAAGCGGTTGGGCATCACTATATTGATGATTATTTTCAGCGCTGTGCTGCTTTATTAACGACGGATGGCCTGGCGATTATCCAGGCTATTACGCTGGAAGATCATCGCTATGCACAGGCCGTAAAATCAGTGGATTTTATCAAGCGCTACATTTTCCCCGGCAGTTTTATCCCCAGTGTCACAGTGCTGAGTAATTCGGCTGCCAAAGCCAAACTCAAACTTACCAGTCTGGAAGATATCGGTCCCAGTTATGCTATTACTCTTGCAGCCTGGCGTGAACGTTTTAATGGCGCTTTGGATAAGGTAAGGGCCATGGGGTATCCCGAATCGTTTATTCGCATGTGGGAATTTTATCTGTGTTACTGCGAAGGCGGTTTTGCTGAACGCAGTATCAGTGATGTGCATTTGTTATTCAGCAAAGCTGACAATCGTCGAGCCCAGTGGTGTCCAGCGTATGCCTGAACGACTGACTATCATCAACTTTTTACTGTTTCAAATCGGTTGGTTCGCCTGTGTATTAAGTGGTGCAGCCGGTTTGAATTCGCCGGCGCTATTATTTACTGCAGCATTTTTATTTGTTCATTTCCGCTTTTATCCCTGGAAACTAACGGATTACAAACTGGTATTAGCCGCCATTTTAATTGGTGTCATTTTAGATTCCAGCTGGTCTGCCTGGGGCTTGATGGCCTATCAGGCGCAAACTATAGAACCGATTGCTCCGTGGTGGATCTGGTGTTTGTGGATTAATTTTGCCTTAACCCTTAATCATTCAATGTCCTGGTTGTTAAAACATCGTTTGCTGGCGGGGATATTATCTGCCGTTGCCAGTCCGGTTTCCTATTATGCGGGCAGTCGATTGGGTGCCTTGCAATGGTTGCAGCCGGAAATATTGATTATTGTGCTTGGCATCAGCTGGGGACTGGTTATTCCATTATTACTGACACTTACTCTCTTTTGGCGAAATCAAGAATCAGGGACGCAACATGCTGTGGTTTAGTTTTTTTATCGTTTCACTGATCATGCTGGGCGGCTGGTTGTGGCAACTTCGCAGTAAAAATGCCGGTATTGTTGATGTTTTATGGGCATTTTCACTGAGCTTTTTAGCATTGTTTCATTTGATTACCAGTGATGGTTATCTGCCATTAAGTCTGCTGGCGGCCAGTATTATGTTTTTATGGTACCTACGTTTGGGACTGCATCTTGCTCAACGGGTATTAGGTGAGGATGAAGATGGCCGCTATAAATACTTGCGAGACTACTGGGCCGATAAAACCAATTTTTACCATTTTTTCTTTTTCCAGTTCCAGGCATTACTGGCCTGGGGTTTTGCCATTCCGGTCTGGTTAATCAGTCAGGGACAGATTGAAAATTTGGGACTGGCTCAATATGCTGGCCTGGCGATAGCGATAATCGCCATTATCGGCGTCACCACGGCGGATAAGCAATTAGCCGCTTTCAAAGCGGATCCCAAAAATAAAGGCGAGGTGTGTGAGAAAGGCCTGTGGAATTATTCCAGACATCCGAATTACTTTTTCGAATGGTTGCACTGGTTTGCTTATCCATTAATGGGAATGGGGTTGGAATATGGCGGTTGGTTATGGTTGGCACCGCTTATCATGCTGTTATTTCTGTATTTCATTACCGGCATCCCATATACCGAACAACAGGCAATTCGCAGTCGTGGCGATAAATATCGCCGTTATCAACAAACTACCAGTGCATTTATTCCCTGGAGGAAAAAAACATGAGTCTTATTTCTATAGCCGAAAAAGGCCTGGTGCCTGATGCGTTAATACGACTCGGCATCCGCAAGCTGCTAAGACAAAGACTTCATGATGAAAATGCCTATGATCCTGAAGCCGCCAGTGAAATTAAAAATCAATGCATTGAAATGTTGCGCAACAGTCCTATTGCCATTGAAACTCAAGCTGCGAATGAACAGCATTATGAAGTTCCGGCCGAGTTTTATCAGCTGTCATTGGGCAAACACCTTAAGTACAGTGGTTGCTGGTGGGATGATTACACTGTGTCACTGGATCAGGCTGAAAAAGCCATGCTGGATGTTTATGTCGAACGCGGAGATTTTAAAAACGGTCAGGATATTCTTGAGCTTGGTTGTGGCTGGGGCTCGCTGACCCTATATCTTGCTGAGCGTTTCCCTTATTCACGTATTACTGGAGTGTCAAATTCAAATTCGCAACGTGAATATATCGAAAGACAGGCATTAGCCCGTGGTTTAACCAATATCCATATTATTACCTGTGATGTGAATGAACTGGAACTGGACACACAATACGACCGTATCGTGTCAATTGAGATGTTTGAGCATATGCGTAATTACCAGCAATTGCTGGATAAAGTCAGTCGGTGGCTGAATGCTGAGGGCAAATTGTTTGTACATATTTTCTGCCATCGCAGTGTGGTTTATCCATTTGAAACGGAAGGCGATGATAACTGGATGGGGCGTTATTTCTTTACGGGTGGCTTAATGCCTTCGGCAGATACCTTGTTACATTTTCAGGATGCGTTGCAAATTGAAAAGCAATGGCTGGTCAACGGCCAGCATTATCAGAAAACAGCCGAAGCCTGGCTGGAAAACACAGATAAGAATGCCCGCCAGATTAAAGATTTGTTTGATCAGACCTATGGCAAGGGCGAAGGTGCTATCTGGCTCCAACGCTGGCGGTTGTTTTTTATGGCCTGTGCCGAGTTGTTTGGCTATCGCGATGGGACTGAATGGCTGGTTACGCACTATTTATTTTCCAAACGGGTAAACTGAGGCAATGGCTAAATCCAATACCAATCTGCAAGCCAAGCTGGTTAAAGTCTTTCTGATTCAGGTAGCGTTAATCAGTCTGGTCGCTATTGCGGGTATTTATGCCGCAAAAGCTACACTGCAGGATGTATTGGTTCGCGCCGCACTGGAGGGCGAGGCGCAACATTTCTGGGATATGCGATCTGAGGATTCTGACTTTCCTTTACCCAATACTATGAATCTGAAAGCCTATATGGCTGAGGGCAATGATTATTCGCATTTACCGCCGTCATTACAGGAGCTTGGACCGGGCCTACAGCGAACTGAGCTCGGCGGACAGCAGCCAATTGTGTATGTTGAAGATAAAGCTAATCGTCGTCTGTATCTGATCTTTGATGAAGTTAAGGTTTCACGTTTGGCGCTGGTGTTTGGGTTATTACCTTTGGCTTTAGTGCTGGTGGTGCTTTATTTGTTGGCGTGGATAGCCTATCGCCAGTCACATAAAGCGGTTTCACCTATTATGAAACTGTCCCGTGCGGTCAATGATGTGGATTTTCGTGAAGGTAACTTCCCACAGCTGGACCTGGATGAACTACGGAATATTCCTGATGATGAGGTCTCCAGTCTGGTATGGGCATTGGACGAGTTTACCAACCGGTTGGAAAACTTTGTTGAGCGGGAGCGGAATTTCACCCGTGATGTCAGCCATGAATTAAGAACTCCGATTGCGGTTATTCGCGGGGCATTGGAGCTAGTTGAACGAAAATATGGCGATCAGGCGGTAACGGAAATGAACCGAATGTACCGCACCTTGACGGATATGGAATCGCTGATTGAAACACTGCTGTTATTGGCGAGGGAACAAGTGGAGGCTTTGCCTTTACGGGAAGTGACGGTCAATGATTTGATTGCTGCAGAACTTGATAACCTTCGTATGATTCACCAGGATAAACCCATCACTGTGAATGTAGAGGAATCCGGTATTTTAGTTGTTCAGGCAGCTGAACGTGTGTTGCCTATCCTGATCGGCAACTTATTACGCAATGCCTTTAACTATACACAACGTGGCAATATCACTGTATCTATTCGTTCAGATGGTTTTTCGGTGGCAGATAGTGGAATTGGTATGGATAGGGATCAAATGCAGAAAGTGTTTAAACCGTTTTTCCGTGCGGATGATAAGCAGCAGACAACAGGGTATGGTATTGGTATGACTATTGTGAAACGGCTTTGCAATCGTTACGAATGGAATTTACGTTTATCCAGTAAAATGGGCGAAGGCACCGAGGTCAGTGTGCACTTTCCCAAAGCCCAGTTTCGTAGTCGTTGATTAGGCATTTTGGATCGATTACTGCTCGCTACTGTTGCTGAAGATTCTGCATGGTCGATGGGGCTTACAGATCTTCTTCTCTGCAGAGCTTATAGCCTACGCCCGGTAAGGTATGCATCAACTGATTCTGAAAGGGTTTATCCAGGCTTTTTCGCAGGTTGTACAAATGGCTGCGTAACGTATCACTGTCAGGCGTATCATCTCCCCAAACTTCAGCTTCAAGCCGTTCACGACTGACAATCTTGGGGGATTCGCGCATCAGAATTCGCAATATATGCAAAGTGATAGGTGACAGCTTGATAACCTGATCACCACGCATGACACGCATGGTATCCAAATCATAGGTCAGGTCGGCAACCGTTAACTTGCCCCCCTCCAGTTCACCACGCTGACGTCTTATCATCGCAATCAGCCGCGCTTCCAATTCGCGCATTTCAAATGGTTTGATTAAATAGTCATCTGCACCCAGATCAAAGCCATTGACTTTGTCATTAATCGTGTCACGAGCCGTGAGCATAATGATTGGTGTATGTAAATGCATTTCATGACGTAACCTGCGGCAGACTTCAAAGCCGTCGATGCCGGGAAGCATGATATCCAGCACAATGGCATCATAATGATGTTCTTCGCATAACTGCAGCGCGGTGATGCCATCAGTTGCAAAATCAACAGTAAAGCCACCAAGTTCTAGATAATCGCCCACATTAGCTGCTAAATCACGGTGATCTTCCACAATTAAAACCGTTGCTGATACTGCTTTCATACTATTCTCTTAAGGCCTGATATAGCTACGTTACGATGTATATAAATTCATCGCAAGTAACATTTTTGGGAATTTCTCCCAAAATTTAACAAAAGCTGTTTGACTAATTAAATAACAATCATTATCATTAACATCAACGTTAATTAACCGGGTTTATTTCATGATAGTTTGTGTATGCAACAACGTGAATGTAGAGAAAGTTAAAGCCTCTATTGATGCAGGCGCAGACACGCTTGAAGCTATCCGTGAAACTACCGGAGCAGCAGCATGCTGCGGTAAATGCCAGTTCAAAGTGAACCGTGTTTTACAGCAACACGCGCCACAGCTCGATGATCAGAATGGCTATCTGGTTGCTCAGACTGTAAACGCCTCTCATTAAAGTTGCGCAGATATCGCAACAGCATAAACTTCCCGCATTTATTAATCTGATTCCTTTCTCAAAACCATAAAAATTTCATGGTTTTTCTCTGTTCAACAAGTTATTAATTTGTTTAGCTTTAATCTTGATTACTGATTTAGATCCGGGCGAGGAATGCAATGCAGATGATAATTGTTATCATTTGTCTTTAATATCAATAACTTATCTTTGACTTTTATGGCTTATTAACGATAATCAACACTATCGAGCAATGAGAGAGGGATAATCCGATGAAAGGCGATAAAAAAGTTATTGAGTTGCTAAATAAAGTATTGGGCAATGAGCTGGTTGCTATTAACCAATATTTTCTGCATGCCAAAATGTATAAGGATTGGGGCCTGAAAAATCTCTATGAGCATGAGTATCATGAATCCATTGATGAAATGAAACATGCGGATGCACTGACTGAAAGGGTTCTGTTTTTGGAAGGGTTACCAAACCTGCAGGATCTTGGTGCATTACGTATCGGAGAAAATACCCGTGAAATGTTGGAAGCGGATCTCTCTTTAGAGTTGGATGCGATTCCGGATCTGAAAGAGGGTATTCAGTATTGCGAGCAGATTGCTGACTATGTTACCCGTGACTTATTCAGGAATATTCTTGAATCAGAAGAAGAACACGTCGACTGGCTGGAAACCCAGCTGAGTCTGATTGATAAAATGGGTATTGAAAATTACCATCAGGCACAAATCGTTAAAGAAGCCGAGTAATAATGCTTTATTGAAAAAAAGCCCCATCAGCAATTGCTGGTGGGGCTTTTTAATGACAGGCTAATTAATTGACGCATTGGAGCCGGTTTTGGTTAATCCAATTTGCATGTTATTAAAATGAATATGACCTTCTCGATTCTCGTACAGTGGGTCATTTTCTATCCAGATAAGTTGCTCACGTAGCAGCATATCGAAAGCTTCTGCCAAACATTTTCTATCGGCATCTGAGTCAGTATCAAATTCAGCAACTTTAATAATTAAGAGGTTCCAGCTCCATCTGGAAATTATCTGATAAAAGTAAAATATCAATCAGTTGTTGGGCAAATTCTTCGCTCATTTTTCACCTCTCTTGAAAAATCAACAGATGTATTCATACGCCTTGTCAGCTTCGATAATTAAAGCTTCGCAAGTTGTTCACAGGCTTTTTCACCTTTACTGAGCATAATGACATTTTTATGAACACATTTAGCATTCCACGTTGAATCCGGTCTGTTTGTTCTTATCGATTTATAAAAAGCTGAGTTTTCAAGATCGGGATCATCAACGGTATATACCTCGACCTCCTCATTGGCCCAGCTACCTGACCAGGCATTGGTTGCGCCAACCAATTGAAAAAACTGTTGCTGATATTTTTCAAAGCCCGCTGCCTCAAGCTCAGCAAAGGTTAACTTCGCATTATTCTGTTCGCAGGCGGTGAGGATAAATAAACAAGACGAAATCATTAATTTCCAGTGCATAAAATCTCCCTGAAAACGTTCTCCCGGTTTGGGAGATAAAAGAAATGTGACATGAAATAGCTGAGAAGTTCTACAAATAATAATGCAGCGCAAATGGCGTGGTTGTCATTTTTAATTACTATATCATCCAAAACTGCCTGCCGAAAATGTCTGGTTTGAGATATAAAAATCTCCAGAGAAAGCTTTGCACAATACTGTTGGTAAAAAGCACTTAGCGTTAGCGTGTTACTTACTGCTCTAACTATTGCCATTTCACGATAATTATTCAATGAATTAGTCAATATAATGCCTCTTTATAAATTGCTTTGCTGATTAAAAGGACAGTTGATGATTAATGCATATGCGGCACTGGAAGCGGGGGCTAAACTCACCCCTTATCAATATGATCCTGGTCCGCTTGGCGATCATGAAGTCGAGATTGAGATGCGTTATTGTGGCATTTGTCATAGCGATATCAGCATTATTGATAATGATTGGGGAATGTCCTCATATCCTGTTGTGGCCGGACATGAAGTGGTCGGAACAGTAAGTCAGCTAGGTACGGCTGTGACCAATCTGGAAGTCGGCCAAACCGTTGGTTTAGGCTGGTATGCAGATTATTGTGAAAGCTGTGAACAATGTCATAACGGTGATGAAAATATATGTCCGGATCTCACACCCACCATCGTTGGGCATCATGGCGGCTTTGCCGATAAGGTTAGGGCCAATGCCAATAGTGTGATCCCACTGCCTGAAGACATTGATCTCAAATCAGTCGGGCCTTTGCTGTGTGGTGGGCTGACCGTCTTTAATCCCTTGGTTCAATTTGCCATCAAGCCAACCGATAAAGTTGGCGTGATTGGTATTGGTGGATTAGGCCATATTGCATTGCAATTTCTGCAAGCCTGGGGCTGTGAAGTCACGGCATTTACCAGCTCGTCCAAATTACAGGAAGCTCTGGATATGGGCGCTCATTACAGCGTGGACTCGCGTGATGAAAACGTCATGGCAGAACTGCCCAGAAAATTCGATATGATTCTCTCTACAGTTAACTTCAAACTGGATTGGAACCTGTACCTGAGTAAATTAAAACCCAGAGGGCGGCTGCACTTTGTCGGCGCCACGATGGAGCCATTGGATATCAAAGTGTTTAACCTGACAGAAGCGCAAAGAAGTATCTCTGGCTCTGACACCGGTAGCATACAAACCTGCAACAAAATGCTGGAATTTGCACAGCGTCATCAGGTGAAACCAGTGGTTGAAATGTATCCATTTGAGCAGATAAACGAAGCAATTGAAAAACTGCGTAAAGGCGATGTGCGTTATCGCATTGTGTTAGAGCGCTAATCAGCAAAATAAGTGAAATTTAACTTTACTGATTGCAAATAAAAAGCCCCATCAGCATAACTGATGGGGCTTTAATATTCTGGGTAACCTATTGATAATACTAGGTTAATGTTGGTACCGAGGGCGAGAATCGAACTCGCACTTCCGAAGAAACCGGATTTTGAATCCGGCGCGTCTACCAGTTCCGCCACCCCGGCAACAAGCCGAGCATTATAACGAGAGCTGTCTGAATATGAAAGTCCGATTTAGGTAATTGATGATATTTTTAAATCTCGAAAGAGATTTTACCTAACGAAATATGTAGTAGCTCTGCTATGATCTCGCCATGCATCGTACCGACTTTCAATTCGAACTCCCGCCGGAGTTAATCGCCCAGTATCCGTCCAAACATCGAACTGCCAGCCGCTTGCTGTCACTAGATGGTAACCATGGAGAACTGGCCGATCGCCAGTTCAGTGACATTCTGGATTTACTTAAACCCAATGATTTACTGGTATTCAATAACACCAAAGTAATTCCCGCCCGTTTGCTGGGCGAAAAGGAAACCGGCGGCAGGATTGAAGTATTGGTTGAAAGGGTGTTGGATGATAAACGGGTTCTGGCGCATATCCGCAGCAGCAAATCACCCGGAGCAGGGCGGATATTAATTCTGGAATCTGAGCTTCGTGCACAAGTTTTAGGCCGTCATGAGGCTTTGTTTGAGCTTCAGTTTGATATCGAATGCGATGTCATCGAAGCACTTGAGCAATACGGCCGATTACCGCTTCCACCTTATATAGAACGTGAAGTTGATAAAAGTGACCTGGATCGTTATCAGACCGTTTATGCCAAGCAAGTTGGTGCAGTAGCTGCCCCGACTGCCGGACTGCATTTTGATAATGAACTGATGCAGCGTATACGGGACAACGGTATCGATATGACCGAAGTCACTTTGCATGTTGGTGCAGGAACATTTCAGCCCGTGCGGGTTGAGGATATTCGTAGCCATCAAATGCACTCTGAACGTATTGAAGTCAGTGAAACTGTTTGTGAAAAGGTTCGTCAAACCCGGGAAAAAGGCGGACGAGTGATTGCCGTGGGTACCACCAGTGTCAGAGCATTGGAGAGTGCGTCACGAGGTGGTGAAATTGCCGCCTATTCCGGTGAAACCGATATCTTTATTTATCCGGGCTATGAATTTCGTTCGGTCGATGCGATGGTCACCAATTTCCATCTTTCCGAATCGACTTTATTGATGCTGGTCTCAGCCTTTGCCGGACGCGAGCATATAATGTCAGCCTACCATCACGCCATTGAGCAACGTTACCGTTTTTTCAGTTACGGTGACGCGATGTTTATCACCAGGAAAACTGCATGAAGCTTTTAGATCAGATTCGCTTTGTATTAGTAGGCACCACACATCCAGGCAATATTGGTGCCTCGGCCCGGGCAATGAAGACCATGGGCTTAACCAATCTGCATCTGGTCTCACCGAAAATCTATCCCAGTGCTGAAGCCACTACGCGGGCATCCGGAGCGGATGACGTGCTTGCCAGAGCCGTCGTTCACGACAGCCTGGAGTCAGCTATAACTGGCTGCCAGCATGTGTTTGGCATGAGCGCCCGGCTAAGACATCTGGCCGTACCATTAATGAATCCGCGGGAAGCGGTTACCTCGCTTGAAAAATATGATGATGACACCCATATTGCTATTGTATTTGGTCGCGAGCATTCGGGTTTATCAAATGATGAACTGGATCTATGCCATACACTGGTGAATATTCCGGCGAATCCGGAATATAGCTCATTGAATCTGGCGGCCGCTGTCCAGGTGATGGCTTATGAATTACGCATGAGCTTCAACCCGACGATTGAACGTGGTCGCATTGGTGAGGAACGGGAAGCGATTAATGCTGAAGATCTGGTGCATTTATATGACCATTTTGAGCGAAGCCTGACCACAATAGGCTTTTTAGATCCGAGTAATCCACGCTATTTAATGCGGCGGATTCGCCGATTATTTAACCGGGCAGATCTTGACCGAAACGAAGTTCAGATTTTGCATGGCATTTTGCGTGCAGCAGAGACCAAAGCGAGGAGTTCAAAATGAACGATCAATTACATGTGACCCGCTGGCAGCGTTTTAAGGAAGATATCTACTGTGTATTTGACAGAGATCCCGCCGCGCGCAATGTATTTGAAATCGTTACTACCTATCCTGGTGTACACGCATTAACCCTGCATCGCTTCAGCCACTGGTTATGGAAAAAGGGCTGGATGTGGCTGGCTCGGTTTATGTCGACTATTGGTCGCTGGCTGACCGGGATTGAAATTCATCCGGGGGCTAAAATTGGCCGACGGTTTTTTATCGATCATGGTATGGGTGTGGTGATTGGTGAAACCGCTGAAATTGGTGATGATTGCACTCTTTATCACGGGGTCACGCTGGGCGGTACTTCATGGAAAGGCGGTAAACGTCATCCAACCCTGACCAATAATGTGGTGGTGGGTGCCGGCGCAAAGGTGCTTGGTCCGATTACTGTCCATGAAGGTGCCCGGATTGGTTCAAATGCGGTTGTGGTCAAGGATGTTGCGGCCAACGAAACTGTTGTTGGTATTCCCGGCCGAGTGGTGCGAAGCCAGAAAAATCCGGATAAGAAAGCCCAGGAAAAGCTGGCACAGTCTGTTGGATTTGATGCTTACGGCACTTCCACACAAACGCCTGATCCTGTTGCCTCAGCGATTCATGGTTTGATTGAGCACATTCATTTAATGGAAAAACGCATGGATGCCATGTGCCAGACAATTCACCGTCTTGGCGGTGAAATACCAGAGGTTTCCATGCCGGAATTAGATGGCTGCGAACTGGATAAAGAGTCTGATTCTGCTAAAGTTGACTAAAATAGTCGGACATGAAAAACTATCCAAATAGTTTGTGATAGGAAATCAATATGCGCTTAACGACTAAGGGTCGCTATGCTGTGACAGCGATGCTCGATTTAAGTCTTAATTACGGTGTTGGCGCGATCACGCTAGCAGATATTTCCGAGCGGCAGGGCATCTCACTTTCTTATTTGGAACAATTGTTTGCCAGATTACGCAAGCAAGGCTTGGTGAGCAGTTCACGTGGACCGGGCGGTGGCTATAAATTGAGTCGTGCGGCGACAGAAATTACAGTATTGGATGTGATTTCAGCGGTTGATGAAAAAGTGGATAGTACGCAATGTCAGGGAAAACATAACTGTCATGCCGAAGAGCAATGTCTCAGCCATGAACTGTGGCAGAGCCTGAGTGATCAGATCCGTGTTTATCTTGCTGGCATTACATTGCATCATGTCGTAAGTGATTACGAGCGTAGCCTGAACAGCCGAAATAGCGGTGAAAAAGTCATCAAGTTTGATGCACTCTGAAATAACAGACTGAGTCTCATGTCTTTTGCTTATCTAGACCACAATGCTGGAACCGGCCTGGCTGAAGGTGTACTGGATACCATGCTGCCGTACCTTAAACAGCAACAGGGTAATCCCTCAAGCAGCCATCGGTTTGGTCGGTATACCCATGCGGCGATTGACCATGCTCGTCAGCAAGTTGCTGATTTGGTAAATGTGGAAATTGATCAAATCATTTTTACCAGCGGCGGCACTGAATCCAATAACCAGGCCATTAGTGGTGTTTCCCAGCTGTTCGATAGCGGGCGCGTTTTAATCGGCAGCACTGAACATCCCGCTGTTTTAGAGCCGGCAAAACGCTTGCAGCAACAGGGCTTTGAAGTGTTGTTCCTTCCGGTGAATGCTGATGGATTGATCAATATCGAGATATTCGAAACCCTGTTAACCGGTGATACCCGCTTGGTCTCCGTTATGTGGGCTAATAATGAAACGGGTGTGGTGCAGAATATTGCACAGTTAACCGAGATGACCAAAGCCCGCGATATCGTGTTTCACTGCGATGCTGTCCAGGCGGCTGGCAAACTGGATATTGATTTTCAGGCTGCCGGTATTCAGATGATGAGTTTGTCGGCGCATAAATTCGGCGGTCCAAAAGGTATCGGCGCCTTGATTGTCGATAAAAAACTCGACTGGCCTGCATATGTGTTAGGCGGCGGTCAGGAGCATGAAAAACGCAGTGGTACCGAAAATGTTGCTGCAATCGTGGGCTTTGGAGCAGCGGCTGAAAAAGCCAAACAGCAATTAACCCATTATCAACAGCATTGCCGTGAATTAAGAGATTTACTGGAAATACGATTAAGAGTGATCCCGGGCGTTACCATTTTTGCCCAATCGACAGAACGTTTGCCCAATACAGTGTTTTTTTCGTTGCAAGGCTTCGATTCAGACACTTTGCTGATGTCACTGGATCGAAAAGGTTTTTCGGTTTCCAGTGGTTCGGCCTGCGGTACCGGCCGGCAGATACCAAGTCATGTGCTTAAGGCAATGGGAGTAGATGATATGACGGCCCTGGGGGCTGTCCGAGTCAGTGTTGCACTGGAAAATACTAAAGAACAAATCGAACAGCTGGCTGTCGTAATTGAGAAAGAAGCCAGTCGTTTTAACCATTTGATGAACAGGTAATGAAATGACAACAATTACATTGACACAATCAGCAGTAAAACGCGTACGTGATATGGTCGCCAAACGTGATAGTGGAATCGGCTTGCGTATCGGTGTGGTTAAAAGTGGTTGCTCGGGTTACAGCTACGCGCTTGATTATGCCGATGCGATTGCGGCTAACGATATGATAATCGAGCAGGACGATGTCAAAGTAGTTGTCGATAAAGACAGCTTGCCTTTACTGGAAGGCATGATTCTGGATTTCGTTAAGGAAGGCCTGAACCAAAGCTTTAAATTCAGAAATCCGAATGTCACTTCTGAATGCGGTTGTGGTGAGAGCTTTAGCGTGACCAAATAAACTGTTCACTAAATTCGTACCTCAAACTGCCCGTTAAGTTTTAACGGGCAGTTTTGTTTTACCCGGCGCTTAAGCTGTGATTGAATCTCCTCCATGACTGAACTTAATAATCTCGAATTTGACGCGAAACACCTCTGGCACCCATACAGCAGTGTGCAAAACCCACCATTATTGCACGAGGTGGTTTCAGCAAAAGGCGTTTATTTAACGCTGGCGGATGGCCGGCAAATTATTGATGGCATGTCTTCCTGGTGGTCCGCCATTCACGGTTATGGTCATCCACGATTAAATGCGGCTGCTAAAGATCAACTCGATAAAATGTCGCATGTGATGTTTGGCGGATTAACCCATGATCCCGCTGTCAGTCTGGCACGACGCTTAATCGATATTACCGATGATGCGTTGCAGTATGTGTTTCTGGCGGATTCCGGGTCGGTGTCTGTTGAGGTTGCCATTAAAATGGCGATTCAATACTGGTTTGCTCAAGGTAAAGTGGATAAACAAAAATTGCTGTCATTGAGAAGTGGCTATCACGGCGACACCTTTGGTGCGATGGCGGTTTGCGATCCGGTCAATGGTATGCATTCCCAATTTGCCAATGTGTTACCTCAGCACCTGTTTGCATCGGCGCCAACCTGTCGTAATGACGCCGATTGGCAGGACAGTGATATTGCCGAAATGCGTGATTTAATCGAAGCCAACCATGAACAATTAGCTGCGGTGATTGTTGAGCCATTGGTTCAGGGTGCTGGTGGCATGCGTTTCTATTGTTCGCAATATCTGCGTGAACTCAGATCGTTATGTGACCAGCACAATGTGTTGCTGATTTTTGATGAAATCGCCACAGGCTTTGGTCGCACGGGACATTTGTTTGCTTACGAAGCTGCCGGTGTGGTGCCGGATATTATATGCCTTGGTAAGGCGTTAACTGGCGGTTATATGACTCTGGCAGCCACCTTATGTCAGACTAAAGTGGCACAGGGTATTTCAGCCGACGGGCAGGGTGTGTTGATGCATGGTCCGACCTTTATGGGAAATCCGCTGGCCTGCCGGGTCGCCAGTGAAAGTATTGATGTTTTGCTTGAATCAGATTGGCAAAAACTGGTGTTGAATATTGAATCCCAACTGACTGATGAACTCAGTGAATTAGCTTCTCATTGGTTAGTAAAAGAAGTTCGGGTCAAAGGGGCAATAGGGGTGGTTGAACTGAACCAGCCTCTCGACAGTTTTATGGACTGGTTGCCGGGATTTATTGTGGAGCAAGGTGTCTGGATAAGGCCATTTCGTTCAATGATCTATGTGATGCCGCCTTATATCATCAGCTCAGAACAGTTAACCCAATTAACTACGGCGATAAAAGTTATCGTCAATAAACTGGGTGAATCAGTAAAATCCTGAGACCGATCAAGAGTATGTCTGATAGTGTTCTGTTTTTTGCGGCGTAATATCTTTTTCACGCTATCCAGAAAAGCGGATTGCGATACCCTTAAAAATAGAATGGAGAAATGATTATGTGGACTAAACCAGAATATTCAGATATGCGTTTCGGTTTTGAAGTAACCATGTATATCTGCAACCGTTAATTTCGGTTCAAATGTACTTAAAAAGCCTCTGGAGCTAAGCTCCAGGGGCTTTTTTTATACAGCCTCAACTCAAATCGCTAATTCCGATTATATTAATAGAATTAAGTTGTTTGACCGTTGTATTTTCGAGCCCTAGAATGACCCTGTCGCTTTTGACAATCAACAAGGAGTAGACCATGTCGACTTTGATTAATACTACCATTAAACCGTTTAAAACCACTGCATTTCACAAAGGCGAGTTCGTACCGGTTACTGATGCCGATCTGAAAGGAAAGTGGTCAGTTGTATTCTTTTATCCAGCCGATTTCACTTTTGTTTGCCCTACAGAGCTGGGCGATTTAGCTGATCATTACGCAAAATTGCAGGAAATGGGTGTTGAAGTTTATTCAGTATCAACTGATACCCACTTCACTCATAAAGCCTGGCACGATGCTTCTGAAACCATCAAGAAAATCAACTTCCCGATGCTGGGTGATGCGACTGGTGCGATCAGCCGTAACTTTGAAGTCATGATTGAAGAAGAAGGTCTGGCGCTGCGTGGCACATTTGTTATCGATCCGGAAGGCGTGATCAAAGTGTGTGAAGTTCACGATCTGGGTATCGGCCGTAGTGCAAAAGAACTGGTTCGTAAAATCCAGGCTGCTCAGTATGTTGCCTCACATGATGGTGAAGTTTGCCCAGCTTCTTGGCAGCCAGGTGAAGAAACCTTGTCACCATCGCTGGATTTGGTTGGCAAAATCTAAAGAAAATCTGAATTTAGAATTTCTTGATCCGTTGGATCACGTGTGTCCGGGCCGATCGGTCCGGACAACACCCAAATATTTATAGAATTTTACACAGGCAGGTGCCTTATGTTGGATGCAAATATTGCTGCACAATTAAAAACTTATCTGCAGAATCTGCAACGTCCTGTAGAGATCATTGCGTCACTTGATGACGGCAAAAAATCTCAGGAAATGCGAGAACTGCTGGTTGAAATTGCAGAGATGTCTGACAAAGTCAGTTTTTCCGATGCAGACAACGATGCGCGTAAACCATCATTCCGGGTGAAACAACCGGAAGGTCAGGAGCACATCCGCTTTGCCGGTATTCCGATGGGTCATGAATTTACCTCGCTGGTTTTAGCATTGCTGCACACCGGTGGTCATCCAATGAAGACCGAGCCTGAAGTCATCGAGCAAATCAAACAACTCGACGGTGAGTTTGTGTTTGAAACATATATTTCACTGTCATGCCAGAACTGCCCGGAAGTAGTACAGGCGTTAAATTTGATGGCGGTGTTAAATCCGAATATTCATCACACTATGATTGATGGTGCGTTATATCCTGAAGAAGTAGAATCGCGTCAGATTATGGCTGTGCCTACTGTTTATCTGAATGGTCAGGTATTTGGTCAGGGAAGAATGGGGCTGGCCGAAATCATTGGCAAACTGGATACCGGTGCAATCAAGCGTGAAGCTGAAAAAATCAACCAGCGCGCACCGTATGATGTGTTGATTATTGGCGGTGGTCCGGCAGGTGCTTCAGCTTCCATTTATGCTTCACGTAAAGGTATTCGTACTGGCATAGTGGCTGAGCGGTTTGGCGGACAGGTCATGGATACCCTGGCAATTGAGAACTTTATTTCGATTAAAGAAACGGAAGGCCCGAAGCTGGTCGCGGCACTTGAAGAACATGTCAAGGAATATGAAGTTGACGTGATGAAACTGCAGCGTGCTAACAAGTTACGCCAGCAAGGCAAAATGATTGAAGTAGAATTGGAAAGTGGCGCTAAGTTGCTCAGTAAATCGATTATTATCGCGACCGGTGCACGCTGGCGTGAGCTGGGTGTGCCCGGAGAAAGTGAATATCGGGGGCATGGTGTGGCTTACTGCCCGCATTGTGATGGCCCGTTGTTTAAAGGCAAACATGTTGCGGTTATCGGTGGCGGTAATTCCGGTGTGGAAGCGGCGATTGATCTGGCCGGTATTGTCGGTCATGTCACCTTGCTGGAATATGCAGATCAATTGAAAGCTGATGCGGTATTGCAGAAAAAATTGCATAGTCTGAACAACGTTACGGTCATTATCGGCGCGCAAACCATGGATATCACTGGTGATGGCAAAAAAGTGAACGGTCTGAATTATAAAGATCGGGCCACAGAAGAATCACATCATGTTGATGTGGCAGGTGTGTTTGTTCAAATCGGTTTGCTGCCTAATACCGATTGGCTGAAAGATACCCTAACGTTAAGTAAATATGGTGAGATTGAAATTGATTCTCACGGGGCAACATCAATGCCGGGCGTGTTTGCGGCCGGCGATGTGACCACCATTCCATACAAACAGATCATTATGGCAATGGGTGAGGGTGCCAGAGCCGCATTAGGTGCGTTTGATTATCTGATCAGAAACGAGTTTGATGAGAAGGATCAGGCAGCTTAACGATAAATGTGGATTCACTCCGCTTCGTCAATTAAATCGCGCAAGTTTAATAACTTCATGCGAATGGCGAGGCGGGTGAGTTCAATATCCGAGTTCACCTCAAGTTTACGTTTGATAATGTAATGTGAATTGGAAACCGTTTTCGGACTGATATTCAGAATATCGGCTATCTGTTGATTATTCTTGGCTTCCAGCAATAAACGTAAAATCTCAAACTCCCTCACCGTTAAATCATCTAATCTGGCTTTGTCCTGACCCAGTTTTTCCAAGGCCAGCGCCTGTGCAATATCAGGACTGAGACTGAGGTTATTTTCGTAAACCTCATAAATTCCATGAATCAATAAAGTTGGATCACTGCTTTTGGTGACATAACCCAATGCGCCTGCGCGGATGGCCTGCAAGGCAAAGCTGGGGTTTTGATGCATACTGAACACCAGAATCCGTGCCTGAGCATCATATTGCCGAATACGTGAAATTGCTTCCAAACCACTTTGTCCCGGCATCGAGATATCCATGATCACCACATCCGGCTGAAAGGTTTTGTAATTCTGATAGGCTTCAGCAGCATCCCGAGCATCGGCTATCACGGTTAAATTAGGTTGCTTTTGCAATAATGAACGATATCCTTCCCGCACAATGGCGTGATCATCCACTAATAAGATTTGAATCATTTTTTCAGTCATGCAAGTTCTCTGTTAGTGATTCTGCTGGCGGATTAACGGGTAACTCGATCAGCAGTTTTAAACCACCGTCGTTGTGAGTATCCATGGTTATTTTACCGCCGAGCGCAGTTACTCTCTCTGCGATACCGAGTAGTCCCACTCCCATGTTCTGATTTAACGTTTCCCGCTTGGCTTTGCCATTATCTTCTACCTCCAGGATAAGCTGATGTGGATCAACATATTTCAGTTGGATACTGGCTTCACTGGCTCGGGCATGTTTGGCAATATTGGTCAATGACTCCTGCACAATACGGTACAAATTGACGGGCAATGGTTCAGGCAGGATATCCATTCCATCATCAATCTGCAGGGTAAATCGTGTTTCACCGCCTGTCCGCTGGTTCCAGCTTTTAATCAGCTTATCCAGACTTCGTGTCAGTCCAATCTCATCGACATCAGCGGGACGTAAACGTGTCAGTAATCCACGTAGGGCGGACATCATATGCGCCGTAATATGGCTGATACCCTCGGTTTCGCTGAGTATGGATGGACAATCCTTTCGAGCTGTCTGGCTGATGGATGTGGTCAGGGCATTGATACCGGCCAGACATTGACCGAATTCATCATGTAACTCACGACTGATAAACCGATGTTCTTCTTCCTGTGCATTAATCAGTTTCAGTGCCAGTTGGCGGTTTTCATTCATGATCTGTTGCTGGGTAGATGCCAGTGCATTAATCGCTTCGCTGGTACGGCGCCATTCACCGATTTCAAAACTGGGAATACGGGTTTGCAGCTCGCCCTGTTGCATTTTTTCCAGGCCTCGAACAATCAATTGTGCCGGACGTAACAGTTGATTAATTGTCATAAACACCAGTAACGATACCGCCAGAATACTTACAGATAAAATACCGAAGACTGCCCGCAGATTACTCCAGGCCCGGGCAATTTCCATTTCAACATTCAACGAAACCAGAATGCTGCCATAGGTTATAGCGTTAAATGAAAAACGCCGGCTGGCTTCGTAGCTGGGATTAAACAACTGTTGATAAATTTCGCCGAACCAATTTGGCCAACGCGTTTCATCGTGTACTACTTCATTACACAAGCTGCGACGGCGGCTTTCTGTACGAGACAAAAACTGCACACAGGAACCAGGCACGCCGTTGAGTTGTTGCAGAATATCCGTATCGGGAAAGGCAACTGAATAGTCATAACGGGAAAACATTTTTAACAATTGCTGGGTGAGCTGTTTTTCTATTCGCTGCGCGGTTAAATCAGCCTCCAGCTTAGCCTGTTGGTCGGTCTGGTACAGAACATATCCAGCACTGCACACCAGACAGATAAAGCCTATCAACATGATTCTAAAGAAAAGCTGCAGTCTGAGATTCATGGTTTATCCGTATTTACAATCAACACAGTCTAGGCGCAGATATCCACGCTGCAAAGCCTGGTTTCGACACACGGGAAATTTGCCCGATGTCCATGGGCAAATATCTGATGTGCTGATTGCGCTTTCAAGGTTTAATGAACATCATAAAAAAGCTATGTGAAAGTTAAGCAGTCGGCTTACCTCATCAAGCATTAAGTTATACGTTCAGTTTCGTATCATCAGCTTGGTTTCATATCAGACTGTTTGGTGATAGATTCCTGCATGAATCAAAAGCATAATCTTGATTAGCCAATGGTGAGTTCACAGGCAAAGACACAACAACGGGATTTTTGTGCTTTTGCTGTCGTCACCTGATAAGGCGTCATGTATAAAAAGCTAAAGAAACTTACTTACGCAATCAGTTTGGGTGAGTAAACTTAAATATATAAATACCTATTAAAAGGGGAGAGAGAATGTCGGATAAGCAGCAATTGGATACTGCTCGTGAACACGCTTTGGCACTGGAAAAAGTGGTCAATGATGTGGTGATTGGTCAGCAACAGGCCATTCGTTTGATTCTCATCGCATTACATGCTCGCGGACATGTATTACTCGAAGGTGGTGTCGGGGTGGGTAAAACCACTTTGCTGCGTGCTTTTTCCAAAGCATTGGGTGGCGCATTTGGCCGTATTGAGGGCAGTGTTGATTTAATGCCTAACGATCTGCTTTACAGCGCCTGGGTGAATGCGGATGGTAAACCGGTCATTGAACCTGGCCCGCTGATTGCCAAAGGTGAAGAAACCGCCGTGTTTTTCTTTAACGAAATCAACCGTGCCCGTCCACAAGTTCAATCTTTGTTGCTGAGAGCGATGGCAGAACGCAGTGCTGAAGCATTCGGTAAAGAATACCGATTCCCGCATATGATTGTGTTTGCTGATCGAAATGCTGTCGAAAAAGAAGAAACCTTTGAACTGAGTGCTGCCGCCCGTGACCGTTTTCTGTTTGAAATCAACATCAGCCGTCCACTGGAAGACGAGTCACGCCGTAAATTGATTTTTGATCCAGCCTTCCATGATGTGGATGCATTGCTCAGTTCCATTGGTGCCCCAATATTAAATTATCGTGATCTCAATGAACTGGATCGTGATATTCAAAATAGTGTGTATGTTTCACCGGAAATTGAAAACTATGTAGTGCGTCTTTGGGATGCCAGCTGGGAACCACATAAACTCGGTATTACGCTGACGGATGTCTATGTTGAAGATCTTGTTGTTGCTGGTGCCAGTGTGCGAGGTATGTCAGCAATGGTAAGGGCGGCGAAAGTCTGTGCCTGGCTGGAAGGACGCGATCATGTGCTGCCGGATGATATCCATTTTGTTTTACTGCCTTCACTTACACATCGTGTGTTCCTGTCTCCGGTCTATGACGGCCGCCGTGAACAGC
Organism: Methylophaga sp. UBA3192; assembly: GCA_002363955.1. Classification (GTDB taxonomy): domain Bacteria; phylum Pseudomonadota; class Gammaproteobacteria; order Nitrosococcales; family Methylophagaceae; genus Methylophaga. The sequence continues at coordinate 93,343 of DEXE01000006.1, forward strand.
TGATGCCACAATTTATTCAGGCGTTACGCGATCATATAGCCACACCGTAAGAAGGCATTCTGATGAAGCCTATACAACCTCAGGAGTTTAGCTATCGCTTTCCGGATAAGGTGTTTGGTCATGTGCCCGGTGCACATAGCGGAACAGCGCTGGGCAGCGGTGATCGTTTTGCCGGTTTCGCTGATTTATTTGATTATCCGGATCCACGGCGTCTGGATGTACGCGCCAGTTTACGTACCAATATTGCTGATTCCGCTCTGGGAAATCAGGAACGATGGCTGGTAAGACGTTATCAACAACGTTCGTCCATCACTTTATGGCTGCTGTCGGATTTGAGCCGATCGATGTCGGTTTCCAGTGTCAGTAATGAACGGGTTGCCCGATTGGCGCATATGATTGCGCATAGCTCGATCAGATTCGGTGATCGTTTTGCCATGGCCGGATTTGATGATATCTGGCGTAAAGATGTATCCGTAATGCCAACCAGGCAACGCAGTATGCCAGCGGTTGCGGCAGAAAAAATTATCAACGCTGCACCTCCGACAGCACCGGGTGCAGAGGGCTTGTTTGATGCGGCCGATTTAATCAGTAGTAAAAGGGCAATCGTATTTCTGGCCTCGGATTTTTGCTGTGATATCGATCTGGTTGATCGCACCTTACGCAAGCTGGCGCATTACACGGTGGTGCCTATCGTCTGGCAGCATGATGAGGTGGATCATTTACCTTCGCACGCGGGCTGGACGGAGACGCGCGATTCTGAAACCGGTAAACGCCATAGCGTATGGATACGTCCCGGCATCAAGAAACGCTGGCAACAGCAACTGGATGATCACTTTGAGAAACTGACGGCCTGTTTTATGCGTTATCGCGTCAAGCCGCTTTTTGTCTCCGGAGAAGTGACACCACAACAGTTGACACAGTATTTCTCCGCAATGAAAAAATCATAGGAATGCACACAATGCGCCGCTTGATCCTTATTATCAGTTTTATATTTAGCAGCCAGCTTATGGCTGAAGAAGTCACCATCAAACTGGATCGCAGTTGGGGTTTGTTAATTGGTGACCAGATTATCGCCAGCGTAAATTTGCCGGTCAATGCCAGTGAACTTGATCAGGATAGTCTGCCGCAACTTGAAAAACGTCATGGTCCCTGGCTATATCTGCAGGAAGTTGCCGCAACAGGCGAACAGTTGCAATTACATTATCTGCTGGTCAATGTGCCAGCTGAAACCCGGCAACTGGAAACACCGACGCATACATTGAGAACCTCGCAGGGTGATTTACTGACGATACCTTCTGCGAGTTTTTCTGCCGGTTCTTTTTTGAACGCTACAGATGATGCGGCTACAGTGACCTTGCGTGGTGATCATCAGTTATTGGCTGCTGATTTCAGCCCATTACATAAAAAACTGACTTATGCCACGTTAGTTGCACTGTTAACAACGTTAATTTGGTTAATCTGGCATATAGGTCTGCGTCCCGGCAAACGGTTACCCTTTGCTAAGGCTGTGTTTTCGATGAATAAACTACGCTGGTTCGGTCATAAAGATGTCGATTCGGCTACCCGGGTCATGCACCACGCGTTCAATGAAAGTGCCGGCACGGTAGTGATATACAGTCAGCTGCAACACCTGTGGGACAGCTGCCCCTGGCTGGTGGATTTACAGCCGGAAATCACCCGGTTCTATCAACAGTCAGCCTCCCATTATTTCAGCCGGAATCCAATGCAATCGGCAGATTTTGACAGTTTAATCAAACTGGCTCGTGCCTGCCGGGCGAGGGAGAAGATGGCATGATGCTGCTTGGCCTTGAATGGGCTTTCCCCCTGGTTTTGTTGTTGTTGCCAGTGGCATTGTTGCCGTGGTTTAACAATAATCTGGATAAGACAGTGGCCTGGACAGCACTGGTGCCACACGATCCGTTATCCCGAACTATTAGTCTGAGCCTGAAAGTTCTGTCTTCTGTTGTCATTGCTGCTTTATTACTTGCTGTCGCCAGTCCGGCCATACCGGAACGCACTGTGGAACGATTTGGTGAAGGGGCAGAGATTGTTCTGTTGCTGGACCGCAGTCGCAGTATGGATGATGCCTTTGCGGTCACCACACAGGCGGCAAATTACTCGGTTGCCGGGGATAACTCCAAACGTCGTGTTGCTAAAACTTATCTGACCGAATTTGTAAAAAAACGTCCGGATGACCGTTTTGGCTTTGTATTTTTCAGTACCAATTCAATTAATCTGTTGCCACTCACTTATAGTAAGGAAGCCATTCTGTCGACTATTGAAGCGAATTCTTTAGGTAAAGGACTTTCCGATACTAATCTGGCCGATGCATTAATGAATTCAGCCATCATGTTTGAAGATCAGCCTTACCGTGGTGCTCGTATCGTATTACTGGTATCTGATGGTGGTCAATTGATGACAGATGAGGCAATGGAACAGATTACTAAGCGATACAAAGAAATGAATCTGAGTATTTATTGGATTTATCTCAAGTCCAGACAGGAAATGACGCTGGAACCCTCAGAGAATGACAATATTTTGTATACCGATATACCTGAACGCAAAGTCCACGAGTTTTTCAAAACTATCGGCGTGCCTTACCGTGCGTTTGAGGCTGGTTCATTGGAAGAGTTTTCTGATGCGATGGATGAAATTGATGAGCAGCAATATCAAACACTTATTGTTGAAGAGTTGGTGCCTCACGAGCCGAAAGCCGATTGGTTTTTATGGTTAGCATTGCTTGCCATGCTGCCGTTGGCGAGTTCACATCTATACAGTTACTGGGGAGTTCGAAAAGCACATGAGTAACACATTGAAATTATTTCGACTGGCATTACTGGCAACATTGACTATCAGTTTACTGTTGATGGCTTTTACCGGTTGGCAAATATGGCGCCAAGCCAAAATTGAAGCCTTTGTTGCCGCGCCTCAGGATTTTGAATCCATACCTGATCATCCCCGGGCACATTTTGCTCAGGGTGCATACCTGGTGAGTCAGGAAGAAACGGACGCTGCTTTGGAACAATACACCCTGGTGCTGGGCAGTCAGCAAGCTCAGTGGTTGCCTGCAGCTTACTTCAATCGTGGAAATATCAATTTGCGTGAAGCCATGACTATGCAGGTTAGTGATCCTCGGATGATCCCTCTCGTTGAGTTGGCCAAACAGGATTATCGCAGTGCATTAAGGCAACAACCGGAATTCTGGGATGCGCGTTTCAATCTTGAAGTGGCATTACGTTTAGTGCCAGAAGATCCTGATATGGATGGCGATTTCAAAAAGCAAGAAATTTACAGCGAACGGAGTATTGAAACCAAGGCATTCAAGGTTGACCTGCCATGAGTTTGAGTTATCCCAAACGCATATTTTTAACCGCATTGGTGATGTTGTTCGGGCTGTTAATGATAATGGCAGCCTTGTGGTTGCCGCCGGTTGATCGTGAAGTGGACGTAATGGACAGCCTGTTTGTCATTGATATCACCGACAGTATGAATGTTCAAGATGTCAGTTTTGCTAACGAAAACATTAATCGACTGGATTGGGCCAAGGAGTACACCCGCCAGGCGATCCTCAGTATGCCGTGTGGCTCACATGCAGGTCTGGCGATTTTTTCCGAGGCACGTAGTCTGATTTTAATGACGCCGGTCGAAGTGTGTGCCAATTACCATGATCTGATGCAAATGCTGTCGCAATTCCAGCCGACTATGGCCTGGGCCAGATCCAGTGAAGTGTCTAAAGCACTTTATACCGCTATTCGTCAGGCCAAGGAAATTACTCCTCAACCGACAGTGGTGTTTCTGACAGATGGTCATGAGGCTCCCCCGGTACATGAAACGCTGTTTCCTAAGTTTACCGATACCCCCGGTGAAGTCCCGGGAATAATTATTGGTATCGGTGGCAGTGATTTGATGCCGATTCCAAAAACCAATGAGTCTGGTGAGATAGATGGATACTGGGAGATCAACGAAGTCATGCATCGTGATGTTTATGCTTCAAGTCGAGGTGATGCCGCCGAATTGAATGAAAATCGGCCGCGCACTGAGCATTTATCTTCACAAAAGAAATCCCATATGGAGACGGTTGCTAAACGTATTGGTTTTGAGTTTATCTCTTCACCAAAATCACCACAGAATCTGATTAAAGAGATGCAGAAAATTTCTGAAATGCGTCAGCAGCCGGTTAAATATGATCTGTTTGTCTGGCTGGCATCGATTGCTCTGGTTCTGCTGCTTTTGGTCTTTTTGCCCTATAGCCTGTTCAGTAAACAGCATGATTAAGCTGCGGCTGGACTTGATATAACGATGAAATGGATTTTATCGATATGAATTCCCTCTGATTTGGTTAGCCAGCTGTAAAGCATGAGTTGGTCTTATCCATATCTGCTTTATCTGCTGCCTTTGGCAGTTTTGCCATGGCTGAGTCGCAATACGGAAAAACAAATTGTCTGGCAGGCCTTATTACCGCGGGATAGTGTTTCTGCTGTCATTGGTTTGACATTACATGTCTTAGCTTCAGCAACACTGGCTGCATTAATCATGGCTTTGGCAGGACCGCATATTCCTGAACACACTGTACAGCGCAGTGGACAAGGGGCAGAGGTGATTGTTTTACTGGATCGCAGTCGTAGTATGGATCAACCCTTTGCCCGTCGTCACAGCTTCCGGTTGTCGACCAAGATGAACTTCAAAGAAAGTAAGCGCAGTGTTGCCCGATATTATCTAACCGAGTTTGTGAACAGCCGTCCGGATGATCGGTTTGGTTATGTCCTGTTCAGCGAACAGGCTGCGGGAATTTTGTCCCTCACCTATAGTAAGGAAACTACGCTGGCGACCATAGAAGCCGGTGGGTTGGGCCGTGGCTTGTCAAAAACAGATATCTCTGTTGCATTAAAAAAAGCCGGTGAAATGTTTGAGGGTGAGGTCTATCGCGGAGCACGGATTGTGCTGCTGATATCTGATGGCGGACAAATTTTATCCACTGAACAGGAACAGCAGATCAGTCAGTTATTACGCGACAACAATCTGAGCTTATATTGGATTTATCTGCGATCAGTGACCGGCATGACTTTAGACGAAATGCCCGGCGAAAGCATTTTGTGGCAGGGCGCACCTGAACGACAGTTACATAGCTTTTTTAAAGACTTAAATGTGCCTTACCGTGCTTTTGAAGCGGGTTCGTTGGAAGAGTTTGCTGAAGCAATGAAAGCGATTGATCAGCAGCATTATCAGACTTTATTGCTTGATGTGAAAATGCCGCGAGAGTCTTTAGCTGATTATTTCTTATGGGTTGCTCTTGTCAGTTTGTTGCTGCTTAGTGCATCACAGATATACACTTGGCTGGGCGTAACTCGTGCCTACCGTTCAAAACACTGATGGTATCGTTCTCAAACCCAGGCTGAATCTCACGAAACTTTATGTCAAATCATTATCTGGACATTTCAATAGAGCAACAGCTCTGCCAGCTTTGGCAGGATGATCGGCTGTTGTTTGCGGCGGCTGTTTCAACAGCGGAAAATGGTCCTGGTGAGCAGCATAATTCAGGGGCTACTCCAAGAGGCTGGCATATTATTCGCGCCTGTATCGGAGCCGGGCAACCTGTTAATACGGTATTTCGCGGCAGACGTCCAACAGGTGAAATCTACAGCCCGGAGCTGGCTGAACGGTTTCCGGATAAGGACTGGATTTTAACCCGTATTCTCTGGTTAAGCGGATTGGAGCCCGGCAAGAATCGGCTGGGAAATGTTGATACAATGCGTCGCTATATTTATATACATGGCACACCGGATAGCGAGCCAATGGGCATCGCCAAATCTCACGGTTGTATCCGCATGCATAATCAGGATTTGCTGGCGTTGTTTGATTTGGTCAAACCAGGCCTGAAAGTCTTTATTCACGAATAAGGTAATTACATGACATTAGGCCCGTTAATGGTGGACTTGGTCGGCTTGACGATCAGTGAGAAAGAGAAGGAAATTCTTCAACATCCATTAGTTGGCGGTGTCATCCTGTTCAGTCGTAATTATGAGTCACCCGAGCAGATTGCTGCGTTAACCACTGAAATACATGCGTTACGCCAACCACATTTGATTATTGCCGTCGATCATGAAGGCGGGCGTGTTCAACGTTTTCGCGAGGGTTTTAGTCGACTACCACCTGTTGGTACGCTGGGGCAGCATTACATGCAACATCCCCAGCAAACGCTTAAACAGGCAGAAGTGACGGGTTGGTTAATGGCGGCAGAGTTACGGGCAGTCGGTGTTGATTTCAGTTTTGCGCCAGTGCTGGATCTGGATTATGGCGTTAGCGAAGTGATTGGTGATAGGGCGTTTCATCGTGATCCTCAAGCGGTCACCAAACTGGCTGCAGCCTATATCAGCGGTATGAAACAGGCTTCAATGGCGGCAGTCGGCAAACATTTTCCCGGTCATGGGGCAGTGGAAGTCGATTCCCATCTGGGATTACCCGTTGATAAACGTCATCTGGAAGATATGTGGCAGGCTGATATGTTGCCGTTCCGACAACTTTGCTCACATACTCTGGCTGGCATCATGCCGGCACATATTGTTTATGAAAAGTGTGACAGTCTGCCGGCGGGTTTTTCGCCATACTGGATTCAGGAAATTCTGCGTAAACGTATGGGCTTTCAAGGCGCAGTCATCAGTGATGATTTGAGCATGGCGGGTGCGGCAATTATGGGTGACAGTACGGCCCGTGCCGAAGCGGCTCTGGCTGCTGGCTGTGATTTATTGCTGCTGTGCAATAATCCGTCGGAGGTAGAAAGTGTGCTGGATAATCTTAAATGTGAAGCCGATCCGCTAAGACATATGCGTCTGGTTCGTCTACACGGTCGACATCCGATTGATCGGGATACATTAATGGCCGGCGAGCAATGGAAACAGGCGGTTTATACCGTAGCCAACTATGCGCCTGATACCGATCGACAACTGGATCTTGCCTGATAAATTTTCGGGAGATTCCTCTTTTACCACCAACCGGTGGTGTTATCATTTTGCTTTGAATTAAATAACGGTCTCATGACTTCGCAATTCGTACACCTTCATTTACATACCGATTATTCGCTGGTTGACGGACTGGTCCGTATCAAACCGCTGGTCAAAGCCGCTGCTGCGTCTGGCATGCCGGCAATTGCTATTACTGATCAACATAACCTGTTTGCCGCCGTCAAACTTTACAGTGCTGCCATGCAAGCCGGGGTCAAACCGATTTTGGGTGCCGATATCCGGCTGCGCGATAGTAACGACAGTAAAAAAAGCCTGCGTATGGTGTTGTTGTGCAGCACGATGGAGGGCTATCACAATCTGTCACGATTGATTTCCAGAGCCTATACCGAAGGACAACATCTGGGTGTACCCATGCTGGAACCCGAATGGCTGGATGGGCAAACCGATGGGTTGATTTGTCTCAGTGGTGGGCGTGAAGGTGTGTTAGGCCGTGATCTGCTCGGTGGTCGCCAGACAGAAGCTGAACAACTTGCCAGACATTGGATGAAGTTGTTTCCCAATCGTTTTTATCTGGAACTGATCCGTACTGGCCGTGAAGATGAAGAGCGTTATATTCAGCAGGCATTACAGCTTGCCAGTCAACTCGACTTGCCAGTGGTCGCCACCAACGATGTGCGTTTTTTAACACCCGATCAGTTTGAAGCCCATGAAGCCAAAGTGTGCATTAACGAAGGCCGGTTACTGGATGACCCTCGTCGACCGAGGATGTACTCCGAACAGCAATACCTGCGAAGTCCGGAAGAAATGGTGCGCTTGTTTTCCGATATTCCGGAAGCCATCACCAACACAGTTGAAATCGCTAAACGTTGTAATGTCCCGTTAACACTGGGCGAACATTACCTGCCAGACTTTCCTGTGCCCGATGGCATGACATTGGCGGAATTCTTCTCCAAAGAATCCTTTGAAGGTCTGGCTGAACGATTACCGGTGTTGTTTCCGGATGAAACCATACGTGAACAAAAACGCGCTGAATATGAGTCGCGATTGCAGATTGAGCTCGACGTTATCAATGAAATGGGCTTTCCCGGTTACTTTTTAATCGTTGCCGACTTTATCCGCTGGGCTAAAAATAATGGCGTTCCGGTCGGACCGGGACGGGGTTCCGGTGCCGGTTCTCTGGTGGCCTATGCTTTAAAAATCACTGATATTGATCCGTTGCAGTACGACTTGCTGTTTGAACGATTCCTGAATCCGGAACGGGTATCGTTACCTGACTTTGACGTCGATTTTTGTATGGATGGTCGGGATCGGGTTATCGATTATGTGTCCCGGCATTATGGCCGGGATCATGTCTCGCAGATCATTACCTTCGGTACCATGGCCGCCAAAGCGGTATTGCGCGATGTAGGTCGTGTGTTAGGTCATCCTTATGGCATGGTTGATCAACTGGCCAAGCTGGTGCCATTTGAACTGAAAATGACACTGAGTAAGGCGCTGGAACAAGAGCCGCAGCTGAAAGAGCGTTATGACAAGGAAGAAGAAGTTCGTACGCTGATTGATTTGGCGTTGCAGCTGGAAGGTCTCACCCGAAATGTCGGTAAACATGCCGGTGGCGTGGTCATTGCACCAAAAAAACTGACCGATTACACCCCCCTATATTGTGAGCAAAACGGAGCCGGGCTTGTATCGCAATATGATAAAGACGACGTAGAAAGTGTCGGTCTGGTTAAATTCGACTTTCTGGGTCTGAAAACCCTGACGGTTATTGATTGGGCGGTTAAAAACGTTAAAGCAATGTTGCCAGCTGAGGATGCCGACAAAATTGATATCGCGCTTTTGCCACTGGATGACAAGCCCAGTTACGATTTGTTGAAACGTTGTGAAACCACGGCGGTATTCCAGTTGGAATCGCGTGGTATGAAAGAGCTTATCAAACGGCTGCAACCGGATAATTTCGAAGACATTATTGCTTTGGTAGCACTGTTCCGCCCAGGGCCCTTGCAATCGGGCATGGTTGATGACTTTGTTAATCGTAAACATGGTCGTGCCAAAGTCGATTACCCGCATCCGGATCTTGAACCTGTTTTAAAACCCACCTATGGGGTTATCGTTTATCAGGAACAAGTCATGCAAATCGCTCAGGTATTGGCTGGCTACAGTTTGGGTGAAGCTGACATGCTGCGCCGTGCTATGGGTAAGAAAAAGCCTGAAGAAATGGCTAAGCAACGGCAAATTTTCCTCGAAGGTGCCAAAAATCGTGGCATTGAGGAAAATACTGCCGGACCTATTTTCGATTTGATGGAAAAGTTTGCCGAATACGGGTTTAACAAATCGCATTCGGCTGCTTATGCGCTCGTCGCCTATCAGACAGCCTGGCTGAAAGCGCATTATCCGGCAGCATTTATGGCGGCAGTTTTATCAGCGGATATGGATAACACCGATAAAGTTGTTGGCCTGATTGATGAATGTCGTGATATGAATCTTACGGTGCTACCACCGGACGTTAATTTCAGCAAAATTCAATTTACGGTGGAGAATGAAACCACTATCCGTTATGGCATGGGCGCTATTAAAGGCGTGGGTGAATCAGCCCTGGCGGGGATTGTGTCAGAGCGTGAACAAGGGGAAGCTTTTACCTCATTATTTGATTTCTGCCGCCGGGTCGAACTGAAAAAAATCAACCGTCGGGTGATGGAATCTTTAGTCAAAGCCGGTGCATTCGACTCATTAGGTGGCCATCGCGCCAGTCTGGAAGCCAGTCTCAGTCGGGCAATGCAGATTGCAGAGCAGCACCGCCGTGATGCGGCCAGTGGCCAGAATGATTTATTTGGTCTGGCCGAGCCGTCTCATGCCGATCAACCGCAGACAGATTTGCTGGAAATCGTGCCAGAGTGGCAGGAAGAACAGTTATTACGCGCTGAAAAAGAAACGTTGGGATTATATCTAAGCGGACATCCGATTGATCGCTATGCCGATGAACTGGCTCAATTTATTCCAAAAAAGATCAGTGAACTGGATGCACCGGAATCCAAAGGTTATCAGCGTAATGAAATTCCTTTACTGACTGCTGGTTTGATTGTGGCAATTCGTACCATGAAATCCAAAAATGGCAGTCGCATGGCGTTCATTACTTTGGATGATCAGACCGCCCGTCTGGAAGTACGGGTATTTGGCGATGTGTATGAGCAGTATCAGAGCGTTATACAACCGGATAAATTGGTGGTGATTCAGGGCAAGATCGGCCAGGATAATTTTAGTGGTGGGCTCGCCGGTACCGCCGAGTCTGTTTATGACTTGCAGAAAGCCCGTGAATTATTCGGTAAGGTCCTGCAACTCACTGTGAAACATAACGGCGAAGACACGCAATGGATCAGTCAGATGCAAACCGTGATGACACCGTTTTGTGGTGGCGTCGTACCGGTTGAACTCAAATATCACAATCAGAATGCGGAAGTGATGATCCGATTGGGGCATGACTGGCAAATTACACCATCCGATACCCTGTTAAAAGAGCTTGCAGACCTGCCCGTCAGTGAAACTGTGACAGTGCGCTATTAACGGGGTAAGTCTGCTTTGTTGGCTTGATGCAATCGTGTAGGATTACTGAAAATTAGACGTTTTTTAAGGATTGCTGACGTGGAAATGATGCCTTACCTGAAACTGATGGCGGATAAAGAAGCCTCGGATTTGTTTTTTTGTACTGCCACTGAACCACAAGTCAAAATTCAGGGGGTGATACGTCCGGTAGGCAGTAAGAAAATGCAGACAGGCGAAGTCAAAGATTTGGCCTACTCGCTGATGGATGAGCAACAAATCGCCGAATTTGAAAAAAATCTGGAAATGAATTTTGCTGTTCCAGTCCATGGGGTCGGTCGATTCCGGGTTAATATTTTCCGGCAGCGTGGCGAAGTTTCAATGGTTATTCGTTACATCCGTACGCATATCCCCAATTTTGAAGAAATGAGTTTGCCGACCGTTCTCGGGAATGTGGTGATGGAAAAGCGTGGACTCATCCTGGTCGTTGGGGCCACGGGCAGTGGTAAATCCACTACGTTGGCAGCGATGATTGGTCATCGTAACCGCAATTCAGGATCGCATATTCTGACCATTGAAGATCCTTTGGAATTTGTGCATTCCCATCAGCGATCAATTGTGCAGCAACGTGAAGTCGGTATTGATACCTTATCTTATGAAAATGCATTAAAAAATGCATTGCGTGAAGCGCCGGATGTGATTTTGATTGGTGAGATCCGTGATATGGACACCATGAAACATGCGATTAATTACTCTGAAACCGGTCACCTGTGTTTGGCGACATTGCATGCCAATAATGCGAATCAGGCGTTGGATCGGATCATTAACTTTTTCCCGGAAATGATGCATCGGCAAATCCTGATGGATTTATCATTGAATCTGCGTGCCATTATTTCGCAGCGCTTATTGCCTTCCATTAAAGATGGCAATCTGGTCCCAGCAGTTGAAGTGATGCTCAGCTCACCGTATATCGCAGAATTGATTAACAAAGGCCAGATAGGCGCGATTAAAGACGCCATGAAAGAGAGCAGTGAGCCCGGCACCATTACCTTCGACCAGGCGTTATTAACACTGTATCGTGAAGGCAAAATTTCTCAGGAAGATGCACTGCGCAATGCTGATTCACGCAATGATCTCAGTCTGGAAATCCGTATGGGTGCAACCGACGATGATAACGATGCGGAAGATGAATTAATCCTCAGCTGAGCGTAAATACAGGGCTTGTTGATCTTTCATAGTAACCAGCAGTGGTGGATATGAAAGATCAACAAGCCCTAGTGCGTGTATAATCGACCTATTTTGATTCGAAGGTAATTTTTAATGCAGTTGAATTTCCTTGACTACGAGCAGCCTATTGCCGAGCTGGAAGCTAAAATTGATGAACTTCGCTACATGAGCAATGACAGCGATCTCAATATCACCGAAGAGATTCAGAAGCTTAAGGAAAAAAGTGAATCGCTGACGCGTTCCATTTTTTCCGGATTGACACCATGGCAAGTAACCCAAATGGCTCGTCATCCACAGCGTCCTTATACATTCGACTACATCAAACATCTGATCACTGATTTTGAAGAACTGCATGGCGATCGTGCTTACGCGGATGATCAGGCATTAATTACCGGAATGGGTCGTTTTAACGATCAACCGGTTATTGTTATTGGTCATCAGAAAGGCCGTGATACCAAAGAAAAAGTCGCGCGTAACTTTGGTATGCCGCGCCCTGAAGGATATCGGAAAGCCTTGCGTGTGATGAAAATGGCAGAACGTTTTGGCATGCCGGTTTTAACCTTTATCGATACCCCGGGCGCCTATCCCGGCATCGGTGCGGAAGAGCGTGGTCAAAGTGAAGCCATCGCACGTAATTTATTTGAAATGGCTAAATTAAAAACGCCGATTATCAGTACTGTTATTGGTGAAGGTGGCTCCGGCGGTGCATTGGCAATTGGCGTCGCCGATCATTTAATGATGCTGCAATACAGTATTTATTCAGTTATCTCCCCCGAAGGGTGCGCTTCAATCCTTTGGAAGAGCGCTGAAAAGGCTTCGGATGCAGCCGCGACGCTCGGGGTGACCTCGGATCGGTTGAAATCTCTGGGTTTGATTGATGAAATCGTTAAAGAACCCTTAGGCGGCGCACATCGTGATCCTGAAGCACTGATGGCAAACATGAAAACAGCAATCAATACCAAAATTAAACAACTCCAGGCGATGCCGGTTGATGAACTGGTGAAACGTCGTCAACAACGTTTGCTGGATTATGGTGCCTTTGAAGGCTAGTGCCTGTTGAACATCATTGTCTCCGCCCCCCAAAGTGTCTTTTGACACTGATTTAGTTGTAAAGACGATCCGCGAATATTGCGGATCGTCCACTTTATGGATTGCCTACAGTGGCGGCATGGACTCTCACGTGTTGCTGCACTTTCTGGCAACACATCGAGATCAATTTCCACAAAAAATTCAGGTCGTACATGTCGACCATCAACTTCAGGCACAATCGGCCAATTGGGCTGAACATTGCCAGAAAATCACTGAGTCATTACAACTGCCATTTCATTTGTTGAAAGTAACAGTAAAAGATATCAATCAATCAGGAATGGAGTCGGCTGCGCGTAGCGCACGATATCAGGCGATAAATAATCTGATTGGCAAAGATGATCTGTTGTTAACCGGCCAGCATTTACAGGATCAGGCCGAAACCCTGATGCTGCAGCTGCTCCGCGGTGCAGGAACTCGTGGATTAGGAGCGATGAAAGTGATCTCACGATGGCAGAAAATGCAGATCGTCAGGCCTTTTCTGGCAATTTCCCGAGAGGATTTACTGGACTATGCCAAGTTACATCAGCTCCAGTGGATCGACGATCCAAGCAATCAGAATACGGATATCCAGCGTAACTTTTTACGGCATCAGATCTGGCCCTTGTTACAGCAGCGCTGGCCCGCGATAAATCAGAATCTGGCGCGCTCAGCACAAAATCTGCAAGAAAGCCAAACGCTGCTGGATGCGTTGGCTGAAGAGGACCTGCTTGCCATCGATGCAAATCCCACGCAAGGCAGCTTAGAGATTAGTGAATTACTGCTGCTGAATGCCGCACGGCAGCGCAATGTACTGCGTTTTTTTATGACAACGTTAAACATGGCATTGCCATCACGTAAAAATCTGCAACGTATTCTGGATGAAGTTTGTCTGGCGGCGGCGGATAGTCAACCGCAAGTGAGATGGCATCATTATATTGCCAGACGCTATCAAAACAAACTGTATTTAAGTTCTGAACCGGAATCGGTAAGCGTGACATCACCCGATTTGATTTACGATCAACAGCCACAAATATTAGATATGGAACGCCGTTTAGTCTGGGAAGCTCACAAAGGTCAGGGGATATCTGACGAGCTGTTTAAGGCTGGCTTATCGATACGGTTTCGTCAGGGGGGCGAAAAAATTCAGTTGCCAGGAAAGACACATCACCAATCATTGAAAAAATTGTTCCAGGAGTGGCAAATCCCGGTTTGGCAGCGTGACACAATCCCATTGTTATTTGCAGATCAACAGTTGGTCGCAATTGTTGGCTATGTCTGCGCCAAAACAGTAAAGCCACAATCGGACCAAACTGGCTGGGTGCCAACGATTGAACGTATTTCTCAGGGAGATTTTGATTGAGGCCATCAGGCAATTCTGATACTTTATGTCGATATTTTTGAGTGTGGCTATTCTGGCTGCGCCGCTATTGCAAAAACTCTCCATAATATGACTAAATTTATATTTGTCACTGGTGGTGTTGTGTCGTCTCTCGGTAAGGGAATCGCGGCGGCTTCACTGGCAGCGATTCTTGAAGCCCGTGGTCTGAAGGTCACGATGGTAAAACTCGATCCGTACATCAATGTCGATCCGGGAACAATGAGCCCGCTGCAGCATGGTGAGGTATTTGTAACGGATGATGGTGCTGAAACCGATTTGGATTTGGGTCACTATGAGCGGTTTATTGATGCCAATATGACCAGCCGTAATAACCATACTACCGGGCAGATTTACGAAAATGTGATTCGTAAAGAACGTCGTGGTGAGTATCTGGGAAATACGGTTCAGGTCATTCCGCACATCACTGATGAAATTAAACGCTGCATTTTTGAAGGTGCTGGCGATGCTGATGTGGCATTGATTGAAATCGGCGGTACAGTAGGCGATATTGAGTCACTGCCGTTTCTGGAAACCATTCGTCAAATGGCCACCGAATTAGGTCGCGACAGAGCGCTGTTTATACATCTTACCCTGGTGCCGTATATTGCTTCAGCAGGTGAAATCAAAACCAAACCGACCCAGCATTCCGTTAAAGAATTACGTACGATTGGTATCCAGCCGGATGTTTTGTTATGCCGCATGGATCGTCCATTACCGGAGTCTGAACGGCGTAAAATTTCATTGTTCACCAACGTACCGGAAAAATCAGTTATCACCTGTATTGATGTTGACAGTATTTACAAGATTCCAATGGAGTTACACAAGCAGGGGCTTGATGACATTGTGGTGAAACAACTGGGGTTGGATGCCAAACCGGCCGATTTGAGTCAGTGGCAACAGGTTTATGAAAATCTGTCTAATCCTCAGGGTGAAGTCAACATCGCTATGGTCGGCAAATATATGGAGCTGACTGAAGCTTATAAGTCGCTTTCAGAATCTTTGATACATGCGGGCATCCATACCCGTACCAAGGTTAATGTGCATTATGTCGACTCAGAAATGATCGAAAAAAATGGCACAGACAGCATTGCCAATATGGATGCGATTCTGGTGCCGGGTGGTTTTGGTAAACGCGGTGTTGAAGGCATGATTTCAACAGCACAGTTTGCCCGTGAGAATAATATTCCCTATCTGGGTATTTGTCTGGGCATGCAGGTCGCGGTGATTGAATATGCTCGTCACAAAGCCGGTTTAAACAAGGCTTTCAGCACCGAATTTGATGCCAATACGCCTGATCCGGTCATTGGATTAATTACTGAATGGCAAAAAGAAGATGGCAGCGTTGAACAGCGTGATCACGATTCGGATCTGGGAGGCACCATGCGTTTGGGCGGGTATCCTTGTGTGTTGAAACCGGGGTCACTGGCACAACAGATCTATGGTGCCGATGAAATTATTGAACGACATCGTCATCGCTATGAATTTAATAACAATTATAAACAGAAACTGGAAGATGCCGGTCTGGTGTTTTCTGGCATGTCGAAAGATAACTCATTGGCAGAAATGATCGAAATTCCCGGTCATCCCTGGTTTGTTGCCTGCCAGTTTCATCCTGAATTTACTTCCACGCCAAGACATGGCCATCGCCTGTTTGAAGGTTTTATTAACGCTGCAGTGGCGAATCATAAAAAACGAGGACAGCAGTAATGCAATTATGTGGTCATGAAGTGGGTGGCAAACAGCCGTTATTTTTGATTGCCGGAACCTGTGTTATCGAAAGCGAACAAATGACCATGGATGTGGCTGGGCAGTTAAAAGAAATGACCGACAAACTGGGGATCCCGTTTATCTACAAATCCTCTTTTGATAAAGCCAATCGCACGTCCACTACAACCTATCGTGGTCCCGGCCTTGAAGCGGGTATGGCGATTCTGGAAAAGGTCAAAAAAGAATTCGGTCTGCCTATTTTGACAGACGTTCATGAAGACACACCGCTGGCTGAAGTCGCCAGTGTGGTCGATGTATTACAAACGCCGGCTTTTTTGTGTCGCCAGACAAACTTTATAATCAATGTGGCAAGCCAGGGGTTGCCGGTCAATATTAAAAAAGGCCAGTTCCTGGCACCATGGGATATGCAGCATGTTGCGGATAAAGCCAAATCCACCGGTAATCAGCAGATCATGTTATGTGAACGTGGCACGTCATTCGGCTACAACACGTTAATTTCAGATATGCGTGGTTTACCAACAATGCGTCATATGGGGTGTCCTGTCGTATTTGATGCCACACATTCTGTGCAGCAACCCGGTGGACAAGGTGGCAAAAGTGGTGGTCAAAGACAATTCGTTCCAGTACTGGCACGCTCTGCGGTTGCGGCCGGTATTGCCGGCGTGTTTATGGAAACCCATCCTGATCCGGAAAAAGCATTAAGTGATGGCCCGAACTCCTGGCCATTAGCCAAAATGCAGGCCTTACTGGAAACATTGATTGCTATCGACAAAACAGTGAAACAGCAGGATTTTATCGAAGACGCCTACCTGTAACAGGTAACACTATTCGAGGTTGAATAGTGTCTGGCATTTTCAGCTTATTTTAGGTGGAGACAACAATGAGTAAAATTATCGATGTTCGTGGTCGTGAGATCATTGACTCTCGTGGCAATCCGACAGTGGAAGCGGATGTCATACTTGAAAGTGGTGCAATGGGAAGAGCCGCTGTGCCTTCTGGTGCTTCCACAGGGGCTCGTGAAGCGATTGAGTTACGTGATGGTGATGCACTGCGCTACCTGGGCAAAGGTGTGACTAAGGCTGTTGAGGCAATCAATAGTGAATTGCGTGCTGCCGTTGTTGGTTTGGATTGTTTTGATCAAAAGGCACTGGACGATAAGTTGATCGCCTGTGATGGTACAGAGAACAAAAAACGTCTTGGAGCCAATGCTCTTTTAGCTGTGTCTATGGCGAACGCTGTTGCTGCCTCCGAAGAAAAAGGACTGCCTTTATACCGCTACCTGGGTGGCGATAAAGCGGTGACTTTGCCTGTGCCGATGATGAATATTATCAACGGTGGTTCTCATGCTGATAACAGTGTGGATTTCCAGGAATTCATGATAGTTCCGGTCGGTAGCAAAAGCTTTAAGGAAGCGGTACGTGCCGGTGCTGAAATCTTTCATCAGTTAAAAGCAGTTTTATTGTCGCAAGGCCTGAATACTGCGGTAGGTGATGAAGGTGGATTCGCACCGGATCTGGCTTCCAATGAAGCCGCTATGGAACTGATTATGGAAGCTATTAAAAAGGCCGGTTATGAACCGGGTCGTGATGTCATGATTGCACTTGATGTTGCCAGTTCCGAGTTTTATAAAGACGGTTTATATCGCCTCGAATCCGAACAGCGTAGTCTCACCGCCGCTGAATTAACTGATTTGCTGGAAAACTGGTGCAATAAGTATCCCATCATCAGCATTGAAGACGGAATGGATGAAAACGATTGGCAAGGTTGGAAATTACTAACTGAACGTGTGGGTGACCGTATTCAGTTGGTAGGGGATGACTTGTTTGTCACCAACAGCGCCATTCTGCAGCAAGGTATTGAGGCCAATGTTGCCAATGC
This sequence comes from Methylophaga sp. UBA3192, assembly GCA_002363955.1. GTDB lineage: Bacteria > Pseudomonadota > Gammaproteobacteria > Nitrosococcales > Methylophagaceae > Methylophaga. The sequence goes on from DEXE01000006.1 coordinate 111,115, forward strand.
CATTTTGATTAAGCTGAACCAGATTGGTACGTTGAGTGAAACGCTTAATGCAATGAATTTGGCAGCTGAAGCTGGCTACAAGTCAATTGCTTCACATCGAAGTGGTGAAACTGAAGATACCTTCATTGCGGATTTGGCGGTTGCCACGCAATGTGGTCAGATTAAAACGGGTTCGATGTCGCGTTCTGATCGTGTGGCTAAATATAATCAACTTTTGCGTATAGAAGCTGAGCTGGGGGCAACCGCGATTTACCCTGGTTTGCAGGCATTTCCATCTAGATGATATTCGTTGCATGAAAACAGTACTGATTGTACTGACCTTCATATTTGTAATGCTGCAATATCGATTGTGGTTAAGTCATGACGGTTTGCCAGCCCTGTTACGTTTGCATCACACAGTAGAAAAACAACGGATTGATAATTCTAAACTGGAAGAACGTAATCAGGTTCTGGCGGCCGAGGTTGCTGATTTGAAAAGTGGACTGGATGCACTCGAAGAGCGTGCTCGTAGTGAACTGGGTATGGTCAAACCCGAAGAGACTTTTTTTCATATAATCGATATTCCAGATGATGAGCAATAAAGTCTGGGCAGTCGTCCCGGCAGCGGGTATTGGCAGCAGAATGCAGTCTGATCGACCTAAGCAGTATTTATTGCTCAATGATCAACCCGTTATATTTCATACGTTGAGTCGGCTGGCTAACCATCCACGAATTGAAGGGATTGTTATCGCTTTATCCGCTAACGACCCATATTGGCCTTCTTTGAATTTACCACCACACTGGCAGATCCATACGACCATAGGGGGCGTGGAGCGGGCTGACTCGGTCAGCAATGCCTTACAGTTTTTACAGACACTGACTGAAAATGATCCCTGGGTATTAGTGCATGATGCGGCGCGTCCCTGCATACGGCATAGCGATATTGATGAGATGTTACAACAGCTAGGCAATGACCCGGTGGGTGGTATCCTGGGCGTAGCGTTAACGGAAACTGTCAAACGTGTCGATGAAAATAACACTATCCAGGCGACAGTGGATCGAAGCGGATTATGGCGAGCTGCCACCCCACAGATGTTTCGTTTAAATGTTTTGTCTGAAGCCTTAAGTCAATCTAAACAGGCCAGTATCAGGATTACAGATGAAGCCAGCGCCATGGAATTTATGGGGTATAACCCGAAAATGGTTGCAGGTCATGCTGACAATATCAAAATTACCTTGCCGCAGGATCTGGCATTAGCCGCATTGTTTTTACAGCAACAAGAAAATGGAGAAGCCCCATGAGAATTGGTCATGGCTATGATGTACATCGTTTTACCGAAAACTGTGTACTGATTATCGGTGGCGTAACTATTCCGCACTCTCATGGTCTGGAAGCACATTCTGATGGTGATGTACTTATTCACGCGGTATGTGATGCTTTGCTGGGAGCTGCCGGATGGTGGGATATCGGTCATCATTTTCCAGATAATGATATGACATATGCCGGGATCGATAGTCGGGTGTTATTACGGCGAGTATATGATGATTTGACCAATGCCGGCTGGCAGGTTGGCAATGTGGACGCCACAGTGGTAGCACAGGCACCGAAGCTGGCGCCTTATATTCCACAGATGCGTGAGCTGCTGGCCGCGGATCTGCATATTGAATCCTCAGCAATTAATATAAAAGCCACTACTACCGAAAAACTCGGGTTTGCTGGTCGCAAAGAAGGTATTGCTGCCCATGCTGTTGCGCTGATTAAAAAGGCTGAATCGGTTTGAAACATTTTGATTATTTATCCTTGCCGCGGCAATCAGCCAGTGCAGCTGGTTGCACGGGAAAATTGCGCGAAAAAGCCATTTATTTTGAAGTAGAAGAGCATTTGCCGTTTTCACCCGAAGGTGAAGGATCGCATGTCTGGTTGTATGTCCAGAAAACCGATACCAATACCGATTGGCTGGCACAGGAAATTGCCCGTTTCGCAGGTGTCTCGCCGGTTGCTGTTGGTTACGCCGGACTCAAAGACCGTCATGCCGTGACCTCTCAATGGTTCAGTGTCAATTTACAGGGATTGCCGGAACCTGACTGGTTAGCATTTGAAAATGAGCAAATCAAAATTCTTAAAGCGGTTCGCCATAGCAAAAAACTCAAGCGAGGTGCACTTGCCGGAAATCGTTTTCGACTGCGGTTAACCAACATTACGGGCGAACAGACTGTCTGGGAACAAAATCTGCAAACAATCGCTGAGCAGGGCGTACCAAATTATTTTGCTGAACAACGCTTTGGCCATTTTGGCAACAATCTGAAAAAAGCTGAGCAATGGTTCATCGAGGGAACAGAGCCGAAAAAACGTAATCAACGCAGTATTATTATTTCAGCGGCACGTTCCTGGTTGTTTAATCTGGTGCTGGCTGAACGAATCCGACAAGGCAACTGGGATGAAATGCTTGCAGGCGATGTGATGTTGCTGGCCGGCACACGGGCCAGTTATTTTGTCGCAGAAATCAAAGATGCTGTGCTTCAACAGCGGATCAAAGACATGGACATTCATCCGACCGGTCCTTTGTGGGGAAAAGGCGAAGCCATCAGCAAGGCAGAGACTCTTATGCTCGAACAAACCGTTTTGACAGATTGGCAGGATTGGCAGCGACAATTGGAAAAGCTGGGATTAAATCAGGAACGTCGGGCACTGCGACTATTTCCGCAACAATTGAAATGGCAATTTATCAATGAAACCAGTTTGCTGTTAGAGTTTGAGTTGGGACCGGGCAGTTATGCTACGGCTGTTCTGCGTGAACTGGCTGAAATTCAGGATATGTCGCAGAAAATTTCCACAGTATTACCGAGTCTTAGTGAATAGGATTCAGTGAACTGAAGGAGGCTGATATGAATCTCTCCATGCATAGGCTTTTTTGGCTGGCTCTGGTCTTTCTGCCATTAAGTGCTCAGGCAGTAGATCGCTGGCAGGCTTCGAGTAACGCTAAACATACCGCAGTATTGGAATTATTTACCTCGGAAGGTTGTGGTCTCTGTCCTCCCGCGGAACGCTGGTTATATCAGCAGCAAACTGAGCTTAATTATATTGTTTTAGGCTTTCATATTGATTACCTGAATGACAAAAAAGGTTGGGTAGATGTTTTTGCCAAGCCGGAATTTTCCGAACGACAGAAACAACTGGCTTTACTGAATCGATATCAGACCATTTATACGCCAGAGTTTGTTTTAAGCGGTGAGTCTTTGCCAAACTGGCGAGAGAATTTCAATGAGGCGGTTAGCTTTCTCAATGAGTTTGATGCTCAGGCGCAGATTCGCCTGAGAGCCTATCTGATAGATGATGCACTCATGATTGATAGTCGTAGTCAGGTAACTGGTGAAGAAAATCGTCAACACAGTAAATTATATATCGCGATCACTGAAGATGATGTGCTCAGTGATGTGCAGGGCGGAGATAATGCCGGGCGAACATTCAACCATCAAAATCTGGTTAGGGAATGGCTTGGTCCGTTTGATCTGGATCCTTCCGGTGAAACATTTATCGAACATCAGCTGAAACTTATTCCAGACTGGCAGCAGGATAAACTGAAACTCGTGGCACTTATTCAAAATTTATCCGACGGTTATATCTTGCAAGCCGTTGAATTACCTTTAACACAACAGAAGTAAGATGGACTATTTACCTATATTTATTGATTTAAAAAATCGTCAGTGTCTGGTAGTTGGTGGTGGCGAAATTGCCGCCCGCAAAGCCGGCTTATTATTAAAAGCTCAGTCAATGGTCACCATTATTGCCCCTGAAATTGCCGAGATGTCGCGTCAGTTATTGGAAGATGCAGACTATCGGGGCAAGATAAACTGGATTAATGACAAATTTTCGCCAAATTACCTTGATGATCAGACACTTGTTATTGCCGCAACAGATGACGAGAGTGTGAATCTTGAAGTGTATCAGGCGGCCAAGGCAAAAAAAATTCTGGCCAATGTGGCCGATCAACCTGAGATGTGTGATTTTATTCTGCCGTCAGTTTTGGATCGTTCACCCATCGTAGTCGCCATCTCCAGTGGTGGCCAATCACCTATTCTGGCCAGACAACTTCGCGCCAGGCTGGAAACACTTATCCCACCTGCTTACAGCAAGCTGGGCCTGCTGGTTGGCGAGTATCGCGAAAGGGTCAAAGCGAAGTTTACTCAGTTAAAGCAGCGTCGTCGTTTCTGGGAGGCCGTTTTACAGGGGCCGGTCGCCGATCACGTATTGGCCGGTCGTGATCAGTTAGCCATCAAAACTCTGGAAACATTAATTGAAGAGACCGCAGATCATGCCTTGCAGCAGGGTGAAGTCTATCTGGTCGGAGCCGGGCCCGGTGATCCTGATTTATTAACCTTTAAAGCCTTACGTTTAATGCAGCAGGCCGATGTGGTGTTTTACGATCGACTGGTCAGCAAGGAAGTGTTGGCTTTGGTGCGTAAAGAAGCCGAAATGATTTATGTCGGTAAGCAGCGTGCCTGGCATAGTAAACGTCAGGATGAAATCAATTTGTTACTGCTTGAGCATGCCCTGGCTGGAAAACGCGTATTACGATTGAAAGGTGGCGATCCGTTTATTTTTGGCCGCGGCGGCGAGGAAATTGCCACTTTAGCCGAGAAAAAGATTCCTTTCCAGGTAGTGCCGGGAATCACAGCCGCTTCAGGTGTTGCCTGTTACTCAGGTATCCCATTAACACATCGTGATTATTCGCAAAGCTGTGTGTTTGTTACCGGTCAATTAAAAGAAGGCGAGCTTGATCTGAATTGGCAGGCCTTAGTACAACCTCGGCAGACGGTAGTGGTTTATATGGGCCTGGCCGGGCTTGATATTCTTAGTCAACAGCTGCAGAAACATGGTATGCGCGCCGATATGCCAGCGGCGTTAGTTCAACAGGGTACTACCGAGAATCAAAAGGTATGGGTGAGTACGATCGCTGAACTTCCTGAGTTGGCAAAAAAACAACAACCTGTCGCACCTACGCTACTAATCATTGGTGAAGTCGTCCAACTGCATAATCAACTTTCCTGGTTTTCCCAATAAAATCAACAGATTAATCTTCCCGTATTGTTTTGGGAATTTTTCCTAATTCTATGTGTGAAACGCCATGCTAGCATCGCCATAGGCTTCATAGAAAGCTATTAAAAAAGTACTACAAAATATTAATCTGGGAGATTAAAAATGGCGATTCCATTTCGACGCAGCGTCCTGCCTGCGTTATTAGCAACGGCGTTAAGTCCCGGTTTCAGTCTAGCTGCTGAACCGGATCTGCAACTGGAAAACATCGAAGTCATCAGTCTCACACCATTACATGGTGTGGGACTGGAGGCTGATAAGATTCCAAGCAATGTTCAAACGGCTACAGCTGAAGATATCGAACGAAATCAGGCGTTGGATATTTCTGATTTTATGAATCAGACAATGGGTAGCATGAGTATCAACCATGCACAAAACAACCCGTTCCAACCTGATTTGAAATTCCGTGGCTTTACAGCCTCTCCATTAGTGGGTAATGCGCAGGGTATTTCTGTTTATCAGGATGGTGTCCGTATTAATGAACCTTTTGGTGATGCGGTTAATTTTGAATTATTACCAAAATCAGCTATTGCCAGTATGAATATGATGTCTGGTTCAAATCCATTATTCGGTTTGAATACATTGGGTGGTGCCTTATCGATTCAAACCAAAAATGGTTTTACCCATCCTGGACATAGTCTGGAAGCTTATACCGGTTCTTTCGGCCGTGATTCCGGGACTATAGAAAGTGGTGGCAGTGATGGTAACCTGGCTTATTTTGTGACCGGTTCCATTACCAAAGAAGATGGCTGGCGGGATTTTTCACCTTCCAGAGTTGAACAGTTCTTTTCCAACTTAAGCTATCGTAACGAAACCAGCAGCTTGGATTTTGGTATTACAGCCGTAGACAGTGATTTGAATGGCAATGGGGCTTCACCGATTGAACTGGTGAGAGAGGATCGTGAAGCGGTCTTTACTCATCCCGACAATACCAAAAATGAATTACGAATGTTTACCCTCAATGGTTCACATTGGGTAAATGACACCATGATGCTATCGGCCAACACTTATTATCGACGCAGTGATCGTTCTACCTTCAATGGTGATGGTTCAGAACTGGAAATTGATGGTGCCAATATTGTAGACGATGATGGTGAAGTGGTTACGCCGTTTGCACCTTTGGGTTTTGATGGCAGTGAAGAATTTATTGCATTAAACAATACCAGTAAGACTAAGCAGGACAGCTATGGCTTTGGTTTACAATCCACTTTTCTAGATGATTTGTTTGGACGTGAAAACCAGCTGATTGTGGGCGCTTCCTACGACAGATCAGATGTAAAACATGCTTCACAATCTGAAATCGCACAGTTTACCGATAGCCGTGGCACCGACGGTACCGGTTTTATTATCGATGAGACAGTGGTTGATGGTGATATTGAAACGGATACCTTTAGTCTGTTCTTTACCAATACACATTCGTTGACTGAACGTTTGGATTTGACTGTTGGTGGCCGTTACAACTGGATCCAGATTGATATTTCCGGCACCAGCGAAGGCGGTGAACAGGACCTGAACGAAACGGGTAACAAGCATGTATTCAAACGCTTTAATCCGACGGTCGGTTTAACTTATGCTTTGCGGGACAACCTGACGGTATATGGTAACTACAGCGAATCAAATCGTGCGCCAACACCATCTGAGTTGACCTGTTCTGAAGAAAGCAGTCCTTGCTCTTATCCCAACGCATTTTTGGCCGATCCGCCGTTGGATGATGTGGTTGCCAGAACCATTGAAACCGGTTTACGTGGTCAACATGGCACTATGAACTGGAATGCCGGTGTGTTTTATACCGAGTTGAAAGATGATTTATTCTTCTTCCCCGATGTTGAAGATGAAGTAAATGACCCGCGTTTAACACTGGGTAATTTTGACAATATCGATAAAACAGCTCGTGCTGGTCTGGAATTGGGTGTAAATGGTCAGCAGGATAAATTACTGTGGTTTGCCAACTATTCCTATGTTCGGGCAACGTTTGAAGATTCTTTCCTCTATGCTCGTGAAGTTGATGACGAGGTAGAAACCTTTGAAGTGAAAAAAGGTGATCGGCTGCCGGGAATTCCCGAGCACAATATTAAAATTGGTGTCGATTATGCGTTTACACCGAAATTATCTTTAGGTGCAACGGCGTCTTATCACTCAAGTCAGTACTACCGCGGTGATGAAGCCAACGAAGACAAGAAAATCAGTGGCTATGGGCTGGTTAATCTGCACGGTCGTTACAAGCTGAACAAACATGTTCAGTTCTTTGCCAAAGTCGATAATCTGTTTGACAGTGAATATGAAAACTTTGGTTTATATGGCGAACCGGATGAAGCGCCAGGTCTGGACTTGGATGATCCGCGTTTTGTTGGTGCCGGTGCGCCAAGAGCTGGCTGGATTGGCTTTAAAGTTACACTTTAATTCAATCGTTTAGATAAGAAGAAAGGTCGCTATAGGCGGCCTTTCTTTTTTAATTTAATCAATAAACCGCATCGATAAATCTACAGCCTGCAAGTCTTTGGTTAATTGACCGACCGAAATTCTATCAACACCTGTTTCTGCAATGCCACGAATCGTATCCGTACTGACTCCACCAGAGGCTTCAAGAGCGACTTTGCCATTGGTAAAGCTGACGGCTTCTCGTAACATCGTTAACGAAAAATTATCCAGTAATACAATATCAGCAGCGGTATTAAGTGCCTGCTCAAGTTCATTCATGGATTCGACTTCAACTTCAACCGAGACATTGGGATGCAAGGCTTTGGCCTGGGCAACGGCTGCTGCAATAGATCCTGTGGCAAGGATGTGATTCTCTTTGATCAATATGGCGTCATACAAACCGAAACGATGGTTGACTCCGCCACCGCAACGAACAGCATATTTCTGTCCCAGTCTCAGGCCTGGCAGGGTTTTTCGGGTATCCAGCAGTTTGACCGGTAAATCCTGGACCAGGTCAGCATAGCGTTTGGTCTGAGTGGCCGTGCCGGAAAACGTCTGCAAAAAATTCATCGCGGTGCGTTCTCCGCTCAATAATGCCCGGGCATTTCCGGAAAGCTCACATATCACTGCATTTTCACGCAGCAAATCAGCATCCTTAAAAAACCAGTGGATTTGGATGTCTGGATCCAGCTGATTGAAGACTTCATTAAACCAATCCTGGCCACATAAAACAGCAGTCTGTCGACTGATTAATCTGGCTTTGGCTATTGCCCCGACCGGAATAAGATCCGCGGTGAGATCCTGTTGGCCAAGATCTTCTAATAAAGAGAGTTTGACCTGCGAGCTGATAAAGTTTGCCGGAATGAAATTGTGGATGGTCATAGTTTTGCGAGCTTCAGTTTAAACAGCCGATAGGGTAACTGTTAAAGCTCTGATAATCTATTCACAAACCCAAGTTGGAGCAAAAAGTGATTATTGACAGACAGAGTGGATGGCTTGATACGGCAGAAATTTTACCTTCGCCAAATTATGATGATCGGCCAGATGAAACCGATATCAGCGGCATCATTATTCACAATATCAGTTTGCCTCCAGGCCTGTTCGGTGGGAGCTGGATTGCCGACTTGTTTCTGAACCAACTGGATCCCAATGCGCATCCTTATTTTGCAGAGATCGCTCATTTACGGGTGTCATCGCATTTACTGATAAGACGTGATGGTTTGATGCAGCAGTTTGTGCCATTTCATAAACGCGCCTGGCATGCAGGTGTGTCGTGCTGGGATGGGCGTGAAAAATGTAATGATTTTACAATAGGTATTGAACTGGAAGGTGATGATGAGACAACTTTTACTGAAATTCAATATTCGCAGCTGGCGGCAGTCAGCAAGGCTATTTTTGCTGCATATCCATTATTGTCCAGTGAGCGCATAACCGGCCATGAACATATCGCTCCTGGTCGTAAAACGGATCCGGGTCCTTATTTTGATTGGGCGCAGCTGAAGCAATTATTGCAGACATAAAAAAGCCGCCCGTGGGCGGCTTCAAAATGATTTCTAATAATGGTTACTGAGTGATTGCAATCAGCTCAATATCAAAAATCAATGTTTCGTTAGGGCCAATCATTTCACCGGCGCCTTGTGGGCCATAAGCCAGGTTACCCGGAATGACCACACGCCATTTAGCACCTTCCTTCATCATTTGCAGAGCTTCCTGCCAACCTTGAATAACACCGTTAACAGGGAAAGTAGCCGGCTCACCCCGTTGGATAGAGCTATCAAAAACTGTACCGTCTAATAAGGTACCTTCGTAATGAGCAATAACGCGATCAGATGCAGTTGGTGTTGCGCCATCGCCTGCTTCGATGATTTCATATTGCAGACCACTATCTGTGGTAACAACGCCATCTTTTTTCGCATTTTCTTCCATGTAAGCTTTGGATTCAGCCTGTTTTTTGTTCATTAGCGCAGCCAGTTCCTGCGACTTTTTCTGCTGGTATTTGCCGATAATTTCCTGCGCAGTAGCCTGATCCATTTGTGGTTGGCGACCTGCCATCATGTCGGCTACACCGGCACTAAACGCATCCATTTCAAGCTCTACGTTTTCCATCATCATTTGCTGACCGACTTGTATGCCGAAGATATAGCTGAGTTTTTGTTGTTCTGTATCGAGGGTGGCGTTTTCTGCCATTACATTAGCTCCAAATAAAACGGGAAGGAAAGCGAGATATTTCAGTTTCATGTCTTAAGACTCTCATATTGTTATAAAAATAGGCTGCCATGGCTTAGAGATATTATCAGCCGCGAAGTTCGCTACGCGATTGTCTCATATTTTTCTGCCGGTTTCAGATTGAATAGCCGAGTAATACACTTGGTTATTCAGTTAAATGATACTATAATGGTATCAATTAGGAGGGCGTGACATGTTACGCATGGGTAAACTGACAGACTACGGCATTGTACTGATGAGCTACATTGCCGAACACCGTAGCAAGCAGCACAGCGCGCATATGTTATCAGATGCGGTGCATATGCCGCTGCCTACGGTCAGAAAAATATTAAAAGTGTTGTCAGCTGGAGGTCTGTTAACTTCCGAGCGGGGAGCGCAAGGTGGCTATATTTTAAGTGGTGATCCAGCCGATATTTCTGTTGCGCAGATCATTACCGCAATAGAAGGACCGATTGCACTGACTGAATGTGTCAGCAGTGCATCGCAGTGTGATCAGGAAACCCATTGCGCCGTGCAGACAAACTGGAACCAAATCAATAACGCCGTTTTCCATGCACTGGATGAAGTGAAATTAGCCGATATGCTGACACCGACACTTTCAGCGGCTCGTCCAGTTCAATTTTACCCGCCCAGCTACAGGGCAAAAGCAGTTTCTTTACAGGATGGTGATCAACATGAATGATCAAACACAACAACTTGAAGCAATTACGCAGAAAGAATACAAAGCCGGCTTTTTTACTGATATTGAGTCAGATAGTCTGCCACCCGGATTGAGTGAAGACGTGGTCCGCCAGATATCACTCATTAAAGGTGAGCCGGAGTTTATGCTGGAATGGCGTTTAAAAGCCTACCGTCACTGGTTGACCATGGAGACTCCGGAATGGGCACATGTACATTATCCGGAAATCGATTATCAGGCGGTCAGTTACTATTCTGCACCGAAGAAAAAAACCGACGGGCCAAAAAGTCTGGATGAAGTTGATCCTGAATTATTGCGTACCTACGAAAAACTCGGTGTGCCTCTGGATGAGCGTGCCCGTCTAGCCGGTGTCGCAGTAGATGCGGTTTTTGATAGCGTATCCGTATCCAATACGTTTAAAGATAAACTGGCCGAGCAGGGCATTTTGTTTATGCCGATATCCGAAGCCATTCAGGAACACCCGGAACTCATTAAAAAATATCTGGGCAGCGTGGTTCCACAGAAAGATAATTATTATGCGGCCTTGAATTCAGCGGTGTTTACCGATGGTTCGTTTGTTTACATTCCAAAAGGTGTGCGTTGCCCGATGGAGTTGTCGACCTATTTCCGTATTAATGCGGCGAATACCGGGCAGTTCGAGCGTACGTTGATTATCGCCGATGACGATTCCTATGTAAGTTATCTGGAAGGCTGTACCGCACCGATGCGTGATGAAAATCAGCTGCATGCGGCGGTAGTGGAATTGGTCGCTATGGATCGCGCTGAAATCAAATACTCCACCGTGCAAAACTGGTATCCCGGTGATGAAAATGGCAAAGGTGGTATCTATAACTTTGTCACCAAACGTGCTGCCTGCCGTGGTGAGAGTTCAAAAGTATCCTGGACTCAGGTAGAAACCGGGTCAGCTATCACCTGGAAATATCCGAGTGTGGTATTGCAAGGCGATAATTCTATCGGTGAATTTTATTCGGTGGCTGTGACCAATAACATGCAGCAGGCTGATACCGGTACCAAGATGATCCATCTGGGTAAAAACACCAGTTCAACCATCATCTCAAAAGGTATCTCCGCCGGGCGTTCGTCGAATGCCTATCGTGGTCTGGTGCGTATTGGACCCAATGCGGAAAATGCCCGTAACTACACCGAGTGTGATTCGTTATTGATGGGCGATAAATGTGCCGCACATACCTTCCCATACATTGAAGTGAAAAACCCGACCGCTCAGGTTGAACATGAAGCCTCAACCTCGAAAATCAGCGAAGATCAATTGTTTTACTGTAAACAACGTGGTCTTGATGTGGAAGACTCGGTATCGATGATCGTCAATGGTTTCTGTAAGCAGGTTATTCGCGAATTACCAATGGAATTTGCGGTGGAAGCTCAGAATCTGCTCGGTTTATCGTTGGAAGGTTCAGTTGGTTAAACGTCGTTCCCTAATATAACTACATGTTGGGCGGGTCAGGCTGCTCAACCTATAAAAATGAATAGAGAATAATTATGAAAATGTTGGAAATCAAAAATTTACACGCAAAAATTGAGGGCAAAGAAATTCTGCGTGGTATTAATTTGACGGTCAATGAGGGTGAAGTACATGCCATCATGGGGCCAAATGGTGCCGGTAAAAGCACGTTATCCAATGTGTTAACGGGCCGTGAAGGCTACGAAATCACCCAGGGTGAAGTCATATACAAAGGTGAAAACCTGCTGGAACTGGAACCTGAAGAACGTGCCCGTCGCGGTGTGTTTCTGGCGTTCCAATATCCTGTAGAAATTCCTGGTGTCAGCAATATCTATCTGCTTAAAGCGGCATTAAATGCTGTTCGCAAACATCAAGGTCTGGATGAGTTGGATGCCATTGATTTCCTGACGCTGGTACGCAGCAAAATGCAACTGGTTAAGATGGATGAACAGTTTTTGCACCGCAGTGTGAATGAAGGCTTCTCCGGCGGTGAGAAAAAACGTAATGAAATTTTGCAAATGGCCTTGCTGGAACCCCAATTAGCCATTATGGATGAGACCGATTCCGGACTGGATATTGATGCCCTGAAAACCGTTTCTGAAGGGGTGAATGCGCTGCGTAGCCCTGAACGTTCATTTGTGATGATTACCCATTACCAGCGTTTGTTGGATTACATCGTGCCTGATTTTGTTCATGTTTTATCTGAAGGTCGCATTGTGAAGTCTGGTGATAAAGAGCTGGCTAAAGAACTGGAAAAATCCGGCTATAGCTGGGTGCATGATGCACCGGAACCAGAAGGGCAGCCTGCATGAAAGTATTAACAGACATCCATACCGATTTTGCTGCGGTGGCCAATAGCCGTGATGTCATGGTGGCTGATAATGCACACTGGAAAACATTGCGTCAACAAGCCAAGGAACAGTTTGAGCGAAATGGCTTGCCGGGCAGAAAAGAAGAAGATTGGAAATACACCAGCCTTTGGTCGTTAGGTCAGGAACAGTTTGTTCATCAGGTCTCCCAACCAGGGTATGCGGATATTCATGAGCTGAAACTGGTGGAAGATGCCTATCGCCTGGTGATTGTTGATGGTCGAGTGGATTTAACAGCCTCATATCTTGACGGGCTGCCCGAAGGTCTTACGGTGACGCCATTCTCACAATCAATCGATCGCGCCAGCGAATTTCTCAATCAGCAAGTCAATTTGGAAAAGCCAGGCTTTAATGCCATGAATACCATGTTGATGAATGAAGGTATTTTCATTGAGGTCGCAGCTAATACCAAGGTAGATAAACCCATTGAATTAATCGTGGTAAACAGTGGACATACGGCACACTATGCCATGCATTTACGTAATGTGATTGTGCTTGGAAAAGATAGTCAGGCAACATTTATCGAAACCTATGCCGGTAATAATCAAGCCAATGGGTTAACCGATGTGATTACTGAAATAAGTCTGGCTGACAAAGCGGAATTGTTTCATTACAAATTACAGCGTGAATCCCTGGACCATTATCATGTTGCCACCATGGCTGCCTCGCAGGCCGCTGACAGTCAATGGCATAACACCAATATTTCGCTTGGCGGAAAACTGGCCAGAAATGATGTTCACAGTCAATTACTGGGTGAGCAATCCCACGTGACAATGAATGGTCTGTATCTGGTGACGGGCGAACAACATATTGATAATCACACACGTATTGATCATGCGGTGCCGAATACGACCAGTGAAGAAGTCTACAAAGGCGTGCTGGATGAGCAGAGCCATGCAGTATTTAATGGCAAAGTGATTGTGCATAAAGACGCACAGAAAACCGATGCCAATCAGAGTAACCGTAATTTACTGTTATCCCGTGGTTGTGAAATTGATACCAAGCCGGAAATGGAAATCTACGCCGATGACGTCAAATGTGGACATGGCAGTGCCGTAGGCCAAATCAACGAAGATCAATTGTTTTTCCTCAGAGCTCGTGGTCTGGATGAAGTTAGCGCGCGCAGTTTACTGACTTTTGCTTTCGCTGTTGATGTGATTGAACGTATATCCAACGAGGAACTCAAACAATCCATAACCGGAGTAATTGAAAAACGATTACCCAGGGGAGGCGCATGAGCAATTTGAACATTAATACGATTCGTGCGGATTTTCCGATTCTCCACCAGGAGATCAATGGTTTTCCTCTGGTATATCTGGATAATGCCGCGACCAGCCAGAAACCGCGACAGGTGATTGAGGCTGTCAGTCATTATTACCTGCATGACAATGCCAATATTCACCGTGGTGTGCATAAACTTAGCCAACGGGCAACCGATCTATATGAAGCGGCCCGCGCTAAAGTACGCCAATTTGTTAATGCCAACTCGGATAAAGAAATCATCTTTACCCGTGGAGCAACAGAGGCAATCAATCTGGTTGCTCAAAGCTTTGTCAGGCCCATGTTGCAGCCGGATGATGAAATTCTGATCAGTCATCTGGAACATCACGCCAACATAGTGCCGTGGCAGATATTATGTGAACAAACCGGTGCCAAACTGAAGGTCATCCCAATGACGCAGTCAGGTGAGCTGGATTTGACAGACTTTGATGCGATGCTCACCGAACGCACCAGGATTCTGGCGGTTGGTCAGGTGTCTAATGCGCTGGGAACTATCAATCCGGTCAAAAGCATGATTGCCAGAGCCCGCGCCAAAAACATTCCGGTTTTAATTGATGGTGCGCAGGCGGTGCCGCATATGACCGTGGATGTGCAGGATCTGGACTGTGATTTTTATGTGTTCTCTGGCCATAAGATGTTTGCCCCTACTGGTATTGGCGCATTGTATGGTCGTGAAGATTTGCTGAACGCGATGCCGCCATATCAAGGTGGTGGTGATATGATTCTCTCGGTCAGTTTTGAAAAAACTATCTACAACGAACTGCCCGCCAAGTTTGAGGCAGGTACACCGAATATCTCCGGCGTTATCGGCCTCGGTGCGGCAATTGATTATATGTGGCAGATTGGCATCGATAATATTGCTGCTCAGGAACACCACTTACTGGATATTGCTACCCGTAAAATTGAGGCATTGCCCGGTGTCAGAATCATTGGCACGGCCGCTGAGAAAGCCGCCGTGATTTCTTTCATGATTGAAGGCGTGCATCCGCATGATGTCGGCACCATATTTGATCAGCAAGGTGTGGCTATTCGAACGGGGCACCACTGTGCTCAACCGGTTATGGAGTTTTATGATATTCCGGCGACAGCCCGTGCTTCATTTGCGTTTTATAACTCAGAAGAAGAGGTCGATGCATTGATTAACGCGATACAAAAAACACAGGAGCTTTTTGCCTGATGAGTGATTTAAGAGAGCTTTACCAGCAAGTGATCATGGATCACAACAAACGCCCACGTAATTTTCGTGAAATTGATCATGCCAACCATCTGGCGCATGGCAATAATCCATTATGTGGCGATAAGCTGGTAGTTTACGTCAAGCTCGATGGCGAAGTGATTGAAGATGTCAGCTTTAAAGGGAGTGGCTGTGCCATTTCAATGGCCTCTGCTTCTTTGATGACAGAAGCCCTGAAAGGTAAAACGATTGATGAAGCCCAGGCTATTTATGATCAGGTACATAAATCCATGACCGGAGAAGAGACAGATCGCAACCTGCTGGGCAAACTGGAAGTGCTAAGTGGTGTCAAAGAGTTTCCGGCACGGGTAAAATGCGCGACTTTGTCCTGGCATACCGTACATGCAGCGATAGACAGCGACCACGATATTTCGATTAGCACCGAGTAATTTTATGAATGATAATCAGGTACAACCTTTTACGGCAGAAGATTTGAAGGAAGACGTCATTGAGATGCTTAAAACCATCTTCGATCCTGAAATTCCAGTCAATATCTATGAACTCGGATTGATCTATGAGATTGATGTCAGTGATTCCGGAAATGTGGTTATCCAAATGACCTTAACTGCGCCAGGATGCCCGGTGGCACAGACCTTTCCGGGTGATGTGGAAAACAAAATCAGCAGCATAGACGGTGTTAATAAAGTGCATGTTGAGCTGGTTTGGGATCCACCCTGGACTCGGGATCAAATGAGTGAGTCCGCTCAATTACAACTGGGTATGTTCTAACTGTTCACGCTACTGAAAACCTGAACCCTCTCGAAATCAGGCAAAAAAAAACCGTGGACAGGTCTATCCACGGTTAATCAGATCACATGACAAATCTGAAGAGGTAACAAACTTTAAGGCTACAGTTAGCAACTAGTTCAGGGCGTCGCCCCAAGAGAATCTCATTAGCAAGCTGTTGGAGCTAATCATAGTCATCTAACGCTATGCCGCATATAGGAGGAATTCCTTTTATCATTCTCATGGCCATTATTTCAGTCGTCCGAAAAAATCATTTATTGCTAACTTAAAATCGCTTTTTTACAAACCATCATTTCGATCTAAATAAACCTCCCAAAATAAATAGGGATATTTTCCTAATGCTTTGCGGGAAGTAATTCTCCTATTATGTGCGCACTTTTTGCCAGCAAAGATTTTGCTGGTTGATGAATGACACTATCAGGAGAATGTAAAGTGAGTGAAGCGGCGGGTGCCCCCCCTAATAAAATTAGCAAAATTAATTTGATTACCTGTGGTTTACTGGCTTTGCTCTGTATTCTGCCATTCTTGATTCCGCATCATCGAATACCCCTGACCACGTTTTATAATCAATGGTCAGCGATAGCGCTTGGCGTCCTGGCCATGATTTTTCTGTTGCGGAAACAATCCTGGGAGGAACTGCAGATTCCCTGGTTCGCCCTTATGCCGCTGGGGTTACTGGTGATTGTGGCGATTCAATACAAACTTGGTTTATTCAACTACTGGCAACAAAGCTTTCTGGTTTGCCTGTATCTGCTATGGGCAAGTCTGTTGATTACTCTGGGCGCTCAGCTAAAACATCTATTAACTTTGGAGAAGCTAATCCCCACGCTGGCCTGGGCGTTGGTTGTCGGCGGGCTTATTTCAGCCGTTATTGTCACGCTGCAATACCTTGGGTGGGATGATTCGCCACTTATACTGCGTTATAAGTCGGGTGGTTTTGCTGCCAATCTGGGGCAGGTCAACCATCTGGCCACATATATGGCGCTGGCATTGGGCTCTTTGTTATATCTCTATTTGAGTCAGCGGATTAATTTCTGGGCTTTGGCCATTACTGCAATTGTATTTCTGATGGTATTGGCCTTAACCGGGCAGCGAATGAGCTGGCTATATGTGATTTTACTTTCTGTTGGTGGCTGGTTAATCGCCAGGAAGTCCACTCAATGGCAAATCCATTTCATCTCAAGTCGGTTACTTTGGCTGATCCCGGTGTTTATTCTGGTGCAGTTAGTATTGCCATTGTTCAGTGCCGATATGCCTGCGATGCCTGCGGAGAGGGTGGCTGAAAATGTGAAAGGGGAATCCATACGTTTATTGTTAATCCAGCAGGCCTGGGAAATGTTCATCCATCATCCGCTGTGGGGGATCGGTTGGGGACAGTTCGGTTGGCACAACTTTGAAATGACAGAAAGTTACCCGGGATTAAACGGCTATGCCGATCATGCTCATAATATGTTGTTGCATCTGTTAGCCGAAACAGGCATTTTCGGTGGTTTGATTCTGCTATCGGGCATTATTTTCTGGTTCTGGCAACAACGGGGTGTGGTGATATCAGCTGAACGCTGGTGGCTGTATGCGATCCTGGCCGTGTTTGCTGTACACAGTTTGCTGGAATATCCATTGTGGTATGCCTACTTTCTGGGGCTTGCCGCTATCGTAACGGGGATCAGTTCTGAACGAAACATCACATTGAAGTTGAATCTGGGGATCGTCGTTTCGGCGGCATTGCTGCTTTTCAGTTTATTTATGCTGAGCAATACTTTCATGCAATACAGCAAAGTGGAAAACTGGTATACCAAAGGCAGAATGGGCTTGTTCAATAATGATCAAGCCGTTCCCTTGCTCTATGAAATGGCAGAAACCCGTGATAAATCGTTGTTTGCACCTTATCTGGATTTAGTCATTATTCGGGCGCTTCCCGATACGCAGGAAGTTTTACCTGACAAATTAGCGATGAATACCCAGCTAATGAAATATCTTCCCGGCGAGGAGGAAGTCTATAACCAGGTGACATTGCTTGCCTTATCCGATCAGCCGGAAGCGGCTTCTCATCAACTTGATCTGGCGATGCGACATTATCCGAAATACATGGACAAGTACTGGAAAGTCGCCACCCGTGGGTTACTTGTGGGGGGGCATAAGCAACTCTTTCCACTGATACAGCAGTTGCAAAACTATCAGGATACGGCTTACCCATTAGAACCCTGAGTTATAAATGCATTCACTGACTGCCGGATGAGCAGGCTCGTTCGGCAGTTTCTTTTTTACGGCATACGACTGTTTTATTTCTTCCCGAATTTTAGTGGGAAATTACGCTGTTCAGGAAAAATTTCCCTTTCCTATGTTTATTTGGAACTTTTCAATAAAAAAAAGAATACTTTTTTTTGTGACGTAGTTAACTATTTAAAACAGTATGTTACCTGCATTTTTTAAGTAAGTTGTTAATTCCTTTGCAAAATAAGGAAAATCTCCTATAGGGAATAAATTCCCGTTTCACTACTATCCACTCACCGAAACAAATCAGAGCCGTGAGATATGACAAGTACAACTGACACCACCGTCAAACCACTTAAGTACAAATTGATGGAGCTGGTCGATGATGTATTGGCGCATGACGGTTTTGGTGATATTCGGATTGAGGTGAAAATCCTCAAACGCCGTCAGAAAGAGGTGATTTTGCATTGTGGTAAGCAGTACCGTTTTGTGGTCGACATGCCCGATTTAGCGGAGGTACATACCTCCAAACATCGTGCAGTATCAAATTAAACGTCGTTCTTATGAATCTCCCAGTTCTGAACAAAATGCGTAAAAAGCCTGCTCATGACAAAGCGAAAAGACTCAATCTTTCGGTGAATGTTGAATGTGTGTGGGGCACATCACGTACAAAAAAATTAAATCCAGATGACCAACAGGCTGTATGGGGCAGCTGCGGCATTCAACAGAGAGATATAAAAAATGAACATTAAACAAATGAAAGCTATGGTCAGCCGTTTCCGTCACGCTGATTTCTCAGGTGTACAAGACCCGGCAATGCGTGCAAAAGCCCAAAAACTGCAAGCAAAACAAAAAGGTTTTACGCTGCTGGAATTATTGGTTGTTATCACCCTGTTGGCTATTCTGGCGACGGGTGCTTTGGTTGCCTATGACGGTGTAGGTGAAAACGCTCAGGCCGCTCGTGCTGCTTCAACTGCTGCCACACTTGATCAGGGCGTCCGTGCCTTTCGTGCAGTAACTTACGCATATCCGGACCAATGGGATAACTTGGCTGATCCCGATGATGCAAATACACCCGCAGGTGGTACAGATGCAGAATTCCTTCCTGAACCTCTCCAAGAAGTTCTAACCAGTATTGATTTGGCTACAGCCTTTCAAACTGCATTTTCTGTAGCCGCTTCTGATGTTCCAGACTTTCTTGAAGATTATTTCGATGACAACTTTGGCATGGAAGAAATTCAGCATATCCAGGCTGGAACAACTGGTAATGGAATAAGAGTTGGATTAGCACCAAACCGTAATCACAACGAGGGGGCTAATCCATTTGATGCAACTGACGGTGGTGCTGTTGAAACTGAATATAGTGATTTCGGTGCCGACGTAACTTACATTTCAATTCTGGCTTCTGAAGCATTCGATGATAATGCTGGTACACCACTGCTTTGTAAAGTGGGCGGTGAACTTATGAACGGGACTTTTGCAGGTGGTGCTGCTTCAGCAGATCCATTAGTGATTAACTCAATTAATGATGCGTTAAGTACTGAGCGTTGCAATCTGGTATTGGCACTTGGTTTTGGTGGTGATGCGGCACATAGCACTGTTAACTCTTCTGCTGGTGTAATTCAGTCACCTGCCTATAGCAGTGCAAACGTCAACCCTGCCGATAGTTATGCACGGTTTGTTGGGTTATTCCATTTAGCCAGAGGTAACAAAGGTTCAATCGGTGACCCTGGTGTTGATGATTTGACTCAAGCGGAGTTTTTACAACGTCCACGTCTGCTTGGCTTTATCGATACTGAAGGTAAACCAATTGACCAAAACGTTGCTGAAGCAACAGTGAACTAATTCTTTAAATGAAAAAGTTCAGATAAACCTTGGGGCAGGCGCTGCCTGCCCCTTGTTTATTTAAACCGGAAAAACAGTTCATTGCGTTAAAGCCAACCATCTTTAACAGAATGATCTAGGTAGGTTGGGCTGAGGCACGAAGCCCAACAAACAAAAAGTTTGTGCATAAAACGTCGTAGGTTGGTTTAAGGCAAAATCCAACAAAACCCTGATACAGGAGTATCAGCCATAACAACCACAGGTTTTTGATAAACAGGAAATCAAAAATCCAATTTGAATTGATGGTCTGCCATACATCGGGAACAAGTAAATGAGGTGTTTATTGTTTTACCGACAACTGAAACCGAGCAAACAAGTGCGTCTGCCCGGCCATACTGCACATAATCGGCAGCATTCAATCTGTTTCTCGCAGCCAAAATCCAAAATGGCGGGTTTTACACTGCTTGAGTTACTGGCTGTCATTGTTTTGCTAGCAATTTTGGCTACAGGTGCAATGGTTGCCTACGATGGTATCGATGAGCAAGGTCGAATTGACGTCACCAAAATGGAAATGTCCGAACTTCGTACTGCTTTATTGCAATTCCGGCGTGACACGGGGGCATTACCCTGCGGTGTTTATCACGAACCAAATCTTGATGGTGATGTTCGTGCTTATACTCTGGACGTAAACAATATGAATTTTTCGGATATGCCTGACCCAACGGCAGAAGCCGACGAAAAATCCGAGTGGTGTGAACAAAATGGTTTGAGTATGTTGACGGAGTATCCGTTTGAACTTGAAGAGCCTATTCAACATCAGCTATGGAATTCTGATACAAAACGCGGCTGGAATGGGGCCTATATTTCACGTGAAGGTTTAACAGATGCATGGGGAAATCGCTATCTGCTGATTAATCCCGAACTGGATTTTGCCCGGCCACCATCTATGTGTATTCCACCAGAACCCTCAGCCCAGTTTTATGAATGCCGTTCAATCAATGATCAGGAATATACAGCCAGTCCTGCCTCCTATTCAGAATTTGGTGATATTGCCCGAATAATAAGTATGGGTCCTAATAACGAGAATGATAGTCAAGCTGCATCAGATCCTTGCGTAGCTGAAGGTGATGATATCGTTCTCTGTTTGTTGCGTTAACAAAGGCTGATTAATGCAACTGCCCAATAAAAATTTCCTGTCTGCAAAATTACAGAATTTGACTAACAGTCATTTTCAATCCGGTTTCACTCTACTGGAAATGGTGCTTGTACTGTTCCTGATTGGCTTACTGGCCTCAGCCGGATTGCTATTCACTGAAGGTGTCGAGGATCAGGCCAAATACGATGAAACCAAACGGCGGATGGAGTTGATTCGTAAGGCAATAGTAGGCGATACCACACGCACAATTAATGGTGCGCCGGAAGTTAGCGGGTTTGCTGCTGATATGGGCCGTCTACCTCAATGTATCAAAGAGTTATTGGTAAATGAGACCTGTGAGGGGGTAACTATAGAGCCGTGGTCAGTAGTTACAGATACCGGAATAGGGTTTGGTTGGAGAGGCCCTTATATTCAAGTAATTGCTGATCGTGATGGCAAACCACGCTTTCGCGATGGTTATGGGAATGTTGATGCGGATACTCTTCAGGATAATAAAGATTTTGGATGGATCTTTAATATTTCAGCTGCAACATCAAGTGTTCAACTTCAGAGTCTTGGGTTTGATCCCGTTTCATCTTTAGATGACTTTCCTCAACCTATCAGTGCGGTAGTTCCAAGTCTCATTGTTAATGATGATTGGAAAATAAAAGATATTAAGGTCAGATTCAACAATATCAGTGAGCAAAATCTTCCAGATGATGATAGTGAACTCTTACTGAGAGTTTTTAACTCTGAACTTTCAGATTATGTTGATGGCGGATTTTCTAATAGTGAAGTCCCAATAACTTTAGCAGCTAGTGATGTTTTTGCTGAGGATACATTAACTAAAACATTTGTTTTTGATGAGTCGAGCGCCATTGTGCAGGGTATTCGGACCTATGCAATAGTTTGTTATGAGGTTCCATCTGGCGATCCAGATGAATATGTCATCTTTGATGGTGACTGTGTGCCACCGCCGGGCAACTCAAAACCAGACTCATCGACTATAAGAACTTTCACTGTTGTTCCCAGAAACAGCCTGAACCTGCAACTTGACTGGATAATCCCAACGCCATGAATCTGAATACGCTTTCTGCATTGAAAAATATTTCATTTGGTAAACCCAGCCAGATTCTGGTGTGCGAGAGTGATGGCCTGAGCCTGAGAGCAGCGGTCATCAGTCGCGAAGGGAGTCGATTGGTCACACATCAGCATGCGTTATCCAACCTGCTGGATCCGGGACTTGCACTAACCGAAGTAATAAATACCATCCGTGCCAATGGTTGGTCGGGAAATCAGGCCGTATTATTAACACCCGCGGCTATGTCGAGCCTGATTGAATTACCGATTAACCCCAAAAAACCGAAACCGCTGGCACAGATGCAGGCGCTGATTCGTTGGGAGGCCGAGCCTTTGCTGATGCAACAGCAAAACCAGTGGAGCATCGGTTATCTGATGATCAAGCAGGGTTTGATGACAGCGGAACAGGTCAATCATATCCGCGGCATTCAACAGGCGAATAAACCGGCGGGGATGGGGATTGGTACTCAGCAGCGTTCTAATTTTCAGCGATTTGGTGAGCTTGCTCTGGAACATGGCTATGTAGATAAGGAACGTTTGAATGGCTTTGTTCAATGCCAGAGCTGGTTGCGTTCCGATGAAGAAGAGATTGAATGTGGCTGGCAACCACAGGGCGCGGTGAAAGATGCGCCAGGTATTTATAACTGGCTAATCAGCTGTGTTTATAAATCAGTGATAAACCGTTGGGTGGATGCGTTTAAAACACATGGAATAAACCTGTTGCAAGTATTCCCGTTGACCGGGGCGTCTAATAGCTTATTGAAAGCAACCAATAATGAGCAATTATTAATCGAATCAGGCCCGGGAATTGTCACCACAACGGGTTTATCCAAAGGCCTGGTTAATCAGTTTCAGGTGCACCATTCCGCTTCTCTGGAGGCTTATGACGGGTGCCTTGAGGCCTACCATGCCGCCAATACCGATTCGATAGAAGAAGCCTGGCTGAGTTGTCATAGTGAAACCGATAATCAGCTTTATCAAAATTTGGGCGAAGTATTAACCAAACCGATCCATTTTCTGAGTGGGCTTGATGCTTCGACTGGGGTTACGCCCGGCATACTCGGTGCTGCATCTCATGTTACAGGGATTTATACCGGTACGGCCTGTGTTCCTGTCCGGGTGGGTGGGGAAAAACCACCTCTTATTCAGCGTCAGGAAATACAGTTTGCCGGCGTAGCAGCAATACTTTTGTTAGTTATTATGGCATCAGAAGTGACCATGCATGTTCAGCAAACGCGATTGGTTGAACAAAAAACGGTGCTGGATGAACGTGCCAGAACACTGGATGAAGCGGTCAGACGCATAACCGCCATCAATGAACAAATTGAAGCGCGCAAGAACCTGCTTAAACAACAGCAGACCAGCCAGCAGCGAATGGAAGCCCGGATGGCTTTTTTCGGTGAAGAGCTGCCCGAACGTAACATGCTGCTGCAGGCGGTATTAGGCACTCTGCAAAATGCACTTAATGACCATATCGTTATCAATAGTATTGATGAAATGGGCAAGCGTCTGCCAATGATGGCAGCAAACCAGCCCGTTCAAAGTGATTTTATTGAACTGGATAATTTCAATATTGATGCCTGGTCACTCACAGAGAGCGCTGCACAGGAATTTATTCAGGCCCTTAAAGATTCAGCATCCACCTGGAACCTGATCGTCAGAGATGTGCAGATTCTTGAGCGTTCCGGCCCGCTGAATCTGGATGGCTATGCGGTGGCATTGAGCTTGGTCAAGGTGAAACCCAGACCGTTACAAATCTCTCAATCGGAGCAGAACCAATGACATTGAGAGAGCTGAACAAACGTGAGCGAATCCTGGCAATTGCTATTGCAGTGGTGATATTGCTGGTTAGCTATGGATTGATACGATATCAGCCAGCAAAAGCCAATATTGAATCACTTCAGAAGCAAGTCCTGGCAACACAGGTCCGTATCGGTAAGCTGGAAATCCCGGAAGAATCCGATGAGGTGATTGAAGATATTCTCGATCAACTTGATGAACAGGAAGCCGATGTTGCTGCATTGCAGGAAAGTGCCGCCGTGATTGAAAATCGTCTGGCCAGCCGCGACTCGCAACAATTACGCGTGATGATTTCATCACTGGCAATGGAATCCGGTATCCGTATTCGCACCAATGAATCCTTCCAGGCGTCACCTGTGACGCAGGTTGCTCAGGCCAGTCGCAACAGTAATCGAAAAACAGCCGAACAACCCGCTCAGGATGTTATTTTGCCTGCAACAGCTGGTTGGATTGCCCGAATGTCGCCGGGGTCAATGTATGCAAGACCTTTGCAAAAACTTCAGCTGGAAGGCAGTTATGAATCTCTGAGACGTTTTTTACATGGTCTTGACGGTCTGCCATGGCAAGTCTCGGTACTGCGGATGAATATTACCAAGCTTCCTGTTTCGCCTTTACGCGGTATGCCTCAACCCTTATCTGTAGAAGTGATTCTGTCGTTATGAGTTGTAAACATCCAGGTTCGGTCAGCGATGCACCAGGACGTTTGCCATTGGTGAATGAGGCGGTATGGCGTTAACTGACGAACTGTTATTGCAGGCAGGCGTGGCCACTGAGTTACTTGATGGGGAGACTGTCGAGCGATTAAAAGTGGAAGCCAGACGTCAGCGGGTGCCGGTGTTAAGCAAGGTGTTGGCACATTACCGTATACCTGTTTCAGCACTGCACCGTGCGGTGGCTGAATCAAGGAATATTCCGTTTATTGATCTGACGAAAGCTTCCATTGAACGGAAATTACTGAAAAAACTGCCCGGCAGTCTGATCAAACGTAAGTATTTTGTACCGGTACAGATGGATGGAAATCTGCTATTGATTACTGCGGATCCGGATGATATGGCCGGGATTACCTCGGCAACACGTTTAATGGGCGCTGAGTTACCCATCGTGATGGCGGAACCGAAACGGTTACAACTGCTTGTCGACAATTATCTGGCGACCAGTGTCATGGCAGCCGTTGAAGAAAATGCAACAGCGTCTCAGGAAACGGATCTGGTGGGGTTGCTGGACACCATTCTGACAGAAGCCTATCTGACCAGAGCATCAGATGTTCATTTACTGACGGAAGAGGAAGGTCTGCGAATTCGCTTACGGATAGATGGCAGCCTGTCTGATTACCCTCTGGCTGCGGATCAAAGTGTGGCATCCGGTCTGGTGTCACGAATAAAGGTACTCGCTGGTCTGGACATCGCTGAACAGCGGCAACCTCAGGACGGCGGCTTTACCTACCACCTCGCGGCACCATTTGATCTGGATTTCAATATCCGGGTGGCAACTGCACCCACCCGTCTGGGTGAACGGATTACCATGCGTCTGCTTGGTCAGGAGTCCGGCGGTCTGACACTGACGGATTTAGGCATGCTGGAACAGGATCTGGCCCGCTTTAACGAAGCCATTCGTAATCCCTACGGTATGATTCTGCTGACCGGTCCGACAGGAAGTGGCAAGTCCACCACGCTGTTTGCCGCGCTGCAGGAAATCAATCAACCTGACATCAATATCATGACAGTAGAAAACCCGATTGAATACGTGATGGAAGGGGTGTCGCAGATACAGACCGGCCCCAAAATCAGCTTCGCTGATGCACTGCGTTCCTTATTACGCCATGACCCGGATGTATTAATGGTCGGGGAAATCCGTGATGCCGAAACGGCTGATGTCGCGGTGAAAGCGGCGATGACCGGGCATCTGGTTTTTTCTACCTTGCATACCAACAATGCCGTCAGCGCGGTTACCCGTCTTATCGATATTGGCTGTGAACCGTTTTTGATAGGTTCCACCATGACTGCTGTGATTGCACAGCGACTGGTGCGGCGTTTGTGCAGGCATTGTGCTCGTAAGCGGTTTGCGACTGAATCTGAAAGCAAAGCATTGGGCTATGAGGATAAATCAATAGAGATATTTGACCCGGTTGGCTGTGCAGTCTGTCAGGGAACTGGTTTTCGCGGACGTTTGGGCCTATTTGAAACCCTCTGGTTTGATGAACAGCTTGCCAGAATGGTGGCAAAAGGGGCAGATGAAGAAACGCTGGAGCAGGCAGCGGGCGACAAACTTCGTTTCATGTGGCAGGACGGTTGTGAAAAAGTACTGCGCGGTATGACCACGCTGGATGAAATACAGAAAGTAGCCGTGGTGAAACATGTTGCCGGGGATGAGGTGATCTACGATGCCGCTGTATAGCTATAACGCCCTGAGCAGTGCTGGTAATGAACAGAAAGGGTCATTACAGGCAGCCAATGAAAGCATGGCAGCACAGGAGTTACGGGCACAGGGTTTACGCGTACTGGATATTCGTGAACGTCAAGGACAGGGTGGTTTCCTGGGGCAGGCGAATTTTGCTGACTGGCTGGCCACCCAGCGTTCTGTCGGAACGGATTCGTTGATTTTCTATTTCCGGCAGATGGCATTCATGCTCAGAGCCGGTTTACCTGTGGCTCAGGCGCTTGAATTGTCAGCCGGACAAATTTCCAGCAGTCGTCTTAATCTGGCGATAAGAGTCATGCTGAAAGATATCGAAGGAGGGCAATCACTCTCTGCCGCAATGAAAAAACATCGCGATGTGTTCAGCCACATGGTCATCAATCTGATCGTGGCCGGTGAAAACACCGGTGAGCTTGATGTGATCATGGAACGGCTGGCCAGCCATCTGGAGAAACGTTCAGCACTGAAAAAACAAATGATTACGGCATTGATTTATCCGGTCATCGTTGTGCTGGTGGCGATTGGTGTCGCGATATTCATGGTGGTCAGCATTATTCCCAAATTCGCGACGTTTTTGCAGGGACAAGGCAAGGCGTTACCGGCATCAACTCAAGCGCTTATCGATATCTCCGCAGGTATTCGTGAAAACGGCATACAACTTGTCATTACTGCTATCGCCATACTGATCGCGATCTGGCTGTTTTATCGGACGCCGCAGGGGCGTTTATGGATGGATCAGCTTTTATTACGCATTCCGGTGATGGGTAAATTGATGATTAACGGTTCAATGGCCCAGTTGAACTGGGCCATGTCAATTTTGCTGAGCAGTGGTGTCAATATTTTCGATGGACTGAAAATTACAGCAGACTTGATGCCTAATCGTGTCTATGCCGACAAGCTCAAACAAGCTGCAGAGAGGGTTTTTGCTGGTCACGATTTGTCATCCAGTATTCGTCATCCAATGTTACCGGCTCTGGTCACACAAATGATTGCGGTCGGTGAACGCACCGGTACGCTGGACCATATTCTGCAGGAACTTGGCACCTATTATGAAAAGGTGCTGGAAACCGGAATCAAACGACTCACAGCTTTAATTGAACCCGCGATGATACTGGTGATCGGCGGCATGGTGGGATTTGTCTATTACGCCTTTTTCCAGGCGTTGTTTGCGTTGGCTGGTGGGAGGTAAACACGTGCTGCGAAGAACAGGTTATTACAACGTCATGATGGTTTTTGCTGTCTGGACAAATGTCGTTACTGCCGTTGAAAACGGTGATGCTGACACGGACAACATCGCTTTGATGCGTGATCCGTTTACCCCCAGTCAGTTGATGTATCAGATTCGTGGAACAGAGTTAAGCAGTTATTCCAGGGCAGGAACATTTAATCCTAATGATGTGGTTGCTACGGATATTCCCGATATGCGTCTGCGTGGTTTTGTTTCTGATGACAGCGAGAAAATGCTGGCGTTGCTGGAAGTCGTCGGCCGCGGGGTTTATATGGTCAGGGAAGGCGATGAGATCAATATCAATCCAAGACGCCCTTCAGAGGCGATTCGGATTACCAGTATTACGCGTTTAGGGGTGACGGTGGAAACCGGCACGATTGGCAAAATCCGGGTGTTGAAATAAATGACTATGAAGCAATTTTTCTTTTTTATTCAATTGTTCTGCCTGGTTTTATTACCGCTTAATGCGGTTCAGGCTGCAGACTATATTGATGAGGTTGAATTCAATGATACGCAGCTTGCTGATGTGGTGCGGACATTGTCTGAATTAACCGATACCAACATCATCGCCACACCGGATGCCACTAATCGTCGGCTCACCATCCATCTGAAAAATGTCAGTGTGCTTGATGCTGTTAAATCCATCAGCCGCATCAGCAATTTATGGTATCGCTATGACGAGGATACCAATACCTATCGGATTATGACGCGCGAGGAATACAGTCAGGATCTGGTGGTGCGGGAGAGTGAACATATTGAAGTGTTTACCTTATTAAATGCGAATGTACAGATTATTGCTCAGGCCATTGAAGATTTGTATGGACAGCGCGTCGTTCTGTCACTGGGTCAGGCGCCCGGTGAAGATGTATTTGGCAGTGGTGGACGGAGCGGTAGTAGTCGAGGCAACAACACGGTTCGCAATGTACGTTCATCAAACCTGGGTGGAGTAGGACGTTCAACCAATCGTTTTTCATCAGGTGGCAGAGGAAGTGCTGGCAATACCCTGACAAACGCCGGTTCCCAATTGGATGGAAGCATTTTGACGGTGGATCAGATTTCTCAACTGGCTGCTTCCGTGGAAGCTTCCGGGTCGACCAATATCAGTCAGGAAACCCTCAAACAGGTGACCATCCAGTCACAACCGATTTATGTCACCGTTAACAATGAACACAATATGATTATTGTGCGTACGGATGATCGGGCTGTGCTATCAGCAATCGAAAAACTGATAAAACAAATGGATATTCCGGTGCCACAGGTCATGCTGGAAATGCAGATCCTCAGTGTCATTCTGGGCGAGGATTTTAATTCCATTTTTAATTTCGAGTTACAACCAAGCGGTAGCAATCAATCCTCACAACCCATTTTGCTGGGTAATAATGCCCTGTTGAACTCTGGTACATTTATCTACGAGTTTCTCAACAACCGGCTGCGTGCCAATCTTGAGTTTCTAGAAGAAAACCGACGGGTTCGGGTGTTATCCAACCCGATGGTTGTGGCATCAAATCATCGTGAGGCTGAATTATTTATCGGTGAAGAAACACTGGTCACCGAAGGCTTTCAGTTTTTTGCCTCCGTCATTGATAACGGGGTAGTGATACAGCCAGCTTATGTGCAGGCGTTGGTCAATCGTGAAGATATTGGTATTACGCTGCGGATTACGCCAAGGATAAACTCTGACAGCACGGTCAGCCTGCAACTCGAACAGGAAAGCTCAACGGTTAATCGTGGTGGCGGTACGATTCCGGTGACCGACGGTGAGGGCGGTGTAACCAATTTATCAGTAGACACTATTAATACAGCAAGGTTAACCGGAACCGTTATGGCCAAAGATGGCCTGACAGTTGCGGTAGGCGGCCTGATTCGAACCAGTGTCAATAAAAATGAACGTAAAGTACCGCTTCTCGGAGAAATTCCGGTGATTGGCCGGGTATTTCGTTCCACGATTGAATCGGAAGAGGATACTGAAACGGTATTGCTGATCACGCCCAGAATCATGAATGCGCCGGGCGAAAGTGAAAAAATTCGCCAGGCAGACAACGCCTATTATCGTTCACATAATGCAGGCTATCCACCACCAGCTCCTGCACCCAACAGATTTATTGAACGCGATAACGATAACGAACAGACAGGTTCCCAAACTTCTTCAGCTAATACCAATACAGCACCTGTCGTCAGTGAACGTCATCAGGTGTATATGGAAATGAGTCAGTATGCGGCTGAAATGGTGCGTATCCCTGAGGTTGAGCGTATACGTGATAAAAATTACAGTCCGGTTCGGGTCAACACACAAAACAGTCTGCCATTGTTTGCAGATAACCGTATCAGTGCCACACCAGTGGGCAGCTGGAATCGTGGTGGTATGCATGTCACTGCGCTTTCTGTTGTGAATCGGGCCTCTCAGAGTTTGCCGGTCGATTATCAGAATATTAAAGGCCGCTGGCTGGCTTCATCTGTTGAAAGCAGTCAATTATCACCAGTGGGCCAGACAGAGAGTTCAACTTATATGTATGTGATTTCGGCTCTGCCATTTGATGAGGTTGTGGCTAATGCGCGTTAAGTCGGTTGTCCTGCTATCAGGTGTGGGCTTATTTGCTTTACCGGTATCCACCATATTGGCGGTACCGGCCCTGCAGATGCACGTTTACGAAGAAGTGCCTGCTCAGTTGCCGCCGGCCAATCAGGTTGTCGGCCAGGCCGTGGAACCGCAACGGTTGAGGGTACATATCTATGAGAGCCCCCAGAAAATAGCTGAAAAAAAGACGCCCTGGTTGCAATACGATAAAGCGGATATTTATTTCAAAACCGGTTATCGGCGTGATGAATTTCGTTGGAATAAAGCAGGATTGGGTGGGCAACCAAACATCCTGTCGGAACTGACCTGGGAAGATCTTGATATTGCCACTGTTAATTTGGGGGCAACGTTATTTACCAAAGAAAACTGGTTGCTGAATCTGGATTTCCTGTATGGCGAAATTTATGACGGTAAAAATCAGGATTCGGATTATTTTGGAAACAATCGGACTCAGGAATTTTCAAGATCCAATAACGGGGCCGATGAAGGCAGTGTAATGGATCTGTCTATCGGTATCGGCAAACGATATGAATGGTTGGTAAACGAATCAACACGGACTCGCTTTGAATGGCGACCTATGGGGGGTCTTTATTACTATTCACAGGATTTAAAAATAGTTGATGGATATCAGACACTTTCAGCAGATCCTCGCATACCACCAGTAGGGCCATTTTCCGGACTGGATTCCAGTTATGATGCGACCTGGTATGGACCATGGATTGGCATGGAAAACCTGTTTATCAAACAGGATGCCTTTGAGCTGGGGTTAAATTTTAAATATCACTATGCTTTTTATGATGCTACTGCGCAGTGGAATTTGCGTAGTGATTTTGCTCAACCGGAAAGTTTTACCCATGAAGCTGAGGGGGGCGGATTTGTCACCGAACTGACGGGGGCGTGGCACTTATCGCCTCGGTTAGCCCTTACCTTGGATGTGCATTACCAAAAGTGGATTGCAGACAGAAATGGCAAAGATAAAATCAATTTTGCAAATGGTTCTACCGTGAAACTGAAGTTTAATGAGGCAAAATGGGAAAGTTATGGCATCAGTCTTGGTTTGAACTATGATTTTTAAAATTCAGTTATGCTGTTTCGTCTGAAACGACAAATTTAAAATTTTACATTTCAGGGGCTGTTGATTGATGCATACCCCTGCATATATGTATTTATAAGTCTGTTACTATCTTGGAATATTGCTGTTTCAAAGGTTGATGACTTATGGAAGAAACTAACTATAAAAATATTGTCATGGGAAATACATGAGTTTAAGAGGTCTGATTAATAGCCGGATTTTGTTTTCGGTAATCATTATTAGCATGTTCGGTAGCGTATTAACGATTTGGCAGGCCCGACAATCTGTCGAACGGGAAGTGAATTCTTCTTTCAATCTCGCCTTGCAGATGATGGACCTGGGTTTTAGTCACTTATCCCGTACGTCGATGACAGAGTATGAATGGTTACAGCAGATCAGCGCGATTCAGCATACCCGGCATTTGCATATCAGTATTTTCAATGAAGAAGGAGAAGAGGTGGAATGGTTTGTTCCGGACAGCATTGAGGACGAACGGCCACCCGAATGGTTTGTGAGGGCTGTCAAAACGACTTATCCCTCTGCAAATTATGACATCAGACTTGCTGATGGCCGGTTGAAGCAGATTATTGTTCGTGCTGATCCATTGGATGAGATTGTTGAAACATGGGAAGAGTCAGTCGCTTATTTCTGGTCGGTGATGACAATGATCGGGGTGATTTTTCTGGCCATTAATATTGTGTTTAACTCGATGTTGCAGGCGGTTCGAAGTATTGTTGTGGGGCTACGCAGAGTTGAGTCCGGTCAATATGGACGTAAATTACCGCCTTTTAAAATCAGTGAGTTTGATGCAATTGCGACTGAGATCAATCACTTGTCAGATGCGTTGAAACTGGCCAAAGATAATAATCAGGCATTGGCACGGCATACCATGCAGATCCAGGAGTCCGAAAGACGCAATTTATCCCGGGAATTGCATGATGAGATGGGGCAATCACTGACAGCAGTAAAAGCCATGTCTACAGCTATTCGTCAGCCAGGTGCTGATGTCGCTAAAATTTCCGAATCCATTGCTGATATATGCAATCATCTGGCGGGAGTCGTGCGATCAATGATGCGTACCCTGCATCCACTGAGTCTGGCGGATTTAGGACTCGGGGCAACCTTGTCCGATTTAATAAATGAATGGCGACGTCGCTATCCTGATTTGGTAATTAAACTGGATTATGACGAACGGCTGGATCAGGTGGCTCATGAACTGGCGATTCATGTTTACCGAATTGCACAGGAATGTCTGACAAATGTCGTGCGCCATGCCAATGCAACTGAGGTAACATTAGTCATCCGACAGGAGGGAGAACACACTTCCCCTCGAGTGGTCATGCGAATTCGTGATAATGGTCAGGGAGGTGAATCATCAGGGCATGGGTTTGGCGTGTTGGCTATGCGAGAACGGGTTGAAAATATGGGAGGCCGCTTTAGATTTGAATCTGAAGCGGGTAAAGGCGTTTGTGTAAGCGCATGGATGCCAATTATTGAGAAATCAGATAATGAATGAAAAAAAGATTAGTGTTTTGCTGGTGGATGATCATCAGGTAGTACGTGCAGGATTCAGAATGTTATTGGATTCACAACCCTTTATCGGCAGCATTGTTGATGTCGATCGGGGTGAGTTAGCCTGTCATGAATACGAACGTCAGCGCCCTGATGTCGTGGTGATGGATTTATCAATGCCGGGGATAGGCGGTTTGGAAACCATACGTCGTCTTAAAAAACAGGATTCTCAGGCGACAGTGCTGGTTTACAGTATTCATGATGAATCTATCTATGTAGAACGTGCCATTCAGGCCGGCGCTAAAGGCTATGTCACTAAAAACAGTGCGGCGGAAGTGCTGGCGGAAGCCGTTTTAGCCGTCTCACAAGGTAAACGCTATATCGAACAGGATATCCTGCCGAATATTGATGATTTCAGACATCCTTCCGACACCTTGCATTACGGTCAGGTTGTCGAGCTGTTATCACCGCGCGAGTTTGATGTATTTTGCCTGACCGCTAAAGGCATGACGGCACATGAAGTCGCTGCAGAATTACACTTAGGCTACAAAACCGTGGCTAACTACAATACACAGATTAAAAACAAGTTGAATGTAAACACTACTGCGGATTTGGCAAATATTGCGGTTGTTTTGGGTATTATCAAACATTAATCAGTGCGGTGCTTTGATGCCGTGAGCCATTATTTTTAATGAGCTTATCTGACAATATCAATTGTCCCAAAAAAAACACAGTTGAGTAATAGCCTTTGTGGCAAGTTATTGATAGTTATATTTTTATTTTAAAATATTCAAGCCTCTTGAATTCTTTTAAAGACATCCCATCTTCTTTATCAGAAGACAATATTCGTCTTCATGATGAACTGAATTATGGAGGTGTTTTATGGCTATTCAACGTTACAGACCTTACAGTCTGTTTGATAATCTACAACGCGAAATGTCGTCTTTATTGCAATCGTCTGCAACAGAAGCCAATTTTAATGAAGAAGATTGGACCCCTGCAGTGGATATTCAGGAAACTGCCAGCAGTTATATTATTCACGCTGATTTACCGGGCGTTAAAGCCGCAGATATTGAAGTGACTGCCGAAAATGGTTTGCTGACAATTAAAGGTGTTCGCGACAGTAACAAAGTGGAAGAGAAAGAAAATTACAAGCGCATTGAGCGATTCAGTGGCACTTTTATGCGTCGATTTACCTTACCTGAAACCGCTGATGTCGATAATATCAACGCCTCTTCGCGGGATGGCGTATTGGAGCTGACTATTCCTAAAGTGGCGCAACTTCAACCCAAACGCATTGAGGTGAATGTTCAGCAGTAAGTTAAATAAAAAAGGCTCCCAAAATTATTTGTGGAGCCTTTTTTGTGTATGGGAAAAATTCCTAATATAATGGCTCTTGGAAATACCTGAACGACAAGAAAGATTAAGTAACATTGCTCTTGCGGGTAGAGAATGGAACATCCGGATTTTTTAACTAAGGAGCAATCATGAAAAATACAGCCAAATTTTTAACTGCTGCAATCACCATGTCATTATCTTCAATGGCACTGGCTGATAACGACAACTATGATCTTGATGACATCCGTGGCTGGAAACTCGTCAAAATGGAAACGTGTATGGATGCTGCCCTGGATACCATTCCGGGTAACGTGCGTAAGCTGGAAATGAAAATGGAAGGTG
This sequence comes from Methylophaga sp. UBA3192, assembly GCA_002363955.1. Taxonomy (GTDB): domain Bacteria; phylum Pseudomonadota; class Gammaproteobacteria; order Nitrosococcales; family Methylophagaceae; genus Methylophaga. The sequence continues at coordinate 145,655 of DEXE01000006.1, forward strand.
ATGATCCTGTATACGAGTTTGATATTGAGGCAACTGCAGATGGCAACACATACAATGTTGAATGTAATGCCGAAGAAGGTTTTGTCACCGAAATTGAACGTGAAGTAGAAGCCAACGATCCTACGTTCCAGAAATATGCCAAAATCACCGAAGCTGAAGCCCGTGAAATTGCTTTAGATTTTATTCCAGGTGAAGTGGTGGCCAATGAATATGAACTAGGGTTCGATGGTTCAGTCACTTATGAGTTTGATATTGTGAATGTTCACGGTCGTGAGTACAAAGTCGATGTTAATGCCATCACGGGTGAGATCGAAGAAGCCAATTTAGAGTTATACGAAATTGGTATGGAAAAAGAACTGAAACAGTAAGATCAGTTCAGGTAACATTAAAAAGCCGGCTATCAAGCCGGCTTTTTTATGCGCGTTACATCAGTGGTAGAGCAATAGCCCCTAGTTTATTTAACACGCATTCCAGGTTTTGCTCCATCATCAGGATTGAGAATAAATAAATCCTTACCACCGGGGCCGGCGGCCAGCACCATACCTTCCGATAAACCAAAGCGCATTTTACGTGGTGCCAGGTTGGCGACCATCACGGTTAATTTACCGACCAGTTCTTCAGGGGCGTAAGCCGATTTAATACCGGCAAATACCTGTTTTTCAGCCAAGCCGATATCCAGAGTCAGTTTCAGCAGCTTTTCAGCACCTTCGACATGCTCGGCAGTGACGATTTTGGCTATACGTAAATCAATTTTGGCAAAGTCATCAAACTGAATTTCATCGGCAATCGGATCTACATTTTCAACTGGCTTTCCTGGTGTAGCAGTTGCGGTCATATTTTCTTTGGATTCCTCGATGATGGCATCAATCTTATCCTGCTCAACGCGAGTCATTAGCGGTTTGAAAGGCTCAATAGTGTGGCCCGATAATGGTTGAGCTATATCCGCCCAGCTTAGCGAGTCAATATTCAGGAAGGCTTCGGCCTGTTCTGCTGTGCGGGGTAATACCGGCTTCAGATAGGCAATCAGCACTCTGAACAGATTGATGCCCATGCTGCAAACGGCCTGAACTTCAGCATCCTTGCCTTCTTCTTTCGCCAGCACCCAGGGTTTTTGTTCATCAATATACTGATTGGCTTTATCAGCCAGCGCCATGATTTCACGCATTGCCTGAGCGAACTCGCGATTGTCATAACGTCTGGCAATCGACTCGGATTGATCGGTAAAAGTCTTAAATAAGGCTTCATCAGTCAGTGCATCACTTAATTTTCCATCAAAGCGTTTATTGATAAAGCCGGCACAGCGACTGGCAATATTCACGACCTTACCGACTAAATCCGAATTAATCCGGCTCTGGAAATCTTCCAGACTCAGATCGATGTCTTCAATGGTGTTATTGAGCTTGGCAGCAAAGTAATAACGCAGATATTCCGGGTTCAGATGATTCAGATAGGTGCGGGCTTTGATAAAGGTGCCACGTGACTTGGACATCTTTTTGCCGTCAACCGTCAGAAAACCATGGGCATACACACGATTCGGTAATCTGAAACCGGCACCTTTCAGCATGGCTGGCCAGAACAAGGCATGGAAATAAATAATATCCTTACCGATAAAGTGCACCATTTCAGTCGGACTGTCGGCACGCATAAATTCATTAAAATCCACACCGCTACGGTCGCAGTAATTTTTGAAGCTGGCTAAATAGCCAATCGGTGCATCCATCCACACATAGAAAAACTTGTTTGGCGCATCGGGTATTTCAAAACCGAAGTAGGGTGCATCACGTGAGATATCCCAGTCCTGCAAACCACTGTCAAACCATTCACCAAGTTTGCGGCCAACTTCGGCCTGCAGATGATCGCCTTGAGTCCATTCACGTAATAATGGTTCGAAATTACCCAGTTTGAAAAAATAATGTTCAGACTCTTTGGTGATCGGGGTGGCACCGGAAACGGCAGAAACCGGATTTTTTAATTCAGTCGGGTCATAGGTCGCGCCACAGACTTCACAGTTATCACCATACTGATCGGCGGCACCACATTTTGGGCATTCACCACGAATAAACCGATCCGGCAGGAACATTTCTTTTTCCGGATCATAAGCCTGACTGATGGTACGGCTTTCAATATGTCCGGCATCACGATTCGCCAGATAAATCTGGCTGGCCAGTTGGCGATTCTCTTCGCTGTGGGTACTGTGATAGTTATCAAAACCAATCGCAAAATCGGCAAAATCGGCCTGATGTTCTTTACTGACGTCAGCAATTAACTGTTCCGGGGTGATGCCCTCATTTTGTGCGCGCAACATGATGGGGGTGCCATGCGCATCATCGGCGCAAACATAATGACATTCGTGGCCTTGCATCTTTTGAAACCGCACCCAGATATCTGTCTGAATATATTCAACAAGATGTCCCAGATGGACAGAACCATTGGCATAGGGAAGTGCGCTGGTGACCAGAATCTTTCGTTGCATAAATAAACCGGAATTAAGCCGTTAGAAAACCGTCAAAGATAACAGATTAACCAGGGACTGTTAATCTTTCATGGGCACCATGAACGGTTAACAGACCCTCTCAGACTCTATTTTCAGTTATGTGGCACGGTTGCGTTGAAAAGCCATGCCAATTGCTTTAGATTGAGGCTATATCTGCCGTGACGGCAATTCCTAGCAGTAAGAGAGCCTGATGGACCTGAATTTACATGACATACATGCCGAGTCAATTGAGCTGGCTCTGGATCGGGCGCGACAATATCGCTCATTGTTAGAGCCTGAAATCGCGGAAAGTATCTGTCTGGATATCCTTAATATCGAGCCGGAAAATCAGGCCGCATTAGTGGTTTACATCCTGGCACTCACGGATCAGATCAGTATCAGTGGCAGTCAGTCGCCGTTTCAGGACATTGAAGTAGCGATCGCAAAACTGAGCAGCGAATATAAACAGATTTACTACACCGGGATTGTGCTGGAACGGCGCGCCCGCTTTATGCTGACCCAGCCTATGTCGCGGGCCTTTGCCTACGATTATTTTATTAAAGCGTTAGAGTGCTATCAGCAGGCTGAGCAAATGCGTCCGGATCACAATGATGAAGCCATTCTGCGCTGGAACAGCTGTGTGCGTACCATTCAGCGTGAAAAACTCGAACCGTTGTCGGAGACTGATCAGATTGTTATGAGCCGGGAAAGCTGATGGCCTTATTGCAAGTTAAAAAGCGCCTGATGGCGATGGCCGGTCTGGTGCTGACCGTGTATTTAATCTTTCATATGCTCAGTAATCTGAGCTTTTTCAGTCCCGAGCAATATCAGGTGTTTTATGATTTTTATAATCAACCGCTGATTCGCTGGCCTTTATGGCTATTAGTGGCAGCGTCATTGGTGTTTCATGTGATTGTGGCGGTGCAAATCCGACTGCATAACAGCAAGGCCAGAGTTCATGCCTATCATCACCGGCAGCATCATTTTATTCCCGCCTGGCTGGTCTCCATCGTTATCACGCTGATTCTGCTGTTTATTGTCTGGCATATGGCGCAAATGTGGTCATTTGGTGGTGCTGATATATACGGCCAGACAGTCACCTTATTCAGTTCAGTCTGGCAATTAGCGATTTACCTGGGGGGCGTGCTATTAATAGGACTGCATTTGCAGCATTCGTTAACCAATGTGTTGCAAACCCTGGGCAAAACCTCAAAACAGTTTTACTGGATCAGCACTGCAATTGTCGTGTTATTGGTGGTGGGATTTGCCATCGTGCCAATAGTGGCCTACTGGAAAGCATAAATGACTGACGAACAACCATTAGACAGCTTTTCCCCGAAAGGTCCGCTGGAACAACGCTGGACCCAGCATAAATACAATCTGCGAGTAGTCAGTCCGGCTAATCGAAAACGTTACCGGGTGATTGTGGTAGGAACCGGTCTGGCAGGCGCTTCTGCAGCGGCGTCACTTGCCGAAATGGGGTATCAGGTTAAGACTTTCTGTTTTCAGGATAGTCCGCGCCGGGCACACAGTATTGCGGCTCAGGGCGGTATTAATGCTGCCAAGAATTATCATAATGATGGGGACAGTGTCTGGCGCCTGTTTTACGACATGATTAAAGGCGGTGATTTTCGGGCCCGTGAATCCAATGTATTCCGTCTGGCGGAACTGAGTACGTCGATTATTGATCAGGCTGTAGCGCAAGGTGTGCCATTTGCCCGTGAATACAGTGGTTATCTGGCCAATCGTTCATTTGGTGGTGCGCAGGTATCCCGAACCTTTTATGCTCGCGGCCAAACCGGACAGCAGTTATTACTTGGTGCCTATCAGGCGATGAGCCGGCAGATTGCTGAAGGTCATATCGAACATTTTTCCCGTTGTGAAATGCAGGATCTGATCAAAATTGATGGCAAGGCCAAAGGGATTGTGGTCAGGGATTTACTGACCGGGGAATTAAGTTCGCATCTGGCCGATTGTGTAGTGCTTTGTACTGGTGGCTACAGTAACGCTTTTTACCTGTCGACCAATGCCAAAGGCTGTAACACCTCGGCTATCTGGCGTGCCCATAAACACGGCGCGTTATTTGCCAATCCCTGTTTTACACAGATACATCCCACCTGCATTCCACAACATGGTGAGCTGCAATCCAAACTCACGTTAATGAGCGAATCATTGCGCAACGATGGTCGCATCTGGGCACCGAAAAATCCTGCCGATTGCGGACGCGATCCACGGGATATTCTGGAACAGGATAGGGATTATTTTCTGGAGCGCATGTATCCGGCTTTTGGCAATCTGGTGCCACGCGATATTGCCTCACGGGCGGTCAAACATATTTGTGATGATGGACGTGGCGTTGGGCATGAAATCAATGGTCAGAAGCTGGGTGTGTATCTGGATTTTGCTGATGCCATCAAAGAACAGGGTGCCGATGTCATCAATGAAAAATATGGCAACCTGTTTGATATGTATCAGCGGATCACTTCTGAAGATCCTACTAAACAACCAATGCGAATTTATCCTGCGGTACATTACACCATGGGGGGATTGTGGGTGGATTACAATCTGATGACCTCAGTTGATGGTCTGTTCGCCGGTGGTGAAGCCAACTTTTCCGATCACGGTGCCAATCGTTTGGGGGCCAGTGCGTTAATGCAGGGCTTGGCAGATGGCTATTTTATTCTGCCGACGACGGTATCCGATTATCTTGCCCGACAAACGCCTTTGGAAGATAAATACTATCCCGAAGTGCAGCAGGCTATGAACTATTCGCAATCGCGTCTGGATCGACTGTTAAATGCGCCTGAACCTAAACAAACGCCCGATCATTTTCATCGTCGGCTGGGTAAGATCTTATGGGATCACTGCGGCATGGCACGTAATGAATTTGCTTTAAAGCAGGCGATTGAAGAGATTCAGCAACTACGTGAACAGTTTTGGCGTGAAATCAAAATCAGCGGTAACGATAAACAGCTGAATCAAACCCTGGAAAGAGCAGGCCGGGTTGCCGACTTTATGGAACTGGGTGAGTTAATGTGTATTGATGCCCTGAGCCGTGAAGAGTCCTGTGGCTGTCATGCCCGTGTAGAACATCTGACCAGCAACGGTGAAGTGCAACGGCGTGATAACGATTTTGGATTTGTTTCTGCCTGGCAATTTACCGGTGACGTTGTGCAGCCAAAACTGATCAAAGAGCCTTTGCATTTTGATTTTGTCAGCCCCGGGATACGGAATTACCAATGAATTTTATTCTGCATATATGGCGTCAGGCTTCTCCCCAAGACGACGGGTTTTTTGAAAAGCATGAGTTGGAAGTGGAAGCAGAATCTTCTTTTCTGGAAATGCTTGATGCCTTGAATGAACGGCTTATCGGTCTTGGAAAAGAAGCGATTGTCTTTGATCATGACTGTCGTGAAGGGATCTGTGGCAGTTGCAGTCTGGTGATTAACGGTGAACCGCATGGACGGCATCAGGCCACTACGACCTGTCAGCAATATATGCGTGACTATCATGATCAGAATGAATTATGGATTGAACCCTGGCGAGCTACAGCGTTTCCGGTGATAAAGGATTTGATGGTGGATCGCAGTGCGTTTGATCGTATTATTCAGGCGGGGGGCTACATCCCTGTCAGAACCGGCGCTGCGCCGGAAGCCAACACTCAGCCAGTCGCTAAACCCGTCGCTGACAAAGCGTTTGATGCAGCAACCTGCATTGGCTGTGGTGCTTGCGTGGCGGTATGTCCCAATGCCTCAGCTACATTGTTTATCGCAGCCAAAGTCAGTCATTTGAGTAGTCTTCCACAGGGACAGCTGGACACAAAGCGTCCCGCCAGAATGTTAGCCCGTATGGAAGCTGAAGGCTTTGGCAGTTGCAGTAATTACCGGGAATGTGAGCGGGTTTGCCCTAAACAGATCGGTACAGATACCATTAGCAAAATGAATAAACTGTTATACCAACGTTAACCCCGGCAACATTCATGATTAAATAACCCCGGAATCTGCCATTACGGCAAGTTCTGTTACATCATTGTATAACGCGCTTAACCCCCTTCCGGAGCCTCTAGATGGTAGAAGATCTGCTCAGCAAACTTGATTCAATTACGGATAAACGTCGGGTGGTGCTGATATTTTCGGCCGAAGATGAGCAGGAAGTTCAAGATCAGATATTGCCTAAATTACCCGAGCAGCAATGGGAAATCGAACTCAGCAATTTTCAGGCAGCACAACAGTATCAATTTGCTGATGATCAATTGGTGATCAGCTACCTCAATGATGAATGTCTGCGAGATTTGATGTTACAGGCGCGTGAACAGGAGTGGACAATAGGCCTGTTACCGCATCCCGGAATGAAACACGCACGTTACGGGTTTGGCATTGCTGCCAACTTAGATGATGCCCTCAGCGATATTATGAATAACGATGCATCGCAACTGGATTTGTTGCTATGCAATCAACGTCCGGTTTTCAATTCGGTCATTGTGGGACAAACTTTTACTCTGGTGCCCGGTGAAGCAATGGTTGAGCCATTCTGGGCTCGCGTTCGACGTTTCTGGCGTTTAATGCGCAGTCTGAAAGAAGTGCGTTTTACCCCCTTTACCATTACCACGCAGAAAGAAAAGGTTGTTGAAACCGCTGCTTTCGGAATCGTGGCGGTTGAGCATGGCAGAAGTTCAGTTTTATCACGTCGTTTTATGCCTGACTCCAACGCCAATGATGGCATGTTGCATGCTTTAGTACTGGCGCCGCGAAGCGTATTTGAAATGTTACGGTTTTTATTTGCTTCATTGTTCATGCGCAATATCTGGAGCCGAAATAACCCGCCGTTTATAGGTTTTATTAAAAGCAGCCAGTTAAAGCTGGAAACCAGTAAACCTATTAAATACAACCATGATGAAATGGTATCTGAAGCAGAGCAATTGGAATTTAACGTTGAGCGAAGGGCCGTTCGCCTGATACCCGGACGTTTGCTGGCATTAGCTGAAAGTGGCGGAGAGCAGAAGGAAATCGTTCGAACACAGGCATTGCCATTGGGCAAAGCTCGTAATGAACTGATCAGTTATCCATTGCCATGGATGCATCATGCGGCTCCGGAAGAGTTCAAAGATTTATTTATGATGATGCGAGAGAGTGCCAAGGCAACGCCTGCCTATCTAACGCTGATGGTGCTATCTACATTACTGGCTGCGTTCGGTTTATTTGCCAATTCCATTCCAGTGGTGATTGGGGCAATGATTCTGGCACCGTTAATGGGACCAATTATTTCGATGTCACTGGGCACTCTGCGTCAGGATGATTCTTTGATGCTGGAAAGCGGTAAAAGTATTGCGATAGGTACAGGGCTTTCCTTGCTATGTGCCATGCTTATCGCTTGGTTCATTCCGCTCAATAATATTAATACCGAAATTGCAGCTCGTATCAGTCCGACGTTGTTGGATTTAGGTGTCGCGGTGGTGTCTGGTATTGCCGGTGCTTATGCGCATGCTCGTGCTGAAGTGGCCAAAAGTCTGGCCGGTGTGGCGATTGCGGTGGCCTTGGTGCCGCCATTAGCTGTTGCCGGTATTGGTCTGGGGTGGCTCGACTTTACCGTGTTTTTCGGGGCATTTCTGTTATATCTGACCAACCTGGTGGGCATTATTCTGGCGGCGTTAATTACCTTTATGGTTCTGGGATATAGTCCATTCCATCGCGCTAAACGTGGTTTGATGCTGACCCTGGTCATGGTCGCCATTCTGGCTATTCCACTGGCCATTGGTTTTGAGAGAATGGTGGCGGAAAACAATGTGTTACGTCAGCTGGATGGTCAGGAAATAGCAGGGGTCAAGCTGGTGGATGTCAATGTCAGACCACGAGATCCACTCATTATCAGTTTGACGATGGTATCGAAAACCGCAGTGGATGATGCGGTAATGGATGAAGTAAAACAGGAAATTGAACGCCGTTTACAGCAGCCGGTTGTATTGGAAATTGCCGTCAGGGTGATTCGATAAAAAACAGCTCAGACCCCAGAAAAAAACAGGGTCTGAGCTGTCAATCATTAAGGTTTGCGAAAACGTAAGGTCATACGATCACTTTCACCAATCGCCTGATATTTTGCTTTGTCTTTTTCGTTATCGACTCGCAGGTTTGGTGGCAATGTCCAGACACCATTGGGATGATCAGCGGTATCAGCAGGGTTGGCATTGATTTCGGACTTTTCTTCCAGTACGAATCCTGCCTTTTCAGCCATTGAAATGACATATTCTTCGGTTAGATAACCGCTTTTTTTCATCACGGCCAGCGGTGTGCCCGGTTTGGCCCGATGGTCTGTTACGCCGAGAATGCCCCCGGATTTCAGAACATTAAAAATAGCGGTAAATGCCTGATCAGCGAAATCTCCCTGAACCCAGTTATGGACATTTCTGAATGTCAGTAAAGCATCTACACTGTTTGGCTCAGCAAACTGCCAGTCAGTTTCCGGGCCAAATTCGGTCACCAGCACTTCATCATATAGTTCTGGAGAGGCTTTCAGCCAAGTGTTATATTCCTCACGAAGTGTTTGTCTGTAGGCAGATTGTGTGTCAGCAGGAAATCCCGCCGCGATTAGTTGGCCTTTACCATGTTTTAACCATGGAGCAAGGATTTCGGTATACCAGCCACGTCCAGGCCATATTTCAGCGACCCGCATATCAGCAGTAATGCCAAAGAACATCAAGGTTGCTGATGGATGGCGAAACATATCCCTGAGTCTGTTGCTTTCAGCACGTTGAGGACTATCAATTGATCTTTGCAATGAATCGTCAGCACCAGCTATTTGATTGAAAGGCAGAAGAGCCGCAAAGAGCACAATAGAAAAGATACGTTGCACATACATAATGAACTTCCTGTTTAAATCGAGGTTAATACATTACTAACTGACTGCATGATACGCTCAAGGTTGCTGGAAATAGTTACGTTTTCCGGCTTAAATTTGTCTTCTGGTAACTTAGCGGGTAGTTTGAAAGGGAAGACCACCATACGCCACACACTGATATTCTGTATCTGCCTGTCGCAAGTGTGTCCAGAGTAAACTCATTGTGATTAAGATATAAACAAATATGTCAGATAACAAAGATAAACTGAAAATTGCCTTATTAAACATCCATGGCTTGATTCGTGGCCACGACCTGGAACTTGGTCGGGATGCCGATACCGGTGGTCAGACACTTTATGTACTTGAACTGGCCCAGGCCTTATCCGAACAGGAAAAAGTCGGTGAAGTGTTACTGATTACCCGGCGAGTTGTAGACGAAGAAGTCTCACCGGATTATGCCCGTCCTGTCGAACAGCTTAACGATAAACTAAAAATCATTCGCATTGATGCCGGACCTGATGCTTATCTGGCGAAAGAACAGATCTGGGAACATCTGGATACGTTTGCCGATAATCTGGTGGATTATTTCCGCAGACAGGCGTTTTTACCGGATATTTTGCACAGTCATTACGCTGACTCCGGGTTGGTGGCATCACATATCGCCAACCAACTAGGCATTCCTCTGATACATACCGGTCATTCATTGGGACGTGTTAAACGCAGAAGACTCTTGGCCAGTGGCGTGGATATTGCCCAACTGGAACAGCAGTACAAAATGACTCAGCGCATCGAGGCGGAAGAAATTACCCTGGCGACGGCAGAGCGGGTAATAACCAGTACCCATCAGGAAATTGAAGAGCAATACGAGCTGTATGATCATTATCAGCCAGCACAAATGCGTATTGTGCCGCCGGGTACCAATGTTCAGCAATTTACCCCGCCAAAAGGCGATGAGTTGCAAAGTGAATTATTCAAACGTATTACCCAGCATCTGGATGAACCGGAAAAACCGATAATTCTGGCGTTATCCCGTCCAGATAAACGTAAAAATATTGTCAGTTTGATTGAGGCCTATGGTCAGTCTGAAATATTGCAGCGACATGCCAATATATTGATTATTGCCGGTAACCGGGATGATATTGATGATCTGGAACGTGGTGCGCAGGAAGTGTTCCATGAACTTCTGGTAGCGATTGATCGTTATGATCTTTATGGCAAAGTCACCATCCCCAAACATCATCGTCGTGATGAAGTGCCACTGATTTACCGTATTGCTGCTGCCACCATGGGAGTATTTGTCAATCCTGCCCTGACTGAGCCTTTCGGTCTGACACTGATTGAAGCGGCTGCCAGCGGCTTACCGATTGTTGCCACTGAAGACGGTGGCCCCAGAGATATCATGGCCAATTGTTTAAATGGTGAATTGATTGATCCTCTGGAAGTTTCCAGCATCAGTTCAGCGATTGAAAAGTTGATTCTGGACCAGGAATATTGGCAGCAGTGCCAGCAAAATGGATTAAAGGGCGTAACGCAACATTATTCCTGGCATGCCCATGCCAAACGTTATCTGGAAATCATTGAACCGATAGCCGCCCGGACGGAGAAACTGTTACGCCTTCCGGTTGAACGTCGTGAATCCGGACGCGATGAGAGGGCATTGGTCACCGATCTGGACTTGAATCTGGTGGGTGATGATGAATCCTTGCAGGCGTTGGTGAATTTGCTTCGTGAACATCGTAAAAGTACCAAGTTTGTGATTGCTACAGGGCGGCGGCTGGATCAGGCTCTGAAGTTGATGAAAAAACATCGTATTCCAGAACCGGATATTCTGATAACCAGTAGTGGCAGTGAGATTTATTACGCACCCAAACTGACACCGGATACGGCGTGGACCAAACATATTGATCATTTATGGTTGCCACACCGGGTCAGCAAACTACTTGATGAGGTTCCCGGTCTGGAGCGTCAGCCCAAGTCAGAACAAAGCCAGTTCAAGCTGAGCTACTACATCAATCGTGAGCAGGTCGATGTTGAAGAGGTCAAATCGTTGTTGCACCGTGAAGAATTATCAGTGCATGTACAATTAGCATTTGGTCAGTATCTCGATATTATGCCGTTAAGGGCGTCGAAGGGCATGGCCTTGCGGTTTGTGGCTGATCGTTGGCAAATGCCATTGGAACGTATCTGTGTCGCAGGTGGTAGTGGGGCGGATGAGGATATGATGCGTGGTAATACCCTGGCTGTCGTAGTGGCAAACAGACATCATGAGGAACTGTCACAGCTGGAGGATTTCTCACATATTTATTTCGCCCATAAACCATTTGCTGCAGGGATTATGGAAGCAATTGAGTATTACAATTTTTTTGAAATCCATTCTGAACAAGCAACAGGTTCACGTTAAATGAGTGCAAGACTATTACTCTGTACCGATATGGATCGCACGGTGATCCCTAATGGAATGCAGGCAGAACATCCTGATGCACGCCGGCGGTTCCGTAAGTTCTGTCAGTCTGAGCAGGTTTGTCTGGTTTATGTGACTGGGCGTCATCGCCAGTTGGTTGAAAAAGCGATTCGTACCTACAGCCTGCCTTCACCGGATTATATTATCAGTGATGTAGGCACCAAAATATTTCAGTTTAAAGATAAACACTGGCAAGAAGTGCAGAGTTGGTGTGATGAAATTGCAAAAGACTGGAACGGGCGGTCACACTCAGATCTGAAAGCCTTACTGAGTGATATTAAAGATCTGCAATTGCAGGAGTTCAGTAAGCAAAACACACACAAGCTGAGTTTTTATCTGCCGCTCTACCTCAATAAAGATAAGGTCATAAATGAGGTGCATAGCCACCTGCAAAAAAATGGCATTAACGCTTCGGTGATGTGGAGTATTGATGAACTTACTAATGTCGGTTTGCTGGATGTGTTACCAGAAAATGCCACCAAACTACATGCGATTGAATTTCTGCAAAACCGGCTGGGCTATGCTGATAATGAGGTGGTTTTCGCCGGAGACAGTGGCAATGACATGCCGGTATTGGCGAGCCCCATACAATCAGTGGTGGTCCATAACGCATCAGATGAAATCAAAGCCATGGCGCAACAACTGGTCGCCGAAAATGGTCATCCACAATCACTCTATATTGCTGTCGATCCAGGTCCACTTGGGATGAACGGCAATTACAGTGCCGGCGTTTTACAAGGTGTCTGGCATTACATCGAGGGGTTAAGACAGCAACTAGAAGCGAGAGATCATTCATGAGCCAGCAACCCGCATTAGCCATTTTTGGTGAAGTTTTATTCGATTGTTTTCCGGATGGTGCAAAAAAACTGGGAGGGGCACCGTTTAATGTTGCCTGGCATTTACAGGCGTTTGGTGATCAGCCTTTATTTATATCCAGTGTGGGCGATGATGAACAGGGTCAGCAGATCCGCAAGGCAATGCAACAATGGCAACTTGCAACTGACGGCCTGCAAACTGATAAAAATCACAGTACGGGAGAAGTGAAGGTCAGTCTGCAAGGCAGTGAGCCCTCCTATGAGATAACAGCCGATCGGGCTTATGACTTTATTAGAACAGCAGAGCTGCCTGGTCTGCGCAATGATGCCATTGTTTATCATGGTTCATTAGCCTTGAGGAATCCTGTATCGCAGGAAGCTTTTGAGTTTCTGACACGGCCAGCATCCGTTTCCGTCTTTATGGATGTCAATTTACGCGCTCCCTGGTGGAATAAAGAAGATATTTATAAATGTCTGGAGCGGGCTCGGTGGTGCAAGCTTAATCAGCATGAGTTAGTCGAACTTGGTTTTAATTCAGCCGATTTGCAGCAGGATATGACTAGAATGCAAACGCATTTTCAGCTGGAACAGCTTATCGTGACGCGGGGTGAAGACGGTGGCATTGTACGTTGCAATGATGGAACGTTTTATGAGCAAAAACGTATTGCTGCTGATAAGTTGGTTGATACTGTTGGGGCTGGCGATGCCTTTAGTGCCATGTATATTCATGGTCTGCTAGCCGGCTGGCCAGTGCAGAAAATATTGCTGCATGCCCAGCAGTTTGCCAGCAAGGTGATAGGATTACGTGGAGCGGTCAGCGAAGACCCTGCCTTTTATTCTGAATTCACATAACGATTTGTCAGAATTATCCGACTCTTAAATCAGGAAATTACATGTACGAACAGCAATCTCATTCGCTTCTGAATGCCATCCTGAATCAGATTGAACCTGAGTTTGCCAAAAAGGATCTGCGTTATTTTTATACGCGGCTTGGTGCCAATTTTTATGCCATTCATTCGTTGTTTGAAAGGCTCTATGGTAAACGTCCGGATTTTGCTGAACAGGCGCAACGACTGGTTGAAACGCTGGCCAGACAATATATTGATCGCTCTGATGAATTACGTGCCAAAGATATAGAGCGGGAACAGGATTACAACTGGTTTCTTAGTCAGAAATGGGTTGGTATGGCCTTGTATTGCAATGGTTTTGCCAAAAACCTGCAAGGCATGCGTGAGCATCTGCATTATTTTCAGGATTTGGGTATTAATCTGGTTCATGTCATGCCGATTATGAAATGTCCTGAAGGTAAAAGTGATGGCGGCTATGCGGTCAGTAATTTCCGGGAAATTGATCCTCGTGCCGGTGACTTAAATGATTTGCGGGCATTAGCTGACGATTTACGTCAACGCGATATGTTGCTGGTGATGGATGTGGTGTTAAATCATACCTCGGATCAGCATGAATGGGCACAAAAAGCCCGTGATGGCTATTCGCCTTACCGTGATTACTTTTATACCTTCGAAAACCGTCATGTCCCGGATATGTTTGAACAAAGCATGCCGGAAGTGTTTCCGGAAACCGCACCGGGTAATTTCACCTGGAATAAGGAAATGCAACGCTGGGTCATGACGGTGTTTAATGAATACCAATGGGACCTGAACTACAGCAATCCCACTGTATTTATTGAAATGCTGGATATTATTCTGTTCTGGGCCAATCAGGGTGCTGATATCGTGCGTCTTGATGCGGTGGCTTTTTTATGGAAAAAAATTGGCAGTACCTGTCAGAACGAACGTGAAGCGCATTTGATTTTGCAATTGATGAAAGACTGCTGTCAGGTTACGGCGCCGGGTGTGCTGTTTATTGCTGAAGCCATTGTCGCCCCGGTAGAAGTCACCAAATACTTTGGGGAAGATGCCGTTATCGCCAAGGAATGTGAAATCGCCTATAACGCCACATTTATGGCTTTGTTATGGGATGCCGTGGCGACTAAAAATGCCAGGTTATTAAATCAGGGCATTAAAAGTCTGCCTGTGAAACTGGAACGTGCCACCTGGTTAAACTACATACGTTGTCACGATGATATCGGTTTGGGCTTTGATGACAAGGATATCGAGCTGGCGGGTTATGAGCCGCGAGACCACAGACGGTTTCTGATCGACTACTTCACCGGTCAATTTGCTGATTCACATGCCAGAGGTGTGCCGTTCGGTCAGAATGATAAAACCGGTGATGCCCGTATTTCCGGTTCTTTGGCATCTCTGGTCGGACTGCAGCATGCGATGGATATCGGCGATGAAGAGGCAATTGATGATGCTGTGCGCATCATTGTGTTATTACATAGTCTGATCCTTTCATTTGGCGGTCTGCCATTGCTTTACTATGGGGATGAAATCGGTACGACCAATGATGAAAGCTATCGTAATGATCCGGTCAAAATGGATGATTCACGATGGGTGCACCGACCATTTATTGATTGGCAAAAAGCAGAAAAACGTAATGTGCCTGGTACGGTTGAGTATCTGATTTTCAATCAGCTGAAAACCTTGATTGCCGTGCATAAAGAGCTGGATGCGTTTGCGGATTTTAATAACCGCGATCTGGTGGATGTAGATAATCCGCATTTATTTGTATTTGAACGCTATCACTTGCAAAAACCGGCTGATCGAGTGTTGGTAGTGGCGAACTTTGACCGTAAATCACAACGGCTGGATCTGGACCAATTACCCAGATGGTCACAATCCCATCAAGGACAATTAGTTGATGCCGTTACTGGACAAACTCCGGAAAAATTCGGTAATACCGTGGTGATTCCACGCTTTGGTTTTTACTGGTTAACCGAAGTCTGATCTGGTTTTTATAACTTGCAATTTTCGTCTGGACAGGATTTGCCACCAAATAAACGCGAAATCGGATGTCGGAAGCGGGCAAAAAACAGATAGGCCAAATCTGCGAACCAGCGAATGACCGGCCACCGCAAAATTTGCAACCATTTATGATGGCCGACCAGTCCCCAAGCCCTGGCAGTTACATCCAGACCAGTGATGATTTGTCCATTGGCTAATTGACCATGTAAACGTTTATCGGCGGCGACCACATCGATATAGGGATAACGATACACAAAGTCGATGGCGTGAATATCTTCAAAATGCAGTCGTTTTCGATTATCCAAGCGTTTTAGCATCGAAATTTCTTTACTGCACAAAGGACATTGTCCATCAAAAAATACCGTTAACTGATGCATCTTGTTTTCTCGGTTGAAAGCATGTGCCAATCAGACGTTATTTCCTCGGCTTAGTTCTCTGGGGCCGAACCTATGCCAGGTGGCGCAGTCTCTGAACTGAACACGTTTTTGTCTTCACTGGAGTTTTGAGAATCATGAGCACAGGATTATTCTGGTTTACCAATGATCTGCGACTGCATGATCAGCCTGCATTATGGAAAATGCAGTCGGTCGATAAACTTATCTGTGTGTTTTGTGTTGATCCTCAGTGGTTCAGACCAAATGGATTAAATGCTAAAGCGATGGGTGAGCGTCGTTACCAGTTTCTGTATGAATCCCTGTCGGATCTTAACAAGCAATTACAAGCAGTAGGGCAGGTGCTGATTATCCGGCAGCAAACGCCACATTCCGCACTGTCAGAATTAATTGAAATGTATCAGGTCGATGTAATTGGCCGTAGCCAGCATGCTGGCGTCTATGAAAACCGGCACTGGCATTTGTTGCAGCAGCAATTTCCAGATCATCAGTTTTTCACTGAAGTCAGTCATACGTTATTTACTGCCGAAGATCTGCCATTTGCTGTTAAAGATCTTCCAGGAAGTTTTACGCAGTTTCGCAAACAGGTTGAAGATTTGCCACTGCCAAGACCTATGTCATCCCCACAGCAGTTACCTCCTCCACCTGGGCCGATGGCAATCGAGGCTCTGTCATCACCCGTTTTAAAAAAATCTGTTTTTAAAGGTGGAGAAACGGCTGGCTTAATGCATATCAGTGCGTATTTTGCAGCAGATTTGCCGGCAGATTATAAAAATGTCCGAAATGAACTGGATGGCTGGAACAATTCGACCAAATTTTCACCCTGGCTGGCTCAGGGGTGTCTTTCAGTCAGGCATCTGCTTTCCAGACTCAAACAATACGAACAGCAGAAAGTCAGTAATGATTCAACTTACTGGATTTATTTTGAACTGTTATGGCGTGAATATTTTCAATGGTATGCCCATCGATATGGTGCCAGATTATTTCGTTTTGACGGTATCAAAAACACCAGAAGCCGCCGTTGCTATTATCCGGAGCGATATCAGAAATGGTGTAATGGCAACACGCCTTATCCGTTAGTGAATGCTTGTATGAAACAGTTAAATGAAACGGGCTATATGTCCAACCGTGGCAGACAGATTGTCGCCAGTTATTTTATTTATGAGTTGAACCTGGACTGGCGGTTTGGCGCGGCCTATTTTGAACAGCAATTGCTTGATTATGATGTGGCTGCCAATTGGGGCAACTGGCAATATATCGCTGGAGTGGGGGCTGACCCGCGTGGTGGACGACAATTTAATATTGAAAAACAAACGCGACAGTATGATCCTGAAGGGGAGTTTATCCGCCGCTGGCAGGGTGATATTGATATTATTCCCCTGGATTCTGTCGATGCTGCTGACTGGCCAATTATGCCACCTCCCAGACAATGACACTGTGTTTGAGATAACAAAGCCATGACCATCTACAGCAAAAAAATCAACGTATAATGCGGCGTCATTTAAGATTGACCAATAAGTAACATATTTGAATTGCCATTACGGCGTTCTAACACTGATAATTGCTGTAAATACCTCAAAATGCTATCCGGAGAATATATGACACTTGCCTTTGCTGCTGTGGTGCTCGGTCTTGCCTTGCTGGTTTGGAGTGCGGATCGATTTATTGATGGTGCTGCCGTCTCGGCACGCTATTTTGGAATGCCACCGCTGTTAATCGGTATGGTGATTGTTGGTTTCGGCACTTCAGCCCCTGAAATGGTGGTTTCTGCTTTGGCTGCAACCCAGGGAAATCCGGGATTGGCTCTAGGCAACGCTTATGGCTCAAACATAACCAATATTGCATTGATTTTAGGATTGACTGCCGTATTGAGTCCTATAGCAGTACATTCGCAGGTCTTACGCAAAGAACTTCCTATATTAATCGCGGTAACCGCGCTTGCTGCGTGGCAATTAGCCGATGGTGAATTATCCAGATTTGACGCCGGTATTTTGATACTGGTGTTTTTTGTATTGATGGGCTGGACCATTTATCAGGGAATGCAGAAATCGCCGGATGCATTCGGCACTGAGATGGAAGCGGAATTTAATACCGAATCAATGTCTTTGAAAAAAGCCCTGATATGGTTATTTGTCGGTCTGGTATTTTTGATTATCAGTTCACGGGTTTTGGTTTGGGGTGCGGTTGAGATTGCCACGGTTCTCGGCGTCAGTGATTTGATTATTGGTTTAACCGTTGTCGCTATCGGTACATCATTGCCTGAACTTGCCTCCTCGTTAATTGCGGTAAAAAAAGGTGAGCACGATATTGCGTTAGGCAATGTGATTGGCTCCAATTTATTCAACACGCTGGCGGTAGTAGGTATTGCCGGATTGATTCATCCGTTTGCAGTGCCAGATGAAATATTGACCCGTGATGTAGCGATGATGGCGGGGTTAACTATCCTGTTGTTTATCTTTGGCTTTGGTATCGGCAGACAGGGACGAATCAACCGATTGGAAGGCGGCTTTTTCATGCTGGCCTTTGTTTCGTATACTGCTTATCTAATCAGCACTATCGTTACCTGAGCAGGCCTAGACATGATGGATTGGTTAATACAACTGTGGGAACAGAACTCGGCATTAATTCTGGCCATTGGTTATAAGCTGGTGATGACGGTGGTGGTATTGATAGCGGCTACCATCATTTCCCGTTTGATACGACGTGTATTTAATAATGCCAATTTCAAGTTTAATAGCATCGATCCGGCGGTCATCAAACTATTCAGTTCAACCATGGCTTATCTGGTCTATGCCGTTGCGGTTTTAATTATTCTGGATATGTTCGGCTTTAATACGACCAGTATTATTGCTTTGCTTGGTGCGGCAGGATTGGCAGTGGGTCTGGCGTTGAGAGAGACACTGAGCAATATTGCTGCCGGAATCATGTTGTTGTTTTTAAAACCTTTCCGGCTCAATGATTTTATTCAATGTGGTGAACTGGTCGGAGGCGTGCGTGAAATCGGTTTGTTTACGACTATTCTGGAAACACCGGATGGTTTGTATATTTCAGTACCCAACAGTCGTTTGTGGGGAGCTCCCATCACCAACTTTACCCGTAACAGTAAACGGCGACTGGAAGTGATTGTTGGTATTTCCTATAGCGATCCCATTGATGTGGGGCTGGAAGTTCTCAACAATATTGTGAAAAGCCATCCAGCTTTACTGGAAACGCCCGCACCACAGATTTTTGTCTCTTCAATGGGCGAGAGCTCGATTCAATTACATATGCGAGCCTGGACCACTATTGATGTGTACTGGAATACCTATTGGGAGTTGAACAAGATTGTCAAGGAGCAAATTGAAGCGGCTGGATTGACAATTCCATTCCCTCAGCGGGTGCTGACGCTTGCCGATAATTTAACCGTTTCGCAAAAGCAAAATGATCCTGAATCCGAAGCCAACACCAAATTGAGTCAGCACTAGGGCTTGTTGATCTTGCATCTCCAGCATTGGTCGCTTTGAAATATTTGCAGCCCCAAATATATTTGTGACTTGCATCACATAAATTTTTATAAGATACTCCCGCTCTTAAGTGTTTGATTACTAAGGATTGGGTATGAAGACGGGGCTTGGCGACGTAGATGATGAATGTCTACAGGTCGTACTGGACATAATCAGTGATGGCGTATGGGATTGGCACGCAAACACAGGATACGTATACCGTAGCCCTGGATGGTTTCGGATGCTGGGTTATACTGCCGCAAATACACCTGCTACTGTCGCATTTTGGGAACAATGCCTGCACCCGGAAGATTCTGGGCGTGTTCTGGAACATTTTGATAATTATATTCATAACCATGCAAGCACCTACCAGATTGAATACCGCCTGCGTAAGTCTGATAATAATTATGTTTGGATAGAGGATCGCGCCAGAATCATTGAATGGAATGAAGATGGCTCGGTCGCG
Organism: Methylophaga sp. UBA3192; assembly: GCA_002363955.1. Classification (GTDB taxonomy): domain Bacteria; phylum Pseudomonadota; class Gammaproteobacteria; order Nitrosococcales; family Methylophagaceae; genus Methylophaga. The sequence continues at coordinate 165,442 of DEXE01000006.1, forward strand.
AGGATGATTGGAGCGCACCGTGATATCAACGAGCGTAAACTCAATCTGGAGCGACTGGCGCAGCAGAATCATTCGTTGGAAGATTTGGTAGAAGAACGAACTCACCAGCTTATCCAAACCAATGCCGAGTTGGAAAGTAAAATTGCTGAAGTTCAACGTCTGGCCGAAACAGATACACTCACTGGTGTTGCCAATCGTTATCGGTTGGAAAAAACACTGGAACTGGAAGTGGAACGAGCTGAACGTTTTCATCAACCGTTATCGGTGATTGCACTTGATATAGATGATTTTAAAATCGTCAATGATGAGTTTGGTCATGCCAATGGCGATATGGTTCTGGTACAAATGAGCCGGTTGTTGAAAAAGAATATCCGTGAAATTGATTTGCTGGCGCGCTGGGGCGGTGATGAATTTATGATTCTGTTGCCAAATACCGCGCTTGAAGCCGCAGCACATACCGCCGAAAAACTACGTCAACTGATTGTTGATGCCAATCTTGATAAACGTGCGACGATAACAACCAGTTTTGGGGTGGCACAGTTACGTCAGGGCGAGTCCGCCATGCGCTTATCGATTCGTGCCGACAACGCTCTGTATCAGTCTAAAGAATCCGGAAAAAACCGAATCAGCTCCTAGGGATTGTTGATCTTTCATCTCCGCCTCTGTTGTGAGCTGAAAAAGCCTCAATCAAGGCATGATGAACGCAGTTTGTGAGATACATCCATCTATCTCACCCCTTTGGGGCTGACGCTCAAAAACGTTTATCTCCATGGATGGAGTGTATGCAAAAGCAATGTCTTGAACATTGCTTGTCCCGGCGTTTTTGTAGTTATTCTGAAAAAGCGACGAGAGCGCAGACCTCCCTGGCGCGCCGGCATACTGTCCATCCGTGGAAATAAGTGGCGCTTTATTCAGTTACAACAGAAGCTTTAAACTAGCCTGGCCCAGAGATCATGTTCATCGGCTTCTTCAAATTCAACTTCTACAATATCGCCGACGTTTAAATGCGTTGCATGATCGATAAATACCTGACCATCAATTTCCGGCGCATCAGCACGACTACGACCGACCGCACCTTCTTCAACCACTTCATCAATAATTACAAAATCACGTTTGCCGACTTTCTGTTGCAAACGTTGAGCACTGATTTCAGCTTGTTTGGCCATAAAACGGGCCAGACGTTCTTCCTTAACGTCTTCCGGAACCGGATCAGGAAGCTGGTTGGCCACTGCACCATCTACCGGTGAGTATTTAAATGCTCCGGCTTTATCCAATTGGGCTTGCTCCAGAAAATCCAGTAATTCTTCAAACTCACCTTCGGTTTCACCTGGAAAACCAACAATAAACGTACTGCGTAAGGTAATTTCCGGACAAATAGCGCGCCAGGCTTGAATCCGTTCCAGATTATTCTGAGAGGAGGCCGGACGCTTCATTAATTTCAGGATGCGCGGGCTGGCATGCTGAAATGGAATATCCAGATACGGCAAAATCTTGCCTTCAGCCATCAACGGAATGACGTCATCAACGTGCGGATATGGATAGACATAATGCATCCTTACCCAAATGCCGAGTTCACCTAAAGCTTTGGCCATGGCGGTAAAGCGGGTGGCAATTTTTTCACCCTGCCATTCATATTCAGCGTATTTCAGATCTACACCATAAGCACTGGTATCCTGCGAAATCACCAGAATTTCTTTTACGCCGGCATCCGCCAGGCGTTTGGCTTCTGCCACCACCTGATTAACGGGGCGGCTGACTAAATCGCCACGCATTGACGGGATAATGCAGAAGGTACAACGATGATTACAGCCTTCGGAAATTTTCAGATAAGCATAGTGGCGGGGAGTAAGCTTGATACCTTCTGGTGGTACCAGACTGATAAACGGATCATGGGGTTGAGGAAGGTGTTTATGCACTGCTCCCACCACTTCTTCCAGCGCATGAGCACCAGTGATTTCCAGCACTTGAGGATGTTTTTCACGAATGGTGTTGTCACGGCTGCCCAGACAGCCGGTCACAATAACTTTGCCATTATGTGCAATGGCCTCGCCAATACTTTCCAGTGATTCTTCCACCGCGGAGTCGATAAAGCCGCAGGTATTTACCACGACTAAATCTGCATCGTCGTAATTTGCAGAAATCTCATATCCCTCGGAACGCAGTTTGGTAATAATACGTTCGCTGTCGACCAGCGCTTTGGGGCAACCGAGACTGACAAATCCGACCTGTGGAGCTTTCATAAGCGTAACCTGTGACTGGTAGAGTGTAAAAGGCCGCTATTCTATCGCGTTTGATGGGATCTGTTGATCTTTTCATGGTCTCCGGCAGTGTGGCGATCAAATATCAACAGGACTTCCGTTGATTGCAAATCCATAAATGCAAAGCAGCCAAATTGTACTGAGCAATTGTGTGTCCTGGTTTATCCGCGCATAATTTACAGTACCAGTGGCATACCCGAGGTGACTGTGATGATAAAAGCGATTTTATTTGATATCAGTGGTGTATTACACATGGATAACATGCCGATTGCCGGTGCCATTGAAGCACTTCATCTGGCACGCAATGAGCAATTGGTGGTGCGTTTTGTGACCAATACTTCCCGTAGCACCAGTACCGACACACTGCAATCCTTACTGCGAATGGGGTTTGATTTAAGCGTTGATGAAGTTCTTACCGCACCGGGTGCTGTGAGATTAGCATTGCAGCAACGCGGGTTACGTCCATATTGTCTGGTGCATGAAAAACTGCGTCCGGAATTTGCCGATTTGGATCAGAATTTGCCTAATGCGGTTGTGGTAGCGGATGCGGCTGAAGGTTTTACCTACGAGAATATGAACCGGGCATTTCAGCTGATAATGGATGGCGCGCCTTTATTAGGTATAGGACTGAATCGTTATTTTCGCCAGAATGAACAACTGCTTTTGGATGCAGGCCCTTTTATAACTGCGCTGGAATATGCCTGTGATGTCGAAGCCGAGATTTTGGGGAAACCGGCCAAAGGCTTTTTTCAGACAGCGGTTGAGTCAACCGGATTTACAGCAGAAGAAGTGTTGATGATTGGTGATGATGCTTTTGCTGATGTAGAAGGGGCTTTGACAGCAGGATTGCGGGCATGTCTGGTGCAAACAGGCAAGTATTCACCAGGCGACGAAGATAAAATCCGTCAGCCTGGTGCCTGGGTCTGTCATTCCGTTGTCGATGCTGTTAGTCGAGCGGTGAAACAACCTTAATCTCATTCAAACAGATAAGCGCCATAGCCGACAACACTGTCTTTTTTGCCAACCACATCACCCGAGTTACTCAAGGACATGATTTGACCTGACATGTTTTCATTTCTGGCGTATTCCAGAAATCCCCGGATAGCGTCACATCCGCAGGCATGAAATTTATCTATCTCATGGTTATCCATACTGATAATGGCCTGAGAAGTAAACTGATCAATTTTGCGTGCCGTTTCATAATCCAGATAATGGCTAAGATCCGAACTGATCACAATTAACGATTTAGCATCTTTGGTGGCTGTTCCCAAAACGTCAGCTATCAGTGAAGTACTGGCCTTGCCGGTTAGCAAAGGCACAATTTCAAAATTATTTAATGAATACTGCAAGAAAGGTAACTGTACCTCCAGACAATGTTCGTTGTCATGCGGACTTTCGTAGGTTTCTACACCTTTAATCCGACTTAAATGTGGGTAGATTTTTTTGTCTATCGCCACACTACCCATAGGACTTGCAAAATAATCAGCCTCACTCATTGCAATGCCCTTAAAGTCTGTTCGGTGAGATGGACCAATTAAGATGACACGTTCGATATCATCGGCAATCTCTACCAGCGACTGATAGGCTGCGGCGGCCACCTGACCGGAATAAAAATATCCTCCATGCGGCACAATAAGTGCTTTGGCACGATGATGGATATGGTCTGAGGGTTTATCAAACTGTTTGTCCAACAACTCTTCAAGCTCTGTTGAACGGGCGGGATAATACAAACCTGCAACTGCACTCGGGCGAATCGAAATCATGGTATTTATCCTCAAGTCTATGGTCTGCGATGCTCATTATTTATTAAGAGCAACTCAACGGCATTCCTTGCGCCTTGCCTGATATATTTTCAGCCACAACAGAGCTGGCTCTGAAAGAAAACATACCCTAACGAAGGCTTTGGATGATCGAGTATTCGCTTCAATTTGATGATTTTCAAGCGGGCTTTTTGCCGTTCAAAACGATCAATCCCCGGACGCTAGAGTTGCTGGGCATTGATCGTTTACAGGAATTTTTCCCTAAATATTATTGTGGTAGAGATGAGACAGAGTGGTGCGCAAACCACTTATTTTTCAATGATTTACGCTTCCCCTTTTTGCAGTAATAGTTCATATTCTTCCATGGTGATAATGCCTCCTTCCAGGGCCACTTTGGCTTTCTCCGCATCATCGATGACATCCTGAACCGCGTCCAGACGTTTCCAAACGGGTAAGGGGGTCTGACATTCAGCTTTGGGTACGTAACGTGATTCGCTGATACGTTTATAACGATGAATATAACGCGGACAATTCTGAAACATATCTTCAATGGTCACTTTAACCACCAGTTCGGCTTCATGGAATAACGCGAGATCTTCAGGATCACGGCTCAGTTCAGCAATACCATGAACCCGAACGCGATGCGGCGTTTCAAAATCGATAAACAGCATGCCGATTTTTTTATTGGCATCAATATTCCCCATCGACAGATACATACCGTTACCATCAAGACTTGGAAAGGCAAGTGTTTTGTCATCGAGAATTTTTACAAAGCCAATATCGCCGCCTTTGTGTGAACAGGTTGGAAAACCACGGTGATCGACTGTGGACAGGAAAAAGAAATCACGGCTGGCAATAAATTCACGATGCTGATCAGTAATGTAGTCCGTGATAATGGCTTCACCAACCCGATCGGCGAGTTTCTCTTTATTGAATTCCTGTTGTAGCTGTCGATGTTGTGCGCCATAGATTTCAGTCATAAATTTTCTCTCTGTTGTTTGATTTTTGAGTGGTCGACAGTTGAGCATTGTCTTGGTGGACTGTCAAATGGTCAACAATCCAGCCAGGGCGCATTTCGTGCGAAATAATTTTGTAAATAAGCAATGAGAATCTGACTACGCCGTGGCAGGTAACGTGTTTGAGGATACACCGCAAAGATACCCAGCTCATTGTCATGCATATAATCCCGCAGGATAACCTGCAGTTGTCCAGACTGTACTGCCTGATAACAGATAAAGTCTGGTGAGGTGATGATGCCTTGCCCGGCAATGGCGGCATCACATAGAAAATTGCCATTATTAGCCGTAAGTTTGCCTTGTAAGTGCAAGTTAATCAGGCTTCCATCTTGTTGAAACTGCCAGCTTTCAGAGGTATTCCTATAATGCAGAACCGTGTGATTGTTAGTGAGATCGGTTGGGATGATGGGGGTTCCATGATAGGTCAGATATTCCGGACTGGCACAGACCACCAAACGGGTAGAAGACAGTTTTTTGGCAATCAACGTTGAATCCTCAAGCCTGGATATACGTATCGCTAAATCAAATCCATCCGCAATCAGATCCACCAGTCGGTCATTAAAGTCGATCGACATTTCAATTAATGGGTGTATCAACTGAAATTCCTGTAAGGCGGGTCCCAAATGCATCAGACCAAATGATACCGGGGCCGAAATCCGCAGTTTACCGCTGAGTTCTGCTTCAATATCAGAGATCTGTGCTTCTGCTTCGGCGATATCATCCAGCAGACGTAGGCAATGTTGATAATAACGATGTCCGGCCTCTGTGAGCGTCTGTCGTCTGGTGGTGCGTTGCAACAAGGTGACATTCAGCCGTTTTTCCAAGTCCTTGAGCCTACGGCTGACAGCTGACTTAACCGTATCAAGTTGATCAGCTGCGAGACTGATACTGCCAGCTTCCACAATCCGTTTAAAGGTTTGCATATCTTCAATCTGGTTCATTGCCGCTTCCTTTATTGTTCATTTTATATCAACAATAATTTCTTTATAGCATTGTTTATCTAAATATAAAGAACTATAAAATGGCACCGTACTTATCTAATAAAGGATATAAAAAAATGTTTAGCAATATTACCGATCTGGCGGGACGAATTTTTCTTTCCCTGCTTTTTCTCACGGCAGGTTTAAGCAAGCTTGGCGCAGGTTATGACGGCACTGCCGAATACATGACTGCAATGGGCATCTCATCAGCGTTACTACCGGTGGTGATTGCCACTGAAATCCTCGGGGCAATTGCGATTATTGTTGGATTTCAGACTCGCATAGTGGCCTTTTTACTGGCTGGATTTTCGATGTTATCGGCCTTGTTTTTCCATCTTGATTTTGCCGATCAGATGCAAAGCATTTTGTTTATGAAAAACATCGCCATTGCCGGTGGTTTTTTAGTACTGGTCAGCCATGGGGCGAAACGCTTTTCTATTGATGCGGCTTTTGCCACACATAACAGAGGTATTTGAAAATGACACAATTAAACGTATTACATATTAACGCCAGCAGCCGTTATGACGGTTCACTGACCCGGGCGGTTTCAACACAATTAACAGAAATCCTTGCGGGACAAAATGAAGTGACATTGCAGCAACGTGATGTGGCTTCAGGACTCACGTTTATTGATGAAAACTGGATCAACGCCAACTTTACCGACCCCGCTGATCGTAATGCAGCACAAAAAGAAGTTCTGAGGTTTTCTGATCAGCTGATTAACGAAGTCAAAACGGCGGATGTACTGGTTCTGGCAGTACCTATTTATAACTTTGGCATACCGGCTGCTTTGAAAGCCTGGATCGATTTGGTCGCCAGAGCCCGTGAAACCTTTCGTTACACTGAACAGGGTCCGATCGGATTGCTGGAAAATAAAAAGGTCTATCTGGTGATGGCATCAGGTGGAGTACCGTTAGAAAGTGATGTGGATTTTGCCAGTAATTACCTGAAATTTTTTATGCAGTTTATTGGTATTAGTGATGTCACACTGGTTAATGCCAATCACTATTTTGAACAGCCGGATAGCAGCGATAAATTGGCTGCATTAATTGCGGCGTAAGGAGGCCATCATGGCACAACAACGTGAAGTAAAAAAATGGATCCGTGGCCAAATGACTTCGGATGGAGCCGGGGTAACGTTAAGACGGTTAATTGCCTCGCATGAAATTGATATGTTGGACCCGTTTTTGTTATTTGATGCATTTGGCAGCGATAAACCGGAAGATTATATCGCTGGTTTCCCGCCACATCCGCATCGTGGTTTTGAAACGGTTACCTATATGTTAGCGGGCAAGATGCGGCATGAAGACAGTGCCGGTAATGCCGGTGTGATTGAAAGTGGTGGAGTGCAGTGGATGACAGCAGGACGTGGCATTATCCACTCGGAAAAACCTGAGCAGGAAGATGGGTTGTTAGCAGGTTTCCAGTTGTGGGTGAATCTGCCATCCGAGCAGAAAATGATGCCACCGCGATATCAGGAAAAAGCGGCCGATGAGATCGCAATAGAAACTCGTGAAGCTGGTTTGACCGTCAAAGTCGTTGCCGGTGAAACCATCAATGGCACCAAAGGCGTTATAGATAACAGCTTTGTCGAGCCAGTGTATTTCGTGATTGATGCGCCGGCTGGCAGTGTGTTTGAAGACAATATACCTGCAACACATAACGCCTTTGTTTATGTGGCAGCAGGACGAGTCAACATTGGTGATAAACCGACCTCCATCGGCGCCTCGCAGCTGGCAGTATTAAAAGAAGGCGATACGGTAAAAGTAGAAGCAGAGCAGGACAGTACTTTTATTATCGTGGCGGGCAAACCAATTAACGAACCGGTTGAGCGGGCGGGACCCTTTGTGATGAACACCCGTGCTGAACTGGAGCAGGCATTTACAGACTATCGCAGTGGCCAGTTTGCCTGATATAACGAACTGCTCAGTCGTTTAATGTTCTTTAATTTATGAGAGGATAAGCGTTTAAATTATGGAGTTCGCTATGAATGCTGGTGTTTTGTTCGACTATTGGATCATTACGATTGCCGCATTGTTTGTCATTGTGAATCCGCTGACAACAGCATTTATGTTTGTTTCACTGTTGCCACGAACTTCAGAAGCCACCCGCAAAGCCGTCGCTAAACGCTCAAGTCTGATTGCTACGGGAGTGTTTTTTGTCTTTGCTTTGCTGGGTGGTCTGATATTCAAGATCTTTGGTATTACGATTGAGGCATTTCGCATTGCCGGCGGTCTGATTTTATTCGGTATTGCCATGAGCATGATTCATAAAGGACTGGATGAAAGCGAAACTAGCAATGCTTCTGATCCGGCTATTGATGGCAAGATTGCCAAGGATATTTCTGTGATTCCTCTGGCTATTCCCTTTATGAGTGGCCCCGGGGCTATCGCCACAGTGATGATTTTGACCAGTGAAGCGCCAACTGCCTGGCATTTATTACTGGTGTTTGCTGCGATTATTCTGACAACAGGTTCGTGTTATCTGGCGATGGTTTATTCACATTTTCTGGTGCGTTATCTGGGTGAAACCGGCAAAGAGATTATCACGCGGATCTTCGGCATTATTCTTTCAGTGATTGCTGTACAGTTTGTAATTAACGGCGTGCTGGAGATATACGCTGGTCTTTAATCAGTATAGCCTCAATCCGATTTTGATGATTTTATCGCCTTCCACCTCATTGACTACCCAATGGATGCCATGCCAGTCCACATCATCACCAACTACCGGGTGTCCTCCCACACGGCGTGAAATAAAGTCACTTACAGTCATGCCATATTCGGCAGAGCTGATAACCAGTCCATAGGCTTTGGCGACATCAGAAAGTAATGCATCACCGCGAATATTGAATGAGCCAAAAAACGCTTCTTTCTGTTTTAGTTTGGAATGACCACTGAAGATTTGATTCAGTGCGTCCAAGTCTTCATTACGACTGATCACGCATATCGTGTCATTAAGTTTCAATTCAGTACTGCCTTTAGGATGCAGCATGACATGATTGCGAAATAATGCGGAAATCAGCGTACCCGATGGAAACCTTATTAACCGTATAGGTTGACCATCCAGCTGTTCGTTTTCAATGCGATACACAAACAACTCATAATCATTCTGCGGCAATATACCCAATGCACCCCGATGATTTGGTTTAATCCCGACCGGTACTTCAACGCGCATCCAACGTGCCATTAACGATAATGTGCTGCCTTGAATTAACAGTGACAGCAACACCACCACAAAAGCAACGTTGAAATATAAAGACGCATTTTCCACACCACCTATCACCGGAAAGATAGCCAATACAATGGGCACCGCGCCTCGTAAACCCACCCAGGAAATAAAACCGATTTCGCGCCAGCGGAAGCGAAAAAAAGGTTTAACTGAGAGAACTACCGCAATCGGTCTGGCAACAAAAATTAATGCTAATGCGATAACCAGAGCGGGCAGTGCGTATTGCAGCAATTCACTTGGATTTACTAACAGGCCCAATATCAGGAATAAGCCAATCTGGCTGAGCCAGGCCAGGCCATCATGTACCGGGAGTATGAAATTTAAATGCCGTCCCGGCCGATTGCCAATCATCAGGCCACAAAGATAAATGGCTAAAAAGCCACTGCCGCCAACCGCTCCGGTAAGACCAAAAACACTAAATCCAAGCGCTAGTGCCAGCATGGCATAGAGCCCCGGCGCCAGGTCCAGCCAGCTGAGTAATCTGGCTATTAACCAACCGCCTCCGATACCGATAATCAGGCCAAAACCAAATTGCTGAACAAAAAATAAAATGGTCTCAAGCGGTGCACCAATTTCGCCAACCAGTACTTCCACCAACATAATCGTCAGAAAAATTGCCATCGGGTCGTTGGTGCCGGATTCAATTTCCAGTGTAGCGCCGACTCGTTCATTTAGGTTGATACCGCGACCACTAAGCATGGAAAAGACAGCCGCTGCATCAGTGGAACCTACAATAGCGCCAATCAATAATCCTTCAAATACACTCAGATCAAACACCCACATGGCAAGAAAACCGACACTGCCACTGGTCAAAAGCACGCCTAACGTTGCAAGGGATAATGCCGGTTTAAAACCAACGCGAAAGGTTTTGAGTCTTGTGCGTAAACCACCATCCAGCAGAATCATGGCTAAGGCGAGATGGCCTATCAGAAATGCCATTGAGTAATCATCAAACTGGATACCCAGAATACCTTCTTCGCCTGCCAACATGCCAAGGGCCAAAAAGATAATCAATAAAGGCAGGCCAAATTTTGATGAAAGTCGACTGCCGAGAATGCTCAAAGCAATGAGCAGGCCGCCGAGCAGGAACAGTGTATTGATAAAATCCATGTTAAACCTTGAACAAGTGTAAAGAGAATTATTACATACTCGTCGGTTGCATTTTTAAGGATTAAGTGTTTCAGCAACAATTATTGTTCAGTGTCGCTGCTTATTGGCAATACAAAAAAACCGGCAATCGCCGGTTTTTTTGTGCATTTTAAACAGAGTCAGGCCTGTTTGAGGAAAGGGTAATCGATATAACCTTTTTCATCACCACCATAAAAGCTTTCCGGATCTGGTTTATTGAGAGGGGCATCGATGGCAAACCGTTCAGGCAGATCCGGATTGGCAATGAATAATTTTCCGAAAGAAATCAGATCCGCTTTGCCTTCTTGTAGTGCTGCATTCGCAGATTTATAGTCGTAATTGCTGTTGGTCATATAGACGCCATCCCATAAGCTACGCAATGAGCTGATATCAAAATACGGACCCGCAATACCCGGAGTTTCTGCACCCATTTCTGTAATGTGTAAATAGCCCAGCCCGAATTTATTCAGGGCTTTGACCATGTAGCTGAAAGTAGCTTGGGGATTAGAGTCATATAAATCATTAAATGGCTGAAGCGGTGAAAGACGAATACCGACTTTTTCGGGATCCCATATTTCACAGACAGCGGCAGTGACTTCCATAATCAAACGCGATCGGTTTTCGATACTGCCACCATATTGATCCTGGCGTTGATTGGTTCCATCACGTAAAAACTGATCTAGGAGATAACCATTTGCTGCATGAATTTCTACGCCATCAAAACCGGCTTCTACGGCACAACAAGCTGCGTGACGATATTGCTCAATAATACGTGGGATATCTGCTGTTTCTATCGCCTGTGGTGTTTCATAAGGTTTCATACCCTCATAGGTGTAAACTTCACCAGCCGGTTTTATTGCAGAGGGGGCAAGCGGTTTCATGCCATCTGGTAACATGGAGCTATGCGAAACCCTTCCACAATGCCAAAGTTGCATAAAGATTAAGCCATCTTCTTTATGTACTGCGTCAGTCACACGCTTCCAACCAACTACCTGTGCTTCAGAATGAATGCCGGGGGTGAGTGGATAACCCAGTGCATCATCAGCAATTTGTGAACCTTCACTGATAATCAGGCCAGCGCTGGCACGTTGCCGGTAATAGGTGACATTCATTTCGGTGGGCACAAGACCATCACCTGCTCTATTGCGGGTTAAGGGGGCCATGACCATGCGGTTTTTTAAGGTCTGACGGCCTATTTTAATTGGAGACAGTAACGTAATATCCTGCGATTCGCTCATGAATACCTCTGGCATAAAAGAAAATTAAGGGGAATAGTGCAGTTAGCGTTGATATTGGACTTATTTAAAGATCCAAACGTTACCGGCTGCAAATCATTGACGATCATGCAGGATGGTTCAGCAAAGCTTTTTACTGATTGGTTCTGGCCTAATATCTTATTGTTGTAGATTTTTCGCTTTTTGTTTTGCTTCAAGTAAAGATTTAATGAATTCCAGTTTTTCCGGAACAGCGTCGCAACTGTCTACTGCACTTCCGCAACGTGAGCAATTTAATGCGAACCATGCCGCATCAATGACATCGCTGCGAATTTCTTCCTCTACCTGATTTGCCGTACCCACCATCGATCTGGCTCGGGTCTGAATATATCCATGTTGATTTTTGCACTGCATCACATCAATCGGCTGCTTGAAGTCGTATTGTTGATGCAGTTCCAGGCCCACCTGATATTGGTAAAGCATTTCCTGATAAACCAGTTTTAGTGGATCGCCCGTACCAAGCTGAGAAACAGCACCGGCGTTAGCCAGCAAGGGCATGCAAAGTAACAGCAGAATTATTTTAAGTTTCATAGCAGTGTCCAGGAAAAATTCCCATAGTAATCACAGCTTAATGGATTTTTAAACTGTGTGCATCGGCAAATTCCTTACTGATAAACTGCTAAAGGAATTGCTATTTAAAATGTAAACTAACAACTTTAAGGTGAACGCAACGTGAACAGGGGACAGTCAATGATGGCCAGTGAATTGAGAATCGTTGTGCCAGTAACTGAGAGTATTCATTTTGCTATTGGTATCAGTCCGGTAGGACATGTGCTTACCGCGGAATCTGCCAAGGGTATATGTGCCGTTTATTTGGGTAAATCCCCAAAACTGATGATGGCCAGTCTGCAAAAAAAATTTCCGGATGCGAAGTGTATAGATGGTGGAAAGGGGGTTAAAAATACACTTTCCAGAGTGATTGAAGTTATTCATAACCCCCAAAAAAATAGGGATTTTTCTCTGGATTTGCGTGGAACGGTTTTTCAGAAACAAGTCTGGCAAGCCTTGCAGGAAATCCCGACAGGAACCACAGTAAGCTACAGTGACATAGCTGAAAAATTAAATAATCCGGGAGCGGTGAGAGCTATTGCCAGTGCCTGTGGAGCAAATAATATTGCCGTACTCATTCCGTGTCATCGGGTGATTCGTAAAGATGGCTCGCTTTCAGGATATCGGTGGGGAGTCGAAAGCAAACAAGCACTGCTGCGTCGTGAAAGGCTTGTTTTGACAAAATGAAGATGGCAGATTTATTTGCCGATTTGATACCCACTGATGCGCAACAGATATTGCCAGATGTATTTTTATTAAAAGGTTTCGCGCTGGTGCAAGCCGAACAACTTTTTAAAGCTATTTCAGCTATCGAAACACAATCCCCTTTTCGCAAAATGCAGACACCGGGCGGTTTTCTCATGTCAGCGGCGATTACCAATTGTGGTGAAGTTGGCTGGCATACGGATCGACAGGGTTACCATTACAGTGAAATTGACCCGCAAACCGAGCAAGCCTGGCCAGCGATGCCGGTATGTTTTGAGCAACTTGCTCAACAGGCAGCTCTGTTAGCTGGGTTTAATGATTTTATTCCTGATGTGTGTCTGATGAATCGCTATGAAATCGGTGCCAAAATGGGATTACATCAGGACAAGGATGAGCAGGACTTTTCACAGCCAATCGTTTCTGTCTCTTTGGGACTGCCAATCGTGTTTCAGTTTGGTGGGGGCAACAGAAATGATCCAAAGCAGCGAATACCATTGGAACATGGTGATGTGATTGTCTGGGGCAGGGCTGCGAGGCGTTATTATCATGGCGTTTTAGCGTTAAAACCCGGGCAACATGCATTGACCGGGCCTTATCGTTATAACCTGACGTTTCGGCATGCGAGGTAACTCAGCTTAGACCAACTTTACGAACCAGTTCCATGGTCCTCATGCTGTAACCCCATTCATTGTCGTACCAGGCATAGATTTTCACTTGGGTTTCATTGGTCACCATGGTCGACAGCGCATCAATAATGCTGGAACGCGGATCCCCCCGATAATCACTGGAGACCAGGGGTTTTTCTTCATAGCCTAAAATACCATTTAGTTCATTTTCTGCTGCGGCTTTCAATAACTTGTTAACTTCCTCAACGCTGGTAGCTCGATCAACTTCAAACACACAATCGGTTAATGAAGCATTCGCTAAAGGTACGCGTACCGCATGTCCATTCAAGCGGCCTCTCAGCTCTGGAAAAATTTCGGTGATAGCGGTGGCACTGCCAGTCGTTGTCGGTATCAGATTAGTGCCTGACATACGGGCACGGCGAAGGTCCTTATGCGGTGTATCCAGAATTGATTGAGTGTTGGTCAAATCATGAATCGTGGTAATCATGCCGTGTTTGATGCCCAGCGCTTCATGAATCACTTTAACCACGGGAGCCAGGCAGTTGGTGGTGCAGGAAGCAGCGGTGACAATAGGATGTTTACCCGCATCATATAAGTCATCATTTACCCCCATTACAATATTCAAAATGCCGGGTTGTTTTACCGGCGCTGTCACCACCACTCGTTTAACACCCTGATCTAGATAGGTGTGTAATAAAGCGCTATCACGCATTTTGCCGGAAGCTTCTATCACCACATCACAACCAGACCAGTCTGTGTCATTAATAGCTTTATTGGCTGTCACTTTCAGAGTTTTATCACTAATAGTAATCGTATTGCCACTGGCGATGGCCTGATGCTGCCATCGACCATGTACCGAATCAAAATTTAATAAATGCGCGTGGGTTTCGGCATCACCAGCCGGATCATTTAACTGTATAAACTCAATGTCTGGCCAGTCCCAGGCCGCCCGTAAACACAAACGTCCAATGCGGCCAAAACCGTTAATACCTACTTTGATTGTCATGTTGAATCCTTAATCAATTTGTTGGGAACCAATGCCTTGTACGATTGGCAAAATAAACTAATGTCAGCATCACAGGTACTTCAACCAGAACACCCACTACGGTTGCCAGCGCGGCACCTGAATGCAGTCCGAATAATGAAATGGCAACAGCGACGGCCATTTCGAAAAAGTTTGAGGTACCGATTAAACAGGCAGGAGCAGCAACATCGTGTTGCAGACGCATTTTGATGGCGGCGAGATAGCCCAGAGCAAAAATCCCATAAGTTTGAAGCAGCAGGGGAATAGCAATCAGCACAATAACAAAAGGTTGTTGCATAATGGTTTCAGCCTGAAAACCGAATAGCAAAACCACTGTGGCCAATAACCCCATAATTGACCAGGGTTTGATATGGCTTAAAAAACTGGTGAGGGCTGGTAAACCATGCTTTTTCAGGATATGTTGGCGTGTGAAAAAGCCTGCTATCAGGGGTAATAACACATATAAAACCACCGAAATCAGCAAGGTTTCCCACGGTACGGTTAAATCGGTTATGCCGAGTAAAAATGCGGCAATTGGTGCAAAAGCGAAAATCATGATGATGTCATTGAGCGAGACCTGAACCAGGGTGTAATTGGCATCCCCTTTGACCAGTTGACTCCAGATAAATACCATTGCAGTACACGGCGCAACGCCGAGTAAAATCATGCCAGCGATATATTCATCGGCCGATTGCGGATCGACCCAGCCGGCAAAAAACACTTTAAAAAACAGCCAGCCTAATGCGGCCATGGTGAACGGTTTGATGAACCAGTTGATAATCAAAGTAAGCCATATTCCCTGGGGGCGCTTGCCGATATCTTTTATCGCCGTAAAATCCACCTGCACCATCATCGGGTAAATCATTAACCAGATAAATACAGCAATTAGCAGATTCACATGCGCAAATTCCAGACTGGCAATCAAATTGAATATGTCAGGAAACAGGTTGCCGAAAAACATGCCAGCCAGAATGCTCAGTCCCACCCAAACAGATAAATAACGTTCAAATATGCCCATTAGTGCATGGCTCCTATACGTTTGAGTTCGATACTGAGGTTGGCTGCCGATAGTTCAGCCGGATGTAATTGCAGGAGTGCGTCAATACGGGTTTCCAGCAGCTTGATCAATCCTTCAAAGCTTTGCTGACGCTGAGCAGGATCCACTATCTTTGATGCATCAGTGAGTCCCCAGTGTCCTTTAACCGCTTTACCAAACCAGACTGGACAACTTTCACCCGCCGCCTGATCGCAGACGGTGATAACTATATCAGGCTGATACTCACTTAAATCATCCCAGGATTTACTATACAAACCGTCGGTGTTGTACCCGTATTCGGTTAATTTAGTCAGTGTCTCAGGAAAAATCTTACCGGCAGGGTGGCTGCCGGCACTGGTCACGATAAATGTGTCGCCGGCTTGCTGACGGCAAATGGCTTCTGCCAGGATACTGCGACAGGCATTATGCGTGCAGATAAATAAAAGTTTGAGCGGTGCATGGGTCATGATATATGAATATCCATATATATTTAATGAAAATTTTTAGCAGCAATTATCCAGACGTTGCAACTTGGCTAAGTCGGCAACGAGAAAATTTGGTTTACTATGGTGAGCGGCGTTGATGGACTCTATCGCCCAGGCAGGAAGATTCGGATTAAGTCGATAATAGACCCATTGTCCCTGACGCCTGTCCTGTAACACTCCATGCTGTCTCAATAGAGCCAGATGCCGGGAGATTTTAGGTTGACTAATCTGCAGCGCTGAAATCAGTTCACATACACACAGTTCATCCTGATCCGCGATCAGTAATACAACACGCAGACGGGTTTCATCGGCCAGGCATTTATGAAAGTTCAGTAAATCCATAACAGTTTAATATTTGGTAAATAGTATATTCGATAAATCATATATGAAAGTTTAATTATGTCAATCGATTAATTGCCAGCTATCTTCACCGATTTGAAAAATATCGCCTGCAACCATCTGTCTGCGTTTACGTGTTTCAACTTCACCGTTCACTTTAACGTGACCCTCAGCGATAATATTTTTCGCTTCGGCACCACTATTGGCGATACCTTCAAACTTAAGGATTTTGAACAGTTCAACCGGACTTTTGGTGATATGTACGGTGGTGATTTCGTCGGTCATCAGGAGAACCTTTTATTTAGTGAAAAACATTCGATGGGTCACGTTTTAGTAACGTGAATAGCTCTAAAATCAACGAACTTAAAATGGCTCAATGAAAGGAAACATGGCCATGAAATATCAACAGACCCTGGTAAAGTTGCTACAGATCTCAATTGTAGTGGTGATGTTATACCCGCTCTATTATGTCTGGGAAACTGACAGGATAAAAAGCGCTTGCCAGCAAATCAAACCCGGCATGTCCTATAACGATATCGTCTCAAACCTGAAAGAAGCCGGACTCAGCTTTAGCCGGATGAGTGGTGATTATACCCAAGGTGATAAATGGTTAGGTCTGGTTGAATCACAAGCTTCTTTTGCCGGTTATGCCTGTGAAGTAAGAGGTTTTGGTCAGCAGGTTGCGGGCGTCAGAGTTGTTAAAGGTCAGCAAATTGCTCCCTGAAACATCAGGTTTCAGGGAGCAGAGCCTAATCAGCTGGCGACGTAATTAATCAGAATACCTGCTGCCACTGCAGAACCGATAACACCTGCTACATTTGGCCCCATAGCATGCATTAACAGGAAGTTATGTTTATCCGCTTCCAGTCCCAGCTTATTGGAAACCCTTGCTGCCATCGGCACAGCTGAAACACCTGCAGAGCCAATCAAAGGATTAATAGGTTCTTTGGTGAGTTTGTTGAGTATTTTCGCCATAATGACACCTGATGCAGTGCCGATTGAGAAGGCCACCATACCCAGTAACAGAATGCCCAAAGTCATGTGATTCAAAAAGCTTTCAGCACTTAATTTTGAGCCGACAGCCAGGCCAAGGAAAATAGTGACAGTATTGATAAGTGAATTCTGGGTTGTGTTACTTAAACGATCTACAACCGCACATTCTTTCATCAGATTACCAAAACAGAACATCCCTAACAGTGGTGCAGCATCCGGTAGAAACAATGCGACCAGAATCAACAAAACTAACGGAAAGACAATTTTTTCACGTTGTGACACATGCCGTTGCTGATGCATGCGAATTTTACGATCTTTCTCGCTGGTCAGCGCCCGCATAATCGGGGGCTGAATTAATGGCACCAGAGCCATGTATGAATAGGATGCAACGGCGATGGCACCTAATAAATCTGGAGCCAGTTTACTGGCAACATATATTGACGTCGGACCATCAGCACCACCGATAATACCAATTGCTGCAGCATCAGCCAGACTGAAGTCAAAGATGCCAAACGTCGAGAGTATGACGGCGCCCATTAAGGTTGCAAAAATACCGAACTGAGCAGCTGCACCTAAAAACAGTGTTTTTGGATTGGCGAGTAAAGGACCAAAATCGGTCATTGCGCCAACCCCCATAAAAATAATCAGTGGGAATGCGCCGCTCTCAATGCCAATGGTATAAAACAGATACAGAATACCACCAGGATCAGCCAGGCCCGCTCCGGGGATATTTGCCAGTACACCACCAAATCCGATGGGTACAAGTAACAGAGGTTCAAAGTTTTTCTTGATTGCCAGATATAACAACAACATACCGATCAGGATCATCACAGCCTGACCGAGCTGCATTTGTTGGAAACCCGTGGCTTCCCATAGATGCAATAACTTATCCATTTGACTAGCCCTTAAGCGATTGAAACCAGTGAGTCGCCAACTTTGACGGTATCACCGGGTTTAACATTGATAGAAGTCACCGTACCTGGATGCTCAGCTACGATCTGCGTTTCCATTTTCATCGCTTCAAGGATGAGTAAAACATCACCTTCCTTAACCGTTTGTCCTGCTGAAACCATGATTTTCCAGATATTCCCGGATAATGGCGCTTTAACAGCAATACCTTCACCAGAGCTCGGCTGGCTAGTCGGTTGAGGGGCTTGTGAACTGTCTATCTGGCTGATATCACCGCCTTCATTGACCTCAACAACATATTGCTGGCCATTGACGGTGATGGTGTAGGTCTCTGGCGCATCAGCTGCTTTTGCCGGGGCTGACGGTGCATGAGTAGATTCTGCGGTTGGTAATGGTTCAAATGCATCGGGATTACCACGGTTTTTAAGAAATTTAACCGCCGTTTGATTGAAAAGCGCAAAAGTCAATACATCGTCAATCTGTCTTTCACCTTCCTCCAGTTTGAAATCATCCTGATCTGCAAGAGAAATTAGCTCAGCGGTCAGTTTATCCATTTCATCTTCCAGCAAATCGGCTGGTCGACAGGTAATCGCTTGTTCACCATTTAGCACACGTTTTTGCAGTTCTGCATTAAATGGTGCAGGAGCTGAACCGTACTCACCGCGCAATACCCCTTGTGTCTCTTCAGTGATGGATTTATAACGCTCACCGGTTAATACGTTAATAACGGCTTGTGTACCGACAATTTGTGAAGTAGGCGTAACCAGTGGAATAAAACCGAGATCTTCGCGAACACGCGGGATTTCATGTAACACTTCATCCATACGGTCCAGTGCGTTTTGTTCACGTAACTGGCTTTCCATATTGGTTAGCATGCCGCCGGGAACCTGTGCCACCAAAATACGGGAATCAACACCTCGTAAACTGCCTTCAAACTTGGCATATTTTTTACGGATATCCCGGAAGTACGCAGCGATTTCTTCCAGCAACTCGATATTCAACCCGGTATCACTATCCGTACCTTCAAAGATGGAAACTACCGATTCAGTTGCTGAATGGCCGTAAGTCATCGACATCGAAGAGATAGCTGTGTCGACATTATCAATGCCTGCTTCAACACATTTCATAATCGTTGCAGTCGACAAACCTGTCGTGGCATGAGATTGCATATGTATAGGAATATCAATGGTTTGCTTAAGACTTTTAACAAGCTCGTAAGCTTTGTAAGGCTTAAGCAAACCAGCCATATCCTTAATGCATAAGGAATGTGCGCCCATATCTTCGATACGTTTCGCCATATCCAGCCACATTTGTAAGTCATGTACCGGGCTGATGGTGTACGCCATGGTGCCTTGTGCATGTTTTTCGTTTTCCAGAACGGCTTTAATGGCAACTTCCAGATTGCGCGGGTCATTCATCGCGTCAAATACACGGAATACATCTACGCCATTGATAGCGGCTCTTTCAACAAATTTACGGACAACATCATCAGCATAATGACGATAGCCGAGTAAATTCTGACCACGTAACAGCATTTGCTGGGGTGTATTGGGCATGGCGGCTTTCAGACTGCGAATGCGATGCCAGGGGTCTTCACCGAGGTAACGTATGCAGGCGTCAAATGTCGCACCGCCCCAGGTTTCGACAGACCAGTAGCCGACCTGATCAAGTTTGTCAGCAATTGGCAACATGTCATCCAAACGAAGGCGAGTTGCGAATAAGGATTGATGAGCATCACGTAAAACGACATCTGTGATGCCAAGAGTTTTTTTTGCTTCGGTCATGTTATGGCCTTGTGATTAAACTGATTTTTATGATGACTTGGCGTCACTTATTTTTTTTATTTCGATATTTATGGACTGCGCTGGATAAGACTGTCAGCAATGTGTGATCTTGTTGGGAAGGCTGGGACTGATTTTGATTATGAGTGGATTTATTTTGACCGAGAACGGCAGTGGGGGCGGGAATTCCTTCTGCTGGAAGGGCGCCTACGCTTTTCTCGTAGCGGGTTATAACCCACGACATCAATGTTGTAACGAGTACTAACACTGTCAAGAACACAAATACAAAACCCATGCCGGTCAGCATGAGCGTTAATCCTTCTGACATAAGGGTGGTGTCATCCATCTGTTTGCCTCTGATTGATTTGGGTCGTTAAAAGCTTGTAGCGTTTTCAACTGTAAACAGCCGCCTAGTATAGCATTGTTGATTTAAGTCACATATTTCCTTTACGCAAAAAGCGACTTCTTATGTAGCGTAGCAGGGTAAAGGAATATTCAAAATAGCTTGTGTTTTAATAACTTGGTCGGTAAAACTCAGAAAAAGGATTGTTCGGTAAACAATAATAAAACGATAGAAAATTAACACACGTATCTAAGGGAAATTTACGGAGTTTTATGGAGCATCATGTCCCGCTTATCAGCACGATAGCTGCAGGCTTTGGCCTGGCGCTTGTACTGGGCTTTATTGCAGAAAAAATCAATGTGCCTGCATTGGTTGGCTATCTGCTTGCCGGCATCATTATTGGCCCCAGTACCCCGGGATTTCATGCCGATGTTGATATTGCCATTCAATTATCCGAGATAGGTGTGATGCTGCTGATGTTTGGTGTCGGGTTGCATTTTTCGCTTAAAGATTTAATGGCGGTTAAACGGATTGCAGTGCCCGGCGCCATAGTGCAGATGTCCATTGCAACGCTGTTAGGCACTATGCTGGCAATGAGCTGGGGGTGGACGTTTGGTGAGGGGCTGGTGTTGGGCTTGTCCTTGTCGTGTGCCAGCACGGTGGTGTTATTAAAAGGCCTTGAAGCCCAAGGCGTGCTGGACACGATGAATGGACGTATTGCCGTAGGCTGGTTGATTGTTGAGGATTTGGCAACGGTATTGATGCTGGTGTTATTACCTGCTTTAGCAGGTATTTTGGGCTCTAGTGATGCTGCCCTGTCTGATGCGCCACTCTGGCAAACGATCAGTAAGATTTTATTGCAGGTAACAGCCTTTATTGCGGTGATGTTAATCGTTGGCCGCCGACTGTTTCCCTGGATTCTCTGGCAGGTGGCTGGCACCGGTTCGCGTGAGTTGTTTACTCTGGCAACCATTACCGCAGCCATCAGTATTGCTTATGGGGCCGCGTTGCTGTTCAGCGTGTCGTTTGCTCTGGGGGCTTTTTTTGCCGGTATGATGATGCGTGAGTCTGAATTCAGTCATCGGGCTGCCCAGGAATCACTGCCATTACGCGATGCATTTTCGGTGCTGTTTTTTGTAGCCGTAGGCATGTTGTTTGATCCGGCTATTTTAATAGAAGAACCACTGCATGTGCTGGCCGTCGTGGGCATCATTATTGTCGGTAAATCCATGGCAGCCATGGCACTGACTCTGGTATTTCGCTATCCGCTTAATACAGCGTTAACCGTCGCCGCCAGCCTGGCGCAAATCGGCGAGTTTTCGTTTATTCTGGCAGGGCTTGGGGTGACGCTGGGACTGCTGCCTCATGAAGGTATGAATCTGGTATTGGCAGGAGCCATTATTTCAATAGCCGTCAATCCTTTATTATTCTCGGCTGTAAAACCGTTGAGGAAGTGGATATTGATGCGTTCATTTCTGGCTCGCAGACTTGAACGGCGACAAGATCCATTTGCTGAACTGCCGATGTCGACTGAGAGTAAATTTCTTAAAGGCCAGGTCGTGTTAGTCGGGTTTGGGCGAGTAGGCAGCCGCGTGGCAGAAGCACTCAATGCACGAGATATTCCTTATGTCGTTGCGGAACAGAATCGTGAGCAGGTAGAAGCCTTGCGCAAACAGGGGATAGCTGCTGTTGCCGGTAATGCAGCAGAACCGGCTGTGTTAATTCAGGCGCATATTGCCAATGCCGCCATGCTGGTGATCGCAACACCGGATCCGGTCGATATCAGACAAATGGCCGATACCGCAAGAAAGCTGAATCCAGGAATTGAAATAGTGTTGCGGACGTATAATGCAGCAGAAGCGCAATTGTTGACCAAAGATGGTATTGGTACAGTTTTCTTCAGTGAAGACGAATTGGCAAAAAGTATTACCAGTCACATCACGACACGTTTTGCCCCGAATAATAATGAACACTGACTTCTGTTGGGGAGTCTGAATTAAGAGGTCTGGATGACACCTGGAAAAGATGATTTTTGGTTCCTGCCGCTGGGAGGCTGTGGCGAAATTGGTATGAACCTGAACGTATATGGACATAACGGGCGCTGGTTGATTGTAGATTGTGGCGTTACTTTTCAGGCAGAAGTGGATGAGTTTGGGGAGCCTCTTAACAGTCAAAACCCGCCGATTCAGATGGCAGATCCACAATTTCTGATTGATCGCCGTCAACAACTGGATGGACTGATTATTACTCACGCCCATGAAGATCATATTGGCGCAGTGCCTTATCTCTGGGAATATTTCCGCTGTCCGGTCTATACCACTGCTTTTACGGCTGAAATGCTGCGACGCAAACTGGTCGAACAGGGTATCGCAGATAAAGTGCCGGTCATTATCGTCGAAGCGGACGCCAAACGGCAGATTGGTGTGTTTCAAGTGGAATGGTTGCGATTGACGCATTCGATTCCGGAGCCATATGCATTATTAATCAGCACCGCGGTTGGGAAGGTTTTTCATACTGCGGATTGGAAGCTCGATAATGCCCCGGTTGTTGGTCAGGCTTATGATGCAGCTGCATTTCAGAAACTGGCGGAATATCAGGTGGATGCAATGGTCTGTGATTCGACCAATGCGAATGTTCAGGGGTGGTCTGAATCCGAAGCCAATCTCTATAAAGGGCTGAAATTCCATGTAGAACAAGCGAAAGGCCGGGTCGTTGTTGCCTGTTTTGGCAGTAATATCGCCAGATTACATACCCTGGCCGGTATCGCTGAAGAAACCGGTCGGCATCTTGGTTTATTAGGGCGCTCCTTAATCAATACCGTCTCAGCAGCCAAAAATGTTGGTCTCTGGACCAGTGTAAAAACATCAGTAGATTCGGCTCATTTGGGGTACTTGCCTGCGCATACGGTTTTATTGGTTGCGACCGGTAGTCAGGGTGAACCTCGAACAGCGCTCAATCGATTAAGTCTGAACAGCTTTCGGGATTTGCAATTGTCACCTGGTGATACCGTTATTTTTAGCTCGAAAGTGATTCCCGGTAATGAGTTGGCTATTGCTGCATTGATTGAACGGCTCAAGGCCATGCAGGTGGATGTGATTGATATGGACAACAGTGCGTTGCCCATTCACGCTTCGGGACACCCTGCCAGTGAAGAATTGAAAACCATGTATCAGTGGGTTCAGCCACAATGTGCGATTCCGGTACATGGCGAATTAATGCATATGAAAGCCAATGCCAAAATCGCCAAAGCCAGCGGGGTGAGGCGGCAATTACTGGGTCAGAATGGTGATCTGTTTTATATCTCGCCAGTGAATGGCATCAGGCGTGGCGCAGTTAAAACAGGAAGATGGGGCCTGTTTGATCGTAAGACGTTAAAAAAACTGTAATTTACGCCTCAGCATCAAATGAGGGGCCGCGCCGCTCTGATGAAACCCGTCTTTCAATCAGGGTTTTCTGCTTGCGTTTGCGCCGTTCACGACGCTGCCGCCGGTCTTCCTGAATGCTAGGCTGGGTTTTATCCGCAGCAGGTTGCCCAGGGTTTACCGGATGTGTGCTATAGGTTATTAAAAAATTGTTATGATAAATTCGTGAAATATCCATCATATTGACCTAACTTTTGTTAACGCTTAAATCATAGCGGTCTGATTTAATATATCTTTAATTTTTTCATCAAGTTAACGCTGACTTCAACCTTTGAGACATGGAAAATAAATGAAAGATTCGCTGAAAATAGGCCTGGCCTTAGGGAGCGGTGCGGCGCGAGGTTGGGCACATATTGGCGTGATTAATGCTCTGAAGAATGCTGGGATTAAACCCGATGTAGTGGTGGGAACTTCTATCGGCGCGTTGGTTGGAGCAGCTTATCTCAGTAACAAATTACCTGATCTGCAACAGCGATTGCTTAAACTGACCAAGCTCGAAACGGCACGTTTTTTCAATATCGGATTTCCGTTTAACGGCGTCGTCAATAAAGACAAATTGCATGAATTTCTAACGCTATATGTTGCTGACGAAACAGTATTAATTGAGTCATTGCCAGAACGTTATGCCAGTGTTGCAACGCATCTTCATTCGGGACAGGAAGTGTGGAACACCGAGGGCAAATTACTGGAAGCTGTCTGGTCGTCAATTTCGTTGCCTGGTTTGTTTCCGGCGATTAAACATCATGGTCGCTGGTTGATCGATGGTGGACTAGTGAACCCTGTCCCTGTATCTGTATGCCGTGCCCTGGGAGCCGATATCGTGATTGCAGTGAATCTGAATGGCGATATTTTAGGGAAACATCTGCATCAAAATCCTCCCGTTACAAAGAATGATCAGAGCGCCAGTTTGCTTGGTAACCGTATCAGTGAATTTATAACCAATTACACTGGAAATCTTTTTGCTGAGGATAAACCTCCCAAAGAAGATGTGCCGGATATGTTTGCCGCGATTGCTGCATCAGTGAATATAACTCAGGACAGGATCACCCGCAGTCGCATGGCAGGTGACCCGCCGGATGTGTTATTACAGCCGCGCTTATCACATATCGGGTTGCTGGAGTTTTACCGGGCAGCCGAAGCCATAGAGGCTGGGGCAAAAAGTGTCGACAAAAACCTGGCGGAAATTCAGTTCTGTCTGGGGCAACGTGATTAGCTGATTCGTCTGCTGTGAAAAATTTAGCAAGTGTTAAGAACCAATTTAAATTTGAAACTGTCATGTCGTGAAGCTGGATTTTTAGTAGAAACCTGCTGACAGCGGTCGCACAAACTGTCAGTCTGGGCAAAACAATCAACAAAAATAACGCAAATCTACAGAGATATAGGCAAATAAAGCATGAAAAATGGAATTGAGGGGATCAGTAAGCTCTGGTTTTGGCTGGCATTAAGTCTGTTTGTAGTGATGTTTCTGCTATTGATGGTTCAGATAGACAGACAATGGACCAGGATGAATGAAATGACGCGGATCATGGAGGAGCAGGCTAAAGACATTCGTGCAACCCGGGGGCTTTTGCGTAATCTGGAGCAAACGCTGCGTACGGCGGAGTTTAGCCGTAACCCGAACAGCCAGCCGGTCAGCCCCAAAGATATCAGAGGCACAGATGCATTTGAACGAGCGCGTCTGGCCGCTGAAAAAGAAGATTATGCACAAGGTGACTGGCTGATGATGGCCTTCGCCAGTAACATCCGCACACTGACCCCATTAGTCTCCGCGGATGCCTATTCTTCAGAAGTGCAACAATATGTCCTGGAATCATTACTGGTCAGAAACCCGGACACATTGGAATGGAATGGTTTATTGGCTGAAGACTGGTCTACGTCTTCAGACGGTCTGACGATTACTTTTGCATTACGCCGGGATATTACGTTTTCCGATGGAGAGCCATTAACTGCCAGGGATGTCGAGTTTACCTTTAACTTCATCATGAACGAGGCGATTGCCGCTCCTCGCAGTCGTGCCTACTTATCCAGAATGGAGCGTGTTACTGCGCTGGATGATTATCATGTGGAATTTGTATTCAAAGAACCGTATTTCAATAGTCTCCAACTAGCGGGCAGTATTGATGTTTTGCCTGAACATTTTTATGGTCGATTTCTCGATGATCCTCAAACCTTTAATGAAAGCCGTGGTTTATTACTTGGTTCAGGTCCGTTCCGTTTAAGTAACCCTGAAGGCTGGTCTCCGGATAAAGGTGTCGTTGAGCTGGTGCGTAATCCTCGCTACTGGGGACCGGTCAGTGCGTCATTTGATCGAATAGTCTGGCGCATTATCGAAAACGACAGCGCACGACTGACTACTTTCCGTAACGGTGATATTGATGTTTATAGCGCCCGTCCACGTGAGTATCAGAATTTGCTCGATGACGAGGGCATTACAGAGCGTAGTCAGAATTTTGAATATATGAGTCCAACAGCCGGTTACAGCTTTATTGCCTGGAATCAGGAACGTGGCGGTGAAAAGACCATTTTTGCCGACAAACGGGTGCGTATGGCAATGTCCATGCTGACTGATGTAGATAGAGTGCTGGAAGAGATTTTCCTCGGTTATGGTCAGCCTGCTGCCAGTCCGTTTATGCCGGGTTCAGCCCAGCACGATGAAGCCAATCAGGCGATCGGTCATAACATCGATAGAGCCAGAGAGTTATTGCTGGAAGCTGGTTTTCAGGACAGTAATAATGACGGCATTCTGGAAACACCAGATGGTGAGAAATTTGAATTTTCGCTGACCTATTTTCAGGACAGTGACGATACCCGGCGGATGGTGCTGTTTCTACGCGATTTATATGCGCGCTCCGGCATTATCATGAAACCGAATCCAACTGAGTGGTCGGTGATGGTGGAAAACATTCAACAAAAAAACTTTGATGCCATTACTTTGGCCTGGACCTCGGGCATTGAAATCGATATTTACCAGATGTTTCATTCCAGCCAGACAGTCGAAGGTGGTGATAACTTTATCAATTATCGCAACCCTGAGCTTGATGCCATCATTGATGCTGCCCGTGCAGAAGTAAAAGAAGAAGAAAGAATGAAACTCTGGCATCAGGCAGAGAAAATTCTGGTGGATGAGCAACCCTATACCTTCCTGTTCCGCCGTAATACCATGGCATTTATTGATCGACGTATCCATAACCTGCAAAAAACCGGTCTGGGTCTGAATCTGATGAGTGTTCCGGTAGAGATATATGTGCCGGCTGAACTGCAGCATAGACGTTAGTTAAGCAGGCCAAGACCATCATGCTGAATTATTTGCTGAGACGCATCTTGTTGATGATCCCGACCTTGCTCGGTATCACTATTGTTGTGTTTACCGTGATGGCTGCTGCACCGGGAGGGATCAGTGCCCAATCGCTGGTGGACGGCATGGAGCTGGAGCCGCAAAGCCGCCAGGCGCTGGAAGACTATTACAATAAACTTTACGGATTGGATAAACCGGCTCCGGTGCAATATGTTCGCTGGCTGAATAATATTTCACCAATTGGATTTAAACGCCTGCCGGACGGCACCTTTGGCGAATTTTCATTGTGGAAAGGCACTGATCTGGGTACCAGTTTCCGTTATGGCAGACCGGTTACTGATATGATTGCTGAACGGCTGCCAATCACCTTGTTACTCAATCTGATTTCTATCCCGCTCATATACGCCCTGGCCATTGGAATTGGTGTGCAGGCCGCACGCCAACGTGGCGGCCGATTTGATGTGACATCGAATATTCTGCTGCTTGGACTGTGGTCAGTCCCTAGCATGCTGGCCGGTGTTCTGTTTATTGGTTTTTTTGCGTCGGAACAATACTGGCGATGGTTTCCTACCGGTGGTCTGATGCGAAGAGAGACTGCTGACCAGACTTTCCTGCCGTTAATGACCAGTATGGGTGATGTGTTCATTACGTTTGCCTGTGTGGCATTGCTCACCGTTCTGCTTATCAGCGCCGTGGTGACCTTTTCATTGAAAATCAGACAATTCGCCGGTCTTATTGTCGGTGGTTTATTGGGTTATGCCATGGCATTTAATCTCAATGGTGATCTGTTTGGCTTATTGCATGTGTTGCTTATTCCTTCAATGGCTATGCTGGTCAGACTCTTCGCAGGATTGGGTAATATCGCACTGCGAATTGTCATTACCGGTGGATTTGCGGTGGGGTTTGGTTTGGCTTTAGCCGGATTGTTTGGTGTGCAGGTGGTACAGGGGGGCTATTTGCTGGATCGTCTATGGCATCTGGTGTTACCGGTAATTGCCCTGTCATATGGAGGTCTGGCATTTCTGGCCAAATTGACACGCTCATCGCTACTGGAAAATCTGGCCGCAGATTATGCGCGTACCGCTCGAGCCAAAGGTGTGGATGAAGAAACCGTATTGTGGCGGCATGTATTTCGGAATTCGCTTTTACCGTTGATCACTGTTTCAGCAACATTACTACCCAGTTTATTGGCGGGTTCGGTCATCGTTGAAAGCATTTTCAGTATCGATGGAATGGGCAAGCTGGCGGTTGAAGCTGTCCAGACCCGCGATCGGGAGCTGGTGTTATCGGTGACACTGATTTCCGGTCTGCTGACGCTAGTTGGTTATTTGTTGGCTGATATTGCCTACGCAATTGTTGATCCGAGGGTCAGTTATGACTGAGCAAGTCGTCGAAGTTCCAGTCAAGCAGCCATCCAAATCCTGGACTCAACAGGTTGCTTCATCATTATTGAAAAGAACCAGTGCCAAAATAGGTCTGGCCTGGATAGGCTTGTTAGTTGTTATCGCCACGTTTTCACCGTTTCTGGCAAACAGTCATCCACTTTACCTGGTGGTTGATGGGCAGGCGACCAGTCCATTACTCAAGCATATGGAAGCACTGGACTGGATTTGGCTGAGTGGATTTTTTATTACGCTGGTGATTTCTGCGTTTTCAGTTGTGCTGTGGAAAAAGATTTTGTTATGGCTGGCGAGCATGGCGATGGTTTCATTTATTGCCTATTCGACTGTGTCACCACCTGTTCTGGTGGTTTATGAACAGTACCGTGAACTGGAAACGGCTGGTAAAGTTGAAAACATCATCCGTGTACCGATTCCGTACTCGGCAAAAGATTATTTACGTGATTATGCGGATACCGGCATTGAATCGCCTTTGTCTGCTGGAGAAAGAACACACTGGATGGGTACCGATGAAAATGGTGCAGATGTAGCATCGCGGATGATTCATGCATCACGGATTGCCTTGGGGATTGGTTTTATTGCTACCGGTATTGCGTTGGTTATCGGCACAATAATTGGCGGTTTGATGGGCTATTTTTCCGGCATTGTCGATATCATTGGCATGCGCCTAGTGGAAATCTTTGAAGCTATACCGACCTTGTTCCTGCTGTTGTCATTTGTTGCTTTTTTCGGACGATCTATTTACATGATGATGGTCATTATCGGCATCACCGCCTGGTCAGGCTATGCACGGTATGTACGCGCGGAGTTTCTCAAACTGCGTCAACAGGACTTTGTTCAAGCGGCAATCGCCAGTGGTTTGCCATTACGATCGATTTTATTCCGCCATATGCTGCCCAACGGTCTGGCGCCGTTGCTGGTCGCTACCAGTTTTGGTGTTGCCTCTGCGATTCTGGCTGAAGCGACATTAAGCTTTCTGGGGTTGGGGCTGGTTGATGATCCTTCCTGGGGACAATTGTTGAATCAGGCCGTTCAATCTTCGACATTTAACTGGTGGTTGGCCGTTTTCCCGGGTGGGGCAATCTTTATGACCGTATTTGCCTATAATTTGTTGGGTGAATCACTGCGTGATGCGGTAGATCCCCATACCAGTCGGGGTATGCAGTCATGAAGTTGCTGGAAGTGAAAAATCTGGTGACAGAGCTGGGTGAGGGCGATAACTGGTTACGGGCGGTGGATAATATCAGTCTCGCTGTTGAGCCCGGCCAAACCTATTGTCTGGTCGGTGAATCCGGTAGTGGTAAATCAGTAACAGCGTTATCGATCATGGGGTTATTGCCGCATGGTCATTACCGGCATCCTGATGGTCATATTCAGTTAACTGACCCTCAGGGACACTTACCTGAAACAGCATTGCTCAATGCAGATGATGAAACGTTGCGCTCTGTTCGTGGCAGTCGTATTGCGATGATATTTCAGGAGCCAATGACCTCACTTAATCCCGTGCAGACAATTGGCCAGCAACTGGAAGAAGTATTGGTGATCCATCGACCGGAACTTGATGAAGAAGCGCGTAGACAGAAGATTCTGGCAGCATTGACAGAGGTAAGGATTCCGGACCCGGAAGGTCGTATTCGGGAGTATCCCCATCGTTTATCCGGTGGCCAGCGTCAGCGGGTGATGATCGCGATGGCGCTGATTTGTGAACCGGCATTATTGATTGCGGATGAGCCGACTACTGCCCTTGATGTCACGGTACAGGCTGAGATTCTTAAGCTGATGCGTGATTTACAGACCAAATACGGAATGGGCATGTTGTTTATTACCCATGATTTTGGCGTGGTGGCACAAATTGCCGATGTGGTTGGGGTGATGCGCAAAGGCAAACTGGTCGAAAGTGGCAAGACGGCAGATGTTTTACGTAACCCGCAACATGAATATACCCAGAGCCTGATAGCCGCATTACCGGAACGCCTGACCAGACCTGACAGAATGGTGAAATCAGAAAAAGTGTTGCTGGAAGTCAAAGATGTGTCCGTGTATTTTCCAGTACGTCGCGGTTTGATGCGGCGGGTAGTCGATCATTTCCATGCCGTTGAAAACGTTTCTTTGCAGGTAAATGCCGGTGAAGTCGTGGCTCTGGTGGGTGAATCAGGCTGCGGTAAAACCACTTTGGGCCGGGCTTTACTAAGACTGCAGGAAGTGACTTCAGGCAGTATTTTTCTGGAAGGACAGGATATTACCCAATTATCAGCCAAAGCGATGCGGCCCCTTCGAAGACGAATGCAGGTGGTGTTTCAGGATCCGGGTTCCAGTTTAAATCCACGCCTGCCAATTCATACTACTTTGATTGAACCGATGCGGGTACATGGTATTGGCAGTAGCGATGCCGAACGTACTCAAATCGCAGCGCGGTTTTTGGACAGGGTTGAAATGCCAACCGATAGTTTATGGCGTTATCCACATGAATTTTCTGGCGGACAGCGACAGCGACTGGCGATTGCCAGAGCTCTGGTACTCGAACCTCGGTTTATTTTGTGTGATGAAATTACCTCAGCTTTAGATGTATCAGTTCAAGCCGGTATTTTAAGGTTGTTACGGCAGCTGGTAGATGAAGAGGGCATCGGCATGTTGTTTATCACACACAACATGGGTGTAGTGGATTATCTGGCCGATCGCATGGTGGTGATGCATAAAGCGCAATTAGTCGAATCCGGTAATACACATGACATCATGAAATCACCACAGAATGAACATACTCGGAACCTGCTGGATGCCGTGCCTAGGCTGGATGATAATTATATGGCCTCTGCCGTTTAACGCTGAGAGACAATTAATTCAGCCGCTTATCAACTTTTAGTCGTTCCTAAGGTCTGCATAAATAACATCTGAGTGGTGACCGAGCTCGACCTACTGATAGCCAAAGGATTTTAAGATGCGTTATATATTATTATTGATATCAAGTTTAATGCTTTCATTTTCGGTTCAGGCAGCAGAATCCTGCCCTGAATTTCTCGACTATGAACTTCCCAAACTGCATTCAAACGAAACCATTAATCTCTGTGAAGTAGCCAATGGAAAACCATTGCTGGTGGTGAACACGGCAAGCCACTGTGGTTATACTCGTCAGTTTGAAGGCCTTGAAGCATTGCATCAGAAGTATCAGCAAAGCGGTTTGATGGTGGTTGGCTTTGCCAGTAATGACTTTAATCAGGAAGCAAAAGACGAGGCCGAAGCTGAGCGGGTTTGCCGGGAAAATTTTGGTGTAACCTTCACCATGATCGCGCCGAGCTTTGTGACGGGTCAGAATGCTAATCCGGTATTTCAGGAAATTAACCAGCAAAGTGAAGAGCCTGGTTGGAATTTCAGTAAATACCTGATTAATGCTGATGGTAAAGTCGTTGCCGCTTTTCCCAGCAAAGTTAAGCCAAGTGATAAGCAAGTGACTGATGCCATTGAGTCATTGCTATAATTCGTAAATATTGGCGATTAAATAACAATAAAGGCTTATTAAAAGTATCAAATTATTTTTGATAAGCCTTTTTTTGTGCAAGGATATGTTGATTTGCCCGCTAACTTGGCTTTACTGAATCATGCTAAACGTGTAATCAGATTGATAGTTTGTCAGATACCTTTGAGTGATTAGGCAACGACCAAAAGCTAGTATCGATATTCCTAATCTAACCTCACTTGTCACGTCGTGTCAGACAATAAATTTTAACTTATCAATCAACGTTAATGCCGACTGGGTATTTTATTAAACTGTGCGCAACTATCCGAATTGCAAAGAGTTTTAGTGTACTTTGATTCTTCACGCGCTATTCTGTCCGTATGACCAAACATATCGATAATTTGTTTTTTAATCGCACGTTTGTAGTGTTTATTCTACTTGTAGTGTGGATCATTGGTGCGTTGAGTTTACGGTTTTTTTACCACCAACAAGTCGCTGGTTATCAAAACCCGATTAATGAGCAAATCAGTCAGCGAGTGAGTATGTTATCCGTGTTGCAAGCCGAGCTGATTGATAAAGAATTTTCTTTTGTAGGAGCCAACCTTAAACAGCTTGCCGCGATGAGCATGGAAGCTCCTGAGCAGGTCGCGACTTATGCTGAAAGGTTAACAAATCTGAATCCCACTATATGGCAGCTCTATATCACTGATAACGAAGGGGTAGTTACATTTTCTACCAGTCCAGGATATCAATCACCGATCTCGCTCAGAGATTATTTTACTGAGCACACCAAACATGAGCAGACAAAATTTTTCATTTCCTCACCGAGGCAATCCATTATTCAGGAAAGCGCACTCTATATTGCGATGAGTTATCCCATTCGAGATGCTGATGATCAGTTTACCGGTGTGGCGGTGGCAGCCTTGAAAAGTGAAGATCTGACAGCTCAGCTTGGCAATATTACCAAAAACAAAAATATTTCGGCTGTATTGACCGACGAATCGGGCAAACTCATCTGGTCTTCCAGTCTGTACGAAGGGCTGCAAAAAAATGATATTTACAGCCTGTGCAAGGATCATCGATACCTGACATCTACCGAGCTTGGCATACATCGCGTTCAGCTCCAGAATAATGCGCAATGTGATTTTCAATTTCTTAACAAATGGGGAATGTTCTCCATTATTGCTGAAAACCGTGCGTCTGCTGAACAGTCGATAAGACAATATGAACAGCAGATGGTGACCAGAAATTTTATTATCTTGATAGTTTTCACCCTGTTGTTACTTTTTTTAGGTAACCAGTTGCTCAAGCAGATTGAGTCCAGAAAACTGTTGGCGGTGCTTAATCATCGCAATAAAGCCATTATTGATGCGATGCCCGACTTGCTGCTCACCATGAGGGTGGATGGCAAAATAATCGACCATGAAGTAGAGGATAGTTTTCCATTGCTGGTTGATGCGACTAAGTTAAATGGAATGAATATCAGTGAGCTGCTAGATGCCGATCTGGTCGAAAAGAAACTCGCTTTGATGGCTGAAACAATAAACACTGGCGAACCGGCAACGATCGAATATCCGTTGGTATTAGATGGTAAGGAATATTATTTTCTGGAACGGCTAACGGCTCTGGATGATAAGCATGTACTGGCGTTTATTATTGATATCACCAGCAGAAGAGAGGCTGAACTGAAGCTGGAATGGCAGGCATTCCATGATGGACTGACGGGGCTTCCAAATCGTCTGATGTTCTTCGAGTTTTTGAATAAACTGGTACAAAACTATCGGCGTAATAAACGCGAATTTACTATCTTGTTTATTGATTTAAACGGATTTAAAGAAATTAACGATAACTATGGTCATCATGTGGGAGACGAAATCCTTAAACATACTGCCACACAGCTCAGCAGAATCCTGCGTGAAACAGATACTGTGGCCCGACTCGGAGGTGATGAATTTGCAGTCTTATTACCGGAAACCTCACCAAGCCAGGCGCAACGGGTCATTACATCTATTATTGAAACAATCAAACAACCGCTGATTCATAATGGTAAAAGTTTATCAGTCTCGGCGAGTATCGGTATGGCTGCCTGTCCACAGGACGCTACTTCGGCAGACGAACTTTTAAATGCTGCTGATAAGCGGATGTATGAAGTTAAGTCGGCAGAAAACAAACTTTGAAACTCTTGATTACTTATGTATGCAGCCATAACAGTAATTAGAGCTGACAGGTTTTACCCGAACGCATTAGATATGAAAACGAATATCTGATTGTCCAGAAAAAAGCTGTGGTATGCACATATCGGAAAGATGTGATTGTAAAGGTACGCATTCGAGCATATCAAACGAGTAATTTAGAGAAAACCTAAGGACAGAAAACAAAAAAGCAGTTACCAAATTAATGATAACTGCTTGATTGACTTTCAATTTTTGGTGCGCCTGGCACGATTCGAACGTGCGACCGCCTGGTTCGTAGCCAGGTACTCTATCCAGCTGAGCTACAGGCGCTTTAAAGCGTGAAATTGTACTGTTTTTTACTGACTATCACAAGGATAAATTCAGAAAAAAATGGCGGAGAGCGAGGGATTCGAACCCTCGATAGGGGTTAACCTATACGCCCTTAGCAGGGGCGCGCCTTCAGCCACTCGGCCAGCTCTCCATCAAGCCGGCCATTATACCAGCTATGATTCATTTGGCTAGTCGATTTGCTTAATTAACCTGCGTTTGATTGATCTTTTTCTGCCTGGATACGATCGTAGATTTCTTCACGATGAACCGTGACGTCTTTTGGTGCATCAACACCAATTCTGACTTGATTGCCTTTAACACCAAGCACATTTACAACAACATCATCACCAATGATGAGTGACTCTCCAACGCGACGTGTAAGTATTAACATGTTATTCCCCTTGCAGTGTAAATTCTGGCGACGAGCGGAGGAGATTTATTGACTCCTTTCGATGAGCTAGGCCTCGTGCCAGTTCCGTTTATTTCCTTGTGAGAGATCTTTGCCTCTCTTCCTCTATGACAGCGTTGGACAACTAATTATCCATATATCACAAGTGCAAAAAGTATATCAGGATATTAGCACCTTATCGATAGGAAAAACTTCCTGATATCAATGGTTTAGTTGCTCTGTTCAAGCTTGAAAGCCTTGTGTAGCGCTCTGACACCTAGCTCTAAATATTTTTCATCGACAACCACTGAAATCTTGATTTCAGAGGTGGAGATCATGCTGATATTAATATTTTCCTGTGCCAGCGTTTCAAACATGGTGCTGGCAATACCTGCATGTGAACGCATTCCAACACCTACCAGTGAAATTTTGGCAATATGCTCATCGCCTGTAACTTCACGAGCCCCCAGAGATACCGATGTTTCTTTGAGCAGATTCAATGCCGTTTGATAATCATTACGATGCACTGTGAAAGTAAAGTCTGTAGTTGAGTCATGTCCGGTGTTTTGGATGATCATATCCACTTCAATATTCTGTTTGGCAATTGGCCCCAGAATTTTATGAGCGACACCTGGTTGATCAGGCACGCCCAGAATGGTTAATTTTGCCTCATCGCGATTAAAGGCAATACCCGAAATAAGCGCTTGTTCCATTGAGGGTTCCTCAGAGGTAATTAATGTGCCGCCACCTTCCGTAAAGGATGAAAGTACGCGTAAAGGCACGTTGTATTTTCCAGCAAATTCGACTGAGCGAATTTGCAAAACTTTTGCTCCCAGACTGGCCATTTCAAGCATTTCTTCAAAGGTAATGCGATCCAGTCGGCGGGCTTCCGGGACAACACGTGGATCGGTGGTATACACGCCATCCACATCAGTATAAATCTGACATTCATCTGCTTTCAGGGCGGCAGCTAATGCTACTGCCGTGGTATCAGAACCACCGCGCCCCAAAGTTGTAATGTTGCCTTGTTCATCACAACCTTGAAAACCGGCGACCACAACGACTTTGCCTTCTGCAAGATCCTCACGCATTTTTTCATCATCAATCTGCATGATGCGGGCTTTATTATGCGCATCGTCAGTCAGGATCTTTACTTGAGATCCGGTATAGGATTGTGCGGGCATACCCATTTGTTGCAATGTCATGCTGAGCAGAGCGATAGTGACTTGTTCACCCGTTGACAGCAAAACATCCAGTTCACGTCCTCGCGGATGTGGCGTTATTTCCTTTGCCAAAGCCAGCAAACGGTTGGTTTCGCCACTCATAGCGGATACCACAACGACGATATCATGACCATCTTTGCGATATTGGATAACTTTTTTAGCGACTTCCTGGATACGTTCAACAGAACCTACTGAAGTACCGCCGTATTTTTGTACGATAAGTGCCATGACTTAATTTTCCAGCTTAGATGCCACCCAAGTGGTGACGGAGTCGAGTGCAGCAGTTAATTTTTGTGGTTCGCTACCACCGCCCTGAGCCATATCTGGTCGGCCGCCACCTTTACCACCGACTTGTGCGGCGACATGTGATACCAGATCACCAGCACGAATTTTATCGGTCACATCTTTCGTGACACCGGCAATCAAGGTGATTTTTTCACCTTCTACCGCAGCCAGAATAATGGCGGCGCTACCCAGTTTATTTTTAAGTTGATCAACGGCTTCACGCAGACTTTTAACGTCGGCGCCTTCGAGATTGGCAGCGAGCACTTTGATAGAACCAATCTCCGCTGCTGAAGCAGCTAAATCCGAACCTGCACTGCTGGCCAGTTTTGATTTGAGGGATTCCAGTTCTTTTTCCAGTTGACGAGTGCGTTGCACCAGTTGCTGCGTTTTCTCCTCGACATTCTCTGGTTTGGCTTTGACCAAATCAGATAGCCGGTTGAGACGGTTTTCAGACTGTTCAATATAGTTCAGTGCCGCTTCACCGGTGACAGCTTCAATACGACGAACCCCTGAAGCGATACCGGTTTCATTGGTGATTTTCAACAGACCAATATCACCCGTGTGACCAACATGTGTGCCACCGCAAAGTTCAACCGAAAATTCACCCATGCTCAGTACCCGAACTTCATCATCATACTTTTCGCCGAACAATGCCATTGCTCCACTTTTACGAGCCTTTTCAATTGGCATAAGGCGCGTTTCAACCGTGTGGTTTACGCGGATGTGCTGATTAACCAGCCGTTCTATTTCACGTAATTGTTCAGCCGAAACCGGTTCAAAATGTGAAAAATCGAAACGCAGTCGTTGTGAATCGACCAACGAACCTTTTTGCGTGACATGTTCACCGAGAATTTTACGCAAAGCAGCATGTAGCAGATGCGTGGCAGAGTGGTTAAGTGCTGTTGCCTGACGGTTATATTCATCTACGTGGGCAATCACCGGCTGACCTACTTCAAAGGTACCATCCTTACATTCACCAATATGTGTAAAGGCTTTGCCCTGTTTGCGTGTGTCTTTAACAATGAAGTGCGCACCAGCCGTGTTGATTTCGCCTTGATCGCCCACCTGACCACCGGATTCGGCATAAAAAGGCGTGTGGTCCAGAACGATAATGCCTTGCTGCCCGGCATGCAGTTTATCGACATTTTCGCCATCAACGAGCAGAGCAGTTATAACACCTTCATTACGCACATGGTCATAACCACAAAAAACGGTTTCGCCATCAATAATCAGTGTTTCGGATAAACCACCACCAAATTGACTGGCACTGCGTGCACGATTACGTTGTGCTTCCATGTGACGTTCAAAACCTGCCACATCAATCGTCAAACCGCGTTCACGGGCGATATCGGCGGTTAAATCAATCGGGAAGCCGTAGGTGTCATACAGCAGGAAAATGGTTTCACCAGGAATTTCTTTATCCGCCATTTCGTCAATCGCGTGATCCAGAATTTTCAATCCATTATCCAAGGTATCGGCAAAACGTTCTTCTTCAATTTGCAAAGCCTGTTCAACAATCGCTTGTGCCTTGGCAAGTTCGGGGAAGGCTTCGCCCATTTCATCGACCAATGGCTGAACAAGTTTGTAGAAGAATGCTTCTTTTAAACCCAGTTTATGTCCGTGACGAATGGCGCGACGAATAATACGGCGCAACACATAACCACGGCCTTCATTAGACGGTTGCACGCCGTCAGTAATCATAAAGGCACATGAGCGAATATGGTCAGCGATAACGCGTAACGACGTGTTGCTGGAATCAGTGGTGCCCGACAGCTTTTGAATCGCTTTGATCAGATTCTGGAACAGGTCAATGTCGTAATTATTATGTTTATGCTGGAGCACCGCGGCTAAACGTTCCAGACCCATGCCGGTATCCACCGACGGTTTAGGCAGGGGAGTCAGCGTGCCATCAGCAGAACGGTCAAACTGCATAAAGACCAGATTCCAGATCTCGATATAACGATCGCCATCTTCTTCCGGTGTACCAGGAGGGCCGCCAGCTACTTCCGGGCCGTGGTCATAGAATATTTCTGAGCAGGGGCCACATGGACCAGTGTCACCCATTGACCAGAAATTATCTTTAGCACCGATACGGGAGAAGCGTGAAGCATCGACACCAATTTCGTTTAACCAGATATCAGCGGCTTCATCATCTTCCTCAAATACCGTGATCCATAGTTTATCTGCTGGCAGCTGTAATGTTTCAGTCAGAAATTCCCAGGCGTATTGAATCGCTTCACGCTTGAAATAATCACCGAAACTGAAGTTGCCGAGCATTTCAAAGAATGTATGGTGGCGGGCGGTATAACCGACATTTTCAAGATCGTTGTGTTTACCACCGGCACGTACGCAGCGCTGAGTTGTTGTCGCGCGCGTGTACTTTCGGGTTTCCTGACCGAGAAAGACTTCTTTAAACTGAACCATGCCGGCATTGGTAAACAACAATGTCGGGTCATTGGCCGGAATTAATGGGCTACTGGAAACGACTTCGTGACCTTTGTCAGCAAAGAAGTCCAGAAATAATTTGCGTATATCAGCGCTCGTTTTCATTAGTTCAGTTCAAAACTTTCCGTTATTTGTTCATGAGTAAAGCCCCGATATTGTAAAAACCGCATCTGCTTGGCACGGTCTTTATAATCATCGGGGCTCTGCTCGCCAAAACGCTTGCACCGAACTTCGATAGCAAGCGCAAACCAATCAGTTTCTGCCTGTTGTATGGTGGAGTTAATCAGTTCATCCGCCACACCTTTTTGTTTCATTTCCTGCCGAATTCGCAACTCACCATAGCCCCGTAGGGTACGGGATCGGATAAACGCTTCGGCAAAACGTTGATCATCCTGCAAGCCACTTTGTTGCAGCTTTTCTAAAGCGGCATGAATTTTATCTGTTTCATGACCGGCTTGTTGAAGTTTTTGCTGTAATTCGGCGGCGCTATGTTCCCGTCTGGCTAAATAACCAATGGCCTGTTCGATTGCAGAGCGGGATTTCACGCGTCGATTTCATCATCCACAGGGGTTTCAGCGCTTACCTTGATGTTCTTTGGCATCATCACAGCACGAATTTTCGCTTCGATATCCTTCGCCATTTCCGGATGTTCTTTCAGGTAAATACGTACATTGTCTTTACCCTGACCAATTCGATTGCCGTCATAGCTGTACCATGCGCCGGATTTTTCGACGATATTTTCGCTGACACCCAAATCAATCAATTCGCCTTCGCGAGAGATGCCTTCACCATAGAGAATATCGAATTCGACTTGCTTGAACGGCGGAGCGACTTTATTTTTTACGACTTTCACACGGGTTTCGTTGCCCAGAATTTCATCGCCTTTTTTGATCGCGCCAATCCGGCGAATATCCAGTCGGACTGAAGCATAGAACTTAAGCGCATTACCACCGGTAGTTGTTTCAGGATTACCAAACATAACGCCGATTTTCATGCGGATTTGGTTGATGAAGATAACCAGTGTGTTGGAACGTTTGATATTGGCCGTCAGTTTACGTAAAGCCTGAGACATCAAACGGGCTTGAAGCCCCATATGACTGTCACCCATATCACCTTCGATTTCAGCTTTAGGCGTCAATGCGGCAACTGAGTCGACCACGACAATATCAACGGCACCAGAACGGACCAGCATATCGGTGATTTCCAGCGCCTGCTCACCAGTATCAGGTTGAGAGACCAGCAGATCATCGATATTAACGCCCAGTTTTTCAGCATAAAGGGGATCAAGCGCATGTTCGGCATCGACAAATGCAGCGGTGCCCCCCAGTTTTTGCATTTCGGCAATGGCGTGCAGCGTCAGCGTGGTTTTACCGGAAGATTCCGGGCCGTAGATCTCAACGACACGACCACGTGGTAAACCGCCGATACCCAGGGCAACGTCTAGCCCAATTGAGCCCGTTGAAACCGCATCGATATCACGGTGGGCCGTTCCGTCGCCCAAACGCATTACGGCACCTTTGCCAAATTGTTTTTCGATTTGACCTAAGGCGGCGCCAAGCGCTTTCTTCTTGTTTTCATCCATTTGGTGTGCCCTTTAGCTGATATCAGAAAACTATGGATTATCACACAGATAGCCATGTCTCACCAGCGTCGATTGCGGTTTCAAACAGGCATTTAGTGGATATTAATTTTGTAGTCGGGTTCAGGCGTAATATTCGGTGGAAGCTAATTTTTTCACCAAACCATCAAGTGCGATAAATACGGCCTGGCGGCGAATGAATTCGCGATTGCCGCGCAGATAAAAGGTATTACAAAACACACTTTGTTTATCGGCCCAGGCAAAACAGACGGTTCCAACAGGTTTTTCCTCTGAACCGCCATCGGGGCCAGCAATTCCGCTTATTGCTACAGATATATCGGTATAGAAATTTTGGATGGCACCAGAGGCCATTTCAATCACGGTTTGCTCACTGACAGCACCATATTTTTCAAGCGTACTGAGCTGTACATCAAGATGTTGCTGTTTGATTTGATTGCTGTAGCTGACGATGCCACCTTCAAACCAGGCAGAGCTTCCCGGTAAATCGGTACAACATTTTGCCAGCCAGCCACCGGTACACGACTCGGCGGTGACTAATCGCAGGCCTTTTGATTGAAGCGCCTGTGCCAGTTGCTGGGTAAGCTGATAAAGTGTTGCGTCAGAATAATCTTGCATACGCTAAACTATAAAAATGACCGAAAAAAACAATCATACGCCAATGATGCAGCAATATCTGCGGATCAAGGCTGAACATCCGGAATTATTATTGTTTTATCGAATGGGCGACTTTTATGAGTTGTTTTTCGATGATGCACATAAGGCTGCTGAGCTCCTCGATATCACGCTGACTGCCCGCGGTAATAGTAACGGTGCTCCCATTCCAATGGCGGGTGTGCCTTATCATGCTGCTGAAGGCTATCTGGCCAGATTACTTAAGTCGGGTGTGCCAGTGGCCATTTGCGAACAGATTGGTGACCCGGCAACGAGTAAAGGTCCGGTTGAACGTAAGGTAGTCAGGGTGTTGACACCCGGTACGTTAACCGATGAAGCCTTACTCGACAGCAAACAAGACAATTTACTGGTGGCGATAGCCCGGCAAAAGGATCAATACGGATTAGCCGTCGCTGAAATCAGCAGTGGTCGTTTTGAAGTTTGTCAGCATGAGTCATTAAATGATTTGCTTGCAGATTTAGCCAGACTGCAACCCGCAGAAATTTTGATTGATGACAGTCATGGCGAATCATTTAATAGCTATAACAAACTACTGCGGTTTGTCCCGGAATGGCATTTTGGTCTGGACGCGGCTCGTCGCCGTTTATGTGAGCATTTTGGAACCACAGACCTGAAAGGGTTTGGCTGTGAGGAGCTGCCGCTGGCCATTATGGCAGCAGGCTGTTTACTGAATTATGCTCAGCAAACGCATCGGACAGCACTGCCGCAATTACGCAAAATCAGTGTGGAAACACCCGTTGATAGTATTCGTATTGATCCGCAGTCCAGACGGAATCTGGAACTGGAACAGAATCTGTCAGGTGGTCGTGAAAATACCTTGTTATCAGTACTCGATAACACTGTTACTCCGATGGGAACACGCTTGCTTCGGCGTTGGTTATTGCAACCCAAACGCGATTTAACGATTTTGCAGCAACGTCAGGAGGCAATTGGCAATCTTATTGAAGCAGATGTCATTGCTTTCGCTCAAACCCTGTTAAAACCGTTGGGTGATATCGAGCGTATTGTGACCCGTTTAGCCCTTTGTAGCGCCCGTCCCAGGGATTTTGTGCAATTAAGACGCATGCTGACTGCGCTGCCGAATCTGCATCTGCATTTATCAGATGTTCAAGCCAGGTTACTGAAACAGATTGATCGGGAATTGGGCACTTTCCCGGAATTACTTGAGCTTTTAAATAAAGCCATTGTTGAAGAACCGCCGGTATTGATTCGCGATGGCGGAGTCATTGCTGAAGGCTACCATGCGGAGTTGGATCGATTACGCAATCTGCATCTGAATGCCAATGATTTTTTGCGTGAACTGGAACAGCGTGAACGGGAACGGACCGGGGTCAGCACCTTAAAAGTCGGTTATAACAAAGTGCATGGCTTTTATATCGAAATCAGCCGTGCCCACAATATTCAATTGCCCGCTGATTATCAGCGTCGGCAAACATTGAAAAATGCTGAGCGTTATATCACAGCTGAATTAAAAACCCATGAAGATCAGGTGCTCAGTGCCAGCGAAAAAGCGTTGGCATTGGAAAAATCTTTATATGAAGAACTCTTTAAACTGATTCATCCTGATCTTGCAGCATTGACCCATTGTGCTGCGGCACTGGCTGAGCTTGATGTTTTGGCAAATCTGGCTGAGCGAGCGCAAACACTCAATTATGTTGCGCCGCAGTTAACCACCGATAAAGGCTTATCGATTCAGGCTGGTCGGCATCCGGTGGTTGAGGCAGTGCAGAAAACCCATTTCTGCCCCAATGATTTGCAATTAAATGAACAGTCGATGCTGGTGATTACCGGACCAAATATGGGCGGTAAATCCACCTATATGCGTCAGACTGCCTTGATAGTGATCATGGCGTATATGGGCAGCTACGTACCGGCGGAATCAGCCAAAATTGGCCAGATAGATCAGATTTTTACCCGTATCGGTGCCAGTGATGATCTGGCGTCAGGTCGTTCCACGTTTATGGTGGAAATGAATGAAGCGGCCAATATTCTGAACAACGCGACGGCACAAAGTCTGGTGTTGATGGATGAAGTGGGGCGTGGGACCAGTACATTCGATGGGCTGGCGCTGGCCTGGAGTTGCGCTGAAAAACTGGTACGGGATATTGGTGCTTATACCTTATTTGCGACACATTATTTCGAGATGACCCAGCTACCAGCGTTATATGGCAAAGCGGCTAATGTGCATTTGGATGCCATTGAACATGGCGACAAAATTGTGTTTTTACATCAATTAAAACCGGGTGCAGCTAATCAGAGTTATGGATTACAGGTTGCACAATTGGCTGGGGTGCCAAACGATGTTATTCAGGCAGCCAAACATAAACTGGCGACGTTAGAGTCACAACGCAGCGTTGGTTCGGAGGGCCAGGAGCTACAACCGCAACAGGATTTATTTGCCCAACCGGATAATGCCGTTTTGATTCATAAAATCGGGCAAATCAATCCGGATGAATTAACACCCAAGGCCGCATTGGAATTACTTTACGAGCTGAAAAAACTGGTTTGACTTAAATTAATGCAGTTGGCCTGTGCGCTCACGATGTAACAATAAATCATTGGTCGGCGGCATTTGTACATGGAAGCCCTGTGTTTCCAGATTATGAATGACTTTATTTACATCTTCTCTAGCCAGCTTTCGCTCCGGGCTAAGCTCGAGTTCCATCACAAATATTGGTTCGTTGCCCATTGACCCATAGAGACTTGGCGGGACTTCTGAAAAATCATCTTTTTTGCTGAGATAAAGATACAGCTCTTCTTTTTTTCGGCTTTTATAGATATAGGCTTTCATAATAACTCTGATTTACGAAATCGGTGGATGATAGATGATCTGCACAACCGTTCCGGCGGGATCAAAACAATAAAAACTGCGGGCACCATCGCGATGGGTGCGAGGTGGCTGGCGCATGGGAACGGCATGATGATCCAGAAAAGCATACCATTCATCAACCTGATCAGGGGTTGGAATGATGAAGCCGATGTGATCCAGGGGCTGAACCGGGGTTTTATTGATATTTTCACCACGGTGCAAGGCCAGGTTATCATTACCTGACGTCAGATACACATTATCTGCATCGGGTCGCCACTCGACTTCCATGCCCAATAAATCCACATAAAACTGTTCACAGGCTTCGAGGTTATCGACGGTTAATGCCACATGGCGTAAACCGCCGGTTCGAGTTGGGCGCTGCATGGTTATGCTCCCTTTTTAAAAATCAAAGAATTACGTTTGTTCAATCACTTCATAGTCGTGAGTGATTTCCGCTGTTTTTGCCAGCATGATTGACGCTGAGCAATATTTTTCGGTCGACAGCTTGACTGCGCGATCCACAAAGTTCTGTTTAAGGTTGCGACCGGTTACCGTGTAATGCACATGAATTTTGGTGAACACTTTGGGGGCTTCAGTACTGCGTTCTGCGGAAACCTCGACCACACAGTCCGTCACATCCTGACGCGATTTTTTCAGAATATCGATAACATCAAATGAGGTGCAGCCGCCCAGACCAAGTAACAATAGCTCCATGGGGCGCATGCCTGTGCCATGGCCACCGGCTTCTTCCGGGCCATCCATTACGATGGTATGGCCGGTACCAGACTCACCGACAAATAAAACATCCTCAACCCACTTTACTCTTGCTTTCATTTAACTCATCCTGCATAAAATACATTTAATAACGTTTAATTTTGCCATATTCATCGGAATTGGGCAGAATTAATCCCTATAAAAATAAAGCTGAGCCTTCATGACATGGATTATTTAAAACATAAAGAAAGAGAAGAGCAGTTGGCAGAATTT
Source organism: Methylophaga sp. UBA3192 (assembly GCA_002363955.1). Lineage (GTDB taxonomy): Bacteria > Pseudomonadota > Gammaproteobacteria > Nitrosococcales > Methylophagaceae > Methylophaga. Next base: position 210,357 of record DEXE01000006.1, read on the forward strand.
TTTAAACACTGTCACAGCAAAGTTTATCCTGCCAAAACGATGCTGGCCCGACCGGGTGATATTCCTGACAAGCTCTATTATATACGCGAAGGCTCTATCAGCATCTGTGTTGAAAATGAAGAAGGTGAGGAATTAATAGTTGCCTACCTTAACCAGGGCGACTTTATCGGTGAAGTGGGGTATTTTCACGATACCATCAACGACCGCATGTCGGTGGTCAAAGCCAGAACCGATTGCCGCACAGAAGAAATCAGTTATCAAACACTGAAAGCGCTTTCCAAAACAGAATTGAAAGGTTGTTATCCGTATTTACTGGAAACGTTGGGTGAGCAGATGTCCAGACGTTTACTGACCACGACCCGTAAAGCCACCAACATGGCGTTTATGGATGTATCGGGCCGGGTAGAAGAAGCCTTGAAAGATCTGGCGGGACAGCCTGATGCCATGCGTCATGAACATGGCCGTCAAATCAAAATCACCCGTCAGGAAGTCAGTCGCATTGTGGGCTGTTCGCGAGAAATGGTCGGTCGGGTGCTTAAAGAATTGCAGGAACGCGGTGTCTTATGGGCTCATGGTAAAACCATGGTGCTATTTGATGAAGAGCATCGCGGCGTTAATGCATTAATTAAAAAGGTTGGCTAGGGCTTCACCCGGTTCATCTGCGCGCATAAAGGCTTCACCCACCAAAAAGCCATTTACTCCGTGCTCACGCATCAAAGCCACATCTGCCTTGCCAAGGATGCCGCTCTCGGTGATCACAATGGTCTCATCCGGAATAAAGTTGAGCAATTTAATAGTGGTCTCTAGCGAGGTTTCAAATGTATGTAAATCCCGGTTATTAATGCCGATTAAGGGCAGATTCAATACCAGTGCCCGATGTAATTCTTCTTCGTTATGCACTTCAACCAGCACATCCATATCCAGCAGAATGGCCAACTGACTCAACTGTTCCAGTTGATCATCATCCAAAGCAGCGACAATCAGTAAAATACAATCCGCACCAATCGCTCTGGCTTCAAATACCTGGTAGGGGTCGATAATAAAATCTTTACGAATAACGGGTAACTGACAGGCCGTTCGCGCCTGTTTGAGATAATCCTCGTGGCCCTGGAAAAAATCCCGATCGGTCAAAACGGATAAACAGGCTGCGCCACCATTTTCATAAGATAACGCAATTTCGGCCGGTTTGAAGTCAGCCCGCAGAACACCTTTACTGGGCGAGGCTTTTTTTATTTCGGCAATAACGGCACTTTGTCCCGCAGCCAGTTTACGTTCAATGGCTTCGACAAAGCCGCGGACCGGGTCAGCATTTTCGGCGAGTTGCTGCAACAGATTAATTGGCAAATGTTTACTGCGTTCAGCAATTTCCTGTTGTTTGCGTTGCAGAATTTTTTTCAGAATATCGGGTGTGTCAGTCATAAACGATCTTTTAAAGTTGGCTGCAGGTGATGAGTGCATCTAGTTTTTGGTGGGCAATACCATTATCGATAAAGTGTTTTGCCTGACGAACGCCTTCAGCAAGGCTGTCAGCCAGATCTGCTGTGTAAATGGCAGCGCCGGCATTCAGCACGACAATATCGCGTGCCGGACCGGGCTCACCGGCAAACACGTGTTTGATAATATCGAGACTTTGCTGTGCATTGGAGACCGTCAGCTGGCTGATATCGGTACGTTGCATGACAAAATCTTCGGGCTTGATAGTGTAGGTGGAAATGACGCCATCTTTGAGTTCAGCGACAAAGGTGTCTGCACCAATACTGATCTCATCCATACCGTCTTCGGCATGCACCACCATTACATGTTTACTGCCCAGTTTTTGTAAAACCTGAGCGATAGGTTCAACCCATTTTTTATCAAACACGCCCATCACCTGATGTTTGGCTTTGGCAGGGTTGGTTAGTGGGCCGAGTAAATTGAAAATGGTGCGTACACCCATTTCACGGCGAGGTCCGACAGTATGTTTCATTGCACCATGATGGCGTTGGGCAAACATAAAACCAACGCCTGTGGTTTCAACGCAATGCGCAACCTGCTCAGGTGTTAATTCCAGATTGACACCGGCCGTTTCCAGTACATCGGCACTGCCGGAAGTACTGCTGACTGAACGATTGCCATGTTTTGCAACTTTGGCACCCGCCGCAGCTACCACAAAGGCACTGGCGGTTGAAACATTAAAACTGCTGGCACCATCTCCACCTGTTCCACAGGTATCAATGACATGTTCACCGGTTACGTATACTGGTGTGGCTAATTCACGCATCACGGATGCCGCTGCGGCAATTTCAGTAATGGTTTCGCCTTTCATCTGTAAGCCAATTAAAAAACCACCAATCTGCGCGTCTGTGGCTTTACCGGTCATGATCATTCGCATTGCTGCGGTCATTTGCTGCTCGGACAAATGCTGATGCTGGGTAATAAGTTTTATTGCGGCTTGCATCGTGAACTCAGTATCAACCATGATGTTCATCCAGGAAATTTTTCAATAATTGATGGCCCTGTTCGGTCAGAATGGACTCAGGATGAAACTGCACTCCCTCAATTGGAAGGGTTTTATGCCGGATACCCATGATTTCATCTATGCTGCCATCGGGATTTTCGGTCCAGGCTGTCACCTCAAAACAGTCAGGCAGGGTTTCTTTTTTGATGACCAGAGAGTGGTAACGAGTAGCCTGCAACGGATTATTCAGTCCCTGAAACACACCGACATTTTTATGATGTACCGGGGAAGTTTTACCATGCATGATTTCCCGTGCATGGATCACTTCACCACCAAAGGCCTGTCCAATGGCCTGATGTCCGAGACAGACTCCTAAAATGGGTTTTTTTCCGGCGAAATGATGAATAACATCCAGTGAAATGCCCGCTTCATTAGGGGTGCATGGACCTGGCGAAATCACAATAAGCTCAGGGTCAAGTGTTTCTATGTCGTTAATCGTCAGCTTGTCATTACGCTGTACTTCCACCTCAGCACCCAGTTCAGCAAAATACTGCACCAGGTTGTAGGTGAACGAATCATAGTTATCAATCATTAACAGCATAGTCGGTCCTGTTATTTATTCAGTCGGTTTTGGCGGCTCAAGACCCGCCTCTGCCATGGCAACCGCTTTGAATATTGCACGGGCTTTATTCATGGTTTCTTCCCATTCCATTTCCGGAACTGAGTCATAGACGATTCCAGCACCGGCTTGAATGTGCAGTTGTTTATCCTTGATGACGGCGGTGCGGATGGCGATTGCCGTATCCATATTGCCTGCCCAGGACAGATAACCGATTGCCCCCGCATAAACCCCGCGTTTTACCGGCTCGAATTCATCGATTATTTCCATTGCCCTTACTTTCGGTGCACCACTGACCGTTCCGGCAGGGAAGGTGGCTCGGAGGGCGTCCATTGCGGTCATCCCCGGTAATACCTGCCCAGTGACATTGGAAACAATATGCATGACATGCGAATAACGTTCTATTACCATTTTGTCGGTCAGTTTGACGGTACCGGTCTGACTGACACGACCTACATCATTGCGTCCGAGATCAATCAGCATTAAATGTTCAGCCAGCTCTTTCGGATCGTTGAGCAGTTCCTGTTCCAAGGCTTTGTCCTGCTCAGCGTTAGCACCACGACGACGTGTACCGGCAATCGGGCGAACCGTTACCTCATTGTCTTCCATGCGTACCAGAATTTCCGGAGAAGATCCGACAATATGGAAGTCCTCAAGATTCAGGTAATACATATACGGTGATGGATTCAACGTGCGCAAGGCACGGTATAAATCGATCTCCGCAGCATGAAACGGTACAGACAGACGTTGTGACAAGACAACCTGCATGATGTCGCCATCATTTATATATTGTTTGGCCTTGCTGACGGCTTCAATAAAACCATCATGGGTAAAACCGGAAACAAAATCCTGTTCTGAAACCGCATTTTGAGGCCGTTTCTCACTGAACTTGGGAGTGGATTCACGTAGTTTGCGAATCAGTTGATCCAAACGTTCCTGCGCTTTGTCGTAGGCATCAGGAAGCGTTGGATCGGCGTGTACGATCAAAAACAGCCGCCCACTGAGATTATCAAACACCACTAATTCGTCAGACACCATCAGCAGCACATCAGGACAACCCAATGGATCATTCTGCGGTGCATCCCCTAAACGAGTTTCAACATAACGGACTGTGTCATAACCGAAATAGCCAACCAGTCCACCATTAAATTTAGGCAGATGCTCCAGTGAGGGAACATGAAACTTCGACTGAAACTCGGCAATCCATGTTAAGGGATCTTCATGTTGTATCTCATTTATCAGCACATCACGCTGATAGACTTTGATTTGATCACCAAAGACTTTAATCACTGATTCGCAGGGCAGACCAATAATCGAATAACGACCCCATTTTTCGCCCCCATGAACGGACTCAAAGAGATAGGAGTAGGGTGCATCTGCCAGTTTAAGATAAGTGCTTAATGGCGTATCTAAATCAGCGAGTACTTCGCGATAGAGAGGGATGCGGTTATAGCCTTCACTGGCCAGTTGGTCGAATTGTGCCTGTTTCATGTCCGGCTTCTAAAAAAGAGTATTTAACTCGGCAAAACTATCAATAACCGCGTCTGGATTAGCAGAGCGGATATCATTCCCGTGGTTGTAACCATAACTCATACAAACAATCTGAAAACCTGCGGCGCGCGATGCTTTGACATCACTTACCGAGTCGCCAATCATCAATGCTCTTCGTGGCTCGATGTTAAAATAACTGGCGGCATAAAGCAGTGGTGCAGGATCCGGTTTTTTCTGCGGTAAGGTATCACCGCTGACAACCAGTTCAAAATAATCATGGATCCCCAGATTATTTAATATCGGTAAAGTAAATTGTTCATCTTTATTTGTTACACAGCCCAGATGTATGCCTTGTTGTTTTAACCATTGCAATCCCTGTTCTACAGCAGGGTATAACTGACTGCGTTTGCTGGTGTTCTCGGCATACAATTCCATAAAGATGGGTGCGGCTTTAGCATAAAGTGCTTCTGCCGGTTCACCATCCAACTGATTTATCAGGGCGCGCTTAATCAGTCTTTCAACACCATTCCCCACCCAGGTTCTGACTTTGGCTTCTCCGTGTACGGGCATACCAAGTGTCAGCATAGTCTGATCAGTACACCAGGCCAGATCCGGCACACTGTCAACCAGCGTGCCGTCAAGATCGATGAGTGCCAGATCCGGCTTGATTAAAGCCATTATTTAGATTTTAGCTTGAGCTAATTCTGCACGCAGTGCTGCGATAACGGTTTCGTATTTATTGGGATCGCTGTCCTGAGCTGCACCAAATACTGCTGAACCTGCAACGAATGTACGGGCACCGGCTTCAGCAATTTCACGAATGTTCTGTACGTTTACGCCACCATCGATTTCCAGATCGATGTCGTAACCACTTTCATCAATCATTTTGCGGGCCTGACGGAGTTTTTCCAACGTGTGAGGAATAAATTTCTGGCCGCCAAAACCCGGGTTAACTGACATCAGCAGAATACGATCCACTTTATCCAGAACATGTTCTGCTAAAGTCAGTGGTGTGGCCGGGTTAAATACCAGACCTGCTTTACAGCCTTCGGCTTTAATCAGTTGCAGGCTGCGGTCAATATGCTCGGATGCTTCAGGGTGAAAAGTAATGAAACTGGCGCCCGCTTTAGCAAAATCTGGAATAATGCGATCAACCGGTTTAACCATTAAATGCACGTCAATTTCGGCGGTAACACCGTGTTTGCGCAATGCTTCACAGACTAAAGGTCCGATCGTCAGGTTGGGCACATAATGATTATCCATGACATCAAAATGAACAATGTCAGCACCTGAGGCCAGTACATTTACCACTTCTTCGCCAAGACGGGCAAAGTCAGCGGAGAGGATTGATGGGGCAATTTTGAATTCGGCCATGTCGGATTCTCTCTAAGTTAGTTAAAAATTTACTGTCAAAACCCGTTACTCTACCGCAAAACATGGGTTTTTTCAGCTTTTGAAATTCACTATCGCTGATTATACTGGCGCGAGATGCCTAACCGACACAAATAGGAAAACCGGTGCAAATCCAGAGACGATTATTTCTTACATTATGCATACTTTTTTTAACGAACCCGGCAGCCTATGCTGGAGCTGTGGATGATGCTTCCGCAGAAAAGCCACAAATTTTGCGTCAGGGATCAGTAACAAAAGGTTATGAAGCATTGCCAGTTGGTGAGCAGACTATTGCCGCCGCATATTTATCGCAAACCCTTGGCATACCTCGCGGTGCCGTATTATTGCTACATGATATTAATGAGCATATTGATAGCGCTGCTGTTGGTTTATTGAGACGTCAGCTACCAAGTTATGGCTGGAATACTCTGGCCATTAAGATTATTCGCTTTAGTGAAGATACCGACCAGTCTCAATTGACAGCTGAAACTGAGGCTACAGTGGATCCAGTTGAAGCGGTTCAAACGGCGGAAGTATCAGATGATAATCCTGCCGATGATGCTGAAGCTCCAGTTGATTCGTTAACAGCGGAGTCATCTGCGGAAATCTATAAAATGGTCACCACAGCTGAGCGAATAGATGCAGCGTTACTTAAGTTACAACAAGAGGGCCACGAAAATATCGTGTTGATTGGTCAGGGAGCAGGCGGTCGGCTAGCATTAAAGGCGCTTAATGAAACAGCGGTTCCAGTCACCGCTTTGGTTATGATTAATACTGGAGCGTTATCAGAAGGCATCGGTATTACTGATGTGACCATTCCAACGTTAGAAATTATGGGCAGCAGGCAGAAAGACGAGGTTAAACAAGCCATTCTCCAACGCCAGACACAGATGAAAACCGAACAGAGAACCAATTATCATTTACGACAGATTACTGGAGCGGATCATTATTTCAGTAGTGCGCCTAAACAGTTAACCAACCAGGTTCATGGCTGGTTAGTCAAACAACTGCTGGATGAAGAGGCTTCTCAATAATGCAACTCTATTATGGCGGCTTTGTAGTGTATCAAGCTGCATCTGATGAAGGCATCATTGAAGTCGTTGATATTGGTGATAAAAGATCGTTGCATTTTGGTACCTATCCTCGGCAGAGCAGTATGTCACTGCAATCACCACATCTGCTTGAACTGAGTTACACACGTGCCATGATGGCGGGCTTATTGTTTCAGCCGAAGCCAAGGAATATCTGTGTTATTGGTTTAGGTGGCGGCTCGCTGGTTAAGTTTTTATTACATCATTTTAATGAATGTCAGATTGATGTCATTGAATACCGGCAGGATGTGATTGATGTTGCACAACGTTATTTTAATGTGCCGCATAATGATCCCAGATTGCGAATTCATCATGGTGATGGCTACCAGTTTGTCAGTGACCAGTTTTTCAGTAATGGTGCATTTTATGATTTGCTTTTGGTCGATGCCTATGATCATCTGGGTATGTCTGCCAGCGTTGGTGGTCAGGCCTTTTTTGATGCCTGTGCCGGTGTTTTAAATGATGATGGTCTAATGAGTATTAATTTATGGGGAACCGATCGTCCGGGATTCAGTCAATCGATGCAACGAATTAACCAAAGCTTTGCTGATCAGACCTTGGTGTTGCCAGTTGCTGATAAGGGCAATGTGATTGGTCTGGCCTTGAAACAAAGGTTCAATGTGAGCCAGTTGAAAAGGCATCGTGATCTGGCCGATTCACTGAATCTGCAATTTGATGTTGATTTACCACAATCCCTGCATGATCTGATAAAGCAGAACATTTCATTTTTAAATCGATTATTTCTTTAAAAATATTTATTTACAGGTGATAATTAAGGCGTTTTATGATAAAAATCAGTTCACATCTTTTAGCGGATTAATTGCCCTATGTTCAGGCTGCTTTTCATAGCCCTTTTACTTCACTTCCCAACGGTCACGATGGCGGCATCGGGGGAGATAGAATTGGTTATCGTGCGCTCAGAAAACAAATTATTGGTTAGAAAAGACGATAAAACGTTGCGTAGCTTTAAAGTGGCTTTAGGCAGTGGTGGCCGGCAGCCCAAGATGCAAGAGGGTGATCGCAGAACCCCCAAAGGTCATTATCGGATAAAGGATATTCGCAGTAGTGACCGGTTTTATCTGTTTATGCATCTGGATTATCCAAATATGGATGATGCCAAACAGGCCCTCAAGGAAGGACGCATCACTCGTAAGGAATATCGCCAAATTCTGGCTGCTTTTATCTATAACGAAACGCCACCCCAAAATACGCCTTTAGGTGGGCAGATTGGTATTCATGGAATTGGCGATGAAACGCCTGACAAACTCGATATTCATGAGGTTTCCAATTGGACTCAGGGCTGTATTGCGATGCGCAATGCGGAAGTTCGGGAATTAGCCATGTGGGTGGAAAAAGGTACTCCGGTTATTATCGTTGATTCTTTGGAGTCATTTAAAGCGGCTGTAAACCCCTAATATCACTCCATCATTAATACTTTTTAGAATCCTCAAAATCAATTTTCATTAAATCAAGGCATGGTTCGTCAGCAAACAGCGGTGAGCAAAAGACAAAAATAACAGCCCTGTGTTTGTTACAATAAGCCGTTGATTTTTCGCTGTTGTTGATCTGAGGTTCTATGCAAGCCGCTCCTGATATTTTTTCCTACCGCAAATTCTGGGCTCACCGCTTCGGCATTGCACCACAATTGCCAATGTCACGCAGTGAAATGGAAGCTCTGGGTTGGGACAGCTGCGATGTGATTATCATTACCGGTGATGCCTATGTGGATCATCCCAGTTTTGGCATGGCATTAATTGGTCGCTTGCTGGAATCTCAAGGCTTTCGAGTCGGCATCATCTCGCAACCGGATTGGAACAGCACCAAAGATTTTCAACGACTTGGTAAACCGAATCTGTTTTTTGGCGTCACCGGCGGCAATATGGATTCGATGGTCAATCGTTACACCTCCGATAAAAAAATTCGTCGTAATGATGCTTACACTGCTGATGGTGAAGGTGGCAAACGCCCTGATCACAGCGTCGTCGTATACAGTCAGCGTTGTCGGGAAGCCTATAAAGGTGTGCCAATTGTTATTGGTGGCATCGAAGCCAGTCTGCGTCGTATTGCACATTATGACTACTGGTCTGAAAAAGTCCGTCGCAGCGTGATTATGGATTCCAAAGCGGATTTACTGGTTTACGGTAACGGTGAACGCCAGGTAGTGGAAATAGCCCATCGGCTGGCACAGGGTGAAGCGGTTAAAGACCTGACAGATGTGCGCGGCACGGTTTATACCCGTCGTCATGGTCGACGTGAAGAATGGTGGGAAAAGGACTCTACCAGTATTGATAAGCCCGGCCAGCTTAATCCACCGATTGATCCTTATCAGATGCAGACGGAAGAGAGTTGCGAGCAATCCAAAGCGGAAACCGCCGAGAAAAATGCTGCTCCGGCGGAACCAGCAACTAATGTCATTAAAATCCATCGGGTCTCACCGCGAAATGCCGATAAAACAGTGATTCGTTTGCCGCGTTATGAAACGGTTAAAGATGATCCGATTATTTATGCACATACCTCGCGGATTCTGCATTTGGAGACTAATCCGGGCAATGCACTGGCGCTGGTTCAGCAACATGGCGATCAGGATGTCTGGCTGAACCCGCCGCCCATCCCATTGACCACCAAAGAGATGGATGCGGTGTTTGATCTGCCTTATAGCCGTTTACCGCATAAGGAATATGGCAAAGCCAATATTCCGGCTTACGAGATGATTCGCTTTTCAGTGAACATTATGCGTGGCTGTTTTGGCGGTTGTACATTCTGTTCGATTACCGAACATGAAGGTCGCATTATCCAGAGTCGCAGTGAAGATTCGATTATTCGTGAGATTGAGGCAATCCGCGATACTACTCCGGGCTTTACCGGCATTATCTCGGATCTGGGTGGACCGACCGCCAATATGTACCGGCTGGCCTGTAACAGCGAGGAAATCGAAGCCAGTTGCCGTCGTTTATCCTGTGTTTTTCCGGGTGTTTGCAAAAACCTCAACACCGATCACACGCCATTAATTAATCTATATCGTCGTGCGCGCAGTCTGCCGGGTATCAAGAAGATTCTGATTGCCTCCGGTCTGCGTTATGACCTCGCGGTTCTGTCTCCGGAGTATGTTAAAGAACTGGTCACGCATCATGTGGGTGGCTATCTGAAAATTGCGCCGGAACATACCGAAGATGGTCCACTGTCGCAGATGATGAAACCCGGCATTGGCACTTATGACAAGTTCAAAGCGATGTTTGATAAATATTCCAAACAGGCTGGCAAAGAACAGTATCTGATACCTTATTTTATTGCGGCTCATCCGGGTACGACTGACAAGGACATGATGAATCTGGCGTTGTGGTTAAAACATAATGGCTTTCGAGCTGATCAGGTTCAGGCGTATTTGCCCTCACCGATGTCAGCTGCAGCAGCCATGTATCACTCAGGCAAGGACACTTTGCACAAAGTACGCCGTCAGGGCGGCGATATCACCGTTCCAAAAGGTTTGAAAGTAAGGCGCCTGCACAAAGCATTTCTGCGTTATCACGACCCGGAAAACTGGCCGATGTTACGTGAAGCCCTGAAAAGTATGGGCAGATCTGATTTGATCGGTAATGGCAAAAAGCATCTGATTCCGAGCTTTCAACCTAAAGGCACTGGCGAAATGGGTGAAGGCAAACGCATTACCCGTAAGGCTAAAACGCCATCAACGCAACCGGCTTTCCGTACCCAGCATGTCAGATCCAAAAAAGTAAAAAGTGGAACGCAACGTTCCCGCAAACGTTAGGGCTTGTTGATCTTTCATCTCCGCCTCTGTTGTGAACTGAAAAAGCGTCAATCAAGGCTCGAGGAGCGCCCTTTAGTTATTCTAAATAAGCGACGAGCAACGCAGAGTGGCGCTTTTTCAGTCACAACCCGAAGGGCTGGGACTTTTTTTGCGCCCGCCTGCGTTGTCAATCACTTATGTAGGATGGCTACACTGCGTGCTTTCCGCCTTGTCTGACACAAAAATAGCCTCCAGCAGTGGTGGATATGAAAGATCAACAAGCCCTAGATGGAACCCAGCCATCAAAAGCTGGGTCAGATATGCATTCTGATAGTTTCCTATGGAGAGGAATAAATGCGTTTAACCAATACTCCTGAACGTTATGGTCTGATCAGTTTCTTGCTCCACTGGTCAGTCGCATTGCTGACGATCGGTTTATTCATACTCGGATTATGGATGGTTGATCTTGGTTATTATGATGACTGGTACTATCAGGCACCCTGGTGGCATAAAGGCCTTGGATTTATCGTCTTTATATTAGTCATTCTGCGTTGGATCTGGCGTCCGGTTGCAGGTAAACCCGCCTCGATTGAATCAATACCTGTCTGGCAACAATGGATGGCTAAAGTAGCTCATCAATTGATGAATATTGCCATTGTTGTATTGACTGTCACGGGATATCTGATTGTCACCGCGAAAGGTCAGCCTCTGGGAATTTTCGACTGGTTCAATATCCCTTCCATCACGCAATTGAGTGTCCCGACCAGTGAGCTGGTGAGCAAGCTGCATTTATGGTCTGCCTATTTCATTATCGGGTTGGCTTCTCTCCATGCGCTGGCCGCATTAAAACATCATTTCATCAATAAGGACGCCACTTTGCGTCGCATGCTTAATCTTTAAACCAACAGGAGTTACCATGAAAAAAACCATCTTTGCTTTGGCGATGAGTACGGCTTTTATATTACCCGCGCAGGCGGCTGATTATGTGATTGATACGGAAAAAGCTCATGCGTTTATTGATTTCCGCATTCAGCATCTGGGTTTCAGCTGGATGAGCGGGCGTTTTAATGACTTTGAAGGGACATTCAACTATGACGCAGAAAACCCGGAAGCATCAAAAATTGATGTGAAGATTGATGTTGCCAGTGTGGATACCAACTTTGCTGAACGTGATAAGCACTTGCGTGAACAATTTCTGAACACCGCCCAGCATCCCGAAGCACGCTTTACTTCAACCAGCTTTGAGCAGCAGGCAGATGGCACTTTATTAATGAAAGGTGATTTCACCTTGCATGGCGTGACCAAACCGATGACTATTCCGGTGGAAAAAATTGGTGAAGGTGAAGATCCATGGGGTGGTTACCGTGTGGGGTTCCATGGTGAAACCAGCTTTATCATTGAAGATTATGGCATTGATGTCAGCAAGCTGGGACCAAGCTCGCAGGAAGTCTTTCTGACCTTGTCTATTGAAGGCATCAGACAGTAACTGAATAAATTACTCTTGACTGGCTAGCGCGTACAAACGCTCCAGTTCGTCATCTAAACTGTTTGCTGGTACAACTTCGTGACCTCGGTTGTACCAGTAAGCAGCATTAGACATATCGCCTTCAATTCGATGCAAGTAACCATGAATCAAGCATGCCATCGGATCATTGTATTGCTGAATAAGCTGGTGAGCGCTATTCCAGTCTTTTTCGCGAATGTTATCCAGTGCTTGCAGATGTATGACGCTCATTGGTTTCCTCGCTATTTATGACTGCCAGGTAACACTACCCAGCATCAGCAAACTACCCACTACTGCGAAAGGTGATGTTACCACCACAAACAACAGTTTCATCAGTTCACGAAAAATATAGATGGAATCAGCGATATAACCCATAGCGAACCTCCTTTGTAGTCGACGGTTGAATTATAATGCGCGTCTATGACGTTCAAATGACATGATGATGACCAGCCAATGAATTTGCTTGCCCTTGATACCAGTACCGAAAGTTGTTCTGCCGCAATAACCATTAACGGCGTGTTGTATCAGCAGCAGCAAATGACTCAGCGGGGTCACTCAACCCTAATACTGGGGATGCTTGATCAGCTTTTCAAGCAAGCAGATGCGTCAATCGCTGATATTGACGCATTGGCATTCGGGCGCGGCCCCGGCTCGTTTACCGGGGTTAGAATCGGGGTGGGGGTTGCTCAAGGAATTGCGTTTGCTCGTGAGCTTCCGGTTATTCCAGTCTCGACTTTAGCAGCAGTCGCCCAGGCTGCTTATGAGCAGACCCAACAACACAATATAGCGGTAGCGATGGATGCGCGGATGGATGAAATCTATGCAGCCAGTTTTCAGGTACAAGGTGGGAGCGTTGTGCTGCTGGGTGAAGAAAAAGTCTGTCCGGCAGAACAATTCCTGCCAGCTAATACTGAGATGTGGTTTGGTGCTGGCACTGGCTGGCAAGTTTATGCAGATACATTGCAAAGCAATTTTTCCGGACAGTTAATTGGTCAGCAACCTGATATTTATCCGCAAGCAGCGATTATTTTGAAACTTGCCGGGCAATTATACGCACGGGGCGAATATGTCAGTGCGGAAAAAGCTTTACCCGTTTACCTGCGCAACGATGTGGCCAAAAAGAAGGCGCAACAGGGATGATCAAAAAAGCCGATAACATTTTTGCTTCACCGCTGGAACAGATGGTGGACTTTCGCTTTGATGAGCGCGTGGTGGATGTATTTCCCGATATGATCCAGCGTTCGGTACCAGGCTATGGCACCCTGATTTCCAATATTGGCATTCTGGCCGCTCGATATGCTCAGGCAAACAGCAGATGCTATGACCTGGGCAGTTCATTAGGAGCGGTTACTTTATCAATGCGCCAGCGTATAAAAGCTGAAGGCTGTCAGATAATTGCGGTTGATAATTCGGCCGCAATGATTGAACGAGCAGAGAAAATCATTGCGGCTGATAATAATCGAGTACCGGTTGAGCTGCGCTGTGAAGATATTAACCAGACGCTTATTGAAAATGCCTCAGTAGTGGTGATGAATTTTACGCTGCAGTTTATTGCACCAGATTTACGCGATGAGTTGATTGATAAAATCTATCAGGGCTTGAAACCCGGTGGTGTATTTATCCTGTCGGAAAAACTGGCTTTTGACAGTGATGCGCAACAGATTTTTTTTACTGAAGCACATCATGATTTCAAACGCGCTAATGGCTACAGTGATCTGGAAATCAGCCAGAAACGCAGCGCCCTGGAAAATGTATTAATCCCCGAGACTCAGACAGCACATCAGCAACGTCTCAGCCAGGCGGGTTTTTCCAGCAGTGAATGCTGGTTTCAATGTTTTAATTTTGCCTCTTTGATAGCGTTTAAATGACCGTATATGAACCGTTTTATCGTTGGCTTGACTCCGTTGGACAAGCTGACTGGGCCAAACAATTGGCCAAATTTACTGACCAGCGACTGGCTGATGATTTTCATGGCAAGATGCCGTTATGGCAAAAAGTGTTGGCTGACTTACCCTCCATAAAGCCTTCCGCTATAGAACTTCAACAACAGGTGGCTATTGGCTCAAAAGAAGATTTGGCGGCTTATGACTCAGCTTCATTTATTGAGCTGATCAAAACTTTTCATCCCTGGCGCAAAGGCCCGTACCAATTATTTGATATACACATTGATACGGAGTGGCGATCGGATTGGAAATGGGAGCGCGTATTGCCGCATCTTAGTTCATTGCAAGGTCGTAAGGTACTTGATGTCGGTGGCGGCAATGGGTATCACGGCTGGCGCATGGTGGGTGAGGGTGCCAGCATGGTGATGGGCATAGATCCGACACTGGTGTTCAGTATGCAGTATCAACTGATGCAACACTTTATTCAAAGTGACAGACATTTTGTCTTGCCGATTGGAATTGAACATATGCCGGAAAAACTGCACCTGTTTGATACGGTGTTTTCGATGGGCGTTTTATATCATCGCCGTTCACCGCTAAATCATTTACTGGAGTTACGCCATTGTCTTCGCCCGGGGGGGGAGCTGGTGCTGGAAACGTTGATTATTGACGGGGAAGAAGGCATGAGTCTGATGCCAGAAGAGCGTTACGCGAAAATGCGTAATGTCTGGTTTATCCCCTCGGTGCCGACCATGCTGATATGGTTGCAGAAATGCGGCTATAAAAATGTACGCTGTGTAGATGAAAATCAAACAAGTCTGGAAGAGCAGCGTGCAACAGAATGGATGACCTTTGAATCATTGCAGGATTTTCTGGATCCTGACGATATCAATAAAACAATTGAAGGTTATCCAGCACCGAAGCGGGCCATATTTATCGCTGATGCGCCCTAGGGCTTGTTTATCTTTCATCTCCACCACTGCTGGCGGCTATTAATAAAGGCTAAACAGGTTCTAAAAAGCCATTGAGGTAGGGGAAACTGAAATCCATTTACCACTTCGATGCTGACAGGCATCCAGCGATTTTTCCTGTATATCGTCGCCATTTTTAATTTTCAACTGATAGGCCAGACAAGGGTAATGACCGTAAGAATAACTGCGTAAAAGCTGGATTTGATAGTGAATTCCGGTGTGATGATTAATCCAGCCATGCTCGGACTCGAAATCATTTGACGAGAGGATTTCCTGGGTTCTGTCCAGATCAATAGTCGTCATCGCAGTATCAGTTTCAATACCGGCCTCGACACCCGCTAAAAGATCGAGTGATGCATAAGCTTGTGGTATTAACAGCGCCATTAGCAGGGCCGGATATAAAGTATTGTGCCAAATACGATTCAATGTGCATTCCCATCATTGGTTTAAGTCCATTAGAAACCGAAATATACCATCCTTCAATAAGTAAACTATCCTTGTTTAAGCAGGATATTTTTCCTTTAAATCCATATGCTTATTTTTTTTCGATGTTTAACCACCCAAAAAACATTACTTAGCAATCCCTAATCTTGCAACCTGGTCATATAGTTGAGGCTTCAGAAATGAGACATTTCATTTACACAATTAGCTCCAGTAAAACGCTTTAATCTCACGCATTTTCATCAACGGCATCAACATGAAATGAACCGTCATCGTTCACATAAACCGAAAACTGTATTGGCCGGCAGCAGACAAAACAATCTTCAATATATTCCTGAAAATTCACACTGGCATCGAGTAAAACTTCAATAATTTCACCACAGTAAGGACACATAACAGATTGTTCCTGTAAAGCTTGCATCGTCATACTCCAAAATTGTTTATTATCGTTATGAATATATGGGGATGGATTAGTTCAATATCTTAAAGGTATTGAGTGTGATAAACCTATGGCCAATCTTTTTGGAAAATCCGGATGCAACAGGCAATAAAGCAAACTTTTTCTGCACTTCTTATCAGTTGGCGTGAACAATTCAATAGTCGTCCCATTATGTCAGCGTTCATCCTGTTAACGCTAATGGCGATTGTCGGTATGCTGCTCATGAATTTTCTGAGTACACATACCAGTGTTGATCCGCTTTTCCTGAAATGGGCATTGATTGGCGGTGGTGTGGGAGCGCTTTCAACGGCAATGGGAGCCGCACCCGGATTAATTGTTAAAAAACTTCCCACGGTAACGGAAGATACGATGTTGGGCATGGCTGCCGGCATGATGCTGGGAGCAAGCTTTTTCTCACTTATTCTGCCAGGTATAGACGTTGGAACTGCATTAACCGGCCATGCTCTCAGCGGTGTGGTTATTGTTATTGTGGGTATGATGGGGGGCGTGTTGTTGATGTTAGGGCTGGACTATTATCTGCCGCATGAACATCAGCACTCCGGTCCATGTGGAGCGGGACATCAACAAGTGGGACGGGTAAGCCTGTTTGTTTTGGCTATTGCGCTGCATAACTTTCCTGAAGGCATGGCAATTGGTGTCGGGTATACAGATGGAAATCTGGCTGTCGGGATTCCACTGACAGCTGCAATCGCGTTGCAGAATATTCCTGAAGGACTGGCCGTTGTATTAGCGCTGAGACGTATCAATATTTCAGCTGGCAAAGCCGTAACAATTGCTGCCGCAACTGGATTGGTAGAGCCGGTGGGAGCAGTGATGGGGATTTTTCTATCAAGTGGTTTGCCAGTTTCTTACCCTCTGGGATTAGGTATTGCAGCCGGAGCGATGATATTTGTTGTTTCTCATGAAGTCATACCGGAAACGCATCGTAATGGTCATCAGACCAGGGCCACAATGGGGCTGATGGGGGGATTGTTTGCCATCATGTTATTAGATACGTTATTGGGTTAAATCACCATACTCAAACAGATACCGACGATCACCGAGACCAATACCTTCGGCAATCTGCTTAAAACCTGATTGCCGATAAAATTTCAGCAGCTCGGGGTAATGTGCTACTGCATCTAACTGCAGTGTTCGCCCTTCAGTCAGTTCGAGACAGTACTGCAGCAAAAATCGTCCGTAACCAGATTGTTGATGCTGTGGGTGGATTGCCAGTTGGGTGAGATAAAAATCAGCATCAGGTGCCTGTGGCCAGCAGTCAGTGTAATAACTGGCTGGTTGAACGCCTAATGCCACACAACCAATAAGCTGTGATTTTTGTTTGAGAACATAGACTGTTTTTTGCAGCAGATTTTGTTTGACGGATTGCTCATCATAAACATTCAGCCAATGCGACATACCTTGCTGATGCATATCTCTGGCACAGTGGTTTAATAGCGAAACAAGGTCCGGAATATCTATCTGACAAGCAAGCTGAATTTGTACGTTAACCATCTGCATAATGTCAGTTCAGTGGCCAGATCAGCATTATTACTGCAAGCGTTACTGCACCAATAAATAAATTCATTGGTATACCCACTTTTAAAAAGTCACGGAAATGATAGCCGCCCGGACCGTATACCATCAAATTGGTTTGGTAACCCAACGGCGTTGCAAAACTAGCTGAGGCCGCCATCATTATGGCAAAAACAAATGGCTCATTATGCAATCCTGCCTTTTCAGTAAGCTCAAGCACGATGGGTAACATTAACACGGCCGCTGCATTATTGGTGATCAACTCGGTCAGCACTGAAACGGCAATATAAGTCATTATCAACATCAACCAGGGTTGATTCTGACTGACCGAAACAATGCCTGTAGCCAAATAGTCTGCGACGCCGGTCTGTTGTAATGCCACACCCAAAGCAAACGATGCAGCAATGGTTAAAATAACCGTTAAATCCAGACTGCGTTCCGCCTGACTAACGGAGCAACAACCCGTTAATATCATTAGTGTTGCACCGATCAACGAGGCGTGGAGCATATCAATAAAACCGAATCCTGCAGCAGCCACCAAGCCTATCAAAATCACCCAGGCAAGAACCGCTTTATCGTGATTGGGTGATTCTTTACCCAAATCATTAATCAATAAAAAGTCTTTGTTGTAACGTTGTCGGCTGACAAAAGCGGGTCTGGCTTCCAATAATAGCGAGTCACCCGCTTTTAAAACAATATTACTCAAATTGCCCACGATACGTTCACCATTTCTGGCGACAGCCATAATGACAGCACCATATCGTTGACGGAATTTTGCTTCACGAATGGTTTCGCCAATAGCGGCACAGTGCGGTGAAACAACAGCTTCTACCAGACTACGTTCAGGACGATCTGCAGAAAGGACTGTGCTTTCTGCATCAGAGGTTGAGGCGACAATACCTCTAATCCGCAACAAATCAGTAATGCCCTGAGTATCTCCGGCAAATACCAGACGATCACCACCTTGCAGACGCTGTTCAGGCGTGACCGCCGTTAATACTGTTCCATTACGTTCAATTTCCACCAGATAAACACTTTTCTGTTCACGTAAGCCCGCTTGTTGAATACTTTGCCCAACCAATGGCCCATTGGCCTCGACCATCACTTCCAGGGTGAACTCCCGTACATTTTCGAATGCATGACTTTTTCCAATATCCGGCAACCATTTAGGAAAAAACAACCACATAAAAATCAAGCCGCAGATAGCGACAGGCAACCCTATAATCGTGATGGAAAAAATTGAGAAACCGGCTTCACCGGTTAACGATTGATACTGACCGTTTAAGACCAAATTGGTACTGGTTCCAATTAACGTGAGAGTTCCACCAAGAATAGCCGTATAACTCAAAGGAATCATGAGTTTTGATGGATTGATGTTTATCCGTTTACACCAGGCGAGCAGACCCGGAACCATGGTGGCAACCACAGGCGTGTTATTTAAAAATGCACTGAGAAAAACGACCGGGGTAAACATTCTCAGATAAGAGCCACGAATAGATTTTGGCGAGCCTAACAAGGATTTCACAAAAATATCCACGCCCCCTGAAGCATGCAAACCGGCGGCAACAATAAACATGGCGGCAACCGTAATCAAACCTGCATTACTGAATCCTGCCAATGCCTGTGGACCATTGAGAATACCGGTGGCTAACAACACTGTCATCGCCGTTATCATGGCGATATGAGGTCTCACTCGGCTAAATGTCAGCACCAGTAAGACCGATAAAGTAACGGCTATGGTAAACCAGCCTTGCCAACCCATTTTCTACCTCAAGCTATTTTTCAAAGTGCTAATAATGACAGGTTTATAAATAAGTGGAATTAATAAGAGGGAATATACATATATTTAAAAGCTATATGGAAAATGGCACTGCTTAGTTGGAAACAAAACTTAAAGGTCATTATCCACTTGTATGAAAGGAGAAAAATCATCTGCATTTTTTATTTGCTAGCGCCCAATCAAATTCACCGAAGCTGAAAAGCTTGCTGAAAAAGTATCTGCACTGTTTTTTTTAACAGATAAAATCATAGCGGAATGCTCAATTTTACTTGCTTAACAAGATAATGAATAAACAATCCTTTTTTACTTGGTTCGCTTTATAACCCTGTCTTTCTACTATCTGCCTGCACTTCACAAAAACAGGAGATAGACAGTGTCATTCAAACTTAAACCTTTAACACAGCATTTGCTGCTGGCCGGATTGATAAGCATCTCTCCGTTAGCGGCCCAGGCGGCTGATAATGATGCCGATGCGCGCATCGAAAAGCTCGAACAGCAAGTGAATTTGCTGCTGGAAAAACTTGAACAGCAAAATGTACAACTTAACCAACAACAAGAAGATATTCAATCCACTAAAGCAGTAACTAAAAATGCAGTAATCGCCAAAACTAATGGACGAAGTCTGTCATTTGAGTCAGCCGATGGTGATTTCAAGGCACAAATTGGTGGCCGTATTCAAGCTGATGCTGCTTTTTATGATAGTGAAATTCCCAGTGGGGATGGTACTGATTTTCGTCGTCTGTTTGTCGATTTACGTGGCACCGTCTACAAAGATTGGGACTATCGCTTTCAATACGACTTTGCTCGTCCAAATGGCAGCAGTTCAACACGCGGTGTCAGAGATGCCTACTTCAAATATACCGGGCTCAATATTGGTAACATCACCGTTGGTCAGTTCAAGGCGCCATTTGGCCTTGAGCATCTGACCAGCAGCCTCAATAGTACTTTCCTCGAACGCGGCCTCAACCATGTGTTTACCCCTGACAGGCGTATCGGTGTCGGTTTTGATACCGCAAACGATAACTGGACGTTTGCCGTGGGTGGTTTTGGCAGTCCGGCAGAAGAAAGTGAAGACAATTCCAGTAATGATTCAGATGAGGGCTGGAACCTGATTGGTCGTCTGACCGCGACGCCGGTTAAAACCGACAACGGCTTTATTCACCTTGGTCTGGCGGCACGTCAGAACTGGGCACAGGATACTGATGGCACGGTTCGTTTTCGCGAACGGCCTGAAGTACGCGTGGATGGTGCCCGTTTAGTCGATACCGGCAGTATTGCCGGCGTAGATGATTCTCAGTCTTACGGGCTTGAGTTTGCCACTGTTTATGGACCTTTTTCCGTACAAAGTGAATACATCCAAACCAAGCTGAAACGAGATGGTGCGTCTGACCTGGATTTTGATGGCTGGTACGCCTACGCCAGTTATTTCCTGACCGGAGAATCACGTGCTTACAAAAACGGCATCTTTGATCGTACCAAACCTAAATCGCCAGTGGGTAAAGGCGGCTATGGAGCCTGGGAGGTCGCTGCTCGCTACAGTACGCTGGATTTAAATGATGACACGGTAACAGGTGGAGAACTGGACAATGCCACTTTAGGTGTCAACTGGTATGCAACTGACAATATTCGGTTTGCCGCCAACTACGTCAAGGTACTGGACGTAGATCGCCCAGGCAATGCCAATGATGATCTCGATGGCGATATTTTTGCCGTACGGGCCCAGGTCGACTTTTAAAACTTAAATCTTAATCACGTAACTTTTTGGAGAAAAAAATGAAATTTAAAACAGTATTGAAAACCCTGCCTTTGGCATTGAGCCTGGCAATATTTTCGGCAAACACACTGGCAAAGGATATTGAAATCCTCAATGTTTCTTATGATCCGACTCGTGAGCTGTATCAAGAGTACAACCCAATTTTTGCTAAGTATTGGAAAGAAAAAACCGGTGACAACGTTAAGATACAACAATCTCATGGTGGTGCAGGAAAACAGGCGCGGGCCGTTATTGATGGCCTGGAAGCCGATGTTGTTACCTTGGCATTAGCCTATGACATTGATGCCATTGCCGAAAGAACCGGCAAAATTCCAGCGGATTGGCAGTCACGTCTCGAAAATAATAGTGCGCCGTATACTTCTACCATCGTTTTTCTGGTGCGTTCTGGCAACCCGAAAAACATCAAAGATTGGGATGACTTGGTCAAAGAGGGCGTGGAAGTTATCACACCTAACCCGAAAACATCAGGTGGCGCACGTTGGAACTATCTGGCGGCATGGGGCTTTGCTGAACAAAAGTATGGCAGTGCAGAAAAAGCCGAAGAGTTTGTCAGCAAAATCTATAAAAACGTCCCAGTTTTGGACTCTGGAGCACGTGGTTCAACTAACACCTTTGTGCAGCGTGGAATTGGTGATGTGTTTATTTCCTGGGAGAACGAAGCATTTCTAGCGATAAACGAATTGGGCAAAGATCAGTTTGAAATCATTGTTCCCTCGGTTTCAATTTTGGCAGAGCCACCAGTGACAGTTGTCGATGGTAATGCTGAAAAAAACGGAACACAACAAGTGGCTAAGGGCTATCTGGAGTATTTGTATTCACCGGTGGGCCAGGCTTTGGCAGCCAAACATTATTACCGCCCCTTGTCTCCAGAGCATGCTGATCCGCAGGATATTGCTCGCTTTCCACAAGTGAAAATCTTCACAATTGATGAAGCATTTGGGGGTTGGCAAAACGCCCAAAAGACTCATTTTAACGATGGCGGTGTGTTTGACAGTATCTATTCTGTTCAATAATAAAATCAGTAAATCCGGCCTGAAATGGTTCAGGCCGGACCTTAAAAAGTAAAGGAAATTATCATGACAATTAAAGCGATAAACAGTCGAAATCAATTTAAAGGCATTATCAAGCGAATAAAACGCGGTGATGTGGTCAGTGAAGTTGAAGTGGATACCGGTGCGGGTGTGATTACCTCGGTGGTGACAACGAGTTCTATTGATGACCTGGGTCTAAAGCCAGGGTTTGAAGTCATTGCTTTGTTTAAATCCACTGAAGTTGCTCTGGCCAGTTTTAGCAAAATATAAAAACAAAGCCGAGGAGAAGATCAATGAAAACCAAAATCTTAACTGTGCCAGGGTACCATGGCAGTGATGAAAATCACTGGCAGACATGGCTGGAGCAACAATTTCCAGACAGCGAACGCTTAACCGGCGTTAATTGGGAATCGCCGCGAATTTATCCATGGGCAGAAGCGCTGGAGAAGCAGCTTGATACGATGCCGGGACAAGCGATTTTAGTCGCTCACAGTTTTGGTTGCTTGGTGAGTGCATTGATAGCTTCCTGGCGTCCTGAAAAGGTGGCAGGCGTTATTTTAGTGGCACCAGCCGCTCCACAGCGTTTTTCGCTTTATGGGGCGATTAAAGAGAGTCAAAAGAATTTACAAACCATCGCGGGCACATTGCCTGACCAACATTTAAATATGTTAGGGGTATTGGTAGCCAGTAAAAATGACCCATGGATGTCAGTTGTTCAAGCTGATCAACTGAGTCGTGATTGGGGATTGGCATTTTACAATGCAGGAAACGCCGGACATATAAATAGTGAGTCAGGTTATGGCGCATGGCCATTAATTAAAGACTTTGTTTCAGCCATGCTGGAAGCTATTGAACCCTTACCTGGTGATGAGGTCTTTCAATTAAGTAGCTGGAACAGCGCTCGTAAACGTCTTATACCTAAAACATATTCAACAATTGGTTTAACAACGCAGCAAAGTGCATTTTTACAATACGCCTGATATGCAGGCTTGGATAATGGAGAATTAACATGTCAATTCGATTGGGTGATGAAGCCCCTGACTTTGAACAAGATTCAACAGAAGGGCATATTCGTTTTCATCAGTGGCTGGGAAACAGTTGGGGTGTTTTATTTTCGCATCCAGCGGATTTTACCCCAGTGTGTACAACAGAGCTTGGTTTGACCGCCAAGTTAAAAGCCGAGTTTGACTCTAGAAATGTCAAGGCATTGGCATTATCCGTTGACCCCGTGGATAAGCATCACCAATGGATTGACGATATCAACGATACACAAAATACCACGGTGAATTTTCCAATATTGGCCGATGCCGATCGTAAAGTGTCTGAGCTTTACGACATGATTCATCCCAATGCCAGCGCGACACTAACAGTACGATCATTATTTATTATCGATCCGCAGAAAAAGGTCAGATTAATCATTACCTATCCGGCCAGTACCGGACGGAATTTTAATGAAGTGTTGCGAGTAATTGATTCGCTGCAATTAACCGATAATGAAAAAGTAGCGACGCCAGGTAATTGGCTGCCGGGTGACCGGGTGGTGATTGTGCCATCTCTGCAAGATGAAGCAGAACTTGCCAGTCGTTTCCCTCAAGGCTATGAAGCCGTGCGACCTTACTTGCGTTTTACAAAGTTAAAGTGATCTAATCTAGCTATAAATAGCTATTCCATTTGTGATATCAGCCAGTAGTTCTTATCGGACTACTGGCTTTTTATTATCTAAAACCAATAGCCAAGGCGCAGCACAAATTGTTTTAGTTGCTAAAAGCGATATTTAAAGACAAAACATTAACTTTTTTAAATGCTAAAAAAGCGGTTGGCTTAACTAAGTGACTGTAAATTAATACTAAAAACTCTAATCCAGTGTTATGCATAAGCTTTGCATATTTTGTTATTTCTCAGCCTAAAACTGCCTCTCTACACTTTGCGAACATTGTTTTAACAAGGAATAAACATGTTACGCAACCACCTGAAAAAGGCTAGGCAGGTCATCGCTAGCGGTTCATTGAACCGTGATGAGGGGAATGACTGATGACCTCAATAAAATCATTTTCCGTTTTACCCGGCTTCGGTTTATCAATGGGGTTCACCTTGGTGTACCTGTCGCTTATTGTTCTGATTCCATTAAGTGCCGTGTTCATTTTTACCAGCCAATTAACTTGGGCAGAGTTCTGGGCAATTGTCAGCGCGCCACGAGTTGTGGCCTCTTATAAACTTTCATTCGGCGCTTCATTAGCCGCTGCAGCCATTAATGCCGTTTTCGGTTTGATGCTGGCGTGGGTGTTAGTACGTTACTCGTTTCCGGGTAAGAAAATTGTCGATGCGTTAGTCGATTTACCCTTTGCCTTGCCCACAGCGGTAGCAGGTATTGCGTTAACAGCTTTGTATGCTCCAAATGGCTGGATAGGCCAGTTTATTCAAGGAACTTTAGGCATAAAAGTGGCCTTTGCACCGTTAGGTGTGCTGGTGGCATTGGTGTTTATCGGTTTGCCGTTTGTAGTCCGAACAGTGCAACCAGTGCTTCAGGATCTGGAAACCGAATTGGAAGAAGCGGCATCCAGTCTGGGGGCTAATCGCTGGCAGACTTTTCGTTATGTGCTGATACCCATCCTGCTGCCGGCGTTAATGACGGGTTTTGCATTGGCTTTTGCACGTGCGGTAGGTGAATACGGTTCAGTTATTTTTATTGCCGGCAATATTCCGATGGTGTCAGAAATCACCCCACTGATGATCATTACCAAATTAGAGCAGTACGACTACGCCGGAGCCACGGCCATTGCGGCAGTGATGTTGGTGGTGTCCTTCGTGATGTTGCTGATTATTAATGCGTTGCAGGCGTGGGCTGGCAAACGAACCGGGAGGGATCGATAGATGAATAATGCTGCTGTGGTGAATAGACCGTTGAGCAATTTTGCTTGGGTATCACCAACAAAATATGAAAGAAATGTCGCTACACAAGAATCCAAGTGGATAAAAATCAGTGTGATCAGTATTGCTCTGACTTTTTTCGCCTTATTTTTAGTCATGCCTTTGGTGGCTGTGTTTACCGAGGCCTTACGCAAGGGATTTGAAGTTTACTGGTTGGCGTTAAGCGATTCAGATGCCTTATCTGCGGTTAGATTGACCTTATTGACTGCACTGATTGCTGTGCCATTAAATCTGGTATTTGGTGTGGCGGCCGCATGGGCAATTGCCAAGTTTGAATTCAAAGGCAAGCAGTTGCTGATTACTTTTATCGATCTGCCTTTTTCCGTTTCACCTGTCATTGTGGGTTTAGTGTATGTGCTGGTTTTTGGTGTGAATGGCTGGTTTGGTGAATGGCTGGTGGCCAACGACATCAAAATTATTTTTGCTGTGCCGGGCATTGTGCTGGCCACCATTTTTGTAACCTTTCCGTTTATCGCGCGTGAGTTGATTCCGTTGATGCAGGCGCAAGGCAAAGAAGAAGAGGAAGCGGCTGTGGTATTGGGCGCGAGTGGCTGGAAGACGTTCTGGTATGTGACGTTACCGAATATCAAATGGGGTTTGTTATACGGCGTGATTCTGTGTAATGCCAGAGCGATGGGCGAATTTGGTGCGGTATCCGTGGTATCCGGACACATTAGAGGCCAGACCAATACGATGCCGTTACACGTTGAAATTCTTTATAACGAATATAACTTCGCGGCGGCCTTTGCAGTGGCTTCATTACTGGCATTACTGGCTTTAGTCACGTTGGTATTAAAGACCTGGGTGGAACACCGCGCTGAAACCAATGCTTCGGCACACTAATTAAAAGAGATACGAAGATGAGTATAGAAGTTAAAAATTTACACAAACAATTTGGCAGTTTTACAGCACTTGATGATATTTCGTTGAATTTTCCGTCAGGTGAACTGGTTGCGCTTTTGGGGCCATCAGGTTGCGGTAAAACGACATTACTGAGAATTATTGCCGGTCTTGAACAGGCAGATTCAGGTTCAGTTATTCTGGATGGTGAAAATGCTTCAGATACCCATGTCCGTGAGCGGCAAGTGGGTTTTGTGTTTCAGCATTACGCATTGTTCAAACACATGACCGTATTTGATAACGTCGCGTTTGGTTTGCGGATGAAACCGCGTAAATCCAGACCTAGTGAAAAAGTGATTGCCGAAAAAGTCCATCGTTTGCTGGAGTTGGTGCAACTGGATTGGCTGGCGGACCGTTTTCCTTCACAACTGTCTGGAGGTCAACGACAACGTATTGCTTTGGCTAGAGCATTGGCGGTAGAACCTCGAGTTCTATTATTGGATGAGCCATTTGGTGCCTTGGATGCCAAAGTACGTAAAGAGCTACGGCGTTGGTTACGTAAATTACATGATGAGTTACACATCACCTCAATTTTTGTGACCCACGATCAGGAAGAGGCACTGGAAGTAGCTGACCGAGTGGTGTTAATGGATCATGGAAAAGTTGAGCAGGTAGGCACGCCTGATGAAGTGTATAACCATCCGCAAACGCCGTTTGTTTATGGTTTTTTAGGATCGGTAAACCTGTTTCATGGCCGGGTAGACGATGGACATCTGCATGTCGGTGATGATGTGCTGCATGACCAAGGTGAAAATTACGGCCCCGGTTCAGAAGTTTACGCTTTCGCACGACCGCATGAATTGGATATAGTCGTCGATACACAACAAGTCAGTGGATTATCTGCCAAGGTGAATCGCGTTTTGTCGTTTGGTCTTAATTCACGGGTGGAGTTGGATGGTATCAATAGTGCTCACGGCCAGCATTTTGAGGTGGAATTAAGTCCTCAACGGGTGCATGAATTATCATTAATACAAGGTCAGATTGTTAAATTAGTGCCATCAAAATTAAAGCTGTTTCAACGAGATAGCGTACAGAAGGATTATCACGCTTGAACTTTCAACAATTAAGAATTATCCGCGAAACAGTCCGACGCAATTTCAACCTGACAGAGGTAGCTAATCATTTGTTTACCTCGCAGTCAGGTGTGTCCAAACACATTAAAGATTTGGAAGACGAGCTTGGCGTTGAGCTATACATCAGAAAAGGGAAACGATTGACCGGCCTGACCGAACCAGGCAAAGAAATGTTGAAGATTGTTGAACGCATGTTACTCGATGCGAATAATATCAAACGCCTGGCGGAGCATTACAGTCAGCAGGATACCGGCAAATTAACCATTGCGACAACCCATACGCAGGCGAGATATGTGTTGCCGGAAGTGATTACCCAGTTTAAGCAACGCTATCCTAAAGTACATTTAAAACTGCATCAGGGCAGCCCGGATGAGATCGTCAAAATGATGATTGAAGGGGAGGCTGATATTGGTATTGCCACAGAGGCGTTGGGGAATATTCCCGAATTAGTCAGTTTTGCTTATTACCATTGGCAACATGCGGTGATTGTGCCCAAAGAGCATCCTTTGATAAAACAACAGAAGCTGACTTTGGCGGATATTGCAGAGTATCCCATCGTCACCTATCACGAGGGGTTTACCGGACGCGCCACTATCGACAAGGCCTTTCTCAAACAACATATTGATGCTGATATTGCGATGTCCGCACTGGATGCGGATGTGATTAAATCGTATGTTGAATTGGGATTGGGTGTCGGCATTGTCGCGGCTATGGCCTACGATGCCGAACGTGATATCAAATTAACGTTGTTGGATTCCAGTCATTTATTTGAACAAAACATCACCAAGATTGCCGTCAGAAAAGGGCACTACATGCGCCAGTTTGCCTATGATTTTATTCAGCTTTGTGTACCGGATTTGCCGGAAGAAGCCATGGTCGTGGCGATTACGCAATAATGACACGGCAATGGCTTTTTAATCTGGCCATTGCTGGGGTACTTTCTGAATCTCTGAAATGTCATAACCCTGCTCAGCGAGCAACTGCAGCATCTGCAGGTAATCCTGTTCGGGAATCTGCGGTGTTCTGGCCATTATCCAGACGTAATCACGTTTTTCACGACCGACAATCGTCTGCGTGTAATCTTCATTCAGATAAACGATTCGATAATCGGCTTTGACTGGCCAGATAAACTGCATACCCCAGACAGCATTTGATTCGTCATCCAGAATGAAACCTTTGGGATGGTACTGTTTCTGTTCGCCATCGAAACTGTCTTTATTAAAGGTAAAGGTGGTGGCGATAGTGCCATCTTCATTTAGTTCATAAGTTTCAACAGCGTTGTGCGCACCTTTCTCAATAAAGGTTGGAATATTGGCGATGACATACCAATCGCCCATAAAGCGATTAATATCAACATAGTTTTCCGTGCGAATGGGTTGTGACATTGACTGACATCCTGCTAATAGCGTGATAAACAGCAACAGAGATAATTTACGACCAGACATCGGCATCACTCCTGATTGGAGTACATATGATCAATCGGCAGGTGTGAACTGGATGTGAAAGTTCTGGTTTGTTTAAGATGAGTCGGCTGCTATCAGGTTTTGGCTTTGATCAACAGTTTCAACTCTTCAATTTGCATAGATAAGTCTTCAATTGTCATATCGTTTTTATGTGCTTCTTCATGCTCTTCAGCACGTTCCTGTTCCATTACATTCACAACAATACCTATCAGCATATTTAGAAAAGCAAAGGTATTCAGGAAGATAAATATCAGATAGAAAATCCAGCTGAAAGGGTATACCTCCATGGTTTCATACATGACATCAGTCCAGTCTTCAAATGTCATAACCCTGAATAACGTCAGCATGGATACCGCGATATCGCCCCATAAAAAATCATTGACGTCTGCGAACAGCGTGGTACCGATGGCCGCAAAAATATAAACGATGATAAACATCATCAATGCAACATAACCCAGTTGGGGTAAGGCTTTGAGTAATGAGTTAAGCAAATGTCGTAATTCCGGAATCACTGATACCATCCGTAATACACGGAAAATACGAATCAATCGGGCAACGTAGGCCAGTTCACTGTCATTAACCGGTATCAGGCTGACAGCGACGATAAGCGTGTCAAACACATTCCAGCCGCTTTTGAAAAAATCCCTTTTGTTGGGTTCGGCCAGAAATCGTACGCTGATTTCCATGACAAAAAACAAGGTGATTGCGTAGTCCAGCCAGTCGACTAACCGTAGGATCTGAAAAGGGATTTCATAGGTTTTTACACCTGTCACCATTGCAGAAAACAAAATGACACTGACAACGACAACTTCAAATAAACGGTTGTGTCGCAGGTTCTCCAGCTTGGTCTGAAAAGATATTGGAGAGGGTGCTGAGGTTTGCATATATATAGCGGCCAAAAGTAAATCAAGGCCGCGATCATAATCGGAATTTATGGTGGGTCAAAGATGTTTAGCTAAACGCTGCAGAATTTGCTGTTAATCGTTATCAGCAAGGTTATTGATAAGGGTAAGGATAACCTTTTTATTCGCTTCATTAAGACCACGGAATAAATCCAGCAATCGTTGTTCAGAATCTGTAATCGTAAATTCTTTAGCTGATGTTGAGCGGTAATCGTTGTGACTGATTTTTGCGGCGGCTGAATGTCGACGGTACTTATCATAACTGTGGGATAGTCGCATAACGATTTCCAGATTCAGACTAATCTCATGCTGCTGACTGAAATCGCGCAATAGTATCTTGAGATCATCAGGGATGCGTAAACCAAAGGCTTCGGTATTAGTGCTTGTAGGGCACTTTTTCAGAAATTCTCGCACAGCCGTTTTATCGAAGCGATGGGCCAGACTTTTCTGTAATAAAAACAAAGCCTCGCTGGTCGTGCTCCGGTTGTGTTGTGTCGCCTCATAACGTAGCCAAGACATAAGCTCAGCAGGCAGTCGGAGGCCAAAAGGTCCTTTTCTCGCGCTCATTAATTAAAGAGTGTAAACAGTTGTTATTGACATAGTTAGTTACCATCTGTAGTTTCATTACCACTGGTATCTATCACCGTGGTATAAAGTTAAATAAAGTTTAGTCCTTATTACTGTGAAATCCCCGTGAATAAAGGGTAAACAGCTGACGAAACTTATGACTGAAAATCCACGTTAAGGACAAGGCAGGTAGTGTGAGAAACACATTATTAGAAAATGCTTTCAGGTTTGCACATGAAGGCATTGTCATCACGGATGAACATCAGAAAATTGTTGATATCAATGAAGCGACTCAACACATTACCGGGTATTCACGATCAGAACTTATCGGCAGCAATCCCAAATTCCTTAGTGCTGAAAGCCAAAATAAAATTTTAAATCAGACCATCCTGCAATCATTGCATCGCAACGGTTTCTGGCAGGGTGAAGTGTCAAATAAACGGAAAGACGGTTCGCACTATATTGCCCGTTTGAGTGTGAAACGTATTCATGCTTTCAACAAACTGTTTTATCTGGTGCATCTCAGTGATGTGACTGCTGACCGAAAATATCGCGCTATCCTTTCTGATCTGATTCTCAACCGTAATTCGCATCAAATCCTCAACAAAAACCAGCTGGAAAATGATTTTGGTCAGATGAGCTCAATGGCTGATCAGAATAATGAAAAACTGGTAGTTGCCTTTATGGATCTGGATGAGTTCAAAACAATCAATGATATTCATGGCAAAGCGGTTGCAGATAATCTGCTGGACCAGGTACCAAATCGTGTGAAAACCGTATTAGCGGAAACAGACTGTATTGTGCGTTATGGCGGTGATGAGTTTGTTTTGATAATTGGTGGTATCAAAAATGATGCTATCGCATCACAAACAATCCAGAGGGTATTATCGACAATTGCCAGTCCGTTTATTGTGAACGAAGTGCCAATGATGATCACGGCATCCATCGGTTATACACTTTATCCAGATGACAAGGGCAGTCTGGATACCTTAATCCGTCATGCTGATCAGTGTATGTATAAGGCCAAGCTTGACGGAAAATCAACCTTGTTCGCCTATGATCCGGGTGAAGAAGAGCAGATTACCGAACGCAATCAGCAACTTCGTGAAATTGCCACAGCAATCCAGGAAGATCAGTTTGTTTTATTTTTTCAACCTAAAGTTACCCTCAGTACAGGGCATATTTTCGGTTTTGAGGCTTTGATTCGCTGGCAACATCCTGAAAAAGGTTTACTGACGCCGGATAGATTTATTGACCAGGTTTATGATACGGAACTGGAAGTCAGCCTTGGTCAATGGGTTATCCAGAAAGCCATAAAACAACTTTCCCAATGGCAGCAAGCTGGTCATAAGTATCAGTTAAGTATTAATCTGACGGCTTATCACTTGTCTACCAGCGACTTCTTCGATTGGTTGCAGTTTCAGATTAAACAATACCCCGAACTGGATACCAGTCGTTTTCAGATTGAGATCCTGGAAAGTAATCGTCTTAGTGATCTGAGTCTTATCAACAATGTGGTCGAGTTCTGTAAATCGGAGTTTGGTATTACCACCGCGCTGGATGATTTTGGTACAGGTTATTCCTCTCTCACTCATATTCGGGTATTGCCGGTCGATGTGGTGAAAGTGGATCAAAGTTTTGTCCGGCGGATGCTGACAGAACCCGAAGACTGCAAAATTGTGGAAGGCGTCATAGCGCTTGCCCAATCATTTAATATTCAGGTGATTGCTGAGGGGGTTGAATCTATTGCTCACGGTGAAGTGCTATTGGCGATGGGCTGTAACCAGGCTCAAGGCTACGCGTTAGCCAGACCGATGCCGATTGAGCAGCTGATGACATTTTTAAGTGCTTATCAGCCTTTCAGCCAATGGTGTGCTCAATCAGGTCTGTTGAAGAATCATAAACAAGCCCGGTTGAGTTTATTTTATTTTTATTTAAAACACTGGATACATCAGCTTCAGGAACGACTGTTCGCTGAACCGGAGATCAAAACGGAGTGGCCGATAACACAATTAGCGGATTCTCATTGCGGGATCTGGCTGGAGAAAGCCCGTTATCATCATTACCTGGATAACACAACGCTAGACCAAATCAGTCATTATCATCAATACATTTTTCACTCGGGGAATGATTTGCTGGCCAGTTACCTGGCGGGTGATATTCATGCCAGCCGAGCAGGCTATAACGCTCTTGAAACCACTTTCAAGACAACCCTTGCAGAATTGCATTCACTAATCAGACGAATGTCTGAATAAGCCCGCCATAAACAAGTCTTGACATCAGGCCGGGAAGTTGAAATGATATGATATATCATAATTTGGAGCGTTTAATGAAAGATGATTTGGCGATAGCCTGTTCCGGAGCCTGCATGGTTCATTGCTTGTTAACACCGATGATAATCGGCTTTGGTGCTGCAGGACTGGTGGGAGAATGGTTAAGCTCGGAATGGGTTCACCGACTGATGTTGGTGCCTGTTGTTTTACTGGCTTTATTGAGCTTGCCTGGCTCCTACAGAGTACATAAAAATCAATGGCCCTTATTGCTTGGTGTAATGGGGGTTTTAACCATGGTGTCGGCGTTATTAGGGCCGGAATCCCTGGAAGCCTGGATAACGATAAGCGGTGGTCTGTTGCTGATTACGGCGCATCTGTGGAATCGCAAGTTATCTTTAAGATTATTGCTACCTCAAAGAGAGCATGCAAATGGATGAAAAAGCTTTATTAGCGGCTAAGGAAGCGGATTACATGAATGCTGAGCAACTGATCTTTTTTGACAATCGACTTCAGCAACTCAGAACCGAAACATTAGACGAAATTACAGCAATAAAGACCCAAATACTGGGTAATAGTCAGGTCAGTGATGTACTGGACAGGGCACAACAGGAAGAAGAGTCACAAATTGCTTTACGGATCGCTGATCGGAAACGTCAGCTGATTCCTAAAATTGATGCAGCACGTCAGCGAATCCGCTCAGGGGAGTATGGTTATTGTTTGCAAACCGGTGAACCAATCGGCATTGAACGATTATTGATTCGTCCAACCGCAGAATATTGCACTGATGTGAAAACCATTAATGAACAAAAAGAAGGGCTTTATGAGCACAAAACCCGATAAACGTTTGCCGGTAACGGTGTTGTCCGGCTTTCTGGGCGCTGGAAAAACGACGGTACTGAATCATATTCTGAATAACCGTAATGGTCTGAAGGTGGCGGTTATAGTGAATGATATGAGTGAAATCAATATCGATGCTCAGCAAATTCAGCAGGATGTGCAACTTAACCGTGCTGAAGAAAAGCTGGTGGAAATGAGCAACGGTTGTATCTGCTGTACCTTACGGGAAGACCTGTTAATTGAAGTACGTCGACTGGCTGAAGAAAAACGTTTTGACTATCTTGTCATCGAATCAACGGGCATTTCTGAACCTTTACCCATTGCTGAAACCTTTACTTTTGCCGATGAAGATGGCGAAAGCCTGTCACAGATTGCCCGGCTGGATACCATGGTTACAGTGGTCGATGCGATAAATTTTCTGCGTGATTTTAATGAGGCCAGAAATCTGCAGGAAACGGTGGAAAGTCTGGGTGAAGAGGACATGCGTAGTGTGGCCGATTTGCTGGTAGAGCAGGTTGAGTTCTGCGATGTGATATTAATCAGCAAAACCGATTTATGCACCACTGAACAATTAACGGAATTAACAGGTATTTTAAAAAGCCTTAATACCGAAGCAGAGTTGATTGCTATCGAAAATGGTCAGATCCCACTGGATAAAGTATTGGGAACACATAAATTTAGCTTTGAAAAAGCCGAGCAAGCGGCGGGTTGGCTTAAAGAAATGCGCGGTGAACATATTCCTGAGACTGAAGAATATGGCATTAGCAGTTTCACCTATGTTGCCAGGCGACCGTTTCATCCACAGAAATTCTTTGAGTTTCTGCATCAGGACTGGCCTTGTGGCAAGTTAATTCGTTCCAAAGGTTATTTCTGGTTGGCCAGCCGTCCACAGTTTGCTGGCCAATGGAATCAGGCTGGTGGCATTGCCCGTTATGGATTTGCCGGCATGTTCTGGAAAGCCATCCCGGAGAATCGCTGGCCGCAGGATGCCGAAAGTCTGCAAACCATCAAAGAGAATTGGCAGGAACCGTTTGGTGATATGCGTCAGGAACTGGTGTTTATCGGCCAGAACTTAAATCCCCAAGCCGTGACAGCCCAGCTGGATGATTGTCTGTTAAGCGATATCGAGTTACTGGCAGGTAAACCATTATGGGAGTCGTTACCTGATCCATTTCCAGCATGGGATGCGGCTTAAAATGAATCAGAGTGCATTAGCCGTAAACCCATTGTTTGAGCATGTACTCAAGGCAGATTCGCCATTAGTGATGACAGCAATTTATGAGCCGCACATTAATCTGGTGGTCTGGCAACGCCAGTTAAGTAATGCGCTTGACCATTATATTGCGGAAGTAACTCAAGGACTCAATGCGCTACAATTACGTACGGTTATTACCCCAGACGAAGTCAGTGACTGGTTAACCGGTTTATTACCTGATAAACCACAGCGAAATTTGTTTGTTGATGATGTCAGGCAATTAGTGGAAATGTATGCGGATTTGTTTGAGTTAAACTCGGTTGGCTTGCGCCTGAGTCTGATACACGAGACTATGTGTCCCAGATTTCATACTGATCATCTGGCGTGCAGACTGGTAACCACTTATCATGGGCAGGGGAGTGAATGGTTAACAGAGGAAGCTGTAGATCGTTCAAAACTGGGGCCCGGTGCACAAGGTTTAGCGGATCATTTATCGGGGATATACCAGGATAAAGTGGATATCCAACAATTGAATCAGGGTGATGTCGCATTATTGAAAGGTGATGGTTGGATGGATAGTCAGGTGAGCGGCATTGTGCATCGCTCACCACATATTCATAAATCTGAGAAACGATTATTGTTAACCTTGGATTTTGCAGAGTGATTGGGAGACAGATAAAAATGCGGATAGCACCATATTTATTTTCTGCGGTTTGTGGCTTCGCTGTTATGCCCATCACAAACGCCCATGAAGAGTCTCATGGGCATAAACATCACGAGCATCATGAACAACACCAACATGAGGGACATCGCCATCATGGAGCGCATGTTCATGGCATGGCAACACTGGATTTAGTGATGGATGGTCAGGAATTGATGTTGCATTTACAATCGCCGTTGATGAATTTTTTAGGTTTTGAGCACCAACCCGAAACAGAGCAGCAAAAGGCCATTTACCACGATATGTTGCAACAACTGGAAATGTTGGATGTATTGCTGACCGTTGAAGGTTCAACTTGTAAAGCCGAGTCAATCGAAATCGATGAGCCTTTTGACAGTCAAGGTCAAGCAGGGCATGCGGATCTCGATGTCAGTTATTTTGTGCGTTGCGAACAGCCAGATAACATAACCGGTTTGAAAATCAATTTATTCGATGTGTATAACCGTCTGGAAACGTTGCAGGTTCAAATGGTGTTACCTACCGGTCAGCAGCAACTGGAATTAAATCCACAACGAACCACTATCCGGATCAACTAATGACGACAGTCGATATAGAGAATGTTCTGCAGCAGGCCGAACGTAGTTGCGTTGAGCATGGCGCCCGATTAACCAGTAAACGTAAGTACATTCTTGAAGTATTACTGAAAGCTGAGGCAGCGCGTTCAGCGTATGAGATTGCTGAACTTTATCGTCAGCAAACCAATGAAAATATTCCGGTGATGTCAGTGTATCGGATGCTGGACTTTCTGATGCAGAACAGCTTGGTTCATAAGCTGGCCTCCAATAATAAATTTATTGCCTGTGCCCATATTGCCTGTTCACATTCACACCAGACGCCTCAATTTCTGATTTGTGACAATTGTCAGCAGGTACGGGAAATCGGTGTAGATAAACAATTGATTCATGCATTGGAAGAGAGTATTGAGCACAATCATTTCCAGCTTAATAGCCCACAGCTTGAACTGCATGGCTTGTGTGAAGCCTGCCAACAACAACGTTAAATAGAAATTTTTTCATTCGCAGATTTACGTATTTTGCATTAAATTGATGTGATATATCGTATTTATTATGGTGATCGTTTTGCCCGATACCCATTTGATAAAACGCTTCAGGAGAAACCATGCTGGAAGTAAACCAGTTAACCAAATCATTTGGCAATCGAATTGCCGTTGATCATCTCAACTTCAAAATCGCTTCCGGTGAGGTTTTATGTTTATTGGGTGCCAATGGCGCGGGTAAGACAACAACGTTGAATATGTTGCTTGGCTTTACTGCACCAAGCAGTGGCAGCGCCACGCTGGAGGGTGATGACCTCTATCAGCAGGCCTCCTTATGCCGACAGAAAATCATGTATGTGCCGGAAAACGTCAATCTTTATCCGCGTTTTAATGCCATTGAAAATATTCACTATCTGGCTGTGCTGGCCAAAATGAAATTAACTGACCAGCAAATTCACGAAGCGTTGCTCAGTGCCGGACTCAAACCGGCTGACTTTACCAAGCATCTCGCAGAATATTCCAAAGGCATGCGGCAGAAAGTAGCCATTGCCTTTGCGTTGTTAAAACACGCTCGTTTGATATTGATGGATGAACCGACATCCGGTCTGGATCCGGTTGCCACTCAGGATTTTATTCAAGTAGTGAATACGATTAAATCTCGCGGTGCGGCAGTGTTGATCGTCACACATGATCTTTTATGCGCCCATCAACTGGCTGACCGGATTGGCATTATGAAACAAGGTCATTTAACCGATCTCATTACCACGCAATCGTTAACACTGGATCAGCTAACGCAACGTTACTTTGATCAGTTTGCTGCCTAAGGAATTTATGATGAAAAAAACTTTTATTAGCAGCCTGATTGTGTCTGCTCTACCGTTATCTGTGGTCTTTGCCGAGACTGATAATGAACCCGCCGCCCGTATTGATCCTTTAGTGGTATTAGGTACACGTCCGGATTATGCCGATGAAAATCTGGCCGGTTCACAGGATATTATCTCGCGAGAAGAGTTATCCATCAGTCATGTGAACAACACCATGGAGCTGTTTACCAAAATTCCCGGTGTTTATTTTGCCCGATACAATCAGGGCATTATCAACACCGATATCGGCATTCGTGGCTTTGCCGCTGAGGGAAGTACTCCGCACGCCAAGCTGTTAATCGATGGTATTCCATCCAATCTGCATAACGGCTACAGCGAGATGGATCAACTGTTTCCGGGTAATATTGACACCATTCAGGTTTATAAAGGCAATAGTGATCCGCGTTATGGCACATTTAACGTAGCCGGTAATTACAATATTGCCACTCGCTCAGATATAGCGCGTGAAGTTGAAGTCACCCTTGGCAGTTATAACGCACGTGAGATACAAGGCTATTGGGGAGAACAAACCGGTAACCTGCAACACAGCTATTTTGCCGGTTATCGTGAATCGGAAGGTTACCGGGATAATTACGATATTGATAAATACAGTGTGGGTGGCCGCTGGTTTTATGATTTATCTGACGATACCTCGCTCGGTTTTATTGCCCGAGTCGCCGAGTATGATGCCGATGCGCCGGGTTATCTGACCCAAGAAGAAGCCCGTAAACATCCGACCCGATCAGCTGCCTATGCAAGACAGGATGGCGGTGATAAGGAAACCCAATCCTACAGTCTGCATTTTGATACCGCCTTACGTAATGATCTGACCTGGTCAGCCAAAGCCTATTACAACTATTACGAGCGTGAGCGTTGGGTGAGGTTCAGTGAGGCTGGTTCATTGGCCAATCGTTATGATGAGCAGGATCATTATGGTTTTATCTCAACCTTATCATGGGATATCAATGAGCAGTGGGCATTAAACTGGGGGCTGGATATCGAGCGCCAGGATGTATTGGAGCAGCGCTTCGGCACCATCGGCAATGTCCGCGAACGTGATACCAGTAATGTATCGCGTAACTTTGATTATGATTTTGTCAGCAAAGGCACTTATCTGCAGGTATCTCACGCACCGAATGAGTTTATAGCCTGGAATGCAGCTGTTCGGGCTGATCGAATTGATGGGGATTTTAAACAGCGTAATGCAGCGGGGGAGGTGATCAGTAATCAAGATAGTTATGACTATGGCACCATTGTGCAACCCAAATTTAATCTGTTCCTCTACCCAACTGATCAACTGACGTTATTTGCCAATGCTGGACGCAGTTTTCAACACCCGGTCAGCAGTAGTGCCTATACCGATGGCGATCGTTCTGCACGTGATGTCTCGGTCAATGATGGCTGGGAACTGGGGGTGAAGTGGATGCCAACCTATAGCCTCGAGTTACGATTATCCTATTGGGAACAAAAGGCTAAGGATGAGTTTATATTGGTTGATGGCCTGGCTCAAAACGTAGGTAAAACCCTGCGTCAGGGAGCTGACTTTGGTATGAGCTGGATGGCAACTGAGAAACTGACTCTATGGGGTAACTTCAGCGCCGTGGATTCAGAAATTCAAAGTCCTGGTGCTGATCGCGGCAATGATTTACGCAGTATTCCATCCTACACAGCTTCAACAGGTGTGAGTTACTTGTTTACCCCGGCACTGACCGGGCGTCTGCATTACGATGCTCAGGGCTCGTCTTATATCAACGAAGCCAATAGT
The DNA here is from genome assembly GCA_002363955.1 of Methylophaga sp. UBA3192. GTDB lineage: Bacteria > Pseudomonadota > Gammaproteobacteria > Nitrosococcales > Methylophagaceae > Methylophaga. Next base: position 248,975 of record DEXE01000006.1, read on the forward strand.
GGTGGCAAGTTTGGTAAATACAATCTGGTTAATGCGAGCATGGATTATGCAACCAGTTGGGGCAATATTAACTTCCAGGTCAATAATCTGTTCAACGAATACGATGAGTATGTCTACGACAATGGTGGCGTTGATGGGGTGATTTATTCACCGGGTGATGGCGTCAATGCCAGTGTCTCAGTAGCTTATAAATTCTGATTATGAAACATCCGATAGTCGAAATCGCTCGTCATGAGCTGATCACCCAATGGCGCAGCCAGACCCTGAAAATCCTGTTGCCATTGTTATTGGTGTTAACGGCATTAATTGCGTTTTCCCATTGGCAACAGCAGGAGGATTTTATTGAAGCGCAAACCATCTGGCAGCAGCAGAATGATGCTGAATGGGAAGCACAGCCAGATCGACATCCGCATCGTGCAGCACATTACGGCACGATGGTGTTTCGCATCATCTCACCACTGAGTTTTATTGATAGCGGGGTGAATCCGTTTGTCGGTAATGCCTTGTTTCTGGAAGCGCATCGGCAAAACAGCAGCAGCTTTAAACAATATGTCAGCAGCACGGCCTATATGGGACTGGGCTATCTGTCAGGGGCGACGATTATTCTGGTGATCTGGCCGCTGGTATTGATCGCTCTGGCCTTTAATAGTGTGAGTGGTGAACGTGGTCATGGCACATTACGTCAACTGGTCTCGCAAGGCATCAGTGTCAGGCAGCTTTTATTCGGCAAAACGCTGGCTTACAGTCTGATCTCACTGATTTTTCTGTTAGTGATTTTCAGTATTGCTATTGGCTTTATGCTGTTATCGCATGTGCATGGCAGCGATGTGTTACGCATGGGCTTGATGTTTGTTTTATATCTGTTTTATTGCCTGTTATGGACCATCACGGTGGTGCTGTTTTCTAACTGGTGTCGCACCAATCAGCAAAGCCTTTCCGCATTGTTACTATTCTGGTTATTGACGGTTATTGTGATGCCTAAAATGGCTAACAGTGTGGCAGAGATGCAATATCCGATGCCGGATCGTGCGGTGTTTGATATTCAGACGGCGCAGGAAATTGCCAAAGTAGGTGACTCACATAACCCTGACGACCCCCATTTCACCGAGTTTCGTGAAAAAGTGTTAGCAGAATATGGCGTCTCACGTGTTGAAGATCTTCCGGTGAACTGGCGCGGTGTCGTGATGCAGGAAGGCGAGCGCATTACCAGCGAAGTATTTACCCAGCAATATGAAAACTTGATGCAAATCGCTGAGCAACAGAATGAACTGGTCAGACAGGTCGCGTTGTTCTCGCCTTATTTATTAGCAAACAATTTGTCATCTATTGTTGCAGCGACTAATGCAGACAGTTTTTTGCATTACGAAAACGCAGCTGAGCAATATCGGTTTAATTTTATTACACAACTGAATCAGTTACATGCCGAAGAAATTGATTTGGAAAATGATCGTGAACAGAAAGTCTCACATGACCACTGGTCAAAATTGGGTCAATTCGATTATCACGGTCCCATGTTGCAAGACGCGAACGATCGAATTTATCCGTCATTGTTGATGTTGCTATTGTGGTTAATTATCGGATTAGTGTTACTCGCACGCAGCCGTAATGAGGTCGATTAAGGTGAGATTTATTCAATTTGAATTACGTCTGTTATGGCAAAACCGTTTGTTTAAATGGCTGATGCTGGGGTATGTTCTGGCAGTTTTATTGGCCATTATCTGGGGTCAGATGAGTCTGCAACGTGAATATCAACAGCGGACTATCAGTGAAGCGAATTACCAGACAGAACTGGCAGAATATCGTGATGATGCTCCCTTGGATCCTTATGCAGCGGGTTATCTGGGATATTACCAGTTTCATCCAGTCTGGCAGACACCTTCTGCCTGGTCAGCGTTGATTCACGGTGAACGCAGTGAAGCAGCCACGCATACACGTGTGCGTTTATTAGGCTTGCAAGGCCAGTTAAGCAATACCGCGACCGGTAATATTGCTGCCATGCCTATTGGTAAGCTGGACTTGAGTTTTATCTGGATTTACCTGATGCCGTTATTAATTGCGGCACTCAGTTTAAATTTGCTGGCCGAGGAAAAAGCCAGTGGCCGCTGGTCATTACTGGCATCGCAGGTAGCAAATAGTGGCATGTTACTGACTAAAAAGATGTTGATTGCAGCAGGATTGCTGGCAGTGGTGAATTTACTGATTCTGCTTGCAGCAGTGGTCATGACAGATATTGATTTTGATTCAATATGGTTGCAGGTTGCTGCGGTTTTATTGGCTTATCAACTCTGCTGGTTTTTAATCACTGGCTGGATTATCAGCTTGCAACGCACAGCTATTTTTAACAGTTTGTTATTTATCAGCCTGTGGATTGTGTTTGCTTTTGTGCTGCCCGGATTAGCATATCTGTATCAAACACAACAACAGCAACCCGCTGAACATGTTTCCATGATCTTTGATCAACGAGAGTTTATGCATGACAGCTGGGACAGGGATCAGCAAGCGGATTTCGATGTTTATTTGCAGGATTATCCTCAGTGGCAAACTACTGAACCGACGTTGCAAAAGCCTTTCGACTGGCGCTGGTATTATGCTATGCAGCATATGAGCGATGTGATTGTGGCAGAGGCGGTCGCGCAGTTTCGTGAGAGTCGTGTGCATTCCCACCAGATTGGCAATCAAGTTGCCTGGTTATCACCGGTGATGCGTTTGCAATACAGTATGAATCGTTTCGCCGATACCGATATGTTGGCAAGTCAGACATTTCTGGATCAGATTGGTGATTATCACCAGCAATTGCGCGATTACTTCTTTGATTTCTATTTTTTTGACAAGTCGTTTACGGAAGCCGATTTCGCTAATATTCCTGTATTTGAATATCAGCCGGTAATGCAAAGCTATACGTTAAAAAGCTTAATTAATTTAGTTTTGATCGGCCTGTTTTTTGTCGGCTTGATTATGCTACAAACTCGGCGTAATCGTGGCTGAACCAACCGTCCAATTTAAGCTTTTTCAAAAGGCGATACCGACCAATGTGATTACCGGTTTTCTTGGGGTTGGTAAAACCACAGCGATCCAGCACCTTTTACAGACCAAACCGGCAGGTGAGCGCTGGGCGGTATTAATTAATGAATTTGGCAAAGTGGGCATAGATAGTCAGTTGTTAAAGACTGATGATTCTGCTGAAGGCGAAATCACCATTCGTGAAGTGCCCGGTGGCTGTATGTGCTGTGCTGCCGGTTTACCAATGAAGGTGGCACTCAATCAGCTTATTGGAAAAGCCAAACCCGACAGGTTATTGATTGAACCCAGTGGTCTGGGGCACCCGGAAGAAGTGATCGCCGTGCTGTCAGGTGAATTTTATCAATCAATTATTGATTTACGTTCCACGCTGACCTTGGTGGATGCTCGTCATATGGCTGAAGCGAAATATCGTGAACATGAGACGTTTCAGCAGCAATTGCAGATTGCTGATCTGTTGGTAGCGAATAAGGCCGATATGTATGACCAGAGCGAAGTTGATGCTTTAAAACGATACATCAATGAGCTGCATCTTCAGGAATTGCCTTTACAGATCACGCAAGAAGCCAAAATTAATCCTGAATGGCTAAAACCAAAAGCTAAATTTAATCAGGCTGTCTGGAAGGAACAGCCAGCGGAGTTTAATGTTGATAATGAAGAACAACTTATTCCAGATTGCGGCTACCTGGTGGTCACACAAAAGTTAAGTGGCTGGTATAGCTATGGCTGGCGGTTCAAATCAACATTCAGTTTTGATTACCAACCGCTGATGTCATGGCTGGAGCAATTTAAACAGGTGCGTTTTAAAGCTGTTTTTCGAACCAGAGAGGGTTTTGTTGCAATCAATCAAGCTGATGACAATTTAACCATTGGAAAACTGCCCGCTCAGGCAGCAGAAAGCCGTATTGAGTTCATTACCGATATGCCACTTGATGCAAAAAAAATGGAAAACCAACTATTACAGATATGTGGGATAAAGCATGTTAACCCGTCTTAAAAACGCTCGCGTATACGACCCGGTACAAAAGTTAAATGGTGAACTCATGGATCTGTGGATCCGTGATGATCGAATCGTTGATCCGAAAAATATAAGTGATAAGGATTCGGCTATTACCTATGATTTAAATGGGGCTATTACCATGGCGGGCGGTGTGGATATTCACAGCCATATTGCAGGGGGTAATGTGAATACAGCCCGTTTATTACTGCCGGATCAACATCGTAATCATCTGCAACGACAGGAAAATCTGCCATTCTATAATGCCCGCTGGTCTAGTTTTGAAACCGGTTATCGCTATACAGAAATGGGCTACAGCATGGTGGTTGAACCGGCGATGTTGCCGGTCAATGCGCCGCAGGTTCACCGTGAAATGGCGGATATTCCGATCATCGATACGGCTGCGCTGGCGATTCTGGGTAGTGATGATTTGCTGGTATCCATGTTGCGAAGTGGTGCTTCGCAGGATCAGATTAATGACTATGTCAGCTGGACGATTAATACCACCCAGGCATTAGGATTGAAAGTGATTAATGCCGGTGGTTCACAGGCGTTTAAAGCCGGTGTTGAACAGTTTGGTCTGGATGATGAAGTACCGGATTATGGCATCAGTTCCCGGCGCTTACTGACTTCATTACAGACCGCTGTGCATCAGCTGGGTATTCCGCATCCGGTACATGTGCATTGTAATAACCTTGGTGTGCCCGGCAATGTACAAACCGCCATTGATACCATGGAAGCCGCTCAAGGCTTGCCGATGCATCTGGCACATGTGCAATTTTATGGCTATGGAGCCGAAGGCACTCGTGGTTTTTCTTCAGCCGCGGCACAGCTAATGGAAGCGTTTAATCGCCATCCCAATATCACTATGGATGTCGGGCAGGTGTTATTTGGTCAGACCGTGACTATGTCTGGCGATATCATCGCTCAATTTTCCCGTCGTGGTGATGCCAGTCCGCATAAATGGGTAATGTGGCATGCCGAAGATGAGGGCAGTGGTGGCATCGTGCCTTATCAATACAAAAAAGCCAGTTTTGTAAATGGTTTGCAGTGGGCTATTGGTCTGGAGATTTTCCTGTTATCCGGCGATCCCTGGCGTTTGTTTTTCACCACCGATCACCCCAATGGTGCACCGTTTACCCGTTACCCGGATTTATTGCATCTATTGATGGATTATGATTTTCGCATGGCCTGTCTGGCCGAACTTGACCCTGAGATCATGGAGCTGACCTTGCTCAAAGATCTGAAACAGGAATTCAGCTTATATGATATTGCCATTATGACGCGGGCGGCCCCGGCAAAATTACTTGGGTTGAATGACCGTGGACATCTGCAACCTGGCGCATTGGCTGATATTGCGGTTTATCGGGAGCAGGATGATAAAGCGGCGATGTTCAGAAAAGCCCAATGGGTCTTCAAAAACGGTCAGTTGATTATCGAAAAAGGTGAGTTTGTACATCGCCAGTTTGGGCAAACCATGACCGTTAAACCACATTTTGATCGGCAGATTGAATCGACAGTGAAAGACTACTTCGATCGTTTTTATTCGATGAAATTATCTAATTATGGGGTGCAGGAGGATCTGCTTGCGGATCAACCTCAGCGGTTTGCTGCAATAAAGTGTTAGCGGATTATTCCTCGTATAACTCAATATTGTCGGCTGTCATCGAATAGGCTGATACGGCCACTTCATTTTCGGTGATGGTGGTTGTCAGAGTGCCCTCAACCCAATAAGGATCGTACAGATTCTGTTGAGCGACACCTTCTTTGGATGTGACATAAATAATCTGATTGGGCGGGGGCGGGGGATAATGGATGCAGGCACCGAAAAACGGCACCAGAAAAAATTCGGTCACCAGTTGCTTTTCGTTCATTTCGACTGGGACCATAAAACCGGGTAGACGAATCTGCCGCTGATCATATTCAGGTTTGACCTTGGCAGACGTTAAGGCCTGTTGATAGCGATCATCGGCAGAACTTTCGAGGGCACCGACCAATTGACTGCTGATTTGATCTTCAAATGAACCATCTTCGATTTCACTGAGATATTCCGGTGGATTCATTAATGCTTCAAGGTCGTCTTCTGGCATCAGGTCGACCCAATCGATGGCCTGGTATTTGTCGTTTGCGAACAGAGGTTGAGCTATTGTCAGGCCAGCTATGACGGAAAAAACAAGCCAGAACTTTGCATATTTCAGTGCGGTCATGATGTATCCGGGAAGTTAAAATTCGAACGAAAATGGTATGTTATAACAATAAAGTGACTGACATAAATTATCCATCATTCAATTCGGTAAACGTATGACCCAGTGTCCCGCTATCCAAATAGAAAATTGTCAATTTCGTTATCACCCTGACTCAGACAAGGCCTTATTGCAAATTGCTCACTTGCGGGTGGAAAAAGGTGAAACGGTGTTTGTTTATGGGCCATCCGGGTCAGGTAAATCGACCTTATTGAATCTGTTGGCAGGCATCTTGTTACCCCAGCAGGGCAATATCAGTCTTGATAATGTGATCGTCAACCGGCTCAGTCATCGAAAACGTGATGCGTTTCGTGCCCGGCATATTGGCATGGTGTTTCAGCGGTTTAACCTGATCCCGTATTTAACCGTTGCAGACAATATCAAACTGGCCAGTCATTTTTCCTTGAGGGATAAACAGTATCTGCAACAACGCAGAGACGGGTTGTTGAATGCGTTGCAACTTGATCCTGAAATACTGATGCGGCCTGCATCTCAACTGAGTGTAGGCCAGCAGCAACGAGTGGCCATTGTCCGTGCCCTTATCAATGAACCTGAATTACTAATTGTCGACGAGCCCACATCAGCTCTGGACAGTGATGCACGTGACAGTTTTGTTGATTTGTTACTGGATCAGATCAAAGCGGCACAGGCAACACTACTCTTTGTCAGTCACGATCGCAGTCTGGCACGGCATTTTTCCAGACAGTTGGATATTCAGTCATTTGTAGACGCAGGAGAAAATCATGCTGTTTAAACTGGCCTGGAAAAGTTTGTTGGCCCGGCGAGTCAGCGTGTTACTTACTATTTTGATGATGACTGTGAGTATTTTTGTTTTATTGAGCGTGGAAACGATTCGTTATCAGGCCAAGGACAGTTTTACTAAAACGGTTTCGGGTGTCGATTTGATTGTCGGCGCTCGTACCGGTCAGGTGAATCTCCTGTTGTATTCGGTATTCCACATTGGTGTGCCGACCAATAATGTTTCCTGGCAGAGTTATCAGGAATTTGCGACTAATCCATCTGTAGCATGGAGTATTCCAATTTCTCTCGGGGATTCACATCGAGGTTATCGGGTGGTGGGAACCAGTACTGACTTTTTTGAATTTTTCCGCTTTGGGAATAAACAAACGCTCACCTTTCAGCATGGCAAAGCGTTTAATGAACATTTTGATGCGGTGATTGGCTCAGAAGTCGCCAAACAACTGGGTTATCAAGTAGATGATGCCATTGTGCTGGCACATGGTATTGCCAGTACCAGCTTTAGTAAACATGACGATCATCCGTTTAAAATTACCGGTATTCTGGCCCCGACTGGCACACCGGTCGATCAATCTGTGTATGTGAGTTTACAAGGCATTGAAGCCATTCATTTCAACTGGCAGGGCGGGGTGCGAATGCCGGACACAGCCACGCCCGAGTTAGAAGATTTACAGCCAGAAACCATTACGGCATTTATGCTGGGACTTAATTCGCGGATACAGACCTTTAATCTGCAACGCCAAATCAATGAATATCGGCAAGAACCATTACAGGCAATTCTGCCAGGTGCGACACTGATGTCCTTATGGTCGATGCTGAGCAGCGTAGAGCAGATATTATTACTGATTGCCTCACTTGTGTTGTTAGGTGCTTTGATTGGCATGGCCAATATGCTTCTGGTTTCAATGCGTGAGCGTAGACATGAGTTGTCAGTGCTTCGGGCTTTAGGTTATCGGCCTGGCTTTTTGTTTGCCTTACTTCAGATTGAGGCGTTATTAATCAGTCTGGCCGCGGCAATCTCAGCCTTTATCAGTTTGCAATTAAGTATGTATGTACTGAAAGACTGGTTGTTGCAGGAGTATGGGATTTTGCTGACGCGATTATCCATCATTAATGAGTTTCTGTTTATGTTGCCAATAGTACTTATCGCGAGTTTTCTGGTGGCGCTGATTCCGGCAATCAGTGCCTATCGACAAGGCCTGCATCAGCAATTAAACCTGTAGCTCAAATGCGTTTGAGTTTTGGCAGATGCTGTTTTAAATGTGATTTGATGTCTTCAATATCAGCTGAAAATACCAAAGCATAAATTTCTCGTTGCATGGTATCGGTTATGAAGGGATAAATTTCATAACCCTCTGCATAAAGTTCTGCCCTTGCCCGGCAAACTTTACGAATACCTTCACTGAACGCGAGGTTATCCACGGCCAGCAAATCCGACTCACCCATAGTCCATTGCTGATCTTTCCAGTGCTCAAAACACCAGTGAGTTAATTGCAGAACAGGATCAATTTTATCCTGCTCAACCTTGTCTGTTTGTTCATTACAACCCAGCAAACAGCCGACCAGGCTGAGGATGAAAAGCTGATGTCGCATTGGCAAACTCCACGGCAATATTCGTTGGAACAATATTGCCTGCTTTTGAGCTCAAACACCAACCTTTGATGGTCATATTAATTGCTGATCAACAGGCAATGACAAATTGTTTTTATCAGGTCATTATCTGTATGGAGCCATCTTAAATAAGGGTATCAATGGATAAGTTTTCAACCATAGGCGTGATTCTGTTGCTGATTCTTGCAGTAGTTGGCGGATATATGACTGGGTTGTTTGCCGGATATTTATACGATTTGGGAAAACGCCGACTGGGAAAAGTGTTAACGGTGATGTTGAATCTGGTGTTTTATATTGTTCCAGCCTGGGCCATTCTGAGTATTGTGTCTGATGATGGGTTACTGTTTTTTTATCTGTTATTGTTGGTTTTCTATTTTCTGGGGATTCATGATTCAAAACAACCCTCGATTCGCGATGATAAACCTGATAAAAATTATGAGCCCTATGATTAATATGACTTACCGGATAACTTTAGTGAAGATGTATCGCGCATCAAGCATGTTTAATTTCTTTTAACAATAACAATCAAATGTAACAATCTACTGGAATAGGTTTTGCCACGTCGGTCCGGGTATGAACAAATACCAATATACAAACGGGAGTTATTGTTGAAAACAGCATTACATCGCAGCCAGAGTATTGCTGCACTGACTATGTTCAGTTGCGTGCTATTGGCATTCATTCCATTTGAGTCAAATGCGGGAAACCAACTAAGTGAGATGCTTAAAGTCACTCTGACGGTGTATGCCATTGCACGTGGACTGAATGCCGTCATTTCAGTTGCTCAGGGTACGGAATTGTCCATCGAACCAATGGGGGTTGGCCTGACGCTTACCCCGGGACAAATACTGGACCCGCTGAATGATTTGATTGAACAGTTTTCTACGGTGCTCTTAATGGCCTCCGCATCATTGGGTATCCAGAAGATCCTGTTATCCATGGGAGATATTGCCATATTCCGTTGGCTACTAGCTGGCTTTGCAGCCATTGTCTTGGTGCTGGTACTTTGGCAAAAATTACCTGAACGCTGGTCTGCAAGATTGTTCAATCTGGTGCTGGTAATTACCTTACTGAGGTTGGCTATTCCATTGACGATCATGGCATCCAATCAGGTGCAGGTTTGGCTGGAACACGATAGACAAGACGCGATAGCCGTTTTACAAACCACCCGGCAGCAAGTGGCTGCACTGCATCCTGATCCCGAGGAACCGTCACGCACATGGTATCAAGGATTTAAAGATAACCTGGATGTAAAAGCCAGATTGCAGGATATTCAACAAAAAGCCGAGCAGGGCATTAATGCTGCCATTTATTTATTAGCTGAGTTTGTATTAATTATGCTGATTTTGCCGATTGGCTTTTTGTTTGTTGCCTGGCGATTGATAACGAAACTTACCCGAACGTAACCTTAGTTATTTAAGGAATCGTAATGTTTTCGCCATCATCAATTGTTTATCAAGAATGCGTCTGGTTCGATTAAATTGTGGACTATTATCGGTAAGCCAACTGCAGAATGTAAGCAGATAGATACCGGTCAGCACCGTTTCATCAACGGCCCGCCATGGCAATGTGGAATGTTGTGCTGAAGCTTCCCGTAACCACTGAACTGTTCGGCTGATCCGCAGCAAAGCGGGTACCTGGATATGCAGATGCCCGGGTTCCAGTTTATTCACGATCATTTGTCGGGTAACACGCTGATTTAATGCCAGGGGTTCCAGCCAGGCCATTAACAAATGATGAAATTTCTGCTGATTGTTTAGTGTTGGAAATATGGATGACTGGATTGAGTTGAGCATATTCAGGTCGGCCCGATCAAACCAGGCATCGCTGATTTGTTCTTTTTCAGCGAAACAACCATACATATCAGCCAGTGAAATATTCAAATCAGCTGCAATTTCGACTAAACGAAGGGATTCCCATGATGTGGCAGAAGCCAGTTTGACTGCGCTATCAACAATCTCCTGCTGTAAATCAGTATGTTGAGTCATGATGCCTCTCCAATAACTGGTCAGGACTAGGGTCTGTTGATCTTTCATAGCCACCACTGCTGGAGGCTATTTTTTCGTCCAACACCGTGGGGCGGAAAAATAGTCCCAGCCCTTCGGGTTGTGGCTGAAAATCCACCACTCTGCGTTACTCGTCATTTATTTAGAACGACTACAAAAACGTCGGGACAAGCAATGTTCCAGACATTGCTTTTGCATACACTCCATCCATGGAGATAAACGTTTTTGAGCGTCAGCCCCGAAGGGGTGAGATACACGGATGTATCTCACAAACGACATTCCCGCGCCTTGATTGGTGCATTTTCAGTCACAACAGAGGCGGCTATGAAAGATCAACAGACCCTAGCATAACGTAAAAATGGCAGGCAAAAAAAAAGCCCCGAACAATGTCGGGGCTTTTTGATGTTTAGCTTGTCTGCAGATTAACGGTTGCAGATGTACATAGTAACTTCAAAGCCAAAACGCATATCTGAGTATTCTGGTTTAGTCCACATGTCGATTTCTCCAAATTTTTAAGAAATGATTTCTTGTTACGAATTAAATGATACGCTTGAGGAAAACTATTTTTATCAGTAATTAGCTCAATGATACTCAGGATTTTCCTGAATCCTTAAACCGTCTTTCATCTGCATTAAGAATTTTAACTTCACGCTGTGGATAAGGAATTTCGATATTGTGTTCCTTTAAAGCATCCCAAATCATCAGTAACAGATCCGCACCGACTCGATTTTCCCCATCATCTATGCCTTCCATCCAGAACTCGATCAGGATATCGACCCCTGAGTCACCAAAGCCTGCAATTTCAGCATCAGGGCGTTCTTCAATTGGAATATCATCACCACTAATAACCCTTGGATGACTGGCCACGACTTCACGTAATAATTCAAATAGAAAGTGCAAATCAGTTTTGTAAGAGACCTGGAATTCAATATCGTAACGTTGCTTGATATTTTTGTGCGTCCAGTTGGTAAAACTGGTCGTTATAAACTGTTCATTAGGCACCATAATATCTTTGCCATCAAAGGTTTCCAGTGTGGTTGAACGCATATTGAGTTCGCGGATAATACCTTTACGTCCGTCTTCCATTTCGATGTAATCGCCAACACTTAAAGAACGTTCAAGTAGCAGAATAATGCCGGAGATAAAATTGGAAGCAATAGACTGTAAACCAAACCCCAACCCCACACCTAACGCACCACCGAATACTGCGAGAGCGGTGAGGTTAATACCCATAATCTGTAATAGCAGAATAAATACGATGAAAAACAGGGCAATTTGAAACAGTTTGGCAAATACCTCACGGGTACCAATATCCAAATCTTCCTGACTGCGGATAATTTGTTGTCCGGCATTGCTTGAAATACGGCCTAACCAGAACAAAATCGAGCCGAATATCAATACCCGGACAATCCCATAAGCGGAAATGTTGATATTGCCAACCTGAAACGACATGGATTCGAGATAAGCAATGACCGTGTCAAGCCAGCCAAACAGATGCAGAATTGCAATAGGTAAAATAACCCAAAGCGCCAGTTTCTTGAATAGGGCTTTATGTACGAGTCGATCGATCAGCTTATAGAGCATAAAAATGACTGCCCAGCTCATACAAACCTGAATTAACCAGCTTTGGCCGATCCATAAATGGCTGATATCAGCAGCAACTGAAAACGCCATGATCAACATTAACGGCAGGATCAAATCGCGGCTGCGATAAATGCTGTTACGAAATTTGAGTAAAGGACCTGACGCTGGAAGTTGTCTTAATAGCGGTGAGCGGTTTTTTAAAAAACTGGCAATGGAATATGCCAGCAGGCTGGCTAAAACAATCAACCCGATTTGGGAATAAAATTTCGGACTACTTGCCCAGTCCATGGCAATGCTCAGTGATTGAAAAAAGAGGGTTTCAATTTGCTGGATATCCATGACCATTCCGTATGTTGTGCTAAAAGACTGCTAATGTAGGTGAGCACAAGCGTCGAATCAAGCGGGTCTGAATAGGACTTTTAAATACAATAGCTGATTTATAGTGAAAAGCGGGAGGGAGTTAGATGAATGTAACCTATGACATAACAGGTAAAACAGCCTTAGTGACAGGGGCTAACCGGGGTATTGGTAAAGCGATTGTCGAGGCTTTTATCCACGCAGGTGTCAGCAAAATTTATTTGGCCGTTCGTGATGTCGCATCAGCTGATGCATTATTAGCGCAATATCCCGAACAGCTTGTTGCCATTGCGGTAGATTTAGCAAAGCCAGAAACCATATTTGCTGCTGCCAAAAAAGCCAATGATGTTGATCTGGTCGTAAATAATGCAGGTATTTTGCTAATGGCAATGCCGTTAGATGATCGTGTGGTTGAAGCCTTACAAACGCAGATGGCAGTTAATGTAAACGGTTTGCTCTATATGGCTCAGGCCTTTGCGCCTGTATTGAAATCAAATGGTGGGGGGGCCTTTGTTCAGCTTAATTCAATTGCTTCATTAAGATCTTTCCCGGCCTTTTCAAGCTATGCAGCCTCTAAAGCCGCAGCTTATCCATTAACTCAGGCCTTACAGGAGCAGCTTGCTGAACAAGGTACCAGAGTAATGAGTGTGCATCCCGGGCCAATAGCAACCGATATGGCAAAAGAGGCCGGGTTTAATGATATTGCAGAAACTGCTGATACCGTTGCAAAAGCAATTATTGATGGCCTTAAAGCGGGGCAATTTCATGTGTTTCCAGATACTATGGCACAGGACATGTGGATGCAATATCAGAGTTTTGCCCGTAATGTTGTGGAAGCTGACAGTGTTGAATAACACCCAGATACAAAAAAGCCCCGGTTAAGGGGCTTTTCGTTTCACCCAGAGGTGAAAGACAAACTGTTATATCGTGTGCAATTAAGCAGGAACGATGTTTTCAGCTTGTGGACCTTTTTGACCTTGAGTAACATCAAATGTTACACGTTGGCCTTCAGTCAATGTTTTGAAACCGTCACCTTGGATTTGACGGAAATGTGCGAAAACGTCAGGGCCGTTTTCTTGTTCGATAAAACCAAAGCCTTTAGCTTCGTTAAACCATTTAACTGTTCCAGTTGAAGACATAAATCATCCTATTTTTTGTAAATCTAAAAATGCCCATGCGGGCGGGTTTGCTGTAAGTGGAGCGGGTATTTTGAAAACAGGACGAGTACTCTTTGGATCTAACATTAAAGCGGAAACATCGAACTTGAAAACAAATATCTGTCGTACTTGCAAGCACAATTGACTATATAGAGATTATTTGTAAAGGTCAAAACATATTTTTGTAAAAAACGAAATAGTATGGGGCTTGAGTAAACACTGTTCTCGGCTTCAAGTCACAATGCTAATTCATTACTGGTACAGGTGTGCGCTTTTGTCGCCTTTGACGAAACCATGTCAGGCACGGTTTCTCGACGTAATAATGGATAAGTGTTGCCAGAAGAAACGATACAACAACAGCCATTGTTACGCCTGTTAACCCTGATAAACCCATTGCGTAGCTCTGATCGATGATTCCATAACCAATGTTCTGGTGTATCAAATACAGCGAATATGACAGGCTACCTAACCAGAGGGTGATGGTGTTAACAATAAAATTCAAATAACCGCTTATGGCCATAACAAACACGCCATAGCACGCTAATACAAAAATATTGAACGGTGCAGGATAGGCAATCAGAGCATGACTCATTGCCAGCGCAAGAAAAAAAACGTCTATTGCAGGCAAACTGCCTGATTTATGCCAGTTGTACAATAAAATCCCACTGATAAACAAAGGTGCATACAAGACAAACAGTAATTCGTGAGTAATGAACAGCATTGTGTGAGATAAATTTTCCATATTCATCACAGCGAGATAACTGATTATGATCCAACCGAATAAAACGATGCGTAACAATTGCCAGCTTTTCAAGGTATAAAACAGTAACGCCATCCAGACATAAAATGTGACCTCAATCACCAGGCTCCAGTAGGCTCCATCTACATGGGCATGATTAAAATAACTGTGAAGCAGCGTGAAGTTCATCAGGGCTGAACTCAACGGAACAGTTCGATCAGGAGGGCCAAGTAGATGAACAGCCATGAAAGTCAGAATAATGCCAACCCATAAAGCGGGTAATAATCGAAAAGCGCGGGCTAAACCAAATTTGCCTGCATGTTGTGTTCTCTCCAGAGTCATGAAAATGACAAAACCACTAAGCATGAAAAATAAATGAACGCCATAACGACCAAATTCCAGCACATCGGGCGGAGTGAATGCATGACCGTACAATTCGTTGTAATAAGGAAAATAATGAAAAAGAACTACGCCTAACGCTGCAATTCCTCGCAATGCATCAAGTGCCTGCAGTCGGTTTTTGGCCTTCGCCATACATCGCTCCTGCTGTAGAAAATGCTGATGAGTATAACGTTCGAGAATTAACGCAGACTTAACATAGGCTATATAAACAGGAATTAATGCTATTTGAGAATAGCAGAATTACTAAAAAAATCACGACACAACACAGTTTTTTCCTTGATGCTTCGCAGCATAAAGATTGCGATCTGCTCGGCTGAGCAGGGCAAAAATACCATCATCCTGTTCACAATACTCGGTCAGACCAATGCTGACGGTAAAGGTTACTTTTTCGCCACTGACTAACGGCAGACTTAATTGCTCTACACACTCACGCATCCGTTCTGCTAGCGTCAGCGCTGAAGCCAGATCGGTTTCCGGTAAAACCATGGCAAACTCTTCACCACCAATACGACCAAAAATATCGTACGAACGCTTTGAACTCATAATGCATTCGCTGAATAACTTTATGGCCTCATCGCCGGTGTTATGGCCATGCAGATCATTTATACGTTTAAAGTCATCGATATCAAACATCAATAAACATAATGTTCGATTATGACGGGAGGTACGTTGCAATTCGGTTTCTGCTTGAGCAATAAATGCCCTGCGATTCCAGATCCCAGTTAAATCATCCGTATTGGCAAGATATTCTAATGTTGTTGCGACTTCTTCCAGTTCAAAGTTCTTTTCCAGAATATCCAGGTGGGCTTCAAAAATATTACGTAACTGCACCAGCATTTTGCGTTGCAATTCACTGTAATAATGCGTTTTTGTATCCAGAACACACAATGAACCAAACGGATCACCATTAGGCCAGCTGACGGGGACGCCCAGATAATTGATCATGCCTAATCTGGAATCATACTTATCTTTCCAGTTATCGTCCTCATTGGCATTGGCGACAAACAGGGTTTGCTGATGATCAATAACAAATTCGCAGTACCTTCCTGAACCGGTCAATTGAAATTGTTTATTGATTTGATAAGGGTTTTCAGGTGCTCGATTTTTTACTTTTACAACAAGTTGATCATAGCTGTTAATACACGTCAACAAAGCCGCTGGTGCTTCCATAAACTCAGCTAACAAATCAATCAGATCCTGCCATTGCTGAAAATAATCATCGCTTACAATCGGATGAGACATATTCAATTTATTGGTCAAGGAGTTGATCCTTTGTTTTTACACCTAATCAAAAGCATACAATAAATTTAAAACGAGTCTTTAACCTATTTAAAGTGTCTGAAAAATAGGTTCCCGGTTTTTGGTTAAAAACGCATTATTAATGTCTGTTCCGTATCGAATTACATTCCTGTTAACTTGCCTGTTCGGGTTGATTGGCTGCGACCCGTTCGCTAAACCTGAAACCATGATGGATGAGTATGTAAAAAGGTTAGGCCATGTACTGGATGTTGAGCCGAAATACTCTGATTTAATTTATATTGAAAGAATACCCAGACCTCGGGAGCGCAAGTTATCAATCCCGGAAACCGAGATAAATATGCTCGACTTTTTGGCGTTGTATGGTTGTGAATTGCAATTTGTTGTCGGTGAGAAAAACTCGATTATGGGCCGAGTCATGCAGCCGTTGAATAATCTGCGTTATGAATTACGTTTTATTGAAGCGGCCAGGGTATGTTTAGCAGAGATTGATAACGACAACTTGCGACAAAAAGTTTCAGAAGCGATTGAAACAAAACAGCAGTCTTTACCACTAATTATCTGGAATGCTACCTGGGGAACTGATGAAATAGCCAGATTGATGAGCCTGTCCAATGGGCTGTATCAGCCCGAACAGAGCCAGCATGAAATATCGACATATTCTAATGATATTAACTATTTAAATTCGGTTGTCAGAAAGCTCCAAGCTGGTGATTATGCAGATGATCTGAATTACGTGGGTGATATTCAACAGCGCTGGCAATATGGTAGCAGGGCAGGTCAGTTGCACAATAGTGTGAGATTACTGGCCAGCAGGCTTGATGATGCAACACAAATCCTGAAACAGCGAATTCATCAAAAACCCTTATGTCCACAAGGTCAACCCAATAATAAGGCAAAAACTGTAGAGTCGGTGTTCTTCAATGTCTACATCGCTAACGTTCAGCCATATCTGTCCAGCGTGAATCGTGGAGCCGAACAGTTATTCAAACCATTAGCCGAACTGGCTGACATCCAACAGCATGTCATGCCGGACTCTTTTCGGCCCTATTACGATCAAAGTTTACGTTGGGATAATGATAAAGGGCTTTGGGGGAAGTATCAGCAACAAGTTAAAGCGCACACTGAAGCCTGGCAGGATTTGCTGGAACAATGTGGTCTTCGGCCCACTCCCGATTAATATCTAAACCTTAAAGCGACTCATCATTTGTTTCATAGCATCTGAAAAGCGTCTGATTTCCTGGGAGAGCTCTTCACCGGTTTCAGCGACTTCACTGGCCGATTCTGTCTGTTCATTCAGGCCATGCAGATTTTTACTGATCTCTTCGGCAACACAGGTTTGTTCCTCAGTTGCCTGAGCAGTTTGAGTTGCCATGTCGTTAACACGGTTAGAAGATTCCTGGATTTCATGGAAGACCACATCGGCTTCGACAAAAGTACTCGCGGTTTCATCCGCATTCACTTTACCTTCAGAGATAGCCTTGGAAGATGCACTGACGGAAAGCTGTAATTGCTGAATGATTTTATCTATGTCATTAGTACTTTGCTGAGTTCGGGTCGCCAGGGTGCGGACCTCATCTGCTACAACGGCAAAGCCACGGCCATGTTCGCCAGCACGAGCGGCTTCAATGGCTGCATTCAACGCCAGTAAATTGGTTTGTTCGGCAACACCACGAATAACATCCAATACCGTCACTATATTATTTGAGTTGGTTTCCAGTTCCTGAGACGAATTCAAGACCAAATCCATATTACGGATCAGGGCCGAAATTTTTTCATTCGATGTTCTGACAACGGCCATACCCCGATCCGCTAAACCAGCAGTTTTATCGGCTTCTGATGCTGAGTTCGTAGCAACCTGTGCCATTTCCTTATTGGCCAGAGTCATTTCATGAACGGCGCTTACAATGGATTCAGTTGATAAATTTAACTTATGGTTAATGCTTTTAGTATGTTCTGAGGCATCTGAGAGACTGGCAGTCAGACTTCCCAGGTTGCCGACTTGTGACAGGATGTTTTTTATCAGATCCTGCAGGTTGGAAACAAATACGTTAAAGGCTTGGGCCAGATTGCCAAATTCATCTTTGGAAGACACGTCTATTCTTGCGGTGAGATCACCATCACCTGAAGCGATTTCATTGATACGTTTCACCAGGTAGTTAATATCATCTGTCAGCTTTTTAGGAATCAGATAACTGAACGTTAAGGCAATCAGCAAGACAATACCAACAGCAATAAAAGTAAACGTCATTTTGGTACGGATAGCAGCAGCCAATTCTTTTTCGATGACCTCAAAACCGGTAATAACTGCTTCACCTGATTTATCAAGAATATCCCTCAATTCGGCAAACTCCTGATCTTCAACCTGTCCAAGGCGATTTAATGAAAGCTTGTTATTAAAAGCTTCAATTAAAGCGTTGGATGATCTTACCCACTCCTGATAAGCCTGATCAAATACTGCCGGATCACCTGCAATTTCCGGAAAGTCTTTCAGGTACGCTCTGTAATCAGCATAACGTGCTGCAACTTGCTGGATATTTTCCTGCCGGTCTGCTTCCTGTTGTTCGGCATCAGATTGTCCGGAAAGAATATTTAATTGCGCTAGCTTGGCTTGGTAAAGATCACGATCAGCATTCAGAATAACCTCACTTGCTGGCATAAAGCTTCGAGACTGAATTTCAATAAGATTGTTTTGTAATGACATCATCCACCAGAACATCGAGATGACGATAATAATGGTTAACCCCATGACCAATACCGGTAATGAGCTTTTGGTTCGAATGCTGTGGATGTTCATATCAATGTCCTTAGAGACCGCAAAATCGTGTAATTACCAGCTTATACATGTAGTTCCTTGCAGAAGGACTTATGTACAGCAATGTTGTCGACAATCTAAGGAAAACCTTTAGAAAAAACCTGAATTAATGACACATAAGTCACATTGTTGATTTAGAGGAAAAATGGGTTTGCTGAAAAAAAGATGTCGCCAAGCTCTACAGGAACAAGAGCCTGTGTGAGAGGATTTTTTCGCTATGGCAGGTTTGATAGCTTATCTTTAAAGGTTCAGAAACGATAGAACCGTTTCACTTGCAGTCGTTAGCATTCCAGTTTATTTGGACTTTGTTTTTTTGTTGGCTTTCTTTTTATTCTTATCGGCTTTTTTGGATTTGTTGACTTTGGCTTTTAATTTTTTTGCAGATTTTTTGTCTTTTTTAGTTTTGTCTTTGTTGTCTGTGTCCAGTTTGGTCTTAACTGGCTCGGGAAAGCAGTCAATTCCATTTGTGCGGTAACGTCCCAGCCAATATCGAACCTGCCCAAGACTTAATGTAGTTTGATCTGCCGTCTCAGTTTGAGTGGCACCTTCTGAAAGTAATAATAAAGCCTTTGCTCTTTCACTATTTACGGAGTTTTTTTCACTGATTTTACGAAGTTGTTTTTGGGCTTTTTTCTTTAATTCCAATAAAACTGCTGAGTCGTTCATGCTGGATCCCCAAAATAATGAATAAATGATCTAAAACACTTAATTTTTCGACATTACTGCAACTGTATTTCAAAAATGTGACAAACAGACCTTAGGCCAGTTTATTCATGGTTTCGTGCAACTGTTTATCATAGTCAGTATGAATAACCCGCCCACTGTCTGGATCGAAATTTTCATAAAAAGAGGGTAATGACATACTGCCTTTTATTTCTGCAGCAAAACGAGGAAGGGCGTTCAGCGCAATATCCATGACTGTTGCACCACCGCGTTCACCAGGAGATGTTGAGAGAAGAATAGTGGGTTTTTTCTGAAAGATTTTTTGTTCGATGCGAGAACACCAGTCAAACAGGTTTTTCCATGCCGCTGAATAGTTTCCATTGTGTTCTGCAAACGAAATAACCAATGCATCAGCACTGCCCAATTTAGCAATAAAAGCTTGTGCCAAAGCAGGTTGTCCCAGTTCTTTTTCTATATCAACACTGAATAAAGGCAGCTCATAATCATTCAGATCAAGTACTTCTACCTCTGCCTTGTCTACCAGACTTGCCGCATAAGTGACTAACTGCTTATTGATGGATTGTTTACTACTGCTGGCTGCAAAAGCGATGACTTTCATAAAATCTCCATTAATTGAAACTCAGTTTTGTGACAGGTAGCCTGTCGAAAAGTTGTTCATATTGCAAAAGTAAAAAAGGCATCCGAGGATGCCTTTATGTATTACTGACTAATCGTAGCTGTAATGTTTTTTCAGCTGTTTAGTGACTTGCCACATGCTTTTCAAACCTGTTGGGAAAATTGCATAATCACCAGGAACGATAGTGACTGGCTCGCCGCCGTCTGGTGTAACGACAATTTCACCTTCCAGAATGTAGGCTTTTTCGGTTTCATCAAAATCCAAACGGAATTCAGTGACCGGGCAATCCCAAATTTCCCAACCTGACACACCCAGTTCTTGTAAACGAGCTTCACTGGGGTTTTTTTCAATAATAATCTCTGGCATAAAAATCCTGATATATAAAAAGTATGATCCTGGTTGTCATGCGACAAACCAATTGCTTTTACTGTCGTCCATGTCCTATCACACGGCAACATGTCAGTATTTGACCGGCAAATAATAGCAAACCTGACTCTTTAAATCCTAAATGTATCAGTTTAACCTGCTGCACAGGTGTTCTTGTCTATCTAAATGAAAATGATTAGTGTTTACATTAGCGTGTCTCGGGCGTAGCATATATTCCTTTGAAATCTACCCCGGAGACCCCCGATGCAAACAAAATTATCGCCTTTAGCGATATCCATTGGTTTAGCTTTATTGGCAACACAGACTTTAATGGCTGCAGAAAGTGATAATGATTCTGCAGTGTTAGATGCCATTACTGTTACAGCCAGTGCCGATGCTTCTGCTGAAGGTCTATCTCCAGCCTTTGCAGGTGGTCAAGTTGCTGAGGGGGGACGTGCAGGTATTCTGGGGACTAAAGATAATCTGGATACCCCTTTTAGTATTACCAGCTATACCAACGAATTTATTCAGGACCGTCAGGCGCAGAGCGTCGGAGACGTCCTGCAAGCCGATCCCGGTGTCAGGGTTGCTCGCGGCTTTGGTAACTTTCAGGAAACCTACTTCATTCGGGGTTTTCTTCTTTATTCAGATGATGTTGCCTATAATGGTCTGTATTCGTTGTTACCCCGTCAATATATTGCGACAGAGTTATTTGAACGCGTTGAAGTATTGCGTGGTGCCTCAGCATTTCTGACAGGTGCCGCTCCGGGTGGGAACGGTATCGGAGGTGTGATTAATTTACTCCCTAAACGAGCTCCAAACTATGATTTGAACCGAATCACTGTCGGTGCATCTCACAATGATCAACGCAATGTCGCTGCGGATGTGGCACGTCGTTTCGGTGAAAATCAAGAGTTTGGTATTCGAGTCAATGCTGCCCATCACAATGGTGGTACCTCGATTGACGATGAAAATGCGGAGCTGAGCCTGTTCAGCGTCGGTTTGGATTATCGGGGTGATCGACTGCGTTTATCGGCGGATATGGGGTATCAAAATCATCAATTAGATGAAACCCGAACCAATGTAGCGATTAACGGTTTAACGGATGTCGTACCGAAAGCGCCAGATGCGAGCAAGAATTGGGCACAGCCCTGGAGCTATTCCAATGAAGAGGATGTGTTTGGCACCTTCCGGGCAGAATATGATCTCAATGACAATGTGACTGCCTGGGCAGCGTATGGTCTGCGTCGGACTGATGAGGATAATTCGCTGGCTAATTTTACGCTTCAG
Organism: Methylophaga sp. UBA3192; assembly: GCA_002363955.1. GTDB lineage: Bacteria > Pseudomonadota > Gammaproteobacteria > Nitrosococcales > Methylophagaceae > Methylophaga. The sequence goes on from DEXE01000006.1 coordinate 270,876, forward strand.
GATGCCCGTTCCGGAGCGGGTGTTATGGGCAGATTTGATAATACCCGCGAAGATCGGGTTGATACCGGGGAAATCGGCTTCAGAGGCAATTTTGATACCGGCGCCGTCGGGCATGAATGGGTGGTGTCATATTCGTATTTCCAATTGGAAACAAAGAATGCCTTCCTTGGTGAGTTTGGTGAGCGCCGTCTGGACAGTAATTTATACAATCCGGTTTATTACAACAGACCCGGATTTGGTAGTGGCGCTGCCACCGGAACATTCTTTGGCAATGACCTCGACTCGCCTGGGTTAACTGGCAGAACAAAACTGAATAGCTTTGCCATTGGTGACACGCTCTCTTTTATGGATGAGCGTTTGTTATTGACGCTGGGCGCCCGGCATCAGTCAATCAGGGTGGATAACTATAGTAGTGACTCAGAATTTGAGACAGCAGGGGTGCGGACTTCTTATGAGGACAGTGAGATCACCCCGGCAGTCGGCGCCGTGTTCAGGGTCACTGATCAAGTGTCACTCTATGCCAACTATATTGAGAGTTTAGCGCAAGGCGAGACGGCACCGAGCACCGGTGTGATTAATGTCGGAGAGTCATTATCTCCCTATGTTTCGGAACAAAAAGAAGTGGGCGTCAAATATGAGACGGGGCAGTTAGGTCTGGGCTTGGCCTATTTCACAACGTCAAAACCCAGAGCGGTCATTGAAAATAATATCTTTCAAGAGTCAGGAGAAGATGAACATAAAGGTATCGAACTGACCGTTTACGGCAAAGCTTCTGACAATGTCAAAGTTTTGGGTGGCGTGACCTGGCTGGATACAGAACAGAAAGACACCGGGGATGCCTTAATTGATGGCAATGAAGTAATTGGTGTAGCTGAGTGGCAGGGCAATCTCGGTGCAGAATGGGAAGTCCCGCACTTGGATGGTCTGGCGCTGGATACCCGGGTGACTTATACCGGTTCACGTTATGCTGATGACGCCAATACGCTGAAAGTCGATGACTGGACCACGGTTGATATTGGCGCCCGTTATATTATGGCTGTTGGAAATCAGGATGTGACGCTGAGGGCACGTGTACACAACTTGTTTGACCGTAACTACTGGGCTTCGGTGGGTGGTTTCCCGGGAAGAGGCTATTTGGCGCTTGGTGCACCTCGCACCGTAATGGTAAGCGCCACAATGGACTTCTAAACTAAGCAATATCAGTTTAAAAAAACGGCTTGCAGATACAACTTTGCAAGCCGTTTTTTTATGTTCGCTTTTTAAACATTCACCCGTTGATAATCACGATAACGTGGCAGCCAGAAGTTATCTTCAATGGCCTGTAATAAAGTATTTTCAGTCATTTCAGGGGCGAGTCGTTTTTGCTGAGCCAGTTTGGCCACTGCAAAAGCAATTTTTTTACTGAGTTCTGCCGTTTCAGTCAGTGGGGGGAGAAGTTCCTGGTGACCACTGGTCGCCATTGGCGATGCAGCCGCCAGCACTTCACTGGCGATTATTAACATATCATCGGTAATTCGTTCGATACCCGCTGCCACCACAGCGAGACCCAGCCCCGGGAAAATGTAACTGTTATTGCATTGAGCGATAGGGTAAAAATTTCCATCATAAACGACCGGCGTGAAAGGGCTACCAGTTGCTATAAGTGCATTGCCATCTGTCCATTCGATAAGTTGTTGAGGATGAGCTTCAATCTGTTTGGATGGATTGCTTAACGGGAAAATAATTGGTTTTGGACAATGCAAATACATGGATTTGATTATTGCCTCGGTAAAGATTCCTGCCTGTCCTGAAACCCCAATCAACACGGTTGGTTTTACATTTTCAATCACTTCGGCCAAGTTGGCATTGATACCCGACATATTCCAGGTAGCACAAACCAGATCGAGTTGAGCTAGTTTTTGTTGAAAATCCGGTAGCCCGGGTAACGATTGGGTCAGTAGTCCCGGTCGGTCAATCATAAAAATGTGTTTGCGGGCATCAACTTCACTGGTACCTTCAGTCATCATTTGTGCCACGATTTGCTCGGCGATGCCACATCCAGCAGAGCCTGCACCGACAAATACAATGGTCTGTTCCGAGAGTGTTTGTTGTTTGGCACGACAGGCGGCCAGTAATGAACCAACGGTGACAGCTGCTGTTCCCTGAATATCATCATTAAAACAACACAATTCATCGCGATAACGATTGAGTAACGGCAGGGCTTTGCGTTGTTCAAAGTCCTCAAACTGTAACAATACCTTGGGCCAGCGTTTTTTGATGGCGCTAATAAACAAGTCCATAAACTCATCGTATTGCTGAGCATCAATACGTGGATGTTGCCAACCAATATATTGGGGATTATTCAGTAATTCAGCATTGTCCGTGCCAACGTCAAGCATGATGGGCAGGGTATACGCCGGGCTGATACCACCGCAGACGGTATATAGGGAAAGCTTGCCAATCGGGATACCCATACCACCGACGCCTTGATCCCCCAGACCGAGAATACGACTGCCATCCGTCACGACAATGACTTTGACTTTGCGTTTAGTGGCATTGAGCAGTATTTCATCTATGTTGTGACGATCCGGATAGGAAATAAACAAGCCTCTTGCCCGTCGATAGATTTGCGAAAAACGCTCACACGCATCACCCACAGTGGGGGTGTAAATGATCGGCATCATTTCCTGCAGATGCTGTTCCAGCAGGTAATAAAACAGCGTTTCATTATTATCCTGAATCGTCCGCAGATAAATGTGCTTGTTAATCGGTTCAATAAAACTGGAATATTGCTGATAGGCCCGTTCAGCCTGTTGTTTTATGGTTTCAAAACGTTGCGGAATCAAGCCTCTGAGATTGAACTGCTGTCGCTCGGCTTCGCTGAATGCAGTACCTTTATTAAGAAGTGATGTTGCCAGGAGGGTCGGGCCAGCGTAAGGAATATATATTGGTTTAAGCGACATTTGATTAACGATCCGGTTAATGGTGATTCAGCATCAATATAAACATCAGTCACAGTCAAGATTCAAATCTAAATTTCCGGGTCACCACGGACTTTATGAACCAGATACACGGAGCAATTCGTGAAAGAGTAGATATTTTTTGGATATAAGTCAGGTTTACCGGTTGACTAAAGGCTATTTAAAGTCGCATATTGTCACGAGTTTTTACAGATGCCCGCGGCTGAATAGTGAGAAAAATCATGTTTTTATCTAACCTTATTTCAGTGTCAATGGCGACACTCCTGCTCTCTGGCCCTGCATTTGCAGGGAATGCCTCTTCACACGAAGAAAGTATGGCCTGTGGAAGTAACAGCATCACCATTGGTATGAGCACTGATGACATAAAAACAATATGCGGTCAGTTTTGGGAGCCAGCGTTTATCAGTTCACATACTCGCCCCGTATTAAGGAAGGTTGCTGACTCAGATCAGGTAAACGACCATTTCGAAAAATGGCTATATCGCATCGTAGATAATCAGGAAACTCATGTTGTTATAAAAAATGGTCTGGTAGTAAAAATATTCAATACCCCACAGCCATAGAGTTAGATAAACAATCAATTCAAATAAAAAAGCGGTCTTAACAGACCGTTTTTTTATTGTCACAAACATCTTATTCATCGTGGATTGATTGGCATGTTTTCAGTCACACCTTAGACGGCGATAAAAGATAAACAGACCAAAGAATAATTATTTATAAGCTGCTGGATTTTTACTGTTTAATGGCGAGTCGTAAGTTTATCTTTTAACACAACACTCGCAGAGCAACTGATGAAAACATCTACTATTTTGGTTTTACCCTTGCTTGGTTTTTTAAGTCTCCCGCTTTTTGCAGATGAAATGGAAAACAATAAACAGTGTGAACTGATCGCCAATCTGACCGGAGATTACTATCACCACAAGCAATCCGGTAAATCGAAACAGGACGTAGAGCAGACCATGCGTCCTGAGTTTGCAAACGACGAATTTTTACGGGTGGTCGATCTGGCGATTAACCTGGCTTATACCTTTCCCGATGACTTACCGGAAGAAGCCGTTGAACAGCAAGTATTTAAGGGCTGCGAACAGCACCAGCACTGATGCGGGTGGTGTGACCCTTGATCTGAATCAAACACACAGCAGATAAACTTATACTTTCGGTTTAACCAGGCATTTTTGTCGTACACTGACTACCACGGTGTAAAATATTAATGCGTATATTTATGGCTTGTTATTGACCAAACCTTCAATACATCCCTCACCGATAAACGGTATGGCAATGGGGCTTCTGATCACCAATAATCCGGCGTATTAATCGTTATTTTTCAGCTGCCGGCAGGTTTGATTTTTTAATAAGGACTGCAATGGATGCCACCTAACCGAAATTCCAAACTACTTCGCGCAGCCATATTGTTAGTTTTCATCGCATTGTCGATATTTTTCTTGTGGCGCTGGTATCTGGCCCCTGATCCAAATGCCGGTCTGGTGTATGGAAATGGCCGGATTGAAGCGACAGAAATTGATGTGGCAGCCAAAATGGCTGGGCGTATTCAGGATATCCTGGTTCGGGAAGGTGACTTTGTCACAGCAGGTCAGGTAGTGGCCAGAATGGATACTGAAAACCTGATGGCCCAGTTACGTGAGGCCCAGGCGTTGTTTCATCAAGCCGAGAGCTCCGTGGCTATTGCCAATAGTCAATTGGTACAGCGCGAAGCAGAAAAACAAGCGGCATTAGCTTTGGTTGCTCAGCGCGAGGCCGAATTAAATGTAGCTCGTAAGCGTTATGAGCGGTCTTCGTCGTTAGCAGGACGTGGCGCAACATCCCAACAGGAAGCAGATGATGATTTTGCTCGTCAGCAAAGTGCCATAGCCGCGGTCAGTGCTTCAAAGGCACAAGTAGCCGCTTCCGATGCTGCCATTGTCACAGCCAGAGCTCAAATGGCTGGAGCCGAATCGGCTTTATTAGGTGCTCAGGCCAGTATTGATCGTATTCAGGCAGATATTTCTGATAGTGAGCTTAAAGCTGTCCGTGATGGTCGAGTCCAGTATCGTATTGCCCAACCTGGAGAAGTCATTGCTGCTGGTGGACGCGTATTGAATCTGGTGGATCTGCGAGATGTATATATGACCTTCTTTTTACCGACCAGCAGTGCCGGACGTCTGGCATTAGGTACAGAGGTCAGAATTATTATCGATGCAGCACCGAATTATGTTTTTCCAGCCAAAGTATCTTTTGTCGCCGATGTCGCCCAGTTCACACCTAAGTCAGTCGAGACTGCCAGTGAACGGGAAAAACTGATGTTTCGGGTGCGTGCCCAAATTCCTCAGGATTTGCTGGATGCGAATATTCTTCGTGTAAAAACCGGTTTGCCAGGCATGGCGTTTATTCTTGAAAATGCACAAGGAGAGTGGCCAGAACATATGGCGGTGAGGATTCCTTAATGACCTGGTCGCCACTGACGGAGGTTAACAGCAAGCGCCCAGTTGTAGTGCTGAAAAATGTTCGTCTCGACTATGGCAAAACACAGGCATTGAAAAATCTGAATCTCGATATTCCAGCAGGGGTGATGGTTGGCGTCATCGGTCCTGATGGCGTCGGTAAATCCAGCTTGTTTTCGCTGATATCTGGTGCACATGCCATTCAGCATGGTGAGGTAGAGGTGCTTGGCGGTGATATGCAGCAAAAAAAGCATCGTCAATCGGTTTGCCCACGGATCGCCTATATGCCACAAGGTCTGGGTAAAAACCTCTATCACACGTTATCTGTATTCGAAAATGTCGACTTCTTTGCTCGTTTATTTGGCCAGGATCGGGCTGAGCGTGAACAACGCATCACACAATTATTGCAAGCCACCGGACTGAGTGCTTTTGCTAATCGTCCAGCAGGCAAACTATCCGGCGGTATGAAGCAGAAATTAGGATTATGCTGTGCGCTGATTCATGATCCGGACTTATTGATTCTGGATGAACCAACAACGGGTGTGGATCCGTTATCCAGACGCCAGTTCTGGACCTTGATTAATCGCATCCGGCAAGACAATCCTCTAATGAGTGTTTTAGTGGCCACCGCCTATATGGAAGAGGCCGCAGATTTTGATTGGTTGGTCGCTATCAATCAGGGTCAGGTATTGGCTACCGGAACCCCGCAGCAGCTACTTGAGCAAACTTCTACCACCTCACTGGAATCGGCTTTTATTGCCTTACTACCGGCGATACAACGTGGTCGCCACCAAGCAGTTGTGATTCCGCCGCGTAATGAATCTATTCAGGATGGTTTTGCGATCGAAGCGGATAATCTCACTATGCGCTTTGGTGATTTTACAGCGGTCGATAGGGTGAGTTTTCGTATACCGCGTGGTGAGATTTTCGGCTTTCTCGGCTCCAATGGTTGTGGCAAAACCACCACGATGAAAATGCTCACTGGCTTATTGGCCGCCACTGAAGGCCAGGCCAGGTTGTTTGGCAACACCATTGATCCTCATGATCTGACAACCCGACAACGCGTGGGCTATATGACGCAATCCTTCTCTTTGTATGGCGAACTCACAGTCAGGCAAAACCTGGATCTGCATGCACGTTTATTCAAACTGCCATCGCAGAATATTGCGAGTCGAATCAGCGAAATGGCAAAACGTTTTGAACTTGAAACGGTGATGGATAGTTTGCCGGAGTCGTTACCGTTAGGACAAAGACAACGATTATCGCTGGCGGTAGCGATGATTCATGGTCCGGAAATGCTGATTCTGGATGAACCGACATCAGGTGTTGATCCGATTGCCCGCGATGCGTTCTGGCAAATCATGGCGGATTTGGCGCGGCATGATGGGGTGACTATCTTTATCTCCACACATTTTATGAATGAAGCGGAGCGCTGTGACCGGATTTCATTGATGCATGCCGGACGGGTATTAGTGACAGATACTCCCGATAACTTAAAAGCCTTCAAGAAAACCACATCACTTGAAGATGCCTTTGTCGATTATCTGCAGGAAGAAGTCGATCGACACGAGAAAAAGCAAGCGGTTGCCGAACAAACTGCTGAAAACACTCTGCCAACACTCATTAAAACAGCTGTTGCTACGAATACGGATAACCGATTCAGCCTGCGACGTTTATATAGTTACAGCCGACGTGAAACACTCGAATTGCTCCGTGACCCTGTGCGTTTAACGCTGGCGATGGTGGGGACTTTATTACTGATGTTTGTAGTCGGCTATGGCATTAGTCTGGATGTTGAAGATCTCAAATTTGCTGTGCTGGATGCTGATCAATCTGCTACCAGTCGTGATTACACATTGAATTTATCCGGTTCACGTTATTTTATTGAGCAGCCTGCGCTATATAGCCATGCTGAAATAGAAAAGCGCATGCAGTCAGGTGAATTGAGTCTGGCGATCGAGATTCCCTATGGTTTCGGCCGGGATCTGGCACGTGGTCAATCTGTAGAAATTGCTGCCTGGATTGATGGTTCAATGCCAACCCGCGGTGAAAATGTTCGTGGATACGTGCAAGGGATGCACGCCCATTGGCTCACCACTAAATCAAGAGAAATACTGGGCTCGGCGATATTCGCTCAGCCGGCGACGATTGAAACCCGCTTTCGTTATAATCCCGATGTGAAAAGTTTGGTGGCAATGGTACCCGCGATGATTCCTTTGCTATTGATGTTGATTCCATCCATGTTGACGGCGCTTTCGGTGGTTCGTGAGAAAGAGTTGGGGTCGATTGTAAATCTGTATGTCACCCCGGTCAGTCGTCTGGAATTTCTGTTGGGTAAACAACTACCTTACATGGCGTTGGGCATGCTGAATTATTTTTTACTGGTGTTATTTGCTGTCTTTATCTTTCAAGTGCCCTTTACCGGCAGTTTTCTTACCTTGTCGTTTGCAGCACTATTCTATGTATTTTGTGCAACCTCGTTAGGGTTGTTGATATCGGCCTTTACCCGCAGCCAGATTGCGGCATTATTTGGCACAGCATTACTAACGCTGGTACCCGCGGTACAATTTTCCGGCATGATTGATCCGGTGTCTTCGATGCAAGGTGCCGGCAGATGGATTGGTGAGATTTATCCGGCGACGCATTTTCTCACCATTTCTCGTGGTGTGTTTTCCAAAGGGCTGTCTTACACCGATTTACAATCTGCCTTTATCGCTTTGTTTATTGCGGCTCCAGCCTTATTATTTATGGGCGTGATGTTACTGAAAAAGCAGGAGCGCTGAGATGGGTGTCGCCAATCTGCTGCATTTAGGCATCAAAGAATTACGAAGTCTGGCGCGTGATCCGGTATTGATGATTTTCATTGTTTACGCATTCAGTTTATCAATTTATACCGCTGCGACAGCGATGATTGATTCCTTGAATAATGCACCGATAGCCATTGTTGATGATGATCGTTCACCCTTATCTATGCGTATTGTAGATGCTTTCTATCCACCGTATTTTATGCCTCCTGTACTGGTTGAACAGCATGAAATAGATGCTCGTATGGATATGGGAATTGATACCTTTGCTTTGCATATTCCGTCTAATTTTCAACGTGATTTACTGGCTGGTCATCAACCCGTTATTCAGTTAAATATTGATGCTACCCGAATGGGGCAGGCGTTTACCGGAAATAGTTATGTACAGTCCATTGTCAGTGGAGAAATAACAGCCTTTGTTGAACGGCATCGTCAAATCAGCACGACGCCAGCAGATCTGGTACTGCGGGCAAAATTTAATGCCGAACTCAATAGCCAATGGTTTGGCGCGGTAATGCAGTTGATTAACAACATTACGATGCTGTCAATTATTCTCACTGGGGCTGCGCTTATCCGGGAGCGTGAGCATGGCACGGTCGAGCATTTACTGGTGATGCCAGTCACACCGTTTGAGATCATGGCCAGCAAAGTCTGGTCGATGGCATTAGTGGTATTAGTCGCCACAGCTTTATCATTGTGGCTGGTGGTTCAGACATGGCTATCAGTGCCGATCCATGGATCCGTATGGTTGTTTCTGCTGGGCACCTTGCTGCATTTATTTGCAACCACTTCATTAGGCATTTTTCTGGGCACGATAGCCAGATCAATGCCTCAATTTGGTTTGTTGATGGTGCTGATTCTGTTACCTCTGCAAGTGTTATCCGGCGGCAGCACCCCGCGTGAGAGCATGCCGGAGATTATTCAGCACATCATGTTGATAGCGCCTAATACTCACTTTGTCATGCTGGCCCAATCGATTCTGTATCGCGGGGCAGGTTTCAGTGACGTTTGGCCACAGTTCCTTGCCTTGATACTGCTTGGGGCGGCTTTGTTCGGTATATCGTTGAGCCGTTTTCGCAAAACCATTGTCTCCATGGCCTAAGATCACCAGACCGATAAATCGTATTTATTGGCACAATGATAAAGACTCAATGTCATCAATATTAAATTGCATGAGCGATTGAAAAGTGGTTCTGGTCATAGTATTGATTACATAATCTGCAGCCCGGATTGGATTAACATAAATTACCTGCATTCCAGCTGCATGCGCTGCCCTGACGCCGGTTGGTGAATCCTCGAATACCAGACAGTGTTGGGGATCTACCTGCAGGACTTCAGCACTTTTAAGATATATTTCCGGATGCGGTTTGGTATTTTCAACATCATCAGCGGTATGTACGGAGTCAAAGTAGCGTTCGATGTTCAGGCATTGCAGCACGGTGTTGCAAACTGGACGTGGTGCATTCGTCGCTAAACCAATAGGTAATTGACCGGGCTTAAAAAGCGTATCAAGTAAGTTGAGCGCGCCTTGCATAGCACGGGGGCTTTTTTGAATCTGCAGGCAAACCTCTTCAATGACACGTTGCTCGGCAGCTTGAAGCGAAAAGGATGTAAGTGCTTTTGCCGACCAGAATTCCGAGACTTCCTGCATGTTCATATTGCGGGTCAATAATTGATCGGCTTCAGTAATTGAAATTCCGTAACTGGAAAAAACAGTTTTTTCAGCATCATCCCAAATCTGCTCGGAATCAATCAGTACGCCATCCATATCAAAAATAACGGCTTTAATCATAACGATTTCCATGATGATGGCAGTTTGGCTTCAAATGAAGCATATTTAGTTTAAACATTCGGCAACATTTCAGCGATTAATCAGGTCAGATACAAGGTTTAATTAAGTTAATCTACTGTTCGAGTAATGCAAGTAACTCAGACCAGATATTATCAAGTAGTTGCGGTTGTGCTTTTGCCGTCGGATGAATCCCATCTGCCTGCATCATTGCTTCACCATCATAAACATCGGCCAGAAAGAATGGTAAAAAAGCCACGTTATACTCTTTTGCCAGACTGGAATAAACATTGGCAAATGCTGTTGTGTAACGGGGACCATAGTTCGGTGGAATTTCGATGCCGACCAATAAAACTTTTGCCTCGTGCTGTTGGGATAACTGGATCATTTTGGCTAAATTATTTCGAATAACGTCAGGTGGAAAACCTCTTAAGCCGTCGTTACCACCTAATTCTATAACGACAATGGTGGGCCCATGTTTGTCCAGTAAATCGGGTAGTCTGCGTAGACCACCGTCGGTTGTTTCACCACTGATACTGGCATTGGCCACATGCCAGGTGCCAGGTGTCTTATCTTCCAGACGATTTTTGAGCAGCTCAACCCAGGCGGCATCACTGTCGATACCATAGGCAGCGCTGAGGCTGTCACCAACAATTAACAGGTTTTTTCGCTGTGGTTCAGCAGCTTGTGACTGAAAACTGATCAGTACTAAAAACAACCAGATAAACAATTTTTGTGACGATAATAAGGTTTTCATAACCACCCATTAATTATGTGAGGAAAGCATGTCCACTGATAGACAACCGGATCTTTCAAACGACTTCATGATACAGGTACAAAATCTGTCGCACTCTGTCGATTTAGGCACTGATAAGTTATCGATTTTGCAGCATGTGAATCTGGATATCCGTAAAGGTGAATCGGCCGCTATCGTCGGCCGGTCCGGCTCAGGTAAAACCACCTTACTGGGGTTACTGGCAGGACTGGATTTACCCTCCAGTGGAACGGTTAAGCTTGATGGACATATTATCAGTGCATTATCGGAAGATGAACGTGCCAGTCTCCGTTCGCAGCGTGTTGGCTTTGTATTTCAGTCTTTTCAATTATTACCGACGTTATCTGCAATCGAAAATGTCATGCTTCCCATAGAGTTAGCAGGACTGTCTAATGCTAAAACACAAGCTGAAAACCTGCTTGAGCGTGTCGGTCTTGGCGAGCGTATGCAGCACACACCACGGCAATTATCGGGAGGTGAGCAACAACGGGTGGCTATTGCCAGAGCCTTTGCCGTTGAACCGAAAGTGTTATTTGCGGACGAACCCACTGGCAATCTGGACACGCGTACCGGTGAAGCTATTACGGATTTATTAATGGCACTGAATCGTGAACAGGGCACCACGCTGGTGATGGTGACACATGATCAGCAACTTGCCGATCGTTGTCAGCGACATTTTGTAATTGATGCGGGTGTATTACATGAACATCACGCCGCTGATGCAGAGGTTATATCTGCATGAGTGTGACAGGTAAAGTCATTTCGTTTAGTCAGGATTTACGCGAACGAAACGTTAAAGTCATGTTGCTGGCTATGATTATTGCGGTTGCTACGGTAGCCACCATTAATGCCTTTGCTGATCATCTGCAACGTACGTTAATGACGTCTGCCAGTGCTTTTTTGACAGCAGATCGTCAATTAAACAGCCGAACCAATGCACCGATTCCAGAGGCGTGGTATGCAGAAGCAGAAAATTTTGGTTTAGAAATTGGTCGAATGATTGAGTTTGGCACCATGGTGTCTAATGAAAGCCAATTTCAACTGGTTGCGGTTAAGGCGATTGATAATACTTACCCGTTGCGAGGTGAACTTGAATGGCAGGCCGATCTGGAGGCGGCACGGCAAATTATTACATCAGGGCCCAAGCCTGGTGAAGTCTGGTTGAATCCACGTTTAATGCGCTTATTGGAATTACGTCCGGGGGATGCTCTGGAAGTCGGGGCTACATCACTTGAAGTGACTGGGGTGATCATGCGTGAGCCAGATGGCGGCTTTCGACTTTCCAATCTGGCGCCACGGGTTATGATGCATATTGACGATGTAGCGTCTACCGGGGTTATACAAGAGGGTAGCCGGGTGCGTCATCGTGGTCTGTTTGCCGGAGGTTCCACCAATCTGGCGGATTTTGAAACCTGGTTGGAACCACAGTTAACCGATAATTACCGCTGGGTAGATGTTCGTCAGGGAGAAACCCTGGGGGAATCTCTGGATAAAGCAGAAGGATTTTTATTGCTGGGCGGCAGTCTGGCCGTGTTACTGGCTGTAGTGGCCATTGCCGTTGCCAGCCGCCAATATGCACTTAGTCAGCGGGATCGGGTGGCCTTATTAAAAACTATGGGTCTGACCGGTAAACGTATTCGCAAGTTGTATTTATCCCGACTCGTCATCTGGGGACTGATATCGACAGTGATTGGCTTATTGTTAGCGATACCGGCAGCCTGGTTAATGGCCTCGATGACAGCTCAATTGATGGAACAACCGTTACAGTTTGAATTGGATTTCTGGCAACTGTGGCCAGCTATATTAACGGCTTTGGTCGCGTTGTTTGCCTTTGCCTATCCGCCAATAGATCGATTACGGAATACCCCGGCAATGCGTGTGTTTCGCAGCCTGCCAACCAATGATAAAGGTGCTTTAGCCAAAGATTTGTTGTTGGCTGTTGCGGTAATATTGGGTCTGTTGTGGATCTATGTCAGCGATCTTAAATTGGTAATAGCCTTACTGGGCGCCATTATCACTCTAGTCGTCACTCTGGCTATCGTAGGTGCCGGACTAATCTGGCTGTTACGCAAATTTACGGCAGGACAGGGTAGTTGGCGGTTAGCGGTCATCGCTTTGTACCGACATCGCAACGCCACCTTGTCACAAATGTCAGTGTTTGCCATGACGATTATGCTGGCCGCTACCTTGGTTCTGGTGCGTTCTTCCTTGTTAGCTGACTGGCAGGCACAGTTGCCTGAAGATGCGCCAAATCACTTTTTGCTTAATATTGCACCGGAATCTGTTAATGAAGTTGAAGCTTTTTTTACTGAGCATGATCTAAACAGAAGCCCGCTATACCCGATTATCCGAGGCAGACTGACCGAGATAAATGCACAGCCGGCTCAGGAAGTCGCGTTAAACAAAGATGACGATGAACTGCGGCGGGAATTAAACCTGACGATTTCAGATAGTTATCCGGATGATAATGAAATTGTGGCCGGACAATGGTTTAAGGCGGGAGATACCAAGGGCTTATCAATTGAGCAGTCATTAGCTGAATCGCTTGGAGTAAAGGTTGGCGATGAACTGGGTTTTACAGTGGGTGCTGAAAAAGTGACGGCTAAAATCACCAGTATTCGCAGTGTGCAATGGGACAGTATGCGGCCGAATTTCTTTATTATCTTTCCACCCAATGGTGCGATAGATGGATTGCCCAGTACGTCGCTTACCAGCTTTTATCTGGCAGAGCAGGATAAAGCACTGTTGAATGATTTTGTGCGACAGTTCCCAACGATTTCAGTACTGGAAATTGATCATATTATCGAACGTATTCAGCAAATCATCCGCCAGGTCACGCAGGCTGTTGAAGCAATATTATTAATGATTCTGCTGGCTGCCATTGCGGTGATGGTAGCCGTTGTCAGCGCGACGATGTCTGAACGACAACGTGAGGGGGCATTATTACGTACCTTAGGCGGTCAACAACAATTACTGGTAAGAGCCACGATGATCGAGTTTGCATTGATTGGCTTTCTAGCCGGTATTCTAGGGGTATTTGCTGCAGAAATAGCGGTTTGGGCTTTGCAAAGCCGTATGTTTGATGGCGAGTTTCGCTGGCATTGGCCGGTAGTGGTCAACTTGCCGTTTATCAGTGCTTTTATACTGGCGTTATTAGGACGCTGGCAATTAACGCCGGTATTGACCGTGTCACCCATGTTGTTACTCAGAAGACTGGAATAACGATGCCCGGAATAACGTTATCCGCATTGACTGTATTAATGAATGTTGCATGGCAAAAATAAACGCCCCATTATGTGCGGGTTTGCATCTTTGAAGATGCCTGTTTTGTTTAGGAATGGCTGTGCGTCGAGTTTATCGGTTTATTTTACGGGGATTACTGCAAGCGATATTGGCGTTTGTTCTGTTGAGTTTATTGCTGGTGTTGCCATTTCGCTGGGTGAATCCACCGATCACCATGGTGATGGCTGATAGATGGATTCATTCAACGGAAGACTTTGAATTACGACAATCCTGGTTAAGCTGGGAAGCGATTCCTAAACACGCGGCGTTAGCGGTGGTCACTTCTGAGGATCAGAAATTTCCCTTACACAGTGGGTTTGACCTAAAGGCGATTCAGCAGGCGCTGAAAGAGCGAGAGCGTAGGGGAGGCTTGCGTGGTGCCAGCACTATCAGTCAGCAAGTGGCGAAGAATATGTATCTCTGGACTGGACGCAGCTGGTTCAGAAAGGGCTTGGAAGTATGGTTTACCTTACTGATCGAACTCTCATGGAGTAAGCAACGTATTCTTGAGGTTTATCTGAATATCGCTGAGTGGGGGCCTGGGGTATTTGGCATCGAGGCCGCCAGCCAATATCACTTCAGACTTCCGGCAGCGAATCTGACCCCCATGCAGGCGGCTTTACTCGCGTCTTCATTACCCAGCCCATTAAATTACAATCCAGCGAGGCCAGCGCAGCATCTGCATAAACGTGCTGAATGGAATTTACAGCAGCAACGCAGGCTTGGTGGCGTGCAGTGGTTAGCGCCGTTAAACGAAAAATAATGCAAATCATAACGGGCCGATATAAATGTGAATCAGCTCACATGTCGACGACAAAGCATTGATTCTTCACATGAATTACACATCATCTTAATAAAATGAAAACGTATTAATTGAGTGATAACAGCTTCAATTAACAGTTTTTTCTATAACTATTGGGATTGAGATGATGAGAATGAATACGGAAATGCAGGATCTAGAGACTTGGGTCAGACATTACGCAGACCATAATGTGTTTGAACATAACGGTGAATTAATTGATAGTGAAAGTGCATTTAGTTCTGCCGGTTTACACGCCCAAGCCAAGCCAAGTTATCAGGACTGGCTGGTCACGGTTGCTTAATCAGTTCGAAAATCACCGTGGAGATTAACACGCCAGAAACAATGATTTTCCTGCAAATTTGAAATTCCAGTCTACTCTTTGAAAAGCAGCCGATTAAGCGTAATGTAAGTTCAGTTATGATGTTTCAACGCTTGTGAATTCGAGGATATTGGCTATGGATATGTCGCAGCACAATATGGAAAATCTGTTTATGCAGCTGGGGTTGGAGAGCAATGAGGAGGCCATTGAAGACTTTATGGCGGATCATACATTGCAGGAAGATGAAAAACTGGAAGATGCCAGCTTCTGGTCAGCATCCCAGGCAGCGTTTATTAAAGAATGTCTGGCTTCAGACTCGGACTGGGCAGAAGTGGTTGATCAGCTTAATGTTCAATTACGCCAGTAATGTTTCTTTACAGAAACATGTTTGATGGTTTAACCCTGAATCGTTTTTATGTCCAGTGAAAGACGTTGGGGTAAGCAAACACAGCTTGCCCTCAGACATTTTTCTATCGGTGAAGAAACCTTTCCCCGGGAATTTATTCGTGCATTAGCTATCGTAAAACGTTGTGCTGCCCAGGCCAATATGGATATTCGCCAACTAGATTTTCAATTCGGCCGGGCCATTTCTGAGGTGAGCCTTGAAGTCATAAACGGCGAACATGATCAGCAGTTTCCATTAAGCATCTGGCAATCCGGTTCCGGTACACAAACCCATATGAATATGAATGAGGTCATTGCCAACCTTGCCACACAGCGATTAGATTCTGCCAGTCAAATTCATCCCAATGATCACTGCAATATCGGTCAATCCACTAATGACAGCTTTTCGACTGCAATGCATATTGCGACGGTTGAACAAATTCATCATCAACTGTTGCCTGCATTGGAAAATATGCAACAGCTACTGGAGCAGCATGCAGACCAATGGCAAGCCATTATCAAAACTGGCCGTACCCATCTGCAGGATGCCACGCCCCTGACTCTGGGCCAGCAGTTTTCGGCTTATGCCTCGCAAATTAACGCTAATATCAGATGGCTGAGACAAGTCACGGGTGAATTATATTCGGTCCCTCAAGGCGGAACGGCTGTAGGAACAGGGCTAAACAGTACCGTCGGTTTCGCCGAAAAGTTTGCTGAATATTTAACTGAGTTTACCGGTTTACCTTTCACCGCCAGTCAAAACAAACTCTCTTTGCAGGCTGCTCACGATGGGCTGGTCAATGTGTCGGGGGGATTAAATACTCTGGCGGTCAGTCTGAATAAAATCGCTGCCGATATTCGTCTATTAGGATCCGGACCGCGTTGCGGTATAGGGGAATTAAAGTTACCTGAAAATGAACCCGGTTCATCCATCATGCCGGGTAAGGTCAATCCCACTCAATGTGAAGCAATGATGATGGTCTGTGCCCAGGTAATGGGCAACCATATGACGATAACCTTCGCCGGGGCTCAGGGACAATTAGAGTTGAATACGTTTAAGCCGGTAATCATTCATAACCTGCTGCAGTCGATACGATTGCTGGTGCATACCGTAAACAGCTTTACGGAGTATTGCCTGATTGGGCTGGAACCTGATCGACTACGCATCGACGCCTTATTAAACCATTCGCTGATGCTGGTTACGGTCTTATCTCCCGTGATCGGTTACGATAACGCCAGTTTTATCGTTCAACAGGCGCACGCTAATGGAACCACATTACGGGAGGAGGCGATACGCTCTGGTTATATCAGTGCAAAAGCGTTTGATGAACTTATCCAGGCAGAAAAGATGTTGGGGCCTGTTGAGCGTTCATCATCTGGGGATGAATTGAAAGATACATAAAATGGGTGTCACAAATGCTTTGGGATATTCATTGATAAAACAGTGACCAAACAGCATACGTAAGCACAGCTGAAAAGAGTAACCAACAACAGATTATCGCTACGGCAGCATAACGATTTTCCGGTAATTGAATTGGCTTCATTGCAGCTTTTGTCAGACAGTCAGCCCATACCTCCTCCGGTATCAGTTTTACGGTCAGATAAATACCCAACGGCAGAATAAGCAGTTCATCCAAATAACCGATGACAGGAATAAAATCCGGAATAAGATCAACAGGGCTTAATGCATACGCTACTACAGCAATTCCCAACCATTTCGCCATTTCAGGTACTGCCGGGTCCTTGCTGGCTAAATACAGAGCTGAGATATGCAGTTTCAGACCCCTGGCAAACTGTTTTAACGTATTTTTCAACATGGCTTTATATTCAGCAATAGTCAGTAATGCAAATGCACTCTTTTAAGACACTAATTTTATTGACATAAAATTCACAATAAATCCGTTTTAATTCCTTACAAAATGCAGTGATTAGTTGGTGTTTATTCATATTGATCACATTATAAAAATTGGATGGGTTTAGATGTTTAATAAAAAATTAAAAAGAGATTTAGCTGAGACATACAGTAAATATAATGAAATGAATAGTCTGATGAATTCAATCCAGTCATCAGTGGCAACCATCCAATTTGATAATAAAGGAATTATCGAAGAGGTTAACGACAGTTTTTTATCCGTTGTGGGCTATGAAAAATCTGAACTGATTGGCAAGCATCATCAGATATTTTGTGATGAGGATTATATCCAGTCTGCTGAATATAAAAGTTTTTGGGAGCAACTTACTCATGGTAAACAAAAGTCGGGTACGTACAAACGATTCACTAAATCCAGGCAAGTAGTTTGGTTGGAAGCTTCCTATTTTCCGATAACTAACAAGGATAATAAGGTTACCGGTATCCTTAAAATTGCAGCAGATGTCACTCAGTCTCATAACAACATGCGCGATCTTGAAGCAGCGTTTAGTGCATTAAACCGCTCGATGGCGATTATTGAGTTCACTCCTGATGGTCAGATCTTAAAAGCCAACGATAACTTTCTTTCGGTGGTGGGATATACATCAGAGCAGGTGGTTGGCAATCATCATCGTATCTTCTGTTTCGATCAGTTTTATGAAGAAAATCCACATTTCTGGGCAGACATCAGTTCGGGAAAATTCTTTTCCGATCAATTCGTCAGGAAAACAGCTTCCGGACAATCCGTCTGGTTGGAAGCCTCTTATAATCCTGTGTTTGATGATCAGGGCCAGGTTGTAAAAGTCATTAAATTTGCCAGTGATATTACCCAACGTATAGAACATAACGATAGAGTAATGCGTGCAGCAGAAATGTCATTCTCCACCGCGGAGGAAACCTCTCAAATCGCCAAAAATGGTGTTGATTTACTTAATACCTCTGTAGCAATGTCCAATACTATCCTGCAGGATGTATCAGATACGTCGGCGAACATTGAACAGTTGAATAAAGAATCTAAAAACATTGAAAATATCGTTTCTACAATTAACGATATTGCCGAACAGACGAATCTGTTGGCATTAAATGCTGCCATAGAAGCGGCACGTGCAGGGGAGCAGGGCAAGGGGTTTGCGGTAGTAGCTGATGAGGTCAGAAAGTTGGCCTCCAGAACCAGCGAGTCCACTGATGAAATAAAAGAAGTGGTCAAGCAAAATCGTATGCTGACACATGATGTGACACAAAGAATGGATAGTGTGAAGCAAAAGGCTATGGACAGTAATGAACAGCTGACTGCCGTTTCATCAGTTATGACGGAAATATTGCAGGGTGCTGAGGATGTTTCGCGGACAGTTTCTTCACTTTTGTAGGGTGAAAATCTTTGTAGGTCTATTTTGCAAATGTGCGTGAAAAGATTAAAGTTAGCCATTAAACGGGCGTAATAAAGACTATAAATGCACCAACGCAATTATGGAAGACAGCATGAGATTGAAAATATTATTAAGCTTACTTGTCTTCTTCCTTGTCGCCTGTCGCTCTGAAGAGCCTGCAGAACCGACATTACAATTGGCTGGAGTGAATTATCTGGGTGATTTGCCGACGTTGGTGGCCAGTAAAAACAATCTGTTTCAAAAACATCATTTAAATCTTGAAGTGTCTCTTTCCGAGTCTGGAAAGCAAAACCTGGATGACTTGCTCGCAGGCAAAGTTGATTTTGCTCTAATGGCACCAACCCCCTTTACGCTGGACAAATTAGCCAATGCGGATACCCCGCGTCAGGGTAATGAGCCGGTCATTTTAGGGAATCTCCTGCACTCCACCCGGATGAACCAGATATTAACGCTGAAGGGAAGGAATATACAGACAGTCAATGCGCTGAAGGGAGGCAAGGTAGGGCTTAGTAAGGGCACCAATGCCGAATATTTATGGTGGTTATATACCGTTTTTTATCAATTAGATGCCGACAGTGTGGAGCTTATTAATTTGCCGGTTACGGAACTGGGTTCGGCATTAGTTGAGGGAAAAGTTGATGCCATTGTGACCTGGCAACCATGGACAAACCGATATATTGATGAATATGCCGATCAAATTGAGCAAGTAGATGGCAGCCATGTATACAGTGCTAAATGGTTATTGGTGACGACCCGGCAGATGGCTGAGGAAAATCCGGAATACTGTCAGCATTTGCTTGAGGCCTATGTTGAAGCAATCAGGTTGATTCAGTCGGACACTGACAACGTGATGCAGATGTATAGCGAGCAAGCCAATACAGATGAAATGCCTCTCATCAAATACCAGCCCGCGTTGCATCAATTGAATCTGAATTGGTCATTAATTGCTGAACTTCATCAAAGTATTCAATGGGCCAAACTTAGAGGGCTTGCTGAAACAGACATACAGACGGATGTAATTTCCTGGTTTGCTCCGGAACCGTTGCGTACTATTCAGCCGTTTTCAGTCAAGATTCCCACCATGCAGATTGATGAGAGTCAGCCATGAAGCTGGTTCAAATCGCCATTATTTTTATATGTACAAGCCTGCTGGGATTATTGTTTTTAATCGTGTTAGGTGCCTGGAGTTATCATCAGGTTGAATTAAAACGGGATGAACTGAGCTACCTGGGCTCAATAAAACACAGAATCGATGCGTTATCTGTTGGCAGCGATAATGTGTTGATATTTCGTCCCGATGACAGACTTTGGCAGATTTTTTTAGGTGATGCCCGAGCGATTCAGGCCGATCTTACCGCTCTGGAAAATGGTGGATTCAATGCTCAGCTTGCAGTGCGGCATATAGATCAACTGATTAAATCAGTTGAAGATGCCTATAAAACACTGCCGGAAAATATCGATCTGATAAGCAATGATTACCGGATTAATCCATTGACCCTGCCATTAAGATCGAGACTGCTTATCAATCAGGTAGCGGATCATGGCATTGCCATAGAGAGCGCGATAGATCAGTTAATGCTGGAGAATCAGCAGAGCATTCAAAGCTATATAAATCGTATTTTATTGCTGTTTATACTGTCTACGCTATTGTTTGGCGTGTTGTGTGTGATCGCCTTCAGTATGATGTATCAGCGTATTGCTGTACCTACCCGAAATCTTATCAGCACCATACAACAAGTGTCTCAAAACGATGACAAAGCACGTGCAAAAGTTATCGGCAAAGATGAAATGGCTGAGTTATCAATTGCCTTTAATGCACTTCTGGATCAAAAAGATCATTCGAATCAACAGATCCTCCAGCAACAAAGCGAGTTAAGCAAACAGGCTCATTTACTGGAGATAGCGGGTCGAGTTACCCGTTTTGGTGGCTGGTCGATAGATATGACGACTAAACAAGTGAAATGGTCCAATATGGTGGCTAACATTCATGGCAAACCGAATGGCTATTCTCCTACTCTTGATGAAGGGTTTTCATTTTATATTCCAGAGCATCAATCTCGGGTTAAAGAACTGTTTCATGCTTGCTCAGAGCACGGAACACCTTTCGATGTGGAATTGCAGATCATCAATTCTGCCGGGGAGCTGATTTGGGTTCGTTCATCTGGTGAGGCTGTACGTAATAGCGAAGGCGAAATCACTGCCTTGCAAGGTGCTTTTCAGGATATTACCGAACGTATTGAACTGGAAAACCGTCTGCGTCAATCTCAACGCCTGGAAGCTGTCGGGCAGCTGACTGGCGGTGTGGCACACGACTTTAATAACCTGTTAACGGTCGTTATTGGTAATTCACAAATTATTACCGAGTCACTGGATGAATCCAGCCGTCTCAAACCGTTAGCGGATATGATTCTGCAAGCGGGGTATCGAGGGGCAGAGTTAACCCGTAGTTTATTAGCCTTTGCCCGAAAACAACCGCTTGAACCAAAACCGGTAAAAATCAAGCAATTAATCCAGCAACTATGGCCATTGCTGGAACGGGCCGTAGGGGCTGAAATTTCAATTCAGTTAATGGCCGATGATCAGCTTCATCAGGTCTTGATTGACTCCGGTCAATTTGAAAATGCTCTGCTGAATCTTGCCCTGAACGCCAAAGATGCCATGCCGAAGGGAGGACGCATTGTCATAGAAGCACAAAATACGCATTTACCCGATCGGTATGCACAGGAGCATGAGATTAATACGGGGGATTATGTCGTTATTGCTATTTCAGATTCAGGTTTCGGTATACCCGCAGAGATACTTGATAAAGTATTTGAACCGTTTTACACCACAAAAACAAAAGATAAGGGTACGGGTCTGGGACTCGCCATGGTTTATGGTTTTATCAAACAAAGTAATGGTCACGTTAATATCTACTCGGAACCAGGACAAGGCACTACAGTCAGGCTTTATTTGCCAGTTGCGACCAATAAAAATGTTCCTTCGGATAACGTGTCGTCTGTTACCACCGATTTAAAGAAGGGAAATGAACAGATACTGGTCGTTGAAGATGATCCATTGGTTCGTGAGTATGTCATCTCGCAATTGACAAGCCTGGGATATGAAGTGCTTTCCGCTGCAGACGGCAAGCAGGCAATGCAAATTCTTGAATCCGAACAGACTATTGATTTGCTGTTAACCGACGTTGTTTTGCCTGAAGGTATGAATGGACGGAAAATTGCCGAACAGGCACTTAAGTTACGGCCCGGGCTGCGAGTGTTATATACCTCTGGTTATACTGAAAACTCTATTGTGCACCATGGCCGACTGGATCCTGGTGTGTTGTTATTATCTAAACCCTACAGTCGTGAAGAACTGGCGAATAAAGTTAGAATGGCGCTAGATGTGTCACCTGCTTAACCTGTGGATTATCGTTTATAGCCTGTTGGTGGCAATCCAACCCGCTTAGCCTGAAAGTTTTCCGGTTATCTTGTAAAAATTACATGATTAATTCACTGTGCTCGCATGAAAATTTCATAATAAACACGCCAGTTTTATAGTGAACAATAACATTATATTTAAGCTTTAAGTTTATGATATTAAATAGTATATTTGGCTGTACTGTTTATTCCTGAACCGCTCCTGATAAATCTGGCACAAGGTTTGCGATGGAGCTTGTTACAAGGAAAGCTTCATCGGCACTTTCTTTGATAGATTTTTTTAGTCATCAAGTTCACTAAAAAGTATGCCGATAATTAAAATAGGAGAATGAAATGTTTAAACAACTATTTCTTTCAACGGCCTTGGCGACAGCTTTTATCGCGACACCTGTACTCGCTGGCGATCATGATAAACATGATGCTAAAGGTGAGTCACAGACATATGACAATGTCGATAGAGATGATAAAAAAGTGACGCCAGATAAAAAAGCGTATGACAAAAACAAATCGGATGATGAAAATGCTAAACATCCTGCCCATGAAATGGGTGAAGGTGACCCTGCCAGGGAACAAGGCCAATAGTATCCTCTAGATTTATCAGTTTAATGAGAATGTAGTGTATTTAGTGGAAGAAAGATTTTCTGGCCGATTTCTCAGTGTCGGCTGGAAAATTCATTCAAGGATGTGACGCTACGTTTTCATTACCTTTCAATGTGTTTGATAATCTTAACGCTTGTTCCTGAAACATCCCTCATAAATACAGATCCTGATATCCGCTTAGATGTTGAAATTCAAACCTCAGACTCGCAATAGCAATCCGGAACTTTCCCGTTAGATAAAGACTTACATTTTTTATAGCTGTTTAAGTATCTGGCAGGCATTGCGCCCTTCACTTAGTAGAATGATGTTTTTATGAATGCAGGCGTCCGTCCATCCGAATACATTGTCCGGGGCAGCATGTTTGGAAAAACTCTAGGGGCTGTTTCTCTTTCTCACCCCCACTGCTGGAGGCTAATTTTTTCGTCCAACAAGGCGGAAATGATGCGGTGTAGTTACTCTACATAAATCATTTTCAACACAGTAGGGCGGAAAAATAGTCCCAGCCCTACGGGTTGTGGCTGAAAATGCACCACTCTGTGTTGCTCGTCATTTATTTAGAACGACTAAACGGCACTCCTCGCGTCTTGATTAGTGCATTTTCAGTCACAACAGAGGCGGCGAGAAAGATAAACAACCCCTAGGTCAACGGCTCTAATATTGGCAAACTGGTAAACTTCGATACGTTCACTGTGCCATTCACCCACCCAGCCAACTTCAGCATTTTGAATTAATGTTTGACGTTGATACTGTTTTTCAAATCCGGCAGCTTCGACATCCTTAATTCTAATCAACTGGTCATTGAAAGTGATTTTGTAGCTCAGCATGATGCCCGCAATAATAATGACGATAAACATGCAGTAAATCAGATAATCGGTCGCCGTTAATCCCGGGTTTCGGGCATGACATTGAACACATGTTCTGGCCTTACGAGCGACTTGGTATTCACAAACCTTGCATTTAACCAGTCTTGCCATAAATATTCCCTTTTTTGATTACCTGGATAATTAGCTGGGGAGTTTCCGATAATTGTTGATAATCCGGTGTACCCTCTCACATGCCTGAATATATTCCAGGATCATGACTGTGGGCGGTGACTGGATGCTTTCAATACTTAAGCGGGTATATTCGAGACGATGTATTAGATTTCCCAGTCGTGGATCCAGAACCGTCAGATTTCCGATTTCAATTTTGCCTAGCAAAACCGACTCGTTCTTATTCTTCCTATCAGCGTTCGGCATTCCATAGATTTCCTTTTCCAACACATGCCAGGCTTTACGCATTGAATAGATCGGAAATACCGATGCTTCCTTTTTCAGGGAGGCCCACTCCATGGATGCTTTTTTTGCGTGGTTGTTAGCCATAAATCACCAATAACGGCTATTTAAATTAGACTTTATGCTCAGAGCTTAGCTGTTGTTTGCGCTGAGCAAGCTTCTCGCCAAGTGATAGCAGATCCACGTCGCTTTTTTTCATTAAAGGAAATATTTCTTTTTCTTCTTCCCTGACGTGATGTTCAATGTATTCCGAAAGCACTTTGATTTTGGCATCAAACAGTTCTTCGTCAGCCTGCATTTGTTGAATTTCTCTAATCAGAAGTTTGGCACTGTCATGCTCAACCAGCGCCTCATCGACCAGATCGGTCGAGTCAGCCAGCTTTTTACGAAAAGCCGGATAAATAATTTCTTCTTCCAACTGTGTATGCAGTATAAGTTCAGCACAGATTTCATCCGCCAGATTTTTCTTTCCAATATAAGCGTATGGCCCTAATTCCTCATATTGAGCGAAGGCCTTTTCAACCTTACGGTGATCGTTTTTTAACAAGCTTATGGCATCTGTACGCTGCACTTGCACTTGCGAGTCAGTCATATTTTTGTCCTGTTGGATTCAATAAAAGATAGAACGGTATTGCAATATGTATACCCGTGATAATGAATCCTATGCGAAGGCTTGTCATTGCTGATATTGATCTATGTTGTAAAAGTGATGACGTTATAAAACAAAATGTAATATGGGTAAAAATTACTGAGATACAGAGAAAAAATTATAGGTTTTGTGTTTGCCGAGTTGCATGACTCTGCCGGAGCTCATGAAATATGTTAAAAACCAGGCTGTTTGTCATCTGGCATAGGGCTTGCTGAATACCATGGACTATTCATTTATCGCTGAATGTTTAATCGGGAGATTTGGGATGAACGAAAAACAGATTATGAATTCATCAGTAATGACGGTGCCTGGTTTTGTCAGTTTGAGAGAGGCAGCAGAAATAATGGATCAGGAGCATGTCGGGTATCTTGTCGTCGCCAGTGATGATGAGTTGATTGGAACCATTAGCGCTACAGATATTATTTTACACGCTGTATCTGATGGCAAAAACATATACAAGACAACGGTTGCAGAAGTGATTACGGCGAATATTCCTGAAAGTTATGAAGACGACCCCGCAAATGATGTCACACAGCCAATGAATGAAAAGCAGGCTCACCAGTGCCTGTGGTAAACCTGTTTAATTTCACTGGTATCAACTTTAGTAAGTCATAACCAAAGGTCGCCGGAGTAAAAAGTTTATATGACCATTATTTATCAATTAATCAGTAAGGAGTGACTATGTTAAAAACCATCATGTTTACCATAACATTTGCTTTCGCTTCGATTATGTTATCTGGCTGCTCAGATGAGCAGGAAGAACGCATAGGCCAGGATAATGAACTCAATGCAGATCCTGAGTGGAGTGAAAACCCTTATGGTGATGAGGAAGGTCAAGATGCCGATAACCCTCAATCAACCGATGAAATGAACCGTAACAAAGATGATGATGATCTGAACGAACCTTACCCTGATGAGGACCCGGCTGGTTTGGAAGAGGCTGCAGAGCAGGGCATAAGCCAGCAATATTGATTGGACTAGCCAACCAGTAGACAAAATAGCCGGTAATGAAACGGAACATTAAAAGCCCGGTAACCGCATTCGGTTTACCGGGCTTTTGTGGCTGTTAATGAATTTTTTTGTCCGCCTGCCCCCCCTGTGGCTCCTGTCTCCACGGTTTCCCTTCACAAAAAGCGTAATTCTTACAATCCGCCGTGCAGCCTCTGCAAGGCAGTCGTCGACTTTCCGGAATGTTTTTTATTTTATCTTCAGCTTTACTATCGCACATTGCCTTTACTCTTAAGATTACCTGCAGAACAAAGTACTGCCCGTAAAGTGAATACGGTGTGAAATAGCAAGGGGTAAATGCCTGTCAGGCCCTGAAATATCGTTTGCTGAAGAAAATATTTCCTTCAGCTTCTAACGTATAAATTATGATTATGTTATTCACATAGCGGAACAGACTCTGGCATTCAGAAAACAGTCACCCCATCAAAAATTCAATCTGCTTTTAAAGGAATCAATTATGCGTTGGAAGGGTAGACCTAAGAGCAGTAATATTGAGGATAGGCGCTCAATGCGTGTTTCTCGTGCAGGTGGTATGGGCGGTGGTGGCTTAAGATTATTGCCACTGATGTTTCGTTTTCTTGGTTTTAAAGGCACCTTGCTGTTAATTGTCGGAGTAGTGGCTTATGGCTTATTTACCGGTAACCTTGGCAATATATTGAATGTTGTTGGTCTTGGTGAAAGTCCAACCAGTACAGCATCCTCAACAACATTAAATGAATCTCCGGAAGAAAAGGAACTGGTTGAGTTCGTCTCCGTAGTTTTAGCGGATACAGAACAAACCTGGAGCAATATTTTTGAAGATAACGGCCAGCGCTATCAGGAACCGCGGTTAGTATTATTTCGTGGGGTGGTGCGTTCAGCCTGCGGTACAGCCCAATCAGCCATCGGGCCTTTTTACTGTCCCGGCGATCAGCAGATTTATCTGGATTTGAATTTTTTCGATGAACTGGCAAACCGTTTTGGTGCCCCGGGAGATTTCGCGCAGGCCTATGTGATTGCCCATGAGGTGGGACATCATATTCAAACATTGATGGGCATATCGTCCAGGGTTCACGCCGCGCGCAGTAAATTAAGTGAAGTAGATGCCAATAAACTTTCAGTGAAACAGGAACTGCAGGCGGATTGTTTTGCTGGCATCTGGGCCAATCATGCCAACGAAAAGAGACAGTTGCTGGAAACCGGAGATATCGCAGAAGGCTTACGTGCAGCCAGCGCAATCGGTGATGACACCCTGCAAAAACAATCCAAAGGCTATGTCAGCCCGGACTCGTTTACCCATGGCAGTGCATCTCAACGGATGCATTGGTTTAAAGCCGGTTTTGAATCGGGTGATATTGCAAGTTGTAATACCTTTGCAAATGGTTAGGACCCTATTGGGTATGAACTCCCAGTGTTCGCATATTGGCTAACAGGGGGAATTACGCCTTAAGGATTATTGCTTGCGGGCCTGGATAGCATCAACATAGAATGGCGCGTTTTTTCTTAATAATTATTTGGAGTGTAACAATGTCAGAACCCGTATGGTTTAGAACCGGAGAAGCCACCGTCTTTGCCAGTGAAGATCAAGGCACGGATGCAATGCCGGAAATTTTGATTGGCAGTACCAAAGGACCTGCAGGTCAGGCTTTTGCTAATTTGATGGGACAGACTGAAGGGCACACACGTATGTTTGCCATTCGCGCGACCAACCAGCAAGTTAAACCAGCCACCATGATTGTGCCTAAAGTCACAATTAAATCAGGAAGTTATGTCGCCTTGTTTGGTGGTCCGGTACAGTCGGCAATTGCTGATGCCGTATTGGATAGTGTTATCGAAGGTGTGATACCAAAAGAACATGCCGATGACTTATGTATTGTAGCGATGATCTGGATTGCCCCGGATGCGGCAGCAAACCCGGATGTGGATCGTAAGGATCTGTATCGTACTAACTACGAAGCCATGAAGCTGGCAATTAAACGTGCTATGTCGGGGTCACCGACGATTGATGAACTGAGCGCCAACCGTAACAAGATCCACCATGAAATGTATGATCCTGAAACGGGTGAATCTGCCTGGTAAGCTAACGCTTTATGCAATAAAAAACCCTCTTTGTGTGCGCAAAGAGGGTTTTTTTTATAACTAGGGTCTGAAAGAACAACAGACCCTAATATCTGAGAGTTGCTCTCCAAGATGAATTTTAATTATCGTTATATAACTTTTCATAGAAACCGCGTTCAAAATCTCTTAATGGCTTGCGGGCAACATTACGGTTATCACTATCCGAATGATAATTGGAAAGCAACTGAACAAAATATAACGACTTACCAGATTTAGTGTTGATTTTACCGGCCAGATTGTACACACCATAGATGGAACCGGTTTTTGCCGTCACTTTTCCGGTCAACGGTGCATTAACCAAACTGCTGCGATACTGCAGGGTGCCTGATTGGCCTGCCACTGGCAGGGTTTCGATTAATCCCAGTTCTTTGTTACTGAAGATAAATTGTACGACCTGCATCAATTGTTTTGCGGTGACGCGGTTATTTCTCGATAAACCCGAACCATCCAGAATGATAGCGCGTGACAAATCAATATTGGCTTTGTCTTTGAGTACTGCCTTGGCAGCGGCTGCACCATTTTCATAACTGCCGGGTTGTTTGTAATAAACACGGCCAACCGTTTTCAACAGGTTGTCAGCAATCAGATTGTCAGACCGTTTCATCATGACATCAATCAGTTTCAGTAATGGTTCCGATTGATGCAGAGCAATGACCGTACCTGTAGCCTTATCGTTGCGGATAATTTTCCCTTTCAGACGGATACCGGCGCGATCGAGTTCTTCCTGCAAAACCTTGCTCAGGTACATGGTGGTGTTTTGTACGGCCAGATGGAAATTGACTGGCAAGCGATGCGATCCTACACAGCCATTGAGTGAATATTGATTCCAGTTATCTGCGGTAAGTTTGAGGTCACAATCTATGTTCTGGTTCTCCAAACCTTCCCGGATGATGATATCGTCAGCACTGATATTGATATAGGGAGAGCCACTGGCTCTTAATGCTTTTACCGGAGCCGGTGTGGTGCCTTCAATTTTTCCGTAAACACAGTTGCCATTCATGGTAATACTGCTTGAAGGAGCACTGTAACAGACTCCCATAATATCCCACGGCACGCCAATAGCGCGTTCTGACGTGTCAAAAGCACCGCCGTTTAAATACAGATTCCCTTCAATTGTCGTTTGTTTTAGTTTGAGTTTTTCTACCAGAACACGCAGATGCGTCCGAGTGAATGTCGGGTCACCACTGAAATTAATAATGATATCTTTATCTGATGTTTCTACCGTTGTTTCAAAACGGAAATCTTTATCAAGTGTTAACCGAGCAGCCAGGCCGGTAATGATTTTTTGCAGACTGGCGGGTTGCTGGAATTGCTCGGCGCGTTCCGAGTAAAGCGCTTTACCATTGGCAGAATCCACGACATATACGGCGATATCGGCCCCTTCGGGTGTCGGTTTACCATTCAGGCCAGGGTCAGTGAAAACTTGTGTCGCTTGACTAGGAGTAGCAGTAAAAAGCAGCAATGCGAGAGTGAGATATTTGGTCATACAATCCAGTTATACGAGAGGTTAGCGTTGAAAGACTGCAAAGCCTAACATGAAAAATGGCATTTGATTTAAATTCAAAATGCCATTGTCAAAGTGACTCCCTCACTTTAACGGCATTTTCATATCAGCTTTCAGAGTACATCGGTTTGTTGTCGGCTACATTTATCCAGCCTTTGGCGATACGGTAAATTACCCAGACGGCATTTGCCAGCAGAATAAAAACACCAATAACGACAGCACTCAATAAAGCACCGATCAGACCCCATAGCAAACAAAACCAGAATGTACGGATCTGCCAGCGGAAATGTGACTCGAGCCAGGTGCCTCTTACATCATCGCGTTTGATGTAATTGATGATAACTGCAACTAAAAACGTCAAACCGACAATAAATGATGCGGCCTGCAGAGCATAAATCACGATTGTCAGTGTTTTGGCTTGATTGGGAACAGGATTAATTGGTTTTTCGGAATTTGGAATAACGCTTGGTTCAGACATGTTGAGTTCCTTGATAATCTGCCCGCAAAGGATAAATCTTTTTGCGGGCAGATATCAAAAGTTTAAATTTAACAACAATGGAAAAAAACTAAAGTGGGGAAGGGGGGATCCTAGAACCAGGTCGATTAAGTATGGATTAATGAGGAATAGCGTTTGAGCATTGCTCACAGGCATTAATATACTGGGCCCGGTTGTAGTACTTTCTTCTTGCTACGTAAATTGCCGTTTTACAATCGGGTAGGTCTCCCAGTGCAATACAGTCTGCAGAACGGAGGAGGTTTGGACAGGTTTCAGGACAAACACGATGAATTTCACATGTGTTGCTGGTCAGGTTGGGATTTGAATCCAGATAATAACTCGCCATAATGCTATCTCCCTGAATATAACGATATTAAATTTACTTTTAGAGTGTGTCTAAGCAGTAATTTATGTGCTTATTATTACCAAGTTTTTGTACGTCACAGTAAATGAATAATTCCCTTTATGTTGGGAAACTTTGCCTGTATAAACTAAGGAAAATGGAAATCATTCGTGTTTACAGCATATTAGCCGCTCAATTCATTAAAACTTTTTTTTGTTGGAAATAATATACAGAGATCACATCACTGAATGGTAGCTTGAGAAAATTCACATGTCCCGGATCGGACCTTTATGACTTGTCTGAAATGGTTCTGCTGTGCTAACAAGGTAACAGGCATTGAAAGGAGCTGAGCTCTATGAGCAAAGAGATCGAACAAAGCATGATCATTCTGGCCCGACATCGGTTGAAATGGTTGAGGGTGGCGTTAGCAGGACGCGATGCTGACCTTAATCTGGTACAAAATACCTTTCATCAGCTGACCGGCTTAACCAGTTTACGGTTTGTACAGGATAATGGGCTGAGTCCTGCAACAGCAAAAGAGCTTGCTATCATTGATAATCTGGCGATTTTGAATGTTCAGCAGCAACATCCGGAAGTGTTGGAGAAGTTTTCCAATGAATCCCAAAAGCTGTCTAAATATCTTGATATGCCAGCAAGGGATTTACTCGACCTGCTATTTAAAGATGGCGAGCGATTTCAGAATCAGGAAGCCATTTCTGTCGCCATGCATCGTGGATTGATCAGCGATATCCATCATGAAAAAGAAGCGTATGCCCGACTGGATGCACGAGAACAGAAAAGAGATGGCTGAAGCGTACATATCACCATTTAATCGACTTGCCTTGCCAGTCAACAAAGGACAATTCACCGTCAGCAGGCAGGTTTTTTAATATCTCAAACAGTCTGTCGGCTACAAAGTCAGGGCTGAATAATTTGTCTTCGGGCACGTTGGCAATGTACGGGCGGGAAAGCGGGGTATCAGTGGTACCTGGATGAAAGGCAATTAATTTTACCTGTTTGGCCCGACGTGTATATTCAATAGCCGTCGTTTTTAACAGCATATTCAACGCTGCTTTGCTGGCTCGGTAGCTGTACCAGCCACCTGCATGATTATCTTTGATGCTACCGACCCTTGCACTGAAGATGATTAATTGACAGTTCATTGACTGTTTAAGTACCGGTAAAAGATGTTTCAGCCAGAGCACTGGCGTTATGGTGTTGATATTCAGGATGTGGCTGATCGAATCTGCAGAGAGTTCTTCCAGCCGTTTTTCAGGTTTTATGTCACCATCATGTAATACACCGTGACAGATAAAGACTTTTTCAAAATTACGCTGTTCATCATAAAACTGCATGGCCAGTTTGTTCATACTGGCCTCGTCATATTTCGATTGATGCCAGATAACTTCGGAAAACTTATCAGGTGGAAGTCCACGGCTGATAACAACAATGTTTTCTGCCCTTAAGTAAGTTAAAAGTTTATCAATAATGGCCTGAGCAATTTGCCCACTGCCACCAATCACCAAAGCGGATGTTTTCATTTATCAAGTATCCGCTAAATAGTGTGAAATTTGTGTGTGAAAAGTGAATTTTATTTTCTGCAGGATTCAATAAAACAGTTCTCTAGCTTATTGTTCAGCCACACTGCAGAGTACTGACATTATTTTTTCCGACTTTGGCATTGGAGATGACTGATTGAAAACATCGACACCACAACAGCATTGTCGTCATGTTGGGTAAAAATTAGCCTCGAGCAATGATGGCTATGAAAGATAACAGCTGGAACTGGCGAATCTAACGCAGTTTCTCATTCAGAAAACTTAACAGACGGTGCCAGGATTTTTCATCTGCATGTACATCGAAATGCGGGTTTCCTGCTTTGGTAAATGAATGCTGAGCTCCACCATAAACAATCATTTCATTAGGGGCACCATCTTTTTCCATGGCCATACTCAACATGCTGAATTCTTCCATAGAGATATTGGCATCCGCTGCACCATGCTGCACCAGAATTTCAGCCTGAACATGCTTATAATCCTGATCTTCTGGCGTCCCCAGACCACCATGAATGGCAACAAAACCCTTCATTGGTGAACCAGAGCGAGCCATTTCCAGAACTGCGGTACCGCCCAGGCAATAACCGATCATCACCGCATTATCGGTGGCCGCGCCGAGCTGTTTTGCCTGGTTGATGCCCCCATTGATTAAATCCCGCATACGTTGCCGATCCCGATACAATTCTCCGGTATGATGGCGCCTGTCTGCTATTTCAGCTGGCCGAATACCGGCTCCGTAGATATCAACTGCAATAACGGCATAACCAGCCTGATACAGCATATTGGCACGTTTAATTTCATAATCGGTAATGCCATCCCAGTCATGAATCAGAATGACTAATGGTGCAGCATCAGCGGGACTGACATAGTAGCTTTCAAATTGTTCTCCATTGACTTCGTATTGAACCGGTTGTGCCAATACCTGATAACTGAAAAGCCAAATAACGACAAACACTGCCCATTTCATTTTTGAACACCCTGCCATAAAAATGATGCTACTTTAGCAGACAGAATAGCGGGTTACGTTGGGAGCAATTCCTGAGATCAATATGCAAGGTTTTATAAACGGATTCACTGGCCAGCCTATTCAGTCGGCATTCATATATAGTGCTTTATTGTTATTATGAAAAAAGCCAGGGACAGCTTAGAGATACCATGATATGTCGCCTCAAAATGTAGGCTGTAAAAAGCAGTGAAAACTTATCCCTGTCATCTGCTGACAAATGCATATAAAAGCCATATTGACTCTGCTGTTCTATTTTTTCTAAAACACTATTAACGGACTCGTGCCTGTTCCTATGAAAAAACTTTCAAAGTGTTATCTGGATTTTTTGAGTTTATTCGCATGGAATAAACTGTTGAGCCTGCTCCTGTCACTATTGGTGCCCGGATTTATCACGGTTCATGCGGAGGAGGTGGCAACTCCAGCTGATGATTGTGGTGAAGCGGATATTCGTTACATTGATAGTCCGGAGCTTACCAGGGCAGAACGGATAGCATTAATGGAAAAAGCTTTTTTTGATTCACTTAACCGCTTCGAGTTATGCAAATTAACCGATCCCAATAATACATCTGCTGACAGTAGCAATGGTGCCGATCAGGGAGGCGGTGGACTTGAAGGCAGCAATGGCAATAATAACTCAGTCGCCAGTCAGGATATGCAGGGAACCGAGCCGGAAACTCAGGAATCAATGCCACCTGAAATGAGTGGAACAGATTATGAAGAAGACACTGTTAATGGCCAATCTGGTGTTCCGGTAACTGCCGCGAATAATGGTGCTATTCCAGAAGATATTCCATCAGCCAATAATGATGATGCCATCGCTTCACAAATCAGAGTGGCGGCAGAAGCAGAACAGGATCCGGAAATCAAAAAGAAACTCTGGAATGAGTATCGCAAATATAAGGGGATGAGCGTTGTTGAAGATTGAAAATTTCAGATCACCGTCTAAATTTCTGATTTACATGATCATTATGATGCATGTACTTACGGGCTGCGCGACGACCTCCGGTAGTGCCGGTGATGTGAAAACCGGACCACAGCTTGCCTCAGCTCAGGATGAACCCAAAGAGATCCCTTATCAGGGAATTAAACTGGATGTCATCATTCCGGTCTTTTCACCGGGGCTTTCAGATAAAGCCGCCGATTATGAAGAAGAAGGTATCTGGCCGGAATTAAGACGAGCTGAAGCCAATCGTTTTGCCTATAAGTTAAAAACTGCCCTGGATGAAACCGGTAAGTTTGGTGCCGTACGTGTTGCACCGAATAGCACGGCTTCAGGTGATTTATATACGGTGGGCGAAATTATCGAATCTACTGGTCAGGAAGTTGAGTTTCGACTTAATGTAGTGGATGCCAGTGGTAAACAGTGGCTCAACAAAACGATAGATCACGAGGTAAATGAAGGTTTCTACAAAAATCCTCGTAATGATGGCAAAGATCCTTATGATCCGGCTTTTGCCGAAGCCGCTCAAGCGATTGTAGACGCCTTACTCAAGCAACAGCAACGCGAGCTTGCTCAACTGCAGAATATTGCCGATTTACGTTTTGCTGCCAGTTTTAACGAACAGGCGTTTATGGAGCATCTGGATACCAGCGGTCGGCAAATCAAACTGGTGAGTATGCCGAGTGATGCTGATCCGATGTTTGAACGGGTGAAATCGGTTCAGGTCAGAGAACAGCTGTTTATCGATAATCTGCAACAGAACTACAGCGCGTTTTCACAGCAAATGGATGACAGTTATCTGGCGTGGCAGGAAGCCAGTGCGGCTGAAATGCAGCTGCGTAAAGAAGCCAAAACAAAAAGCATCTGGAAAATGATAGGCGGGGCAGTTTTAATCGGTGCCGCGGTGGCTGCCGCTACATCAGGCAATTCCAATGACCCTCGCTTTGCCCGAGATATTGCTACTGTTGCAGGGGGGATTGGTGGTGCCGTGCTGCTGACCAGTGGCTTTAAATCACGTGAAGAAGCCAAGTTTCATCAGGATGCATTAAATGAATTGGGAGAGTCTATTAATCTGGAAATGGCTCCCCAGGTGATGACTTATGAAGAAGAATCAGTTGAGTTAACCGGTGATATCGATGAGCAGTTCCGTCAATGGCGTGCATTTTTGAATCGCATGTATCAGTTGGAAGCCACGCCAGATGTTCAGCTGTAAGAGATAAGCATGATCACGCAGAAAATCGCTGAAGCTAAACTTGCCAAACGAAAGCTATTTTTCCAAACACTGATTATCATTTTGCTGCTCAGTGTGTTGTGTGTGCTGTTAATTGTTTGGGCTTCGATGCCAAAAACCATACACGACAGCAGCAAAGCCGAATCGTCGCAGACATTGGATATTGTGGATATCCCAGTGGTAACGGAGAGTGCGCAGGATAATGAAACGCTGCGGCAGGCTTATCTTGAGTCCTATGCTCATTATGAAAACACACTGAAGCCCGAGCTGAACAAGATTGAACTGCAACAATGGGATAAAGCCTTGGCTGAGCGTTTGAACACCACAGAAACGTCGGCAATCAAACAGTTTGGTGAAGCGAAATATGCTCAGGCGAAAGCCACATTGGATACACTTATTAAACTTGCAGAAACGACAATTACTGACAGCCAGGATCAATTTAAAACTGCCATCCAGGATGCCCGGCAGGCTTTTGATAACAACCAATACCAGCCGGCAAAACTGGCTATTTCCAAAGCGTTAATGCTGGATACAAGTTCTCAGCAAGCAACTGATTTGGCTGAAAGAATCGAGCAGTTACCTGAAATTGCGTCGTTAGTTGAGCAAATCAATGTGGCGAAAGTGGAAAATGATCTGCAAACTGAACTGACATTAATCAATCAGTTATTAACGTTAACACCGGAAAGTGAAGCCCTGAAACAGCGCGCTCAAACGTTACATTCCACCCTTGATAATCAAAAATTTCAGTCTTTTATCGCTCAATCCTATACTGCAATTGAAAATGGTCGTATTGATGCGGCTAAAATAGCACTCAATCAGGCAAGAAATATTCACCCTAATCGCGCCGAGATCAGTGATGTCAATTCGGCGATACTGCAATACGAAAAAAATCAGCGGGTTCAGACCGCGCTGAGCAACGCCAGACAAGCCGAGACAAAAGACGACTGGCAGACTGTCAAAACCAACCTTGAACAGGTTATTAAGGAAACTCCTAATAACCAGACAGCAACAGACAAGCTGGCGATGGCAAATGCTATTTTGTCACTTAATAATAAGATTGATGACTACCTTAAAACACCTTATCGCCTGTCAAATGGTCAACTCAGTGAACAGGCGCGTTCGGCAATTAACCAGGCCACCAACTATCGTAATCAAAGCCCGTCGCTCACCACTAAACGTCGCGAACTTGAGAATGTGTTAACGGCTGTGAACAGAACCATCCCGGTAGAAGTGCGTTCGGATAATAAAACCCATATTCAGGTGCGCGGGGTGGGTAATGTTGGCGTCATTGATGCAAAAGAGATTCAGCTCAAGCCCGGTCAATATACCTTTGAAGGCAAACGTCCGGGGTTCAAGTCCAAGCTGGTTGAAGTCACCATTCCTTATGATGTCAGTCGTTATAGTCTGACGCTGGTGTGTGATGAGCCCATTTAACCAGCAGCTGGAGCTTGCCAGAAAACGTCAGCACAGAATGTATCTTTGGTTGCTGACAACCTTTGTTGTGTTTTTCCTGATTATATTGACGATTATTTTTGCCTCCCGTGGTACACGTATAGAAATTAAGCCGGATGATGCAACTGACGTATCGATTAATGCCGATTCCTGGCTGGCAATGGTGCTGTTCGGTTCGGTTTACTCACTTGCCGACACGACTGAAATTGAAGTCACTGCAGATGGTTTTTATCCCTATCAGCAAATTATTGAGCAGACTGATTCCGGTAAAGTCCTGCGCATTACGCTCACGCCATTACCTGCCAAGATCCTGCTTTCAACTCTGCTGGAAGATAATCAAACCGCCTGGTTGATGGATGAGCAAATTATTGCAGTGGCCAATATTCTCGAATATGAACTGCCAGCCGGAGAGCATCAGCTAAAGGTTCAGCATCCTCACTATCAAACCATGACTATCGACTTATCACTCAATCGCGGTGAAACAGTGGCTCAGGATGTTGAATTGCAACCTTTGCATGGCGAATTAACGGTGAATTCGGTTCCCAGTGGTGCCATGGTGACCATTGACGAGACGGAAGCGGGTAAGACACCGCTGACCTTGCCGCTGCAAGGTGGCTTGCATACTGTCAAAGTGTCACTGGCAAAATATGAAACCACCGAAGAAACCATTGAGATACAAAATAGTAAACCCGAGTTAGAGAGAAATTATCGTTTATCACCGGAAACGGCTGGTGTGCATTTAAACCTTAAACCTTCCGGTGGTCAGCTGACATTAAATGGTTTACGAATTGAAAACTCCCAACTCATCTCAGTTGAAGCCGGTAAATCACACCGGCTGACCTATGCCAAACCCGGATTTTTCAGCCAGAGCGAAACCTTCACACTGTCGACTAATGAAAAACGTAGCTTCGATATCACGTTACAACCTGAAATGGGCAAGGTAGAAGTGCTTTCTACACCACCGGCGACAGTCACGGTTGATGGTAAACCCATGGGTAATACGCCTATTGAATTGGATTTACAGGCAGTTTCTCACGATATTCAGCTCAGTCTGAAGGGTTACCGAACGGTCGAGAAATCTATTACACCATCGGCTGCTGAAGCGCAGAAACTTTCAGTAACGCTGATTCCGGAAGCACAGGCTAAACAAGCCGAAGCCCCCAGACAATATAAAAACAAAGCCGGTGGTGAAATGGCTTTATTTTCTCCCAATGACATTATCAAAATGGGAGCAGGGCGAGATGAGCCGGGGCAGCGTGCCAACGAGTTTCTAAAACAGGTCAGGCTCAATCGACCATTTTATGCCGGCACAAATGAAGTCACCCATGCCGAATATCAGCAGTTTGATAGCACTAAATCCGGCGATGCTCAATTACCCGTCACCAATGTGACCTGGCTGGAAGCGGTTAATTTCTGTAACTGGCTAAGTCAGCAGGAAGGTTTAACCCCGATTTATGATGTGCAGGGAAATCAGTTAAATCGTATTAATATCAATGCCGATGGGTACCGTTTATTGATGGAAGCCGAGTGGGAATGGCTGGCCCGTAAAGCAGGCAAACCAGAACAGACTTTGTTTGTCTGGGGCAATGAACGGGTAATTCCAACCAAAGCCGTAAATATCGCCGATGAAGCTGCCAAAGGCAGT
The DNA here is from genome assembly GCA_002363955.1 of Methylophaga sp. UBA3192. Lineage (GTDB taxonomy): Bacteria > Pseudomonadota > Gammaproteobacteria > Nitrosococcales > Methylophagaceae > Methylophaga. Next base: position 308,946 of record DEXE01000006.1, read on the forward strand.
GTCAGCCTGTACGTTCCCAGATATTATGATGGTTTTGCCGGAATCGCTCCGGTGAAAAGTTTTAGTCGGGAAAAGTCCGGGCTTTACGACTTAGGCGGCAATGTCAGTGAATGGACACATGACAGTTATTCACTCACGGCACCCAAGCTGGATACTATTTATCCACATATACTGGATAGTACGACAATCAGCATGCGAGTCGTAAAAGGTGCAAACTGGCGCTCAGGTTCGTTAAGTGAATTAAGAGCATCTTACCGGGGCGGTGCCGAGCAGGCCCGTGATACGCTTGGTTTCAGAGTCGGACGTTTTCTGAATGGAGGAAATGAATAATGATGAGTTTAAAAAAAGCCATGTTAATAGGCATCTCGATCGTGCTGGTGGTGATCCTGACATTGATGATTCATAACGCCTGGGCCGGCGGTAAGTCGGTGATCAGCCTCAACTCTCCCGTTTCCTTCCCGGTGGACATTTAATAATGAGTGACTTGATGAAAAGCTTTGCCGCACTGATCGTATCGATCATTGTGGTGCATATGATGTATATCGGTTATATCCGGCCTGAAGCCGCTCAATTAATTGATTTAGCCTTGCAACAGCAACAGTCTTCGCCTCGCAATATTGTGGTTATCATCAAAGATTACGAGCAGGAAATCTGTTTTATATTAATGATGTGGGGCTGTTTTCTCATTGCCAACGCTTATCGTGAGATTCTGAAAACCAAATATCTGTACAGCGTCGATTTGATTGAAGATCCGCAAAGCAGTGATGAAGAGAAAATTGAAAACACGGGGCATAAAGAACTTGATGTGAACCATATTATCCATCGTTTGGATACCGAGATTCCTCAGGATTGCATGTCTTCACCTCTGGTGCAGACGCTACGTTCATCTTTATGGCGATACAGTTCAACCAACAACGTTCAAAACTTGTCGGATGCGATTGAAAGTAACCTGGAAGCCCTGGCCGTCAGGCAGGATTCCGAAAACACCATGATCCGTTATCTGATCTGGGCCATTCCCTCAATCGGCTTTATCGGCACAGTACGTGGTATCGGTCAGGCGCTTTCGCAAGCTGATCAGGCGCTTGCCGGTGATATTTCGGGTATGACCGATAGTCTGGGGCTGGCATTTAATTCGACATTAGTGGCCTTGCTTATCAGTATCTTTCTGATGTTTCTGTTTCATCAGTTGCAGCGTTTGCAGGACAGTCAGATTGTCGATACGCAAAGCTATTGCGACAAATTCCTGCTGAGACGTATTCGTTAACAGAAAATGGCTTACCGACGCAAAAAAGCCGAAGGTTCCAGTCTGGCATTTCTGGATATCATGTCCTGTGGCCTCGGCGCAGTTATTCTGGTGTTTATGCTGGTCAAGCAGAAAATTGATGAAACACCGGTTGAAATAGACAATCTTAAACAGGATATCAGTCAGCTGGAACAGGCCAGAGATGATGCTGGATCGACTCTGGAACAGATCCGCCAACAACTCAGCAGCGAAAATGCCCGTTATCAGGCATTAAAAAAACAACTGGATGAAAAGCAATCCACACTCGCCAGCCAGAGCGAAGAGGTGCAACGCTCAGAGAGTGCGTTAGAAGAACTTAAATCAAGCATTACCTCGATTGAAATACCCAAACAGCAGGCTGATCTGGTAGAAGCACCGCGAATAAATGAAGAAAACTATTTGTTAGGCCTCAAGGTTGAGGGGCCTAAAATTGCCATACTGGTGGATACCAGCGCTTCGATGACCAATGAAAAACTGATTGATATTATCCGCACCAAAAGCAGTTCACAGCAGAATAAACAGAACGCTGCAAAATGGTTGAGAACCAAAAATGTAGTGCAATGGTTATTAGCTCGCTTACCGGAAAACAGTGACGTGTTGGTGGTCGCTTTTAGCGAAGACGCCAGGATTTTAGGTGATCAGCAAGGCTGGCAAAAAGCCAGTTCACCACAAACGGCAACATCTATATTACGTGACTTGAATACTGTTATTCCTGAAGGCGCGACCAATCTTCAAAAAGGCTTGAATAGCGTTAATCAGTTTTCCCCCTCCAACTTATATGTCATTACCGATGGATTGCCGACCAAAGGCGAATCGCAATATCGCAGCCTGAATCCGTTTTCCAGTTGCAGCTCGCTGACCGGAAATGCCCAGACGATTTCCGGAGAATGTCGGGTAAAACTGTTTCAGCAAACCATTAATGAAAGTGGTAAACGTGGCATGCAGGTTGATGTCATTATGCTGCCGTTGGAAGGTGATCCTGATGCGGTCAATCAATACTGGGTCTGGGCTGCCACTACCGGCGGATTACTGATCAGCCCGGCGAGTAACTGGCCATGAAATATCGGAAAAAAGGTCTGGATATTTTCAGTCTGTCTTTTCTGGACGTGATTTCATGTGGGTTTGGTGCGGTGGTGATGCTGATCCTGATCGCCAAAACCGATGTGGATGTATCCATTGCCGGTGCCGATGATGTGAGCAGTTTACTGGCATCATTGATTGGCCTTGAAAACTCGGCAGCCGAAATCAGTGAGCAAATTCAGCAGGAGCTTTCTACCCTTGATGCCTTAACCAGTGAACAGCAATCTATTGTTCAGGCCGAATCGTCGCTGGAAAGCCGACTTAAAGCTCTACAGCAACAGAATGCAGCGCTGGAAGAAAGTATTAGTGGAATGAGTCTGGTGGAATCGCGGTTAAAACAAGCTGCCTTGCCGACACCACGAAAGCCGGCCGATCAGCGTTCTGAAGAAGTCGGTGGCATACCGGTTGATAGTGATTATGTCGTGTTTATTATCGATACTTCCGGCAGTATGAAACAGATCTGGTCACGGGTTTCCCAGGAAGTGGTAAATGTATTGAATATACATCCCGAAGTAAAAGGTTTTCAGATACTTAATGATATGGGGACGTCCATGATCTCGGGTTATGATGGTCGCTGGATGCCTGATACACCTTCCACCAGAAACAGTGCTATCCGAATGTTTCAAAACTGGTCAGTGGTATCCAATAGCAGTCCCGTCGAAGGTGTCGAAACGGCACTGCGTAAATATGCCAAACCCAATATCACCACGTCCATTTATGTATTTGGTGATGATTACACTGGTTCATCCTATGATCCGGTAATCGATAGAATTACCAGACAGAACAGACAACTCAGTGATGGAAGACGACTGGCCAGAATTCATGGTGTCGGCTTTTTATCAATGAACAGCACCGACAGATACAGCATACTGATGCGGGAATTGACTAAACGTAATGATGGTACCTATATTGCGTTACCACCGTAGACTTTGGTAATGCATGACTCATGGTGGATTTTGAGCGCCAGTATAAGTCAGAAAGTCAGCAAATTCGTCCCATGCTCCTGCGTGGGAACGCAAATGGCCTAATCAATAAACTCATACTTCCAGCGAATCTCATCCGGCTTCATCATCTGCCCGACACTAAAGCGAATCATGTTTGTCGGATCTGACGGTTTACCAAGCACCACATAACGACTGCCATCTTTATCGAAGCCAACCCCGGTTTTATCATTAAACTCAGTGATGGAACTGCTGTTTTGCAAAATAAACGGCAGTAAATCATCTGCTGCATCAGGTGGTGCAAATGGCGGTACTGTCTCCGGCCGACTGCATAATCCAACAAAGATTTCTTCATCGGTTGGCAGGATCAGAATGTTCCAGTTGAACAGGGTATATACCGATTTAGTGGTGTTTTGCATTAGATAAACAGTTCGGTTGGGTGATATATGAGAGACCGTGAGAATTACTTAAAGAGGCCCCCACGCAGAGCATGGGAGCCAGCTGTATTCATTTAATTTTGTTAACCTCGTTCCCATGCTCTGCGTGGGAACGCTGCGTCTAGCGCAACGTTCTGCCAAACAAATTCAACGCCAGTTGATAACCGATTTGTGCTGTTTGAGCATCATAACGCCCGCCATCACCTTCATCACGCATAAAGGCGTGTTCCGCATTAAATTCGTGCCAGGTAAACGGAATGTCGGTTTCATTCAATTTGCTGTAAATCAACGTTCGGCCTTCTGATGGCACATGATTATCCTGCTTACCCCAAATCATCAGTAATTCACCTTTGATATCAGCAAGACGTTCCATACTGTGTTGACCCGGTTTATTCGGGATTTTCTGAATATGTAAATCGGTAGCATAAAAACAGGCGGTACCCTTGATTTCGGGTTGCAAAGCTGCACGGAAGGCCAGATGGCCGCCGATGCAATAACCCATCGCTCCAAACTGGCCATTGCACCAGGATTGTTGCTTGGCATACTTGATTAACGCTTCATTGTCAGTGTCATAGCTCTGCACATCTTTGTTTTCTTTATCGGCATTGCCTTTATCACGACCGGCATCGTCATAACCCAATACCGTACCGATAGGATTCAGTTCATGGAACACTTCAGGGACTAATACGGCATAGCCATGACTGGCCATTAATCTGGCAGCGCGCTCAATCGGACCAGTCTGCTGGAAAATTTCAGAATAAAACAAAATGACAGGGTAGCTGCCTTCGCCGATAGGGCGGTGAATGTATGTACGCATCACACCGGTGGGTGTATCAAGATCGGCAAAATGGCTTTGGATTTTCATGAAAGCTCCCTTGAAAAGTTATTTGGAAAATAAAACCGCTATTGTACAACGACTCAATGACTAAATGATTTCCTGGCTAACGGGAAGCATCAGGCGACATTTTGGAAATTCAGAACAGCCCCAAAACTGCTTGCCGGCATTAACCCCTTTTTTTGTTTTTCTTAAGATCATTTCACTGCCACATTTCGGGCAAAGATGCTGGTGTTTTTTTTCAGCAATAATGCTTTGAACATGACGCACATGTTCACGATTTGTTTTAAAGGATCGTTCTAAACGACCTGCTTCGATGGCCTGAGTAATATCCAGCACTTGCCTTGGATTTAGTACTTTATCGGTTTTGGACAAAATATAGCGGATATACCCCATACCGTATGTGATGTTTTCAGGCATATCGGTTTTAAACGTACTGTCACCGATAAAGACCACAAGCGAATGTATCTGGTTTTCTTCAAGGTTTAAAAGCGATTGTAAGGTTTTAGTATGCTTATAATTCTGGTGTAAAGGATTTTGAAATTTGTTTTTATGTTTAAAGATTTGCTGTGTCCACATTTTCTGATTGGCAGAACCAAATATCCAACCTCGAAGGTTTTTGGTTTCTACCACAAATACGCCATACACCGACACTATGATATGGTCGATTTGAGTTGTGCCATCTTGTGTCGGCAGCGTCACATTTTTAATTAAATGATATGTGTCTTTATCCAGTTTCCATTGAGCAAAAACATTGACAATAAATTCGCCGAATAGGCCTTTGAACCAGGCTGATTTTAAAACAGCAAGCAGGATAAAAAGCGGAATGAAATACCAGAAGTTGAAGAGTGATTGAAACACTGGTGAAAAATCCATTTTGTGTCACCCCCAGATAACGGTGTCAGCCAATCATACCTTATAGTTAAGCTCAAATTGCTTGGCAGCGATATCAAACTGCATTTTGAAGTAATTGATACAATCCGCTTCGGCTATTGGTGGGCTATGGTAATACCCCTGAAAAAGGTCACAGCCCATTTCAGCCAACGCCTCGCGCTGCTCTTCGGTTTCAACATATTCGGCAACCACATGAACTTTCTGGGCCTGCCCCAGCGAGCATATCGTCCTGACAATATCGGCATTGGTATCGTTGAGCAGCACATCGCGTGTGATGGAACCATCAATCTTGATCGCATTCACCTGAAAACGGCGCATGTAGAGTAACGATGAATAGCCCATACCGAAATCATCCATTGCCAGCTGCACACCGGTATCGACAAGTTGTTGCAAAATGATATCGGTCAGATTGGTATCGGGGATCTCGGATGATTCAGTGATTTCAAGCTCTATTTCCTCAGCGGTGATGCCATATTCCTGAATATATTTCATCAGATAAAACGGTAAATCTTTGTCGGTTAACTGATTGGGTGAAATATTGACGGCGATAGTCAATGCCTGATAACCGGCTTTATTCCAGCGGGCTTTACAGGCACAGGCCTGTTGAATAACCCATCTGCCAAGTTGATTTATCTGATCACCGTCTTCGGCCACCGTGACAATGACAATCGGTGAGATCATGCCGTATCGGGGATGTGTCCAGCGGAGCAGTGCCTCAACACCGACGACGTTACCCTGACGATCATGTTTGGGTTGATAGGCCAGTGTCAGTGAGTTTTGCTTTATCGCTGTTTGCAGATCCACAATCAGATCGCGGGCGATCATGCCAACCTTATCTTGCCTGGACACAATTCTTTGTCTGTTATGGCCCACCTTAATAATCGTATCTGATGCCAGTTGAAATGCTTCCACGGTTTTTTGTCGATGGTTTTTTTCTGCTTTTCTGACAAAAGGCAAATAGCACACTGTGCTGAGAGCAATTAACATAAATTGCAGAACAACGCCTCGCCAGGACTCCGTTAACAACCAGCCTGACATCAAAGGCGGAGTGGTCCAGGTTACAGTCGCAGAGTTATAGATATGAATAAAACCAATCTGAACTGACAGTAGCGTAATCACCATAAGCAGGAGCGGTACTAAAATAAACGGGATGAGGTAAAACGGGTTTAAGACAATTGGCAGTCCATAGATCAGAATGTCATTAATATTGAATACAGAGGGGATAACAGACACTTTGGCAATTTTATTCTGAGTGCCATGTCTTGTGACGATAAAAATGGCGATGATTAAACCCAGCGTAGCACCTGATCCCCCTAACAAAATAAAATTACTGAACAGCACTTTTATTAAAGCAAGGTTGGAATTGAGTTCTCCAGTAGCCGTGCCATTTAAAGCGCCTTGTGCCAGAGCGGTTCCTTCCAGAAAAACACTGCCATGAACACCAAAAAACCAGAACAACTGATTGACCAACACAGAAAACGTACTGATTATCCAGGTGGCATTGCCACTAGCGTTTGCCCAGTCGATAATCAGCTGTGAAATACTTGGAAAGGCAGGTGTTGCCGCCAGGGCCAAACCCAACATAAAAAAGGTGATGCCAATGAAAATGATGGAAGGGCTCATACGCATAGCGTGATAAAAGGTGGTATCAGAATCCACAGGCAAGTTGAGCAGGTCGAGATAAGGGCGTTTAACAGCAAAAATAATGAATTCTGCTGAGAGTATTCCAATGACAATACCTAAAACCATGATATCCGCACTGAACTCTATTGGAGAAGTATTGGGCAGTAAAACGGTTATGATCAGATAGTTAATGACCGCACTAATTGCGACCATCAGGGGAGGGGCAATTTCTCTTTGCCGGGTCGAGCTGGGAAGACGATAAACCAGTTGTACCGAGACAATAACGGCTAACAACAATCCAAATAATGCAAAAGAACTGTCGATCATTTGTCTTAACAGAACACGCCATTCTGTGCCGAACCAGAGATCCATTGATTGTTGATAGTCTGGCCAGGGTAAATTCAGGATTAATTCACCGATAACACGCAGGAAAGTCAAAGGTAAAAGTGCTACAAAGCTGTTTCTTGTCGCTATCATCCATAAAAACAATCTTTCCTTCAACCCTGGCTCCTTTGTTCAGCTTATCAGGTTTTCCAGGCTGATAATCTGAAAGATAATATCCATTATTTCGCCTTGTACCTGTTTTCCCAAGTATATTTACACAGAATTTAAATCACAGGCAATTTAGTTTCCTAACTATCTGGATGGTTAGGATAATTCATATTCAAAGATGTGACTCAATCGACATCTGCAAGGCGATAATACCGTTGGTCATGCTGAATATATCGACTCAAAAGCAGGGATTTTAAGTGTTGTTTTATTTGTTGCCATTGCTTTATTTTTCAACAGGAAATGAAAATGCTCAGAGCTGATCATCTATCGCCTGATAACCATCGCGAATCGTGATTTCAGTGCCTTTAGGCTGTTTTTCAAGCACCATACTGTTTTCACCGATTGATATTTTGAAACTATCCCGTGTCACGTCTGAAACGGTGTATTGAGTTTGATCAAGAAACAGTTTATTGCCATCGAGGCGGGTAATACTGTCATCAGTCTGTGACAAATACATCATATTTTCATCATAATAAGACACTAGCTCAGAAACGGTTTCCAAGCCCTGTTCAGTCATGGTGAAGGTTAACGCAAATGTGTATTGGCCCTGGCTGCCTATCCAGGTAGTGTCAGTCAACATCGCATAATCAACACCGCGAGTCAGGATGAGATCACCACTTTGCAGATGATTTTCATCTTCAACAGCGAGTGTATCAGTAGGTAACTCCTGAGCACCGAGCAATTTAATGGTTTGCTCACGGCTTTTATATTGATAATCAGCCGTCGTGATATCTTCTCCCTGAATGATTTCCAGCGTCCCATCCGGCTGGAACTCATAACTCACATTACCATCCGCACTGATAAATCTGCCCTCAAATTCATCATAGCCACAGCCGGTGAGCAGAATGGGCAGGATAAAGGCAGGCAGCCATGCAAAATGTCTCATCGAGTTGGATTCCCTTGTGTCAGATAAAAATAAGCAGAGCAGAGGATACCTTGAAACCTGCGATGCACAAAGCCTAACAAATTAATCCGGGAGTTCGGCCACTGTGGGAAACAAATACCAGCAAATTCCAATAGTCGGTTAAGGATTATCATAAGCCCCATAATTACGCAGCCAATTTATCCAGCTACGCCAGATGTTTCTGCATGATATCCAATACGGTTTGTAATCTATTGGCTAGCTGTTGATCGTTACGCGAAAGCGCACCATCTACTCCCAAGCGAGCACGTTCAATAAAGTTGATGCGTGTTGGGTCAGTAGCCATGTTAATGGGGCGTCCTGTTTCTACCGATATTTTCATTGTCATCCCCAGGAAAGGTGAGCTCTCGTCCAACGTCATTTTTCCGTTGCGGATTTGATTATTCATCCAATCAAACAACTCTTGCCGAGTCATGTTTGTAAAATCAGTTTGATCACGATCTTTAGCATCAATCGCATCGGTTTGCTGAGCTTGTTCCGTCTGAGATTGCATAATACTGGTGAAAGAGACTGAGTCGTTATACAAATTACTGTTCAGCTTTTGGCTGAGGTTTTGTTGATTGACTACATTATTAATGATCATGGTTGAATCCATTCCTATGTTTTAAGAGAGTCCACCTGATATAAAGCAAAACATGTTCCATGAGCCGAATGCTGAAGATTCTAATAAGTGAAGTGCAGCAGAGTGAGTTTTCACCACAGGCAATTTTTGCCGTCGATAGGCAATCAATTGCCGTCTCAGCAGAGACAAACTTTCCAATAATCAAAAATGTTCCGTTATACGCAAATTGCTGGAGAAATCGCTCTCGGAATAAAAGCTATAACAACCAGTACTAAATCAACTGTATCCCGCCACCAAAACTTCGGTAAATCTCAACTAAACGGATAAAGCTTTGTTGTTGCAATTGTGCCAGCTGATCGCGGCTGCGTAGCAATTCTCGTTCTGAGTCGAGCAGGTCGAGAAATTCGCCAGTACCAGCATCATAACGCTCGCGGGAAATCTCTACCGCTTTGCTACTGGCCTGCCACTGTAGCTCGGTGCTTAATTGCTGTTCACGACTCAGGTTGTAACTATTGAGAGCAAGTTGCATTTCATTAATCGCGTTAAACACTTGCTGCTCAAACTCTGCGAGTGCCATTTGTGAGCTGGCTTCAGCCTGACGAATACGCGACCTGACGGATCCTAAATCGGCTGCCTGCCAACTTAAACTGGGGGCAATCGACCAGCTTTTAGTATCGCTACCCAGCGATAATCCGGGGCCAGATAAAAAGCCTAAAAAACCGCTTATCGATACATTCGGGTATAAATCGGCGGTAGCCACACCAATCTCTGCTGTTCTAGCTGCCAATAACCGCTCGCTGCTAGCCACATCCGCGCGATAACGCAGGTAGTTTTCACCTTCAACAACAGCTACGGGTTGTTTTAACTGCGGTAAACGGGGTACATCATCGAGATCCAGCTGGCCGGGCCGTTGTGCTAACAAAGCGGACAAAGTGGCATCTGCAGTTAACAGGGCTACGCGATAGGCCGGTATAGAAGCATTCACTTGATGCAGTTGCACGTCAATTTGTGTCAGCTCGAGCTCTGAAGCCATTCCGGCCTCTAGTCGAGCCATGACAATATCACGGCTTTGCTGAAGATTTTGCAGGTTTTGTTTTGATACATCTAAACGCAGCTGAGCACCACGGTATTCACCATAACTGATTGCTACCTGACTAATTAACTGCACTTGTGCGTCGCGCCACAAAATATCAGCCTGCTGAGCTTGGGCTTCTGCGGCTTCTGCGGCGCGGCGTAATTTGCCAAACAAGTCCAAGTCCCAACTTAAATTGGCACCGGTGCTATAACTCCGCGTGATAACATTGTCATTATTCGGCTGCAACATAGCGTTTTCACTGGCCTGATAGCCGGCATCCAGCGTGCCTTTTGGCAGAATGTCATTATCAACATCTTGAAACACAGCATACGCTCTGTCTACATTGGCTCTGGCTTGCGCCAAAGTTCGGTTTTCGTTCAGGGCACGTTGAATCAGCCGATTTAGTGATTCATCATCAAAGGCTTGCCACCAGCTTTGTGCTAACGCTGCTTGCTGGTAAGGGCTATTAATATTTATATCTGCTACTTTTGCAGGAGCCCGATAATCCGGCCCCACAGCACAGGCGCTTAATGACATCACCAACACGGCAATTGTCGTAAGTTTGAGTGAGTTACGCATGTGTAGTCTCCACCTTATCGGTTATTGCAGTTGACGATGGCAGTGTTCTTTTCTCGCCACGTTTAGCCAGCATGTAATAAAACAGAGGCGTCAGGATTAATCCGAAGAAGGTGACACCAATCATGCCGGAGAACACCGCCACACCTATTGCCTGACGCATTTCGGCACCGGCACCGGTTGAAAATACCATTGGCACCACGCCCATAATGAAGGCAATAGAGGTCATCAAAATCGGTCGTAACCGGAGACGTCCCGCTTCTAAAATGGCTTCCATTGCACTCATGCCGTGATCCTGCAGTTCTTTGGCGAACTCGACAATTAAAATGGCATTTTTGGTCGCCAGCCCCACCAGAACAATTAATCCTATCTGGGTCATGATATTGTTATCCCCGCCATAAATTAATACGCCACTTAACGCTGATAACAAGGTCATCGGAATGATCAGAATGATCGCCAATGGCAATCTTAAGCTTTCGTATTGGGCTGCCAGCACCATAAACACCAGCATAATCACCAAAGGATAGATAAATACCCCGGCGTTACCGGCAAGAATTTGCTGGTAGGTCAGCTCTGTCCATTCATAGGTCATACCATTGGGCAGCGTTTCAGCCAGTATTCTTTCAATGGCAGCCTGAGCTTCACCGGTACTGTAACCGGGGGCGGGGCCACCATTAATTTCAGCCGTGGTGAAGCCGTTGTAATGCATGACCCGGTCAGGACCTGCGGTATCAGTTACATTGATAAAGGAACCCAGTGGAACCATCTCGCCATTACCGTTACGCACTTTTAACTGACTGATTTGTGAGGCGTTCTGACGGTACTGCTCGTCAGCCTGCATATTCACCTGATAGGTACGGCCAAACTGGTTGAAGTCGTTGACATAGACCGAGCCCATATAAGCCTGCAGTGTTTGAAATATTTCATCGATGGCCACATTTTGTTGCTTGGCTTTAGTCCGGTCGATATCCAGATCCAGTTGTGGCACATTGACCTGATAACTGGAGAAGATGCCGGTCAGTTCAGGTGTAGCCCAGGCTTTTTGCATAACCTGCATAGTCACGTTGTAGAGCTCTTCGTAACCGTGACTAGCGCGGTCTTGTATTTGCAACCTGAAGCCACCAATCGTGCCAAGACCCTGTACTGGCGGAGGAGGGAAGATAGCAATAAAGGCATCTTCAATACCGGCAAATTTCTGGTTCAACGCTGCAGCTATCGCATCAGCCGACATGGATGGATCAGTACGCTCGTTGAAATCGCTTAAGGTGGTAAACACGATGCCCGAGTTCGGACTGTTGGTGAAACCATTAATGTTCAGGCCAGGGAATGCAACAGAACTGATGACGCCAGGTTGTTCAAGCGCAATACTCGACATTTCTTTAATCACTGACTGGGTGCGTTCCAACGACGCCGCATCTGGCAATTGAGCAAAGGCCACCAGATATTGTTTATCCTGCCCTGGCACATATCCGGAAGGAGTAGTGGCAAACTGCATACCGGTTAAGCCAAGCATTGCAACATACATAATGCCAACCAGTGCCCCAAAGCGAATCACCTTTTTAACTAACCAACCATAGCCTTTGGATAGACGAGCAAAGAAACGATTAAACGGACCAAATAACCAACCGCCTAAGAGTTTGTCCATGGCACGTGTTAACAGATCTTTTTTCTCGCCAGGTGCTTTTAACAACAGTGCAGACAGGGCAGGGCTGAGGGTTAACGAGTTAATCGCCGAGATAAAGGTAGAAATCGTAATGGTTAAGGCAAACTGCTTATAAAATTGTCCGGTTAAGCCTGACATAAAGGCGGTAGGGATAAACACCGCTGCCAGAACCAGGGTGGTAGCAACAATAGGTCCGGTGACTTCTGTCATCGCCTTTTGTGTAGCCGCAACCGGCGATAAGCCTTCCCGGATATTACGTTCTACATTTTCGACCACCACGATAGCGTCATCGACGACGATACCGATGGCTAATACCAAACCAAATAATGATAGGGCATTAAGCGAAAAGCCTAACAAATGCATAAAAGCAAAGGTACCTATTAATGAGACCGGCACGGCAACCAATGGAATAATCGACGCGCGCCAGGTTTGCAAAAACAGCACGACCACCAAAACGACTAGCAGCAATGCTTCAAGCAGGGTTTTTATTACCGCTTCAATAGAGCCGCGTACAAATACCGTCGGATCGTAGACGATATCGTAGGCCAGACCGTCCGGAAAGCCTTTTGATAGCTCCGCCATTTTCGCCCGTACATCATCAGAGATTTGGATCGCGTTAGAACCGGATGCCTGAAAAATAGGAATCGCGACGGCATCTTTATTGTTTAATAACGAGCGCAGTGCATAAGTGGAGGCGCCCAGCTCAATACGGGCGACATCTTTTAAGTAACTGACCTCACCGTTGTCGCCGACCTTGATAATAATATTGCCAAATTCTTCAACGGTTGATAACCGTCCTTTAACATTGATCAGCAGTTGAAATTCTGCTTCAGCACTGGGCTGTGCACCTAAACTCCCGGCGGCAGCCTGCTGGTTTTGCTCGCGAATTGCTGCCGTAATTTGTGATGGAGATAAGCCTAATGCCGCCACCTTATTTGGATCCAGCCAGATCCGCATACTGTAATCACCAGCGCCGAATAGCTCTACATTACCCACACCATCAATCCGTGCCAGTTCATCTTTGACATTTAAAAGCGCATAGTTAGACAAATAGAGCATATCGTAGCGATCGTCCGGTGAGCTTAAATGCACCACCATGGTTAAATCGGGTGATGATTTCTCGGTGACGACACCTAAGCGTTGCACTTCCTGTGGCAACCTTGGCATGGCACGATCCACCCGTGCCTGAACTTGCGTCTGGGCCAAATCAACATCGGTTCCGATGGCAAATGTCACAGTCAGTGTCATCCGGCCATCGGAGGTGGATTGAGATGACATATAGAGCATCTCTTCTACGCCGTTAATTTCCTGCTCCAATGGCGATGCCACCGTTTCAGCAATTACCTTAGGGTTAGCTCCTGGGTAATTAGCCGTTACGACCACAGTAGGGGGAACTACTTCCGGGTATTCGGTGATCGGCAGCTGCCAGACCGCAATAGCACCGGTTATTAAAAAGAATAGTGAAATAACCGCTGCAAAAATAGGGCGTTTGATAAAAAATTGCGAGAACATGATCTTTCCTTATCCTTGATCTGCTGTGTTGTCAGTCTCAGCAGCCAGTTCGGTGTTGGTTTTATCCAATAACTGTTGAGTTTTACGCAAATCTGCTAATTGTTCTTTAGTGGCCATATCCACCAGTTTGGGTTCTATCTGAATATTCGGCATCACGCGTTGTAAGCCATTCACAACAATTTTGTCATTTGCAGATAAACCTTCACGCACAATTCGCAGCCCGTTTACCTTTTCCCCCAGCTTAACTGCGCGGTATTCCAACTGATTTTCAGCAGTCACGACCAGCACATACTTGTTGTTCAAATCTGTACCGATAGCTTTTTCATCAATCAGAATGCCTTGATAGGAGTCACTGCCGACCAATTTGATACGAGCAAATAAGCCTGGTAGAAGGCTATTGTCACTGTTGGCAAAAGTGGCGCGAATCCGGATCGTGCCGGTTTGCTGGTTCACACTATTGTCGACAAAATCAATGTTGCCCGTGTGCTGGTAATCGCTGTCGTCGGCCAGGGCCATATATACCGGATTTGCTGTGGCATCACGGGTATCAGCCCGTTTTCCGTCTTCACTTAAGCGGAGATATTTCAGATAACTTTGCTCATCGACATCAAAGTAGGCGTACATTTTGTCGGTCGACACTAAGCTGGTTAACTGACTTTGACCGGCATTAACGTAGTTACCTACCGTTATCAGTGCATACGACATACGGCCGTTAATAGGTGCGGTAATACGGGTATAGCTTAAATCCAACTCAGCACGATGCAGTGCCGCTTTCACAGAGGCAACACTTGCAGCGGTTTGCTGTTTACGAGCTAAACGGGTATCAAGCAGCTCCTCAGAAATCGCGCGTGCCACGCTCAGTTTTTCTGCTCTTTGGTATTCGCTTTCAGCCAGTTCTGCGGCGCTTTGTGCACTTTGCAGGTCAGCTTTGAGTCTGGCGACTTCGGCCGCAAAAGGCTTTGCGTCAATCTGTACTAATAAATCACCCTTGTTTACCAAAGCACCTTCACGGAAATGTACTTGTTCGATATAACCGGATACGCGTGGTACAAGATTGACCGTTTGCGGTGCTTGTAAGCGACCCGTAAATTCATCCCATTCAGTGATTCGTTCGTTAACGACCTGCGCCACACTGACCTGAGGAGCTGCGGGTTCTTCTGGCTGGCCAGCAGCTTCCGGACTCCCACAGGCGGACAACACCATTGCGGAAATACTTCCTAACATAAACATTCTGATGGTATTTCTTGTACTCATGATCTTGTTCCTCCATGTTGTTTCCACTCGTTTCAGGACGTTGCTACAAAAGGCTTGCCCGGTTGTTTCTGTCATATGGCAACTAACATACGTTTCGTATGTCTGATAGCGTAAGTAACGTATGTATAATTGCCTTAAAATTAGTGCGGAAATACTTACTCATACGAGACGTATGTGATGTATAGTATTTCGCATACGTACTGTATGTCAAATTGCATGCGCTACGTATGTAAAAGATTTGGAGAAAAAAATGGCACAAAGACGTGAAGAGATGATTGCCGAAACCCAGGCTAAGCTCATTAAATCTGCGAGAGAATCTTTTGCTCAACATGGTTTCGCGGAGAGTTGCATGGACCATCTGACGGCAGAAGCCGGCTTAACACGTGGCGCGCTTTACCATCATTTCGGCGGTAAAAAAGGATTACTTCTAGCCGTCATTCAACAGATTGAAGAAGAAATGACGACACGTCTGTCCGCTATAAAGTCGGAGAGTCCTACCACCTGGGATGCCTTTATCAATGGCTCCATCGCCTATCTCAATATGGCATGTGAACCGGAAATTCAACGCATCACGCTTTTAGATGGTCCTGCTGTATTAGGTGATCCCTCGCAGTGGCCACGTAAAAACTGTTGTATTCGCAGTACACAGCTCAGTATTGAAAAGCTGATGGAAGAGGGCATTTTGCGAGACGTTGACTCGCTGGCGATGGCACGTCTGATTAATGGTGCCTTGTTTGGTGCATCTTTATGGATTGCTAATGCAGAGGACCCACACGCTGCATCACGCCGAGCGGTAGATGGCTTTTTGCTACTGGTTTCTGGTTTGCTAAAGTCAAACAGCGCATGATCAAATGTTTCGCTTAAGTATGGTTCTTAACTTAATAGAAAACTAAAAACGGCAAAAACAGAAAAACAGCAAAAACAGGGCATCCTTGCCCAATAATTACATTTGAAATCCACGGTCATAAATAAAAGAACTAACGAATATTTCTTGAAGATAAAAACCCCCGGATTTTGTTGATGATAAACGGGGCCTCTTCCTCAAGCGCAAAGTGTCCGGTATCTAAAATGTTATAGTCGATATCTTTCACATCTTTTTTAAATCCCTCAGCCCCTTCTTCAGGGAAAAAAGCATCATTTTTGCCCCATACCACCAGTACTGGCGGTTGATGAGTACGCAAGTAATTTTGCCATTCGGGATATTTCAACACGTTGTTTTGGTAATCATAAAACAGATCCAACTGAGCCCTGGTTTGTCCGGGTTTAGTCAGATTAGCATAAGCCAATACCCAATTATCTGGCAGGACGAATTCCGGTTGTTGAGTTCCATGCGTGAACTGCCATTTCATTCCCTCAAATGTGAAAACGTTTTCAGCAATCGTCGTTTCCAGCTCTGGCGTTTTTTGTTTCCAGTAGTCGAATATCGGTCCCCAACCTTCTACCGACAAGCCTTCTTTATAGGCATTTCCATTTTGTGTAATGATGGCTTGAATACGCTCAGGGTGTTTTACCGCCAGTCTGAAGCCCACGGGAGCACCATAGTCCTGAATCATCATTGAAAATTGATCAATGCCTTTTTGTGCTAAAAACAGCTCCATCACCCGGGCGAGATTATCAAATGTGTAGTCAAAACTTTCAGGAGCGGGAAAGCTGCTATTGCCAAAACCAGGATAGTCAGGCGCAATTAAATAGTAATCTTCTGCCAGACCAGCCAAAACCTCCCGGTACATATGTGACGAAGCAGGAAAGCCATGAAGCAAAACAAGAACGGGCTTGTCTCTTTTTCCAGCTTCCCGGTAAAAGATATCCAGTCCCTCTACCGTTTCATAACCATAACTCACTGGTGAACTCTCAGCGGAGTAGGGCTTAGTCACTTCATTCGATTTGTTATGAGCCTCAGCTTGTGTGGCTAACGCCAATTGAGGGGTTAACAGCAATAAAAACGGCAGACGCTTCATCATTTTCCCAGTCTTTGTCAGCCATGCCATCACTCCCTGGCTCATATTTGAAATATGTGTTTTCCCATTGTTATCGCGTTCTCCACCATCTATTAACACATTCCCCCATGTAAATTTTGTTCTATTCCAATGCGCGCTCTGGTTATAACTACTTAATACATGATTTTTCATCGTCATCTCCTGTTATAAAATAAAAAACTAACCTGTATAAATTATTTATACAGGTTATAAATTAACAGCACTTAACTAACCTGTCAAATGCATGTATAGTGGTTATATGAATAAAGTGAAACAGAAATACGAATTTGTGGGTAACAACCTGGGTGTTGATTTCATTAATACTGAAGTCAATGTAAAAGGGGAGTTAATGGATTTACTGATGTCCGACAGTGATGTGATGGAATGGCTGGATCAAGCCAACATTGACGCTGATCTCGGCAAGGGGGTTGAGCTAGGAAAATTGCTTGAATTCAGGAAAAAGGCAAGACATATTCTTACCCGGATTATTGATAATGAAAGCCTGGATGACGAAGCTATTACATCGCTGAATGACGACCTGAAAAACTACAAAACGCATTATCAGCTTGAGATGTCCTCTGAGGGGTATCAGCTAAATAATCCAAAAACCTATAGCTCAACGGAAGAGCTTATCGGCCTGTTTGCATTCGAAGTCGCTACTTTGCTCGCCAGCGAGCAAAGAATGTATCTTAAACGCTGTTTAAATCCGGATTGTGTTTTGATGTTTGTCGACAACTCACGCAGTCATAAACGCAGATGGTGCAGTATGGACACTTGTGGGAATAGGGCGAAGGTCTCCAAACACTATCGAAAAGTAAAATCCTAAGCTTAGTAACTGGCTGGTTTAGAAAATATCTGAATGGTTGGGCAGAAATATTCAGCCCAACCTATGATCTACTCAACAGCTTTGTAACCAAATAACTGCTGTGTTTTGATTTTCTGTGCCACCACGTCAGGCACTAATTTCTCCCAGCCCATCTGATTGCTGGTGATCATTTTCAGTACATCCGGTGAAAAAATGTGCAGATAATCTTCATTAAACGCTTCAATCTGCTTGATGTGATCACCTTGTTTCAGATAGTCGTATAGATAGGTTTGTTTTTCATCCACGTTGAGATTGTCGACTTTAAACAGGGTATTGGTCGCCGCATCTTTGTAAGGATAGATATAGAGTTTGACGTTATTCTTAAACAGCCGGCCAAAGCCTTCCAAAATACCGCCGTGTAATGTTGCGTAATACCGATCGTCAAACAGGTCAATCAAGCTATGCGCGCCCATTGCCATACCAATTCGACGGTTGGTGTAACGGGATAAATAGGTGGCCAGACGGTAGTATTCAGGATAGTCCGAAATCATCACGGTATGACCGGTGGCCTCTAACACTTCGGCACGACTGATAAAATCTTCGAGATCGACACTATCATTATCATCCCGCAGGTGATGCATAGTGATTTCCATGATAGAAATAGTATCTTCCGGGCCGGAATCATCCTCGGCTTCAAATTGTTTTCTGGCCGCATTCAACATATCAATGTTGACGTGAGTAACAGGCCGGAAACGGCCCCGTTCGACTAGTACATTCTTCTTACGCAAATGTTCTGAAGGTTGCAGCACTTTGCCATCTGCCGAAAACATCGCTGCACCGCTCAAGCCAAGCTGAACAAGTCGTAGACTGATGACGCGGTTATCAACATGCAGGAAAGCATCACCATGAAAGTCGACCATATCAACTTCAATACGATCAGTAGTCAAATTATCCAGCAGTGATTTCACCAGCATGTCCGGGTTTTGGCTGAGATGAAATGCGCCATGAACCAGATTGACACCTAAAATACCCAGGGCTTCCTGTTGCAGCGCGTTTTCATGATCGAGCATTCTGACATGAATAATGATTTCACTTGGCGCGGCATGAGGTTCAGTTTGAAAACGAATCCCCAACCAGCCATGACATTCGTTGGTGCCATGATAGTTACGAGCGGATACTGTGTTAGCAAATGCAAAAAAGGCCGTGTTATCACCACGTTGCTCGCTTAAACAATCCACAATCAAGTTATATTCATGCTCAAGCATGTCTTCCAGACGCTCACGCGAGACATACCGGGAGGCTTTGCCATAAATATCATCACTGACCTTCATGTCGTAAGCCGAGATGCTTTTAGCAATCGTCCCTGCTGCACCGCCAACCCGAAAGAACCAGCGAACTACCTCCTGACCCGCACCTATTTCAGCAAATGAACCATAGCGGATAGCATCAAGGTTTACTGCAAGCGCCTTAGCGCCAGTCGATAAGATTTTATTTTCCATAACCACTCTTAGAGATTGTTGTATTGCGTTTGAAGTGATGCCGCAGTGTTTGTGAGTTAGCAACAAAGTTGATGTGTTTCGATTGTAACGCCTTTGGGCATGAACACAAATTAGGCTTTGGCGAGCAATCGATGAATTTAATTAGCAGGTTGTGCTGAGACACCAAGCCCAACAACTCAATGTTCCCCTATATTGGTAAAAATCATCGTTTCACCAACACTCTAATCAATTGAAATGATATTTTTCTCAATAAACCGATGAATGCTGGAATAAGGCCGATCAACTGCTTTATCCACATAACTATGTTTCACCGGATTGTAATGAAAGTAATCAACATGTCTTTGATAATCCAAATCATCACGGATTAAATGTTCCCAATAACGGCGCTGCCAGATGCCGCGTTCAGATTTTTGTTTTCGTGAATTATTGATTAGCTCGGTAGAGGGAAGGCCGCGAGAAAAATGTGATTTGATTAAACGCCAACGTGTGGCGAAATCGGCGTCATTTTCAGGGAGTGTCCAGATAGTATGCAGATGATCGGGTAACACCACGATCGCATCAATATCAAAAGGGTGGGTGAGTTTAACTCTGCAAAATGCAGTTTTAAGCAGATCAATATGATCAGTAAATAATGATTTATCTCGTTCCAGCAGATTAACTGTAAAGAAATACTTACCACCGGCAACAAAAGCCCGTCGATATTGCATCAATCACCATCCATGTGATTATAAAAATAAATAAATGTAGGGTAGGTTGGGCAGAGCTTGCGAAACCCAACGATTCGATAATGTTATGTCATTTATAAATTGTTGGGCTTCGTTCTTCAGCCCAACCTGAGATCCTATCATCCGCCATTTTCGATAGTCTCGATAATGCTCTCAAGCAACTGCTCCAAGTCACCAAAGTGACCATCACTGCGGGCCGGAAGAGTGGGGTCAGAGATTATAACAATCGATAACTGCAGTTCTGGAACAAGAACCAGCATCTGACCACCATATCCCCGAGCATAAACTGCTTGTTGACCCGCATATTCCGTCAGGAACCAGCCATAACCATACAGATCATTTGAAAAGGGTGACCGACCACGAGGCTGCCAGGACGTTTTAAGCCAATTTGGGCTGACCACATCCTGACCATCAATTTTTCCACCATTTAGTACCATGTCGCCAATTCTAGCCAGTCCAAGCGGACTCATTGTCATCTCGTTACCGCCCATGTAACGCCCTTGCGGATCGGCAACCCAGGGTGGAATAACAATATCAAGCGGATTCCCCAACCAGTCTTGTGCCAGACGATGCAGGCTGTACCCGGAGGCTTGTGTGAGTGCCGCCCCAAGAATATGCCAGTCGCCGGTGGAGTAGCTGAATTGGCCACCAACCTTATTCACTAAGGGACTATTCAGAGCAAAGTCGACCCAGTTGTTGCTGTTGACCCATGGCCCATAATTCCGGCCTGATGTGCTCTTCAGCCCGCTCTGCATAGTTAATAAATGGTCGATAGTCAGCTTGTCCCGATCATCCCCAAAATTATCTTTTCCAAGAAGCGGCAATACACGTTGATCCGGTCCTTCTATGATGCTTCGGTCTATGGCGATCCCCGTCAGCAGGGCCAAAATGGTCTTTGAAACCGACTTGATATTAACAGGCGTATTGAGAGCAGCACCACGAAAAGCATTAGCGAATACTCGTTCACCATTTTGATGTATCACCAACGAATGAAGCTGTTCGAGACTTTTCGCCTTTACTGTAATTGGTTTCAAATCAGGCTTTGCCAGGGCGGTCCCATTCGTCAGGGCCATGGTTAGTAGTGCTGTGCTGGTGACTAGAATTTTTCGTAGGGAGATTTTTGGCAAGAGACAATCCTATTTGGTTTTGATAACAGTCAATCATTCAGTAGGACTACTCATTCATCTAATAATTTAGCTTAACCCAAAAAAAATAAATGAAACGCTGCTAATACTTGAGACACTAATCAGCCGTTTTGAAAATCCACTTTAAACGCCAACGTCGATAGTTTTTTATTGAAACGATGAAGCCTTTTGGTGTTGTAAAACATTTCAATGTCGTCATTACTCCTGCACATCACATCATAGGTCTTTGTTTATTTCGACCCTCTTTTATCCATCACACAATCATACAAAACTCGCACGTTCATCCAATAACAAGAGGTGATGTTTAGTTAAGGTAAGTGACAGTCTCTGTGTTATTCAACACATAATTTCGTTATATCGAAAAAAGGAATATTCAATGAAAGCAGTAATATTGAAATCATTTGGCGGCCCTGAAAGCTTTGAGCTGCAGGATGTGGCAGTACCTGAAGTGGGTATCGGCGAACTGCTGGTGCGCGTAATGGCTACCGCTATCAATCCTCTCGACTTCCAGATTCGCCGGGGTGATTATCCGGAATATGTTCCTCTTCCTGCCATTACCGG
Source organism: Methylophaga sp. UBA3192 (assembly GCA_002363955.1). Classification (GTDB taxonomy): domain Bacteria; phylum Pseudomonadota; class Gammaproteobacteria; order Nitrosococcales; family Methylophagaceae; genus Methylophaga. The sequence goes on from DEXE01000006.1 coordinate 330,865, forward strand.
ACATGACGTCTCCGGGGTAGTCGAAAAGGTGGGCCCTGGGGTAACTGACTTTAAAGTGGGCGACGAGGTGTTCTACACGCCCCAAATCTTTGGCCCAAAAGGTGGCTCTTATGCTGAGTACAATGTCGTGCCGGAATCATTGGTGACTCACAAGCCTGCGAACCTGTCACACGAAGAAGCGGCTTCCACTACGCTGGTCGGCGGAACAGCCTGGGAAGCCCTCGTATCGCGGGCAAAATTGAATCCGGCCGAGTCCATCCTGATTCACGGAGGAGCGGGCGGCGTAGGTTCCATTGCGATTCAACTGGCAAAAACGATGGGTGCAATTGTCTACACGACTTGCCGGGGCAGTGACCAGGAGTTTGTACGCGAGTTGGGCGCAGACCATGCCATTGATTACACCAGCAAAAACTACATAGAGGAAATCGCCAGCCTGACGGGCAACAAAGGTGTAAATGTGGTGTTCGACACAATTGGAGGGCAGACGCTGAGTCAGTCACCTAATGTACTCAGTGACGCCGGCCGAGTTGTATCCATTGTCGATCTGGCCACCCCACAGAACCTCATTGCAGCCTGGGGCGTAAATGCAGAGTACCACTTTGTATTTACTCGCCAAAACCGGGGCAAATTACAGGCTCTCAAGACATTATTGGAAAGCGGCCAGATCCGCCCGATTATTGGTGCCAAGTTCTCTCTTGCACAAATCCCAGAAGCGCACACCGCTTTGGAGCGAGGAGAGGTCAATGGCAAGCGGCTTCAAGGAAAAGTGGTCATTTCAGTCTCTTGATCAAAATACGCCCTGCTAGTTTCACCTTTAGGGTCAACTGAGCATATTCATTATGACAATCGAACACGATTTCTCTGAACATCCCGGATTTCGCCGAACCTTCCGGAAAGGCCATCTCACTCTGGGGATCTTTTTTCCTATAGAAGCATTTTCTGGGGATCTGCCAAAAATGCAAAATCAGCTGGAACTGGCTCGTGTTGCAGATGAGGCGGGTTACGCTGCTCTCTGGACACGTGATGTTCCGGTTCGTGACCCATATTTTGGTGATGTAGGCCAGATCTATGATGCCTGGGTCTTCACTGCTTATGTTGCTGCGGTAACCCACCGTATTGCAATAGGCACGGGTTCAGTGATTCTGCCACTGCGGGCAGCGGTGGACCTTGCTAAGGCGAGCGCTTCCGTTGACGTTCTTTCGGGGGGAAGGTTTCTGTTCGGCGTGGCATCCGGCGACCGTCCAGTCGAGTTTTCTCTATACGGATATGAACACGCCATAAGAGGGGAGGACTTTCGCACTCGACTGACGGATATTCGAGGACTGTACCTGAACGAAGGACCTATTGAGGACATTCGAAACACCTTGGATTATCCTCTTGAACTCCTGCCCAAGCCAAGCGTTGGTTCCAGCGTGCCTATTCTAATTACAGGTTTCGCTCAACAGAACCTAGACTGGTTGGCCAAAAACGCAGACGGTTGGATGACGTATCACCGAAACCCGCCAGAGCAAAAGATGATTGTGAATCAATGGAATGAGGCTGTCGATAGCACAAGGGAAGGGCGGATAAAACCAGTCATGCAGTCTCTCTATTTGGATCTCACCAGCGATCCGAATGCAGCAGCTACTCCTATTCACCTTGGCTATAGAGTTGGACGTAACCGCCTGAAGGAACTTCTGGCCCTGCTCAGATTAGCGGGTATCGCACATGTCGCACTCAACCTAAAGTATGGCTCAAGACCCGCTTTAGAGGTGATTGAAGAGATTACAGAGCATGTGCTGCCACATTTTCCCTCACATGAATAAAGTAAAGGACCATAGGATGAAATCAATCACGGCGATCTATGAAGTAGGCGAAAATGCCACCCGTCTTATCGAGATTGATGTCCCGATGCCCACACTCGGTCCGCGAGATGTATTGGTGCAGGTAAAGGCGGTAGCTGCAAACCCTGTGGACTACAAAGTCAGGGATGGCATGGCTACAGGTGACAAACGAATCCTTGGCTGGGATGCCGCCGGGGTGATACACAGCGTCGGAGATAACGTGCAGAGCTTCAAACCAGGCGACAAAGTCTGGTACGCCGGAAACATTTCGAGAGACGGCGCCTATGCCGCATTCCAGGCAGTTGATGAACGAATCATCAGTCATATGCCTTCAAGCCTTGGCTATGAGGAAGCAGCAGCACTTCCACTGTCCAGCATCACTGCCTGGGAGATTTTATTTGACCGACTTAAGGTCCAGTTAGCGCCGCCAACACAGCAGAAATCAATTCTGATCATTGGAGCCGGTGGAGGCGTTGGATCAATCCTGACGCAGCTTGCCGCCAAGGTCGCCAATCTAAAGGTGATTGCCACGGCATCTCGACCAGAAAGTGCTCAATGGGCGCGTTCCATGGGGGCTCACCACGTCATTGATCCCCGCGCCGACTGGCGTGAGCAACTCAACAAGGTGAACGTGCACTCGGTCGACTACATCGCGAGCTTGACGGCCAGTGGAGAGCATCTTGCTAAAAGCGCTGACATCTTAACTCCTCAGGGTGCATTCTGTTTAATTGATGATCCTGAACAATTGGATATCCGGGGATTCAAACGCAAGAGTATCTCAATTCACTGGGAACTGATGTTCACCCGATCCCTGTTTGAAACAGATGACATGAACGAGCAAGGGCGCTTGCTTCAACGCGTTGCAGAGCTAATAGATGACGGGGTTTTGCAGAGCACAGTGAACGGGCCAGTACGCAGTCTCAATGTTGAAACTCTGGAAGCTACGCATAAGGAGTTTCGTGCAGGAACGGCGGTGGGAAAAAGGGTGTTCAGTGTTTCACTGAGCTGAAAACAGGCAACCACCAAACCCTATACGAGGGAGAACGCTATGCCGACGACCGAACAAGTTCTTGCCAGTCATGAAGCCGCTTTGGGTGAGCAGAATGCCGAAAAAGTATCAACCCACTATGCCAAAGACGCCGTGGTCGTGGTGAATGGCGACACTTATCGTGGACCGAAAGAGATCGCGGAGATGTATGCCAGGTTGTTGAATGATCTCCCCGACGCAACATGGCGCACTGACGTGGCTGTGATCCACGAAGATTTGGCTTATGTGGAATGGGCATGTGAGTCTGGCAGGTCAAAGGTCGAATTTGGAACTGATACGTTCATAGTGACCAATGGCTTCATCACGCGTCAGACAGCAAGCTTCTCGATCGTTTTGAATCAGTAAACACATTGCGCTCATCGCCCGAAGGACGGGCAAAGCAAACGAAAAACACTTTTCATCTAAAGAGGAAGCGAAAATGACAAAGGTAATTGTTCTCTATTACTCCATGTATGGTCATATCGAAACCATGGCGAACAAAGTTGCTGAGGGCGCTCGTAGCGTCGATGGCGTAGAGGTCACTGTGAAACGTGTCCCTGAAACCATGGATAACGAAGCCTTCAAGGCAGCAGGTGGAAAGGTCGACCAGGACGCATCAGTGGCGACGCCAGCAGAGCTGAGTGACTATGATGCCATCATCGTCGGTACGCCAACCCGCTTCGGCAATATGTCAGGGCAAATGCGTACCTTCTTCGATCAGACTGGCGGTCTTTGGGCCAAGGGAAGCCTGGCAGGTAAAGTAGCGAGCGTGTTCACCTCAACCGGGACAACGGGCGGTCAGGAAATGACCATTACCTCTACCTGGACCACATTGGCGCACCACGGCATGGTTATTGTACCGATCGGCTACACCACGCCCGCGCTATTTGATATCTCGAAGGTGAGTGGCGGTACGCCTTATGGTGCATCGACCATTGCGGGCGCTGATAGCTCTCGGCAACCTGATGATCGTGAGCTGGAGATTGCCCGCCACCAGGGCGAATATGTCGCCACCATTGCGGTTAAACTCAAAAGCTAGATGTTCAATTCGCTTTCGCTGGAACGAAATAGAATCTTAAGCGACTTTCTATTTGCGTTTTACGAATTAATGTTCTTGCCAAGCCAATCGGTTTAAGCACTTGTTCGAAAGATTATGGGTAGTTGTACTACGCTACCCTAAACTTTCGATAATCACACAACCATACAAAAATCTCATTTTCATCCAATAATCAGCGGCGGTGTTTAGCTAAGGTGGGTGCATTAGAGTTTCACGATAACTGAGACTTAATTTAGGGTGTGATTCAGAGCTCGAAATGAATTCTTACACCATCCGCAACATTCAGCATGCACGGTATTCAATTTGGTATTTCATAAGATTGGGTACTTCTGGTCGGAAAACTCAACCAGTAACTTTAAAGGGAAATGACGATGGCTTTTCAATATAAACGTTTGGATAAAAACGACGTAGCCCTGCTGATGGTAGATCATCAGGCTGGACTACTTACTTTGGTGCGAGATTTCTCCCCTGATGAGTTCAAGAACAACGTTCTGGCTTTGGCAGACATCGCCAAGTTCTTCAATATTCCAACCATACTAACCACCAGCTTCGAAGATGGCCCCAATGGTCCCATGGTTCCGGAGATCAAAGCGGCATTTCCTGATGCGCCTTATTTTGCTCGTCCCGGCCAGATAAACGCTTGGGACAACGAAGACTTCGTAAATGCGGTAAAAGCCACGGGTAAGAAACAGTTGCTCATCGCAGGCATTGTCACAGAGGTTTGCGTGGCGTTTCCAACGCTATCAGCAATTGAAGAAGGTTTTGATGTGTTTGTTGTCACTGACGCGTCGGGTACTCACAGCCAAGTAACACGGGATGGTGCATGGAGCAGAATGCAGGCTGCCGGCGCTCAACTTGTTAACTGGTTTGCTGTAGCAGGGGAATTACATCGTGATTGGCGCAACGATATTGAGGGCTTTGGTGGAATTCTCGCTAGCCATGTCCCCCATTACGCTAATTTGATGCAGAGCTTCGACTCACAACAGAAATAACTTCCTGAGTACGTTAATGGTGAGCATACCGCCCAACCTCTTTGAGGTTCCTATCTTGGCGTCCAATACTTGTGAACATGCCTGGGCTGGAGCCATCTGAGTATCACCAAGGCAGAGCGGCGTATCGAATCAACTGCGAGACGTTAGCAGCAATAGAATTGGAGATTGAGATAAATCGCTATCAGATGCATGTAGGGCGGGACTGATTTCAGATCATGGGCAACTATATATGTTTTGTTCCAGGCGACTTGTTAGCTCCGGTGATATGGGAAAAGTTCGAGGGTCATTTCAAGGCCTGCGGATATACCTGCAGTCTACTCTCGCTACCAGACCAAAGTGAACTAGGGTGGTATAACATCTTGAATGGTAAAGATGTATTAACACGTCTGGTAGATTTCTATGCGCTCCAGATAACGGCCTTACCTTCACCACCAATTCTGATTGGCCATGCACTGGGCGGAATGGTCGTTCAACTGCTGCTTGACCGAGGTATTGGCTTAGCCGGTGTCGCAATTGCTTCACGACCGCCAAAACGATCTTTCCCGAATTTACGTTCACTGTTACATATAGTTACTGCAAAAACTGATCAGTTGAATGGCATATGCTTTGTGCAAATGACGTCAGCGCAGTTTTTACGGCATATCGCACATCCGGTGTCGCCACACACAATAGAACTACCCTATAATAAAATTCTTTCTAAGATTCCAAGAAAACTAATGATCGCAATATCATTGGGACTGGGAAGCAGATTGTTGTTTAATCAGGAACGAGGGCCGTTATTATTGATTTCTGGTGGTGACGATCGTTTGGTAAATAGTTCTGTAATTTTAGCCAATTATTATCATCAGAGACGCTCGTTAGCGCCTACTGACTACATCTCGTTTCCTGGTTATGGGCATTTGCTTATGATGCAGCCGGGCTGGGAGCATGTAGCGGATCAAATTATTGAATGGCTCCAACAGCAGGTAGGTAGGTTTTGATACCTCTAGTGGTTGTAGGCCAACATTTCAAAGCGTGTGATGGCGCATTATGGAGGTGGTACTCCATGCGGAAATATATGAGTTTGCTGCTGAGTCTCTTACTTGGAAGCTTACTATGCTCAAGTGTATTGGCAAGCATCTCTGACGAAATGGATCATCGCCGCTGGAGTGGCAGCGACCAAAGCCCCAGCTCTGTGTTAGCGCTTGAACAAACTGCTGATGGACACCTTTGGTTAGGTACTCAGGATTCCTTATATCGCTTCGATGGTTTTGAGTTTGAGAAATTCGATCCTGCTAACGGTGAGCAGCTCGGTGCGGTTTCTTCGCTGCTAAGCTCCACCGATGGCCTGTGGGTAGGTTTGCGTGCCGGCGGAGTCCGCTTGATCAAGGCAAATGGAGTGATTCAACCGATTGACCCAGGTCTCCCGGGCGGGGTGGTTTTCAGCCTTGCCGAAGACCAGCGAGGACAAGTTTGGGCTGCAACGAATGGTGGTCTCGCCCGACATGACGGCACAAATTGGCACTCAGTTGGTAAGGAGGAGGGGTTTAATGAACCTCATGCCCAAGCGGTTCACGTAGATAAAGATGGCTATGTCTGGGCAGCAAGCGAAGAGCAATTATATATGCTCTCTCCAGGGGTATCGTCGTTCACACAAATCAGCACCAATAGCCAATCAATCAGCAAAATAACGTCATCCTCTGCAGGCGATATATGGATAACTGATCGTGCCAAGGATCATTTGCTCCATTTGAAAAAAAACGCTTATGACAATATTGAGGTTGAAGAGACACCTTCCTCACGCTCAATTAGTATTGTTCTGGACCAACAGGGCGGCGCTTGGCTCGGCACGCTAGGCTACGGTGTGCACCACATTGCTGCCGGGGCGCGCTCCAGGTCTATCGAAGAGCAGGGTGTAATTAACTCATTCACGGTTCGTGACGGACTCAGCTCTAATAATGTCATGGCTACGTTTATCGACCGTGATGGCACTTTGTGGGTGGGGACGGATTCGGGATTAGATAGACTCACACGAAAAACAATGACTCCCTTCGCTTTGCCCGGGGGGCCAGGCGGTCACGCGTTGGCGGTGGATGGTACTGGTTCGTTATGGATTGGCTCAGATAATGGCCAGCTAGGGAACATCCGTGAGAATAGTCCGGCCATCTTTGAGTTGGACATGCCGATCACCACATTGATAAATAGTCAGGAATACGGCTTGCTGGTTGGTGGGCACCGGGGGATTTTTTCGCTTGAAGACGACGAACTACGGCACATCGCGGCATTACCGGTCGAGTCTGCCCGCGAATCTGCGGTAAGGGCCATAGCGGTTGGTAAGAATGGTGATATATGGGTCTCAATTAACCGGGCGGGTCTTTTCGTCTGGTCTGATCAGAAATGGCGACGCATAGAGCCAGTGAGTGATTCCAATCGGCAAGTGATGCCTGTCACTGCCTCACGAGATTTAGCAGGCAAGCTGTGGTTCGGCTACCGGGATAATCTTCTCGTGTCTGTTGATGAGCAGAAGATCTCTCACTGGAGTGATCAGCAAGGTTTGAACATTGGCCATGTCACAGCAATGTTGCATTTGCGCGGACGCACATGGATAGGTGGCCAGCATGGCTTGGCATATTTCAAGGACGGACGGTTTCATTCCCTTGAGCTGCCGGCTGCTGGGCCATTTCAGAATATCTACGGGTTAGTCGCTGTGCCAGCTGAAAAAGACAAAAAAGAATCCGGGATGGATATCTGGGTACATAGCCGTGGTGGCATCTATAAACTGCCCGCAGCTGAGATCGAACGCGTAATAGCCGGTGGCGACACACTCATGTACAGCTCGCATGATCACATCGGCCGGCTGCCTATGGACCTGTATAAGGTAATGCCGGTGCCCACAGCGGTCTTCACGCAAGAAGGCATGCTATGGTTTTCCACCGGTAATGGGGTTGTTCGCGTTGATCCATACCAACCAAGGGGAATGGCACAGCCACCCGTCGTTAAAATCAAGGAGTTGACAGTCGATGGCGTTGACTTAGATATCACCGCCGCGCCCGTTCGGTTATCAACTGAGCCGGATAAACTCGTGATTACCTATTCAGCATTGAACCTGCTTGCGCCAGAGGCCATGCGCTTTCAATTCCGGCTTAACGGTCATGACTCGGAATGGGTCGACGCTGGACGCTCAAGGCAAGCGGTTTTCACACGTCTGCGTCCGGGGAATTACGAATTCCAGGTACGTGCACTTGGTGAAAATGGGCATTTACATCTCCCTGATGAGGCTTTAAATATAATTGTTCCACAAGTTTTCTATCTGCGCCCAGAGTTCCAGCTGCTCTCTTTGTTAACAATTCTCATGCTTGTGTTATGGATGTCCCGCGCTTATACGCATCGACAAAAGTCAATTCTTAGAAACCGTCTTGAAGAGCGCTTTCAGGAGCGCGAGCGCATCGCGCGCGAACTGCACGACACCTTGCTACAAAGTGTTCAGGGAATGATGCTCAGCTTTCAGGCTATCGCTAATAGTCTGCCTCAGCAATCTCATGCCCGATATTCCATGGAAAAGGCGATGGACCGGGCCGAGCATGTCATTGCTGAGGGTCGAGACCGAATTACGGGTTTGCGTGGACAGATGGCTCCAACTGAGGATTTAGCCGTAGCGTTTCAGTCTTTAAAGCTGGAGGCTGGCGCCCCTTTTTCTGCGATCTATCAGGTTAGTAATAAGGGCGAACCAAGAGTACTTAGAAATGAAGTTCGTGATGTTTTTTATCAGGTAGGGAGAGAAGCAGTCTTCAATGCGCTTCGCCACGCAGAGGCTACTCAGATTAGAGTTTCCTTCATATATTCTCCACGCACTTTCGAGATGCTTGTTGTTGATGATGGGGTTGGCATTGATCCACTTTATCAGCGAATACAAGGGAGGCCTGAACATGGCGGACTTAGAGGCATGTACGAACGGGCCGGTAGAATCGACGCAAGCCTGATGATCGTTAGTAACGGTAATGACGGTACACACATACAACTTTCATTACCTGGCTTACTTGCCTATGAAAATGATGTTGACGAAAAACAAAACCATTCGAAAAGAGTAGGGTAAACCTATGGCAGATACCAATAGGCCCATCACTGTTTTGATAGTAGATGATCATCCCTTGATAAGGGAGGGCATTCAATCATTAATAGAAAGTTCTGAAGATATTATTCTGGTGGGGGAAGCCTCTAACGGTCTGGAGGCAATCCATTTATACCGAAAAATTCAACCAGATGTCACCCTTATGGACGTGCAAATGCCTGAACTTAATGGTATTGGCGCAATCAGCTCCATCATTTCGGAGTTCCCGCAAGCTTGTATCGCTGTGCTTACTACCTACCGTGGGGATATCAGAACCTTAAAAGCTATCAAAGCAGGCGCGCGGGGCTATCTTTTGAAAAGCTCGTTGCGCCATGAACTTATTGAAACCATTCGCGTATTGGCGGCCGGGAAACGTCGCTTCCCGCCGGAGATTGCGGCTGAGTTAGCCGCTTATGTGGACCAGAATGGTCTTACCAACAGAGAAGTTCAGGTACTCCAACATGTCGCCAACGGCTTGTCGAATAAGGAGGCAGCCCTCGCGATGGCGATAGGCGAGGACACGGTTAAAGGGCACCTCAGGAACATTATGGAAAAACTGACAGCTCATAACCGGACGCATGCAGTGACTATTGGTATTCAGCGAGGAATTATCGATTTTTCTCAATAGATTGATAGGTTTGTTGTGGGCATCACCAGAGATCAAAGTAATCACCTGGCATAGTCAATGCCCCACTCAGGTAGAAGCAGCTCCACCTATATGCGGAGGCTGGTCGAAATATTCGATCAGGAGTTCGGTAAGAACCCGAACCTTTCGAGCGGGATGCTGGCCTGGTGGTCGGATCACATATGCACCTGCTGGAGGTAGTGGATAGCGGGTCATGATCGGAACAAGCGCCCCCGAGTTTAAATACTCATCGGTAAGGCCATTCGGGAGATTAGCAATACCAAGTCCTGCTATTGCTGCTGCTACCAGCGCCGCGCCGTTGTCGGCCTTAAAGCGACCCTGTGGATGGACGGTGATAATCTTATTGCCATCCATGAGTTTCCAGGCTTCGGTGCCCTGCATCAGGGCTTGATGGGTAACGAGCTCTTCAGGCGTCTCAGGTGACCCGTGCGCTTTGATATATTCCGGACTCGCGACGAGCTTTCCATAGATAGGTCCAATGCGTCTGGCTATCAAGTTGGAATCCTGAAGGTAGCCCACTCGGATCGCACAATCAAACCCCTCAGTAATCATGTCTACTCTGCGATCAGTGTAGCTACTTTGGATATAAAGCTGGGGGTGACGTCGCGCCATTTCCGCAAGTACGGGAGCGAAATGCGTCGAGCCGAAAGACTGTGGCATAGAAATACGTAAGCGGCCGCGAAGGTCACCGGCGGGCAGAATCGTCTCTTTAGCCTCATCGATCTCGTTACAGATTCTGGCAGCATAGACTCGGAATATGGCTCCGGCTTCTGTTAGAGCAGCTCCGCGTGTGGTTCGTGCAAGCAGCTGGACACCAAGTTCTGCTTCTAGCCGGACGAGCCGACGACTGACGATCGACTTGGATACGCCTAGCCGGAGTGCAGCAGGCGAAATCCCCTCGGCATCAGCTACTTGCACGAAGGTCTCTAGCTCTTCCATGTCCATTTCAGCGTTCCCCAATTAGCGACACAGCTTGCCCCCGAATGGTACTACCGAATCGAGTATAGGCACAGCACAATGTTATTCAAGGAAACGTCTTCACTAACGTGTGTCTCCTGAAAAAATTATCTCACTCACAATGAAAACGGAGGATATATTCATGACTTTTTGTAACGGCCTGACTTCTCTTCTTCGTCCCGAAGACCCGGTGCTCGTACTGACTGACCACCAGCCCTACCAACTCGCCAACCTGAATAGCCATGAATTACCACCTCTTTAGTGTTGGTTAATGCCTACTCGTTTGGGCCTGTTTGAGACGTCGTAAAAACATCATCCTGTGCTCAATGCGACGACTTAAGTATGCCAGCAGGATCTTATTCAATCCATGGAGTGTGATCTATGAACCGCAATGCTAGCACAGCTAACTTATTGGACAACTCAGACTTTCTGGTTGCTAACGGTATGGAACAGTCGAGGCAACTGCTGATGTTATTGAAGGAGACCGAGCGAGTCATCCATCGTGATGTTGACATCGCTTCAATGTTTCTGGATCAGGCAATCAACTTACTGGCAGTTGAAAGTGAGAATGGAGCTTTGCCATCTAAAAACACGGGAGGCTTGCTTCGTTGGCAGATCTCTCGTGTAAACGACTACATAAAGGATCATCTCGAACATTGTATTAGGACAACTGAACTCGCTTCCCTACTGGATTTGAGTGTGAGTCATTTTTCCCACGCATTCAAACACACGACAGGTGTCACTCCGCAGAAGTATGTCACTGCCTTAAGAATAGAGGCCGCAAGGAAGGAAATGATGTGTACGAGGTTATCCTTGAGTGAAATCGCACTCAGTAATGGGTTCTACGACCAATCACATTTTTGCCGTGTATTCAGACTCAAAACGGGCATGTCGCCGCAAAGCTGGCGAAAGCTGCATAGTGCCAGCTCTCAGTCATCGTCGGCGTTTACTGAAGCATTATCCAAACAAGCTGCCTAGGTCAGGAACAAATCATATGATTGAAATTGTCATTGAACAACGACGTCGCGCTCTTGGTGGCGGCTTGGAAGTTGGCCGCGTCCTGCCGTTTGCAAAGCATCGTATGGTTGGCCCCTTTATCTTTTTTGACCATATGGGGCCCCTCGATATCATGCCAGGTATGGATCGGAGCATCGATGTTCGTCCTCATCCACATATTGGCCTTTCAACCGTAACTTACCTGTTTTCAGGCGAGGTAATGCATCGCGACAGTCTTGGCTACGAACAGACAATCCGCCCTCAGGAAGTTAATTGGATGACTGCGGGACGAGGCATTACACATAGCGAGCGGTTCGAACACGCTCGGGCACATGGCGATCACCTGCATGGAATACAAGCATGGGTCGCACTGCCAGTTGAACACGAGGAGAGTGCTCCGTCCTTCTCTCACCATGCAGGAAGCGATTTACCGCAATGGAATGATAAAGGTGTGGTCGGGCAACTTATTGCCGGTAGCGCCTATGGTTTGACTGCCAGTGCTGAAACACATTCGCCGTTATTCTATGCACATCTCGACATGTCACCGGGATCGACTGCTGAGATTCCAGACGGTTACAGCGAGCGTGCGCTTTACATAGCGACCGGTGCGGTGGAGTTGGGTGGAATGCGCTACGAGAGCGGCAGGATGTTAGTGCTCGGCTCGGCAGCATCACGTTTACTAGCATTAGAACATTCAAATGTGATGGTTCTTGGTGGTGAGCCCATCGGTGAGAGATTCATTTATTGGAACTTTGTTTCCTCATCGAAAGATCGACTCGCACAGGCTGCAGCAGACTGGAAGGCGGGCAAGATGAAACTGCCGGATGCCGATGATGCAGAGTTCATCCCACTGCCTGAAGAGCCAGCCCCACCTATGTCACCGGAAAGGTTTGTGTGATGGAAAAGCCTGAATTTATCGTCACACCGGGGTTTGGTGAGACTTTCCGCCAAACCCTGCATTTCTCAACCGCAGTCAAGATCGGGAATCGGGTAGAGACATCCGGTCAGGGTGGCTGGAATGATGACTTGCAAATCCCCAAAGCTATCGAAGAAGAAATTGCCGCCGCTTTTCGCAACATTGAGTTGGTCTTGGCGGCAGCAGGTGCGACCTGGCAGCATGTTATTCACGTCAACACCTACCATGTCGGCGGATTTCCTCCAGTAGTCAACGAAACCATTGTCAAACTTTACCGACAGTACATGCCTTCCCACGCACCGATCTGGACACAGCTGGGTGTTGAGGCATTGGGTTTGCCGACAATGCGCTTCGAAATTCGTGTAACTGCGATTATTCACTGACCACAAGCATGAGAATTTGAAAATTATGAAATCAATGATCCTGAACATTGGTAAACCTAAAGGAAATCAACATGAGTAACCCAAAACTTGAAGTATTAACCCCGCAAAACTGCCAATTAATCTTTATCGACCAACAACCACAAATGGCGTTTGGCGTTCAGAGCATTGACCGTCAGACTTTGAAAAATAACACCGTCGGTCTGGCCAAAGCGGCGAAGATTTTCAATATCCCTACCATCATTACTACTGTGGAAACGGAGTCCTTTTCCGGCCACACCTACCCGGAGCTGCTGTCGGTGTTCCCAGATTCTCCGATATTGGAACGGACATCAATGAACTCCTGGGATGACCAGAAAGTACGTGACGCTCTGAAGAAGAATGGACGTAACAAAGTAGTTGTTTCCGGTCTGTGGACCGAAGTCTGTAACAACACCTTTGCTTTATCTGCGATGCACGATGCTGGATATGAAATTTATATGGTGGCAGATGCGTCTGGGGGTACGTCAAAAGACGCCCATGATTATTCGATGCAGCGAATGATTCAGGCAGGTGTGGTGCCTGTTACATGGCAACAAGTATTGCTTGAATGGCAGCGCGACTGGGCTCATCGCGATACTTATGATGCTGTGATGGAACTGGTGAAAGAGCACTCTGGTGCTTATGGCATGGGTGTTGACTATGCCTACACCATGGTTCACAAGGCTGATGAACGTGTGAAACATGGTCCGCTACTCGATCCTGTACCAGCTCAATAAATAACAATCGAGGAGGCGTAAGTACTTTGCATAGGGAAAACGCCTGCTCAACACAACTTAGAAACTTCTAGGAGAGGGATCTATGTCTGATGATTCAAAACCAAAACAGAACCCCCTGATTGATTCTCCCGCTCGGCGGAAAGTGCTTAAAGGCGCGTCAACAGCAGGGCTTTTTGCCCTGCTCGGACCGCGATGGGTAGGAGCTCAACAACAGGAGGAGGGCAAAATGATTGATATGATTTTAATGAATGGACGCATTACAACCCTCGATCGAACAAACCCGGAAGTTGAAGCAATTGCTATCGGCAGGGGATTAGTTGTTGCAACAGGTTTGACTAAGGAAATAATGCGCCTGGCAACCGATAAAACTCAAGTTATCGACCTTGCAGGAAAGCGGGTGATTCCGGGCTTGAATGACAGTCACACACATCTTATTCGTGGCGGGCTGAATTACAACATGGAATTACGCTGGGAGGGCGTGCCCTCGCTATCGGACGCACTTCGCATGCTGAAGAATCAAGCTGACAGGACACCCGCACCACAATGGGTGCGAGTAGTAGGAGGCTGGTCGGAATTTCAGTTCGCTGAAAAGCGAATGCCGACACTTGATGAAATCAACGCAGCGGCGCCTGAGACCCCGGTTTTTGTTCTCCATCTATATTCACGTGCACTGCTGAACCGCGCCGCCCTGAAAGCGGTAGGAATTACCAAACATACACCAAATCCACCGGGCGGCTTGATCCAGAAGGATGCGAAAGGTGAGCCCACCGGTATGCTGATTGCGAAACCCTCAGCGCTTATTTTGTATTCCACACTTTCACAAGGCCCGAAACTTCCCATCGAGGATCAGATCAATTCAACGCGTCACTACATGCGCGAGATGAACCGCCTTGGCATAACCAGCGTCATTGATGCGGGCGGCGGAGGGCAGAACTACCCACAAGATTATGACGTTATTCAGCGGCTGCACGACGAAGATCAACTCACAGTACGAATCGCCTACAATCTATTTGCTCAAAATGTGGATGATGAGTTGTCTGACTATGAACGCTGGGTCGCGATGACTGCGCCGGGCGCTGGTTCTGCAATGTTGCGTATGAACGGCGCCGGGGAAAACCTCACCTGGTCGGCGGCTGATTTCGAAAACTTTCTGGAGCCGCGCCCAGATCTGGCGCCTCATATGGAGAGCGAACTTGAGCCTATCGTAGAATTGCTGGCAACCAATAAGTGGCCGTTTCGTATTCACGCCACCTATGACGAGTCAATCGACCGTTTCCTTAGTGTCTTTGAGCGAGTCAACGGCAAAACTCCCTTCCAGACACGCTTTATTATCGACCACGCTGAGACAGTTAGCGAACACAACCTTGAACGTATTAAAGCGCTGGGCGGCGGCATTGCCACTCAACATCGTATGGCCTTTCAAGGAGAATATTTTGTTGAGCGTTATGGTAAAGAGGCTGCTAAGAGCACACCTCCAATAGCGAAAATGCTGGCAATGGATTTACCCGTCGGCGGTGGCACCGATGCGACGCGTGTCGCTTCTTACGATCCCTGGGTAGCGCTATATTGGCTAACCACGGGCAAGACACTGGGTGGCCTTTCTCTCTATGACGAGAAAAATGTGTTAAGCCGAGAAGACGCGCTCAGAATTTGGACTAATGGCTCGGCCTGGTTTTCAGGAGAGGCAGATGTCAAAGGCACGCTTGCGAAGGGCATGTACGCCGATCTGGCCGTGCTTTCAGCTGACTTTATGACTGTTCCACCGGAAGATATTCGCCGTATTAACGCCGTTCTCACCGTGACCGGTGGACGGATTGTTCATGGCGATGATGAATACAAGGATCTTGCTCCTCCCTTACCACCAGCTTCCCCGGGATGGAGCCCTGTAAACACTGAACCCACTCCGGCAATGAGATTTGCAGCAGGCACTTCACAGTATGCTCGTGCCTGTCATGATGGTTGTGAATCAGCATGCGGTTTACATGGTCACGATCATCAGATTGCATGGAATCAGCCGATTCCGGCTGAGGATAAGCGCGCCTTCTGGGGCGTGCTCGGCTGCTCATGCTTCGCGATATGAATAAATGACGATGGAAAACATGAAACCAAAGAGTCAGGCTTCATCCTGGGCACCGTTCGCCCATATTTCATTTGTGGTCCTTTGGACAGCCACCGTTATTTCAAATGTCGGAACCTGGATGCATGATGTTGCTTCTGGCTGGTTGATGACGTCGCTGTCTCCATCACCCTTAATGGTCGCGCTAGTTCAGGCTGCCACGACCTTGCCCGTGTTTTTATTTGCGCTGCCTGCTGGCGCAATTGCGGATCTGGTCGACCGTCGCCGATTACTGATCGTGGTGATGGCAATCCTGGCAATCTCCACACTTTCACTTGGCCTGTTAGTTTTATTTGGGCAAATAAGTGCGTGGACGCTGCTCGCCTTTACGTTCATTTCAGGAGCTGGAGCTGCTTTTGTCGCCCCGGCCTGGCAGGCCATCGTTCCGCAGCTTGTTCCCCGCGACACGCTGCAACCCGCTGTGACGCTAAATAGCGTAGGTATCAATATCAGCCGTGCCATCGGGCCTGCACTCGCCGGGCTTATCATTGTAAGCGTGGGAATCGCCTGGCCATATTTGTTAAACGCTCTGAGTTTTGTTGTCGTCATTGCTGCACTTCTTTGGTGGCGGCCTCCACCCAGAAAGCAAAGTCATCTTCCAGCGGAACGATTTTG
Organism: Methylophaga sp. UBA3192; assembly: GCA_002363955.1. Taxonomy (GTDB): domain Bacteria; phylum Pseudomonadota; class Gammaproteobacteria; order Nitrosococcales; family Methylophagaceae; genus Methylophaga. The sequence continues at coordinate 347,235 of DEXE01000006.1, forward strand.
GAGTGCCATGGTTGCAGGTCTTCGTTACGCGAGATTTAGTGGCCCATTACGTTCCACACTCATTCGGGCCGTTGCATTCTTCATTTTTGCCAGTGCCTACTGGTCATTACTGCCGCTTATTGCTCGACAGGAGCTTGAGGGCGGGCCTGAACTTTATGGGATTATGCTGGGAGCAGTCGGGCTTGGTGCCGTCGTCGGTGCACTGATTTTGCCGAAGCTCAAGGGCCGTCTAGGTGCCGATTCTCTGGTAGCTGCCGGTACCGTCGGTACCGCATTGGTTCTCATTGTTTTCGCGCTCATCAAGCATCCACAAGCAGCGACGCTTGCAAGCCTGGTCGCGGGGGCCTCATGGATCGCTGTACTGTCGAGTCTTAACGTCGCGGCACAAGTGGCACTGCCTGACTGGGTGCGCGCCCGGGGATTGTCGATTTTTATCACGGTTTTCTTTGGTGCGATGACACTCGGTAGTATTTTATGGGGCCAAGTGGCGTCAATGCTAGGTATATCAATGACATTGCTAATCGCTGCTACTGGTGCCATTGTCGGCGCGATTTTGTCCTGGCCTGCCAAGTTACAACTGGACGAAGTTTTAGATTTATCGCCCTCATCACACTGGCCAGAGCCCATTGTTTCAGGTGAGATCGAACTCGATCGCGGCCCGGTTCTGGTAACTGTCGAATATCAAATAGAACTCAAATCAACTGCCGCTTTCATTTCCATAATGGACGAATTCAAAACTGAGCGCCGCCGCAATGGCGCTTACTCTTGGGGCTTATTTGAGGATGTCGCTGAGCCAGGCCGATATCTGGAGTATTTCACTGAAGAGTCCTGGCTTGCCCATTTGCGTCACCATGAACATGTGAGCGAATCTGACCGTGTCATTCAAGAAAAAGTTCTTGCCTTGCATGTCGGTGATAGTTCGCCGGTCGTGAGGCATTTCCTCGCACCCGGGCCCAATGTTGCGTTGGTAAAAGTGCCAGTTCAAAAAGGCCACATTGGATGACATTACCCTAGGTCTATTACTCTTCCTCAAGATCGCATCGGAAGGGAAGCGACAACAAGAGGAGAAGATTAGAATTAAAAATGATTTTAAAGTTGGTACAGAGACGTGCCAAATGGCAGAAATTTTTTGATTAATTATTTAAAGGGATATGTCATGAAAAAAATGATTCTTAATATCAGTTTGTTAATGGTCGTTATGTCCTCTTATTCACTTAGCGCTGAGGAACTGCCGGTCACTGAAAGGTTGGTTAATACACTTTCCGACCTTGCCGGCGGGCCCCATGCTGGCATTCGTTCAAATCATGCAAAAGGGCTAATGGCAACAGGTTATTTTGAAGCCTCAAAAGCAGCCTCTGATATCACTTATGCACCTCATTTTAATTTGCCTAAAACAGACGTATTGGTTCGATTTTCGAATGCCAGTGGAGTGCCCGATATTGCCGATTCAAGCCCGGATGGCTTTCCAAAAGGTATGGCGATAAGGTTTATGCTCCCGGAGGAGGAATACACCGATATTGTGGTGATTTCGGTAGAACGATTCCCGGTCAAGACACCGGAAGATTTTCTTGGATTATTAACAGCGATTAAAGATTCTGCCAATGCACAAACGAAACCGACACCCATAGAAGCTTTTCTGGAGCAACACCCTGAGACGTTAAGCTATGTGCAATTAGCCAAACCAGCTCCAATCAGTTATGCCACAGAAAAATTCCATGGCATTAATGCCTTTGAGTTTGAAAATGAACAGGGCAAAACGGTATATGGACGTTATCTCATTACGCCGGTGAATGGCACTGAATATCTCTCAGTAGAAGAGAGAGAAAATGCCGCCAATAATTATCTATTGGATGAGTTGCCAGTGAGATTAAGTGATGCGGGTGAGGCTAAATTTAATATCGCATTGCAGGTAGCTGAAGAGGGCGATTCAATTACTGATCCCACTGTAGTTTGGCCACCAGAGCGAAAAATTGTTCAGCTCGGAACATTGACACTTACTGAAATCATGACGGACGGTGAAAGTTATGCAAAAGCCAATATGTTTAATCCTTTAGCTCTTCCTGAAGGTATAAGCCCCACCAATGATCCCATTCTTTTAGCTCGCCCGGTAAGTTATGCCATCAGTTTTGGCAGAAGATTAAATCCTGAATAATTTTCCTGAAGTAGGGTTTGACACCCTTAATATTAACAGGGCGTCATGATTGAATTTAAAAGGAAAAGATTGAATGATTGTCATCAGAGACCGTGAACGTCGTGGGCATACGAAAATTAGCTGGCTCGACAGCCATCACACATTTTCATTTGGCGGCTTTCATGACTCGAACAATATGGGGTTCGGCGCTCTAAGGGTCATTAATGACGACCGTGTCGCACCTGGGGGTGGCTTTGGCCAGCACAGTCATCGTGACATGGAAATTATTACCTATGTGTTAGAAGGCGCGCTTGAGCACAACGACAGCCTTGGCAACGGCTCCGTTATCGTTCCTGGTGATGTCCAACGCATGTCTGCGGGCACCGGGATAACCCATAGTGAGTTCAATGCCTCGAAAAGCGAACCCGTGCATTTTCTCCAGTTATGGATCATTCCAGAGACGCAAGGTATCGCGCCCAGTTACGAGCAGAAACACTTCCCGCCCGGGGAGCGACAAGGTCAATTACGACTAATTGGTGATCGTTCGGGCGCACAAGGTGCTGTGACGATCCATCAAGATGTACGGCTTTATGCAGGGCAGTTTACTCAAAACGACTCTCTTATCCATGAGATAACTAATGGACATCGAGCTTGGCTGCATGTTGCCAGAGGGAACCTGCGACTAAATGGTCAAGAGCTTCGCGAAGGGGATGGCGCCGCTATTACAGACGAGCCTCAAATCTACCTCGAAACCGATCATCAAGCAGAAGTGCTTCTGTTTGAACTTGTCTAATGATCATGTTGCGGACGATCATGGCAGCGGTAGTGTTTATATTCATTTCGTTGCAGGCGTCCGCCAATGAATACTCACGACCCACCTTTGAAAAATTTCGTTTTGATGAAAGCCATGATTATCAAAACGCCTCTGCCATACGATCAAATCTGTACGACAGGCTGAAGCATATCCCGTTAACGAGTAGCAGGGAGAGTTACCTTAGCCTTGGCGGATCTCTTCGCGAACGCTATGAATATACGAGCAATCCAGTATTCGGTGATGCTCCGCAAGACGAAGACGGCGTCTGGCTTCAGCGCATCAATCTTCATGCTGATATGCAACTCGGCCGACACCTTCGTCTATTCGGCGAATTGACGAGCGCGCTGTCCGAAGGCCGAGCTGAGGGACCAAGTCCAGTGGATGAAAACAAGCTCGACCTTCAAAACGCCTTTGCCGACTTTTCGTTTGACTTAAACGACAGTACTGACCTGACAATTCGTGCCGGCCGTCAGGAAATTGAGTTTGGGTCCGGCCGTCTGGTCGACGTCCGTGAAGGTACGAATGTCCGTAGAACGTTCGACGGCTTTAGAGGGCTATTGAACCTCGCTGATTGGGAGTTAACCGCCGTGGCAGTTCGTCCCAGGCGTGACAGGGAAGGGATATTCGACGATAAAACCAATCACGATGAAAGTATGTGGGGAATTTATGCTGTTGGACAGCCCAGCTTTTTGCCTCAGGGTAACGTCGATTTTTACTATCTCGACTTTCGTGATGATATAGGCAGTTTCGTGCAGGGTGTTAACAAAGAAACACGGCACACCGTAGGCATAAGATTGTGGGGGGCTGCGAAGGGTTGGGATTGGAATTGGGAAGCCGTATATCAGTTCGGTTCATTCGGTGATAATAAAATCTCAGCCTGGACGCTTGCCAGTGACACTGGGTTCACTTTTTCAAACGCGTCCCTGCAACCGCGTTTTGGGCTCAGAGCAAACATCGCAAGCGGTGATAAGGATCCAGAAGATTCGATGCTTCAGACCTTCAACCCGCTGTTTCCTCGCGGTAATTACTTCAGTCAGGCGGCTGTTTTAGGACCACGCAATTTTTTTAATATAAATCCACATCTGCAACTTCAGATAACAGATAAATTGTCCCTCAATACAGATGTTAACTTTTATTGGCGCCTCGAAAAGAATGACGGCGTCTATAGTCCTTCAGGACAAATCATACGAGTGCCCGGTGACAGCGATGCCCGATACGTCGCCACAGGGCTTTCGATCGAAATGGCCTGGGCCGCTACAACGCACCTGGATTTTACTGCCATATACACTCACCTAGAACCAGGTTCTTTTATACGCGAAACCGGAGAAAGCAAACCTGTCGACTTCATCGAGTTGACCGCGCGATTTCGATTCTGACGAGTTTCAAAATTCGGATGTATAAGGGGGGGGAAGCTGATAGAGTCGTTTCACCAACTCCCCAATCACTTGAAATGATGCCTTTCTTAATAAACTGGTGAATGCTGGAATGAGGCCAGTCAACTACTTTATCCACATAACCATGTTTCACCGGATTGTAATGAATGTAATCAACATGTCTTTGATAGTCCAAATCATCACGGATTAAATGCTCCCAATAACGGCGTTGCCAGATACCGCGTTCTCGTTTCAATTTTCGACTTTGATTGATGATTTCGTGTTTGGGTAATGATCGAGAAAAAGCTGTTTTGACTAACATCCAGCGTTTGGCAAAATCAGCATCACCGGGTGGTAAAGTCCAGATCGCATGTAAATGATCGGGCAAGATGACCATGGCATCTATGTGAAAAGGATGACGTTTTTTCACCGTTTTGATGCAGGCGCGAAGCGTATCAATATGATCCGTCAGCAGGGTTTGTTTTCGGTTCAGCAAATTAACCGTAAAGAAATAAGTGGCGCCAGCCACCTCAGTACGACGATAACGCATTCATCACAATCCTTGTGAAAATAAATGTAGGTTGGGCTGAATTTATGAAGCCCAACAAGCGATTTGTAATTTTAGTTTATGATGAGGTTTTATGTCATATTTGAAAATGTTGGGCTTCGTGCCTCAGCCCAACCTACGGGCTAATTTATAAGATAAACAAGGATGTATCTATGGAAAAGTATGAACGATTATTAAAAATGGCTGCTTCTGTGGTGGCTATTACAGTGCCATGTATATTGTTATCAGGCTTTAGTTACCATATTGGTCATATCTTTACGTTTGGTTTGAGTTACGAACTGATAAATAAAGATATGAGTGATGTACTGGTTGAGAGCTGGTATGTCGGTGTTTTGGCTATTGCATGGTTACTTACTAAATTACCATTCTGGCTTGGCTTTTTTGTTTTATTAGTCATTGTTGGGCTGATTGCTTTTTTTTCTGCACGATACGCAAAAGAAAGTGGCAAAGATTGGCTATTTGAAGAACTGAGCAAAGAAAATCAAGGTAGAAAAATTTGGGGTATAACCCAATGGCATTGGTGTGAACTAGGTAGTATGTTTAAAGAGCTTACATCGTGGTTTTATTATCCGTTTGTCATTCTTTGTTTCGTGGGATTATTAACAGCCTTTCCATATGAAAGAGGGAAAGAAGATGCTGAAAAGCAAATACAAATATATGCAGAATCCGGCTGTAATAGTGAAGAAAAAATCGCCCAATGTTCTTATTTAATTGATACCAGCAGTGACAATAAAATCCTTGCAAAAGGCATTCTTATATCAGCTAATCAAGATCGAATTGCTATTTTTAATGATGAGTTGGAAGTGTGGCCTTTATTAGATAGTTATCTTATTAGAAAGCAAAAAAACGATTAAGAATTTTCTTTTCCATGCGGACTTAACGCGTGATTTCGTCAGATCTAAAAAAAGATAGATTTGGTAGGTTGGGCTGAATTTATGAAGCCCAACGGATAGGCTAGTTTTATGGAACCACCTTGAAATGTGAAAGAATTTTTATAATTTGGATTGTTGGGCTTCGTGCCTCAGCCCAACCTACCTTGCGGACCCCTTGATTTTTCTCGGGCTCTTGAATAAAACAACATCAGTAGGTTGGGTAGAGCTTGCGAAACCCAACGAAGCACGGCTGTTATTTCATTTATAAAATGTTGGGTTTCATTCTTTAACCCAACCTACCGATCATTTTTTTCGAGCATTTTTGTAATCTTCAGCGGATGTTCCATTTCTATTAAATTTTGTTGTACTACTGTGTTTTTTTAATAGATCAGGTCTAGCTTTTAATGCTTGTGACCAACCTCTTTCAAACTCATTATGTTCATATATTCCTCTCGGATAAGGGTTTTCGTACTTTTCACCGTATTCTAAGAAATATGCTTTTCCTTCATCTGAGGGCTCCATATCTTTTCCTCTTAGTTACTTAGAAAGTTAAGTTATGAATTAAAGTAATAAACTGAAATGTTTTGGTAACTTTGCATGTTGGATTTCATTCTTCAACCCCATCTGGCTAGAGGCTAATGTTTTATCTGTTTAGCAAAGTTTGTCAGTAGGGAAATTATATTACCGGTGTCTTTATCAGACTCGTTGGTTGACGAGACTGATTCAGAAAAAACTGTTTTTGCAACATGGCTTTTAAGTTCTTGTGCACTATCCGGATTCATAAGAGCAAGATATGGATCCAATGTCGTGAGAATATGTTGCCGACGTCTATTGATTACTTCAGTGTTACGATGCTTACCAGATTCTCGAGCGAAATAGAAAGCTGGTACAAACACGACTAATGCTAATGGTACTCGTCCAAGGACCTTCAACCATTCGAAAGTATAGTCTTCAGGTTTAAATAATGAAAATAACTCTGGAACAACCAAAAAGGCTACACCAGTAATCATAAGAAGTGATGCATATCTACGATACTTGTTGGCTAATTTTCTTTCTTCATTTGCATATGACGAATATGCACCGCCCTGTAAAGTATTTAATGTAACGCCATATACTTTTTCGGCATCGTCTTGTAGTTTGACAAGAACTTCGATAATTTTTGAGGACTTAATAGATAAATCTTTAAAGTTTTCATCCATTTTTGACTCAAGAATTTTTATAGTTTCATCTACATCGTCATTAAGCCGCTCGAGTATTCGCTCGTTTTTCTCTTTTCTTTCCTTTTCACTGCTTTGAAATTGGGTGTTAAATTCAGATGTTTGAATCTGGATCGTTTGTTTAACTGTTTCTGCATCAGATTTTATAGACGCAAGCAGAGCTTCCTGTTCATGAAGTCTTTTATTTAACTCTTTAAAGCTATCGGAAAATTCCGTAATGTTTTTTTGCGTTTTTTGAGTATAGTTATCTAAACTTGCATTTAAAGCATCAGAATAGGCACTAATTGACTCTCTAATACTCTTTTTTGTGATTGAAAAATTTGACGCATGAGTACTTTCAAATACAGCTAAAAGACTATCTACATAATTATTAGCATTAGTTAAATGTCCAATATTTCCGTTACCAATAAATGAATTAATTTCACTAAGGCATGCTGTGGCATTCTTGTTTATATTTGTTAATGTGATTGACGTTGTTAATTCAGGGTCAAAATTATTAAATATGTTATTTAGATAACTGATAACCTTTTGAATTCTTGCAATATCTTCTACGGATTGTTCATCTACTCTCTTTTCTAAATCTTTACTATGCAAAGACGTTTGAAGTTTCACCCAAGAGTCTACTGCTGGGTGGTTTTTCAATTGTTCAATCCATTTGCTCATGACATTGTCCTTTTAAAAAGCCGACATAAAGTCGGCTTTTTTTAAATCAATCAATCCCATTTCAAACCGCCACCGGTTTGATACTCGGTGACCTTGGTTTCGAAGAAGTTTTTCTCCTTCCGCATATTGGCTTGTTCATCCAGCCAAGGCAGGGTGGCTTCGGCGCCGGGGAAGGGTTCTTCAAAGCCGAGTTGTTTAGCACGACGGTTAGCGGTGTAGCGGAATTGGCCGTGGTGGGCTTCTTTTGAATAACCTAAGATCGGGTCACGCAGGATGTAGCCACCATAGGTTGCTTCAGCCGCATCAGCTTCTTCAAACATCTCCTGGATTTTCTTCGGATCCAGTTTGACGTTTTCTTCTTTGATGATTTGTTTGCAAACCCGAATACCGAACGAGGCGTGCATAACTTCATCACGCATGATGTATTGCAGCTGTTCGCCGGTGCCTTTCATCAAGCCACGACGTTGCAATGCAAAGATCGGTGAGAAGCCGTTATAAAACCAGCTGCCTTCGAAAATGCCGGCGAAGAACGCGTATGACATGACGAAGTTTTCCAGTTCGTCTTTATCACGCAAATCAATATCGCTACGCATCACGGTATCCAGACGTTCATTGGCCAGTTTGATCTTTTGATAAATCTCCGGCACCACGCGGTAGCGGTTGTAGATTTCACTTTGATCCAGACCAATAGTCTCGATGCAGTGCTGGTAAGTCCAGGTATGCAATGCTTCTTCATAGACCTGACGGGCCTGATAAATCTGCAGTTCCGGTGCGGTCATTTTTTCCATCACCGCCAGACCGATATTACGCATGGCGAGAATATCGGAGGTGGTCAGGTAGGACAGCACGTTTTCATAAACATGGCGCTCTTCCAGTGTCAGTTTATGACGGTAGTCATGAACGTCCTGTGCCATGTTGATATCGAGTGGCGTCCAGTGGTTTTTGTTGGCATTTAAAAAGTAATTCCATGCCCACGGATATTTGAATGGCGCAAGCTGATTGATATCAGCTTGTCCATTCACCACACGTTTGTCGTCAGCATTAACGGCTTTTGCGTTTGATGGCGGCAATTCACTGACACTGGCCGTGGTTGGCTCAGGTGTGTCGAGTTCATTGGCCGCTTGTTGCATAGGCGGAAGCAGTTCATTGTCGACTTTGTCGGTTGCCGGTTTTTCGGCAAGTGGATCGTCCCAGTTAAACATTATTGGCAAGCCTCGCAGTCTGGTTCCAAGATAGAACAGGCTTTCGGTGCGTCGATACCTTCGCCTGAAATAAAGTCATCTTCTTGTTTGGCAACCGGCTTTAACACGGGTGGTGCAGACGGTTTTGCTGTTGTTGCTGTGGTGGGTGCGGTGCTGGTTTTCTCGGCACCGGTTGCGCCCATTGAACGCAGGTAATAAGTGGTTTTGAGGCCACGTACCCACGCCAGTTTGTAGAGATTGTCCATTTTCTTACCGGATGGTTCTGCCATGTACAGGTTCAGACTTTGTGCCTGATCCAGCCATTTCTGACGGCGTGATGCCGCTTCAATCAACCAGCGTGCATCCATTTCAAAGGCGGTGGTGTACAGCGCTTTCAGTTCAGCCGGTACACGGTCAATCGCCAGCAGGCTGCCATCGTAGTATTTGAGGTCATTGATCATGACATCATCCCACAGGCCACGTGCTTTCAAATCTTCAACCATGTACGGGTTGATGACTGTGAACTCGCCGGACAGGTTCGATTTCACGAACAGGTTCTGGTAAGTCGGTTCAATCGACTGGCTGACACCGCAGATGTTTGAAATCGTGGCTGTCGGTGCAATCGCCATGGTGTTGGAGTTACGCATGCCTTGACGTTTGACTTTGTCACGCAGTGCATCCCAGTCCATGGTTTTGCTTTCGTCTTGTTGCAGATACTCGCCACGGGCTTCTTTGAGGATCTTGATGGAATCTATTGGCAGAATGCCTTTACTCCACAAGCTGCCTTCGTAAGATTTGTATTTGCCACGTTCTGCCGCCAAATCAGAAGATGCATCAATCGCGTAGTAGCTGACGGCTTCCATTGACTCATCCGCGAATTTCACTGCTTCTTCGGTGCTGTAAGGAATACGCAGTTTATACAATGCATCCTGGAAGCCCATGATGCCCAGACCAACAGGGCGGTGCAGCAGGTTGGAATGACGCGCTTGCGGCACACTGTAATAGTTGTACTCAATAACGTTATCCAGCATACGCATGGCGGTTTTCACGGTGCGGTTGAGTTTTTCTTTATCCAGTTTGCCGTTTTCGTCGATGTGCTGAACCATGTTGATCGAACCGAGGTTACACACCGCGATTTCCTGATCAGAGGTGTTCAGGGTAATTTCAGTACACAGGTTTGAGCTGTGAACCACACCAACATGTTGTTGCGGGCTGCGCAGGTTACAAGGATCTTTGAATGTAATCCAGGGATGGCCGGTTTCAAACAGCATGCCGAGCATTTTGCGCCACAGGTCAGTAGCCGGCATTTGTTTGAAGTTACGGATTTCACCGCGTGCCGCTTTCTCTTCGTATTCGTTGTAGGCTTTTTCAAACGCCAGACCGGTCAGATCATGCAGATCCGGCACTTCTTCTGGTGAGAACAACGTCCATTGACCTTCTTCGGCCACACGTTTCATGAACAGGTCGGGGATCCAGTTAGCGGTGTTCATATCGTGGGTACGACGACGATCATCACCGGTGTTTTTACGCATATCGAGGAATTCTTCCACATCGATATGCCATGTTTCCAGATACGCACAGACCGCGCCTTTACGTTTACCACCCTGATTGACCGCAACAGCCGTGTCGTTAGCGACTTTCAGGAACGGCACAACACCTTGTGATTTACCGTTGGTGCCTTTGATATGGGCACCCAGACCACGAACACGGGTCCAGTCATTACCCAGACCGCCAGCATATTTGGACAGCAGGGCGTTATCACGCATGGCGTTATAAATGCCGCTCAGGTCATCCGGTACGGTGGTCAGATAGCAAGACGATAATTGTGGACGCAATGTGCCTGAGTTAAACAGGGTCGGCGTTGAGCTCATAAAGTCGAAAGACGACAGCAGGTTATAGAACTCAATGGCGCGGGCTTCACGATCGATTTCATTAATCGCCAGACCCATTGCCACACGCATATAAAAGGCTTGTGGTAATTCAAAACGGGTGCCATCGCAGTGAATGAAATAACGGTCATACAGGGTTTGCAGACCAAGGTAAGTGAAGCTGAAATCATTTTCCGGTTTGAGTGCTGCGCCCATACGCTCCAGATCATATAAGCCGAGTTCTGAGTCAATCAGTTCGTTTTCAATCGCCGTGTGGACGTAGGTTTTGAAGTAGTCTTTATATTGTTCGGCCATTTCGCTTTGCGATGCCTGACGAGGGGCTTTGTAGACAAAACTCAATGCTTCACGGCGGATACTGTCCATCAGCAGGCGAGCAGCCAGGGTGCTGTAGGCAGGATCTTTTTCGATAAAGGTACGGGCTGACATGACCAGTGCTTTTTCGACGTCTTTTTCAGAAACACCGTCGAAAATATTGCGTTGGGTATCACGCAGAATGGCGGCATTATCAACCTGAGCAAGACCCGTACAGGCTTCATCAATCAGGTTACGCAGGCGGTCGATATCTAACGGCTGGCGAGTGCCGTCATTCAACGTGACGTGCAATGTGCTTTCATTGGCAGGTTGCGGGTGTTTGCGTTCTTCTTCCGCACGCTTTTGCGATTGCTGTTCACGGTAAACCACATACGAGCGGGCAACTTTGTATTCACCGGCACGCATCAGAGCGAGTTCAACCTGATCCTGAATATCCTCGATATGTACGGTGCCACCTTCATCCAGACGACGCAGCAGATTATCGCTGACTTGTCGGGTGAGTTCGGCAACCGTTTCGTGAATACGTCGGCTGTCTTTTGCGGCTTCGCCTTCAACGGCCAGGAAAGCTTTGGTCAAAGCAACAGCAATTTTGCTGCTGTTGAACTCAGTAACCTTGCCGTTACGACGGATAACCTTGTAACCGGATTCGGAGGAGGGTTGGATGTAGTTTTCTGCTTCGCTCGCCATAGTGATTTTCCCTGCTTTGTGTGGTAAGACTTTAAAAACGGCAAACCACAACAAATTGTGGTCGCAACATGATTGAACCACAAGATAATGTGTTTTTGAAGTCTTAGCAAGGGGATAAGTTGCACATAAATTGTGCATTAGATGTGGATAACTTCAGAGCGATCAGGCGGTAACTGAGCCGCCATGCGCGATCACCGAATTTGCCCCAATATGGTGAAGAAAAAAATATTTTTTTGTTTGAATGGGTGCCGGTGAATATCTTGTGGTCATTCTTCCCAACGAGCCGGAAAAGATCGACTCGCCGGGATATCAAATCGTCAAAATGCTCAGAATGTTTCACTCATTGAAATAGCCGAATCTTCAAGCAGTTTTTTGATTAGATCAATTTCATCATGCTCATCGGTTTGTACAACCACCGTCCAGTTTTGTTCATGACTGGCTTCAACGGTTTTGGTGATTAAGGGATCGTGATCAGGACGAATTGAAATCGCGCCCGCCAACATCATGCCAAAAACCAACCCGAAAAAGATAAACACAAGATACGTGAACATGGGGCTGGACTGAGTCATTTCAGGACCGCTGGACACTAAAAATGTTGCGATGACAATACCGACAATCATACCTATCAATCCAAGCCAGCCATGGGATTTAACGATGGTTTTGGCTATGCCATGGCTTTCAGGTTCGATTTTTCGGCTAATGGCGCTGTCATCCGGTTTAACAATACTGATTACGGCGGGTGAAAGGCCATTATTAATGAGTTTTTGCCTGGCGGCATTGGCGGAAACTTCATCACCATAGATAGCTGCAACACGACCAGTGTGTTTTTCATCTTGAATTTCTACTTCCATATTCGTTCCTCCTGATACACATAAAAACGTTTATTCATTCGGTGAATTAAATTCAGGTTAACGCTGTTATCTGAATTAATAAAGTTTCACAATGGGGATAACGACAGATGCTGTTCATAACGACATCTTATATAAACATGACAGCTTATAGCTTAAACAATTCATCAACGATGGGGTTTAACCTATGTTGAATTGCAGTGAATTTGTAAAACTGAAAAAAAATTGATCCCTATCATTTTTACTAAGCACTTCTTGTGCTATTTATAGTCTGAAAGCTGGGCAATTAATGTATGTTAACCCCCCAGTGATGTTGGGCCTGTAAATAGTACTGACCAAATTGGAGTCACCATGGAACTCGATCCGCTTTTACTGTCACGAATTCAGTTTGCGTTCGTGGTATGTTTTCACGCCATTTTCCCGGTCTTTACGATTGGTCTGGCAAGTTTTATCGCCGTATTGGAAGCCTTGTCATTAAAGACCGGCAACCCGCTCTGGCAGCGACTTTCGAAGTTCTGGATTCAGGTATTTGCTGTGGTGTTCGGCATGGGGGTGGTGTCGGGGATTGTCATGTCATTCCAGTTCGGTACCAACTGGAGTAATTTTTCTTACGCGACGGCCAACTTTCTGGGGCCGGTACTCAGTTATGAAGTTATCACCGCCTTCTTTTTAGAAGCGGCTTTTCTTGGTGTGCTGCTATTTGGCCGCGATAAAGTCCCGCAAGGTGTGCATTTATTTGCTGCAATCATGGTGGCGTTAGGCACGTTTATTTCCTCTTTCTGGATATTGGCCGCCAACTCGTTAATGCATACACCAGATGGTTTGGTATTGCGCGATGGACTGTATTACGTCGTTTCCTGGCGGGATGCGATTTTCAATCCGTCATTTGGTTATCGCTTCCTGCACATGGCACTGGCATCCTTTTTGACAGCCTCATTCGTGGTCGCGGGGGTGACGGCCTGGTTTATCATGCAAAAACGGGAAATGGAGGCCAATAAAAAGGCACTTTCCATTTCATTGTGGTTGATTCTGATTCTGGCGCCTGCACAAGTGTTGGTTGGCGATTTTCATGGCCTGAATACCCTTAAACATCAACCAATGAAAGTGGCGGCGATGGAAGGTAACTGGGAGACAGGAACCGGTGTGCCGTTGTTGCTATTTGCCTTGCCGGATCAGGAAAACCAGCAGAATCATTTTGAAATCAAAATTCCTAAACTGGCGAGTTTTATCCTGACACATGAATGGGATGGTGAAGTGCCGGGATTAAATGAAGTGGCACCTGAAGAGCAGCCGCCGGTATTTATTGTGTTCTGGGCCTTCCGGGTGATGGTGGCAATGGGCATGCTGATGGTGCTGTTTGGGCTGGCAGGACTCTGGCTACGCAAACGTGATCGCTATCTTGAGAGTAAACCTTTCCTGAACGGGTTAAGAGTGATGAGTCTGTCACCGTTTATCGCGGTGTTAGCAGGATGGATTGTCACCGAAACCGGTAGGGCACCCTGGTTAATCTATGAACAGATGACGCATGCGCAGGGGTTAACACCTTCGTTAACAGGCGGTATGGCGTTATTTACCTTGATTGGTTATGTCGCTGTGTATGCCATGGTATTCAGTGCCGGAGTGTTTTATCTGATGAGTGTCTTCCGGGGTGGCCTGGAAACTGCCAATGCCGATCAGCTGGATGACGATAAGGAAAAAGCCCAACGGCCAATATCAGCCGCCAATGCCAGTTTAGACGGAGGTCTGTAATGGAACAGCCATTTGATTTAGTGATTATCTGGGCCGGTATTATTGGCTTTTCGGTGATGATGTATGTGTTGATGGATGGTTTTGATCTGGGGCAGGGTATTTTGTATCCCTTTGCGCCGGATGATCATTCAAGAGACATTATGATGAACTCGGTTGCACCGGTCTGGGATGGTAATGAAACCTGGCTGGTGATGGGCGGTGCAGGGTTGTTAGGAGCTTTCCCGTTGGTGTATTCGGTCTTTCTGCCTGCTTTATATATAGGTGTGTTTCTGATGCTGGCCGGTTTGATTTTTCGCGGCGTGGCATTTGAATTTCGCTTTAAGGCAAATACCACCCGATACATCTGGGACTGGGCGTTTGCCGGAGGCTCTTTTGTCGCCGCGTTTGCTCAGGGCGCTGTTGTGGGTGCGTATGTTCAGGGCTTTGAAACCAGTAACTTTGTCTATGTCGGTGGCGCATTCGATTGGTTGACACCTTTCACCATTATTACCGGTCTGGGACTGGTAGCTGGCTATGCCTTGTTGGGTAGTACCTGGTTAATCATGAAAACCGAAGGCGAACTGCAGCAGTGGGCCTATCGTGTGACACTTCGCCTGCTGGTGTTGGTGTTGTTAGTGTTTGCCATTGTCAGCATCTATACGCCATTTGTTGATGCGGGTGTGATGGAGCGCTGGTTCCATGGTTTCTCTCTCATTTGGTTCTTACCGCTTTTGGCCCTTTACAGTGCGTATCTCATTTATAGCTCAGTGAAAAAACAGCAGGAAGGCTTGCCGTTTGTGGCCACCATGGGATTGTTTCTGTTCACCTATCTGGGATTACTGGCCAGTAAATGGCCCTATCTGGTTCCACCGGATTACACATTATGGGATGCCGCTTCGGCCTATGAATCGCAACTGTTCCTGTTGCTGGGCTTCCTGTTTGTCATTCCGTTTGTCCTGGGCTATATCGCCTGGTCTTATTGGGTCTTCCGCGGCAAAGTGAAAGGTGGTTATCACTAGCTAATGCCTGATGACTCGATAAGTAAAGCGAGAGCCAAAACTGGTCGTTTACTGTTAAAAGACCTCTCACAGAAACAGCGAAGCCGATTACTTTTAGCTGTTTTTGTGGGGGTGTTGGCAACGATCGCGATGATTGTTCAGTGGTTTGCTCTGGCAAAACTGACTTATGCATTAATCATTGAGCTGCAACCACTTACAGAACAGTTCATGCTGATTGCTTTGATGCTGCTGAGTCTGCTTTTACGCGCATTTTTTGTCAGAGTGCAGGAGCATTACAGTCAATGGGCCAGTATGACTGCGCGGGAGGATTTGCGAGAGCAGATTCTTTACGCTTGGCGGCAAACCAGTGCATTGCAGCATAGTCAACATTCTCCCGGCGCGGCTGCCAGCCAATTGATTGAAGATGTCGAAGCGATGGATGGTTATTTCGCCCGATTCTGGCCGCAGCAGTTGCTGGCTGTTCTGACACCTGTTCTGATCGTTATCGTCGTGTTTTATTACAACTGGCTGGCCGCCTTGTTTCTGGTTTTGGCAGCGCCATTGATTCCGTTATTTATGGTGTTGGTCGGGCTGGGCGCAGAAGGTATTAATCAAACGTTTTTTAAACAACGCCAGCGTCTGGCTGGGCATTTCTTGGATCGTGTTAAAAACCTCACGACGTTAAAACTATTTGCTGCAGATACGGCTGAACGTAAAGCAGTCGAAACACAAAGTCAGGATTATCGTCAGGTGGTGATGAAAACGCTGAAACTGGCGTTTTTATCGTCCGCGGTGTTGGAGTTTTTTACCAGCGTCGCCATTGCCAGTATTGCTATCTATATCGGTTTTGCCTTGTTCGGTTCAATCAGCTGGGGACCGGCGGCAGATATCACCTTGTTCAGTGGATTATTTATTCTGTTACTGGCCCCCGAGTTTTTTCAGCCTCTTCGAAACCTGTCGCAGTTTTATCACGACCGTGCTGCGGCTCTGGCTGCCGCAAGTCATATTGCGACGTCTTTACATCACAAAAATAAGGTGGAAACGACCGGTAAGGTTTCACAGACGGATTCAGCAGAGCACGCGTTATCACGGTTAGTTCTAACAAAACTGAGCATAGGTTATACCGAGGGGAATGCGATACAAGGCCCGATGAATGTTGAATTAACCACAGGGCAGTGTCTGGTGGTTAGCGGGCCTTCAGGTTGCGGCAAAACCACATTATTGCATACGCTGGCTGGTTATCTGCCACCCGTCTCCGGTGAGCTGCAATTGAATGGCCAGATGATGGGCAAAGTAGCCATTCGCTACCTGCCGCAAAAGCCCTGGGTCATCAATGGAAGCTGGGCCGAAAACCTGTCAGTGCTGGCACCACAAGCGACAGCTGAAGAGATGCATAATGTACTGACAGCACTTGGGCTTGAAACCTTAATATCAAATAGAAACAATGGCTTGAACAATCAACTTAATGAGCATGGTGAAGGGCTTTCCGGTGGGCAGCTACAACGTCTTGCGCTGGCGCGAGTGTTGCTTTCACCCGCTCCGATGATATTACTGGATGAACCGACAGCCAGTCTGGACAGGGAAAGTCGTCACTATGTTCTGGCGGCACTTGCCGCATTAAAACCCCGCTGTATTTTAGTCATTTCGAGTCATGATACCGATGTGCTGGCACTTGCTGATCAGCCGCTTTGCTTTGAGTCTCGAAAGGCGGTTAAACATGCTGTTTAACACAAAGCGCAGCGATTCAGGTATACCGTTCTGGCTCAAAAAAGTGCTGGAAAATCAGCAGAAAAGATTCGTAATCGGGTGGCTGCTGGCATTAGTAACAGCGGTTTCGGCAATGGGCCTGTTAGCCTTGTCTGGCTGGCTGATTACGGCCACGGCCATAACCGGTTTGGCGATTACCGCTGGAAGTGCCACATTGCTGGATATTTACCGGCCGGGCGGGGGGATTCGGTTTTTTGCATTAAGTCGCACGGTAGGACGCTATTTTGAGCGGCTGCATAACCACGATATGGTGCTGCGGGTCATTGCCGGTTTCAGAAGCACGTTGTTTGACGGATTACTCGATTTACCGGTTCAACAACTGCGCGATACGCAGGACAGCGAATGGCTGAGCCGGTTAACCGCTGATCTGGATAATCTGGACAGTCTGGTATTACGTCTGTTATTACCCCCCATAACAGTAATAGGCAGTGTGTTGTTGCTCGCCTTGTTTATGAGCTTTTTCTGGATAACCCTCGGCTTGTCATTTGCCGCGGTCACATTGTTTTTGGGTATTGTCTATTTCAGTCTGTTAACCCGTAAAACCGCTCAAATCAGCCGTTTTTATGCTGAGCAGATCAATCATGCCCGTTTGCGGACCATTGAACATTTACAGGGACAGCTGGAATTACAGGCAGCCCATTTAAATGCTGCACATCAAACGCGACTGGTGCAGTCGCTTGCTGAGATTGGCAGGGCACAATTAAAACTGAATCAACAGATTGCCAATGCACAGTTCATGGTCAGTATCTGCCATGGGTTGTTGGTGATAGGTGTGGCGCTGGCAGCAATGTGTGCATACCAGAATGCTATTTTCAGTGGACCGGTTGCCGTTATGTTGGTTTTGGCTGTGTTTGGTTTAGGCGAGTTACTGCAAAACCTGCCGGGACAATTAGGCCAATGGGGCAAAACGCGCTATGCGGCTGAGCGTTTGCAACCCCTGGCCCAGCGTCAGCAGATGCAGGAAAAGGCTTTGCCGGAGCTTGAACGGTTATCCGTTATGCTGGCCGATCATCCCAAAGTTATCAGCAGTATTGATACGGCTATCGCCTTTGAATTAACCGACACACAATGTCTGCTGATAACGGGACGATCAGGAAGCGGAAAATCCACATTAGCTAATATGCTGACTGGGCTGGAAATACCGGATTCATTTATAACGCCTTATCAGTTGTTGATAAATGGCATTCCACTGCGTACAGATCAAACACAAGCCTGGCATAAGCAGATTGGCTATCTGACGCAGCAAAACAGCATCATCGCCGCGACGTTATATAGCAATTTGACCTTAGGGCTTTATGAAGTCGATGAGCAACAGCTTTGGCAGGCACTGACTTTAGTTGAGCTGGATGAGTGGGCCAAACAGCTACCAGCCGGGTTACACAGCTGGCTGGGTGATACCGGCAGCCAATTATCCGGTGGTCAGGCCAGAAGGGTCTGTCTGGCAAGACTGTTATTAAAAGAATCAAAACTGATCTTGCTGGATGAGCCTTTTAATGGCATTGATACAGAAATGGCACAACGCATCTGGCAGCGTTTGTATCCGCAGTGGCAGGATAAAATGCTTATCATGCTGATGCATGAACGGCCAGACTTTTACCCCAATGTAGATAATCAGCAGATTTTTGAAATCAAACTAGATCAAAACTAATGGTTAAAAAGTCTGAAATTTATTTGAAGTAGCGCACATTTTTCCCATACGGTTCGGCATGAGCGTTGCCTGTATCTTTATTCTTGAATTACTATTTTTCGTAATTGAAAGGAATTCAAGAAGAAAAAAATGGATAATCGTCACGGAAGACGAGCGCCCTATCTTCTGCTATGGGTGTTTGTTATATGGAATTTATTTTCTGTAGCAGCATATGCTGGTGCTGCAGTTATTGATCGCGCTGCACAAGAGCTGCTTCTGCAGCAGGAGCGCGAGCGTCAGCTTCGCGAGCAACAGGAAATCTCTCCTGATGTACGAATACCAAATCCAACTTCTCCGCCAGAAATCCTCGTTTATCCAGACAGTGAATCTCCCTGTTTCACTATCTCCAGCGTTTCACTGATTGGCGAAAGCGCTGCAGAATTTCAGTTTGCTTTATCCGCCGTAACGGATGGCAATGATTCCGCCATAGGACGTTGTCTTGGGGCACAAGGCATTAATGTCGCAATGAGTCGTATTCAAAATGCCATTATTGCCCGGGGCTTTGTAACTACCCGGGTGCTGGCAGCTCCACAGGATCTTAATTCCGGTTTATTACAACTTACGGTGATACCAGGCAGAGTCAGAAAGGTTCAGTTTGCTGAAGGCGTATCTGCAAGAGCGACCAAATGGAATGCGATCCCTGTTCATCGGGGTGACATTCTGAATCTGCGGGATATTGAGCAAGGTCTGGAGAATTTTAAACGAGTACCCACTACAGAAGTCGATATCCAGATAGAGCCGGCAGAAGGGCCAGATGCTATGCCTGGTGAAAGTGATGTGGTGATTCAATATCAGCAGCGTTTTCCGTTTCGACTGACTATCAGCGCCGATGATGCTGGGTTCGATTCTACCGGAAAATATCAAGCTGGCATTACCATATCTGGCGACAATCTGTTGATGCTCAATGACTTGTTCTACGTTAATTACAACCATGATCTGGGTGGAGGCGAATCAGGGAAGCGCGGATCAGATGGTCAGACGGTTCATTATTCGTTTCCCGTTGGTTACTGGTTATTTGGGTTTACCACTTCCAACTATGACTACCACCAAATGGTTTCAGGTCTTAATCAATCCTATACCTACAGTGGTCGCAGCCAAAACTCAGATATCAAGGCCAGCCGACTCGTTTATCGTAATGCCATCAATAAAACCTATCTTTCATTTCGAGGTTTTTTCAGAAAATCCTCTAGCTATATAAACGACACAGAGATTGAAGTGCAAAGACGGCGTACCGCGGGTTGGGAGTTCGGTTTCAGCCAAACCTGGTATTTAGGACAGACACTGCTGGATTACACCATCGCATATAAACGGGGGACAGGGGCATGGAATGCTCTCAAAGCGCCTGAAGAGGCCTTTGATGAAGGAACATCACGTATGGAAATAGTCACGGCTGATCTTGGTTTCAACCTGCCATTTTCCGTTAAAGCCCCATGGGGTGAGCAGGCTCTGCGTTACTCAACCCAACTTCGTGGGCAATACAATTTCACACCATTAACACCACAGGATCGCCTGTCTATTGGTAATCGTTACACCGTTCGCGGCTTTGACGGGCAATGGTCTTTAAGTGCGGATAACGGCTGGTTCTTACGTAATGAAATGAGTGCATTACTCGCAAACACGGGGCAGACCGTTTATTGGGGGCTAGATTATGGCGAAGTCGGCGGTCAATCCAGTGATCTTTTATTAGGCAGGCAGCTGGCAGGAATTGTAATGGGGTTAAGAGGGGGCTTTGGCGGATTTAGTTATGACGTGTTTATGGGAAAAGCACTTAAAAAGCCCAGAGGGTTTGAAACAGCCAGTACGGCAACAGGGTTTAATTTGAACCTGACCTTTTGATTTATGTTTCGTTGAATCATCTGAGATAAGGGATTAAAAAGATGAACAAAAATAAATTCAAGGTGGTGTTTAACAGAGCACGCGGTTTGATGATGGTGGTTGCAGAAAACGTCGGATGTCACTCTTCGGGAAGTAACTCAATCGTAACAACAAAACCTTGCCCTATGGTCCTCGCGACTCTGCGTCCGTTGATTTCCTCAATGCTTGTCATGAGTAGTCTGGTAATAATGACCAGCCCAACCTATGCAGACATCATTGCCGATCCTAATGCTCCAGCCACTCAGCAACCGATTATTAATGAAACAGCAAATGGTTTGCCATTGGTCAATATTCAGTCCCCCAGCGCTGAGGGTGTCTCACGTAACTCCTATCGCCAGTTCGATGTAAAGTCGAAAGGCGCTATCCTCAATAACAGCAATAAAAATACCCAAACCCAACTTGGCGGCTGGGTTCAAGGCAATCCCTACCTTGCCGGGGGCACAGCTAAAGTAATATTGAATGAGGTTAACAGTCAAAATCCGAGTTTGCTGAACGGCTATATTGAAGTGGCCGGTAGTCGCGCTCAGGTTGTTATTGCCAATCCGGCAGGTATCAGCTGCAGTGGTTGTGGCTTTATCAATGCGAATCGCGCCACGCTGACGACGGGGAAACCCATCCTGAATAATGGCAACCTGCTAGGTTATCGCGTCGGGGGCGGGAAGATTAACTTTTTAGGGAATGGACTCGATACTTCACAAACTAACTTCACCGATGTGATTGCACGCGCAGTCAATGTAAACGCTGGTATTTGGGCGAATACGCTTAATATTACCACCGGTACCAACCAGATCAGTATCGATAAAAAAGGTAATCAGACCAACGTAAGACCTATTGCCCCTGATGCAGGAGCTGCTACCCCAGCCTTTGCCATTGACGTTGCTGCACTAGGAGGCATGTACGCGGGCAAAATTCACATGGTTGGAACAGAATTTGGTTTGGGTGTAAGGAATGCTGGTGATATCGGAGCAAGCGTTGGCAGTGTCAGTATTACTGCCGATGGGGTGCTGCAAAATATCGGCGTTATCAGTGCTAAAAGCAATATCCAGTTGGATGTTGCAGGTCTGGAAAGTGATGGCAGTGTTACAGCAGATGGTGACATTAGCATCAAGCTGGCTTCTGATTATATTCACACCAGTAAGCTGCAAGCAGGCGCTAATCTTAACTTACATACCAGTGGTGACATTACTAATCAATCGACCATACTTGCAAGTCAATCGCTACACCTTAGCGCCAACAACATTGACAATATGTTGAATGGGGAAATAGTCGGCCTTGATACTCATATTACCGCCGTGGACAAGATTGCAAACCAGGGCCTGATTGATGGCGTAAATACGCTCATCAACGCAGATAATCTGCTCAATAGTGAAGCCGGCAGTATCTTTGCTGATCAAGTCGCTATTCAGGTTGCTAACCTTGGCAATGATGCAGGTGCTGTAATCGCTGCTCGTAACCGGCTTGATATGGGCGCAACGACTATTGAAAATAGTGATGATAGCTTGATATTCAGCGCAGGCGATTTGGCGATAGCCGGCAGTCTCGATGGTGCTAATCAATCCATTGGAACTGCAGATTCACTTATTAATGATGGCGCGACTATTGAGGCATTGGGTGAGGCAACTTTTACTATCACCGATTTACAAAACTTAAATTCCAATCTGGTCACACAACTGGTGCAGACTGGTTCCGGCAGCTTTGATCGATTTAATCCTGCAGGGACTGGCGCTATACTTGAAAGCTCTGATTATCCGGGTGCCCATATCGGTAACGTTAATGTGGAATGGCGTTCAGCAGGGCCATACACATTCCGCGAATACACACGCTTTTTAGGAACCAGACGGTTCTACGAAAAACAAATCGTCTCATCTGATCCCGGTCAGATTCTCTCGGGTGGCGATATGTCTTTCCGCGGCTCTGTTATCAATAGCGACAGTCAGATCATCGCCGGAGGCAACCTTGATGTTACTGGCGCCTCCGTACAAAACCTGAATTCAGAGGGCCGAATTGTTACAAGCTATAGTGGTACCGCCTACTATTATGATTGGGATGGCCACGACAATGATTACGATATTGATGTTATCGGTCCCTATAAACCCGCCAATCATGTCGTTACGTATAACCTCTCTACTACACAGCTGGATGGTAATACGACTCCAGCGGGCAGCGAAACCAGTGTTAACTCAGCAACTGTTCCTGTTGTTACAAGCAGCCTGTTTCAACCCAATCCTGATGTCGCAGCAGATTATCTGATTGAAACCAATCCACGCTTTGCCAATTATCGCTCTTGGTTAAGTTCTAATTACATGCTGCAGCAACTGGCATTTGATCCCGCGACTATGCAAAAGCGTTTGGGGGATGGTTTCTATGAGCAACGGTTGGTGCGTGAACAAGTTGCCCAATTAACCGGACGTCGTTTCCTTGATGGACACGCTAATGATGAAGCGCAATATCAGGCTTTGATGACGTCGGCCCTTACACAAGTCAGTGGCTTACAGCTCATCCCGGGGGTAGCACTTTCAGCCGAGCAGATGGCACAACTCACCAGCGATATTGTCTGGCTGGTTGAACAAACGGTTACGCTGCCTGATGGCTCAGTCACCCAGGCATTGGTTCCTAAAGTTTATATCAGACCTCAGACAGAGGATATGCAGCCGACTACAGGCATGATGGCTGGCAATACGGTCACCATGAACCTCACTTCGGATGTTATCAGTGAAGGGACAATTGCCGGTCGCGAGATAGTGGAGTTGAATGCTGACAATATTAATAACATGGGCGGTCAAATAGTGACTGATTCGACGTTATTAAAAGCCAATAAGGATATCAACAACATCGGTGGTAAAGTCATTGCCAGAGATGCCATGCTGTTGGAGGCCGGCAATGACATTAACCTTCAAAGCACAACACACAGAAGCAAACAAAGAGAAGGGGCCAGCAGTTTTAGTCGTACCAATATAGATCGAGTTGCCGGACTTTATCTCAGTAATCCCGATGCGATTCTCATTGCTTTAGCAGGTAATGACGTTAACTTGATGGCGGCCAGTATCGTCAATCGTGGTGAAGGTGGCGTTACACAGATCACTGCTGAAGAAAATATCAACCTTGGCACAGTGCAGATTGCCGAACAGAACAGCAGCATTCGTAATGCGAAAAACTATGTAAAACATGGCGGCACGCAGGAGATTGGCAGCGATATTCAAACAACGGGCGATATTAGCTTCAATGCGGGAAATAACGTTAATGCAACTGCCGCTAGCATCACCAGTGAAGCTGGCGCAATCAATGTTACTGCCATGCAGGGCGTCAACATCATCGAAGGCCGTGAAACCAGCAACTTTGATACTGCACGCAAAGTAAAAAGAAGCAGCACCTTCAGCAGTAAAACCAAGATTCAACGAGATGTGTTTAAAGCAGACAACAGCATCAGTAGCACCATTAGTGGTGATAACGTAATGTTAGAAGCTGGTAATGATCTAAACATTCGTGGCAGCAATGTTATTAGTGATAACGGCACCACATTAAGCGCAGTAGATAATGTGAATATCACTGCTGCAAAGGATACAGCTTACGAATTTCATATGCGTAAAACCAAAACGAGTGGCCTAAGTACCAGTGGTGCCAGTGTCACTCTGGGTTCCAGCTCACTCAATACAACCCAGACTCACAATAGTACAAAGCAAACTGGCAGCACCGTGGGAAGTGTTGAAGGTGATGTGGCAATTGAAGCAGGCAAGCGTTACACCCAAAAAGCCAGTGACGTGCTAGCCCCGCAAGGCAATATCGATATCCGTGCCGAGCAGGTCAATATCGTTGCCGGGCAAAATACTCGTAATACCACCCATGAAACTAAATTCAAACAAAGTGGCTTAACACTTGCCATTACCAGTCCAATTATCTCTGCTATTCAAACAGCACAACAAATGACTGAAGCTGCCAGTGATACCTCTGATGGACGTATGAAGGCCTTGGCGGCAGGCGCTACAGCACTGGCAGCTAAGAATGCATATGATTCTACCCAGAAAGCATTATCTGCCGCGCCTACCGGCAATGATATGACGGATGCTGCCAATCAAGCCGGTGGCATTAACCTCAGCCTTTCCATCGGCACCTCAAAAAGCAGCAGTACCTCCACACAAACCAGTACCAACGTTCAAGGTAGTCAAGTGATGGCTGGAGGAGATGTCACTATCAACGCCACAGGGGCCGAGCAAGATTCCGATGTCAATGTGATCGGCAGTACTATCAATGCGGGAGAAAACGTATCAATCAAAGCTGATGATCAAGTCAATCTGATTGCTGCTAAAAACACCGACACACTCAACAGCAAAAATAAAAACAGTAGTGCCAGTGTTGGAATCAGCATTGGCACAAATGGACTTGCTATTACAGCCAGCGCATTCCAAGGTAAAGGTAAAGCCAATGGTACTGATGTTAGCTGGAAGGAAACCATGGTAGAAGCGGCCAATAAAGTCAGGCTGGAAAGCGGCACCGATACCAATCTCATTGGTGCACAAGTGAAGGGTAATCAAGTAGTGGCCGATGTTGGCACCTCGGGCGAGGGCAATCTCAATATCCAGAGTTTGCAAGATACCAGCACCTACGATAGCAAACAGAAAAGTACAGGTATTAGTGTCAGCATTCCGATAGGAGCTGGCATGGCTGGCGGTTCTTTCAGTTCAAGTCAAAGCAAAATCAAAAGTGATTACGCCAGCGTCAATGAACAAGCGGGGATATTCGCCGGTGATGAAGGCTTTCAAGTCAACGTGGCGGGCAATACTAATCTCAATGGTGCTGTAATCGCATCGACTGAGCAAGCCATTCAGGAAAACAAAAACAGTCTCACCACTGAAACGCTCACAGTATCGGATATCAATAACAAAGCAGAATATGATGCCAAGGCCACCTCAGCAACCATAGGCGGTGGTATTCAGGGAGGCTTACCGCAACTCTCAGGAGCCGGTATAGGAAAAGATAGCGATAAAACAGAAAGCATAACAGTCAGCGCTATCAGTCAGGGTGCATTAACTATCACCGATAATGATAGCCAACAAAACCTCACTGGCGAGGATGCTGCCACAACGGTTGCCGTGCTCAATCGGGATGTACATATTAATGAGCAAGGAGAGGCAGTCGACAGCCAAGGAAATTCAACCGCTAATACCATCGCCCCAATTTTTGATGCGGAAAAAGTCGCCAAGGAAATTGAAGCGCAGGTGAAAATAACAAAAGAATTTGGCCAACAGGCAAGTCAAGTGATCGATAGTTATGCGGAAAATCAGATGAATGAGTTACGTGCCCAATATGAAGAAGAATCTGATCCAGAGAAAAAGCAGGCGCTGCAGACCGAGGTTGACAAATTGCGTCTTGAAACCCATGTGCTCAATGTACTTGTGGGAGCAGTTACAGGTTTAGGTGGTACGACACTCACTCGCGAAAGCCTTGTGGCTGCTTCAGAAGAACTCCGCAAGATCACCATTGAAAACTCCAGACTATTTCCAGGAGTAGTCGATGATACCGGTGATGGCGAGCCATTCACTCTATCTAACGTTTCAGGTAAAAGTGTTGGTGGAAAATGGGATCTAGACCCCACCAAGACTGGTGGTACAAGGGTTGACCTCGATGCATTGTGTGGTGCTGATAATGAGCGGTGTGTGAAAAATGATGACGGAAGTCTCGCACTTAACGACAAAAGACAAGTGCAATGGAATCGCGATGGTGCAAATGGTAAATCCCTCTCTGAATGGCTGGTGGATACTGATGAGGGCCGAAAAATGGCTGGTCCCTTCGGTGATATCCAAGGCATAAAAGGCTCAATTTTCAGCATACCATATACTTCTGGGAGTTGGCTTGACCATCTTGTAGAGGCATTTGGCGGGTCACATGATTTCATTGGGGGCCAGATTAGCGGTTTATATGACGAACAAGGGAATGCTAAACGTGGGATGACGGAAGTGGAAGCAAAGGGTTACGGAGCGTGGTCAGCCGTGGCGCTTGCGCCATCGGCTCCTTTTGGGGCGGCAACATTGTTACCTCCTGAAGTTTGGAAGGCCATTTCAATTATGTTGGGAGCCGCAAAATGAGGCGAAATTTTACATGCTGGCTCACATTGAGCTCAATATGCTGTCTGCTGGTAGGGTGCGAACTGATTTTTCAGGCGGGGCCAGGGCTCACGATAGGACGTGATGAATACCTGAAATCTATCAAACCTTATATCGCCTATTGGGAGAAAGATGGGGGTTCGGAAAAAAGTAGACTGGAGGATTGGAAAGCATGTGGAGGATTACCTGACGGTACTTTTGGATTGGATCGAAAAAAGCAATTTCCAGACGAAAGCAACGAAACTTTCCGCACTCGACTTGAGTTCGAATTTCAACGTTGCATGATAAGTGACGGTTATCGTTACACCGGCGATTGTTCCAGCAAATATATGCAAGCCCGACCTCTTTGTGGAGCTCGTTGAGAATGTTATTAAGGTGGAAAATGAGATTAAAATTCAAAATATTACGTCTGCCCCCTACCAATTGTTTCAATTAAATAGGATGTGGGATAGTAAGCCATTGGATCACTGGTTACCCCTTCTACAAATCTGATACTAAACCTAACATCGCTTATTGGGATAAGGAGTGAGTGGCGGAAGATATTCGTCAAGAAGACTCATTGAGTTGCCACACTAGGGGTACGCCCGGAGGTATTTATAAACTTGACTTCGACAAAGCACTTTTTCCAAGAGAAACAGAGTGTGGCGTATAACCTCTTATGGCTGATTGGCAGCATTGCATGCTTGGTAATGGATATCGACATACAGGAGATTGCTCCAAAGATTGGCTAAAATTCGACTGCCTGTGATGCACCATGAAGACTTCTAAGCCTCGGGCAGCTCTGCATTCAAGACAAAAAAGTTCGATACTTTTGTATATCTAATTCTGCCGTTAACTGGCTGACCATCTTATCGATGGCATTTTGCAGACTGCATGATGGTGTTGGGGTTCAGATTAGCGGTAGGTATGTCGAACTAGGAAATGTAACGCGAGGCAGAACAGAAGCATTGGTTAAATTCCACGATACATGGAGTGCCGTCGCTCTTGTTCCTTCGGCACCATTTGCAATGTCAGAGATGTTGCCTCACAAAGTTTGGCAGGCCATTTCCATTTTTTTAAGGAATGCAAAATGAATTTAAGGATAAAGCTTTTGTTTGTTATATATGCAGGTTGCCTATTATCAGGTTGTACGATTGGTAATGGCCGTATTTGTGGACCACAAACACCAGCAGTGCATTGTGATAAACAAGCCTACTAAAGACTCAAATACCCCAAACCTTACGGCGCACACTGGATAAAGGAAGGAATGACAAAAGAGAGTCGACGAGAAGATATCGCGGAGTGCGGAGCCAAGGGCAATGAAAGTGTCAATTTCCTTCCTCACGAAATACAAGCCGCCAAACAACCAGACGATCCTAATGACATAAAAGCGATGGGAAGGCTCACCAAAGATTGGGCTGAATGTATGCGTGATAGAGGGTACGTCTATCTGGAATATTGCGATGAGCGATGTCAGTATCCTTAAAATGAAATTATATCTACTGCTAGCCCTACCTATGGCAGAAAATTAAGTATTATGTGCCGTCGCGCTTGCGTCTATCACTCCTTTTACAGCTGCAAGACTGTTACCCCCCGAGGTATGGAAGGCTATTTCGATTATGTTGGAATCAACGAAATGAGGCGTTACTTTGCCCACTGGGCTACATTGAGCTTGATAAGCTGGTTTTTGGTTGGGTGTGAGCTGATGTTTCAAGCGGGGCCGGGGCTCACCATAGGTCGTGACGAGTACTTGGACTCTATCAAACCCTTCATCGCCTATTGGGAGAAGAGCGGAATGACAGAGGAAAGTCGATTGGAGGTCTGGATAGCCTGTGGGGGGAATGAGAATGGAACCTTTTCATGGAAAGTCAAACAGCAGCTGCCTAATGAGAATGATGAAGATAGTCGTACTCGACAAGATTATACATTTCAACGCTGCATGATAAGCGAAGGATATCGTTACACCGGCGATTGTTCCAGCAAATATATGCAAGCCCGGCCTCTTTGTGGAGCGCCATGAATATTCCATGGAAAAAATGTTATCAAAAAGCTTTATTAGATTTTCTTGGCTAATTCCAATTATTTTCTTTATTTCCTCATGTGCTACAAATGGATATCGTGGTGGTTGGTGAGGGAATTTTAACGCAGTACCTGAATAACAATTGGAAGCAAAAATTATGGCGCGTGGTTCGCCGCTTTGTTTGCGCCATCAGCTCCTTTTGCAGCTGCAACTTTGTTACCGCCAGATGTATGGAATGCCATTTCAATTATGCTAGAAGCGTTCATATGAAGCGGTTGGTATGTGTGTTGCACCCTGTAGGTTTATTGCTGACAGGGTGCAATACGACAATTCTGGTTGCTACCAGCTTAGGTGAAAGCAAACATCACCTGGAATAGTACAAAATACTGGGCTGGACGTCGGAAACTCGGCGACAGGACTCTGCGGAATGCGGCGGGCCCCCAAATGAGTCCATACAATTCGGTTCCAACGCAATTAAAGCCGCCCAAAGATCCGAAGAAACAGATCGGCAGACGGAGGTGCGTCTAAATCAAGAATGGCATGCCTGTATGTCTGAAAAGAGTTACCGGGATACGCGTGCGGGGCCTGAGCAGAATCAACAGTAAATATACTGCATCATACGACGATATAACCTGAAATAATTTCTAAATACAGAACGGTTAAAACCGCAATTACCAAACCCCAGATACAAAAAAACGGACCGAAGTCCGTTAGTTTGTTTGGCGGAGGGACAGGGATTCGAACCCTGGGTAGGCTATAAACCCACGCCGGTTTTCAAGACCGGTGCATTCAACCGCTCTGCCATCCCTCCAAGACGCGGCATATTACTAGGAATGACCTGATCTGACAACAGTGAATGCAAAATTTATATAGCTATTGCCATTTAGAACTTATCCGGTAGGATGATGTCCATTGGATGAACCACCAATCATCAATACTTTACTGAGTAATGGAGAAATAAACTGATGAACTACGATACACAATCAACAGTTGTACGCTCGCGCGAGTCTGCGCTGCAAACCAACAAGTTATTGCGTAACACCTATGTACTACTGGCAATGACGCTCGGCTTTAGTGCCGTCACAGCTGGTGTTTCAATGGTTTTCAACCTGCCGCATCCCGGCATTATCATCACTTTGATCGGATACTTCGGTCTGTTGTTCCTGACAGCTAAATTGCGCAACAGTGTCTGGGGTATCGCTTCTGTATTCGCGTTAACAGGGTTTATGGGCCTGACACTGGGACCAATTGTTAATGCTTATTTAGGATTACCGAATGGCCCGCAAATCGTTATGCAAGCTCTGGGTGCGACCGGCATTGTGTTTTTAGGATTGTCTGCTTATGCGATTAAATCTGAGAAAGATTTCAGCTTTATGGGCGGCTTCCTGTTTGTTGGTATTCTGGTTGCTTTCCTGGCGGGTTTGGCGGCAATCTTCTTCAGCATGCCTGGCTTGTCATTAGCAGTTTCTGCCATGTTTGTACTGTTGATGTCTGGTCTGATTCTGTATGAAACCAGCAACATCATTCACGGCGGTGAAACGAACTACATCATGGCAACCATTACCCTGTATGTCAGTATCTACAACTTGTTCACCAGCCTGTTACATCTGATTGGCGCTTTCTCAAGCAGTGATTAATTAGCCAGTCAATTGCGTTATTCTTTCAAGCCCCTGCAAAGGGGCTTGTTTGTATCTGGAGCAATGTAATGAAAAAGAATCTTGGCAAAACAGACAGAACGTTACGCATCATAATCGGTCTGTTTATAATAGCGATTGCATTGTATTACCAAAGTTGGTGGGCCTTGCTCGGATTGGGGCTGCTGATTAATGGTTTAAGTGGTCGCTGCGGTGGGTATGCTTTGTTTGGCTTTTCTACCGCAAAGGCCTGCGATATTTCTGATAAAGAGCGTAACTAGCGCATAATAAACATCATGACGGATAAAAAAACACAATTAATCGATAATTTCGGACGGCGTGTGTCGTATGTACGCATTTCGATCACCGATCGTTGTGATTTTCGTTGTGTGTATTGCATGGATGAAGAAATGACCTTCATGCCGCGTGAACGTTTGCTGACATTGGAAGAGATTGCTTTTCTGGTCAGAGCCTTTTGCGAATTAGGCGTTGAAAAAGTGCGTATTACCGGTGGAGAACCATTAGTACGTCGCAACGTTGACTGGCTGATAGAGCAGATTGGCGCGTTAAAGCACACTACGTCGCTTAAAGAACTGAACTTAACCACCAACGGCTCGCAGTTACCCAAGTACGCTGAAAAGCTCGCTGCAGCCGGTATGGATCGTATTAATATCAGTCTGGACTCATTAAATGCCGAGCGCTTTCGTGAATTAACCCGTACTGGGGAATTAACTCAGGTATTGGATGGGATTGAAGCGGCTAAACAAGCCGGCTTTAAACGCATTAAATTAAATGCGGTGATTATGAAAGGTCGTAACGATGATGAAATTATCGATCTGGCACAGTTTGCTATCGATAAAGATTTGGATATTTCCTATATTGAAGAGATGCCGTTAGGCCAGGTAACGCATAGTCGTAATGAAAGCTACTGCAGTAGTGATGAAGTGCTTGCCACATTACAAAAGCATTTTGATTTGCAAAGCAGTATCGCCAATACCGGTGGCCCATCGCGTTATTACAAGGTTGCTGGTACCAATAGCAAAATCGGTTTTATTTCCCCGCATAGCCATAACTTCTGTGAAAGCTGTAATCGTGTCAGAGTGACGACAGAGGGTCGTCTGCTGTTATGTCTGGGGCAGGAGCACTCGATGGATTTGCGCGATATTATCCGACGTCATCCGGGCGATATCGAACAACTCAAACAGGCCATTATCAAGTCAATGGATATCAAACCGAAAGGCCATGACTTTAACATCAAAGAACAACCGATTATCTTTCGCCATATGAGTGTCACCGGTGGCTAGTTATCAGCCGGAAATGACCAATCAGGGCATTAATCGCCTGCATACTACCACTGTTTTAGATGAGTCAGGCGCATCCCGCGAAGTCTCATTAACTGGTGAAAGACCACTGACCATTTATCTGGATAATCGTGAGATTGTTACGTTGATGACGCTGGGTGGACAGCCGGAGTTATTGACGCTGGGTTATCTGCGTAATCAGGGACTTGTCGACGAAATAACGCATATTAAATCCATCCAGGTGGATTGGGATGTCGATGCCGTCGCTGTGACCACCTTTCAGCAGAAAAACAATCTTGATTCGCTGATGTCCAGACGAATTGCCACCAGTGGCTGTGGGCAGGGCACCATGTTTGGGCATGTGATGGATTCGCTTTCAGAACTGAAACTGCAATGTCCGGAATTCAGTGCTCAGTCTATCTATGACGTGTTGCATGCGTTAAACGAATACAACGAAATGTATAAACAGGCCGGGGCCGTACATGGCTGTGCGCTGTGCCAGCAAAATGAAGTGTTATTTTTTGTGGAAGATGTCGGACGACATAATGCCGTTGATGCGATTTCCGGCTGGATGTGGCTGAACAATATCCATGGCGACGGAAAAGTGTTTTATACCACGGGTCGGCTGACTTCCGAGATGGTGATAAAAGTGGCGCAGATGCAGGTGCCCTTATTGTTGTCGCGCAGTGGCGTGACCGAAATGGGGCTTAGTATCGCTTTGGATATTGGGATTGGAATGGTTGCCCGAGCGAAAGGGAAACACTTTCTGGTGTATACCGGCAAGGAGCAGTTCCAAACCGAAAATTTATTAACTCCCGCAGGGTAAAGCATGAAAATTCAGACAGCTGTTAGCACGGATGTACCGCAGTTGTGTTTGTTACTCGATAGCTTGTTCAGTCAGGAAGCCGAATTTAAACCGGATCACGAATTACAGGCTCTGGGTCTGGGGGCGATTATTGATGACGATGGTATCGGCGATATTCTGGTCGCAAAAGCAGAGGGCCAGATTATCGGTATGGTGAATTTGCTCTATACCGTTTCAACCGCTTTGGGCAGTCGCGTAGCGATTCTGGAGGATATGGTTATCGCACCACAAAACCGCGGACAGGGAGTCGGGTCGGCATTATTGAAACATGCGATTGAATTTGCCAGAGAAAAGGGCTGTAAACGTATCACCTTGCTCACGGATCATGACAATGATCCCGCGCATCGGTTTTATGAACAGCATGGTTTCACGGAATCATCTATGCTGACATATAGGTTATTTTTAGATGTTTAAAAACAAATAATTACCTACGTAACCTAATTCTTTTTCTCAATAGTTTTCGCTTCATCCCACAATGCATCCAGCTCATCTAATGAGGCGGTTTTTAATGTTTTCTGCTGTTTGAAAATCTGCGTTTCAATGTATCGAAAGCGGCGGAGGAATTTCTGATTACATTGCTGGATGGCTTGTTGCGGATCGATATTCAGATGTCTGGCGAGATTGGTAATAGCAAATAACAAATCGCCAATTTCTTCCTGTAATTTAGTCTGATCTCTGTCATCCAGTTCGGCTGCTACTTCATCGAGTTCTTCATGAATTTTAGCAATCACGCCATCAATATGTGGCCAGTCAAAACCAATCTGCGCAGCAGTTTTTTGCAGTTCAACAGCATACTGCAGTGCCGGCAGTTCTTTATCTGCACTCGCGAGCAGGGAAGATTTGTCTATGCTCATCAGTCGCCTCGGGTAAATTTAATGATATGCCGGCGATCACGTTTGCTGGGCCGGCCTTTTTGGTCACGAAAACCTAAAGGTTCATTTTTAATCTGCTCACGCAACAATTCGCGTTTTTCACGACTCTCTGCGGTTTCCTGATAGAGCAACTGGGCTTCGCTGGCCGGTCGACGTTGTTTTTGTAGGCCTAAAACATCAATGACATATTCATAAGGTGGTTGTGAAATGGTTAATTGATCACCAGGATGGATTGTTCTGCTGGGTTTGGCACGCTGACCGTTTGCATGAACTTTACCACCATTAATGGCTTCAACGGCCAGACTGCGGGTTTTGTAAAACCGCGCAGCCCAGAGCCACTTATCCAATCGTTGATTTTCCTGACTTTCGGGTTCGGCTTTCGCCATTAAGCCTTACCTTGCAGTTGCAATAAAATGCCTTCGTTTTCCAGGGTGGAGGTGTCTTGCGTGATCTCCTCACCTTTGGCAATGGTGCGCAGCAAACGACGCATGATTTTGCCGCTGCGGGTTTTAGGCAGATTATCGGAATAACGGATTTCATCGGGTTTGGCGATAGGTCCGATTTGCTCTGCTACCCAGGCGCGTAATTCATTGGTCATATCTTCATCAACGCCGCCCGCCGGACGCTCACCTTTTAATACAACATAGGCAAAAACTGATTCGCCTTTCACATCATGGGGTTTACCTACCACCGCTGCTTCAGCAACCGCTTCATGGGCGACTAATGCCGATTCAATTTCCATGGTGCCCAATCGATGACCGGAGACGTTGAGCACATCGTCAATACGGCCCATGATCCAGAAGTAACCTTCCTCGTCCTGACGCGCACTGTCTCCGGCCAGATAATATTTGCCATCGAAATAAGGCCAATAGGTGTCTTTATAACGTTGATCATCACCCCAGATAGTCTGGATCATCGATGGCCATGGTTTACGAATCACCAGAAAACCGCCTTGATTGGCGCCAAGTGCTTCACCTTGCTCATTGACTACGGCAGCATCTATACCGGGAAGGGCACGGGTGCAGGAACCGGGTTTAGTCACCGTTACAGCAGGAACCGGTGCAATCATGTGAGCCCCAGTTTCAGTTTGCCACCAGGTATCGACTATAGGACAGCGCTCTTGCCCAATCACCCGGTGATACCACATCCAGGCTTCCGGATTAATCGGTTCACCTACCGTGCCAAGCAAGCGTAAGTGAGACAGATCATAGCGTTGAGGAATATCATCACCGGCTTTCATTAATGCCCGAATGGCTGTCGGTGCGGTATAAAAAACAGTGACATGATGGCGGGCACAGACATCCCAGAAACGTCCGGCATCCGGAACAGTAGGAACACCTTCATAAATAATCATGGTGGCGCCGACGGCCAGCGGGCCGTAGGCAACATAGGTATGGCCGGTAATCCAGCCAACATCTGCAGTACACCAGAAGACATCTTTAGCCTGAATATCAAACACCCAGCGCATGGTGGTAATGGCATTCAGCAGGTAACCCGCTGAAGAGTGTTGAATACCTTTCGGTTTGCCGGTCGAACCTGATGTGTAAAGTAAAAAAAGCGGGTCGCAGGCATTCATCGGTTCAGGGTCGCATTCTGCTGACTGATCCTGTTCCGCATCATGCCACCAGATATCCCGACCATTCTGCAGCGTGATGTCGTTGCCACAGCGTTTGAAGACAATGACTGTTTCAACACTTTCGCAGCCTTTAGCTAATGCCTGATCAGCGGTGTTTTTCAGCGGGATGATCTTGCCACCACGATGACCACCATCCGCGGTAATCACCAGTTTGGCTTGGGTGTCTTCAATACGATCTTTCAGGGCTTCAGCCGAGAAGCCTCCAAATACGACGGAATGAATGGCGCCGATTCGGGCACAGGCCTGCATAGCCACTACGGCTTCAGTAATCATCGGCATGTAGATAATGACCCGATCGCCTTTTTGGATGCCCTGATTTTTTAACGCATTGGCAAACACACATACTTTTTCGTGCAAAACACGATACGTAATATGTTGGACGTCACCCGGTTCGCCTTCAAAAATAATGGCCGTTTTTTCCGCATTGTTTGTTAATTGCCTGTCGAGGCAGTTATAGGAAACATTCAACTGACCGTCAGCAAACCATTTATAAAACGGTGCATTACTGTCATCCAGCGTTTGGGTAAAGGGTTTTATCCAATCGAGTTCCTGCCTGGCTAAATCGCCCCAGAAAGCTAGATGGTCCTCGTCCGCTTTGGTGTACAGCGCATCAAGTTTTTTTGGGGTTAGCGCAGATGTTTTATAAAAACTCTCGCAAGGCGGAAAGTGCCGATTCTCGTGAAGGGTTGATTCAATATTATTCTGAGCCATAAATACCTTACCTTATTATTCTCTCTTTCTGAGTATAGTCCGCTACCAGCGTTAAATGTAGTCAACAGCCAATAAAAAACTCTCCCGAAAGGCATGCTTAGGGGAGAGTCTGATTTAATGGCAGTACGTTTTAGAAGAAGCCGAGCGGGCTTGTGCTGTAGCTGACCAACAGGTTTTTAGTTTGCTGGTAATGTTCCAGAGCAATCTTGTGTGTTTCACGACCGACACCGGATTTTTTGTAACCGCCAAAGGCAGCATGCGCTGGATAATGATGGTAGCAGTTGGTCCATACACGGCCTGCCTGAATAGCACGTCCCATACGATAGGCCAGGTTCATATCGCGCGTCCATAAACCGGCACCCAGACCAAATTCGGTGTCATTGGCAATTTCCAGTGCTTCAGCTTCATCTTTGAAGGTGGTTACCGAAACCACAGGTCCAAAAATTTCTTCCTGGAAGATACGCATTTTGTTATTGCCTTTCATCAAGGTGGGTTCGATGTAGAAACCGTTATTGAATTCAGGTCCTAATTGCTCGATACCACCGCCCATCAGTAATTGAGCACCTTCTTGTTTACCAATCTCAACATAGCTGAGGATTTTGTCGAACTGCTCCTGTGAAGCCTGGGCACCGACTTGTGTCTCAGTGTCCAGCGGGTTACCGCGTTTAATCATTTTGGCGCGTTCCATCACCACAGCGATGAACTCGTCGTAGATGCTTTCCTGAATCACGGCACGGGAAGGGCAGGTACAAACTTCACCTTGGTTAAAGAACGCCAAGACCATGCCTTCGGCACATTTATTAATGTAATCCTGTTCCTGTTGCATGATGTCTTCGAAGAAGATGTTTGGCGATTTACCGCCTAACTCTACGGTTGAAGGAATAATGTTTTCAGCCGCGTATTTCATGATTAATGAGCCGACTGGTGTTGAACCGGTAAACGCGATTTTGGCGATGCGTTTGCTTGTGCCTAATGCCTGGCCAGCTTCGCGACCAAAACCGTTAACAATATTTAATGTGCCAGCAGGCAGTAAATCAGCAATTAATTCGGCCAGAATCAGGATAGATACTGGTGTTTGTTCAGCCGGTTTCATAACAACACAGTTACCAGCAGCCAATGCCGGAGCAAGTTTCCATGCCGCCATTAATAACGGGAAGTTCCAGGGAATAATCTGACCGACAACCCCGAGTGGCTCATGGAAGTGATAAGCGACAGTATTTTCGTCAATTTCACCCATCGTGCCTTCCTGAGCACGCAGGCAACCGGCAAAATAGCGGAAATGATCCGCGGCCAGAGGAATATCGGCATTCAGTGTTTCGCGAACCGCTTTACCGTTATCCCAGGTTTCTGCAACAGCCAGTTTTTCCAGATTGGCTTCGATACGATCAGCAATTTTCAGCAGGATATTACTGCGTTCCTGAACGGAGGTTTTACCCCAGGCTTCACGGGCTTTATGAGCTGCATCCAGCGCTAATTCAATATCAGCTTCCCCTGAACGCGGAATTTCACAAATGACTTCGCCGGTCACTGGAGTAATGTTGTTAAAGTATTCGCCTTTAACAGGGGCAACCCACTCGCCACCAATAAAGTTTTCATAACGTGATTTGAATGAGATCACCGACTCGGGTGTACCTGGTTTTGCGTAAATCATAAATCTCTCTCTTATATATTGTTATGGTTAAAGACCAAGCATAAATCCTAAAGCAGAAATCTTACTTGACTGATAATCCCAATTATTTGACTGATAGTCCAGAAGTGACAAAAAAGTTAACACATGGTTCGACAAGATTGCTATTTTGAAAAAATGAAAAATTCATATCAAATGCGCGGATACTCTCACTTAAGTAATATTTTCTATTCACTTGACTTCGCATAGAGTTGAGACACAAAATCAATCATCACTTATTAAGGTCTGCATTATGAACCTGAATACATTGCCTACGAGCGGTCGGCGAGAAAATCGCCAGTTGCTGATTGAAAACAAAGTGACCTTTAATGGTCCGGAAACAGAGTTGAGTATTTACGATACCTACCGCAGCTCAACGGGTGTAGCACTTAATGCAGACCACTTGTTATATTGCGGAATGGTCAGCGGTCGCAAGGTAATGCATGACCATTACAACGCGTCGGGCGAATTGTTTGTGCCGCACGAATCCTACGTTATGCCACCCGGTGAACATGTTGAAATAGATTTTCCGGATGCAAATGAGCAGCAGCCAACAACTTGTCTGACCATAGAGATTTCCAGAGAGCGTATTCAGGCCATCTCTAATCGTATGCAGGACTTGGTAAAAATTGATGCGCCGGAGCATACTTGGGAATATCAGCCTCGTATCATTCACAAGCATCACACTCGCGATACCCAGCAGTTACTGGAAAAAATGGTTTCATTTTATATTCGCAATGATCCTGATAAAGAGCTGATGGTCGATTTAGGTGTATCGGAGCTGGTGATAAGGTTGCTTCGTGAACAGGGGCGAGAAGTTTTGTTGAGTTATTGCCAGCGGGCGCCAGATGCCAGCAGTATGACGGCCGTCATCCATACACTGGAACAAAACCTTAGTGAACCATTGGATATAGAACAGTTGTGCCGGCAAGCCTGTATGAGCCGCAGTCGTTTATATGTTGAATTCAAAAAACAACTGGGTTGTACACCGGGAGAATTTCATCAACAACTCAGACTGAAATCAGCTGCCGATGCTATCCGTCGTGGTCAGAGTATTACTGAAGCCTGTTATGGTTATGGTTTCAACGACTTAAGTCATTTCAGTCGTCGTTTCAGTCATTTTTTTGGCTGTTCGCCAAGCGCTTTTCGTAAAGAAAACCTCCCGGATCAAACTAATTAATTAGCTTAAGTTAAGAACGCTGAAGGCCTGAAGCTGTCATAATCTGAGTTCGTTGGTACTGATTTCAGTTCTAACGAATCTCACTTTTTAGTAATGACAAAACTTGTATGCCGTTATGCCAACACTCTCTATACAACAGGGTCATCCTGATATTTACTCTGTGTCTATTGGCTGCCAATATGGTTTGGGCCGACGCGGAAAAAAATATCAATATCGAGATAAAGGGCGTAGATAAAAATTTGGTCGAAACCCTGTTGAATGGTTTGAGCATCAATCGGCAGAAGCAAAGTCCACGTCTGGATTCTCGAAGTGTAAACCGGTTACACAATCAAGCCATCGATGAATTGAAGCATATGCTCACGGTGTATGGTTATTATTCTCCCGAAATTACTGCCGAGTTAACAGAAACGGATGAAAATAACTGGCAAGCTCAATATCAAATTGAGTTAGGTCAACCGGTCATCATTCGTAAAATCAATCTGGCGGTAGAGGGTGATGCTAAAACTGATCCGGTATTTACTAAGCTGCTCAGCAGTTTACCGCTGAACGTAGGTGACCAGTTTGATCATGAACGTTATGAAAACGCAAAAAAGTCATTGCTCCGAGTTGCTGCTGAGCGTGGTTATTTTGATGGCGCATTCAGTTGTAGCAGAGTCAGTGTTGATGTCGAAGCAAGTGCTGCAGACATCTGTCTGGTCTATGATGCCGGGCAGCGTTATCGATTTGGTGAGATCACCTTCCCTGATACGGTTGTGAATGACAGATTACTTGATGCAATGTCACCCATCAAAGCGGGTGAACCGTTTGATTCAGGTAAATTGCTCACCCTGAGAAATAATCTGCAAAATAGTGGCTATTTTGCCTCTGTATCCACTCAGGCAATGACTTCTGCACGAGCAAATAATGAGGTTCCGGTTGATGTTTCATTAAATGAAAATCTGAAACATCGCTACAGCGCCGGTGTGGGCTATGGTACGGATACCGGGGCCAGGATGAGTCTGGGTTGGCAAAATCGCTATGTAAATGATCGGGGACACAGACTGTCTGTTGAAAGCCGTTTATCACAAATTGCCAATCGAATCGGTGCCGATTACCAGATGCCGTTCTGGAGTGAAAATATTAATACGGTTGGTTTTAATTCAGAATATAAACAGGAAGATACAGATACCAGTGAAAGTCGTTCGGTAGCGGTAGGCAGCTATTACAACCGTATGCGCTGGGGCTGGGAAGAAACCGGTAGCATCAAGTTTCTCAATGAAAGCTTTGATGTTTCAGATGACTCTGCGTCAACAACCTTATTGATTCCCGGAATTGCCTATGCCCGTACCTGGGCAGATGACACTATCTATACCCGGCAGGGAGGTCGTTTAAGTATGGAACTGAGCGGAGCGGCAGAAGGTATTCTCTCCGATA
The DNA here is from genome assembly GCA_002363955.1 of Methylophaga sp. UBA3192. Taxonomy (GTDB): domain Bacteria; phylum Pseudomonadota; class Gammaproteobacteria; order Nitrosococcales; family Methylophagaceae; genus Methylophaga. The sequence goes on from DEXE01000006.1 coordinate 387,220, forward strand.
TCAGCTTTAGTCAGCTAGTCCTGCGTGGAAAATACATTCAGGGGGTTGGTGACTCCAGCCGGATTATTACCAGAGCGACTGTGGGGGCCACGGAAGTTAGTGACTTTTCAAAATTACCCAGCTCATTGCGTTTCTTTGCCGGTGGGGACAATAGTATCCGTGGTTTTGACTATCAATCACTGGGACCAGAAAATGATTTGGATGAAGTCATCGGTGGCCGGTATCTGGCTGTTGGAAGCGTTGAATATGAACATATGTTTGTCAAAAACTGGGGCGCTGCGATATTTACCGATTTTGGTAACGCCTTCAATAGTTGGTCAGATCCAATAGAGTATAGTGTAGGGGTGGGTATTCGCTGGCGATCTCCTGTTGGCCTGATTCGTGTTGATGTGGCCAGTGGTATTTCAGATGAAGACAAACCCTTTGGTTTGCATATCATGATAGGGCCTGATTTGTGATGAAACGCGCATTATGGATAATCGCAATTGTATTGCTGCTGCTCATTCCGGCCGGCTTATATTGGTTACTAATGACCAAGTCAGGTTTTAACACAGCATTGACTTTCACTCAGAAAACACTTCCCGAACTCACTATAAACGAAGCTAGCGGCAGACTTTACGACGGCGTTTATCTGAAGGGCATTACCTATGAGCCTGAAGATGGCGATGCGATACACATAAATACCATTGATGCGCGCTGGCAGCTATGGTCGTTGCTTTCAAGCCGATTTATTATCAATCAGATTCATATTGACAGGCTGGCAATCAAACAGGCTGAAACGATTACTCAGCCTGAAGAAGATGAATTGTTCACTATTCCTCAGTTCAGTTTTCCGCTGGCAGTTCACCTCAGATCGCTGCGTGTTACAAATGCAGAAGTTATTGATAATCAGGGTATTGTGACGCCTTTGTTTGATCGTTTCGATACCTCGATAAGATTGAATTACGACCGGTTAATTATTTCCTCATTAAGATTAAATCGTAATGTGCTGGCCTTTACCTTGATCGGGAACGTTCATCTTAACGAACCCTTTGCTACTAACCTGAATTACGGGTTGAGGCTGAATGATTCCGAATGGGGATTGATTTCAGCTACCGGCACGATTACCGGGGATATCAAACAAATGACGTTACGACAGCAGCTGGGTGAACCGTTTGCCTCAGAACAAACCCTGATGGTGCGTAATATTCTTGATGACCTGGATTGGCGCCTTGGCCTGGAAAGTGAATCCCTGTCATTAACCCGAATTCTTAATACTGAAATGGGTGATGTGACGGCTATTAATCTGGAAGCTAAAGGCACTCGGGAAACTGCCCGAATGGAACTGGACTTTCAGTTACAGGAATTTGAAGAAGTACATCCACCAGTTTCTGCCAGTTTGAGTCTGAACTCTACTGACTTAAAAAACTGGCGTGTAGATTTGATGACGGCGATCAGTCAAAACGGTTTTGCCGAGATCCATGGCAATATTCAGGTTGCGGAAGATCCCATGGCGAGTGGGTTTTCAATTGATGCAAGCTGGTCACAACTTCAATGGCCATGGCAACAGGATGCAGAGCTTTTAGTTGCTGAAACTTCAGGTGAACTTTCGCTAAACGGAAATCTGCAGGATTATCGTTTGATTCTCAGTAGCTCTATTGCGGCACTGGAGCAGAACTGGGCGATTAACTCTTATGTGCGTGGAGATCTGCAACAGGCGAGTATCAACTCCCTCGAAATCAAGTCTGCGTTAGCCGAACTCGACGTTAGTGGTGATGTGAGCTGGGATCCTCAATTAAATTACCAATTAAGTGGTGAATGGCAAAACCTGCAGCTTCCCGCCAGTTTAACTGGCGTGTCAGTAGAAAGTTATACGGGATTATTCAATCTGAAAGGTGAGAAACATCTGTTTGAAATCACACTTGATTCGGATTTTATTATTGATGAAATTCCACTCATTCTGAAACTCCAGGCAACCAGTCCCGAAGCCGGCATAACGGATATTCGTGCAGATACCAGAATTGCAGATGGTGGTGCCGGCTTTAGTGGTCGTATCAATTGGAAAGAGAATCTGATGGTTGATGGCAAACTGACACTCAGACAAGTTGATCCGGCCGTATTTGCAAATGAATGGCCCGGCCGAATAAGTGGTCAGGCGCAACTGAGTTTTCAGGATAAGGGGCAGGCCGATTTCGAAGCAAGTCTGCAGAATTTACATTTAAATGGTGTTTTACGGGAACGTAACTTTTCCCTGAACAGTCACCTGAAAACCGTCAACACCGATGTTGCTATTGAAAATTTACAGCTGAATTTAGGCGACTCGCAATTATCTTTAAATGGCAAAGTTGAGAAACAACTGGATTTAACCTGGAAACTCAACTCGCCGAATTTGCAGGATTTTCACCCTGATTTATCTGGCAGCTTAAATGGGCAGGGGCGATTATTTGGTGAGTTGGCTAAATTAAAATTAAATGCCGATCTCGATGGTTCTTCAATTAGTTGGGCTGACGAAATGCGTATCGGCACCATTAACGCTGATGCCCAAATAGACCTTACAGATAATCAGCAAAGTAAACTCAACGTACAGTCAACCGGCATTAAAGTGGCAGAGCAGACTATTGATTCAGTTGATCTGAGTCTGACGGGTAAACGTGATCAACATCAGCTGGGTCTGGAGCTCCAGTCTGCAATAATTTCGTTATCAGGTTTGTTACAAGGCAGCCTGAATAAAGACAATCAATGGGCTGGCCGGTTACAGTCAATGACAATTGATAATGACATGGCTGGCAACTGGCAATTAGGTGAGGCCGGTGATATTCAATTGTCGGCTGATAAACAGATTATGTCGAAGCATTGCTGGCTATCGGCTGAACAGGCACAAATTTGTATTCAAGGTGAAAATGCCTTGCCCGGCGCGCAAGCACTCGTGGAAATCAATCAACTCTCCATGGAAATCCTGAAACCCTGGATTGAGGAATATGCCAAATTATCCGGTTTTATTTCCGGCCGATTGCAACTGGCAATGGAAAATGAGGGAGAGATTACCGGTACAGGAAATCTATCGCTGAACGAGGCTATTTTAAAACTTGAGTCTGAAACGATCAGTCAACAGGAACCTATCGAATTTGATACGGTTGATTTACGTTATCAGCTTACCGCCGAAGAGAGCATGGTGGCCATTACTATTGCACCGGATATTGCCGGTGTAGAACCGATAGAGGCAAGATTACAAACAGCAGCTGTCAAAAAAGTGATAGCTGCACCTATGGATACGCCGCTTAACTTGCAATTGCAGACAGCCGTTGAAGATCTCGCATCATTAAATCTGGAAACCCTGGCTTTTGATGAACTGGCAGGAAAACTGGAGCTGCATGTCGATATGCAGGGTACGGCCAATAAACCGCAACTAACCTCAGCAATCAGTTTGCGTGATGGGCAAATATTTTTGGTAGATATGGGTATTACCTTGTCGGCTATCAACGCAGATATTAATGGCGATCCCTTATCAGGACTGAAAATGCTGTTACAGGCCGATTCTGCAGAAGGCCAGCTGGAAGTGGCGGGTGATTTCACCATGACGGATGCAGACTGGCTGTTCAATGCCACCATAAAAGGTGAGCAGCTTGAAGTAATGAATCTGCCTGAAGCCTATGTCATTGCCTCACCAGACCTGAAGCTAATGGTTTCTCCACAAACGGCGAAATTGAGTGGTGCGGTTAAAATTCCCAATGCAGAACTGGCCCCCATGGATTTTAATACCACCGTGTCACCCAGTCAGGATGTGGTGATAATCGGTCAAGAGACTGATGAGGAAAAAATGCGATTGGCAACGGACCTGGATATCACTGTTCAGCTTGGCGATAAAGTCATGATTAAGGCATTAGGCTTTAGTGGACGCCTGGGAGGAGATTTACGCATATACGGTGATGCTGGTCAGCTATTGCTGGGTAATGGTGAAATAACGGTTAATGAAGGCAGTTACGCCGCCTATGGGCGGGAACTGACCGTTGATAATGGTAAGGTTCGCTTTTCCGGAGCGGCCATAGACAATCCGGATTTGGATATCAAGGCTATCCGTAAAGGCACTAACTATCAGGCGGGTATTCATATTACCGGTCCTGCAAATAATCCTCAGGCAAACCTGTTTTCCGTGCCGTCGATGAGCCAGGAAGACATCCTGTCTTATATTGTGCTTGGTCGTCCATTGGGGCAAGCCAGTGCTGCCGACGCAGCATTGCTGGCATCGGCAGCGACTAATCTGGGGATATCCAACGGCAATGCTATCAGCGATCAGATTGCCAGTACCTTTGGTCTGGATTCGGTCGAATTTACCGGAGAAAGTCCGGAGAGCGCCGCCGTGCAAATTGGCAAATATTTGTCTCCGAAACTTTATTTGGGATATGGTATCGGGATTTTTGAACCGGTGAGCACGGTTCAGTTGCGTTATACATTAAGCAAGATTTGGACTCTGCAGGCTGAATCCGGCACGCAAAGCGGGGTGGATTTGTTGTATATCTACGAAAGATAAAAAAAGCCCTGTGTTGTCACAGGGCTTTCAGGACCTACCTTTTTCAAGTATGAGGTGAGTCTTCAGATAAAATCAGGCACGATTTTTTTCGCGAATTTCATCCAGTGTTTTGCAATCTATACACAGTGTGGCTGTGGGACGTGCTTCCAAACGGCGGATACCGATATCAACACCACATGATTCACAGTAACCGTAATCACCTTTATCCAAATCAATCAGTGACTCTTCAATTTTCTTGATCAGTTTACGTTCACGATCACGCGTGCGTAGCTCCAGAGTAAACTCTTCTTCCTGAGTTGCACGGTCATTTGGGTCTGGGAAGTTTGCTGCTTCGTCCTGCATATGATGCACAGTACGGTCAACTTCTTCCATGAGTTGTGAGCGCCATTTTTCGAGAATGCCCCGAAAATGCTTTACCATATCTTTGCTCATGTATTCTTCATCACTACCCGGTTGGTACGGGGTGAAACTCACATCATCTTGGTTCGGGTCCATGTTGGCAAACCTCATACTTTCTAAAAACAAGGGCGCATCTATACCAGAAGCTTCTGGCATGTGCAAAATAATCGAGTTATTTTAACGCATTTTTTACATTAAGAGACAGATGAAACATTTAAAAGCCGTTATATTTGACGTGGATGGGACCTTGGCCGAAACCGAGCGTCATGGGCACCGAATTGCCTTCAATCGCGCATTTGCCGATGCGGGTCTGGACTGGCATTGGGATGAGCATTTGTATGGTCAATTACTGGCCGTTACCGGAGGCAAAGAGCGTATTCAATATTACCTGGAAAATTTCCATTTGCAGTGCGGATATGCTGGTGAACACAGTGAAATGATTGCCAAATTGCATACAGAGAAAACCCGACACTATGTGCAATTATTGGAGAGTCAGTCGATTCAGTTACGGCCGGGTGTTAAAAGATTGCTGGAAGAATTAAGAATGGCAGATATCAGACTGGCCATTGCAACAACGACAACTCCTGAGAATGTGACAGCATTGATTTCAGCGACATTGGGGGAAGATGCCTTGAATTGGTTTGACTGTATCGCGGCGGGAGATATTGTGCCAGCCAAAAAGCCTGCTCCTGATATTTATCATTATTGTATGCAACAGTTGCAGCTTATGGCTGATCAATGCCTGGCGATTGAAGATTCGGCAAACGGTTTGTTATCAGCCCGGTCTGCCGGTTTAACCACACTGGTTACCATGAACGCCTATACTGCCAATGAAGATTTCAGCGATGCTGTTTGCGTCGTTGATCAACTCGGCGAACCCAACGCTCCCTGTTCAGTTTTAGCGGGGTTACCTATCGATAATGATTACATAAGCGCCCAGTCAATTCTGGAGTTACATGCCCAAGCCAATTAACATCACACAACGTGCACAGGATATTAAACCGTTTCAGGTAATGGATATTCTGTCGCAGGGGAAAGTTCTGCAGGCGCAGGGCAGGGATATTATTCACCTGGAAATTGGTGAGCCGGACTTTCTGACGCCTCAGCCAATTATTGATGCAGCGATGGCTTCCTTAAAAAAAGGCGACACGTTCTACACGCCGTCGCTTGGGTTGATGGCGTTACGGGAAAAAATTGCAAACTGGTATCAACAACAATACGGGCTCACCATTTCACCCCGCCGCATTGTTATTACTCCTGGAGCATCCGGTGCATTACTGTTGGTGATGGGCGCTTTGTTAGAAACCGGTAAACATTTACTGATGACCGATCCGGGATATCCCTGTAATCGCCATTTTGCCCGGTTCGTCGAAGCCTCAGCCGTTTCGGTTCCAGTCGGTGCAGATACCGCTTATCAATTGTCCTCAGAGCATATTGAAAAATACTGGAATCAGGACACGCAAATGGCCCTGGTTGCTACACCATCTAACCCAACCGGCACCATTATTGATAAAGACAGCTTAAAAGCCCTTGCAAAGGCTGTAAAAGCCAAACGGGGAGTATTAGTCGTCGATGAGATTTACCATGGATTAAATTACGATAACGTGCATTTACCCTCCATTTTGGAAGTAGATGACGAAGCGATCGTGATCAACAGTTTTTCCAAATTCTTTGGTATGACCGGTTGGCGATTAGGCTGGTTAGTGGTGCCGGAAAGTCTCGAGCCGGTTATGGATCGTCTGGCTCAGAATCTGTTTCTGGCTGCACCGACTACGGCACAATATGCTGCGCTGGCCGCATTTGACCGAGAAACTCAGGATATCCTGGAACAACGTCGTCAGGCATTTGAAAAACGTCGGGATGTATTGCTGCCAGCTCTGCAAACATTAGGTTTTTCGATACCGGTCAAACCCCAGGGTGCGTTTTATTTATATGCGGATTGTCGTAAATTTTTAAACGACACCATCCCTGATGGTATGGCATTGTCTAACTATCTACTGAGCGAAGCAGGAGTAGCCATTACGCCGGGTAATGATTTTGGGAGCCATCTCGCTGATCAGCATGTGCGATTTGCCTACACAACAGATGAGTCACGGTTAATACAGGCTGTTGAGCGGATTTATAACGCTTTACGTAAGTTTTAGAGCATTACTCCAACGATGAAACCAACACAAGTTGCCGATAGTTATAATCAAATTGCTGACGTTTGGAACAGTGACAACTTCAACCGTGACAATGGCATCAACCAACATGAACGGGCAATTGCATTTGTAAAACACAGATCAAATGCTTTGGATATTGGCTGTGGAGCCAGTGGACGAATTATCGATTTGTTAATTCGTCATGGGTTTGCAGTTGAAGGGCTGGATATCTCAGAAAAAATGCTTGGATTTGCTCGTCAGAGACACCCAAAGCACACCTTTTACCATGCCGATATCAGCAAATGGAAAATTCCCAGGCAATACAGTTTTATATCAGCCTGGGACAGCATCTGGCATTTGCCATTAAATCAGCAGCAACCTGTTATGACCAGGTTAATCGATGCCCTGACACCTGGTGGTGTATTGATTTTTACCACTGGTGCTATGGATAAGGCATCTGAAAAAACCGATTCGGCCATGGGGCCGCCAATGTATTACAGTGTTTTGGGAATTCCTGAGACTCTCAGGGTCATTGATGAAGCGGGTGCGGTCTGTCGGCATCTGGAATATGATCAATATCCGGAGTTACACCTTTATCTGATTGTACAAAAACCAGATGAAGCACTGGACTGATTATCCATGGTTCGACTCAAAGCCTGTTTATACTCTGAGTCGAACCAAAAGACTGATGTTTATCTTTTCCGTAAAAATTAATGGTAATGTCGGGCAGCGTTAATCACTTTTTTTGCCATGGCTTCATCTTTGCAACGATCAGCAATGTCACCTAACGTTACAATGCCCACCAGTTCTTCGTTTTTAGCATTATTTAAAACTAAAAAACGTTGAACCTGTTGATCAGCCATATTCTGAACGACTTCCTCAATCGGTTTATCTTCATAGGTATACAAAACCCGTTCAGTAGCAATGTTTCGGGCTTTCTGATGAGGATCTTTCGCCTCAGCAACTACTCTGAGCGCGATGTCACGATCGGTTATTACGCCAATGATTCGGTTCTCTTTACTCAATGGCACAAAACCCAAATTTTTATCGCGCATAATTTGAGAAACTTCCTGAATGCTGACGTCGGCATCAAGATAAAAAGGTTGTTTCGTCATCACATCTTTCACTCGCAACATAGAATTTCTCCTTAGATTGTCTCATTTGAGATGAGGGTCAGCCCAAAACACAGGCTCACATAAAATACATGGAGCAGCAGAGAGGAAATTCAACCCAATTGAGAAGTTGATTCAGCCAGCAGTATTTTGCTGTTTGAGTACTTAATTAAAACTAAATCACCTTCTTTGTTAAGTTGCTTTCCAGACTTTTGAGTTGCTGTAAACAATCACGTTGACTCAAAAAGGCCAGTTCCTCTTGATTCTCAAGCCAGGACTCAAGCTGCTGCATAGTTTCAGCATGACGTACTTTCCACTCTGCCAATATCCGAGGTGCATGGAACACTGGAGGTTGCCCAGCATTTTCCGGTAGTTGGGCAATATGCCACTTACACAACTGTGGATCATTGATCAGTCTGATGAATGCATGTTGTTTGGGTTGTTCGGGGAGCGCTGACAATTGTTGATCCAAAGCCACCAGAATGGGGGATGGTCTTTTTTCTTCCGGGCAACGAAGCAGACCAGACCATTTAATCAGTTTACTGCGTCTTGAACCACCACTTATCCAGGATAAGGGAATAGACAACATCAATCCACCGGTAATCGGCAGTAACCAGTAAAACAGTTCAATGCTCAACAACAAAGCAATAACGGCGAGAATGATGCCGAACAATGTATGTCCCGCATGAGCTCTGGCCACAGATGACCAACTCAACGCGCCATCATCTCGTGACTGTGGCATCCAGCCACTGTCCTTACCGCGAAAAATTCCAACGACCACACCAAACTGATGCACCATTAATATTGGCGCATACAAAGCAGACATGAGTATTTCCAGAATAACGCTAAACGTCAGCAGAATCGGGCCGCCAAACTTCATGCAACGTGGAATATTTATCAGTGCTGCAAACCAGCCGAATACTTTTGGTGCAATAACGATAGCCATTGAGACGATAAACAGCATTAGCGCGCGTTCAGAATCGAATACGGGCCAGGTGGGAAAGAGTGAAGGATTAGCAAAATATTCCGGACGGACGTATCTGGCCTGAACAGCAATGGCTAGGCCGACAACGATGAGAGACAGCCAGAAAACCGCACTTAAATAGGACATCAGTCCGGAAAATATATGTAAACGGGTGGGTAATACAAACCCCTGAGCAAACATAAATGGCGTGTGTTGCAGATTGCCCTGACACCACCGGCGATCCCGAATCATGATATTAATCAGTGAAGGGGGAGACTCTTCATAAGTAGACTGGATATCCGTATCAAATCGAACTCCCCAGCCAGCACGACGCAATAATGCGGCTTCAATAAAATCATGACTCAATACATGACCACCAAAAGGTGGTTTACCCGGCAAGAGAGGTAAATGTGATGACTCGGCAAATGCACGAGTACGGATAATGGCATTATGCCCCCAAAAATTAGACGAAAGGCCATGCCAGGCGGATAAGCCTTCGGCATAAATTGGGCCAAAACAATGATTGGCAAACTGCTGTAGTCGGCCATAGAGCGTATTGGCACGCACAATGGTCGGTAAGGTTTGTATTAATCCCACACTGGGTGATGCCGCCAACCGCCTGGATAGCGTCAGCATACTTTCTGCACTCATCACGCTGTCCGCATCCAGCACGATCATAGCGTCATAGGCACCGCCCCAGCGTTGTACCCAATCTCCGATATTGCCTGCTTTACGCTCGGTATTCTGCTGACGTCGGCGGTAATAAACCGGACAGCCTGATTCATCCTTGTTTAAGAGATCAAAAAATGCCTGCTCTTCAGCAATCCAGGCATCTGCCTTGTTGGTATCACTGAGCAGAAAAAATGCATATTTTCCCGGTGCCTTTTCCAGTAAGTCATCACGCATCACCTTGAGTGCTGCCTTGATACGAATAGGATCTTCATTATAGATGGGCAGCAATATGGCGGTAGTAAAGTCGGGTTCCCGTTCGGGTTGTTTAATCAGTCTTGGCTTGAGATGTAATAAGAAGCCGAGCAATGCCTGGGCGAAAGCAAACGAGACCCAAAGGAAATTGATGCTGAACAGGATTAAAAACAGCCACTGCAGATTAGTGACGACATTGGTTGTGCTTAACACACCATAGATTTCAGAAACACCATAATATGACAAACCCAACATCACCCCAAGCACAAATAACCGGGAAATGAGTGTGCGCAAGATGTAGAAAAATGTCCGCTGGCCAGGGCGCATTGGGAGTCCCTGTTCGTAGACACCATGGCGCGGCATTGCCAATGGCGATTCGGGGGGCAGAGCAGGTTCGTAATGAATGCGCTTTTCTGTATTGTTAATCCGTAAATCCAGGGTCATAGAGAATTGTTCCAGTCCCTGCTAATCCATCTGTAAAGCCATGTGGGAGCAGCATTTACATCATCCTTGTTTAACTGAACCCGTAACTCCGCCACATCAGCATCTTCAGCATCAAACGTGATAAATACCCTTGCACCATTGATATGCGGATTTGCCTCAATACGACTTTCCATAATCTTGCCCTGGCTGATGCTGGCGATAACCTCAATTTGATCCAGATCTTCGCTGCTGATATTACTGTAATCGATCAATACTTCCTTATTACCATCAAACAGTTTCAGGCCACTGGCACTGCCGACGATGCGAGTTTCATTCATATCAGCCGGCACATCATCGGGCGATATTAACGTGTAGGAAAATTTAAAAGGTTCACCTTTTTTAAGACCATCCGCGGGTTTCCAATAAGCAACAATATTGTCATTTTCTTCAGAAGCCGATGGGATTTCAACCAGTTCTACCTGACCTTTACCCCAGTCACCTGCCGGTTTAACCCAGGCGGAGGGACGCTGATGATATTTAGCTTCCAAATCCTGATAATAATTGAAGTCGCGGTGTCGTTGGATTAAACCGAAACCTTTCGGGTTTTCATCGATAAAAGCACTGACTTGCAAAGTTTGTGGATTAATCAGGGGGCGCCAAAGCCGCTCACCCTGACCATTTAGCATTTGCAGTCCTTCGGAATCGTGTACTGCAGGACGATAATCAAGCTGATCGGGGCGATCCATACCACCATGCATAAACATGGAAGTTAACGGTGCAAGTCCGGCATGTTTGATATCTGCTCGCGGAAATAATATAGCGTCGACATCAACCCTGCTGGGGGCGCCTGGATGAATGCCAAAACGATAGGCTCCTGTGATGCTTTTACTGTCAAGTAATGCATGTACCACAATGGCGTTCTGTTTTGATGAAGGTCGTTCAATCCAGAACTTTTTAAATAGTGGAAACTCTTCACCTGTGGGTTGTGCTACATCAATGGCAAGTCCGCGAGCTGAAATACCATACAGCTGTCCTTGCGATACGATTCTGAAATAACTTGCCCCTTGGAAAACGATAAATTCATCGTGATGATCCTCGCTGTTCAGGGGATAGTGCAAACGCAGGCCAGCATACTTACCGACTTCAGCTATTTTTTTGCCAATATCGTCATTCGGCACGCTGAAAGAGTTTTCAGAAAGTTCAACTGGAAAAGACTCGCCATTTTCTACCACATCAATATCAATCAAATCCTGATAGAGAAATCCCGGTGCAAATAACTGCACTGAAAACCTGGTGGGGGTGCCGCCCCAAATGGCCGCATTTTGCTGAAAATTTATTTGCCGATAGGTAGAGTAGTCAAGATTTTTCAATTCTTCAGGGGCTGATGCTGGTTTTTTAAACGGCTGTTCAGCAAGTTGACGAGCATTTTCAATCACTGTATCCCGCGAAAAAGGTTTGCTTTCGAGTTCATTTTCGACAGCCGTTTCAGCATGGCTTGTTTGGAAAAACAACAGTATAAAAATGGCAATGAATAACCCGTAAAAGATCTTTATAGTGAATGAATAGTCGATTTTTGGATGAAGAGATAGATTACTCAACATGCGGCTAAATCCTTATTGCGGAATTATATGGGGATAAAAATAGGGAAGACTCTGTCGAACCAAACTGGATTCAACGATAGTTACTATTTCAGATTCGATACGGTGTAACAATAACTTGAGTTAATATTAACTCATGTATGAATATGCATGATTGAATCTGAAATTTTATGCATTAAAATTTATTGCCAGGCAAGTTTGATGAAAAACGACAATGATATTCACCAGAATCTTGACGAAGTAATTTGCGATTGCAGTGGAACGACCCGTGGCAAGATTATCAGCCTGGTAGAGCAGGGAATTGTGGATAGCGATACCATTTCACGTAAAACCGGCGCAATTTCTGGCTGTGGTTCCTGTGATTATGATATTGAGATGCTATTGGATGACATTGTTGCTAAATTGCAACATTAGTCCAATACTGTTGTTAAATACCTATTTTATATAACTTTCTGATAGATCCCTCCCATACCATCATCAGTTGATTAGGAAAAAATCCCTTTCTTATTGTGAAAGTGCTTGACTCGGTAATAAGAACCATTACTATTCGCCTTTACATTTCTTTACGTATAGCAATTAAAGGTAACAATATGGAAAATGGTATTCGCAAGTCGCGAAATTTTAAGTTCAAACCTATCGTTTCAGTTGTGACAGTTGCACTGGGTACAATGCATGGTTCACAGGTGCTGGCAGATGAAAATGTAAAATCATTAGATTCCGTAACTGTAATAGGTAGTGAACAAGCTGCACGTGAGTTGCCAGGATCGGCTTATTATGTTGACAACGATCAACTTACAACTGAAGCAACTACAGACATTCATCAAGTCCTGAAAACTGTTCCAGGAATCTATATTCTTGAAGAGGATGGATTAGGTTTACGTCCAAATATCGGTGTTCGTGCAGCTGCGCCGGAACGAAGCCAAAATATTACGCTGATGGAAGATGGCGTCTTAATTGCGCCAGCACCTTATTCCAATCCTGCAGCCTACTATTTTCCAACAGCTTTACGTTTAAATTCGGTTGAAGTCCTGAAAGGCGCCCCCCTTCTACGTTATGGTCCACAAACAGTCGGTGGTGTGGTTAACTTGGTATCCACACCAATTCCAGAAAGTAATCGTGGCCGGGCTATGTTTATGCTCAGCGATGAAGGCTCTTTTGATACGCACGCTTATTACGGTGGAAAAGAAGGTGGTTTTGGTTATCTTTTAGAAACGGTTCAACGCAATAACAAAGGTTTCAAGGACATTGATCGGAGCGGACAAGATAGTGGATTTGAAATTCAGGATTATGTTGGCAAATTATCATGGGAAGATGAACGCAATAAAGTGCTTTTTAAATTCCAACGTTCCTTTGAAGATTCTGATGAAACCTATGCAGGTCTGACTGATGCAGACTTTCGACGTGATGAAAACCGTCGTTATGGACTGACAGAAATAGATAATATGGATAATGACCATACTGGGGTTAATCTCAGTCATAATTTTAAATGGTCAGAAACGTTTAATTCCACCGTGACGCTTTATCACAATGAATTCAAACGTAATTGGTTTAAGTTTGATAATACTGGTGATCTTATCAACGCAGCAAATGCTGGGGATGCTAGTGCTCAGGCAGTTTTGGATGGAGACCAAGATGCATTTGGTCTTAGGTACAAGAATAATAATCGAGAGTATGATTCTTATGGTGTTCAAGCTAATTTCAATTGGCTGCTCGGTAAACATGATTTGAATTTTGGTGTGCGACAACATTTCGATGAAACAGACCGATTTCAACCTGTCGAGACATATGATCAAATAAACGGACAGCTTGTTTTTCAAGGCAGCAATGCTGACACGGTGAGTGGTGGTGATAATCGTCTGGAAGAGGCTCAGGCTCTCAGTATTTGGATAACCGATAATTTTCAAGTTACCGATAAACTGTTAGTAAATCTTTCCTTACGCATGGAAGATGTTGAAAGCAAAGCTCGTCGCTATGGGGAACCTGCACGCTCATCAGTTACGAACAGAGTTGAAAATGATTATCGTGAGTTTTTGCCGGGTATTTCGGCGACTTATGATTTAACCGATAATTGGCAAGTTTTAGCGGGTTATCACGAAGGTATGTTGCCTATCAGTGCAAATGCCGAAGATGGTACTGATCCGGGGTTAAGTGATAATTACGAATTCGGCGTGCGCTTTACTCAAGGTACATTCTACAGTGAGGCAATTGCTTTCTATTCTGACTTTAGTAACTTTGTTGAGCAATGTTCGGTAGCTTCCAATTGCAGTAATGGCGCTGATTCTGGTTCATTTAGTCTTGGTGGAGCAGAGGTTAAAGGTCTTGAGTTTCAAGCAGGCAAATTATTCACGGCCGGTAACTTTATGATCCCGGTTGATATTACCTACACTTATACTGACGGCGAGACTACATCTGGAGATCAACTTGTTAGTGGTTTAGAGCTGCAAAATATTCCTGAAAACATGTTCAGTGCTAGAGTTGGTTTAGAGCACAGCAGCGGTTGGAATAATTACGCCGTGGCAAAATACATAGATGAAACTTGTGTAGATGTAGGTTGTAATAAATCAGATAGTCGTTTTGATCGCACCGACGCTTTATTTACTATGGATTTAATTAGTCGTTATCAGTTCGTGAATGGTCCTGAAGTATTTTTAAAGGTTGAGAATGTATTCGACAGACAAGAAATTATTGCTCGTCAACCTTTTGGTGCTCGGCCGAATATTGAGCGGACTGTCTATGCTGGTATTATTATTGACTTTTAAGCTATAAAAGTTTCTTAATAACAGTTATAAAAGCGCCTGGAGGGTTACTTCAGGCGCTTTTTTTTGACTAATTTGATGAAGCATTCTTGTGTAAATCTAGAGGATATTTGTTTTGTAATTGGTCGACATACAAAGCTGTTGCACCAGCAACAGCCACCGGGATAATCAGAAAGTTCACTACCGGAATCATGGTTGCTCCCAGCGTTGTCATGCCGAACCCTAAAGCTAATGAACGTTTGGTTTTGAGCAGTTCACGCTGTTGTTTAAACCCCATCAGATGATTTCCTAACGGGTAGTCATGGTAATCAAGCGCCAGTGTCCAGCTGGAAAAAAACAGCCATAACAAGGGCGCAATCAGATTAATGCCTGGTATCCATGAAAGGATGAATAATGGAATCATCCACTTCAGCAAATAAACCAGTTTACGTAATTCATTGAAAATCATTCGCGGCGTATCGGCGATTAATTGCAAGAGGGTTTGTTCTGGCGGTGGTTGATTGGAAAGTCGTTTTTCAACCGCTTCAGCTAACAATCCATTAAACGGTGCGGCAACAATATTGGCGAGAATGGAAAAAGTGAAAAACACCATTAACACAATCAAGATCGCAAACAATGGCCAGAGAATCCACATCAATGCATTGGATAACCATTCCGGTAACCAGGTCGGTGTCAATTGGGTCATCCAGTCTTCAAACTGAGTGATACCAAACCAGATTGCACCGGCAAACAGTAGCGTATTAATGAATATAGGGATATAGGCAAAACGGCGTACACCAGGTTGATTTATGAGTTTGAATCCACTTAATAAATAACGCGAGCCTTGAATGAAATCACCCATTTATCAATACCTTATTCAAATAACCTGAGGCCGTCTCTAGCGAGTAATGCACTGCCATAAGCTGCATCGGTTTGGTGGGTTTGTTTAAATGACACCCGTAATAAAGATTGACGTAATCGGGTCCATACAGAATTATCTGAACCACCACCAACACTGCGAATGGATATTAATTTTGACTCACTGAGCTGTTGCAAACAATCGTATCCAGCTTTTTCTATACTGGCGATACCAGCCAGCAACCCATATAAAAACACATGATCTTCCGCTGGGCGTGGCTGCATTCTTGGCGGGTAGTCTGCATCCGCTATTGGAAAGCGTTCTCCGGACTTAAGCAGCGGATAATAATCGGGTGGTGACTGTTGTAAATCAATTTTCTGACTTAACGTTCTCAGTTGCTCATTATTAAAAAAATGTCTTAATACTGCACCACCAGAATTGGATGCGCCACCACAAAGCCAGAATTTGCCCAGTTTATGGCTGTAAATTCCTCGCTTTGCATCAAATACCGGTTTCTGGCAGATAAGTTTCAATACCAGCGTGGAACCCAGAGAGGTAACAGCTTCGCCAATCGCATTTGCACCTGTTGCGATAAATGCGGCAAGACTATCCGTTGTACCGGCTTTAAGAATCGGTGAAAAAGACTGTTTCAGCCCAATTTTTTGCATCGATGATTCCGACAGTTTGCCAATCACCGTGCCAGGTGTAACGACATTGGGTAAAACGTCAGTTGAAGTAAGCGATTCTATCCAGCTCGGCCATTGATTGTTTACGATATCAAACCCTGACTTTAATGCATTGTTATAATCGGTGGTGCCCGGTTTGGCTCCTAATTGAATTGCCAGCCAGTCCGCCTGGTGTGCTAAATAGTATTTTTCCGGTAAGGCCAAGGTTCTCTGGAGGTACAGTAATTTTGCCAGTCCGCTGCCGGGACCGTGCGCTGCTGAGTCAGCTGGTGCCGTTTTGTCAATTTGCTGACTTGCATTTATGGCGCGTTGATCGTTATACATCAACATCTCACTAAGTGGACGTCCCTGTAGATCGCACAACATGACTGAACCTGATGTAGCATCAATAACAATGGACTCAACTTCAACATCGGGAATCTGACATAACAGGTTTTTTAAAGTGGCAAAAAGAAAGTGAGATTGTTGTTTTGCGGAAGGATAGGGCTGCGGAGATGCGGGGAGTGTCAGTTCGGTTTGGGCGAGAATAGCCCCCGATTTATCAATGGCGCAAACCCGGCACCCGGAGGTGCCGAAATCAATGCCAATCCATGCGCTGTCGCGCATCTTTATGGAAGCTGAACAGGTGTTGGTGCAACCCAACCTTCTTTACGATATTCAGCAACCACATTGGTGTAGACACCGCCACGTACATTGAAAATACCGGTTACCCGCATAAACCGGGGATCAGTTGCCGCGACCAGATCGGTGAGAATTTGATTGGTCAGTTTCTCATGAAAACCACCTTCTTCACGATATGACCAGAAATACAGTTTCAGGGATTTCAGTTCGACGCATTTCAGATCCGGTACATAATCGATCTTAATCGTGGCAAAATCCGGTTGACCGGTTTTCGGACACAGACAAGTAAATTCAGGTGTTTCGATGTGGATGGTATAATCCCGCTCCGGTACGGCGTTATCGAAGGTTTCCAGTTGTTTGCTTGGTAGCGTAGACATAGGTAATCTCTGAGAGGTTTATAAAACCGTTATTATCCCTGAGTTGGCAGATTTAATTAAGTGTTTGAAATCATTCTCCTGTCTGTAGTTGTTTTAGTGGCGCTGGTTATCGGCGGTTGGTATACCCATTCGCGGCAACAGCAGCGTGCCCAGGAATTTGAGCGCGAACTGGATCGCTTCGATGAAGCTGATAATAGTGATTTTCACGCGCGATTTGATTCGGTATTTGCGCAAGATACCGTGGATTTATCCGACGGACCCAAAGTGCGGTTGGATTCGGATCAAGCCGAAGATCCTAATGTAGCCGTTGAGTCGGATGAAGACGAGTTCGATGATGAAGAGGCTGACGAAGCACCAGATTGGGAAATGGTGGTTGCGCTGACCATAATGGCTCCGGAATCACAGATGTTTACCGGTCGAGCAATCAAATCTGCGCTGGATCAGCAGGAAATGCATTTTGGAGATATGCAGATTTATCATCGTTATACCGTGAATAATCGACGCCAAACACTTTTCAGCGTCGCCAATATTCTCGATCCCGGCACTTTATTGCCGGATCAGCTGATTTCGATTAAAACACCCGGTTTATTAGTGTTTGCAAGACTTCCCGGTCCGGTAAATGGTTTGACCGTATTTGATTCCATGCTTGATGCCGCTCAGCAATTAACCGCCTATCTGGGGGGGATTCTTTGTGATGAAAAGCGTGAACCGATAACTGACAAGCATTTGGAAGCCATTCGCAACCGGATTTTTGAGTTAAATTTATCTTTGCAGGCAGGCAATAAATCTGATGACGATTTCACCTGAAATCAGTGAACGGGCACAACAACTTCGAGATTTAATCAACCGTTATAATTTCCTGTATTACAGCGCTGATGATCCGGAAGTAACTGACGCTGAATATGACCGCTTATTTGCCGAATTAAAACAGCTGGAAACCAAGTATCCCGAATTAGTCACGCCTGATTCGCCCACACAGCGTGTCGGTTCGGCACCGTTAGATAAATTCACACAAGTTACCCATGCGATGCCGATGTTATCGCTGGATAATGTATTTGACGAAGCGGAATTAACAGCTTTTAACCAGCGGGTGCGTGATCGTTTGAATACCGATGCGGTGATTACCTATGCTGCCGAACCAAAACTCGATGGTCTTGCCATCAGCATTCGTTATGAAAATGGTTTACTGGTACAGGCAGCCACCCGTGGGGATGGTGCGGTAGGGGAGGATGTTACCGAAAATGTTCGCACTATCCGGAATATACCTTTAAAACTTCATGGTAACAATGTTCCTCAAGTTGTTGAAATCCGTGGTGAAATCTATATGCCAAAAGCAGGTTTCGAAAAGCTGAATCAACAGCGTTTGGCAAACAATGAAAAATTGTTTGTGAATCCACGCAATGCTGCTGCAGGTTCATTAAGACAACTTGATTCATCTGTAACAGCCAGCCGTCCTTTGGCGTTGTTCTGTTATGGACTTGGCGAAATCGAGGGTATGGAACGCCCGGCCAGTCATACCGAAGCCATGCAGATAATTAGCCAATGGGGTGGGGCAGTCTGTCCGGATACTAAACAATTGCAGGGTGTTGAAGCCTGTCTGGAATATTTGCATGAGCTCGGCGAACGTCGCGCCACTCTGCCTTATGACATTGATGGTGTGGTGTTTAAAGTTGATGACAGCCGATTGCAGGAACGTCTGGGGTTTGTCTCCCGTGCACCGCGCTGGGCCATTGCCTATAAATTTCCGGCGCAGGAAGAAAGCACTCAGGTTCTGGATATTGAAGTACAGGTGGGTCGTACCGGTGCGTTAACGCCGGTTGCTCGATTACAGCCAGTTTTTGTCGGAGGCGTTACAGTGAGTAATGCTACCCTGCATAATGAAGATGAAGTTCGCCGTAAGGATGTTCGCATCGGCGATACAGTCATTATTCGACGGGCAGGGGATGTTATTCCAGAAGTGGTTCAGGTAGTCAAAGACAAACGTCCTGACAATGCTGTCGAATTTGTGATGCCCAGCCAGTGTCCGGTTTGCGGTGCCGAAGTTGAACGGGTTGAAGGCGAGGCAGTAGCCCGTTGCAGTGGTGGATTATTCTGTGGCGCACAACGCAAGGAAGCTATTAAACATTTTGCTTCACGTAAAGCGCTGGATATTGATGGCCTGGGCGATAAGATTGTTGAACAACTGGTCGATGCAGAATTAATCAAAGATCCAGCCGATTTGTTTTATCTGACCAAAGCACAGTTGTCGGCATTGGAACGTATGGGCGACAAATCTGCCGAAAATCTGGTGAATGCGTTAAACCATGCAAAAAATACCCGTTTTGCCCGTTTTTTATACGCCTTAGGTATTCGGGAAGTAGGGGAAGCCACTGCGCGATCATTGGCATTACACTTTGTCAAATTAGACAAATTAACCACAGCCAAAGAAGACGAATTAATTGAAATTGAAGATGTGGGGCCGGTCGTTGCTCACCATATTTATACCTTTTTCCGTCAGGAACATAATCTTGATGTGATCCAGCGGTTGTTGGATGCTGGAGTGAGCTGGCCAGAAGAAAAACCGGTTTACGCTGATTCGGAATTAACTGGTAAAACCGTTGTATTGACAGGCACGCTGGAAAACCTGTCACGCAGTGAAGCCAAAGAGAAATTATTAGCATTAGGTGCCAAAGTGGCTGGCAGCGTGTCTGCCAAAACCGATTATGTGGTTGCCGGAAGAGATGCCGGTTCAAAATTGAATAAAGCCCAATCCCTCGGGATTGAAGTGGTCGATGAAGCGACCTTAATACAGTGGATTAATTAAATGAGTGCAGTTGCCGATGCCATCAAAAAAGTCGCTACCGGCCCCCATCTGAGTAAAGATCTCAGTCTGGAGGAGAGTCGCGAGGCGATGCTGGAGATTCTGTCCGGAAAGGTTGATCCGGTGCGAATGGCAGTGATGTTGATTGCATTGCGCATGAAACGTGAGACCGATGAGGAAAATCTGGGCTTATTACTGGCCATGCAGGAAGTCACCGGTCAGCAGCCATTAGATGTTGAAAATGTCATGCTGCTTTCCGATCCGTTTAATGGTTTCAGCCGACATTGTCCGATTGCGGCATTTTTACCTTCGGTAATGGCCGCGTGTGGATTACCGGCCTTATCACAAGGTGTCTATGAAATGGCACCGAAATTCGGTGTCACCCATGCACAGGTTCTCGAAGCGGCTGGGGTCAATATCCGACTCAGTGTCGCTGAAGCAGTCAAGCAATTAAATGATGCTGATATAGGTTGGGCCTATCTGGATCAGGCAATTACTACGCCCAGCTTGTTTGCTTTACAGGATTTACGTCGATTAATGATTAAACGCCCCAGTCTGGCTACGCTGGAAAAACTGGTGATGCCGGTTAAGGCTAAAAAAACGCATTTGCAAATTGGCTTTGTGCATAAAGCCTATCCTCCGGTTCTGGCGTATCTGGCAAAGCAGAGTGGTTTTGACAGTGCATTGATTGTACGTGGCCTGGAAGGTGGCATTGTGCCGACGCTACGTGAATCATCTGATAATTTTTTACTGATAGATGGCGCATTAAAACCCTGCGCATTAGATCCACAGGCTTTTGGTGTAGATCAACAAACCCGTGGGGTGATGCCTGAACTGGAAAAACTGACGGCCGCCGAATCTGCCCAACGTGGTCTGGCAGCATTGCAGGGTGAAAAAGGTGTGGCTTACGATCTGCTGGTTTACGGGGCAGCGATGGCTATCTGGCATTGTGGACTCGTCAGTGGTCAGTCTAAAGCCGGCGATTTAGTCAGAAATGTTCTGGACTCGGGTAAAGCCTTTGCTACATTTCAAAAAGGGCAAACAAAATGATTCTGCAACAGCAATTACAATTTGAAATGAATGGTCGCAGCACGCTGAATATCAGCGATGATGTGGCCAAAATTGTGTCAGCATCGGGTATTACAACCGGCACATGCCATGTGTTTGTTCAACATACCAGTGCATCGTTGATGATTTGTGAAAATGCCGATCCGGATGTCAGACGTGATCTGGAAACCTATATGCAGCATATCGTTCCGGATGGTGACCCCATGTTTTTACATCAGGATGAAGGTCCGGATGATATGAGCGCGCATATCCGAACGGTACTGACCAATCCGGATCTGGTGGTACCGGTCAGCAATGGCAAATGTGCCCTGGGAATATGGCAGGGAATCTATTTATGGGAACACCGCACGCATCGCCAGCAGCGTCGGGTGATCGTGACAGTACAGGGTGAATAATAATGAATGAAGAATTTGAACAGGATCACCTTGATGAGGAATTTGACTGGTCGTCAATTCCCAAAAGTAAATCGCGTATCAAACGTGAACTGGATGCACTGAAAAAATTAGGCCAGGATCTGATAGACTTGCCCAAAAAAGATTTGTTAAAACTGGAACTGGACGAAGATTTAACCGAGGCAGTACTTAAAGCCCAATCAATGAGCAAGGGTGCATTAAAACGACAGACCGGTTATATCGGCGGCATTATTGCCCGTCTTGATCATGACGAAATACAACAGAAGCTGGATAACCTGAAACAACCGCAACAGGCACAAACAGAGCAATTTCATCAACTGGAAAACTGGCGGGATCGATTATTAGCTGAAGACGATACGGTGATGGCGGAGCTGCGCGAACAGTTTGAAGATTTTGATAATCAGCATGTCAGGCAGTTGGTGCGAAATGCGAAACAGGAAGTAGCTAAACAGCAGCCACCAAAATCGGCTCGATTGATCTTTAAGTATCTGCAGCAGCTGCAGCAGAATCAGTGATCAATCAGTTCAATCAGAAAACAGGCCCCCCCCAGATAGCTTTGCTGAACACTGATTTTCCCCTGATAAGCCTCGACGATATCGCTGGCAATTGCCAGCCCTAAGCCCTGGCCTTCAATCTGTGTATCCATACGTTTACCACGCTTGATAATATCTTCGCTGGCATTTGCTGGTACACCGGGGCCATCATCTTCGATACGCACAATAATCCGCCGATTTTGCTGGCGTAATACAATATTGACCTGTTGGTTACAGTATTTAAATGCATTTTCCAGCAGATTGCCGAGCAGCTCATACATATCACCCTCATCGGCATGCAACATGGCATCCCGTTCAATTTCACACTGGGTATGAATGTTTTTGCTCTGGTAGACTTTTTTTAGTGAATTCATCAGTTTATTGATGATTTCCCCAATAGAAACTGGTGCCAGTAAATTACTTTTGCCTTCTGTGGCTGCCCGCTGTAGTTGATAATCAACGAGGGCATTAATGCGGTCTAACTGTTCTTCACCGGTCAGTTTGCAGGCCGTAACATCATCACAGCTTTCCAGCTCGGAACGTAATAAAGCCAGTGGCGTTTTCAGACTATGTGCCAGATCAGCAAGCGAGTTTTTATAGCGTAGGCGGCGTGATTGTTCATGATCCAGAAGATTATTGATATTACGGGTAAGTTGTTGCAGTTCACTGGGATAGTCATCCCCTAAACGTTGTTGTTTACCGGCTTCAATCGCATGTAAATCAGCAGCGGCTTTATGCAATGGTTGTAAACTCCAACGGAAAATCAGCCATTGTGCAATCAGCAGCATCAAACCGGTTCCGCCAAGCCAATACCAGAGATTTAACTGAAATTCATCTACTTGTGCTTCCAGCATATGCTGGTCCTCAGAGACATTGATGGTGTAATCAAAATGTTCGCCATCATCATTTTCCCAGACAATACCAAAGGCGAGGTTCTGCAGCTTCATGCCGTTATCAAGGTTGATCTGACTGTATAACTGTTCTGATGGACCCGGATGGTAGGGAAGCGCCAGAAACAAACCGATAACAGATGGTGATTGCCAGACAATCGTATTGCCACTGGTAATTTGAGCGTATAAACCGGAATTGGGAATAGAAAATTTTGGCTCGGCAAGTTTATCCTGCATGATTAATTTGCCATCGTGACTGATCTCAGCGGCTGTCAGTAACGTGTAGACATAGTTTAATAAACGTTGTTTTTGAGCCGTTTCAGCGCTACCTGAAAACGCATTAAATAAACTGAAGGCGGAGATCCCCAGAAAAGCCGTTAATACCAGGGTGACGGCAATTAACTGTCGATTGGTCAGTGATAAATTAAGTCTATTCACGTGGTAAAGTCAGTCGATAACCGCGGCCACGCAACGTTTCAATCGGATTCAGCACTTTTTCAGGATCCAGTTTATTACGCAGTCTTTTGACAAACACTTCAATGACATTGCTATCCCGATCCTGATCCTGTTCA
Source organism: Methylophaga sp. UBA3192 (assembly GCA_002363955.1). Classification (GTDB taxonomy): domain Bacteria; phylum Pseudomonadota; class Gammaproteobacteria; order Nitrosococcales; family Methylophagaceae; genus Methylophaga. The sequence goes on from DEXE01000006.1 coordinate 410,842, forward strand.
TAAATATGGTCAGTCAATTCAGTTTTAGAAATAACTTCCCCGGCATGCAGCATAAGATAATGCAATAATCGATATTCGAAGGCAGTCAATTCAATCGGGAAGTTTTTTACTGTAACCTGCTGTGAAGCCGGATTCAGTTCAACCTGGCCACAACGCATAGTGGAATTTGACCAGCCGGCAGCGCGGCGTGCCAGTGCGTTCAGGCGCGCTACTAACTCTTCAAAATGAAAGGGTTTGACCAGATAATCATCCGCACCGGCTTCAAGACCTTCTACTTTATCTTGCCAGCGACCGCGTGCAGTTAATATCAAAATAGGAAAAGTAATGTTTTGTTGACGTAACTGTTTAATGACCTCAATACCCGAAAGTTTTGGCAGTCCCAGATCAATAACAGCGACATCGTAGGGATATTCTGTTCCCAGGAACAGACCATCCTCACCATCACTGCTCATATCTACAGTAAGTTGATGCTGACGCAGGTGCTGGCCAATTTGTTCACGCAGGTGAGGTTCATCTTCAATTAATAAAACACGCATAAGTTATTGCATTTGATATCCGGTATCCCGATCCAGTCGGTAAGTTTTCACTTTACCATCCTGATGTAAGACTTTGACGCGAAAAATCGTATGATTTTGATACTGTTCCTGGTCTACCGATAAAACCCTGCCACCTGTTTCAACCTGAGCTAATTCTGCGGCGGTTTTTTTTGTCAGGGGTAAAGCAATGTCGTTAATGCTTGTTCCTGCTTCCGCTTCTGGCGGCAAATGATCAGTATATCCAGATAATGGTAGCGTGAGCACCACAATTAGTAGATACCAGGAAAATTTCATGTAAAAACCTTATAATTAGTATGTTTGTTATGGAGGGATAATAACAAACGGTCAGCAGTCGGTGAAAGCATCACTTGGGTCCCTGTTCTGGCATGACCGGACCGATGGCATTATCAGCTCTGGCGCGCAAATAGTTATAGAGTTGTTCACGTCCATTGATAACCTGTGGATTATCCTGAAAAGCTGGCATAACACCTGCTCGACCTTTTTTACCCTTTATCAGCACCTGCATAAATTCTTCTTTGGAGGCCTGATTCAGGCTTTTAGCTAAATTGGGGCCTGCTAACCCCTGAGCGAAGGTGCCATGACAGCGTGCACACCAGTTTCGATAAAGTACATAGCCTCGATAGGTTTGCGGATCCAGCTTGTTTCCCTCAGTCACTTTATAACCAGCCTGAGCTTGTACCGGCCCAAACCACAGGCCGGTAAAGCATAAAACCAATAATGTCGTCAGGCGTAATGACATTTCTACGGTTAACCTAATTTAATAATAACGACCTGGTGATGAGCTTACCACGACATCGACCGGAACATATTCACCGGGGTGATAATTCATAAAAGTCGAATATTCTCTGCCTTTATAACGATAACTGACATCGTAACCTTCAATATGCCTTTCAGTATGATAGCGATCATGCACCTGACATTGTTGCTGATAGCGGTAATCATCATTTTGATATCGGTTGCCCAGATCCCGACCAACAGAACCGCCGAGTAATGTACCGGCAACCGTCATGGCTGTTCTGCCATTTCCCCCACCAAATTGATTACCAACCACGCCGCCGATAATGCCACCGGCAATGGTGCTGGTATAGGATTGCTGTTGTGGATGTCGCACCGCTTCATCCCAGCATTCCCGGCTGGGTGAGTTGACACGTACTTCACGATAAACGGGCTGCACATAGGTGACTTTAGCCATTTCACCACCACGATACTGTTTATGGTGTTTTCCGCCAGCCATCACCATTGGTGCAGAAAGTACTAACGTTGTGACCAGGCTTAAGCTTGTTATTGTTTTTTTCATGAGCTACTCCACTCGTTGAAGTTGAGCTCAGAGTAGCAACGGTTAACTGAACTGTGCCTGAATGGCTGAGTAATGTTTTGTTAATTTTTTGACGCCTGAGCCATGAGTTTCAACAGGCCCTAACATTCAGCCCATTGTTTATCTAACCGTTTAGCGGAGACAGGGTAGGCGGTGCCAATTTCCTGAGCAAAAATCGAGATGCGGAATTCTTCAATCATCCAGCGGTACTGTTGCATCGCTTCAGTATCAGCACGCTTGATATTTTGCAGATAACGTTGCCAGTATGGGTGGACTTCCTGTTGACGCTGACGATCCTTAGTCGGATCAGTTTTTAACTTATCCAGCCTGGCGCCAATAGCCCGGAAGTATGCCGGTAAACGCTGTAATGCATCATCCGGTGTGTAATGAACAAACCCTTGATAGAGGAGATGAGCTAATTGCTCGCGGATATCTTTAACGGCATGTATTGCTGCCAACGGAATATTTCCGGACAGCCGTTTGGCAATTGCATGATATTCACTTAACGGTTCAGCAATCAATCTGGCCAATTGGTTGGCAATGTTGATCAGCTCACTACTTTGTTGTTGCAGACGTTGTTCAAACTGCTGTTTATCATGAGGCCATTCCTGATCCTTAAGAAAGCAACGGTCGAACGCTACCGCAATCAAGTCCTGTTTGAGCTGTTCGCAAGGGGTGATTTGCCGAGTGTTTTTTTCATCAAACGGTGCAGCCGGTACATTGGCGTAATGCAGGCACATCTTCTGAATATCCGGCAGATTTTTCTGCAGATATTTGACTTTATCTTTCTCGGCCAGCATAAACAGCCTTCTCAGTCCCAGGGCTGAAAAGGTTTTTGCCTGCTGCAAGGTATCCATCAAGGTTAGATCAACATGATCAATACGATCCACCAGAGCAGGATAAGCGGTCATTTCCAAACCGTTTTGTTGCATGACAATCTGTTCAGGAAACGCGTCAAAAGCCCAATCAGTCATGCCGGTTTTTTCATAATCTGAATCCGGTAACTGACGGAAGCTGGCAGCCGCTTCTTTCGACCAATCCTGCTTTAACTGATTCAAATCACGGCTTTCGGCCAACAATTCACCCTGTTCATTCACAAGCTTGAAATTCATTTTCAGATAGAGAGGTAAATCTTCTGGTCGCCAATCATCAGGCTTGATTTCCACACCGGTCATTTTACGTAGTTGTTCACTTAAAGCCGGCAATAAAGCGCCTTCATATGCTGTCAGGGTTTTCAGGCAACGATCGGCATAATCCGGCACAGGAATAAAATGTCGACGCAAGGATTTTGGCAGACTTTTCAGCAGAAAAATCACCTTGTCACGTAGCAATCCCGGTACCAACCACTCATAGCGCTCCGGATCACTTTGATTGAGTAGTGAAAGTGGAATGGTCTGGGTAATACCATCATGTTGCTTGCCAGGTTCAAAATGATATTCCAGAGGCAATGGAACACGGTTGACCAATAGTTGATCTGGATAACTCTCCACTGTCACCTGATCAGCATTGTGCTGCATCAGAATTTCACGACTCATAAACAGGCATTGAGGATCTTTTTTCTCAGCCTGTTTGCGCCACTTTTCAAATCCCTGGCCATTAATAATATCGTCAGGAATACGTTGCTGATAAAAAGCAAACAGGGTGTCCTCATCTACCAGGACGTCCCGGCGTCGTGATTTTTGCTCCAGCAGTTCTATCTCATCAACCAGTTGGCGATTGTGTCTGAAAAATTTCGCCTGACAGTTAAAGTCACCATTTACCAGCGCTTCACGAATAAATATTTCGTTAGAAATCACGCGGTCTAACGGTCCGTAATGAATCTTGCGGCGGTTAACAACGGGTAGCCCATACAGATTGACGCTTTCAAATGCGACCACCTGTGCCGGTTTTTTCTCCCAGTGGGGATCACTGTATTGGCGTTTAACCAAATCTCCGGCAATCGGCTCGATCCACTCGGGTTCTATTTTGGCGACAATCCGGGCATAAAGCTGGCCAGTTTCGACCAATTCGGCCGCCATGATCCATTTGGGACCTTTTTTATGTAATGCCGAGCCCGGGAAAATTTTCAGTTTAAGATTTCGGGTGCCGGCGTAGCTGTGCTGATCAGCTTTCACGGCGACATTGCTTAACAAACCACTGAGCAAAGCCTGGTGAATGGATTGGTAATCAGCTGCTTGCTGATTCGGCTTAAAGCCCATCTGGGTGGTTTGAACATGCAGCTGCTGATAAATATCATGCCATTCGCGTAATCGCAGGTATGACAGAAAGTTTTCTTTACAGTATTTACGAAATTTATTCTGGCTGAGGTGTTTCTGTCTATCGTGGTACAGATCCCATAATTTGAGAAAAGCCAGGAAATCGGAACGCTCATCTTTATATTTGCTGTGGGCTTCATCGGCAGCCTGTTGTTTATCCATCGGCCGTTCACGTGGATCCTGAATACTCAGAGCACTGGCGATCACTAATACTTCGTTCAGGCTGTTTTGATCATTTGCTGCCAGAATCATCCGGGCGATACGCGGATCAATAGGCAGTTTTGCCAGTTGGCGGCCGATTTCGGTGATTTGGCGTTTATCATTAACGGCATTAAGTTCTTCCAGCAACCGGTAACCATCATTGATCATCTTCGGAGGCGGGGGGTTAATAAACGGAAACTTTGCCGGATCGCCCAGTTTTAATGCTGTCATTTGCAGAATGACTGAAGCCAGATTAGTACGCAGTATTTCCGGATCGGTGAAGGCGGGTCTGGCAGTGAAGTTCTCTTCATCATAAAGACGTATGCACACACCAGCCGCTACACGTCCACACCGTCCGGAACGCTGATTGGCACTTGACTGTGAAATTTTTTCTATCGGTAATCGCTGAACTTTATTCCGCACACTGTAGCGACTGATTCGTGCCAGACCGGGATCGACAACATAACGAATACCGGGCACAGTCAGAGAGGTTTCAGCGACATTGGTTGCCAGGATAATGCGCCGCGGACCACCGGTTTTAAATACCCGGTTCTGTTCACTGGCTGACTGGCGGGCAAATAATGGCAGGATTTCCGTATTGGGTGGATGATGTTTACGCAGTGCTTCAGACACATCACGGATATCACGTTCACCGGAAAGAAAGATGAGCACATCACCCGGTCCGACACGGCACAATTCATCTACGGCCTGAACAATGCCATCCACGAAATCCAGATCTTCACTATCATCATCGCGACTCAATAGAGGACGATAACGAATTTCGACAGGGTAGGTTCGGCCACTGACCTCAATCACCGGCGCATTGTTAAAATGCTCTGAAAACCTTTTGGTATCAATGGTGGCTGAAGTGATGATCAGTTTCAGATCTGGACGCTTGGGAAGCAGTTGTTTGAGGTAGCCCAGCAGAAAATCAATATTCAGACTGCGTTCATGAGCTTCATCAATAATCAGTGTGTCATATTGATTTAAAAAAGGATCATTCTGCGTTTCAGCCAGCAAAATACCATCTGTCATCAGTTTGATATAACTTTTGTCGGCTTTTACCTGATCATGAAAACGTACTTTATATCCGACTACTTCGCCGATTTCAGATTTAAGCTCTTCGGCAATCCTGGTTGCAACCGTCCTTGCCGCAATTCGTCGTGGTTGAGTATGACCGATCAGACCGCCGACACCCCGGCCTAGATCCAGACAGATTTGAGGTAGCTGAGTGGTTTTACCTGATCCGGTTTCACCACAAAGAATGATGACCTGATTTTGCTGAATAGCGTTAGCGATGTCTTCCCGTCGTTCTATAACAGGAAGATCTGCATTCAATGATGGCTTCGGAATATTATTAAGACGTTGCTGATAGCGCTGGTTTGAACGTTCAATTTGCTGCTGCAGATTCAGCCATTCAGTTTCATTGGCGGATTTTTTCTGCAATTGTAATGACCGCCGACGCAGCTTGTGCTGGTCGGCGATCATTGTTTGTTTTATCTGAGACTTTAATTGTTGCTGTAGGTTGTTCACTGATCTTCAATTTATCCGTACGCATTAATAGTCCCAGCGGCAAATATCATACAGAGCCGGCGCTACTATGTCTGGTTAGGTGCTTTTACAGACTCCAGGAAAGTGACAAAGTATATTTGAAATCGTTTTTACTGATGTCATCTTCCGTTTCAGAATCGTATTCATTGGACATACCGACTTTTAATGCCACGCCAGCTCGTTCGTCCAGATCCAGGATCCAGTCAAAAGTGGTCACATTACGATATGCATCAAAAGAGTCAAAGCTTGGGTAAAAAGTATTGGCTAGTGCCAAGCGTTGCGCTGCATTAATGCGCCAGCGTGATTCAAGACCCAACAACCCCTCAGGAGTAAATTCCTGACGCTCTCCACCAAATGTTTTATTAAACCCCACACCTGAACGACCAACGAATAAAAAGTCTTCGGAGTTGGCAAATTCATAACCAAAACCACTATTGGCATTAACACGATAATCGTAATCTTTGAATCGATCGATATCAAAACGTCCACCGGCAAAGGTAAACCAGGGTGTGGTTGGTTTTAACCAGTCACGGTTAATTGAACTAAAAAAGCTGTTGTCAGAAGTTTCCTCTTCTGACTTGGCATAGAAATAAGCCGTGCGACTGTTAATACGGGTTTTTTCAGTTGCAAGATCAGCATTGAATGCCACGTTTACCTTACTGTTATCTGATTTTCCGCGACTTCCTGCCAACCCTAAATCGAAACGTCTTTCCCAATCAGATAGCCAGCCGGTGCCAAATAAACCGTTATCTTCAGGTTCTGCCTGAGCGATTTCAGCTGGTTCGATAGTGGGGGCGGCAGACGTTTGCTCGGATGGCGTTTGTTGAGCCAGAGCTTCATAGTTGGTTTTTATATCAGCAACGGTATTAGTATTGATGACCATTTCCCCGAGAAGCTGATGTTTGATAGTAAGAGATTCCTGATTACGCTCTAATAAGTCACCTTGAAGTCGGTCACCATTGGTTAAAATCAATGTGACAGGTGCTGCGTGGGATAGAACAGGAGCCAGTAAACAAATAAAAACGATTTTTTTCAGAAACAAAATGATTTCCTATGGCAGATTTTGACTGCCATATACTAGCGATAACCAGGTCGAATGTCAGTTGATATTTAAGGGAAATTTTTCCCTAAATGTTAACACCCGTCATTGTTTACAGTGCCATCGGGCATCGTGGTATTGCAGAATTTGATCCCTCTGTCATGTACACCAATCATTGATGCACCAGTTAAGTCTGCACCAGACATGTCGGAAAAGATTAAATGCGCTCCGTCCAGGGTAGCATTTTTCAGATTGGCATCAATTAACTGGGTGTAATCCATTAATGAATTACTGAGATTGGCACCTTCCAGCTGAGCACCGTGCATACGGGAGTGAGTAAACCAGGCGCCTTTAACATTCGCATTGGTGAGGATGATGCCTTTGAGGTTTGCTTCGCTCATATCCGCACCTTGCAAATCATGATTTTCCAAGGGGGCTTCGCTTAAATCACAGTGATGGCACTGGTTTTGTTCGAGTAGCCTTTTAAGATAGATTTTATCGTAGGCGAAGGCTGCTGTACTGCATAAACTCAGGGCTGTGATAATCACCATTGATTTCATTATGTTTCCCTCAACTTCATTGATTTAGCGTTAGTCTGTCCAGCGGTTCTCAAAAAAATGTTTGCTTAAAGGACGTCGTTCTCTTGCCTTTAGTTCCCGTTCCAATGCTTCAGTGCTCAAGCTATCAAGTGGAGCAGGGTAACCAATCGCTATCACCGACCACAAATTTATTTCTGATGGGATTGATAAGGCTTCACGCAGTTTGTCGACATCAAAGCCACCCATTTGGTGAGACATCAATCCAGCTGCTGTCGCCTGCAGGCACATATTCAGACTTGCAGCACCAGTATCATAGCCATTCCATATGTTCGCATTTTCGTTTTGGGAAAACTGGGGGCGTGAAGCGGTGACAATTAATAACGGTGCATTAACCGCCCAGGTTTGATTGCCTGGTGAGAGACTGTCCAGTGTCTTATGCCAGCTTATTTCATCTTTGAATCTGTTGCAGATAATGTAGCGCCATGGCGCTTCGCCATAACAAGAGGGCGCCCACAATGCAGCTTCACAAAGGGCTGTAATAGTATCGTCACTTACAGCTTGTGTTGGATCGAATGCCTTGCCACTCCATCGCTCAGCGATAATGCTGGCGAGTTTCTGTTCAGTTTCAGCGGGTTTTTGAATCAAAATGATATCCCGTATAGCTTAGTGACTAAGATTAACGCGGTAATTGAATGACTGGTTTTTCTGCCGGGCGATAAAAACCACCAATGTGACCAATCATCATGACTAAATCTGCGCCGGTTTTTTCCGCAATTTCATCGAGCATTTGCTTGCGCTCTGTTTTTTCCTGTCCGCTGACGCGTACTTTAATCAGCTCATGATAAGCCAGTGCATTTTCAATTTCGGCCAGAACGGCTTCAGAAAGACCAGCGTTACCGACCATTACAACGGGTTTTAGTGGATGGGCCAATCCTTTCAGATATCGGCGTTGTTTATCATTGACTGCCATGAGTAGGGCTACCTGTATTAAAATGCCGTGATTATATCAGGATAGTTTCATGACTAAACATAAGTTCACCGTTACTGCAGCTCGTGGCATGTTGCCTCTGCTCGAAGAAGAACTCAAACAAATCGGCATTAAACAATACAAAACAGAAGCAGGTAGTATTCGTTTTACCGGTAGTCTCAAAGAAGCCTATCAGGTCTGTTTGTGGTCGCGTGTTGCGGTCCGGGTTTTGATGCCAATTGCCCACTTTTCGGCCGAAACGACCGAGCAACTTTACAACGGAATTAAAGAACTGGCCTGGGAACAGCATATTGATGCTGAAGACACCACTTTAGCCGTCGATTTTAATAGCTTTCGTTCAAAAATCCACCACACACAATTTGGTGCACAGAAAGTCAAAGACGCCATCGTGGATAGATTACGTGATCTGTTCGGCACAAGGCCTTCAGTGGATTTGCATCAGCCGGACCTGCGGGTCAATGTCTATCTCAAGCATAACCAGGCAATTGTCAGTCTCGATTTGTCAGGTGAGAGCCTGCATAAACGTGGTTATCGCGTCAGCCCAACTAATGCGCCGATTAAAGAACATCTGGCTGCTGCGATTTTGCTTTCAGCCGAATGGCCAAAGCTGGCTCGGGAAGGTTGGGCATTGCTGGACCCTATGTGTGGCAGCGGTACTTTTTTAATTGAAGCGGCCCTGATGGCTGCCGATATCGCACCCGGGTTGCAACGTGATTATTTTGGTTTTCTTTATTGGAAACAACACGATAAAACTGCCTGGCAGCAATTAAAAGCTGATGCCGAAAGACGGCGCTTAAGTGGTCTAGCACGTTTGCCGATGATCATGGGCGGCGATCAGGATAAAACTGCTGTCACAGCGGCGCAGGCTAATATTGAAGCAGCAGGACTCAGTGATCGCATTCAGGTCATTCATCGGGATCTGCAAAATTGGGCTACGGTGGCGCAAACATTGCCGGAAGTGGGCTTGGTCGTGTCGAATCCGCCTTATGGCCAACGTATTGGTGACACCGATGCATTACATGAGTTGTATGAAGCATTAGGTGATTTAGTTAATCAGCATTTACCGGCATGGCGCACGACTATTATTACCGACAATGCCCAACTGGGTAAATTGACCGGTCTGACCCTATTTGACAGCAAACCATTTGATAACGGGCCGATTGCCTGTGAAGTGTTGTCATACCGTGCCCCTAAACCATTACGCCGTGATGCCAAACCCGTGCAGCAGGAAATGACTACTTCTCCTTCACCCTGGGATAAAACATCAAAGACCAAACCAAAGCCTGTTGTTAAATCATCTGTGGTTGAAAAGATTTCCCCGCAAGCAGAAATGTTTGCCAATCGATTGAAAAAGAATATTCGCCATCTGGCGAAATGGGCACGTAAAAATCATCTGGATTGCTATCGTGTCTACGATGCTGATTTGCCGGATTATGCCGTGGCCATTGATATCTATGGTGACTATGTCCATGTGCAGGAATATGCTCCGCCAGCCGATATTGATCCGCTCAAAGCCAGTGAACGTCTGGATGAAGTGATGCAGATTATTCCGGTCGTTTTGGGGGTGAGCAATGATAAGGTCGCATTGAAGCTACGTCAGAAACAGCGTGGCTCAAACCAATACGAATCTCAGGCGGCGTTACGCCAGCGTTTTGAAGTACGGGAAAATGACTTGCGGTTCTGGATTAATCTGACGGATTATCTTGATACCGGTTTATTTCTGGATCATCGCATTACACGGCAGATGCTGGCTGAAATCAGTAGAGGCAAAGCTTTTCTGAATCTGTTTGCTTACACTGGCAGCGCGACAGTTTATGCAGCAGCAGGCGGGGCAAAATCCACCACCACGGTTGATATGTCCAATACCTACCTGGGTTGGGCCAAAGATAATATGCAGTTGAATAACCTTGTCGGTGAACAGCATCAGTATATCCGTGCGGATGTACTGGCCTGGTTAAACGAACCAGCCACCCAGGATTTACGCTTTGATTTGATTTTTGTCGATCCACCGACTTTTTCCAACTCCAACAAAATGGAAGGGGTCTTTGATATTCAGCGTGACTATATCGATATGCTGCATAAAATCGCCGGGATGTTGAATCCAGGTGGGGAGATTTTCTTTTCTACCAATCGCCGTGACTTCAAACTGGATGCCGAAGCATTAAAAGGTCTGGATATAAAGGACATTAGCAAGGCCACATTACCAATTGATTTTGAACGTAATTCAAAAATCCATTATTGCTGGCGAATACAGAAATCAGCTTGAACTGTCGAGTGTGAGTTTAATTTCCTGCCACAACGCCTGGTAGGCTTTGTTGACGGCTGAGTTTGCCGCAAATGTGGCTAATGGTGCTCTCATATCACCCATTTTTTCTACCACGGCGGCGTAGGGGATGGCTGTTTGCAAGCCATGCTTTAACATCTTTGGTGGATGAGCCAGCATCACGCGATGCAGACTGCGGCGACGATCTGCCATGGTAAAAAAGGCGTGTAATCGTTTGGGTCTGAGATTGTTATCTTTAAAAAAATCTCGGGTTTGTTCGAAGGTACGCATCGATAAATGGCTGGGAATAATCGGCACATAAATCGCTTCAGCTGCCGCAAACATTTGCTCAGTCAGTTCCGAAAAGCTGGGTGGACAATCCAGCACGATTAACGAATAGCTTTCACCAAATGGTGCTAACAGTTTGGCCAGTTGATTTTTATTATCCCCGGCTTTTGCCAAATCCAAATCCATTTGCCGAAATGAAAAGTCGGCGGGAATGATATCCAGTGATGGATAATCGGTATTTTTAACTAACTCACCAATGGCGGTTTTACCCGACAGCAGTTTTTTGGGTTCTGCTTTAGACTTGCTTTTACGTTGCAGTAACCAGCTGGCAGCTCCCTGCGGGTCAAGATCCCAGAGTAAGGTAGGGATTCCCTCATTTGCAGCCTGCCAGGCAATATTAACCGCTGAGGTCGTTTTACCCACGCCACCTTTCAAATTAAAAAATGCGATGATTTGCATGATTAAATGGTTTTTGCCAACTCTTCGAGCAGCGCTGTCTGGGCACTGATCATTTCATCGCCTTCTTTGCGTGCAGCACGCTGATAGCGACCATCGGCAGATAAGATCCACGCCTGTGTATTGTCAGCGAGATACAAATTCAGATCAGCAATAATACGTTTTTGCAGTCGTTTGGATTCAATGGGGAAACAGGTTTCCACACGACGTAACAAATTACGTTTCATCAGATCGGCACTGCCAGCCCAGACTTCAATGTCTCCGGCATTCTCGAAATAAAACACCCTCGTATGTTCCAGAAACCGACCAATGATGCCGCGTACCTGAATATTGTCTGATATACCTTCAACACCGGGTTTCAGGGTACAGATGCCGCGGACAATCAAATCAACCTTAACACCGGCAATAGAAGCGCGATACAACGCCTGAATCATTTCCGGTTCAACCACGGCATTGACCTTGATAATGATATGGGCTGCTTTACCAGCTTCAGCGTGCGCTATTTCCCGATCAATTTTGTCCAGTAACCCCTGATGCAGATTGAAAGGAGCATGCATCAATTTATGCATTTTGGGGATTTTGCCAAGGCTGGTCAGTTGAATAAACAGGTTATTGACGTCTTCACCGATCTGCTTGTCTGAGGTCAACAAACCATAGTCGGTGTAAATTCTTGAAGTATTACGGTGATAGTTACCGGTTCCCAAATGCACGTAACGACGTAATTTATTGTTTTCACGACGTAAAATCAGCAGCATCTTGGCATGTGTTTTATAGCCTACAATACCATACACAACATGGGCTCCCGCCTGCTGAAGTTTGGACGCCAATGCAACGTTCGCTGCTTCATCGAAACGGGCTCGTAATTCAATCACTACGGTAACTTCCTTACCAGCGTGAGCCGCTGCAACCAGGGCATCCACAATCGGCGAAATGGCCCCGGTCCGGTATAAGGTTTGTTTTATTGCCAGCACACTGGAGTCTGCTGCAGCTTGTTTAATGAGATCAATAACCGGTGTGAATGACTGATAGGGATGATGTAGTAATACATCTTTCTGTTTTAATAAATCAAAAATATCCGCATCCGAAGTCAGTCCAGTCGGACGTCCCTGAGTAAATGGTTTGAATTTGAGATCAGACCGTTCCACCATTGAATGCAAGGTTTGCAAACGGCTTAAATTCACCGGGCCATTCACCAGATAAACGTTTTCCTGTTGCATTGCACATTGGTCACGTAAAAAGTTAACCATTTCTTCAGGGCAATTATGCGCAATTTCCAGACGTACTTCGTCACCATAATTTCGATGGGTCAACTCATCAGCAATAGTCGCCAGCAAATCGCTGGTTTCTTCAGTGTCAATGGCCAGGTCACTGTTCCGTGTTACCCGAAATTGATAGCAGCCTTTAATTTTCATGCCGAAAAACAAATCATCGGCAAATGCATGAATGATTGATGATAAAAACACAAAGTGATATTGGCCCGGTTCACATAACTCATCAGGCAACTGAATCACACGAGGTAAAGCCCGTGGTGCCTGTAAAATGGCATAGCCAATACTGCGCCCAAAGGCATCTTTTCCATCCATGGATACAATAAAGTTCAAACTCTTATTGAGTAATCTCGGGAAGGGGTGAGATGAGTCCAGCCCGATTGGACTGAGAATCGGCTGGATTTCATCGCGAAAATACTGTTCCAGCCAGGCACTGTGTTCGGCTGTCCACATCGGTCTTGGCAGTACTTTAATGCCTTCCTGTTCCAATAAAGGCAACAACTCATTATTGAGTACCGAGTATTGTTCATCTACCAACTCATGGGCACGTAAACTGATTAATCTCAATGCTTCCTGAGCACTGATTTGATCGGCTTCAAGGTAAGGATCACCAATTTCAATCTGTTGAATTAAGCCAGCTACGCGGACTTCAAAAAATTCATCCAGATTCGTACTGGAAATACACAAATAATTCAGCCTTTCCAGTAATGGCACACTGGGGTCCAGTGCCTGCTGCAAGACACGCCAGTTGAACTCCAGCAAACTCAGCTCACGATTCAGGTAAAGCTCGGAGCTGTTCAGATCAATTTGTGTTTCCATGTTTTCCATTTTGATGGCTTAAATTTAAGAGGTTAATGAACGTTAGACTTATTGTATATTTTAGTGCGGTTTTCAAATGAAGTTTGGATGACAAAAACAAACCTTACAGCACGTTAGAACGGTTTGATGACAATCTGATGACAGCTTACCACCGATATTTGTCATAGTTTTCCGGATTGGCCCAGAAGCGACTGTTGAGCCAGTCACGCTTGGGCTGATAATTTTCGATGGCATAACTGAATACCTGTAATCCATCGTTAGTACCAGCGATATGATGCAACCCCATGGCCAGATAATCACGGAACTGCCAGCCCTGTTGTTGTGCTTGCGCAGGATCGGCAATCAAAATGATATGCGGCGCATGTAAGTTGCGTAAATATCCCAGCCATTGTTGCCCTGCCTGCAATGGTAAGGTTTCAGTCAGATCACTGATAACGGCCAGATCCACACTATGAATTTGCTGTAATTGCGATTGTTCAAATGGTGTTGTCAGAGCCTGTGATCTGGTATCTTGGCAATCGTTCAGGCATAGCCTGGCAACATCTCCCGCAACCAATATTGATTGCGGTTCAAATTGCTGTATCAGCGTGCTGAGCAGCGAAGACAATAAGACTGATTGATTCATGACTGACCAGCATAAAACATCTACCGAGTTCTGGAAACACAAACGACTGGGTCAGATGACACATACCGAGTGGGAAAGCCTGTGTGATGGCTGCGGACGTTGCTGTCTGCATAAACTGGAAGATGATTCTGATGGACGCATGTATTACACACGGGTAGCCTGTGAACTGCTGGATGTTTCAACTTGCCGCTGTAAGGATTATGCTAATCGCCAGAAGACGGTGCCAGACTGTATTCAGCTCAGCGTCGAGCAGGCACATTTCTTTGACTGGTTACCCGATACCTGTGCCTATCGTTTACTTGCAGAAGGCGAGCCCCTGCCGGAATGGCACCCTTTGATTACCGGTGATCCACAGAGTGTGATTGATGCAGGTGTCTCCGTAAGACATATTGCCATCAGTGAATCCGATGATATTGATTTAACCGAAGAGGTCATTGCGCTGCAGCCCCCCGTTTATCCACATGACACCTGAGCAAAGTCGCGAATTTACCGCCCGCCTTGAACAAGCTGCATTGACGCTGCTTGAAATGGAAATTTACCGAAAACCAGATGATTTGGCCCGACGTTTCGGATTGCCATTACCGGTAGTCCGTTACTGGTGGCGTCAAACCGATGAAAAAACGCGTCCAGTCGATCAAAACAGCCTGTCACCACGCGAAGTCAAAGTGATTCGTAAAGCGACGCAAACGCTGGAAGGATGGGAAAAGATTAAACGTTATCGTCCGCCATGTGGCGCACGTCTGCCGGGTGGCAAAAAGTGCAAACGTTCAGTGGCGATACGCCAACCGGAAGCCTGGTCATTAGGTGCTTTGGCCGATCGTTGTCGCCTGCATGGCGGAAATGCCCGGCGCGTTATTCGTTCTAAAACTGAGGACGATACAGAATGAGGGACTTATGCTTGAGACAACGGAAATTCTGAACCGATTGCTGACGCTGTGTAACGAGCAAAAAAGCGGCACCCTATTTTTAACCACTGCAGACAACAAAGCCTGTCATATTATTTTTGAAAACGGTCGTATTGAAGCCATGGCGTTTGGTTCAGTCAAAGGCTTAGCCGTCGCTAATTTGTTGCCAAGGTTATTGATAGAACGAACCAGTTTTAACAGTACCCTCAGAATGCCATTGAGTGAACGGGCCAATATCGAAGATCAGGCTGATATTTTTGCCGCACTGGGATTTCGCCGTCAGGCGCCCACTGAAACGAAACTTTCACAAACAGTTGCGAAACCGACGCGAATGTATCGCGGGCATTTGATTGTTGAACAGGAACCAAAGGATCTATCGCCGAAACCAGCTAAATCAGTTGTCGAACCCAGTCAAAAAATACCGTCGAAAAAAAGCAAAAAAAAACGTATCTATCGTGGTCAAGTGATTGAAGATTGAAACTACTCAGATAATTTGTCACATTGATTGCGCCAAAATCGTTAACATATCGCCACGTTGCAGACTCCGGAATTCATCATGAGTAACATTTCTCCCCAAGATCTCAATCGAGGTTTACTCGATTTTATTGATGCGTCACCCACACCGTTTCACGCAGTAGAAAATATGCAGTCGGCTTTAAAATCAGCTGGTTACAAGTTGCTTGATGAAAAGGACAGCTGGGGGAAATTACCCGCCGGTCGTTATTTCGTCACTCGTAACGATTCTTCATTGATTGCCTTTAACCTGCCTGCACAGGCTATTGCCGAAGCAGGTTTTCAAATGGTGGGAGCGCATACCGATAGTCCGTGTTTAAAAGTTAAACCGCAACCGGGAACAGTACGTCATTCATTCTGGCAACTTGGAGTGGAAGTTTATGGTGGTGCACTGTTAAACCCCTGGTTTGATCGTGACCTATCCATGGCCGGCCGGGTCAGTTATGTCGATGCCGAAAATCAATTACGCCATAGTTTGATCAATTTCAAAAAACCGGTGGCGGTTATTCCAAGTCTGGCGATTCATCTGGATCGGGAAGTGAACCAGAATCGCAGTATTAATCCACAGCTGCATCTGCCACCGATATTGCTGCAGAGTGAAGAGGGTGATAAACCTGATTTTCGTGCTTTAATGGAGCAGCAACTTCGATCCGAACATGGTGATATGGCTATTGGCAAAGTTCTGGATTATGAGATCTGCTTTTATGACACTCAACCAGCTGCATTGGTGGGGCTCAATGAAGATTTTATCAGTGCGGCACGGCTGGATAATTTACTCAGTTGTTATATTGGCTTGCAGGCTTTACTGACCGGTACTGCCGATAAAGCTACTCTGTTGGTGTGCACCGATCATGAAGAAGTTGGCAGTGTTTCAACCAGTGGCGCCCAGGGCACATTTCTCCCTGCAGTTCTGCAACGTTTAGCTCAGGATAATGAAAGCTTCCAACGTATGCTTCAACAGTCTTTATTGATTTCTGCTGATAATGCACATGGAATACATCCCAACTATGCCGACCGGCATGACGCGCAACATGGGCCAATTTTGAATAAAGGCCCGGTTATTAAAACCAATGCCAATCAGCGTTATGCCACCAACAGTGAAACCAGTGCACGGTTCAGACAGATTTGTGAACTGGCAAATGTGCCGGTGCAGGATTTTGTGGTGCGTACGGATATGGCCTGTGGCAGTACGATTGGGCCTATAACGGCCAGTAATCTGGGGGTGAAGACCCTGGATATTGGTGTACCCACATTTGCCATGCATTCAATTCGTGAACTCGCTGGCAGCCTGGATACCTGGCATTTATATAACGCACTAAAACAATTTTTCAATTAATAATCAAAGGAATACATACACTATGTCAGAAACAGTTGATGAATTAACGGTGACCTATCAGGAAGGCGATGTCACTACGGTAAAAGAGCTGGATAAAGTCGTTCTTACCAAAGGTGCCTGGGCGACAGTAATGTTTCGCTATCAGGATCTGGATCGTAAAACAGGTGAATTTGGTCCGGATAAATACACCATCCGCCGTTATCAAAAACGCAATGGCGAATACGGTCAACGTTCAAAATTTAATATTTCAAGTCGTGACCAGGCGCAGCAAATTATTGAGGCGTTAACACGCTGGACCAAAGATTAAATAGCTGCCTATGAATAAGAGTTTATTGACTAATCTCTGCGCTGCTGCATTGGTTAGCGTCGGGTTATTGCTTGATACGCCCTGGCGTGATCCAGTGTTGGCCACAGGTATGTTTGCCCTGGCCGGTGGTATAACCAACTGGCTGGCCATTCATATGCTGTTTGAAAAAGTGCCTGGGCTATATGGTTCGGGTGTTATTGCGGCACGCTTTAACGAATTTCGTGTTGCCATCGAAAAACTGGTCATGGAACAGTTCTTCAATCAGCAAAGCCTGGATCGCTTTGTCAGCCAAATGCTTGATGATAAACGTGAAAATAAACTGGATTTTTCAGAAATCATTGATCAAACCGATCTGGATCCCGTGTTTGACAATCTGGTGGCCACCATTATGGAATCCTCGTTTGGCAGCATGTTGTCGATGGTGGGTGGCGCCAAAGCACTTAAACCATTGAAAGAACCTTTTGTTCGTAAAATGCAGCAGTCGCTCAACGATATTGCGCACAGCGAACATTTTCAGCAGCATCTGCGAGAAAAACTGAGCAGTGGGCCGGTCAGTGATGATTTATACCGTCAGATATACACTATCGTTCATAGTCGACTGGATGAACTGACACCGCAGATGGTCAAACAGATGGTTCAGGATTTAATCCGTCAGCATCTGGGCTGGCTGGTCGTATGGGGGGGCGTATTTGGTGGCTTGATAGGATTGATGACCAGCTTTTTACCGTTGTGAACTCCTGGATCGAGCATAATTGCCGTTTATGTGCCGCGCCAGTGTCGTTTTATCATCATTGGCGCGGACATGATTACTGGCAATGCAGTGAATGTCATGCAGTACAGATGGACAATCAGCATCTGCCGGATCGCGAAAGCGAAAAAGCACTGTATCTGACCCATGAAAATGATGTGAACGATCCGCGTTATCAGCAGTTTGTTTCCCCAATCACAGAGGCCATCCTAAGCCAAATACCACCGGACAAAATTGGTTTGGATTTTGGTGCAGGTCCTGGGCCCGTCATCAGCAAAATCATCACCGAAAAAGGCTATCAAACAAGGCTTTATGACCCGGTTTTCCATCCGAATATCAGCGTGTTATCCGAACAATATGATTTTATTATCTGCTGCGAAGTTATTGAGCATTTCCATCAACCGGCGGTGGAATTTGCCCGGCTTAAATCGTTGTTAAATCCTGGTGGAAAATTGTTTTGCATGACTCAACTGTTAGATAACAGCATTGATTTTGCCAGTTGGCATTACAAAAACGATATCACTCATGTTTTTTTCTATCATCGCGACAGTTTGAATTTCATTCAAAAACAATTTGCCTTCAGTGCAGTTGAAATAAATCAGCGATTAATAAGCTTTACTAACTGAATTGTTCGCGAATAGCGGCCAGATGTTCTGCTGGTAATTCGATTACGACACTGACCGTATCGGTAAATTGTTGGTCGAGGATGCGACCATGGATCTGTTTCAGTTGATATTCCAGCATTTGCAGCTGACTGTAATCTATCTGCAGACTTAACCCCGCCATTTCAACCCAGGGTAATTTTCCGGCCGCATCAATGGCTTGTTTGGCGGCATTGCCATAGGCACGGGTTAAACCGCCTGTGCCTAATTTAACGCCGCCAAAATAACGAATCACCGCTACCACGGTATTAATTAAGTCTTCACCTTGTAACGGTGCCAGAATTGGCCTTCCTGCGGTGCCGGAGGGTTCACCCGCATCAAAAAATCGTTCAGTGATAAATCCTTCGGGCGCTCTTATTCGCCAGGCAAAGGCCAAATGATTTGCCGAAGGGTGTTGCGCGGCTAACTGCCTGAGTTGCTTTAAGGCAGATTGCTCATTGTCACAGGACATGGCGACACCAATAAAACGTGATTTTTTTATTTCAGATTCGACACTGGCCGGCGTACGAACAACAAAAAACTGGTTGGACATCTTATTTACTATAGGAAAATACAGCCTGACAATTTACCATATTGCCATCTTTTGCTCGCAGGCCAGGCGGGGCAATGTCCAAATTCATCTTAATAAATCGGGTAATACAGTTTGTCAGAATTAAGTTTTGCAGTAGGTCAACGTTGGGTCAGCAACAGCGAGGCCGAATTAGGTCTGGGTATCATTACCGAAGTCAGCGGCAGACGAATTGAAATCGCCTTTCCGGCTGCCGATGAACAACGAAGTTATGCGGCGAATAATGCACCGTTAAGCCGGGTCGACTACCCAGTGGGCGAACAGATTAAAACCAGTCAGGGACAGCAATTTACTATCAGCGAAAAACATCCGTTAAATGGTTGTGTGATTTATCAGGGCGAAACCGCTGAGGGAGAAGCGATCAGTATCCATGAAATGGATCTGGACAGCTTTGTACAATTCAGCCAGGCAACGGATCGTCTGTTTGCCGGGCAGATAGACAAAAATCGCAAATTTCAGCTAAGACTCCGAACCCATCAATATTTTCATCGGTTACATCAATCACCCGTATTTGGTCTGTTGGGGGGCCGTGTGCAATGTCTGCCCCATCAGTTTTATATTGCTTCACAGACGACACACCGTATTTCAACCCGGGTATTACTGGCCGATGAAGTCGGTCTGGGTAAAACCATCGAAGCAGGCATGATTATGCACCAGCAAATCATGCAGGGACGGGCCAGCCGGGTATTGGTTATTGTTCCTTCTGCTTTGGTGCATCAATGGCTGGTGGAAATGCTACGGCGTTTTAATCTGGCCTTTACGGTGATTGATGCCGAGCGCTATGAGGCCCTGGTTGAGTTGGATGAAGGTAATGCCTTTGATAGCGCGCAGCTGGTGTTAACTGATTTACAGACGCTGGAAACCCATCCCGAAATGCAACAGGATGTATTGCATGTGAGCTGGGATATGTTGGTAGTGGATGAAGCCCATCATTTGCAGTGGCATGCAGATCACAGTAGTGAGGGGTATCAGCTGGTTGAAAAACTGGCCGCGCAGATTGCGTCAGTTTTGTTATTAACAGCTACCCCTGAGCAACTGGGCATGGACAGTCATTTTGCCCGTCTGCGCTTGCTGGATCCGGATCGTTATTATGATTTGACACAGTTTCGTGAAGAACAGCAGAAATATCAGCAGATCAGTCAGTTGCTGGATCAACTGATGGCGATTGAATCAGCCGCTGAATTTGCCGCTAAAAACAACCTGAAAACAGAATTAAAAAATTATCTGGATGATACGCTGCTGGACGGACTGGCTGACGCAGAGCAGTTTGAATCGGCACGCGAACAGGCAAAACAGCAATTTGTTGATCAATTCGGTACCGGGAGGATTTTATTCCGTAATACCCGCGAGACAGTTAAAGGTTTCCCTGAGCGCCAATTAACTGCACATGCCCTAGTGCCTACCAAGCATTATTTATTTCAAACAGGCAATAATCTAACCGAATTGTTGCAACCCGAAATTCTATTAGGTGAAAACTGGCTGACGTTAGACCCAAGAGTCGACTGGCTGGTGAACTGGCTTAAAGAACACCGAGGTGAAAAAACCTTATTAATTACTGCCAATGCTGAAACCGCTCAGCAGCTGGAATTGCATTTGCGGTTACAACATGGAATACGCAGCAGCGTGTTCCATGAACACATGACCCTGATCAATCGTGATCGGGCTGCTGCATTCTTTGCGGATGATGAAGAAGGCGCACAGATCCTTATTTGCTCTGAAATCGGCAGCGAAGGACGGAATTTCCAATTCTGTTCCTACCTGGTGTTATTTGATCTGCCACTGAATCCGGATTTGCTGGAACAGCGTATTGGTCGTTTGGATCGTATTGGTCAACGCAATACGGTAAATATCGTGGTGCCTTATTATCAGGATACCGCTCAGCAACTGCTGCTCGAATGGTATCACCAAGGCTTGAATGCCTTTGAATCGGTCTGTAAAACGGGTTCAGCATTACGTGAACAATTTGCTGAACAGTTGGAAAAGTGTTTGCGTGACCCTGCAGATAAAAAAGCCTTTGCCAGATTGCTTGATGATACCCGGCAAGCAGAGCAGCAATTGCGGGAAAATCTCAGCCAGGGCCGGGATCGTTTACTGACGCTGAACTCCTTTGATGAATCCGCTGCAAAAGAGATTCTGATGCAGGTTGAGGAAGCCAGCAGTCCATTGGAACTGGCGGCTTTTATGGATGATTTCTTTGATGCCTATGGTATTGAACAGCAGGCGCATAGTGCTGACAGCATTATTCTGCAACGCGGTGATGAGCTGCGCAGTGATGAAATTGATTTGCCTGAAGATGGGTTAACGGCAACCTATCAGCGTGCCAGAGCGTTATCACGTGAAGATATGGCCTTTTTAAGCTGGGAACACCCATTAGTGCTATCGGCAATGGATGCAGTCATCAGCTCTGATTTGGGCAATACCGCTTTCTGTCAGTTGAAAAGTAATCTGGTGGTTGCTGGCAGTTTATTGCTGGAAGTGGCATTTGTGATGCATTGCCCGGCACCCAAACACTATAATATCACTCGATACATACCTGAATCGTACCTGCGGATCGTCATAGATGAGAAAGGGCGACGACTGGATGAACATTTGACCGAGCAGGAAATGAATCAACAGGCTGGTCGTATTCCCAAACATACTGCCCAGCAGATGGTGCAGGTGGCCCGCGAACGTATTGATGGATTAATTGATTCCAGTAAAAAAATGGCTGCCACATATCAAAAGCAGCTTATCGATGAAGCCATCAGTAAAATGACACAGCTGACGGATAATGAAATACAGCGCCTGCAGCATCTTGCTGAAAAAAATACGCATATTAAATCTTCAGAAATTGAAGCCATGCAATCACAGCAACAACAACTGCAACAGTATCTGCAACATGCAGAATTGAAATTGGATGCATTACGCTTAATCATCGTGACAGAAGCGGAGTGATCTGCCAAAGTCACGGATCAAAAACATAACGGAGTAGGGTTTTGATTAAACGTTGGTTACCACCATTACTGGTCGTGGCATTGGCCATAGTGATATTCAGTACGTTGATCAGTACTCGCCCACAGGCTCCGGTTCAGGATCGCCCGGCTCAGGGTGTGTTGGTCGATACTCAGCAAATTGATTTTGCGTCGTTGTCACCGACACTTACTTTATACGGTCGTCTCGAAGCACCACAAATGGCCAACCTGCGTGCTGCAATCAATGCTGATGTAGCAGAAGTTTATGTATTTGATGGCGACATGGTTGAACAGGGCCAAATACTGGTCGAACTGGATCAGCAGGAAGCTCAACTGGCGGTTGATCAGGCTGCCGGCGAACTGGCATTGATAGATGCCCAGATTGCTGCTGAACAGTCGCAACTTAAACGCAATGAAGCACTGTTTGCCACTCAACAACAATTGGTAGATTTGGCAAAAGCGGCAGTCGGCCGTGCTGAAAAACTGCAACAAAGCCAGTTATCATCGCAAGCGTTATTAGATGAATCCATCTCGCTACAGGCACAGCAAAGTCTCAATCTGAAACAGTTGCAGTTTGATATCCAGGATCATCCGATCCGTATGGCACAACTGCAGGCAAATCGTAAACAAGCTCAGGCCAGACTGGATAATGCGCAGCTGGATCTCAGCCGCACCATTATCAAAGCCCCTTTTTCCGGTCGTATCAGTAGCCGGCAAATCGCCATCGGTGACCGGGTCCAAACCGGTGATGCATTAGTGACACTTTATGATATGCGGCGACTGGAATTACGTGCGTCGATTCCTGAGCGTTATCTGGCCGATATTTATCCAGTGTTTGAAAAACAGCGGTTGACTGCCATTGCACAGCTTGCCGGTCAGCCGTATGAATTTGAATTGCGCCGTCTCAGTGGCGAAGTAAATGTGAATGTCGCAGGACGTGACGGCCTGTTTCGCCTGAAAGGTGAGCCGGGACCACTGGCATTAGGGCAGTTTGTCAGTGCTCAGCTGACGTTGCCGGTTCGCGAAAAAACGGTCGCCATTCCTTACAGCGCCCTGTATGGTCTGGATAGAGTGTATCGGGTTCGAAACAATCTTCTTGAAGCCGTAAGCGTAACCAAAATCGGTGATTATGCAGATCAGGATGGCAAAAGCCGTTTGCTGATCCAAAGCGATGCCCTGCAACAGGGTGATCTGATTATTACGACTCAATTACCTAATGCTATCAATGGTTTATCGGTGAGTGTTAAGGATGAGTGAACCGGTGAAACGCGACTTTATCGGCATCTTTGCCCAACATCGCGTGGCGGCCAATCTGTTAATGCTGGTGATGATTCTCGCCGGAATTTTGTCTTTAAACCGTATCAATACCCAGTTTTTTCCCACATTTGCGTTGGATATTATCACCGTCAGTATTGAATGGCGTGGCGCCAGTGCTGAGGATGTTGCCGAATCAATTACCCGGCAGGTAGAACAGGAATTACGCAGTGTTGATTATGTGAAAAAGATGACTTCCACTTCGTCATACGGAATGTCATTGGTCACCATTGAGTTTATCGAAAAAAGTGATATGGGGCAGGCACTGGATCAGGTCAAGGATCGCATTGTGCAGATCCGTAATCTGCCTACTGACAGTGAAGAACCTGAAGTTTCATTGGTGACAAATTACGAAAGCGTGGCGCGAATTCTGATCACCAGTGAAACCGGCGACCTGGCATCGCTGCGTTACCTTGCCCATGATATTGAACATGATCTTCTTGATCGGGGCATTTCACGGATTAATATCAGCGGACTGCCGCTGGAAGAAATTGCCATACAACTGGATAAAGCCAAGCTGGAGGCATTGGGGCTGGAGCTGGATCAGGTTGCGGATCGTATTGCCCGGTTAAGTCAGGATTTACCGGCTGGTGAAATCGGTAATGAGGAGAGCACACGACAAATCCGCAGTCTGGATCAAGGGCGTAATGTACAGGCTTTTGCCGAATTTGCGTTGCAATCAGACTTTGCCAACGGCTTGGTCAAACTGGAAGATGTCGCGACCATAGAACGCCGTCCTTTGCGTAAACAAATGAATCTGTTCTATCAGGGTCAGCCAGCCATTGAGCTGGAACTGCAACGTACTGAAAATGCGGATTCGCTAAAAAGCGCACGTATTCTTGAAAAATGGCTGGACGATAACGCTGGCAGTCTGCCAGAAGGTGTTCAGTTGAAAGTCTATGATGCCAGTTGGCAGTTGATCAAAGAGCGTATCAATCTGCTGTTAAAAAATGGTCTGGGTGGCTTACTGCTGGTACTGGGCATTCTGTTTCTGTTTCTGCATGGAAGGGTAGCTTTTTGGGTGGCGGTTGGTATTCCGGTATCCTTTATGGCGGCATTGGCCGTGTTATATGCACTCGGCGGCAGCATTAACATGATCAGCCTGTTTGGGCTGATTATGTCGCTGGGGATTATTGTTGATGATGCGATTGTAGTAGGGGAAGATGCTTTCGCCCACTACCAGAGCGGTGAACCTTCGTTAACTGCATCGGAAGGTGGCGCCAGACGAATGCTGGCACCGATTCTATCGTCGTCACTCACCACTATTTCTTCTTTTATTCCACTGATGTTAATCAGTGGCGTAATTGGCAATATTCTGTTTGATATTCCATTCGTAGTGATCTGCGTGATCATCGCCTCGTTGATTGAGTGTTTTTTGATCCTGCCGGGGCATTTACGGCATAGTTTTCACAATATTCATCACGCCAAGCCTTCAGCTATCAGAGCGCAACTGGATAGGGCCTTTAATTATCTGCGGGATGATCTTTTCCGGCCACTGGTCACCCATGCCGTTAAAAATCGTGGCTTAACGGTCAGTGCTGCGCTGGCGTTATTGATTATCAGTTTTGGCTTGCTGGCAGGCGGTCGTATCAGCTTTAATTTTTTCCCGTCGCCTGAAGGTACCACCGTGTTAGCCAATGCCCGATTTGTGGCAGGCACGCCACGCAGTGAGGTTGATAAATTTCTGCAACATATTTCAGCCACGCTGGAACAGACCGATCAGCAATGGGAGCAACCCCTGGTTGATGTGGCGACCAGCAAACTGGGGGCTGCCGGTACCGCCGGGGGGATGTCCGAATCACAAATTGATGATCGTTTTGCTTCCATGCAGGTCGAACTGACGTCACCGGATCAGCGTGATGTGCGTAATCAAACCTTTATTAATGCCTGGCGCGAAAAAATTATTTTGCCCGCCGGAATAGAGACTTTCACCATTTCCGAACGTCGTGGCGGACCTCCGGGCAGTGATATTGATATCCGTCTTACCGGAGGCAATACCGATATTCTTAAAGCTGCTTCCAAAGAAGTCATCGAAGCATTGCAACGTTATCCCGGTGTCAGTGCCATTGAAGATGACTTGCCTTATGGCCAGTCGCAATTGATTTATCGACTCAAAGAGCAAGGCAAGGTACTGGGGCTGACAGTTGATGATGTCGGCAGGCAATTACGTGCAGCCTATGATGGACGTCTGGTACAGATTTTTCAGGATGGTGATGACGAAGTCGAAGTGCGGGTGATGTTTCCGGATAGTCAACGTAATACCCAGGCTTCACTGGATGACTTTATGATTCGACTTCCCAATGGGGGCAGTGTGCCGCTGGATTCGGTAGTACATTTTGATTCACGACGTGGCTTTGATGTGCTGCGTCATACGGATACCCGATTGGCTGTGCATGTAACGGCTACGGTAGACAGTCAGGTAACCAATAACAACACCATTCTGGCTGATTTACAGCGTGATTTTCTACCGGATCTGACGTCACGCTATGGCATTCAGGTAGTATTTGAGGGCAGGGCGGAAGAGCAGGCTGATACGATTGGGGACATGAAACAGGGCGTGTTGCTGGCATTTGCTTTGATCTACATTATTCTTGCCTGGGTATTTGCCTCTTATGGCTGGCCACTGGTGGTGATGACGGCTATTCCTTTTGGCTTGATTGGTGCACTGGTCGGGCATTGGTTGCTCGGCATCGATCTGACAATTCTGTCTTTATTCGGCATCTTTGGTCTGTCAGGCATTGTGGTGAATAATGCG
The DNA here is from genome assembly GCA_002363955.1 of Methylophaga sp. UBA3192. Lineage (GTDB taxonomy): Bacteria > Pseudomonadota > Gammaproteobacteria > Nitrosococcales > Methylophagaceae > Methylophaga. The sequence goes on from DEXE01000006.1 coordinate 437,065, forward strand.
ATCATCCTGGTCACTTTTTTCAAGAATTTACGGGAAAAAGGGCTGGAGACTCAACATGCCATCATTGAAGCATCCGTTTTGCGCCTCAGAGCAGTCTTATTGACCTCCCTGACCACTATCGGCGGTTTGACTCCTTTGTTATTTGAGACATCACCCCAGGCACAGTTTTTGATTCCAATGGCGGTATCGATTTCGTTCGGTCTGATGTTTGCTACGGTATTGGTGTTACTGGTGATCCCCGCATTATTGTCATTTCATGAGAGCATTGCCGAGTCCATGACTGGCTTTCGATCAAGCAAGACACAAACTGAATAAGAGGTAAAACATGAAACGGCGGCTTATTGGTTTATTGTTGGGATTTGGCAGTAGTGTATTAAGCAATTCGGTATTTGCTGAGGAAGCCCCGGTCACCTTACAGACCCTCACTGACCATGTGTTTATCAATCATCCTGCACGTCAGGCAGAGGCCAGTATGGATGCATTGGCAGAAAGCCGATCCACACTGGCCGGGCAGCTGTTTGCCGAGCCATTAAGTTTATCGGTTAATCATTTTAATGATGTCATTGGCAGCAGTGATGGACTGCAGGAATGGGAAACCTCCGTTGAAATGCCTATCTGGCTGCCGGGCGAAAAGCGTCAGCAACAGAATCTGTCACGTCATCTGGCAGCAGAAGTACCGTATTATCAACAAAGGATCCGTCTGGATGCATCAGCACAAGTACGTGAACATGTATGGCAGGTAATGCTGTCTGCTGCCAAGGTCAGACATGCTGAAACCTTGCAGGAAAATGCCGGGAATTTATTGAAAAATGTTCAAAACCGGGTCGAAGGCGGGGATTTGTCACGTTCGGAGGCTTTACTGGCACAAAGTCATCATCTGGAAATGCAGTCCCAGCTGGCTTCAGCCAAAATGGATTTGCAGCAAAGCTTGAATCAGTATCAATTTCTGACAGGCCAGCAGGTGTTACCTGATGTGATCGAAGAAACACTGCCCATGGTGCTGGAAATTGACAAAGATCACCCCTTGTTAGCGGAACTTGAACAGCAGATTGCCCGGCAACGCAGTGAAATGGCCAATGCGCGTTATGACAATGCCCGCCATCCCAGCGTATCGCTGGGCGTCAAACGTGAACGTGATGCTCATGCCGATCCATACAATAACAGTATTGGTGTGGGTGTGAGTTTTGCGCTGAATGACAGCCGCTATCAACAGCCGGCAATTGCTCAGGCAAGTCGTCTGTTAGCTGATTTGCAAATAGCGCAACAGCAACAGAAACGACAGCTTGAAGCGGCGCTGCTTGCCGCGAAAGATAAATATAAAACCCTGCAACAACGCCAAATCCTGCTTAAAGAGCAGTATGAGGTCAGTCAACAATATGTTTCGATGCAACAACGCAGTTTTGATATGGGCGGTATTGATTTAACGACTTTTTTACGTAGTCAGGAAGTCGCGGATAAACATCGTCATCAGTTGTTGCAGCTGGAAATTGAGATTCAGCAACAAATTTCGATGATAAACCAGATAGCGGGACGGAATTTATAATGGTTTGCCGGATTATCTGGAAATAGCACTTTCAGCACGCATTCTGGCAGCTAAATCTTCCCATAAAGACAAGCGTGAGGCATCGCCGACACGTTGTCCCTCACCGCGTGACTTGGCCAGCCACAGACCCGTCCCATTAAAACTGTAAACCGGTATCAGATCCTGACGACGGTTTGCCGGTTTTATTTCATTGATTAGATTATCCAGAACCAATGGAATAGCACGACGATTTTCAAAATAGGTCAGGACCATGTGAGCCTGGTTCAGGTTGGTGGCCTTAACGTATGTGATGCGTAGTTTATCTTCATCTACTCCCAGCTGTTTCAGCGTGAAGTACTTGGCAATCGAATAATCCTCACAATCACCGGCGCCAATCGACAGCATTTCTATCGGTGTGGCCCAATAGTCTTCCTGATTCCACAGCAAAATATCATCGACAAACAGGACATTACTGTTGAAAAAATCATTCACCACAGTGAGTTTTTCGTGATCTGTCAGATCCTTGCCTTCCAGCATCAATGCCTGCCATGCTTCTACCCGTTGTCTGGCATCACTGTCATATTCATTTTCAATCTTTTGCAACAACGCTTCCGAAATCAGTAATTCCGCTAACAGCGGTACCGAAAATGGCAGCAGCCATGCGAGGATAGCTGCTAAAACAATTGGCTTTAGCCTTTGTAACATTGATTAACGACTGATCCCGAATAAACCAGCCTGTTGCAGCCACAGGAAGTCTTCTTCATCTTGCACGCTTTCCGCTAATACCCGCACTTCAATTAAACGGGCAATTTCCTGAATAATATCCAGCAAATCGGGCTTACTGGTATTGCTACGGATCTCAGTGGTCAAATCACGCGCCAGTCGGATGTAATCAATATGCAGATCTTTAAGCAGATTCACTGGAATGACATCACTGCTATAACGTTTGAGCAAACTATGTGCACCCAATTGTCTGACAAAAATGCTGAAATTCGTAAACGTATCCAGATCCTTGGCCGCAGCATAAGCCGTTACGCTAAAGGCAAGCAGAGCCGGGGAAATGCCGGACTGAATAACCTCTTTGCCAAGCCATTGTTTGAAGTCAGCGGAAGCAATAGAAGCCAGGGATAAGTTGATGGTAACAGGGGCGGGTTCAGCTTCCTGCTGCATTAGTTTCAGCACTTTCTGCACAATATGTTTATCCAGTGTTTCCACCAGATCAAAGGCTTCAGCCATTGAGAATAACGTGCCGATTGGCAGCAGATCTCCATTTCCATCCCGCACTTCAGTAAAGGCTTCGCGCATCACCAGATGGGGTTTGGCGGTATCACTGTAGTTATAAGCCTGGTTGGTAAAAGTGATAACGGCTGAATCGGTTTTAATGACCTGTTCGATAGTCGCTTTCCAGCTCATTTCCGTCATCGAACTCAGAATGTTTTCCTTGATATAAAATGCATTGGCTTCGATCAAACGTGCCTGTTCATAGGCTTCCACCAAAGCAGGCATCAATCGTTCGAACTCACTGCTTCGTTCAAACGACACAATCCCCATATGCAGCAAATCACTCTGATCGTATTGCTGACCTAATTCGCTGGCAATCGATTGAATCTGCCCAGCAATCAGGGTGATATCATCGATATTGCTGTCAGTTGTTAACACAGCAAATTCGGAACCATACCAACGGTAACTGCGTGTATTCGTGAAAGGTAGCTGCCGTAACTGGCTGGCAAAAGCTTGCAGTAATTCATCTACGGCCTGTTTACCATGATTTTTCACCACCGCACTTAAATCATCAAATTTGATATAGATGACATGACCAAATTCACCAATTGATAATGCCTGTTTGATATCTACATTAAAGGTTTGCTGATTTAACAGATTGGTCAGCGGATCACGGTTCAGGTTGTCATTGAGTTTATCCAGACGGGCATTCAAATGATGAATGGTCTTGCCGATTTTAGTCGACATGCTGTTCATGGATTTGGCCACAGAACGCACTTCTTTGGTCCAGGGCAAATCATCGATAACGGTAAATTTTCCGGCAGAGATATCATCGGCTTGTTTGGTAATGTCTTTTAATGGGCGCAATGTCATTCTTAATACGATCAACAGCAATAAAATAGCGCCAAGCAGGATTAACAGGGAAAATTTAAGGGTAGATTTAAATTGCTCATACAGCTTGAGGTAGCCATAACCAGGATTACTGGTGACATGCAGGGTGCCGGCGATATTCCAGCCAGTACTGATTTCACTGACGGCCGTGACGGTTTCGATTGGCAGGAAGCGGATAAGCCAGTCAGGAACTCCCCGAACTTCATCCGGATTGGTCAGCCGAACCAGCTCATTATCATCGACATCCAATAAACGCATTTCCTTGTAATAGCCGGTATCAAAAATAGCGTTCATCATGGTTCGCAGAATCGGATCTGTCTCATCGGCCATATGCGGGCTGAGGGATAATCCCAAAGAGGTTGCTGTGTCCTGTACATGCACTTCCGATTCACCTTGCAGATAACTACGGATATTGTCCATGCTCATGACAAAATTTACTGAGAACACAATCAGAAAAATCAGTGTTAACAGAATAAGTAACTGTTTTGATAAAGACATAAGATACAACCTCAATTTGAAAGGTATCATCAGGCTGGAGTCAGCATGAGACAAGCGTTTTGCTGCTTCATCCAGTAATCGGGCTAACATTACCTGTGCATCAACGCTCAAGCAAGCTAAATACTGAGTTATTGGTCAAAATCGGGAAGGATTATGCTTTTGTTTTCAGCTATGCATTGATACGATCCGTCAATACTCCTTGAAGGTTGTCTTCCCATGTTTCTTGTTTTGGCGCAAATGGCTGTTTTAATTGCCTGTGGCGCGCTTTGGCAGGCTCTGGCGCCCAAACATATCCCTGCGCTGGCGCATCGGCGTGCACTGACGGATCTGGTGTTTTATATCCTGTTACCGGCAATGGTGATTGATGTGATCTGGCAAGCGCCTTTAGATATCAATTCCATGAAAATTTCGCTGCTGGCCATGAGTGGTCTGCTGACAGCCGCTTTTTTTATCTGGCTGGTATTGAAATATACATCGGTAACCAATACGCAAAAGGGCGCATTAATACTGGCGGCTACATTTCCGAATGTCACTTACTTGGGATTGCCGGTATTGGATCAGGTACTCGGCAGCTGGTCGAATGCCATTATTCTGCAATACGATTTATTTGCCTGTACACCGGTTTTGATGACGGTTGGAATGTTAATGGCGGGTTATTACGGCAGTCATGACCAGTCAACGCATCCATTAAAAAGTCTGATTAAAATCCCGCCTTTATGGGCGGTAACTATCGCTGTATTATTGAATTTACTGAATATTAACCGACCCGAATTTATTCATGCGGCATTGCAAACACTTTCTGGTGGTGTCGTTCCTTTAATGCTGATTGCATTAGGTATGAGCATTCGCTGGCAAAGTTTTCGGTTCAGTTTATTACCCTTGTTGTTACCCGTGGCCATTATTACCTTATTTATTGCGCCATCTGGTGTCTGGTTGCTCACGCAAATAGTCAATTTACCAGCCGACATTATGACCACGGTGATTTTATCCGCTGCGATGCCGACAATGGTGTTTGGCATAGTGATCTGTGAACGCTACGGTTTGGATACATCACTTTATGCGGCAGCCGTGACATTAACGACCGTGTTATGCATGGTGAGTTTACCGCTGTGGTTTTATTGGATTAACTGATCAGACCAGACAAAACCGGCCTGATCAATCGCCTGCTTGATTAGTTGCATGGCTTGTTCAACCTGATCGAGTTCGCCCCGCAGACTGAATTCAATATGTGGGGGATCACCCAGATGGGGCAGGCTTGAAAGCTTCAATTGCGGATAGTCATGTACGATTTGATTCATTACCGGTAATAAATCGGACTCGCGGCCGCGCTGCACAAAAATAGTCTGTTCAGCTGCGGGCCGCTGATTTTTTAAATGTGCATATCGGTTATCCAAAACCCATTCCACCATTGGCCAGGCCATTTCAGGAAAGCCAGGTGTAAAGTGATGGTTTGCATAAGAAAATCCCGGTATCTGATTAATTGTATTAGGAATTATCCGAGCCCCTTCTGGCAGATACCCCATCAAAATCCGATTGGGATAAGCGGATTCGCCAAAACGGGCTTCAATTTCTGCAATGGCATCTGGATGTGGAATTAAGGGTACATCAGCAATTTTGGCAACAGTCTGCCGGGTTCGATCATCCGGAGTAGCACCGATTCCACCAAAGCTGAACACCAGATCTTCGCTGCTCATGCTATAGCGTAATGCTCGCTCAAGCTGCTGTGGATCATCACCTACAATCAACGTCCAGCTGAGTTCCAGACCGCGCTTGGCGAGCATAATTTGTAGTTGATTAAAATGCTTGTCCTGACGTTTACCACTGAGGATTTCATCACCAATAATGACCGCACCAATATGCATGTTTACTCCGATTCCTGTCGATTACGCATAAAATCTGCGGTCTGGGCAAATGAACTCATCAACTGTTCAGCAAATAATGGATCGAGATCCATGGTTTTAAGCGCCTGCGCCATACAGTACAACCACTGATCCCGCTCTTCGATACCAATCGAAAAAGGCAGATGCCTGGCTCTCAATCGGGGATGTCCATACTTTTCTATATATAAGGAAGGGCCACCCAGCCAACCGCTTAAAAACATAAAGAGTTTATCTTCACTGATTTGGATGTTTTGTGGATGTAAGCCACGGATTACCTCAGTTTGCGGCGTCTCGCACATGATTTTATAAAAAGTATGACAGAGTTTTCTGACGGCAGGTTCGCCGCCAATGCGTTCATAAGGTGTTGCGATTTCGGCCATGCTGAATCCAAGCTCAAAACGTCACAGTTTACTCTGCATCAATGTACTCATAAAGGGTTATAAGGTTGCGGCATCAGGTTCAGACCGGGATAATGAGTCGTTTTCTTAGCACTAAATAAAGGAGCGATAGCTTATGAGTGAAAGAATTGTAATGCGAACAGGTGAAGCACTGATCGCGGATGGCCCGCCATTAACTGCCGCAGAACCGGAAGTTGTTATCGGTGAACTGGATGGACCAGTAGGAACTGCATTTGCCAACTTAATGGGTGATCAGGTCAAAGGTCATTCGCGCGTACTGGCGCTGATGAATACCGATGTTCAGGTTCGTCCTGCGACTATCATGGTCAGTAAAGTGACTGTTAAAAACACCGCCTATACCAATATCCTGATGGGTAC
>DEXE01000006.1:444016-478705 GCA_002363955.1 Methylophaga sp. UBA3192
CCTAAAGAAAAAGCCAATGATTTAGGCATCATCGTTTCTGTCTGGTTAAACCCTGGTATCACCACGGTTGAAAACCTGGATCATGAAGCATTATTTGATGTACATCGTCGTGCGACTACTCGTGCTATCGAGAAAGCGATGAATCATGAACCAAGCATTGATTATCTGCTGGAAAACCAGGACAAACTGGTTCACAAGTACTATCAAAAAGAACTGGATGCGAAAAAATCATAAATGAATTTTTTTGCAAAAATTGTAGTCGTAGCTATGTAGGTTATTCACAGCCTCGACAAAATTTACGGTTTGTCTGCGAAAGCAGGCAGACCGTTTTTTTTTGCCATGTATAATGCTTCAATGTGAATAAATGCGGTCAGAGAGACAAATGGATTTATATTCCATCGATACATTAATGCATGAAACGCGACAACTGGCCGCACGCTATCGTCAGGCGACTGGCAGCACCTTGCCGGTTACTGGTGAAATAGCGCGTTTTGATGCCGCAAAATCTCTGGATCTGCAGCTGCTGGATAATTTGAATTCCAGTTATGACGCCGTTGGTAAAAGTGGCGCATTAACCGATCAAAAATTGGTGATTAAAGGTCGCGCCATTTTTGATACCAGTAAATCCACCCCACGAATCGGTCAATTAAACCCGGCTCAGGAATGGGATGGGGTGTTACTGGTATTGTTTGATGATGAATATCAGCCAATAGAAATATTTTATGCTTCCAAGCAGGTTATCCAGGAAGCACTGAATGATCGTGAGAGTAATCGTAAAAAACGCGGTGCCATGTCGATTGCTCAGTTCAAAATTATCGGTGAACGCGTCTGGACGGCTGAAAACGGTGCAGAACCTGAAATATGGGATAACCAAGCCAGGTGATGATATTTTTCGGCACGTTAACGGAGTTTTTCGGAAGTAGTTATGCAGGATGATTTACAACAGATTTTTGCTGAAGGCGGTATTCTTGCCAGGCAAATCAAAGGATATCATCCACGTCAGGCGCAACAGGAAATGGCGCAACGAATTGTTGATACCCTGGCATCCGCTACGGTATTAGTCGCCGAAGCCGGTACAGGCACCGGTAAAACCTTTGCCTATTTAGCACCGGCAATTTTATCCGGCCAAAAAGTGTTTATTTCCACCGGCACTAAAAATCTGCAAGATCAATTATTCAGACGCGACTTGCCCACTTTGCGTAAAGCCTTGGCTGTGCCATTTCAGGCCGCTATATTAAAAGGACGAGGCAACTATCTCTGCCATCATCGATTGACCTTAGCCGAACAAGATCCCTTATTACTGTCACAAAGTGACACGTTACGATCACTGCGTGAATGGTCAGAAAGTTCGAAAAATGGTGATTTAAGTGAGTCCGATTTACTGGAAACACAATCCAATCTATGGCCCAGAGTCACTTCCACAGTCGATAACTGTCTCGGGCAACAATGCCCTGAATATCAACAATGTTTTATTGTGGAAGCGCGTCGCCGGGCGCAGGAAGCTGACATTGTGGTAATTAATCATCACTTGTTAATGTCTGATTTTGCGTTGAAAAGTGCGGGGCAAGGCGAAGTATTACCCACCGCCGATGCATTTATTATTGATGAAGCACATCAATTACCCGCTATCGCCGGTCAGTTTCTCGGCAACCGTATAAGTAGTCATCAAATTGTTGAATTATGTCGTGATAGTGTGCAGGAAATGCAGGATCATGCTGCCGACAGTCAAACACTTGCTTTGCATGCCGAGAAACTGCAAGCCAAACTGCAAACATTACGGTTACATATTGGCAATATCGAACAACGTACACCCTGGTTAACGCAATTATTTAATGATGAAATTAAAAATAATTTCAATGAGTTAGTAGATTATCTTGAAGTATTTGAGTCAGAGCTTGAACCCTTAGCTGTGCGCAGCCCCGGCCTGTCTCAATGCCATGTAAGAGCCACTGAATTATTGAATCTCATTCAGTTATTTGCCGAACAAAATGACGATAATCTGGTGTTATGGATGGATAATCGGCCAACAGGATTTGTATTGCACGCCACACCATTTGAAATCAGCCAGCATTTTCAACAATGGCTGGAAGAAAAACCCGCGGCGTGGATATTCACCTCAGCGACTTTGACCGTTGCGGGTAAATTTAATCATTTCTGCCAGCACTTGGGTATTGAAAATGCAGAATATGCCAGCTGGGAAAGTCCTTTTGATTATGCCAGGCAAAGTCTTTTGTATTTGCCCAACATTCCGGTGGAACCTGCTGATCGTCGTTATAACCAATATGTAGCTGATATTGCCAAAGAAGTTATCTTGCACAGTCAGGGCCGTATATTTCTGTTATTCACCAGCTACCGGGCAATGCATGAAGTGGCTGAATTACTGTCCGATCTGGACTATCCATTAATGGTGCAGGGGAGTGGGGCAAAGGCCACCCTACTGGAAGAGTTCCGTCAGCATGGCAATGCGGTATTATTGGGCACCAATAGTTTCTGGGAAGGTGTTGATGTCAGAGGAGAAGCCTTATCCTGCGTATTAATTGATAAGATTCCGTTTGCTTCACCGGGCGATCCGGTGCTGGAAGCACGAATTAACAATCTAAAAGAGCGGGGCGGCAATCCATTTCGCAGTATCCAGATCCCCTCGGCTGTGATTCAGTTAAAGCAGGGAATAGGTCGTTTAATTCGTGATGAGCAAGATCATGGTGTGTTAATCCTGTGTGATCCGCGGTTGCTGAATAAACCTTATGGAAAAGTGTTTATGCGCAGTCTGCCCGCCATGCCAATCACACAGGACATTACACAAGTTGAAGATTTCTTTAGCAATCGACAACTTAAAAGTGTTAGCCAAATCAATAGCTAACAGACGAAACATCACATTAAATCTAAGGAATATTTCTTTAATAATGCCAATGGAATTATTTCTGTTGCACGTTGATGGGTACTGGCTAAAATCACTTTAGGTGCCATTTCATGCTGCTCAGCCTCAAGCCATCGCTGAGCACATAAACACCACCGATCACCCGGTTTTAATCCTGGAAAATCAAATTCCGGAACAGGGGTGCTTAAATCATTTCCCCTGAAACGGGAGAACTCAAGAAACGCCCGGGTCAGTTCAACACAAACTGTGTGCGAGCCAAAATCCTGATCGCTGGTATTACAGCATCCATCACGGAAAAAGCCCGTAACAGGTTCGTGGTTACAGCTTTGTAATGGTTCACCCAGTACATTTAAAGAAGGGCTGATATCCAATTCCATGACTAATCGTATTTAATGTATTTGAAACGGGCATCATCAGGTGTGCCGACAAGTGCACCGCCTTCAATGAGTCCCGGTTGCCACATAATGACTTCTTCAATCTTGCTGGCCAATTCAAAATCCTTATCTGAAATGCCTTTGGCTGCATGATTGGTGAGTTTAACGATAACAAACGCATAGGAAACCGTGAGGTCAGGGTGGTGAAAAGCGGCTTCTGCCAAATGCCCCACGGTATTAACTACCATCAGCGTGGATTTCCAACCACTGGTTTTATATTTCCGACGAATCCAGCCATTCTCCAGATACCAATTAGGTAATTCGGCCTTGAGGCGAGCCTCAACTTCCTCATCAGTGTATGTTTTCTCGTTTTCAGTTTCTCTCCAGCTCATGATAATGACCTCGATTAATAATTAATAGTTAATGAACTGTAAGTGTAAACCAATATTAAGTTTCGCACTTGTTACAGAATTGTTTAGCGATGTGAAGAGCCTCATTAAAATCGAAGTGAGCATCTTTGGATTTCAGCTCTTGAAGATGAGTTTTAATTTCATCATCGCTAATGTGATCATAGTTAGAGACCTGTTCATAGGCATAGTGGGCGGCCAGTTTTTCACCGCTATCTAATTTGTATTCACCAAAGTATTTTATTTCCGGTGATTCTTCAGCAGTATTAATACCATCGACAATCTGCTCAATAGAATTCGCATCTTTTATAAAATCTACGGCCATGATTATTCTCCGGGTTAATAAATAGAGTTTTCATCGTAACGCTTTAAAAGCAAACGCTGCTTTTACATAGGTTAGGACGAACTCAAAAACTTCAAGTCCACTGCTGTATTCAGACAATAGGGATGCTGCTGCAAATTCTAGTTACTAAGTACTCACATTCATTATAACCACTATTAATCGATACATTATTTAACATAATATACATTATACGAACTCATAGATCGCCAAGAAATTGACCAGAACACACCCGAAAATCAGTTTGGACATGTATTCCTATAATGTGGTGTTATGACAAAAACGGAGGTTTTTCTAAGATGGTCCAGAATTTAAAATCTGAGGATTTTTACCATACAATCCTCACAAGATTTTAAATTCTGAATAATCAATATACTCAGCTTTTCTTACTTGTTTATTTTGGAATGTTTCGAAGAATGATTTTTTGAAGTTTAGTACTAAGACTGTCGTTCAGAAGTATCTAACCAACATTCGCCAAGGCATTGCCATTTACATGATCAATTAAACTAATCACCTTGGTCGCTGTGGCATCGTCAAACACACCCAATAAGCCTTGATCATGAATATGGGTAAATGGCGGTTCAAACAACATGGATTTATCAATCACACCATTTTTAGTCAGATAGCTGATGATGTTATTGATAAAGGTCATTTGATCAGCACGCAAATTACCCGCCTGAATAAACTCGGCAAAATGTGTTTGTGCGGCAGCCATATCCAGACCGACAATATTCCGAATAAACACGCCTAAGGGTTTATCACCATAGGTATCAATATAATCCTGCCTGGTACCGACTGTTTTGCCATCAAACAGGATACTTTCCAGTAAGTTGATTTCGGTTTCGGTAATGGCTTTATTGCTTTTCAGCTTTTGAATCACCAGATGATCACTGTGACTTCGCACATAGGACTCTACCCGGTCTTTATAGCTTTGCAGCGTGATATAAGTGCCGATTGGCTCCTTTATGCTGACTCCATCATGATCCAACGTATCTTCAAAAGAGGTTTCTACTACAGGTTGCTGATCTTTATCGAGATATTTCATCAAATCCCGTAAGGCAATACGCACATCATCCAGACGATTCACATTGATAGATTGCCAGAATGGTTCTGTTTGTAATTCATTTAACAGCGTTTTTTGCATGGCCACCGCAGGAATATTCTGCTTTTTTAACAAGGCATTAGCGGTGCTGCTCAATTTGTTAATAAACTGGCTTAAGCTATGCGAGCCGGTTAATAAAGCAACCTGAAAGTTCAGCACCAGGATATCGAAACGTCTGGCAAACTCATCATCATTTTTATCGGCTAACACCAGATTGGCCAGTTCGGTGTTGATATCAAGCAAATCGCTTTTGGATAGATTCTGCCAGCGTTGTTGATCACTAAACTCAACCACATATCTGAGCTTGGCTTTGACCACAAAACGGTTTCTATCCAGTCCGGAAATCGCCTGATAAAGCTCATTGATATAACTTTCGGCTAATGCCCCCTGCTCCTCGCTTCTATCACTATCATCACGAATCAGCATGGCGACTTCCAGTTTCGCTTCAAATACTTGCTGAATCAGGCTTTTAACCAGTCTTCCCTGCACGCCATCCGGGTTGGCATCAAAAAACTCAAAGTTCTGACAATAATCAAAAATCACAAAGTGGGTTTTATCCTGACCTGGCCCAAACAAATCAGTACATAAACGGGTACCACGACCAATCATCTGCCAGAATTTAGTCGGTGATTTCACCGGTTTGAAAAACACCAGATTCACCACACGCGGCGCATCAACACCGGTATCCATCATATCGACCGATACGGCGATTTGCGGATTATGTTCTTCATAAGGGTCTACAAAGGTTTCCAGCAGATCCTGGGCTTTCGATTCGTAGTTATCAATGACCCGTAAAAAATGCCCGGCATATTCAGGATAATTTTTATTAAAGCGTTGTTCTATAAACAACGCATGGGCATGGCTTTTGGCAAAAATAATGGTTTTACCGAGTTTGTCACCGCCCTGCACTTTAATGCCGTAAGTCATTAAATAATCAAGCACTTTATCCACGGTATCGGTGTTGAATAACCATTTATTCAGTGCCGCACTTTCAATTTCATCAGGTGCTTCACCCTGGGTGGGATCACCAAACTTTTCTTCGTACTGGGCTTTTTCATGGTCAGATAATTGATTGTAATGCACCCCTTCACGCATAAATTTCAGCGGTACCGATATCGCTTTAGGTGGCACCAAAAAGCCTTCTTCGACGGCTTTATCCAGTTCATAGGCAAAGGTCGGATTATTATCTTCAATGCCGAATAAACCATAGGTATTATGATCCACTTCGGCTTTGGGTGTGGCGGTCAGCCCAATCAGCAAGGCATCAAAATAATCAAAAATCGCTTTGTATTTCTGATACACCGAGCGATGGGCTTCATCGATGATAATCAGATCAAAATGCCCGATACCGTAAAAGCGGGTATCGGTGTTTCGCATGCCATCAATGCGGTTCATGATGGTCGGATACGTCGAAAATACCAATCGGGTGCCGTTATCTTCTTTTTCTTTGGTTAAATCAATGGCGGATAAATGTGGCAGCAGCTCGCTAAAGTTGTTTTTTGCCTGAGATACCAAGGCATTTCTATCGGCGAGAAACAACACACGCTTGGCCCAGTTACATTTGGTAAGCATATCGACAATCGCAGCGGCCGTGCGGGTTTTTCCACTGCCTGTCGCCATCACTAATAAACTTTGCCGTGCCCTGCCCCGTAATTCGCCCTGACTATTTTGGGTAACGCAATTTTCAGCCACCCGGGCCACGGCTTCTAATTGGTAGGCTCGTCCAGCAATGGCTTCGTTGACTTTAAAATCACGACAATCGGTTCGGGTGCTGCGTCGTTCTATTAATAACTGTAATTCGTCTTTGCTGTAAAAGCCCTGAACTTCACGTTCCGGATAAAACTGATCATCCCAAATATAGGTTTCAAAGCCGCTGCTATAAAAAATAATCGGCCGCTGGCCTTTTAACTGTTGCAGGCAATCGGCATAAAGCTCCGCCTGATGCTTGCCTTTACGTGAATCGACCATGGTTTTTTTGGCTTCAATCACCGCCAGTGGCAAACCATCATCTCCCCACAGCACATAATCGATATAGCCCTTGCCAGAAGGATTGGTGCTTTTTGGCATGCCGTTCACGGGATATTCAAGGTGATATCCCTCCTGCAAATCATCCCAACCGGCTTCTTTGAGGGATAAATCAATATAACGACGGCGGGTTTCAGCTTCGGAAACCAGCAAAGGCACAGCGGCTTCAATATTTATCGATTGTTCACGCGCCTGTTTGCGTTCGACCAATACGCTTTTTTGGTGTTCGAGTTGCTGTTTTAATTGAGTGTTTTGTTCAGCCAGTTCACGTTGCCGGGTTTCAGCTTCGCGCTCAATGGCGTTTTTGGCGGCCACATCGGCCACGGTATCGGCCAGTTGTTGTGCATTGGGCTGAGTGGCTGGGCCATGTGGGATTAAGGCTTCATCAAAAACCTGTAGTTCGGGTGTTTGTTTACCGTAATAAATCGCCAGATGGCGCATAAAGCGATACAGGTATTTTAGCGAGGCAAGCGCATCCTGCTGGCTGACACTTTTACCATGGGCAGCGATATTACCGGTTTTGCGAATCAGATTAAGTTCGTTAAATAAGGTATTGTTAAATAAAGATTTAAAGCTGTGATCATGCAGCAAGGTGCTTAAGTCAGCACGCCATGGACGGTTCAAAGATCGGTCATGGTCATACAACCAGTTCACGGCATTTTCGAGGCTGGATCGGCAGAAAATCGCAGAAGCTTTGGGGGAAAGAAACGTCAGTTGTTCTGCTTCAACGGCATCGGCATAAAGTGCCGGAAAATCGTTTTGCAGAAACTGAAAATTACTCATCAATGCTTCCCTGCTATTGGTCCATAACGCTATGCTGCCTTATCTGCCGTTAATTCACCAGTAAAAGCGCGTTGTAACAGACTGTTAAATAAGGCTTCGGACTTTTTAAGGTTGGCTTGAGCTTGTTGTTTTTGTTTTTCGATGATGGCGATGCGTTCGGCGAATTGGTTTTGGAGTTCAATCGGTGGTATAGGTATTTTTAATGCTTTTATATCATTAAAATTGAGTCCAGCTTTAACACCACCTTTATTTGACTGGTTTAACTGCCTTCTACCACCAATTGACGAGATATATTCGCTAACATAAAAAGGCACAAAGCCACTTTTGAGCCTAATAATTGCTAGATGTTGGTTAATATGTGCTTTTGGAAGCCCCTCAGGGATTACCGCTGTTCTTCCTAAATCAGCAGTTATTGATAAGAGAATATCTCCAGCCTTCACAGTAGTTCGTTTAGCCTCAGTAGTATTTGGAGCCTTAACATAAGCAATCTCATCAAGTGATAGTCGATTTTCACCAACATTCTGTATTCTTAGAAATAAATCACCAGTATCCGAATAGTATTTAGCCCAACCTCTTGAACCACTAGTAATGAAATCTGTTATTTCATCAAGTAATTTTGTATTCCAGTCGAGTGGGTTAGTGACTGGATCACCAAACATCTCCAAAAACAGGGATTGGCTGAAAGCGGTGTAATGCTCGACCAGTTGCTGGTCTTTTTGTCTGAGGCTATCCGCTGCATCCAAAATCGCAGCAATCTGCTTTTGCTCTGCCAGTGGTGGGAGTGGAACCTGAAGTTTCTTTAGATTTCCGGCAGAAAAACTTGCCTGATTTACAGACTGGTTACTGATTTTGTTAATCATTCCCTTAAACTTAGGCGTGTTAAAAAAATAGTAAATAAATTTTGAAGATATAAAATCACTATTAGGCCTGAGGTTTAACAAATTCATAGCATGAATTAATTTATCGGGTTTATTTTGATAGCAAGCACACTTACCCAGGTGTTTAGGGCTGTTAATATGAGACATAAGTATGTCCCCATCTTTTAGAAGATAGTTTTCATACTCAGAAGCATCAATAATATTTGCATAACCAAACCGTTCAGAATCAATAGTTGAATTCCATATCGTCTCTATTCGAGTAACAGGTATACCCGAAGCGTTTTCGCTCTGCTTAATTGATGCGCCATTGCGAACAAATTCAAATACATCACCAATATAAACATTATTCACCCCAGCAACTCCTTCAACATCTGCAAGGCTTGGCTACGCTCTTTATCCAGTTGCTCTATTTCAGCAATGATTTTTGCTGGTGAGTCATATTCCATCTGTTCGTAAACCACTTCTTTATAGCGGTTAATGCTTAAATCCCAGTCGTTTTTTTTGATTTCATCGAAGGGCACCATAAAGCTTTGTTCGGTGCGTTTTCGATCTGCTTCTTTATCACGGTTTTTGAAGCGTTGGATGATATCCGGAATATCATCATTTTTAATCGGGCTACGCTTATCGTCGAGCGAATAGCCATCGGCCTGCATATCGTAAAACCAGACATTATCAGTGCCGCCATTATTGGTTTTGGTGAAAATCACCACTGCTGTACTGACACCTGCATAAGGTTTAAATACACCGCTGGGCATGGAAATGATAGCTTCGAGGCGTTGTTTTTCCACCAAAGTTTGCCGTAGTTGTTTATGGGCATTGGACGAGCCGAATAACACGCCATCAGGAATAATCACCGCACTGCGGCCACCGACTTTGAGCATGCGTAAAATCAGCGCGATAAACAGCAACTCAGTTTTTTTGGTTTTGACGGTTTTCAGTAGCGAGCTTTCGACACCATCGTAATCTAATGATCCTTTAAACGGTGGATTAGCCAGAATCAGGCTGAATTGTTCACGACTACTGGCATTGCTTTCACCTAAGGCATCCAGACCAATGAGATTGGGTTTATCAACGGCATGCAGTTGCAGGTTCATCGCGGCAATACGCAGCATGGTGCTATCAAACTCGATTCCGGTAAACATACCGCTATTGAAGTGGTCACGGAAGGTTTGATCATGCAGCCAGTCGGGATGGTGCTCGTAAATATATTCACCCGACGCCACCAGAAATCCCGCGGTGCCACAGGCTGGATCGCAAATGGTGTCTTCGCGATTGGGTTGCATCATTTCTACCATCATTTTGATGATATGGCGTGGGGTACGGAATTGCCCATTGGTGCCGGCTGAGGCAATTTTGGAGAGCAGATATTCGTATAAATCGCCTTTGGTATCGCGATCATCCATCTGGATTTTGTCGATCATCTGCACAACCTGATCCAGCAACTTTGGCGTCGGGATCATAAAAGTCGCGCCTTTCATATACTGGGCGAAGACACCGGCCTGATTACCCACCTGTTTCATATGCTCGAATACCGTTAGGTTGTCGGCTTCCGGTTGGGGTTGGGTAAACAAGGCAAACATCGATTGGGGATCGCGATCTTTGAAACTATGCCAGCGAAACAGTTGATGCTGCGGTTGATACAACGGCGCTTTGACTTGCCCGCCGATCATATTGGCTTTTTTCTCTTCCAGATTTTGGGTTTCATCTAACCGGCGTAAAAACAATAGGTAGGTGAATTGTTCGATAACAGTCAGTGGATTACTGACGCCCCCTGTCCAGAATGTTTCCCATATTTTATCGACTTGGCTTTTCAGTTCACCGGTGACCATTTTATGACTTTTTATAATTGTAAAATTCAGGGGCCTGATTCTCCCCGATTGAACCCCGGCTGACAAGCTTGAGAACTTTCTTCATGCCAACCGGTTTTGGCTGAGCGTCAATGCTTGTCTGAGCTTGCGAATGTTAAATAAATATCAACAGGTCGACTCAGATTCTGATCTATTGATTCCGGATGATGATGAATGCTTTATACAAATCAACTGTGATCGATTCAAAGCTGTTTCAGAATTTAGCAATCTAAGCGTTTGCGATTGTGATACCTCGACAACATTTTCAATTTGAATAGAAGATCCTTTTGTTTTATTCAGGATAACCCCGCCCGGAAGATAAGTAATAGGGCAACTGGCTCAGGCAATTTGGCGTAAGCAACTTGTCAGGACGAACAGCTGTAATAGGATAAGCCACCGACCTCAAAGTATTCTGTTGGCTTCAGCCGGTAGTATTTCGCTTCTGCCTCTTTGGATTGTTCGTCGTATGGGTTGGTCATGATTTCTTGCAGCTCCCGAAGTAGAGCGTAGTCCCCCGCCATCGCTTGCTGATAAGCGGGTACAACGAACCACTCTCGCCAACTGTATTTTGGGTTGACCCGTTTCATTTGGCTTGAAAGCTCCTCACTTGAAGTCGTGTGGTCCTTAAAGATAAGTGCTTTCCATTTATCGAGCCACTCTGACCAGCGATTATTCATCTCTTTGGGGGCTTTGTTATACGTCGGGTTCTGGTAAAAGCTTTTTTTGAGTGGACCAATATCGTCAGGCACTGTTGAGAGTTCTCGAAAGAAAATGGTGTAATCCACAGATGTATGCATCATCAGCGATGCAAGCTCGCCAAACAACTCTGCGTTAAAGCTATCGAGTCCAAGCTTCGCTGCCCACATTGTTTCCATTTCCATCTGCATTTTCGATGCAAAGCTGCTTTGAATCTCATCCAGTTCTCGCAGAGTGTCCGGATGCGATGTCAGCAACGGCTTTAATGCCTTACAAAACATGGCAAAGTTGCGTTCCGCAGCAACGGGTTGATTTAAAAATGCGAAGTGTTGCCCTCCCCCCGTCCATGACTGGTAGAGCGGATCAAACAGTTCGCAGAATCCAAATGGGCCGTAATCAAGTGTGAATCCGCCTGCCGCACAATTGTCGCTATTGAAATTACCCTGACAGTAGCCAACCCGGATCCAATTCGCAATGAGTGACGTCAGCCGGTTTCGGAACTCGCGCGCCAGCAACAATACTTTTTCAGGAGTGCCCAGATTTGGGTCAATAACATCTGCATACTCACGATCGATGAGATATAAAACTATTTTCTCCAGCTCTTCCATCGCTTGTGGGTATGCGTTCTTACGGGCACGACGACCGAAGAGCTCAATTTGGCCTACCCGAATAAACGACGGTGCAACCCGTGTTGAGATGGCAACCGGTTCCAATATAACCGTATCAGGGTCCATCGAACGTGAGCCTTGCGAGTACCATGGACGTCTTACTTTTTCGGTTTTCGACACATAAAGACTCAGAGACCGTGACGTTGGAACCCCGAGTGCATGCATATGCTCCTGTGCCAGAAACTCTCGAACACTCGACCTTAATACAGCGCGTCCATCCGCGCCGCGGCAGTAAGGCGTCCGGCCTCCTCCTTTGAGTTGCATTTCCCAGCGTTGACCATTGATAACAGCTTCCAGCACTGAAATAGCTCGACCATCACCATATCCGTTGCCGGTATTAAACGGACATTGCTGAGTGTATTCAGTGCCGTATATAGATAGTGCATAACCACACGCCCATCCCACCTTACGCATCGATTCCGGAACGCTTGTAAGGTTTCCAGAGAAAACACGCATAAAGTCAGCCGAATGAGCCATGCTGTCGGCGATGCCTAGTTCACGAAATAGCGTTTTACTGTGTGCAACGTACTCAGGGTTTTCGAGTGGTGTGGGACTGACAGGGACATAATGGCCAGAGAAAACTTGTCGCGGATAGTGATCGGTTCCGTTTGATGTCGCATCAGGATCAGCATTCAGCGTATCCATAAACGAGTAGCTGACCAACGTTGCAAAATCGTCAAGGGATGTGGTTTGCTGGGGCAATCGATGTATCATTTTGGCTCCTGATGTCCAGGTAGAAAAGCGGCTTCAACACTATTATTCGGTCGCATCCGTGACTTCCACGATTAGGAACAACTCTTAATAAATGAGCCACTATTGCTTGAGTGTATGCATTAATCCGAAGCCTAAATTAAAAGCAAGTTCCGGATGATTGGTTACCTAGGGTCTGTTGATCTTTCAGAGCCACCACTGCTGGAGGCTATTTTTTCGTCCAACAAGGCGGAAATGATGCGATGTAGTTGTTCTACATAAGTCATTTCCAACGCCGTAGGGCGAAAAAATAGTCCCAGCCCTTCGGGTTGTGGCTGAAAATCCACCACTCTGCGTTACTCGTCATTTATTTAGAACGACTACAAAAACGTCGGGAGCGTTTTTGAGCGTCAGCCCCGAAGGGGTGAGATACACGGATGTATCTCACAAACGACATTTCTCGCGCCTTGATTGGTGCATTTTCAGTCACAACAGAGGCGGCTATGAAAGATCAACAGACCCTGGGGTGAAACATTAAATTTAAACACAGAATAGGGTTCTGTTTTTATGATCGAATTTATAGTTAAACATTTTACGCACATATTTTTTGCAGTGTATGGTCGTAGTTTTTTTGTAAGGCAATGCTATTTGTTTTATCGATAGCCTTAAAATTTGTTCTCAAAAGTTAACCTGGTATGCGAGAACAACACAAAATGAGTTGAGATTACAGATGATTCCACTGCCTATTCTGGAACTTGGACGTGTACGACAGGGCTCTGACCGCCGAACTGCGCTTGATGACGCGCGAATACTTGCTCAGCAAGCTGAACGTCTGGGCTATAAACGCATTTGGGTAGCGGAGCATCATAATATGCCGGGTGTTAGCACAGCCGCTACCTCCATCGTCATTGCCCATATTGCCGCTGGTACCAATACCATCCGTGTAGGTGCCGGAGGCATCTTTAAAAGCTTTTGATTTTAAATTGAAGTAAGTTTCAAGCTCCTGCCTCTGCGAAATGATTTCATAATCGGTTTCGAGGGATGATCAGAATTTGTACAGACAATCTAAGTAGAAATTTTATACTCAAAGATTATTTTTTATTTTATTGCAGATAGTTATCAGCTGCTTGACTTCAGTTTCACTCAAACCAGTAGCGCATAAGGCCAGCCTGGCAATGTTCTCTCCTTCAGTTGCAAGCTCTCGACCTTTTTTGGTTAATGACATTGATTTCGCCTTGTCATTACCCGGAACCGGCTCTCTTTTAAGATATCCGTGTGACTCAAGCTTTTTTAAAACAGGTGACAATGTCGCTTTACTCAAACCAACAGCTTTGGCGAGATTGGTAGGTGAAGCGCCATCGTCCTGCCACAAAGCCATCATCACTACGAATTGTGGATACGTTAGCTGATGCGGCTTTAAGAGCTCTGCATAGGCTTTGGTAACCTCTCCGCTTGTTGAATAGAGCGCATAACAAACCTGATCTTTTAGTAATGGTCCCATTGGTATCCTGTATTTTAAACAGGTGCTTGACATACCTGTTTTGCGAGAATATTGTTAGTGTACGAACATTTCGTAATCAAACATTAGGATACCGCACATGAAAGCTTATTATTCAATATTTTTAATGACACTGCCTTTGTTAATGCCAATCCAACTATCAGCGAATGAGATGGCAGCTGACGACAATTATGTACCAAGTTTAATGACAGATACCCCCTATGAAGGCCGTCAGCTGGCCATTAAATTGGTGCGAAAAACTATTGGTACTATTCAAACGGATGCTGGTGCGAAACATCGTGTAAGAGCAAAATACGCAGAAGATCCTGCACTTTTAATGGATGCCGCCGAGCTTGTTGCAATTGAATTTAAAACCATAGCCATTGCTAACGACTACTGGCGTAAATAATCAAGTAGCTTGGCTTGGATTATGTCAGAGGTTAGGCTGAAGACGGCCTAACCTGGTTTCCCGTCAGGTCTGGGCATCGTAATAAATAATGACATACAGAGTGTAAGCCGTAACCCAAGCAATAACGCTGAAACATAACCAAAAAGAAACTTGCGTTGGTAACAACCAAATTAAATAAACCGACAGCAATAATTAAGACAAATGCTAAGGAAATTAATCGTTTTGGTTATAAAGCTCTGCCGCTATGGTCCAGTGATACTCTGGAGATCCCGCTCAGGATCATTGTACCCATAGCGCCTGCTGATAAAGCAGGCATGGCGATGCTGTGATAGACAAGGTTCTGCCATGCGGTGCCCGCTGTCCTGTGCAGCTCTGAACCGCGGTTAATAAAAAACCGATAATGATGGCTGCGACGAATCCAAACAGCATTTCATGGCGATGCCAAAATAAGGAGTTGCCATAGAAATCATGTTCAATATACCGTTTAAGACCAATCCCCAGAGCAATATTGCAAGCACACTGAAGCTGGCGCCAAATAAAAATAACGTTCTGAATGGCTGACGAAATAAGAGCAGGATGGCTTGTTCACTCGCTGATAATTCATTTGGCTGCGTCATGGTTCATCCGGCAATAAGCTTGGGTTAAAAATCACAAAGTGCTTTCAATTTCCTCAAAAATACTGGGATCTTTATCCCCTATCACTTCAATCACACCCCATGCACCCTTATCAGTTCGCATCAAAGCATGATCAACTAAGACATAATGTCCTGGATAATCCACTTTAAACTCAACAATTGTGGCGCCACCTGCCGGAATATTGGTGGTTTGAACATTTTTAAACTGTGCCCCGTTCATTGAGGCTTCCGGGTACACCGTGTCAAAAATCTCACCCACCAGATGAAAAGATGAATTCATCGCAACGCCACCATTGCCAATATAGAGCCTGACGGTCTCTCCTGCCTTAACCTGCATATTGTCTATTAACGCACCGGTACGACCGTTGAACACCACATATTCTGGTTGTGAATCGAGCATTTTCCGGGCATCAAACACCTGTAAGCCTTTTCGCCCTATAGCACCCGTTGTGTATATTTCACCTTGCATCAGATAAAACTCTTTATCGACCGGCGGTAACCCGTCTTTGGGTTCTACCAGAATCAAACCATACATACCGTGAGCCATATGGACAGCCATATTAGGCACCGCGCAGTGATACACAAATAGTCCCGGATTAAGCGTTTTGAACCGGATGGTTTTACTCTCCCCCGGCTCAACAATGGTAGCTTCGCCACCACCACCCGGACCTGTTACGGCATGGAGGTCGATATTATGCTGATGCAAACTGCTTATATGGTTATGTAAGGTAAGTTCAACCGTATCACCCTCTTTAACCCGAATCATCGGCCCTGGCACAGTTCCATTGAATGTCCAGTAATTAAAGGTTATTCCCGGTGCTAATTCAGCCAGAACTTCTTTGGTTTCCAGGGTGACTTTCGTTACATTACCTTGACCGTTTGCCTCAGAAGCAATTGGCTCAGGCACATTATTGGGATCATGGGCAATGTCCTCAATCCATTCAAACTGACCGATATGCCGAAAAAATGTCAGCACGTTATTTAATGGCAGACCCGGACCTTTCCCCGGACCATAGGATTCAACATACATCGGGTACTGAAACATATACATTCTGCCAATCGAAACAGACAGAAACAGGGCTATACCAACAATAAATATCACCATGGAAATAACAAAAGCACGGGAATGCATCTGATGAATCAGTCGCATAAAGAAAAACAGCGACGCTGTAGCGGCGATCACAAAACCGTACATCTGTATCAAAGTGGTCTTGAGATAGGTCAGTAAGGAAAAACCACCGAGCGCTAATATCACTATCAGGCTGAGTACTGATGCCGTGATCACGGTGATAACCAAAATATTGGAGAGTCGGTGTAAATTCATTATGGATCCTATTTTTTTCAAATAGGCTTGTATTAATTAAAGCCAGAGATTACTGAATAGGAATATAACAAAAAATAATAAAATAAGCCCTAAAATACGCATTTATAGAAATATGGAAAAGTATGTTTTGGAATCGTTTTCATTGCTCGTTTCATCCTCTAATAAATCCTCTAAAGGAATATTTGCATAGGACTCATATACCTTTTTGTTATCTGGATGAAATACCCATAAACCAATGAGCAGCATGCAACAAACACCAATAAGTGTCGTCACAATAACGAGCCAGTTAGATGTTAAAAAAACCAGCATGAATTTTAGAAACAGCAGAAAAATTTCCATAGCATTTAACCAGTTTGCAATGTTATTTTTGTTTCTGACGCTTTTTTATTAGCAATATAAATCGTTGCCAGCACGTTAATTAACATCACCACCGCACCAGTAAAGAAAATAAATCCGCCCATTGCTCGCATAATGTAATAAGGATGCATCTGTGCCACGGATTCAACAAAGGTATAAGACAAGTTGCCATAGTCATCATAGGCTCGCCACATCAACCCCTGCATAATTCCGGCAACCCACATGGACGTAATATAGATAGCGGTTCCGATGGTTGCTAACCAGAAATGCACATTCACTAATTGCACAGAGAACATACTGGTATTCCACATACGTTCGACCATATGATAAAGCGCACCGATAGAAACCATCGCCACCCAACCAAGAGCACCTGAGTGCACATGCCCAATTGTCCAGTCTGTGTAATGCGATAACGCATTGACCGT
This sequence comes from Methylophaga sp. UBA3192, assembly GCA_002363955.1. Taxonomy (GTDB): domain Bacteria; phylum Pseudomonadota; class Gammaproteobacteria; order Nitrosococcales; family Methylophagaceae; genus Methylophaga. The sequence goes on from DEXE01000006.1 coordinate 461,353, forward strand.
TTTGGAAGCCATCACCGGCCCTTCGAAAGTGGACATGGCGTAGAAGGCGAGCGATACAATTAAAAAACGCAGAATATAGTCTGTCCGAAGTTTGTCCCACGCCCCACTGAGTGTAAACATCCCATTTAACGCCCCGCCCCAGGACGGAATGATCATCGCCAATGAAATGGCCGCACCCAGAGAGCCCGTCCAATCAGGTAAAGCGGTGTATTGAAGATGGTGAGCACCGAGCCAGACATAGCCAAAAATCAATGCCCAAAAGTGGATGACAGATAAACGATAAGAATAGATTGGTCGCTCAGCTTGTTTAGGAACAAAGTAATACATGATCCCTAAAAAGCCGGCTGTCAGATAGAAGCCAATAGCATTATGTCCCCACCACCATTGAACCATCGCATCCTGGACCCCGGCAAAAATGGAATACGATTTCCACATGCTTACTGGTATCGACAAACTATTGATGACATGCAAATACGTAAACATGATCATCATGGCCAGGAAAAACCAGTTGGCAACGTATATATGGCTGCTTTTACGCTGACTCAGCGTCATGATGAAATTTATAGTGTACGCAATCCACACTACGGCGAGCAGAATATCCAAGGGCCACTCCAGTTCTGCATATTCCTTACCTTGCGTTATGCCTAATGGCAAAGTGATCATGGCGCCAATGACATATAAATTCCAACCCCAGAAAGTGAACCACGCCATGGCATCGCACCAGAGTCGAACACCGCAAGTTCGTTGGATCACATAATAGGCAGTAGCCATTAACACTGAACCACCAAAACCATAGACAACAATATTGGTATGGACCGGACGTAAACGTCCAAAGGTAATATAGGGATTATCAAAATTGAGGAACGGCCAGGCAAGTTCCGATGCAATCCAAACGCCGACTGCCGTGCCGAGCACTAAATAAATACACGCACTGACACTGAAATACTTCACCACATCATAATTGTAATTTTGATGTTCTTTTGCATTCATACAACTATCCAAACTCTTCCATTACCTTTGTTGCGAGTAGTTTGGACCCTCAATATAGATATGTATAATGAATAATATCTTTATTTATTATCAAAGATATTGATGGATATTAATCAGGCACGCACTTTTCTGGAAATCATTCGCTTGGGTAGTTTCGGGGCTGCGGCAGAAACATTAAATGTGACTCAAACGACTGTTACTGCTCGTGTACATAATCTCGAAAATCAGCTTGGCTGCAGGTTATTTGTCAGGAATCGCTCCGGTGCTACGGCGACGCTTGATGGGGAAAAGTTTATTGAGCATGCGGTAGCGATGGTGCAGGCATGGGAAGGAGCCAAGCGAAATTTACCGTTACCGACGGGTACCGAAACTATTTTCAACATTGCTGGCGAAATCAGTCTTTGGAGTCCGTTAATGCTCCAATGGTTAAACAATCTTCGTCAGGATATTTCCGAAACGGCGATTAGTGCAGAAATTGGTGAACGAACCTCGTTGCATCAAAAACTTCAGCAAGGTTTACTCGATGTTATTGTGGTGCATCAACCAGAATACGGTCCCGGAATTCAGGTCGAACAAGTTCTGGAAGAAAAACTGATCTTTGTCTCCGCTAAAAGCCAAGCAGAACCTTATATCTATGTAGATTGGGGAGAATATTTCCGTAAACAGCATGATATCGCTCTGCCCCATCTGGCAAGACCCAAGCTGACGATTAATCTTGGCCAGCTCGCGCTTCAGCACATTCTGGAAAATGGTGGGAGCGGTTATTTTCGAACGCGCGTCGTCCAAAAATATCTACATTCAGGCCATTTGATTAAGGTTGATAATTACCCTGAATTCACATTTCCTGTGTATATGATGCATAAAAAACAAACTAAAAATGCTAATTTCCAGAGCGTTCTTGATGCGTTATTCAGAGCGGGTAAAACAACTGAACCTTGGTTTTAATCATCATAAAACGATGTGTATTGAAGCAATGCAATACCTTCTATGAAGGTATGATAAAGAAGGTTAATCATCAAAATTAATAAAGCGTTAATGGTATTCGTCTATTGTTATCCCCATTATTAGTGTCAGCACTTGGCGCACCCTACTATCTCACCTTTTATCTAATTAGGAATTCTCATGAAAACTATCGGTTATGCCGCTCATTCTGCTGATTCTCCCTTAGCACCTTTATCTTTTGAACGACGTGAATTACGAGCGAATGATATTGCAATCGAAATTTTATATTGCGGTGTTTGTCACTCGGATTTACATGTGGCGAGAAACGACTGGGGTGGATCATCCTATCCTGTCGTTCCCGGCCATGAAATTGTTGGTCGGGTGATTGAAGTGGGGTCTGCGGTCACCAAGTTTAAAGTGGGTGAAAATGTTGCCGTGGGTTGTATGGCGGATAGCTGCCAGGAATGTGATGAATGCCATAACGATCATGAGCAGTATTGCCGCAATGGTTTTACATTGACCTACGGCTCACCAGATAGAATTACTGGGGATATGACTCAAGGTGGTTATTCTAAACACCTGGTGGTTCGTGAAGAATTTGTATTGCGTATCCCGGAAAATCTGGATTTGGCATTAGCCGCCCCACTGCTATGTGCTGGCATCACGACTTATTCCCCGTTAAGAGAATGGAATATTGGACCGGGCAGCCGTGTTGGCGTTGTGGGAATGGGCGGTTTGGGCCATATGGCGATTAAATTAGCCGTTGGCTTGGGTGCCCATGTCACTGTTATCAGTACCTCGCCGAAAAAAGAACAAAGTGCCAAAGATCTGGGTGCCCATGCTTTTTTGGTGTCAAAAGATGAAGAAGCCATGACCACCGCGGGTTCAGCATTTGATTTAATTATTGATACGGTTCCGGTCAACCATGATCTGAATCCCTACATTCCCTTATTGGATAACGATGCAACATTAGTTTTAGTCGGACAAATTGGCCCGATTGAAGGCCCTAATACCGCACCAATGATTTTTGGCCGTCGCCGTATCGCAGGTTCATTGATTGGTGGCATTGCTGAAACGCAGGAAATGCTTGATTTCTGTGGGCGTATGAACATTTTACCGGAGTGCGAAATGATCAAAATGGATGAGATTAATCAAGCGTTTGATCGTATGGAAAAGTCCGATGTGCGTTATCGTTTTGTCATTGATATGGCTTCATTAAGTGCATAACCTGGTTAATGATTTACAACAGATTTTTTTATCGAAATGCCTAGACGTTTTGCCATTCTGACCAAATTGGCCCGATCGGTTTTCAGCGATCGGGCCGCTTCACTCCAGTTTCCATCAGCTTGCGTAACAGCCGTTAAAATGCACTGTTTTTGAAATTCATTAGTAGCGGTTTTGAGATCCATGCCGGGAGATAGCATGGGTTTCAATTCAGTCGTTTTTTCAACTGAATTCACAGAAATATTTGATGTTGGTAACTCAAGAAACTCCCTATTTAACGAAATAATTCCGGTAGTGGTCGGTTTCGCTTTGGCTTTTAATGAGGCCCGGCTGATGACATGTTCCAGCTCGCGCACATTGCCCGGCCAGTGATACTCCCGTAACGCCAGCTCCGCATCCTGAGACAGTCGTAATTGCCTGATGCCTAATTTTCGACTGGTTTTTTCCAGAAAGTAACCAGCCAGTAATAACACATCCTGATCCCGGTCTTTTAACGGTGGAACCTTGATGGGATAAACCGATAAACGGTGATAAAGATCGGCTCTGAAACGTCCCTCGCTGACCTCTTCCTCAAGGTTTCTATTGGTAGCGGCAATTACGCGAACATCAACCTGTTCGACATTATCTTTACCCACTGGTTGTATTTCACCACTTTGTAATACGCGTAAAAGCTTACTTTGCACGGCTAACGGTAACTCTCCAACTTCATCAAGAAACAGGCTGCCCCCATGGGCTAATTGAAATTTACCCGCCCTTTCACGATCGGCTCCAGTGAAAGCGCCTTTGGTATGGCCAAATAATTCGGCTTCGGCCAACGATTCCGGTAATGAAGCACAGTTTATGTGGACTAAAGGTTTATCTTTTCTTAACGATAACTGATGCACAGTACGTGCTACCAGCTCTTTTCCCACGCCGGTTTCACCGGTGATCAACACGGTATAGTCCGAGCCAGCGACTAATTGAATCTCATTTTTCAATGTTTGCATGGCATGGCTTTGGCCTATCAGTTCTCCGCCATCTTTTAATAAGGCTTCCTGCGTCAGTTCCTGGACCAGCTGATTGGCATGCTGGGCACTGATCTCGAGTTTTTTAAATTCGAGTGCTGTTTTTAATGTGGCTGCAGACAGTGCGGCTATCAGTTCCAGTGTTTTGGGGCTGATCTGGTTAAAGCTGCCGGCTTGCAAGCTGTCAATGGTGACCAGTCCAATGACTTTCTGATCTGAATACAACGGTAATCCCATACAGGAATGTACGGGCAAATCGCCGGATCTGGCCAATAACAACCCATCATAGGGATCGGGCAAGTCACAATTGTCCGGAAAAATGAGGGGTTTGCTGCTATTACATAGCTGCTGAAGTCTCGGATGTTCACTAAGATGAAAGCGACGCCCCAATACTTCTGAGGACAAACCCTGAATTGCCAGAGGTGTCAGCAGGTTGTCATGTAATCCCAACAAGGCAACGGCATCACATTTAATGGCTTTACGAATCGACGCCAGCAGGCGATCAAAGCGATCATCATTGTTAATGCTGTTTGCCAGATCCAAGGCTACTTCGAGTAATAAGGTTGAATCAAAATCCTGCATAACGCGAGCTCGATTAATTAGCTAATGTCAATTTATCACGATAAGGTCAAAAAGACATGTTTTTATATATGTCTTTTTGACTTATTTGTTTTCGAATAATTTCATACATTATTGATTTGTTTATATAAAAATAACTGGCACAACCTCTGCAAACAGCATAGTGAATGTATTATTCATAATCGCAAAGAGGTTATTTATGTTAGATACCAGAACCATCGAAATTGTAAAAAGTACCCTGCCGTTACTGGAAAACGCAGGGGTTGAGGTCACTGATCATTTTTATAAACGTATGTTCAGTCATAACCCAGAATTAAAAGATATTTTTAACCTTGCTAATCAGGCGACCGGAAGACAGCAGTTTGCCCTGTTCAGTGCGGTGGCAATGTATGCAAAGCATATAGATGACTTAGGTGCGTTGGGTGAATTGGTTGAAAGAGTGGCGCATAAACATGTCAGTTTTGATATTCAGCCGGATCAATATCAGATTGTCGGACATCATTTGATTGAAACACTGCGTGAGCTGGCACCGGAAGAATTCACTGATGAAGTCGCCGAGGCCTGGGTGGCAGCCTATGGTTTGCTGGCAAAAGTGTTAATTGGCCGTGAGCAGGATATCTACAGTGATTACCAAAACAAAACGGGTGGCTGGACCGGTCCACGTTTATTTGAAGTGAAGGATAAAACGCCGGAATCGGAACTGGTGACCAGCTTTACGTTTGTGCCGGTGGATGGCCGTGAGATTGCCCGTTACCAACCCGGTCAGTATCTGGCGGTGAAAGTAAAACCGGAGCAGGCAGAGAATATTGAAATCAGACAATATTCCATTTCCGATAAATATAATGGTGAAAGTTACCGAATCAGTGTCAAGCGTGAATCTCAGCCAAAAGCAGGCTTGGTTTCCAACTACTTACACGATAAAGTTCAGGTGGGTGATCAGATTGAATTAATGCCACCCACCGGGGATTTTTATCTGGCACATGTGGATAAACCAACCGTATTGATTTCTGCCGGTGTAGGCATTACACCGATGATGGCGATGCTGGAAACACTGCTGGCCAGTCAAACCAGTCAACCTGTCTGGTTTTTACATGCCTGTGAAAATAAACATCAGCACTCCTATGCTAATCAGTTAAAAAGCCAGGCAGATCAATTGGATAAACTGCATTACTATTACTGGTATAAACAGGATGATTCTGATGATGAAAAGGCCCTGAGCGGTTTAATGCAATTAGATCGGCTGCAATTTGAGTTGCCATTAACGGATGGTCATTTTTACCTCTGTGGTCCGGTTGAATTTATGCGTTTTGCCAAACAGCAGCTAACTGATTTAGGGGTTCCGGCCGAGCAACTTCACTATGAAGTGTTTGGTCCGCATAGTGATATTTAACAGTTAATCAGGTGGAGAGCGAACGCCTGCTCTCCACTTTTCTGCTTTTTAAAAAGAACATCTTGACGCAATCTTCATCTGCATTGGCGTAAAAGCATTCTGTACTGATAACAGGATGCATCATGAAAAATATCTATACTGCAATACTATTTGGTGGAATGTGGCTGTTTCCCTTATCCACTTATGCGGAATCTCCAGGCGATACCAAAGTATGTGAAGAATGGGCCAGTAAAGCCGGTTCCTATATGTTGTTCAGGCAGATGAATACGCCAATTTATGAAGCCATGGAAAATGCCATGGGCAATGTCACTCGTGGCTTATTGCTCAGTGCGTATCAGCAACCCGTTGCGGAAACCAATGAAGGGAAGCAGCAAGCCATAGATAATTTTAAAAATCAGACTTATGGAGACTGCATTTCACAAATGGAATAAGTTTTAAAATTCATATTCCAGCAAGGCTCGCCAATTGGTATCGGCAGTTTTGGATGATAATCCAGTAAGCACACCCACTTCCCAATGCAGTTTTTTGCCTGGAGATAGACTGATATCCCCCAGAAAAACCGGCCCCAGAGCACGGGTATCTTCACCCGCATAAAATTCAATGGCAGGTTCAAAATAGCGGGAATGCCTGTAGCGTGTTTGTAATGACAAAGCGGTTTCAAACTCACTTTCCTGAGTTTGTCCCCATTCATATTTAAGCCAGAAGTTTGCCGTACCCACCCATCGGCCCCACGCTTTCAAACCAATTAATCCTGCAGACACTTCCCAGTTATTATCATCACGTTGTCGTTCAAGTTCGGTAATCAATCCCCAGTCAATATCATATTCACCTTGTTCTGTGAGTTGCCAGAGCGCTTCAACTTCAAATGCTTGCAAGCGAAAGTCATTATTCTGGTTATCTTCGCCGATCAAATAACCTTCAATAAACAGACGATCCGTCAGACTTTTGCCTATACCCAGTCGTTGAACCTGTTTTCCGTCAGAGTCCGTCATTCGCCATTCAATTTCACGTTCCAGCGGTTGAACATAGGGAGAATAGACTTTATCGACCGGATTACCGTCAGCATAGCTGGCTGATGCGATGAGGATTAAAAAAACAAAGGTGATTCGAAGATTAATCATGTTGAATAGACCTGGAAAATCGTCCGGAAACAATAACAATCAGCATCAGTAACAAGCTTGTCAGATAAACCAGAATCTGACTCCATGTTGGCGTCGCTTCATAGGCCATCAAGGCATACAGTAACTGACCAGGTAAGGAATGTTCGCTGATAAGATGAGAGCTGTCCCACACGGGATTTGATGATGCCAGCCAGTCCGCCTGAATCAGAAACTGGGTGGCCTGAGACATCATGCTGCTACCTACAATCACAACCAGAATACAGATACATTTGGCTGCGGGAGCGGGCTTTAAAGCAATCATCAGGTGATATAGAAAGATACCGCAGCTGACGCCAATACCTAATCCAATCAAACTGCCTGACAATACAGATTGCATTAAAAAGTGGTCACTGCGAAAGCCGGAAATATATAACATGATTTCGGCACTTTCCCGGCTAATGGCCAGAATGATAGCTGTCATCATCATGCCTTTGACCAGTTGATTGGGTAAATTAATATCCCTTGATATAAGCCATAAAAAAACCGTCAGACAACAATAGATACCTATGTGAATAGCGGTATTGGTTATTTCCTGACCAACCCCTTCCAGCCAGTTTGAAACTTCCGGTAAGAAATACGCATACGTGGCACCGGCAATCAGACCCAGCAGAATGGCCTTGATCAAAAAGCGACGTGATTGCTGGCTAACCGTGGTAAATGCCATAAACAGACTGACCACCATCGCCGCCTCAAGTACTTCCCGTAACACCAGAATGACGCTATTAAGCAGCATGGTTATTTACCATCTTCTTTGACAATGATTCTGCCCTGAGCTGTTTTGGGGAAGAATTCTCCAAAAAACGGATAAACGCCAGGTTTTAAGGGCCCAATAAAAATAATTGCCTGGGTATTTCCCGGAATGACCTTTTCGCGATTGAGTTCATAACTCTCAAACTCTTCGGGTGTCGCATCCTGGTTTTTAACCAGTAATTTCACCTTGGTATTGGCTGGGATAACCAATTCATCGGGATAGAACAGATGATCTTTTATCACTATTTCAAAAACCGGAGGTGCTGCATAACTATTTAATGAAATCATAAAGATAGCTATGCATGTCAATAATTTTTTCATCATTTATTCAACGCTGCGGGAAAATCAATCACGACCTTAAGGCCGCTTTCAAATGCTGAATTGGTAAGTTTGATATCAGCATGGTGCATTTCAATAATATGTTGAACAATAGCCAGTCCCAGACCGCAACCGGGTAATTGCAGATCACTGTTTTCGTTCTGGTAGCGATAAAACCGGTCAAAAATCCGCTCATACTGGTCTGCTGGAATGCCCGGTCCATCATCCTCAACAATTAAACGCACGCCTTTTTCAGTTGGGTGAACTTGAATCAGAATATGTCCGTTTGCTGGAGCGTATTTACTGGCGTTATTCAGCAGATTCTGTAGCAGTGTTTCCAATGCGAAAACATGACCTTGCATCATCGCGGATTCACCTATTAATTCAACATGCTGCTGTCTTTTTTCAAATTGCTGATAATCCCGTGCAATCACATCGCTGGTTATTTTATATAAATCGATTGATTCATCCTTAGCGGCAATTTGCTCTGGCGCAGTGCGATAGAGCATCAGGATCTGATTCACCAGATGGCCCATTCTATCGACAGACGCTTGCATAAGTTGCCAATCTTCGCTGTCATCACCATAGGTTTGTCGCAGGTTATGTAAATGTATTTGAAGAGCACTGATAGGGGTACGTAATTCATGTGCTGCATCTGCAGCAAATCGTTGTTCACGTTGAAAACTCTGATCAAGTCGCCAGAATAGCTGATTTATAATTTTGACCAATTGGCTCATTTCAATTGGCAGATCTGCCAGTTGAATTGGCTTTAAATCATCCGCCTGTTTGCTGGCAAGTTGTCTGGAAAGATTTTTCAGAGGTTTCAAACCCGTGCCAATTAACCACCAGATTAAAATAGCCGCGATAACAATGCCGAAAAAAGCCGGCAAAATGGTGGCTAATACGATATCTTCTGCCATAGAACTGCGAACATCGCTCCGCTCTCCGACGATAATCCACCGTTGAAGCTGTGGATCCGGATAGACATAGTTATGCCAGCGAAAGCCGTTAAAATTAACGTCGTAAAAGCCTTTTTTAAAGGGGCTGAGTGCAATATGTGGCGCGGTACTCGAACGAGTTAACAGTTGACCCTTAGCATCCCATATTTGAAAAAACAAATAATCACTGGTGGGGCTTTGAGCCGAATCAGAAGTGGTTTGAGCAACATTTGCTGATGCAATTAATTCAGCGGTGTTAACCAACCGTTCATCAAATAAATCTTGTGCGGTTTCGATACTGGACTGGTAGCCTTTCAGTAATGACACAAACATCACCAATATTAGTGTGGCGACTAATATCAGCAGTAAATATAATCGAATAGATTTCATGTGTTGCTAATTTGATAACCTACTCCGCGAATGGTTTTAATAAACCCTTCCGGAAGTTTTTTGCGTAAATGATGCACATGTACCTCAATAGCATTACTGGCCACTTCTTCACCCCAGCTATAGAGCCTGGATTCCAAACTGTCCCGGGTCTGGACCCGTCCAGCGTTCTCCATCAGGATTTTCAGCAACATAAATTCACGCCGTGGTAATTCAACCAATGCGTTATCAACATTCAGCTGCATGGTTTTGCTGTCCAGGATGACGGAGCCTATCTGTAATGCCGCGTGTTGCTTACTGCTTAATCGACGTTCAAAAACCCTTAATCTGGCGAGCAGCTCATCAATATCAAATGGCTTGGCCAGGTAATCATCGGCACCCGCATCCAGTCCAATAACCCGATCATTAATACTCCCGCGTGCTGTTAACACCAGTATCGGTAAGGCGGCATTAATCTTGCGGATTTCGGCAAGTACAGCTGTGCCATCCATATCCGGTAACCCCAAGTCCAGAATCACAATATCTGGCGGGGTGGTTTTAATACTATTAATTCCCTGACGCCCCAGACTCAGATGATTTACGGTAAACCGATCTTGGCGCAGCGAGCGGATAAGGCCTTGCGCCAATGACAGATCATCTTCAATGAGCAGTATTTGCATGGGTTTGGTCATTCATATGTTTATTGGCTTCAGCCAGTGCTTTATCGATTTCCATTAAACGCCCTTTATCAGCCAGTGGTCTATCAGCTCTGGGAGACGCTTTTTTAGCAAATAACAAATACGATTCAGCTTGTTTATAGTGTTTTTTATCCATTAAAAACAAGGCATAAAAATAATTACTATCAATACCTTGTGGGTTTAATCTCAGAGCATTTTTTAATAGTTTTTCTGCGGTGGTTTTATCCCCGAAGCCCAACGGCCAACCTGGTACCTTGTAATACAAGGTGCCCAACGTAGTATAGGCCGAACCATTCAAGGCCTGTTCATCAATTTCAATGGCTTTTTCCAAATCAGCTTTGGCTGTTTTGGCCATGGATAACGCGCCAAGCCCCCCTTTTATCCCGGCATAACTGGCATAGATAATCCCCCGCCAGATTAATACGTCTGGCTGTTGTGGCGATTGTTTTTTAATTTCATCAGCCTTTGCTGTTAATAACTCAAATGCGTCAATCTGCTGTTTGTCTGTTAATTCATAATTGGCATGTTCCCAGGCCGATTGCAAAGGCAATGCTTCAGGCGAGATCGCCTGAGCGGATAAACTGAACATTCCAAATACCACACTGTAAAGAATGACATAACCTTTTTTCATTTTGCTGCTCCTGTCCAATAACGCTGAATCACGGGAAGTTTTTTGGCTAAGCCTTGATCCACCCAATGACTATTAATTGAATTCAGCCAACCGAAAAAGCGTTCCGGCCAGCCTAAAAACTGCTCATTGCGATGTGTTTGCTGAAAAAAGTCGATGAACTGTTTTGCGACGGTTTCAACTTTATCGCTATGATTACCCAGCGCTTTATTCATGGCTGTCACATTGGCATCATTCATCGCGGTGCTAATGGTGCGTGGTGCAAACAAACGTACCTTGATGGTGGTATCTGCTAATTCACGACGCATCGCTTCGGTAAAACCTCGCAACCCAAATTTACAGGCACTGTAGACACTGAACCCCGGAAAGCCGAGTCGGCTGAATGCCGAGCCGATATTGATGATCTGAGCGTTATCCGCTTTTGCCAGGATGGGAAGTAATAATCGTGTCAACTCGATAGGTACCAGCAAGTTCGTCATAAGCATTTGTTGCACAGTAGTTTCGTTCATCTCTTTGAGAGGGGCGAAATGATTGTTGGCAGCATTGTTAATCAATGCATCAATGCCAGCGGGAAATTGCTGGCAATAGGAAAGCACAGCCTGACGACCATGACTGGTGGTCAAATCGCTGGCGACACAATGGTGCTGACCACCCAATGTTCGATTAAGCTGCTCCAATTGAAGATGATTCCGTCCGCAAAGAACCAATACAACACCTTGGGCAGACAACACTTTGGCCAGTGCTGAACCCAGACCACCGGTTGCCCCTGTTAAAACGATCGTAATTGGTTTTGAATTCAGTGGCGTATTCATAGCGTGAGACTCCGGAAAATATCGCCATACAACTGATAAAACATTTTTGCGCTGTGAATTATCTGCTGTTGTGCCAATGGATCGTCTATTCGGTTCATCAACCCCTCGAAGAACTTCACATGTTCCTGATCCAGCGCACCATGCGAACGTAAATAACTAAAGGCTTTGTCAGGTAAAAACAACGCATTCTGAATCGCTGTCGCGGCATTATCTGCGGTAGCAATACTGGTGCCCTCAAGGACATGCACCATGCCAAAAAATCCCAGTGGGTTAACTCGAAAAACGGTATCGTAGGCATAGGCCACCATCACCTCGGTGGCAGGATTGGGAGGACTGTTTCGCACCAATTCCTTATCGTGACCACAAGCAGCGATATCATTCAGGATCCACTCCTGATGCCCCAGCTCTTCCTCAATATATTCGGCAACGGCTTCACGCAACCACTCGTATTGCTCTGGCAATTGCGATCCAACGGCCATCAGTAACGGCACGGTATGTTTTACATGATGATAGGCCTGGGTCAGAAAGGCGATATACAGATCCAGCGTTACTTCCCCACGCATTGTTTGTTCGATAATCGGGGCAGAAAACAAATGTTGTCGTTCAACATCTGTCTGCTGGCAGAGGGTGTCAAAAAATCCCATATTGTGGCTCCTGGTAGATGGATTCCAATTCATTTTGCAACAAAGAAAAAATTTGATTGCGCCGTGGTCGGCCATTGGCTGTGAGCAGACCAGCTTTCGCTGTCATTGGCTGTTTAACCCGCAGCCATTTGATAATTTGTGCGTAGGCAGGCAGCTTGTGATTGACCTTTAATAGCCAATGTTCAAGTTCGACATCGCTTAAACGGGTATAAATCAATGCCGTGCAGTACGGTTTCGCATCACCAAATAAAACGCATTGCAGGATTTCCGGGTGTGCCAAAACCTCGCTTTCCACCCACTCAGGATTAATATTTCGGCCATAACTGGAAATCAGCAGCTGTTTTTTACGGCCATGAATGACTAAAAATCCATCCTGATCCAGATAGCCCATATCTCCGGTAGATACTCTATTTTGTTGAGGTGAGTTGATGCCGATATATCCCAGGAAAGCATTGCCAGTGACCATGATTTCACCCTCTTCAATCTGGATGTCGACATGTGGCAATAGCTTGCCCGCTGTTCCAGGCTTGTCTTGTACTGGTGTGTTGAGACTGACTACTGAGCTGCACTCTGACAAGCCATAGCCTTCATACACTGGCAGCCCAAACTGGCGAGCACGTTCAATCAGTTCGCTGGCAACCCGGCTTCCCCCCACAGCAATAAACCGTAAGGATCCTGGTGGTTGCCAACCCTGCTCAGCTGCCAGGACTAAAGCTGATAATAATTCCGGAACCAGAATCAGACTTTCTGGCTGGTAATAGGAAAGTGTGGTGAGTAATTGATAAAGCTTGCCTGACAGGCTGCCGGAAAAGCCGGTTTCCTTCATGCCGAGTAATATGACTTCTCCACCACTTAATAAGGGTGTGTAAAGTCCGGCAATGTTTTCCAGCAATGTACTTAATGGCAGTAATGCCATATGCCGTACATTTTGCATTTGCAGTACGCTTAATAAACTCTGACTGACCTGGTATTGATTGTCATTACTCAGGCAGACTCCTTTTGGATCGGCTGTTGATCCTGAGGTGAAGGTAATCTTTGCTGTGCCTGCAGGTAATGTGATGTAAGACTTACCTCGACAGGCCGTAAAGCGCATCATCAGACTGTTCACAAAATGGCTTTCAGCCAGAACATCGGCGTCTATCGTTAAAGGGCGATCATGAACCAGCCCAACAGCACCAGCACTCTGCAAGGCATGTTGTAGCTGATCCGGGGTAAAAAATAATGGCAAAGGCAATAAAATAATACCGGCGCGTTGTGCGGCCAGATCCATGATCAACCATTGCAAGCTGTTATCTGCCAGTAATCCGATAACCTGATGTTGATATTCCATTAATTCTGCAGCGACTGATTCAACCTGCTGCATCAATTGCTGCCGCGTCAGTTGCTGAAGACCATCCCCCACACATATTTTGTCGGGCTGCTCTGTTGCCAGCATTTCCAGAGATTGTAAAATTTTGCTGCTCATTTACGGATCATCCTGGCGGTGTTATGGACAAAATCTTTATGGGTATCCAATAGCGATTGAATGACATGATGTTGTAGCAAATGCTCGATTGCTGACGGCAGATTGCCGGCAAGAACGACGGGGTGATGAGAGTAATAACTTCCCCACTGCTGAGTTTTATCAATCAGTAGTTGAGGATCGGCTTCGCCTAAAGTGAATGTTGTGAGCTGTAGCCGGGCGATGAGATGTCGGACCTGACGTGTTGCGGTAAACACAACCCACTGATAATCGGCCTGATGCAATACGGCTGCCAGCAAAATAAATAATAATGGACTGCCACTGTTGAAACTGGCAGCCAGATTACCGATTTCCACAATGTCCGAACGACTGGTTTGAATACCATTCAGTTTCAGTGTTTTTTCGATGGGGTATGCAAGATACTGTTCAAGAAACAATGGTTGCTGCTGAACCGGTTGGAAACCAATCGCCGAATCAATTACATCATTCATCTGACTGGCAATAAAATACGGTAAAAAATGCTGTATTTCAGCGCCAAAAGTCTGATTAAAACGCTCGCTGATAAAGGCTTGCACCGCTATATGTTCAATTGACTGATTATCAATTAAAGACAGTGATTTATGCGGAAACAACAAACGTTGTTGCCAATGTCTCGCTGCGGAGGGTGTCGAACTATTTAATTTGGTGGCTTCCATAAATCATCTCCTGATGTTTATGGTTGCCTAGAGTAAAGCCCGTTACTTAAGAAAAACTTAAGCTATTTTTTAATGCATTCAGGTTTAAGAAAAATATAAAAAAAGCCTGAAAACTATCTGACTGAAAGTTTTCAGGCCTATACATTTATATCCTGTTTAAGGAGTCAAGTCAGTTCGACCCAGCGGCATATCATAGCGTTGTTCCCGATATAACCAGGATGGCAATAAAACATGTGACAGCGCTTTGCGTTCATCTGCCGTTGATGCCGGTCCTACAATTTCCAGTTGACGGGACTTCGGTGAGTAATAGCCTTCAAGTGCAGAATTTTGCGGCCTGAGTACCGTTACTTTTTCACCGTGCATCAGAGCGAAATAATCAGCGAACTGCATCAACGCACGACCGGTGGACTGCTGTTCACTGTCTAGACTTAAATCACGTCCAATCATCGGCGTTTCGGCATTGACTCCCATTAATGACAATAAGGTTGGTGCCATATCAAT
Source organism: Methylophaga sp. UBA3192 (assembly GCA_002363955.1). GTDB lineage: Bacteria > Pseudomonadota > Gammaproteobacteria > Nitrosococcales > Methylophagaceae > Methylophaga. The sequence continues at coordinate 476,454 of DEXE01000006.1, forward strand.
CTGACTGGCAACGGTAGAAATGCTCCGTGGCTTTATATCGGCACCTAAAATTAAACCGGGAATTTGAAAACGTTCAATGGGCACGAGTGCATCGCCATAAACGTTTAAATCATGATCAGCAATCACCAGAAATAAGGTGTTGTCCCAGTAATCACTCTGCATCGCCTTATCAAAAAACTGCCCTAGCGCATAATCGGCATATTTCACCGCATTGGTATTACTTTGTTTGACAGGGTTATCCAGTTCAATACGGCCATCGGGAAATTCATAAGGCGAATGATTACTCGAGGTAAATACCAGACTGAAATAAGGCTGACCCTGGGCATTTTTTTGTTGAATCTGCTGGTGCGCTTTATCCAGTAAATCCTCATCAGATACACCCCAACTTCCAGTAAAAACCGCATGTGGGTAATCATGTTGATCAATGACCGATTCAAAGCCATTGCCAATAAAGAAACTCGCCATATTGTCAAAGTGTGACTCACCACCATAGATAAACTCGGTGAAATAGCCTTGCTGTTTGAGTAAACCGGCAATGGTAAAAAAGTTTTGTTGAGACAGCGAAAGCTTAACCACACTGCGAGCTGGCGTCGGCAAATAGCCACTGATTACCGCCTCAATACCTCTTACTGAGCGAGTGCCCGTGGCATAAAGCTGTTCAAACCACCAACCTTTTTGTTTGAGGCGTTCAAGTTCCGGGGTGACGGCATATTCACCGCCAAGAGACTCAACAAACGTTGCCCCCATACTTTCTTGCAGAATAATCACCAGATTGAGTGGTTTATCCCGTTTTACCGTTGCCTGCCGGGTATTTAAGGTTGGAAATTTACTTTTACTGTCTATACCAATCCACGGGTAGCTTTCATGTATTTCAGCCATTATGGCTTCATTAGACATTGTGCCGTAGACCTCAGCAGCATTTGATTCGTGCTGCATATTGTAAATAGCAAAATACACTGACCAGGCGGAGTTAAGCATAAGACTATTCACCATCGCATCCGGTGTCAGAGCAAAGCTGGACGGATTGGCAGGCCGATGACCAACAGACGATCGAATCATTAAAACAAGTACGATGATCAACAACGGCCAGGTAAGCCATAATTTCCAAAGCGGCCAGGGCCTTTGAGTGTTATTCAACCAACGTTGCAATAACTTAACGGCAAGACATCCTGATACGACGGTCAGTAAGAGTCCTGTCACTAAAGGCATTCGAAAACCGTGCCATAAGGTCGCAAACACTTCACGGGGATATTTCAGATATTCTACAAATAACCGGTTGGGACGCAGATCATACTGACTGATAAAAGCAGGAGTGGATGCTTCCATAAAGCTGATAATGACAATAACCATTACGCCCCAAACGAGCACCAGATTTTGCCAAAATTTCCAGCCAGGTCGATTTGCCAGTAAGGGCAGTCCGAGCGCTAATGGCGCGAGTAACATCCCCAGCATAATCAAATCGGCACGAATGCCTTGCCAGAAAATAGTGGGGAGTGAGGCAGCTGTTGTCACCCTCTCCCACTGCCACACCACTAAGCCAAGACGCGATAAACTCAGAATCACTAAGCCCGTCAGCAGCAGCTGAATAAATATCAAATAAGGGCCAAAAAAAGACTGTAATTTTGACATCATCAGCCCCGTCCTACTAATGGCCACAGAATAGTCAGCCAAGTCGCCAGAGCAATAATAATGGCAATAAAGACCGCCAGAGAACCATAATCCTTCGCTCGACCAGACAGCTGATGGTGTTCGGTGCTGATGCGATCAACGGTACATTCAATCGCTGAGTTCAGTGCTTCAACCATCACCACTAGCAATAAAACCGTGATCATGGCCAGTCGTTCAACTGGTGATACATCGAAAAAGAAACTTCCAATACCCGCAGTTAATAACAGCAGAAAGGCTTGTCGAAAAGCGGTTTCATAACGCAGTGCGGCGAAAAGCCCCTGCATTGAATAACCAAAAGCATAAAACAGCCGTTTGCATCCAGTTTGTTTTTCCACAAAATTGCCCCATTACTCAAAATGAGGCTAATGCTACGCCGCCAATACTTAACTAAACCTTACGGAATTGAATTTTGTTTGATTCGTCAGTCTTTTTGTTTTGCAGCTTGTCAAGATGTGAACAGTACTTGTTAAAAGGTGGCTTTATGAAATCCAAACTAACTTTCTGGCACTATCTGGTGATGGGTATTATTGCCTTTGGTTTTATTGATGTTAGGGCTTGTTGATCTTTCATCTCCGCTTCTGTTG
>DEXE01000006.1:478816-483187 GCA_002363955.1 Methylophaga sp. UBA3192
CAAGGCACGAGGAGCGCCTTTTAGTTATTCTAAATAAGTGACGAGCAACGCAGAGTGGCGCTTTTTCAGTCACACCCCGTAGGGCTGGGACTATTTTTGCGGCCGCCTGCGTTGTCAATCACTTATGTAGGATGGCTACACTGCGTGCTTTCCGCCTTATCGGACACAAAAATAGCCGCCAGCAGTGGTGGATATGAAAGATCAATACGCCCTAATGTCATGTTTTATCTTGCAACTAGATATTGACTAGCTTCTTCTATGCGGTCTGTCGAAATTTATGATTGGTCCAGCCGGCACAACACCTGTAGGGTTGATGGTTTTGTGACTGCGGTAATAATGATCTTTGATGTGCTGCATGTTTACCGTTTCTGCAACACCAGGCCACTGGTATAACTCACGAACGTATTCAGAAAGATTTTGATAATCTTCAATCCGTTTCAGGTTGCATTTGAAATGGCCGTGATACACGGCATCAAAACGAATCAAAGTGGTAAACAACCGCCAGTCGGCTTCAGTAATCTCATTGCCTGCTAAATAGCGATTATTACTGAGGCGTTCCTCCACTTTATCTAACGCTTTAAATAACGGAAATACGCCTTCTTCATAGGCCTGTTGCGTGGTGGCAAATCCCGCTTTATAAACGCCGTTATTGATGTTGTCGTAGATTTCATCATTGAGAGCATCAATTTCTGATCTTAATGTCTCGGGATAATAATCACCGGCTTTGGCACCGATACCATCAAACGCTGAATTGAACATGCGGATAATTTCCGCAGACTCATTGCTGACCATCACGTTTTGCTGTTTGTCCCAAAGCACCGGTACGGTGACACGACCGCTGTATTCTGCATCAGCAGTGGTATATACCTGATGCAAAAATCTGGCTTGATGCAACGGATCTTGAACCACCCCTTCGGCATCATCAAAGGTCCAGCCATGCTCCAGCATTAATGGGTTCACAACAGAGAATGAAATCAAGTTTTCCAAGCCTTTCAGCTTGCGAAAAATCAAAGTGCGATGTGCCCATGGGCAAGCTAAGGAAACGTATAAATGATAACGCCCCGCTTCGGCTTTAAAACCACCTTCTCCACTGGGTCCGGCACTGCCGTCAGCGGTCACCCAATTGCGGAATTGTGATTTGCTGCGAATAAATTTTCCCTGGTTGGAATCAGTGTCATACCAGCGATCGACCCACTGGCCTTCCATTAATAAACCCATAAAATACCTTCCTTAAAAAAAGTGGAATTTGATTGACTGTTTTACCAGCTAAGCTCACAATTTGTGTACTTCATTGCGAATAAGTTCATGAGACATCTCCAAACACAGCAGCTTGATCAGTGCCCTGCCAATTTCTGGCAGCTGTGCGTATTGCTGTTGTTGCTTAATAGTCTGGCCTTTGCCGGCTGGGTAGATTTCCGTCAGGCAACGGTTTCAAGCAATTCCGGTTTTGTCGCTGAGTTTAATCAGCTTACTTTAGCCAATCATCGTGATCATTTCCGTTCACTGCTGGATATCAAAAATCTGGCTTCATCCTCTTCAGGTGAAAGTGATAACGAACCGCACTGGCTAGCATACTTCAACCTGCTATCGCTTCCTGTCGCGGTACTTGGTACCGATGATTTGCGTTATTTGACATTGTTGATTTTCAGCGATGCCAAATACCATTTACCCCGCACCCGAGCCCCACCATACCCATAATCCTTTTAAAACATTTTGTTTAACGAAGCTTTCTTCGAGGATTATGTATGCGTTCATTCGTTTCACGGGCTGTTGTATTCAGCCTGATTATTATTGTGGGCCTGCTCAGTGCACTGCCTAATGTGTTGCCAGCATCGACGACACAACATCTACCTTCCTGGTTTACCGACAATACCTTTCAGTTAGGGCTTGATTTGAGTGGCGGTTCCCATTTGCTGATGCAAGTCGATACCAATGATTTACAACTCAACGATCATCAGCAGTTAGCCGAACAGATCACCGATGGATTGCGCGAAAAACGCATCTTTATTCAGCCGATTTCGGTATCGAAAAACCAGCTGGTCATCACACCTAAAGATCCTGGCCGGTTAGCGGATATCAAGCAGCTTGTGCGGACCTTTATTAAAGATCCCAAAGGTGGCCTGGCTTTGTTCTCGCTTGATGATGAGGCAAATAAACTCACCATCACTCCGACCAAAGCGCATAGTGAAAGACTCACTAAAGATGCCGTTGAGCACAGCTTGAAGGTGGTCAGACAACGTCTTAATGAGAGCGGCCTGGTGGATCCGACCATTACCAAACAAGGCAGTGATGGCATTCTGGTGCAATTGCCTGGTGTTGATGATCCAGGTTCTATCCGCACTCTGCTGGGTACCACCGCCAAAATGACCTTTCATTGGGCGGCTAATGCTCAATCTTCTGATGTGATAAGCGTTCAAGGTGTTAATGAAGATGAAAGCTATTCATTAGAAGGTCGAGTAGCACTGGAAGGCAAACATATTACCGATGCCAATCTGGTTTTCAGTCAGGAAAATGGTCAACCGGTTGTCAGTTTTGTATTGGATAAGGAAGGCGCACGTTTATTTGGTGAAATGACCAAAAACAATATTGACCGCTCTTTGGCAATTGTTCTGGATGATAAAGTCATTACTGCACCAGTAATTCGCAGTGTGATTGCCGGTGGTCGTGGCGAAATCAGTGGTTCGTTTACCGTTGCTGAAGCCAATGAACTGGCGTTGTTACTGCGTGCCGGTGCCTTGCCAGCACCGTTAAATGTGGTCGAAGAACGTACGGTTGGGCCGGATTTAGGCAGCGATTCTATTGCTATGGGCATTAGTACCGGCATTATTGGTGCCATCCTGGTGCTGATATTTATGCTGGCAATTTATGGCAGCTGGGGATTCATTGCCAGTTTGAGTCTAACCATTAATATCGGTTTGATTTTTGGTGTATTGAGCCTGTTAGGTGCCACGCTGACCTTGCCGGGTATTGCCGGGATTATTCTCAGTATCGGTATGGCGGTGGATGCCAATATTTTGATCAATGAACGGATCCGGGAAGAAACCCGTCGCGGTAAACGGGCACTTATAGCTCTGGATGCCGGTTTCAGACGCGCTTACAGCACGATTCTGGACTCCAATATCACCTCTTTAATCGCTATCAGTCTGTTGTTTATGTTTGGTAGTGGCCCGGTACGTGGGTTTGCGGTGGCGATTGCCATTGGTTTGTTAACATCAATGTTTACCTCCATTTCATTTACCCGATTATTAATGGAATGGCGGGTCAGTCGTATGCCGAAACAGGCTTATCTGAATATCTCAGGTATTAGGGTTCTGGATCGTCTGAGTAATAGCAAAATCGACTTTATGCGAGGCCGTTTTGTTGGTATTGCCATTTCTGCCATTTTGTCATTGGCCGCGATTGGCTTGTTTATGCAGCCGGGTTTGAAATACGGTATCGACTTCAGTGGTGGTACTGTAATGGAGGTTCAGGCACCCAATACGGATGTAGAACAAGTACGTCATGCCTTGCAGGCAAAAGGTTTTGCTCAGGCATCGATTCAGGAATTTGGCGATGATGACTATTATCTGGTTCGCTTGCCAATGGAGGGTGCAGAACAGGTAGCTAGCGGTGAACCCGTTGAAAATATTAAATCTGCGGTACAGGAAATATCGGCAGATGCGAGTTTCCCTCGGGTTGAGATGGTTGGGCCAAAAGTCAGTGGCGATTTCCGTGACGCCACTATCCTGGCCATTGTTTTTGCTGGGCTGGGAATGCTGGCCTATTTGTGGATCCGCTTTGAATATCACTTTGCCCTGGCAGCGACCTTAACCATTGGTTTGGATTTAACTAAAACGATTGGTTTTTTTGTACTGACAGGAGTGGAGTTCAATCTGACCGCCGTAGCAGCCTTGTTAGCATTGATTGGTTATTCAGTTAATGACAAAGTGGTGGTGTTTGACCGGGTACGCGAAAATCTTCGGCTCACGCCTGATAAGCCGATGTTACAGTTGCTCAATGAGAGTATTACATCAACATTGACCCGCACGGTATTTACCTCTGTCACGACATTTTTGGCATTGATACCGATGGCGGTTGCCGGTGGAAGTGCTGTTGCCAGCTTTGCGTTGCCGATGTTATTTGGCATTGTGATCGGCACCAGCTCGTCGGTATTTATCGCGGCACCAATCGTTTTCTGGATGGGACAGCATCGCATGCGTAAAGGGCTGTCACAGTTACGGCCTTCGGCTGAAGAGATGCAAAAGAAACTGGATGCCATCATGTAGATTTGTTCAAAAAGTGTCTGTAATCGATTAATAAATAAGGCTTTATGGTGATTATCTTCACCATAAAGCAGTAGGGCTTGTTTATCTTTCATCTCCGCTTCTGTTG
>DEXE01000006.1:483208-513376 GCA_002363955.1 Methylophaga sp. UBA3192
TCAAGGCACGAGGAGCGCCTTTTGTGATATACATCCATGTATCTCACCCCATTGGGGCTTATACGCTCAAAAACGCTCCCGGCGTTTTTGTAGTTATTCTAAATAAGCGACGAGCAACGCAGACCGGCGCACGCCTCCCTGGCGCGCCGGCATACAGTCCATCCGTGGACATAAGTGGCGCTTTTTCAGTCACAACCCGCAGGGCTGGGACTATTTTTGCGGCCGACTGCGTTGTCAATCACTAATGTAGGAAGGCTACACGTCGTGCTTTCCGCCTTGTCGGACACAAAAATAGCCTCCAGCAGCGGTGGATATGAAAGATAAACAAGCCCTAATCAAGGATAAAGAAGATGACGTGGTTAATGTTAGCGGCAGGATTCGTTTTGCTGATTGTCGGTGCCGAATTACTGGTTAAAGGTGCTTCTCGTTTAGCAACCAGCTTTGGTATTCCGGCTTTAGTCGTGGGTCTTACGGTGGTGGCTTTTGGTACCAGCGCACCGGAGTTAGCGGTCAGTGTAAAAGCGGCATTTTCCGGACAAGCCGAGTTGGCCATTGCCAATGTGGTGGGCAGTAATATTTTTAATATTCTGTTTATTCTGGGCTTAGCTGCATTGATTATGCCGCTGATGGTTTCGCAACAGCTGATCCGTCAGGATGTGCCGATCATGATGGGTGTCAGTTTTGTTGCTTTATGGATGATTCAAGACGGCAGTATCGGCAAGCCGGAAGCTGGTTTGCTGTTTTTGGGAGTCATTCTGTATACGGTATTTCTGTTTTATCAGGGTAAAAAAACCGGTATCGAGGACAGACAAGCATCCAGCAGCCAAACAGCACCTATATGGCAAAATATTTTGCTACTGATAGTGGGCCTCGCGTTACTGGTTCTGGGCGCCAGATGGTTGTTGCAAAGCGCCGTGACAATCGCCTCCTCATTTGGTGTCAGTGAGGCAGTCATTGGGTTAACCATCATTGCGGCTGGCACTTCTTTACCCGAAGTGATGACATCTATTGTTGCCACCATTAAAGGTGAACGAGATATCGCTATTGGCAATGTGGTCGGCAGTAATATCTTTAATATTCTGGCGGTATTAGGCTTGTCAGGTTTGCTATCACCTACCCCATTACTGGCTAGCGAGCAGTTAAGCCAAATCGATTTTCCGGTGATGGTTGCAGTTGCAGTTTTATGTTTGCCATTGTTCTTTCTCGGCAGCACGTTAAATCGTTTCGAAGGCTTTTTATTCCTGCTGTTATATGTTGCTTATGTGTGGTTTACCATCGCAATAGCCTTATCCCTGCCCTATCTGCAAGATTTACAAACCGTCCTGATCTATGGATTAGCACCTTTAGTTGGTTTTTATGTATTGCTGTGCCTGATAAATGATTTATTACAGCGGCGATATAAGTAATGCACAAGTGACTAGTCAGTAGCTTTCTGAGTCAAGTGCTGTCGTAACCGGTCGTCAACCTGCTCAGAGGCTTCCAAGTGTGGAGCATGACCAACATTGTCGAGAGATAACATCTCTGCTCCTGGCAAGATAGCCAACAGTTTTGCTGATTCTGAATATGGGGTAACGATATCCTGTTTGCCCCATATTAATAAGGTCGGAATATTCTGCTGGCCTAGCTGCTGGTATGTGTCCAGATGGTTATCGGCCAACAAATGACGTGCTGTAGATAGCAGGCTTTTTCGAGTGTCTTTCACCATGATTTCGTCTAAAAAACGGGTTTTTATCGTATCCAGTTCAGCCACTGGCAGATAAACCATATTTTCAATATGCTTCGTCAACTGGGTTCTCATCAGCACAATAGCCAACGGATCAGCTAATAACGGGAGTTGAAATAAAGCAACATCCTGGCGTTGGCTTAACGGCGATAACAGTGTCAGGGTGGTTATTTTTAATGGTTCGTTTGCTGCAAACTCAGCGGCAACCAACGCCCCCATTGAGATACCGACTAAATGAAACGGTTCAGTAATGGCTAATGTTTGTAGCAAAGCCCGCAACTGATTCACAAACAGATCTTTATCGTAAATAACGTCTGGTCGATCTGAAAAACCTCGCCCATATAAATCAAAGCGTAATACACGAAAGCCATCTGCAACCAGTCTGTCGAAAGTGCCATCCCACAGGTGTGAGCCTATAGCAAAACCATGTACCAGGATCACCAATGGTGCGTTTTCAGGTCCCTGCAATTCATAAAAAGTGTTACCGGCACTGAGTCTGGCAAGCTGACCAGACGAAGCTGGATCGCGAGCGTCTTCAATGTTCAGCACTTCAGGATCCTGCCATCTGGCCACAGCATAGAATATGACCCAAAGCAGGATTATCAGCAGTGAAAAATATTTGATGATCTGCACGGTTATTACGCGCTAACTATTTTGTTCGGTTGTTTCGATTACAGGCCAGCCATTATTTTCTGGGTCAAAAGCAGGATCCAGCACCTGAATACGTTTAACCAATGGAGGATGCGTTGATAATAATCCGGACATTTTGTTAGAAAGCTCGGAAAACATCATATGTCTTGCCTCTTCCAATTCATCATGTACGGGTTCTTTAATACCTTTTTGGCTCAGGCTGCCTATTTTTTTCAAAGCACCGGCTAAAGCGATAGGATCCCCGGTATAGCGTGTAGCATCAGCATCAGCAAGATATTCACGTTGACGAGAAATTGCTGCCTGCATGATTTTTCCCATAAAAGCCCCTAATAATCCCAACAGGATCAGAGCAATCCCTATTAAGGCTATCTGGGCTCCCCCTTTTCTGCCCCGGCCGCCGGAATGCATCAAAATACGTCCCAAAACATACAAAGCCATTAAGCCATGAATCAGGCCAATGACCCGCAGATTTAATCGCATATCCAGATTACGGATATGGGCAAATTCATGAGCAACAACAGCAGTCAGTTCATCGCGATTTAATAACGTCAATGCGCCACGAGTCACGGCAATAGCCGCATTATCGGGGGAGCTCCCGGCCGCGAACGCATTAATTCCGGGTTCGTTTTCAATGATAAAAATCTGCGGTGTCTGGAGGCTGGCACCCAACGCCACTTCCTCAACAATGTTTCTATAGCGTGTAACCAAGTGGTCACCCGTTATCTCATTAATCTCGGTTGCACCTAAAGCATGAGCCACTTTCGCACCGTCACCTCCCATGGTGACAATTTTCCAGACAGAGGTGAGAACAATTACCGTAGCAACGCCGGCAGCAACCAGCCCAAATAATGGCCAGTTAACCATTATCTGTTCAGTCTGATTAATGCTGTCGCCGCTCATCCTGACAGAAGCCAGTGCGGCAATGACGGCGGCAATCAATGCCACGGAAAAGAGAAACAAAGTCATTATCAGCCGACTTTGTTTTCGGGCATTTGCTCCAAGTTGATAGCTGCTCATTGCAGCCATTTTTAAAATTCAACCTTGGGAGCTTCTTGAATCGCTTCACGGTCATCAAACTCCAGCTCTGATGCGCGAGTAAAGCTGAACATATTGGCTAGAATATTGGTCGGAAAAGTTTCCAGAACATTGTTATATTCAAGCACCGTATTATTGTAGCCGCGGCGTGAGGCTGCGACTTTATTTTCAATGCTGGTCAGCTGTTCCATCAGATCCCGGAAAGCACCATCTGCTTTAAGATCTGGATAAGCTTCTGATAACGCAAAAATGCCACCCATTGCTTTTCCTAAAACACTCTCAGCCTGCCCCAGCGCCAGCATGGACTTCGCATCGCCCGAATCAATTTGATCACGCATTTTTTCTGCCTGATTGCGAGCTTCAATGACCCCATTAAGGGTTTCCTGTTCATGCTTGGCATAGCCTTTTACGGTGCTCACCAATTGCGGAATCATGTCATGACGCTGTTTAAGTGTGACGTCTATCTGTTTGAATGCATTTTGAAAGATATTTCGATGCCGCACCAATTTATTGTATTCAATAATCACATATAAAATCAGTAAGCCGGCAATCCCTAGTAATACCCATTCCATATTGACTCTCCTTATAGTGAACTTAATGTCGTGATTAATTATGAATTAGTTACCCACAGTTCGAAACAGCTTACTGACTATGAAAGCTAAGGGCTATTAATGTTCAGCCAAATATTATCTCAATAGCATTTTGGGACTTACTTTTGAAGCCAATCAAGCAACATTTGCAAGCTGACTCGTATTACTAAAATATCGTCTGGTTTGCTTGAATAACAATTGTCTGTATTATCGCTGGCAGTTTCAGGTGCCTTTATTACAACATGTGATAAAGGTTAAACGGGAAACAGGTGACCCACTCGTTTGGTTATGCCTGTACTGCCCCCGCAACGGTAAACAGTTACTTCATAGCTCTGGTCGCTATCTGCCTGATAGATCGACAGTCACTGTACTTCGGTATGGGAAGACGAGAAATGATGCCTATGGTCTGTTAACTTTCATCGCCATCGATTGAAAGAAAACAGATCGCATGGCTAAGCTGTAAGTCCGGAGACCGGCCCGAAGCTAACTAAGGAGTCGTGGCGGGGTGCCTGAACGTTCCGAGATTACACTCATACTGTCCCCTGCCCGCTATTGACCAATTGATCGCTGTTATTGCTTCGGCAGGATGCTTTATGTCTTTTATTTTCAAATTCTCCCTCAGACTGCTGAAGCAGATTTTTTTCCTTATTATTGCAGTGACCGCCGCGATATCAGCAGCGCATGCAACAGAGCAAAGTGTCACCGTTATCGTGTCGGACCGATCTGCTCCAACCCTGGTGGCTGGCGCGCATCAGCTATTGCAACAGCAGGCTGATGCTAAGATACAAATTCGTACCGTCAGTCAGCTTAATTCGCTGAATGATAATGACCTTCAGCAATTACTTGATAACAGCGGCAGCTTATTAATAGTGGGGGTATTTGGTGATGCCGTTGAGCGTTTACTGAGTCGTCAATATCAGCTTAAGCAAAAACGCTATGTATTACATAGTGATCAGCGACTCATTCAATTAAATAGTGATCCCGTTGCAGAATTCATTCCTGAACAGGTGCTTAGCGATAAAACCTCATTAAGCTCGGCAGAAATGCTACAGGCCAAACAAGATAAGTATCCCGCCTATCAAAACTGGTTACAGGCTCGTGCCTACTGGGTGAACCGTTCAACCGAAAATGCCCGTAACTTACTGGATATGTTGCTGTCAGATGGCAGCAGAATAGCCGAAATGCAACTGGTCGGCGCCCTGCGCTTTGCTTTGCATACTCCTGAAAAAATACAATGGCTTTCCCCTACTGAACTTGCAAAACAACTACAGTCTTCTCAACCCGTTGTCTGGTTACTGGATCACGATACTGGCGATTTAACCGGTGAATGGAAATTGCATCAACAATACTGCCAGGCATTGAACAGCCAATGCATTTCAGTTTTGGCCGCCTGGGGGGAACCCAGTGTTGAGGCGATTCAAACTATCCACAATCTGATGAACAACCACTTGCAAAATACGCCATGGGGCCTGGTTTCCATTCAGGATTTTGTGATTGGTGGTGGTGATGGTCGGGAACAGGTGGAACAGCTGTTTACCGAAATGAATGTGCCGGTAGTAAAAGGTATCCGTATAACGGAGCTGACTCAAGCTGATTATGATTTATCGGCACAAGGTGTTCCACGCGACTCGATTCATTACCGAATCGCCATGCCCGAGTTACAGGGGGTTAGTCAGCCGCAGATATTAGCCTTATCGGAGCCGGCAAAGCTTGATCAGCAAACCGGTGCACAGCTTACGCAAAGTCTGCCTGTCACCAGCGAAATTAACCGCCAGGCAATACGCATGCAACGCTGGCTGGACCTGCAACAAAAAGACAATGCTGATAAACGTGTTGCGATTATTTATTACAACCATCCTCCCGGCAGACACAATATCGGCGCCGATAATCTGAATGTGCCGGAAAGTTTATTGGAAATATTAAATGCGCTTAAAAACGCAGGTTATCAGACAGGTGAGCTGCCAAAAGATGCGGAATCTTTGCTGGATATGCTGCAACTTCAAGGGGTGAATTTACCTGAAGACGCTGAAGCATTATCAGCAATGTCCAAGGTTGCTAACACTATGACAGCTGATGATTATCAACGCTGGTTCAAACAGTTACCGGCAACTGTTCAGGCTGAAATGATTGATGGTCCTTTGGCAGCTTTACAGCAGCGGATGCGTGATGCTATTAAGCAGGCGCTGGCGTTGGAAAATGTAAGCGTTCGACAGTCTCAACTGGATTTGTTGTCAGGGTTTATGCAGCAAACTACGACGGATATTCATCACGCGCTGGATGGTTTGCGTCATCCCGGGCGCAGTCGGGCATTGGATTTATTAACCCAGCTGGAACAGGATTATCAGCAGATCATCGCCGCTGCTGCTCAAGGTAAAAAACCTGACTGGCAACATAGCGAATCATTACATGATGCCCTGTTGGAAATGCAGATAGAAGGTATTCGTGGCTGGGGTGAAGTACCCGGCAAAGTGATGGTCTGGGATAATCAGTTACTGATTCCCGGCGTGCAATTTGGCAATGTGTTTATTGGTCCACAACCACCGCGTGGCTGGGAAATCCATGAAGAATTGTTGCATGCCAATATGTCCTTCCCGCCGCCGCATCAATATCTGGCGTTTTATCATTTTATCCAGTCGCAATTTAATGCTGATGCCATGGTACATGTCGGTCGTCACTCGACCTATGAGTTTTTACCAAAACGCAGTGTTGGCCTGGGCGAAGATGATTACCCCAGCATCATTGCCGGTGAGGTGCCCGGAATTTATCCCTATATCGTCGATGGTGTGGGTGAAGGCATTCAAGCCAAACGGCGTGGTCAGGCGGTTATCATTGATCATTTAACTCCCCCGCTTGCCGTCACTGAACTGTATGACGATCTGCTGCAACTACGTCAATTGATTGAAAGCGCGGAAGCCGCTTCAGACAAAGCCACCCGGGATCGCGCTATTGTCACTTTACGTGAACAAATCGAAACCATGGGCCTGCGTGATGAATTGATTGCCAGCATGGATGAAGAATTGCTGGTTCGCGGCGCCGGTTTTGACGACATTGATGACGATTTTCTATTGCATGAAGTCGGTCATTATCTGACCCATTTCCAGGAAACCTTTATGCCGCTTGGCTTGCATGTATTTGGCCGTGACTGGTCCGCTGAAGGGCTGGATACCATGATGACTTCGATGATAGATAACAGTGAATCCACTGACCAGCAACGTGAAGCTATCTATCAAAAGCTGAAAATATCGCCAGCCGCTGAAATTCAAGCGCTGTTAAATGGCTTGAATGGTCATTTCATTGCGCCGGGTAAAGGTAACGATCCCATCCGTACTCCGGATGCTTTGCCCACAGGACGAAATTTTTATGCTTTGGATGGCAGTTTATTACCCACCCGGTTGGGTTTTGAAATTGGCCAGCAATTGGCTGCACCGGTATTAGCGGCTGAGAAAGGCCATATTGAGGGGCATAAAATCGGCGATCGTAATAAACAAGGTGTGATTTTATGGGCGTCAGATTCAGTGCGTGATGAAGGTGCGATGATTGCCTTTGGCATGAAACTGCTGGGTGTCCGCCCAATATGGAACAGTCGGGGCATAATAAAAGGTCTGGAACGTCTGCCATTAAACTCAGAACAACCGCAGCGACTGGATGTGCTGTTTACCACCTCAGGTTTATTCAGGGATTTATATGGTGAACATCTGGTGTTATTGGATAAAGCCAGCTTATTGGCTCTGGATGCCAGCCGTGATTTGATCATTCGCGATTACCCTGCTCTGGCCATTGCGCTTAAAGCAGCTTTGCAACCATTAGGCGAATGGCAACAAGGTGGCGAGGAAGCGCTGGATAAAAATCTGGTGGCATCAAATTGGGTTAAGGAAGCCAGACAACGTCTGGCCCAACAACCGAATATTGCTCCGGCGCTGTTAGGTCGAGAAACCAGTTTGCGGGTATTTGGTATTGCACCGGGATCATATGGTGCTGGTATTAATCGTTTAGCCGAACGTTCATCTGCCTGGGAAGATCGTAGCGAGTTGGCCGATGTATTTATCAAACGTATGGCCCATGCCTATGGCAGTGGTCTGCAGGGAGAATCACAACCGGAATTGTTCAAACAGCAGCTTGCCGGGGTGTCACAGACTTTTCTGGGACGTGCCAGTAATCTCTACGGTCTGATGGATAACAATGATGCGTTTGATTATCTCGGCGGTTTCAATCTGGCGGTGGAAATGGTGAGTGGCGAGCAACCCGGCAGCGCGGTGATAAATCACAGCAATAACGATAATCTGCGTATCGATAATTTGCCTCAGGCATTGCTCAGTGAGTTGCGTGCCCGCTATCTTAATCCACAATGGATTAAGCCATTGATGAACGAAGGTTATGCCGGTGCCCGCACGATGGGCAGTGAGTTTATTGAATACCTGTGGGGTTGGCAGGTTACCAGCCCAGAGATCATTACCGATCAGGTTTGGGAAGAAGTTAAAGCGGTGTATGTGGATGACAGTCTGCAACTGGGGCTGGATGCGTTTCTCAGTGAAAGTCATCGACAGCATGTTCAAACTAATATTCTGGCAGTCATGCTGGTGGCGATTGATAAAGGCTTTTGGGATGCCGATATGGCGACAAAACGACAACTGGCTGAGCAATTTGCCGCCAATATTATTGATAAAGGTATTCCCGGCAGTGGTCACACCCATGCTAATCACCCGATGTATGATTTTGTGAAATCGCATATTGATACTGATCAGGCAACAGCTCTGGAGGCCGTATTGGCCCGAAGTCGAATGCAAAATTCAGATGGTGAAACCTTACCGACGCACATTCAGGAATTACAGTTCAATCAGGATGCTAGCCAGCAAAACGATCATGATAATCAAGCTGATAACTCAAGTTCGAATGATACCAATCTGCTTTGGTTATGGACGTTGATGGCTTTATCGGTCATTGTCGCTGCCGGTTTATGGCGCGGTCGTAAAGGAGCTATGTAATGTATCCGCATTTTTCATTGGAATTAATGCACCAACTTACCGGTTTTTTATTAACGCCGGTGGTATGGGCCTTATTATTCTTTGTGGGGCTGGCTGTATATGAATCTGGAATTGCCATTGGCGAACGTTTTTGGGGTATTGCCCGTTTGGCACAACAATCAGACAGTCAATCACTGATCGCCATTGGCAAACGTCGTATTGAACGGGCTGATTTTATTACCCGGCTCGCGCCGATGCTGGGCTTGATGGGTACCTTAATACCATTAGGCCCAGGACTTGCCGCATTAGGTGAAGGACAACTAAAAATTCTGACGACGGCGATGATAGTGGCGTTTGATACCACCGTCATTGGTTTGTTGGCTGGCATGATTGGTTTTGTGATTGGCCGTATGCGTCGTCGTTGGTACGATGCAGCACTCACGCAGCTGGAACAGCAAAATGGATAAATGGCGGCGCAGTGCCTTTCTTGATACCGATGAAGATCCATTGGGTCCATTGGCCAATTTGATTGATATTGTCCTGGTATTTGCTTGTGGATTAATCGCTGCATTGGTTGCTTTCAGCACCGATCTACAGGACCATTTCGACGTACAGCCTCAGGAAATTACCCTGGGCAAAGAACTGCCAACAATGCCAGAAAATATGCAGCAACAAATGCAGGATGGCAGTGGCTACGAAGCTGTAGGTCAGGTTTATCGTGATCCACAAACTGGGAAACTGATTTTAATCGGCGAGTAATCTTCAGGTCTGATGATAAGCCGAAATAAGTAAAAGTTTTTCGTTCCGCCCGCCAATCCAAAAGCAATTTCAGGTAGAATCACCGCTTCTACTGAACTCCTGTTTTTATTGGATTTTAAAATGGCTCAATACGTATACAGCATGAACCGCGTGGGCAAAATTGTGCCGCCCAAGCGCGAAATTTTAAAAGATATTTCCCTATCCTTCTTTCCTGGCGCCAAAATCGGTGTGTTAGGTTTGAATGGCTCAGGTAAATCCACCCTGCTTCGCATTATGGCAGGGGTCGATAACGACTATATCGGTGAGGCTCGGCCGATGCCTAATATGAAGGTGGGGTATCTGCCCCAGGAACCGGAACTGGATGACAGCAAAACGGTTCGCGAAATCGTTGAAGAATCGGTCTCCGATGTCAAAGCCGCTTTGGATGAACTGGATGCAATTTATGCGGCATACGCTGAGCCGGATGCGGACTTTGATGAACTGGCCAAAAAACAGGGTGAACTGGAAAACCTGATTACCGCCAAAGATGGACACAATCTGGACAATGCGTTGGAGCGTGCAGCCGATGCACTACGTTTACCGCCATGGGATGCCAAAGTGGGTGTCTTATCGGGTGGTGAACGTCGCCGTGTTGCGTTATGCCGTTTATTGCTTGATAACCCCGATATGTTATTGCTGGACGAACCGACTAACCATCTGGATGCCGAGTCCATTGCCTGGATTGAGCGTTTCCTGCAGGAATATCCGGGTACCGTTGTCGCGATTACCCATGATCGTTATTTCCTCGACAACGCCGCTGGCTGGATTCTGGAACTGGATCGGGGTCGTGGCATTCCTTATGAAGGCAACTACTCTTCCTGGCTGGAACAAAAAGATCAACGTCTGGCGCAGGAAGCCAAGCAGGAAGCCTCGCATAATAAAGCCATTCAAGCTGAACTTGAATGGGTCCGTCAGGGGGCCAAAGGGCGTCAGGCAAAATCCAAAGCCCGTTTGAAACAGTTTGAAGAAATGAATTCGCGTGAATTCCAGAAACGTAATGAAACTCAGGAAATCTATATTCCACCTGGCCCACGTTTAGGCGACAAGGTCATTGAACTGCGTAACGTCACCAAGTCGTATGGCGATAAACTGCTGTTTGAAAACCTTAATATAACCATTCCACCCGGTGCGATTGTTGGCATTATCGGGCCGAATGGTGCAGGTAAATCCACCTTGTTCCGAATGATTACCGGCGAGGAAAAACCCGATTCAGGTGAAATTGAAATTGGTAGCACAGTGCAGTTGGCCTACGTAAATCAGGCACGTGAACTGGATGGCACAAAAACAGTATTTGAAGAAATTGCTGATGGTGCCGATATGATTACTGTCGGAAATTATCAAACCCCTTCTCGTGCGTATTGTGGACGCTTTAACTTTAAGGGTTCTGATCAGCAGAAGTTCGTTAAGGATTTATCCGGCGGTGAGCGTAATCGTTTGCATATGGCCAAACTGCTTAAAGAAGGTGGCAACGTGTTATTGCTTGATGAACCGACCAATGATTTGGACATCGAAACGTTACGCGCTTTGGAAGAAGCCATTCTCTCCTTCCCGGGTTCTGCGGTAGTTATTTCGCATGATCGCTGGTTTCTGGATCGTGTTTGTTCACATATGATTGCCTATGAAGGTGATTCCAGCGTGGTGTTTTTTGAAGGTAACTATAGCGAATATGCTGAAGATTACTTCAAGCGCTTTGGTAAAGATCATCAGCCGGAACGTATCAAATACCGCCGAATGAATTAACGTTAGGTTTTGAATGATTAACCACAGAGATACAGAGTGCACAGAGGTTTAAAACGGATTTTGTCGGGTTACGCTACGCTAACCCGACCTACCCATGAAAAAAACTTATTTAATTTCTCTGTGTACTCTGTGTCTCTGTGGTTAGATTTCAATCAACCAAAGGCTTATGCATCATTTCTGGTGTCCGTTCGGTGCCGAGAATACCGACACGGATCAGAAAGTCGCCAAAATGCTCATCTTGCTCACGTTCAGCAGCAAACTGTTCGATCATCGGTTTCAATGTTGCCAGAATAGTTTTTTCATCCACATTTTCCAGATACAAGCGATTCAATCGCTGCCCGCTGAAATCCGCGCCCAGATTCAGGTTATAGCGCCCCACGGCTTTACCGGTTAACGCAATTTCACCCAAGTAAGGTCTGGCGCAGCCATTGGGACAACCTGTAATACGAATATTAATCAGCTCATCCGGCAGACCCACATCACTCATTATCTGTTCCAGCTTACTCAGAAAAGTCGGTAAATAGCGTTCGGATTCAGCCATGGCGAGACCACAGGTGGGCAACGCCACACAGGCCATTGCATTTAGACGTAATGCCGGACGACGATCACCGATATCCAGTTGATATTGCTCAACCAATGCTTCTATCACAGGTTTTTGTGCTGGACTGATATTGGCAATAATCAGGTTTTGATTACAGGTCATGCGAAATTCGCCAGTGTGCACCTTGGCAATTTCCCTTAACGCCGTACGTAACAACAGTGTATCCGTATCGGCAACACGGCCGCTATATATGTATAAAGTCAGATGCCATTGACCATCTTCACCCTGAATCCAGCCAAACCGATCACCATTACGCACTAATTCAAACGGTCTGGCATGCGTCATCGCTTCACCCTGGTATTCGGTGAATTTATCGTTAAACCACTCAATACCATGATCATCAATGGTGTATTTAAAACGAGCATGTGCCCTGACACTGCGATCACCAAAATCACGTTGAATGGCGGCAATGGTTTCGCAGGCTTTGACGATATTATCTTTAGGGACAAAACCGGCCATGGTGGCTAAGCGTGGAAAGGTTGCTGTTTCACCATAAGTCATTCCCATACCGCCACCAACAGCGACGTTGAATCCGATTAATTCATCGTTTTCAATAATGGCAATTAACGCAATATCGTTGGCCAATACATCACTGTCGTTTTCCGGTGGAATGGCGATACCAATTTTAAATTTACGCGGTAAATAACGATCACCATAGAACGGTTCTTCAGATTTTCCCGGTTGATAAACACATTGTTCGCCCAGCCAGATTTCGGCATAGGCACCGGATTGCCAGCACAAATGATCGCTGATGGCCTGGGAAATCTGATGCACTTCCGCATGCACTGAAGATTGATGTGGATTGACGTTGGTCACCACATTGCGATTCACATCACCGCAAGCACCTTTAGTATCCAAGCCCACGGCGTTGACCTGTTGCATCAAGGAACGCAGATCTTTTTTCAATACTTCATGATACTGAAAGGTCTGCCGGGTAGTGATCCGCAAAGTGCCATTGGAGCAATCATCGGCAATCGCATCCAAACCCAGCCATTGCTGCGGAGTGACAACACCCCCGGCAATACGCAGCCGAACCATAAACGAATAGAGTGGTTCGAGTTTTTGACGACGGCGCTCATCACGCAAATCCCGATGATCCTGCATATAACTGCCATGGAATTTGGTTAATTTGTTGTCATCTTCTGAAATCGCACCGGTAACAGCATCTTCCAGCCCTTCGGCAATAGTGCCGCGCAGGTAGCGACTGTCGAGTTTCAGTTGTTCTGCTTCAGGTAATTTAGTATTCATCAGTACACATCACGTTGGTAACGTTTGTCACGCGTCAATTGACGCAGGAATTCAGTAGCATCATCACGGCTTTTATTACCCTGCTGACTGATAATATCAATCAGGGCTTCATTGACATCCGGCGCCATATTATCGGCATCACCACAGACATATATGTATGCCCCTTCCTGTAGCCAGTTCCAGATTTCGATGGATTTTTCACGAAGTCGGTGCTGCACATAGATTTTCTCGGTTTGGTCACGCGAGAATGCGACGTCCAGATGGGTTAACAACCCGGATTTGCGCCAGGCCAGCCATTCCGTCTGATACAGAAAATCAGTCAGGAAATGCTGATCGCCAAAGAACAGCCAGTTAGCTCCACGAGCGCCCCGCTCTTCACGTTCCTGCATAAAACTTCTGAACGGCGCCACACCGGTACCTGGGCCAATCATAATTATCGGTGCATCATCATCGGCAGGCAATTTGAAGTTTTTGTTACCATCGATATACACCGGAATCGTGGCATCTTCGGCTAAGCGATCAGCTAACCAGCTTGAGGCTACCCCGCCCCGCTCACGGTTATGGGCGTTAAAACGAACCGTTGCCACGGTGATATGCACCTCTTCATCAACCGCAGCCTGACTGGAGGCAATCGAATATAATCTTGGCGGCAGTTTACGCAGCAATTTAATAAAGCCATTGGCATCTATGTCAGCTAATGGGTAGCTTTGTACCAAATCCAACACATCACGGCCACGGATCCATTCAGTGACGGCGGCTTTGTTTTCCATCAGTTTAGTAAGTTCATCGGACTGGGCCAGTTCAGCCCATTTTTCAACTAATGGCCGGGTTAAAACAGTAATTTCACGATGATGCATCAATGCATTGGTTAAGGTTTCTGTTTGTTCATCAAGTTCTACTGGACTGTCAGCATCAAATTCCAGCGCATCAATCAGCATCGCCACCAGAACAGGATCATTCTGAGGATAAACACCTAAAGCATCCCCCGGCTGGTATTGTAATCCAGAGCCCTCCAATGAAATTTCAATATGTCTGACCTCCTTTCTGGAGCCACGACCACTAAGAATCTGGTTCTCAAGCAATGGTGCGGGAAATGGGTTTTTACGATCATATTGAACTGATGTTTCTACCTGACTCAGCCCCGCAGAGGCTGAAGGTGGAGCTGCACTGGCCTGCATGGAGCTGGTCAGAGACTCAACAAATTCAGCAATCCATTTTTCCGCCAGATCATCGTAATCCACATCACAATCTACTCGCGGAATAACAGTGGTTGCGCCAAGTTTTTGCAGACGCTCGTCAAAATCTTTACCAGTTTGACAGAAATACTCATAACTGGAGTCACCCAGTGAAAGCACGCTGTATTGCAAACCTTTTAATCCGGGCGCTTTTCGGCTACCAAGAAACTCATATAAATCCATCGCATTATCCGGTGGCTCGCCCTCGCCGTGCGTAGAAGTTAAAACGGCCAGATATTGTTCGTTTTTGAGTTCTCGTGCCTTGTATTCAGCCATATCCCAAAGCTTGACTTCAATACCTCTGACTTTCGCTTTCTCAGCAAGTTGTCCGGCAACAGCCTCTGTATTACCCGTTTGTGAGCCATAAAGAATGGTGAGTTTGATAGTTTGATCTGATAAAGAAGGTGCTATTTCTGCAGCGACAGAACTGCTTTGGGCCGCACGAT
This sequence comes from Methylophaga sp. UBA3192, assembly GCA_002363955.1. GTDB lineage: Bacteria > Pseudomonadota > Gammaproteobacteria > Nitrosococcales > Methylophagaceae > Methylophaga. Next base: position 498,237 of record DEXE01000006.1, read on the forward strand.
AACCGGATAAATAGCCTGAAAGCCAATCTACCTGCCAGCCTTCAAGGCCTTTAAGCAAGTTATTCAGCTGCTGCAATTGTTCATCAGTTAATGGTGCGTTTGGCAACCTGATATTCATGGTTTTGAGTTATCTCTTAAAAAATTAGCTGTAGGCACTGCACAAAATAACAAACTTTATATATAAACAGAAACTATATGTTTTTATTTCTATATAGTTTATATAAATATAAGAACAGATTATCCCATTCCATAAGTCTAATGGATGATCTGTAAATTATTGTGAAATTTTTGCCGTCACCATATCGAAAATACGATATAGAACAGCAATATGGTTACAAAACAGTCAATATCAACTGTTTGAGTGGCTTTTATGTTCGTTCAAATCGGTATCAGCGAACATATATAAGGATTGTAAATCGACATTAGCTATTGCATCGCTTGAAGCAGTACCAAATGTATATTCAATATTAAGGTGCGGACTTACACTGGCATTATAATTTTCCACTGCTGCTGCCAGGATTTCCAATTTGTTATCCAACTGTTCACAGATGCCTAAAACAACAAACTCATCATCAACCAGTCTGGCTACTAATTCTGTGTCGGTAAAGGTTTCACTCAATAATCTTGAAAAATGAATGAGTGATTCATCACCCGCCGAAATACCATGCGCCTGGATAATACGTTTGTAGTTATTGACATCAAAATAATACATTGACAGTGCTGTTTGAAGCGGTACAAAAATATTGAGCAACTTTTGTGCTCTTCGTTCAAATGCATCACGATTGATTAAGCCGGTGAGCTTATCTTCATCAAGTAACGGGTTGTAATCAATTTCATCCTCAACCATTTCTGTTAATTGCTTTAATAATGCCTTGTCCATGGCAGAAAATGTTTTAGGTACAGAATGTTTCAGACAAAGCGCGCCTAATTTCGTACCCGATGACCTGGCACGAATAGGACATCCCGCATAAAAGCGCACATGCGGAGCTTCAATCACCATATTGTTATTGGCATATTGATGATCCAGTAATGTGTCAGCAACAACAAAAATATCGTCCTGAGCAATGGTTTGATTACAAAATGCTACGGATCGTTCGGTTTGTCGTTGGCTAAAACCCTGGGACGATTTTATCCATTGCCGATTTTCATCGATCAATGAGATCATGCTCATATTCACATTAAATACCCGCGTGCAGAGCTTTGTAATGCGATCATAGCGATGCTCAGGTTCACTATCCAGAAGCCCCAGCCCCTGCAAATGCTTAATTCTATATAAATCAATGTTTTCCGAGCTTTTCCTTGACCAGTCGATAAAAGCTTCAGGCAACATTGGCCGTCCGATAAAATACCCCTGGGCCTGGTCGCAACCCATTTTTCGTAGTAATTCCAATGCTTCGTTATCTTCAATACCTTCGGCAGCCACTTGCATATTCAAGCTATGGGCAAGCTCAATAATGGCTTTGATAACCAGTCTGGATTCACGGGAATCAGCTGATGTCATTACAAAGGTTTTATCGACTTTGACTTCTGAAAAAGGCATTCGAACCAAAGCCAGCATGGACGAGAATCCTGTGCCGAAATCGTCAATCGATAACCGAAAGCCACGAAGACGCAGTCGGGTCAATATATCCAGTGACATGACCGGATCATCCATAGCGGCGGTTTCGGTTAACTCCAAAATCAACTGATCGGGCTTAATATTGTGGTCTTCACAAAGCAATTCGATTTGTTTGAATAAGGCCAGATTTTTTAGTGATACAGCAGAAATATTCACTGACAGCAACAGGTCACGGTTTTGCGCGTTTAACGTAGCATCTGCTGCCTGAAGCTGCGTTAAAAAAGGTAATGCCTGTTCAAAAACCTGCAACGTTAATTGATCGATAAGATGATTCTGTTCGGCTAATGGAATAAATTTTTCCGGTGAAATAAAGCCTTTTTCCGGATGATGCCATCTTGCCAGTGCTTCAAATCCCGTTAATGCACCACTGATACAAGAGACTTTTGGCTGATAGACCATATAAATGTCGCGCGCATTTATCGCCTGTTCCAGCTCAGTTACACTGATGGTGTTTGCCTGACTTTCCTCTCGCAATTGCTGCCCAAAGGTGTTATCAGCCGTGTTGACAGACTCAGCATTAATCAAATCCCGAAATGCTTTTGGGTTGAATGGTTTGGGCAGGATTCCTAATACATTCAGACCATGCGCCCCTACCGAACGCGCAGCCGCATGCAATAACTGCTGTCCAGCACCGCTGGTAATGATTAATTGGGCATCAACCTGCATTTGCCCTAATTTTCCCAAGACCTCGACACCATCCATATCCGGCATGATCAAATCAATAATCAGATACTGCGGCTTCCACTGATGAAAGATTTCAAGAAAACTTTGAAAATCAGAGGTGACTTTGGCTGACAGACCAATAAACTCTGCGACATTCGCTATCGCTCTTGCAGTAAGATTATTGTCATCCAGAATAAGTACTTTAAGTTCGTTCATTGTCACAGAATACACTTAATTAGTAATAGCAAATCAGCGATTAAATCAACTTGGTGATTTATTTCTCTCAATCTAATGCCTGACGTATTTTTGTGGTTAATTCATCGCGGCTGTAGGGCTTACTCAGTAACATGACTCCGGGGTCTAATCGCCCATGATGGACAATAGAGTTTTCCGTATATCCAGAGGTGAATAACACTTTTAATTGCGGCCGAATCCGCAGAGCTTTGTCTGACAGATCCCGGCCACTCATGCCTCCGGGCATGACTACGTCAGTAAACAGAAGATCGATTTTTGTATCACTCTGAATAATTTCCATGGCTTCGATACCATTTGAAGCACTTATGACCTGATAGCCCATCAGTTCCAACTGTGAGATCACATAACTTCTGACCAAATCATCATCTTCGACAATCAAAATATGCTCTTGTCCGGTTTTTGGCTGAGTTGGCAAAACGGCAGAATTTTCCGCTGCTGTGACTTCTTCCGGGGATCTGGGCAAGTAAAGTCGAATGGTTGTTCCCTGAGCAAGTTCAGAATATACGTTGATATGCCCCAGGCTCTGTCGGGCAAAACCATACACCATTGCCAGGCCAAGTCCGGTGCCTTTCTCTTTACTTTTGGTGGTATAAAACGGTTCAAAAACTCTGTCCAGGTTTTCCGGAGCAATGCCGACACCCGTATCAGAAACGCCAATAATGACATACTCTCCAGGTGACACATCATGCTGTGAGCCATAATCTTCGGAAAGCGAAACATTCAGCGTTTCAATCAATAACCGTCCACCTGAGGGCATTGCATCTCTGGCATTCAGTGCGAGATTTAACAAGGCATTTTCCAATTGGCCAGGATCCACCTGAGCCAGCCAGAGATCCGGTTGCAGGGCCAGTTCCAGCTGAATAGCTTCTCCAATCGATCGACTCAGTAATGATTGGAAGTTTTTTAACAGTTGGTTGGCATCAATATGTTTTGGGTCCAGCGGCTGTCGTCTGGCAAATGCCAGTAAACTTTGAATTAAATCCGATCCGCGATCGGCGGCTTCCTGAATCATCTCAGATAAGCCTCGTAACCTGGACTCTGCATCAAGTGATTCAGTAATGATTTCGGCGTTGCCGACAATTACCGTCAGCAAATTATTAAAATCATGTGCTACACCACCAGTCAGTTGACCAACCGCTTCAAGGCGTTGTGACTGGCGGAGCTTCTCTTCCATCTCCAGCCGTTCGGAAATATCGGTAATGCCACCAACCATACGGATGGCATCATTCGTATCATTGTAAATGACATATCCACGATCGAGAACGTCAGCATAACTGCCATCCTGGCGCAGAAACTTATAATTATCCGACCAGCCCTGCTGATGGGTATCAATTGCTCTGTTAAGGTTATTCACCACTCTGCTGCGATCATCTGGGTGTATCCGTTTTTCCCAGTCTTTCAAAGAGGGTTCTGCCTCACCTGAATAGACACCAAACAGTGTTGCAAAACTATCGCTCCACCAGAGATTGTTGGTAATAAGATCCCAATCCCATATCGCATCATTGGTGGCTTTGGATAATAATTGAAAACGTTGTTCACTCTCACGGATACTGGCATCGGCCACTTTTTGTCGGGTTATATCAGTGATATAACCTTCTATGGCTTGCAAATTGCCATCACTGTCGCGCACACCACTGCCCTGCTCCCAGAACCAACGTACAGCTCCATCTTTTCGGACAATGCGATATTCGACCTGAAATGGTTGGTTCTGATCGAGTGCTTTTAAGGTTTCAGCATACATCGCCTCACGATCATCCGGATGGATAATACTGGCAAAATCAATATGCTGATTACCAATAACATCTTCGGCGTTATACCCAGTCAAACGATAAAAGGCTTCACTGACATACAACATGGTCCAGTGCTCATCACATAAACTCCGGTAAGCTACTCCGGGTAGGTTTCGTAATAATTGCATCAGCGATCTTTCCGCTTCAGAACGCTGTTCTTCTGCGAGCCTGGTAGCGGTAATGTTTTCGGTAATCGCAATAAGATGCAGTGGTTGACCATTGTCATCACGTTGTACGGTAATACTCAATCTTGCCCAGATTGTGTCTTTGGTTTTACTGATGAATCTTTTTTCAAGGATGCAACTGTCAGAGATCCCCAGCAGAATGTCATTGATTTTCTGTTGATTGAGGGGATTATCATCAGGAGCCGTCAGTTGCTGAAAACCAAGTTGCATGAGCTCGTCATTCGAATAACCCAGCATGTCGCAGTACGCTTGATTACATTCAAGGTGTCGACCATCAATAGTGGTAATTGCCACACCGGTAGCCGCATCCTGAAAGGCATTTCGAAAACGACTTTCACTGACCCGCAAACGCGCTTCATTTTGCTGTTTGGTAATCGCAATGGAAATAATTTTTGAAATTCGCTCGATGGTGTCCTGCTGCTCTGGTCCAGGACTTATTATCCTATTATGATAAATGGCAAAGGTAGCAATAACCTTTTGTTTTTCATTAAATATTGGATGAGACCAACAAGCCCGCAGATCATAAGCTAACGCTAAATCCCGATAATTTTCCCATAACGGATCGGTAGCAATATCGGAGACAATCACCGGCTTTTTCAGAAAAGCGGCTGTTCCACAGGACCCTGCTTTGGGGCCTATCGGTTCTCCATGAATGGCTTCGTTATATTTAACGGGTAAATTAGGAGCCGAGCCATTAAGCAAACGTTTACCTTCTTCATCTATCAGTAAGATTGATGCAATGGTGTTCGGTAAAATCTCCTCAATACCCAAAACGATCTGATCCATGATCTGATGCAAATCCATATTGGAGGCAACAGCTTCTATCATTCTGGATTCCAGTTTTTGTATCATTTCCAGACGCTTACGCTCTGTGATATCGATCGTCATACCCAGGCGGCGTATTTCCTGGCCACTGGCATTGAAAACCGATTTTCCACATTCGGATAGCCAACGAATTTCCCCATCACTTTGCCGAATAATTCGATACTCAGCCTCATTGATACCGGCATTACTCGGTTTGGCGCTGGATAAATGCAGGTTGGCTTTATCTTCTGGCAGAATAAATTGCAGAAAGCTTTCAATTGTGCCCGGGAAGTCATCCAGTCTGATGCCGAACAGGACTGCAGTCTGTTCAGACCAAATCACCTTTTCGTTAAGCAAATCTATTTCCCAGCTACCCATATGACCAATACGCTGTGTTTCATCCATTAAGCGTAACAAGTGATCGGTATGGCTGATTTGTTGTCGGATATCAGTCAAATCCAATACGGTGCCAAACAGCTCATTTTTTTCAGGAATCCAGGTGGCCCGTTGTCGGAGGTAACGTAATTCATTGCCGGCGATTAAAATCCTGTGACACACATCAAGGTGAGTCTGATTAGTGAACGCCAGATTAAAAGCATTTTTCACATGTTGTTTATCATCTGGATGAATCAAATCCAGCATGGTCGGCAAAGTTGGTGAAAAATTCGTTGTCGATTTAGCAAAGATTTCGAATGTCTGTGGCCCCCACCATAAATGCGAAGTGGTGGTGTCAAATATCCAGTGGCCTATCAGTGTGGGGGATGCCCCTAAATCTGCAGCAATCCATTGTTGTGCCGGACCTGGCAGAACCTCGCTGGATAAAATAACCAGTAATTTATTGTCATCATCATCGAGCACGAGTGTCGCCGGATAACGTTGAGCTTCACTCTGACAGATAAGCGTTAAAGGCGATTGAAATGGTGCTCTTGCTTGAAAAGCCGTTTTATCAAACTCATCAGAAAAAAAAGCCTCAAATGGCAGGCCGACAATGTCGTTTTCATCTGAGGCTTTGATTAGTCGTAAGGCTTCGGAGTTGGCTGTGAGTAATAAATTATCCTTAAAAATAAATACGGCCTGCGATTGCTGATTCATCAGCACTCTTAATAAATAGTCCTCGGCCTCAGTGTTGTTGCTCACTTTCTCGCTCGCTTGTCTATAAAGATCAGATTAAATGATATCCATCACCACCATATAACAGAGTTAGCCCGAGCCGCCAGTGAAATTTTATCTGCTCTAAATTTTGAATTGACTGATTTGGGTTTCCAATCCGTTTGCCAATCTGGCCAGTTCCTGACTGGTCAATGTCGTTTGATTGGTACTTTCTGCATTTTCTTCGGCAACCTGAGCAATGCTGACAATATTACGATTTATTTCTTCAGCGACAGCCGACTGCTCCTCTGCAGCACTGGCAATGTGTGTGTTCATATCGCGAATAGAAGCGACTGACTCAGCAATGATATCCAGCGACTGCCCTGCTTTTTCTGCTTTTTCCACACTTTGATTGGCTTGTACAAGTTCTTCGTCCATAACCTGAACAGCTTTCTCAGCCTCTGTTTGTAATCGATCAATAATTTTTTTGATTTCTTCTGTTGAGTCATGACTGCGTTTGGCCAGGGTTCTGACCTCATCGGCAACCACAGCAAAACCCCGGCCCGATTCACCTGCTCTGGCTGCTTCAATTGCCGCATTCAATGCCAATAAATTAGTTTGTTCCGCAATCCCCTGAATCACGCCAAGAACACTGCCAATGTTCTCACTTTCCTTTTGCAGGTCTTTTATGGATATTGCGCCCATTTCAACTTGTTTAGCGAGTTGTTTAATCCCCTCAATGGCCTCAACAACCACCTGTTTGCCTGCTTTGGTTTCATCATCAGCTGTACGTGAAGCCTCCGCAGCCTGTGAAGCATAACGGGCGACTTCCTGAACGGTAGCCGCCATTTCATTCATGGCCGTGGCAACCTGTTCGCTGTCGCTTTGTTGACTCATTACGCCGCGGCTGGTTTGACCGGTGATGACCGTTAACTCTTCAGCGGCAACATTGAGTTGGCGAGAAGAGTCGAATACTTCCTGAATCAGTTGACTGAAAGCGCCCATCATCTGGTTGAACACATCCGCCATCTGCACGATTTCATCTTTGCCTTCAACATGAGCACGCTGGGTCAGATCTTTATTTTGCTGTGCCCGTTTCATTACCTCAGCCAGTAAATTTATTGGGTTAACGACGCTACGGCTGATTAATTGAGAAAGTATTACCAAGGCAGCAAGAATGACGATGATGGAGATTATCGCTTTGATAAAGATCGACTTTTCATGCATCAGGAGTTCGTCAGCGATTTGTTCGGCAGTATCATGAAGCAAATCCTGGATCTCATATACAATCGTTCTCATTGAACCAATCTGTCCGAGATCTTCATTAAATCCAAGTTCCTCGTATGTTTTCACCAGAGTGGTAAAATCGCTGCTGTAGTTTTGCATTAAACCCGATATTTCACGTTGTTCGAAATCACTCAGGTAGCTTTGTTGCAGATTCTGATAAAAAACCTGCAGATTTTTGTTAAATGTATCCAGATAGTTCACGTCTTTACGTAATAGAAAGTCCTTTTCATTGCGACGTAACATCAACATATCTTTTAATAAAGTATCATCCTGAAATTTGCCCAGCATTTGTTCGGCCTCATGAACCGATGCGCGTAATGTGCCATAAAGTCCATCTGTATGATTCAGGCCAATGGTTTGCTGAGTTGCTACTATTTCATTAAAACCAGCATGATATTGTTGGAGCAATTCTAATAAATGTGAGAAATTTTCAAGCTGAATATCCTCTGATTTAAGCTGTGAATCTAAATCAGAAAGCTGTTGTTTGATAATGCGGTGGTTTTCATTAAATTGCGTCTGATATTTGAGGTCGAGGCGGTTGAAAAAGTCTTTTTCATTGATCCGTAAGCTCTGCATGGTTGTTTCTGCCTGACTGCTCAGTGTGCTCGACTGACCAATCTGCACCAGTGAGTGCATACCAAAACTTAGCATTGCCGCCAGAACAACGATACCGGTAACCATAAGACCGCTTAAAAGCAACATTTTTGCTTGGACGGATAATGACTTCATGTTGCTGTGCTCCAAAGATATCGGGAAATTATCATACTGTTTTAGATAACGTCTTCCCGTATCAAAACTTTAGAAAATCACATTGAAAAAACCGTAAAAAAATGAGATCTGTTTTCAATCACAACCCGTCGTATTGTGATTGAATAAAAACAATATTAGCGACGAAAGATAAACAGCCCCTAAGGCCTTATGGCATCCGTTTCAATCAATAAACGATAGATTGATTGAGCAAACTGCTGATATCCAAGCGCATTGGGATGTACCTGATCCGCTTTTAAAGATGAATCAGTCAATATTTCACTCAGCGCAGTTGCCTGAACTGGCACTTTATTAACTTGTGCCACTTCAAGATACAGAGGCACCGGCGCCAGATTAAGACTAAATGCAGGAACAGCCACAAGTAAAACCTGGGCACCGGAACCGGTAATTTCATCAATCATCGCCTGCAAATTAGCCTGTAATTGTTGACGGCTTTGCTTGCGAAGCAAATCATTACCTCCATGACACAAAATAACCAGATCCGGTTTAGTTTCCTGAAGCAGTTGTGATAAACGTGCCCGACCAGCACTACTGATTTCACCTGGAACTCCAGAATTTATCACTGTTCTGCCGGTTAGTTCGGCTAATACTGCTGGATAACTCTGATCGGGCTGAGCACCGGTCCCAAAAGTCAGGCTATCTCCAAATGCCAGAATGACAGCGTCTTGTTTTAAGGGTTTAAGGCTGACTGAAGGCTGGTCGCAGCCAATTAATCCAAAAACAACAACAAAAATCAGCAATAATTTTTTTTGAACACCGGTAGCATCCATGATTTCAGGCAGCCTTATTAGCGGTCGGAAACAATCGATAGAAATTTTCTGTGGTGGTTGCCGCTATCTGCTCTTCTGATTCGCCACGAAGCTCGGCCAGAAAAGCAGCAACATGTTTTACATAAGCAGGTTTATTGGTCTTTCCTCGATGCGGTACCGGTGCCAGATACGGTGCGTCTGTTTCGATAAGAATCCTATCCAAAGGTAGTTTTTTGGCGACATCCTGTAATTCACGAGCGCTTTTGAACGTCACAATTCCAGATAAAGAAATATAAAAGCCAATATCCAAAGCACGTTTTGCCGTTTCCCAGTTTTCAGTAAAGCAATGAATAATGCCACCCGCATCTCTGGCATTTTCCTGTTCCAGCATCGTCATTGTGTCTTCACGTGCTTCACGGGTATGAATAATCAATGGTTTTTGTGTTTGTTTCGCAGCGGCAATGTGATAACTGAAACGTTGGCGCTGCCAGGTAAGATCGCCTTCACTGCGAAAGTAATCCAGGCCAGTTTCCCCAATTGCAATAACTTTAGGGTGATTAGCCAGCTCAATAAGCTGTTCCGTACTCAGGGTCGCAGCTTCATCCACATTTGGATGAACCCCAACAGTCGCTGTAAGTTGAGGATATTGTTCTGCAAGCTGGCGAACGGCTTCAATGCTATCTTTATCAATCGCAATACACAAAATATGTTCGATATTGTTTTCAGTAGCTTCTGCGACCATCGCAGCAATGCCGCCAGGTTGGTCAGCCAGTAAATTCAGGTGGCAATGTGAATCGATATACATAAATAACTCAGTTGGTGACGGCGGATACCGTCATGTTTGTCTTACATCGTGTAGGTAGCTTTATCAGACTTTAATTTGTCGACCAGATGATTTTCAATTTTGCCGCGAACGACATTCGCGCCGCCATCACCTTCGCTGAAATGTACGCCTATGCCTGCAGCCTGATTTCCTTGAGCACCTTTCGGGGTTATCCAGGCAATGGTCCCGGCAATTGGAATTTTCTCAGCCTCATCCAATAAGGTCAGCAGAATAAAAACTTCCTCGCCCATTTCATAATGTTTATTCGTGGGGATAAATAAACCACCGTTTTTGAGAAACGGCATAAAAGAATGATACAACATGTTCTGATCGCTTATTTTCAGCGAGAGGATACCTTTACGTGGATTCATACCCATAAAAAGACTCTTTAATTATTTGCCGGTACGAGACTGCCAGTTTACTGAATTCGTATCTGAGATACGCATTACTGAAACCATAAAGTCCTCTATTAACAATGTCTTGTTGTAGTTATTTTGAGACGATATTAGCTTTATTGTATTCACTATGCAATCAACGATCTGCCAGTATTGCTGTGTTTCACTGACTTCAGCATATCCCGAATAATGGTTTTTGAGCCGGGTTTTAATCGTTGATAATAATTGGTGCATGACTTTCAAGAGATCTAACTGCTGCCATTGATTAGCAAGTTGGACGGGATTTGTCTGTTGCAGCAGCAGCTGATCAAAATCCTGCTGAATCTGCTGATACGCCTGCCACTCATTACTTTCAAGGGCTTTAACGATAGCAAACGGGGCATCCTGGGTTAATGACGAGATTTTCTGCAGTTGCTCGACATCTGTTGAAATTCCTGCTGAATCAAGCCATTGCATCGTTATTGAGTAGTCAGGTGCCGACATATGCATTTGCTGGCAGCGGCTACAAATAGTGACAGGCAACCGATGCACTGCATCCGTAGTTAAAATCAAAATTGTATTGTTCTGAGGCTCTTCAAGCAGTTTTAATAAACTGTTGGCGGCACTATTGGTCATCGCATCAGCCGCTTCAATAACGACCGTTTTCCATTTGGCGATGCTCGGCGTCAATGACTGTTTTTCTTTCAGCGCACGGATTTGTTCTATTTTGATTGATTTACCCGCTTCTTCAACACTGATCGTCAAATGATCCGGATGATTCCCCGCCTGCATGATCTGACAGCTATGACAGACACCACAGGCGTGAAATTGATTGTCTACGTTTAAACATAAAAGGCTTTCAGCCATTTTGGCAGCAAATTGTGCTTTACCTAAGCCTGCAACACCGGTTACTAAAATGGCATGCGGCAGGCGCTGCTTATCGACTCTGACAACAACATGCTGCCAAAGTGTTTGCTGCCATGGAAAAAGCTCCGTCATAAACCTGATTTATCCACTAGCTGATCAAGCTGTTGACTAAGCTGTTGTTGAATAGCAGCAATACTCTGGCTGGCATCTATTAACTTGATGCGCTCCGGCTCAGCCTCTGCGCGAGCCAAATAGCAGTTTTTCACACGTTCAAAAAAAGCCTTTTTTTCCTGTTCAAAGCGATCTTTTTGCTGCTGGCGTTGCTCAACACGTGTTTGCCCAAGCGCAACCGGTAAATCAAATAAAAATGTCACATCGGTCTGAAAGCCTTGCAAGGTCCACTCAGCCAATTGACGAATTCGCTGTTCGTCAATCCCTCTGCCCCCGCCCTGATAGGCAAAAGTGGCATCAACAAAACGATCAGACACGACCCAATCGCCGCGCTTTAACGCTGGCAGGATGACCTGTTGGATGTGTTCGGCACGCGCGGCAAACATCAGCAGTAATTCGGTATCTTCTGCCATCGCCTGATCCGTTGGCTTAAGCAGAACTTCACGGATTTTCTCTCCCAACGGAGTACCGCCCGGCTCACGGGTGACGACAACGTGTTTACCCTGATATCGTAAATAATCAGCAATAAATTGCAGCTGCGTTGATTTACCAGCACCCTCGATGCCTTCAATACTGATGAATTTTCCGTTCATTGGGTTAACCGCATATTATTCCAGTACTGCCTGACGGCACGATTATGGTCTTCAAGATTATCTGAGAAAACATGACCACCATTTTCAGCCCCCGCTACAAAATACAGACTGGTTCCTTCCGCCGGATTCATCGCTGCTTCAATAGACTCTTTACTGGGTAAACAGATTGGCGTCGGTGGCAAACCAAAACGGGTATAGGTATTGTATGGCGTATCGGTTTGCAGATCTTTTTTACGGATATTGCCATCATAACTCTCACCCATTCCATAGATAACCGTGGGGTCTGTCTGTAAACGCATACCTTTATCCAGACGTCTGACAAACACACCGGAAATTTCTGGTCGTTCTTCAGGAATGGCACTTTCTTTTTCAATAATAGAAGCCATGATCAGGACTTCATACGCCGATTCATATGGTAACTTTTCTGACATCTGTTGCCAGGCATTTTCCAGTTGGTTCTGCATTTTCTGATGCGCTCGACGTAAAAACTGTACATCCGTGGTATTGGCAGGAAAGTGATAAGTCTCAGGTAAAAACCAGCCTTCAACCCGTTCATTCTCAATAGCCAAGGCTTCGCGCACTGTTTCATTGTTCAGTTCGTTCAAAGTGATTTTGAGTTTTGGATGGGCCAGCATTTTTTCAAATAATTGATTTGCCGTCATCCCCTCGATAATAGTCAGCGAATATTGAACGACTCTGCCACTAATAAAGAGGTTTAATAAATCCGGCAACGTAGCATCAGCTTGAACCCTATACTCACCTGCTTTGATCTGCTGCGCATTACCTTGGAGTCGAGCATAGATATCCAGATAGACACTGGGAACTGGACTCAAACCACTATCGTATAAACGTTGACTGACTTTACTGATGTTATCACCGGGATTGATAGTAAAAATCGTATCATCTTCGATCAGATTCACTGGCTGATGCAGAAATCGTTGATATTCACTCCAGACTATCAAAGCAATAATCGCTATGAACAGCAGTAAAAAAAGTAGTTTGATAGTTAAAGGTATTTTCATTGGTTTCTGTCTAATGAATTTAAAGCCTTCTGCAGCTTCTGGGTGATCGGACCGTGACCAAGATCCCTATTGAAGTCTGTGATATGTATAACCGGCCAGATACCCAGTAGACTGTTACAAACAAACATTTCATCAGCTGAGTTAATATCATCGATAGTAAGTGAGGTAATATGAACGGGCATCTCCAGTTTTTCAGCCAGGTTAATTAGCTGCTTACGCATAATACCAGCGATTCCACAGCTTGAAATCTCAGTCGTGAATAATTTATTGTCCTTCACCAGAAACACATTTGACATGGTACCTTCGATTAGCCGATCTTGATAATCCAACATTAAACCTTCGGCAATCGTCTCATCCCGCCATTCATTTCGGGCAAGGATCTGTTCCAACCGGTTAAGATGTTTGATTCCCGCTAAGCTTGGATTGATTGCTAAACGCTGATGGCAGATACGTACTTTTATGCCGTAAACATTATGAACAGGGTAAACCGGCATGGCATGGCTACTGATAATGCGGGTAGTTTGCATATCAGCTTCATAACGATAGCCTCTGCCACCTGAGCCACGAGTCAGAATAATCTTGACTACGGCATTGTGATTTAACTGCTGGCAGACAGATTGTATATCTTGAATCAGTAACTGTTGTTGTTCTGCTGAAAAACCAATTTTCAGGCGATCACAACCTTCTTTTAAACGGGAAAGATGATCAGATAAAAATTCCAGTCCACCATGACGATAGGCGATGGTTTCAAATAAACCATCGCCATATTGCAAGCCACGATCCGCGACATCGATTCTGTTTTCGGGTTGGCCGTTAATCAGAATCATGTCGTGTCAACTAACTGAGTTTTTTGAAAATAACAGTACCGTTGGTGCCGCCAAAACCAAATGAATTCGACATGGCAATATCAATAGTCATTTGTCTGGCAGTATGTGGTACATAATCCAGATCACAAGCGTCATCCGGGTTGTCCAGATTGATAGTGGGGGGTGCCACCTGATCGCGAATCGCCAGAATACTGAATACCGCTTCTACGCCTCCGGCCGCGCCTAATAAGTGACCAATCATGGATTTGGTTGAACTGACAGCTACCTTTTGTGCTGAATGGCCCAAAGCGGTTTTAATCGCTTGGGTTTCAGCCACATCACCAGCAGGTGTTGATGTGCCATGAGCATTTATATAACTGATGTCTTCCGGGTTGATGGCTGCATCATTCATTGCATTTACCATGCAACGTGCTGCCCCCTCTCCGCCCTGTGACGGCATGGTCATGTGATAGGCATCACTGCTCATACCTGAGCCGACTAATTCAGCATAAATCGTTGCGCCACGCTTTTTAGCATGCTCATATTCTTCTAATACGAGCACACCAGCACCATCACCAAGGACAAACCCGTCACGATCTTTATCCCACGGACGACTTGCAGCAAGTGGATCATCATTACGTGTTGATAAGGCACGCGCTGCAGCAAAACCACCTAAACCGGTTTTCGATGTAGCCATTTCGGCACCACCGGCGATCATCACATCAGCATCACCATACTGAATCATGCGACCAGCAGCCGAAATACAATGTGTGCCAGTAGAACAGGCAGTAACAATAGCGGTATTAGGACCTTTCATGCCATACATGATCGACAAATTACCGGAGATCATGTTGATAATGTTACTAGGCACAAAGAAAGGCGAAATTTTACGTGGACCACCATTCAGAAAACTGTCATAGCCGGCCTCGATACCAGGCAAGCCGCCAATACCCGAACCAATAACAACACCAATACGCTCAGCATTGGCATCAGTCACTTCGAGACCAGCATCTTTAATTGCTTCCACTGCGGCTGCAATGCCGTAGTGAATGAAAGTATCCATTTTCTTGGCGTCTTTACGAGAAATAACTGTCTCAACATCAAAGTCTTTGACGCTAGCACCAAAACGAACTGGAAAATCAGTTACATCAAATGATGTGATTGGTGCCACACCACTTTTGCCTGCCAGGATGTTATCCCAGCTTTCTGCCACCGATAAACCGACCGGTGTTACCGCGCCCAGCCCGGTAACCACAACGCGTCTTTTAGACATCAG
>DEXE01000006.1:513542-513742 GCA_002363955.1 Methylophaga sp. UBA3192
TGCACGCTAGACGGCTACATCTGAAGCAATCTGTAATATTAAGACTGTACAGAATTAATATAAGCGACAGCTTCTTTTACTGTGGTGATCTTTTCAGCTTCTTCATCAGGAATTTCACATTCAAATGCTTCTTCCAGTGCCATAACCAGCTCAACAGTGTCCAGCGAGTCAGCACCCAGATCATCAATAAATGAAGCATC
>DEXE01000006.1:513974-708854 GCA_002363955.1 Methylophaga sp. UBA3192
CGAGCTTCAATATCACTCATAACATCTGTTTCCTTTGGTGGTTAAGTACAAACAACGTGCTGGCATTTTATAGTGCGAGCACTGCGGAGACAAGCTGGAAGCCTTGTCCGAAAATATCTCCACAATAAAAAAACCTGAGTCTCTGCAGATTCAGGCCCTCAATTCATATACATGCCGCCGTTTACATGCAGCGTTTCGCCGGTAATATATCCTGCTAAAGGACTGGCCAAAAAGCTGACAGCAGCGGCAATTTCTTCTGCCTCACCGAGGCGTTTGATCGGAACCTGTTCCAGTAACGCTGTTTTATGCGCTTCTGGCAGACCACTGGTCATATCGGTATCAATAAACCCTGGCGCAACACTGTTTACAGTAATACCGCGTGCCCCGACTTCACGAGCCAAAGATTTGCTAAATCCAATCACACCCGCTTTAGCTGCGGCATAATTAGTTTGACCAGCATTCCCCATCACACCAACAACGGAGGTGATATTAATAATTCGGCCCCAACGGGCTTTGGTCATCGCGCGGACGCAGCGTTTACTCAGTTTAAAAATAGGTGTGAGATTGGTATTGATAATATCGTCCCATTCTTCATCTTTCATGCGCATCAGTAAATTATCACGGGTAATTCCGGCGTTATTGACCAGAATATCCGGCGCAGAAAATTCTGTTTCAATCGCTGTGACGGCCTCATCAATCGCATTATCCTGCGTGACATTCAATACCATGCCTTTGCCCTGAATGCCTGCTGATTGCAAATATTCACTGATGGCAGCGGCGCCATTTTCTGAGGTGGCGGTGCCGATAACCGTTGCACCCTGCTCGCCCAGACTCAATGCAATGGCACGTCCGATACCACGGGTGGCCCCCGTTACCAAAGCAACTTTACCTTGTAGGCTCATGATTATTCTCCTAACGCTTCTTGAGTTTTCTGCAGAGTTACTGAATCAAATACCGGTAAAGCCTGCAAAGATTTATCGATACGTTTGCTCAGGCCAGCCAGTACTTTCCCCGGCCCACATTCAACCAGCGTATCCACACCCTGTGCAGCAAGCCATTCGACCGTTTCAACCCAACGAACCGGATTGTATAACTGTTGTGCTAATAATTGACGAATTTCATCAGGATCGGCAGTTGTGCTCACACTTGTATTATGAATTACAGGAATTTGGGGAGCTTGAAGAGTGACGGATTCCAGCTCTGTAAGTAATTCTTCAGCAGCCGGACGCATCAACGCACAATGCGAGGGTACGCTGACAGGTAATAGCAGAGCACGTTTTGCGCCTTTTTCAGTCGCAATTTCAACAGCTTTATCAACGGCAGATTTAGTTCCGGCAATCACTACCTGGCCCGGTGAGTTAAAATTAACCGCTTCAACGACGCCTATATCACTGGCTTTCTGACAGACAGCTTTGACGACATCATCGTCCAGACCAAGTATAGCCGCCATAGCGCCTTCACCTGAAGGAACGGCCTGTTGCATCAATTGACCGCGTTTTTCGACCAGCTTAATGGCTGTTTTAAAATCCAGAGCCTGTGCTGCTACCAGTGCAGTATATTCACCCAGGCTATGACCTGCCAGATAAGCTGGCTTATACTGGCTCGTCGCCTCCCAGCAACGCCAGACAGCAATACCGGCGGCCAGCATGGCTGGTTGGGTTTTATCAGTTTGATTTAATTCAGTTTCAGGTCCATTTTGAACAAGTGACCATAAATCATAACCAAGGGCCTCACTGGCCTCTGAAAATGTTTGCTGAACTTGCGGAAACCTTTCAGACAACTCGGCTAACATGGATACTGATTGAGAACCCTGACCGGGAAAGACAAAAGCTGAATGCATTGCTAAAAACACCTCAGATTAATATTTGATGAGCGCAGAGCCCCAGGTAAACCCACCACCAAACGCTTCAAACAATAATGTTTCGCCGCGCTTGATACGACCATCACGCACGGCTACATCTAAAGCCAGTGGAATAGATGCCGCAGAGGTATTACCATGGTCTTGAACGGTAACGACAACACTGTCCATGGACATGCTCAATTTTTTGGCTGTCGCCGCAATAATTCGGATGTTCGCCTGATGCGGTATCAGCCAATCAATATCGTGTTTATCTAATTGATTGGCTTCAAGTGTTTCGTCGACGATCTTACTAAGGGTTTTGACGGCCACCTTGAAAACTTCATTGCCTTGCATTTCGATATAAGCTGGATCTTCGGTTATAGCACTGCCTGGCCCGGTCGGCACATGTAACAGATTATTAAAGCTGCCATCGCAGTGGATATGTGTAGACAGTACACCAGGCTCAACAGAAGCCTGAAGCACGACGGCACCCGCCCCATCACCAAATAACACACAGGTATTGCGGTCAGTCCAGTCGACTATGCGCGACAAGGTTTCTGCTCCAATAACCAGTACATTTTTAGCACTGCCTGACTTAATAAACTTGTCGGCAATAGTTAATGCGTAAACAAAACCCGTGCAAACGGCCTGAATATCAAACGCTGGACAGCCATGAATCCCCAGCCGTTGCTGAACCAGTGCTGCGGTGCTTGGAAAAATGCGTGTCGGAGTTGTTGTTGCGACAATAATCATGTCAATGTCGCGAGACTTTAATCCTGCAGAAGAGATGGCATTTTTGGCAGCAAAGTACGCTAAATCAGTTGTGGTTTCGTCAGTGGCAGCAATATGTCTTTTTTTTATACCGGTACGATCGGTAATCCACTCATCACTGGTTTCAACCATTGATTCTAAATCAATGTTTGTCAGAAATTTTTCCGGTAAATAGCTGCCCGTCCCGGCAATTCTGGAATAAATCACAATACTTGTTCCTCTAGAAGAGTTTCAAGATGTCTAGTGATATTCTTCGGTACGTCTTTTCTGGCTTCAAGAATGGCAATATTTATCGCATTGGCGAACGCAAACGCGTCAGCACCACCATGACTTTTGATCACGATGCCTTGTAAACCAATCAAATTGGCTCCGTTAAATGATCGAGGATCGAGTTCTTTACTGAAATGTTTCAAAACCGGATAGGCAATCAAACCGGCAATTTTAGTGAAAATATTACGACTAAATGCCTGACGCAGATAATGACGAATCATATGCGCGACGCCTTCACTGGCTTTTAACGCCACATTACCAACAAACCCATCACAGACCAGTACATCAACTTCGCCATGGTAAAGACCATCACCTTCAACATAACCATAATAATTCAAGTCTGTTTTAGCCAATAAACGAGCCGCTTCTTTTACCCGTTCATTACCTTTAATTTCTTCAGCACCAACATTAAGCAGGCCCACTGTCGGATTTGGTTTTCCATCAATCAACTCGGCCAACACGGAGCCCATTAATGCAAATTGCACCAGATGTTCGGCTGTGGAGTCCACATTGGCCCCAAGATCGAGAACATAGGTGTGTCCACGCATGGTGGGCAAGGCTGTAATGATGGCTGGACGTTCAATTCCTGGCAGGGTTTTTAATACAAAACGTGCCGTTGCCATCAATGCGCCGGTATTGCCGGCACTGATACAGGCAGCAGCCTGCCCTTCTTTTACAAGATTTATGGCCACCCGCATTGAAGAATCTTTTTTACCGCGAAGTGCTGATGAAGGGGCTTCATCCATGCCAACCGTTTGAGAAGCATGGTGAATTTTAATCCGGTGCTTGTCAGCAAGCTGATGTTTGGCTAACTCTGCTGATATGGTGGCTTCATCGCCCACCAGAATCAGTTCTACATCGGTATGCCTTTCCAGCGTTGATATGGCAGCGGGGATCACGACTTGTGGTCCGTGATCCCCGCCCATAGCGTCGATCGAAATTGTTAAAGTCAATTTCTGTTAAGCCTTATTCACTCTTGTCAGCGATGACTTTACGGCCACGATAGTAACCGTCAGCGGTTACATGATGACGACGGTGTAATTCACCTGAAGTTGAATCAACAGATAATGTTGACTCTGTCAATGCATCATGTGAACGACGCATGCCGCGACGTGAAGGACTCTTTTTACTCTTTTGAACAGCCATGGCTTAAACTCCTAAACCCAAAATAAATTACTTTTTCGATTTCAATGCAGATAACACTGCAAATGGTGAGACCGGTTTCTCAGCCTCAATTTCTTCTTCCCCCGCTTGCCATAATTCTTCAGGCAAACATGGATAATCATGTTTTGGCACGATTGGCAAAGCGAGTATCAACTCATCTTCCACAATCTGTGCCGGATCAACTTGTTTTGCATCATTCAAGATCCAAGGCTCATATTGTTCAGCCAGTCCTTCAATCTTTCCTTCGTGTCGTACCAAGGCCAGCTTTGTGACTATATCCATTGTATGGGCCATAGGCTCCATACAACGTTCACATAGCAGTTTGACTGTTACAGCAAATTGCCCACGCATAAAAGGTGTGCCGGTCGTATCAATATCAAACAGCATATCGACTTTCACCGTCCCCGAATCGTCATAAAGCATTTCACTCAAGCGCGACATTTTACTGACCGGGATTTCGCCCGCTATCTGTAAACCGCTATGAGCAAAACGAAACGGATCTAACTCTTTTGGCAATTGCTGATGCATAATCGACGGGATTATATAAGAATTGGTATCAAACAGCAAAAAGCTGTTTATTCCTGCCGAATTCAGCAGGAAGTGAACTTTTAGAATTGTTGCGATGGACGATGACTTTAAACGTCATTATGCAGCTCAATGGTCACGTTACCTTCTTCAGCACTCTGTTTTGACATGTCATTACGCAGCGCATCAATATAGTACAAGTAGGTCTCATCAATATCACCGGTAATGTAATCGCCATCAAAGCATGAGGTATCAAAACGTTCAACATCACTTTTCTTGTTAATGGCTTCGACCAGATCTTTCAAATCCTGATAAATTAACCAATCCACACCCAGCTCTTCGGCAATTTGTTGGACGTTACGATTGTGCGCGACAAATTCAGATGGTGATGGCATATCTATACCATACACATTAGGGAAACGAACCGGTGGCGCTGCGGATGCCAGGTAGACTTTTTTAGCGCCTGCATCCCGGGCCATTTGCACGATTTGCTGAGAAGTAGTGCCACGAACAATTGAGTCATCAACCAGCAGAACATTTTTATCGCGGAACTCCAGATCGATTGCGTTCAATTTCTGCCGAACCGATTTTTTGCGCTGTTGTTGACCTGGCATAATAAAGGTGCGGCCAATATAACGATTTTTAATAAAACCTTCGCGGTATACCACGCCTAAATCATAAGACAGTTGTAATGCAGCACTGCGGCTGGTGTCGGGGATGGGGATCACCACATCAATATCATGGTCAGGAAATTCGCGTTTAATTTTATCCGCCAGTTTGGTTCCCATACGCATGCGGCTTTTATGTACCGAAATACCATCCATCATTGAATCAGGGCGAGCAAAGTATACATATTCAAATATACAAGGTGATTTAATTGGATTTTCGGCACATTGCTTATTATGGAAACGGCCTTCCATATCAATAAAGATGCATTCGCCCGGCTGCACATCACGCATAAATTCAAAATCCAGCGTATCCATGACAACGCTTTCAGAAGCCACAACATATTCGGTGCCTTGCTCGGTCTCACGTTTGCCGATAACCGCAGGACGAATACCGTAAGGATCACGAAATGCCAGCATACCGACACCGGCAATCATGGCGACGGCAGCATATGCCCCTTTACAGCGTTTATGAACTTCGACAACAGCGTTGAAAATATCTTCTGGTTGTGGTTTGAGTTTTCCAGAAGTCTGTAACTCATGAGCCAGTACATTCAGTAAAACTTCCGAGTCGGAGCCGGTATTCAGGTGCCGACGATCGCTTTTAAATAACTGATCAGATAAGAGCTGCGTATTGGTCAGGTTGCCATTGTGTGCCAGTGCGATACCAAAAGGTGAATTGACATAAAAAGGTTGGGACTCAGCTGAGTTGGAGCATCCCGCGGTCGGATAACGAATATGTCCTATTCCCATCGAGCCTTTAAGCCGAATCATATGACGCGTATGAAACACATCTTTTACCAGACCATTATCCTTACGAAGATAAAACCGTCCGGTTTGGTCACAAGTCATAATGCCCGCAGCATCCTGACCACGATGTTGTTGAACTGTCAGACCATCATATAACGCTTGATTGACTTCTGAATGACCAACGATACCAATAATTCCACACATAAAAACACCCTGTCAGGATTAGTTGAAGTTAACGTGTTCAGCAACATCAGCCGGTAACAGCTGCTTGACCCAAACCGCCAGATCTTCAAAGTGTTGTAACAATAATGAGTTTTGCCACCAACTATCTGATGGCATGGGTGTTACACCTGCAACCAACACCAAAAGTGTAACGATTGCAACACCTCTAAGAATACCGAAAATCACCCCGAGTGCCCGGTCTGTACCGCTAAGCCCTGTTTTTTCAACCAATTGTGAAATCAAATGATTAACCAGGGCACCGAGTATTAATGTGACAACAAATAAGACAAAAAAAGCGATAAATAAACGTATGGTAACTGTATCGATATAGGGCGTTAACAAGCTGGCGAAATTTGCATAAAACATAAAGGCGACCCAAATCGCCACTATCCAGCTGATTAATGAAAGTACTTCTTTTATAAATCCACGAACGATACTGATGCCCGACGAAATCAAAATAATGCCGATTATTAAATAATCTACCCAGTTCATTATGACTCCGCATCGAGCAGCGTGTTAAAAAGAGAATTTTATCAGAATTGCGAAAGCTAACCCAATATATTTACGCTTATCCGATTACAAAAAGATGACCAAAGAATTCATCATGGATAAGGAAATATCTGGGTATTCAAATTCAATTGTTCACGAATTGAAGCCGCGGTTCGTTCCAAAGTAGCTCTATCAGCATCTGGTTGAAGCCTGACACGGTAGATTACAGTCTCTCCTGACCGGGTTTGTTCAATCATCGGTTTATATCCAATATCTTCCAACTGCTTTTTCAGGCTGGTTGCATTGGCTTCTACCGAAAAACTACCCAATTGAAGAATCCATCGTGAAGCTGAGTCAGCTGATGTGGAAGGTTCAGGTTGGCTCACTGGTGGCGGAGACGGTTCGGGCGTCTCAGCAACAGGTTCGGGTTCTGGTTTAGGAGCAGGAGCCGGTTTTTCTGAAATAATTTCTGGTTCTGGCGTTTTTTCTGTTGAAGAATCGGTTTCTACCGGCTTATCAGATACGGAAGATTGAGGAATACTCTCTGTATCAGCAGAACCAATATCAACAAAAGCTTCTTCAGCTAGAGAAGTCTCATCTCCCATCAGGGATTCATCATCAGTTTCTTCCTGTAATGCTTCAATCACCGAAGAAAACTGAATCGGCTCTGCTTCTTGAACTTGCCTCCCTGATTCTGTCTGACTGACTTTAGATAAAACGATATAAGCGAGCACGGCGATGAAAAAGACAAGCAAAAGCGTCCCGATTAAACGCTGTTGTTGTTTTTGAGTCATCATAAATCTCCGTTGCTCGCTTTAAACAGGTTAATGCCGGTTTTGTGTATTGACTTCGTGAAAACTGGCCTGATCTGGTGGCATTACAGTCGCAGTATCCGGAGTAGGTAATACCTTGGTTGGCATATGCTGCAAGGCTTTTTCCAATACTTCATTAATCCAGCGTACAGGAATAATCTCCAGCCCGGATTTTACATTATCCGGAATTTCCCGTAAGTCCTTCACATTATCTTTAGGAATCAGAACGGTATCAATGCCACCACGATGTGCGGCCAGCAATTTCTCTTTCAAACCACCAATGGCCAACACCTCGCCACGCAACGTGATCTCGCCTGTCATGGCCACATTGGATTTAACCGGTATACCGGTTATCGCTGAAACCAGTGCAGTACACATACCAATACCTGCGCTTGGGCCATCTTTTGGTGTCGCACCTTCGGGTACATGAATATGTAAATCGTGACTTTGCAGATAATCCTCGGCAATGCCCCACTCTACTGCCCGAGAACGAACAACGGTGGTAGCCGCCTGAATGGATTCCTGCATCACATCACCCAGTTTACCTGTATAGCTGGCTTTGCCTTTACCCGGCATTACCGCCGATTCGATAGTCAGTAACTCACCACCCACTTCGGTCCAGGCCAGACCAGTGACCTGTCCAATGCGATCATCTTCTTCAGCAACACCATACTGATAATGATAGACGCCTAAATAGTCTTCCAGATTATCTGCTGTCACAACAACCTTCTCGGTTGGTGATTCACTGAGGATTTGCTTAACTAATTTGCGACAGATCTTCGAAATTTCACGTTGCAGATTACGCACACCTGCTTCACGTGTATAACGCCGAATGATTTCCATCACTGCATCAGAGGTAATTTCAATCTCATTCGCTTTCAGACCATTGTCTTTTATCGCTTTTGGCAACAAATACTGCAATGCGATATTCAATTTTTCATCTTCGGTATACCCTGCAAGACGAATTATTTCCATTCGATCACGCAGTGCATCCGGAATATTCAATGTATTTGCAGTACAGACAAACATTACATCCGACAAATCATATTCGACTTCAAGATAGTGATCGGCAAATGTTGAGTTTTGCTCAGGATCAAGCACTTCCAATAAGGCAGAAGCCGGATCACCACGGAAATCCTGAGCCATTTTGTCGATTTCATCCAATAAAAACAGTGGATTACGTACACCTGTTTTGGAAATATTCTGAATCACTTTACCCGGCATAGAGCCAATGTAAGTACGGCGGTGACCACGAATTTCCGCTTCATCGCGCACACCACCCAATGCCATGCGGCTGAATTTACGATTAGTCGAACGGGCAATAGATTGCGCAATAGAGGTTTTACCGACCCCTGGAGGTCCAACCAGACAAAGAATAGGACCTTTCAGCTTTTTAACACGTTTCTGTACCGCGAGGTATTCAATAATGCGTTCTTTAACTTTTTCCAGTCCATAGTGATCTTCATCCAGAACCTGCTGTGCATGGTCCAGATCCAGCGTCACCCGTGAGCGTTTTTTCCACGGTACCTCAAGTAAATATTCAATGTAGTTTCGAACCACTGTTGCTTCTGCAGACATTGGCGACATCATTTTCAATTTTTTCAGTTCAGACTCAGCTTTATCACGAGCCTCTGTACTCATACCCGCCGCCGCAATTTTTTCCGCTAGTTCTTCAACTTCGTTGCCACTGTCATCCAGTTCACCAAGTTCTTTCTGAACCGCTTTAAGTTGTTCGTTCAGATAGTACTCGCGCTGGCTTTTCTCCATCTGTTTTTTAACACGGTTACGAATACGTTTTTCGATTTGCTGGATATCGATTTCCGATTCCAGGAATGCCATCAACTTTTCAATTCGGTCTTTGACGTCAGACATTTCAAGTAAAAGCTGTTTGTCTTCAAGCTTGAGCGTCATATGCGCAGCAACGGTATCTGCCATACGAGCCAGATCTTCAATGCTGGATAAAGAAGCAATCACTTCAGGTGGAATTTTCTTATTGAGTTTAACGTACTGCTCAAACTGTCCCAGCAGTGTCCGCATTAATACATCAGCTTCACGCTGATCAGGATGCTCATCAATAAAACTGGCAACTTCAGCTTCGCAAAAAGCATTGGTATTGTCGTATAAAGCAACTTTAGCGCGTTGTGTACCTTCAACCAATACTTTTACTGTGCCATCCGGTAACTTTAATAACTGCAGAATATTGGCAAGGGTTCCTGTTTCATACAGATTTTCTGGCGCAGGAGAATCTTCGCCAGAATCTTTTTGGGCTACCAGCAGGATTTGTTTATTTTCATCCGTAGCGTGTTCCAGTGCTTTGATGGATTTTTCTCGTCCAACAAATAAAGGAATAACCATATGCGGATATACAACAACATCACGTAGTGGCAATACAGGCACTTTTTGCAATGCATTGTCATCAGTTGATGTAGCTTCAAATTCTTTTTCCATCAATGCAGACCTCTTTAGGGAGTCAACAGACACGGTTATCGTGTTCGTGAAAACAATATGGGGACAGGCATAAAGAAATCAAGCGTCCGGAGAAACCGGACGCGTTAAAATCAGCCGAAGTGTTTAAAGATCAATCAGGTAGGAACTATTTATCACCTGAAGCGAGATCAGCGGGTTGATCTTCATAAATCAAAATAGGCGTGTTTTCACCATTGATAACACTTTCATCAACCACCACTTTGGTGACGTTATCCAAAGACGGCAGGTCAAACATAGTATCCAGCAATACATTTTCAATAATTGAACGCAAACCACGAGCACCGGTCTTACGCTCCATGGCTTTGCGAGCAATCGCCCGTAAAGCATCCGCCCTGAACTCTAATTCACAATTTTCAAGTTCAAACAATTTTTCATATTGTTTGGTTAATGCATTTTTTGGCTCAGTTAAAATCTGTACCAAAGCGGCCTCATCAAGTTCTTCAAGCGTGGCAACTACCGGCAGTCGGCCTACAAATTCCGGTATCAAGCCATACTGAATTAAATCTTCTGGCTCTACTACACGTAACGCCTCACTTGAAGGCGAATTGGTATCGACACTTTTAACATCGGCAGAAAAACCAATACCACCTTTGTGAGTACGGTTGCGGATAACTTTGTCCAACCCAGCAAAGGCACCACCACAAATAAACAGAATTTTGCTGGTATCAACTTGCAAAAACTCCTGTTGAGGATGTTTTCGGCCGCCTTGAGGAGGAACAGAAGCGATCGTACCTTCAATCAATTTCAACAATGCCTGCTGAACGCCCTCACCAGATACATCACGCGTTATTGATGGATTGTCTGATTTTTTTGAAATCTTATCAATTTCATCAATATAAACGATTCCTGTTTCAGCTTTTTCAACATCGTAATCACATTTTTGCAGTAATTTCTGAATAATGTTTTCAACGTCTTCACCAACGTAGCCAGCTTCGGTCAATGTTGTTGCGTCGGCCATAGTGAAGGGTACATTCAATTGTCTGGCAAGCGTCTCAGCCAATAAGGTTTTACCGCTACCGGTTGGCCCTATCAGCAGAATGTTGCTTTTGGATAATTCCACATCATCATTTTTAGTACCATGACGCAAACGTTTGTAATGGTTATAAACCGCTACTGATAACACCCGTTTTGCTTTGACCTGGCCGATAACATAGTTATTAAGTGCCGAATCAATTTCATGAGGAGATGGTAGTCTGGAATCCGCTTTTTCATCGGTTTTTTCTTGTAACTCTTCCCGAATAATATCGTTGCAAAGCTCAACACATTCATCACAGACGAATACCGAAGGGCCAGCGATCAATTTTTTTACTTCATGCTGACTTTTACCGCAGAATGAACAGTAAAGTAATTTGTCGTCGTTTTTTTTGTCGTCGCTCATCGCTCTACTTTCCTAACTTTTGTGATTGCTCAAGATTTCTCTGCAGGTCGGCTATTCATTACAGCATCAATTAAACCATATTCTGCTGCCTGTTCACCATTCATGAAGTTATCACGATCAGTATCACGTTCAATTTTCTCAATATCTTGACCAGTGTGATGGGCCATAATTCCATTTAATCGATCACGAATACTTAAAATTTCCTTGGCATGGATATCAATATCCGATGCCTGTCCCTGAAAACCGCCTAACGGCTGATGCACCATAATGCGTGAATTTGGTAATGCAAAACGTTTGCCTTTGGCTCCGGCCGTTAAGAGTAAAGCGCCCATACTGGCCGCTTGACCGATGCATAACGTGCTGACCTGCGGTTTGATAAACTGCATTGTGTCATAAATTGCCAGACCAGCGGTCACAGCACCACCTGGAGAATTGATATAAAGGTGAATGTCTTTATCAGGGTTTTCAGATTCGAGGAATAACATCTGGGCGACAATCAAATTCGCCATATGGTCTTCCACCTGACCCACTAAAAAAATAATACGTTCTTTCAGCAGCCGGGAATAAATATCGTAGGAACGTTCACCACGTGAAGTCTGCTCAACGACGATTGGAACCAATGCATTTTGAACTGGATTGAGATGCTCAGAAAATATATTGCTCATAGCGGTCCTGTTTTCATGCCAAATAAAAAATAACCCGTGCCCAAAAGTTTGAGCACGGGCTGTCTTTGTAAAAAACGTGCTTGTGCCTTTAGGCTACAGCATTCATCACTTCTGAAAAGGAAGATGCTTTTTCTTCAACTGTAACATGATCGTAAATCCATTCAACTACGGCGTCTTCAACAACCATCATCTGGATTTCAGATAATTTATCCTGATTGGTCATGTAGTAATTCATAACGTCTTCTGGATCTTCATAACTGGCGGCAATCGCTTCAATTGCTTCGCGAACCCGTTTTTCTTCAGGTTGAATTTTGTTATCGGAAATTATCTTACCGATCAGCAGGCTGAGTTTGACACGTTTTTCTGCATTTTCCTTGAAGTTGCTCAGCTCAAAAGGTAAACCTTCAACGTTCACACCCTGGTTACGTAAATTATTTTTTGCTTGTTCCATCAAATAATTGGCTTCACGTTCTACCGGAGCTTCCGGCAAAGCAACTTCATTATTCGCTGCTACGCTATCCATCGCTTTGCGCTTGTTCACATTTTTCAATGCACCGGCAAGTTCACGTTCCATATTTGAACGAACTTCTTTTTTCAATGCAGCAATGCCACCGTCAACACCACACATCTCTGCAAATTCTTTGTCTAATTTAGGCAGTTTTTTCTTGGCAACCTGTTTAACCGTAACAGCAAAATCCGCTTTTTTACCACGTAAATGTTCTGCACGATAGTCATCAGGGAAAGTCATTGAAATAGTCAGCTGTTGATCCTGTTTCACACCTACGAGTTGTTGCTCGAATTCAGGCAACATGCTGCCATTGCCAATAACGACTAATACATCCTGACCTTTACCGCCCTGGAATTCTTCACCATCAATACTGCCGATAAAATCAATGGTCACGCCATCTTCTTCCTTGGCTGCACGTTTGAGGGGATCCCAAGTCATGCGCTGCTCGCGCAAGGTTTCAAGCATTTTATCGACATCTTCATCCGTGACTGCAGCAACGGTTTTTTCCAGCTTGATGTCATCCAGCTTTACAGCTTCAAGTTCAGGAAAGATTTCATAATTCAACGTGTAGATTAACGCTGTTTCTTCTTCTTTCATGCTGTCGATATGAGGTGGACTGGCAGGATTGACATTTTCTTGAGTGAACGCTTCACGCATGCTGTCCTGGACTATTTGATCAATCACTTCGCGACGTGCTGAGGGACCATGCGTTTTAACCAGCATTTTCATCGGAACTTTGCCGGGACGGAAACCAGCCATCCGAACTGATGGACGGATAGATGACAAACGTTGTTGAACGGCTTGTTCAATATTCGCATCTTCCACAGTGATGGTCATTTTACGACCGAGTTCGCTGACATTTTCTACAGTTACTTGCATTCTTTAAACCTCAAACACGGGGATTAAGCGCATCGTCAGACATTTTAGCGCCGACAATTGTAAATGGTACGAGAGGAGAGACTCGAACTCTCACAGGTTACCCTACTGGAACCTAAATCCAGCGCGTCTACCAATTCCGCCACTCTCGCAAATCGTTACAGATATGCTTACATATCTAATTAAGTCGGCCATTATAGCCAGATAAACTGACCAAAACTAGCCTTGTATTGTCAAAAATGCGAATGCCAGGGCTGCTTGCTGGCAAAACTGGCGAAAAGCGATAAGATCCTGTCGATCTAATTCCCTGCCGGATGCCTGTCTGTCAGCCAGAAATAACCCCACGGGTTTATTGGCTTTTTTTAATGGCATTGCCAGGACTGCGTTGACACTTAATAAATCTTTACTTTCTGTTTGCAGTTTTTTTAACGCATTCTGCTGTGATGAATCGACCAACAAAGCATCTTCTGCAGACAGTAAATCACTAAATATTGACGGTTTACTCAGAATGTCTATCTGAAACAACTCACAGAATTGTTCATCCTGGTTGCCAAGAGCATAACGACAATTCAGCCGGCTTTTATCCGCTGATATCACCGCAAAAATCACGCGATCCATGCCTGTACCACGATAAATACCTTCCATCACCATTTCAAGTATCTGATTAATTCCCCTATGCTCCTGAATCGCTTGCGAAATATCCTGCAGAATGCGTAGCTGGATAGATTGGTCCGGTACCTGATAAATGGCTGTAAGTTCAATGTCACTGATGAAGTTCTCTGACTCCCCTTCGGCCTGGACTTCATCAGGCAAAGGGATCAATCCATGTGCACGCTCTATACCGGTCAGGTTAAGTAATTGCTGGGCAGCAAGGGCACTGGCATAGACAGTTGGTTTTACTGTTTCAGTTTTACTGTGAGTCAGCTCCGCGACACCGTCAAACCATGGCGCTAACTTACTGACATTCCATGATTTTCTGGTATCAATTGCCAATTGCCCCGCGTAACGAATGATCTTTACCGCTTCGGTCTTTACATGAGGGCGAAAACTTTCAATTAATAAGTCATTTAATGCCCAGGCTTCCGCCAGTCCCTGTGTGAGTTGATTCAGGGTGTATCCTAAAGTATCTGTTTCGGCGGATACATTTGATTCGGTTTGTTCAAATGCTGCGACGGTTTTTTCATCAGCAAAGGCCCAAAACGTCAGATGTCCCAGTCGTGACAATAACGCGGCAATAAAAATATCTTCCGGCATTTCCGATTTACAAAGCGTCGCCATATTTTGTGCCTGCACAGCAGCGTGCAGAGATATAGCCATTTCCTTCAATACTTTTTCATGTCGTTTACTGGCTTTTAATGAATCAATTAACACCAGTGTCAGTGCCAACACTTTGACCTGCTCAAAACCTAGCAGCATTAAGGCTCTGGAAACGGTATTAATGTGATGACCTTGCGGATTGTAATACACACTGTTGGCCATTTTTAATAAACGCCCGGTCAAAGCCGCATCACGTAGAATAACCTGTGCCACATCGACCGCGGCACTGTCTTCCTGTTCCAGAATTTGATTGATTTCCAGCATGGTATTGGGAAATACCGGCATATGCTTATCTGTCAGTTGACGGATAAACCGTTGAGCTGCGACAGGTATTGGCGTCAGTGTCATTCGCTGTCTTCTTTCGCAACCAGCTGATTAGCGATGCCATGTGGAACATGGCCGGTAGCAACATGATCTCTTGCAGAAATACAGTGACGTTCCTGATCATCAAAAAAGATATCGGCACCAAATGATTTCAAAAACGGACCTTTCTCCATACCTCCCAGAAAAATAGCTTCATCAATTCGAATCCCCCATTCACGTAAGGTACGGATTACCCTTTCATGAGCGGGCGCAGAACGAGCTGTTACCAGTGCGGTGCGAATCGGTGAGCTGTTTTCCGGATATTGCGTCTGGATCTGATTCAATGCCATTAAAAAGTCTTTAAACGGGCCACCCGATAATGCCTGACGGGCCGTTTGCTGCTCGTTCTGAGTAAAAGCTTCCAGTCCACGCTCTTTAAATATCCGCTCGGACTCATCCGAAAATAAAACTGCATCCCCATCGAAGGCAATACGAAGTTGCTCGGATTCAGAGTTATTCCCCAGATTGGATGGCAATATTGTCGCAGCAGCGATACCCGCTTCAAGCGCCATACGAACATCTTCAGGACTAGTGGATAAAAACAGGTTGGCACTGAACGGTGCTACATATCTATAAGGACTGCTACCAGAGGTAAACACAGCACGGATAATGGCTAATTTATGGTGTTGGATCGAGTTGAACACTCTTAGGCCGGTATCGGCACTGTTACGTGATAACAAGATGATCTCAACACGTGGAGTATTGGGATTATTATCATTTAAAGCCAGTAACTTCTTCACCAGATTAAACGCACCACCCGGAGATAATGGCACATCCTCATTTTCAATCTGAAACTGGCAATAGGCTTCAGTACCCTGCTCCTCGTAAATTCGATGGCTTTCATCCAAATCAAACAATGCACGCGATGAAATAGCCACCACCAATGGTTTTGTCGGCGTTTCCACGTTTACTCCCTGATTAATGATTGAGCATCTAAATGAGCATTCTGTTTAATGACGTTCCACATTTTTTCTCTGGCTTCAGCTGGTAACTTCGGGCTGTTAAATAATCTTTGCATATCCTGTTCAAAACTGGTCAGTACAGATACCGATGCCGGTTTGCCTTTAGGAAAATCACTGTCAGCGGTAAAAACCACATGACAGAACACCGGCATTTTGGGGATTATCGAACGGACAGCCTGACGAGCATTTTCGAGATGATGCAACGGATTGGTAAACTTATAACTCCGACCGTCGACAATTTGCGTCCATTCCTCAATTTTTTCGGCCCCGAACAGGTGACCACTTATCGGGTAATCACGCAGAATCAATATGCCTTGTTCCAACAGAAAAAGCTTTTCAATTTCCAGCAAACCGCCTAATCCATCCGGCAGGACCAAATTCTTAAGTTCGTCCTGTTTATAGGGTTTTAACACTTGCTCAATCTGAATCTCTGAATGACTTTTCCGAACAAAATGCCGATAGAATAACCAGATAACGAATATAACAAATACGCCCAGTGCACCGGCCGTTTCTATAGAAAATTCTTCAAGCAAACGAGTACCACTCCTAAATTTTTCAGACATTATACGGCGTTCAGATGAGGCTTTGTGCATTTGCCTTATCGTTTTGCGGGTCCTGATGAATAATGATTTCGGCATCATCAAATAACCCACGAATTTCGCGACTCACTTTATCACTGACATTATGCGCTTCCTGTAAACTCAGCTCAGGATCCAATTCCAGATGCAACTGAATAAAAACCGTCGTGCCTGAACGTCTGGTCCTTAAATCATGCAGACCTTTGGCTTGGGGATGCGTAAATACCAATTGTATTATCTGTTGCCGCTCAGCCTCAGAGATTTCATGATCCATCAATAAATCAATGGCATCCCTGAGAATTTTCCATGCACTGAACAAGACATACATGGCAATCATTACCGCCATTAATGGGTCGAACCAGAGCAAGCCGAACTGCGTTAATAACAAAGCAATGATCACGCTGAAATTGACCAACAGATCTGACTTGTAATGTAATGAATCCGCACGAATGGCTGATGAATTGGTTTTGGCGATGACATAACGCTGAAGCATTAATAACCCAATAGTAGCAATCATCGAAATGACCATTACCGCCACACCGAACTCTATTCCAGATGTCAGAGGCTGAGGATTGACCAACCTGCCACTTGCCTGAAACAACAACATAATTGCTGAACCAGCAATAAACATTGATTGGCCTAACGCCGCCAGAGGTTCTGCTTTACCGTGACCAAAACGATGTTCTTTATCGGCCGGCTGCAAGGCGTGCCGGATAGCCAGCAAATTCACGAGCGATGCCAGCAAGTCGAGACTGGAATCAATAAGGCTTGCCAGAATGCTGATGGAGTCCGAGCTATACCAGGCAATAAGCTTGGCTGTAATCAGCAATAATGCAGTGACAACTGAAGCGTAGCTTGCGATACGCATGAGCGCTGCATTATTGAATTGTTGAGACCGTAACATGTTGTCAGTATAGTGAGACCCAACCTTTGTGCAAAGCGGTAATGAACTGCATTTACCAACAGATTAACTGCCTTTTCAGGAAAGAAATATCATGCCGATCATCAACATCACCAGTCAGCCGTTTACTGATCAACGTCCTGGCACATCAGGTCTGCGTAAGCGAGTTAAGGTATTCCAGCAGGAACATTATCTGGAAAACTTTGTACAGGCGATGTTTGATGCCATTGGGAACACCAGGAATCAAACCCTGGTCATCGGCGGCGATGGACGTTTTTACAATGAAACAGCGATTCAAACCATTGTGAAAATGGCAGTAGTCAATGGTTTCAAACGATTGATTATCGGTCAGCATGGTCTGCTTTCAACTCCGGCAGCATCGTGCATTATTCGAAAATATCAGGCTTTTGGCGGGGTTATCCTCTCGGCCAGCCATAATCCTGCAGGTCCGGAGGGTGATTTTGGTATCAAATTCAATATTCGAAATGGTGGCCCAGCGCCGGAAAGTATTACAGAAGCTATCTATCAGCTAAGTCAGAAAATTTCTTCCTATCGTATTTTCGAATGTGAGGACATTTCTTTGTCTGATATTGGAACCCAGTATCTACAGGATATGCAGATCGATATCATCGATCCGGTTACTGATTATGCTGAGATGATGGCCAATATTTTCGATTTTCCGGCCATTCGTGCATTGCTGTGTAACGGCCGCTTTCAAATGCGTTTTGATGCGATGCATGCCATTACCGGACCATATGCAAAAGAAATCCTCGAAAAACGCCTGGGCGCAGAAGTTGGTACAGTGATTAATGGTATCCCACAAGCTGATTTTGCCGGCGGCCATCCAGATCCTAATCTTACCTATGCACCTGAGTTGGTGGCAGAATTATTCGCCGAAAATGGTCCGGATTTCGGTGCAGCATCAGATGGTGACGGCGACCGAAACATGATTCTTGGCCATGGAATATTTGTCACACCTTCAGACAGTCTGGCTATTATGGCAGCGAATGCAGATCTCGTTCCCGCTTATCAAGAAGGACTCAAAGGTATCGCCCGATCAATGCCGACCAGTCAGGCTGCAGATAAAGTCGCAAAATCGCTGAATATTCCGTTGCATGAAACCCCGACAGGCTGGAAGTTTTTTGGAAACCTGCTTGATGCAAATCTGGCGACATTGTGTGGTGAGGAAAGCTTTGGAACCGGGTCAAATCATATTCGTGAAAAAGATGGTCTGTGGGCGGTATTATTCTGGCTGAATATTCTGGCCGTCAGACAGCAGTCGGTACTGGATATTGTGCGCCAGCATTGGCAGAAATATGGGCGTAATTATTACACTCGCCATGATTATGAAGAAATCCCCACTAATAAAGCGAATCAGTTAATTGAAAGATTGCAACTGCAACTGCCACAACTGCCGGGACAAAAGATGAACGGATATATCGTGAAATATGCTGATAATTTCGGTTATCACGATCCGGTGGATAACAGCATTGCTGAAAATCAGGGCATTCGTATTGGATTTACCGATGGTTGTCGTATTATTTTCAGACTTTCCGGTACCGGTACACAAGGCGCAACATTAAGGGTCTATATTGAAGCGATTGAAGATAATCCCGATAAATTGTTTGCAGATACCCAGACAAGACTGCAAGATCTCATTGAGCTGGCCGATAGCTTAGCGGGTATCAAATTATTTACAGGCCGTAATGCGCCGACTGTTATTACTTAGGTTTATTCATGCAAACATTGATTTTAGGTTCCAGCTCGCCTTTTCGGGCTGAACTGCTGGCTAAATTACATTTGAAATTCATTACTGTATCACCGGATATTGATGAAAGCCCGCTAGCCAATGAAAACCCCGAACAACTGGTAAAACGTTTGGCGGAAGCCAAAGCCCGTAAAATTGCAGAACATTATCCAGACAGCCTGATTATTGGTTCGGATCAGGTTGCCGTTTTAAACAAGCAGATAATGGGCAAGCCCGGAAATCATACCAAAGCCACTGAACAGCTTTGTGCAGCCGCTGGAAACAAGGTTATCTTTATCACCGGCCTGGCTTTATATAACGCAGCAACTGACAAAATGCAGTCTTTGGTAGATTATTATGAGGTGATATTCAGAAATCTGACGGCAGAACAAATTGATTTTTATTTACAGACAGAACAGCCCTATCAATGTGCCGGCAGTTTTAAATCAGAAGGTTTTGGAATAAGTCTGTTTCAGGAGCTTCGTGGTCAGGATCCCAATAGCCTGATTGGACTGCCGCTGATCCGGTTAATTGAACTGCTGGCCAACGAAGGTGTCGATGTGCTGGCGCAGCAGTCCGTTTAGGATTTGTTGCGATTTCAGGACCTGGATTATTGCTGTTTGTTTTTTTCAGCGTTTTCCATGGCCGCAGCCTGGGCAGCCATATTATTCATTGCCTGTCCCATTAACTGGCGAGCAGCCTTTGAACGTAAGTTTCTGGCCATGCCTTCTGTGAGTCCGGGATTAACATTATTATCTGTCAATAATTGCTTTAATTCATCCAGCCGAGGCTCACATGACTGAAGAATTTCATCAGCATTCTGTGTGGCGTCTTTACCGCTTTTACTGGTTTTTAAACGTGACTCCATCATACATTTATTGTAGGCGGTAATATTATTGGTCATTTCATTAATTGCTTCCTGTGGCATATCGCCCGGAGTCAACATAGACTCTTCTGCCAAAACTGTTGAACATAAGACGGCCAGTGAGCCAGCAGCCAGGTAGTGCTTAATCATTTCATCCTCTCCAGATATTTATAGTTTTTTGGTGCCAAACTAGGACTGGCACAGTAGGCAAATTATCCCATTGTGTGTGAATACGCTACAATCTGCCGACATAATCAAATCAGTAATCAGGCTTTTCAGTCTGATTTTTCAAACTCATAACGCACATCCCAGATGAACAACACACAAGATATACGCTTTCAACAGTTGCAACAATGGTTACAAAACTTTGTAACCGATAAAAATTATTCTTTAGTGCCCGCCTCCAGTGATGCCAGCTTTCGACGTTATTTCCGACTGACACAAAACGATAGCAGCCAGATCATTATGGATTCACCTCCGGAGCATGAAGATAATCATGCTTTTATCAAAGTGGCCACATTACTGGAACAATATGGCCTGAATGTCCCGCATATTTATCAGCAGGATACGCACTCCGGTTTTCTTATCCTGAGCGATCTTGGTTCCACACCCTATCTTTCTCAGTTATCGGCAACCACAGCCGATGCGCTTTATAAAAAAGCCATTGATAGCCTGATTAAATTACAGAAGATTCCTGGTAATCATCAGCAATTACCTACATATGATTCAGCCTTGTTATATCGTGAGATGCGTTTATTTGATGAGTGGTTTCTGCAAAAACATTTACAGTTAACACCACCTGACTGGTTAACAGTTACCTATGATTTGTTAATCGACAATGCCTTGTCTCAACCTCAAGTCCTGGTGCACCGGGATTTTCATTCACGTAATCTGATGTTTTTACCCGGACAAGCTCCCGGTATCATTGATTTTCAGGATGCAGTGATTGGCGCCATTAGTTATGACTTGGTTTCATTGTTGCGTGATGTGTATATTCAATGGTCTCCGGCTGAACAACAGCAGTGGGTTGGATATTATATAGAGCAGGCACAACAGCATGGATTGTTAACTTGCGAGCAAGCAGAACATTTCCCTCGCTGGTTTGATTTAATGGGCTTACAACGCCATCTTAAAATACTGGGGATCTTCTGCCGACTGAATTACCGCGACAATAAACCTAATTATATGAATGATTTAGCATTGACTTTAAATTACGTTTATCAAGTATGTGAGCGCTATCCAGAGCTACAGGATCTCTATCAATATCTTATTGAACAACCCAAAATAATGGCCATTAAATGAAAGTAATGATTCTCGCAGCAGGTCGCGGTGAACGGCTCAGACCACTCACTGATCACACGCCCAAACCTTTGCTGCATGCCGGGCCAAAACGCTTGATTGAATATCTGATTGAGAAACTAGTCGATGCCGGACTTAAGGATATTGTGATTAATCATGCCCACCTTGGTGAGCAATTTGAGCCCATATTAGGTAATGGTGAACGTTACCACGCTAATTTTGAATATTCAGCAGAAATCACTGGCGGGCTGGAAACGGCTGGTGGAATTATTCAGGCGTTACCGCTATTGGGCAATGAACCTTTTCTGGTGGTAAATGGTGATATCTGGACAGATTTTCCCTTTGCAGCTCTGAATAAGCTCACTCTTATCAAAGAGCAACTATGCCATTTGGTTATGGTGAACAATCCTGCGCACAATCCTGATGGGGATTTTTATCTTAATGCCGATGGTTTGCTATCAATCGAAGGTGACCCCAAACTGACGTTCAGTGGTATTGGAATTTATCGTCCAGAGATGTTTGCAGATCATCCGGTCGCCAAACTGGCCTTGAAACCTTTTTTGGTTGAAGCAATGAAGCATCAGCAAGTCACTGGACAGCATTATCAGGGACAGTGGTCTGATATTGGAACGGTCGAGCGCTTAACCGCATTGGCTAAGCAACTCGACGTTTAACAGCACATTAAGCGCAGAGAAATTCCAGTAAGGCTTTTTGGGCATGTAAACGATTTTCAGCTTCATCCCAAACGACACTTTGCTGACCATCGATCACTTCCGCGGTGACTTCTTCACCACGATGTGCTGGCAGACAATGCATAAATAATGCATCTGCAGCAGCTTGTTGCATGACCTTTTTATCAACCTGAAACGAAGCAAATGCAGCTTCACGTTTCCGCTGTTCCTCTTCTTGGCCCATACTGGCCCAGACATCAGTCACTACTAGATCAGCATGCTCTGCAGCCTGAATTGCATCGTTAAACAGATGAATCGGTGCATCAACGTCATTGACAATAGAAGCTTTAGGTTCATATCCAATCGGTGTCGCAATGTTTAAGGTAAAACCAAATTGTTGCGCCGCATTGATATAGGAATGACACATATTATTGCCATCACCAATCCATGTAACGGTTTTGCCACGAATATCACCCCGATGTTCCTGATAGGTCTGCATATCGGCCAATAACTGACATGGATGGTAGTCATCGGTCAACGCATTAATCACCGGTACTGACGAGAATTTGGCAAAAGTTTCCACTTTACTGTGCTCGAATGTACGGATCATGACCGCATCAACCATACTGGAAATAACCCTGGCAGAATCCTCAATCGGCTCGCCTCTACCCAGTTGCGTATCATCCGGCGATAAAAAGATTGAACCACCACCAAACTGCACCATGGCAGACTCAAATGATACCCGGGTACGGGTTGATGATTTTTCAAAAATCATCGCCAGCACTTTGTTTTTTAAGGGCTGATAAATCTCACCTGCCTGGTGCATTTTTTTGAGTTCAGAAGCCCGCGTAATCAATTGGGTCAATTCAGTCGGCGATAAGTCTTTAAGCGTCAGAAAATGTCTCATATCAGGCTACGCTCTCAATGGGGCGAGTCGCTAAAAAAGCTTTGACCAACTGACTGACTTTAGTCACGATCAATTCAGCTTCCTGAGCATTAATAATCAATGGTGGGAGTAAACGAATCACTTTTTCCGCCGTTACATTAATCAGGATATTTTCCTGCAGAGCCAATTTGACCAAGTCACCACACGGAACCGTTAATTCAATACCAAACATAAATCCCAAATGACGAATATCCTTAACACCATCTGTCTTACCTAACTGTTGTTTAAAGTGCTGATGCATCTGCTCACCAAGCCTGCTGACATGGTCCAGCAGATGCTGCTTCTCGATGCTATCCAGTACGGCTATTGCAGCACTGCAGGCCAACGGGTTACCGCCAAATGTTGAGCCATGATTGCCAGCCTGTAAAACACCTTTAGCCAGACCCGCAACTAAACAAGCACCCACCGGCATACCATTGCCCAGGCCTTTTGCCAAGGTCATCACATCCGGTAACACCCCCTGCTTATGCTGAAACGCAAACCATTTACCGGTACGGCCAACACCCGTCTGCACTTCATCGAGCATCATCAGTAATTTACGTTGTGTACATAAATCCCGTATAGCAGACAGATATTCACTGTCCGGAACCTTGATGCCGCCTTCTCCCTGTACAGGTTCGACAAGAATCGCAACCGCTTCAGGCCAGTGACTGACCGCCATACGAATTGCATCAAAATCATTATATGGGACACGTACAAACCCGGGGACTAAGGGTTCAAACCCGGCCTGAACCTTGGCATTACCTGTTGCTGTCAACGTGGCCATTGTTCTACCGTGGAAACTACCTTCCATCACTATAATGACTGGCTTATCAATACCTTTGCTATGACCATACTTACGTGCAAGTTTGATAGCCGCTTCATTGGCCTCAGCACCGGAATTGCAGAAAAACACCTGATCCATGCCGGAGAGCTGGGTCAACTTATCCGCCAATAACTGCTGCTTTTCAATATGGTACATATTTGAGGTATGTATCAAGGTTGCTGCCTGCTCAGAAATAGCACGCGTCACTGCAGGGTGACAATGCCCAAGGTTGCAAACCGCAATACCACTTAATGCATCCAGATATCGCTCGCCGCGGGTATCAGTCAGCCAAGCACCTTCCCCTTTAGCAAAAGAAATATCTAAACGACCATAAGTAGGCATGACAGATTCGGTCATGGCATTTAACTCCCTGCCTGTATTTCAAGGCGTAATGTCAGCAGTTATTTCTGCTGGTTAAAACGAAAAATGGCAGTTTCAAAAGAAAACTGCCATATTCCAAAAACTGTAAATTATATAACGAATCAGTCAGTAGTCATAAGACTACTGACTGATTCTATAGTTTATGCTGCAAAGTTTGCTGCAACAAAGTCCCAATTTACCAGTGTCCAGAATGATTCCAGGTATTTAGGACGGGCATTTCGGTAATCAATATAATAAGCATGTTCCCAAACATCACAAGTCAGCAAGGGGATTTGGCCAGCCGTCAGCGGACAACCCGCATTGCTGGTATTCACAATTTCAATGCTACCATCCGCATTTTTTACCAGCCATGTCCAGCCGGAGCCGAAGTTAGTGGTAGCCGATTTAGTAAATTGTTCTTTGAACTCAGCAAAAGAACCAAACTTGGCATCAATTGCAGCGCCCAGGTCACCAGATACAGCGTCTTTACCATTAGGTGTCAGACAGTTCCAGTAAAAAGTGTGATTCCAGACCTGTGCAGCATTATTGAAAACACCACCACTTGATTTAGTGATAATGGTTTCCAATGATTGACCTTCAAATTCGGTGCCAGGAACCAGATTATTCAGGTTATTAACATACGTTTGATGATGTTTACCATAATGATATTCAAGCGTCTCAGCAGAGATGTGCGGTTCCAGAGCATCTTTTGCATATGGAAGTGGTGGCAATTCAAAAGCCATAATAAATCTCCTTGATTGATAATAACCAACGTAAACACGTTAGTTTATGTGAGGGCATGTCTTATAGCAAGCTTTGACCAAGCTGAGATAACATGCCAAGTTCCAAACCCATCAGTACACCATCCTCCCGGCCCTGCTCGGCAGGATAGTACCCCCGGCGCACTGACATTTCATTAAACCCTGTCGACAGATAAAGTTGTTGAGCCCTGAAATTACTGGCTCGCACTTCTAACACGACAATTACAGCAGACTGTTCCACAGCAACATCAATTATATGACTCAGGATCTTTCTGCCATAACCATTTCCCTGATGAGCGGGGGTTACACAAATATTCAGTAAATGCACTTCATCCAGCACCGATTGTACAACGCTGTACCCAATCAACTCATCATCAGCTGAATAAAGAAAGGTTCGATAACCGCTTTTCAGGCAATCTTCGAAATTGCCTTTTGTCCAGGGAAAACGGTTTGCCAGCTTTTCAATATGAAAAACTTTATCAATGTCCGCCAATTGCATTTGAGTAACCGCTAACTCAGTCAAGATGCGCGGCCCTTAAGTTCCGTAATTTTAGTACAACCTGCCACATTTCAAATTTACGTTGAGGCTGATCCAGTAAATCTCGCAAACAGGGGCCAGTCAATGTTAGTAAACCATGACCAATTTGCTGACAGCTTAACGAATTATGAGGCTGAACATTAAGTTTTCTCGACCATTGTTCACCTAAAACCAGAACGACAGTTTTGTCCGCAGAACACTTTGCCAATAATGTGGCTTGCTGCGGATTAATCACCAGTACATCGCCAAGTCCGACATCGATACTGGCGAAGATCGCTTTTAATAACCGTTTTTCTGCCGTTGTGACTGACTCATCCGCGATGACCAACCAGTTTTTTTGAAAATCAAGTTGGCTGACAATATCATTATCACTACTCAACGCAGCCGAAATACTAACATCGTCCTGACGCTGGACCCAGACAGGGATACCCATCTCACTCAAGGCAAACTGTTGTGCGGCAGATAATTGCATCAGACTTGCGGGTGCGCCCGATCAGCCGGCAGCAACATTTTATTCAGTGCATGGATATAAGCTTTTGCCGAGGCAATCACGATATCAGTATCGGTACCCTGCCCACTGACAATTCGTCCCCCTTTTTCCAGTCTGACACTGACTTCACCCTGAGAGTCTGTACCGCTGGTGATATTATTTACTGAATACAGCTGTAACTCAGTATTGCTCTGCACCATTGATTCTATGGCTTTAAAAGCGGCATCAACCGGTCCGCTGCCACTCATTTCAGTTTTGACTTCCTTATCATCAACTGCCAGGGTCACGCTGGCAACGGGTATTTCACCCGTTTCACTGCATACGCGCATCGAAATCAAACGTACACGCTCGTTATCTTCAGTTAATGTATCACTGACAAGTGCCTGAATATCCTCATCAAAAACTTCATGCTTTTTATCGGCGAGCTCTTTAAACCGGGTAAAGGCACTGTTTAAATCTTCCTCTGACTCCAGTTCAATTCCTAATTCTTTCAACCGTGAACGAAAGGCATTTCGTCCAGAATGTTTACCGAGCACCATTCGATTCGTATTCCAGCCCACGTCTTCAGCACGCATAATCTCATAGGTTTCGCGGTTTTTCAGTACCCCATCCTGATGAATACCGGACTCATGCGCAAAGGCATTCGCACCAACGATAGCTTTATTTGGTTGTACGACAAATCCGGTTACACCAGAGACTAAGCGGGATGCGGCCAGTATTTGCGTCGTGTCCAAACGGGTATCGCAATCAAACATATCCTGGCGGGTACGTACTGCCATAACCACTTCTTCCAGAGAAGCATTACCTGCGCGTTCACCAAGTCCATTAATAGTACATTCCACCTGACGCGCACCATTCATCACTGCGGATAAGGAATTAGCTACCGCCAACCCTAAGTCATTATGACAATGCACCGAGAAAATGGCTTTGTCCGAATTTGGAATGCGCTCACGCAGATTTTTGATTAACTCACCAAATTGTTGTGGCAAGTTATAGCCCACCGTATCCGGAATATTTAAGGTTTTGGCACCGGCATCAATGACCGCCTCAAGCACCCGGCAAAGGAAGTCAAGATCACTTCGGCCAGCATCTTCAGGAGAAAACTCAACATCATCTGTATACAGGCGCGCACGTTTAACCGCCTTAACAGCATTTTCAATCACCTCATCGGGCTGCATCCGCAATTTCATCTGCATATGAATTGGCGAGGTCGCAATAAACGTATGAATGCGTGATGCATTAGCTGATTTAAGCGCTTCGCCGGCACGATCAATATCTTTGTCCAACGCCCGCGCAAGACCACAGACACGGCTGTCTTTAACGGCCTTGGCAACAGCTTGTACGGATTCAAAATCACCAATACTGGCAATGGGAAAGCCGGCTTCAATAATATCCACGCGCATACGCTCAAGGGAC
This sequence comes from Methylophaga sp. UBA3192, assembly GCA_002363955.1. Lineage (GTDB taxonomy): Bacteria > Pseudomonadota > Gammaproteobacteria > Nitrosococcales > Methylophagaceae > Methylophaga. The sequence continues at coordinate 541,416 of DEXE01000006.1, forward strand.
TTGGCAATTCGTACCTTTTCGTCTTTGGTCATTGACGCGCCAGGACTCTGCTCACCATCACGCAAGGTTGTATCAAAAATGATTAGTTGGTCTTTCATCTCGCTCGCTCCGAACATTCTGCTCATCACTGAGCAAGTATTTATTGTCATTATAATTAGGATAGGTAAGGGCTACAGAAGATTTTTCAATAAATTTTTATTCTGTAAAGTCCATACCCATTATCAAGCTATTCTGAGTAACAGTACGTCCTCAGTATCTTGTTAATTTTATTTTGATTGTGCGCGTTCGTTGCGATGTTTCCGAAGCTGTACCAGAGTTAATACTGGGCCTGAAATCGCATACAACAGGAAGGCAGTAAATAAAACGATTGGCGGATCAGTAGCAATAAGCGCAAAAACCAGGACTAACCCCAACATCACCATGAAAGGTACCTTGCCCCGCAAGTTAAGTTCTTTAAAACTATGATAGCGAACAGTACTGACCATCAGAATAGCCGTAGCAAAGGTCAATGGCACCCCTACAAATGACAGTAATGCCGGATCCAGTTGATTATTATGTCCTACCCACACCCAACCAGCGATACAGGCTGCTGCCGCGGGACTTGGAAGTCCTTGAAAGTAACGTTTATCAGCAATACCCACCTGAGTATTAAAACGTGCCAGTCGCAATGCACCACAAGCCGCATATATAAATGCCACCATCCAGCCAAATTTACCCAGACCATTCAAGGCCCATTCAAACATAACTAATGCGGGCGCCAAACCAAAGGCAACCATGTCTGCAAGACTATCGTATTCAGCACCAAAAGCACTTTGGGTATTGGTTAAACGAGCAATACGCCCATCCAGGCCATCCATAATCATCGCAACAAAGATCGCTACTGCTGCAGTGGTAAAGTCGCCTCTTATGGCAGCAACAATAGCGTAGAAACCGGCAAACAGGCAGGCTGTGGTAAATAAATTCGGTAACAGATATATGCCACGTTTTTGTTGTTCTTCATGATTAACCATAAATTTCCTGTATTCAGAGAAGAAGTGATTGCATTATGACATCCGCACCTTAATAAACAAAACAAGGGCAGGTTGCCAAGCAACCTGCCCTTGTCAGGGACAACCAAAAAAAGTTTTTAGTTTTTAGACTTATCAACGATTTTTTGAATCCACGGCATCATTTCACGCAGTTTTGCACCGGTTTTTTCAATTGGATGTTCTGCATTCAATCGACGCATTGCCGTCATTTCAGGATAACCTGACTGACCTTCCTGAATAAACTGCTTGGCATACTTGCCTTCCTGAATGTTTTTCAACGCTTCACGCATCGCCCAGCGACTTTCTTCATTAATGACTTTAGGACCAGTAACATATTCGCCATATTCGGCATTGTTGGAAATCGAATAATTCATGTTGGCAATACCGCCTTCATACATCAAGTCAACAATCAGTTTCAATTCATGCAAACATTCAAAATAAGCCATTTCCGGCTCATAGCCGGCTTCAACCAACGTTTCAAAACCGGCTTTAACCAGCTCAACTGCACCACCGCACAACACGGCTTGTTCACCGAATAAATCAGTTTCAGTTTCATCACGGAAAGTGGTTTCGATAATACCTGTACGGCCACCACCAATGGCTGAGGCATAGGATAAAGCAATGGCTTTGGCTTTGCCGGAAGCATCCTGTTCGATAGCGATCAAATCAGGAATACCACCACCACGAGTAAATTCACTGCGAACAGTATGACCAGGTGCTTTAGGCGCAATCATGATGACGTCCAAATCCTTGCGTGGCAGGATTTGGTTATAAACAATTGCAAAACCATGAGCAAAAGCCAGAACAGCACCTTGCTTCAGATTCGGTTCGATTTCATCTTTATATAAAGATGATTGGAATTCATCCGGCGTTAACACCATGATCAGATCAGCTTGCTTGACTGCAGAAGCCGTATCAGCGACTTTCAAACCAGCGCCTTCAGCTTTGGCAATCGAAGATGAACCGGAACGCAATGCAACTGTCACATCCACACCGGAATCCTTCAGGTTACAGGCGTGAGCATGGCCCTGTGAGCCATAGCCGATAATGGTGACTTTCATGCCACGAATAAGCGACAGGTCACAATCTTTATCGTAATAAATATTCAAACTCATTATTAATTCCTTCGTTTTTAAATCAATTCAATTGCAGGCATTTTTCGCCACGGGCAATCCCGGAAACACCGCTGCGTACAGTTTCAAGTATTTTATGCTCGGACAGTGCTTCGATAAACGAATCCAGTTTGCTTCCGGCACCGGTCAGTTCAATCGTGTAGGTTGATGCCGTCACATCAATAATATGTCCACGGAAAATATCCGCCAGACGTTTTACGTCATCACGCTGATCCATGGTGGCTGCTTTGACTTTGATCAGCATCATTTCACGTTCGATGTGCGGCCCGTCAGACAATTCCATAAGCTTGACCACATCAACCAGCTTATTCAGCTGTTTGGTGATCTGTTCAATAATCCGGTCGGTTCCGGTTGTCACAATTGTCATACGGGACAAGGACGCATCTTCAGTCGGAGCAACAGTTAACGACTCAATATTATAACCACGCGCAGAAAATAAACCTGCAACACGTGATAAAGCACCGGCTTCGTTTTCAATCAAAATCGAAATGATATGACGCATTATGACAGCTCCCGTTCTGGATCCTGGGGTAAATCGCAGTAAGGCGACATGTGCATTTCATTGTGGGCTTTGCCCTGTGCAATCATCGGATACACATTTTCGGTTTGATCAGTGACTATATCCAGAAATACCAGTCGATCTTTCAGCGCAAAGGCCTCTTCCAGTTTAGGACGCAAATCTTCTACTCGTTCGATACGAATACCAACATGACCATAACTTTCGGCTAATTTGACGAAATCAGGTAACGATTCCATATAAGAATGCGAATAACGGTTCTGATAGAAAAATTCCTGCCACTGACGCACCATGCCTAGGTAACGATTATTCAATGCAACAATTTTAACCGGCAAACCATATTGCAGACAGGTAGACAGCTCCTGAATACACATCTGGATACTGCCTTCGCCAGTAATACAAATCACTGTCTCTTCAGGGAATGCCAATTGAACACCCATTGCGGCGGGTAAACCAAAACCCATGGTTCCTAAACCGCCCGAATTAATCCAGCGATTCGGTTTGCTGAAACCATAGTATTGGGCCGCCCACATCTGATGCTGTCCAACATCTGATGTTACATAAGCATCGCCTCTGGTGATCTCATGAATCATTTCAACTACTGCCTGAGGCTTGATCTGGTCGCTACTTCGATCATAAGACATACATCTTTTGGCACGCCATCCATCAATAACAGCCCACCACTCCGCCAAGGCTGCTTGATCCGGCTGTGTTTTGCTTACTTCCAGCAAATGATTCATATCAGCCAGAACATCTCCAACATTGCCAACAATCGGAACGTCTACTGAAATAGTTTTGGAGATCGAAGACGGATCAATATCGATATGAATAATCTTGGCGTGTGGACAGAATTCTGCAATTTTTCCGGTAACGCGATCATCAAAACGCGCACCAATGGCAATCAGCACATCACAATCGTGCATCGCCATATTGGCTTCATAGGTTCCGTGCATGCCCAACATACCGAGAAACTGTTTATCATCCCATGGTATAGAGCCTAAACCCATCAGTGTTGACGTAACCGGATACCCTAAAGTATTGACAAAAGTCCGTAGCTGCTCAGCGGCATTGCCTAACACTACCCCCCCTCCGGTATAAACCATTGGTTTTTTGGCAGTAAGCAATAACTCCACTGCACGTTTAATCTGACCCGGATGGCCTTTGGTAATGGGTTGATAAGAGCGCATATGAACACTCTCGGGATAAACATAAGGAATCTTGATGTTCGGATCCGTAATGTCTTTCGGTACATCAACCACAACCGGACCGGGACGACCTGTAGTTGCTACATAAAAAGCTTTTTTGATGGTCTCCGCCAGATCGTTAATATCTTTAACTAAAAAGTTATGTTTAACGCATGGACGTGTAATACCAACGGAATCCACTTCCTGGAAAGCATCACTGCCGATGTTGGCCGTGGCTACCTGACCAGTAATAACCACCATTGGAATGGAGTCCATATAAGCAGTAGCAATACCGGTAACCGCATTTGTGGCACCAGGACCTGAAGTTACCAGCACCACACCCGGCTTACCGGTAGCGCGCGCATAACCATCTGCAGCATGAGTCGCTGCCTGTTCATGGCGCACAAGGATATGCTTGACCTCTTCCTGGTTATACAGCGCATCATAAATATGCAGCACTGCACCACCCGGATAGCCAAACAAATACTCAACCCCTTCGTCTTTTAAACAATGGACCAGAATCTCGGCACCGCTTAATTCCACGTCTTCCTCTCTCGTATCGCTAACGCGATCTGCTTCAAAATATCAAACGGGTAAAGTTACTGTGAATGCCCGTCAAGGTCAAGAAAAACCACCTTCTGATGCTACCTTTCTATTCAACGCAAAACAATTTTTCAGCAGCAAAAGTAAATAGCTATGGCATAATTTGCTGTATGACAAAACAAGCAATGAACACGATTACGATTACTCAGCCTGACGACTGGCATCTTCACTTGCGCGATAATAAAGCATTACAACGCACCGTTGCCGATACAGCAAGATGTTTTAATCGGGCCATCGTCATGCCCAATCTGCGTCCACCGGTCACCAATGTGGAACAGGCCGCGGCCTATAGAAAGCGAATCCTTGATGCCCGGCCAGCAGCGTCTGACTTTGAACCATTAATGACCTTGTATCTGACTGATAATACTCAGCCTCAGGATATTGTCGAGGCTAAACAAGCTGGTTTTATCAAAGCAGTGAAACTTTACCCTGCTGGCGCGACAACCAACTCAGATGCTGGCGTAACCAATATCAGCAACTGTTATAAAACACTGGAAACCATGCAGCAGGCTGGCATGCCTTTATTACTGCATGGAGAAGTCACGCACAGTCAAACCGACATCTTTGATCGTGAAAAAGTTTTTATCGATGAAAAGCTGATTCCGTTATTACGTGACTTTCCGGAACTGAAAATTGTTTTTGAACATATAACGACAAAAGATGCGGCTGATTTCGTTGCCCAGGCCAGTAATTTTGTGGCCGCGACCATTACACCTCATCATTTGCTGCTAAATCGTAACGATATGCTGGTAGGCGGAATCCGACCCCATCATTTCTGCTTGCCTGTACTCAAGCGCAATACCCATCAGAAAGCATTGATTGTCGCAGCCACCAGCAGCAATCCAAAATTCTTCCTGGGAACCGATAGTGCGCCTCATACCCGCAACAGCAAGGAAAACGCATGCGGTTGTGCCGGAATTTACAGCGCACATGCAGCTATCGAACTGTATGCTGAAGTATTTGATACGCACGAATGTTTAGACAAACTGGAAGGTTTTGCCAGCTTCTATGGCGCAGACTTTTATGGACTGCCCAGAAACACCCGGCAAATCACGTTGCAAAAAGCGGATTGGCAGGTTCCCGACACGTTGGAATTTGCTGATGAGACATTGGTACCCATGCGTGCAGGTGAAAGTATTCGCTGGAAGCTCATTTAAAAAATCCCGGCCCTGTTACAGGCCGGGATTATTGATTTTAAACCGCAGAAAAAGCTTGTTCCAAATCTCCGAGAATATCATTGATATGCTCGATACCAATACACAGTCGAAGCATTTCGGGGGTCACTCCAGCTGCTTTCAATTCAGCTTCCTCTAACTGTCTATGTGTGGTCGAAGCGGGATGACATGCCAGTGACTTGGTATCACCAATATTCACCAGGCGTTTAACTAACTTCAACGCATCATAGAATTTAACGCCGTTATCAAAGCCACCTTTAATGCCAAAGGTCAGGATAGAGGATGGTTTCCCATTAAAGTATTTTTGAGCCAAATCGAAATATTTGTCCCCTTCCAGTCCAGCATAGTTCACCCACTCAACCTTGGGATGCTGCTGTAGATATTTTGCGACTGCAATGGCATTTTCACAGTGCCGTTCCATACGCAACGATAAGGTTTCGATACCCTGCAATAATAAAAAGGCATTCATTGGCGATAAAGCAGAACCGGTATTACGTAATGGCACTGTCCGCGCCCTGGCAATAAAAGCTGCTTCTGCAAACTGCTCGGTATAGACCACGCCGTGATAGGCCGGTTCGGGTTGATTCAAAACCGGAAATCTTTCTTTATGTTCGGCCCAGGGGAACTTGCCGGAATCGACAATAATGCCACCCAATGTTGTGCCATGACCGCCCATATATTTAGTCAGCGAATGCACCACAATATCAGCACCATATTCAATCGGATTGAGTAATACCGGCGTAGCCACGGTGTTATCCACTATCACCGGCACACCATGTTTGTGTGCCATCGTGGCAATTGGTTCAATATCAACAATATTGCCAGCAGGGTTACCGATTGATTCACAGAAAACCGCTTTGGTTTTTGCATCAATCAGCTTTTCCAGATCAGCTGCCTGATCGGTTTCAGCAAACCGTACATCAATCCCTAGTTTAGGCAGCATATGGGCAAATAACGTGTAGGTTCCACCATAAAGCTGCGGCGTGGTCACTATATTGTCGCCCGCTTCGGCAATCGTCAGGATGGCATAATGAATAGCAGCACTCCCTGCTGATGTTGCCAACGCTGCAAGACCGCCTTCCAGCGCTGCGACCCGCTTTTCCAATACATCCCATGTCGGGTTCATAATACGGCTATAGATATTGCCGGGAACATCGAGATTAAACAGATCAGCACCGTGCTGTGCATTATCAAATTCATAGGCAACGGTTTGATAAATTGGCACCGCGCAGGATTTTGTAACGGGATCAGTTTCATAACCTTCGTGAAGGCAAATAGTTTCTTTTTTCATAGTTTTCTCTCGCTGTTATTATTTTGGTGTCTGTAGAACAGTTTCCCCCTAGCTTTGTGGTGCATCTTCAGCCACAGCAGAGGCGGCTCTGAAAGATCAGCAGACCCTGATGTGAGTTTACGACGATAGGAATGAAATGCAATATCGCTTGAACTTTTATCGCTCTATCCCCATCTCAATCAGACAGCAATAAAAAAGATATCAAACCACACATTTCAGGAGATAAAACCATGAAAATATTAGTGGTACTGACTTCACATGATAAGCTCGGCAATACCGGCGAGAAAACCGGATTCTGGCTAGAAGAGTTAGCCGCACCCTATTACACTATGAAAGATGCCGGTGCTGAAATCGTACTTGCATCTCCACAAGGTGGACAACCACCGCTTGATCCTAAAAGTAATCAGCCTGATTTTCAAACAGACGCCACACGCCGTTTTGAAAATGATGCTGAAGCTAAAAACCAATTGGCTAACACGGTTAAATTAGCGGACGTTCATGCCGCAGATTATGATGCAGTGTTTTATCCAGGTGGACATGGTCCGTTATGGGATTTAACCGAGGATCAAAAGTCAATTGCACTGATTGAAAGTTTTGTACTGGCCAACAAACCAGTGGCGGCTGTGTGTCATGCACCCGCCGTATTATTAAATATTAAAACCATTGGTGACGATCCGTGGATCAAAGGTAAAAAGCTCACTGCATTTTCAAATAGTGAAGAAGATGCGGTAGGCTTATCAGAAGTTGTACCCTTTTTGCTGGAAGATGCCCTGAAACAACGTGGCGCTACTTTCAGCAAAGGTGATGACTGGACTCCATTCGTTATTACCGATGGCATACTTATTACAGGTCAAAACCCGGCTTCCTCCGAGGCTACGGCTAAAGCCCTGTTACAACAGCTGGCTTGAGAGTCAGCATCTATAAATCAATTACGGAACTATTATGGCTAGAGCAACCGCACGACACATTCTGGTAGACAGCGAAGAAATCTGTCTGGAACTAAAACGCGAAATTGAAGAAGGCGCAGATTTTGCCGCTGTCGCCAAAGAAAATTCTTCTTGCCCTTCCAGCCGCCAAGGTGGCGATTTGGGTGAGTTTGGGCCGGGCATGATGGTGCCGGAATTCGATAAAGTTGTGTTCTCCGCACCGGTAAACACCGTTCAGGGCCCGGTTAAAACACAATTTGGCTATCATTTGCTGGAAGTAACCAGCCGTACTGAATAAGTTAGCTGATACACCCCGAAAGCCCGGCTCCGCCGGGCTTTTTTATTCGGTTATTAATTGATAATCCGGTAAATGCGAGAGTAATTGTTTGCCGTAATTTTTAGTTAACAGCCGACGATCCAGAATAGTTATTTGTCCGGAATCAGTTTCTTTTCTTAACAATCGACCACAGGCCTGAATCAACTTCACGCTGACCGCCGGTAATGACAAGCTGATAAACGGCTGGCCGCCACGTTTGAGGATCCACTCTTGACGTGCCTGTTCAATCGGGCGGGTAAATACCGGAAATGGTAGTTTAGTAATGATGACATGGGTGCATAAATTGCCAGGTAAATCGACGCCTTCTGCAAACCGATCCATGCCAAAAATAATGCTGCCCCGCCCTGCTTCAATCCGCTGAATATGCTTGACGATCATATTTTTGGGTGACAGCTGATCACCTTGTAACAGAATCAAATTTTTCAAGGACAATGGCAATTGCTTATATACCTGCAACATCACCTGGCGTGAGGTGAATAGCACTAGCGTCGCCGCCTGAATATCAATAATTGATTTGAGTTGACTGACCACTTCCTGCTGCCACTGCGGCAGATTTTCATTGGGTAAATACTGCATCATCGGCAGTTTTAACACCGCCTGTTGCTGATATTTAAACGGTGAAGGCAACGCCAGAAAGTGTTTTTCATCGTAACGCTGTAAGCCACAGTCCGCCCGGAAACGCTGGAACAATCCCATGCCCCGTAAAGTGGCTGAGGTCATCACTACTCCATAGGCCCGCTGCCATAAACTGTGATCCAGAAAACCTGCGGCGGTCATTGGCCCGGCATGAACCACCAGGGTTTGCTGTTTGGCAAACTGTTCCTGTGCCAGCCAGCGCACATTGGGCGGGCGCTCGGCTTTATCCTCATCGAGAAACAGCGCCATAAAATCAATCAGATAGCCAAAAATATTCTGTACAGTTCCCACTTGAGGCAGCAACGCCTCGCCCACTTTATTACTTAGCTGGGTTTTCTCCAGCCCTTCTTTAATCCATTTGCCAATCAAAGAAAAGTGTTTATAAATAGAATTGGCGCGCTGTAACAGGTTCTGACAGGGAATAAACAAGGCATTGAGTAACGGACTGCCCCAGAAAATACGTGGCTCACTGATGCGTCCTTCCAGCATTTCATTTACTGTGGCATCACTGCCCAAAATATCCAGTAACTGTTGCAAAAGGCTGACAATTGCTGGTAAATCCTGACGGATTTCCTTAAACATATAACCAAAATCATGTTGCCGGAATGCCAATGCAGTTGGCAGCTTTTTCATCAGACTGTCGGCGGTTTCAACGGTTTGATAAAGCTGTGCAAAGTTCAATGCTTTGGCCGCATGGCCAAGCGCTTTTTGCGGCAGATTATGTGCTTCATCAAACACCAGAATCAGCTCTTCAGGATTGGGTAATACCAACCCACCGCCCAAGTCAGCATCACTGAGTAATAAATCGTGATTGACCACGACAACCTGTGCCAGCTGCATTTCCTTGCGCAGCAAATAATATGGACAGCTAATGTAATATCGGCAGCTCTTTCCGGCACAGCCTTCTGAATCCGTAGAGACTTCATGCCAGAGAGCCGGATCAATGGCATCGGTACGGCTATCCCGATCACCATCCCAGCGATGTTCATCCCAATCCTGAAACAGATTTTTCGCCTGAGTTTGCATCAATACCTGCTGGTATTTCTGATCTACATCAAACGTCAAATCTTGCTGTTCCGGTGTGGTTGCCAGTTGTGCCAGTTTACTGGGGCACACATAACGGCGGCGGCCTTTGATCTGCATAAAGCGTATCGGTTGTGGCAAAGCCGCTGAAAACTGTGGCAGATCTTTCTGAATCAATTGTTGTTGCAGATTGACGGTTGCGGTACTGATAACCAGCAATTTTTTACTGTTCAAAGCTGTTTCAATGGCACCGCTGAGATATGCCAACGTTTTCCCCACGCCGGTTGGTGCTTCCACTACCGCCATTCTATTTTGTGACTGTTGCAGGCGCTGATGAATAAAACGACTCATTTCAACTTGTTGCGATCTGGCTTTAAAGTCCGGCATCAACTTATTGATACTGGTAAATATTTCATCAAACACTTAACGTATTTCCACTCGGTTTTTCAGTGCCTTACCAGCCATAAAATCATCAATATTCTGCAAAGTTGTGTGCGCGATATGCTGCAATGCTTCCCGGGTGAAATAGGCTTGGTGTCCGGTGACCAGCACATTTGGAAAGGTTAATAAACGCTGGAATATATCGTCCTGAATAATATCGGTGGAATGGTCTTCAAAAAACAGACTGCCTTCCTGTTCATACACATCGATTCCCAGATAGCCTATATGCAGCGCTTTCAGGGCATCTAATACGGCGACTGTATCCAATAAAGCTCCGCGACTGGTATTAATCAGCATTACGCCCGGTTTGGTCAGCCTGAGACTGGCAGCATTGATAATATGATACGTTGCATCATTTAATGGACAATGCAGGCTGATAATATCGCTTTGACCGAGCAAGCTGTCGAGTGTCACTACGTCAAAACCAGCTTTTTTAGCCGGTTCAGCATTATGCGGGTCATAAATCAAAACCTGACAACCAAATGCCCGTAAACGCTCAGCTACTAACAAGCCAATTTTACCGCCACCGATAATGCCCGCGGTTTTACCGAAGAAATCAAAACCCAGCAAACCATCCAGAGAAAAATTACCATCGCGAACGCGATTATAAGCCCTAGGGATCTTCCGACTTAATGCCAGCATCAGCGCAATGGTATGTTCCGCGACAGCATAGGGTGAATAAGCTGGCACATTGACCACGGTTATACCAAGCTTGTCAGCGGCCGTTAAATCCACCTGATTAACCCCGGCACAGCGTATCGCAATTAAACGGGTACCGTTTTCTGCCAGCATTTTAAGTGTTTCAGCCGATATATCGTCATTAACAAACGCACTGACCACTTCAACATCTTTGGCTAATGCTGCTGTCATTGGATTTAACGCCATTTCATAAAAACATAAAGATACGCGCTCATCGGCCATTCCCGTGAGATAGGCCTGATCATAGGGTTTTGCGCTGAATACCGCGACATGCGTTGGTTTCATTTGGAGCCTTTATCAGAAATGCAGTTTATTATTGGTCAGCTGAGCATCATTTTATCGAACAAATTTTATTATCGGAGACAGTCATGACGCCGTCATCGGGAAACATTCATGTGTTATGTTTAAACCCTGCTTTGGATGTGACTTACCATGTCAAAAAGTTAATCCCCGATCAAAAATCACGTTCCGATGCTGCCCGTCATGATCCAGGGGGTAATGGTATCAATATTGGGCGGGCTTTGTTTCGTATGCAGGCAGATGCAACAACGTACTGTGTTATTGCCGGTTCAGTTGGTGAGATTCTGCGAGACATGCTTGTTGAACAGCTACCCAATGTTATGTTTCATCCTGTCTCAGGACAGACACGCATTAACAGCACGATTATTGAGCTTGATACACAATCTCAATTTCAAATCACTGATGCTGGCACACCTGTCCCGGCAGCCCAGTTAAGTCAATTGGTGGAGAATTTTGCCGATGCCGTAGGAAATGGTTATGGCATTCTTACCGGGTCATGCCAACCCAATATACCTGCCTCTCTGTATGCTGATTTAGTTAATAAAATCCAGCAACATGGCGGACGCGCTGTCGTTGACAGTCATGGTGAAATATTACGTTTGGCAATTGAAGCGAAACCTTTTTTGATTAAACCCAATCTGTATGAACTGGAAACCCTGCTGCAAATAAAACTCAACACTATAGAAGCTATTGCCGAATGCGCCAGACAACTGCAACTGTCCGGGGTTACCCATGTCTGTGTCTCCTTAGGCGATCAAGGTGCTTTATTAGTCAGCCCGAAAAACAGTTTTTATGCGAAAGCGTTAGCGGTACCAGTGAATACTACCGTGGGTGCAGGTGATTCCATGGTGGCGGGTCTGGTGGCCGGGTTTAGTCTTGATGATCAGCCCGAAACGGCATTGCGCTATGGTATCGCCTGTGGAGCCGGTACCGTAATGCACGCCGGAACAGAATTATTTCAAGGTCATGAACTGGCCGATTTCCGACAGCAGGTGACGATTCACACTCTGGATATTTAAATCGGCAAGATATTATCAACCAGCAATTGTAATGATTTTGTTTGCCGGAATTCATTCACATCCAGGCGATAATGCAAGCCAACTTTCTGGCCGATTTGCAGCCATACCGGGGCGGTCTGCCGAAACGCCATGGCCGTGATTTCACGTCCATCATCAAGTTTGATGGTTAACCGCAGATGGTCCGATTGCTGACCGACATGACGGTAATTCTGCAACACAAACTGGCCATGAAACTGTGGTTCCGGAAAAGCCTGTCCCCATGGCGCCAGAACCGGTAATTGCTCTGCCAGCTGCATGTTCATTTCCTGCGCCGATAATTCACCATCAGAATACAAAGCGCGTTCAAATACAGTGGGATCGGCTGCAAGCTGAATAGCTTCTCTGAATGCCTGCTCAAATAATGAAAAATCGTTCTGCTTTAATGTTAACCCTGCTGCCATCGCATGTCCGCCAAAGCGCAAAATTAAATCCGGATATTTAGCAGCGACATTAACCAGCACATCACGAATATGAACGCCTGTTATGGAGCGTGCCGAACCCTTGATTTCGCCAGGTTCGCCCGGTGCAAACACAATGACCGGCCGATGCAGTTTTTCTTTAATTCGAGAGGCGAGTAACCCGATTACCCCTTGATGCCAGCTTTCTTCATATAAACAATAAGCAGTTGCCTGGCTGGTTTCATTAAGCTGAAGTTTTTCCAGCATCGCCAGAGCTTCCAGTTGCATGCCTTGTTCAACCGAGCGACGCTCAAGATTAATCTGATCCAGCAACTGAGCAGCTTGCTGAGCCATGGCAAAGTTATCCGTCAGCAAGGTATCAATGCCCAGCCCCATATCTTCCATACGACCGGCGGCATTTAATCTTGGCGCAATGGCAAAGCCCAAATCCTGTGCAGATAATCGCTCAAGATCTTTACCGGCAATCTGTAATAAAGCACGAATGCCTGCACAGGCGCGTCCCTGCCGCATGCGTTTCAGACCCAGATCTACCAATGTGCGATTGAGCCTGTCTAAAGGCACAACATCGGCGACGGTGCCTAATGCCACCAAATCCAGTAATTCCACCAGACGTGGTTCTGCCAGTTTTTGTAATTCAAACCAGTTAATATCACGTAAGCCCTGCCGCAAACCGAGCAGAACATAAAACGCCACCCCAACCCCTGCCAGCATTTTGCTGGGAAAGTTATCATCCGGTTGATTAGGATTAACGATGGCATCGGCTTGTGGCAATTGTTCTGCCGCAAGATGATGATCAGTGATCAACACTTGCATCCCACGTTGTTTGGCCAGAGCAACCCCATCCAGACTGGCAATGCCGTTATCTACGGTAATCAATAAATCCGGTTGATCTTCAGCAGCAATTTCATTCAATAATTCAGTGGTTAAACCATAGCCGTGGACAAAGCGATTCGGCACTGTAAAATCAATCTGTTGCAAACCCATCATGCGTAAACCACGCATCATCACGGCGCAGCTGGTAGCGCCATCGCTATCAAAATCCGCCACAATCATGACTCGCCATTGCTGCTGTAATGCCTGGATCAATAATGTTACGGCAGCTTCCATCCCCAACATTTCCGAGGGTTTTGGCAACTCAGCTAAATCAAAGGTTAATTCATCAGCCTTTTTGATACCGCGTGCGGCCATGATTTTGCGAATGCACTCTGGCCAGTCATTGGGTAAAGCGCTTAAATCTTCTGTTGTTCGTTGTTGAATGTTCATCGGATTACCACGGTTTCCAGACATCCCAGCAACGCCAGACATACTGGCCATGTTGCGGGATAATTAAACGTAATTGACGAATTTGATAACGACGTAATTTACGTAGCAAAGGCAAAATGTGCTGCGTTGTATTTTGCTCCAGTCGTTGTGGCCAGTTACTTTGTAAATCCAGTTCAGGAAATACCAGTAACTGCTGACCCGTCATCGTGTTTTCAGATTTCCATTCAGTCATGGGTTGCAAGCTCGTTGAAGTCGCTGATGCAAGCGACTTTAATAACGCCGCGTCACCATAAAGCTGTTGCCAGGTATTTGCTTGTGGCTGCCAATCAGCCTTCCCCCAGAACCAGAGACTGTTGACCGGTAATTTGCCAGCGGACTGCCTTTGTTGATTAACCGGATGTTCAAATAACACCATCTGAATTTCATTACTTAACCGTAACCAATCATTTTGTTCGGCCCCTTTCGGTAATGCTGATGCAACCGATTTACCAATTAAGGATGACATGGCTGTCAGATTAATGTCCGGCATAGTTTCTAACCAAATCGACCAGTGGTTCAGATCATTGGGCACCAGTTGAGCGTCGAAATCATTCAACAGTGGTTGGATGCTTTCTCTGAGCTGAGTGCCCTCTTCCATTGTTAAATCAGTGATGGGAAATAATAAAAGCCGATCACGATCAGCATGCAGATAACATGGATCAGCACACAGACTCAATTGGCCCGGGTTACGTAATTGCGCGGTGGGTAAATCAGGTCCTGAAAGCATGTTAGTGCTGAATAACTGGATAAGCTCATGTTCAAAGGAATTATCGCTGACTGTAAAGTTAGCTTTTTTAAATAATTTCTGCAGAGCTTCGGGCACTAAAGACTGATTGATTTCCTGCATTACAGTGGCTAAACCGGGCCATATAATCGTTACCGATGGCTTTTCAGCCATGGTGGATCACTTCCCGTACAAACGGAATGGTCAAACGACGCTGGGCCTGTAAAGACGCCTTATCAAGTCGCTTCAGGACCAGCATCAGCGATGGCATATCACGGCTGTAATGACGCAAAAGGTATTGAGCCACCTCTTCAGGCAGAATCAACCCCCGGCTCTGTGCATGGCTTATCAATGCCTGTTGTTTAAGCACATCAGTCATTGAAGGTAATTGATAAATCAACCCTGTAGAAAGTCGGGAACGCAAATCTGGTAATTGAATAGCCAGTTGAGCCGGATTCTGGTCAGCACAAATCAATAATTTATGCTCATGTTCACGTAATTGATTAAAGCAATGAAACAATGCTTCTTCCCAGGCTGATTCACCACAAATTGCCTGCAGGTCGTCCAGACAAACAACATCAGTATGAAATAACGAAGCTAATACCTCTGGGTCTGCGGTATCAAGTAACTCCTGAAGGTTGATATAACTTACCTGACGTCCACGCTGTTGTAATTGTTCGGCAATCGCGAGATTTAAATGCGTTTTGCCAACGCCAGACTCTCCCCAAAGATAGAGAAAATCGGGTTTTCTTTCGCGGCAGAAAACGTCAACTACTGAGGCTAACTCATCATTTTCAAATATAAAATTATCTATTCGAAAGATTTCCTGCTGCGTAAGGTGCAGTGTCAGCTGTATTTCTTGCTTCTTCATCGGTACAGAGCGGTTAAGAATACAAATGACTGTTCAGATAACGATAATGTGCATGGCGTAATAAAACCATCACAACAGCTGCCACCGGCAGTGCGAGTAATACGCCGACAAACCCAAATAAAGTACCACCGGCCATCACAGCAAATATAACCGCCACCGGGTGCAGGCCAATTCGTTCACCGACAAATCGTGGGGTTAAAACCATGCCTTCAATAGCCTGAGCAAAACTGAATACCAGGACGACTAGTAAAACGGGTAACCATTCCTGAAACTGTAAATACGCTGCCAAACCAGCAAGGGTAATTCCCACAAACAACCCCAGATAGGGAACGAAACTGACAATGCCGGCGATAACACCTAATAACAACGCCAGATCCAGACCAATAAATGTAAGACCAATACTGTAGATAATTGATAATGCCAGCATAACCATCAACTGACCTCGGAGAAAACCAGCCAGCATGTCATCACATTCCACCGTTATTTGCGTGATCTTGTCTGCATGTGTACGAGGTAGTAACTCACGAAATCTGGCCACCAGATCATCCCAATCGCGTAATAGATAGAATGTCAGCACTGGAATCAGCACCAGGTTTGTCAGCCACTGCAATAGCACTAAGCCAGAACGTGTCATATAACCCATGATATTTCCGGCCATTTGACCTGCCTCAGACCAATAGTCCTGCAGAGCCGTTTTGAACGTATCAAAGTCAAGCATCGTTGTGGTAATACCGACATTTGCCAGTAATGGTTCAATTGTGTTCTGCAACCGATCAATATAATCAGGTAACTTTTCAAACAGTGATGTGAGCTGCGCACCGAGCATAGGAATAAAGATCAGTAATAAAATTATTGCGCTAAGCAGAAATGCGGCAAACACCACGCACACCGCTACGGTACGAGATAAACGATACTTTTCTAACCTATCGACCAATGGATCGCCAAGGTAGGCTAACAGAGCAGCAATAAAGAATGGTGTTAATACCGTTGACAGCTCCATCACCAGCCAACCACAGAGTATTAACAGCCCTAATAACAGGAACTTATTCGTATCACTTATCAGCTTTTTTTCATCTGACGCCACGCGTTTGTCCCCCAAACCAGAATATATTCACTGCCACTAATGATGACACTCGCCACCACCAACCAGATCATGGTTGTGCTCCATGTCGCAATTTGCGGTAGCCATTGCTGTTGCACAATCACCAGCAAGACTAAAGCAATTTGAAATACTGTATTGATTTTGCTGCTCCAGAGCGGAGTCAGTTCATATTCACCAAACTTAAGATGGTAGGCCAAGGCACCTATTACAATGACCAAGTCCCGACCAAACACCAGCAATAATAGCCATAAAGGTAATAATTGCATATAGGTTAACGTAGTAAATGTAGCAACCAGCAGTAATTTATCTGCCAGAGGATCTAGAATAGAACCCAGACGACTTTGCCAATGAAAATGTCGGGCCAGGAAACCATCCAGGCCATCAGAGATACCGGCAATCGCCACCAGAAATAATGCGGCGGAAAAGTTTTCTTGCAGCATCAGCCAGACGATTGGCCCAACCAATAAAATTCTAAACAGACAGATGAGATTGGGAATATCCCGTGGACTCAAGGTAATAACCGATATTGCAAACCAGTAGTGTCATTTATCTCAGGCTGTATTACCCCTCCAATGGATAATAACTGTCGGAATCTTTCTGGTTCAGCTTGAATAAAAATCACTAAATCAAGCGACTCACTGCCCAAACTGCCCACCTTGATATCAGAGACCGCCTGTAAGCTTTCCAGGTAATCCATGATTCGGCTGTAACCTTCATAATCGTTCACCCCTGAGACCTGAATAGCCAGCTCAGCTTCACCCGAAGTGCTGATTGACATATTAAGCCGCCGACCCAAGTGGTCAGCAAGAGCATCCACCCCCGTACGAATTGCAGTCTGCACGTCTCCCTGACTTGACCAACGTTCAACATCGTCAGTCAAAATAGCTTGCCAGCTAATCTCTGTTGACTCGGCATTACCTCGCAATCGTGCCGTCACCAGCACAGAAGCACCATAGCGCTCAGAAGCCTGTTTCACTGCGGTATTATTACCGGTCGAAACATCATTGAAAGTCAGTTGAGTCTGATCTTCCAGATCCATTAAAGGTATCAACAAAGGAATACCTCGATTTTTAGCCGCTTTATCAATCTGCAAAAGTAATGAATGCTCATCACCCTCGCCAATCAATTGCTGATTACCTTCGTATTCTATGGCAACCCAAATTAGCGATTCAGGCCGTATTTTGTCCCAAACAGGTAAACCAATACGTTGCAAAGCAGTATTAATAGCATTGGCATTGAAATCCAGAGTCAGCATAAGCTGCTGTTCTGGTGGATCACTGTCCATATTCAGAATCTGTTGATAGTAATACTGATCGATGTAACGTTCTACATCAGTGACCAGGGCAGAAATATCCGCCTGTTCTACTGCACGTCGATCACCGACCACTTTAATCACAACCTGTTTGAGTAAATCCGGCGCAAGTCGCTGACGTTCCTCTTCAGTTTGCGACTCTGCAGGCGCTTGCGCCTGATACAAATCAGTAACTTCCGCAGCGGAAGCAATCGACGCAGCGAAAACGAAAATCAGTGAGAAAAATAATCTAGGCATTGTGGTATTCTAACACGCTGTTTTTTGTGTGTGATGTCCAAATAATCAGGAAGCCAGCATGACCGATCCCGTCGTTCCACCAAGCAAATCAAACCAAGCCCTCAGTTACCGCGATGCCGGTGTCGATATAGAAGCCGGCAACGCCCTTGTAGAACGAATTAAGCCGCTTGCCGCCAAAACCCGTCGATCTGGTGTGATGGCCGGATTAGGCGGGTTTGGCAGCCTGTTTGAACTGCCACTCGATAAATATAAAAAACCGGTTCTGGTTTCAGGAACGGATGGTGTCGGCACCAAATTACGACTGGCAATCGAGGCTGGAATACATGACACCATTGGTATTGATTTAGTTGCCATGTGTGTCAACGATATTGCGGTTCTTGGTGCGGAGCCTTTGTTCTTTCTGGACTATTATGCAACGGGCAAACTGAATATCGATGTCGCTACCGATGTAGTCAGCGGGATTGCAGAGGGTTGCCTGCAATCAGGCGCCGCTCTGGTTGGCGGAGAAACGGCTGAAATGCCAAGCATGTACCAGGATGGCGATTTTGATTTGGCGGGATTCTGTGTCGGTATTGTCGAAAAAGACAACATCATTGATGGCACACAGGTAAAAGCCGGTGATGCCATTATTGGGCTTGCCTCTTCTGGTCCACATTCCAATGGTTATTCACTGATCCGTAAAATTATTGAAGTCAGTAATGCTGACTTAACCATGCCGTTTGATGGCGCAACATTAGGCGAAAAGCTGCTGGCTCCAACCAGAATCTACGTTAAGTCATTATTGCAACTACATGAAAAAATTAACATTCATGCTTTGTCTCATATTACTGGTGGCGGCTTACTGGAAAATATCCCCCGAGTTTTGCCAGAGCATGTGACTGCTGTGATTGACAGCAAAAACTGGAAAAGACCTGCGGTATTTGACTGGCTGCAGCAGCAGGGAAATGTGGTTGATCGTGAAATGTACCGAACCTTCAATAATGGTATTGGCATGGTGGTTTGTGTCGCAGAAGAAGATGCTGATGCCACGGTTCAGATACTCACTGCATTAGGTGAAACAGCCATGCAAATTGGTCATATCGACGTCAGCAATACTGAAGAACAAGTCATTATTAAATGAGTAAAACCTTCAAACCTAAGTTCGTCATCCTGATTTCAGGTCGTGGCAGTAATATGCAGTCCATTATCAACGCAATTCAATCAGATGAGTTGGATGCTGAGGTCACCGCAGTCATCAGTAATCGACCAGATGCCGCTGGCTTAATGTTTGCCAGAAATGCCGGTATTGCTAATGAGATCCTGGATCATAAAAACTTCACTACCCGCGAAGCCTTTGATCAGGAGTTAATGCAGCTGATTGATTCTTTTGACCCCGACTATGTTGTGCTGGCAGGTTTTATGCGCATTCTCAGCAGGGAATTTGTCCAGCACTATGCCAATCGCCTGATTAATATACATCCTTCACTGTTACCCAAATTCAAAGGTATGCATACGCATAAACGAGCAATTGATGCCGGCGAGACGGAGCATGGTGCCTCCGTACATTTTGTTACCGAAGAATTAGATGCCGGCCCGGTCATTTTACAAGCCAAAGTCCCGGTTATGTCTGATGATACAGAAGAAACATTAGCAGCAAGAGTATTGCTCGAGGAACATAAGCTTTATCCCGATGCCTTAAGGTTGTTAATCCAACAACATCAGAGCTAATTACCCATGCGCTATTTTTTCGGTTTAATGTTGCTTTTACTGTCATCGATGTCATTTGCTCAGGGTCTGGATGACTATTCAGCTCACTATCAAATAGAAATGAACGGTCTGCAGGCAGGTGAGTTAACTCAGCAACTTGAAACCTTAACGGATGGACTGCATCGCTTTCGCTCAGTCACCAAAGCCAAAGGACTGGTTGCTGTTTTCAGACGTGATACCGTTAAAGAAACCAGCTTATGGACCCTGACCAAACAGCAGATTATTCCCCATCAATATCTTTATCAACGCAGCGGTGGCAAAAAGGATAAATACCTGCGTATGGATTTTGACTGGCAACAGAATTCAGTTCATATCGATGATAAGGTTCACCCATGGGATCTTGAAATCGATCCCAAAACATTGGAAAAACATATTTATCAGGTGCAACTTCGGTTGGATTTACTACAGGACCCCACTAAACAAGTCTTTAATTACGCAATCGCCGATGGTGGACGTATCAAACACTACCAGATTGAAAGACTGGAACCGGAAACAATCTCGACACCGCTAGGCAAAATAGCAACCGTTAAATTTAAACGGCAACGGGATCGCGATAGCGATAAAGATCGGGAAACGACATTATGGTGTGCACCAGAGCTGGATTATTTGCCGGTTAAACTTGAACATATCGAGAAAGACGGCACAAAATTCACTGCAATACTTCATGAACTGGATGGCATTTCAGATTCTGTATTTGTTCAGGACAATTAATCTTCTCGCTGATAACAGGAAAACGGATGAGCAAAAAACAATTTGAAATCATCGAACAAACAACCGCTTACAGCGGTTTTTTTAGTTTAAAAATTGTTTCAGTCAAACATACCCTTTATAAAGGTGGCTGGAGTGCTCCACTCACTCGTGAAGTATTTCACCGAGAAAATTGTGTTGCCGTATTACTTTATGATCCGCAAAAAGATGCCCTGGTGATTATCGAACAATTTCGTCCCGGTGCATTGCAGCTGGACGATGAACGTGTCTGGTTACTGGAAATTGTTGCCGGTGCGATTGAGCCGGGTGAAACACCTGAGTCTGTCGCCTATCGTGAAGCCGCTGAAGAATCCGGCTGTGAGATTTTAGAGATGATTAAAATCAACGAGTTTTTTACCTCACCCGGTGGCACTTCTGAACTATTGCATTTGTTTTGCGGACGTATTGATAGTACCCATATCGGTGGGTTGCACGGTTTAGATGAAGAAGATGAAGATATCGCCGTTAGTGTTTTATCATTTGATGAAGTCTATTCATTGCTGGAAGACGGTAAAATCATTTCGGCTATCCCGATTATTGCCATTCAATGGCTGGCATTACATAAGGATGAGTTGCGTCAGCGTTGGGCTTAAACGTTAAATTTCCAAGAATACTGCCAAAAGAATGTAACGGGTTATTCCAATGGCATAATACGGTAACTTGCTGAAATAGTATGAGATTGTCCAGGTGAAAGACTGATACTGTCATGAGCGGCATTTGCCGTTTCAACACAGACAAAATAATGATACGCATCATCAGTCATATCTTTCAGCGCCGTTACCCTTTCCCAGGGGTTCCAGACAATCGTGGTGCTGGATCCCGCACTCTCAACGATAATTCGGCGTGACCATTCAGTATCTTCAATAAACAGTTTTTCAGGACTGTTCAGATAAACCCTGTCGGTTTCGCCATTAAAAAGTATTTCGCCAGCTTGCAGTTTTTCACTGAAATTCTCGACTTTGTCGAGATAATGATGATTACTCAGCCCCCTTACCTGGGTTTTTTCTATATTACCTACCGCAAAATACGTATGTAACGCCTGAGAAATAACAAAACTTTCTTTATCAAGGTTTTCCGTGGTCAGAGAGAGTATGAGTTGCTCATCAATCACGATTGTCATTTTCAGCGCATATGCACAATGCCAAAGTATTTCATCCTGTGAATCGGGTGTTAATGACAGTATTAATTTAATGCCATCATTTTCAGTTTGCTGAACAGCGGTCAAATCCCAGATACGATTGCGCGCAAAACCATGTGCAGGTCGCCCCTTACCACTGGGATCATCACCAAACCAGGGCCAGCAAACGGGCACACCACCGCGAATTGCACGCCTGTCGCCATAGCGACTCAACTGGCTCAAAAACAAGAGATCATGTATTGCATCAGCTGGTCGATAAGATAAAACCTGAGCACCCTGAAGTGCTATTCGCGCTTTGGCACAAGGGGTATCAATATCGATCATCACACACCCGGAAGATCCCATGGAAAAGTCCAGGCGATCAGTTATGGCAAATTGTTGTTTTAATTGTTCGATAGTTTGCATGTATTTCTACGTCTGAAACAAAAAGACGGGCACAATGCCCGCCTTTGAGACTAAGTATTAAATCTAGCTTTTAGTGCTGGTGGCCGCCTTCACCATGAACATGTCCATGTTCCAGCTCTTCTGCACTCGGTTCACGCACTTCACGTATTTCTACATCAAAGTTCAGATGAACACCCGCCAGTGGGTGATTTCCGTCTACAGTAACAGTTTCATCGTTGATGGCAACGACAGTGACTAAAACCGGACCTTGCTCAGTTTCTGACTGGAACTGCATACCCACTTCAACTTTTTCAACACCACTGAACAATTCAGCAGGGACATCTTGTTTTAATGCTTCATGGCGTTCGCCATAAGCATTGGCTGGTTCAATACTGGCTTGAACTTTATCGCCAGTTTCTTTGCCCATCAGGGCATCTTCCAAACCAGGGATAATATTGCCTGCACCATGCAGATACGCCAGCGGGCCGGCACCTTCACTACTATCAATGACTGTGCCGCTGTTGTCGGTGAGCGTGTAGTCAATCACGACTACTTTATTGTCTGCAACTTTCATGGAAACTCCTTACATGTTTTGAATAACAGCTGCAGCATAATCACTACAACTCAACGCATCGACGCCAATAGCCTGAGCTAAATCACCGGTGACACGTGCATTTGAAATGGCGCCTGAGACGCCGGAAACGACCAGATCTGCCGCTTCGACCCAACCTAAATGCCGTAAAAGCATTTCGGCCGATAGGATTAATGATGACGGATTCGCATTATTTTTTCCAGCCAGGGCTGGTGCTGTGCCATGTGTTGCTTCAAACATCGCAACGGCATCCGCTAAATTTGCACCCGGTGAGATGCCGATTCCTCCAACCTGTGCGGCCAGAGCATCAGAAATATAATCTCCATTCAGATTCAATGTGGCAACCACATCATAATCTTTAGGATGTAACAGGATTTCCTGTAAAAAAGCATCGGCTATCGAGTCTTTGATAACGATTTTTTTACCGGTATTTGGATTTTTAAAGGTTTTCCAGGGACCACCATCCAGCGGTGTTGCACCAAACTCTTTCTCAGCAAGATCATAACCCCACTGTTTAAAAGCGCCTTCAGTGAACTTCATGATGTTTCCCTTATGTACCAGGGTCAACGAATCACGATCGTTGTCAATAACGTATTGGATAGCTTTGCGCACCAATCTTTCGGTACCTTCCTGTGAAACGGGTTTGATGCCGATACCGGATGTATCCGGGAATCGGATTTTGGTTACCCCCATTTCGTTCTGTAAAAAAGCAATGACTTTCTTTGCTTCAGCGCTTTCTGCAGGCCATTCAATACCGGCATAAATATCCTCAGAGTTTTCCCGGAAGATAACCATATCAATACTTTCAGGCGATTTTACCGGGCTCGGTGTACCTGGATAGTAACGAACCGGACGCTGACAAACATATAAATCCAGCGTTTGTCGCAATGCAACGTTCAAAGAGCGAATCCCCCCCCCCACCGGAGTCATTAACGGGCCTTTAATTGAGACAGAGTATTCTCTCAAAGCCTCAATGGTTTCTTCTGGAAGATACGTTTCTGTGCCATAGAGCTGTGTCGCTTTTTCACCGGCATAGACTTCCATCCAGGCAATTTTACGTTCGCCGCTATAAGCTTTGTATACTGCTGCATCAATCACATCAATCATGGCCGGCGTGATATCAACACCGATGCCATCACCTTCAATAAAAGGAATAATCGGTTGACTTGGTACATCTAATGAATAATCGGCATTAACGCCGATGGCTGCACCCTGTTCCGGTACACTAATGTGTTGATATGCCATGCACGGCTCCTGAAAATAAAAGTGGCATTTTACATGATCTCTGGCACTGATATAACCATGACCAAATTAATTGCTTTTAATAAACCCTACGATGTACTGACACAATTCAATGACAAAGACGGTCGAACAACGTTAAAAGATTACATTGATATAGCGGATGTCTACCCGGCTGGACGCCTGGATCGTGACAGTGAAGGATTATTATTGCTGACCGACGATGGCCGATTACAACATCATATCAGCGATCCGCGTCATAAATTAAGCAAAACATACTGGGCACAAGTGGAAAACATCCCGGATGCCTCTGCAATTAAACAATTGCAACAAGGCGTTCTGCTAAAAGATGGAGTGACTAAACCTGCAAAAGCTCGACTGATCGACCCACCTGAAGTATGGGAAAGACATCCACCAGTTCGTTTTCGGCAATCCATTCCCACCCAGTGGATTGAACTGCAAATCAGTGAAGGCAAAAACCGTCAGGTACGCCGGATGACCGCAGCCGTTGGTCATCCAACATTAAGATTGATCCGTGTCGCGATTGGTCAATGGCAATTAAATGATCTGCAACCGGGACAATGGTGCGAAGTTAATTTTCAGACCGTGATAAAATACGCCGATGATTTGGACTCCAAGAACCACCGTAGCCGCCGTAATAGAACGCGACCAGCAATTTCTGATGGTCGAGGAAATGATCGGCAGCGAACTCAAACTCAACCAGCCAGCCGGCCATCTCGAAGACGGCGAAAGCCTGGTTGAAGCCGTTATCCGGGAAACACTTGAAGAAACTGCCTGGCAGTTCATTCCTGAATCATTGATAGGTATTTATCGCTGGCGACATCAACAAACACAGAATACCTACATACGTTTCTGTTTTAGCGGAAGCCTTGGAGAACACCTTGATAGGCCATTGGATAGTGATATTCATCAGGCAGTTTGGCTGGATGCTCCCACCATCCAGCAACGGCGGGCACAATATCGCAGCCCTTTGGTCGAGCAGTGTCTACAGGACTATCTTTCCGGTAAGCGTTACCCACTTGATTTATTAGCTGATTAATTATGTCTGAACACAAAAAAATAGTCGTCGGTCTGTCCGGTGGTGTGGACTCCTCTGTCGCTGCGTTGTTACTGAAGCAACAAGGTTTCGATGTCGAAGGCCTGTTTATGAAAAACTGGGTCGACTATGCGGATGAAAGTGAATGTACGGTTGAAGAAGATCGTAAAGACGCACAATCCGTAGCCGGCAAAGTTGGTGTTATTTTTCACGAAGCCAATTTTGCTATGGAATACTGGGATTATGTATTCAAACATTTTCTTGAGGAGTACCAGGCAGGACGAACGCCTAACCCTGATATTTTGTGTAACCGTGAAATTAAATTTAAAGCTTTTTTGGATCACGCCATGGAATTGGGTGGTTATCTGATTGCAACCGGACATTACGCACGGGTCAGGGAGCGCGATGGAAAATTTCAGTTATTAAAAGGTCTCGACAACACCAAAGATCAAAGTTATTTCCTCTATACACTCGGTCAGGCACAACTATCCCGTACCCTTTTCCCTCTTGGAGAGTTACCAAAAACCGAGGTTCGTGAAATTGCTGAGAAAGCCGGTTTTATTAATCATGATAAAAAAGACAGCACTGGGATCTGCTTTATCGGTGAGCGCCGCTTCCGTGAGTTTCTCGGACGTTATATTCCAGCCCAGCCAGGTGAAATGCGCACCCCCGAGGGAGAAATTATTGGCGAACATTCAGGGTTAATGTATTACACCCTCGGCCAACGCCAGGGCCTTGGCATTGGTGGTCGTAAAAACAGCAGCGGTGAGCCCTGGTTTGTCGCAGGTAAAGATATGGAAAAGCGGATTTTATATGTTGTTCAAGGTGAACATGAGTGGCTTTACAGCACTAAACTGACCGCTGAGCAACTCTCGTGGGTGGCAGACGAAGCCCCGAAATTGCCATGTCGTGCCAGTGCCAAAACCCGCTATCGTCAACCAGATCAGTCCTGTCTCATCACTCAGGATCAACAGGGCAATATTCAGGTTGAATTTGATGAGCCACAACGCGCCGTCACGCCGGGACAATCTGTGGTGTTTTATCAGGATGATGTTTGCCTGGGTGGCGGCATTATTGTGGATACCAATGCGCCGGGGATGCATCCATGAGTCAGAGAACAATCATTCATGATCGGGTAATCGCCCTGTCCGCGGTAATGCAATCGGTTACGCTGGTTCAGCAGATTGCTGAAACAGGCCAGGTTGATAACGACGATATGCAAACCATGCTGCAAAGTTTACTGGTAATGGATGCACCGGATACGGAGACAGTTTATGGTGGTATCAGCAATTTAAAAACCGGTATTCGTCAGTTTAATAATCAGCTATCTAAACGTAAACAACCTGGCGATATCGTGGTGTTGCGCTATGCGATTGGCATTTTACATCTGGAGCGAAAGTTGCGTAAACGTCCAGCAATGCTGGATCTTATTACCCGTGAACTGGACCAGATTCCGCAGCAGATTGAGTATTTCGGCAGTATCACCAGCCCACAGGTCATTGCCCGTTTTGCCGATATCTATCAGCGTACGCTCAGTGAACTTACACCACGTATTCAGGTATTCGGTGATTCAGGATTTTTGCAACAAGCTGACAACGTCAATCGTATTCGAGCGTTATTATTAACTGGCATAAGAGCCGCGGTTTTATGGCAGCAGAAAGGTGGCCGGCGCTGGCAGTTTTTATTACAAAGTAATAAATTATTACAGGCAGCAACAGAATTACACGCTCAAACCTGAAAACTTTTAGTAAAACCCTGTCTTGTCCTAAATAAGGTTGACACTCTCCAATTGTCTTTATTGAAAAGTGTCAACCTTATTTAGGACGGGTCACCCATATAAAAAAGGGCTGTCATAACAGCCCTTTTTTGTTTCTGCACTTTACCAGATTAACTGGCTTTAGCACGCTGATAGTGTTCCAGCTCATTAAAGTTCAGATAACGGTATATCTCTTTTGCCATTGGCTGAATGCCGGCAACTTTTTCAAGATACTCTGCAACCGTTGGGATTCTTCCGAGACTGGCAACCACTGCCGCCAGTTCAGCTGAGGATAAATACACATCAGCACCATTACCCAGTCGGTTCGGGAAGTTTCTGGTTGAAGTTGACACTACAGTGGCATTATCAGCAACACGCGCCTGATTCCCCATACACAATGAACAACCCGGTGTTTCAGTACGAGCACCCACCCGGCCGAAAATGCTGTAAATCCCCTCTTCGGTCAGTTGATGCTGATCCATTTTGGTCGGTGGAGCGACCCATAGTTTGACCGGTAAATTACCCATTTTTTCCAGTACTTTTCCAGCCGCACGGTAATGACCGATATTGGTCATGCAGGAACCGATAAACACTTCATCAATGTTGGCTCCCGCCACTTCAGATAACGGTTTGATATCATCCGGATCATTCGGGCAAGCCAGTAATGGTTCTTTAATGTCATTTAAATCAATCTCGATAACTGCCGCATATTCCGCATCAGCATCCGGTTCAAGCAGCTGAGGATCAGCCAGCCAGACTTTCATGGCATCAATCCGACGTTGCAGGGTTCTGGCATCTTCATAACCTTCGGCAATCATCCATTCCATTAAAGAAATATTGGAAGTTAAAAACTCGATGATCGGTTCTTTATTCAATCTCACGGTACAACCGTTGGCACTACGTTCAGCAGAGGCATCTGATAACTCAAACGCCTGCTCAACTTTCAAATCCGGTAGGCCTTCAATTTCCAGTACTCGGCCATTAAAGATATTTTTCTTACCTTTCTTCTCAACCGTCAGCAAACCTTCCTGAATCGCTGCATAAGGAATGGCATTAACCAGGTCACGTAAGGTAATTCCCGGTTGCATTTCACCTTTAAAACGTACCAAAACGGATTCCGGCATATCTAAGGGCATAACACCCAGTGCTGCAGCAAATGCCACCAAACCTGAACCAGCCGGAAAACTGATACCGATCGGGAAACGGGTGTGTGAGTCACCACCGGTGCCGACGGTATCAGGCAAAATCATCCGGTTTAACCAAGAATGTATAACGCCATCACCGGGACGCAGTGAAACGCCGCCACGGGTACTGATAAACTCTGGTAATTCGTGTTGCAGTTTTATATCCACCGGTTTTGGATAAGCTGCGGTATGACAGAAAGACTGCATCACCAAATCAGACGAAAATCCAAGACAGGCTAATTCTTTCAACTCATCACGGGTCATGGCACCCGTTGTATCCTGGGAGCCAACAGTGGTGACTTTGGGTTCACAGTAAGCACCGGGACGCACACCTTCCACACCACAGGCAACACCAACCATCTTCTGCGCCAGTGTAAAACCTTTGTCACTGTGGACAGGTTCAACGGGACGTTTGAAGACCTCTGAGGGAGGCATTCCCAATGTTTCGCGGGCTTTATCGGTTAAACCACGACCAATAATCAAAGGAATACGACCACCGGCACGCACTTCATCAGCAATAGTGGTCGGCCGTAAAGTGAACTCAGAAACCACGTCACCGGCTTCATTATAAATTTTGCCTTCATAAGGTTTGATGGTAATGACATCCCCCATCTCTAACTTATCGACATTACATTCGATCGGCAAAGCACCCGAATCTTCTGCCGTGTTAAAGAATATTGGCGCAATATTATTTCCTAAAATGACACCACCCTGTCGTTTATTAGGCACAAATGGTACATCGTTGCCCATATGCCAGAGCACAGAATTAATGGCAGATTTACGTGATGAACCCGTTCCGACGACATCGCCGACATAAGCCAGTGGATAGCCTTTTTCTTTCAGAGTAATAATGTTCTCTAATGCGCCGGGCATTTTGCTGACCAGCATGGCTTTGGCATGCAAGGGAATATCCGGACGACTCCATGCCTCAGTCGCAGGTGATAAATCATCGGTGTTAGTTTCACCCGGAACCTTAAATACAGTGAGGGTTATCGATTCGGGAAGAATGGGTTTGGAAAGAAACCATTCGGCCTCAGCCCAGGATTGCAGAATGCGTTTTGCATATGAATTGGTTTCTGCCTTTTCCACAACATCATGGTAAGCGTCATAGACCATGACAATTTTGGATAAGGCTAACTGCGCCGCCTCCGCAGTTTCATCTAAATCCAGTAATTCGATTAACGGCTGAATGTTATAGCCGCCCATCATTGTGCCAAGCAATTCAGTGGCATGAACCGGTGTTATCAAATCACATTGGGCTTCCTGCTTGGCAATAGCGGCTAAAAAACCTGCTTTTACGTAGGCCGATTTGTCTACACCCGGTGGAACGCGGTGAATTAACAACTCAAGTAATACTTCTCTATCACTGTTTTGAGGTTGTTTAAGCCCTTCAATAATGTCAGACACCTGTTTTGCATCCAACGGTAAAGGCGGTAAACCCTCAGCAGCACGCTCTTCAACATGTTTTTGATATTCTTGCAGCACGAAAACGCTCCGAAGTTGAAACTAAGATGGGCGCTATTTTAACGCAAATTCACAAATCAAACTGAATCAAATCCAGAAACAGGGCCGAGTTCTGCTATAATTTCGGCCAATTTTCAGCTTATTTTTAATGGAGTTTTCATGGAATTAACTGCTCTTACTGCCATCTCACCGGTTGATGGCCGTTATGCCGATAAAACAAAGGCTTTGCGCCCCTATTTCAGTGAGTATGGTTTGCTGCGCGCCCGTGTTGAGGTCGAGTGCCGTTGGTTACATTTACTCGGCGCCAATGCTGATATTCATGAAGTCCCTAAATTAAGCGAAACAGCTGAACAATTTCTTAACGATTTAATGACTAACTTTTCGGTTGAGGATGCTGCTGAAATCAAGGCGATCGAGCGGGAAACCAACCATGATGTCAAAGCCGTTGAATACTTTATCAAACGTAAATTCAAACACAATGCCGAACTGGATGCCGTAAATGAGTTTGTGCATTTTGCCTGTACTTCAGAAGATATCAATAATACGGCCTATGGCATTATGCTTAAAAACGCCCGAGAACAGGTTATCCTGCCAGAAATGGACACGTTGATTGGCGCACTGAAGAAACTGGCTCTGGAGCAGGCTGAAACACCGATGATGTCACGTACTCATGGTCAACCGGCCTCTCCGACAACTCTGGGTAAAGAATTAGCGAATGTAGTAAAACGCCTGGAGCTGCAGCGTACCCATGTCGCTGCCGTATTGTTATACGGAAAAATGAACGGTGCGGTTGGTAACTACAATGCCCACTATGCGGCTTATCCAAATGTTGACTGGCCCATGATGGCGAATGCATTTGTCACTGGACTGGGACTGCGCTGGAACAAATACACTACTCAGATTGAACCGCATGATTATGTCGCCGAACTTTTCCAGGCGATGATTCGTTTTAATACCGTTTTAATTGATTTTTGCCGCGACGTATGGAGCTATATATCAATCGGCTATTTCAAACAACGAACCGTAAAAGGTGAAATCGGTTCTTCGACCATGCCGCATAAGGTTAATCCGATTGATTTTGAGAATGCTGAAGGCAACCTGGGTATAGCCAATGCAACCTTTGATCATATGGCCATGAAACTGCCTGTTTCACGCTGGCAGCGTGATCTGACGGATTCAACCGTTTTACGGAATATCGGTGTGGGTTTTGCCCACTCCTTGCTGGCTTACAGCTCGGCACTTAAAGGTATCAGCAAACTGGAAGCCGCCCCGGAAGTAATGGCAGCGGATTTGGATGCTAACTGGGAATTGCTGGCGGAACCAATTCAAACCGTTATGCGTCGATATGGCATTGAGAATCCTTATGAAAAACTCAAGGAATTAACCCGTGGACAGCGAGTTAATAAACAAATAATGCATGATTTTATCGATACACTTGAGTTACCAGATGCTGTGAAGTTTGCATTGAAAGACATGTCACCAGCGAGCTACATCGGTAATGCCATTGAACAGGCGAAAAACTGCTAAATGACTGAGCATTCCACTAATGACCATTCCAATCAAATCATCGTGTTTGATGGTAAACATGAGGCAGCTGCTGCTGCCCTCACATTGGTGGAATCGGCTCAACGGGAAATCTGTTTTTTGGGTAGTAATCTGGAAGCAGTATTACTTGATCAGCCAGCTGTAATCGAAGTCATCAAAAAACTTTGTATTAAAAGTGCACGCACCCGAATCCGCTTTTTAGTGGATGAAACGCAGAGCAGTATGACGAATTCTCATCGACTGTTGCCACTTATTTCCAGGCTGACCAGTTCGATCAGTCTGAATATCCTGTCAGAGAAGCACCAGCGTCCCAAAAATATCGTCATACTGGTGGATGATTCCAGCTATTTACGTTGTCTTAATAATCAACGTTATCTGGGACAGGCAAATTTGCACGATCCCCTGACGGTACGTGAACTCAAACAACAGTTTGAGGAATACTGGGATCACAGCACTGCCGATGTGACCACAAGGCGATTACACTTATGAAAATGTTCTGGTCGATATGTTTTATCTGTCTGGCATTGCCGGCTTTTGCCGATCAGATCAGAACGATTCAGCTGCAGCATCGTCTTGCAGCAGAAATATTACCGATGATTGAACCCATGATAGATAATTACACCACTATTAATGGGCACGATAATCTGTTGATTATAAAAAGTTCGTCACAGAGTTTTAATGAGATTGAACAACTGGTCAAGCAGCTGGATAGCAGAGTGCAAAGTCTGACTGTCACGGTGTTGCGAACCCAGCAACAAATTAACGATGAACGTTTTTCCAATGATCAGTTAAATATTGATTTAGAAAATCCTAAGAATTCATCGCTAGAGATAAATCGCTGGTCAACCAAAAACAGTCGTGAACGGGATCAGCAATATCAGGCGCGTGGTATTGCCGGACAGCCTATCGATATTCAAATGGGTCGTGCTGTTGCCGATAATCAGCAACAACTTATTTTTTATCCGCATGGTGGAATCGCTGTGCAGGAGTCGACTCAGTATATTCAGCTGGATAACGGCTTTCAGGCAAGAGTCAATATTCTCGGCAATCAACAAGCCCGGGTCGATATTTTCCCGTTGTTCTCTGAAATGCATCGTAATGGTGATATCACCTCAACCAGTCTGTTAACCACAGTAAATGGTCCGGTCAATCAATGGATATTGATCGGCCAGATTGGTGAACAGCAACGTCAGCAACAAAATGCAAAAACCTATCGCAGTCATCAAGATGAACAACAATGGCTGTATCTTAAAATCGAACTTAACTGAGTACTTTTCCGAAAAAATGGATATAAAAGAAGCGATTCAAACTCGTCGCTCGGTCAAACATTATGACCCGGCACATCAAATGACCGAAGCAGAAATAAACGAATTGATGGAACATGCCATCCTGTCACCCACTGCGTTTAATATTCAGCACTGGCGGTTTGTCCATGTACAGGACGCTGAAAAACGCCAACAGATTCTGGAAGCCGCCTGGGGACAGGCGCAGGTTGTAGACGCCTCTATGTTACTGGTGCTATGTGCCGATTTGAATGCATGGGAAAAACAACCTGAACGCTATTGGCAGCATGCGCCTGAAGCCGCACAGAAAGCCATTTTGCCTGCCATTGAGAATTACTACACCAATCATCATCAGGGCCAACGTGATGAATGCGTGCGTTCAGCCAGCATCGCGGCAATGAATATCATGTTAATGGCAAAGGGTATGGGTTATGACACTTGCCCGATGGATGGTTTTGATTTTGATAAAGTAGCCCGCATCATCAATCTGCCTCACGACCACATTATTGTGATGATGATTACGGTGGGCAAGAAACTGGAAGATGCACGCCCCCGAGCAGGACAATTACCGCTCGAGGAAGTGTTTTTTACCGATAGTTTTTAATCAGATCAGATAACCGGCGGGGGCGCATCACACACATTATTGCGCCCGCTTCGTTTAGCCAGATACACCGCACGATCGACCCGTTGCAGAAAGCTGTCGACGCCCTCGCCGCGTACATAACGAGCCACCCCGAATGACATGGTTATCATCCCCAGTGGTTCATGGGTATCTTTTCGCTGAATACGTTTACTGGCAAGATCCTGACGTATCGTTTCAGCAAGGTTACGGGCATTTTGCATACTGGTATTTGGCAAAATAACAGCAAATTCCTCACCGCCATATCGCGCAACCAAATCACGCCCTTTCAAAGATTTCTTCATTAATTCAGCAATTACTCTTAACACTTGATCACCCACCAACTGACCATGTTTTTCGTTAATAACGCTGAACATGTCCACGTCAGTAAAAATGACAGAAACATCCATGCCATTCTGATCCGCATCCAGAGTCATTTTATTGATGAGCTCGTCGAAGTGCTTACGATTGGCTAAACCAGTCAAACTGTCGGTTATCGCTTCTCGTCGGGAATCACTTAATTCTTTCTTCAATGCAGCAACTTCGGTCATTGCACCGTTTAACTGCTCATTGAGTAATTCACCTGAAGAAACAGCCAACCGGGTTTCAATCAGTACTTCTTCGATAAGTGTATGTAGTTGCTGCCGGTTTAAATCCGGTTGCAGGCGACTCAGCATGCTTTGTAAATGACTGTTGCTACGATCTGTAGTGGTCACACCTGTGTAGACGTAATTCAACACCTGTTTAAGTAAACGCGCCAGCTCCTGGCGCATTTCAAACATCGCAGCACGATCCTTATCGTCATCAAAAAACTGCTCGTATAACAAATGGCTTTGTTGAGCAGTCAGTTTTCCTGTCATGCCGATTTCGTTATCTACAGCTTCGGTCAAAGCGAGATTGGTACCGGAAACATACTCAAACCATAGCGCATAATTTGCCGGCGTCGGAGCAATGTCAAATTGTTTCATTTTAGAGAGCGCTAATCGCATCCATTCTGCTGTTCGCTCATCATGCTCGCTGTATTTCATAATTACTCCGGCAAAGTCCGCATGCCTATTTTTTCTTCTTCCCTGCTATTTTCAATCGTAGCGCATTCAGTTTAATAAACCCTTCTGCATCTTTCTGATCATAGGCACCTGCATCATCTTCAAATGTAGCAATTGATTCATCAAACAGACTGTCTGTAGCAGATTGTCTACCCACTACTATTACATTCCCTTTATACAATTTGATTCTGACATCACCGTTCACGTTAGTCTGTGATGCATCTATCATTGTCTGCATCATCAGACGTTCCGGAGCCCACCAGTAACCGTTATAAATCATACTGGCATAACGAGGCATCAATTCATCCTTCAAGTGAGCAACTTCACGATCCAACGTCAGTGATTCGATGGCACGATGCGCTTTTAACATGACTGTGCCGGCAGGGGTTTCATAGCAACCGCGGGATTTCATACCGACATAACGATTTTCAACAATATCTAATCGTCCAACACCGTTTTCACCAGCAACCTTATTCAGATACGTCATCACTTGTGCAGGCGTCATACGCTCACCATTAATGGCAACGATGTCGCCTTTTTCATAGCTGAGTTCCAGATAAGTCGGTTTATCCGGTGCATTTTCAGGCGAAATAGACCAGCGCCACATGCTTTCTTCCGCTTCAGCCCATGGATCCTCAAGAATGCCGCCTTCATAGGAGATATGCAGCAAGTTGGCATCCATTGAGTAAGGTGATTTTTTACCTTGTTTCATTTCCACTGGAATACCATGCTTTTCGGCATAATCCAGCAGTTTTTGACGCGATAACAAATCCCATTCACGCCAAGGGGCGATGACTTTAATGTTTGGATTCAGGCCATAGGCACCCAATTCAAAACGTACCTGATCATTGCCTTTACCTGTGGCGCCGTGCGAGACCGCTTCGGCACCCGTTTGTGCCGCAATTTCAACCAGCCGTTTAGCAATTAACGGCCGGGCAATCGAAGTACCTAACAGGTATTCACCCTCATATATGGCATTGGCACGGAACATCGGGAACACATAATCACGGGCAAATTCTTCACGCAAATCTTCAATATAAATTTCTTTGATGCCCAGAGATTGCGCCTTGGCGCGCGCCGGCTCGACTTCTTCACCTTGACCAAGATCGGCTGTAAAGGTCACCACTTCACATTGATATTTATCCTGCAGCCATTTAAGAATAACGGAAGTATCCAGACCACCTGAATAGGCTAGAACGACTTTTTTGATGTCAGACATAAGTGGGGAAATCCTGTATCGAAGAATGTAAAAAAGAATGCGTTATTGTATCAAAATCCACGTAAAGCAAGCACTTCTCTTGCCGCCTGACGTTTATCTCCTTTGCAGCTGATAGTCCGCGGAGCATCAAGAAATTTCAATGTAAAGCCAAGTTCACGGTAGAGTTTTTTAATGTTATCTGTAGCCTGATTGGACAGCACTACAGGCCCATTGTGATTGGCCAGCCATTCGGCTAACCGAACTTGATCATCCCAGTCAAAACCCTGCTGGGAATATTGTCGAAAAGGTACATCGTAAGGTGGATCAGCATAAATGAAATCATTTGGCTTGATGTCGATCTGAGCAAAATCCGTATTGCTGAACTCCCATTTATTCAGCACCGATTGGTAAGACGCAAAGTCGCTGACATAATTAATCGTTTTATAACGTCCAAAAGGTACGTTATAACCGCCGCTTTTATTAAAACGGCATAAACCGTTATAACCAGTGCGATTCAGATAATAAAACAACTGAGCACGTTCGGCATCGGTATGTGCTGCAATATCATTGAACTGTTTACGGTACTGGTAATAAAGCTGCTCATCATTTGCCAGTGGTAAATCGATTGTCAAACCTTGCTGCAATTGTTGATAAAAATTGATCAGCGCCGGATTTAAATCATTCAGTAATGCCTTATCAGGATTTAGCCCTAACGCCACAGACAAGCCACCACAAAACGGTTCTACCAGACGATAATCAGGAAACTGTTTCCACAAATCGCGTAATCTGGGAATTAACCAGCGTTTACCACCAGCCCATTTCAATGGCGGTTTAAGCAAAGAAGCTTCTCTGGTCATAGCTGAATTGTCACCGATCGATTCCGCTGCATGAAAAGCAGTTCATTACTGATTGCTGAGTTGAGATTATCTATCCGTTCGGAAGCTGAATCGGCCCCGAACGGATAGTCTGATATTACTTGGAATGCAATGTTTTGCGTGGCGGCATCAGATCGGTAATATTGCCCTCTGCCATTTCCGCTGCAAACGCAAAAGTCTCTGACAAAGTAGGATGCGGATGAATGGTTAAACCAATATCTTCTGCATCAGCGCCCATTTCAAGCGCCAATACCGCCTCGGCGATTAACTCACCGGCATTTGGTCCAACAATACCGGCACCAAGTAAACGACCAGTTTCTTTGTCAAACAAGGCTTTGGTGAGTCCTTCATCACGATCCACACTCAAGCTACGGCCACTGGCTGCCCAAGGAAACGCACCTTTAACATACTCGATGCCCTGCTTTTTAGCGTCATCTTCACTCAATCCCATCCAGGCAACTTCCGGATCGGTATAAGCCACAGAAGGAATCGTCATGGGATCAAAAGCCACTTTTTTACCGGCGATATGCTCTGCTGCCACTTTGCCTTCATGCGTCGCTTTATGCGCCAGCATAGGTTGGCCGACAATGTCACCAATCGCATAAATATGAGGCACGTTGGTCTGCATCTGCTGATTGACTTCAATAAAGCCATAATCATCGACGTTCACACCAGCAGCTTCTGCATTAATCAATTTACCGTTGGGTGAACGGCCTACTGCCACCAGAATTTTGTCATACGTTTGCGGTTCCGGTGCTTTGTCACCTTCAAACGTGACTTTCAAGCCGGATTTAAGCGCATCAATTTTGCTGATTTTGGTTTTCAGATAAATCGCTTTGTACTGTTTCTGAATATGGTTATGCAACGGTTTGACCAGATCCTTATCCGCGCCGGGAATCAGACTGTCCTGTAATTCGACAACACTGATTTCAGAACCCAGAGCGTTGTATACCGTTGCCATTTCCAGACCGATAATACCGCCACCAATCACCAGCAGTTTTTTGGGAATATCTTCCAATTCCAATGCATCGGTGGAATCCATCATCCGTGGATCATCATTGGGGAAGACAGGAATTTTCGTTACACGTGAACCCGCAGCAATAATACAATTTTCAAAACTGATGGTTTTATCGCCATCTTCTGTCTTGACCTGCATTAAATTGGTACTGGAGAACTGTGCTTCACCATGTACCACAGCCACTTTACGTTGCTTGGCCAACGCTGATAATCCACCAGTCAGCTTGGAAACAATTCCGTCTTTCCAATCTGCGACTTTGCGAATATCAATTTTCGGCGCACCAAAGGTCACACCATTATCAGCGATATGTCTCGCTTCATTAATAACGTGAGCGGTATGCAATAGAGCTTTTGAAGGAATACAACCAACATTCAGACACACACCGCCAATACGTTGATGACGTTCAATCAATATCACCTGCTTGCCTAAGTCTGCTGCACGGAATGCCGCGGTATAACCGCCAGGACCAGAGCCCAGTACAACGACTTCGGCATGCATATCGGCATCGGTTGGGATGTCCTTTTTAGCAACCGGTGCTGCATTGGATTTTTCAGCAGGTTTTTCTGTTTCCGTGTCAGCAGGTTTAGCAGCTTCAGTTTTCGTTTCTGCCGCTTTATCTTCTGCGGCGGAATCTGCTTCGGTTTCCAGCGTCAGAATCACATCACCCTGAGCAACTTTATCACCCACTTTGACTTTCAATGACTTGATGACACCAGCATCAGAGCTAGGGATTTCCATTGCGGCTTTATCAGATTCCAGCGTGATAATGTCTTGATTCGCGGTGACTGACTCTCCTTCTGAAACCAGGATTTCAATAATTTCAACCGCATCAAAATCGCCGATATCCGGAACTTTGACTTCAATCAAACTCATAACAAGACCTTTCTGATATCCGATAACATCTGATTCAACATCACAGTGAATCGAGCACCTGCTGCACCATCAATCACCCGATGGTCGTATGAAATAGACAGTGGCAACATCAAACGAGGTTCAAATTCCTTGCCATTCCACACCGGTTTCATCTGGTGGCGACTCACCCCCAGAATAGCGACTTCAGGTGCATTGACAATCGGGGTAAAGAATTGACCGCCAATACCTCCTAGACTGGAAATAGAAAAGGTCCCACCCTGTAAATCTTTCGCTGTTAAGGTTCCTTCACGCGCACGGACACTGATTTCACCCAGTTCACCGGCCAGTTCCAGGAAGCCTTTTTTATCGACATCCCGAATAACCGGAACCATCAAACCATTGGGTGTATCTACTGCTACACCGATGTTGTAATACTTTTTGTAAATCAGGCTTTGTTTATCTTCGCTTAACGAGGCGTTAAATTCCGGATACTGTCGCAGGCAGGCGACAACTGCTTTCATAATGAACACCAACGGCGTCAGACTGACACCCTTCTTGGCAGCCATTTCTTTATTTTCCTGACGGAATTCTTCCAGCTCAGTGATATCGGCTTCATCAAATTGCGTTACATGTGGAATATTCAACCAGCAAGCATGCAGATGTTTGCCGGAAATTTTCTTGATGCGTGACAGTTCTTTGCTTTCAATTTCACCGAACTGTTCAAAGTTGACTACAGGAACAGATGGGATTCCGGCACCGTCGGCTGCTTTTGGTGCTGGTGCATTCATGACCTGTTTAACAAAGTTTTGGACATCTTCTTTGGTAATACGGCCTTTTTGTCCACTACCGACAACCGCAGCCAAAGGCACACCTAATTCACGAGCAAACTGTCTTACAGATGGTGAGGCATGTGAAGGTTTTTTAGCTGAACCGGTATCCGGTGCATAAGGCAATGTTTCAGTTCTTTCTGGCTCAGGATTCGCTACTGTAGGTGTCGGTGCCGGTTTACTCTCAGCCGCAGCAGGTTTTTCTTTCTCTGCTGGTTTACTTTCTGCTGCTTTTTCAGCCGGCTTTTCGTTTTCTTCAGCGCCGGCATCAGAAGATTCAATCAAGGCAATAACTGAACCTTCACTGACCTTATCACCGACTTTGACTTTCATTTCCTTGATTGTACCGCTTAGCGATGATGGAATTTCCATCATCGCTTTATCGGATTCAATGGTGATCACTTCCTGATCAGCATTGATTGAATCACCTTCAGCAACTAATACTTCAATGATTTCAACGCTATCAAAATCACCAATGTCCGGGACTTTTAATTCGATTAAATCTGCCATGTTTTAAACCTTAACTGGATTCGTTGCGTCAGCATCAATTTTGTATTGCTTAATAGCTTTTGCAACCACATCGTATTTAACAGCACCTTCATCAGCCAATGCACTGAGGGTGGCGACAACCACGTGATATCGATCCACTTCGAAGAAGCTGCGCAATCTTTCACGGGTATCACTGCGACCAAAGCCATCGGTACCCAGTACAACATAACGCTGTTTGATCCAGGGACGTAATTGCTCCGCATACAGACGCATGTAATCTGTGGAAGCCACTACAACGCCCTCCTGGTCATCCAGGCATTGTGAAATATAGCTGGTTTTTTTCTCAGCAGTTGGATGCAGACGGTTATAACGATCCACATCCATACCATCCCGAACCAGTTCATTCACACTGGTCGCACTCCACACATTGGCAGAAACATTCCAGTCTTTTTCCAGCATTTCAGCAGCTGCTTCCACTTCACGGAGAATAGTGCCGCTACCGAGAAGCTGCGCTTTAATCTTGTGTTTGCCACCTGATTTAAGCTTATAGAGACCTTTGATAATGCCCTCTTCCACACCTTTTGGCATAGCAGGATGGGTATAGTTTTCATTCATCGCGGTGATGTAATAAAACACGCCTTCCTGTTGTTCATACATTCGGCGCATGCCTTCATGTACGATGATAGCCATTTCATAAGCATAGGTCGGATCATAGCTGATGCAGTTAGGAATGGTGTTTGCCAGAATCAGACTGTGTCCATCCTGATGCTGCAAACCTTCACCGTTCAGTGTTGTACGGCCTGCAGTACCACCGATCAGGAAACCTTTGGCCTGGATATCACCGGCCAACCAGCACAAATCACCTACACGCTGGAAACCAAACATCGAGTAATAGATATAGAACGGCACCATATTAACGTTGTAGTTTGAATACGCCGTGGCCGCAGAAACCCACTCGGACATTGAACCGGCTTCGTTAATACCTTCCTCCAGGATCTGGCCTTTGGTATCTTCGCGATACCACATGACTTTTCCGGAATCTTCGGGTTCGTACATCTGGCCGGAAGATGAATAAATACCGATAGAACGGAACAGACCTTCCATACCAAAGGTACGCGCTTCATCCGGCACGATTGGTACGATGTTTTTACCGATTTTCTTATCACGAATTAATGCGGTAATTATTCGTACAAAGGCCATCGTAGTAGATAACTCACGATCCCCACTGTCTTTTAGTACTGCATCAAAAATGCTTAATGGCGGAAGTTCCAGTGCCGGAGCACTATGGCTGCGTTTAGGAATAAACCCACCCAGCTCTTTTCGACGTTCCAGCAGATATTTTTTCTCTTCACTGTCATCATCCAGTTTGATATACGGAATTTCTTCGATTTCATCGTCTGGAATGGGGATATTGAAACGGTCACGGAAGCGTTTCATGTGCTCCAGTTCCATTTTCTTCTGCTGGTGAGTCGTGTTCTGACCTTCACCCGCCTGACCCAGTCCATACCCTTTAACGGTTTTCGCCAGGATAACAGTGGGTTGCCCCTGATGGTCCACTGCACGTTTATAAGCGGCATAAATCTTACGCGGATCGTGGCCGCCACGACTCAAGTGCCAGATATCCTCATCGGTCATATCTGAAACCATATCCAGCAGCTCAGGGTATTTACCAAAGAAATGCTTACGTACATAAGCACCATCTTTTGCTTTGTAATTCTGGTATTCGCCGTCGACGACTTCTTCCATGCGTTTCAGCAACAAGCCTTTGGTATCCCTTGCCAGTAATTGATCCCAACCACTGCCCCAGATAACTTTTAATACATTCCAGCCAGCACCACGGAATAAAGCTTCAAGTTCCTGGATTATTTTGCCATTACCACGAACCGGACCGTCAAGACGTTGCAGGTTGCAGTTGACAACAAAGATCAGATTATCGAGTTTTTCACGACCAGCCAGTGTAATAGCGCCTAAAGATTCCGGCTCATCCATCTCACCATCGCCCAGATACGCCCATACATGGCGACCTGATGTTTTGGCGATTTCGCGATGATGCATGTATTTCATGAATCGCGCTTGATAGATGGAAAGAATTGGACCAAGGCCCATTGAAACGGTGGGGAACTGCCAGTAATCTGGCATTAACCATGGATGCGGATAGGAAGACAACCCCTTACCATCGACTTCAAAGCGGAAATTATCCAATTGGTCTTCCGTCAGACGGCCTTCCAGGAAAGATCGAGCATAGATGCCCGGTGCAGAGTGACCCTGAACAAACACCATATCGGCGCCTTCTTCATGGTTATCACCTCTGTAGAAATGATTAAACCCTACATCATAAAGTGTTGCCGCAGATGAGAAGCTCGCAATATGTCCGCCGACAGCACCGGGTTTCATATTGGCCTTAACCACCATCGCCATTGCGTTCCAACGGATATACGATCTGAGCTTATGCTCCATTGCCTGATCACCAGGAATGCGTTCCTGTTGATCCACCGGAATGGTATTTACGTATGCGGTATTAGCACTATAAGGCAGATTGACACCACTACGGCGGGCCTTATCAATGAGTTTTTCAATAATGTAATGGGCTTTTTCGTCACCGGCCGCTTCAAGCACAGACTCCAGAGCGTCCAACCATTCTTGCGTTTCTTGTGGATCGTGATCGACAAAATCAGTCATATATACCTTCTTAAATCTCAACGCGATAAATTACAGCCGCACATTGTAACAGTTTTTGTTTAATTCACACTCAGATGCGAGGACAAAAGCCTGCTACAGCGCCATTCTGGCAAGAAAATCAAAACCTTGTGGAAAAATTAAATACTGAAAAAAAGCCGTAAAAGCCAATGAAATTGGCTTCAGGAACCTGCTACCT
This sequence comes from Methylophaga sp. UBA3192, assembly GCA_002363955.1. Taxonomy (GTDB): domain Bacteria; phylum Pseudomonadota; class Gammaproteobacteria; order Nitrosococcales; family Methylophagaceae; genus Methylophaga. The sequence continues at coordinate 583,668 of DEXE01000006.1, forward strand.
GATGACGCCGACGCTGGCTAAACACTCTGAATCCCAACAACAGGATAGCAATCAATAAATAAATTAACGGCTCGGTTTTATCTTGCTTGACCAGCATATAAAAATGCACACAAGAAAGCACGACAATCAGATAAATTAAGTAATGCAGTTTTTTCCAGCGACGCCCCCCTAACCTCTTTATCATCTTATCAGTAGACGTTATCGTTAATGGAATGAGCAGGATAAAGCTGATAAACCCGATGGTAATGAAGGGACGCTTGACAATATCCAGCCATATTTCATGCAGATCAAAAAACTGATCCAGTCCAAGATACAACAGCATATGCAGGCTGGCATAAAAGAACGCAAACAAACCCAACATGCGGCGAAATCGGATAAATTCATTGATTCCTGTGAGCTTGCGTAAAGGTGATATGAATAATGTCACCATAATAAACCGTAATGCCCATACGCCTGTATCACGGGTAATGGCTTCAATGGGGTTAGCTCCCAATTGATCCGATATCAGTGCATAGCTCAGCCAGAATAAAGGTAGTAATGAGATACTGAAAACCAGTATTTTCAGCCCGGCAACATGCTTTCTCATTAGAAATAGCGTTTCAGATCCATGCCGTTGTACAACGCTGCGACTTCTTCACCATAACCGTTAAACATAAGCGTTTCACGTTTGAGGAATTCGCCAATACGTCTTTCGCGACGTTGACTCCAGCGTGGATGGTTTACATCCGGGTTCACATTGGAATAAAAACCGTATTCACCTGCATTAGCCTGCACCCAGGCCGTTAACGGCATTTCTTCTACAAAGCGAATTCGTACAATCGATTTGATACTTTTAAAACCATATTTCCAGGGCACGACCAGACGAATCGGTGCACCATTCTGACCAGGCATTTCCCGGCCATATAACCCCACGGCAAGTAATGTCAACGGATGTATTGCCTCATCAATTCGCAAGCCTTCAAGGTAGGGCCAGTTTAAAACCCGGCGACGCTGACCCGGCATTTGCTCGGGATCATACAATGTCGTAAATTCAACAAATTTGGCTTTGGAGTTGGGTTGTGCCTGTTTTAAAAGCTCCGCTAATGGAAATCCCACCCAGGGAATGACCATCGACCAGCCTTCCACACAACGTAGACGATAAATCCGTTCTTCCAGGCTTTGCGCTTGAATCAGTTCGTTATAGTCATATTTTCCCGGCTTGTCGCATTCACCATCAATCGTCACTATCCAGGGCTCACTGCGATCCGGAAAATCAGCGGCTAACGCCGATGGTGATTCTTTATCGGTGCCAAATTCATAGAAATTATTGTATGTCGTAATGGATTCATAGGTGGTGAGCTTTTCATCAGTAGAAAAACTACTTTTTCCGAGATTGTCAAAAGATTCACCTGTCGGCGCTTTTGCTGCAAAACTTAGCGGCATGGCACTTGCTGCCGCCAATCCGGCTGCACCATTGATAAATTGTCGGCGATTCAGATAGACCTTATAGTCAGTGACTTCAGATTCAGGAATATCCCAGGAATGTTTTTTACGAATCCACATGATTCACCTCATTGGGTTTAAAGCGTTTGGCCAACCAGTAATCCACACTGATATATCGACCAGCCCCGATAAAAAATAATGTCAGCAACATAACAAAGTACGTTGCAGCAAACTCGATACCATTATTGAGTACAACCAGACTGCCATGTTCCGTCAGCCAGCTATAATTTCCATGTTCCTGCAGGATAGATTTCGCACGATCTAACCGTTCGATTGCCGCCGGAGCATTTTCCGCAGCAAAGGCACTCATCGGATCGTGAATCGCCTGCCAGCCGTTCTTCCAATGCACACTGAAAGCCGCAACCAGCATCGTTATCATTAACGGAATACTGACCCAGCGCACTGCCAGACCCAGTAATAACAGAATGGCACCAAAATATTCAGCCCCCCAGGCCAGATAGGCCATCAGTTCAGGAAACGGTAAACCCAGGCCCCAATCCGGATTGGCAAACCAGTCAATGGTATTCTGTAAAGAACTGTCAGGATTAAAGGGGTTCCATTTGTTATTGGCAGCTACCCAGAATACCGGTATCAAGTAAGCTCTCAATAACAAGGGTGCCAGAAAATCTACGTTTCGAGTGGTATTCAATAAATGCTGCAGACTAGCGATGAATTTAACCATTTTTATAACCTCTCAGAGGAAAACAGGGGCTTAACGCCCCTGCTATTTTGGTTAATCACGATAAATTGAATCAGTTACCACCACATTTACCTTCACCGCATTTACCTTCTTTATCCTTTTTGCTGTCTTCACCACATTTGGCTTCGCCGCATTTTCCTTCTTTATCTTTTTTGCTGTCTTCACCGCATTTTGCTTCACCACATTTACCTTCTTCGTGATGTTTTGCTAACTGCATGTAACCATTGGTTAATTCAGAAGATTGGAATGGGTTGCTATCAGCCGCAGCCATTGGTGATAAAGCCAGCCCCGCAGTCATTGCTGCACTGGCAGCCAATGCAATAGAGGTTTTTTTGTTCATAGCCATGTCTTAAATTCCTTATGTTTTAAATCACATCATCAGCCCGTCTCTATAGCCCGGGCTTGTTAGCATAGACTGACGAGTAAAACGTTTGTTACAAACTAAAGTAAAATTTTTCTCAATCGATGAATTTTGTAAAGATAAATCCAGTAAACATGTCTAAACTCAGATAAATATCCTATACGAGCAGCTAAGCATGTTTTTATTTATGTATCTAACAACATGACGGAGAAGTTTGACCAGAAAGACTTTGGCGATGATGCAGCGTTAATTAAAGGCATGCTGGCCGGTGACTCAACGGCATTTGAAATAGCGGTAGCGTTGTACCATCCCAAAATGGTGATGATCGCCAAAGCTATCATTGGTGAAGCCTTTGCTGAAGAAATCGCTCAGGATGCGTGGATTTCGGCTATCGGCTCACTGGCAGATTTTGGGGGGCGAAGCAGTTTGTATACCTGGCTGGTGCAAATTACAGCAAATGCTGCCAAAACCAGGTTACGCCGGGAAAAACGCCAGGTGTCATTAGATGAAAACTGGCAACAGCTTGATACAGATGACCGTTTTAATCATAAAGATCACTGGCGAGAGCAAGTTTCACAATGGGATATTGATACCCCTGAAGCAATCATTGCCAATCATCAGCTCAAGGAAATCATTCAGCAAACCTTTGCCCAACTGCCGCCACAGCAACAAGCGGTATTAACTATGTATGATCTGGAAGGTGAGTCAATGCAGGAAATCTGTAACATTCTGAATATCTCTGCGTCCAATGCAAGAGTGTTATTGCATCGTGCACGCTCTGCGATACAGCAAAAAATCCATCAATATCAGGAAAATAGTTAATATGCTTAAATGCCGTGACATCGAAGCAATGGCCAGTGATTATCTGGATAAAGATTTGTCATTTCAGCAACGCATGGCATTCAAGTTACATTTGTTTCTTTGCCATAACTGCCGAAACCATGTACGTCAGTTAAAAACCACCATACTCAGTATCCGACAATTGCCAGCAACCCATGCGGTGATTGTTGACGACAAAATGAAAGCTCTGGCCAAACATCTTCAGGAAAACGCCAGCAAACAATAAATGTCTGCTGGCACTGAATAATCTCTATTTCTGATACTTTTGTTTCCACTCGTCATAAGACATGCCATAGACATGTTCACGGGCAGCATCATAATCCATTTCCACGCCCTTTTCTTCTGCCGCGGCCAGATACCATTTAGACAGGCAATTACGGCAAAAACCTGCCAGATTCATTAAATCAATATTCTGTACGTCAGTACGTTCCTGTAAATGTGCAACCAATCTGCGAAATGCCGCAGCTTCCAGTTCAGTTTGTGTTTGTTTGTCCATCTTCATCCTCTTCATATAAAAAACAATTAACCTGATGGCCATTTTCCAGCACCGTAGTGGATGGATACTGATCATGGCAAATTGGCATCACCTGCTGACAGCGTTGATGGAAATGACACCCTGCAGGTGGATTGGCGGGCGAAGGTAATTCGCCCCTGACCGCAACCTGCAGATGTTGCTTATTCAAATCCGGTACAGCGGCTAATAAAGCCTGTGTATAGGGATGTTTAGGCGAATCCAGCACTTGCTTGCGAGTACCCTGTTCGACAATTCTGCCCAGATACATTACAGCCACCCGATGCGCCAGATAATCCACTACACCGATATTATGCGTAATAAATAAAAACGACAGCCCAAACTCATGTTGAATATCACGCAGTAAATTCAGAATTTGCGCCTGCACTGAGACATCCAGCGCACTGGTAGGCTCATCACAGATAATGACTTCAGGTTCAGTCGCCAGCGCACGAGCAATACAAATCCGTTGACGTTGTCCCCCGGAAAATTCATGGGGGTAACGATGTCGGATATCCGCACGCAGGCCGACACGTTCAAGTAATGAATCAACATATTCAGATCTGGCATCAGGATCTTTTCGAAACCTCGACCTGTCTATCGCTTCTTCAATAATCTGCTCAACGGTCATCCTTGGATTCATTGATGAAAATGGATCCTGAAAAATGATCTGCAACTGACCCCGGTAAGGTTTTAATTCACGTTGAGATAGCCGGTTTAGCACTTTCCCCTGAAAACTCACTTCACCAGCAGTCACCTTAACCAGCTGTAAAATGCCTTTACCCACCGTGGTCTTGCCGCAGCCGGATTCGCCCACCAGTGCCAGCGTTTCAGCATTATGTAATGTCAGGTTGACACCATCCACCGCTTTAACGTGACCCACCGTGCGCTGCAAAATACCTTTGCGAATGGGGAAATGAATTTTTAATCCCCTGACATCAAGCGCATGCACCTGTGAGGGAACCACATCTGATAGGTGTGAAGCATGTAATGGTTTGATTGCTTCAGCTCGTGAAGAAACTATCGCAGAGTCATATAAATGACAACGGACACCTGTTTGTTCCGTTTCAATCCATCGTGGCTCATGCTGATGACAATGCTCCCAGGCATGATCACAACGCTCAGCAAACCGGCAGCCAACAAAATTCTGATTTAACGGCGGGACATTGCCTTTAATCACTGTTAAACGTTGTTCACGTTTTTGTTCACCGGGCAAAGCTTCAAAGAGTTTTTGTGAATACGGGTGTTGGGGATGTTCAAAAAATGTCTGTCTGTCTGTCTGTTCTACAATTTGTCCGGCATACATCACAGCAATGTGATCCGCCATCTGGGCTGCCACACCAAGATCATGCGTTATAAGTAAAATCGCCATCCCGGTATCACGCTGAATCTGTTTAAGTAAATCCAGTATCTGTGCCTGAATGGTGACGTCCAATGCTGTGGTGGGCTCATCCGCAATCAATAACTCCGGCTCACCGGCTAATGCCATGGCGATCATCACACGCTGTTTCATGCCACCAGACATTTGATGTGGGTATTCTTTAAGGCGTCGCAGAGGATCAGGTATACCAACAGAATCCAGTAAGTTCACACTGCGCTGCTGTATATCCTGTGGCGATAATTTGAAATGCCAGCGCAATGTTTCACCGATCTGCTGCCCAATGGTCAATACTGGATTCAGAGAACTTTGTGGTTCCTGAAAGATCATAGCGACCCGTCTGCCCCGAACCGACTCCATTTCTGCTTCGGAAAGTTTGAGCAGATCCTGACCATTTAAATTGATTTCACCTGCCACAATCTGACTGGCTGGGTAAGGATTCAACCTCAACAGGGACAATGCACTGATGGATTTACCACAGCCTGATTCGCCGAGTAAGGCAAAGGTCTCGCCTTGCTGGAGGGTAAAATCGATACCATCAACCGCTTTAAAAGGCTGATCTTTACTGGCAAACCAGGTTTTGAGACCTTTAACCTCCAATAATGCCGTCGAACTCATCGTGCCCTCTGCATTCTTGGATCAAAGGCATCGCGTACCACATCGGCAAATAAGTTAGCGGCCAGTACCAACATGAACATCGAGATAAATGCTGCAGTTAAAGACCACCAGACCACCGGTTCACGGCCCATTTCAAGTCGTGCACTGTTAATCATATTGCCCCAACTGATCATTGATGGGTCAACGCCGACCCCGACATACGACAACACAGCTTCAGCCAGCACCAGTCCACTGAAGTCCAGCACCACAGTAATCAAAACGATATGCATCAGGTTTGGCAGGATATGGCGATGCAGGATATTCAGATTACTTACCCCTAATGATCGGGCAGCCAATACATATTCGGCTTCGCGTAATTTGAGTGTTTCACCCCGCAGGATACGGCACAGGCCTGTCCAACTTGTGACACCAAGTATCAAACACAAAAACAGCAAACGGATATCTGCCCTTTCGGCAATGGTGGCAAAGTTTTCTGGATGCGTATTCATATACACCTGCAACATTAATACTGCAGCTGCGATTAATAACACGCCGGGAATAGAGTTTAAGGTGGTGTAAATATACTGAATAACGTCGTCAACCCAGCCTTTGAAATAACCCGCGCTGATACCCAGGAAAATAGCCAGCGGTAACATTATCAGTGTAGTCAACGTGCCAATCGCCAGCCCTGTTCTGATGCTTTTCAGCGCCTGATACAGGACACTTTGCCCGACTTTATCCGTGCCAAACACATGGTAATACTGGCTCAGCATTATCAATGTAATGCTTAACCAGCTCAGCAGAAAAATCATCAGATAAAAGGTGCGGATCGGATAATCGGACTCTCCGCGCAGCAGCCGTTTGAGCTTAGCAAAAGCGGGATGCCGGTAACGTATCTTCCAATACAGAATATAAAAAACGATCAGCAGCGCTGTGAAGATGACAGCTGTATACGTGCTTTTCGCCACAATCCTGCTGACATCAGCCCATTTTTCTGTTTCAGTTGCCAGGTGTTGGGCGGAATGCTGTAACCGTGGATAGTTGTATTCCAACTGCCCGCCCTGCACGACTTGCATTTCCTTGACAAATAAATGGGTTGCAAACGGCGCAGAATAAGTTTTTTCAACCTGAGTACGGATGGGCGTTATCAGCCAGTCCAGTACACTAAGCACTTCAGTTGAATAATGTTGCTGTGTATTGCTCTCAGACGCTAATGCCGTTCGAAAATGCAATGAATCCAGAAAACCGATACTGACATAACTCAATAGGATAATGATGGAAATGACACCGCGTTTACGCTGCATCACCATAATCCAGGGAGCACGTAAATGCGGTTTACTACGCAGGTAGAATATCCCAGCCGTTATAACAGCCAGCAGAATGAAAATCAGAATGTCGGTCCACAAAAATACCGGCAGAAAGGGCATGGCTGTCCTTAGGTTGATTTTCTGAGGCTGGAAATATCCACTTTAAGTGCTTTCGGTAACGAGAAAGCAATATTTTCAATCTGGCCGGTATCTTCAGTAACCGCCTCAACGCCCAGCATTTTGAGTTTATCAACCACAGCCTGGACCAATGATTCAGGCGCAGATGCACCGGCAGTCAAACCAATATTCTGTTTGTCTTTCAACCAATCCAGACGTATTTCATCAGCATTATCGATAAGATAAGATTCTGTACCAAGTTTGGTAGCTAACTCTTTGAGTCTATTGGAGTTTGAGCTATTGATTGAGCCAACCACCAGTACCAGATCACAATTTTCAGCCAAACGTTTTACGGCATCCTGACGATTCTGTGTGGCATAACAAATATCATCTTTACCTGGGCCAATGATGTTTGGAAAACGCTCTCGCAACGCATCGATGACCAGCTTGGTATCATCCACAGACAAGGTGGTTTGGGTTACAAATGACAGATTATTGGGATCATTGACTTTTAATTTCGCCACATCTTCCGGTGACTCGACCAGATACATTGCTGTGGGATCAGCCGTATATTGTCCCATCGTGCCTTCCACTTCGGGATGCCCGGCATGCCCAATCAGAATGCATTCACGAGCCACTTTTTCATGTTTGGCGACCTCAAGGTGTACTTTAGTCACCAAAGGACAGGTCGCATCAAATACTTTCAGACCACGCTGTTTACCCTCTTCCTGCACCGCTTTGGAAACACCATGCGCACTGAAGATTAATGTGCTGTTATCGGGTACATCAGACAATTCTTCAATGAAAATCGCGCCTTTATTACGCAAGTCTTCAACGACTGTTCGGTTATGCACCACTTCATGACGTACATAGATCGGCGCACCAAATAGCTCCAGGGCACGCTCTACAATCTCAATAGCGCGATCCACTCCAGCACAAAACCCCCGAGGATTGGCTAAAACCAGTTTTGCCATTTACAACACTGCCTTTGGATAAGAACCTAATACACGAAAAACTGAGGATTCCGATTCCAGTTCCTGTAACGCACTGGCAACTACGGGATCCTGACAATGGCCGTCAATGTCGATAAAAAACACATATTCCCAGATACCTTTCCGTGAAGGTCTGGACTCAATACGACTCATACTAATACCTTTGTCAGCCAAAGGTTTGAGTAAGTTTTGTAACGCACCCGGTTTATTTTTTGTCGAAACCAGTAACGCTGTTTTATCCACGCCTGATGGGCCAACATCCTGATTACCGATCACCAGAAAGCGGGTGGTATTCCCTGCTTCATCTTCAATGTTACTGGCCAGCACTTGCAAGCCATAAATTTCAGCGGCCGTACTTGCAGCAATTGCAGCGCAATCCTCACCCATTTCAGCAACACGTTTCGCCGCCTCGGAGTTGCTGTCCAGTGGAATCAGTTCCACTTGGGGAAGTTGATCACCCAACCATTGGCGGCATTGTGCCAAGGCCTGAGGATGAGCATAAACCTTTTTTATATCAAATAATTGCGATGCATTGCTCAATAAGTAATGATGAATACGCAAGGTCACTTCACCGTTGATTTTCAGTGGCGAACTGGCGAATCTGTCAAGCGTATGGTTGACCATGCCTTCTGTGGAGTTTTCAACCGGTACGACCCCATAACAAGCGTATTCTGTTTCAACGGCCCGAAATACATTGGCAATGGTGCTGACCGGATGTAACTCAGCGGAACCACCAAAATGTTTTAACGCTGCGGCCTGGGTAAACGAACCTTCAGGGCCTAGGTAAGCCACTTTTAAGGTTTTTTCTGCCGCCAGACAGGCGGACATAATTTCACGAAACAATCTGGCCATTTCTTTATCTGATAACGGGCCGGTATTGCGTTCCATTACCTGTCGCAAAATCATCGCTTCGCGCTCAGGCCGATAAAAATCGGTTTGTTCGCCGGACTGCTGTTTTATTTCGGCAACCTGATGCGCTAAAGCCGTACGTTCGTTTAATAAATCCTGTAACTGCCTGTCGACTTTATCAATCTGTTCACGAACGGCTTGAAGGGCTTTTTTTTCGGACATGGTTAACCAAACCTGCGCTCAAATTCAGACATAAACCAGATGAGTTTATCAACACCGGCTTCAGGCATAGCATTGTATATGCTGGCTCGCATTCCACCCAAATCCCGATGTCCCTTAAGCGTTAATAAGCCTTCTTTGGCTGCATCTGCCAGAAATTGTTTATCCAGATCACTGTTGGCCAGCGTAAACGGAATATTCATCCATGAGCGATAGCGTATATCCACTGGATTGGCATAAAAATCACTGCCATCAATAGCCGCATACAATTTGGCCGCTTTACGCTGATTGATTTCAGCCATGCCCTGTAAACCACCCTGCTGTTTCAGCCACTGAAACACCAAACCAGCAAGATACCAGCTGTAAGTAGCCGGGGTGTTATACATTGAGCCATTGTCCGCATGAATTTTGTAGTCAAACATCACAGGTGTTCCCGGCAAGGTTTTACCAATCAAATCCTTACGCACAATGACAATACACAAACCGGCAGGACCGATATTTTTCTGTGCACCAGCGTAAATCAGCCCAAAACGATTGACATCAACCGGACGTGACAGAATGGTTGATGACATATCAGCAATTAAAGGGGTATCCCCTACTTCCGGAATGTCAGCAAATTCCAGCCCATGAATAGTTTCATTGGGCGTGTAATGCACGTAAGCCGCATTATCAGACAACTGCCACTCTGTTTCATCGGGAATGGTTCGATAATGCGATGGCTTGGCATCAGCGACCACATTCACTTTAGTATAGCGGCCTGCTTCAGCAATGGCTTTTTCTGACCATGCCCCGGTATTAAAATAATCTGCATGGCTTTTACCATTAAGCAGATTCATCGGAATCATCGAAAACTGGCTTGATGCTCCGCCTTGCAAAAACAGCACCGCATACTCGTCTGAAATTCCCATCAAATCACGTAAATCAGCTTCGGCTTGTTCTGCGATAGAAGTATATTCCGGCCCCCGGTGACTCATTTCCATCACCGACATGCCTGTGCCATGCCAGTCCAGCATTTCCTGCTGGGCAATCAGCATCACTTCGTCCGGCAACATCGCTGGGCCGGCACTAAAATTATAGGCTCTCAAAGTGCTTATTCTTCCGTTAAGTCATCAGTATGTGGCAGGTCATCCAGATCAAGATCTTCATCTTCGTCTTCGATAACACGTTCCAGACCCACCAGTTTTTCATCATTACTGAGATTAATCAGGCGAACACCCTGCGTGTTACGACCCACCAGAGAAACATGTTTAACCGGGGTACGAACCAGCGTACCGCCATTGGTAATCAACATGATCTGGTCTTCTTCACAGACTTGCACTGCACCCACCACCTGACCGTTACGGGCAGAGGTCTGAATCGAGATAATGCCCTGACCACCACGACCCTGGACACGGTATTCTTCCAGGTTAGTACGTTTACCGTAACCGAATTCGGTTGCGGTCAGAATGGCACCTTCCTGCTGGGCAATAATCAGTGAAATAATCTGTTCCCCATCGGCCAGACGCATGCCACGAACACCGCGAGAAACACGGCCCATGGAACGCACATCGGTTTCAGGGAAACGAATAACCTTACCGTTGCTGCTGAACAGCATGACGTCAGATTCACCACCGGTTAATGCCACTCCAACCAGCCGGTCATCATCTTTCAGATCCACGGCGATAATACCGTTAGCTCTTGGGCGTGAATAATCGACTAATGGGGTTTTCTTGACGGTACCGCTCGCCGTTGCCATAAAGATAAACTTATCTGCTTCAAACTCACGGATTGGCAATACCGCATTAATACGTTCGCCTTCATCCAGTGGTAACAGGTTCACAATCGGCTTACCACGGGCTGTACGACCGCCTTGCGGCAATTCGTAGACTTTCTTCCAGTAAACCTTACCGGCACTGGAGAAGCACAATAAGGTGTCATGGGTATTGGCAATAAACAGATGTTCAATGAAATCTTCATCTTTCATTGAGGTCGCTGCTTTGCCTTTTCCGCCTCGACGTTGTGCCTGATAGGTATCCAGCTGCTGCGTTTTGGCATAACCGGCATGCGATAAGGTCACCACCATTTCTTCTTCGGTGATCAGATCTTCCAGCGTCAAATCCAGATGGGTATCCAGAATTTCGGTACGACGGTTATCACCATATTCTTCGTTAATGGCCACTAATTCCTGACGAATAACAGCCATCAGATTATCCGGGTCACTCAGGATCGCCAGCAGGTCACGGATTTGATCCAGAACCTCACGGTATTCCTGCAGGATTTTGTCCTGTTCCAGCCCCGTCAATCTGTGCAAACGCATATCCAGAATGGCTTGCGCCTGAACCGGTGATAAATAATATTGGCCATCAACCAGACCGAACTCAGCGGCCAAATCTTCAGGACGTGAAGCCTGTGCACCAGCGGCACCCAGCATTTCCAGAATCATTTCACTTCGCCAACCCTGGGATAACAGGGCTTCTCTGGCTTCAGACGGGCTTGGTGACGCTTTAATCAGCTCAATAACTTCATCGATATTGGCAAGTGCGGTGGCCAGACCTTCCAAAATATGGGCACGGTCACGGGCTTTACGCAGTTCATAAATCGAACGACGCGTGACGACTTCACGGCGATGACGGATAAAGGCTTCAAGAATCGGTTTCAGGCCCAGTGTGCGTGGCTGACCATCAACGATCGCCACCATATTGATACCAAACACCGTTTGTAACTGAGTTTGCTGGTAAAGATTGTTCAGAATAACTTCAGGAACATCACCGCGTTTAATGACGACCACCATCCGCATGCCATCTTTATCAGACTCATCACGCAGTGCGGAAATACCTTCAATTTTTTTCTCTTTGACCAGTTCGGCGATTTTTTCCAGCAAGCGGGCTTTGTTTACCTGATAAGGCAGCTCGTGAACGATGATGCTTTGCTGGCCCGTCGCTTCATTGGTTTCGATCTCAGCGCGGGCACGCATATAAACACGGCCTCGACCGGTTTCATAGGCTTCGGCAATGCCGTTGGCACCATTGATAATACCGGCGGTTGGAAAATCCGGGCCCGGTACATACTGCATTAACTCACGGGTAGTGACACCCGGCTCATCAATAATCGCAATACAGGCATTGAGAATTTCAGTCAGATTATGTGGCGGGATATTGGTTGCCATACCCACGGCAATACCGGATGAGCCGTTAACTAATAACGCCGGAAAACGGGTTGGCAGGACAGCAGGTTCAGATTCGGATTCATCATAGTTGGGAATGAAATCGACCGTTTCCTTGTCCAGATCGGCCAGCATTTCGTGGGCGATTTTCGCCATGCGTACTTCGGTATAACGCATTGCGGCAGGAGGATCACCATCGACCGAACCGAAGTTACCCTGACCATCAACCAACATGTAGCGCATCGAAAATGGCTGAGCCATTCGCACCATGGTGTCATATACCGCTGTATCACCATGTGGGTGATATTTACCGATAACGTCACCGACAATACGAGCAGATTTTTTGTATGGGCTGTTCCAGCTGTTTCCTAATTCACGCATGGCGTACAAGACGCGACGGTGAACAGGTTTCAGGCCGTCCCGGACATCCGGTAAGGCGCGACCTACGATAACGCTCATAGCGTAATCGAGGTAGGACTGTTTCATTTCATCTTCGATACTGATCGAGTCCAGTTCCAGAGCAATCTCAGACATTTAATATTCTTCCAAAATGAACAAAAGCAAGCCTAGCTTGTTGAAGTTTCAGGCAAAAAACTCTGCTGAGAAAACCTAAACAGGCGCCAAGCATATCAAAGCAGTAATCCTACCACTCTGAGCGATTTCCTGCACGATTATAAGTTACTGCTAGGGTGTACCAGCTTTATCAAAATAATCGCTCAAATCCTGCTCCAAAGTCGCGAGAATTTCTTCCAGCGCATTTTGCCAGCCAGTTACAACGGTTTGCGGGCTTGTTTTATCAATGGATGCATCAACACGAAAACCGGTTTGAAACAGCATTTTGCTGCGATCAGCATCGCCTGGACTCATAAAAAACTGCATTTCTAAAACAGCTTGCGGCGGATACTCGGCACGATCATCACCATAAAGCTTGGTCACGGCGGCTTCCAGTACCAAATCTGCTGGTTGCGAATCATCGGTAATCACATCGCTGAATAAACCACTTTTGGATAACCATCGCTGCAATTGAGAAGTAAACATCACCTGTGGATCGGTGAGTAATAAATGGCCTGCTTGCGGTTGGTATTCATTTTCGCCAACACGAAATACAATATTTTCTGTCCGGTAATGTGGTGCAATGCGGATGGGCTTTATGCGTAAAACACGACCCTGGGCAAACTGAGCGGCCACATTGCCGCGATCGACATCGACTATATAAAAGCGTGGCTCAATATTTTCCGCTTTCTTGTCTGAACCTCCGAAACCGAAACAACCTGTTAAAAAGCTGAACAGAATAATAACCAGCACTCTCTGCCATCTGTTACTCACGAAATGTTGTACTCCTGAAAAAATTTCTGGGAAATTGCATTACAGATCTTGTAATTGGTGTCGTTATAATACTGGTGGTGACTATCCCTTCTCAAATAATTTAGGCGTCAGATGGACGAGATAAAAACCAAGATCCGTGATATTGCAGATTTTCCCGAACCCGGCGTTTTATTTAAAGACATCACTCCACTTATGCAATCCCCTGTCTTACTGCGACAGGCCGTCGAATTACTGATTGCCCCCTATCGAAATTCCGGTATTACCGCCGTCGCAGGTATGGAAGCACGGGGCTTTATTTTTGGATCACTGGCCGCCTCCATGTTGGAGGTCGGTTTTATTCCCCTGCGCAAACCTGGCAAACTTCCACACATTACACACAAGGTCGAATACCAATTGGAATATGGTGAAAACAGCCTGGAAATTCACGCTGATGCCGTGGCTGAAAATGACAATATTTTAATCGTTGATGATGTACTGGCGACCGGCGGCACGGCCAAAGCAAGCTGTGAATTAATCCAGCTACTGGGTGGTAATGTGGTTGGCTGTGCATTTCTGATGGAAATCACTGCCCTGAATGGTCGTTCCCTGTTAACCGATTTTAATGTTCATAGCGTAATTCAATACTGATGAAATTTTTACTTTTTTTGCTGTTCGCTTCACCCGCTATCGCTAATACTGTTTTTCAATCGGCGGTTCATCAAGCCAAATGGGAAACTGAAGCATCAGCATTGGCCTGTGCCTTACACCATGACGTGACCGATTATGGGCATGTCAGTTTTCATCGACACAATGGCGAGGCCATCAAATTAACCATTACCACACAAGACCACCCGGCTGCACATAACACTGTCGATTTAGTCATTACCAATACCCCGTGGCAAAGCGAAGACGTTAGTCAAAAACTGCTGACCTTGCCGGTAACTTACGGACAGCGTGAGTTTGTTATTGAAGGTAATGCGGCCAGAAAAGCCTTGTCGGCATTACAATTGGGTCAGTTTGTGCAATTGCAGTATGCCACGCAAGGCAACACCCAACCGGTCAGTATTATTCTGTCCAATGTTCAGTTCGTGCCGGCCATGCGTGAATTTCAGACCTGTTCAGATCAGATGCACCCCGACAGCTTTACTGATCTGCAATATTTCAATGTTTATTTTGAATCCGAAAAAGCGATTCTTGATAATAAAGCTTCCGGACAAATGCAACGACTGGCTGACTATCTCAAAATTGACGACAGCATCAAACGTATCATTATCGAATCTCATACCGACAGCTTTGGTCGACGTGAACTCAATACTGAGTTATCCGAACAACGGGCTCAAATTGTGAAAAGCTTTTTAATCGAACAGGCTGAGGTTGATGAAGGGATTATCGAAACGCACTCCTATCGTGATACCAAACCCATCGCTAATAACAAAACACCCGCAGGACGCGCACAGAATCGTCGTTCTGAAATACGGCTGATTCGTTAAATACCTATTCCCACAAAGCCAGCAATTCACGGGTCACCTGTTGATAATCAGATGCTTTGGTAATCGCTGAAATCATCGCCACTGAACCCACACCAGTTTTATGCAATTCACTGGCACGCGGCGGATCAATCCCACCAATGGCAACCAGTGGCGTATGTCCATCTAATAAGCGTATCCATTCTGCTAAACGATCAAACCCTTGCGGTTGCCACGGCATCTGTTTGCTGTCGGTTTCAAAAATGGGGCCCAAAGCAATATAGCTGGGATTTACTGCTAATGCTCTGGCCAGTTCCCAATATGAATGGGTTGAAATCCCCAGCCGCAATCCGGCCTGTTCAATTTCCAGCAAATCAGCATCATGCAAATCTTCCTGCCCCAGATGCACACCGTAAGCGCCATTATCGATCGCCATACGCCAGTGATCATTCACAAAAAACTGAATTTCACCATGCTGCTCGGCGATATCCACCGCACTGGCAATCTCTGCATTAAGAAAAGCGCTATCTGATTGTTTTAATCGTAATTGGAGGGTCTTGATACCAATGGTTAACAAACGATTAACCCAATCCGCACTATCGACCACAGGATAAATCCCCAGTCGCTCCGGGCATTCAGGAAAACTGAAACTTTTGCCAATCAAATCCGGGGTATAACTCAGCCTGGGGATATCGCGAAGTTCAAAGGGTTGTCTTTGGTGAGAGAACAGCTGATAAGGGCCCAGTGACTGTGATTGCCGAATACCGCGATTGATATAACTACGCGATAAAATCACCGCATCACGGATATCTTCGCCCTGCGCCAGATAACACGCCAGACTGGATGCCAGCACACAGCCGGTACCGCGAACATTTTTATTCAGTCGTGGCTGATAACAATAAAATTGACTAAATGCATTGGCAAAATAATCTGAAACGAAACTTTGATCGCCATGACCACCTTTGACCAGACAAGCGGATAACCCATCTTCAATTAAATGACGCACCTGTTTTTCAATTGACCAATCAGGGTTATCGGTTATGTACTGCATCTCTGGCAGATTTGGGGTGAGCAATGTGATCTTTGGTAAAACTGACTTGCGAACAAACTCCAGTACGTCAGGTGATGCTTGTTGACCACCACTTGTTGCAGCCATCACCGGATCCATCACCACCGGCACATCATGGTTTGTCAGAATACGTTCAATGGCCTGGGCAATTTCAAGATTTGGAATCAACCCAATTTTGATTGCTGCAATGTCAAAATCAGCCACGCTGCTTTCGTATTGCTTGAGAAATTTCTCAGCAGATAACGGATTCAGCGCACGCATACCATTATGGGTTTGTTCGGTGACACAGGTCACCAGTGGCACAGGATGAAAACCATGATGACTGACAGTTTGAATATCCGCCGTCAGTCCGGCACAGCCTTGTGGATCCAGCCCACCAATTAATAGGATTGCCGTTTGATTTTGCTCAGCCATGGTGCTGCCAAATTGGTTGATCCAGAGTTGGGGTACTGGGCTTGGCGGAATCACGTTTTGGCATAATGCCCGCTTCGAACGCCAGACGTCCGGCATTAATGGATTGTTTAAACGCTTCGGCCATCAGTGCCGGTTCCAGCGCTTCGGCCACGGCGGTATTTAATAAAATGCCGTCATAACCGAGTTCCATCGCCTGCACTGCATCAGAAGGTTTGCCGATGCCCGCATCGACCAGTAAGGTAATTTCCGGCAGACGTTCTCTTAATGTTCTCAATGCATAAGGGTTGAGTAATCCCTGTCCAGTACCAATTGGTGCACCCCACGGCATTAACACTTCACAACCGGCATCAGCCAGTTTCTGACACAACACCAGATCATCGGTGCAATACGGAAACACCTTAAAACCATCGGCAATCAGTGTTTTGGTAGCTTCCAATAAGGCAAACGGATCCGGTTGCAGATTAAAACTGTCACCTAATACTTCCAGTTTGATCCAGTCAGTTTCAAATAACTCTCGTGCCATATGGGCTGTTTTAATTGCCTCGGCGGCACTGTAACAACCTGCGGTATTGGGTAATAAATGACAGCCCATCGCTTCAATCATATTCCAGAATTGTTGACCGCTATTGGCCTGACCAGCACTTTGCCGTCGCAGTGAAACGGTAATCACCTGAGCGCCTGAGGCTTTGATGGCATCACACATAACCTGCGGTGAAGGATAAAGCGCCGTACCGATAAATAAACGACTGCTGAGGGTTTGCCCGTAAACGGTCCAGTCAGATGCCTGCATGTCAGCCTCCACTGATTGGCGACAGCACATCAATGCGATCACCTTCTGATAATTGATAGGTTGGATGTGCCGATTTGGCGATAACATTGTCGTTAATCACCACCACAAATCGGCCTTCTGTCCAGCCATGTTCAGCCAGAAAAACCTGCAAATTAGTACTTGTGGTTTCCACGGTCTGTTCATTCAAAATAAGCGAAATAGGTTGAATCGACTCAGTTTGCATAACGCACTCCCGAATCTGTGTGTTCTGATAATTTTGTCAGTAATTGCTCGACCATCACCGGCCCCAGCAAATAACCATGCCGATACAGTCCGTTAATTTGATAACCCCAATCCTGCTGGCGAATGGTGGGTAAATGATCAGGTAATGCAGGACGGCAATGTGCCCGCATTTCCAATACCCGGGCTTCGGCAAATCCTTTATGAATGCTGTAAAGCGCTGATAGCAATTCCATGGCACTGCGCACACTGACCGGCGAGCGATCTTCGGATTCAATTACCGTTGCCCCAATCACATATTGCTGATCCGGTCGAGGTGCCAGATAGAGGGGATAACGTGGATGCATTAACCTTACGCACTGTTGCAGATTAACTTCCGGTGCATAAACACGCAGAACTTCACCGCGAACACCACGCAAGTCTTTCAAATCCGCTTTGCTGCCATTACCCCGGCAATCAATCACCGAGGTAAATTTATCGAGCGAATGCCCAAGCGTTTGCTGACACAATTGTTCCAATGTGGCGTTAGTCAAGGTTTCAATCGATTCAATGGTTTTCCAGTTAGCGTGTTTGGTTAGAAACTCACCTACCTGCTGGTAAAACTGGCGATTATCCAGACAACTCTCTTCCGGAAAATACAATGCTGACTGAAAATTTTCGGCCAGTTCAGGTGACAGATTCTGCAACTGCTGAGCATCAATCTGTTGATAATCAGTCGTATCCAGAATATGCACTGCACGACGCTGATAACGTGCAAGTTCAGCCTTATCACCTTCATGTGCCACCACCAGTGTTCCGGTTTTCGGGTAAAACACTCGCTTATCAAACTCAGCCAGCCATTTATCCCACAGCGCCTGACTTTGAATGCCCAGATCCCGAATCGACCTATCTGCCGTCACCGCTTCAGTAAATGGCGCAATCATCGAAGCCGCAATAAAACCGGCACTGTCGGTACCGGCTTTATCGTCTGATGACAGAATCGTCACGGCATGACCGGCCTGAACCAGACGCCAGCTTGTCAGGCGTCCAATCAGACCGCTACCGATAATCAGATAATGCTTCATAGCGATCGAGATCCGATCCAATCAAACCTGATGATAGATTTTGCTGCCAGCCGCCTTAAACTCTTCCGATTTCTCGGCAAAGGCTTCTTTCACGTCATGTGAAATCTTCATTGAGCAGAATTTCGGCCCACACATAGAACAGAAATGTGCCACTTTGGCACTCGGTTTTGGCAGGGTTTCATCATGGAAAGCCCGTGCAGTATCCGGGTCTAGGCCCAGATTGAATTGATCTTCCCAACGGAATTCAAAACGTGCCTTGGAAATCGCATCATCACGTTCATTTGCACCTGGATGGCCTTTGGCCAAATCAGCGGCATGGGCGGCAATTTTGTAGGTAATGATGCCGACTTTAACGTCATCTTTATTCGGTAAACCCAGATGTTCTTTAGGCGTCACGTAACACAGCATTGCCGTACCAAACCAGCCAATCATCGCCGCACCAATGCCCGAGGTAATATGGTCATAACCCGGAGCAATATCCGTAACCAATGGCCCTAAGGTATAGAAAGGCGCTTCGTGGCAGACTTCCAGTTGCAGATCCATGTTTTCCTTGATCTTGTGCATCGGCACATGACCCGGTCCTTCAATCATTACCTGCACATCATGTTTCCAGGCAATATGAGTTAATTCACCTAAAGTACGCAATTCAGCAAACTGGGCTTCATCGTTGGCATCCGCTTGTGAACCCGGACGTAAACCATCACCCAGCGAGAACGACACGTCGTAGGCTTTCATGATTTCGCAGATATCTTCGAAGTGCGTGTACAAAAAACTTTCTTCATGATGTGCCAGACACCAGGCCGCCATAATCGAACCGCCACGCGACACAATGCCGGTGGTACGATTTACGGTTAGTGGAATATGTGCCAGACGGATACCGGCATGAATCGTAAAATAACTGACGCCCTGCTCGGCCTGTTCAATCAACGTATCGCGAAATACTTCCCAGGTCAGATCTTCGGCAATGCCGTTTACTTTTTCCAATGCCTGATACAACGGCACGGTACCGATTGGCACTGGTGAATTACGGATGATCCATTCACGGGTCTGGTGAATATGTTTACCAGTCGACAAATCCATTACGGTGTCGCCACCCCAACGGGTGCTCCACACCATTTTTTCAACTTCTTCTTCAATAGAAGATGTGGTGGCAGAATTACCGATATTAGCGTTGATTTTCACCAGAAAGTTACGACCGATAATCATCGGCTCGGCTTCAGGGTGATTGATATTGGCTGGAATAATCGCCCGACCTTCAGCGACTTCTTTACGGACAAATTCCGAGGTGATGTGGTTGGGTTTATCGACAGGCAACTCGCCTTTGGCTTGCAAGGCTGCACGGCCCATGCTTTCACGAATAGCGATATATTCCATTTCGGGTGTTATCAAGCCCTGACGGGCATAGTGCATCTGACTGACATTCTTACCTGGTTTGGCTTTGCGTGGCAGACGACGATTGGTGAACAATGGAATATCAAATTCCTGATCATCCTGGTCACGGGTAAAGTTAGAACTGAACGCCGGTAACACTTCGGTATCGTCACGCTCTTCAATCCATTGCTGACGAATCGGCGTTAAGCCTTTTTCCAGATCGATGGTTTCAGTGGGATCGGTGTAAATACCCGACGTGTCATACACCATGACCGGATCATTCGGCTCGCCCGGCAGATTCGGATCACGGTTCGGAGTATCGGTCAGAGCAATTTGACGAAATGGCACCCGCAGATCATCACGGCTACCGGTAATATAGATTTTTTCAGAACCCGGTAACGGCTTGGTAGTAATGCCGCTACGGCCCGTAATATCAATAACTTTTGGACTGGCTGATGACATGTGCTTTCCCCTGATTAGAATAAAAAGGTCGGGGGAAATGAAGACGTTGCGCTTTCGCGAACAAGGTGATGGAGATACACGGCGGCTACAGTCAGACAATCAGACGTACCGGCATTCCGGCTTGTTTCCTACGGAGGTTCTAGCCTCTTCAGGTTCAACGGGTTTCATCTCAGCCATTTCTGAAAATTCAGAGTGGCACCCCGACAAGTGGAAATAATCCTAAACTAAAAATGATTTTTTACACAAGCATCATCTGGCACAATGGGTCACATCAAACGGCATCAAATCAGGCAACATCGGCCATGGCAGATAACAAAAATAAAAATGATGACGACGATTTTTCCTTGTTTCGCAATGAAATGAGCGACGCCGAGCCGATCAAACACGACCGTTTAGTGCATCGAAAACCACCACCGCCACCAAAGGTCAGAAAACCCTCCGCAGCCGAACTCACCCATGACACTAGCGAGTTTTCCAGCCTATTCTCCCCGGAAACCGTGGGTAACGAAGAATATCTCGAATATCGTGGTGACGGCATTCAAAACCGCCAATTCGCCAAACTTAAAAACGGCAAAGTACATCTCGAAGCCGAACTGGACTTGCACGGCCTCACCCTAGCCAAAGCCGAACCCACCCTCTCCCATTTTCTCGAACAATGTCAGCAAGAAAAGATTAGATGCGTACGAATCATTCACGGCAAAGGCTGGGGATCACGCGATAACAAACCGGTATTAAAAAGCAAACTGAATCACTGGCTCAGACAAAGTGATGCCGTACTGGCGTTTTGCAGTGCAACGATAGAAGATGGCGGGACTGGGGCTTTGTATGTTCTGTTGAAGAGGCAGTATTAATATAGATATCACCTATCTTATCTAATAATACAAGGAAGCATGAATATCATGAAAAACACTGGAAAATCTTTTGAGGAAGCAGTTTATGAAATAGTAAAACTATTTTCCGGTGATGCAGAAGTATTTAAAAATACATTTATTACTGGAGCTTCAGGGACAAAACGGCAAATAGATGTTGAGGTGAAATCATATTTACTCGGAGCACCAGTAAATATGATAATCGAATGTAAAGATCACAAAACAAAAATAGGAGTAAAAATAGTCGATGAAATGGTTGGAAAAGTTGATGATGTTGGCGCAAATATTGGAGTTATAGTATCAAACTCTGGATTTTCAAAAAATGCAATATCAAGAGCAAAAAGACTTGGGCACATTGAGCTTTATTCACTTATCAACTCAGAAAACAAGATTATAAGAAATAAGTTACACGTTCCGATTAAAGTAACTTATTCAAATGTTGATAATAAACTTAACATATCTTTTACCACAAAAGGACAGCACTCACTTAGTAGAGTTGAAGAGTTGCAATTTATTCATGGTGTTTTAAAAGAACTTGATACCAAAATATTTTTGGAATTTATTGCGAAATTCAACTCTAATATATCTAAGTTAGGTAGTGGTGAACATTTTTATGAATTTACTATATTTGAAAAAGAAAATTTTAATTTAGTTATGAAAGTTGGTTTTTTAGTGCAAAGTAAAACTTATATTAATGAAGGAATTTTTCTACCAGCGAAAGCAATCATTGACGTGTTGAATAATAGTATAAAAAAATCTAACATAGGCCCATTTTCAATAATTGAAAATGATGTACTTTCTAATTGGAAAAATATTGACTACGACAGTGGACATTATCCCAAAGCAACACATTACCAAAGATGCGCCCAATTCAACCAAAAATGGTTTGAACCCATTACAAAACATTTAATTAAAGAACTTGAGAACACAATATCAAGAGGTCAGTAAACCTGATCATTATTGGAACAAGTCCATTCCCTCGCAGGAGCTTGCAAAATCAAGGGGTCAGCAAACTTGAATCAATAGGGTCAGAGTAGATTGAAATTAGAGACAATTGAAATTGACTTCACTTCTAGTCGCTCCAAGCAACAATCAACGGTTTCACAATCAATGGTGTCTGACCCCATTGATGCACGATTTGGTTGCACGGTTTTCTCCCTCCTTTGGCTAACGGTCTGAGAAAGGCCAAAACACAAAGTTTTATTTTGGAGTTTCAATGATGACAACCGAATGGCTGGAAATCAATCAGGGCAGCGCCCCCGTACTGATGAGCTTACCGCATACCGGAACGCAAATACCCGATGCTATCCAATCTCAGCTTGCCTGTTCGACCGAACAAGCCCTGACAGATACCGACTGGTATGTGCACCAGTTGTATGATTTTGTCAGCTCAATGGGAATATCCACCGTTCGTACTGCTATTTCCCGCTGCGTGGTCGATGTAAACCGGGACCCTTCCGGTCAGTCATTGTACCCTGGCCAGGCCACCACAGAGCTTTGTCCAACAACCCGTTTTGATGGTCAGCCGCTGTATTCAGCGCCTCTTGACGACGCAGAGATTGAACGTCGTAAAAAGCAGTATTTTGAACCCTACCATGCCGCTATTCGGGGCCAGTTGGACCGGTTGTTGCTGGATCACGACATTGTCATTCTGTTTGACGCCCACTCGATTCGTTCACAATGTCCACGACTGTTCGACGGTACTTTGCCCGACTTGAACCTAGGTACGAATAGTGGTCGAAGCTGCGCTCCAGACCTTGCCCTTCTGGTCGAAAAGCATTTATCCGGTGGTAATTTTTCTTTCGTGCATAATGGTCGGTTTAAAGGTGGCTGGATAACCCGTCATTTTGGCAAGCCTTCCAGTCAGGTTCACGGGTTGCAGTTAGAAATAGCTCAGCAAAGCTACATGCACGAAGTTCAAGGTGACGCTCCTGCTCCGTATTCTGCTGACCGGGCTGCTGCATTGCAGTCAGAACTGAAAGGTCTGTTTGTTAAGCTGGTGAACTGGGCTCATGCCTGAGCCCAGTTAAACGTCAGCTCATTCCTCGTATAGGGTGACATTGATAGGCCAAAGCAAATCAAGGGGAGCAAATCAAGGGGTCAGCCAACTTGAAAGGATATATCTAATCAATTAGTCCGACTCAAACAGACTTCTTCACCAGCATTAACTTACTAAGATTTAATCAGTTTCTGATCAACTTTGCGTTGCCCTTTCATCTTTTTATAAAAGTTTTCGTGAGAACCCAGTTGCAGCAGATATATCTCAAGCCTGTCTTCCAACCAAGAGTATCCTAAAAGTGCCAGTTGTTTATCAAGTTGAAATTTGTGCACTCTCAAAAAAGCTAAATCGCCTTTCTTCTGCTCCCCTATCTCAGGGTCTTCAATGATTTTTTCTATCTCATCTTCAACCACTTTGAGTTGCGCTTTTGTCAGCTTTTTAATGGCTTTCTCAAATCGTCGCGATTCATAAACATCAATTTCGTTTTGTTCTTCTGACATAAGGTTTAACTAATCCTTGTTTGACTTCTTCGGTCGCCAGTAAAGATTCACGCACAAATTCATACGACAAGTCCGGGTTATCGATCATGATTTGACCAATTTTTGCCCAATACTCTATTTGCTTAGGTAGGGAGCGGCTTTCTGCTTCTGCATGAACTCTGGCAATCGTGACAAACTCATCATCCAGTCTTACGCTAGTAGCCATATTTATTACCTTTAGTTTCTTAGTTGCGTTTAGTGCAATCAATGTCGTTTAAATTCTAGAGAACCTACTGATGTTTATTTAGCTGGTCTTATTGAATGTCATTGGTTTCGTTTGATTTTTAAGTGTTTTTAATTTCATTAATAGGATGATAACTCGTTGAAATCGATTATGCGACAAAATGTCGCCTTACGCAACATTTTGATGCTCCATTATCGCTCGCACAAGATGGAGTATTTAGAAGGATAATGGGGTCAGCAAACTTGATGTTGTTATGAACAAGTACATTCCCGCGCAGGAGCATGGGAACAAGAAGTTAATAGCCCTTTTCACTCACAGTTGGCAATCAAGAGTTTTGGTCATACTATAGGCTTTGGCTTCGTTAATTGCAGGCTGACAAAAATGGATTTAAGAAAACGCCTGTTTACACATTTATCTCCTGCTGCCTGGCCCGGTAAAGGCCTCTCTCCTGTTAATAAATTCATCTATACCTTAATTGTCTTTTCAGCGTTATTTGCCATCATTGAGACGGAACAATCCGTCTACGAGCTCTCACCTTCGCTGTTTAATCTCGTAGAACTTTTAATCGTGTCAGTTTTCACTGTTGAATATCTGGCAAGACTTTATGCAGTTGGTGAAATACAGAAATATCAGGGGTTTCGGGGCCGAATCCGATACGTTTTCAGCTTTTGGTCAATCATCGATCTGCTTGCCATACTTCCCTTTCTGCTGACATTTACTTCCTCAAATGCGTTTATGTTGAGGCTTATTCGGTTACTAAGGTTGTTGAGGATCGCCAGACTTGGCCGTTACTCACAGGCCATGACGGCCATTATTAAAGCCATCTCAATCAGGCGTTATGAACTGATTTTAAGTATGGCCGTAGCCATGGTGCTACTGGTATTTTCCAGCGCCTGTCTTTATGTTTTAGAAGGTGATATTCAGGAAGAAGCTTTCGGTAGTATTCCAAGAGCACTCTGGTGGAGCATCGCAACTTTGACCACAGTAGGTTATGGGGATGTCACGCCAATTACCGCGTTAGGAAAAGTCTTTGCCGCAATTACAGCGATTACCGGTGTGGGCATGATTGCTTTGCCAACCGGCATCCTGGCTTCCGCTTTTAGTGATGTTCTTCAAAAACGCAAACAAAAGCGAGATTAAACATGGCTTTTAGATTTCAAAGAAGAATTAAAATTGCGAAAGGACTTCACCTGAATCTCAGTAAAAGTGGCCTTGGTATTTCTGCTGGGGTGCGTGGAGCCAGTGTGAGTGCCGGACCAAAAGGTGTTTATGGAAATACTGGCATCCCCGGAACTGGACTGTCATACCGAAGTAAGCTGAACTCAAATAAACAGGTTAAACAAAAATCATCACTTTCGAATGGAACCGACCAAAGGAATCTTTCAGTAAAAGGTCTGATTGAAGATGATGGTCAACTGAAATTATATAATGCAGATACGCTTGAAGATTTGACCGGTTCTGAAATGCAGTATTTGAAGCGACATTATTCAGAAAGCCTTGCTGAGATGGTTCAAGTGTTATGCGATGATAAAAATAAACACCTTAGTAAAATCACAACCGTTCATCACACTCTTCCACCGCCCCAAGATCAGCCTGTGTTCATTGAATGTGAATTTCCTGAAACAACTCCTGAAGAACCCAAATATACAAAAGTTGGTTTATTAGCTTTAATCTGGCCACCATTAAAGAAAAAATTCTGTCACAAAATGCCAGCCTGAAATCTTCGTATGAAATTACGCTGCAGCATTATCACGAAGATAAAAAGGCATTTGAAAATAGCGAAACGCTTCGTAAGCAAAGAGAAACCATCGACGTTTTGGATGATATTGAAGCAATGAGTGATGTACTTGAACACTACCTTTCAACTATTGATTGGCCTTATGAAACCGAAATAGATTTTGATTTTGGTGATGATTACACAACGTTAGCGGTCGATGTTTGTTTGCCTACTGAAGATAAATTGCCTACTAGTCGTTACCAAGCATTGAAGTCCCTTTCAAAAGTTTCCATCAAACCGATGAATGCCACAAAGTTTCCATCAAACCGATGAATGCCACTATAAAGAGAGCGCTCTATCGAGATCATGTTCATGCAATAGCATTACGCATTATCGCTGAAATCTTCCATCGTCTTCCTTCGCTCAACAGTATCATGCTATCCGGTTATATTGAGGGACAGGATATTGCTACCGGTCATCATGAAGATCAATATCTTTTAAGCGTTAAAGTCGACCGAGAGCAATGGAAAAATATTAATTTTGAAGCACCTGAAGTTATTGATCCTCTTGCCGCATTAGAACAATTTGAGTTAGTCAGAAATATGACTAAAACGGGGATATTCAAAGCAATTGAACCAAAAAATATTTAAGGTAAATATTGTATCAATGGTCATCATGCGAGAAGCCACTGCCCCTTTGATTGAGTAGTTAAGGAGAAAAGATATGATTATCGAACAATTATGGAGCCTTCTGGGCATAGTGATCGCTCTGACCGCTTATATAGCTACAGTTAGAAGGCGAATACTCGACAAAACTAAAGAGCAGGAAGCAGATAGAGACAAACTCTTTAAATACGCTGCGTGTCTGATGTGGGCAGATGTTCCATTGGTAATTTCTGGTTTTCTTATAACTGCTCATAATCTATGCCTTATTGCAAACTTGAGTCCTTACCCATGGGTAGGATGGCTTGGGATATTAGCTTTTAGTTTTGCGTTAATTGTTCTTGCCATATTCCATGGCATTGAGTGGCGTAAAAGTTTGAAAAAAAACCTCTAAGAATTGCATCGAATAATTAAAGGGTACGCCTCCCTTTAGGAATTAATTAAAGAAAACGCTTCCGAAAAAAGCGGTTCAAGGGCTCAGCTAGCTTGAAAATTCAGTTAACTTCTACCCTATTTACTAAGCGCAAATTTAAACATGTGGAAAACAAATCTCTCGGCAAAACTTAGCAGGAGCCTTTCAGAATGAATACCGACTCCACTGTGATCGACCATTTTACAAATGGTGCAATGGTTTATGATGAACGAAACCGGCAGTTGGCTCCTATTGCCGATAATATGCATTTTCTGATTCGGCTTATTTTAAAAAATGCTCCAGAGCAGGCGCGTATTCTGTGTGTGGGTGTTGGTACTGGTGCCGAGATAATTTCCCTTTCCAAATCATTTCCTCACTGGACCTTTGTTGGCGTCGATCCATCTATTGGGATGCTGGATGTCTGCCGTGAAAGGCTTATCGAAGCTGGCGTGCGGGATCGTTGTGAGCTGATTCATGGATATGTTGACGATGTGCCTGAAGGTGACAGCTTTGATGCGGTGTTAAGTATTCTGGTTGCTCACTTCGTGAAGCATGAAGACCGATTGAATTTTTATCAGGCAATGTATAGCCGCTTACGCACTAATGGCATGTTGATTAGTACTGAAATCAGCTTTGATTTGGACTCAGCCGAATTTCCATTCATGTTAAAAAACTGGGAAGCCGTGCAATCGATGATGGGAGCCACTCCGGAATCACTGGCGAATCTGCCAATGCAACTACGCGAAATGCTTTCCGTCATCTCACCAGCAGAAACTGCACACCTGCTAAAACAAGCCGGGATTGACGTGCCGATACGGTTTTTTCAGGCGTTTATGATTAGCGGTTGGTACGGTATCAAGACTGTTTGATATCAACAGCTCAAACAGGCTGCTTTGGGAAGGCAACGCTTGTGCATCAACTACCCGAATTTTTCAGTGGCGCAACAATAGCTGCCACCCGCTCAGGCTGGCAGTTGAGATAGGGGGATGAAGCGAGCCACTTATCATCTGGATAATAAGAAAAGACAAATTGACCATCCTTGAGGATATCTACCACCTGATCGGCAACATCCCGGCTCACCGCCGGACATCCATGGCTGCGGCCAATGCGGCCATGTTGTTTAATCCATTGGTTGTTCACATAGTCGGCGCCATGGATAACGATTGCACGTTCCCGGGCGCGATCATTGATGCCGGGTTCCAGACCATCCATCCGCAAGGAATAACCGTGCCGGCCAATATAACTTTCAGAAGCCCGGAAAAGACCGATGCTTGACTTGTGACTACCCTCTACATTGGAAAATTTGCTGGCCACGTTGTCACCTGAATTGCGGCCATGGGCTACCAGCTCTTCAAGTATCAGTGACCGGCTATCCAGATCAAAGATCCACAGGCGTGGTTCAGAGGATGGTAGAGAAAAGTCGATAATCGCCAGTCTTGAAGCCTGATCAATACCGTGATTGACGGCACACGTCATGGCGGCGATGGCCTTGTCCAGCACGGCCCGATTCAGGTTTGGGGCCTGCCTGACCAGGTCTTCATTGAGGGAGGGCTGTACTGACTTGAAACCTATTGCATTAATGGCGTTATCGTTGGAATGGGAGGGAATGGAAAGAACAAGCAGAAAACTTAAGACAAAGGCTGCCGTCAGGCGCCGGAATGTGAACTGGTGCATCGTTTTTTCCCCTCGTAATGCTCTGGTGCCCTTTTCAGGGACGAGTCAATATGCCAGAACCGGAATAATGGTGCGACTGCACAATTCATCCGCATGCCAATCAACAATGTTATGGTTAGGGCTTGTTTAGCTCACAACAGCGGCGGAGATGAAAGCTAAGCAAGTCCAATGGTGGATTCTAGCAGGCTTGAAGAAAGGAGCAAGAAGGTTGTACATTTTGTTACAAAAGTGGTGCGCTTTGACAGCATGCTTTTTGGTCATCTCGGTATTACCCAGTCACGTGCTGGCCGTGAGCAATTTACAAACAGAGTTCGCCAGCGATGTTGCTCCGATTCTGTCAGACGATAAACGTTGTCGCGTTCCGGATACCAGCAGATCAAAGTCGCAGACGGACTGGCTACAGAGCCTTTACGGTAACCATTTCCCCGCTCCATTATGGACCGATCAAAAACGTTATGATGCCCTGCTGGCTGCCCTGACGGATCTGAAATGGGATGGCCTGGATCCTGAAATGTACGCCATCCTGCAGTTGGAACGATGGCGCATAATTGGGAACACTGATGGTAAAACGCTAGCCTGTCGTGACTTATTGGCTTCCACGGCCTACCTGGCAGCGCTCTACCACTTGCAGTATGGTTTTCTCGATCGTTCTGTTATCGCTCCCATCTGGCGCCTCGTTGAGGAGGAAGACAACGGGATCGATGCAGTGTCGCTTGAAAACCTTGGTGTCGTGGCTCGCCAAGGTCTGCAGAATATCGCTACCGCGATTGATCATGCCCGGCCAGAATCTTCTGCTTACCGGCAATTACGCTCAGCATATAAGATCTGGCATCAACAACATCGTGACGTAAACTGGCCTTATGTGCCCCATGGCCCGCTGTTGAGGCCCGGCATGAATGATGACAGGGTATCGGTTCTGCACCAACGATTGATACAAATCCCCAACACCGACATTGCGCCAGACAATCGCCCTTCTCACCCTGGTGATCACTACGATGCAGCGTTAGTGGAAAAAGTAAAGAATTTTCAGGCCCAGCATCGCCTGAAGGTAGATGGTATTGTGGGTCCTGAAACATTGGATGCGCTCAATCTGTCACGCCATTTTCGCGAGGAGCAGTTTAAGATCAACCTGGAACGTATGCGCTGGCTGGAGCGGGAAATATCGCCCACACTGTTGCTGGTTGATATCGCCGGTGCCCAGGTTACCTATACTCGTGATGGTCAGATCATCTGGCAAGGAAAAGTGCAGGTGGGAACTGCCCGCCGCCAGACCCCTGCCCTCAGATCCTCAGTAAGCTATCTCACTTTTAGTCCTAACTGGACCGTGCCACCCACCATTTATCGCCAGGACAAGCTACCGGAAATCCGTAAGAATATAGCGTATCTTGCTGCCAACCGGCTCAGAGTGCTGGATCAGGATGGACGCGAGCTGAACCCTGCCACGATTGACTGGCAAAATCCGGGGTCAATTAAGCTACGCCAGGATCCGGGACCGAACAACGCCCTGGGCTTGGTGGTGATCCGTTTTCCCAATCCCTTTTTTGTATACCTGCACGACACTCCCAGTCAGAGTCTGTTTGCCAGTCACAGACGTACTTACAGCTCCGGCTGTGTACGTGTAGAAGGGGCCAGAAACCTGGCTGACGAGCTGTTCGCTGGCGCAAGTCAGCAAACCCATAACGCGATAATCGACGCTATTGAACGGAGACAGACTCGCAATATTCCCTTGCCTGCCAGAGTACCAATATTAATGGACTACTGGACTGCAGCAGCAGATGAAGATGGCCGGGTGGAATTCAGGCCGGATGTGTATCAGCGCGATGTTGAATTGGCGACGGCCCTTAAAGCGCAGCAGAGAAGAATAAACACCTTTTTAACTGAATTACCGCCTTGATCGCTCTGTAATCAGTTATCAGGTCTGTCGAATCGACTAAATCAAAAGCGGCTGTGCACTGCTCTTTCCCGGTAATATCGGCAAAAGGGTTGCGCTTTGAACACCTTTCTTTTGTAAACAACAACAACACCCGAGTCAGCTGAAATTTACAGTATTCAATCAAATAGAAATTACAGCATGATTTGTCACTCTGAACTGAGTCTGGAGCGAAAGGAGCACTTCGCTTTTATTTGAACGAGTGGAATATAAAAAAATGGGCCCGAAGGCCCATATATTGCTTACTGAGTTTGGTCATCTATTTTGGCATCAGGCGCATTTTTTTTGACTGACTCAATACCATTATCACGACCAGAGGCAGTTTTATAACTTTGACTGGTGCCGATAACCTGATGATTGGCAGCTTTCAAAGTGAAGGAAAACTTGCCGCCTGCTGATTCTTTCTTTTCATAACGGCTGTCATCCGGTGCATTTTTTCTGACTGATTCGATGCCGTTATTACAGGCTGATTTTGAAGAGTAACCTTCACTGCCCAAAATAATTTCACCATTACCGGCTTTGAGCCGGAAACGATGCTCCCCTGCTTTGTCTTCATAGATTTCGAACTTTGCTGCCATGACATTCTCCCTACCTCTGGTAAAAAAACACATTGCTTCCAAGTCGTTGAGATGAAAATAATCTTTTTCTCAATGGCTTGCAACAAAATAATGTTGTCACAATAGTAGGTTGACGCTGATATATGAAGCTCAACAACTTTGATACCAGGCTGGAATTTTCGAACCAGATCACTGCATTCAGACTCCATATAACGAGGCTAATTCAACTCAACAAATACAGTTTTTACCGCGCTTTTTGGCTTTGTACATAGCTTCGTCAGCAGCTGCAATGAGCTGAGTGATTTGTTCACCCTGTTGAGGGAAAACAGAAATGCCGATACTGACTGATAGTTCTATTTCGTTTCCTTGCCATTCATAAGGTTTTGCGAGTTCCACCCGAATTTTTTCGGCGACGCCAAAAGCGCCATTTCGATTTTCAACGGCATCAAGCAAAACAACGAATTCATCGCCGCCAAACCTCACTACTGTATCCGTTTCACGAACACATTGCGTGATGCGGAGCGCGGCTTCCTTTAATAGACAATCTCCTGCTGCATGGCCAAAGGTATCGTTGGCCTCTTTGAATTTATCCAGATCCATATACATCAGGGCAAAATGCGTTTGTTCGCGTTTGGCCCGCAACAAGGATCGTTGTATACGATCCTGAAACAATTCGCGATTTGGCAAGCCAGTCAAAGCATCGTACAAAGCGAGATATTGCAGTCGGTCAAGCATTTGGTGACGCTCTACAGCTGTACCAATTTGAGAAGCGGTAAAGGTCAGCAAAGCCTGGTCATTTTCGTTCAGTGAAAAATCCGGCTCGGTTAATGCCAATGCCATGAGGCCAAAACCTGCCTCATTTAATTGCAATGGGACCAGCAGCATTAATTTGCCATCAATTGTTTCAAGCGCCATATCACTGTGACTGGCGATTCTGAACATCACCTCATCTTTAAGCGGGCTTAAACAGTCCCTTACGCTTTCAAACAGCATCTTCCAGGTTTCATTCCCCGGCATTTTTAACGCAATACCAAAAGTCGCCACCGGTAAATGCGTATTAAGGTGATATAAAACCTGCTGACAAAGTGGCTTGATGTTATTGGTTCTGTGAGCAGTATCCGAGATAGAAATCAGCGATTGTTGCATCGCTTCAGCCGCTTTAATGCGGGTAATGTCACGGGCCACACCCAGACGCATTTTATGTTTTTCTGACCAGCTGGTTGACCAGAGCAGATGCACGACTTGACCATCATTACGAATGTAACGGTTTTCAAAATCAAGCACTTGCTTATCCTGCATAACCGTCGTGATGCTTTGCTGAGTTTTGTCGTGATCTTCGGGATGCAACAGATCCAGCATTCGCTTGCCAATCATATCTTCCGGAGGATAACCAAAGACACGCTGTGCTCCGTTACTGATATAGATGATGCGACTTTCTTCATCCACCGCACAAATTGCGTCGAGCAGTAAATCTACGTATTCGCTAAATGAGTCAAGAAAAGGTTTATCCATGACATATTCTTACGTGTTGACAGGCATCTGACAAGCGAAACCGCCTTATATTCATGGTTAAGCTCTCTTATTGTTCTATTTCGCAGTCTGGGAATAAATCCATATCCAGGGTCCAATATTCACCTGAAAGTCAGGAAAAACCTCTCGCAACCATAAATCCATGAGGTCGTCATACAAAAGCAGTTTCTGTTTTTCTAACTCGGGAGGTACCCATGAAGCAGTCTTTTTTAACTGTAATATTTGCCACTTTATTTATCGGCCTGGCAGGTTGCGCCAAAGATCACATTATTGCGACCAATGATGGCCGCATGATTGATAGTGCAACCAAACCAGAAGTCAATGATGAAACCGGCATGATTGAATATGAAGACGAAGAAGGTCGCGAGAACCAGATTCCTGTTGGGGATGTGAGTGAAATTAAAGAACGTTAATTGTGTAGGGCGGGCTTCGGCCCGCCGGTTCTTTTCTATGTTTTATACAGCCCAAAACGCTTTTCCACATCTTCACTCGACATGGGTCTGGCATACAGGTATCCCTGAATTTCATCACATCCATTTTGCTTAAGAAAGTCACATTGAGCCTGCGTTTCCACCCCTTCAGCGATGACATGAAGGCGTAACTGCCGAGCCAGAACAATTGTTGTCTGCACGATACTCATATCATCCGCATCATCAGGAATACCATCAATAAATGAGCGATCAATTTTAAGCCGGTCAAACGGAAAGCGTTTTAAGTAAGCGAGACTTGAATAACCGGTGCCATAATCATCCAATGCCAGACAAATTCCCATTTCATGTAATGAGTTTAATATGACAATTGCCTGTTCCGGGTTTTGCATGGCACTTGATTCAGTGACTTCCAGTTCCAGCAAATGGGCCGGGCATCCGGTTTCGTTGAGGATTTGTCTGACATCAATCGCTAAACCAACTGAATCAAGTTGTCGGCGTGACAGGTTGACCGCCATTCTGAAATTTGTTTTTCCGGCATCAAACCACGCTTTTGCCTGAGCGCAGGCTGTGCGTAAAACCCAATCTCCGATGGGTAAGATCAGCCCGGTTTCTTCTGCAACGGGAATAAAGTCTGCGGGTGAAATGATGCCGATTTCAGGATGTGACCATCTCAATAACGCTTCTGTACCAATACATTCCCCCGTGTCCAGATCCATCAACGGTTGATAATGCAGATAAAGCTGGTTTCGCTCTAATGCAAAACGAAGATCGTTTTCCAGTTGCAGTCGCGCATGAACCTTTTGATCCAATTCCGGACTGAAGAAACGGAAAATCCCTCTTCCATGCTCTTTGGCCAGATACAGGGAGGTATCTGCATATTTGACTAATAAGTCAGCATTATTGGCATCCCGTGGACACAGACTGATACCAATACTGGCATTAATATGCAGCTGACGGCCCAACACACTGAACGGTAGCGACAGTATATTTATCAGTTTGCTGGCAACATGTGCCGCATCATCCGGGCCGACAAGGCTGGGCAGCAGAATCAGGAACTCATCACCACCGACACGGCCGATGGTATCTTCTTCCCTTAATATCTGAGACAGACGGGCACCGACCTGTTGCAATAATAAATCACCGGTTTGATGACCCAGAGAGTCATTAATGTTTTTGAAACGATCCAAATCCAGAAACAGAACGGCTAATGTTTTTGAATGACGGATGGTGTGGGTAATCGCATGCTCAAGACGATTCATGGTCAGTAACCGGTTGGGCAAAGCCGTCAATGAGTCATGATAGGCAAGATATTCTATATGGGCTTCCTGTTCCTTACGTTCAGTAATGTCCTGAGCAGTACCCGCAACCCGGTAAATTTCACCCGCTTCATTTTCAATCGCAAAGGCCCGTTGGTGAATATGTTTGATGGCATGATCCGGACGAATAATCCGAAATTCTATATCGTATTCCCCACTGACTCTGCCTTCAGTCAGTGCTTGTCTGACATAATCGATATCTTCAGGATGGATGGTTTCCAGCCAGGATGAGGGGTTTTCGTAGAGGCTTTCGCAACTTCTGCCCCAGATTGCTTCATAAGCCGGGCTAATGTAAAGAATTTGACCCATCGCCAGATCGGACAGCCACACGACCTCTTCAATATTCTCGGCAAGCTGACGAAAACGTTCCTCCTGTTCCTGTAATGCGTTTTCAACGGCCTTTCTTTCCGTGATGTCATGTGTCAGCGCAAGATTGTAGCCGATGCCGTTATATTCAAAATAATTAGCATTTACTTCGATTGGAATAATTTTGCCTGACTTTGTCCGGTGTTTTGTTTCTAAACGGATTGAATGTTCCTGTTTGAGCTCTTCCCAATGCTCGCCCCAGCGATCTTCAGGCGTTTCTGGATCAACATCGTGCACCGTCATTTGCAAGAGTTCTTCACGGCTGTAACCCATCGCATGACAAGTCTCATCATTTACATAACGAATGCGTGCGTTCTTGTCTAACAGATAAATACATTCCTTTACCTGGTTAATGGCAAAGTTCAGCAAGGCAATACTTTGATCGGCCTTTTTATGCTGATCAATATTTTCTATCTGCGATACAAAATAGAGTGGCTGGTTATTCCTGTCCCGAACAATACTGGTCGTCAGCCTCGCCCAAAAATACTGACCGTTCTGATGTCGATAGCGTTTTTCAAGCTGAATAAAGGAAAGTTCGCCAGCTATCAGTCTGGTGACATCCTCTTTCCCTCTTAGCAAATCGTCAGGATGCGTCATTTCCTGATAGGTCATCTGTCGCAATTCTTCTTCAGAATAACCAAACATTTCATAGATGGATTGGTTGGCACGCAACCATTGTCCGTTTAACGATAATATTCCCATGCCGATGGCTGCAAATTCAAACGCCTGGCGAAAACGCTCATCACTTTCACGTTGCTCACGATATATCAGCAAACTGGTCAACCCATCCGATAAACGATGACCGATTTCACTGAATAAACGTTTTTCTTCACTGGTCCAGACACGTTGATACGAACATTGGTGTAAGCCAAACACCCATGGTTTACCTATTTTGGGATAGATTGCCGTGCCAATTAATGACCGCACCTGATAATCCCTCAGAAAGTCGGGCGAGTCAGGACTTTCGATATCCGTAATCAACGTAACTGGCTCACTTGAGCTCAGATACGCATTTATTGCCGCGGCAGATTCCGTTGTCATGGGGTAGTCAATCCCTGCCGCAAAACCGCCAGGGTAATCAGGATGAGTCTGTTCCATGGGCACACTCCACGAAGCACTCTCCGGATCACAGGGATAAATGAGCCATGCCCGATCACAACCAAAACAGTTGAGAATCGCTTCAAGAACATCACTCATCATCTTTTCAAGATTATTGGTGCCCTGAATGGCTCGATTGACTTGATCCAGAGATTCCAGAAAATGCAGATGCGCCTGATGTTCCTGTTCATTGCGTCCAGCCTCGGTGATGTCCTGAAAATACCCATGCCAGACAATACCCGTTTCGGTATCTTCATCTGCTTCAGGCAAGGCCTTGCAGTCCACCAGAATCTCGCCTTTTACAGGATTAAATACCCGCCACCGTATGTTAACGGGTTGCATCGTTAGCGCCGAGGCATGCAATTCCTGCAGTATATTGGCCTGATCATCAGGATGAACGTACTCCCAGGCCAGAGAGGAATCTTTGATGATCTCGGTATGGGTAATACCGAAAATATCAATTAGGCCGGCTGTACTGTCGAGTATGGCTATCCGATTTCTGGCCTGCAGGCAAAACTTCACAATGGCAACCGGCAACGTATCTGCTAAACGATTATTCACAGATATCTTTCTGGAAATATTTTGGCTGTGGAATTCATTAAAAATACGGTTAACACCTTGTCTTTGATTAAAACTTAACTATTGATTTAAGGGTTTTATATACAGATTTTTGGGTCCGGTCAGACCGTTTAAAAGCAATCGAATGAATATAGTTGAGGCATCCTGCACACACCTAAATTTAAAGAAATATTAGGCATATTTCCCTATTATTACAAGGGGTATTCCTGCCCCAAAAAAGGATGTTTTCTCTGACTATAGAGACTGCCCCTTAAGAAATAAAAATATTTCGGGCTGTAGATATGGAATGGCATTGTAAGCCTGTTAATCAAAAAAACCTATGCACTCCATCGCAAAATTAAGCATAGCGTATTCAACTGAACATGTTCATGTTAGCAACGATATATTTATGCCTTGCTCAGGGAGTATAGGTTAAAGGCTAGTTTGGTAAGAGATGAAAAAACCGTTGATTCGGTGTCGAGTTCATAAAAATAGTTACCTCGTTTTTTTCAACAAAACAGGCATTGATGATCAGGTTTTCATAAAGCCAGTAAATAAAACCGCCTTGCTCAACCCGGTAGCGCCATTGGTACTGAAACTGCATCCATCCGTTATTTAGTGTGGCGAGTAATTTGGGCTGTTCATCGACCTGCAGTCGGGCTTTAAACTCGACTGTCTGGACATCCAGATCAAACCTGAAACGGTCAATCAACACAGCATTTTCTACCAACTGAAAACGAATACGATTGCCCATCACATCGTCACCCTGCTGATCCAGCAACACCCGCCCATCAAAGAGCATTTGTGCCGAAGAACTAATGGGATATCGCCCGGGTAAGGCTTGCCGTTCTTCAATATGTTGTTTTGAAAGCTGAGATTTATCCCATTGCCGAATGATGATTTGCAGAACCAGTTTTTTCATGATGAATATTCGGGTGTTGATCCCCCACACCAGCTGACTGACTGGTATGGGGTCATTCGCTAGTTGACCAGACTTTGAATCGGCGCCGGAATTCGTCCACCCAATCGTACAAAGCGATTTTCATGACTGCCCATATTGACGGCCATCACCGGGCCTTCACCCAATAAACCACCGAAACGCACAATATCACCAGCTTTTTTGCCAGGCGCAGGAATCAACCTTGCGGCTGTCGTTTTCTTATTGATAACACCGATGGCCATTTCATCCGCAATGATTGCTGAAATCATTTCAGCTGAGGTATCACCCGGGATCGCTACCA
The DNA here is from genome assembly GCA_002363955.1 of Methylophaga sp. UBA3192. Classification (GTDB taxonomy): domain Bacteria; phylum Pseudomonadota; class Gammaproteobacteria; order Nitrosococcales; family Methylophagaceae; genus Methylophaga. The sequence continues at coordinate 621,406 of DEXE01000006.1, forward strand.
TATCCAGACCGACAGAACAGACAGCGGTCATGGCTTCAAGTTTTTCCAGACTCAAGGTGCCATTGGCTGCTGACTCAGCAATGGTCAAATCTTCACAAACCGGAATAAACGCCCCACTCAATCCGCCCACATGTGAACTGGCAAAGGCGCCACCTTTCTTCACGGCATCATTGAGCATGGATAAAAACGCGGTACTGCCTGGCGCACCAAATGCCGGTATGCCAATCGCTTCAAAGATTTCGCCAACACTGTCATTACGATTCGGTGTAGGTGCCAGAGACAAGTCGACAATACCAAATGGCAGATTAAGTAATTGTGCCACTTCGCGGCCAACCAGCTCACCGGCACGAGTTAATCTGGCAGCCGTTTGTTTAATCACGTCCGCCGCACGGCTCAGATCCATATTGTCATCTTCCGCCAGGGCTTTTTCCAAAGCGGCTTTCACTACGCCCGGTCCACTCACCCCTACACTGACAACGGCATCTGCCTCACCGATACCTAGATAAGCACCCGCCATAAACGGTACATCCTGCGGAATATTGGCAAACACCACTAATTTAGCAGCGGCCAGGCCATCATCATCAGCGGTGAGTTCTGCAGCCTGTTTAATGATTTGGCCCATTTTGAGGATGGCATCCATATTGATACCGGCACGGGTGCTGGCAACATTTACCGATGAGCAGATGCGTTGCGTTTCAGTCAGCGCCTGGGGAATCGCTTCGATCAAAGCCTGATCACCTTTACTCATGCCCTTCTCTACCAGCGCAGTAAATCCACCGATAAAATCCACACCCAGTTCATGTGCTGCCTTATCAAGCGTAACGGCCACCTCCACTAATTGCTTTGAACTGAAAGGCGCACCCACCACACCGATTGGACTAATGGAAATACGTTTGTTGGCAACTTCAATGCCATAGCGTCTTTCGATACGGTTACAGGAAGCGACCAATTGGCCAGCGTAACGAGTGATTTTGTCGTAAATTTTACGTTTGAACGTTTCCAGATCATGACTGACACAATCCGTCAGGTTGATGCCAACAGTCACGGTGCGAAGATCCAGGTTTTGTTCCCGCACCATCATCAGGGTTGAAATAATATCTTTTTCGTTGAGCATGAGGGTTTCCTTAATTGCTGATGTTGCTCACGGATTCGAAAATCTTGCGATGCTGTGTATCGATTTCGATATCCAGTCTTTGACCGACTTCCTCTAACGCGTCACGCAGATCCTGCATAACGGTTGAACGCGGTACATCAACTTCAAACACCATCAGATTATCCATCGGGTTTTTGCCGCCCTTAAATATTGCCTGAATATTCGTGATATTAACGCCATGTTGCGCCAGATGGGTAGACACTTCTGCCACCAGTCCACGACGATCAGGCCCGATGACGGTCAGGATGTAGGGCTGAACTTCAGGTGTATTTTCCTGCCAGGGGGTTAATTGCTCATCCCAGGGATCGACATGGATCGACAGTCGCATCTTCTGACCAACTTGCTGAAGCGCCTGATGAAGCTCTTCGCACTGTTTTTCTTCGGGCATCGACACCATTAATAACGCGCCGAATACTGATTGAAGCAACGTTTGACTGAGGTTTTCTATATTACCGCCATGTTCAGTGATGACAGTGGCGACCGCCGCCATAATGCCGGGTTGGTCAGTGCCAAGAACCGAAATAAGTGCCTTATTCACGATGTCTCCTTGTCTGAGATCGATGGATTAAAATCTAAAATGGGCAATGCCAGTTATTAATGATGGCTACCGGAAGCTCAATAGACAACGGCTTTGCGACAATATCGCAATGTGCATCGAATTTATAATGCCGTTTTTCATTAGGGGAATACGGTATGCAGATAATTATTAAGTCGGATAGCTTAACAAATGAGGGCAAAACAGCGTAATTCAATGACGGTTTTCACTTAATGAGCTGTGATTAGATATAGGTATCTAATTTTCTACTGAATGTCGGCTCTGTATCAATCGCAACTTTATGATTGATTGCATTATCTTCACGTTTGGCACACTGCTCATTTTGCAATTTTTGCTGCTGCATCGCTTCTAGCTGCATTATCTGGGCCTGGGTGACCTGGATTTGCATTTGAATCATTTTGATCTTATCGACTGTCTTGGGCGTTCTTTCCTGACTCGCCTGTTTCAGCTCTTCAAACAGATCGACGAGTTTTTGTTTTAATGCCGCTATTCTGGACTCTAGCGAACGGCCAGCTGATTTATTATCACTCACAACCGATTGACCGGAAGCAGAGAGAGAACGCATGTCGACAGTAATCCCTATACTCATGATAGAGTTTCCATAAACAGATCAATCACAATGTCGGCATTTATCAGAATAACGTTAATTTTTCTGCCGGCTTATTAAAAAACCACGTTTCGCTTACTTAATCACGGGTTGCTTTATGGCCATTCAATTTTTACCCATTATCAAAGCAGTCGCACCGTATGTCGCCCAGGTTGCGGCCTATGCCATTCCTGCCTTTACCGCTAAACCTGAAACCGTTAAGGCTGATCCGGTTCTGGTAAAGCAGATCGAAGAATTACAGGAGGCGGCGACGCAGAATGCCCAATCCATTCATGTCCTTGCCGAGAACATGCAGCAAGCGATTAGCGGATTTGAAACCGCTGCTGAACAGGCCAAAAAGCAGGTTGCAACTTATCGTACTCTGCTGTTTATATCGTTTGGGCTATCGACAGTAGCTATTTTGATTTGTCTCTATCTACTGCTCAGGTAAGGAATTAGCGTTGCCACATTGCATCATCGAATATTCCAGCAGTTTGGAATCGGCCCTGTCGCCGTCCCTTCTGGTTGATGTTGTGCATCAGGCTACGCTGGATTCGGGATTATTTGATACATCACACATCAAAACGCGTGCCCTGGCATACGATTATTTTCAACTGGCTGGTGAGTATCATGACTTTATTCATGTAACCATCAGGCTGCATAGTGGCCGTACAGTGCTACAGAAGCAACGGCTAACAGCGGGGATCCTGCAAGCTCTGGAAAATATCAAATTGTCGGCAATAACATTAACGGTTGAGGCGGTTGATATGCATAGCGAAAGCTATGCCAAACACTCTGTAATCCGGGGTTTTGTTAGTCGTGAATAACCAGCTTCATGTGCGGTAATTGCTGATGACGCATTGCCGTGACGGATGGATTCTCTCCAAACAGATTGGTGTAGTCTTGCGTAAACTGACCAGCATGAAAAAAACCGTGTTGCTGCGCGATCATCGAAATGGTTTCGTCTTTCTGTAACCCCTGCAGCAAAACTCGTCTTACCGCATTAAGCCGCGAAATTCGTACACATTTCAACGGACTGATTCCCAGTACATCTTCAAAACAGTATTGCAAAGTACGTCGACTGACATGTGCCAGGTGACACATATCCGTAATCGTTATGGGTTTGTCATGATGTTCTTCCAGATAAGTCGTCACTTTTTGCACAACTGCACGACGTTTGGCAAAGCTTGGCTTTTGGGGAATCTTCTGTTCGTTTTGTTGCAAAATTTCCAGCACAGCCATCATTAATATCTCTTCCTGATGATGTCTGCTCAGCCTGTCCTGCTGAGGTTTCAATACCTTATTAAGCAAATATCGCAGAGAATTAAGTTTGGCTGAGTGCCATACCCTTAATGGTGAATGAAACAGGCTGTCATCCAGTTTTATTCCGTTCTGACAGGCGACTTCGTTCAAGTTGTCCTGATTGACTACAATGCCAAAAATATTAAATTGCTCTGGGGTGACCAGTTCAAACTGCGTATTGCCTGGCCGAATCATCACATGATCCCGACTAATATGATGACCGTTAATGCGACAAGACTTTTCATCTGCTGACAGTCCTAACCAGATTGCGTTTGGCCAGACATTGCATTGTTGCCTCACCGTTTGACTGGTGTGCTCACGAAATGCATGTATTGATTCAAAGCGTACTTCTTCAATTCTGCCGTAAAAACGTCCATGACTCATCTGGTCATATTGCTGTTGCCAGTCTTTCAGATTATGCGCCTGCTCATCCGCATCCGTTGCCTCCAGAACGCACCATTTCGATACAACCTCGCTTTGTTTAGGTGCAAATTTTTCCAGTTCGTTTGTCATTTGCTTTACCTGTTTTAGTAATAAAGCCGCCCGCAACTAAGTAAGTAACTGAATATAAACCTAATATTTTTTTGCCGATTTTCGATATTCGCTGGGTACAGATATCGCATTAATCATTTGTAAACTTTGTTTATTCACAGGCAATTTTTATTCCATCCACTTGGATTTAAAGAAATTTATGGGTCAGAGCTATCGTTACCAATTGGGCAGCAAAACCTATCAATTTGCCAACCTGGCAGACCTGATGGCTAAGGCATCCCCTGCTCGATCTGGAGACCGGTTGGCGGGTGTTATTGCTGAAACAGCAGAGCAACGTGCAGTTGCCCAGTTACTGTTGGCTGAAGTGCCATTGAAAACCTTTCTGAATGAGACTTTAGTGCCTTATGAAGAGGATGAAATCACCCGATTAATTATCGATGAACATGATGTCCAGGCGTTTTCGACTATTTCACATCTGACTGTCGGCGATTTTCGTAACTGGCTACTGACCGATGCAACTGATACCGAAAAACTAAATCAGGTCAGTCCCGGTGTGACACCGGAAATGGCGGCGGCAGTCAGCAAAATCATGCGTAATCAGGATCTGATTCTGGTGGCTCAGAAATGTCGGGTAGTTACTTCTTTTCGCAACACCATTGGTCTGCCAAAACGTTTATCTACCCGTCTGCAACCCAATCATCCGACGGATGATGTCAATGGCATCGCCGCCAGCATGCTGGATGGTCTGCTTTACGGTTCTGGTGATGCGGTTATTGGCATTAATCCGGCAACCGATAATGTGACTCAGGCCACTCGTTTGATGTGTTTGATGGATGAAGTGATTTCCTTATATGAGATCCCGACTCAATCCTGCGTTTTGACCCACGTCACTAACACCCTGGAATGCATCGAAAACGGTGCGCCGGTGGATCTGGTATTTCAATCGATCGGCGGTACCGAAAAAACCAATAGCAGCTTTGGCTTTAATCTGGCGATATTAGCTGAAGCTCAACAAGCCGCTTTGTCACTTAATCGTGGCACGGTCGGACAGAACGTCATGTATTTCGAAACCGGACAAGGCAGTTCGCTGTCAGCCAATGCCCATCATGGTCTGGATCAACAAACCTGCGAAGCTCGCGCCTACGCCGTGGCTCGTAAATTCAAGCCATTACTGGTCAATACTGTCGTCGGCTTTATTGGTCCTGAATATTTGTTTGATGGAAAGGAGATTATTCGCGCGGGTCTGGAAGATCATTTCTGTGGCAAGTTACTGGGGCTGCCAATGGGCTGCGATGTCTGCTACACCAATCATGCCGAAGCCGATCAGAATGATATGGATAATCTGCTGACCTTACTCGGTACGGCTGGTTGTTCATTTGTGATGGGCATTCCCGGCTCAGACGACATCATGCTCAATTATCAGACAACATCTTTTCATGATGCTTTATATGCCCGCCGTGTTTTGGGTTTGGGTGCTGCACCGGAATTCGAAGCGTGGCTGGAAAAGATGCAAATCATGAGCAATGCCGGGATGGCCTGCTTGAGCAATCATTTCCCCCCCGCCTTTGCTGGCACACTGAGTCATTCCGCCGTGAAACATTATCATGGTTGAAGTTACCAACATGTTGATTGTTGATGACGAACAGGCAGCCGATAGCCTGATCACTCATAACCCATGGCGTCAACTCAGACAATTTACGGCTGCACGTATTGGTATTGGCCGTGCCGGTGTCAGCACACCGACTCGTGAAACCCTCGAATTTCAATTAGCTCATGCTCAGGCGCGTGATGCCGTGCATACCGAACTGGATATCGAAACCCTACAACAACAGCTAAACCAACTGCAGCAAGAATTTCCACAAATCAATTCACAACAATCACTGGTATTACACAGCAAAGCCATTGATCGCGTGACTTATTTGCAACGTCCGGACTATGGCCGTCAGCTAGATGAAGCGGGTTTTGCCAGTTTGAAACCGCATTACACCAACACTCCTTACGACCTGGCTTTAGTGATTGCCGATGGATTATCTGCAAAGGCCATTCACCAAAATGCTGTGAAGTTTATTGCCAGTTTATTGCCGTTACTGCTGAAAGAAATTCCAGACTTTTCCCTGGCGCCAATCAGTCTGGTCAATCAAGGCCGAGTGGCCATTGGCGATGATATCGGTGAAGCGTTAAACACCCGGGCGGTGTTGATGCTGATTGGTGAACGTCCCGGTCTCAGTTCACCTGACAGCCTTGGCTTATATCTGACCTGGTCGCCCAAAAGAGGCCTGACCGATGACAAGCGTAACTGCATTTCCAATGTACGGCTGGCAGGCCTTTCTTATGCTGCGGCTGCACATAAATGTCTCTATCTGCTAAGCGAAGCTCGCAGACTCCAGTGTTCTGGGGTTGCTATCAAGGATCGTTCAACTGAGAAGATCATTGATAGCAGCGCCGTTCAAACCAGCTTTTTGCTGGACAACAACGTTGACCGAAAAGGGGTGAATGGGAAATGACTTTAACTAAAAAGAGGATAGTAAGATGGAAAACTCGCCAACACTAGAATCCTTGCAGGCAGCTTTGGATGCCCAGCAAGCTGTGTTTGAAATGCATCAGGCCATGAATATAGAAGTTTTTTACTGGTGGTGTACTGCCATCATGTTAATGATTCATGCTGGCTTTCTGGCTTATGAAATGGGTGCTTCACGAAGTAAAAATGCGTTAGCCGCCGGTATCAAGAATATTCTTGCTATTGCAGTGATTATTCCGGCTTTTTACCTGTTCGGCTGGTGGATTTATAACGCTTTTCCAAATGGCTTTGTGCCGATTGAAGCTGCAGCAGCACTGCCCTGGTCCGCCAGTATGGGACCGGATGTTCAGGATATGGGAACCGGCATATTCTGGGCTGCGTTTGCTTTATTTGGTGCGACCACGGGCTCAATACTCTCCGGGGCCGTCATTGAACGGATACGCGTCAGTTCCTTTTTGATTCTGACTATCTTCCTCGGAGGTGTGGTCTGGATTATGGCAGGTGCATGGGGCTGGCATCCAGATGGCTGGTTATTAACCAAATTTGGTTACCACGATCTCGGTGCATCGGGCGTTGTGCATGCTGTAGCCGGTTTCTTTACATTAGGTGTATTAATGAATCTGGGCGCTCGTAAAGGCAAATTTATCAACGGCGTACCACAAATCATTTCACCACACAGTCTGCCAATGACATTGATTGGTCTGATGATGATTATCTTTGGCTTCTTTGGTTTCCTTGGTGGCTGCATCATCTTCAATGGTGGCGAGACAGGCTGGAGTACGATTTATGGTACACCAACGAACCTGTCAGCATTCGCCTTCAATACGCTGATGGGATTTGCCGGTGGCATCATTGGTTGCTACATCGCAACACGTGATCCTTTCTGGACCATGTCAGGTGGTCTGGTCGGTATTATTTCAGTGGCTGCCGGTCTGGATCTCTATTCTCCTTCACTGGCTTTCATCATTGCCGTTTGCACCGGCATTGTCGCTATCCAATTTGCTAAATTCCTTGAAAAACGCGGTATTGATGATGCCGTCGGCGCCGTAACTGTCCATGGATTTACAGGTTTGGCCGCATTAGTCATGGTTGGCGTGTTTGCTGGTGGAACACCCAACATTGAAGGGTTGCCTGCAATCAGCTTTACCGGTCAGTTAATCGGTGCGGCGGTAATGGGGCTGATGGGTTTTGTTCCAGGGTATGGTTTATCGCTGTTACTGAAAAAAGCCAATATCCTGCGGGTGCCTGAAGCCTGTGAAGATATTGGTATTGATGAAGTGGAAATTCTCGCCAAGCCATACCCTGAAGGTAGCGTTCCAGCAATGACGGCAATGACTACCAGTGAAGTACCAAATAAATTAGCCAGTTCTGAAGCATAAGGAGCTTTAATTATGGGAAGTTCAATTACAACCTGGGAAAACGTCAGTGCCTACTTTACCTTTGCAGATAATCCATTTGCATTGGTGTTATTTGCCCTTGGCGCTGCGGCGATTCTTGTTGGCTTGATTATCTCCATCATCCGCCATGAAAATGCGGCATTTGAAAAAATCAAATAGCATTGATTCCTGCTTTTGCAGGGTTTACTGATGTATCTGTTAATAATAACCCCGGCTTCAGGCTGGGGTTATTCCATTCGAAGCTATCACTATTTATGCACCACCTGAATAATCATTTCTTTATTAAAAATTCGGTTTTGCTGTTTTAGCCTGTATTGGCCTGGTCCATAACCGGTAATTTTTTTAAAATGATGGGTAAAATGCGCCTGATCAAAGTACCCACAATTTAATGCCGTTTCCACCAGTAGTTGCTCAGGATTCAGTTTGAGTAGATGTCGAGCTTTCTTAATTCTCAATAGCATTTTGAGCTGATTGGGTGCAATACCCACCTGATGGTAAAAATAGCGCTCTGCTTGTCGACGAGTTATTCCCATTCTGTTCAAGGTAGAAATAAGATCTGCATCGGCAACTTCAAATTGGTGACAAAGGTGTTGTACCGGCCCCGAAACCGGTCGCTGCTTTATAAATTGCTTAAGCAGCCAAGCTTCTGTCAGATGGATACGACTTTGCAAATCGGCATGAACCAGTTGCTCAAATAAAAGATCTAGCCCTTTAAGCTGAATGTCTTTCGCCGGCAAGATATCCATAACCATTTCGTTCATTGGCAAACCCAGTAATGCGTTTGCACCTCCAGGTTTAAAACGAATACCGAAACTATCTACTGCTGATTCAAAACTGATGGAGTGAAACCTTTGCAAAGCACTAAACCAGCTACCCTCGGCATCACCTTTAAAGTGGAATATCAGACTGCTGCCGCCATCTGGATATAACTTTTCCTGGTGGCGTTGTTGCAATTGGGTTTTGGCAGACCAGAAACATTCGATCCAGGGCGACAGTTTGACGCTGGGCAAAACACGTTGATAGCCAAGATAAACAAGCTCTTGAATGTCATTAGCTGTTTGCATGAGGTTGCATTTCCATTTCAGCATGCTGGAACACCCTGTATTTTTATTTTATCCATCCAGTTCATTCATGGGGATTACTGTTTTGGCACCTTGGGATTTGATAAAAATCACCAAAAACGCCGCATCACTCTCCTCACTGGCATTACGAGAAACCAGATGAATATCTTCAGGCGATTCATAAAATGTATCACCAGCAACTAATCTGACAAGCTCACCACCTTCAACCTGCATTTCAACTGTCCCTTCAAGCATATAGACCAAGGTATGAGCGCGATGTCTGTGGGGTTCAGATTTTTCTCCTGGGGCATACCGTACCTTTATCATCTCAATTTCTTCATTAAATGGAGCCTGAAGGTGGTGTGACATGAGATCAGTAATTTCGGTCGCATTAACGACTGGCGTAAAAAACACAATAATCAGGGCAAGCCGCATAAATATAGCAAAGACACTGTTTTTATTTAACATGCTCATATTCTCCTATGCATTGGGTATTTTGCGTTCAGGAATAAAATGGAAAGCCGCCACTATCCTGTTCCAGCTATTAATTTTCACAATAGTCGCCACGAGTGCAATCCGTTCGGTTTCAGAGAAATGCTGGCTTAAATCGGAATAATCTGCTTCGGATACCTGATGGGATGGTAGTTGTGTAAGCCGTTCACACAGGTTTAGTGCTGCTGCTTCCTGTTCAGAGAACCAGGGGACTTCACGCCATGCAGCGATGACATCCAATCTTTGCTGATCTTCACCCAAATCGCGAGCATGTTTGAAATGCATGTCCAGACAAAAGCCACACCCATTTATCTGAGAAGCCCGGATTTCCAGCAAGCAGATCAGGCGTTTGTCCAGGATTGTGTTATCGACTGCATCGGCTATTAAACCAAGTCCTTGAGGTAAAGCAGGAAACAGCCGATAAACTTTTGCCTGGTTGATTCTTGACATAATTCACTCCGCATTTAAATAACGCAGTGAATTATGTCGGTAACCAGATTTGTTGAATTGTAAATTTGCGTCAAATCAGATTTATTTATCTAGTAGCACTGAAAATAACGTGTTCAGTTAAATAAGGTAAAATTGCCTATTCGGATCAATTTCTATCCCAGTCTTTTAAATCGCGCATAGCGTACTTAATCGCACGTTCCCAGGCTTGATCCGTATTGCCCCGAAAATCATAGGATTTACGCTTAATCATTTTGCCGGTATTAACATCTTTAAATTCGACATGTAATGTTGAAATCAAATGACTCATCCGGAATACATTTGGCACAATAACCATCTCTGCCCCAAGCTCTTTCGCCAATGTAATTTCACAACCATTACAGTTATGCAGATCCTGCTTTTCATCAGCGGATTTCACTTTTTCCAGTGAGTCAGCATCATTGATAATAGTAAACCGTGTTTTGTCCTGTAATTCGGTACGCAGGTGTTCACTGAATTTAGCAATCTTTTCTGCATTCTCGGCTTTATCACCGGTGACGGTACTATCACCAGTAATCAGAATATCCAGTACCAACGTTTTGTAATCATGTTTTTGATGATCCTCAGCCATGACGACAGCCGTACTGGTCATTAACAGAAAAATCAGAAAATATTTGATAGAACGAGTCCTAAACAGCATGTATAACTCCTTAAAAAAGTGTCTTTCACCATAACAGTGACAAACCACAAGCCAAACAGTTTTTTGACTGCTAACAGCGGGATATTTGCCCGGATATACGAATGACCGTCAGTTAATGCTGAAACTGACCATTTTTCAGGAAAAATAATGTTTGTGATTGCACTGTGGCATTGCTCATAATGAACGGGTGAGCTTGCTCTACAACCAGAAAATCCTGCATACCTTCCAGCCTGGCATTTTCAATGGAAACCTTGCCATCATCCGGCCCTGGAATCAGTGACGATAAAATCAGATTGATCGATCGGTTTCCAGTGATAACACCTGACTCAAAAGTCGCAGGTCCCAATTGATTAGGTAATGAATCCTCTGCGGTACCAAGTTGTTTTCCAGCAGGCCCGTTAATCCATTGAAACAGCCCCCAGGTGCCGAGCTTATCGACTACTTCACTACCCTGATTAGGAGGGGACAGCATTACCACCCTGCCGATATGAATATTTTCATATTCAGCAGCTATTTGTCTGACAATAATGCCGCCCAATGAATGGGTGACAAAGTGAATAGCTTTCTCAGAATTGGCAAAACATTGTTGTATTTCCGGTATCACAAACTCGCGGGTCAACGTCTCAATGCGATGTTTGCGTGATGGATAATCAATATTGCAAACGTTATAGCCCGCTTTGCTGAGCCGTTTCTGCATTGAGTCCATCGACCCTGCTGTGCGGGCCAGACCATGTAATAACACGACATTACCGGCGCTTTGCTGACCAACAGCAACGGATGGCATTATACCGGGGAATATCAGGCATAACACCACCAGCGTTTTTCGAAATAACCAATTGATCTGCATTATCCATTTAAACATTATGTCGATTTGACGGGGTTAAAATTACGGTTCGGTGGGGTTGATTTTGCCATGGCAATATCCTGCCAAAGTTTTTCCACATGTGATTCAACCGGGCGACAATAGCCAGCGATCAGCATGATACTCAGTGTAGTTAAAAAACCATATACACCGGGTGTCCAACCATAAGTCTGGATAAATGCCGGATCAATTATGGTTAAACCAAACGAAACAACCATGCCCGCCAGAAAGCCGCTGACCGCACCAATTTTATTGGCACGTTTCCAATACAAACCGAGTAAAACCACTGGTGATAATACAATCATGCCTTGATAGGTCATCAATGCCAGAAACACTAACTGCCCTTCACGAATATATGCACCAATCAAGGCGCCAATGCTCATAAACACCACTGACCAACGCGCGATTTGCAAGGCTGTTTTTTCACTGATATTGCGATTGATAACCTGAGCCAGATCACCTGAAATAGCCGTCGACATGGCATTTAAAATGCTGCTGACCGTCCCCAGACTCGCTGCCATCACCAAGACGGCAAAAAAGCCCAAAGGCCACGCTCCGGCCTGACTATGAATCCAGAACATGGCTTCCTGTGGATTTTGCTGGGCAAAGGGTAAAGGATGTAAAGCCATCGCCAGCAGGAATAGTAAACCAAACGACAGAATACCCAGGGTCGGTGCGAATAACACCGATTGTTTTATGGTTCGAATGCTGTCGGCAGCGAATAATTTGTTATAGACCCATGGCCACATAAAGCCGCCCAGACCACTGGTAATCACAATCGCCATCCAATAATTAGGTGACATGTCCCAACCCGGCCCGGGAAAGGTTAATGCTTCCGGGCTTTGTTCCAGAATACGCTGCATCGCGCCTTCAATGCCGCCCAGTTGTGTGTAGATGACCCAGAGCAGAATGGCTGAACCAGCGATAAGCATATACAGGCCCTGAATAATATTGGCCGTGATAACGGATCGCATGCCGCCGAGTGCGACATAAAACACCACTACAAATATGCCGATAATCATGCCCAGTAACGGACTGATAAATCCATCGGTGGCATAGTTAAACACATAGCCAATGGTGTACCACTCCATCAGTAACCAGGGCACTGATAACGCCACACCGGCAAATCCGGTTAACACCCGAATCATATCACTGCGATAGCGCAGTCCTAATAATTCAGACTGGGTGCGGATGTTATATTTTTTACCCCAGATAAAGGATTTTTCCGCCACCAGATACATTACCAGCATGGTGACTATGCCGTAGGGAATGACATACATGCCAATCATGCCAAAGCTCACTGCAAAGCCGGAAAATACCGTATAACCGGCACCGACATACCATGTAGCAAGGAAACCCAGGGTAATACCTAATACACCAATACTATGACTTGCTGTCGCATAATCATTCAGTGTATCCACGCCCATTTGACGTCGGTTTATCCACAAAATCAGCCCAAAGAAACTGATCAGCATCAGCATTGGAATCATTTCAATTCCTCCGCTTCAACCTCAATATCCAAATCACCGCTCTGACTCTCAGCCAAATACCAGCACGCCAGAAAAAAAGCACCTAATAACGCCAGACCAATTTGCCATAAAAAAGCAAACGGCAAGCCAAGCAAACTGGGTTCAATTCGATTGGCCCAGGTAAAGAAAGTCGGAAAAGTAGCGAGTGTGATGGACGTTAAAATTAATAATATAAAAATAGCCGAGCGCATAAATATCCAGGTTTTAATTTATCAATGTGGGGAACAAAAATACTCAAAGTTCAGGGCCAGCAATAATTGAGATATTCATCAATTATGCTGACCCTGTAGGTAAAATAAAAAAACCGCTTTAGCGGCTTAATTTATGCTTTCTTTTCGATTGCTCCAGCAAGTTTGGCTGATAACAAACCAAACACAGCACCCAGAATCGTGGAGAGAATAATAATCAAAACCGGATTAGTCATATTCATGGTGATGGCACTCCCGGCATTGGCTGTCTGCAAACCAAACGCAGCGGTTGCGGCATAACCATAGACATTGGCAGGCACCACCGATAACAAATCAAATCTTGCCACAATAACCAGGAAAAATACCGTCACAGCAATATAAATAGCTGGTCCAACAGCACCCGGAATACCCAGAGGATTGGTTGTCGCTAATAATAGAGCAATACCGGCGATCACAGCACCATAACTCATACCGACAATGGTTTTTTGTAATGCTGGCATATCTGCACCAGTATGAAAGAAACACGCCCAGGCAATAAATCCCGCCCAAACCAGAACAAAACCGGCCAATGGACCTAATGCCAGAAACGCCCAAATGCCACCTAATACAGCAATACTAATTGATAAAGCAGTTAACTTTGACATACGTTCTCTCCGTTGATTTTTATAAAAATTAACAACCCGTTCCTCGACAAAACTTTATTTATAACTCTATTTTCTTTTGGGTTGCCGGAGTGATAGTAGCCCTATAAATCAGCTGCTGTAAACCAGTTTGCACCAGAGTTGTGCGCAAACTAAGCAAAAACGGGGCTTTTGGGGATTTAATTTTTTAATTCAGTTACTTAGCCTGACGCAATGATACTTTTTTAAGGATCAACAATATTACTAAAAGTTTTATGAGCTCATTTCTACAGAAATTTTGATAATAACGGTTGGCCAAAATCAGTTTGTACTTTGATTTTAGGGAGCTATTCGTTATTGTGAACATAATGCTCGTAGCGTGGTAAACCATCGTCATTGCTTTTGACAGATAACTTTATTTAGCTATCTGATATTTATTTAATATTTTGGAGTTGCAAATGCAAAAAGTCGCTGTCTTTCAGCATGCTGATGGCGAATGTATTGGCTCCATGCGACATTGGTTTGCGGACAAACCTTTTCAATTACTCACCTTCCGGCTTGATCTGAATGACCCTTTACCTTCAGTCGATGAGTTTGACTGGTTATTGATTATGGGTGGGCCAATGAGCACCTATGACGAAACCAACTATCCCTGGCTGATTGCCGAAAAACAACTGATCCGTGAGGCAATAGAAGTCGGCAGAATCGTCCTGGGTATTTGTTTGGGGAGCCAGTTAATAGCTTCCGCTTTAGACGCTAAGGTGTATCCCAATACCCAACTGGAAATTGGCTGGTATCCGGTCAGCAAGACAAATGCAACCGCCAGCTGGATGCCCCAAGATTTAGTGCCTCTGAGCTGGCATGGGGATTGTTTTGAATTGCCGGTCAATGCCACTTCTTTTGCTTGCAGTGCGATAACCCCTTCACAGGGATTTTTCTACGGCAAACATGTTTGGGCATTACAGTTTCATCTGGAAGCTGAACCCGGCACGGTAGAAGCATTTCTGGCACTGGAAAGCAATGGTTTAACAGAAGCAGATTATGTACAGAGCAAACAAGTCTTGTTTGATAACACCAATCAGCTGAGACAAAGTCAACAAGCGATATTTGCGTTGCTGGATACGTTATATCAGAAATCTATTCCTGATAGATGAAAGTGATATTGTTAATACGACTTTCTGAGCTACCGTAAATGAAAAATTGAATGATGTATCCGCTTATAGGTAATCATTTATGCTTTGCAAAATAACAAAATTACCTATCGACTAAATCATTATAAAAACGTTTGTGTATTTATAAGCAAAAAAGTCGACCGCTATTACTAACGGTCGACAAAGGAACACGCTAATGCTCCAGCTGAAAGCGCTTATCAATTATGAATATTTGAAGACGAATAAGGCCTAAAAGGATTTAGATACAGATATTACGTAACGCTCGTCAACAATCTGGTGATTATTATCAAAGCCGTAAAAATCGTGCTCGCCCTTTTTAATATCAGTGTCGTGATACCTTAAATCGACATTAAAACCGAACACATTTCTGCTGATACCAATATTCCAGTGTGTCCAGTCGAGTTCTTCTTTGCCATTTCCATTAGCATCGAGATTTGGACCTTTATTATCAAAAAACTGATAGCCAACCCCACCGGATAATGTAAATCCATTTGGAAGCGAAAAACTGGGATGAATCGCAATATTGTGTGATTGCAAATCTTCAACACCAAACCAATCGGTAATGGTAGGAGAATATTCAAGTTTCAAGTTTAGCCTGCCAAACTGTTTATCAATATAGTTGAACATTTCAAGGTAGTTTGAATCACTATCGCCGGGATACACGTATTGGAAAAACATACCGTTGTAGTTGATGCCAGTGCCAGCTATATCCTGGGTGGTGTAACCAATATAGGGTCCCCAGATGGCATTAATCTTAGGGTTATTGCCCTCTGAATCATTGCCAGGAAATAAGTTGTTAGCCAGATAATATCCAAGATAAACACCAGTATTATGTGTCCATGTGATCGACCCTTTTAACGATGGTATCTTCCCGTCATTTGTTTCAGATTCACCTCGAAACACATAATCTGAGGCAAACTCCACCCAGGTTGAGAACTTGCCGCCGAGCACTTCCTCACGATCCAGATACTCGACAAATGCCACTGATTCTTTGGCTGCTTTAGCCGGGCCAACCTCGGCTTGTCCAGAATCTGCAAAACTGGTCGAGCTGAACACTGTACCCGCCACGAGTAAAGCTAAGTAATTTAATTTAAACGTTTTCATTTGTTGTTAACCTTTTCAACGAGTGAAGCCTGAAGTACTGGCCGGCAGGTAGAGAACTCACTAGGCACCATGCCCTTAACGACATTAGATACAGCAGGTTTCACAAACCCGACAGGTGGTTCAGCCGTTGGGAAAGTTACTGTTAGCTCAGCAGGTAGATCCTGACTTTCTGTGTTTTCTATGCCGCGCGAAGTGTTATAGGGGTCACTAAAAATACCGTAATGACCAGGTTGCATTTTGTAGGTCACTTTTTCTGTCCCCATGCCAGAATTTGCCAAGTATTTATGCGGATCTGTCCAGTCCCGGCCATCAAGATTGGAATAGAATTTGATATCGACCAACAAGGCATCGCAGAGGGGCGTTACCTCTTCATAGGTTGTTGGCCATGATGACCCACCTGAAGGATCAGGGTATCTTCCCCAATCTCCACCTTTTAACGGGCATGCGCCGCCTGAGTCATACGCTGCCCTATCCGGATGATGGACACCATAAATGGGTAAGCCTATGGCTTTTCCAATTTCTCCATTTTCCAGATGAAAGCGAGGTGCTTTTGTGACCGTATTTTTCAGATCATTGGTGTTATCGCCTAATGATTCATAATAAGGCCCAGCTGGACGCACATAACGATGATCGGCATTATCCTGATTGTCATAAACCGCTGTTAGAAAGATATAAGGTTTGTTAAAAAAGGTTCTTTCAACCAGATAAAATTCGCCGTGTGTTTTCGCGGCATCGACTGCTTTCCAGTCAACGTGTAATGAATCTTTACCCTGTTGGCCAACGTTTACCCATGAACGGGCATCCGGGAAATGGTTTAGCCGCAGGACTTTTGCGTAATTTTCTTTTACATCCAGACCCGCACGTTTACCTAACGGCCCAATCTGATTTGCGCCCGGCTGGCTGAAGGCAAAATCCAACGCCTTTTTGGCATACGGGTAATCGTTACCCGACATAGTGCAATACCAGTTCGCCAAATCAATCGGTTCATGCTGATCATATTGATTATCAAAAATCGGATGATTAATCGGCAAATCAACATAGTTTAACTTGCCATCTTCATTAAACTTTTGATCAGGATATTTATAGCCTGACCAGCTTTCATCTGGCAGATAATGACTGTAGTTATCCTCAATATGCTGATAATTTTCTGCTGCCAGAATATCTGCATTTTTGGCCAGACCTTCGCCATCTCTTTTCAGGTAAAAACGGACGGTGCCATTTTCCTGTATCCGCCACAAACCATGTTTACCTTCCCCAATCATTGTAAAAACTTGCTCAACTACATTGACGAATCGATAGGTAGAGTTGGTACTCATGTAGCCCAAATAAACAGGTAAATGCGGAATTTGCGAATGCGTTTTATCCGGACGACCAATACCTAATAAAGCTTTTTGCTTGTTGTCCTCAGTGATCAATTGATCGCTGGTATAAAAAAACGGATCGCCACCTGTCAGATCAGTTAAATCTGCTGCAAGAACACCTCCAGCAGCAGTTACCGACAGACTTATTGAAAGTATTTTGCTCAATTTAATTTTATTCATTTCTCACTCCTTCAGAAGGAGGATGTTTGCCAGCATTGTTATTATTATTTGCTGTTTTATTTGTTAAACATCCGTTGAAATACGCCCTTGACTAAAACTCCGCCCGTTGACCACATGCAAATGCAAGCCCTGAGCTTTCTGTAGAAAAAGTGATGGTTGAGCCGTTAGGAAAAAACAAAACATCACCCGCTTCAGCAGTCACTTCTTGTTCACCGTCAGAAAAGGTAATGCTGCCTTCGAGCATCATTTTGATGTCGTCATAATCGTAGGTATAAACAAGTGGATTACCCGCATCGATTTTGAACAAACCACACGAGATCGGTGATTTCGGGTTACCTGAACCCACGATGTCATCAAAAAATGCCGCAACGCCCGGTTCTTCCATTGAAGCAAGCTCCATTTGCTGTGCATTTTCAAAAAATTTTAAACGTTTGTTCTCGGTTTCATGCTCAACTGCACCGTGCGCCATTGCCAAACTCCCCATTGAAAGCCCCAGTGCTACAGCCCCGATCGTTGTAAGTCTGCTATTCATTTTTAACTCCAAAAATATTTAATTAAGTGCATTCAATGATTTAGCCGTATTGATTTGCCTTGCCACATCACTTTCAGGAAAAACCTCCTGCATGCGTTATTAGTTATATTCCTGACAATTATTACCTGTCAAGTAATTTATTACTTGTAAAGTAATTTACAGTCGATTATAAAGTCCTTAAATGTTCGTGGTAACATGCTTTGCGGCGATTAAACGATTTCAATAACAAGGCCTTAAGATTCTGGTATTACGATGAAAAAAAACGGATTTGGCGAACGCCTGAAGGTGTTACTAAAGCAAAAGTCGTTAACTCAAGCTCAAGTTGCTAATGCGGTTGATACCTCTGTGCCTTCTGTGAACAGATGGACCAAAGGTGGAGAGATTGAATACGAGAACCTGCGTTCACTGGCTGATTTTCTGGAAGTAAACTGGGTTTGGCTAAGATATGGCGATGAAGCTATCGAAAGTTTGCAATCTGCTGAGCCTGAAAATGGGGCAATGAAAGATCTACGCCGGGAATACCTGAATCAGATTCTCGAAAACGAAACTCGCATGAAGGCAGCGCTGGAAATGGCGCAAATCATCAATTGGGAATGGAATGTTCTAACGGGCACGGTCACCTGTTCGGAGAATGCCACGGATCTATTTGGCGTCGCGGTTGATCACTTACCCAATTGCGTAATGCCATTCACAAAACTACCAATCGAACAGTTAATTGATATTTTCGGCAGCGGCCAACCCTATAACTGGGACTTCGAAGTGACTGATGATCAAGGTCAAACGAGGTGGTTTTCGTCAAGAGCTGAACTTGTTTATGATGCCGCGAAACGTCCGGTTAAAGTCATTGGTATCAGTGATGATATTACGGCACGTAAAGAAGCAGAAACGGCTCTTGCAAAAAACGAATATATTTTAAAGAAAATAATCGACATTATTCCATTGGGACTTTGGATGGCTGACGAAACCGGAAAAATCAGTCTGGCCAACCCTGAGGTGCAGCGCATCTGGGGGGGGGCAAAATATGTGGGACTTGAACAATATGGTGAATATAAGGGGTGGTGGGAAAAAAATGGTCAGGAATTAGGTGCTGGAGACTGGACACTCGCCCGCGCCGTCAAAAATGGTGAAACCAGTTCACCAGAAGTAGTTAATATAAAGGCATTTGACGGTGAACAGCGCACCATCATCATGTATGCAACTCCGCTTCGTGATAACGACAACAAGATCATTGGTGCTATCGAAGTTAATCAGGATATTACTGATCTGAAAAACACTGAAAGGGACTTGAAAACCTCATTGGCGCAATGGCAGGCCGTGTTTGACCAGGATGAATTTGCAGTCATCCAACTCGATAATAATCTGCAAATCAAAAAGGTCAGTGAAAAACTCAAAAAATCATTGAAGCCAAAAGCAAAAAAATGGCAGCTGACTGATCTACTTGATCCAGCTATTGCAGAAAACATACTGCAGCAACTGGCCAAGACTCAGCGAAAGAAATTTATTAGCTTCAGTATTGACGGTTCAAGCATCACTGGCACTGACAAAAATGTGCCTATTTATGTCATTCATGATGAAAGACAGGATCGTAATCCAATGACGTTGGTTTTTTTCCTGATGTAGCACTCAGCACGTTAGAAGAGTAGAAACGAATCAGAGTGACCAGTTAACGTGTTTAGAGACTGTTTTTTGAGCTGAAACTATTAAACAATTAGCTGACCGTTGTCTGACTGATAACTTATCAACACTAAATACCTGCCTGTCCCTGATATAAAGATATCTTATAAAAAATGAAATGGTGTCATTCAAACGATAGTTGAATAGTCTGGAGGCACTGCAAAACATGGCTGAGCATAATTTTGCTCATGATATCAGTCCTGTTAGAAATTCAACTTTAGAAAGCAGCTAACTTTACATCCCGATAAATAGCCCGTCTTCAGCTCAAATTATTAAAGGTAATGAATGTCTGCCGTAGACTACAAATATTCAGACTTCCAGAAAATGATTCTGGCCACTGTAATTGTAATTATTGCTCTGAATCTTCGTCCGATTCTTGCCTCGGTTGGGCCTTTGCTTCCGGCTATTCAACAAGATATACCAATGAGCTTTAAGCTCGCCTCGTTACTGACCACATTACCAGTATTTGCGATGGGTCTATTCTGTTTGATTGGTTATACCCTGGCCAAACGTTTTGGGGTCAATCAGATCATTATTTTTTCAATTCTGTTACTTGTCGTCTCGGCAGCATTAAGATTATGGGCCGTTAACGCCAGCGTCCTGATTATGACTGCTTTGTTAGCGGGTTTGGGCATCGCCTTAATTCAGGCGTTAATGCCGATGGTCATCAAGAATATTTATGGATCACAACATCCCAAAATGATGGGGTTTTATATCACTGGAATTATGGCTGGTGCAGCAATATCGGCTTCTTTATCGCCATTTATTGAAGCGGAATATGGCTGGAAAATGGGACTCGGTAGCTGGAGTCTGCTGGCCGTGGTGGCATTGATAGCCTGGCTGCTTTTTAAACCTGATGCGCGATGTTTTCAGCATGAAAATTCAACGGATATCAAAACGCCCGGATTATGGCGCAATTCTCGTAGCTGGTATCTGGCTGTCTTTTTTTCGCTCGGTTCCAGCTGTTATGTTTGCGTGTTAGCCTGGTTGTCGCCTTATGCCATTGAACAGGGTTTTAACGCGAAACAAGCCGGATTGATGCTGGGCTTATTAACTGCGATGGAAGTGGTTGCCGGTCTGCTGTTCCCTGCTCTGTCAGCAAAAAACATTGATAGACGACGGATTTTGTTTATTTTATGTATTCTCCAAATCATCGGTTTTGGTGGTATGGCTTTGAGACCGGATATCAGTCTTTGGCTTTGGTCAGCGATTGCCGGGCTGGGAATTGGCGGCATTTTTCCAATGGCGTTGATTGTGACGATGGACCATCAACCGAATTCTATGCTGGCGGGAAAACTTGCTGGTTTTGTCCAGGGTATCGGTTCAATGATTGCCGCGATAGCACCCTGGATTGCAGGTTGGATTCGTGATTCATTACAGAGCTTTTCTATGGCCTGGATTGCACTCGCTGGATTAGGAATGATCGCCCTGCTCATGGCCTGTGCCTTTAATCCACATCGATATGCCGCCATTTATTCAAAAAACGCATAATCGTTACCGTACTACTCTGTCAAATACGCGCAAATGAAACCAATTACTGCTTAAACAGTCCCCTTTAGGGTCACGTTTTATCTGCCGTGGACAATGGCACCCTGCATGACGATGACGTCTTTCAATGACTTTATAATTGCTTGCGACGATTATCAATATCGCCCCAAAATCTGTAAGGTATTGTTTTATTTATTAAATTTCAAAAGGTGGTAATTTATGGCAGAATCAGCGAAACACAGCTTCAATCCGGATAAAGGTTATATTGCATTATTAGGATGGAGTCTGAACGCTGTTGAAGCTGCCGAATCATTTGACCGACAATATGTTGTTGTCGCGCCTGATTGGGCAGAAGAATACTGCACTGAGCACAACATTCCCTACATCAAATGGAATTTTGAACGACTCAATGATCGTTCTTTGGAAATTGCCCAGACCCTGCAAGAAGCCGGTGTTGATGTGGCGATTCCCTTGTTTGAGGAAACGGTTGAATGGGCCGGTGCCATCAATTCGGTGTTAATGGATAACCCAAGATTATTTGGTCAGTCGCTGTTATTACGCGATAAAGCTCTGATGAAACGTCGCGCTCAACTGGGTGGAATCCGGGTCGGTATTTTCGAAGAGGCCCATGATAAAGATGATGTGGTGCGTTTTCTGAAACGTGTCAATCAGACCTTGCTCAAACTTGATGGTGATCCCAACGACCCTATTCATCTTAAAGCCTTTGATAAAGCCGGATGTCTTGGACATCGGGTAATTCGTACCCCTGATGAAGTGGATATGATCCCGGATGAAGAGTTTCCAGTTTTAATGGAATCACATCTGGATGGCTGGGAGTTCGCTGTCGAGGCCTGGATCCATAATGGCAAAATCCGTTTTCTGAATATTTCTGAATATGTGACCTTGGGTTATTCAGTGTTTGTACCGGCAACCCCGGAACTTGAACAATATCGTCCGGAAATTACCAGACAAATTGAAAAACTGATTAAAACCTTTGATATTGAGTTTGGCTTTGTGCATCCGGAATACTTTGTGACGAGTGATGGCGAAATGTACTTCGGTGAGGTTGCTTATCGCCCGCCAGGTTTTAAGGTTTTCGAACTATTAGAGCGGGCTTATGGCTTTAACGCTTACCACGCTTTGATTTTGTCGTTTGATCCAAAAACAACGGAAGAAGAAATCAGCAGTTTCTTTCCCAAAGAAGTGGTTGACGCAAAAGGCGTCGCTGGATGTTTCGGGGTCTACCCCCGTCGTCGCGTAGTCAGTCGTTTGGAAATACCACAAGACACCGAAGATCATCCCTATTTCGATTTCCATGAGCTTACTGCACCACTTGAAGAAACCGTCACCAAACGGACCGCCTTCGGTACCCATTGGGGTTTGTTATACTTCTTTGGCCAGGATCCGCTCGTCATGCGTGATTTGCTAAAAGAACAGGAATCATTGGATTTCTATATTTAGTCGATTGGCGTTATTGGCATTACGTGTTGCAAGCAGAAAAAGTAGGAAAACAGTTTGATTGAATCCAATGTCATTGAAAATCCAGATCCGAATCATCCTTTGCTGATTGAACGGCTGGAAGAAGCCATTAAACAACTGCAACAGGCGCCAAGTTTCAGTAAACCCACTAAGGCTGGACGCTTGTTTGATATCGTAAAACGGGTATTACATGCAGATGACGGTTTTAAACTTATTACGCAGTATATTGATCGTATTGAACAGGCTGGAGCCTTTGATAATTCGGATTATGCCAAACCGCAAATCCTGATACCGGCGCTCAGTGCCCCGGCATTGCTGAGCAATGATGTGTATACCGTGATCATTGAAACCTTGAGTGAATTACGGTTTTTGGCGGTAGCCAAACAAGACTTCGTACACCCGGAGATTTCGTCAGAACAGGCACATCACTTTCTGACACAGGTACTCGCGGTTAATCTGAGACGCTTATTTTCCGTGGCTGATGAAGCTGAACGCGAGTTACAAGGACGCTTAGCGGATATCAGTCGGGGTCTGTTGCAACATCTGGCAGAAAGTATTGGCTATGAGCATGTCATTGATCAGTTGATTGATGAAATCTGGCGGATTCTGCAACAACGGCCTATTCAAGTTGAGCATGTCAAACAGATGGTCACGCAAATTGCCATCTGCCGGCAAAGTCCCGATATTGATATGGGCAACAGTGGTCAGGGTGCTGATCGGTTGATCAGTAGTCTGTTTGGCCCGACTCAGGCGTGTCGTGAAGACCCGGGTGTCGAAATCTATCAGCAACGGCTGCAGAGCATGGATAATGCCGCATTACAGTACGAAGCCAGCGGATTTGCTCGTGCGATGCACGATACCGGCCTGGTTTCGCCCTATCATTCAGTATTACTCCGTCATTTATCGGAAGAGACTGATTATTTGCTGAGTGAGGCATTAGGATTATCTTCAACAGGTCGGGATTGTCTGCTTTCTTATAGTGATCTGGTTCGGGCATTGATTGCCAAGGCTATTCATCCTGAAACCGCTCAGGGTATTTATGGTCTGGCATTGATGCTGGAGCGTGGCATTCTTTATCAATCAGCTATGGCCCCCTCTTTGTGGCGCCAGTTATCACTGCCTTTATCCCCCGCTGCCGAGCAACGACTGAATTCCTTATTTGGCGATTCACCGTGTGCGAGCAATCGATTACTGGCGGGCGTGTTGTGCGTGCTCGGACAACCATTAGGTATTGGCCAGGGTAATAACCCTACCTGTCAGTCGGCACGTGCCATGTCGATGTGGGCCTATAACGATCCAGATTATCTGTTGCAGATGGTCGTCTGGGCTGCACGTGATGATGAAATCATTATGCATTTCGAAGGCAAGGCGATCTCTTCACAAGATAGTCTTTCGGGTATCGCCAGTCATTTGCCAATGGATTTGGATCCAGTCTCATTAATTTTGGTCCCGCATCTGGATCGGATTTATGCTGAAATGGGTCGTTGCTGTATCGACCGCGAAGGCGATCCGCATCGCTGGGTCAACCCTGAATTTCACGGCTGGTGGTGTGGACGTGGTTTCAGTATTAATGTCGATGTAGCTTCAGGCAAATTAATGCAACTTGAAGTATTTCTCAGACATTTTTATGCCAGTTATCATCCCTATTACAATGACAACCAACCACTGATTCATCCTCAGCCAGCCGGTATCGCTGTCACCGACAGTGCTATGCGCTTTGTAGGCTGGCATGCCATCACTATTTTAAGGGTCACTCTGGATCCGGATAATGTCATGCGGGTCTATTTTTACAATCCCAATAATGACAGTGGCCAGAACTGGGGGGATGACATTCAGGTCAGTACTTCAGGGCATTCTGAACGTTTCGGCGAAGCTTCATTACCATTTGAAGAGTTTGCCTCGCGACTGTATATCTTTCATTACGATCCGCTCGAACCGGGACAGTTTGCTTTGGTTAAAACCGAAGAGTTACAACGCGTTATTGAACGCATTCATCGCAGTTGGGGAGCCAGCCGTTTACCTGAATTAAACAGTTAAGTTCCGGCCTTGTAACACGGTTTTATGGTAATTCTGTGTGGTCTTCATGCACTGATTTTGTGTCAGGATTGGTTTCTGTTTCAGTCAAGTTGAAAACCTGGTTCCTTCCACGGTTTTTCGCATGATAAAGCGCTTTGTCTGCCTGATAGAACAGTTCATCGAGATCAGCATGACCATCCCATTCTGCTACACCGAAGCTCGCCGTTATCTGGACTTTCTGTTCTCGATAGACTACCTGCAGATTTTCGATTTCCTTTCGGATACGCTCTGCCACAATATCTGCCATTTGGTGGTCAGCACCGGATAAAAACACCAGGAACTCTTCTCCGCCCATACGACCAAATAAATCCCGAGGTCTAATTGCAGTGCTGATTGGCGTGATAATTTCGCGTAACACCATATCTCCGGCTTCATGCCCCAGATTATCATTAACCAGTTTAAAGTGATCCAGATCGATCATAATGGCACTGGCGGTTTGTCCATCCAGCTTTAACCGATGTAATTCGCGTTTCACTTCACTGAGAAAATGCCGCCGATTGGATATGCCGGTCAGCTCGTCTGTGGCAGCACTCTTGGCCAACAGATTATTAGCCTGCTGCAGTGCCTGATTCACTTCTTTCAGCGCTATCGTACGTTCATTTACTCTTTCTTCTAAAAATTGATTCTGTGCTTTCAACGCATTTTCGTGTTGCTCAAGCACATCACGCTGTTCAGCAATTTCCTGAATCAGTAGGGCTAAACCAACCGAAACAATGGCGATTATGGCCAGGTATTCCTGCGTCAACCAAACGGCATTCTGCGGCGTATTCACAATAATAGGATGCGTACCACGCATTAAATGTTCAACAGCAAAAATCGTTATCAATGTAACGGTCGCTGAAGCGCCAACCACCCCCAGTCTGATGGCCGCCACCACACCAAGCAGAACCAACCATATCGGGGTAAAAAACAGGAATGCTTTTTCATAGGATTCAACGCTAAAGCTTTGATACCCAATAATAATGACTGCCATCCAGATCAATAGTGCTTCCAACAGAAAATGCAGTTTAAAATGCGGTAATCCTGCCTGAATCCATCGCCATAAAACAACGATTAATGGCGTTAATATCAGCATCGCCAATGCATCACCGAACCACCATATCTGCCATAAACTCAGATAACTGGTATCCGTTCTTCCAAGTAACAAATATATCCCAGCACCGAACATTCCAGCCAAAGCAGCCGATAGAAAGGGTGCAAAGAATAAAAAGTAAGCACCGTTTTTTAACCGGTCAAAATTAAAATCCTGACCACTTTTACGTCGAATCAAAAATGCAGCTAAAGACACCGACAAAATATTTATCAATGAAAAGCCAATAGCTGACCAGACTGGAAACGCCGGAATAGCCGCTATCAGTTCGGCAATGATGCCGGCCACAGCAACAAAAGGCAGATAACGACAGGGATAAATTAAAAAAGCAGCGAGCAGAATTGCATTAGGCGGCCATAAAATGGCGATACCTTCAGGTGTTATGGTTTGATGAATCCCTATTAACGCACCAAAATAATAGGCAAAGCCTACAAGCAGCATTGCCTTGAAGACATTAAAATCAAGATATCGGCTTAACGGCAAGATAGGCTTTAAACCAATAATCATTGAAATGATGACCTACGTTGACTGGAGAACATTAGAAAAGACCTGATGGCAGATGGTTTATTCAACAATGTTCTATCAATCATTATCCCCCCCGGTGAACTGCTTGCAGATCAGTTTCTTATAAAGCGTTTTTTATCGTTTTATAACAAATGACAAAAAATAATCCTGTTGTCTACCGTTTTTTTATTATTGAATTTCGTTGGATCGTGTTTAACACTGATATTACTGAAATAAACTATTTTTTATCTCTTTGCCTATAACGAAAAAACAATCATTACACCCACGATAGATAACAGTATTGCGGCCAGTTTATGCCAACCTGTCAGGCGTTTGGTTAGATAGGTCTGACCCGCTGTTGCTGCCAGATAGGCATAAATACTTTTAACTCCGCCAACAGCGAGTATTGTCAGCAACAGAATGATAGCGGTGTCGATGCTGGTTAACTGATTCAAATCCAGCCATGCAGGAAAAAACCCCATATAAAACAGGATGGCTTTTTGATCCAGTAATGTCACCATCAGTCCCATCATAAAACTGGTTTTTAATGACGTTTGTCGTCCAAAATCTACAGGTTCATCAACAACAGGTAGTGGCTTTCTTCGCCATAAATGAATCGCCAGCCAGAAAAGATAGCCTGCTGCAATAAACCGAATGAGCCATTCCCACTCTCCAATCCACGGTAGCAGCAGAGTCATGCCATACAGTGCGATACAGATAAACAGGATATCCGCCAGAACAATCCCAAAAGTGACGGCTATACCATGCCTGAAGCCATATAAAGCGGCTCTGGATGAGACTGTAAACACACTGACACTCGGCATGGCGGCCAGTACCGCCAGGCTCATTAATAAGCCAGTCATGGCCTGTATACTTAAACTTAATTCCATTTACAAAGGCTTTGATAACAAATAAGTTTTAATAAAAACATTTCAGCTGGTGGATAATCTGACGCTTCAATCTCCAGAGCCTGCTAACCTGCAACTATATGCGTTTTTTTGATATTCAGGAATCTGGTTATTTCACCCATCATCAAAACATGACCAATCAACCGCTTATCAATAACCGATTATTTAAACGACGTTATGCCAATGCATTTCAATGCTTGATATTGTCCGGTTTGTTTGCTTTTTTGACAGGCTGTTCGCTTTTAACCCCTGATCCTCCGGCTAATCAAAATAATATATGCAGCATATTCCGCGAACAACCACAGTGGTATGACTATGCAAAAGCCTCGGAAAAAACATGGGGAACCCCCATAGCAACGCAGATGGCTTTTATTCACAGCGAGTCGGGTTTTCGTAGCAATATCCGCCCCCCAAGGCGCAAGTTACTGGGATTTATTCCCTGGAGCAGGTCTTCGTCAGCCTACGGATATGCTCAGGCACAGAATCCGGTTTGGGGAGAATATATGAAGGATGTTGGCAATCCACTGGCCAGGCGCACGCATATGAAATATGCCACGGACTTTATCGGCTGGTATAACCAGCGCACTCAAAATAGGCTCAATATCACCCTGGATAATCCGACTCACCTTTATCTGGCTTATCATGAAGGTCAAACTGGCTATCGTCTCGCAAGTTACCGGCAGAAACCGCGTGTGATAGATACTGCACGTCAGGTTGGCGAGCGAAGCAGATTATTCTCCAGCCAACTATCTCAATGTGAACAAGAGTTCAAATGTCGACGTTTTTATCAAATTGGGCCGCTCTGTAAAAAATAAGCCTGCTGACACAAGGCGGTCTGTTGGATATTTCAACCATAAAAAAACCGACGTAAGTCGGTTTTTTTATCAATGTGTTGTCGCATAGCGCTTACTGGTTAACCCATTCTCCATTGGCGTTGCGACAGGCCGTGCCTTTAACCACTTCACGCTGGCCATCAATATAGGCATCCATCTCGTATTCACGGCATGGGCGATTATTCGTTTCATAAGTGCGTGTAGGAGTCACACTGTATTGTGCGCCGGTATCCGGATTATTCCATGAGTTGGTACGACCCGTTGGGGTGTTCTCAAATGTTTCATAAGTACGACGTCTATCCAGTTCATCCATTTCGCCACCAATATGCCCACCAATCATCGCACCAAGCAAAGTACCACCTATAATGGCTGCCGTTCGACCGGTACCACCACCAACATTTGAACCCAGTACACCACCGGCTACACCACCCACGCCAGCGCCCACTGATTGTTTATTGAGCTGACAGCCAGCCATACTGACCGTAAATACCATTGCAAAGATCATTGTTAAAAGTCGTTTCATATTTTCTCCTTATGAATATTTACTATCGCTTTATCAATATGACTGTATTTTAGACGATTAAATTCTACTTTTACGGTGATAGGCCACACCTTTACAAAAACTTTCATTCCAGCGTTAGTCAAAAGCACCGGCAAAAGTCGAAAAAATTACAGAATGTTTCCGGTAGCAATTTCAACACGGTTACGTCCAGCCAGTTTTGCCCGATACAGTGCCTTGTCAGCATCCGGTAACAACTGCGCTGGCAATTTACCCTTGCCGTCCCAACTGCTGATACCAATCGAAATAGTCAGGTTGCTCAAGTCTTTTCCATTATAGGTTATTGTTTTTGAGGATATTTTAAGCAACAAGGATTTTGCCCGTTCCAATGCGTCGTTGAGGTTGGCTTCTGGCATGAGTACCACAAATTCTTCTCCGCCGTACCGGCAAGGTATATCTGTTTCTCGGAAGTGTTCCAGCATTAAAGATGCAACCTCGCGTAATGCCAGATCACCCGCATCGTGACCAAACTGATCATTAAATTCTTTGAAATGATCGATATCACAAATTAACAGCGAAATGGCCTGTCGGTGGCGCTGGGCAATTTGAATTTCCCGCTGCAGGGCATCATCGAAAAAGCGACGGTTTTTCAATCCGGTCAGTGCATCTTCAAACGACATAATGTGCAGATCTTCTCTGAGTTTAATACCGCTTAATGTCACGCTTAGTCTATCGATAGCGCGAGAAACAAACTGTTCAATCGATTGCCGGGTCTCCGCCGTTTCTGAGGAAATGTCGGGTAAATTGAAAGTAATAAACGTTTGTTTGCCAAGCTGCAAATCCTCAACATCAATTCGATATTTATCGTTGAGCACAGCTTGTGGGGATAAATCAGCAAATTCATTAACCATGTTTACATGTAACTGTATCGGCGCAAAAACGTTATGTAGTTCATGGCAAATCAGATTGCCAGCTTGCTCAAGACTCTGGGATCGTTGCAACCGACTGATAATGCTTTCCAGCCGTAGGCTGAACTCATTAATCAATGCAAGCTGATTGGCCCGCTGCTGTTCAAGTTGCACATAATTCTGTAAAGATGCTGTACGTTCGGATACCCGCTTCTCCAGCATGACATTTAATTCCGTTAATGCCTGCTGCGTCTGGCGATAATGTCTCAGTGAAATCATCACCAGCATCAGGGCAAAGATTAGCCCCCCGTAGGCCAAAGGAAAATCTATCCATGGCAAGAGGCCATGTGCTATGCACATATCAATCAGGAAAAAAATGGCATAAATACCAAATGCTCCCATGACCAAACATTGTTCAAAACTCATCACCTTAAAATGACGGACACAAATCCACAGCATGATGCTCAACGTCACGATAAACAACATGTCAAAAATCGGGTAAAAATAAGCCAGATGCCAGATGCCCGACAAAGACAATACAAGGCAAATCAATACGTACGTGATATGCATTTGGGCAATACGCAGCATAAGCTTGTCGCCCTGTTCAGCCAGCCAGTAGTTCAGAATCAAGGCGATAAAAATCGGGATCGAAAAATACGAAATAGCCGCTAGATAGGTTTTAGCCAGTGGAGCATAAATCAGTAGTTGTACTGCCTGACTCTCCCCTAACAGGTTTCCGGCGCTGGCCAGCGAAAACAGACCGAGATAAATAAATTCGCGGTTATCTCCACGCATGGCAGAAAATGCAAAAGCAAGCAGCGCAATAAAGAAAAAGAACGCAGAAACAATTAAATCCGTATAGGAATTTTTCAATATATTCAGTAAAGCGGCTGAGCGTTCCAGCAGTTTCTTTTCTCCCCATAAACCAATATCCGTGTAATCCGAATAAACACGGAAATATAAGGTTTTGCCGACGTAATCATCAGGTAACCCAATTATGTGCCAGGGCCAGCCTTGATAATCGCCCTTGCCATCAGCATCAAAATTCCCAAAGCGATAGATGAGTTGCTGTTCAAGATAAACCTCAGCAATTAAATCAATACTGGAAATAAACACCACCGGATCAATCAGATTTGTTTCTGGCAGCGTGGTGCGATACCAGATATTTTCTCTGCCCTGTCGATTGGGGGGATGTGCTGGTTTGGGTATAGCCAGCCAGTCAGAATGGTTTTGCTGATCCGGCATAGCCCATTCTGGTTTGCCGTCAATAAAAGGAGAATCTCCCCAACGGTATTGCCAGTTTTCAAGATCGGTTTGTACCGTTGTCGCGGCAAATAACACGCCCTGCGCCACCAGTAGCGCCATAAACAAAAGCAAACGAGCCAAACGACTCGTTAGTGATAAATTATGGATAGATAAATCACTCATAACCTGCACTGCAAATGTTTTATATACACAGGCAAAAAAATACCCCTTTGATCACTCAAAGGGGTATCCATGACTTAGCCTATCCATCGGCGTGCATTATGGAAAACCCGTAACCAGGGAGCATCTTTGCCCCAGTCATCTGGATGCCATGAATGCTGAACGCTACGAATTACTCGTTCCGGATGCGGCATCATAATAGTGACACGACCATCTGTTGTGGTAAAACCGGTATGGCCATTTTCAGAACCATTTGGATTAAATGGATAACGCTCGGTCGCCTGACCATAATGATCGACAAAACGCATTGCCACCAGGGCATCATTCATGCTGCCACCTTCAGAGAAATCAATGCGACCTTCACCATGTGCTACGGCGATGGGCATGACAGAACCCGCCATACCCTGTAACAGGATTGATGGTGACTCAGTGATTTCAACCAATGAGAAGCGTGCTTCAAACTGTTCAGAAAGGTTGCGGCTGAAACGCGGCCAATGTTCACTGCCAGGAATCAGTGATTTGAGTTGTGACAGCATTTGACAGCCATTACATACGCCAAGAGAGAAGGTATCTTCACGGGCAAAAAATGCCGCAAACTCATCGCGAGCCCGGGCATTATGCAACACCGTACTGGCCCAGCCACGCCCTGCACCCAATACGTCACCGTAAGAGAAACCACCGCAGGCAACCAGACCTTTGAAATCAGCCAGGGAAACGCGGCCTTCCACAATATCACTCATGTGTATATCAACAGCAGTAAAGCCGGCATGGTCAAACGCTGCGGCCATTTCCATTTGTCCGTTTACCCCTTGCTCTCGCAGTATCGCCATTTTTGGACGATGACCACTGATAATAAAGGGAGCTGCCACTTGTTCTTTCAAATCAAAACTCAGTCTGGCATGCAAACCGGGATCCTGCGCATCATCCAATGCCGCATATTCCTGCCCGGCGCAGTCTGGATTGTCACGCAAAGCCTGCATGCGGTAACTGGTTTCCGACCAGAATTTTTGTAATACATGACGAGACTGGTTTAATACCTGCTCACCATTAACACTGACTTGGATCGTTTGTTCTGCTGTTACTTCGCCAATCAGATGGCTATGTTTGCTGAGCTCAAACTGTTGCAGGACTTCTAAGACAGCATCCCGATGTTCGGCCCTAATCTGAATCACCGCCCCCAGTTCTTCGTTAAACAACACAGGCAAAGTGTCACCTAAGCCATCAATGCGGATATTCAGACCGCAATGACCGGCAAACGCCATTTCACACAACGTGGTAATAAGGCCACCGTCACTACGATCGTGATAAGCCAATACCAAGGCATCCTGTTTCAGCTGTTGCATTGCCGCAAAGAAGTTTTTCAGATTGCGTGCATCATCGACATCCGGACCACGATGACCAACCTGGTTGTATACCTGAGCTAATGCAGAGGTCGCCAAACGGTTATGACCATGTCCAAGATCCAAATAAATTAACTGGGTCTCACCTAAATCGGTACGTAATTGAGGAGTAAGCGTTTTGCTTGCATCTGTCACTGGCGCGAAAGCACTAATAATCAGTGATAGTGGCGAAGTAACTGCTTTGGTTTCACCACGATCTTCCCAGACAGTTTTCATCGATAGCGAATCTTTACCCACTGGAATCGCAATGCCTAATTGTGGACACAACTCCATACCGACGGCTTTGACGGTGTCATACAGAAGTGCATCTTCACCACTATGACCGCAGGCAGCCATCCAGTTTGCTGACAGTTTGACATCACTGATTTTCTCAATATCGGCGGCAGCGATATTGGTTAACGCTTCACCAATTGCCATACGACCCGATGCCGGTGCATCAATCACCGCTAAAGGCGTACGTTCACCCATCGACATGGCTTCGCCCAGCAAGCCATGATGATCGGCCAATGTAACGGCACAGTCAGCCACTGGAACCTGCCATGGACCCACCATCTGATCACGGGCAACCAGACCGGTAATGCTGCGATCACCAATGGTAATCAGGAAGTTTTTACTGGCCACTGTCGGTAGTTTTAAGACCCTTTCCAAGGCATCGCTAACGGTAATACCGCTCAAATCCAGTTCGGGTTTGGGTTTGCTGTGATGTTTAACATCACGCAGCATTTTGGGTGGTTTGCCTAACAACAGCGATAACGGCATATCAATCGGATGATTTTCAAATTGCGCATCACCGAGCAATAAATGCTGGTCTTCTGTGGTTTCACCAACGATAGCCCACGGGCAACGCTCACGCTCACAAATCGCCTGGAATAACTCAACATCTTCTGGATTTACACCCAGCACATAACGTTCCTGTGACTCGTTACACCAGATTTCCATCGGTGACATACCCGGTTCATCGTTGGGAATCACCCGCAGCTCAAAACGCCCACCACGGCCACTGTCATCTACCAGTTCAGGAAAGGCATTGGATAAACCACCCGCCCCCACATCATGAATCGAAACAATCGGGTTTTTGTCATTTAACGCCACACAGCGATCTATGACTTCCTGACATCGACGTTCCATTTCCGGATTGCCCCGTTGTACTGAAGCAAAATCAAGACCTTCTTCACTGGTACCGGAAGCAACAGATGAAGCGGCACCGCCACCCAGACCAATCAGCATCGCCGGACCACCAAGCACGATCAGCTGGGTGCCAGGTTGCATAATGTGTTTTTCAACATGCTGAGGTCGAATACTACCCAAGCCACCGGCTACCATAATTGGTTTGTGATAACCACGTACTTCAAAACCATTATCCGACGGAACTTTGGCTTCATAAGTACGGAAATACCCACAAAGATTAGGACGGCCAAATTCATTGTTAAATGCTGCGCCGCCTAATGGACCATCAACCATGATCTGCAGCGCTGAAGCGATACGGGCAGGTTTGCCGTAATCGGTTTCCCAAGGTTGTTCAAAACCGGGGATTTGTAAATTAGAAACCGAAAATCCAGTTAAACCTGCTTTAGGTTTGGAACCACGACCTGTAGCGCCTTCATCACGAATCTCGCCACCGGCACCGGTTGCTGCACCCGGAAAGGGTGAAATAGCGGTTGGATGATTATGGGTTTCCACTTTCATCAGGATATGCTGCTGCTCACCTTCGTAGCAGTAGTGATTGTCTTTCATATCCACCTGAAAACGATGACTGCGCGGGCCTTCGATAACTGATGAATTATCGTTATAAGCTTTCACAACACCTTCTGGGTGTTGCTCGTGGGTATAACGAATCATATCGAACAGGCTGCGATCCTGCGTTTTGCCATCAATAACCCAGTCGGCCTTGAAAATTTTATGACGGCAATGCTCAGAGTTGGCCTGAGCAAACATCATAAGTTCAATGTCATTTGGATTGCGATTAAGGGCAGTGAAATTTTCAAACAGGTAATCAATTTCATCGTCAGCCAGGGCCAGGCCCAGATTTTGATTGGCTGCAACCAATGCCTGACGGCCACCATTGAGGATATCAACAGACAATAAGGGTCTGGGAGCTGTATGCATGAACAATTGCTCAGCATCATCTTCATTATCAAACACAGTTTCGATCATGCGATCGTGCAGCTTCGCGGCAATAATCGAGCGCTGTTCGCTGGTTAAGGTCGCTTTACTGCTGACATAAAATGCAATACCGCGCTCAACCCGAACGATATCGGTCAAACCGCTGTTATGCACAATGTCCGTCGCTTTACTGGACCACGGTGAGATAGTGCCGGGACGTGGTGTAATTAAAAACAGGTTTTCCTGATCCTGTACTTTGCTATTACCCTTGCTTGCTTCAAGCATTTCGCTGAGTGTGGCAATATCAGCTTCGCTAAGTTGACCGTCACCTTCCAGTTCAGCGAAATACTGATATTCACTTCTTAATGCGCTTACCGTGGTGACTTCTGCGCGGATGGCGCGGAGCAATTTTTCAATTCGGAAAGCAGAGAAAGCCGGACGGCCAACCAATTGCAGCATTTGAAACCCAATTCACAGATAATTAAAGCGATAATGATACTTTATACGCCCGAATTCGCCCAATAAAATTGAGCTTTTGTCATGACCGAAAATATATCAACATCGCATAAACCCGGCCTTTTCAGACTATTGGGGGTGATGCTTTATGACAGCATGCTGTTAGTCTCAGTATTATTAGTTGCCGCAGCGGTAGCCGTAGCCTTTAATGGAGGTGAAGCAATCGGTGCCAATAATCCATTCTTTTTTGTCTATCTGCTGGGCGTGGCATTTATTTTTTATGGCTGGTTCTGGACCCATGGCGGACAAACGCTTGGTATGCGTGCATGGCGGGTTTATCTCATCAGCGGCAATAATACCGGGATCAACTGGCAGCAAGCATTTCTGAGATTTGTTGTTGGCATATTTTCATGGCTGCCATTAGGATTGGGATACTGGTGGCTATGGATTAGCCCGGACAAACTCAGCTGGCCTGACATTGCTTCTGGTAGCTACCTTATCTACAGCCCGAAAAAGCAATAAATTCTATAACTGATTAGCCATCAATCGGAGATACGTTCTAGATTCAGCAGTTTGTGATTGTCATCAAAACGGATTCTAAAACGGCCATGAATTCCGTGTTGGGTAATGAAACGACGCACATGTAAAGCAGGAAACTGCAACGACTGTCCCGAATCGGCTATAGCAACAACGGCAGAGGCTTCGCCTCGATAATAGCGCATTGCCTCTTCTTTATCGACATGAAGTCTAAACGTTAAGGCTTTGTCCTTTAGGGTCTGTTGATCTTTCATAGCCACCTCTGTTGTGACTGAAAATGCACCAATCAAGGCGCGAGGAGAGCAGTTTAGTTATTCTAAATAAACAACGAGCAACGAAGAGTGGTGCATTTTCAGCCTCAACCCGAAGGGCTAGAGCTATTTTCCCGCCCAACTGCGTTGGAAATAACTTATGTAGAATAACTACACCTCATCATTTCCGCCTTGTTGGACGAAAAAATAGCTTCCAGCAGTGGCGGTTATGAAAAATCATCAGACCCTTACCAGAAACCCTCTGAACATTTCACTAATGTTGCGTAGCATCATTTGCTTTTCTGCGTCAGTGTATGGCTTGGCATTGCCCTGACCCCAAATCGGTTTTGGCCAGACTGCATCGGTTTTAAAGCGAGCCACATGATGCATATGTAACTGTGGAACCACGTTTCCCAATGCCGCAATATTCATTTTATCGGCCTGAGTCAATTTCATCAGTTTTTCAGCAACTAATGCTGACTCCTGCCACAATAATTGCTGATCCTGCATTGATAAATCATAAACTTCACTGACATCCATGCGACGTGGCACCAGAATCACCCAGGGATACCTGGCATCATTCATTAACAATACACGGCAAAGAGGTAAATCTCCGACCACAAAGGTGTCAGCCGCTAGCTGAGGATGTAATTCAAATTTCATTAATCCGCCAGATATTTATTGACGATCTCATAGACAT
Source organism: Methylophaga sp. UBA3192 (assembly GCA_002363955.1). Classification (GTDB taxonomy): domain Bacteria; phylum Pseudomonadota; class Gammaproteobacteria; order Nitrosococcales; family Methylophagaceae; genus Methylophaga. Next base: position 657,968 of record DEXE01000006.1, read on the forward strand.
CGGATGAGAGATCCTGTTGTTGTGCAATATTTTGCAAAGCATCACGCATCATTTGCTGGCGTTTGGCATCATAACGACGCCAGGAATTAAATGCGCCTAATTGTCTGGAGGCAACCTGTGGATTTATCTTATCCAATAGCAAAATCTGTTCAGCCAGAAAACGATACCCACTGCCATCTATTGCATGAAATCCTGCTGGATTATTCCGGCAGAACTGTCCAATCAATGCCCGCACATTATTCGGATTTTTAATACTGAATGCAGGATGTTTCATCAAACCTTTAATGCGGATCAAGGTATCAGGCAGGTTGGATAAAGCCTGTACCGTCAACCATTTATCAACCACCTGACGATCATGCTGCCATTGTTCATAAAATGCGCGTAAGGCATGTTCACGTTCGCTACCGGGCTGATCGACCATCAAGCGTAAACCCGATAAGGTGTCGGTCATATTGTCTGCCTGTTTCATCTGTTTCAGACAACGTTGTGTCTGCATCGGGTCACCGGTTGCCATCAGATATCCCAAACACATATTTTTCAGACTGCGGCGTCCCATATGTTCTGAATTGAACTGATACGGTATGTTTGGCAGATTATGTTGCTGATATAACGCATCAAACTGTGCTTTAAGCTGCATCGCCAAAGTGCGTTTTACAAAATCACGTACCTGATGGATTGCATCAACATCGGCTACTGTCATTTGCGCCGCCAGATAATTTTCTGAAGGCAAGGTCAGCATTCGTGCAACCAGCGCAGGATCTGCTGAAGGATCTTCCAGTACAGCAGCACACTGTGTCAGCAAAATTTCCGGCAGATTCAGGGTTTTGTTCTGTTGGAAGTCGTTGATTAAGGACAGCATGATTTGAATAAACAGGCTTTGTCCGGCATCCCAGCGGTTAAAGCTGTCTTTCTCATGTGCCATCAGAAACGCCAGCTCTTCATTATCTCGTTCAATGGATAATTTCACTGGTGCCGAAAAGCCGCGAAGTAATGACACAACAGGTTTTTGCTTTACACCGATAAACTGAAATTTCTGTTCAGTTTCGCGTAATTCCAATACCCGGGTATCAGAGGTGTAAGCCTCTGATTCATCAATCAATTGCAATGGCAGGCTATTACCTTGTGAATCCAATAACCCCATCGCCACCGGAATCAGAAACGGTTGTTTTTCGGATTGTCCCGGCGTCGCAGGACACGTCTGGTACAAGGTGAGCTCAAAAATCTTGCTGCGCTCATCATAAGAACAGGTGGCCGTAATTTCAGGTGTTCCCGCCTGGGTATACCAGCGTTTGAACTGCGTTAAATCGATATGATTGGCATCTTCGATGGCTTTGACAAAATCATCGGTGGTTACTGCCTGACCATCATGACGGTCAAAATATAAATCGGTGCCCTTGCGGAAACCTTCATCGCCAACCAGGGTTTTGATCATGCGCACGACTTCGGCGCCTTTTTCATAAATAGTGACGGTATAAAAGTTACTGATCTCGATATAACTATCGGGACGCACTGGATGGGCCATCGGGCCGGCATCTTCGGCAAACTGCAGGCTTCGCAGCTGATCAACATCATCAATACGTTGCACTGCAGCAGAATTCAAATCGGCACTGAATGACTGATCACGCATTACCGTAAAGCCTTCTTTCAGGCTTAACTGAAACCAGTCACGGCAAGTCACACGGTTACCTGACCAGTTGTGAAAATATTCATGCCCTACAATGCTTTGAATGGTATAGAAATCGTTATCAGTGGCTGTTTTCGGGCTGGCCAGAACACAGGCCGCATTAAAGATATTCAACCCTTTGTTTTCCATGGCGCCCATATTGAAATCATTGACGGCAACAATCATGAATACATCGAGATCGTATTCACGCCCGTAGCTGTCTTCATCCCAGCGCATGGATTGCTTTAAAGACATTAAAGCATGGTCACATTTATCGTGATTTTCTTTATCTACATATATCTGCAAGGTAACTTCACGACCACTTGCTGTGGTGAATTTATCCTGTTGCATATATAAATCACCGGCCACCAAAGCAAACAGATAACAGGGTTTAGGGTGTGGATCATGCCAGCGTACCCAATGACGTCCATCTTCCAGATCGCCCTGCTCCTGCAAATTGCCATTGGATAACAGAATCGGCCATTGCTGTTTATCGGCTGTGATGGTGACCGTAAAGACCGCCATGACATCAGGACGATCCGGGTAATAAGTAATGCGCCGAAATCCCTCAGCCTCACATTGGGTGCATACCAACGCACCAGAGTGATATAAACCTTCTAAAGCCGTGTTTTGATCTGGATGAATTTCAGTCACAATTTCCAGCTGAAATTTTTCCGGTAATTGCGGCAGAATCAGTTGCGTACTGGAACGTTGAAATTCAGCGGCAGTTAATAAACGGCCATCAAGTTTGATACTGACCAGCTCAAGATGCTCACCATTCAACACACAGTCCTCACCTGGACCTTTTGGATTACGACGCATACTGAGAATGCTGATAACGCGCGTTGTGGAAGCATCCAGCTCAAATTGCAGATCAACATTGTCAACGAGGTAGGATGGAACCGTATAATCCGCTAGACGAATCGTTTTTGGGGACGCAGGTGCGTTCATTAAATTAAAATTCCTCTTGATTTACTGGCCAGTACTGATAAGCAGGCTCTTCGTATGGGTGTGCAAGTTTCAAAGCTGAGACAACCGCTTTGATAGTGTCGTTCGAACAAATCGTTTCAACCCGGTATTCATTTACCTGTTCAACTTTTCCACTTTCACCGATAAATGGCTGACTCCCTGCCAGTGGGCGAAACTGTCCCATTCCCTGTGTTTCCCAGCTGCAGCAGTCATAACCGTCAAAATGTCCGGCACCCGCATTAAAAATGGCTTCTTTAACCAGTTCTTTATGGGTTTCCGGAACAAAAAATACCAGCTTGTACATGTGTTACCTCCACTGCCATTGTTGCGCCTCACCCGTACCGGCAATGCTTAATACAGCACTGTCATTAGCAATAAACGACACCGCCTGTATGACCATTCCGGGATTAAGCGGATTTTGTCTGGTCACTTTCCAGCAACGTAATTTATCACCTTGAGGTAGTTGCCAGACACAAAGTCGTTCTGCTGCATGACCGGTCACCAGGAGCATGCCATCCTGTGAAAAGTTGACGGCGGTTGTGGTGGTGGTAAAAACCGGAAAGTCCGGAACCGGCATTGATTTAGGCCATGAAGAACTGCGCAATTGTGATTGCAGACGGCCATCTGCCAATGACCAGAGATAAGCATGCCCATTATCCGCGGCAGTAAATACATATCGGCTTTGCGGATCATACTTCACCAGATTTACAGTATTACTATGCACCCAGTTTTGTAACTGTTCACCGCTCTGCAGATCCCATAACCTGGCCGTACGATCATCACCACCGGTTAAAGCCGTTTTACCATCCGGGGAGATGGCCACAGTGTTAATGGGATGCTTCACAGGGGAATCGACTGCGGCACCATCATGTTCAAACACATAACGTACCCGATTGGCGTCTATATCAAAATAAACGGCCGTGCTATCAGCCAAAGCCAGTAATAAATAACGACCATCAGCAGAGATATCCAACGCTTTAATTCTGAGCGGGAAGGTCAGTCTGTTTTCCGGCATACCATTCGCCGTATTCCATAACATAACCGTATCAAACTCCACCGTTGCAGCGAGCGAACTGGATTTTGCCAAAGCCACGGAAGTGCTACGAACTGTCTCCTTAGCCTCACTTTGCCAGCTGTACTTCACCTGATTGGTTTGCAGATCCCAGAGTCTGGCAGCCGCATCTACATCAGCCGATAAGAGAAATTTTCCATCCGCGGAAAAAACAGCGGCGTAACTGCCATCACTATGTTGCCACTCATAAGACTGTTGTGGTCGATCTTCACAGCCGCCAAGCAATAGCAGCAGCCCCGGGAAAATGAATCTGCTGATACTACGCACGGACATAATCGTAATCAGGATTTAGGCAGAGTCACACCCTGCTGACCCTGGTACTTACCAGCCCGATCAGCATAGGAGGTCTCACAGATTTCATCAGACTCGAAGAACAGCATTTGTGCAACGCCTTCATGAGCATAGATTTTTGCTGGCAATGGCGTGGTGTTGGAAAATTCCAGCGTGACCTGCCCTTCCCATTCAGGCTCTAACGGCGTGACATTCACAATAATGCCACATCTCGCGTAGGTCGATTTGCCCAAACAAATGGTTAACACATTACGCGGAATTTTAAACGATTCGATGGTGCGGGCCAGCGCAAATGAATTTGGCGGAATGATACAGACATCGGAGTTGATATCCACAAAACTGCTGGCATCAAAATTCTTCGGGTCGACAATCGCTGAATTGATATTGGTAAAGATTTTAAACTCAGTGGAACAGCGTACATCATATCCGTAGCTGGAAGTGCCATAGGAAATAATGCGCTGTCCTTCACGTTCACGCACCTGGCCCGGTTCGAACGGCGAAATCATGCCGTGCTGTTCTGCCATGCGGCGGATCCATTTATCTGATTTTATGCTCATAGTCCGTCAATAAAGCCCAAAAGATGTTGATGATAGCCTGATTAGTCGTTCTTGATAACTATATTCGGGAAGGCCGCTGCATAATTTTTACCCTGCATGGCCAGGTTGGCTGCAATACGACGGGCTATAACTCGATAAGCCAGAGCAATATCTCCATCCGGATCTTTTACCACCGTCGGTTGCCCATTATCAGCATCTTCCCGGATATGAATATCCAATGGCAGGCTGCCCAGCATATTCACACCATATTGTTCCGCCATTGATTGTCCACCACCGGCACCAAAAATATGTTCTTCATGACCGCATTGGCTGCAGATATGGGTACTCATGTTTTCAATAACACCCAATACCGGGACCTTGACCTTTTCAAACATTTTCAATGCCTTACGGGCATCGAGCAAGGAAATATCCTGTGGTGTGGTGACAATAACTGCACCACTGACCGGTACTTTCTGTGACAGCGTCAACTGAATATCGCCCGTACCCGGTGGTAAATCAATGACCAGATAATCCAGTGATTTCCAATTAGTGTCGCCCAGCATTTGTTGCAAGGCTTGCGTCACCATCGGACCACGCCAGATCATCGGTTCTTCTTCATCGATTAAAAAGCCAATCGACATACTTTGAATGCCATAGCTTTCAATGGGTTCAATCGATTTGCCATCCACTGATTCCGGACGTTGCGTAGTGCCCAGCATGCGTGGCTGGCTGGGGCCATAGATATCGGCATCCAAAATCCCCACGGTTGCGCCTTCAGCGGCCAGAGCCAATGCCAGATTAACTGAAGTGGTAGATTTACCTACGCCACCTTTACCCGAGGCCACGGCAATAATGTTTTTGACATTTTCCAGCGCCGGAACGCCTTGCTGTACTTTATGCTTTACGATTTTAGTAGTGATATTGACGCTGACATTGGTTGCGCCATCAGCTTCAATTAATTGCTTTAAGTTCTGGGCCAGTTCAGCCGAATAACCCTTGACTGGGTAGCCCAGAATCACATCAACCTGCGTTTGATTGTGATCCTGCACAACCTTAACCGTGGCACGAGTCTCGCCCAACGTTATCAGCGTTGATGGATCCTGATAGTTTTTGACGATTTCCTCAATTTGCGCGGGGCTAGTCATGCATGACTCCTGTATATTTCAAAGCTAAATTAGATTCAATATTTTATACCCTGCCAAAACTGGCTGCATCCACACTGCTTGCAGGGCTATTGGCTGATACAGAGAAAAACACCGCTATAACAGCGGTGTTTAAAGTGTTTAACGAATTTACTCAGGTCCGGATAATGTGTGTTGTAAAGGCCAATCCCGGTAATTAAAGACCTGACCTTCCTCACGAACGCGGGCAATTTCTGTCAAATCCAGATCAGCACAGACCCAACCCGGCTTGTCAGCCACGCCTTCAATCAATATGCCATTATCGGTAAAACCATAATCCACCGGTGTATAAATGCTGGCACGCCCGGTATTCACATCAACAGCTTCTGACCAGCGAGCTTCACCAAACGTAGGCGACTGCACAACATAGCATTGATTTTCCAATGCACGTGCCTGACAGCCAATCCGTACACGATGAAAACCGGCCTGGGTATCGGTGCAACTTGGTGCCAGAATTAAATCCGCTCCGGCCTTGACTTGTTGATAGGCGATCATGGGAAATTCAATGTCATAGCAAATACTGATACCAATACGCCCGACATCCGTATCCAGCACTTTAATCTGTTGGCCTGGATGAATTAACCATTGCTCATTTTCAAAGCGGGTCATGATCAACTTATCCTGAAAACCAATCAGCCCATCCGGTGCATAGAGATTCGCACGGTTACGAAATGTGCCATCTTCCTGCAGGACCGGAAACGTACTGGCCAGCATCATGACATCGTATTGTTTGCTGAGTTGATGATGCAGATCCTGCCAGTCCGCATACACATCCTGCATCGAATGTAACTGCTTACCGAGATCGGTATAAATAGCTTCACCAAATAACGAAGCCAGTTCCATGCTGCCATATTCCGGAAACACCAGCAGTTTGGCCTTTTCTTCAACGGCTTCAGCCACCCACTGAGTCAATTTATCAGTGAATTGCGACCAGTCCTTGAAAAAACCGATATCGTACTGTGCTGCAGCGACTTTAACTTTGCTCATTGACACCAAACTCGGGAAATCGTTAACGGGACATTAAAGATTGGGCATTTCAGCCTTATTTCAATGCCAAAAAAAACTATTTGTAAAAATTACTTTCGCTACACAAGCGAACGGATATTAAGAAAACAGATCTTTGCTAGAGTTTCTTCATCCAGAAAGTCATTGGCTTGGGCGACTCATTCGCTTCATCCAGTTCTTTCCAGCTAAAGGTGGTGTGCAGCTCAGGATGTTTTTCATAACCACGCTTACGCCAGAAATTATCCAGCGGTCTGAAACCTGCCGGACGGCGCGGATGATCGTCTGGTCGTTGAACACCGCAAAAACAGCTGTATTCATAACCGCCTAGTTCACGTGCATGCTGTTCACGATGATCAAAAAACGCTACACCAGCACCCTGCCCGCGATATTGTGATAACAACACCGACTCACCGCAATAAAATACGCTATCGACATCAATACCCGCGTTGATAAACGGCGCTTTGACGTCATCTGTTTCATATTTAAGCGGAATGCCGGTCGATGCACCGACGACCTTATCACCATCAAAGGCTAAAACAATCACGCTGTCAGGCGCTTCGATATAGGTTTGCAGGTAGCGAGCCTCGTAATCCGGGTCCCCATCATAGAGATAAGGAAAATCACGGAAAACCTGAATACGCAATCTGGCCAGTTCAGGAATAAATTGATTCAGGGCTTCACCTGATAAACGTTTCAATTCCAGCATAGTTATTTCAATCCGTGCAATGGAAAGGCATATAAAAAAGCCAGACTGGAAAATACATTCCAGCCTGGCTGATTGTCCTGCAGTTTAACCGACGACTTGTTTCACCCAGTCTTCCAGGTTGTAGTAGTTGGTGATACGAGCCACTTTGCCATCACGAATCACAAAAAACGCACCCGCTGGCAGATTGTATTTCTGACCGTTTGCTTCCGGTAAACCTTCATCGGTGCTCAGGTATTCACCTAATACGGTGAATTCAACAGCAGCGCGGTCACCGGCTTCGTTAGTGGTGATGGAAATATCAACGATTTGTTCTTTGTAATGTGCATTCATGCGGTCCATAAATGCAGAGAATTTTTCTTTACCAACTTCACGTCCAGCCTGGTTAACATCATGAATAACGTCATCAGTCAGCATATTTAAAAACGCATCCATATCCTGACGGTTGAACGCATCGTAGTAGTTTTGCAGCAATGTGATTGTAGCTTGGCTCATGTTGCAGATCCCAGAGAGTAAAAAAACCGCGAATTTTAACGTGTAAACGCTTCAAAGAAAAGCAGAAACGACTAATTAACCACAGAGACACAGAGGGCACAGAGATAAAAGAAAATAGATCCGCAGATTACGCAGATGGACGCAGATTTATAATTTTTAACAGGATCGTAGGTCGGGTTAGCGTAGCGTAACCCGACAAAAATAATCTGCGAAAATCTGCGGATAACTCAAAAAAACCTCTGTGCCCTCTGTGTCTCTGTGGTTACTTTCAAAAATCAGCTTTGACGACTACGAGCAGTAATCCCCATCAACTTGTAAGTCAGCATTGATGCGGCGAAGTCATAGGCATGAAAGCCTTCAATCGGCGCGAATTCCATTACATCAAAACCGATAATTTCACGTTGTTTGGCGACCGATTCAAACAGATTCAATGTCTGGTACCAGCTCAGGCCGCCTGGTACCGGTGTGCCTGTTGATGGAAATACACTGGGATCCATGCCGTCAATATCGACTGTAAAAAACACTTTTTGCGGAAAATCATCAGGTAAGGTAATGCTGTTGATATTATTGGGAACCAGTTCATCGGCATCCTGGTAATACACGCCAAACTCTTCCCGTACCTGCATTTCTTCTTCACAAAAGGCACGAATTCCCAGCTGGTATAACGGAATACCCATATCCACTGCACGTTTCATTACCGAAGCATGGCTCAAAATATCGCCTTCATAGGCATGACGCAGATCGGCATGGGCATCGATCTGAACAATGCCGAAATCTTCAATCCCTGCATCCTTCAAGCCTTTGATGACGCCGTAGGTGACAGTATGTTCACCGCCTAACACGACGGGAATACCGCCATTACGGATGATTTCAGCAGTGGCATTGGCAATATTATCAATCACCTGTTGAGAATTTACGCTGCAGTCTACTGGCGGGCAGGTGTAAATGCCCAAATCACATGGATTGCTTTTACCATCCCATTTTTCCAGCTGCCATGAGGCATTCAAGATAGTGGAGGGTCCCTTCGCTGTACCGCCACCATAGGAAACTGATTTTTCATAGGGGACAGGCAAAACATGAAACATCGCCTGTTTAGGATCAGCCTGATCAATCTCAGATCCCAGGAAAATCGGAAATTCTTCGTTTAATTCTGCTGTCATGACAGTCGCTCTTTAAAATCACTGTAGCCAAAACTTTTGACTACACGTAAATCATCGGTTTCGGAATTCCAGATAGCCAAAGATGGCAATTTGGTGCCATTAAACGTCGTGGTTTTGACCATGGTGTAATGGCTCATATCTTCAAATACCAGACGTTGACCAATTTCCAATGGCTTTTCAAAACTGTAATCCCCAATAACATCACCCGCCAGACAGGTTAAACCGCCCAGCCGATAAGTATGGGACTTCTCATCAGGCAAACCGGCACCGGTAATATCCGGACGATAAGGCATTTCCAATGTATCGGGCATATGACAGGTAGCCGAAGTATCGAGAATAGCCTGATCCAGATGATTCCAGCTGATATCCAGTACTTCACAACTCAAAATACCGGTACCAATAGCAACAGCCTCACCCGGCTCCAGATACACTTCGACCTGATGCCGTTGTTTAAAATCCTGAATTAATTGGATTAAACCATCAATATTGTAGCCATCCGCCGTAATATGATGACCACCGCCAAAATTTACCCATTGCATTTGTGGCAGCAAATGACCGAATTTGGCTTCCATCGCTTTTACTGTACGTTGCAATGGTTCAAATCCCTGCTCACACAAAGTATGAAAATGCAGGCCGGAAATGCCATCCAAAGCCGTTTCATCCAGCTGTGATAACGGAATGCCTAAACGTGAACCGGGTGCACACGGATCGTAAATCGGTACTGCACCTTCTGAATGCTCCGGATTGATACGTAAACCAAAATGCAATTCAGGACGTTGTTTTTGCATTGTCAGGCACTGTTCACGAAACCGCAGCCACTGCCCGCAGGAATTAAACACAATGTGATGGGCAAAAGTCAGCAGTTCATCAATATCCTGCTGGCTGAAAGCTGCTGCAAACACATGCACTTCGCCACCGTATTCTTCAAAACCCAGTCGCGCTTCATGCAAACCACTGGCACAAGTGCCACTCAGATATTTGGCCGTCAACGGCGCTAAAGACCACATTGAAAATGCTTTCAAAGCAGCCAGAACTTTGGCACCACTGGCCGTTTGAACGTGATTCAAAATGCGTAAATTACGCTCAACAGCCACCTCGTCCACCACAAAACAAGGAGACGGCAATCGAGATAAATCCAGCTTGGTAAAATCAGTAAATTGCATTATTTTCAAACACCTGAAAATGATAGTTAATTTATATTATTAACACTTATTAACCACAGAGGCACAGAGAGCACAGAGTTTTTATCCGCAGATTCTCGCAGATTATTTTTGCCGGGTTACGCTACGCTAACCCTACCTACGTTTTTTAACAAGGTGTAGGCTGGGTTGAATTTATTAAACCCAACAAGACGCAGAAGAATAGATGGTGTTGGGTTTCGCAGGCTCAACCCAACCTACATTTCTCTTAAAATTAGAAATCTGCGTCCATCTGCGTAATCTGCGGATGTATATTTTTTTCCTCAGTGCCCTCTGTGTCTCTGTGGTTAATTTTTTCTGGCTTTATAAAGGTCAATCGTCAAGATTGAAATTATCCAATTCAATCACTTCCCACGGCAATCCGTATTTATTCATATCTTCCATAAACGGATCCGGATCAAACTGTTCGATGTTCCAGACACCCGGTTTCTTCCATTTGCCTTCCAGCATCATTTTGGCACCAATCATGGCTGGTACACCGGTGGTATAGGAAATCGCCTGCGACTGAACTTCAGCGTAGCAATCCTGATGGTCTTTGATTTGGTAGAGATAAACAATTTTCTGTTTACCATCCTTAACGCCTTTCACCACACAACCGATACAGGTTTTACCTTTGGTACGTGGGCCAAGTGTTGAAGGGTCAGGTAACAATGCTTTGAGGAACTGAATCGGCACAATCTGCTGACCGTTATAGTCAATTGGCTCAATGCCGGTCATACCAACATTACCCAGCACTTCCAGATGTTTCAGATAACTGTCACCAAAACTCATCCAGAACTGGGCACGTTTCAAAGTCGGGAAATTCACTACCAGTGATTCCAGCTCTTCATGGTACATACGATAAATATTGTAGTTACCAACCTCTTCCGGACAGGTAAAGCTGGCTTTTTTCGACATGGCAGGCGTGGTGACAAACTCACCATTTTCCCAATGACGGCATTCTGCGGTAACTTCACGGATATTAATTTCCGGATTGAAGTTAGTGGCAAACGGATAACCGTGATCACCACCATTGACATCAATGATATCCAGCTCATGGATTTCATCGAAATAATGCTTGGCAAGGTAGGCAGTAAAGACGTTGGTGGCACCGGGATCAAAACCGCTGCCGAGCAATGCCATCAAACCGGCATTTTCGAATTTTTCACGATAAGCCCACTGCCAGCTGTATTCAAACTTGGCAGTATCTAAAGGTTCGTAGTTAGCTGTATCCAGATAATCGACACCAGCGTTCAGACAGGCATCCATGATGTGCAAGTCCTGATAAGGTAACGCTACGTTGATGACCAGATCCGGTTTTTCCTTTTCCAGTAAAGCGGTCAGCTCAGGCACATTGTCGGCATCGACCTTGGCAGTACGGATGGGTCTATCCAGCTGAGCAGCGATAGCTTTGCATTTGTCTTCATTACGGCTGGCCAGAATAATCTCTGAAAAAATTTCCGGTAATTGAGCACATTTATGGGTAACGACGCCGCCAACACCACCGGCGCCAATAATGATCACTTTTGACATTGCTGAATCCTTATAAATCTGCAGTTATCTTTCAAAGAAGGTATAGCCATTCATGCTATCGCTGAAGGCACGTAACATTTGTTGACGCATTGGTACTGAAATCTTGCCATCCCGCACAGCTTGTTCTGCCAGCTTACGGAACTGTTCCTGCATCACTTTGGGATCGTACTCCACGTAGCTGAGCACATCGGCAATGCTGTCGCCATGGAACTCACGAACGAAATCAAAGCTGCCATCTTCATTAATGTGCACACTGACCACGTTGGTATCACCAAACAGGTTATGCAAATCACCGAGGGTTTCCTGATAAGCACCCACCAGAAATACGCTCAGATAATATTCCTCACCCTCAATTAGCGGATGTAAAGGCAACGTTTTGCGAATCCCGTCTTCGTAAGAAAACGAATCAATTTTGCCATCACAGTCGCATGTCATATCGGCAATGACCGCGGCACGAGTCGGTCTTTCATTCAAACGATGAATTGGCATGATGGGGAAAATCTGATCGATTGCCCAGATATCCGGTAATGATTGAAACAGACTGAAATTACCGTAATAAATATCGGACAATAATTCCGGCAGGCTTTCCAACTCCGCAGAAACCCGGCGTGCCTGAGGCAGTAGTTCCGAGATTTTTTCCAGAATGGCTAATGAAACATTCTCAGCTAAAGCACGTTCACGTAAAGTGGCCTGACCGTGATGGAATAACTCACGTAATTCATCACGATAATAAATGGCATCGTTGTAGCACTCCTGCAGGTTCTGCAGTTTTACATTGCCCAGCACGGCATAGAGATTCACCAGCATGTCCGGGCTATCAGCGGGAGCGACTTCCGGAATCGTTCCTGGTTTATGATCACGTACTTCCAATACATTAAATAACAGCATGGAAGAATAAGCGATCAAAGCCCGGCCTGACTCGGTGATAACCACAGGATGCTCTATATCAAGGGGATCCAGGCATTCCTGTAACGTTTCAATAATGTTGTAGCAATATTCGTCCAGACCATAGTTCATGCTGTGCGTGCTATTCGAACGTGCACCTTCGTAGTCGACCGCCAAACCACCGCCAAGGTCCATATATCCCATCGGTGCACCTTCTTCGATTAAACCGGTATAAAAACGACAGGCTTCCATCACACCACTACGAATATTACGAATATTGGGAATTTGTGAACCTAGGTGGCTATGCAGTAATTGCAGGCAATGCAGCATATCAGCCTGTTTAAGCTGATCAATCACTTCGAGTAGCGCACTGGTAGATAAACCGAATATCGAACGATCTCCACTATCGCCATTCCAATGACCTTCCACAGTAGAGGCCAAACGTATGCGTAAGCCAATTAATGGATCGATACCCAATGCTTTACTGCGTTCTAAAATGGTGGATAGTTCAGTGGCGGTTTCCAACACAAAAAAGCAGGGAATGCCCATCTGGCGTGCATACAGTCCTAATTCAATAAATTCTTCGTCTTTATAGCCATTGCAGATAATCAGACTGTCGTGGTCACGTAGCTGAGAAATAGCAATGATTAACTCAGCCTTACTGCCCGCTTCCAGACCATGATGATATCGACGACCGTAATCGGCAATTTCCTCAATAACGTGACATTGCTGATTCACCTTGATCGGAAATACGCCACGATAGTGATTTTTATAACCTGCGGTTTTGATGGCCCGGGCAAAGGCTTCGTTTAACTGAGTAATGCGCAGATCCAACAGGTTCTCGATGCGTAATACAGCGGGCATATCCAGACCGCGCTCTTTCATTCCGTTAACAATATCAATCAACGGAACATGGATAGTCTTTTCACCAAATTGCAAACTGACAACCGCATTGCCATCGGCGGAAATATCAAAATAATCCGCACCCCAATCACGTACACCATAAAGCTTACTGCTATGTTGCGCACTCCATTCATCAGAGGCGACGTCAGGTGAGTTTGTATCAAGATTGGCATGGGTTTGTGTCATCAGTATGACCCCCTTTGGCTTCAGTTAAATCGCGGGATTGTCACTATTTTATGGATAAATTGCAAAAATATTATGACAGTATCACTACTTAAGGATGCGAATCGCAGACTCAGATAATCGGCTTCTCTTCAGGAGCGCTGGTATCCGTTGATGGATGCAGGTTTGTATTGAAAGCTTCAACACTATCCGCAACTTCATCAGGACGGTTAAATCGCGCAATATGAAACAAGGCTTCGCCCTCATTCACCAGCGGAATATTGGTTCTGCCAATGATCACACCGCTGCAGATAGCGATCACTTTGGTTTCGGATTTCTCATCGCCATAGGGCGCAGCAACCATGCCCAGAATATCGCCTTTTGTCACTTGCGCCCCCATGGGCACCAGCATCCTGAAAATACCACTTTGTGGCGCCCTCACCCAACTACTGGATCGCGCGACAAACGGATCGACAGGTTTTGCCTGTTTTGTACGGGATTCGGTCAACATACCCAATTTGCGCATCACCGCCAACACACCTCTGACTCCGGCACGAATCGCCAGTTCATTAAAGCGCAAAGCTTCACCCGCTTCATACACGATAACCGGCACATTGACCTGCTGACAGGCATGGCGTAATGAACCTTCAATCAATCCCGAATTCAAAATAACCGGTGCATTAAATGCCCTTGCCATTTCCTCCACCACAGGGTTATCCAAAGCCGCACGGATCTGTGGCAGATTGTCCCGATGGATGGCTGCAGTATGCAAGTCCACACCATGGGTACATTTATTCACCACTTCGCTCATAAACAGGTTGGCTAAACGTGCCGCTAATGAACCTTCCTCAGACCCAGGAAAGCAACGGTTTAAATCCCGGCGATCAGGTAAGTAACGTGTTTGATTAATAAAGCCGTAAACATTCACCACCGGAATAGTGATCAACGTGCCTTTAAGCCCTTTAAGACGTTTGCTTCGCACCAGCCGACGAATAATTTCCACACCAACAATTTCATCACCATGCACCGCACCGGATACAAATAGAACAGGGCCCTCACGACGGCCACGCATTACCTGAACCGGCATACTCAAAGAGGTATGCATGTACAAATCTGGCAGCGGTACATCGACCACTTTGTTTTGTCCGGGCATGATCTGTTGCCCGGCAATGATCAATGCATCAGCCATCAACCACGGCCTTTGGTTTTAGTGGTTCCGGAAACCGAGTTTTTTTCAATAAAATCAATAATCAAACTGGCAATATCTTTACCGGTCGCTGTTTCAATACCTTCCAGGCCCGGCGAGGAGTTCACTTCCATAACTACAGGACCATGATTAGAGCGCAGTAAATCCACCCCGCAAACATTCAGCCCCATAGTTTTGGCCGCACGAACCGCTGTGGCACGTTCTGCCGGTGTAATCCGAATCAAATTGGCACTACCTCCCCGATGTAGATTAGAACGAAACTCACCCTCTTTGCTCTGACGTTTCATTGCGGCAACTACCTTTTCACCCACCACAAAGCAGCGAATATCGGCACCACCCGCTTCCTTGATAAATTCCTGCACCAGAATATTGGCTTTCATGCCCATAAAGGCTTCGATAACACTCTCAGCCGCCCCGGCAGTCTCAGCCAGTACCACACCGATTCCCTGAGTACCTTCTAAAAGTTTAATCACCAGCGGCGCACCACCTACCATCTTGATTAAATCGTCGACATCATCAGGTCGATGGGCAAAGCCCGTCACCGGCAAACCAATACCGCGGCGGGATAATAACTGGAGAGCGCGAAGTTTGTCGCGCGACCGACTGATGGCCACCGACTCATTAAGTGGATATACATTCATCATCTCAAACTGGCGCAGCACGGCGGTACCGTAAAAAGTCACCGAAGCACCAATCCGAGGAATCACCGCATCATAACCGGTAAGGTTTTCGCCTTTGTAATGCACTTCGGGTTTCATCGAAGTGATGTTCATGTAACAACGCAACACATCCAGAACATCCACTTCGTGCCCTCGTGCCTCAGCTGCCTCGACCAATCGGCGAGTTGAATACAACTTTGAATTACGGGACAAAATGGCTATTTTCATGCAGATTCTCCATCAAGCGCTTCATCTTTAGGCGCTTGAGTTGTGTCGTGAAATGAGGGGCTTGCTTGATAGGACAATGCCGGATTAACCAATATATTACCAGTCGTCATGGCAGTGCGTCCCAGTAACATTCTAAAAAGCATGGTATCGCGATTGGTCAGGGTAATTTCAATCGGCCAGCTATGCCCGCCAACGCTAAGTAGTGTCTCAATCACATAACGTTTTTCAGTATGACCGCCCGAGTCAGTAACATTACGCTCATCCTTAACACGCGCCTCGCACCAGATTTCGGTCTCGGTATCATGTTGATTGGGATGTACTCCAAATCGTACCCATAGCTCATCGTTTTTCTCAATCGGCTCAACCGAAAAAGCATGGATCGCGGAAGTTCTGGCACCGGTATCCACCTTGGCTTTGATTCGATCGATACCCAACTCTGGCAGGCTTAACCATTCACGCCAGCCAACTGTAATTTTTTGCGGGTGATTTTCCACGGGATTCCCCAATTAAGATTTTATGGGGCAATTGAATGCAATTTATGGGCGAGTGTCAAAAAGGATTTTTGAATTATAGCTCTGAATAAAATTTAAAGCTGATTTGCAAAATGAATTCAGTAGATTTTCGTTAGAAGAAAATAAATTTGTTAGATACAAAAAAGCCCCGAAGAATCGGGGCTTTAAAATTACATAGTGAGAGTGAATTTAGCAAAGACCTTCACCAACACAACTACCACCCTTGGTCCAGGTTATTTGACCATTAACAAGCTGAGGAGTCATTTGGTACGTACTGTTTAATGGGGCTGCACCAGCACCAGTCGCCAGAATAACACCATCACCAGTCACTGTAACAGAGGCAACATTAGGACCACCTGCTGCGCCATCAGCAAGATTGTCAATTTCATCTGATGAAGCTTCGTTACATGTTGCTAGAGAACCACCAACCTGTCCACAAACTTCAATAGCTGATTTCAAACCAGATGTTGCTAGTACAACTTCTGAGAATTTCGCTTTATTTGTATATTGTTGATAAGCAGGTAATGCAATAGCTGCCAGAATCCCGATAATGGCGATTACGATCATTAATTCGATTAATGTGAAACCTTGTTGTGTTTTTTTCATATTCCAATCCCCTGTATGTAAAAACGTTAAGCTTATGCTCATAAATGCATTTGCACTGAGCATGCCAAAAGTTTTAATCCATATTTTTCAAACACTTAACCATAGACGCCGAAATTTACGTACCGAACACAGATACAAAAAGAGTCAATATGTGACACTTTACGTCACTTAAACCTCACATTTTTTGTATAAATCAAGCAGTCTTCTATTTGCAGGAAACATATTGAGCCCATGCTTAATTGATAAACATCTTTCATTATTTAAATTAAGGAATTCATATCCATTAGCTAGAGCTTCGAATAACTGCGGTTCTGGTCTCATATCAACATGTTTATTTAGCAGATTCAGTACTTGCAAAACACTTTCATCATCATCTTTTTCAATAGCATTGATGAGGTAGGCATTGATCAACAGCCTCTCTGCTTTTACTTTAAAATATGGGTTGCCTAGACCATCTTCTAAGGCCACATCCGATGATTTTTTCCGTGCAAAATCATTAATACCTTTTTGAGATTGATAGGAATGAAAAAGGAATAAAAAAATAAGTGGAACAAATAGACAAAGAGCAAGTTTTATTGTGAGTCGCATTTTTGAACTTAGAACAACCCTTTTTTCTAAGCAATGATGATTGAGCAGTGCGAATAATAAAAACAGCCAAACAAACCAATGAAGAGATGAAGTATAAAATGGTAATTCAACTAAGGTATGCATACTTATCGGAACTAGTAATGCTAGATAAATCCAAAGTCGATTATATTTAGCTCTTACAATAAAAATTGTTACGGATAACAAAGCGATAATTATCCCTAGTAATGCAACCGCCCCCCCCTCTATTCCCCACAAAAAAAGTTCGTTATGAGGATGCGTAATATATTGAGGTAATTCTGCATTGGGGTTATCTCGTGCGAAACTTGCCGAAGCTTCTCCCCATTTTTCAACAAAACGACCTATTCCGTGACCAAATATCGGCTCTTCAGCAATGGTGTTTAAGGAAATCCTATAAATACTCAGGCGTTGATCAGAATACTGTGCTTCCACAACACGGTAAGATTTATCCAGGGTCTTGTGCAGACCTTCTTTTGCCAGCCAACTAGCAACGACTATCATTAACAAGACTGCAACTACCGTTTTCCAGTTTTTCCTGATCGGATTTCTATAGAAACTTAGTAACATTAATAAACCTGTCGTCCCGGACAAAAGGCCAATTCTTGAACCTGTGGCTACCATTACATAAGTCGCGACAGTGATGGTTATCAATAAAAATACTTTCAGAGAAAACCGCTTATGGACTATGGGCCGCAGGCATAAGTAGAAGGAAATCAGTATGCCTGTTACCAGAAAACTGGCCATTACATTGACCTGTTGAAATATCCCTGAAGCAATTGCTTGTTCCGATCCAGGGATCCGATGTTGCAAAACTGGAAACTGAAATAACTGAATAATGCCAATAAAGCTTTGCAGTAACGTCGCAATAGCAATTAATAGCAGAATTCTGTCAGTATTTTTTAGACGAAATTGAAATAATCCGAAAAGAAAAATCACACCCGCCATCACATACACAATACGAAATAGCCAGGTGATTGAATCATGTACACCGGCTAATGCTGCGGCGAGAAGAATACCGATCGGTAACGCAAGCAAACCTTTGTAATTCGCAGGGAGAATTAATTTTTCCTGAGCACACAAATACCAGACCGAATAGGCAATAACTAATGTCGCCGCTATCCAGACGGTAATATTAAATGGCAAATCAAAACCCGCACCCCCAAGATTTTCTGAGTAGAAAAGTGGAGAAATAATAAAAGTTAATGCCAACAACCATTCAATCGGCTGTTGTGGCAATAACGGGTATTTTGAGAGATGGCGCGACATAAGCTTCCCTGTTCCGGCGAATAAACAAAAAAGGATTATGTCGGCTGAATGATCGAGTGGCAAGGCGGGTTGGATAGAAACAACGATTATTTCATATCCACTGGATTTATCCGCAGATTACGCAGATGGACGCAGATTAAAAGAATACAAACCACAGAGACACGGAGGACATAGAGATTAATAAATATTGTTTGTTGGGTCATCAACATGTAACCCGACATAAACAAGATGTTGGGCTTCGCAGGCTCAGCGCCAACCTACGGAGTTTTTTAATTCATCAATCTTAAGGTTAATGAAACAAGGTCAGTTCGATTTTATGACGCTAATAATCTGCGAGCATCTGCGTAGTCTGCGGATAAATATCTATTAAACCTCTGTGCTCTCCGTGTCGCTGTGGTTATATCAACTATAAAGGCACACCAATCCGCTGAGCGACTTCTTCGTAGGCTTCAATCACACCACCCAATCCCTGACGAAACCGATCTTTATCAAGTTTCTTGCGGGTTTCGGCATCCCACAGACGGCAGCCATCCGGGCTGAATTCATCGCCCAGATAAACTTCATCCTTAAACACACCAAATTCCAGTTTGTAATCAACCAGAATCATTCCGGCATCAGCAAACAGTTTTTTCAGCACCTGATTGACTTCAAAGGTCAATGCTTTCATACGTTGAACCTGTTCATCAGTGGCCCAGCCAAAGGTGGCGATATGGAATTCATTAACCATCGGATCATGCAGGGCATCGTTTTTCAGAAAGAACTCAAATACGGGTGGATTAAGTTCCATGCCATCTTCAACCCCGAGACGACGCACCAGACTGCCTGAAGCGACATTGCGCACCACACATTCCACCGGAATCATTTTCATGTTTTTGACTAACGCTTCGTTGGCGCTAAGCAATTTTTCGAAATGTGTAGGAATACCAGCTTTGCCTAACTGCTCCATGATAAAAGCATTGAACTTATTGTTGACCTCACCCTTGCGGCTTAACTGCTCAATGCGTTCACCATCAAATGCTGATGTGTCATCACGAAAACTGAGTACAACATAATCCTGATCGTCAGTCGCAAAGACGCTTTTGGCTTTACCGGCATAAAGTTGCTGTAATTTTTGCATGATGGTTTCTCTTAGACTTTAGTTAGTTCGCGCCAGTCAAATCCGGCATCTTGTTCAGCAATGCCGATCCAGTCTGTTGTGCAGTTCAGGGCATCCGCAAATAAAGGGCTCACCAATGACGGTGAATTATTCTTTTCACTGATATGCATGGCAACAATATGCTGCAAACTCGAGGTATCAATTTTCGCAAGTAATTCGGCAGATTGCACGTTATTTAAGTGCCCAAATCGGCCGCCGACCCGCTGTTTTAAATATTCGGGGTATTCGCCCTGCTCCAGCATGGCCATATCATGGTTGGCTTCAAGCATCAGTCCATCACATAACGTCAAAGCAGATTCAATCACTGGTGTGATAAAACCGACATCGGTTAACAGGCCTAACCGGAAATCGCCGTTATGAAATACAAACTGGCTGGGTTCACGCGCATCGTGCGGTACCGGGAATGGCGAAACCTGAATATCCTTGACGTGAAAAGTCTCATGACAGCTGAATTCATGGATATGCGGCATAACCTCTGTAGGTAAACAGGCCGCCGTACCAGGGGTTGCATAAACCGGAATATTGAACTTCTGCGACAGAACGCGAACACCACCAATATGATCGGCATGTTCATGCGTGACTAAAATAGCCGATAAGTCTGACGAAGTCAGACCAAACCGCCGCAAACGTTTTTCGGTTTCACGAGCTGAAAAACCACAATCCACCAGAATTGTGGTTTTTCCCTGTGAAATCAGTGTTGCATTGCCCCGGCTACCACTGCCAAGTGATGCAAAACGCATTATTGTGTCAATTGTTCCTGAATCAAACCAAGTAAGCGTTTAGCGGTATCTGAACTGGTACGAACCTGTTCAGAATCCAGTACGGTAATGCGTGTATTGGAGGCATCAGAAATCAGCTTGATGTAGTAATACTCTTCCGGTGCCACTTCATCATCATCTTTCCAGAAAGCCATGCGGCCAAAGAAGCCACGTTCTTCTTTTTCAGCTTCGTTAAATGGATCCAGATAACGCACGTAATAGGTACCGCGTGAACGATCACGATCTTCTACTGCAAAGCCACGGCTATCCAATACCCGACCGACACGATCCCAGACAGAGGTGAATTCCTGCTCAACCAGTAAAGCCTGATGACCTTCGGCTTCATCCAGTAAAATCACACGGGCATCCGTTTGTTGGGCTGCAGAACTTGGCAATGAAGCTTGTTCGCGAGCTTTATCCTGCTGATATAAACCACCAAGATAGTCTGCTAACTGACGAAGCATCGCCTCGTCTTTCTGATTGCTGCGACTGGTTTCGTCGGTACCCGTTAAAAATACACGGGCAGAACGATTTACATCACCACGCTCCATACGAATACGATAAGCATACCCATCAACATCAGGCTGGGTGTCCATCAAGCCAATACGCTGATCTTTACGATGGATATTCATATTGATATCCGCCCAGAAAGCTTCAATACGTTGCCAGGTTTCATCACGATCACCCGGAACGACTAAATGACGGTTAGCACCTTCGCCGGATAAAGCGGGTTTGGATTCTGGAGTAATGTTATAGCGGGCTGCCAACGGATTAGTGCCTGCTTCTTCGTATTCTGAGTAGGTTGCCGAACTTTGCTCGTTGCCAGCTATTTGATCATTGATTCGTGATGTACTCAGATCAGGTGGAATATCGAGAGGCGGCATAGTTTCTGCCTTACGGTATTTCTGAGTATTGTCAGGAGCAACTTCATCAAGTGATGGCAACAGCCCACAACCTGAAACGCTCACTGCGACCAAGACACCACAGGCTTTCAACTTAAAACGATTAGTGTTCATTTAATTACATTCACTCACTTATGGATTCAGAACACCGGCAGTGACCAGCGCCTCACGAACCGGTTGATGAAATTGTTCAGACAAAACTGTCATTGGTAGACGTATCCCTTCCGGAATCATTCCCATCTCATGGAGAGCCCATTTAACAGGGATCGGATTGGACTCAGAAAATAACCGCTGATGTAATAAAGATAATTTATCGTTAATTTCACGAGCAGTCTCAGCATCACCATTCAAAGCAGCTTCACACATTTGGCTCATTAAAGCAGGAGCTACATTCGCTGTTACAGAGATAACCCCGCGACCACCCGCCAGAATAAAATCGACGGTATTGGCATCTTCTCCAGTGTATAGCGCAAAATTATCGTCGCAGAGATCCTGGATTAACTTCACTCTCCGCACATCACCAGTCGCTTCCTTGATACCGATAATATTACCGATTTTAGCTAGCCGACCGACGGTTTCCGGCAACAAGTCACAGGCCGTACGACTGGGAACGTTATACAGGATCTGCGGGATATCAACTGCTTCTGCAATCGCTTTAAAATGAAGATACAAACCTTCCTGAGTCGGTCGGTTGTAATAAGGTGTGACCAACAGAACAGCCGCAACACCTAATTGCTTAGCGTAATGCGACAATTCAATCGCTTCTTCAGTGGAGTTGGCACCGGTTCCGGCAATCACCGGAATACGTCCAGCAGCCTGTTCGACTACCTGTCGGATAACATCTGTATGTTCATCAACATTTAATGTGGCAGACTCACCTGTAGTACCAACCGCGACAATAGCACTGGTGCCATTTTGAATATGAAAATCGACGAGCTTGCGCAGGCTTTCACCGTCTAACGAGCCATCCGCCCGCATGGGTGTTACCAGAGCTACCATACTGCCGCTGAACATATTCATCAGACTCCGCGAAAATAAACTGGCATGGTACTTTGCCAGCCGGTAGATGACAAGACCGGGCTGCTTTGGTTAAGGTACTGCCAGCAGAATAATCACTAACGGAGAACGTTTAATGACCACAGTTAATTTACAGCAAACCGTACCGGATTTTGAATTGCCCTCCACTGGCGATAAAACCATCCGGCTTTCCGACTTACGTGGTAACAATGTGCTTATCTATTTTTATCCCAAAGACAACACGCCGGGATGCACATTGGAAGGCCAGAATTTCCGTGACCATATTGAAACATTTAATGCCCACAACACATTGATATTCGGTATCTCCAGAGACAGCGTACGTGTTCATGAAAACTTCAGGGAAAAGCAGCAGTTTCCCTTTGATTTACTCTCTGATGCTGATGAAACAGTCTGTAATTTGTTTGGCGTCATGCAGCTGAAGAAAAATTATGGCCGTGAATATATGGGGATCGTTCGCAGCACTTTCCTCATTGATACAGAAGGCAAACTCATCAACGAATGGCGGAATGTTAAAGTCAAACAGCATATCGATGAGGTGTTGGACGTAATCAAAACCTTATAATCAAAAGTAATTCACTTTAAATAAAGCGTATATAAACAAATACTTAAATTGCGTTTCTAAACCAATAAAACAGGTCAAGTACGAAACACCGCACTCAGTGGAGCGCGGTGTTTCATGTCTGCTGGCATTCATTAATTCGGATCAGGCCGGTTTCAGATCAAAAGCAATACAGATCCGTTCTTCATCCGAATTAAATGGAATGGTGCGATGAAATACCGAGGATGGAAACATGACAATATCCCCGACTTCCGGTGCAATGGTTTTACTGGGGAAATTGTCATGTTGTTTGGGATAATCATCCCCATGCGTGCTGAGCTCTATACTGCCTTCATCGGGATGCGTTTTCTGCTTAGGCAGGGCCAGATATAACGCGCCACTCACCCAGCCTTCTTCGTGGATATGTGAGGTTAAATGACCACCGGTTTTCATTTTGACGTACCAGGAGCTGGCAAACACTGTTTGTTTGGGAAAACCTTTCGCAAAAATGCCACTTTCGCCCTTCAGGTTTTCACGATAATCGTCAATGGCTCGCGCCACCAGTTTGGCAATCTGCTGAAAGCTGGCTTCCGAACGTTTAAACAGATTTCCGGCCGATTGCACGCCATTATGTAAACGGCCCTGACTTTTTTCTTCTATATCGGCCTGCTCAATATCCGCCAGCAGCTGTTTTAACAATTCGCTGTCACCTTTTAATTCCGGCACCTGAACATGGCATACCAGATCCAGTGGGCTTTTACAGAAATTATAGTCATTCACCGTACCGAAGTTCTCGGCATAATGCCCAGCTAATGTCGCCAGAAACGGTGAGCTATGACGAGCTTTTTTAAGCTGGTCCAAACCTTGTTTGAAATCCTCAAAGCGCTCAGTTTTATAGAGGCAATACAACGAACGTTCCTGCCAATCGGCATACTGGGATCGTTGGAAGTAATTCAAAGCCTGCTGCAAATCTCCACTGTCATAGAGATATACCGCCAGACTGTAATTGGCTAACGGCAATGACGGATCTAACTCCAGTGCCTGTTTATAAGCCGCTACCGATTCATCATAACGGCCCTGATCCCGTAACACTTCACCAATATTGCTATGCACCTCGGCATAATCCGGTTTTAATTCCAATGCCTTATTATAGGTAGCAATGGCATCGGCCAGTTTTCCCTGATTCTTAAGCGCCGTTCCCAGATTGAAATACAGTTTGGCATCTTGAGAAATAGTCAAAGCCCGCTGATAAATCGCTACCGCTTCATCCAGTCTGCCCTGTTCTTGCAGGCAGACCCCAAGATTGGCGATGGCCTCAAGAAAATTCGGCTGTTGTTCAATGGCTTTTTGATAATAATTACCGGCTTCTTCAAAACGGTTTTGGGTCTGTAATGCATATCCAAGGTTATATAAAGCATCTGTCAGTTCAGGCTTCAAACGCAAGACTTTCTTGTAGCTGTTGATAGCTTCATCAATGCGATTCAGGTTGGTCAACAAAATGCCCATATTGAAGTAAATCTCAGGTACATTAGGGTCAATTTCTGTTGCCTTGCGAAAAACCATGACGGCATCTTTAAATTTGTTTTGCGCGGCCAAAGCGTTGCCATACAGATTTAAAACCGGAAATGAACGTGGATAGGATTTAAGTAATTTTTTAGATGCTGATTCAGCAAAGCCCACTTGCCCTGTGTTCAAGGCCTGAATAATCGCTTGTAAATCGGCCTGTCCCGGCGTTGGGCTTGGCATCGGCTGTTTCATAGCAGGTTTTCCATTAATTTCAGGAGGTATTTCCTGCAATTTACATGACTAATTCCTACTTAGGCAAGATATCTTCCCAGATTTTTATGCCGAATAAATTCAAAGCAGATAACCGAACCAAAAATACGCTGTTCAGGTCTGCTTAACATTCATAACAAGGGAGTCATTAATTCATGGATACGATTACGCAGGCGTTACTCGGCAGTGCAGTGGCTTACAGCGTTGCCGGACGCAAAGCCCCCAGGGCTTCCATATTTTACGGTGCGACGTTCGGCATCCTGCCTGATCTTGATGTATTCATTCAGTATGCCAATGACCTGGATACCATGACATTACATCGCAGCTGGACGCATTCCTGGCTCATGCAAAGTCTGCTGGCTCCCATTGTTGCCTGGTTAATGTGTAAGCTAGCGCCAGTATTTGATTTTCGACGATGGTTTATGCTGATTTGGCTGGTATGGGTCACACACAGTGGACTGGATGCAATGACGGTTTACGGGACCCAGCTATTCTGGCCCTTTATGCCTCCGCCTGTCTCTATTGGCAGTATATTTATCATTGACCCGTTATATAGCCTGCCACTCGTTGCAGGATTTCTGGCGATTTTAATTGCCGCCCGAAACCGGCTAAGCCATTTCATCATGCTGGGTGCTCTGATCCTTACTACGGCATATCTCGGCTGGAGTCTGGCAGCCCAACACTGGGTAACCAGGCAAACTCAACAGGCTTTAGCAGAACAGCAAATTGAATATCAGCATATTAAAATCACCCCTGCCCCTTTAAACACGTTGTTATGGCGCATTGTCGTGATTGATGAAGCTGTCTATTACGAAGCATTTCGTTCAGTATTTGATGGTGATGCAGCGTTTAGATTTACCCAGTATGAGCGAGGCAGCGAACTGAAAGGTCTGCTACCGGATCAATCTGATCTCGAACGGCTAGACTGGTTTACTCAGAATAATTTCAAGTTGCAGCAGCTGGAAAACATTATTTTGGCAACCGATTTGAGGATGGGGATGGAGCCAGCGTATTTTTTCCGTTTTCAACTGGCCAGAATTGAAAATGATGAAGTCATTACATTGCCACCAAAACAATTATCGATGCCCCGTAATGCGATAAATGGATTGCATTGGGTCTGGCAACGTATCTGGGATGATCAGGCAGAACTCATTAACAAAAATGGATCAGAATAGGCTTCACCCTGCGCGTCAGCAACGGCTTGATGCGTAATTTTACCCTGATAAATATTCAGTCCGTTAAGCAAATGGCGGTCCGCTAAAAAAGCGGCTTTACTCCCCTGACGGGCCAGATTCCGAATATACGGTAACGTAGCGTTGGTGAGTGCCAGCGTGGAGGTTCGGGCAACGGCGCCAGGCATATTGGCTACGCAATAATGCACGATGCCCTGTTCGATATAGGTTGGTTGATCGTGCGTTGTCGGACGGGAAGAAGCGAAACAGCCTCCCTGATCAATCGAGACATCCACCAGCACGCTGCCGGTTTTCATCATTTCAAGATGCCGGTATTCAATGATTTTGGGTGCTGTGGCCCCCGGCAGTAACACGGCACCAATCACCATATCAGCATGTTGTACGACACTATCAATGGCCTCTGCATTGGAATATAAGGTTTTCAACCGCGGGCCAAATTGCAGATCCAATTGCTGTAATTTAGTCAGTGAGTTATCCAATACAGTGACATCCGCACCGATCCCCATTGCCATGCGGGCAGCATTAACACCGACCACGCCACCGCCTATAATCACAATATTGGCTGGAGCAACACCGGGAACGCCTGCCGGTAAAATACCTAAGCCTCCTTCATGGATCAGTAATGCCTGGGAGCCCGCCTGAATCGCCATGCGTCCCGCCACTTCACTCATCGGGGCCAATAACGGTAAGCCTCCCTGGTTATCGGTTACTGTCTCGTAGGCAATGCAGGTCGCTCCGGAATGTTGTAAAGCCGCTGTTTGTAATCGATCCGGTGCAAGATGCAGATAAGTGAACAAGGTGTGTTCAGAAGTTAGCTGTTCGATTTCGGCTGGCTGAGGTTCTTTGACTTTGATTATCAGCGTCGCCCTGGCGAAGACGGCTGCTGCATTTTCGGCAATATTGGCACCGGCCTGTTGGTAATCCGCATCGGTAAAACCAATTGCCTTACCGGCAGAATGCTCAACCCAAACTTCATTGCCATCAGCGCATAGTTCCCGTACACCCGCAGGCGTCAGTCCGACCCGGTGTTCCTGAGTTTTGATTTCTTTCAGCACCCCAATCCGCATACGTTTTCCTGATACTCTCACTGATGTCTAAACGCCGGATTGCAGAGGAATACTGATGGTCACCAATAATCCTTTTGCCACGCCGTTTTTAATATGTAACTCACCTTTAAATCGTCTGACAATAGCATCCACAATGGCCAGCCCCAAACCGCTTCCACTGTTTTGGTGTCCATGCACAAAGCGTCGGGTTAGCTCTGAAAGCAACTTTTCCGAAACACCGGGCCCTTCATCTTCCACCGTCCAGTGCAACTGACCTTGCTGCTCGGTGGCAGAAAGTGTCACCACACTATTTTCCGGTGCATGGCGAATGGCATTTTCGAGCAGATTGCGTAATGCCGCCGAGAGTAAAATAGCGGATGCCTGAATTTTCTCATCTACGTCATCATTGAAGCGCAAGGTCACTTGATGTTGCTTGGCAAGATGCTGCACATCACTTAGCGCCATATTGTTAATTTCAGCAACCGGTAAACGTGCTGTTTCGGTTAATTGACCATCGCCCTCTACTCTGGCCAGTAATAACAATTGATCCAGTGTACGTTGCAATCTGTCAGTCGCTTTTTCAGCCTGCAATAAGGCATGCATGGCTTTGCCACCGTCTGTTAAACGGGCGACTTGTAACTGGGTTTTGATCCCGGCCAAAGGCGTTCGTAACTCATGAGCCACATCGCCGGTGAACCGGCGCTCACGCAATAAAGACTGCTGCATACGCTGTAATAAACGGTTTATTTCATCGACCAGAGGGCGGACTTCAGCCGGACGCTGTTCCCATACCAGAGACGTTAAATCCTCAGTATTGCGTCGCGCCATACTCTCACTCAGACTATGCAAGGGTTTAAAGCCATGCAGAATGCCAAACCAGACAACTGCCAAAGTACCAGCCAAACTCAGAAAAAAGGGTAATCCGGCAGCAATAACCACCGAACGCATCAGAGTATCCCGGGTTTCCAGACGCTCAGCCGTGGTAATGGTCAAGCCCGCTTGCGATAAATTAAAAACACGCCACGGTTCACCATCCTGCATACGATTCTGATAGCCTTGCTGTGTGGTGGTCAGCACGCTTTCCGGAGCATCATGTGATACGGCAATAATATCGCCCGCCACATTAGCCACTTTACACGCCAGGGTGGCCGGCAAATCCAGATTGTCCGTCTGATCAAACAGCGGACTGCGCTGAGTACCGTTTACCAGTGGATCCAAATCATATTGCGACATCAGGGACATCAACATTTTGGCTGAAGCGGCAAGCCGGTTATCCAATGTGTTCTGCATTTCTTTCTGCACGCTCAGCAACAGCCATGGTGCCAGCAACAGCCACATCAGCAATACCGAAATTCCAATACGCCACAATAACTGCCAGCGCAGATAATCTTTGGCTTTAGCCTGATTCATTGACACCCCCCAACCGATAGCCCATACCACGGACGGTCTCGATCCACTCATCGCCCAATTTACGACGCAGATTATGGATATGCACTGCAACCGCATTACTTTCAATGCCCTCAGCCCAACCATAAAGTCTGTCTTGTAACTGTGCGGCAGTGACCACTCTGCCCGGATGTTGCAACAGGGTTTCCAACACAGTGATTTCCCGGCGGGATAAATTCAATGGTTTGTTATTCAGGGTAACCTGCAACGTTGCTGGATCAAACTGCAGACTGCCATGTTGGATGGTCTGCGTGGCACGCCCTGCAGCCCGACGGCTTAATGAATGTAATCGGGCAACCAGTTCGGTTAAATCAAAGGGCTTACTCATATAGTCATCGGCCCCGGCCTGTAATCCACTGACTCTGTCCGGTACTGCATCACGTGCCGTCAAAATCAACACCGGTAAAGTATTGCCTCTTTCACGCCAGCGACTCAGCAACTGCATCCCATCTTCATCCGGAAGCCCCAAGTCCAATACCACAGCATCAAAACTGGCGGTCGACATCGCCGTTTCTGCACCACCGGCGTTCATCACCCATTCCGCCTGAATACCCAATGCTGTGAGACCGGTCTGTATGCCTTCCCCCATTAATGCATCGTCTTCCACAATCAAAACATACATCGGTCGATATCCAGAATAAAAACAATATGTTCGTTTAACTGAATTAAGACAACGTTAACATTGTCTTAATTTTATCGCTGCACTCTAACAGGGTCTGTTTATCTTCCAGAGCCGCCTCTGTTGTGACTGAAAATGCATCAATCAAGGCGCGAGGATTGCAGTTTAGTCGTTCTAAATAAATGACGAGCAACGCAGAGTGAGGTATTTTCAGCCACAACCCACAGGGCTGGGACTATTTTTCCGCCCCACTTCGTTGAAAATGACTTATGTAGAATACCTACACTGCATCATTTCCGCCTTGTTGGACGGAAAAATAGCCTCCAGCAGAGGCGGCTCTGAAAGATGAATAGACCCTGAAAGCTGGTTGCGTAACGTCGCTGCAATCAGTCATTCCATATTAACAACAAGAGAAGCTATTTATGTGGCTGGTGCGCTATGCTCTAACCCGACCTTATTCTGTTGCCGCCTTAAGCCTGCTGATTTTTGCCGCCGGGCTGATCAGTTATCTTAAATTACCAGTCGATGTGCTCCCCAGCGTCAATATACCTTCTATAAAAGTGGTGTGGACATACAACGGTCTCAACACGAATGAAATGGCCTCGAAAATCACCACTTTCAGTGAAGTGGCGATTATGAATAATGTCGATAATCTCAGGGAAATCCGCTCACAAACATTGAATGGCACCTCGGTGATTCATATCGATTTTCATCCCGAAGTCGATATTGCCAATGCAATGGCCCAGGTAACCGGCGTTTCGCAAACCATTCGACGGCGCATGCCGGAAGGCACCTCTCCGCCACTGGTCTCAGAATATAATCAGTCCAGCACACCAATTATCCAGCTGGTCATGTCTTCCGACACCCTGACCGATGGCCAACTGGCTGACTTTGCCCGTTTACAGTTACGCGGCATGGTGCAATCGATTAATGGTATTCGGATGACACTGCCTTATGGCGGTGCCACCCGTCAGATTATGGTGGATCTCGATCCGGAAGCCTTGTTTGCCCAGGGATTAACAGCCAACGATGTCACTCGCGCAATTAATGAGCAGAACCTGACGCTGCCATCAGGCAGCATTCGTGAAGCACAGAATGAGCTGCAGATTACGGTTAATGCCAGTCCTCAGGCGGTCGCCGATTTTGAGGACTTACCTATCCGGGCCCGAAACGGCGAGTTGATATTACTGCGCGATGTGGCCGATGTACGTGATGGCACAGCATTGCAGACCAATATCGCCCGGGTAAATGGCCAAAACGCCGTTATGGTGTCTTTGATTAAACTGGGCGGCGCCTCTACCGTGGATATTATCAACGAACTGATGGAACGTTTGCCTTCCATTCAGGCCTCCGCACCTGAGGGTATTACCATTTCACCTATTTTTGATCAGTCGGTGTTTGTCAGCACCGCACTGCATCATATTGAAATGGAAATTCTTATCGTCGGATCACTGGTCGCACTGATGGTCCTGTTGTTTTTAGGTTCATCACGCGCCACGCTGATTGTTCTGACCTCAATACCCCTGTCATTGCTGACCGCGGTATTTGTATTGAACCTCACCGGTAACACTCTGAATCTGATGAGCCTTGGTGGTCTGGCCTTAGCAATTGGCATTCTGGTCGATAACGCCTTGGTGGAAATTGAAAATATCAAACGGCATCTGGCCGATGGCATGGAACCCAGCCGTGCCATTCTGACCAGTGCCAGTGAAGTCGCCTTCCCGGAATTTGTTTCAACCCTTTCCACCTGTATTGTGTTTTCACCGATATTTTTATTAACCGGTGTCGCCGGCTTTATCTTTCAGCCGATGGCGATTGTGGTGATTGCCTGTCTGGCCGCCTCATATCTATTGTCACGGACGGTCGTGCCAACACTGGCCAAATTATTACTGACCAATGAAAAAACCTTAACCAGACAATCCAGAAACCCATTGGTGCATTTACATCTTGCCCTGGAACAACACCTGCACAATGGCCAGCAGCATCTGCAAAATACCATTGGTCGCCTGCAACGGCATATTGTCATCGCCCCCCTGATTGGCATTGTGATCATCACAGCAGCCGGATTTGCCTTACAGGAGATTGGCCGTGATTTCTTTCCGAAAACCGATGCTGGACTGATGCGATTATATCTTCGGGTCGAACCCGGCACCCGCATTGAACAGACAGCCGATAAATTTGCTCAAATTCAGCAGGAAATCCGCAAAATTATTCCGGAGGATGAACTGGATTTTGTGTTTGAAAACATTGGCATGCCGGATTCCATTAACCGTGCCTGGGTAGAGAGTTTTACCATCGGTACTTATGATGGTGAGTTACAGATCCAATTGGCCAAAGGTCATCAGCCGAGCAGCCACTATGAAGCATCCATTCGGCAAATGCTTAAAGCGAAATTTCCCGAAGTCACGCTATTTTCTCAAGCTGCAGACACCACCAATCAAACGCTTTCCGGCAGTACTCCAACCGCACTGGATGTGCGTTTTACCGGTCGGAACCTGCCCGCCAGCATCGCAAAAGCTGAAACCCTGATTGAAAAAATGCAATATGTGGAAGGTGCAGTGGATATTGGCTTTCAGCAGGTCTTTGCCCTGCCAGAATATTATGTGAATCTGGATCGTAAACGGGCGGCTGAACTCGGCGTTACCACGCAGGCAGCAATGAACAGTTTGCTGGGTGCATTAGGTTCTGCGGGTACGGTCTCCCCCAGCTTCTGGTCCGATCCGGTGTTCGGTTTTTCCTATGAAGTGCAAACCAGAACGCCATTACATAAATTACGCACCACCGATGATTTAATGAATCTGCAGGTACAAACCAGTGATCCCGATATCACCGTGCCACTCGCCAGTATTGCCAGCATCAGCCCGCGCAATGTTGCTGGCAGCATCGGCCGCACCATGCTCAAACCGACCGTCAATGTGTTGATTAACACGGAAAACAGCGATTTAGGCTCGGTTTACCAAGCGACCCGGCAGATTGTAAATGAACTGAAACAAGATATTGTCCCTGGCAACGATATTGAAATCATGGGGCAGGCCGCCGCCATGGATGAGGCTTATCGGGACCTGCTGTTTGGCTTTTTACTGGCCGTATTCTTTATCTACATTATCATGCTGTTCAACTTTGCCTCGTGGATCATGCCGCTGGTCGCTTTATCCGGTGCGCCGATTGCCATTTCCGGGGCGATTATCGGCTTAATGCTCACCGGTACCACCATCAGCGTTCCCGCTTTGATGGGCTTTATTATGGTGATCGGCGTATCCACTGCCAACAGTGTCCTGGTAACAACCTTTGCCAGAGATCAATGGGTGGCCGGTAAATCGGCTTTCGAAGCCGCCCGTGAAGCGGCCTCAACCAGATTACGACCGGTATTAATGACCGCCCTCACCATGATGATCGGTTTATTGCCAATGGCACTGGCGCTCGGTGAAGGTGGCGAACAAAATGCCCCACTGGCCCGTACCGTTATTGGTGGTTTGATGCTGGGCACCTTTGCATCACTGTTTTTAGTGCCCTGGACTTTCAGCATGATCATGCAATTTATTAAACGTCCGCAGCCGGTGAAGCTGCCGACTATTTGAGGACCTCACGATGTCAAATATAACCAGGACAATCTTAGTTGCCGCAGTCATTGCTGTACCTGTATGGTTTTTTATTCAGCCTCCCAGTGAAGCGAATATCGAACAACCCTCTGCTGCACCTGAAATACTCTCGGTACGTGTGGCACAGCCACAACCGCTGTCAAATTATCAGCCATTGATATTTAACGCCCGCGTAGAGGCCATCGAACAATCGGACATTTTCGCCCGTGCTGATGGCTACGTGGAAAGTCGCCATGTCGATATTGGCGATAACGTTCAACAAGGTGATTTACTGGCAAAACTCTCCTCCCCAGAACTGGAACAGGAAATTCTTCAGGCCAAGGCTGAAATCAATCGGCAGAAAGCCATGTTGGATCTGACGGAGAAAGTGGCCAAACGGTATATCAATCTACGCGATTCAGGTGCCGTCAATGCGACCGAAGTCGATGAAAAAGAAGCTGAGCTGGCAGTGACCAAAGCGACATTAGCGACCTACCAGGCCCGTCTGGAACAGCTGGAAAATGAATTTGCCTACACCGAAATCGTGGCACCGTTTGATGGCATTATCACCCGTCGTCTGGCTGAACGTGGAAACCGTATTACCCGCAATGATGCCATGCCGCTATTTCGAATCAGCCGCACGGATCAGTTACGGATAATAGTGGATATACCGCAAACACAGTTATTTATTATTGATCAGCAAAATCCGGCAAAACTGACTTTGCCTGACTTAGGAAATCAGCAAATCGACGTACCAATTTCACGTATTTCGCGTGAAGTAAATCGCGAAACCGGCACCATGCGAATGGAATATCTGCTGGATAATACCGAGCTTAATCTGCCGGCGGGTTTGAGTGGTGAACTGGCCATACAGGTTCAGCAAAACGGTGAGGCTGTGCTTATTCCGGTTAATGCCTTAAAAACCATTCAGGGCAGACCCTCAGTGATGCTGGTAAACACGGAGAACCAGGTTGAAATCAAAACCGTTCGTGTGGGTCGTCTGGATAATAGTGAAGTGGAGATCCGTTCAGGCCTGACCACTAAGGACCGCGTGATCCTCAATCCCAATGCCAGATTGAATGCGGGTGCTGAAATCATTATCGCGGAGTAGCTTTACAGCTGTTTTCAGAGTGCCTGCTAACTGCCTAACAGGTTGTCAGCGCACTGACAACAGATCCTGCCAGCGGGTCGTATAACCCGGACTTTTTCTTTCCTGTTTCATTTTCCAGGGACGCTTGAATCCCTGATTAGCCAGTTGTAAAGCGTCTTTACCCATACAGGCATTAATATTATCCATCACTGTCATCAACTTACCGGATTTTGGATCCTGATTGAGGGCAAACAAATCCTGCTGCTGACCGCTTTTCGGCTGCAATTCGGTGAGCATAATGCCGGCTTTGGCGTAGTTAAAACCGTGACGATACATCTGTTTCAATGCTGTCAGTGCATGTTTGACTAATACTCTGGTGTCATCTGAAGCCATCGGCAAAGGCACCATCATGCTGTTGCCATAATACGCATCCCCCTCTCGATAGGGACTGGTGCGGATATACACCTGAATCATCCGCGCCACTGAGTACTGTCGCCGCAGTTTTACAGCAGCACGGCTGGTATACAGACTGATGGATTCGGCCAGACTGTTCATATCCGTCACGGGAATACCAAAGCTTCTGGAACTCAAGATCTGCTTTTTGTCACTGATGGAATATTCCAGCTCCAGACAGCTGATACCGTTGAGTTCACGTACGGTTTTTTCCATCAACACACTGTATTGGCGTCGCAGGGTTTCAGCATTGGCTTGTTTTAAATCCAAAACGCTGAGAATGCCCTGCGTTTTCAACTTCACTGCCAGTTTACGACCCACACCCCACACCTCACCTACATCCAGATCGGCAAGTAAATGGTTAAGTTGTTTAGGACTTAACTGATTAAAGTCACAAACCCCATCATATTCAGGCAGCTTTTTAGCACAGTGATTGGCCAGTTTGGCAAGCGTTTTACTGGCACCTATGCCGACACTGACCGGCAACCCTGTCCATTGCCCGACACGGTGACGGATCTGCTGACCATATTGCAGTAAATCCAGATGTTGAAAACCGCTCAGATCCAGAAAACACTCATCAATCGAGTATACCTCCTGATCCGGCGAAAACTGGTTGAGAATCCGCATCACCCGGTTACTCATATCGGCATACAACGCATAATTGGATGATAAAGCGATGATCTGATGCTGTTGCACCAGCGGTTTGCACTTGAACCACGGCGCGCCCATCGGCACGCCCAGTGCTTTGGCTTCATTACTTCTTGCCACCGCACAGCCATCATTATTACTGAGCACCACTACCGGTTTACCGGCCAGTTTTGGGTTAAATACCCGCTCGCAGGAAACATAAAAGTTATTGACGTCGATTAGGGCAATACTGCGTGACATGATCACTTAAAACGCCTGAATGAGCCGGTGACGACGCCCCAGATTTCAAACTGCATACCATCCTTGATTTCAATCGGCTGATACTCGCCGGACTGATTGGATGGCAGTAATCGTGGGTCACCCTCTTTGGTTTTCGCCAGCAGTTTAATGGTAAATTCGCCATCAACTACTGCCAGCACAATATCGCCGATACTGGCATTCTTGGCGCGATTCACCACCGCTTTGTCACCCGGCAATAAACCACTATCAATCATCGAATAACCCTGAATGGTGACAAAAAATGTCGCCTCCTCATCATCAATCAGAAACTCATTGGGATCCAGCCGCTTTTCGACATGTTCATCTGCAGGCGAGGGAAAACCCGCCGCAACTTTGGAACTGAATAAGGGCCAGCTGCGTTTGGCCGGCGTAATGACGGGGCGTTCAAATACAGTTGGCTCGTCTACCATGTGTGGAGATTGGTTCTGGGTGGACTGATAACGTCGATAGGCTTTCAGAAAGTCAGCAATCACCGGTTTTTGACTTTGAGGAATCCGCATCACCGTTGTCGGCTCTTTGATAGCCGAACCTTTCTTTCGTCCGGCACCAGCACGCCGACCGCCATGCGTATTTGAGCGAATTGTCATAAATCACTTGATTAATTGAAACAGTTAATCAAGTGTACGAATCACTTCCCGAACAGGCAAGGAAAAATTCACTAGCTGAATAACAACACGCTCCAGATAAGGCCAATCAATACGATAATAAAAACCGATGCACCGATTTTATGTTCTTCAAACAGGTTTTGCGCCTGATTACCAAACAGACAGACCAATAAGCCCAGACCAAAATAACGCAGCCCACGGGAAACGATGGTAGCCAGCATATACAGCAAAAATGCGTAGCCGGTTGCTCCGGCCGCCAGCATGGCAATCTGAAATGGAATCGGCGTCACGCCGACACTCAGGACATACCAGAAACCATGTAAATGAATCTGCTGGCGAATGGATTCAAACTGCTCTGGTGTCGACAACAGCGCAATCATTTGCTCACCGATCAGACCAAACACAAAATAGCCAATCGCATATCCTAACGCCGCGCCGATAATACAGCCCAGTAACGCCATGGCACTGATGGCCCAGAGCAGCTTCCGGCGTGCCTGCATCAGTGGAATCAAAATGGTTTCCAGCGGAATCGGCACAATCAACGACTCCATAAAAGAAGCAAAAGCCACCCCCCATAGCATATGTTTGGAATTGACCAACCGCGAACCCAGCTGTTTGAATTTTTTCAAGCGACTTGATTTCCTGTCTTGGATAAGTAACTCAAAACCCGATACTTATATGATGCCAGCCAGACCATAAAAAAATTAAGTGAATCCAACTGTAAATAACCTGGGATCAGACAGGTTTTCATAACGGAATAACCATTGTCTGAAACACTATGTTGATTGGAAACGGCTCAAATCAGCGGGTATTCATGCTCTGCATAAAAGCGCTGATGCACAACCTCAATCCTTAACCGATCTCCGGCTTCAATAAATTGCAACGGCTGACTGACTTCATCAATCCACTGCTGTGCCTGTTCCGCTTTAATAAAACTGCAGATATCGCCTATCGGCCAGTGAAAATACACTTCGCGTTGTTTCTTTTCAGCTAACACCGCAGGATCCGTGGTGTCTGGAAGTGGAATATACGAACTGAAAATCTCCAATCCCCCCTGCTGCTCCGGATCATTTGCATTGTATTCCAGTGAAATATCCCAGCCGCGTACCAGTCCATTATCGGCATCACCACGTTCAAAACTGAAGCCATACATCGCCAGAATATCCTCCTCGATTTCCGGCAGTTTTTTCAGTGCCTCCTGAACCGCTTTAATCGCAGTTTTGTCTTGCTCTGAAAGATTTTCCAGTGTGATTAACCACTCACCCAAATCGATGGCGGCCTGAATAATGGGAGGATGGGTTTTGTCGAGCAGAATATGCGGCATGAGAATGAATTATCTAATGATTAAAGCCGAAACATGATATCAAACTGCATGGGATAACCCCATTTATCTTCCCACGCCGGAGCGTGGGAACGAGGCCAGTATTAATCCGCTTTCGGACTCACCCGCCATACGATATTACCGACATCATCTGCGACTAAGATGCCGCCCTGTTTATCCACTACAACACCTACCGGACGCCCCATGGCATCGCCATTACCGTCTACAAATCCAGTCAGAATATCCTGCGGCATACCGTCAGGTTCACCCTCTTTAAACGGTACAAAGATCACTTTGTAACCACTTAACGGTTTTCGATTCCATGAGCCATGCTGCCCGACAAATGCTCCGTTTTGATATTGAGCACCAAGCAAATCCGCCTTATAAAAAGCCAGCCCCAATGAAGCTGTATGCGCGCCCAGGGCATAATCGGGCTTAATGGCTTTTTCGACTAAATCCGGTCTGGGGGGCTCGACACGTGTATCGACGGTTTGACCGTAATAGCTATAAGGCCAACCATAAAAGCCGCCATCCTGTACCGACGTCATATAGTCCGGCACCAGATCACTACCGATTTCATCGCGTTCATTAACAGTTGTCCAAAGCTCACCACTTTGAGGCTGCCACGCTAAACCATTTGGATTACGCAGACCGGAAGCAAACAGTCTTTTTTCGCCCGTATCGGGATTCACTTCCAGAATCGCAGCACGGTTTTCTTCGTTTTCCATACCGTTTTCGCCAATATTGCTATTAGACCCAACGGTGGCATAAAGCAATGTGCCCTCATCATTGGCAATAATATTCTTGGTCCAGTGATGATTAATCGGTCCGCCGGGTAAATCCGCGATATGCTGAGGTTCGGCGGTGATCTGTGTCTGCCCTTCTTCATAAGGGAAACTCACAATGGCATCGGCATTGGCAACATAAAAATCATTGCCAATCAGCGCCATGCCAAATGGAGAATGCAAATCTTCGAGAAATACATGACGGGTTTCAGCTACGCCATCGCCATCTTCGTCACGTAATAAAGTAATCCGGTCCGCACTGGGCACTGCCGCCCCTGCCCGTTTCATCACCAGGCCTTTTATCCAGTCTTTAATACCTGCATTTGGCTTTTCGCTCTCAGGGGCATTGGACTCCGCCACCAATACATCGCCGTTTGGCAACACATAAAGCCACCGCGGATGATCCAAATCCATTGCAAAACGGTTGACCTGCAAGCCCTCTGCAGCAATCGGCTCACCATCAATCGGCCAGCCTTTGGCCGGTGCAATTTTCACGGTGGGTATCAAAGCCTGTTTAGGCGCAACCAAGGTTGGCTCAGGCCCATAATCAGCTTGTGGAGGGATTTTGGCCCTATCGCCACAGCCAGTCAGGCTCACGGCCAAAACCCCAATAAATGCGCCGACGATAGATGGATGCTGCATATCTGTGCTCCTGAATAAAGAATCAATATCTGAGTCTAACAAGGTTCAGCTAACGTTCGGCTTGCTTTGCGTTAAAAGATGTTCAAGAAATTGTCTTTATAGTGATTTGCTCATTCCGGTTGAAATAGCGGAATGTTTAATAATTGTGATTGTCTCAGAATAGCAAACGTTTTATTTCATTCAATGGAGGTTGCATGCAAATTCAGGTTAATACCGATCGTCACATTCCAGGCGACGATACGCTCACCGACTCAATTCGTGAAGAACTACAACATTCTCTCAAACGATTTGATGATCACGTCACGCGTGTCGAAGTCCATCTAAGCGATCAAAACAGTGAAAACCGGGGTGGTGCTGATGATATCCGTTGTCTGATCGAAGCCCGCATAGAAGGTCACCAACCCAATGTGGTCACTCATGATGCAGCGACCATCAAACAAGCCTTTACCGGTGCGACCGATAAAATGAAACGTGTCTTGACCACCACCATTGAGCGTATGCAATCACGCTAACATCAACACCAAATGCTGGTTCCCACGATCCTCCGTGGGAATCACCCATTCTCGCGCGGGAGCGTGATTAAGGTGTCCTTAATGCTCACTCTAAAGGTCAGATAAACCCGAAATCCAAAATATGCGACGTAACGGAATAAGGCTTGTGCAGAATATAAAATGCTTTCGGCGCACAGAATAAATCTCATTAATTGAAGCGATCCTTATGAGGCCATAGGGAAATCAATTTCAAAACAGATTATTGTGTTTTTCACCAAGCCATCGGTATGCTTGATCCCACATTGTTCCTCAACTTTCCATTAAAACCCAGGCAGCATAATGAATAAGAAGTTACTTTTAGCCATCGGCTTGATACCGCTCGTTATCATTCTGGCAATCGTTTTCAATAATCGAGACGCTCCATCATCGGCAACTGACAGTAAACGGCAATTATCTGAATTGCAGTCTATTGAAGAAGGCTTTATGGAAGCTGAAGTTTTCATTAATGCCCAAGCACCGATCAAAATTGATGATCAAACCCGATTGGAAAAAGCATTAGCGGGCCCCGGCGATATGATTACCTATTTTTATACCCTGACTACGGTGTCGGTTGCCGAAGTCGAGCCAGCCACTGTGCTTGAGAAGATCAAACCAAAACTGCTCTCAAGTCTTTGTAAGAATGCGGAAATGCAGCCAGTGCTGCAGGCGGGTGCAAAAATTGTTTATGTGTATTCAGACAAGAACAGTGAAGATGTCGGACGTATTGAGGTAGTGGCTGCGGATTGTCAGGCGTCAAGCTAAGTTCGCTTAGTCACGCAATAGACTGCTGCTGTAGCAACATGCTCATATCGCGTTTGGGTGGATGGCCAAACATCCTTACATATTCACGACTGAATTGTGATGGACTTTCATACCCCACCCGGTAAGCCGTGCTGGCAGCATCCTGCGTTTCCGTCATCATGATTTTTCGTGCTTCAAGCAGCCTGAATCGTTTTTGATATTGCAATGGGCTCATTGCAGTGACCGCTTTGAAGTGGCTATGGAAAGACGAAATACTCATGCCTACCTGGGTAGCCAGATCCTCAATTTTGATTGGCTGATCGTAATTGGCTTTTAGAATTTGAATCGCCTCTGAAATTCGTTGCATGTGGCTACCGGTTTGTGTCATTTGAGCAATGACATCGCCATATTGACCGTTGAGTAACCGGTAATGAATTTCACGTTTAATCATGGGCGCTAATAACGCAATATCCTGTGGGGCTTCCAATAACCGGGCAAGTCGTAATACACCATCGCCCAGTGACTCATCCACATCTCCGACAAAAATGCCACGCTGGTTTGGTATTTTGTTTTTAAACGGCAAACGGGTCTGCGCCATTAACTCGGTAAGTTGATGCAGATCCAACTCAATCTGCAAACATAGATAGGGTTTGTCTTTACTCGCTTCTATCACCTGACCAATCACCGGTAAATCGACAGAGGCCACCAGATATTCCGAAGGCTGGTATTGATAGATTTCATCTTCGAGTAACACCCGTTTCTTGCCCTGCACAATGACGCACAAAGAAGGTGTATAAACACTGGGCAATCGGTCATTTATTTCATTGAGCTTTATGCAGTTCACGCCAGTTATAGCGGTGCTGTGAATGCCGTTCCCTGAGGAGAATTTATCAATCAGGCTCGCAAGTTCTGTGCGTTGGGTTTCATTCATTTTCTAATTACCCCAATAAGTTACTGATGCTGATTATAGGCTGAGGCTGTTTTGTAAATATAGTGGGTTGTAGAAATAGGCAATTTTCCTGTAGCTCTGTGTATCCAAAATAAACAGCTTCCTCACTACCATTTGAATCGTCACTTAAAGACAAGTTCAAATGGAGATAACTAATGAAGAACGTAGAAAATAAAGTCGTTTTAATCACCGGCGCCAGCAGCGGGATCGGTGAAGCTACCGCCAAAGTACTGGCTAAAAATGGTGCGATTGTTGTGCTTGGTGCACGTCGAACTGATCGCCTTGAAGCCATTGTCCGAGATATCCAGCAATCAGGTGGTCATGCTGCCTATCGTGAATTGGATGTAGCAAATGCAGAACAGGTGAATGCATTTGTGACTTTTGCCAAAGATACCTTTGGTCGGGTGGATGTGATGTTTAACAACGCTGGCATTATGCCGTTATCGCCAATGCGCGCGTTAAAAACCAATGAATGGAACAACATCATCGATATAAATATTAAAGGCGTGTTGAATGGTATCGCGGCAGTCTTACCAATCATGGATCAGCAAGGCAGTGGACATATTATCAACACCGCTTCCACTGGAGCGCACACAGTTGGTCCCTCCTGTGCTGTTTACTGTGCCAGTAAATATGCGGTTCGAGCCATCAGTGAAGGCTTGCGTCAGGAATCAAACAATCTGCGTGTCACTGTTCTTTCCCCAGGTGTTACCACTACTGAACTTGGCCACGACATTACTGATGAAGCTGCCGCTGAATTTGTTGATCAGCTTCGCAACACGTCGTTAAATGTCGAAGCCGTTGCTGATGCCGTTTTGTATGCCATTTCGCAACCTGACAATGTGGATGTGAATGAGTTGGTGATTCGCACTATGGCCTGTTATGGCCATGCCTTTTAAGCGTGGGGCTCAGGATGAAAACATTTCAGTACGTGACGGTGTTTGTCTGGTTTTATTTATTAAGTGGCTCTGTGATGGCAGAGCCGCTCAATCATAAACAGCTAGTCGAACAAGCTTTCAATCAATGGAGTCAGGGCACAGGATCGCCATTTGATTTACTCGAAGCAGATGCACAATGGACCATTATGGGGCCGACTGAGTCAGCCAAAACTTATAATCTATCTGACTTCCAGGAGATGGTGATTCAGCCATTTAACAAACGGTTGTCAACGCGATTAAAACCTACCGTCCATGCTATTTATCAGGACAGTGAAGAA
The DNA here is from genome assembly GCA_002363955.1 of Methylophaga sp. UBA3192. Classification (GTDB taxonomy): domain Bacteria; phylum Pseudomonadota; class Gammaproteobacteria; order Nitrosococcales; family Methylophagaceae; genus Methylophaga. Next base: position 700,097 of record DEXE01000006.1, read on the forward strand.
ATCATCATTTTGTTTGAAGCTGAGGCGACCTTGATCAATGGTGAAATTTATCGAAACAGCTATGCATGGTTTTTTACCATGCAGCAAGGAAAAGTCGTTAATGTCAGAGCAGTGCTTGATTTAAATGCTTACGATGCAGTGATGGCACTTGATGTTAACGATGACTGAAATAGACGTTTAATCTGACAAAACGGTGGTTTGGTCATTTCGGATATTACTTTCGTTGCAGAACATCGCTGATGTAGTCTTTGAGCTATATACTGAGTTTCTATTCGGGAACGACTGGCAGGTGGACAGGTCAGTATGTCATCGATAAAAATTTCAAAACTTAAACTCCCGATTGGATATCAGCGTTTTTATTCATGGACAGTTTCACGATTACACTTTTTATAAAGGTTTGATTGTCATGATAAAATACAAAAAAGCAGCAGAAGCCGTTGAACGTCTCTCACCTGAACAACATTATGTGACCCAGCAATGCGGCACCGAACCGCCGTTTGATAATGCTTATTGGGACAATCACGAAGCCGGTCTTTACGTCGATGTAGTGTCGGGTGAGCCATTGTTTGCATCAATAGATAAATTTGATAGTGGCACCGGCTGGCCGAGCTTTACCCGCCCAGTGCAGACTGAGAATGTCACCGAAAACTTTGATGAGAGTCTGGGCATGCGCCGTGTTGAAGTACGCTCAGTGCATGGTGACAGTCATTTAGGTCATGTCTTCCCTGATGGCCCCGAAGAAGCCGGTGGCATGCGTTATTGCATCAACTCAGCGTCACTCAGATTTATTCCCGCTGATGAACTGGATATTGAGGGCTATGGAGAATTTAAAAAGCTGTTTTCAGAAACCTTAGGTGAGACAAAATGAGCGAGTCAAATACCGAACGAGCCGTATTGGCCGGTGGCTGCTTCTGGGGTATGCAGGATTTACTTCGTAAATTACCGGGTGTGATCTCATCGCGAGTCGGCTATACCGGCGGCGATATTCCAAATGCCACTTATCCAAACCATGGCACCCATGCTGAAGGCATTGAGATCCTCTTTAATCCTGAGCAGATTACTTACCGACAGTTACTGGAATTTTTCTTCCAGATTCACGATCCGACCACGCCAAATCAACAAGGCAATGATCGAGGAATGAGTTATCGCTCAGCGATTTATTACACCAACGATGAACAAGCCGAAATTGCCAAGCAGACGATTGAGGATGTAAATCAATCCGGAATATGGCCCGGCAAAGTCGTCACCGAAGTAGAACCCGTCGGAGATTTCTGGGAAGCCGAACCAGAACATCAGGATTATCTGCAACATTATCCAACCGGATACACCTGCCATTACATTCGACCGGATTGGAAGCTGTCTTAAGAAAAGAATTGGTTTTATTGATTGAGCCAGCCTCGACTCTATTCTAGAAATAATTTTTCTGATCAGTTGTTGCACTTTTAGCAACAACTGATCGTTATTTTACAATTGGCCCCAACTCTTCAACCAACGTTAATAACTCTTTCGTTATAGCAATCAATTCATCCAGTAGCTGTGGTGTAATTTCCAGGTGACCTTCATATTCAGCAAGATTGCGTTGCTTGTGACATTTATCTAAAACTCGCCACTTGCTAGTTGTCATGCCTACAGTGTGTTCCAAACACTGAAACACCAGATAACGATTGTCTGAACGGTATCCATGCCAACGCATCGCCGCCAAAGATAAAGCATGTGCTGCACCATAAGCTAATGAAAAACGACTATCGTCGGATAAGCTTTCCACATTGGCATCCTGCAAACGACGTTTGGCAGAAATCACCATGCCATCAAACTCTTTTTGATCAGCAGGTTCTATTTTTAAATTGTTGGTTTTTACCAGGTTATCCAGATGTACTAATGTCATTTTCTGATCCCTTCAGCCATATCTTCGGTTGGTCCATTACCTTTGAAATAAATGCATTATCTTCCTGCCATTTCTGTTTGAACTGCTCTAATTCATAAACAGAAGGATTGATAGGTCGCGATAAAGTCTTTTCAGCGTCAACAAGACATTCCATCAAGTCCGCATAAGCCAACTTATCAGAAATAACCAGCAGATCAATATCACTTTTGGCTGTTGCCTCGCCCTTTGCGACGGAACCATAGATAAAGGCACATAAAATCTGTCCATCAATGGAGGTTAAAGCCTGGCGAACGACATCAGCTACACCGAATGTCTTTGTTGTAATCGACACCAGCTCGTTGAATATTGGATTATCTGGGTTTGCTTGATAGTGCTGTTGATTTCCTTCTTTCGAGCTAATCAATATTCCAGCGTTGGTGAGTTTTTCCAATTCCCTTGTAACCGTGCCCCGGCCCATCGCAGCCATGCGAACAATCTCGTTCGTATAAAAACTTTTATCAGGTTTGCCATATAACAAACCCAGCACACGTTGCTGTGTTTTTGTAAACAATGCTTCAGTGATAGAGGTAACGGACATACAACACCATTAATAAAATACCCAATATGGGTACTATAATCCCCATATTGGGTATTTACAATATTGATTTAGTTCTCTCGAAAAATAAGCAAACAAAACAATCTGTTTTCCAAAGTCCTTGTTTATGTTCCATACGTTAATTTCAGTGCTACATAAGGTTTGTGAAATTAAGATATTAATATGTTGAGGAATATCATTTAATTTTGAGCAAACTTCAGGCACAAAAAAACCACCTAAAGGTGGTTTATTTTTGTTTTGGTGGGGCGGCGCCAATCTAATAGACAATTAAGTCGTTGATATTATTAATGGATAAATCAATAAATATTTAGTTGCTCCACACAAATTAATCTGACTATTGATATCTTTATGGTATAGAAAAATTCCATAACCTGCTAAGCGTTTGGGTATTCAGCTTATCTCAAAGTCAACTTTAAGCAAACAGGGCGATAGACTTAGGTTGTATGGTATTAATCCCCAAGAGCAAGTATTAAAAATTGGGCTTGTCTTATAGTCAATCTGTTATAAAGTGGAGAACATGAAATTTTAAACAGGCTGAAAAATGGACTTACACCTTCAACCGCAATTCAAAAATGCCTCCGACCTAAAAAAAATCCTAAAAGAGGTGAACGTTACTTTGACGCTTGAAGATGGTCGCGAGATAAAAACGTTAGTGGTCTATTTGCCGCTATCATCTGGGAAATCATCTCATTCAGAATTTTTTGAAAAAGTTAAAGAGGCTATATTATTCAATTTCGTTTTTACCTGCACTGAAATAGAAAAAAATCTTGGAATACAAAATAAACAATCTGCTGAAAAGCTCTTTCAGAAGGCAGCAAGGAAATTAAGTCAACATACAGCACAAGGTGAACTAGGTGAACTTATCCTGTTCACTCTTTTGGATATCTACTTTCAGGCTCCAAAAATTCTAAGTAAAGTATCAATGAAAACAAGTCGAAGAATGCCAGTCTATGGAGCTGATGCTGTTCATGGTCAATTCTATGATGGCGAATTCGTATTATTTTTAGGTGAATCAAAATTACACGCTGATTTTAAAGGCGCTGCTTCAAGCTCTGCCGTATCAATTAAAAGTGCTAAAGAAAAATATATTCAAGAATTTGACTTGATTGAAAGCCACATGGACTTCCCAAATATAAATGAAGAATTGGAGTCAATACTACTGGATCTATTAGATCCATTTTCTGAAAAGGACTTATCAGATCTAATCCATTCACCTTGTTTTATAGGTTTTTCTGAACCCGATCTTATTTCTAATGCGTTGTCAGAAGAGGACTTTGTAGATAAATATACTGAGCTCGCGAAGACATATATTTACGAATTCTTTAATCAAATAGAAAAGCAAGAAATTGGTATCGATAAAACAGCCATTTTAATGCTCCCTTTTTCATGTGTTAACAATTTAGTTACTGAATTCATTGAATATATGGGAATTGAAAAATGACCGCTTTTCTTAATAAACTTGCTATCAAGATTAACGAAAGCGAGGGTTATCAAAATGCTGCCAATTTCCTTTTCGATGCTTATATATCTGACTTAATTGGCGAAAAAATAAACCTTGAAAAGAGCGATATCAAAAAGTTAATATTTTCATCTCAAGTATTCTATAAATCTGATGATAGAAAATTAAATAATGAAGGCGCTATACTTCTTTCTATGATGTTGGATATTTGTGCTGATGAATATCCTGACTTAGTTCCTATTGCAAATAGTGTATTCGTAAACGCTGGCGACTTTCCAAATATAGCGTTATTGTCTCGACGCCACCCAGAACTTAAATTTACCTATAATTTTTATTCTGAAGCTCAAATGGATTTTAGACTGTCTCTTAACACGGTCGAAGAGCTTGACTTCCCACTAACAGATTTCCAACGTTCGCTATGGGAAGATTTACGTTCAGATAAGGATGTTATAACTTCTGCGCCTACTTCTGCAGGTAAAACCCACATAATTTTAAATTACTTGTTAAATCGAGTAGCAAAGAGTGATGGTTCATTTGCCGCTATTATTGTTCCCACAAGAGCATTGATAACTGAAGTTGCTGGAAAAATATATGAACTGGCAAAAAATTATAATTTTGATGATGAAATAGAAATTTGCACTGTTCCCAGAGATGGTAGCTTTGGAGCCAAAACTTTTTTTGTAATGACACAAGAACGTTTGCATGAAGTTTTACTAAGAGGAGATTTATCATTTGACTATTTATTCATTGATGAAGCACACAACATTGTAGAAAACAATCGCGGCGTACTCCTTCATCTTACGATTGAAAAAATGTTGGAGGATAGCTTCCCTCAAATCATAATCAGCATGCCGTCATCAATCTATCAAAACTCTTACTCTTCAATCTTTAGTGATATTGAGTTTAAAAAGGAAATAACCGAACACTCTCCAGTGGCAAAAATAATTATGGAAGTTGTACCTAAAGGAAAAGAGCTAATCATTTCAAGGTATAACTCTAATAACTTAAAAAAAATTAATAAGACATTTAAAGGTACAAAATTAGCAGAAATTGTTTATCGATTAGGTAGTGGTCAGAGCAATATCATCTATCGAAACAGAACTGATTATTGTGAAAATTTAGCCAATGATATTTCTGATCTTATTCCTGTTTATGAGAACTCTCCTCTACTAAATGAAGCTGCTGATTATGTTCAACAATTCATTCACAAGGATTTTTCCTTAGCTGAAAATTTGAGAAAAGGGATAGCGTTTCATTATGGACCACTTCCTAGCTCTATTCGAATTATGGTTGAGAACCTTGCGAAAGAGGGAGTAATCAAATTTATTGCTTGTACAAGTACGCTTGCTGAAGGTGTGAATTTGCCAGCAAAAAATCTCTTTTTAGATGACCCTTATCAACCAATTCCTAGACAACCTTCAGAACGTATAGAAAATGTGTCTATAAGTAATATCACTGGACGAGCGGGAAGAATGCTTCAGCATTTTTCCGGAAATATTTTTCTTATAAAACCCAATAGCTGGAAATTTCAAGATTATTTTGATGATGTTGAGATAGATGAACAAAAAATTCCTACGTACTTCAAGTCATTAAATGAAGATCTTAGTAGAGTAATGATTGCATTGAGTGGAACATATAATCATGAGGAACGCGATCAATATCATCTGTACACAATAGCTAACAAGTTGATTAAGGAGTTTGCCAACAATAATCTAGATAAAACTTTAAATGCTAAAGAATTGAATATAACTAGTCGCGAACGTAGACTTCTCCAAGAAAGTATTAATTCAGCATACAATGATCTCGTAGTACCCCCATTCACTTTAGAAGCCAATCCCACCGTTGGCTATATCCAACAAAATAAGCTTTACAATTCGCTCTATCAAGAAGAAAAATATGAAGCTTGGACCTTACCCCATCCAAATGCTCCTGGACTATATCAAACACTTCTAAACATTTGTGAAAGGTTAAATTTACAAGGTGTTTACATACCCACGGAAAATTACTCACTCAGATATATATGTCGAATCACGGTCAAATGGATTCGCGGTAACAGTCTCAAAGATATTATTTCTGATCAAATAGAATGGGATAGGGCTTACGCTGTTAATGAATCAAAGTCTGTTCCCAGTGTAAATAGATCAGTTAGAAATGTGATTAACGTAATCAACAATGACATAAGGTTCCGATTGTCAAATGCTTTACGTTGCTACCACACCTTGCTCGATTCTGTTTTAGTAAATAAAAAAATCGACATGACTAACATAAAAATTCATTCATATATCGAGATTGGAGCGTGTGAAGATCAAATGATTGCTCTAATTAATATGGGTCTATCTAGAGAAGCGGCTAAAGAAATAAACGATCACTTATTAGAGAATGAGACCATTGCTTCATCTCAAGAATTATTTGAACTGCACAAATCTGGCAAGTTAGTAGACCGTATACATGCAGTCACTAATAAAGAACTTGTTGAATTATTTAGTTAGACACATTCCTCTAAATACTTTGACAAAGCTTCCGTTAAGATTACAACTGATGAATTTTCATCTATAAATTTGTTTCTGGTAGTAAGTTGTGTTCGATAATCGAAGAAAGCATTTACAAAATCTAATTGTATTAGAGTACCGTCCGTGTTTATGCCTTTTAGTTTAAGCACTGTACATCCATCATGATCAGACAAATAATTAACTATTTCTAAAACATTTTCTTTCGACAATGACTTTTCAGAAGCATTAAACTCTAGATCCAAAGACAATTGCATATTATTCTCAATATATGGAGCTGAACTTAAATTTTTTATGAGTTCTGGTGCATCACTTGATATATCTGAAAGAGAAGAAGAATTGATTTTAAAGTGGAGACTGCTGTAGGCAGGTAGTTCATTAAGAGTAGAAAACTCTTTTTCTTTAGGTATTAGATTCAGCTTTAATTTACTAAGACGATCATTCTTAAACTGCTCTAACATAGTTTTTCCTACTGTTTTTAAACTTCCACTAGGTCCAGAAGTAAATCCTAGGAGAATCTTTTTGCTAGGCACAACAAAAAAGAAGTAAGGGTCACCTATGATCCCCTGATTTAAAGAAATTCCTGTGATTGTTCCATCACTAGTTGCTTTTGTTTGCCATGTATTACGCTCTTTAACTACAGTTACTGCATATGAGGAGATGTCCAAAACCTTTGAGTCTTGTGATAATTTTATTAAGTGCTTCGCGTTCCTTACATTAAAAATTCTGGATCTAAGGTTAGAACTTAGGCTAGTTAATATTCCTGCTTCAAAGTTTTCAAAAAAGCTATCATCCGCTTCTATAGAAAAGAAGCGAACTACAATAGTCTTATTTATTCGGTTCATATTCTCTATCCAGATGAGATTTGTTTTAGTGAACTCCAAAAGCTGTACTATATAGAATACTCGTTAGAGTATCGAACTACTTCGTACAGTTATTGACAGAACTCCAAGTAAAAGCGGGCGAATCACCTAGCCCGTGAAATTTCCCATGTGTGTGGTCTTGTATTGATTCTCTTTAATTACTCCCGCAGAACCGCCTGATTGGACGGTTTTTACGCGCGCAATCATCACCACCCATCGCTTCAAGATATTCATCACATTTCGAATCAGCATCAGCTTTTCGGGCTAGCTCGATAATCGATTCAGGATCCTCGCTTGGAACCAAGCAAACTAAGTGCTTGCCGATTGTAAATGGCATAAGTGAAGCTCGGGGAATGATGTGTTTTTATCGTTTTCTTTGACGTGATTTTTCCTGTCCCCACCACTTCAAGCACATAGTCTAAAAGATATTTTTCTGTGCTACTTATACTCACGGCTAACTGCCGATATTCATTTTTATGTTTTCGACATAATGTGACAGTACCTTCACCATCTATCAGTCCAGCAATGTAGGCAGCAATCGGCGGGGTAAGTTGTTTAGTCGTTTTATAGATAGCCATCCTTGGTTCTCAAAACTGATTTACATGCTTTGCATAATAATGAGTTAAATCCCTTTAATTCAAGCTCAGAGCCCAGAAACAAAAAAACCACCCGAAGGTGGTTGTTTTGACTATATGGTGGAGGCGGCGGGACAGTGACTCCTGAATTTTCATTCAGGCCTGGACTATTCCTTCATCTGATATTGCTATCAGATGGAGAGCGTTTGTGAGTATCGGTTTTATCTTCTACCCACCCTAGTATTCCATTGAGACGAATCTCTTTAGGAACCTATGAGTCTCTAGCCGGCTTACTGGTTTCCCATTGACCGGACGGCGTTGGCATAGAACCCCTGTTCCTTAGCGTTCACCGTATGAGCTCTCTTTTTCCAACGGGGATCACTCCCCGTGGCGACCATTTTACTAATCGAACCCGCGTCCGCGAATCCTCTGCCTTCAGCTCTACATGCTTATTTCATCTATTAATTTAACTTCAAGCTACCCGATGAACAGGGAAAACATGAAGCGATCTTGTTAGGTTTTAGTCTATCAGTACCAAGCATACGTCAAGACGATCTTGTGAGAGTCGACGCCCGATACCAGACGCACAAGCACGGATCTGGTCGGACGGCATTCACTGGTTATTAAGCAGCTAGTGCGTAGTTGTTATCGTTAGCAACTATATTTTTCCAATCTTTTTTACGAGAAGAACTGGAGTACTCGGCATGCACCTTAGGTTTCGTAACCCACGTCGAAGCCAGGTCGCCCCCAAAGGTTTGTTGTACGTTAGTCATTATACGGATTTTAAAGTTCCGTGACGATCTCTTTAAATATTTTTAAACAGTCTTTCTTTATCACGCTGCCAGTCACGTTCTTTCATGGTGGCGCGTTTGTC
>DEXE01000006.1:709060-763496 GCA_002363955.1 Methylophaga sp. UBA3192
CGCTCAACTGCGCCAATCAGCTTATTTAACTCATTACGATTGAGCAGCAGTTTTCGATCGCGTTGCGGTTCTGGAACAACATGAGTCGAAGCCGTTTTTAATGCGGTGATTAAGGCATTCGCTAACCAGGCTTCGCCATGTCGAATCAGCACATAGCTGTCACTGAGCTGTGCTTTGCCTTCACGTAAGCTTTTGACTTCCCATCCTTCGAGCACCAAACCCGCCTCGAATTTTTCTTCAATAAAAAATTCATGACGCGCTTTCCGGTTACGAGCGATAGTATTGTCGTTTTGTTGAGGTTTATTCTTTGTGGCCATCGCGGCATTATACATGTGCATATTGCTACTTGGCTTGAGCATTTTTGTAATTTCGCCCAGAATCGAGACTATTTATCTCTTATGAGTGTGATATGGATAGACCGTTAAAATCAATTCACGGAGAGTGGACATCACGCTGGGCCTTTATTCTTGCAGCTACCGGCGCAGCGGTTGGCCTGGGAAATATCTGGAAATTTCCTTATATCGCCGGTGAATATGGCGGCGGTGCATTTGTTCTGGTTTATCTTGCCTGTATTTTTGCCATCGGTGTTCCGATTATGATGGCGGAAATTCTCATTGGTCGACGGGGTCGACAAAATCCATTTAACAGTCTGGCCAGTCTGGCCGAAGAAGAAAAAGCCTCTCCCCTCTGGAAATATCTTGGTTTTGGCGGTGTATTAGCTGGCTTTTTAATCCTTTCCTATTACAGTGTGATTGCCGGTCAGGCAATAGCTTATGTTCCCCGTTTATTATTTGGCGTTTTTGAGGGTGTCACACCCGATGGGGCGCGCAATCTGCACCTGGCACTGGTTAAGGATCCGGAAAAACTGTTGGCCTGGCATACCATTTTTATGATGCTGACTATGCTGATTGTCAGTCGTGGTGTACAACGCGGCCTGGAAAAATCAGTGCGGTTTTTAATGCCGGCTTTATTTCTGATTTTGTTGGTGTTAGTGGGTTATGCCTATCAGACCGGTGTGTATTTTGACCAGGCAGTAAACTTTCTATTCAAACCAGACTTTTCCAGACTCACCACCGAAGGCATATTAACCGCCATGGGCCATGCCTTTTTTACCCTCAGTCTGGGGATGGGCGCCATTATGGTGTATGGTTCCTACTTGCCGAAAAAAGCCTCGATTTTTAAAGTCTCACTGGCGATTTCCTTTATGGATACAGCCGTGGCCATTCTGGCTGGATTGGCCATTTTTCCACTGGTGTTTGCCAATGAAATGTCTCCCGGTGCCGGGCCAAGTTTAATCTTTGAAACGTTACCCATTGCTTTTGGACATATGGATAACGGCGCATATTTTGGTGCTTTGTTTTTTTTATTACTGGTTTTTGCTGCGTTGAGTTCAGCAATTGCATTAGTCGAGCCAGTGGTCACCTGGTTAGTGGAAAACTTTGAGATAAAACGGCTTAACGCCTGCATTTGGGTGGGTATATTGGTATGGTTACTCGGACTGTTGAGTCTGTTCTCTTTCAACGTATTAAAAGACTGGACCTGGCTGGATATGACCGCATTTGAGTTGCTGGATTATCTGACTGCCAATATTATGTTGCCTTTGGGCGGGATGCTGATTGCTATCTTTGCCGGATGGATCATGTCGCAACGCAGTACTCAGGAAGAGCTGGGGATTAAATCCAACCTGATTTATCACGAATGGCGCTTTTTGGTTCGCTATGTTACGCCAATAGCGATTTTTATCGTGTTCGTGAGTTTGACAGGTGTATTGGATTTCATCTTTTGATTATTTTCATTAGAGGTCAACAGAAACACTAAATGACGACTATTACGCGCAGTTCGCTGGTAATGTATACGCCGGATCAGATGTTTGATCTGGTCAACGATGTAGAGGCTTATCCGAGTTTTCTGCCTTGGTGTCGTGGCAGTAAAATTATTAGTAAAAACGATAAAGTGATTTGTGCCACGCTGGATATAGCTAAAGGGGGTATTCACCATGAGTTTTCTACCCGCAATACCCTGCAACATGGTGAGTCCATTCGTATTGAGCTGATTGATGGTCCTTTTCGTCATTTAGAAGGATTCTGGCAGTTCAGCCCGATTGGGGATAATGAAGGTTGCCGTGTGCAGCTGGATATGGATTTTGAATTTTCCACCCGTCTATTGGATCTGGCTTTGGGCCCGGTATTCACACAGATATCCGGTTCATTGGTCGAAGCTTTTTGTGTACGCGCCAGGGAAATTTATGGAACACGCTAACGCTGAATTGATTACCGTCGAAGTGGCTTATGCACTGCCCGATGAGCAAGTGATTTTGTCGCTTGAAGTACCGGATAATACTTCGGTCGAACAGGCTATTAAACGGTCTGGGATTCTGGAACGTTATCCACAAATAAATATGGATAGCGATAAAGTCGGTATTTTTGGCAAAATCTGCAAGCTGGATGCCAAGCTCAGTAACAAAGATCGAATAGAAATTTATCGCCCCTTGATTGCCGACCCGAAAGAATCACGCCGTCAAAAAGCGGAGATGCAAAAGAAAAACAAAGCCGCTGAAGCTGCCAATGATTAATTCTGCTCTAACCATTCCAATTCAGCATCACTAAAGCCCGCCTGTTTGCGGGCTTCAATATGAAATGGCCCGCGTATCTCACCATTAAAATAAGTTTTTAATAATGTCGTGAAAGTTGATGTCGGTTCTAAATCACGTTGTTCACAGAGATAATTAAACCAACGGGTGCCTATCGCTACATGCCCTATTTCTTCTCGCAAAATCACTTCGAGAATTTCCACCGCAGCCAGATCGCCACTGGCGCGCAGTTTGTTCATCATACCTGGCGTCACATCCAGCCCCCGTGCTTCCAGAACCCGGGGTACCAAAGCCATACGAGTTAACGGGTCATGATGTGTTTTCTGTGCCATTTCCCATAAGCCATCGTGGGCTGGAAAATCACCATAGGCATACCCGGCCTGTTGTAAATGTGCTGACAACATGGAAAAGTGCTTGGCCTCTTCATCCGCAACCTGCAACCAGTCTCGATAATAATCCTCCGGCATATCCTTAAATCGGGCGATGGCATCCAGCCCCAGATTGATCGCATTAAACTCGATATGACAAATGGCATGAATCAGCGTGGTGTGGCCGGTTTGCTGATTATTACGTCGCCGCGGTAAAGCACGTGGTGAAACCAGTTGCGGTGTTTCAGGTCTGCCTGGAATAGCAGGAACATCCAGAGAGGTATGATGAATAATATATTCCTGCTGACGACAATCCTCAGCCAATTGTCTGGTTTGACGAGCTTTTTCCGTTGCATCACAAATTAACAGGCATTCCAAAGCCCGTGCACGTAAATCAATTTTTGAATCAGCCATCCATTCGTACTCTTGGATCAACAAAGGTGTAAGAAATATCGGTCAACAGTAGCCCTAAGATATACAAGACTGAACCTAGAAAAACCATGGCTCTCACAATGGCAAAATCCTGGGCATGAATGGCATCAATCGTATAGCTGCCAAGCCCCGGTATGCCGAAGAAAGATTCCAGGATCAGGCTGCCCATAAACAAGGTCGGTATCACCACCACAGCGCCGGTTAAAATCGGGATCATCGCGTTTTTCAGTACATGCTGAAATAACACACGAATTTCCGACAAGCCTTTGGCTCTGGCGGTTCGTACATAATCCTTGGAGATTTCCTCAAGGAACAGTGTGCGATACCAGCGTGACCCCGAACCTATACCGGAAATAATGCCAATGGCGACAGGTAACAGCAGAAACTTGAGGGTATTAAGCCCTTCACCAAAACCGGATATTGGCACCAGTTGCATAACTTTACCAATTAAGAATTGCCCGGCGATGATATAAAACAGACTGGAAATCGACATAAGCACCACACACAGCACTACCCCACCCAAATCCACATAAGTGGCACGAAAGAACACCATCATCAGCGCGAAAGTGATATTCACCAGCAAGCCGACAATAAATACCGGAATAGCAATCGCCAGGCTTGGCCACATGCGTGTTTTGATATCCTGCCCGATATCACGTCCATCATCAGCCTGACCAAACTGAAAGCTGAACAAAGCCAATGATTTATCAAAGAAGATGGTATCCGTAAATTTTTCAATACCTTCAGCCGAGTCATTCCATAACAGATCCCGATCATAGCCGCGCTCCTGTTTCCAGGTAGTAATGGCCTGCTCGGTAATATAGCGTTCCCCCAACTGCATTCGTGCCATATCGTCGGGTGTATTGACCATAAAAAACAACGCAAATGTCAGTGCATTAACGCCCAGTAAAATGGGAAAAGCATACAAAATACGACGGATAATATAGGCCAGCATAATTGCCTCAGACACTGATAAAACATTCTGGATTAGGTCATAACGGACTATGGCTTTAACAGATGTTGGTTCAGTCAGGTTACAAATTAAAGGAAAAACATTGTAACAGCGCAACCCTCAACTGGGTTATGAAGCAATTGGTTTCTTTGACAACTATTAATGATTACTATGGTCACAACGTTAAGTAATTTAGGAGAGTGGCATGGCAAAAACAGCAATGGATCTCGTTCAGGCAGCTAAAGCTGCTATACAACAAATCAGCGTTTCTCAGTCGCAACAAATGCTGGACGATGACAGTATTGCACTGGATGTTCGGGAACCGGATGAATTTGCGATGGGCCATATTGCTGATGCCAGACATATTCCACGCGGTATGCTGGAGTTTTCAATTGCCAGCCACCCTGACTTTCAGGACAAAACGCGCCCCATCATCGTATATTGCAAGTCTGGTGGACGGAGTGCATTGGCAACCGCAACATTGCAACAGCTTGGTTATACCAATGTGTACTCAATGATTGGAGGTTATGATGCCTGGAGTGCCGCATCGTATGATGATGAATAGAAATTAGAGAATATTGTTTGGAGGGGGAAAACATGTACACACGCTTTTGGGTAATTATCACTTTAATGATGGTCAGCTTGTCAGCCATTGCAGCTGATACGCAGATCATGGTTCGTGCTAAAGCCGTGGATTCGAAATTTATTGGCACCAGTGTTGGTGGTATTCGAGTCATTGTAGAAGATGCCGAAACGGCTGAAACTCTCGATCAGGGATGGATAAATGGTGGTACAGGCGATACCGCAGTGTTAATGGAAAACCCGATAAAACGCGGCGAACCACTGACAAATGATAAAACAGCTGGCTTTTTAGCCAATGTGAAGATTGATGCACCAAGATTATTACGTTTCAAACTGATAGGTCCTTATGGTTATCAACAAGCCTATCAGGAAGCCAGCGTCACCAGTTGGGTGGTTCCCGGTAAGGATATTTTAGGTGATGGCATTGTTATTACTATGACCGGCTTTATTGTGGATGCCTGGACTCGGGTACTGGAAGACGGCCAAGTGGATATTTATACCAAAGCCTCTTTGTTATGTGGCTGTCCAATTACCAAAGACGGACTATGGCAAGCCGATAATTATGAAGCGAAGGCTATCATCATGCGTGATGATGAAAACATAGATGAAGTTACACTGGATTTTACTGGCCCAACTGGCATGTTCAGCGGCAAAACCAGGATTACTGAACCAGGTCATTACAAAGCCGTTGTGTATTTATACGATGCTAAAACGGGTAATGTCGGGGTGGATAGATCGATGTTCGAAATTCCGGAATAACCTTGAGTTTGATCGATGTTTATCTGTAACAAATTGCGTTTTAAAACGTCTGTTTATTATCGCAATCTAAAAAGAGTAACAGCATGAGAACACAAGGTTACGCCGTTGATGGGGCTGGTCTGGGGTTAAGGCGAAGCTTTGTCGACGAAATCATGCAGCTGAATCACCCGCCTATCGACTTTATTGAAGTCGCACCGGAAAACTGGATGGAAATGGGTGGACGACTGGGCAAAAAACTGCGTGCCTTCAGTGAACGCTTTCCAATGTTATGCCATGGACTATCGTTATCCCTTGGTAGCCCTGCGCCATTGGATGAAGCGTTTGTAAAACGTATCAGACAATTTCTCGATCAACATCAGGTTCGTCTCTACAGCGAGCATTTGAGCTACTGCAGTGATGATGGTCATCTGTATGATTTAATGCCAATACCGTTTACTGAGGAGGCAGTGAAGCATGTTGCTGACCGGATCAGCCGGGTGCAGGATATTCTGCAGCGCCGACTGGTTATCGAGAATGTTTCATATTATGCCGCACCGGGGCGGCAGATCGACGAAATTGAATTTATCAATGCGATTCTTGAACAAGCGGATTGTGAGCTGTTGCTGGATGTGAATAACGTTTATGTGAACAGCATTAATCATAGTTATGATGCCAGAGCGTATATCGAAGCCATTAACACTGACCGTATCGCCTATCTGCATATTGCCGGGCATTACAATGAAGCGGAAGATTTGATCATTGATACCCACGGCGCGGATGTGATCGATCCGGTCTGGCAATTACTGGATCATACTTATCAGCAACATGGTGTTATCCCCACCCTGCTGGAACGCGATTTTAATATTCCTTCGCTCAGCACCTTATTTGACGAAGTCGCTCTCATTCGCAACATGCAATCACAATATCAGTCTGATCATGTCGCAAGCGCCTGATTTCAAAGTAACTCAGCAACAATTTACCGCCCACATTCGGAATCCGGAGTCGGTTGCCGAACCGGCTGATGTTGAATCTCGACGGATGGCAATCTATCGACGTCTGATTTATAACAATATCGAAAGTTTTCTAAGCAGTGCCTGTCCGGTCTTAAAACAAATCCTTGGAGATACGGCTTGGCACAACCTGGCAGCTGATTTTATTCGTCAGCATCGCTGCAAATCACCACTATTTAATGATATTGCGCGTGAGTTTGTCAGTTATCTGGAAGCGCATCCTCAGCAATATCAAACCATGCCATTTATCGCAGAACTGGCTCATTATGAATGGGCTGAACTGGCGTTGAGTATTGCCAGTCCGGATTTTGCAAAACGCGAGCTCAATGATCAGGAAAATGCGCTGCAACTTTCTCTGCAGCGTTCTCCCCTTAGCTGGACATTTGCCTACGATTATCCTGTGCATCAAATCTCGCCGGAAAATCTGCCGGACAAACCAGCTGAGATGCCGTTTTTTCTGCTGTTATATCGAAATGCAGATGATCAAGTGAAATTTATTGAGCTTAACCCCGTCAGTGCACGGTTACTTGATCTACTTGATAGTGGTCAGACTGGCCAGCAAGCTGCTGAAGCCATTGCTGACGTATTGCAGCATCCTCAGCCCGAAACTGTTTTACAAGGGGCAAAACAGTTGATTGAGGACTGGCTGGAACGCGGGATTGTCATTTAACAAAATCAATGTAAATTTGAACACAAAAAAACCGGGACAAGCCCGGTTTTTTTGTCAATGAAACAAGTTCAGTGTCTAGTTGGTAGCAAGCTCAATCGCTTCCGCAGCCAAACGGGTAATTTCATCCCAGTTTTCTGCTTCAACCAGATTCGCAGCACACATCCATGAACCACCTACACAGCCGACATTTGGCAAGCTGTAATAGTTTTTAACGTTTTTCTGGCTGACACCACCGGTTGGGCAAAACAGGATTTGTGGAATCGGTGCCCCAATTGATTTCAACATCGGCACACCACCAGCAGCTTCGGCCGGGAAAAATTTCATCGCCGTGATACCACGTTCCAATAAACGCATGGCTTCACTTGGATTAGCAACACCCGGTAATAATGGCACGCCCGTTTTTAAAGCGGCTTCGATCAGCGTATCTGTTGTGCCCGGACTGACAATAAATTCCGCACCGGCATCAATTGCTGCATTTAAGGTTTCAATATTGATAATAGTACCGGCACCGACAATCGCATCAGGCACTTCCGCTTTAATACGACGAATGGATTCCAGTGCTGCATCAGTACGCAGGGTAATTTCGAGTACTTTCAGACCACCTTTCACCAACGCATTGGCTAACGGCACCGCATGTTCAACATTGTTGATAACCATCACCGGGACAATCGGTGAAACTTGCATAATTTCGTGAATCGTTTTGCTCATAAAAAAAGATATCCCTAATTCTGTTGGATAGATTATTCAACGTTGAACATATTAATGGCGCCTTCTTCAGCTGAAGAAACACCGGCACGGAAGCTGTCGAACAATTCACGGCCGCTACCGTAATGATGTTCAGTATTGGCCATCATGCAGGATAAGCGGGAATTAAACTCTGCTTCATCAACCAACACATTCATAATGCCATTTTCAGTATCGAGATGAATAATATCGCCGTCTTTGATTCGGGTCAGTGGGCCACCATCAGCCGACTCAGGACACATTTGAATCGCGGATGGGACTTTACCGGAAGCGCCGGACATCCGACCATCAGTAACCAAAGCGACTTTGAAGCCACGATCCTGCAAGACACCAAGCGGTGAACTGAGTTTATGCAGCTCCGGCATGCCATTGGACTTTGGTCCCTGGAAGCGTAAAACCACAATAACATCTCTCTCCAGTTCACCATTCTTGAAGGCTGCAACCGCATCATCCTGATCGTCAAATACCAATGCCGGAGCTTCTACAACACGATGTTCGATATCGACGGCTGATACTTTGGATACGCCACGTCCAAGATTACCTTGAATAAGATGTACACCACCGGATTTGGCAAAAGGCTGCTCAACGGTGCCAATAACGTCTTTATCCAATGATTCTTTCGGACCTTCCTGCCAAATCAATTTGCCATCGATTATTTTTGGCTCCTGACTGTATTGCTTCAGGCCTTTTTCATTACCGACAGTAATAATATCTTCGTGTAATAAGCCCTGGGATAACAACTCCTGAATCAACACGCCCATACCACCAGCAGCCTGGAAGTGATTTACATCAGCGCTGCCATTTGGATAGACACGGCTTAATAAAGGAATGATATGCGACAGACGATCGAAGTCGTCCCAGTTGATCAGAATACCGGCGGCACGGGCAATAGCCACAATGTGCATGGTGTGATTGGTTGAGCCACCGGTGGCCAGTAGCCCGATAATGGCATTCAGAATCGCTTTTTCATCAATCATATGACCGATTGGACGATAATCATCACCCAGCGCAGTAAATTTCAGTACCTGACGTGCTGCTTCTTTGGTCAGTTCATCCCGTAGCGGCGTATTGGGATTGATAAATGTTCCGCCGGGTAAGTGCAGCCCCATGATTTCAACCATCATCTGGTTACTGTTCGCTGTACCATAGAAAGTACAGGTACCTGGGCTGTGATAAGACTCTGATTCTGCTTTAAGCAGTTCTTCACGACCGACTTTGCCTTCAGCAAACAGCTGACGAATGCGAACTTTTTCTTTATTCGGCAAACCGCTTGGCATCGGGCCAGCCGGTACAAAAATCGTCGGTAAATGACCAAAGCTCAAAGCACCAATCAATAAGCCCGGTACGATCTTATCGCAGACACCCAGCATCATTGCCGCGTCAAACATATTGTGACTAAGGCCAACTGCAGTGGACATCGCAATAACATCACGGCTGAACAATGACAGATCCATACCCGGGTAGCCCTGAGTAATACCGTCACACATGGCCGGAACACCACCGGCAAATTGTGCAACACCACCGGCTTCATGGGCAGCTTCTTTAATTAGCGGTGGAAAGTCTTTGTAAGGTTGATGCGCTGAGAGCATATCGTTATAAGCAGAAATAATGCCGATATTGGCTTTTTTGTTGCCTGCCAAATCACTTTTTTCTGTGGCAGCGCAGGCAGCAAAGCCATGCGCCAGATTGCCGCAGCCTAATGTCAGACGATGAGGTCCTTGACCTGCAGCTTCGTCAACACGGGCAAGATAGGCCGTACGTGTTTTTTTACTTCGTTCGATCACTTCGTTAGTGAGCGAGTCTAAAACCGGATGAACCATAAAATGAGTCTCTCTTTCGTTTACTTGTAATGTCGAAGTAGCGGGATTCGAGGCTGCGTGGTTGCAGCAGCGTTAATCCATCAGAAATTTTTTATTCAGACAAAACATTATAGTCCTTATCACTCTTTTTCGCACTGTTTACGGGCTTTTGTCATCTTATTAATCAATTCTCTGCATTCCAATATCTGCGTGTATTACTTCGCAAATCGCAGATTTACGCCAATTTGGCAGGAAGATAACCCAGATGACCATGGGTCATTATCACGATCTGATTCATACTCCGAAACAAACAAATTTACAGAATGCGATAGCAAAACATGACAACAGGAGGATTTTCCAGCGGGGCTTCGGTATCATGTGACGCTATTTTTCGTCGTCTTATTGATGATGTATCGCTCAAATTAGTCAGGTAAAGAAAATGACTGAAGGTAAACGCCTCCGTCAGGTGAAAAGCTTTGTAAAACGCGAAGGTCGATTAACACCCGGCCAACAAAAGGCATTAGATTTTTTATGGCCGAAATTTGGCATAGAAGCTGATGGTCAGCAAATCGATATGACAAACCTGTTTGGCCGTGATGCGCCGGTAATATTCGAAATCGGTTTTGGAAATGGTGCTTCACTGGTCGAAATGGCCTTGCAGCAGCCAGATAATAACTTTATTGGTGTTGAGGTACATCGTCCGGGTGTCGGTCAACTGTTAAAAGCCATTGAAGAAAACCATCTGACCAATCTGCGGGTAGCCTGTACCGATGCGGTGGAATTACTTAAAAACCAGATTGCTGATAATGCTCTGGAACGGGTACAGCTCTATTTCCCCGATCCCTGGCATAAAAAACGTCATCATAAACGCCGTATTATTCAGCCAGCTTTTGTTGACGTACTGGCACACAAAATTCATCCGGGTGGTTTTTTACATATGGCCACCGACTGGCAGGATTATGCAGAGCAGATGCTTCAGGATCTGTCAGCAAGTTCGGATTTCATCAATACCAGTATTACCGGTGATTACATTCCACGCCCGGAGTTTCGTCCACTGACCAAATTTGAACAACGTGGCCATCGCCTGGGCCATGGTGTCTGGGATTTACTTTTTCAACGCCGTTAATTATGACAAACTTGCTTCATTTGTGTGCTTGAGCTAGTTTCGCCATTTAACTATTCAATTTTCTTACAGGTAAAGCCGCCATGACTATGTCCCGTTCAACGCAGTTAAGTTTTTATGTTTTGTTCGGGGCGGCCAGCAGCTCTGCTGGTGCAGCAGGTTATGCCTTAATTGAACAAAGTATTACCGGCCTGGGACGAGCTTTTTCAGGCAGTGCTGCTGTGGCGGATGATGCCAGTACCATCTTTTTCAATCCGGCCGGTCTGACCAATTTATCCCGTAAAGAAATGAATATGGGGTTAAACCTGATTGGTCCCCGTGCAGAGTTTTCTGATCGTGGTTCGAATGTCAATGGCACGCCATTAATTGGCGGTGATGGCAATAATGCCGGTGAACTGGCAGCAGTCCCAAATTTTTATTATGCCCATCCCTTAAATGACAAGACGGTAGTGGGTATTGGTGTGGGTGCACCATTTGGATTGGTGACCGACTATGGCGATAGCTGGCAGGGTCGATACCATGCTATTCGCTCAGATCTGTTAACCATTAATATCAATCCCAGTATTGCCTTTAAAGCCACCGAAAAGCTGTCACTCGGATTTGGCGTCAATCTGCAATACATTGATTTGGAATTAAGTCAGGCAGCCAATTTTGGTGTTTTAACAGGCACACCACAACAGAATGATGGTCGAGTACGGTTAACGGCGGATGACTGGAGTTGGGGTTACAATCTTGGTATGACATATCAATTTACAGAAGCCACGCGCATGGGAGTGAGTTATCGCTCTAAAATCACTCATGATTTAAAAGGCGATGGTGAGTTTCGTATTCCTGACAATGCCCAGGCCACTGCTTCAGCACTTGGTTTTGAAGATGGCAAAATTGATGGTGGCGTCACTTTACCCGAAACCCTCTCTGTCGCGTTACTTCATCAGTTAACCCCAAAATTAGCGTTGATGGCCGACGCGACATGGACACGCTGGAGCCGGTTTGAAGAGTTACGAATTAATTCGGATGTTGATCGTCTTAATTCAGTCAAAGCAGAAGACTGGGATAATTCAATGCGTTATGGTCTTGGTCTGGAGTATCAGGCGAATGACCGCTGGTCATGGCGTGCAGGTGTTGCCTATGATGAAACCCCAATTCCTAACGCACAACGCCGAACGCCCCGAATCCCGGATAGTGACCGGACATGGATCGCCGTTGGGGCAAGTTATCAATACAGCGACAACATTGTCCTTGATGCGGCTTATAGTCATATATTTATGAAAGACACCAACATAGACGATACCGATTCAAACGGCAATCAGCTGCTGGGCAAATATAAAAATTCTGTTGATATTGTAGGTGTTCAGTTACGTTGGTATTTTGATTAATCATGAGCAGTAGCGATTACATTTCACCTGATGAGGCGCAAACGCTTTATGGCTTGTTTTCCGAACGGGTAAAACGCAGCGCTGATAAAGAGGCCTATGGCTATTTTGATAACGAGAATCAAAGCTGGTTAAGCCTCAGTTGGCAGCAGGTTGCAGATTCAGTCCATCTCTGGCAACAAGCCTTGCAACAGGAAAATCTGCGCAAAGGTGATCGGGTTGCACTCAATCTGCGTAATAGCAAGGAGTGGATATTTTTCGATCTGGCAGCGTTAAGTCTGGGCTTGGTTGTGGTGCCGCTTTATCCTGATGATCGGCCTGACAATGTTGCCTACATTCTGCAAGATGCCGATGTGCGTTTATTGTTAGTCAATAGCGCCAGGCAATGGTCGGCAATCAGGGCCGTATTACCTGAAGAGCATAGCCTCAGACGAATCATTATTTTCAATGAGGAATCCCCGGAAACGGATCTGCCATATACCCAGCTGCACGAATGGCTGGATGTGGCTGATACCGAAGTTGTTATCTCCCCGTCCGCACCGGATCAGGTGGCATCGATTATTTATACTTCAGGTACTACCGGCCGTTCAAAAGGCGTAATGCTCAGTCACCGGAATATGTTGTCAGTTGCATACGGCTCATTACAGTTCTTTGAAATTCTGCCTGAAGATATATTCTTATCCTTTTTACCTTTGTCACACACCTTGGAACGCACTGGTGGTTATTATCTACCGATGATGGCTGGCTCCAAAGTCGTTTTTTCACGCAGTATTCCCCTGCTTGCCGATGATATGCGACAGGTTCAGCCCACCATTATGATCGCAGTGCCCAGAATTTTTGAACGTATTTATGACCGTGTTCAAAAGCAACTTTCTGATAGTAATGTGCTGCGTAGGTTTATATTCAAATTGGCGGTGAACGTTGGCTGGAAAAAATTTCACTACCACCAGGGCCGAAACTCCTGGTCTCCATTGTTTCTGTTATCGCCATTATTGAATAAGCTGGTAGCTCATAAATTTCACCAGAGGCTCGGTGGTCGTTTGCGTTTAGCGGTCAGCGGTGGCGCAGCGCTTCCCAACTATGCCGCTAAAATGTTCATTGGTCTGGATTTAACATTGCTCCAGGGGTATGGGCTCACAGAGACCAGTCCGGTTATCAGTGTCAATGAACCTTCAAGCAATGATCCGTCAAGCGTTGGCAGACCAATAAGAGGCGTTGAAGTCCGTATCGGCAAGGATGATGAACTGCAAGTTAAAGGTCCGGGGAATATGCTGGGATACTGGAATAATCATAAAGCCACAGCACAAACCATTGATGCTGATGGTTGGCTTCACACTGGGGATAAAGCCCATATCAGTGAAAGTGGACACATCCACATTGTCGGTCGAATCAAAGATATTCTGGTACTCAATAATGGCGAGAAAGTACCACCTGCCGATATTGAAGCCACCATCATCAGTAACGGACTGATTGAACAGGCTTTAATTGTTGGTGAAGGCCAGCCTTATTTAGCAGCTTTACTGGTCATAAATGGAGAGAAGTGGCCACAAATTGCTCAGCAGCTGGGTTTGGATCCGCTATCTAACGATAGTCTGAACAGTAAAGTGCTACAACAGCATTTTGTCCGGTTACTCAGACAATGGTTATTCGAGTTTCCGGCTTATGCTCGAATTCGACGGGTGCATCTGACCTTGCAGCCATGGACTATCGAAAACGGCCTGTTAACCCCCACCTTAAAAGTAAAACGCGCTATGGTGCTGGAACAATTTAAAAACGAAATTGAAACTATGTATAAAGCAGCATCAAGCTGATGCAGATAAAGGTTCATTGATAAATTCAGGGATATGCCGCATAACAGCTTCAACGGTATGAAATGAACCAAAAATCAATATTCGGTCACCGTTTACAGCGTCTTCCAGCGCAAGGTTATAGGCCTCTTCTACCAATTCAGCTACATGCACCCTGTCATCGGTGATTTTACCCTGCAGGCCCGCTGCCAAATCCTCTGCCGATTGCCCCCGGCTTCCGTTAAGTCCGCCGATGAACCAATCGTCTATCACTGGAATCAGTGCATCAAAAACCGCCCGACTATCTTTATCCCGCAACATGGCGATAACTGCATGGGTTTTGCCGCGGCATGGAATTTCCTGTAACAGTTTTGCCAGGTTCTCAGCACCTTGCTGATTATGTGTTACATCAAAGATATGAATAATGGGTCCATCAATCATCTGAAAGCGGCCGGCAAGTCTGACTTGAACTAAACCGTCACGAATTGCCGTTTCGTTAATTTTTTCCATTCCGGCATCTTTCAGCAGACTGATAACTTGTAATACCGCCGCACTGTTTTGAATTTGATAACACCCCAGCAACGCGGGAAGTGGTAAGTTCTGAAGATTGTGGCGGGTATTGTGCCAATGCCAGGCTTTGTCATGCGATTCAGCACTGAAATCTTTGTCCGCAATATAGGCTGACGCACCTAATTTATGCGCGATCTCAACAACGGTGCTGGGTGGAGAAGATTCACTACAGACAACTGGATGCCCGGCCCGCATAATGCCGGCTTTTTCAACACCAATCTGCTCGCGAGTATCGCCCAACCACACAGTATGGTCGAGCCCTATCGGTGTAATCAACGCAATATCGGCATCAAACAGATTCACTGCGTCAAGCCGTCCGCCCATGCCAACTTCAAGTATTGCGATATCAATATTCTGTCGACAGAAAATATCAGCGGCGGCCAAGGTGGCAAACTCAAAATAACTCAGTGAAATTTCAGCACGCGCCTTGTCAATGCGCTCAAATGCTTCACAAATCTGTGTATCAGTAGCTGTTTGACCATCCACGACAATACGTTCGTTATAACGCAACAGATGTGGTGAGGTGTAACAAGCTGTACGATAGCCAGCAGCTGAGAGAATAGAGGCTAATAAAGCAACCGAGGATCCTTTGCCATTAGTACCAGCAACCGTCACAATTCGGAAAGGCAGTTTATTATCGGCATACATACGCAGCCAGACCGCACGGATGCGATCCAGGCCGGGATCTATTTCAGTGAAATGGAGCTGTTCCTGCCATGCCAGCCACTCTGGCAAGCTATTGAATCGCATAAACCGTATTTATACAGCTATTCGGTTTTGCATCATGGTCAACAGATTATTCAGACGATCCCGCATTTCGCGACGATCTATAATCATATCGATGGCACCATGTTCCAACAAAAACTCACTGCGCTGGAAACCTTCAGGTAGTTTTTCACGGACAGTTTGTTCAATAACACGCGGCCCGGCAAAACCTATCAATGCTTTCGGCTCAGCCACATTGATGTCGCCAAGCATTGCCAGACTGGCTGACACGCCCCCCATTGTCGGATCAGTCATTACAGAAATATAAGGAATACCGGCATCTTCAAGTTGTGATAAAACCGCACTGGTTTTGGCCATTTGCATCAACGAAAACAGACCTTCCTGCATGCGTGCACCGCCACTGGCAGCGAAACAGATTAACGGCAATTTTTTGGCCAGTGCAACCTTTGCCGCACGGACAAACTTTTCGCCGACGACTGACCCCATTGACCCCCCCATAAAGCCAAAATCAAATGCAACAACGACTACAGGTAACCCCTTTAAGGTACCTTGCATGGCTAACAGAGCATCATTTTCACCCGTTGTTTTTTGTGCCTGGGTGATACGGTCGCGATACCGTTTGCTATCTTTAAATTTAAGCGTGTCAACGGGTTTTACTTCAGTACCAATTTCCTGACGGTTGGCTTCATCAAGAAAACTTTCCAGTCGAACGCGGGCATTAATCCGCTGATGATGGTCGCATTTTGGACACACCATCTGATTTCGCTCAAGTTCTGCCCGGTAAAGCACATTGTCACATGCCGGGCATTTGCACCAGACACCTTCCGGCACAGAACGACTGCGACCACTGGTGCGGATTTTAGACGGAAGTAATCTTTCAAACCAACTCATTTTGTCACCTTATCTCTCATTAAGCCGTGACGCTTGCTAAATCACGCGCATTAATTGCATGACGCATTTCGGCTAATATACTTGCAACTGCAGCAGGCAGTTCCTGTGGACGATTGGCATGTTCTTCAATACAGCGTACCAAAGTACTCCCAACGACTACAGCGTCAGCGACCTGGGCTACTGCCGCTGCCGAACGACCATCTCTGATACCAAAGCCAACGCCAACAGGTAACGACGTGTATTTACGAATTTCTTCGAGTTTGGCAGTTACTTCATTAATTTCCAGCGCAGCCGTACCGGTCACACCTTTAATGGATACATAATAAATAAAGCCTTTGGCATATTGAGCAATTTTCTGCATTCGCTCAGCAGAGGTCGTCGGTGCAACCAGGAAGATAGTGTCGATATCGTGTGCATCCATCAAACGTTTGAACTCGTCCGACTCTTCTGGCGGCATATCCACTGTCAGGACACCATCCACACCGACCGCCTGTGCTTTTTTGGCGAACGCTTCGTAGCCCATCGCCTCAAGTGGATTGGCATATCCCATCAATACCAGCGGAGTATGGTTATTTTTTTCTCTGAATTGTTTCACCATATCCAGAATTGAATTCAGCGTAACATCATTCTTCAATGCCCGCTCACAGGCTTTTTGGATCACCGGACCATCTGACATCGGGTCTGAAAAGGGTACACCCAACTCGATAATATCAGCGCCAGCTTCAACCAGAGCATGTAGCAATGGTACCGTTACCCATGGTTCTGGATCACCCGCCGTGACATAGGGAATAAGTGCCGTTTGCCCATCTGCCTGAAGATTTTCAAAACATTCTTTAATACGACTCATTTTATATTCCTCAGAAATTCAGACCAGCCATGGCTGCAACCGTATGCATGTCTTTATCACCACGTCCTGAAACATTTATAAGGATACTTTGATCTGCCGACATCGTTGGGGCTATCTTGGAAACATATGCTAATGCGTGACTGGTCTCCAAAGCGGGAATAATCCCTTCGGTACGCGTTAGTTCATGGAATGCATCCAAAGCTTCGTTATCCGTCACGGTGACATACTGCGCACGACCAATATCTTTTAACCACGCATGTTCAGGCCCCACACCAGGATAATCAAGTCCAGCAGAGATCGAGTGTGTTTCAGTTATTTGTCCGGCAGCATCCTGAATCAGGTAGGTACGGTTGCCGTGTAAAACACCCGGTGTACCGGCGGATAAGGGAGCCGAATGCTGGCCGGTTTGCAGACCATGACCAGCGCCTTCGACACCAATCATTGCAACTGATTTATCTTCAATAAAGGGATAAAACAGACCAATAGCATTTGAACCGCCACCGATACAGGCAACCAATGCATCCGGTAACTTACCGGTAGTATTGATCATTTGCTGACGCGCTTCACGCCCGATAACAGATTGAAAATCACGTACCATGGCCGGATATGGATGCGGCCCGGCAACCGTGCCAATAATATAGAAAGTATCATCAACATTCGTGACCCAATCTCGCAAGGCTTCATTCAAAGCATCTTTCAGTGTTTTAGATCCTGACTGAACAGGCACAACTTCTGCCCCCAGCAGCTTCATGCGATAGACATTCTGTGCCTGACGTTCAACATCTTCAGCGCCCATGTAAACGACACATTCCATTCCCAGTCGCGCAGCAACCGTTGCCGTAGCAACACCGTGCTGACCGGCACCGGTTTCAGCAATAATACGGGTTTTGCCCATCCGTTTCGCCATCAACGCCTGGCCGATTGTGTTGTTTACTTTGTGCGCACCGGTATGATTGAGGTCTTCGCGTTTTAAATAAATCTGCGCGCCGCCTAACTTTCGTGTCCAGTTTTCGGCATGATAAATTGGTGAAGGCCGACCAACAAAGTCGGCCAGATCTTTATCCATTTCAGCTTGAAAAGCTGCATCGTTTTTATATTGTTTGTAGGCTTCTTCAAGCTCATAAATAGCGCCCATCAAGGTTTCGCCTACAAAGCGACCACCATAGGGCCCAAAATGACCTAACTCATCCGGGTAATGTTTAAAGTAATCATCAATCTGTGTCTCAGGCATTTGCCACCTCTCGCATGAATGCGCTTATTTTATTATTACTTTTAAGTCCTTTCGACTCTTCTACTCCGCCACTCACATCCACTGCATAAGGCGAAACCTGCCGAATAGCTTGTGCAACATTTTCAGCTGTCAGGCCACCCGCCAATATCAATGGCTTGCTAACAGCCGTAATCATTGACCAATCAAACGTCTGACCGGTTCCCCCGGGCACACCATGTTGATAACTATCCAGCAATAAGGCGGATGCTTCCGGGAATCTTTTATCCGCCTGTTGCAAGTCTGCTATTGACTGCATACGTATTGCTTTGATATACGGCATTTTGAACTGCGCACAAAACTCTGCAGATTCATCACCATGAAATTGCAATAAACCTAGCGGTACCTGTTCAAGCGTTTGCCAGACTGTCTCAGCAGTTGCATTAACAAATAAACCCACATTGCTGATAAAAGGTGGTAACTGCGCTGTAATTGCGGCGGCCTGCTCGATTGTCACGGCTCTGGGACTCGGCCCATAAAAAACCAATCCGATAGCATCCGCCCCGCTTTTCACAGCAAATTCAGCATCTTGGCGACGCGTAATGCCACATATTTTAACGCGGGTTCTCATCTGAGGTTATCAGCTTTCCAAATGTTAGCCTGATACTTTACCAGAGCACTGGAAAACCTGACACTGTCGGCAATAAATATTCGTCGGGATAAACCACATCTGTCAGATAAAGACCTTGAGGTGGTGCGGTGACACCGGCCATTTTCCGATCCCGGCTTTGTAACACTTCCAAAGCCCATTCTGCCTGTCTTTTTCCTTCACCTACCGGAACCAGTACACCTAATAAGTTACGTACCATATGATGAAGAAATGATTTTGCTTCAACATCCACAGCAATGCAGTCATCACGTCGAGTAACAATTAATTTATCCAAGGTTTTAACCGGACTTTTCGCCTGACACTCCTGTGCTCTGAAGGCAGAAAAATCATGTTGTCCAAGCAACAAATCAGCAGCCAGCTGCATTTTATGTTCATCAAGAGATTTGTAAACCCACCACATCCGCTGATGATGTACGCTGGAACGACTGTCACGATTGAGGATTAAATAACGATAGCGGCGTTTGCTTGCACTGAAACGGGCATTGAATTTTTCAGGAACAGGCTTGACCCACTTAATACAGATATCATGTGGAAGGTTGGAATTCAGTCCCAACAACCAGTTACGGTCTTCGCGCATCGCCTCGGTGTCAAAATGAACAACCTGATTTAATGCGTGGACACCAGTATCAGTCCGGCCTGCAGCAAAAACTTCCGTCTGTGCATCAGCGATCAATGAAACTGCTTTTTGCAACTCACTCTGAACGGTGCGCTGTCCTGGCTGAAACTGCCAGCCATGAAACTGGCTGCCGTCATATTCGACACCTAGGGCTATCCTCACAGATGAACCGTTATATCAAAGAATCGAGCAGTTCTTGCGCTCGTTTTTTCTGTTCATCAGTGCCCTGCTCAAGGACTTCCTCAAGGATACCTCTTGCACCCTCAGGATCGCCCATATCCTTGTATGCCTCTGCCAGATCTAATTTAGTTTCGGCTTCATCTATTGAATCAAAGTCGCTGAGATCAAAGTCCAGCTCTTCATCGTCTAAACTGCTATCCAGATTCAAATAATCTTCGATAACATCATCAGTCTCTGTTGCAGGCTCATCTTCAATTTCAAAAGCAGATAAATCCAACTCGTCAGAATCAAGTGATATAACTTCCTCAGACTCATCTGAGGCAACTTGCTCTGCATCTTCTTCAGATTCATCAATAGCCAAATCCAGAATGTCGGGGGCAGATGAATCAGGCTGCAAGACATTATCCTGATCTAAATCTATTCGTAAATCGTTGTCATCTTCAGCAAACTGAACATCCGGCTCCTCGGTTTCAATTTCTCTATCTTTTTCTGCCACTTCATTGAGATCAAATGGCAACAAGTCTTCCTCATCACGCTGATACACTTCATCACCCTGTGAAGATGGAGCCGAATCGGTTGTATAATCATCCAGATTGAAGTCTATATGATCGGATTCTTCCGTCTCAGCAGAGGAATCCAGTGGTTGTGGTTGTTCGGTAGCGCTGTCTTCTTCAATATTGACTCTGGCTTCCTCTTGCACTGTACTTTCTTCAGCATGATGAGTTTCTTCATCCATTGCTTCTGATTGCTCAGCAAATAGTGGATTATGTGGCAGTAACTGATTGCCCCAGCTTCTGATCTCTGGCCACTGAGGATGGGTTTCATCAATCCCAGTGGTATTCAACAAGGCAATGAAATCTGCAGATTTTTGCTGTTTGTAGTACACAAACATCAATTTTGCAGCAATATCGTTATCGTCGGGAGCTTGATGATGAGCCTGTTCAAGTGCGGTCCCTGCCTGCACATAGTCCGCATAACCGACAAACATTTCTGCCTGTTCGACCAATTCTTCAACTGTTTTGGTTTTGCTTTCTGCCGAGGTGTTTATCTCATCTACTGATGGCGCGACAATATTGACAGTGCCCGCTTCGGGGTCTGCTTTGACAGGTTTATTTTTTTGGATTTTACTGACGGCATCATCCCAGCTGACTTCACGCTGGCTGCGACGTAAGATCATCCACAAAATTAACAGTAACAGTAATACCGCAAGCAAGGATTCAACCTTATGGGCTATGACAAAAGCCTGGACCCTTTGGTAAAGAGAATCCATCTGCTGCTGGTCAAGATCCAGCATCTGGGCAGCTTCATCAATGGCAACATCAACCTCTGCTGAGGCTGTTTCCAATTCTGTTGAATCAGCGGTACTTTCATCCAGCTGCGTATCCATTTGTTCCGCAGCATTATCTTCATCAGTTTCAGCTATAACGCCAAAAGAGTCTTCATTCAACTCTGGTAATGCTTCACCCTCACCTGAGATGCCTGAGACAGATTCGCCATTGTTAATCTCAACAGGTTGCCAATCATTATCGTCATCACTCTTAGGAGTGGCATCTTCGGATAAAGTATTCAGATTTGCGATATTGTCAGCTTCACTGCCTTCCAGAATGGCATTAGCTTCATCGACGAGCGTGGCTAAATCCATCTGCGATTCATCCTGCTCTAGCAAGCTCTGCAGTCTTGCCATATCTGCATCTTTCAGAGAAATAAGACGCCGCATGGTATCCAGCTGGCGTTCCATCGCATCCATACGATTTTTAAAATCAATATTTTCCTGAGATTGGGCCTCTATTGTTTCCTGGGCCAGAGTCAGTTGCTCACTTATTTTTTGTAAATCAGGGTCACCATTAATCTCTGGATCAGCATCAAGCAGGCTGTTTTCTGTAGCTGCAATTAATTTCAAACGGGCACTCTCTGCAGCGGCATCTTCCTCATCGGCTTGCAATGAAGCTGATTCGTCATCAGGATTCGCTACAGCATTATCATCAGCTTCCGCATCAATTTCCGGAGAAGCCTCCTCATTTACTGATATTGATGGTGCTACTTCATTTGCGGTTGGTACTGGCGTAACGGCCTGTGAACGGTTTCGCCATGTAGCATTTTGCTGATCAACCGTCTGTTTTGCTTCGCTGGCAGAAATGCGAGTAATTTCGTCTGTTGAAGGAATTCTAAGCGTACTGCCCGCATAGAGACTGTTAACATTATTTTGCTGAAATGCCCGGGGATTTGCGTTAAGCAGAGCTAACATCATCTGCTGCATTGTAATATTTGCTGAAGGCCTGGTTCTCTCTGCAATGCTCCACAAGGTGTCACGCGAGTGTACCTTATACTCAGACACGTTATCACGGCTTGCTGTCCATGCCGTTGGTTCCTGGCGTGACGCTACAGGTGTTGGTTGGCTTCGCTGGGAAATAGATGAACCTGATGGCGCACGACTTGCCTGATTACGATACAACTCTTTAGGCGGATCCAAAAGAACTGTGTATTCGCGTAGTAATTTTCCCTGGCCGGTCGTTGCTGCCAATAAAAAACCCAGAAACGGTTCTTTAATTGGCACATCAGAAGTGATCATTATTCGCGTCGAATTGGCCTCTTCAACCACTTCAAAATTCAGTTGTGTTAGCAGAAAACTTCTATCCAGCCCGGCTCGTTCAAAATCCTGAGTGGAAGCCAACCTGACTTGTAAGTTACCACGCTCATCCTCTCTGAGCGCATTGACAGATATTTCAGCTCTGAAAGGTTCATTCAGAGCTGAATGCAGGGTTATCTGTCCAAGTCCAAAAGCGTACCCGGTTAAGGGAGTTAATAAACCAAGTGCCGTAGCTACCGACAAACTGGCCAACGTTTTCTGTTTCATTTAACTCCCCTTCCTTGACAATTCAGCAATGCCTAGAGGTATTTATCGACCAGAAGTTCGGCGATTTGTACACTGTTCAGTGCAGCCCCTTTACGGACATTGTCTGAGACGACCCATAAATTCAAACCGTTTGGATGTGAAATATCTTCCCGGATACGCCCTACGTATACAGGATCCTGCCCCGAAGATTCTGTGACAGCGGTTGGATAACCACCATCTTTATGCTCGTCAACCACTACGATGCCTTCAAATGCTGAGAGCAATTCCTTGGCTTTTTCAGCCGTAATTTTATCTCTGGTTTCAATATGAATTGCTTCTGAGTGACCGAAAAACACTGGCACACGAACCGCGGTAGGATTCACCTGAATATCATTATCCCCCATGATTTTCCTGGTTTCCCACACCATTTTCATTTCTTCTTTGGTGTAGCCGTTATCCATGAAGACGTCAATTTGCGGAATCACATTAAAAGCGATTTGTTTAGGATAAACTTCAGCTTCAACAGGTCGACCATTTAACAACGCCGCTGTTTGCTTAGCCAATTCGTCCATAGCCGGTTTACCACTTCCGGATACTGCCTGATAAGTACAGACATTAATACGTTTGATGCCAACCGCATCATATATGGGTTTTAATGCCACCAGCATTTGAATAGTTGAGCAATTGGGATTGGCAATAATACCCTTCTTTTTGTACCCCACCACAGCCTCTGGATTCACTTCCGGCACAATCAAGGGTACATCATCGTCATATCGAAACTGTGAAGTATTATCAATAACGATACAGCCTGCGGCGGCCGCTTTGGGTGCATAAATTTCAGAAACACTGGCACCTGGCGAAAACAAACCGATCTGCACTTTGGAAAAATCAAACTGCGCCAGATCTTCAACTATTAACGATTTGTTACCAAACTGTACGGTTGAGCCAGCCGAGCGTTCGCTGGCCAAGGCATAAACTTTACCTACAGGAAACTTACGCTGATGCAGGATCTCAAGCATGGCTTCACCTACCGCACCAGTCGCCCCTACAACAGCAATATCAACTTGTTTAGTCACAATTCACCTAAATTCTTTTGTTACAGCGCTGCCACAACGGCATCGCCCATTTCAGCAGTGGTCACACGAGTCGTGCCCGCGGAAAAAATATCTGCTGTTCTCAAACCTTGATCCAGAACTTTACTGACCGCTTTTTCAATACGATCTGCAAAAGCCGGTTGATCAAGAGTGTAACGTAACATCATAGCAGCTGACAGAATGGTTGCCAGCGGATTAGCAATGTTTTGTCCAGCAATATCAGGCGCTGATCCGTGAATTGGTTCATACATGCCTTTACCGTTTTCATCCAGTGAAGCAGACGGCAACATGCCAATCGAGCCCGTCAGCATCGACGCGCAATCAGACAGAATATCGCCAAACATATTGGTGGTCACCATAACGTCAAACTGTTTCGGTGCACGTACCAGCTGCATTGCCGCATTATCAACATACATATGACTTAATTCGACATCAGCATAGTCTTTAGACAAGGTTGTCATGGTCTCACGCCATAATTCCGTGCATTCCAGTACATTGGCTTTATCTACCGAGCACACGCGGCTTTGGCGTTTGCGTGCAATATCAAATGCCACGCGACCGATACGATTAATTTCGCTTTCGCGATAAACCAGGGTGTTGTAGCCTTCTTTTTCACCATTTTCCAGGGTACGAATCCCTCTTGGCTGGCCGAAATAAATACCACCAGTCAACTCCCGCACAATCATTAAATCCAGACCAGCAACGACTTCGGGCTTCAAAGTGGAAGCATCAGCTAATTGTGGATATAACAGGGCCGGACGTAAATTGGCAAAAAGGTTTAATTGTGAACGAATACCCAATAAACCTTTTTCGGGACGTACACTGATATCCAATGATTCCCATTTATAACCGCCAACGGCGCCTAATAAGATGGCATCAGCATGTTTGGCCATCTGCAGGGTTTCATCTGGCAGTGGGCTGCCGGTTTCATCATAGGCGGCACCACCGATCAAACCATATTCCAGTTCAATATCTAAACCATCCTGCTTGAAAGCATTTAAAACTTTGACGGCTTCAGCAACGATTTCCGGGCCGATACCATCGCCGGCCAATACTGCAATTTTTTTTGTCATGAATGTTATTACTTTTAAAATTTATTATTAGGAAAATAACCACGGCGCCTGTTCACGGCGGCGTGCTTCGTAAGCTTTAATATCATCAGTATGTTTGAGAGTCAGACCGATATCATCCAGGCCTTCAAGCAAACAGTGTTTTTTAAAGCTATCAATTTCAAAATGAAATTTTTCACCATCAGGTAACAGAATAGTTTGCTCGGGTAAATCAACCGTCAACTTATAGCCCGGTGAAGCCTCAACCTGATGGAATAATTTATCAACCTGTTTTTCATCAAGTTTTATAGCGAGAATGCCATTTTTACTGCTGTTGCTGAAAAAGATATCAGCAAAACTCGGGGCGATAATCACCCGTATACCAAAATCTTCCAATGCCCAAACCGCGTGTTCACGGCTTGAACCACAACCAAAGTTTTCACGTGCCAGTAATATGGTACCGCCTTGATAACGTGGTTGATTCAATTCAAAATCCGGATTTAAGGGGCGATTACTGCAATCCTGTCCAGGTTCGCCATGGTCCAGATAACGCCATTCATCAAACAGATTAGGGCCAAAGCCACTGCGTTTAATCGATTTCAAAAACTGTTTGGGGATAATGGCATCTGTATCGACATTGGGCCGATCCAAAGGAATCACTAATCCGGTTTCCACGGAAATTTTTTGCATGTTCACCTCTTACTTTCTTATCGCAGTGCCTTTTGATGGTCAGGTCTTGCCTTGGCATCCGTTTTATTTTTCAAATTAAGGCTTTTCAATCTTCTATGACGCATGTGGCGATGTTATGGCACGTGATATATTTGGTCATTAAAACCTGCAAATAATACCATTGTTTGCATCGGTATATTTGGTTGATGACATTCTGTTTGAGACTTTTTATCGTTCACAACCGTCTCTGTTATGGGAGACAAAATGGCTCTATCGGACAGGTTGAATTTCACTTTCAATCACATCATGCTGTTGAATAAGATCATCAATAGATTGGGTGAAGTCCGCGTCAATTGAGCCTTTTAACACAACAATTTCGACACGACGGTTAGTCGCCCTGTTTTCAGCAGAATCATTGGGTGCCAATGGTCGGGTATCGGCGTAACCTTCCAGCACAAACCGTTCAGGCGGAATGGTATTGTACCTGAGCAACTCATGAACCACCGACGTTGCCCTGGACGTTGATAATTCCCAGTTGGAACGATATCGAGATGTGCTAATCGGAATATTGTCTGTATGCCCGGCCACAGCAATCAATCCATCCGTCTGGGTGAGTACTTCATTGATTTTTTTCAGTATTGGCACAAAGTCCTGATTCAATGTGGCATCACCGGAAGGGAATGAGCCTCGCTCACGTATACGAATGACAATGCGGTTCAGCTGATTTTCAACAACAATCAATCCACGTTCAATTTCAGATTCCAGCGCTTGTTTGAACTCCTCGACCTCTTCAGCCACCTGCTTTGCCTGAGCTTCTGCGACTGCCTCAGCATCCATTGTAACTTTTAATACATCGCGAGTTTCATCCGTGGTTTCCTGTCTGACGATATTCAATGGAGTGGGTTTCGGTTCACCCGGACTGAATTCCTGCGCGATGATGCTGGTACCTTTCGGTATCGCTTCGGCCACCACGTCACGTTGCACACCAAACGCTTTTTCCAATGACAACACCACCATTTTATATTTGATAGCATCAATTTCGGCAAAAGATAACAGCAAGACAAAGAAACACATTAATAACGACATTAAATCGGCAAATGTCGCCATATAGGCTGGCAATCCCCTTTTTTGCTGCTTTTTGAAACTTTGCGTTTCAGATTCGCTCATAATTTAAGTCGGCTTCAGGGAGTGATTTAGGCTTCAGCCGGAGCCGGAGCTTCAGCATCCCGCTTGGAGGCCGGAAGGTAATTTTTCAGTAACTCTTCCAGTACTTTCGGATTTTGTCCTTCCTGAATCCCCATCACACTTTCAATGATGATGCTTTTATTCATCAATTCTTCATTACTACGAAGCGCCAGTTTATCGGCCAGAGGTAATGCAAACATATTGGCAATCATGGCACCATAAAGCGTTGTCAGTAGCGCAATAGCCATCGCCGGCCCAATTGACTTTGGATCGGACATGTTTGACAGCATCTGTACCAGACCGACCAACGTACCTATCATGCCCATTGCCGGCGCAGCATCACCGATTTGCTGGAAAATCTGTTGACCAATACTGTGGCGATTCACCGTTTCATTCATTTCAGTATTCAGCGCTTTTCTGACCACAGCAGGTTCATGTCCATCGACCAGCATGCGGATACCCAATGCCAATGCAGGATTTTGTACCTCCTGTCTTTCCAGTGCCAGCAGGCCTTCTTTACGGGCGATACCTGCCAATTGCACAACACTGGTAATAATTTCAGTAGGGTCTTCAGATTTATGCAAAAA
Source organism: Methylophaga sp. UBA3192 (assembly GCA_002363955.1). Classification (GTDB taxonomy): domain Bacteria; phylum Pseudomonadota; class Gammaproteobacteria; order Nitrosococcales; family Methylophagaceae; genus Methylophaga. The sequence continues at coordinate 736,353 of DEXE01000006.1, forward strand.
CGCTTTGGTCGCTGTTTTCATTGAGCCGATAAACTGTTTAAGCGTAAAGCGCATCATAACCACAGCAAAAGTGCCGCCAATGACGATCATGAATGAAGGGGTATTGATAAATGTACTTGCCGCAGCACCGAGAGCAATGGTGGCGATAATCAGACTCCAGGCGATTAAAAAACCCAGTAAAGTAGCCAAATCCACGTGCTTTTCTCCCTGATTTAAGTCATGCCTGAAGTCATAGAATAAATTCGAGACTAATTGTACCGGATGATACTCAAAATCAACAGTATCAAGTATTCACAGCCCGTTGATGTTTTTTCCGGCGATAAATAATAATCGCTGGCAGCATTGCCATAATAAACATGAATAACAAGACAATTATCGGCCAGATGGTTGGTGTGTTCCATTTAGCTCTTAACTGGTCCCGTAATAGCGGATCGATCCGATGATACTTTAACGTATTATTGGCCATCAAATTGGGCTTAATATTTTTATTCCACGCATGAAAAAGGGTTAATTGTTTGGGATGAAAGCCCCAGACCCAAGGGGCATCATGCCGGACAATATTCACCATTTGGTCGATAATCGCCTGACGTTGCTCCCCATCAGGCATTATTCGCATCTGCTCAAATAACTTATCAAACTCCGGGTTTTGATAATTCGCACTATTTTCACCATTATGAATGGCTTTGGCATTTGGTCCATACAATAGAAACAGAAAATTTTCCGGGTCAGGATAATCCGCACTCCAGCCTATTTTAAATATCTGCGTTTGTCCCCTGCGCATCTTATCCTGAAAGCGATTGTAATCTGTTGATCTAATCACTAACTGAATATTGAGTTTTTGGAATTGTTTGCGCATCCAATCCAGTTGCGCCTTGGCATCGGGACCAACTGCAGCAACATCAAAATATAGCACTAAAGGCTGGCCTGTTTCAGCATCACGCCCTCTTGGATATCCGGCTTCGGCAAGCAGGCTTCTGGCATAATCAACCGATCTGGTTCGTACCGCATTATCCCGCCATTCGTATACGTAGGGATCCAAGCCTTCCCTGCCCTCACGATAACCAAAAATACCTGGTGGAATGGGTCCCTGAGCGGGGATCCCCCGTCCGTTGAAAAAGATAGAAACGAATTCCTCCTGATCAATAGCAATAGCAATTGCCTGTCGTAGTTTACGAGCTCTTTCACTATCACCGCCCACTACCGAATCAAGCATATTGAATCCAATATAATGGGTTGTAGTACCCACTGCAGACTGTAAATCTATGCCCTTTTTCATCATGTCATCGCTCAGTCCAAAGGACCCGCCTGAAGAAACCTGAATGGCCTGTTCAAAGCTATCCGAGGTTAAACCACTGACATCGTAATATCCCTGGATGAATTTTCCCCAGTACGAGGTGCTTTCTTTTTCCAGGGTATAAATAATCTTGTCAATAAACGGCATGGACAGGCCAGCATCGTCCAGCAAACCGGCCGCAGCATCACCGGGGTTCCCTTCTCTGGGATAAGTTTCACCATGAAAATTAGGGTTTTTAATCATCACCATGCGGCGGTTAGGATCATTTTCAATCATGTGATAAGCACCGGTGCCAACCGGATACCAATCCAAAGTAATATTCTTGTCTTGTAGAACTGTCTGCTGATAAAACACATCTGCTTCCCAGGGGATGGGGGCAAAAAATGGCATTGCCAGCCAATATTTCAGTTGTGGATACTGGCCATAAACCGTAATTTGGTAACGATAGTCGTCAATAGCCCGTACGCCACTAATCTGCAATGCTTGTAAATCAATGGGCTGATTTTTTTGATGCATTTTGCCAAGTTCTGCAGCAAAATCCCCCAGCCCTAAGATATGTTCACTCATTAAGCCCAAAATAGGTGAATGTACTTCAGGATGCGCCAGACGCTTTATTTGATAAACATAATCAGAAGCTTTCAATTCCCTCGTCGCTTGAATGGGAAAATCCATGATGGTGGTTATCTTACGGGCAGTTTGTTCATCCAAATCCCGGTAAAGCAATTGTCCAGATTTATCGCGAGCAAATGCCGGATGCGGCTGATAAGCGATTCCCGGGCGAATGGTGATGGTATAACGTGAAAAAGCGACATTTTCTGCAGTCTGTTGTGATGCCGGTATCAACTCACCATTTTTATCAAGCAGCTCAACTTCAGGCATCATCGCTGCAGTCAGAGGCTCTAACTGATATGGGCGCTTGAGGTAATGATACTGAAAAGGTGGCTCATAAATTTGTGCAGTAATCAGACTTTCGTTCGCTGCGTAGGAACGGGCAGGATCCAGATGCTTTGGACGCAGCATAAATGAACTGTAACTGACAGTTGCTTCACTTTCTGCAGCCGGGTATGGAGAGTTTATAGCTGATAGGTCACACCCTGACAGTAATGCAAATAACAGTGTGTAGAGCAATACAGTAAATCGGCTCATAACATTCCAGGTTGGATCCAGTTAAATAGCGAGTATAACGGGATTGTACGTTGCCTGCCTCTTCCAGTAGCAGCCAAAATCAGGTAAGTTTATCGGTTTTAAATTTCTGGAGTACTTCATGGGTTTTCTACAAGGTAAACGGGTATTGATTGTTGGCGTGGCCAGCTCGCGTTCTATCGCTGCCGGTATTGCGCATGCGATGGCTCGTGAAGGCGCAGAACTGGCTTTTACCTACCAAAATGACAAACTCAAATCACGTGTTGAAAAAATCGCTGAAGAATGTGGCTCCAATCCAGCATTAATTTTCCCTTGCGATGTCAGCAGCGATGAACAGATCAATGCTGTTTTCGATGATCTGGCCAAACAATGGGATGGTCTCGACACAATTGTTCACTCAGTGGCCTTTGCCCCACGCGAACAGTTACAGGGCAGTTTTGTTGACAGCGTGACTCGCGAAGGCTTTGCTGCTGCACACGACATCAGTGCTTATAGTTTTGCTGCATTGGCGAAAGCAGGCAAAAATATGATGGCCGGCCGAAATGGATCATTACTGACTTTAAGCTACCTGGGTGCCGAACGTGCCATTGATAATTACAACGTTATGGGCGTCGCCAAAGCAGCCTTGGAAGCGACTGTCAGATATATGGCTTACTCTTTAGGCCCTGATGGTATTCGAGTCAATGCTGTTTCCGCCGGGCCTATCAAAACTTTAGCTGCAGCGGGGATCGGCGATTTTGGCAAGATGCTGGCTTATGGCGAACGTAATGCACCGCTGCGTCGCAATGTGACCATTGAGGAAGTGGGTAATGTTGCCGCTTTCCTATGCTCAGACCTTGCATCCGGTGTGACTGGTGAAATTACCTACGTTGATGGTGGATACAACATCGTTGGCATTGGCGACAAGTAATCTAACCGATGTACATTTAGTTAATAAAAACAGGGCTTTAAGCCCTGTTTTTGTTTTAACCATTGCAAATTAAGGACAGCTCATGCCTCACTCACATGCCGTCATTTTATTAGCTCTAATCATCTTGAGTGCCATTAGTGGTGTTTTATTTGGCTGGTTTTTTGGTGAGTTGTCATTGCAAATCGGCTGGATGGGCGATTTATTCCTCAATGCACTTAAAATGATCATTATTCCTCTGATTGTGGCCTCGGTCATCAGCGGCATTGGGGCACTTGGAGATGTCAGAAAGCTGGGCCGTTTAGGTGGTTCAACCATTTTTTATTATGGTCTTACAACGGCTGTTGCTGTCTTTATTGGCTTGGTAGTGGTCAATATCATCCAACCTGGTGCTGGAATAGAGCTTGGCAATGCCACAGTTCCAGAGCGTATTCTTGAAAAACAGGGGACCGGCATATCCGATATTTTCATGTCACTGATTTCACCCAATCTGTTTGCCTCAGCTACCGAAATGCAATTATTACCAATCATTGTTTTTGCCATATTGTTTGCCATGGCACTAACGACTATTGGCAACCGCTCTAAACCGGTATTTGCGGTTTTTGATGGCATTAATGAAGCTATGATGAAACTGGTGATATGGATCATGTATTTTGCTCCCATCGGGATTTTTGCGTTGATTGCTGCGCGCATCGGTCTGGCGGGTGGTGGTGAAGAACTTTACAAAGAAATTCAAGCCGTAGGCTGGCATGTCGTCACCGTATTGACTGGCTTATTTATTCATTTTTGTTTTCTATTCTTACTACTTCAACTTATTGCCGGTAAAGGCTTTAGCTATTTGATTGGCATGAGCCGAGCCTTATTTACCGGTTTTGGTACGGCAAGCTCAACCGCTACCCTGCCATTAACAATGGAGAATGCTCGCGAAAATAAAGTCAGCGATAAGGCCATCAAGTTTGTATTACCACTTGGCAGCACAGTAAATATGGACGGCACAGCACTCTATGAGGCAGCAGCCGTATTATTTATTGCACAAGCCTATGGAATTGATTTAACCATGACCCAGCAGGTGATTGTGTTTATCACTGCAACGCTGGCTGCAATCGGGGCAGCGGGGATACCGGAAGCGGGTCTGGTGACGATGGTAATCGTACTCAGTGCCGTAGGCTTGCCTCTGGACGGTATTGCATTGTTACTGGCAGTAGACTGGTTTCTGGATCGTTTTCGTACCGTCGTCAATATATGGGGTGACAGTGTCGGCGCCAAAGTCATTGATACACTGGTCATAAAAAAGGCGCTATAAGCGCCTTTTTTTACTCATTCCAGAAGTAATAACTATTCTTCATCGGCAGAGGTTACACGCGATTCGTAAATCTTAATTTTCGCCTCACTGCGTAATGCGCTGAGAAAAGCGGCCATTTCTGCACTGCCATTCAGGCGTGTTAAGTTTGAAACCAAACCATCACGGACTTCAGGCTCGATATCGTCAATTGCCCCCTGTTGCACATCACTTACTGCGACCACAACGTAATTACCATTATCTGCTGTAAAGCCCGCATATTGCGTTGACTCCGCGTTAGGTAACGTAAATGCCTGATTGAGGATTTGGGCACTGATGTTCTGACTATCACGACTATAAAATGCGGCCGGCTGCCAGTTATCAACAAATACCTCGTTTGCCGGGGCCCCTGATTTTAATTCCTGTAATCTGGCTTCGCCCTGAATATATGCCAAATCACTGGCACGTTGATAACGAATTTGCTCGGTAATTGCGGGAGAGACAGAATCAAATGGCAGTAACGTCGCATCCACATAGCTGTTCTTACGGATCACAACCAGTCGGGTGTCAGATAATTCAATAACCTGACTGTTCAAATCTTCATTCAGTACATCATCAGAAAATGCGGCTTTTATAACTGCCTGATTTTCAGCAATACCACTCCCACCAGAGCGCGTAAATGAACCAGAGGTATTAATCTCCAATGCTAAAGCTTCTGCAGCAACATCCAGGGTCTCAGGATTTTCATAAGTAAGATTGGCCAGTTCTTCAGCTTTATCATAAAACTGACGCTCAGCCTGCTGACGTCTGTATTGCAAGGCTACTTCATTTTTAACATCAGCAAAATCAACATTGCTGGATTGATCAATATCAGTCAATTTAATGATGTGATAACCGAACTCTGTTTTAATCGGCTCGGAGATATCTCCTACATTTTCTAAAGCAAATACCGCTTCTTCGAACGTCGCTTCCATCACATCACGTTGAATGGTTCCCAGATCACCACCAGAAGATGCTGAACCGACATCTACAGAATAAGCTTCTGCGAGTTCTTCAAAGCTCTGCCCCTCTTCAAACTTGGTTTGAATTTCAGCGAGGATTTGCTCTGCTTGTTCATTATCCTCAATCAGAATATGACTTGCGCGACGCTGTTCCGGGCCGACAAACTGGGTTTTATTATCAATAAAATATTGCTGTAGTTGTTCATCGTTAACGTCAATCTGTGACGAAACCGTATCAAGTGACAATTCAAGATAATCAACCGAGATCTGTTCCGGAGTGGTATAGCTTGATTGATTGGCGTTATAAAAATCACGCACATCACTTTCATCAACTTCTACTTCGCTCAGGAAGTCTTCAAGTTTTATCACACCATAAGCGATTTCACGCTGCTGGTTTTCAAGTTTCAACAGTCTTTCAACTTCAACTTGAGACACTACAGTACTGCCTTCAATATTCTGGACAAGTTGCTGCCCCAGAAGGTCATTTCGCAAAGATGCTTCGTAGGATGCCGGACTGAATCCAGCACGAGCCAACACCATTTGATACTGCTCGGTATCAAATCTTCCATCGCGTTGAAAAGCCGGGGTCTGCTGAATAAACTGGGCAATTTGACGGTCACTTATTCGTTGCCCCAGCTTATCAGAGGCTGAACGAATCAAGCGTTGCTCAATAAGATCATCTATGACTGCATAGCGTATTTCAGCACCATCAAACATATCGGGATTAAATTCATCTCCCATCATTTGCCGCATTTGTTCACGATAACGCTGAACTGCCTGTAATAATTCAGAGCGGGTGATTTCCTCACCATTTACCTTCGCTACTACCGTATCACTTGGTCCGGTGACATAAGAATTCACCCCCCAAAGTGCAAAGGGAATGCTGATTAAACCAACAATAAACCAAGCAATCCAACCTTGGGCGCGATCACGTATGAAATGCAACATAGCAGTGAACCTTCTTCACGAGTGTGGGTTAATTTAAGCAAAAAAAAAGGCGCATAGAATGCGCCCTTCTTTTGTATTGGCGGAGCGGACGGGACTCGAACCCGCGACCTCCGGCGTGACAGGCCAGCATTCTAACCAGCTGAACTACCGCTCCTGATATTCCTGGTGGGTGCTGAGGGGTTCGAACCCCCGACCCTCGCCTTGTAAGGGCGATGCTCTCCCAGCTGAGCTAAGCACCCCAGAAAAAAGAAGCTAGTTTACAGCATCCTTAAGCGCTTTGCCAGCTTTAAATGCAGGAATTTTAGCAGCTGCAATTTTGATTTCTTCGCCGGTGCGTGGGTTACGGCCAGTACGAGCAGCACGCTCACGAACAGAAAAAGTACCAAAGCCTACCAAAGTAACTTGATCGCCTTTGCTTAACGCTTTTGTGACTGCAGAAGTCACGCCATCAACAGCCAGAGCCGCTTTTGCTTTTGAAATGTCTGCGGCCGCAGCAACTGCATCGATTAATTCAGATTTATTCACAGCTTAATTCCTCGTGTCGTTTATATATTATGTGTTCAAGTCCCAAAGGACACACAACACCTCGGCGCGTCTCATTGGTTGTGTGTATCTAACTACAGCAAAAACAGTGTGTCAAGACAGTAAAACATTAGCATCATTCGCCATGGACGATTTTTTGTGAACCACCTCTAAACTCATGCTAAATCAGTACTTAAGCCTTTACTCATATAGTCTATGCTTATTTTAAGCACCAACCGATTGGGCCAAAGCAACATATTGCTCAACAGACAAGGTTTCCGGACGTTGTTTGGGATCGATACCCTGCCTCTCCAACTCAGAGAGGGAAACACTATTTTTCAAAGTGTTAGCGATGGTTTTTCGACGTTGACGAAATGCCTGAGTGACTAAAGTACCTAAGGTTTTGATGCAGACATCGCCCCCAACAAATTGCTTCCTTGGTTGTAAATAAATGATTGCTGAGTCCACTTTAGGTGGAGGGTCAAAGGCAGTAGGTGGCACAATAAATAATTGTTCAGCCATGCACTGATATTGAATCATTATGCTGAGACGACCATAGCTTTTATTACCTGGTGCGGCACAAATGCGCTCTACAACCTCTTTTTGCAGCATAAAGCACATGTCTTCAATCAATGTTGCCTGATCAAGTAAATGGAACAATAGAGGGGTGGTGATGTTATAAGGTAGGTTGCCAATCACTCGCAATTTTTCATCGTTCTGTTGCAACTGTTTAAAATCAAATTCCAATGCATCAGCCTGATGAATATACAGATTCGTTGACTCACTGAACTGATTTTTAAGTATTGGCACCAAATCACGATCCAGTTCGATCACATCCAATCTTGCAGAATCGGCCAGTAAAGCTGCGGTTAACGCGCCACGTCCCGGCCCTATTTCGACTAAGTGCTGATCTTTTTGCGGGGATATCGCGGCGATAATATCGGTTATTACCGCTTCATCATGCAGGAAGTTCTGACCAAAACGTTTACGGGCTTTTGGATAAGATCGTTGCTCACTCATGGGATATTTTTATTTTGCGACATTGTTTCAGCCATATAGATTGCTGCCTGCAGACTTGTCGCACTGGCTTTTCCTGTGCCGGCAAGATCCAGAGCTGTACCGTGATCAACCGAGGTACGAATAAATGGAAGACCCAGTGTGATATTAACGGCATCACCAAAGCCTTGATGTTTTAAAACAGGTAATCCCTGGTCGTGATACATAGCCAGCACGGCGTCATAGTCTGCCAGCCTGGACTTCACGAAAATCGTATCGGCGGGCCAGGGACCGGTAATATCATATCCTTTTGCCTGCATGTAGTTTATGGCCGGCTCAATAACAGTTTGCTCCTCAGTCCCCAAATGGCCGCCTTCACCTGCATGCGGATTTAAACCACAAACCGCTATACGCGGCCGTTTTAATCCAAAACTGTGCTGCAAACTGTCAACCAGAATATGCATAATTTGTTGCAGGCTTTCCTGAGTAATGGCATCACTCACTTCACGTAGAGGTAAATGGGTGGTTGCCAAGGCGACACGAAGCTCAGGCGTTGCCAGCATCATAACGACTTTATTGACACCAGCACCATCGGCAAAAAACTCGGTATGCCCACTGAAAGGTATGTGCGCGTCATTGATCACACCTTTATGAACTGGTGCCGTTACAACCGCATCAAATGTATTATCAAGACAACCATCCAACGCAATTTGTAATGATTTTACAACGTAGACAGCATTAGCCGTATTCAACTCTCCAGCAACGACTTTTCCGGTTACTTCACAAGGAAGATAGACAATATTGCCTGCAATACCGGCCTCAGGTGTTTGACTAGCGTCAAATTCAATTAATTTTATCGGCAGGCCTAACGTATCGGCACGCTGCTGCAAAACAACGGGATCGGCGATAACGACTATTTCACTCTGCTGAGCAGTCTGAGCCAACTGAATACAGAGATCTGGTCCTATACCAGCAGGTTCCCCCGCTGTCAGCGCTATCCGGCGAATGTCACTCAAAGGTCACGGTACTCAATATAAGCCTCATCACGCATGGCTCTTAACCAGCTTTCCATTTCTTCTTCAATTTTACGTTGCTTGAGTTGTTCCCGGGCTTTATTCCGATTGAATTCATCAGCCATATTCTGTTCACGACGTTCTTCCACCTGAATCAGATGCCAGCCAAAACGGCTTTGGAAAACGTCGCTTATTTCCCCCTCAGCCAATGAGTTCATCACTTCCTCAAATTCCGGCACCATCACGCCAGGACTGGTCCACCCCAGACTTCCGCCGTCTATTGCAGAGCCGGTATCCTCAGAATGCGCTCTGGCCAACTCAGCAAAACTTTCACCATTCTGGATTCGCTCACGCAATTGCTGAAGTCTGTTTTCCGCCGCTTCATCGGTTACCAGCTCATTGGTTTTAATTAAAATGTGACGTGCCTTGGTCTGTTTGACCAAGTGTGTTTCCTCACTGCGTTTTTCAGCAAGTTTAACCAGATGAAAACCACTGCCACTGCGTATAACATCACTTACTTCACCAACAGCCAGGTTTGGTACGACACCGGCAAATAAGGTAGGCAGTTCTGCTTGTTTGCGCCAACCCAGCTCACCACCTTCCAAGGCATTTTGACCATCAGAATAACCAGCTGCAACCTCCGAGAAATCTCCCCCCTGATCCAGCAAATCCTGAATTTCAGCTAATTTCTGCTCTGCAGCCTGAACCTGTTCCGGTGCAGGCGCATCGGGTAAAGCGACTAAAATATGCAGCAAACGAAAAGCCTGCTCGGAATCACCCTGCAGGTTCTGCGTTGCCAGAAAATTATCTACTTCACGTTCAGAAACCACAATCGAATCCTCAATCTCGCTTTTACGCAGGCGGTTTATCACCATCTCTTCACGAATAGTTTCGCGAAATTCAGCAAAATCATATCCGTCGCTCTCCAGAGCATCACGAAATTGCCGCAATGTAAGATTATTATTTTCAGCGATTTGTCTGATAGCCGCATTCAATGCATCATCAGCCACCCGAATCCCACCCATTTCAGCTCGCTGAATTTGCAATTTCTGCATGATTATTCTTTCAAGCACCTGACGACGGAGAATGTCCGAGGATGGAATAGTGGCATTACGTTGGCGAAGTTGTTGACGGACGGTCTGTTCCATTTCAACCAGTTCACTGTCTAATACGACTTCGTTATTGACGACAGCAACAATGCGATCCAACGGTGCTGCTAAAACGCTGTTAGCAAGCAATAAGCCGACAAGCAGATATTTAATCATGAACTATTCAAACTCCGTAAATTGATGGTCGGTATTATAGCGGTTCAAATGGCCTCAAGCCTAAAGAACCTTCGTTGCAGATTTCTGGATTAAAGACAAAACATTCCGTTAGAAAGTTGAATATAGTGGACGAAAATTATTCATACCCGCGAATACTGTCTTCAAGAAGACCATCTGACTTCTTACCAAAGCGCCCCAAACCTTTTAGCTCGATTTCGAAGAAGATAGCTTTAGTACGGTTTTCATTACCAAACTCATCATTATCGATACCAATAAAATTAGTGTCTTTAACATAATCTCTGTAAACAATGCGGGTAGCCCAACAGCAGCTATGATATTCAACTCCAGCTAATGTTTCGAGTGTGAGACTGTCTCTTAATGATCGATAATAACGTCCAATAACACTCCATTGGTCATTAATCGGCACACTGCCGGATACATCAATCTGATCTAGCGGAAACTGGTTATCTCCATCATCGCGACGATAACGATGAGCAATATTAAATACGCCACCATCCTCATTACGATAACGTAATTGCAACGATGACATACTTGACTGTGTAGTATCCGGATCCCATTGAATTTGACCCGCCAAAGCCCACTCTTCACTAATGCTTGCTATTGCCTCGGCAATGTAATCAGAATCAGACGAAGTCTCTCGCACATCTGGCCTTAAATTGACTCGGCGATCAGAAAAATACTGAATTTGCCCCAGAGTCACACTTAACTTCTCACGACCGGTTTCTTCATCAATAAAACGACTGGTCAAGCCAACTGTTACCTGGTTGGCATCTCCGATTCTGTCAGGTCCAGTAAAGCGTTCATGACTAAACATACTCCCCATACCAAAAGTACGAAGATTAGTATCGAACAATGGAATATCATCCTGATCACGGTATGGAATGTAAAGATAAAAGGCTCTTGGCTCTAGTGTCTGGATCATTTTGTTACCGGCAAAATTCAGCGGTCTTTCGAAAACCAAACCACTGTCCAGGCTTACTACCGGCAAAGTGCGGTTAATACTGCTTTCTTCAAATTGAGATTGCCCACTTAAATTATCAAGAGAATAGTAACTTTGTTTTAACGCCACCCTTGGTGTGACAAAAAAACCAGCTGTGCCCATTGGCAAACTAACTCCGGGCTCAATATTTAAGCGTTGTCCTTTAACCAACTCGTCATGATCAAAAGCTGTAAATTCGGAATTAAACTCATAGCTAAGACCATATGCCTGATCAGGTAACAGACCTCGAAGTGTTAATTGTGGTAAACGTTGATAAGGTTCTTCAACTTCTCGCAACAGCGTTTGATAGCCTTGAACCCTGGCACCAAAATTCCAAATATCACCGTAATAATTCACATTGAGTAAGCGATTTAAATGCGTGGTGCTGCTTAAGCTGAGATTGTTGCTGAAATCTTCCAGATAATCCCTGTCAGAAACATAGTTATAATCGACCTGAGTGCGCCAGCGATTTGCATAGCGACCATCCTGCTGAAATGAGAAATGTTTTCTGTTTTGGTTATAGTTGGGATTAATTTCATCCCCATTTTGTCGCAAGCTGTCACTGCCCAGAAAGCCAGCATCAATTATCCCTTCCGACTGCGAAGTCAAATAACGATATTCCCCGATGAGCATCAAACCTCGATCAGACATATAACGTGGTGTCAGGGTCGCATCCATATCCGGTGCAATGTTCCAGTAATAAGGAGTACTGACATCAAAACCGGTTTCATTGGAATTCCCAATTGAGGGAATTAAAAAACCAGATTTACGTTCATCACTTAATGGAAAGCTGATATAGGGTGTATAAAAAACCGGGACATCCATCATGCGAAGCACAACATCATAAGCCCGGCCCACGCCCTCTTCATGATCCAGATCGACCTCTCCGGCTTTTAATTTCCAGAAATCGTCATTTTCCATACAAGTTGTATAGGTGGCGTTTTTTAACTGCGTTGATTGCACACCCTGCCGGTTCACATGGCTCGCTTCACCGCGTGCATTCATCTGTTTCATTTGATATTTAGCATCAATCAGCGTGCCACGATCTTCATCAAGATTCCATTCCGCCTGATCACCGAATATCGACATCTGGCTATCACGCAACCGCACATCACCCTGAGCAGTGACCTTACCTGTGGTTTGGTTATAAGTTGCACGATTGGCATTGAGTTGTTGCCCACCGCGACGAACATCTACTTTGCCGGTAAATACCGAAGTACCCAAATCAACCAGCTGAGCAGTGTCAGCTTGAACATCAACGTCACTTTCTGCAGTGAGCGCATCTTCGGGGAGAAAAAAATCAGCAGCCGGTCGGGGACAATGACTAGGTACATGGTATGGCTCTGCGGAAACAAGAGGAGCAAAACAGGAAACAAAACCTGCAGATAACATTATCAGTTTGCGCATCAACATCCCCGATCAGCCTTGATGGTCGAAAAATCGGCCATCTCCATTCAATAAACAACTGCCAATTTATCGCACAGAAATGTGCTTTCATCAAATCCCCTATCTAATTAAGATAGCTAAAAACAATATATTGACCATTCATCAATAACTTAGCTCTACTATGGCATTCCTGCTCGCTTCACAGCCACCACATTCTCCGTGGAACCATCAGCAGTTCATGGAAATATTTTCAAATATTCTGTTGACAGAGAAAAACTCAATCCCTATAGTATGCGCTTCCTTTCGGGGGCTATAGCTCAGCTGGGAGAGCGCTTGCATGGCATGCAAGAGGTCGGCGGTTCGATCCCGCCTAGCTCCACCAAGAATCGAAAGAAAACAGTTTTAGGTCCCCATCGTCTAGAGGCCTAGGACACTGCCCTTTCACGGCGGTAACAGGGGTTCGAATCCCCTTGGGGACGCCATATTAAGGCAAACCAATATTTACATTTATTGGGTGTTTACAAAAAGGCGGTGAGATATCTCACCGCCTTTTTTGTTTTTCATGTTTGTCTTCCTTTACTTCGCTATGATGCTCACAGATAATCAACCAACGTTTCCAATGGTGGTTGACATGACATTCAAAGTTTCTTCAGGTAAGTTCTTTCGCACATCTATATCCAGAGTCACTTTCATTCAGATTTTGAGTTTGTTTTCGATGCTTATTTTAATGCCATCAGTGAAAGCAAATGAGGAAAACACAGAATCCTTTGTTGCTGAATTTGAGATTCTTACTGAGGATAATCTTTCTCAGTATGTCAGCCAGATGAGTCAGCGTTATTACGAGCAGGTGGAATTGCTCAATAAATATTTTCAGCTATACCAACAAAAAAACGATCCTCGGGGATTTAATGTCTGGCATCTGAGGGGCTTTACACCGAACTTTAGCGCGATAAATGCTGAGAATCAGCTGATTGCAGCTGCCAACGACAAATTTCTGGCGGAGCGGCCTGAAAAAGCATTAACCACGATTTTTGCTGAACTTAGGGATGTCTCTGTCAATCTGATGGTGGCTTTTCGCGATAACGATCCACAGGCATTCAAATTGGCGAAGGCAAAAGTGAAAGAGCATAAAGAACAGATTGCTACCTTGCTCAAAGCACATAATCTGGATAAAGAAATCCAGGATATCTCGTTGAACTAACGCACCCTTCTCAGCATAAAGATGCCTATACCGGCAAAGATAATGGTTGGCAGGGATGCTGCCAGCCAGGGCAATACTCCAAATACCAGCCCCATATGCTGAAAGCTCTGGTTAAACAAGTGAAAACCTATTCCCACCAGTACGCCAACCAGAATACGTCCACCAATCGGTGCAGAACGTAATGGACCAAAGATAAACGGTACGGCTAGAAATACCATCACTGCTGAGCTTATCGGCATCATAATTTTGCTCCAGAATGCCAATTGATATTGCCCAACAGCCTGATGGTTGGATTTCAGATAGGAAACATATTCAATCAAGCTCCATACCGGTAAAAATTCCGGTGGTACTACAACCACATTCAACATGCCAGGATTGAGCTTGGAACGCCATTTGGCTCGCTCAATCGATCGGACTTCTATACCACCCTCATCTATGGTGCTTTGCACCACATCAAGCATCAGCCATTCATTATTCTCATAACGGGCTTCTCTGGCTTGGGTAACGATACGTAATTGATGTTTGTCGTCAAACTCATAAACCTTGACACCTTCAAAGCGGCCATCGCGATGAATACGCTGAATATGATTGAAATGGTTGCCATCACGGGTCCAGAAGCCATATTGAGTTTGGCTGCCTTCTGTTCCGGTTTGCGCCACGGTCTGAATCTGCATGGCTTTCTGTTCGGTCATGGGTCTGATTAATTCACCAATGATTAATGCAATGATCATCAAAATACCAGCAACCATCAGGACTGCTTTGTTGATATCTTTAACGGATACCCCCGCTGCCCGCATCGCCACTAATTCGCTTTGAGATGCCAATGTACCAAGCCCAATAACACTGCCTAACAGAGCAGCAACAGGAAGCAATTCATAGATTCGTTTTGGCATAGATAAAGCCAGATAAGCCAAAATATTGCTCAGCTGATAATCACCTTTTCCCAGGTCATCCAGCTCAGCGATAAAATCCATAAAGGTATACAGCGACATCAAAACCACTAAAACTAAAGCGGTACTGCCTAGAATCGTTTTACTGATATAGCGTTGCAGAATCATGCTGTTTTGGGTCGCTTACGTTGATGCCAGAGTCGTTTGAGATTTTGCCGGTTTTGTAATATCAGCATAATGCCAATCATTAATAAATGTACCCAAATCGCCCCGAACCAGGGAGCCAGATCGCCCTTTTCCACCCAGGCCCGGGTGACACCTAATAAATTACTGTAAATCACATAGACCAATACTGCGGGGAAAAAGCCGGCATATCGCCCTTGCCTTGGACCTGTATGCGCTAACGTAATGGCAATGACACTCAAAATAACAGTCATAACCGCGCTGGAGACACGCCACTGAATTTCGGCCAGATCCTGCGGTTCACCACGCTCCCAGAGCTCGGCTGTGGGTAAAGACTTATGCCGTTCGCGAACCTGTACTGATTCACCACGTTCAATTAACATGCTATGTGTTGCATATTTGGCAATACGAAAATCCAGATCACCGGCATTGCCTTCATAACGATAACCATCTTCCAGAATCAGATATTTATCACCACTTTCAGTTTCAATCTCAAATCGTCCACGCTCGGCTCGGAAGATCAGCGGCTTCTCGTCACGATGAATTTCAATGAAGATATTTTCCATATGGCTTTTATCTTCGCTGAGCTTTTGCGAATAAAAAGTCCAGTCACCACTTTGGCTTTCCTTAAAACTGCCCGCCACCAGCCCGGTGGTATTGGCCGCCACCTTGGCTTTCTGTTCAATTTCATAGCGCCCGGATAAGACATCAGGAACAATCAACAGGGCTAATACACCCGTGATAATTGCCATTGCGCCACTGAATATGACAACATTTCGCAATATGCGGTTACCATCAATACCGCAGGCGGCAATCACCGTCAGTTCGTTATCCGAGCTCATTCGTGACAAACTGAGTAGCACCGCCAGAAATGTGCCTATCGGCAACAAAATGGATAGCGCGCCCAGCGAATTAAGCCACAATAAATTAAAGATAACTTCAGCTGGCAAATTACCCACAGCGGCCTGAGCCAGATAACGGGCAAAGCGGGTTGCCACGTATATCAGCCATAGCACACCGATAACCGCTGTCAGTGAAAGTAAAAACTCTCGCAGCATATATCGGTCTATCAGGCTGAAACGCTCAACAAATAATCGTCTTAGGGCGGGCATTATTCAGTGGTCTTCGTTAGAATAGGCAGTCAGTTCGCTGCAGTAAAAAGCGCAGTCTAAACCATCTACATCAACAGGAGAAATCCATGCAGTATTTTGTGACCAAAGATGTTTTGCCAACGCAGTCGATTGACTGTATTGCCGTCGCCGTATTTGAAGGCAATCAACTGAGTCCAGCAGCAGCCACTTTAAACACCGCCAGCAATGGAACCCTGCAACGTGTTGTCGAACGTGGCGATATCAGTGGTAAACCGGGTCAAACATTGTTGTTACAAGATATCGAAGGTATTTCGAGCCCTCGCGTTTTACTGGTGGGCTGTGGCAAATTCGAAAAAACAACTGAAAATGACTTCAACACAGCCTGCATTACAATGGCTAAATGGTTAAATGACAGTGCTGCCACACAAGCCGTCAGTTGTCTGGCTGAAACGCCAGTCAAAGATCGCAGTACTGCCTGGAAAATCCGTCAAACCATTATCAATACGGAAGCTGCTTTATATCGTTACAGCCAAACCAAAAGTCAGTTCAAACCGGTAGATAAACCGCTGGCCAAACTGGGATTTATGGCTACTGAAGCCGATATTGACGCATTGGAGAAAGCTTGTAAAACCGGTGCAGCTATTGGCAAAGGCATGAATCTGGCGCGTGAACTCGGTAACTTGCCGGGCAATATCTGCACACCAACCTATCTCGCAGAACAAGCAATAAAGCTGGGGAAAGATTTAGACAATCTGGTGGTTGATGTACTGGAAGAAAGTGATATCGCCGAATTAGGCATGGGTTCATTCTTATCTGTCTCACGCGGTAGCCGAGAGCCTGCAAAACTGATCACCCTGAATTACGGTGGTGGCGGTAACAGCAAACCCATCGTTTTGGTGGGTAAAGGTTTAACTTTTGATGCGGGCGGTATTTCGCTTAAACCCGCTCCCGGCATGGATGAAATGAAATACGATATGTGCGGTTCGGCCAGCGTATTAGGCACCATTCAAGCCGTTGCCGAATTGCAGTTGCCAATCAATGTCATCGGGGTCATTCCAAGCTCTGAAAATCTACCGGATGGTGATGCCAACAAGCCCGGTGATGTGGTGACCAGCATGTCCGGTCAAACCATTGAAATATTAAATACTGATGCCGAAGGTCGTTTACTGTTATGTGACGCGCTGACCTATAGCGAACGTTTTGAGCCCGATACCGTCATTGATATCGCTACCTTGACCGGTGCGATTATTGTTGCATTGGGCAGTAACGCTTCCGGTTTGATGGCTAACAACCAGGAGCTGGCAGATGACCTGCTCAAAGCCGGTAACGATAGTTTTGATCGTGCATGGCAATTGCCGTTGTGGGATGACTATCAGAAACAACTGGATAGTAACTTTGCCGATATCGCTAATGTCGGTGGTAAAGAAGCTGGCAGTGTCACAGCCGCATGTTTCCTGTCTCGCTTTACTGAAAAATTCAAATGGGCGCATCTGGATATCGCCGGTACGGCATGGAATGGCGGCAAAGAAAAAGGTGCCACAGGACGTCCTGTACCTTTATTGATGCAATATATTCTGAATCGTCTGGAAGACTGATAGCACATTCATGACTAAAGTCAGTTTTTACATTTTAGGCACAACCGATCCGCTTGACCGGCAGCAATTTGCCTGCCGGTTGGCGGAAAAAGCTTATCAGCAAGGCCATCAAGTGTTTATTCACACTGAAGACCAGGCTCAAAGCCAAGCCATGGATAAGGCTTTATGGGCTTTTCGGCCAGACAGTTTTGTGCCGCATCAGATTTTAGCGGCTGATGACGAAATTAATGCACCGGTTTTAATCAGCCATGAAAATACTGCACCACCTAAATTAATGGATGTATTGATCAATCTAAACCCGACTCAGCCACTATTTTTCAGTCAGTTTGAACGGCTGGCCGAAATTATTAATGGCGATGAAGAAATCAAAAAACAGGGCCGCGTCCGTTATCAGTTTTACAAAGATCGTGGCTATCATCTCGATACGCATCAAATAAACAATTAACGCAATCCGGCTCACTCATGACCGGGCACACATTAAGCGGGTATAATGCCCGCTTTTCTTTTTCCGAACAGATAAACGCAGAGACGCATGGACAAAACCTATAACCCCGATGCAATAGAACAGC
Organism: Methylophaga sp. UBA3192; assembly: GCA_002363955.1. Lineage (GTDB taxonomy): Bacteria > Pseudomonadota > Gammaproteobacteria > Nitrosococcales > Methylophagaceae > Methylophaga. Next base: position 754,636 of record DEXE01000006.1, read on the forward strand.
GCTGGTATCAACAGTGGGAACAAAACGGCGAATTCAAACCTTCTGGTGAAGGCATGCCCTATGCCATTATGTTGCCACCGCCCAATGTCACCGGCAGTTTGCATATGGGTCATGGGTTTAATAACACCATTATGGATTTGCTCACCCGTTACCACCGGATGAAAGGCGATAACACACTGTGGCAGCCGGGTACTGATCACGCCGGTATCGCCACCCAGATGGTGGTAGAACGTCAGTTAAATGCCGAAGGCAAAACGCGACATGATTTAGGGCGTGAGGCGTTTATTGAGCGGGTCTGGGATTGGAAAGGCGAATCCGGTGGCAATATTACCCGTCAGTTACGCCGTCTGGGATCCTCTCTGGACTGGTCTCGTGATCGTTTCACCATGGATGACAATCTGTCCGAAGCCGTGAAACATGTGTTCATCAAACTGCATGAAGAAGGTTTGATTTACCGTGGCAAACGGCTGGTGAACTGGGATCCGGTTCTGCATACCGCCGTATCCGATCTCGAAGTATTATCCGAAGAAGAAGCTGGCCATTTATGGCATTTCCGTTATCCACTCACCGATGGAAGTGGTCATCTGGTGGTCGCCACGACCCGTCCTGAAACCATGCTGGGTGATACGGCCGTTGCGGTACATCCGGAAGACGAGCGTTATAAACAGCTGATTGGCAAAACCATCACGCTACCTTTGGTAGGACGTGAAATTCCAATCATCGGTGATGATTATGTTGATCCGGAATTTGGTAGTGGCTGCGTTAAAATCACCCCGGCGCATGATTTCAACGATGCTGAAGTTGGTCACCGTCATAATCTGGAACAAATTAATATTCTGACGATTGATGCCGCCATTAATGACAATGCGCCGGAAAAATATCGTGGTCTGGATCGCTATGCAGCCCGCAAACAAATCGTTGCCGATTTAGAGGCTTTAGGATTACTGGAAACCATCCAGGATCACAAACTGATGGTGCCGCGTGGCGATCGTTCAAATGCCGTCATCGAACCATTATTGACCGATCAATGGTATGTCAAAGCGGATGTACTCGCAGCACCCGCAGTTGAAGCGGTACAGTCAGGCAAAATCAAATTTGTCCCGGCCAACTGGGATAAAACCTTTTATAACTGGATGGATGGCATTCAGGACTGGTGTATTTCACGGCAAATCTGGTGGGGCCACCGCATCCCGGCCTGGTATGACGAACAGGGCAATATCTATGTTGGAAAGGATGAAGCCGATGTCCGTAAAAAACACCGGCTGGCTGACACTATCAGCCTGAGACAGGATGAAGATGTTTTAGATACCTGGTTCTCTTCTGCTTTATGGCCCTTCTCCACTTTGGGTTGGCCGGCTGATGATGCCGCATTGAAAACCTGGTATCCGACCAGTGTATTGGTCACCGGTTTTGACATTATCTTCTTCTGGGTTGCCAGAATGATGATGATGGGTATTAAGTTTATGGATGAGGTGCCATTCAAGGAAGTGTATATCCATGGTCTGGTCCGTGATTCGCATGGCCAGAAAATGTCGAAATCCAAAGGTAATGTTTTGGATCCCATCGACATTATTGATGGTATTGATCTGGAATCACTGGTTGCCAAACGTACCAGTGGCATGATGCAGCCCCAACTGGCTGCCAAAATTGAAAAAGCCACCCGCAAGGAATTTCCAGAAGGTATCGCACCGCACGGAACTGATGCGCTGCGTTTCACTTTTGCCTCATTAGCCACCACTGGACGTGATATCAATTTTGATATGAATCGTATTGCCGGCTACCGCAATTTCTGTAACAAACTATGGAATGCGGCGCGTTACGTATTAATGAATACCAAAGATCAAGATACGGGTATTGATAACGCTGACGTTGAGTTAAGCCTGGCTGATCGCTGGATCATTTCGTTATTGCAACAGACTGAACAGGATGTTACCCGTGCCATCGACAGCTACCGCTTTGATTTGGCGGCGCAGGCAATTTATGAGTTTATCTGGAACAACTATTGTGACTGGTATCTGGAACTGTCCAAACCGGTCTTAAATAACGATGCAGCCAGTGACGCCGCCAAACGTGGTACCCGCCGTACCCTGGTTCGGGTGTTGGAAGCCACACTGCGTTTAGCGCATCCGTTTATGCCGTTTATTACCGAAGAAATCTGGCACACCATCGCCCCGTTAGCCGGTAAAACAGGCTCAACCATTATGCGTGAGGCCTATCCGGTAGCTGACAGCAGTAAAATTGATAGCACTGCTGTTGCTGATATGGAATGGGTGATGCAGTTTATTAACGGTATTCGCTCTATTCGTTCACAAATGAATATTGCACCGAAAAAACAATTACCAGTGCTGCTCAAGGATGCCGCTGACATTGATAAACAACGTTTACAGGATAACCACGACTTTATCAGCCGATTAGCCAATCTGGAGTCTGTAGAGTTTCTGGCTGGTGAAGCGCCTGCAGCTGCTACCGCACTGGTTGGCAAAATGGAAATCCTGATTCCTCTGGAAGGCCTGATTGACAAGGATGCTGAAATTGCCCGTCTGGACAAGGAAATCAGCAAACTGGATAAAATCATCAAACAATCCGCTGGCAAACTGAGTAATGAAAACTATGTTGCCAAGGCACCAGCAGATGTTGTTGCCAAAGAACGTGAAAAACTGACAGAACTGGAACAGTCGTTAAGTCAGTTACAGCAACAACGAACAGCGTTAGGCTAAAACGAACCGTCAAGTTCAGGAACTTCCCGCATAACCTAGTCGGTCAATATCAACATTAATAGCCGGTGTTTTCACCGGCTGCTATCTGTTGTAATAGAGACTATGACTACACAAGAATTTAATCCCAACGACGCTACCACCACCCCAATGACGCGGCTGCAGTTCGATAACCGTTTTGTAAGGGAGCTCCCCGCCGATCCGGATACTGAAAACGTTCGCCGTCAGGTGCTGGGTGCCTGTTATACCTTTGTGAACCCTACGCCTGTTGCCGAGCCTGAACTGGTCGCTTATTCCATGGATTTAGCCACCGACTTAGGCATCAGACCAGTGGATTGTGAAAGCCGGCAGTTTGCTAATGTGTTTGCCGGTAATGAGCTGCTTGAAGGCATGCAGCCGCATGCTATGTGCTACGGCGGACATCAGTTTGGCAACTGGGCCGGACAACTGGGCGATGGCCGTGCCATTAATCTTGGTGAAGTTCAGGATATTCACGGCCAGCTGCAAATGCTGCAACTTAAAGGCGCTGGTGAAACGCCCTATTCACGCTCTGCTGATGGCCTTGCCGTATTACGTTCATCCATTCGCGAGTTTCTTTGTAGTGAAGCCATGTTTCATCTGGGCATCCCCACAACCCGTGCTTTGAGTCTGGTGACCACCGGTGAAGGTGTGATCCGGGATATGTTTTACGATGGCCGCCCGCAAACTGAACCAGGTGCGATCGTTTGTCGGGTTGCCCCCTCATTCCTTAGAATTGGTAATTACGAGCTATTTAATTCTCATGGTGATATCGACAACCTTAAATTATTAGTCGATTACACCATTCGCCATCATTATTCGCATTTAGGTGAACCCTCCAAAGCGACATATCTCGCCTGGTTCAAAGAAGTGTGTGAACGCACGGCAGATTTGGTGGTGCACTGGATGCGTGTTGGTTTTGTGCATGGCGTATTGAATACTGATAACACTTCGATTTTAGGACTGACTATTGATTACGGCCCGTATGGCTGGATTGATAATTACGATCCCGACTGGACGCCAAACACTACCGATGCAACGGGTAAACGCTATCGGTTTGGTCACCAACCGCAAATCGCTCAATGGAATCTGTTACAACTCGGCAATGCTATTTATCCATTAATTGATGACGTCGAGCCACTGCAACAAATTCTGACTGATTACGTCAAGCTTTACACGGATAAATGGCAAAAAATGCGTGCCGATAAACTTGGATTGAATGACTATCAGGGTGACGCCGATCATGAACTAAATCAGCAGTTACAGAAAATTCTGTTACTGGCTGAAACCGATATGACGATTTTCTATCGCAATTTGGCAGACGTGTCGTGTGAACAAAACGATCTCAGTGATGAAGACCTACTGGCACCGTTAATGGAAGCGTATTACGCTCCTGAGGCCCTATCCAAAGAGGATAAAAAAGATATCTGCAACTGGTTGAGACGCTATCAGCTGCGTGTGCAGCAGGATGGCACCAGCGACCTTGATAGAAAAGCCAGAATGAATCGGGTAAATCCGAAATATGTGTTACGTAACTATCTGTCTCAACAGGCAATAGACAAAGCTCATGATGGCGATTACAGCCTGATTCATGAACTTTTAGAGGTCATGCACCGTCCTTATGATGAACAACCTCAGTATCAGCATTACGCAGCTAAACGTCCCGACTGGGCAAGAGATAAACCCGGCTGTTCAATGTTGTCTTGTAGTTCATAACCTAAGGAGTTAACCAGATGAAATTGATTAGCGTGCTGCTTGCAGTATCAGTTTGGTTTTTTGCTGTTCCGGCTTATGCTGCCAGCGTCACTGATAAAAAGCTGCAAATTGACAAAGTTGCTGAAGGCCTCGGCATCCCATGGGGAATGGCAATTTTGCCCGACGGTACGATGCTGGTGACCCAGCGCGAAGGCAAGTTAAGCCTGGTCAATCTTGATTCTGGGGATAAAACGGATATCAGTGGTGTACCTTCAGTTAAAGCACAAGGTCAGGGTGGCTTTCTGGATGTGGCTTTATCACCGGATTATGCTGAGAGTGGCTGGATTTATTTCACCTACAGCAAAGATATAGATGGCCAGGGCGCAACTACACTCGCCCGTGCAAAATTAGACGGCAATGCTATAGCTGATTGGAAGGATTTAATAGTCACCCAATCACGCACCAGTAAAGGCCAGCATTACGGTAGTCGGATTGTGTTTGATCAGCAAGGTCATCTGTTCTTCTCTATTGGGGATCGTGGCGAACGTGATATGGCCCAGGATCTTAACAATCACAACGGTACCGTTCTAAGGCTAAATCTTGATGGTAGTGTTCCGCAGGACAATCCTTTTGTCGGACAGGACAATGCTTTGCCGGAAATCTGGAGTTACGGTCATCGTAATCCACAGGGCCTGCATTACAACGCTGAAACACAACAGCTTTGGGGTATTGAACACGGTCCACGTGGTGGTGATGAAATCAATCTGATTGAACCAGGCAAAAACTACGGTTGGCCTGAGGCTTCCCATGGTAAGGAATATTATGCTCCTGTCTCTGTCGGTCAAGGCAAAGAAGTGGATGGTATGGCAAATCCGATAAAAGTCTATATTCCATCCATCGCTCCCAGCGGTCTGGTGCAGTATCAGGGTGAAGCCTTCCCGGAATGGCAGGGTGACTTATTTTCAGGTGCCATGGCGCTACAACATCTGAATCAGGTCAAAATTCAGAACAACGAAGCAGTCGATGAAACACGCTATTTACGAACTATGAATAAACGTATTCGTAACGTCATTGAAAGTCCTGAAGGCTGGTTGTATGTATCAACTGATGATGGCGAGATTTATCGGATACAACCAGCTGCAAACTAATATTTGATGTCCAGAATCAGATAACGATGACCACCATCCTGAACCTGGATAGTTACTTCGTCATCTATCTGTTTTTTCAACAACGCTTGCGCCAAAGGTGAATCCACACTGATATTCCCTTTGGCGTGATCAATCTCATCCGGGCCGACGATCCGGTATTGAACCTCTTCCGTATCATCCTTCAACAGCGTCACATACGCCGCAAAAAATACGGCTTCCTGATTATCCGGGATACGATCAATGGCCATCAAATCCGGAATACGTTTTTGCAGATAGCGGATCCGCCGATCAATTTCCCTGAGTTCTTTTTTACGATAAATATATTCGGCGTTTTCAGAACGATCGCCTTCAGCCGCGGCAGCGGCCAAGGCCTGAACTACATGCCTGCGCCGCTGCCAGCGCTCGCTCAGCTCCTGATTCATCCGGAACATGCCATCAGCAGTGATATAGGGTGATGATGCCATTATGCTGATTTATGAAGTCTTTCGTTCAGCAAGGATTCATTGATGGATGCACCAATACGTCCTGCAATTAAACGCATATCCGTTTCAGCATTTTCCAGACAACTGGTGCCTCCAGGGGATGGCGTCATATTGAAGACAATACCGTTTCCGGGGTTAATCTTGGCCTCACCCATCAACAACTTGGCATTCTTTTTATCAATCAACTGAGGCCTGACACCCCCAAAACCTTTGGCGAATTCAATATCTTTCAATTGCAGGCCAGGAACGATTTTGCGTGCATCTTTCAAAAACAGCCAGCGACGTAATAACGGCACTTCAAACAGGAAGTTTTTAAAGATGTAGTTGCGAATATCCTTGATACGGAACAAATCCCAGAAAACTTTAAGCACCCTGCTGTCCAGGCGCAGAACCCGCAGAAATTCAAAAAAAGTTTTATTGTTATAACGCTCTAACAATGGCAGTAACAATGCCGTGGGCCCAAAACGGGTTTTACCCTCGACCAGCACATCCGGATCACCATGCACCGCGGCAAATGGCAATGCATCATTCTGCACGGTATACACCTTGCCACGGAGCACTTGCGGGGTGAAATAAAAGCTCCCAGCGACAGGCAGGCAAGAGAATTCCAAGCCATAGCCCATCTTTTGTGCCAGCAGTAAACTATGTCCGCCAGCAGAGACCACCACGCTGCGAGCCTTAATGATTTTATCGCCGGTAACCAATGAAAATACGCCATCACTTTCGACAATATCATCGACTTCGCTGTTAAATAAAAGCTGGATTTGTTTGTCTGTTTTGGCTTTGGCCTTATCAACAAAGGCTTGCGATAAACGTTGATAGTCGACCGCACTGTAATCATCCAAAATAGCAAGTGCAACACAGGGTTCTGCCCGCATTTCACCATTTACCATGACGACGGCGGGTTCATAGGAAGCAATATCCGATTTTTCCAACAGTTTCATATTGGGAAAGACTTCACGGAAAGTCTGGTAGCGCTGGCGAAGCTGACGGCATTCCTGTTCACCGACACCTAAAACCATTTTGGGATATTTGAAAATGACCTGATCTACATTAGGTAAATCAGCAGCAAAATTCACCAGCATCTCAGCAGCCGCTTTTACCTTGGTCGCTTTCTCCAAGGTGTAATTGGTCTCAATATCACCGCAATGGATTGTCTGGCTGTTGTTACGGCCATTCGAGTTGACCTTGGCCACCCCGGCATATTTTTCCAACAGGACAATATCATTAAGATCAGTATATTCAGCCAGCATATACAGCAGCGCGGTGCCACAGACACCGCCACCGACAATGGCTACCTGATGAATTTGGTCTGTCATAAATTTTTCCGTGCTTAAACGACGGAAATTTTAGCAAAACGTTGCTCAGACCGTTTAAAAATATCACTTCATCAAGTTATATAAGGCGATAGTAGATCTATCTTACTCACTTGTATTTTGGCTTCTTATTGCCAGAAAATGACGGTATTGTTGAAAGAATCGCCTGTAACTCACTCCGTTTCTTTTTGCTTTTACCCGTTTTTTTGACAGCAGTTAATTTATCCACTTCACCCAGTAAACTATCCAACTGCGCAGTATCCGGAAGCGGCTCCTCTTGCGTTGGTGGGATCAGTGATAACTTTTTATCCGTTTGTGTCGATTGTAGCTTTTCAACATCTTTGAGTAATGATTCCAAACGCTCAGGTTCAGGCAAGTCGGGCTGTTCAGGAATATCAAAAACGGCAATTTCAGACTGTGTCTGTTTACGATCCAACTCTGCCTGAGCCTGTTCTGCCGCAAGTGCTGCAGCAAAGTCCTCTTCAGCCTGGCTCAGGTTTGACTTCTGAGTTATATCTTCAACGGGGGGGATTTCTCCAGCTTCATTTTCAGGGCTGTCCATATCCGGATTTGCCTCTGTATGAACTGATGTTTTAACGTCAATTTTTTCGGAAACGGTTGATTCAGGAATTTCATCAACCTTGCTGGGTGAAGTATTGTCGAGTAAATCTGAGACCCACTCATCATCGTTCGTATGTGTCTTCTCATCGTTAAGCTTGGGTTTCAGTGGCTCACTTTTATGCTCATTGGAGCCCATCAATGAAACCAGAGGTGCCTTTTTAACTTCAGAAATTAATTCCTGAGTCGAATTCATTCTGTATCCATTGGCTGTTGATAATTCGATTTCTTCCTCAATAAACTCAGGCATGTCATGAAATGCATAGGGTTGCTTATCTGATGCAGGAGACACCAAAGTTTTCTCAGTTGACTTTGCTGTTGAAACAAAATCCACTTCTGCATCCCTGTCAGAGCGATATGACGATGGGGATTTTTGTTGTTTAGCATCTGGCTGCGGGGAGGTGTCATCAGCTTTATCAAACTCAGTCTTTAAAGTATTGTCAGACTGTGCTGCTTCAATGTGATAGCTTTCTTCTTTATTCTCAAAAGACTCCTCCAGGCTGCTTTCTTTATCCAGAAAATCTGGAGAAAGACCGGGAGCTTCGCTGCTTACAGTGTGGCTTTCTTCCGCTTCTTCAATAAGCATTTCCCTAGATGGCTCACTATCAACAGCTTTTTCAATGGGTGGTTGTGTGGCGATTGCATGATCTCCAGCAAGATGTTGTTTCCTTGCTGCTTTCAGCCGTTGTGTTCGTTCACGTAATTTAGCCCGTAACTTCTCAATCTCATTAACAGGCTCATTCGTTTTGGATGCTTCCTTGACGATATTTTCATCGGCAGCTATTGCATCAATTGGTTGTGCCGACATTATGCCAGCCAATCGCTCTTCCTCGCTTTGGTAGTGACTTTCGGCTTCGGCTTCGGCTTCGG
>DEXE01000006.1:763831-827265 GCA_002363955.1 Methylophaga sp. UBA3192
TCGGCTTCGGCTTCGGCTTCGGCAATATTGTTTTCTGTCTGGTTTGTTTCAACCAAATCGTTGAACGCATCTTCAGTTAATTGCTGGCTGTCGATGTCTGAACTGGGATCTTCAACGGACAGGGCCTCTTGGAATTCCAGCTCCAACGGAGAAATTTGCTCTGCTGGTTCCACTTCTTCCGTTAAAGCTTCTGGTGCTGGTTCGGCGGCTTGTTCCGGCTCGCCAGGTTCAGCCGTTTCTGGACTTGATTCCTCTAAAGCCACTGTTTCTTTAACATCGGGGAGATCTGTTAGATCTCGTGTTGCTTCAGGCGCTTCACTTGATGCCATCGCTGAGGATGAATCCTGAACTTCGAGTTCTGTTTCTTCCGTTAAAGCTTCTGGCGCTGGTTCGGCGGCTTGTTCCGGCTCGCCAGGTTCAGCCGTTTCTGGAGTTGATTCCTCTAAAGCCACTGTTTCTTTAACATCGGGGAGATCTGTTAGATCCCGTGTTGCTTCAGGCGCTTCACTTGATGTCATCGCTAAGGATGAATCCTGAACTTCGGGTTCCGTTTCTTCCGTTAAAGCTTCTGGCGCTGGTTCGGCGGTTTGTTCCGGCTCGCCAGCTTCAGCCGTTTCTGGGCTCAACTCATCTACAGCCGGTATTTCTTCATGATCAGAGCTATTCACAACATCCTGAGTTGCTTCCCTCATTTCATTGGATTCTGGCTCTGATGGCTGATGAGGCTCTTCCGGAACAACTTCATCAGCTACAGCTTCCGGCATCTCAGTTTCAACCCGTTGTTCCAGCCCGTTAGATTCTGCATTTTCAGTGAATTCCTCCTGTTCTTTTTCCAGAACAGTCGAGTCACTCTCTTCAACGAGCAAACCGGTATTCTCAGATTCTTTTAATAGTGAATCAGCAAAAGAGGCATTCTCGGTTAGTAGCGGGTCTAAATCCTCTGCATCTGGAACCTCGGCTTGCTCTTGCTTCAAGGGCTGTTCAGGTCCGGAGGTTATGTTTTCGATTTGTTGCGTGTGTTCCAGCAAATCTTCCGCTGCGTCACTGGCTGTTTCATCAAGACCTGCCGGTTCTACCGCGGCCATTTTTTCAGCATATTGCGCTGAGGACTCACCTCCCTCAGGCGAAACATCATCTATTGGATTTGCATCAGCTTCTGATATCGCTTGTTCAAGTACTTCGGTGACTTCATCAGCAGTAACCGATTGCGCCATATCATCTTGTTCTGGCGTGGTGATCTCATCAATGATTCTGTCGGGTGTTTCATTATTATTTTCTTTTTTGGAAACTTCCGGCTCATCTGTAGCATCTTTGATGCGCATCAATTCATCGATTTCCGCGACCGAAATCCCGGCTTCCCCAGCAGGCTCCATTTCAACAGCCTGATCAATGTCTAATTCAATTTCGGCAGGCTGAACTGGATTCATTAAATCCAGTGGATTGATATCTCCACTTTCAAAAGCATGGAATTTCAGCTCCTGATGTTCAAACGCCGCCGTATTTTCAGGAATATCGGCACTTGCATCAGGGGTGGGAGATTTGCCATAAACATCCGGCACCTGATTGGTCCAGGCTTTATTTAAATAAGCCTTCATACTGTTAAGTTCGGATGAGCTGCCGGCATTTTCCATTGCGGCTTCATCGATCTCTGGTGAAGGAGCAGCCAACTCTGAAGAAGCTTTACCGTAAATATCAGGAACGGTTGGGTTCCAGTCATTTTTCACAAAATCCGCCATCCGCATGGCGGGTTTGACTGCTTCAGTTTCTAACACTGCCTCGGACTGTAAATCTTGCCCGTCTTGAACGTCTGGTTCCAATTGATCAGCTGTATTGACATCATCAGTTGCCAAGCCATCAAATTCTGCCAGCAGTTCAGGAGCCATCTCCACTTCCGAGTCTGCAGCGGGTTCTTCATTTACCTCTTCAGCCAAATCGCTGCTGGTCGTTTCATCCTCCAACTGGTTTTGATTGGATATATCCTCCGCATTTTCAGTTTCAACATCCGCCAGTTCAATCTCAAACATCTCGGAAGTATCATTCTGTTCGTCACTGACAACAGTTTCATCATCCAGTAGTTCGGTTTGTGCAACAACATTCTCAGCATTCTCGTCATCAAACACACTGTCAAAGTCTGCTACAGGTTCTTCTTCCGCTTCAGGTGACTCTATTTGATCTTCAAACTCTGCCGTTTCTTCGGATAATTCAGTTTCGCTGGCAATTTCCTCCGTCATCTCGGATTCGACAGGATCCTGCTCAATATCGGCTTGCATAATACTTAGCGTTGCATCCGTTAACGAAGTAATCTGTTCCGGTAATTTTCCCAGTGATTTTTCGTCCTGTTCTGAATACAGATTGACTATCGATTTAAAGATTTCCTTTTCCCGCGACATCAATTCTTCAACCATGGTATCGAGAGCAGCGCCGCTTAAACCATAACGTTCACTCAGTTGACTGCTTAATGCAGCAAAACGTTGTTCATGATTGTTTTTGATTAATTTGGCCGTTTTTGCAGCCGCTGCCTGAGCACGTTTATGTTTGCGTCGGGCACGAAGCAGAACCCAGACAAACAAAATGGCAAAGATAAAAGCCAGCTCGTAAGCCAGCCATTGAAAAACCGGATCAGTCATAGACATTTATAATAAATCTCCAGGTAATAGCTGCCGGCGACGGCTGCGATGCCAAAACCAGAATCCCATCAATAACAACAGCACAATAACGGCATTACCAATGGCTAAAATGACAGTATTTGATAATCGAAAGACAGTCTCATCAATAATCGTTGTTTCTTCATCTGTAACTGGTTCAATCATCACCGGTTCAAATGGCTTATCAGCAGGGTCAGCAGCCCTCGGCGTTTCTGAAGTAATCGTCAATGTGGCCCCCATTTCATCCAGTAACTGAATGGGTTTCGGCTGTAAAAAAACATTACGGCCAGTCAGGGTTTTACCTCTGATCTGCAACGATAATTGATACGCAGTTTCCGGCTGCAGATCAGCTAAAGTCAGCTGCCAGGTGTTATCAGCTTGGCGTAACACATCATAGGGAAACTCACTGCCATCAGCGGCGCTGAGCAATGCGGTGATTTGCAATGATTCAGGATCAATCATGCTGGCATCAGCTGACATGGATAAACGATGACTTCGACTGTCTGTTTCCAGCTGGGTAACGGTAACATCAAACGGCAATGCTACTACGTTGACAGATTGCCGCCGCTGGCGTTCAAATGTGTCACTTTTTGCCGTGATCACAATATCATTTTGTCCACTATCAAACAGCTTGCCCAAATTTGCCATAAACGTCGCCGTCTGGTTGTTTAAGGTCATCGTGTTGTTGATGGGATCGCCTGCCAGTGGCTGGGTACTCAACTCTGCCGTCACCAGCTGCAGAAAATCCGTTCGCTCAACCTGTTTACCATGGTCGATCAATTTAGCAACAATATCAAATTGCTCTCCTGCCAGAATATTATTTGGCAGATCAATGGTTTCCAGTCGCAGATCGGTCAACACCATGACCCGGTTATCCGGATCTATATTAGCGTCAATAAACCAGTCACCTGTCATCGGTTTTTCTACCGTGATTAAATCAAAATGTTTTTCCTGCATCCAGCGTACCGAGGACTCATGATTATCAGCTTGTTGGCGTTGCTGATCAGGTTGCACCAGTTGGGTGACATCGGTTTCATTTTCACGAAACACCAAAATCGTCATTTCATTGACACTGTTATCAATAGTGAACTGATTCTCAACCAACGGAACCGAATCACGTTGGGTTGCCTGTTCAAACAAATGCAGAAATACCCGTTCCAGCTCATCGGCATTATCCACCTTGTGGTACCAGCCATCGGTGGAGAGGGAGAGTTGTTTCAGTAGTTCATGATCAGCTTCTTCGGATAACGCTATCGTATGGATACGAAAGCCTTTTTGCTTAATTTGCGGTAACAGTTTATCGATAATGTTTTGCCGGGATTGTTGACTGGCAGCTTTTCCCTGATGTAAATCAACCAGACCATCCGATAACAGGATAATACTGCGTTGCCTGGCCGGATCTGTGGACTTAACATTAGCGGTAGCTTTTTGCAGGGCCTGCTCGATATCCGTAAACAAGCCGTGGGAATGAATTTCAGAGGATTTTTGCTGGACCTGTTGCCGCCATTTATCGTCAGCATTCTGTATTGGAACCAGCATATTGACGTAACGGGCAAACGTCCAGACACCACTTTCGGCATCGCCCGGCATCAACCCACCCAATAAACGCAGACCAGGTGATCGCAGATTCTGTGGATCGTTGTATTTCATGCTGCCAGACACATCAATAATGATGCGGACATCTGCATTTGACTCAGCATTGGCATTCGCTGGACAAGCAAGCCAGATGACTGGCAGGGCCAGTATTACCCATAATATTCTCTGCATAAAAACAACCTGTTTGGCTTGAAAAGCGGCAGAAAATGTCATCACTGGCGATTTTCTGACGCGAATTGTTTTATTTCAGACTCAATATGCAGGTTTTATGCCGATAGTTCAGCTATTTGCTTGGCGAGCTTAAAGTAGATCCAACCCACATTGGATATCTGTTTGAATATCTTCAACATTTTCCAAACCAACCGATAGACGTATCATGCCCTCGCTGATACCTGATTCGGCACGGGCTACTTCAGACAAACGGCCATGCGTAGTCGTCGCGGGATGGGTAATCGTTGTTTTTGTGTCACCCAAATTGGCGGTAATTGAAATAAAACGAGTGGCATTAATCAGTTTCCACGCAGCCTGTTGCCCGCCTTTGACTTCAAACGCAATAATGCCGCCAAAATCAGATTGCTGCTGTTTGGCTAGTTGATGACCGGGATGTGATTTCAGACCCGCATAAAAAACCTGTGACACTTGTTTTTGCTGTTGCAACCAATGGGCGAGTTGATTGGCATTGCTGGAATGCGCTCTCATACGTAAATCCAGGGTTTCCAGACCTTTCAGAAAAGTCCAGGCATTGAATGCGCTCATCGTTGGGCCAGCTGAACGCAGGAAACCGTAGACATCTTCTCCGACACGCTGTGCATCACCGACTACCGCCCCACCAACACAACGCCCCTGTCCATCAATATATTTGGTAGCAGAGTGAATCACAATATCCGCGCCAAGCAATAATGGCTGCTGTAAAGCCGGGGTACAGAAACAGTTATCGACAATTAACAGGCAATCATGCTGTTTTGCCAAAGCGGATAACGCCGCTAAATCAGCAATTTCATTGAGTGGATTGGATGGCGTTTCCAGAAACAGCGCCTTGGTATTGGGTTTAATTGCCGCTTCCCAGGCCGCCAAATCGGTTAACGGCACATAATCCGTCTGCAAACCGAACTTGCTGAGATATTTATCAAACAATACCCGGGTAGTACCAAATACACTGCGTGAAGAGACAATATGATCCCCTGCAGCACATAATCCCATAAAGGTTGCGAGAATAGCCGACATGCCTGAAGCTGTTGCCACACAGGCTTCACCTTGTTCCAGCGAGGCAAGACGTTGCTCAAAGGTGCGTACGGTTGGATTGGTAAAGCGTGCATAGATATTGCCGGGTTCATCACCGCCAAATCGTGCTGCCGCTTGTTCAGCACTGTCAAACACAAAACTTGAAGTGGGGAAAATTGGTTCGGAATGTTCGCCCTCAGGAGTTCTTACATGTCCTGTACGAATTGCACGGGTGGCAAAACCCTGGTCTTTGAGATCTGTCATGATAACTCTGAATATCGCTGGAAAATCCTGCCATTCTAAAAGATAAGCCTTATAGCTGACCAGCTTTATCCTTACTGAATGATCCGGCGAACATGCGAGGAAGATAAAATTAATGATTTGCCGTTAAAAGCTAAAAATCATGCTCAGTCGATAATGACTGAGCATGAAATAAGCTACCTATTTTAAGGCTGATAATGTAAAGACAGCATATAGGTACGATCCAAGGTATTGAAGTTATTGACTGTCTGATATTCCTTATCAAACACATTCATTGCATTTAGCTTAACCGACCAGTCATTATCAATCTGATAAGCCACTCGAAAGTCCACCAGACCATAACCACTTAAACGCGTGTTGTTAGCGGCATCGTCATAACGATAGTCACTCACTTTCCAGCTGCCGCCAATTGACCAGTCGCCAAACTGACGATCAACATGCAGATTCGCCAGGCGCTGTGCTCTGCGTGGTAGCTTATTACCTGTTTCCTCATCTTCGGGTTTAAGCACAGTCGCATTGAACTGTACCTGCCAATTCAGCAGCGTTGTAGCCAAATCGAATTCAAGACCTTTGATTTTGGCTTCAGCCACATTTTCAGTGGTGGGAAATTGATATACCAACAAATCACGTATTTTGTTCTGAAAAGCATGGACTCCCCAGGTACCCCAATCAGCGTTACCTAACAAACCAACACCATAGTTTTTCGATTTTTCGGCTTCCAAATCGGGATTGCCAACAAAAAACCCAACATCTGGATAATAAAGTTCATTAAATGTTGGGGCTTTGAATGCCGTTCCAACATTCGCCGTAAGCTGAAGTGCCTGTGTTAACTGATAGCCCCACTCTGCCGTGCCGGTCGTTTCTTCCCCATAGGCTTCGTTATCATCATGTCGAGAACTTAATAACCAGCTGTGATTTCCTGCCTGCCCTTGCCAACTGATAAAAAACGCCTTGTTATCGCGTGAAGTTTCATCGTAATCAATCGTGCCCTCAATTCGGTCATGATCATAGTCAAGACCTACATTAAGTCGTTGATTTTTTGTCAGCATAAAAGTATTGACCAGACTGATAAACCGATGACGGGTATTGAAAGTGCCATCCGGAATGCCATCTTTATAATTATCCGATTCGTCCCTTGATTCAGATAAATTGAGTGACATTAACCAATAATCAGTGAACTGATAACGTGAGTTTACGCCCATAACCTGTTGAATATTATCAGCATAAAAATCTTCTGTAACAGAAAAACTATCATAATGGTTTTGTGATTGAGCGCGTAAAAAATTCGCTCCAACACTCCAGTCCTTATTGATATCGTGATCAACTTTTGCTGAAACACTATTATTCCGATAACCATCATGATCCGGGTTATCTTCTTCTCTGGCATTAATTCCATTGGTGGATTGATGCGTGAAATTTGCATGATAACGCGTTGTTTCATTACCACCACTGACACCACCACTGGCCTGTTTGGTATTATGGCTGCCAATTCCAACCGAAGCATAGGGGGTCGGGTCTTGTTTTTTACCTTGCCGGGTAAATATCTGAATGACACCACCAATCGCTTCAGAACCATACAAACCAGACCTTGGTCCACGTACGATTTCAATACGCTCAATCTGATTTATCGGAAAGTCCTGGATGGCAGCACCGCCTGATGTAGCAGAATGCCATTTAACCCCATCAACTAAAAACAAAACGTGATCTGAATTTGTTCCTCTCAAATAGACACTACTGTTTTTCCCTAAGCCACCACTATTTGAAATATCCATACTTGGAAACCGTGATAATAAGCTAGGCAAATCATTGATTTGCAAACGTTCAATATCAGCACGCGTGATAACGCTATTGGGTGCCAGCGCATTTTCGGTAGGCATCCGGTTGGCGGTAATGGTTATGGCCTCAAGGGATTCCTGTTCAGCCAGAGCCGTAACAGAGAAGGTAGAAGTCGCCAGTGCCGCTAAAGTCAGACGTGCACAGACGCGCAAAGGCATCGCCTTTGTTGAAGGTTTCATATTGTCTCCTAGGGATACGCTCACCCGCGATCCAGGTTAATAAAGTCACACAACACAATTTGGTTGTGATGAACTTCAGGCCGGTCTCCGGACTCACGTTGTGGCTTGCGCCAGTACATCCGCCTTCCCACGATGAATCGCAGTGGCTGATTGGATGCATTTTCAACGTTTACCGTTGCGGGGGCAGTGTTGGTTTTTCACCAACTTCCCGTTTAACTCTGATGGATATCAAAGCACCTGAAGAGGGGCGCATCTTAGATCTCCCCCGCCATATCGTCAAATGCGATAACGTAGAAAGTCTATTTCCAAATTGACAATATGGACTGCTAATCCTTATTCTGTCGGCTGTTTCAGGTGTCGCGAAAGCGATGAAACGGGAAGTTGGTGCATTTTCATCTGAAGATAAAGCCGACACTGCCCCCGCAACGGTAAATAAGTTCAGGTTGAACGTTACGCCACTGTATTTTTACGGGAAGGTGTTCAACTGGTGATGGCACCACTTATGAGTCCGGAGACCGGCCTGAAATATCCTGGTCTGTTGACCGAAAATGCTATTAACCAAGTTGTGCGGGTGAGCACATCGGAGAACCTCAATGTCGTTATTATCTCAACGTCAGCAACTGATCGTGGCTGCACTTCTGGCTTTATTAATGGTGATGACTCGCGGTCATCATTTTGCCGATATCAATGTTTTACCCAGCGCTTCCTGGGCCGTATTTATGCTCGCCGGGTTTTATCTGGCTTCCAAATTGTGGTTTCCAGTGTTTTTAGGCATGGCTGTCGTGTTGGATTTGATGTCGGTTTACATCGGTGGTGCCAGTAATTTTTGTGTTTCACCAGCGTATGGATTTTTATTACCCGCTTACGGCAGTTTATGGCTGGCAGGTCGCTGGTTCCAATCCAAATACCAATTTAACTGGACCGCATTGTTTACCCTTGCATTGACACTGGTTTCGGTGACTGCAATTGCCGGCTTGTTCAGTGGCGGTGGTTTTTACTGGTTTTCAGGTCGTTATATTGATCCCACCATGGCTGAGTATATGACCCGGTTTGTGCAGTCCTATCCTGGTAACCTGAGTAAATTAAGCTTTTACATCGCTATTGCCGCGGTGATTCATATCAGCTTCCGTTTTGCCAATTTGAGCCAGCGCAGTAATCAGCTACGTTAATGTCAAAGCAGCCGCAAACCTGCGCTGCGCTGATTATTGCTGCCCCCGCCTCAGGTCAAGGTAAAACAACCGTTACCGCGACCTTGGCGTGGCATTATCGACGTCAGGGTAAACAGGTCCGAATTTTCAAAGTGGGTCCAGACTTTCTGGACCCAATGATCCTGTCTTTTGCCTCCGGCCATCCGGTTTATCAAGTTGATTTATGGATGGTCGGTGAAACTCACTCCAGACAACTTATCGCTGAAGCCGCCCAACAGGCAGATATCATTCTGATTGAAGGGGTGATGGGCTTGTTTGATGGCGCGCCATCAACGGCCGACCTTGCCGCCACGCTGAGTATTCCTGTATTAGCCGTGATCGATGCCAGTGCCATGGCACAAACGTTTGCTGCTTTAGCATTTGGCCTGGCCAACTTTCGTCAGGATGTTCAACTGGCAGGCGTGTTAGCGAACCGTGTCGGTAGCAGCAAACATGCTGAAATGCTCACCCCCCATTTACCTGAAGATTTACCCTGCCTGGCAACCATGCCTCGCCAAGTCGAGAGCCTGCCGAGTCGCTATCTTGGTCTGGTTCAGGCTGATGAAATAAATGGTTTAGCAGAACGTCTGGACAAACTGGCCGATAGCCTCGCGTTTAACCCTGCTTTTGTTTTACCTGAATACCCTATTCACAACGAACCAGCTGAGGATCTGCCTTTATTATTAAAAGGTATCCGCATTGGTGTAGCCAAAGATGCCGCATTTGCCTTTATCTATCAGGCTAATTTGGATTGTTTAACCGCTATGGGTGTTGAGCTGGTGTTTTTTTCACCGTTACAAGATGCAGCACTCCCAGAAGTAGACAGTCTGTATCTGCCCGGCGGCTATCCTGAACTGCATCTGGAGACTCTCAGCCAGAATCTGCCAATGCGTCAGGCAATCTTTGCGCATATTAACGCCAACAAACCGGTTCTCGCAGAATGTGGCGGCATGCTTTATCTCTGTAAGACATTAACCGATAAGCATGGTAATCAGGCTGAAATGTGTGGCGTGCTGGCAGCCGATGCCAAATTGCAGGCCAGACTGACAGCCTTGGCTTTACAACAAGTCACTCTTGATAATCACACCTTACGTGGGCATACCTATCACCATTCCTTGCTGGAAAACCAACTCGACGCTATTGCTTATGCTGAATCCCCTAATGACAACAAAGTCAGTGAAGCCGTATTTCAGCAACTACGCCTGACCGCCAGTTATATCCACTTTTACTTTCCGTCAGCCCCTGAACTAATCGCCCGCTGGTTTACCCCATGAGTCTGGATAAATACCGTTTTAATGACCAGGATCGTGAGGCGGTTTATCGCGCCATTGGTGAGCGTCGGGATATACGGCATTTTATTGCTGAGCCCATCGATCAGGATATTCTGCAGCGATTATTTCACGCCGCCTGGCAGGCTCCAAGCGTAGGGCTGATGCAGCCTTGGCGGATGATTCGGATTACCGATACCGGCATCCGCAACGCTATCCATCAAATCGTTGAAAACGAAAGAGTTCTGACTGCCAGGGCACTGGGTGAACGCGAAACGGAATTTCTGCAGCTGAAAGTCGAAGGCATCAAGGAGTGCGCCGAAGTGCTGGTTATTTCGTTGATGGATAAACGTGAGTCGCATATTTTTGGTCGGCGTACCCTGCCGGAAATGGATCTGGCATCGGTATCATGTGCCATTCAGAATATGTGGCTGGCTGCCCGTGCCGAAGGTTTGGGGATGGGCTGGGTATCCTTGTTTGATCCCGACCAACTCTCTGAGTTACTGGCTATTCCTGAAGGTGCCTGCCCGGTCGCCATTCTTTGTTTGGGTCATGTCGATAAGTTTTACCAACAACCCATGCTGGAACAGGAAAATTGGCGACAACGTCAACCTTTGGATGAGCTGATTTTTGAAAACTGCTGGCCAGTCAGAACCAAATCATGACGTTTATTATGATGCTGTCTGCTTTGATTCTGGACTGGTTTTTTGGTGAACCCAAACGCCTGCATCCTTTGGTGGGCTTTGGTACGCTGGCAAACAAACTGGAATCCCGTTTTAACCAGAACCACCACAGCACTTCCAGACAATTTATTCTCGGCCTGTTGGCTTTGCTGCTTTGCGTTCTGCCCTTTGCCGTTATCAGTTTTTTCATTAGCCAGTTTGCTGTCTGGGGAACGCTATTTTCTATCCTGGTATTAACTTTATGCATCGGTCACCGCAGCCTGTTTGATCACGCAAAACCTATTCTGCATGCCATGCAGCAAGGTGATATTGAACAGGCCAAAACGCTGACCAGTCGTATTGTCAGTCGTGACAAAGAACATATTGATGTCAACAAAGCCACCATTGAATCGGTACTGGAAAATGGCAATGATGCGGTTTTTGCCACCCTGTTCTGGTTTGCCATCGGCGGTGCTGCAGGTGCAGTCACTTATCGACTCGTCAATACCCTGGATGCCATGTGGGGCTACAGAACGCCGCGCTATCTCTATTTCGGTAAAGCGGCAGCACGACTTGATGATGTTTTAAATTATATTCCCGCCAGACTTACCGCGTTGAGCTATGCCTTGCTTGGCAATAGCCGCAAAGCCTTTATTTGTTGGCGGCAGCAGGCATCCAAATGGGATAGTCCAAATGCCGGTCCGGTAATGGCCAGCGGCGCAGGCGCTTTGGATATTCAACTCGGCGGAGCTGCCTGCTACCACGGCGAGTGGCATCAACGCCCCCATCTGGGGACATCAAATCCGGCTGAAGCAAAGGATATTCAACGTGCACTTTGTCTGGTGTTTTTCAGCGTGGGGTTATGGCTGATGGTGACAGGTATTATCGTAGGAATTCACCATGCTTAATCATGGCGGCCGCATTCAGGCTAATTCAAAACAATATGGCATTCCGGTCAATGATTGGCTGGATCTTTCGACCGGCATTAATCCTCATGGCTGGCCGGTTCCTGAATTTATTCCAACAACACTCTGGCAACGACTGCCCGAAGCTGAAGATGACCTGATTGAAAAAGCCAAAGCCTATTATCAATGTGAACATATTTTGCCAATGGCTGGCTCTCAGTCTGCCATACAGTTACTTCCCCGGATGCGGCCCGCTTGTCGGGTTGCCATATTGTCCCCGGCTTATCAAGAATATCGCTATTGCTGGCAACAGGCTGGCCATGCAGTATCTGAGTTGGAGAGCTTTGAACTGGATCAGCTGATTGATCACTTTGATGTAGTCATTGTGGTTCATCCCAATAATCCCACAGGTGAAACCTTCAGCTCAGACTGTTTATTAAATTGGTATCAGCGTTTGCAGAAACGTGGTGGCTGGCTGATAGTTGATGAAGCATTTATCGATATTGCGCCCGCGCATAGTCTGGCTTCGCTTCCAGTGATGAATGGCCTGATTATCTTGCGTTCACTTGGCAAGTTTTTTGGCCTGGCGGGCCTCAGAGTCGGCTTTGTGATCACCCATCCAGTCGTGCTCAATCAACTTACAGAAAAGTCCGGTCCCTGGCCTATTGCCTCAGTTTCACGATGGATAGCCAGCCAGGCACTGGCCGATACCGATTGGCAAAAACAATCACGTCAATATCTGCCACAATATGCTCAGCGCCTGTTTGATTTGCTTACTGAATATGATCTTAAGCCAACAGGTGGTTGCGGATTGTTTCAATGGATAAAAACTGACAAGGCCTCACATATTCATCAGCAGTTGGCTCAACAAGGGATTTTATGCAGATTATTTGATGCACCCGCCGCTTTACGCTTTGGTTTGCCCGCTTCGGAACATGAATGGTTACGACTGGAAACCGCCTTGCAAAAAGTTGTGCCGTCATGATGTGCAAAACGCTTATGGTTCAGGGAACGACCTCTGATGCGGGTAAAAGTACCTTGGTTACCGCCCTGTGTCGCTGGCTGGTGAATCAAGGTTATTCTGTCGCGCCATTTAAGCCCCAGAATATGGCTTTAAATAGTGCTGTGACCGCTGAAGGTGGTGAAGTCGGGCGAGCTCAGGCGGTTCAAGCACAAGCCTGTAATCTGCCGCCACATACGGATATGAATCCGGTTTTATTGAAACCAAACAGTGACACGGGGGCTCAGGTAATTATCCATGGTAAAGCCATCGCCAATATGGACGCTCGGTTTTATCATGACTATAAACAAACTGCGATGGCGGCAGTACTTGAGTCTCATCAACGGCTGATTGATCAATATGATGTGGTAATGGTAGAAGGTGCCGGCTCACCAGCAGAGATCAATTTGCGTGATCGGGATATTGCCAATATGGGTTTTGCCGAAGCGGTGGATTGTCCGGTGATATTAGTCGCCGATATCGATCGGGGCGGCGTATTTGCCCATTTGGTAGGCACGTTAGATCTGCTCTCTTCTACTGAACAACAACGGGTCAAAGGCTTTGTGATTAATCGTTTTCGCGGCGATATCAGCTTGTTGCAGTCTGGTCTCGACTGGCTGGAACAACGCACCGGCAAACCCGTTTTAGGAGTGTTGCCCTATCTGCATGGCCTGCATCTGGAAGCCGAAGATGCCATTAATACTTCGCAGGTAGCAAAAGCTAAAAATGTGCTAAACGTTATTGTGCCTGTACTTCCCCGCATCAGTAACCATACTGATCTGGATCCGTTACGACTTCACCCACAGGTAAATTTGCAGTTTATTGGCCCGGATTCCCCCATTCCACCGGCTGATCTGATTATTCTGCCGGGCAGCAAACATGTCAGTGCTGATCTGCAATGGTTGGAACAGCAAGGTTGGCCCCAAGCGATTGATAAACATCTGCGGTATGGCGGCAAGGTGCTCGGTATCTGTGGTGGCTTTCAAATGCTGGGGCAACAAATTGATGATCCACACGGTGTTGAAAGCACGGTCGGGACATCTAAAAAAGGCCTGGGTTTATTGGATATGATCACCACTCTGCATGCTGAAAAACAACTTAGGCAAAGTCAGGGGCAGTTACTGTTAAATGCTGTTCCCATCACTGGCTATGAAATCCATGCTGGTATCAGTGAAGGCAAAGCTTTGATGCGTCCCCTGTTACAGCTATCAAACGGCCCTGATGGGGCAATCAGCGAAGATCAACAGATTATCGGCACCTATCTGCACGGCTTGTTTGAACAGCCAAAAAGCTGCGATGCCTTGCTGCAATGGGCCGGACTGAATAATGTCAGCAGCCCTGATTATCATACTTTGCGTGAAACAGATATTGAACGACTGGCCGAGATGATAGAACAGCATATGGATACCACAGAACTACTGACGATTTTAAAGGCAGAAAATGGCTAAAACCCTGATCCTAGGCGGTGTAAAATCCGGTAAAAGCCGACTGGCCGAACAACGCGCTACCAACAGCGAATTGCCCGTTTTATATGTTGCCACGGCTCGTGCTGATGACAATGAAATGCAGCAACGTATCGTATTGCATCAACAGCAGCGTCCTGCTCACTGGACCACGATTGAAGTACCTTTGCATCTGGCCGCTGCTTTGCAACAACAGGACGCTGCCAATATATGCATTTTGGTGGATTGCCTGACGTTATGGCTGACTAATCTGTTATTGGCTGATGACGAAAAATTCATTCGCGATGAAATCCAGCAATTACTGGATACCTTGCCAACATTACAAGCTGAAATCATTCTGGTCAGCAATGAAACCAGTATGGGCATCGTGCCAATGGGCGAGCTGACCCGGCGTTTCTGTGATGAAGCCGGCCGGTTACATCAGCAGCTTGCTGTAATGGTGGATAATGTCATCCTGACTGTGGCGGGACTGCCGCATGCATTAAAAGGAAACTGAATGATCGATTTCAACCACTGGTTAACGTTGCCAGTCAAAGCCCTTGATACTGACTCTGCTGATCAAGCGCTGGTTCGACAAAGCCAGCTAACTAAACCTGCAGGATCATTAGGCCAGCTTGAACGGCTGGCTGTACAACTTGCTGCAATGCAAGGTGGTTCGCCGCAAGCGGAGCATGTGCACATCACCGTCTATGCTGCCGATCACGGTGTCATGGCAGAGAATATTTCAGCCTACCCGCAATCAGTTACCGCTGCGATGATACGTAATTTCGCTTCAGGTGGCGCCGCTATCAGCGTCCTTGCGAAACACCTGCACGCCTCGCTGGATGTGATCAATGTTGGCACAGTCACAGAATTGGAAGAAATCAAAGGCGTACAGGATCAACGCATCGCCAATGGCACGGCCAATTTTCATCAGCAAGCTGCCATGACTGAAGCCGAATGCCAACAAGCCATGTTGATTGGTCAGCATAACGTGGAATGTTGTCAGCAAAACGGTACCCGGATTTATATTGCCGGCGATATGGGCATTGGCAACACGACAGCAGCCAGTGCCATGGCCTGTGCCTTACTGAATCTTCCCGCAAGCCAACTGGCAGGGCCAGGCACGGGGCTCAACGCAGAAGGCATCTCACATAAAGCCACTATCATTGAAGAATCCCTGGTTTTGCATAAAAACCATCTGGATTCGCCGCTCGCTGTATTGCGCTATTTAGGCGGCTTTGAAATTGCCGCGATGGTAGGAAGTTATCTGCAATGTGCAAAATCCGGTCTTCCTGTAATCATCGATGGTTTTATCAGCAGTGTCGCCGCTTTATGTGCAGAACAGATATGTCCGGAGAGTCGTCACTGGTTTCTGTTCAGTCACCATAGCGCCGAACCAGGGCATGGTGCCATCTTACAGGCGATAGATGCTCAGCCTTTAGTCAACTTTAATATGCGTCTGGGGGAAGCCAGTGGCGCAGCTGTAGCCATTCCTTTATTAAGAATGGCCTGTGCCCTCCACAATCAAATGGCGACTTTTGAAGAGGCGGCGATTGCCGGGGCCATTAGCTGATGCGATCTTTTCTGATAGCGCTGCAGTTTTTAACGATCCTGCCCATCAAATTGCAGGGTGAATTTGCTGAACAGGATATTGGCCGCTCCTTATTGTCTTATCCATTGGTTGGCTTGCTAATCGGTATTGTTTTAAGCCTTTTAGGCTGGAGTCTGGCCTCTCAAATACCAATGGTCTCTGCTATTTTGGTGTTAGCTGTCTGGGTAACTTTTACTGGTGCATTACATCTGGATGGATTAGCTGACAGTGCTGATGCCTGGTTGGGTGGTATTGGCGATAAGGCCAGAACCCTCAGCATTATGAAAGACCCTGCAGCCGGTCCTGTTGCGGTGGTGACAATCGTATTAGTGCTGTTGATTAAGTTTGTCATGCTGACTGTTTTACTCGCCGAACAGAACTGGTGGGCATTAATCTGGTCTGTGATACTGGCCCGCACCGCTTTACCGTTATTGTTTTTAACCACGGACTATGTGCGTCCTCACGGTTTGGGCAGTATTCTCAAACAACAGCAATCAGCACTGCACACACGCCGATTAATACTTGCCGTGGCTGTAGTAGCTTTGTTCAGTATCGGCCTGTTTGCCCTGTTGTTTGGCTTAATCGTTTTTTTATTGCTGCGCTATTTGATGGAACGGCGATTAAATGGCTTCACTGGTGATACGGCGGGTGCCATGGTGGAACTGCTTGAAGCGGCATTACTGATATTTTTTGTTTTATTTTAGGAAAATTATGACTGATTCTGAGAAAAACCAACGCCATAAAGCTCGCATGCAACGTCACAAAGAAGTGGTCGATCAGAAGATCCAGAAAGCCAGCAGGGATAAAGGACTATTGCTGTGTATAACTGGTAATGGCAAAGGCAAAAGCTCGTCGGGTTTTGGCATGATTGCGCGTGCATTGGGTCATGATATGAAAGTTGGGATTGTGCAATTTATTAAGGGGGCGATGAGTACTGGCGAAGAAGCCTTTTATCGTCGTTTTCCTGAACAGGTCAGTTATCACGTTGTCGGTGATGGGTTTACCTGGGATACCCAGAATCTGGAACAGGATAAAGCTTCTGCCGAAGCAGGTTGGGATATTGTTAAAACCCTGTTACAAGACGACAGCATTCATGTGATTCTGCTGGATGAACTGAATATTGTCCTGAAAATGAAATATCTGGATGCTGACAAAGTGCTGGCCGATATTGCGGCACGTCCAGTTATGCAACATGTGATTATTACCGGTCGCGGCGCACCGGATAGCGTGATTGAAGCAGCTGATACTGTCAGCCGGATTGACGATGTCAAACATGCATTTCGTGATGGGGTTCGGGCACAAAAAGGCATAGAACTCTAAAGAATTTACGCTGGTTTTGGCGTGGATTTTGCTGTGTCATCAAACGGTAAAGTTACTCACAATTTCTGTGGATAACTCTGTGTTTAACTTTGGAGTTAGTTGCTAAGCTGTTCATATTTAAGCACTCTGCTCAAAATGGTCAAAAAACCACCAACACTATTTATTCATTATTTTTCAATAACTTACGAATAGGTCCTGCTTAATCAGTGAGTTAGCGACATCTGTTATAAAAGATATGAAGAAATTGTGAAACAGGTGAATAACTTGCCGGTATTAAATCATAACGTTATCGTGATGATGGTAATTTACGGACATAAAAAAGCCCGGTAGTTAATTACTCTACCGGGCTTTCATTTATTGACTCAGACTGATTCGGTTTCTTTGACGATATCCAAAACCAGTTCATCGTTTTTCAGGATAACCCGAACATGACCACCATCACTGAGCTGACCAAATAACAGTTCATCCGCCAGCGGCCGTTTGATTTTTTCCTGTACCAGCCGCGCCATGGGTCTGGCCCCCATTTGCACATCATAGCCATGCTCTGCCAGCCATTCCCGTGCATCATTTTCAATTTCAATAGTGACGTTTTTGTCCTGCAACAACATTTCCAATTCAAGCACCGCTTTGTCCGCAACACGCAGAATCGCTTCTTTACTCAGAGGTTGGAATTGAATGATGCCATCCAGACGATTACGGAATTCCGGTGAGAAAGCACGTTTCAATGCTTCAGCGCCATCCATATGGTGTTCCTGCTTGGTAAAGCCAATGGAACTGCGGCCCATTTCCTGTGCGCCGGCATTACTGGTCATCACAAGCACCACATGGCGGAAATCAGCCTTGCGGCCATTATTATCGGTTAACGTACCATGGTCCATGACTTGCAATAACAGATTGAACACATCCGGATGGGCTTTTTCAATTTCATCAAGCAATAACACCGCATGAGGCTGCTTGATAATCGCATCAGTCAATAGCCCCCCCTGATCAAACCCGACATAGCCGGGAGGCGCACCAATCAGACGTGACACCGTATGCGGCTCCATATACTCGGACATATCAAAACGAATCAGTTCAACGCCTAAGATACGTGCTAACTGGCGGGTGACTTCTGTTTTACCCACCCCTGTCGGTCCGGCAAACAGGAATGCTCCTGTCGGCTTTTCGGGATGTCCCAAACCAGAACGAGCCATTTTAATCGCCGAGCTTAATGCAGAAATTGCATCATCCTGACCGAAAATAACGTGTTTCAGATTTGGCTCAAGATTACGCAGATTGTCTTTATCGGCATTGCTGACTGTTTTAGCCGGAATACGGGCAATCTTGGCAACGATCTGCTGCACATCGGGCACACCAATCATTTTTTTACGTTTTGATTTTGGCAAAATACGTTGTGCTGCACCGACTTCATCCAGTACATCAATCGCTTTGTCAGGCAGATAACGATCATTAATATGACGCGCAGCAAGTTCTGCAGCCTGTTCAATGGCCGCATTGGAATAACGCACATTATGATGCAGCTCTAATCCTGGCTTGAGGCCTTTAAGAATTTCAATGGTTTCAGCCACAGATGGCTCAGGCACATCAATTTTTTGAAAACGACGCGCCAAAGCACGGTCATGTTCAAAGATATTGCGATATTCCTGATAAGTGGTCGAGCCAATACACTTTAATTCCCCGTTAGCCAGTAATGGTTTAAGCAAGTTGGCTGCATCCATCGCACTGTTACCGGCACTTCCTGCACCGATCATGGTGTGAATTTCGTCAATGAACAAAATGGCATGATCCTGCTGTTTAATTTCGCGCAGCAGAGCCTTCAATCGTTTTTCAAAATCCCCACGGTATTTAGTACCAGCGACCAACGCGCCCATGTCCAGTGAATAAACCACGGCCTGTTCAAGCACTTCCGGCACTTCACCATCAACAATACGCTTGGCAAGACCTTCCGCCAGTGCAGTTTTGCCCACCCCGGCTTCACCGACAAACAATGGATTGTTTTTACGACGGCGGCAAAGGACCTGCAAAGTCCGTTCAATCTCATGGGCACGGCCAATAAGCGGATCGATTCGACCCAGTTTTGCTTCAGCATTCAGATTAGTCGCATATAGAGCCAAGGGGCTTTTACTTTCAGAATTTCCGTCTTCAACTTCAATCTTTTCGCTTTTGGTTTCTTCGGCCAGGTTTTCAATACCACCATGACTGATGGCATTCACCACATCCAGCCGACTGACATCCTGCTTCTGCAATAAATAAACCGCTTGAGATTGCTGTTCTGAGAAAATGGACACTAAAACGTTAGCACCAGTGACCTCTTCACCACCGGAAGACTGTACATGCATCACAGCACGTTGCAGAATCCGCTGGAAAGCCAAGGTTGGCTGAGTTTCACGCTCGCTGTCTTCGGCCAAAGTAGGCAAGTTATCGGCAAGAAAATCGGTCAGATCCTGACGCAAAGCATTGATATCCACCTCACAGGCTTTAAGTACCGCCAGCGCCTGTCCGTTCTCCAGCAGGGCCAGTAATAAATGTTCAACCGTGAGAAATTCATGGGATCTTTGTCGAGCATAGTTGAATGCCTGACTTAGCGTGTGTTCAAGTTCTTTACTCAGCATATTGCTATCCGCCTGTTGTCATTGCAGCCATCTCAATCCTGTTCCATGGTGCACTGTAGAGGATGCCCATGTCTTTGGGCATAACTGTTTACCTGTTCCACTTTGGCTTCGGCAATCTCAAATGTAAAGATCCCGCACAAAGCCTGCCCTTCTGTGTGCACTTGTAACATGGTACGTGTGGCTCTTTCACGCCCCATATCAAATAAGGTTTCCAAAACCTCCACCACAAAGTCCATCGGCGTGTAATCATCATTCATCATGATCACCCGATATTTGGGTGGTTGTTTTAAATCAGGTTTAGATGGCGCAACCGCAAAACCGTTCTCGGCCTGCCAATCTTGATCACGTTTTTCTGCCATAGCAAAAATCAACTCGCTGCATCAACCATCTGTTTGAGTTCACCGCTCTCATACAGTTCCATAATAATGTCACATCCACCTACTAATTCACCGTTGATATAGAGTTGTGGGAAGGTTGGCCAGTCAGCATAGCGATGAAGATTTTCGCGTACTTCCGGGTCAGCCAGTACATTTACATAAGCAAATTCTGAGCCACAGGCAGTCAGCGCTTGTGATGAACGACTGGAAAATCCACATTGCGGAAACTCAGGCGTACCTTTCATAAACAGAATCACAGAATTTGATTCAATTGCCTGTTTAATGCGCTCCATAATATCCATCGATGTTACCTCTTTGTTTAGTTAGTTGTAGCAGATGGGGGCACCTGCTGTTAATTCAAGATTACGCCTTTGATTAAGATCGTTGCAATAGTCCCAACACACCATCGAGACCACAAAAATTAAATGTAGTATCGGCAACTTCCTGTACTTTGGGTTTAGCATGATAAGCCACACTCATACCGGCTTCAGCCATCATCAAAAGATCATTTGCACCATCGCCAATAGCAATGGACTGACTATTTTCTATACCCAGGTCAGCGCAGCATTTTATTAAAAAGTCAGCTTTGGCCTGTGCCCCACAAATGGCTCCTTTAACTTCTCCAGTCAGCAAACCATTTGCTTCCGCCAGCACGTTGGCCTGAGTAAAATCCAGATTCAAACGCTTTTTCAGCTTATCAGTAAAAAACGTAAAACCACCGGAAACCAGCGCTGTTTTCATACCAGCCTGTTGCACCGTTTTTAACATCAACTCTGCACCAGGATTGAGCATCAAACGTTCGTTATAGACCCGATCCAACATATCGACGGGCAATCCTTTTAATAAAGCTACCCGTTTTTTTAATGATGTTTCAAAATCAATCTCGCCGCGCATTGCCGCTTCGGTTATTGCCGCCACTTGCGGTTTAAGGTCCATAAAATCGGCAATTTCATCAATACATTCGATATTGATCAAAGTGGAGTCCATATCCATCACAATCAACCGGCAATCATCTGCCACAAAGTTGACGGGTAAGACATTAATGTCTACTGGAAACTGTTGCCGCAACATGGTTAAGTCAGCATGCTGAGTATTTTCAATTAATGCATAGCGATTTTGCCAACGGCAGTTTCCAGCCAGTTTTTCGGCAATGTCATTGGCCAGTTCATGCGTTAATTGTGGTCCCTGAACAATAATCTGTGTCATGTTTTTATCCAGTCATAAAAGACAAACGGCGAACTGACTTATGTCAGCTCGCCGTATGCAAAGACAGTCGTGTTTACTAATTCAATGATAGTTATTTCACTTCATTCTGATAACGCGCAACACTATCAACAATTTCCTGTTTGGCGGCATCAATTCCCGCCCAACCTTCGATTTTGACCCATTTGTTTTTTTCCAGGTCTTTATAATGTTCAAAAAAATGCGCAATCTGGTTTAGCAAAAATTCCGGCACATCGTTGATATCTTTAACATGGTCATACATTTTGTCGTGAGGAACTGCGACGACTTTGGCATCTTCGCCTTTTTCATCAGTCATTTTCAGCATGCCGACTGGACGGCAAGCAACGACACAACCGTTAATTAAAGGAAATGGCGTTATCACCAGGACATCAACAGGATCACCATCATCCGATAAAGTATTTGGCACATAGCCATAATTTGCCGGGTAAAACATGGCGGTATTCATAAAACGATCGACAAACAGCGCACCGGTTGCTTTATCAACTTCATATTTGACCGGATTAGCATTAGCAGGAATTTCGATGATGACATTGATATCTTCAGGCAGGTTGCTGCCCGGGCCGACACGGTCAAGATTCATAAAGCGATTGCTCCAATATAAGATTAGGTTAGAAACGAAACCCGGCAATTATAAAAGAAACGGCGCTACCATCAAAGCCGATGTCATGCTGTCATTAGCGAATGAAAAAATAAACGGATACACAAATCAGTAATAACGAAAATAATCGGCGTAACCAATGTGACGGTAAAATTTTAGCTAAACGTGCCCCAAACTGAGCAAAAAATACACTGGTAACAATAATGCCAATAAATGCCTGCCAATTTACAAAGCCAGTTTGCCACACGGACTGCTGGCTTATTTCGCTTGGTGCAAACATAATAAAACCAAGTCCTCCGGCAATCGCAATCGGTAAACCGCAGCATGCAGCGGATCCAATTGCCTGCTGAATACTAAGACGGGCCATCACTAAATAAGGAACAATCAATGTTCCGCCACCGATGCCCACCAGCGCACTTATTACGCCACTCCCCAAAGCATAGATAGTCGAAGGTAAGCGATTCAATAAAACAGGATAGGAAGCGGTTGAATTAGGCAACCAAATACGTAGTGCCATTACCAATGCAAATATTGCAAACAGTATCTGCAGTTTGTCACCACTTATTGAGCTTGCCAGCAATGCACCACTAAAAGCGCCAATAATAAGTCCCGGCACCAATCTGCGAACCGACAGAAATGAAATATTACCTATCCGCCAGTGAGCAAATATGGACGACATGGACGTGACAACAATTGTCATTAATGATGTCGCCACCGCCATATGAATCAGATATTCACTGGGTAACCCCTGTTTGCTGAATAACCAGACCAGGACAGGCACAATCACCAGTCCACCACCAATACCAAATAGCCCCGCAAGTGTGCCTGCCACCATGCCAGCTGAGGCATAACTCAGCCACTCAATCCACATTGGCTTCACATCCGTAGGTTATGCTGTTTTTTTTCGCTAAAATCATGCTGTTTTCCAAACTGAAGATTGTTTAAAGCTTAAACCGCCTGCCCTGAACGAGGGCTTTTTACGGATATCAAATTGTCGAATCACACTGTAACCCACCGCCAAGTTTGGCATATTGCCGGTCCAATGATCATTGCCAATATCTCCACCCCGCTGTTGGGCATGGTAGATACTGCCATGGTTGGGCACCTCAGTGCAGCCCATTACCTGGGAGCCGTGGCGATTGGCAGTATGATTTTCACCTTTGTTTTCTGGGGATTCGGCTTTCTCAGAATGGCGACCACAGGTCTCACCTCTCAAGCCTATGGGGAAAACAACACCCCAAAAATGCAGGCGGTATTAATGCAAGCCATCTGGCTGGCTTTGATAATTGCTCTGTTGTTACTGCTGATACAGCTCCCGATTCGTCATCTCGCTCTTCAGCTGGTCAGTAGCAGTGCTGAAGTGGAACATTTTGCTGCTGTATATTTTGATATCCGGATCTGGAGCGCGCCAGCAACATTAATTAATTACACCATATTAGGCTGGTTGATCGGTCGTGAAGCATCAAAAGCTGCGTTGGTAATGGTACTGGTTATCAACATCACGAATATTCTGCTGGATGCCGTTTTTGTTATGGGGTTGGGCATGGATGTTGATGGCGTTGCATTGGCATCGGTTATTGCTGAATACACTGGCTTGCTGATCGGACTGCTGTTACTCAGATATTATGGTCTGAATAAAGCCGGTATTCGTTTATCACTCAGCAAAAAAGTACTGCAACAAAGCCGACATGGCTTACATGTACATGGCAATGTAATGATCAGAACCTTTTTGCTCATCAGCTGCTTTGCCCTATTCACCACGCAAGGTGCCCGACAGGGCGATACCGTATTGGCAGCCAACAGTGTTTTACTGAATTTTATTACCTTCATGGCCTTTGTTTTGGATGGTTTTGCCAATGCGACCGAAGCACTGACCGGCAAAGCCATTGGGCGCAAATCTCCAGTGATGTTAAAAAAAGCGCTTGGTCTGACAGCGTTCTGGTCTGTATTGATGGCGCTGCTGTTTTCGCTGACTTATCTGCTGTTTGGTCAGCTGATTATTCGACTATTAACCGGGATTGATGCGGTTATTGAATTCGCCAACATGCATCTTATCTGGGTGATAATCGCACCGCTGATTGCGGTATGGTCGTATTTGCTGGATGGTTTGTTTGTAGGGGCGACACGCAGCCGCGAAATGCGTAATACCATGCTGTTTTCAGCACTTTGTTGCTATTTGCCTGCTTTTTATCTGCTGCAACCGTTAGGTAATCATGGTTTGTGGGCTGCTTTAATTATTTTCCTGGCGGCAAGAGGCCTCTCGCAAAGTATTTATGTTGGCAGGATCTTGCGACTGGCAGATTCAGCTTAATGGTGTTTAACCGGACTTTGCTGTTTCGTAGGCAATAACCGACGATCGCGTCCGGAACGTCGTTTGATATGAGTCAAATCAAAACGAATGAGTTGTCGCCTCTCAATGCCCTGGCGCCGTTGATATCGGCGGCGATCATCATCCCCATCATACTGCCCGAATCCGGGATCCTGAACACACTGTTGTTCGGACTGACTCATCACAGACTTCTCCGTTGATGTCGATAGCTGATCATTACGCCGCAAAAAAACCATTGTCAACGTACTGGGGTCTGCTTATCATTCATACCCTAGCAACTAAATATTTGTTTTTTATGTGTAATCGGACAATCAAACTCTAAACGACTGGCTTTGAGCTGCAATCCATCGCGACTTTTTCTGCCATAACGTGTATCACCACTCACAGGATGGCCTATTGACGCGCAATGACGTCGAATTTGGTGCATTCGTCCAGTTTCAATTTTGACCCTTAGCTGAGTACGGTTCTGTAAAGGGTCATAAGCACGATTTTCAAAATGACTGATGGCATGTTTACCATCCAGCGGCGTATTAACTGTCAGTTGTTGCCAGACCACCTCTCCATCTACCTGGATCTCGTAGTTTTTTTCAATCATGCGCTGCTGGAACAGCGTGGATAACTGAGCCGCCACTTTTTGCTGATGCGCAATTATCATCAAACCATAGGCTTCACGATCCAGGCGTTGAATCAGAAAACTCTGTCTCGGTTTGTCAAAGGCTAGTTCAGACACCCTCAGCAAACTGCAATGATCGCCCCACTCCGTTCCTTGTGCGAGCATTCCAGCGGGTTTAATCCACACGCTGTAAACACCGAAATCATGTAACAGCTGCGGGGGCTCAGGGATTTGGTCCAGTAAACGCTTATCGTAATACAGCCTCAGTATTTCACCCGAATTCAGTTTTTTTGTCGCCCGGCGCAGGCGTTGAGTCCGTTTCCCTTTTTGTAACCAGACAGCTCCCTTGCTCATCGCCTGCTTAATTTGCTGACGAGATAATTCACAGTGAGCAGCTAACAGATCGACGGCATTTGCCGAGCCTTGTTCTACCGGGATTTTCAACTCGAAACGAGCATGATGATCAGACATTTTATGAAATAGCGCTTTGGCGTAGAATAACGATTTATTTTATCAGGTACCCGCGATGTTTATACCGCAATTAAGCTGTTGTTGTCTTGCTTTAGTATTTGCCATGGCGGTTCAGGCGGATGCTTATAAGTGGATCGATGATGATGGTGATGTTATCTATTCACAAACCCCACCAGTCGACAAACCCTATGAAAAGATGGGCACGCCACCGCCGCCATCAATGAATCCGGAAGCAGCTAAAAAACAAGTTGAGTCGCTTATTGAAGCACAAAAGGCGACCGATAAAGCGCGTGAAGAGGAACAACAAAAACAGCAACAGGAACAGCTCGCCGCTGAAGCTTTGGCAGAAAACTGCCGGGTTGCCAAATATAATCTGCAACAGTACCAAAATAATCCCGGCCGTCGAATGATGGATGCGCAGGGCAATGTCACCCGCCCCACCGAAGAAGAAAGACAGCAAAAAATAAGCACGCTTCAACAGCAAGTTAACCAATTCTGCGAATAGGAGAAGTAACCATGCCTTATTTAAATATTGTGACCAATCAACCCATTAATGATGAAGCCGCGTTATTGAAGGTGGCCAGTAAAACTGTCGCACAGGCATCCGGTAAACCGGAAAGTTACGTGATGATCGCGGTTGAATCAAAAACCGCAATGTCGTTTGGTGGCAGCACTGAGCCTGCAGCGATTCTGGATTATCGATCGCTCGGCTTACCCAGTGACAGAAAAGCGCTGTCTGATGCTTTATGTACGATGATTGAAGAACAGATTGGCGTCAGCGGCAGTCGGACTTATATCAGTATGACTGACTCCGAACGGCAGAACTGGGGCTGGGATCACAGCACTTTTTAAGTGCAAAGCAGACTGCGCTGATATTCTATCTGTCAGCGCGGTCTTTTTTATATCCATCACCATAACTAATTAACAGGAATCACGTTTTCCATGCGTACTTCGAAGCTGCTTATTTCCACCTTAAAAGAAACCCCTGCAGACGCCGAAATCGTCAGCCATCA
Source organism: Methylophaga sp. UBA3192 (assembly GCA_002363955.1). Taxonomy (GTDB): domain Bacteria; phylum Pseudomonadota; class Gammaproteobacteria; order Nitrosococcales; family Methylophagaceae; genus Methylophaga. Next base: position 790,206 of record DEXE01000006.1, read on the forward strand.
ACTGATGCTTCGTGCCGGGTTAATACGCCGACTCGCATCTGGTCTGTATACCTGGTTGCCGATGGGCTTGCGGGTGTTGCGTAAAACTGAAGCCATCGTACGTGAGGAAATGAATAAAGCCGGTGCTCAGGAAGTATTGATGCCTTCAGTACAACCTGCTGAACTCTGGCAGGAAAGTCAGCGCTGGGAGAAATATGGTCCTGAATTATTACGTATTACCGATCGCCATCAACGTGAATTCTGCTACGGTCCGACTCACGAGGAAGTCATTACTGATCTGGTACGTCAGGAAATTCGCAGTTACAAGCAATTACCAGTCAATTTCTATCAAATCCAGACCAAATTCCGTGATGAGATTCGTCCACGCTTTGGTTTAATGCGTGCCCGCGAATTCCTGATGAAAGATGCGTATTCCTTCCATGTGGATCAAGCCTCTTTGCAGCAAACCTATGATGATATGTATGCAACTTACACCCGTATTTTCCAGCGAATCGGTTTGAACTTCAGAGCCGTACTCGCTGATACAGGCAGTATTGGCGGTAATGCGTCACATGAATTCCACGTGTTGGCCAGCTCCGGTGAAGATGCCATTGCCTTCAGCAATGCCAGTGACTACGCCGCCAATGTTGAATTGGCTGAAGCAGTGAAACCTACCGGTGCTCGTCCTGCGGCATCTGCCCCCATGCAAACCGTTGATACTCCCCACAAACATACCATTGAAGATGTCAGTGCTTTTTTGAAGGTATCGGCTGCACAATGTCTGAAAACGTTATTGGTTGAAGGAGCGGCTAAAAACAGTGTTGTCGCTTTGGTATTACGTGGCGATCATGAACTCAATGAAATCAAGGCAGAAAAACATCCCTTAATTGCAGCGCCATTAACCTTTGTCACCCCGGAACAGGTACATGAAACCACCGGTGCCAATATCGGTTCTATCGGACCAGTCGGGCTGACGATTCCAATGGTGGTTGATCATGCGGCTGCACATATCGCTGATTTTGTCTGCGGTGCCAATGAAGATGAAAAACATCTGACCGGCGTAAATTGGGGTCGTGACTGCCCGGAACCCGAAACCGCTGACTTACGCAATGTGGTTGCCGGAGATCCGAGTCCGGATGGTCAGGGAACACTGGAAATTGCCCGCGGTATTGAAGTAGGACATATCTTCCAGCTCGGCGAAAACTACAGCAGCAAATTGAATGCTGTGGTGTTAACCGAAACCGGACAATCCCAGGTGATTACTATGGGCTGTTATGGCATTGGGGTTTCCCGAGTGGTGGCCGCAACCATTGAACAGAATAACGACGAAAATGGCATTATCTGGCCACAAGCCATTGCACCATTTGAAGTGGTATTGGTACCGGTCAATGCACATAAATCACAACGGGTTCGCGATGAAGCGGAAAAAATCTACCAGCAATTACTCGCTGCCGGTATTGATGTCTTACTCGATGATCGTGGACTTCGTCCAGGCGTGGCATTTGCTGATATGGAGCTTATTGGTATTCCACATCGCCTTATTCTTGGTGAGCGTGGACTAGATAACGGTGTGATTGAATATAAACACCGTGCGTCCGGCGAAGCGGATGAATTTGTTTTAAATGATGTAGTGGCCGCCATCCAACAGAAGTTAGCACTTTAAAAATGACGGTGATTCGCCAACAGGACTTTATACAAAGCATCGCTGATGCCTTGCAGTTTATTGCCAATTATCATCCCAGAGATTTTATTGATGCGATGAGCAAAGCCTATGAACGTGAGCAATCAGCTGCTGCAAAAGATGCTATAGCGCAAATTCTGGTGAACTCACGCATGTGCGCCGAAAACAATCGGCCAATTTGTCAGGATACCGGCATTGTGAATATCTTTCTCAAGGTTGGTATGCAAGTGCAATGGGAGACCGACCAAAGCCTGGAAGAGATGGTGAATGAAGGCGTTCGTCAGGCCTATCAACATCCGGATAATGTGCTGCGTGCGTCTATCGTTACCGATCCCCTTGGCAGTCGTAAAAATACTGGTGATAACACACCGGCGGTGATTTATACCGAACTGGTTCCCGGCGACAAGATAGAAATTGATATTGCCGCCAAAGGCGGTGGCAGCGAAAACAAAGCCAAATTCACCATCCTGAACCCCAGTGACAGTCTGCTGGATTGGGTACTGGAAACCGTGCCCAAAATGGGTGCCGGATGGTGTCCACCGGGTATGCTGGGTATTGGCATTGGTGGCACAGCCGAAAAAGCCATGCTGATGGCCAAACAAAGCCTGATGGAAGATATTGATATTCAGGATTTGATTGAACGTGGGCCGCAAACCGCCACTGAAAAATTACGTGTTGAGTTATATGAAAAGGTCAACAGCCTGGGCATTGGCGCACAAGGCTTAGGTGGACTGACGACCGTTCTGGATATCAAAATCAAAGATTATCCCACCCACGCAGCCTCCTTACCGGTAGCGATGATTCCTAACTGTGCTGCTACACGTCATGTGCATTTCACCCTGGACGGATCTGGCCCGGCAACGTTCACTCCGCCCTCCTTAAATGACTGGCCAGAAATCACCTGGCAGGCCGCTGAAAACACCCGACATATTAATCTTGATACCGTGACGCATGGTGAGATTAAACAATGGCAACCGGGTGATACGTTATTGCTGACCGGCCATTTTTTAACCGGTCGCGATGCCGCTCATAAAAAAATAGCCGACCTGTTGGATCGAGGCGAACCCTTACCTGAAGGCCTGGATTTTCATAATCGATTTATTTATTACGTCGGGCCAGTAGACCCGGTGAAAAATGAAATTGTCGGTCCTGCCGGCCCCACCACCGCAACCAGGATGGATAAATTTACTGAAACCATGCTGGCTAAAACCGGTCTGTTAGGCATGATAGGTAAAGCCGAGCGTGGTGAACAAACGGTTGATTTGATTAAACAATATCAATCTACCTATCTGATTGCCGTGGGCGGCGCTGCTTATCTGGTATCGAAAGCGATTAAATCTTCTCGATTGGTCGCTTTTGAAGAGCTCGGCATGGAAGCCATTCGTGAGTTCTATGTTGAGAATATGCCGGTCACTGTAGCAGTGGATAGCCAAGGCCGGTCAGTACATCAAACCGGTCCTCAAGAGTGGCAGCAGAAAATCGCTGGCATTCCCATTAAAACGATAACAACTTAGAGAAATTATTATGGGCATTGCAATAAGTTTACATTTACTGGCTTCGGTCATTTGGGTAGGCGGACTATTTTTCGCCTTTATGTTTTTACGCCCCGTCGCGGCTACCATGCTTGAACCAGAGCAACGTTTTCCACTTTGGGCGAGTGTATTTAAACGTTTTTTCCCATGGGTTTGGGCATCCATTGTCACCATCCTGGTTACCGGGTTTGGCATGCTGTTTATGATGGGCGGCATGGGCGGTGTCGGTGTTCATGTACATATCATGTTATTACTCGGAATATTTATGATTCTATTGTTCCTGCATGTGTTTTTTAACCCATTCAGAAAACTTAAATGGGCTGTTGCCGAACACGACTGGATAGCCTCAGCCAATGAACTGGATAAAATTCGTAAATTTGTTCGAGCAAATCTCATTCTAGGGTTAATTGTGATTGTCATTGGCTCGGCTGGACGCTATTTTTAGATCCTATGATTGCTAAGCATTTTTATATTCCACTGTGTTCACTGCTGTTAACCAGCAGTGTGCTGGCCAATGATATTAAGCAGGTTCGCAATAGCGATGGCGTGGTGGAATTTACGAATGCCGATATAGATGTACGCAAACCGACGTCGATTAACAGTAATAAAACCATTATTTATAAGTCACTTTCCAATGATGGTGAAAGCTTCAGCTTTTCCGATCAAAGACCGATAAATGGTGAGTTCGAGGTGCTGGCTTATGATTGTTACGCCTGTAATCCGACCTCCAAGATCAATTGGCATACCATCAGCCTGAATACTTCCGATTATGCTGATACCGTTAAAACCATGGCGGGTAAGTACAAAGTAGATGCAGCGCTTGTGCGTGCGGTAATCCATGCTGAATCGGCGTTTAATGCCAAAGCACTTTCCAAAAAAGGGGCACAAGGGCTGATGCAACTGATGCCCGGAACCGCTAAGGATCTCGGTGTCACCAATGCGTTTGACGTGCAGCAGAATATTGAAGGTGGCGTGAAATATCTGTCGGGATTACTTGATACCTTCAACGGCGATATCAAATTGGCTACAGCGGCTTATAACGCCGGTCCAGGTGCAGTGAAACGTTACAAAGGAATCCCTCCCTTTGCCGAGACAGAAGTGTATGTTGAACGTGTTGGGATTTTGCATCAGCGATATGGGCAGGAAGGATAATTCATTCAACTTAATTTGATCTATTCTTCTCTATTGCCGGTATTAATCAGGGATCGACTGTTTGTCTAATTTTGCCTTATTTCGAAAACGACCAATATGGTTTCCCACACTCTGGGGAAGTTTGCTTATTTTATTGTTGCTGACACTTGGCAGCCTGTATTTTTTAAAACAGTTGGCCGTTATCCTCGCTCCCAATCAGCCCGCCGCTGATCGCACTTACCTGGTGGTGGAAGGCTGGCAGGATGAAAACAGCCTGTTATCTGCCTTGGCCATGTTTCATTCAGAAGAATATCAATACATGATTACTACTGGCGGACCTAATGATCGTTTTGTAAATCCAGCCCATGCCTCGTATGCAGAGCAGGCCGGCGATTTCATGCAGACCCAGGGATTGTCTGCAGAGCAACTGATCGTGATACCGGCCCCCGAATCGGCTCAGGAACGTACTTATCTGAGTGCCGTTATGGTCAGGGATTGGTTCACTTTACATGGTGTAACACTAACCGAACTAAATGTGCATACCAGCCATGTACATGCCAGGCGCACCCGCAGTTTGTATCAACAGGCCTTTCCTGATGTTAACGTTGGTATTTATGCCGCCGCACCACATAATTTTGAGCTTAAACAATGGTGGAAAAGCAGTGATGGCGCAAAATCAGTCATAACAGAATTGATTGGTAATTTTTGGGTAGCGTGTTGTTTTCAGCCAGGTGAGCCCGGTTCACATTATGAAAAATGGGCTGTCGAGAGTAACCGAACGACATCAGACATTCGGTAATCGCAACGTTAGTGTCCCCTCGCGCTGGGTCATATCAAGATGTTTCATAAAGCTCATTCCCAGCAATACAATATCATCAGACATATGTGGATTAATATGCGCCCGAATGTGTTGCAGCTTTATCGCTCCCAGCTGCACGGTCTCTAATTCCGTAGCATAAACGGGTACAACCCCATTTGCGGTATTCACCATGGCCTGGCGCCCCTGCTTCAAACCTGCTTTCCTGGCGATTCCTGCAGGCACACTGATATTGGTCGCCCCGGTATCCAGCAAAAAGGTCACTTCATGGCCATTGATAAACCCCGGAGCAACATAATGTCCGGCCTGATTTCTCAATAGCACGACATCTGAGCCCAGACCGGCATCCATTTCCACCAGATGCCGGTTAGGGTTATGTTTCTGTTCAATGAAACCATTAAAAAACAATGTCAGTGACCCCATTAATAACAACCAGAAAATAATGGTAAATGCTTTTGACGAGCCTTGTTGATGTGCGGGATTCATTTTCATTTAAGCTATTTCAGTTAAGGTAAAACCATTTCAGTATAACGACTGTCAGAATGACATTATGCAAGCAAGTAGCTCAAATTACATCCAAGTTGGAGACATTGGCAAATGAACACACGCAGTCTGATGGATAAACTTTTACAATCTGGTCAGCAATTTCTCGATAAACAAAATAATGGTTCCAGCAGTGGTGACAATAAAATAGGTCAGTTTTTAACGGGTGCGGGTGGCGGTGCTTTAGCGGGAACAGCGGTGGGGCTGCTGCTTGGCAATAAAAAAGCACGCAAAATGGGTGGCAGTGTACTCAAATACGGTGGTGTAGCAGCGCTGGGGGCTGTTGCATTTAAAGCCTATCAGAACTGGCAGCAAAATAACCTGCAAACAGCACCACAAGCCACGCCACAAACCATAGACAAGTTACCCGCAGCAGAGGCTGAACGTCACAGTCAGGTCATTCTGCAAGCCATGATCGGGGCCGCCAAGGCGGATGGACATATCGATGATCAGGAGCGTCTGTTAATTGATCAGCAAATTGCTGAATATACCGATGATTCCGAATTACAAAAATGGATAGATTCAGAGTTAAAAAAGCCGGTCAACCCGGTTGAAATTGCCAGGTTAGCGTCAACTCAGGAAATGGCTGCTGAAATGTATCTCGCCAGTTTGATCATGATTGATGAAGATAGCTTTATGGAAAAAGCATATCTGGATGAACTGGCGCGTCAGCTAAATCTCGATGAAGCATTAAAAGCTGAAATCCATCAGGCTAAAAATAACGCTGTCTCATGATATGCTTTGCGCATGTCATTTTTACCCTCGCTGTTTTTCATGTTGCTGGGCAGCAGTTTTGCCCAGTCAACAACCCTCTTTGATACTGTCTCAGTTGAAACAGTTGATGCAGAACTGACCACTGGAAATTGTACTGACTGTAATCTGTCTGAACAGGCTAAATGGTATTTCAACAATGAAATTATCGCTCCCCTCCCTACCCCCGCTTCATCATTAGTCAAGCTGCCAGAATGGTTGGAAAAACAATCTGAAATCAACGATGACATCGCCGTCTGGATAGCTTCCCCAGATTTAATAGAGTCTGCACAGCTCGATGCTTCAGGCCAACTCATCAGCATAAAAGATGGGAAAAAAGTCCCATTTAAAACCGTTAAGCAAATCCCTCAGAACCAGTCATTCTGGAATCAGGATACCACCGCATTTTTTAACCAACGTGATATACGCCTACGCGGCGAATGGATCGACAACAAGTTTATAGCCCGCACGGTCTGGCCGCTGGATTTTGTCATTACCAACTTTCAGTTACTCCCCCTAAATGCAGATGAAGACTTACAAACCCTGATTCAGGCAGATGATGGTGGCGTACGGCAACCACATCAAAGCCGGTTATTATGGGAACGCACCCCCGGCTCTGCCATGGGTGCTGCCGGAAAACCGGTTTTTGGACTGATGCTGAATGGTGCTCAGGGTGATGATCATGAAGCACTTGCAGGTCATTTCGCCGTAATCACCGGACAATTTAACACTGATGGCAGCTATCATGACTGGCTGGTGAATAATTTCTATAACCTTGATGTGATCAGTGAAAAAGGTATTCTTGCGGCCGTCACCCCGATGGATAATTACCTGGCGGATCTTAATGCAGGACAGAATTATTATCGCCCATCCTACATGCTGGTGGCCACGCTTAAAAACGGCCAGGCAGCCACCGAGTTTCAGCAATCAATTAATCAGGTAATGAACTATTTTTACCGGCATGAATTTCTCTATAACCATGCTGGTGCCAATTGCACTGGTATCAGCATCGATACCTTACGGGCCTTAGGCTGGGAAGTACCTGAGCGGGGCATAAATGGTTATGTACAGGCTATCGGAGCCTATTTTTATACGGTCATTACCGAAATGGATTTGGACGCTGCCAGACAAATTTATGACTATCTCATCACTGAAACAACTCGGCTGTTACCCGCAGTAGCATTTGATGCCATTGGCGAAGATTTAATCCGTTTGACTGCCACTAAACCACCCCGCTCACTGACACCCTACGAACAAACACTTGCAGATTCAATTGAAGCCATCTGGTTTGTCCGGATTCCACAAATCCCATCAAGCCGAGTATCAGGAGATGCACCAGTGTATAGCTTTAGCGAATATCTGGAAACGGCACCAGATGATCGCGATGAGTGGGTCACTATTGAATTGGCAACACGTGATATGCCTCAATCATTAAAACAACAAGAACCAGTGAATCCACGCCCCTCGCCAATTCCCTGGCCTATCATATTGATTTTATTTGGTCTTTCCAGCTTTATTGCTCTGTCATTACGCTGGATGTTCAACAAAAGCATTAGTTCGTTAGATTAGGCGTATTACGCTGGCGTTTTTCCCACAGTTTTTTGGCGTAACGACGCATGTTTGGAATATCATCCGTTTCATCCATAATGGATTTTCCGATAATCGTTTCAAAAATATCTTCCATGGTCACAAGACCTAACCAGCTTCCGTACTCGTCATAAACAATTGCCATATGCTGGCGTTCTTTCATTAACAAAGTCATGACCGATTCAACATCTTTCTGATCAGTCACCACTACAATCGGTTTCATGACATCAGAAACTTTCGTAGTACTATCCGCCCCAATAACATCGCGTCGGAAAATCACGCCTAATGGCGACTCATTTGTATCAAGAACCGGATAGCGAGAAAATTGTCCCTCTTGCGAGCGTTTGATGAATTCCGCAATGGTTTCATCCGGACCAACATATTCGGAGACAGTTCGAGGAGTCATAATGTCTCTTGTGCGGATTTCATGTAAATCCAGAATATTGGCAATAACGCGTGACTCATCTTCGTCCAGCTCCCCTAACTCATGTCCAAGAGAGGTCATCGCTTTGATTTCAAGACGAATATCACCCTGCTGTTCTTTGCCGCCGATCAATTTCATCATCTGATCTGACACCCAGATAAAAGGTTTTAACATCCAGATCATGGCATTTAAAATCGGGGGCAAGATGGGGGCCAAACTCCGCCAATATTTTGCACCAATTGTTTTAGGCAGAATTTCTGAAAGTATGAGAATCAATAGCGTCATAATTACTGAGGCAATACCGAGATAGCCATTACCAAAAACCACGGTTACCTGTGCACCAACGCCTAATGCGCCTACCGTATGCGCGACTGTATTCAGCGTCAGAATAGCGGCTAGAGGCTGATCGATTTTATCTTTAAGCCGGTTAAGCTGTTTGTAAAGCTTAGGTTTATGCTCTTTCTGCTGGGCAATATAACTAGGAGTGACAGATAGTAATGCCGCTTCGAGAATAGAACAAACAAATGAGACAAGAATTGAAAGTACCGCAAAAGCGATAAGTAAAGTCATTAGGGTTAACAGCTCCAGTTACAGGGGACAGTCATAATACACTGGACATAAATTACTGTATATCAATACTATTCAGCGAAAATAAAAGCCTGCATTAACCATCACGCCTGCAGCAGCAAACGGCACAACTTCAAGGTTTACCCTGCGATGCTGAACACCGAAAGCCGGTAAAATGACCGGTGCAACGCCCAGATCATTCAAAGGAATTTTATCTCTGTATTCCCCGCGATAGCCATACAAAAGCCCGGCGGTCAGTTTGGCATAAGCTTTGGTATTTTCACCTAAGTCATAATCGTAGCGACCGCCGCCATAAAGATAGAGCGTCTGCTGGTCATAACTGTTTTTAAACGTCGCAGCACCTGCCAGCCAGCGGACATCATCACGCCAACTGGCTTGATTCGGAACAACAAAAAGCTTCACCTCATCATTGAAATAATATTCAAGATTGAACAGCTTTTGATGATTATTATGATCCGGCTCCGGATTATAATGCTTCGTCCATAATGAGGTCTGCAGTAACAACTCATCCCCATCAGTAAAAATCCCATTCGCATGAACAGGGTTTATCAAAATCAAACAAAGCATTAATAGTTTTTTCATAGCAATATGACTTTTCACTTAGCTGGCAGTTCCAGTCTGTTGAATGCCTGTCATTTTACGACGTAACCACTTTTCGGCCTCTAAAATCAAATACATCATCACACCTACTGCAATAATTTCCATACCGTGTCGTAAACCAATAGGTCTTGTTTCAAATAAGGTATTCATTATCGGGGCGTATGTGAATATCAACTGCAAGACAATAACCAGGCCGATGGAAATAAATACGATATGCGAAGTAAACCATTGTTTAATTGACCAGGATGCACTGCTTAGACAACGCACATTAAACAAATAAAATACTTCCATAACGACCAGCGTATTGACAGCATAAGTTCGGGATTGCTCAAGTGAGGCTCCCTGAGATTGGGTCCATAAAAACATGCCGTAGACACCAATCACAAACAGTAATGACACAAAGCTGATGCGCCAGACCAGGAAACCGGAGAGCATTTTTTCATCACGCTTTCTGGGTTGACGGCGCATGGCATTTTCTTCTCCCGGCTCAAATGCAAGAGATAGCGCCAGAGCGATTGAGCTCACCATATTAATCCATAAAATTTGCAATGGCGTTATTGGCAAGGTCATGCCGGCCATTACCGCAACGATAATACTCAATGATTCACCACCATTGATGGGCAATAAAAATAAAATGGCTTTTTTCAGGTTGTCATACACTGTGCGGCCTTCTCGCACTGCTCTGGCAATCGAAGCAAAGTTATCATCTGCCAATACCATTTCAGCTGCTTCCTTGGCCGCTTCCGTACCGCCATGTCCCATCGCAATCCCGACATCAGCTCGTTTCAAGGCAGGTGCATCATTGACACCATCACCGGTCATCGCAACAACATGACCATTTGCCTGCAAGGCACTGACTAAGCGTAATTTATGTTCTGGTGCCGTTCGTGCAAAAACATCCGTTTGCTGAACCAAGTGCTGCAATTCCGTATCACTCAATTGAGTGAGATCATGGCCAGTAAGCACGTTATCCGTATTCTTCAGACCTAGTTTTTTCGCAATGGCACCCGCAGTAGCAGCATGATCACCAGTGATCATTTTGACCTGAATTCCCGCCTTATGACATTCACTCACCGCAGTGATGGCCTCTTCCCGAGGAGGATCAATCAAACCAATTAACCCCAGCAATACCAGTCCTTGATCTAAATCCTCGAATTGCAATTCACCGGTATTGTGATCGACCGTTTTAGTGGCTACCGCCAATACACGCTGGCCGTCTGCTGCAATTTTTTCAATCTGTGAATGCCAATAGGCCTGGTCGACTTCGACATCACCTTCATCAGTACGCTGAAACTGACATAGTTCGATGAGTTTTTCCGGTGCACCTTTAACCGCTATAAAATCATGCCCTTGGTGATCATGATGCAGCGTGGCCATAAACCGATGGGCAGTATCAAAAGGAATAACATCCCGACGCGGATAATATTGTTTCAATTCCTCCAGCGTGAAATCCGCTTTTAATGCTGCGGTGAGCATTGCGGCTTCCATCGGGTCACCTTCTGCCAGCCAGTCATCATCACGTCGCTTTAAGGTCGAATCATTACAAATAGCTGAACAACGCAAAAGTAACGTTAACGTTGGGTGCTGTTCCGTTTCAACAGGTTGATTATCAATGATGAACTCTCCAGCAGGTGCATATCCCACTCCACTGACCGAATAGTTGTTTGTTAAGCTCATCACTGTGGAAACGGTCATCTCATTACGCGTTAATGTACCTGTTTTATCCGAGCAGATAATCGATACTGCGCCCAGCGTCTCTACCGCTGGCAAACGCCGGATAATCGCATTACGGCTGGCCATGCGTTGCACACCAATTGCCAGCGTGATGGTCAAAATCGCCGGCAATCCTTCGGGAATACCGGCGACAGCCACGCCGACAACAATCATGAACATTTCAATAGCCGGTGTCTGATTCAACCAGTAACCGTAGCTGAATACCAAAGCAGCGATGACCATAATGACCAAAGTCAGCCAGCGGGAGAACACGGACATTTGCTTTAACAGCGGAGTGGTGAGATTTTCGATATCGGAAATCATGCCACTGATTCGACCAATCTCGGTATGTGCGCCGGTTGCAACAACAACACCATGCCCCTGCCCGGAGGTCACTAATGTGCCTGAGTAGGCCATACATAGCCTATCGCCTAACACAGCGTCAACCGCGACCGGCTCACTATTTTTTTCAACAGCGACAGACTCGCCAGTTAATACGGCTTCCTGAATCTGTAAACCTTTAGCACTGAATATCCGTAAATCCGCTGGCACTTTATCGCCCGGCTCCAATACCACTACATCACCGGGAACCAGTTGATCTGCTTCAATTCGAAGCCTATGTCCATCACGGAGCGCTGTAGCATGAGGCGCCAACATATCCTTGATGGCATCCAGCGCCTTTTCGGCTTTTCCTTCCTGAACAAAACCGATAATGGTATTTAAGATGACAACCGCCAGGATGACCCAAAAATCGATCCAGTGACCAAGTATGGCGGTTAAAAACGCAGCACCTAACAAAACATAAATCAGCAAATTATGCATTTGAGCTAATAGTCTGACGAAGGCCGAACGCCCTTTTGCATGGGGCAAGTGGTTAGGACCGAATTGCTGCAGTCGTTGTTCAATCTTTTCAGCCCCTAAACCATGCTTATCACTATCAAGTTGTGACAGACTTTCCTCAAAGCTGAGGTGATGCCATGATTTTTCAAAAGGTTGTTTCTGCATATCTTCGTTCATAGATAGCTCCTGGTAAGGCTCATAACTTTAGCATACCGTTTTTAAACAAATGCCTTATTAACAATGAGCTTTCACTTGATCTGCATCAAGCTGCACAATAGGCTTATTGTTTAATTGTGCTCTAAGGAAATTATCATTAACACCATCAGTATTTTAGGTAGCGGCTGGCTGGGATTACCGCTTGCAACTATTCTTTATAAACAAGCTTTTAGAATAAGAGCCTCGACTCGGCATCATGAGCGTTTTACCGAACTGGACGCTACAGGTGCACGCGCATTTCATGTTGATATTGACCAATTATCTGAAATCAGTGAATTTCTGGACAGTGAAATTCTGATTATCAATATCACCTCGAAAAACATTAACGGCTTCGCCAGGCTGATTGAGCAAATTGAAACATCACCAATTCAAAAGGTCTTGTTTATCAGTTCCACTTCGGTGTATCAGAATCTTAACCGGGAAGTCACTGAAGATGAAAACGCCGAAGATCACAACAGCGTGTTATGGCAAATCGAACAATTGTTTCAAAACAATACGCACTTTAAAACGACAATAGTCCGCTTCAGCGGCTTAATTGATAGCCGTCGCCATCCTGGCAGATTTTTCCGTAATGGTCGCAGCGTGCCACAAGCCGATGCTCCAGTGAACCTGATTCATCTGGATGATTGCCTGGGTATTATCAATGCCATTTTGCAACAGGAAGCCTGGGGCGAAATATTTAATGGTTGTGCGGATACACATCCCAGCAAACGTGAGTTTTACGGTTATGCCAGAAAGTTAATGGGCCTGTCACCACCGGAATTTGATACTGAAACGGAGATTAAGTACAAAATAATCAGCAATCAAAAAGTTAAATCAAAGTTAAACTATACCTTTCAACACGCTGATTTAATGAAGATTACTTTCTAATGAAAAACCAACTTTGCCCCTGTCAGAGTCAATCTATTTATGACGAGTGTTGTGGCTTGCTGCATCAAGGCAAACAGGTTGCTATTAAAGCTGAGCAATTAATGCGTTCTCGCTACAGCGCCTTTGTAATGCACAATATCAGCTATTTACAGGCGACATTGCACCCATCGCAACGACAGCCGGATGATTTGCTTAATTTGCAGCAAACTATGGAAACCACACAGTGGCTAGGTTTAACCATTGTGGATCACGCTGAAACTGATGATGAGGCGGAAGTGGAATTTATTGCCTTTTATGTAGATAACCCTATCGGACAGTTACACGAGCGCTCTCGATTCAGTCGACAGCAAGGTCACTGGTTTTATATTGACGGCGAGTTTTTACCGCCGATAAAACTTGGTCGTAATGATAACTGTATTTGTGGCAGTGGCAAAAAACTGAAACGCTGCCACGGATGATGTCAGGTATTTGACTCACCTAAATAGCGTTTGCGCTTGGCGGGCTTTAATTGCTGTAAATCTACCATCACCAGACCATCAATACAGTTACCGAAACTGGCATCGATATTAAAATCAATAAACCGTACACCTCTCGGCTCACAAATATCGGCATATTGTTTATATAGCGTCGGTACCGTCACATTCATATGTGTCAGCTGCTCTCGCATCGCTGTAAAGTCACTATCGGCATCTTGATTAACTAACGTTGAATACACTCGTTGTTGCAGCTCTGTATCAAAAATGGACGGTACTCTGGCAGTCGCCAGAGATTCCGTATCTGCAAAATGTTTTTGATAAAAACTGACAATCAACGCCTTGGCAAAATCAGGATAAGTATTGCTGAGGCTGACCGGCCCGAACAGATAACGGATCTCTGGATAGCGTTTGAGATAGGCGCCAATGCCATACCACAGATAATCCAAACTGCGTTTTCCCCAGTATTTAGGGCTGACAAAGCTGCGACCTAATTCAATACTAACCGGAAAATATTGCTGCATCGACGAGTTAAAACTGAATAGCTCGCTGGTATAAATATCACGCTCTGCCTCCATAATACGAGCAACTTCACCAATCCGGTAAGCACCAGCGATCTCCAGCTCCTGCTCATCCCACAAAATCAGATGCCGGTAATCCCGATCGTACTGGTCTAAATCCCGTTTTTTTCCCGTGCCTTCACCCACCTGTCTGAAGGTAATTTCCCGTAACCGGCCAATCTCCTGCATAACAGCAGAATTCGCCTGATAATCAAACAGATATATCTTCTTATGATCGGCTGTCTCACCCAATAATTCAGCTTGCTGTAATTCTTTTTTAATCGCCCGGCGTTCCTGCGGGTGAGCAATCGTCTGTTCAGTCACAAATAATGGCTTTTTACCTTTGGCCAGCCGATACAAATGACGACGTAATAATTTGGCCTTTTCCGCTTTGACCAATGGCATCTGTTCAATCTGCTGATAGGCAATCGTTTCCCCTACCCGCATTGAGATGGTTTTAGAGTTTTTGTTGAACATTTCATGCGCTAGCATCATGCCGGATAAAGGTTTGTAGACCATAGAAGCACTGTAAAATAGCGATGAGTTTCTGGCTTCAACATAAATTGGCAAAATAGGTGCCTGGGTTTTCCTGGCAAAATTTAAAAACCCGCTGTTCCATTTACCATCCCGAACACCACCGGGCCGAATTCGCGAAACTTCACCGGCAGGAAATACGATGACGGCTTCATCATTATTCAAACACTCGACAATACGTGCCACGCTGCTTTTACGGGTAGATTTTGAGAGGTTATCAACCGGCAGAAACAATGAACTTAATGCGGAAAAGTTCAGCAACATATCATTGGCGACGATTTTCACATCGCGCCTGACCTCTCCCACCAGCTTTAACAAACATAATCCATCCAACGCGCCTAATGGATGATTGGCAACAATTACCACCCGGCCAGTGGCAGGAATATTATTGCGGTGACGATGGGTAATACTGTAACTGAAGTTAAAATAATCCAGAACTTCATCAATGAAATCAAAACCTTCAAGCTGCTTATGCTGTTCGAGGAAACGATTAACTTCTTGCTCATGGGTGATTTTTCGGAGAAAGCCTAAAGTCGGTATTCTGACCCAGGGTTTTTGCTTTTGAAAATTGGGAAATTTTTGTTGAACAGCCTGTTCAATATTGAGCATACATATTCTCTGATAACTTCATGCCGCAAAGTCTAGAGAATATATATGACAAAAAAATAACGGTTTGATGACTGTTCGGTGACAGTCTCGCAAACCGTTATATCTGAAGAGTTTTAATCAGGCCGCCTGGACAGGGATCGCGTGACGCATATGGGTAATATCATTATTTTCATCAAGATATACCAGCGTCGGTTTGAAGCTTTTCAGCTCCTCTGCATCCATTGCAGTATAAGCACAGATAATGATTCGATCACCCGGTGATGCTTTATGCGCTGCTGCACCATTCACCGAAATAATATTGGAATTGTCTTCGGCACGTATTGCATAAGTTACAAAACGTTCACCATTGGCAACGTTATAGATATGGATTTGCTCGTACTCGTGAATGCCGGCGGCTTCGAGCAATTTACCATCAATTGCACATGACCCCTCATATTCCAGTTCGGAATGAGTTACACAGGCACGATGTAGTTTAGCTTTTAACAGTGTCAGATGCATAGCGGGAAATTTTCCGTCAATAAGCCGTATATTATCGCTTTTTCAGTATAGTCAAGCAAGGTTACAGGCAATATTGTCGATCAAACGAACATTTCCCAACCGCCCCGCCACCAGCAGTCGCAAGGCTTTATCCACTGCGGGATCCGCCACTTGAAGATCCTTCTCCCGACGAATATCAAAATAGTCGAGTGTAAATCCGGCAGCCGTTAATTGGGAATGGGCCTGGGCCAATAAAAAATTCACATCCTGGCCGCCTGTTTCCAGCTGCTGTTTAAGTTGCTTTAAGCTCGAATACAAACTAGCGGCCTGCTGTTTCTGTGTGTCGGTTAAGTGCTGATTGCGTGAGCTCATTGCAAGCCCATTTTTTTCTCTTACTGTCGGCGCACCAACGATTTTCACCGGAAGATTTAAGTCGCTTACCAGTTTCCGAATCAGTAATAATTGCTGGTAATCTTTTTCACCAAACACCGCCACATCTGCCTGCACCATATTGAATAACTTGGTGACCACGGTGGCCACACCATCAAAGTGTCCAGGTCGTTCCAGTCCGCAGAGCTTGTCATCCATACCCGGTACATGAATAAAGGTATGAAAATCCTGTCCTTGTGGATACATAATGTCAGTATCAGGCGTGAATAACAGATTACAACCTGCATGCATCAGTTTTTTTATATCCGCCTGTAATGTGCGTGGGTATTTCGCTAAATCCTGTTTGTCATCAAACTGCAATGGATTGACAAAAATACTGACGACCACTTTATCAGCCAATGTCTGGGCTTTTTTGACCAGTGAAATATGACCATCATGCAGATTACCCATGGTCGGGACAAATGCAACGGTGTCACCCGCCACGCGCCAGGTTTTTATCTGGCCACGCAAGCTCAGAATAGACTCAACAATCTGCATTAATATTGTTGCTCAGCAGTGGGGAATTTGCCGTTTTTAACAGCTTCAACATAACGGCTGATTGCCGCAGGGATATGACCGCAATCAGCCAGAAAATCATGACTGAAACGCGGTCGTTTACCCGGCGTAATACCCAACATATCGTATAGCACCAACACCTGACCATCGCAATCAGCTCCAGCACCAATACCTATCACCGGTATGGTTAACGCTTCGCTGATGAGTTTTGCCAAGGTAGCAGGCACACATTCAAGTACCAACATATCGGCACCTGCTTTTTCCAGACTGATCGCATCCTGCAAGATTTTATCTGCCGCGGCCTGTTCTCTGCCCTGTACCAGATAGCCACCCAGTTTATGAACCGACTGCGGTAATAATCCGAGATGGCCGCAGACCGGAATACCACGCCGGGTCAATGCCGAGATTAATTCAACCTGTTCAGCACCGCCTTCCAGTTTAATCATCTGTGCGCCGCCTTCAGCCATCAAACGGGCGGCATTATGCATAGCCTGATCAATATTGGCATAGCTCATAAAAGGCATATCGGTGATCACAAACAGGCTTTCACTGCCGCGAATCACATTCGCCGTGTGATAAACCATATGGTCCACTGTCACTGGCAAAGTGCTTTCCTGCCCCTGAATCACCATTCCCAGCGAGTCGCCAACCAGAACAATATCTACTCCAGCCTGTTCAAGTACATGACTGAACGTCGCATCATAGGCCGTTAATACAGCAATTTTATTGTGCTCAGCTTTCATTTTACGCAGCTGATTCAGACTCAGACGGCTCATGCTTTTTTCTCTTTCACCGGCAGCGGATTGTAGTACTGCCGACCACTTTGAATAGTGCAAATTTGATCCAGCAGCTGCTGGTAATCGGCTTCACTTTTCACCAGATCAATCTGCTCGGCATTGACAATCAGTAACGGTGACGCATCGTAATAATGGAAAAAGTCAGCATAGGAATCCGCCAGACGTTTGAGATAAGCATCTTCGACATGTTGTTCATAACTTATACCGCGCTGCGAAATCCGGGTTTTCAATGTTGGCAAAGAGGCTTGCAGATAAATCACCAGATCTGGCGTCCGGTGATGCAGAGTGAGATTTTCATAAACCATGTTGTATAAAGCCAGTTCATCATCATCCAGTGATATCTGTGCAAACAAGCGATCCTTTTCCAGCATAAAATCCGCCACATGCAGCGAAGTGAATAAATCGTCCTGCTGTAAGGTTTTGGCTAACTTGACGCGCTGCATCAAAAAACTTAATTGTGTTGGCAAAGCCGATTGCTTGGGATGCAGATAATAACGTTCTAAAAATGGATTTTGTTCCGGTGCTTCTAACAATGTGCTCCCGGAAAAGCTCTCCGCCAACCGTTTGACCAGATGAGTTTTGCCGACACCAATCGGGCCTTCAACAACAATATAACGATGCGACAATGTTTTCATAAGCTAGTGTGTTCCACTTGTTGTAAATCACCTTGCGGACATAATGGCAATATTTCCTGCAAGTTACCAATACCGGGAATTTCAACATCCGGTGCTATTTCAGCTAACGGATATAACACAAAGGCTCGTTCATGCATGCCTGGATGCGGTATTTTCAATCGCTCATCATCCAATATCTGATCGCCGTAGAGCAAGATATCCAAATCCAGTGTCCGTTCCCCCCAATGCCGTTTACGCTCTCGACCATGCAATTGTTCTACGGACTGTAAAACGTCCAGTAACTGGTGCGGATTAAGGATTGTTTTCAATGCTAATACAGCATTGATGTAATCCGGCTGATCTGCTGGTCCCATTGGCGGACTTTGGTAAAGGGAAGATACTGAAACAATGGTTATTTCAGCGATTGCCTGCAAATCATTGATGGCGGTTTTAATCTGTTGCAGCGGGTTTTCCAGATTACTGCCAAGTCCAATATAAACCAGCATTATTCAACTTTTTTAATAACTGGTTTGCGGCGACGGCGACGACGTGGTTTACGTTTTTCTGCTTCTCCACCCGCACCTAAGGCATTCACCATATCGGATTGGGTGTTTGCCGATGCTTGTTGAAAAGTTGTCCACCAATCAGTTAATTCCTGCAGCGGTTCACCGGACTCTGCCCGAAGTGCCAGAAAATCGTAACCCGCACGAAATTTAGGGTGCAACAACAAAGCAAATGCCCGTTTACCCTGACGACGTGTCAAACGGGGTTGCATGGTCCAGATATCACGGGTGACAAGACTGAAGCGCTTGGGTATTGCCACAGTCTGAATTTGCTCGGACAAGACTTCACCAGCTGCACGTTGCATAGCCGGTATCTCCGGCATTTCTTTGCTTAACTGCTGCCAACGTTGGCGCAGCGGTTCCCATAGTAATGCAGCGAATAAAAATGCCGGCGTAACCGGTTTATTATCAGCCAGCCGTTTATCGGTGTTTTCCAGCGCTTTCATCAGCAATGTTCGTGGATAGCCGTCTTTTTCCTGATGCAGTAAAGCCGCTGTTTGCGGATAAAGATGATCAAACACACCATAGTGACAAAGCAGCTCGTGAGTCACAGCGGCCTGTCCACTTAAATACAGTTTTAAGGTTTCATCAAATAATCTGGCCGGAGGAATATCGCCTAGTAAGGGTGCCAAATCAACAATCAATTGCTCGGTTTCAGCTTCCAGTTTGAGACCTAACTTGGCCATAAACCGTAAAGCACGCAACATTCTCACCGGGTCTTCGCGATAACGAACCGGTTTATCACCAATTAACCGAATCAGACCGGCTTGTAAATCAGCAATACCACCGGTGTAATCGACAATTGAAAAATCACGGATATTGTAGTAAAGGGCATTAATGGTGAAGTCCCGCCGCCAGGCATCCTGCTCTAATGTGCCATACACATTATCCTGCATGATGCGGCCTTGATCATCGACATGATTTTTCGCTTCAGGCGGCGCACGAAAAGTCGCTACTTCAATAATTTCATCACGGCCAAAACGTACATGAACCAGTTTAAAACGTCGGCCAATCAGCTGGCTACGGCGAAATAAACGATGAACCTGTTCAGGCAAAGCATTGGTGGTGATATCAAAATCTTTGGGTTCATAACCCAGTAACAAATCCCGTACACAACCACCCACCAGATACGCTTCGTAACCTGCATCTTTAAGGGTATAAAGTACTTTTAGTGCGCTGGGACTGATGAGATCACGAGAAATATTATGGTCAGCTCGAGGCACAATAAGTGGCGCAGCTCCCTCAGCAGCTGCACGGCTTTTTTTACCGGCTTTGATCCGTTTGAATGAGTTAATGAGTGAATTTATCGAAAGCATAAGGAGCGAATAATACCATGCTTGCAGGCGATAACCGGAATTTGTATCAATTTATCTCACTGCTCGGCGGACTGGTGCAAATGAATGACGATGAATTGGCGAAGGACCTAAATCGAGTAACGCCTGTTGATGCTGTGCCGTCGGATAACCTTTATTTTTGGCCAGACCATAGCCGGGATAAAGCTGATCCAAAATCAGCATTTCACGATCCCTGGCCACCTTAGCCAATATGGAAGCTGCTGCTATTGCAGGTTCCGTCAAATCCCCTTTGATGATTGTGGTAACAGGACATGGCAACTGCGGCGCATGATTGCCATCGACCAACGCATGTTCCAGCTCAAATGGCAAAGCTGCCACCGCACGTTGCATGGCCAGTAAACTGGCTTGCAGAATATTTAACTGATCAATTTCTTCGACTTCTGCCCGTCCCAGCGCCCAGGCATAAGCGTATTCTTCAATGATCGGCACCAACTGTTCCCGGCGTTTTTCACTGAGTTTTTTAGAATCTGTAAGGCCTGCAATCGGTTTATTCGGATCCAGTACTACGGCAGCTGTAACAACTGGCCCCGCTAGAGGGCCTCGCCCTACTTCATCAATACCGGCAATTAAGACTATCGTCGTCATGAAAGCAAACTAAGCACAAGTTTAGCTGCATTGTCTGCACCACCGGATGGTCCCAGTGCTTCTCGCACCTGCTGACGAATTTGTTCGGCATTTTTCAAGCGTTGAGGATGCGTCAGTAAATCCATTAATTGCTGTTCAAGCCGGACAGAAGTGACATCATCTTGCAACAACTCCTTGATAACCGGTTGTTTTGTCACAATATTGCACAATCCCACATAGGGGATTTTTACCAGCCGTTTTAAGATACGATAACTCCAAGGCGAAACCTTATAGATAATAAAATGCGGAACACCCAGCAACGCAATTTCAAGCGTAACAGTCCCCGATGCCGCAACAATAGCATCGCACGCTTTAATAACGTCGTAAAAATCGTCTTTAATAATACTGATATGTAATCGTGAACCTGCCAGATACTGATGAAGATAGGTTTCATCAATCCCGGGGGCTTGGGGGATAACAACACTAACAGGAAAATGCCGTTGCTGTATTCGTTCGGCTGCTTCAAGCATTACAGGCAGTAACACTGAAATTTCACTGCGACGACTGCCGGGAAATAAACCAATAACCCGAATATCATTATCCAAAGCAAACTTTTCACGCGCAGCATTTTGAGATAGTTCAGTATGAACAGCATCGACTAATGGGTGGCCGACACAGGTCACTGCAACTCCTGCTGTTTGGTATATTTCCTGTTCAAATGGAAATAACACAGCCATATGATCCACATCACGTTTGATTTGTTCAATACGCCCCGCTCGCCATGCCCATATTTTTGGACTGATGTAATACAGCACTTTAATCCCAAGCTTTTTAGCTTGTTTCGCCAGTTTCAGATTAAAGCCGGGATAATCCACCAGAATGAGTAAATCAGGTGGCTGACGGCGTAATTCAGCCACAACCTGATTAAAAATACCTTTGATTCTTGGGTAGCGTTTTATGACTTCTACCAGGCCCATCACGGCTAATTCAGCAAAATCGATATTAATATCAGCACCAGCAGCACGCATTTTCTCACCACCAATACCGGTGATATAAATAGCGGGCTGTTGTTGTTTTAATGCACTGACAAGACGGGCAGCATGTGCTTCACCCGATGCCTCACCAGCAACAATATAGATATGATTACTCACTGCGCCTGACTCAGTCTTCTAAATAACCGGTTAACTCGAGACCAAAACCGGATACACCGGTCAATTTAGTTGGCGTACCAATCACTCGCATTTTACGCACACCCAGATCCGCTAAAATTTGTGCTCCAACGCCAAATGTTCTTAAATCCCAGCTGGCTTTGAACGGCGCTGCTATACCTTTATCCTGCTGCTGGTAACGGGCAATTTTTGCTGCCAATTGTTTGTTCTGTTCGGGTTGACGCAATACCACTAAAACGCCTTTACCCGCCTGTTGAATACGTCGCATTACATCCGGTAAAGGCCAATGCGTGGGTTCACGTTTAGAAGCCAGTAAATCGCCCAAGGGGTCAGCCATATGCACCCTGACCAGCGTTTCCTGCTCAGCATCTATATCCCCGTAAACCAACGCAAGATGGGTTTGGCCGTTCACATCATCCTGATAACTGTGCAAGGTAAAATCACCATATTCAGTTGGAAACTCACAGGTTGACATGGCCTTGATGGTCATTTCATTTTGCAGACGGTAGCTGATCAAATCTGCAATGGTACCGATTTTTAACTGATGCATTTCAGCAAATTTTTCCAGATCCGGACGCCGTGCCATGCTGCCATCATCATTCAGTATTTCTACAATAACGGCCGCTGGTGTGCAGCCAGCCAAGTACGCCAAATCACAACCTGCCTCAGTATGTCCGGCACGGGTTAACACGCCACCCGGTTGCGCCTTTAACGGAAAAATATGCCCGGGTTGTACCAGATCTTCTGGTTTTGCTTTTGCTGCCACCGCTTTCTTGATGGTCAAAGCTCGATCAGCTGCAGAAATACCAGTGGTCACACCTTCAGCGGCTTCAATCGAAACGGTAAAGTTGGTGGCATAAGGCGTTTGATTATCAGTCACCATTAAAGGTAAACGTAACTGACGACAACGATCTTCCGTTAACGTCAGACAAATCAGTCCACGACCGAATTTAGCCATAAAGTTAACGGCTTCCGCAGTAACCATATCGGCCGCCATGACTAAGTCACCTTCATTCTCCCGATCTTCGTCATCCATAATGATGACCATTTTGCCTTGTTTCAGGTCATCGATGATTTCTTGCGTACTATTGATTTGCATTAACGGATATAACCATGTTGAGTGAGAAAATCCCGGCTGATAGTTGAGTCTGCCTGCGGCAGTAAACGCTCCAGATAACGGGCAATCAAATCCACTTCCAGGTTAACCTTGGTACCTGTTTGGTAATGTTTAATGATGGTTTCTTCAAGGGTATGCGGAATGATATTGATATCAAACCCGCCTTCAAACACGCCGTTCACTGTCAGGCTGACACCGTCAATAGTAATCGAGCCTTTTTCTGCAATGTACCGTTCCAGTTCCGCAGGAACTTTTATCTTGTATTGCCAGGAACGGGCCGAAGCCGTTTTACTGATGACTTCACCCAAACCATCAACATGGCCGCTAACCATATGACCACCTAATCGATCCCCAACGGCAAGGGCTTTCTCAAGATTGGCTTCACTACCGGTTTTTAATTGTCCCAGACTGGTTCGCTGTAATGTTTCCTGAGACACATCAAACTGCAAGCTTTTAGCTGCCATTTCCACCACAGTCAAACACACACCATTTACCGCGATGCTATCACCCAGCTTGACGTCATTGAGATCCAACTTCGCAGTGTCAATATGCAAACGTATATCGCCCCCGACTGATTGCAGAGATTTGAGCTGACCGACAGCTGCAATAATACCTGTGAACATGCGTTAAAAAGCCTCGTTATAGTGTGGTTTAGCGGTAATTCGCCAGTCGTTGCCAACGGCACGAATATCGGTGATCTTCAGTTGAATATTTTGTGCCATGCGCTCCATACCTGGCAGGTGAAATACCGCTCTGGCGGCATCACCCATCAGTTTAGGAGCCACATAAAATATCATTTCATCAATTAATTGTGAGCGTAACAATGCGCCATTCAAAACTGCACCGGCTTCTACCATGACTTCATTAATTTCACGCTTAGCCAATACCGATAACATGCCCGTTAAATCGACCTGATTATTGGGTGCTGGCAAAACAATGGTTTCAATATCCTCACGCACCATTCGATCACAGGCAGTAAACAGCAATATTTTTTCATCATTTAGGATCTGCGCCGTCTTCGGCATACGCAGTTCACTATCAACGATGACTTTTAACGGTTGCCGTATAGCCTCTCCATCAGGATAAAAATCGTCAACATGACGAACATTTAACAAGGGGTCATCAGCGATGATCGTGCCGACTCCACTGAGAATTGCTGAACTGCGCGCTCTGAGTTTTTGCACATCAGCGCGAGCTTCCGGACCGGTTATCCATTTACTTTCCCCTGACGCCATTGCCGTGCGACCATCAAGGCTCATCGCCATTTTACTTCGCACATAGGGTCTGCCGAGGCGCATACGCTGAATAAAGCCCGGATTTAACTGTTCAGCCTGGGTGGTCAGTATTCCTTGATGAACTTCTATTCCGGCCTGTTCAAGACGTTGAATACCGGTTCCAGAAACCACAGGATTGGGATCGGTCATCGCCACAAATAAACGTTTTATTCCGGCTCGAATCAGTGCATCGGCACAAGGCGGTGTACGGCCAAAATGGCTGCAGGGTTCCAGAGTCACATAACAATCAGCGCCTTCTGCATCATGTCCTGCGTCATGTAACGCATTGATTTCTGCATGCGCTTCCCCGGCGCGATGATGCCAACCCTGACCGATCACCTGATCATTTTTGACAAGGACACAACCTACCCGCGGATTGGGATCTGCGGTGTATAAACCTTTCCAGGCCAGTTGTATTGCCTGTGCCATAAATTGTTCGTGTTGGCTCATTGGGGTTGCCTCCACAGGTTTTCGTTAGCAATGATTGTAATCGCATTCGAATGATGCGTTTGCATAAACTGAGGCTGACAGTAAGATTCAGCTATCTTTATCAGATAAAGCACGATTTTCCATGCGTTCGATTTCTTCCCGAAATGCATTTACATCCTGAAAACTTCGATATACAGACGCAAACCGAACATAGGCGACTTCATCGAGCTCGCGTAACGCATCCATTACCCAGTCCCCCACCAGACGACTCTGCACTTCTCTTTCGCCGGTTGCCCATAAACGCCGGGTGATGGCTTTTACCGCATTATCAATAGCATCAATACTGACCGGGCGTTTTTCCAATGCTCGCATAATGCCAGCACGTAATTTATTTTCATCAAACGCTTCCCGTGTGGCATCACGCTTGATCAACCGTGGCAGACTGAGCTCTGCCGTTTCGTAAGTGGTAAAACGTTCATTACATTCCTGACACATGCGACGACGTCGAATCGCATCTCCCTCAGAAGAGAGACGCGAGTCGACGACTTTTGAGTCTTCAGCTCCGCAAAACGGGCAGCGCATCAGTCAGCACAAACTTATGAATAAACCGGCAAACGTTTGCAGATAGTGGTTACTTTGTCGCGAATAGCCGCTATCACTTTCTCGTCACCATGACTTTCAATCACATCGCACATCCAGCCCGCGAGGTCCGTGCAATCCTGTTCACTGAAACCACGTGTAGTCACAGCAGGTGTTCCAACGCGAATACCGGAAGTGACAAAAGGTGATTGCGGATCGTTGGGAACAGCGTTTTTATTGACTGTAATATGGGCATTCCCTAACCATGCATCGACTTCTTTACCAGTCAGGCCTGCTTCAATAAAGCTGACCAGAAATAAATGATCATCTGTACCTTTGGAAACCACATCATAACCGCGAGCCATAAAGACTTTGGCCATGGCTTGAGCATTTTTAACAACTTGCTGCTGATAGGTTTTAAACTCGGGCAACATGGCTTCTTTGAACGCAACGGCTTTGGCTGCGATCACATGCATCAACGGGCCACCCTGGAAACCAGGAAAGACTGCTGAATTAAGTTTTTTCTCAATTTCAGGATTCGATTTGGCCAGTATCAGACCTCCACGCGGACCTCTTAAGGTTTTATGAGTCGTTGTGGTTGTCACATCAGCAATCTGAACTGGATTTGGATACAGTCCGGCAGCGACCAGACCAGCAACGTGCGCCATATCAACTAACAGATATGCACCTACTGAATCCGCGATATCACGGAATTTTTGCCAATCGATAATCCGTGAGTAAGCTGAAAAACCAGCGACAATCATTTTTGGCTGATGTTCTTTTGCCAGTCTCTCAACTTCACTGAAATCAATTTCACCGGAATCACTGCTAATGCCATACGCTACAGAATTATAGATTTTTCCTGACGCACTGACTTTGGCACCATGTGTCAGATGCCCACCATGCGCCAAGCTCATACCCAGGATTGTATCGCCGGGCTGTAACAAGGCCAGATAAACAGCAGCATTAGCTTGTGAACCTGAATGCGGTTGAACGTTGGCATAATCGGCACCGAATAATGCTTTAGCTCGTTCTATGGCGAGATCTTCGGCTGTATCAACATGTTCACAACCACCATAATAGCGTTTGCCAGGATAACCTTCTGCATATTTGTTGGTTAACAATGAGCCCTGAGCTTCCATTACCCGTGGGCTGGTATAGTTCTCAGAAGCGATCAATTCAATATGATCTTCCTGACGTTGCTCTTCAGCAGAAATTGCCTGAAACAACTCGTCATCAAAATCAGCGATGCTCATGTTTTTTTTGTACACAGTTTTCCCCTGTAGCGGCTGTAAATGCCCGCATATTGTATCCCACAACGCACGCAGCATCTATGTAAGAATAGAATATTTAGTTACACAAAACAGGAGTCATTATGAAAATAGGTATTCTTGGAGGCGGTCTGATGGGCAGTGCTCTGGCAGAACACCTTCTCAACCAGAAATGTGAGTTGAGCATTTATAACCGCAGTATTGATAAAATCACGACGCTAAGCACTCAGGGAGCCAATGTTTTCCGGACAGCCAGCGAAACCGTTCAGCAAAGTCAGATAGTCATCTTGCTGCTTACCGATGCTGATGCCATTGCTACTGTTTTAGATAGTGTCGAATCCAGCAGCTTTATTGATAAGCTGTTTATCCAAATGGGTACCATTGCTCCGCAACAATCTCAGCACATTGAAGCTCAGTTAAACAGCGTCGGCGCGCGCTATCTCGAATGCCCTGTGCTGGGAAGCCTTCCGGAAGCTCGCAATGGCAAGCTGATCCTCATGGCAGCGGGCCCGGAACAAAATTATCGACAGGCTCTGCCTTTATTGAAAATGATCGGGGAAACACCTCGTTATATCGGTGAAACAGGTCAGGGAGCCGCTGTCAAATTAGCGCTCAATCAATTAATTGCTGGCCTCACTGCAAGTTTTTCATTGAGTCTGGCATTGATTGAAGAGCATCAGATTGATACAGAACAATTTATGCAGATTTTGCGGGAAAGTGCTCTCTATGCGCCTACGTTTGATAAAAAACTGGAGCGTATGTGCAATCGTAATTTCAGTGATCCCAATTTCCCCACCAAACACTTAGCAAAAGATACCCATTTATTTCTGGAAGTTGGCGAACAGCTACGACTCGATACAACCGCTTTGGAAGGTATCGCTCGATTACTGGATAAAACCATGGCAATGGGGTTGGGCAATACTGACTACTCCGCAATATACGCCGCAATTTCACCTGACAGAAAATAACCCCATAAACAAAAACGCCCTCTATCTGAGGGCGTTTTACTATATCTTTAAGATTTTTTCGTTAAATACTAAACAAATCACGGCGAATAATCGTCTCACAGCGATCAGGACCAGTTGAAATAATATCAATCGGCACTCCGGCAAGCTCCTGAATCTTATTAATGTAGTTACGTGCATTTTCCGGCAAGGCATCAAACTCAGTAATACCCAAGGTTGAGTCCTGCCAGCCTGGCATATCGATATAAACGGGTTCACAGCCGTCAAACTCATCAGCACTTAACGGCAGAATAGTGACTTCTTCGCCTTTACGTTGATAACCGACACACAAGCGAATCGTTTCCAGACCATCCAAAACATCCAGTTTGGTTAAACATAAACCCGTTATGCTGTTAATCCAGCTCGCCCGATTCAATGCCACCATATCCAGCCAGCCACAACGACGGTCACGACCGGTAGTGGAGCCTTTTTCATGCCCCTTTTCAGAAAGGTGTTTACCGATACCGCAACTGAGTTCTGAAGGGAATGGACCTGCACCAACTCGTGTTGCGTACGCTTTGGTAATACCGAGTACATAGTCAATATGACGTGGCCCCACACCAGCACCCGTAGCACTCCCACCGGCAGTTGTATTGGAAGAGGTCACATAAGGATAGGTACCGTGATCAATATCCAGCAATGCTCCCTGAGCACCTTCAAACATGACCCTGTCACCATTGAGATAATATTGCTGCAGCATCGCCGGAATATCAGCAATCATTGGCAACAGTACATCACGCATTGCCAGGGTTTCATCACGCACCTTTTCAAAGCTGACCGGCGCAGCCTGATAATAATTAATTAAGGCGAAATTGTGGAAGCTGACGACTTCGCGAAGTTTTTCCACAAATTTCTGTTCATTAACCAGATCACCAAGGCGTAAGCCCCGACGGGCAACTTTATCTTCATAGGCTGGGCCGATACCACGACCAGTTGTGCCGATCGCATCTTTACCGCGGCGGGATTCTCTGGCGACATCCAATGCGACGTGGTAAGGCAAAATCAACGGGCAGGCTGCACTGATTTTCAATCGTTGCCGCACTGGAATACCATTGGCTTCCAGCTCGTTCATTTCTTTGATTAATGCTTCCGGAGACAACACTACACCATTGCCGATAAGGCATTGAACATGTTCACGCAAAATGCCTGAAGGAATCAGGTGCAAAATGGTTTTTTTGCCTTCAATAACCAGCGTATGGCCAGCATTATGTCCGCCTTGAAAGCGCACCACAGCGGAAACGCTGTCAGTCAACAAATCAACAACCTTGCCTTTACCTTCATCACCCCATTGGGAACCTATTACTACAATATTTTTAGCCACGCGTGTTATTTCCTGTCTCGACCACTTGCCAGCGGCCATCTTGTTGAATCAATGTTTTTTCGGTTTGCACAGTGCTACCAGGCAAAGCAAATACGACAATATTACCCTTCTCACGTAAGCTTGCGATCATCTCAAGCTGTAAGGGATCTGCTGACCAGTTGGCCGTAATGACCTGTCGCTTTTCAGTTGGCTTAGGAAAACTTGTCACCAGTTTTTTCAAATCCAGGCTGAAACCAGTGGCTGGTTGAGCATGACCAAAATCCTGCCCGATATCATCGTATCTGCCACCAAGAGCAATGGCTTGGGCTGAATTCGGTTGATAAGCCGCAAACACCACTCCGGTGTGATAGTGATAACCCCGTAGCTCTGCCAGATCGAAATTTAATTGGATTCCAGGTAATCGCTGCTTTGCCATTTCAGCGACTACTACCAGAGTATCAAGTGCTGTTATCACCGCCTCAGGAGCATCTTGTAATATCCGTTTTGCGTCATCAAGCACACTGGAATTACCATTAAGTTCAGACAATGCTGTCAGCATTTTTCCAGCTGGTTCCGCAATAGCATAATGGGTTATTAACCTTTCGATTTCAGGCAAAGCCTTGCGCTGCATCGCAGAAAAAAGCGCTTGCTCCTGAGCATCATCAAGTTCAGCAAAATCTGCTAATCCGCGATAGATACCAACATGGCCAATATCCAGCGAGATAGATCCGGAAACCCCACTGATTTTCAGTAATTCAATCATCAACTGGATACTTTCAATGTCACTTTCCGGCCCGGCATGGCCGTAAATTTCTGCCCCTAGCTGAATTGGATTGCGAGAACTCGCCTGACCTGCCGGTAAGGTATGCAGCACACTACCGATATAACAGAGTCGTAAGACATTCGAATTATCCCGTAAGCGATGTGCTGCAATCCGGGCCACCTGAGGTGTCATATCAGCACGGATACCAAGCAGGCGACCTGATAACTGATCAATCAACTTAAAGGTTTGCAGATCAAGTGTTTTTGCTGTTCCTGTTAATAAGGAATCCAGATATTCGACTAATGGCGGAACAACTAGTTGATACCCCCAGCTTTGCATACGATCAACCAGCAGCCGATGCATTCTCTCCAGCTGGGAAGCCTCTTCCGGCATTAATTCATCGATGCCCTCAGGGAGCAACCAACTCTCTTTTAATGTCATGTAAATTAATTTACCCAATATAAAATCAGCAAGCCTGCCACCATACTGAGCAATCCCGTTATACGTAATTGCTGATCAGTCATGGTAGCAACCTGCAGCAAGGCTCGCCTTAATGCTGTGGGATTCACAAAAGGCAAAACCCCTTCAATAATCAGCATTAATGCTGTGGCGAGCCATAGGCTATGAATCAGTGAGTCACTCACTAGTCCAGTGTATTCAAGTCACTGAAACTGCTGAAAAAATCACCTTTTGGCTCAATTACCAGCAAATCATCTCCTTGGAAAATATGCCGATAAGCACCTAATCTGCGATAGAAAGAGTAGAAAGACTCATTCTGACCATAGGCATCAGCATATATTTGGGTAGCGGTAGCATCGCCTTCACCTCGAAGCATTTCCGACTGTCGATTGGCTTCTGCCAAAATAACAGTTCGCTGTCTGTCAGCATCAGAACGGATTTTTTCAGCTTCTTCAGCACCACGCGAGCGTAAATCTTTGGCAACACGCTCACGTTCAGCTTCCATACGGGTATATACCGACGAGCTGACTTCAGTAGGTAAATCAATACGTTTGATGCGAACATTGACGACTTCAATACCAAACTCATTCGCAATACGGTTCGCTTCGTCCATCAGGCCACTGACCATAACTGAACGTTCACCGGAAACCACTTCCTGAATGGTACGACGGCCAAACTCTGCACGTAATCCATCTTTTATAATTTGTGATATGCGAAGTTTGGCACTTTCTTCATCGCCTCCCATGGAGGTGAAGTAATCGGCTACATCAGCAACCCGCCAAAGTACAAACGAATCAACGATAACATTCTTCTTTTCACCAGTAAGGTACCTTGCCGGGGTGGCGTCTAGACTCAGTATTCGTCCATCGAAACGACGCACTTCATTTACAAATGGAATCTTGAAATGAAGACCAGGCTCAAAATCTGAACGCTCAATTTGACCTAACCTCAATAAAATAACGCGTTCACGTTCATCGACAAAAAAGATAGCAGAACTTAACGTGATCAGTGCCAGTACGACAATAAATACAATTGCAGTAAATTTAGAACTCATGATTAACGTCCTCCCCGGCTACGTGAACCATCTTGAGCTGATGAGTTCGATGTCGATTGGGGGTTGTTGGTAGTTGGATAATTTAAATTATTTAAATCCACACGGGGTGCATTACCACTGCCACGCATTCTATCAAGTGGCAGGTAAAGAACATTGTTGCCGCCGCTATCCACGTCAACCATCACTTTTTGACTACGACTGTAAACCGATTCCATCGCATCGATATAGAGGCGCTCTTGAGTAATTAAAGGTGCTTTTTCATATTCAGTCATTACTTGTACAAAACGACTGGCTTCACCATTTGCTTTGGCAACCACCTGGCTTTTATAAGCTTCGGCTTCCTGAATCACACGGAAAGCCTGACCACGGGCACGTGGAATAATATCGTTTGAATAGGCTTCAGCTTCATTTTTTGCCCGAACTTCATCTTCACGTGCTTTAACCACGTCAGCAAATGCATCCTGGACCTGCTCCGGTGGCTGAACATCTTGCATACTGACACTGGTCACGGTTAAGCCGGTAGCATGTGCATCCAACATAGCCTGCAGACGTTGTTCAGTTCTTGTTGCCACCTCACTCCGGCCTTCTGTTAAAACAAAGTCCATGGTCGATTGCCCAACAACTTCACGTACAGCACTTTCCATCATTTGACGAAGAATAGTGTCAGGAGTACGAACGTTAAACAAATATTGAGCTGCATCATTGATGCGATATTGTCCGGCAATTTTTAAATCCACAATATTTTCATCATTCGTCAACATCAGCGACTCAGACAAAACATTGCTTTCAGGTCTGCCACCCGCAGACCGATAACCGATCTCAACAGATCGTATTTTTGCGACATCAACCACTTCAACACGATCAATAGGATATGGGAAATGCCAGTGAGGGCCAGGCATCGAGGTGTGACTATACTGACCAAAACGCAGCACAACACCTCGTTCTGCAGGTTCAACGATATAAATACCGGAGAGCAACCACACCAGCAAAATAACGGCAGCGATTAATCCCGCGCCAATTGATCCTGATTTACTGCCTCCTTCTGGTGGTTGGTTATTACTGTTACCACCACTATTTCCGCCGAACATTCCAGCAAATTTTCGCTGCAGATTTTTGACTACTTCATCTAGATCAGGGGGGCCATCATTTCCACCACCACGCTTACCCCATGGGTCTTTATCACCACTGCCGGGTTCGTTCCAAGCCATGTACCGCTCCAAAATTTAATTTAAGATTTTCAATATGGGAACCGAATGAATCTATTTTACGGACATGGGTGCCGATAGCAACCAAAAGTCCGCTTTAATTGACTGATTCAATCGCTGAGAGTTGCTCAGGAAAATATTCTTGTAGTGCCAGTCTTAGAAGATCCAAGCCTTCACCAGTATGGGCTGACAGCCAGATACGACAAATTTTTCCCTGCTGGTCTCTTTCAAGTTTTGGCTGAACATTTTCCAAGCGGTCAATTTTATTGTAAATAATAAGTTGAGGGAGTTCATCAGCACCAATTTGCTGCAGCACATCATCAACATGTTTCATTAGCTCATCTCTGTCCACAGCCGCTGCATCGACTACATGCAATAAGAGAGATGCATCCCGCGTTTCTTCCAGTGTAGAGCTGAAAGACTCAACCAAATCATGTGGCAACTGGCGGATAAATCCAACGGTATCGGCTAATATCAGGGGTTCGGTATCTGCTAATCTCAGTCGACGCAATGTAGGATCCAGTGTTGCGAACAATCTGTTATCTGCATAGACATCTGATGCCGTCATTCTGTTAAAAAGTGTTGATTTACCGACATTGGTATACCCAACCAGAGAGACAACCGGTACGCCCGCACGTTGTCTTGAACGCCTACCCTGATCTCGTTGCGAACGAACTTTTTCAAGTCGCTTTTTCAGTGATTTAATGCGTTGACCCAGCAAGCGTCTATCAGTTTCAAGCTGCGTTTCACCTGGTCCGCGCAAACCGATACCACCTTTTTGTCTTTCTAAGTGAGTCCAGCCGCGTACTAATCGTGTAGAAAGATGCTGTAATTGCGCTAATTCAACCTGAAGCTTGCCTTCATGTGAACGAGCTCTTCGGGCAAAAATATCGAGTATCAGACCCGTTCGGCCTAACACACGACATTTTAAACGCTGTTCCAGATTACGTTCCTGGCTGGGTGAAAGTTCATGATTAAAAATGACAACAGCAGCATCATTGGCAGCAACTAATTCGGCTATTTCTTCTACTTTACCGGTTCCGGCAAAATATTTTGAATCGGGACGCTGGCGTTTGCCATGCACCACCGCTGATATGTTAGCGCCAGTTGAATTAACCAGTTCTAGAAATTCCTGTTGGGTTTCATCAAAACCACGGTCATTAAAATCAAGGTGAACCAAAACAACCGATTCTTGTTCGGCGTTTTCTTCAAAAGCTGCATTGCTATCAGGCCGGTCAAACAATCAATAAACTCCCTTATTCTTCTTGGGTTATCTGAACATTTCTGGCAGGCACAATCGTTGAAATAGCGTGTTTGTACACCATTTGATTGACCGAGTTTTTCAATAGGATGACAAATTGGTCAAAGGAGTCAATTTGACCCTGTAATTTGATACCGTTTACCAAATAAATCGAAACTGGAACATTTTCTCGACGTAATGCATTCAAAAAAGGATCCTGCAAGGATTGGGCTTTAGCCATTGTCGACTCCATCATTGTTATTATTGTTGAACATCAAAGTTTAATAGGCATTCTAAAAGGCTGCACAGAATCGTCAAGCATTATCGGATTCTGACAGGGTGCGGCGAAGAAAATCCAATACCGGTTCCTTTGGCAAATCTTTACCACTATCAAACCAGACACCATCATTTTGAGCTCGTAACCAAGTTAATTGGCGTTTCGCCATTTGTCTTGTCGCGATTATCGCTTTATCGATAAAAGTAGTTTCATCATAATCACCATTCAGAAAAGACCAGGCTTGTCTGTATCCAACTGCGCGAATCGATGGAAGTGCAGCATGCAAATCACCTCGCGCCCGAAGCTTTTTAACTTCTTCAATAAATCCTGTCTGAATCATCATTTTGTAACGTTTTGCTATACGTTGGTGAAGAATTTTTCTATCAAATGGTGACAGAATAATTTTTATGACTTGATACGGCAGCAAAAAATCTGATTGTTTTGTCAATTCAGTAAGCGATTTCCCGGAAATCTCATACACTTCCAAAGCCCGTAATAATCTTTGTGGATCATTAACATGAATGCGTGCAGCAGAAACAGGATCAACATCATTTAAACGTTGGTGCAAGTGCGACAGACCAAATTGTTTGGATTCCTGCTCCAGCCTGGTCCTGACTGCTAAGTCGGCTTCAGGTAATTCGGCAATACCATACTGCAATGTTTTGAAATACAGCATGGTCCCTCCAACAAGTAACGGAATATTGCCACGCTTTGTAATATCCGCCATTAAAGCTAATGCATCCTGACGAAACCGACCAGCTGAATAAGCCTGTTTCGGATCGATAATATCAACTAAATGATGTGGAAATTGCTTTAGCAACGCTGCATCAGGCTTGGCCGTGCCAATATCCATATTCTTATATATAAGCGCAGAATCGACACTTATTATTTCAACTGGCAGATTCTGAGCCAGAAATATTGCCATATCGGTTTTACCGGCGGCCGTTGGACCCATCAAAAAAATTGCCGGGGGTAAAACAACCAAGTCTTTCGACAAACTTATCTTTAACCTTGTTTCATTGAGTCAAAAAACTCAACATTCGTTTTAGTAGATTTGAGGCGATCCATCAGGAATTCCATCGCTTCGATCGGTTCCATTGGTGCCAGAATTTTCCGAAGGATCCACAATTTCTGTAAATCTTCTTCATTGGTCAGTAATTCTTCTCGCCGAGTACCTGAGCGGGTTACGTTAATAGCAGGATAAATACGACGATCAGCTAATTTACGTTCAAGCAATACTTCCATATTGCCCGTACCTTTAAACTCTTCGAAAATTACCTCGTCCATTCTCGACCCAGTTTCGATCAAAGCGGTGGCAATAATGGTCAGACTGCCACCCTCTTCAATATTTCTCGCCGCACCGAAGAAACGTTTTGGACGTTGCAAGGCATTTGCATCTACACCACCTGTTAAAACCTTACCTGAAGAAGGTGATACTGTGTTGTATGCCCGAGCCAGACGGGTGATGGAGTCCAGCAAAATAACCACATCGTGTTTATGCTCAACCAGACGTTTCGCTTTTTCGATAACCATTTCAGCAACTTGTACATGACGCGTTGCGGGCTCATCAAAGGTACTTGAAACAACTTCACCTTTAACCGAGCGTTGCATTTCAGTTACTTCTTCCGGACGTTCATCAATTAACAAGACGATCAATGTACTGTCAGGATAATTGCTGGCAATTGACTGTGCTATTGATTGCAAAATCATAGTTTTACCAGACTTTGGTGGTGCAACAACCAATCCGCGCTGGCCTTTACCAATCGGTGAGGCTAAGTCAATTATACGAGCAGTTAAATCTTCCGTACTGCCATTACCACGCTCAAGATTAAAACGTTCATTGGCGAATAGTGGCGTCAAATTTTCAAATGGGACTTTATTTCGTGAATTCTCAGGTTTTTCATAGTTGATTTCATCAACTTTTACCAAGGCAAAATAACGTTCACTATCTTTAGGAGGACGGATTTTTCCTTTTATCGTATCCCCAGTTCGTAAATGAAACCGACGAATCTGACTTGGTGAAACATAAATATCATCTGGGCCGGCAACATAGGAGTCTTCAG
Source organism: Methylophaga sp. UBA3192 (assembly GCA_002363955.1). Lineage (GTDB taxonomy): Bacteria > Pseudomonadota > Gammaproteobacteria > Nitrosococcales > Methylophagaceae > Methylophaga. The sequence continues at coordinate 826,172 of DEXE01000006.1, forward strand.
GAGAACGTAAAAATCCAAAACCATCAGGTAATAATTCTAAAACTCCGGTGGTATAAACATCATCACCTTGTTTGGCATGCGCTTTGACCAATGCGAAAATAAGTTCTTGTTTACGATTGCGGGCCAGGCCCTCTAGATTCATGGATAACGCTAGTTCCATTAATTCAGCAGCAGACTGCTTTTTTAGTTCTGTCAGATTCATGTATTACCTAAATGGGTTTTTATATCAGAATTGCCTTGAATGCGCGCGGAGAACGCGATTTTATGGAGTTGTGGGAGGTTAAACCGGAAAATTGCCAGAAAGAATATCAGTAATATTATAAACCGTCCAGCATTTTTGGGAAAAATATCCCAGTTCATAGAATGTACAGATAAGATGGATTGTTTGTGAAACTTATAGTACAGCTGTTTTGTTCTAAGTAGGTACAAAGTAAACCATTACAAAGAGAGTCGCAAATGAAAAAAATGTCTGCCATCGTTGTGACAAGTTTTTTGCTAGCTTTATTGTCAGGTTGCAGCAATATCCCAAAACAGATTAGTACTGCTCCAGCCAATGATATTCAGCTTAATGAAATACAAGGATCAATCGAAAACTTTTCAAACCAGGAAGTTCGCTGGGGAGGCGAAGTTGTCAGTGTTGAAAATAATCACGAATTTTCAATTATTCAAATGGTTCAATATCCACTTAATCATTACGGCAAACCGATTACAAATCAAGCGAGTGAAGGCCGCTTTCTGGCCAGGACTTCGGACTTCATTGATCCTGTTGTATACAAAGAAGGCACTTTGCTGACTTTCTCTGGAAAAGTTGACGGCGAGGCGACAAGGCAAGTAGATAAAAAAGAGTTAAGCATGCCCATCATCAAAGTTTCATCATTGTATAAATGGCAACGCTACCAATCTGTTCAGCGTGACCCATTTTATGACCCTTTTTACTTTAATGGTTTTTATCCTTACCACGGTTATTATAATAGATACTGGTACCACCCTCGATTTGGTTACCGGTATTACTATTAGTAAGGTTCAGGAGCTTTTTTGTTATTTATAAGGATATAGTGTATATCGGTTTTGCAGGAGCAAAAACCGACCACTGT
>DEXE01000009.1 GCA_002363955.1 Methylophaga sp. UBA3192
AACCTTATTTAGGACGGGTCAAATGAATAAAAAAAGGGACGTTTTCACGTCCCTTTTTTATTTTTAAGCACTTTCCACTTTGACACTGTAACCGCAATCTTTCTGCGGGCAGACTTTTTCAGTACCTTTACTCTTGGTGGTTTTGATACTCAAAATCGGCCAGTTACAATTCGGACAGGGTTCGGCAACCGGCTCATTCCAAATGGCATAATCGCAAGTCGGATATTCCGAACAGGAATAGAACACTTTGCCGCGTCGTGATTTACGGGTAAGGATCTCACCTTTTTTACACTTCGGACATTCAACACCGGTTTTATCCGGCTGTTCTAATGATTCAATATGCTTGCATTTCGGATAGCTGCTGCAGCCGATAAATTTGCCGTATTTACCTGTGCGAATCCATAAGTCCGAATCACATTTAGGGCATTTACGTCCTTCAACAACTTCAGGTTCACTTGCAGTAGTTTCTTCACCATCAATATTGCGGGTGTAATCACACTCCGGATAGCCAGTACAGCCGATAAATCGACCACTACGCCCCAACCGGCTGGATAGTTTTTTACCGCACTTGGGGCAGTCTTCGTCTAACAGCTCCTGGGTCACATCGCTGCGCTGGACTTCTTTATCCTTAGTTTCAACCTGCTCTTTAAACGGGCCCCAGAAGTTGCGTAATAGAGGAATCCACTCTGCCTCACCACGTGACACCGCATCCAGATCGTCTTCCAGTTTGGCAGTAAAGTCATAATCCACATAGCGGGTAAAGTGTTCAACCAGAAACTTGCCGACGACTCTTCCCACATCAGTGGGATGAAAACGCTTCGTTATCAATTCGACATATTCACGTTGCAGCAAGGTGGATATAATGCTGGCATAAGTCGAAGGCCGACCAATATCGTGTTCTTCCAGACTGCGTACCAGACTGGCTTCACTGTATCTCGGTGGTGGCTCAGTAAAGTGTTGTTCCGGTCGAATAGCGACCAGATCAACCACCTCGCCAACTTCCATGGGCGGCAGAATATTTTCGTCCTTATCGCCTTTGGTATCGTCTTTACCCTCAAGGTAAACGCTCATAAAGCCGGGATTCACCACGGTAGAGCCATTAGCGCGGAACGTATTGCCTTTGCCACAGCCTAAATCCACAGCAACGGTATTCAAGGTTGCATGAATCATCTGACTGGCCAGGGTGCGCTGCCAGATCAGGTTATACAGTTTGTGCTGATCGACGGATAAATATGCCTTCATTTCATCCGGTGTACGCAGCACCGATGTCGGCCGGACAGCCTCATGCGCTTCCTGTGCATTTTTGGATTTGGTTTTATATTCCTGTGGTTTACTCGGCACTGATTTGGCGCCATAACGCTGACCGATAAACATGCGGATTTCTTCAATCGCCTCTGCTGCCAGAGACACCGAGTCGGTACGCATATAGGTGATTAAACCTTCCGCACCCTCGCCAGTATCCACACCCTCGTATAATTGCTGGGCAACACTCATGGTGCGCTGCGCACCAAACCCCAATTTACGCGAAGCTTCCTGTTGCAATGTTGATGTGGTGAAAGGTGCCGCCGGGTTACGTTTGCGTTGTTTTTTCTCAACGTGAGTAACCAGTAACTTGCCTTCAGCAGCCTTCGTTAGGGTTTTAACGACATCCTCCGCCTGCTCAGTTTTCTCGATACTGAACTGGCTGAGCTTGTCATTTTTATAATGCGTTAATTTTGCCTGAAACGGGGTTTTCTCAGCGGTTGCGTCTGCCTCAATGGTCCAGTATTCCTGAGCTTTGAACGCTTCAATTTCCAGCTCGCGCTCGACGATCATTCGTAAAGCAGGACTTTGCACCCGACCCGCAGATAACCCTCTACGCACTTTTTTCCACAGTAATGGTGAGAGCGTAAAGCCGACCAGGTAATCCAGAGCGCGACGTGCTTGTTGTGCATTCACCATGTCCATCGACAGTTCACGTGGATTGGCGACCGCATCGTTAACAGCCTGTTTGGTGATTTCGTGAAAGACGACACGGAAAACTTCTTTATCTTTTAAAACGCCTTTCTTTTTAAGCAACTCAAATAAATGCCAGGAGATTGCCTCTCCTTCACGATCCGGATCCGTCGCCAGATAGAGCGAATCGGCTTTTTTCATGGCTTTGGCAATTGCATCAACATGTTTACTGTTGCGATCAATTATCTGATATTTCATCGCAAAATCATTAGACGGGTCGACTGCGCCTTCTTTAGGCAATAAATCCCTGACGTGACCATAAGACGCCAAGACTTCTACATCTTTGCCCAGATATTTTTTGATGGTCTTGGCCTTGGCCGGTGACTCAACAATGACGAGTTTATTTCCCATAAAATCCTGTACCAAAAATAGACGCTCTAAATAACACTGCCCGTGTAAAACGGGCAGTGTTATGAATTATAAGAGCGGTCAAATTCAGTGAATAACCGCCTCCAAATCTTCAAACACCAGATCTTCCATCCAGGCATAAGCCACTTCTCTGCCCGGTTGATAAAACAGCACCATGAGTACCACCCATTTGAGCTGTTCCAGATCAATTTCTTCACTATCCAGTGCCAACACACGCTCGATGACAACTTCGCGGGTTTCGACATCCAAAACACCCACCTGTTCCAAAAACAATAAATAGCCGCGACACTGAATGTCGAGACGCTCTATTTCACTTTCGCTGAAAACACGGATATGTGTATTGGGATTGTCTGTCTGCGGGGCCACCACAGTCATATTGTCAAGCCAATCAAGCGCTTTGTGTATCTCCAACTCCTGAAAGCCTACCTGCTCTAATTCAAGTTCCAGGACATCTTTATCAGGTTGGCTGCTATCTTCAGTATCGATATAGTTTTCGAACAGATAGAGCAACACATCAATTACATTTTCTTTCATCGGCTTCTCTATTGTGGGCCTGATCAGGTTCCGGCTCGGACGTATCGTCCTCCGGGTAATGATGCTACCTGACCTTGCAGCTCCAGTAATAACAGCATGGATGAAACGGCATCAGCCGTCAATCCGCTTTTGTCAATAAGTATATCGATGTGGATCGGGTCATATCCCAGAAACTCAAACAGTTGTTGATAATCTTTATCTAATTCCGCTGTCGCCAAAACCTTCTCTGTCGTCGCATAAGGATCCTCCAGTTGCGGGACAAATCCAGCTAAAGCTCCCAGCTCTTCAATAATATCATTGGCTGTCTCAACTAACTTGGCACCTTCTCTAATCAACTGATGGCAGCCCCGTGATAACGGGTTGTGTATTGAGCCTGGTATGGCAAATACCTCCCTTCCCTGCTCCATCGCCATTCTTGCCGTAATCAGCGAACCACTTTTAACGGCGGCCTCAACCACCAGCGTGCCTAAACTCAAACCGCTGATAATACGGTTTCGCCGGGGAAAATTTTCAGCTTTGGGTGAAGTCCCCAAAGGAAACTCCGAAACGATTGCACCGATTTCTGCAATATGGTGCGCCAAATCCCGATTGGCTGCCGGATAAACCCGGTCCAGTCCAGTACCGATGACGGCGATTGTTTTGCCGGATGCAGCTAAAGCGCCTTTATGTGCCGCCGCATCGATACCTGAAGCCAATCCACTGGTAATGACAATATCGCCATCTGCCAGATAGCGGGCAAATTCAAATGCTGTATCACGCCCCGAAGCCGATGGATTTCGGCTACCCACAATGGCCAGTTGCCATTTACCAAGCAAATTAATATCGCCCTGAACAAACAATAAAGCAGGTGGATCCGGTATTTGCTTGAGCAGCTCTGGATAGAGCGGATGCTGCTGATCAATAACATGACGATTATCAGCCGATAACCATTCCAGATCGCGTTCAACCTGATCCCAGTCCGGAGATTGCAGTAAGGTCAGGATTTTCGAATCAACACCTTTTAACAGGCGAGCTTCACGAAAGATATCGGCTGGCTGATTAACTTGTTGAACAAGTTTGGCAAAGGTAGCTGGCCCGACACCGGGAGTACGCTGTAAAGCCAGCTGACATGCCAGGGACAGTTGCGAAGCGGAAAATCGATGCAAACTGTTTCCTTTATTCTGCGGAACGCACCTTGTCAAACAGGTGCATGGAGGTTGTTGCTTTCATCACGATGGCGTAACTTACTTTGTCATAAAGCTTGAAGACCATTGCTTCCCCGGCATGTTCATCCGGTAGGGTTACCATTGCTTTGCGATCTTCACTGACCGCATCGCGAATCGTTTTTCCTGCTTTATATACGGATAAAACATGGCCGGTTTCCAGGCCGTCGCGACGACCGATATTTAATACAACAATCTGATACTGACCCACCTGAGAAACACCATCAAAGACAGAAATAATCACCCCTTCCATCGGTTGCGAGGGTGCTCTTGGGAAGAAGTTAAGATCAAAGTCTTCCTCTTCAACCGCTAACAATCTATCACCCACCATGACTTCCCGATTGGTGTAGGTTAAATCCATGGTGGAAACATCCCCAGGCTCCCTGACCACTGCATCGCCTGAATAAATAGCTTCAACACCAAGCTCTTCACCAGTATTCGGATCAAAATAAATCTTTCCGCCACGAAATACACTGAATTCATCTTGTTCCGGCTCGGTAATTCCGCGTGCATAAACAATATCACCGGCTCCGGATAACAATCTTTCATCAGAGGTCGCGACAACATATGGGGCAGCATCAAGCACTTCGGCCCCAACGACCCGCGGCTTGGTGAGAAACGGACGAATAATCGATAAAGGAATGGTACTTATTGCTTCATCCATCCTGATTTCACGCATTTCTGGTGAAAGTTTGAATGTTTGCTGACCACGATTCAGTTCCAGTACTGGCCGACCATCCCGGTAAACCAGTACTAATTCATCACCGGGGAAAATAAGATGGGGATTTTCAACCTGTGGATTAACTTGCCATATTTCCGGCCAGTGCCAGGGGTATTGGAGAAACTTCGCAGATATATCCCAGAGCGTATCGCCTTTGACTACCACGTAGCGTTCAGGATGGTTTGGATTAAGGGCTACCTGATTCGCAAGTAACGCAGAACTCATCAATAGGGCCATTAAACCCAAACAGATGTGACGTATCATCATAAAATCCTCATGGACGCTACAGGGCAGCCATTATCCCTGGATAAGCAGCAACGGCTCATAGTGTCTAATAAGCGTATACACTTATCAAGTCATCCGGCAACAAACTTGGTCTATAATGTGTCGATATCTCGACTGGTTAAACTTTTTTTGCCTGGAAAGGCCCTCTTCCTTGACGGAGTAAACAATGAAATTATCAGCTTTCTTTATTGCCAGCATGGCTACGATTGGCATTAATTCCGCTGCGATGGCTGCAGGCGATGTAGCTGCCGGAAAAGCAAAATCCGCTGTATGCGCTACTTGTCATGGTGCTGACGGCATTGCCATTATGCCGGTATACCCAAATCTCGCCGGGCAGAATGCGGAATATTTAGAGTCAGCACTTAAAGCTTACAGAGATAAACAACGTCAAGGTGGCATGGCCGCCATCATGCAGATGCAGGCAACAAACTTATCTGATGAAGATATCGCAAACCTTGCCGCATATTACGCAAGTTTAAAATAAATAAACTGCTGGTTAATTGATTCATAGCAGGTATTAACATGGCCTTACTAAACATATTGCATTTTCCGGATCCCAGACTGCGTCAGAAAGCCTTGCCGATAAAACAGGTAACGGATGATATTCGCCAGCTGGCTCAAGATATGCTGGAAACCATGTACGATGCTCCCGGCATAGGTCTGGCGGCGACCCAGGTGAACGAACAAAAGCGGTTAATCGTGATTGATGTTTCCGAAGATAAATCCAGTCCGCTGTTTTTAATCAATCCTGAATTACTGAACACTGAGGGTGAACGTGATTTTGAAGAGGGTTGCCTCTCGGTTCCTGAAGCCTACGAAACCGTTACCCGTGCCGATAAAATTCGGGTTCGTGCATTAAATCTTCAAGGCGAAACCTTTGAAATGGATGCTGACGGTATTCTGGCCACCTGCATTCAACATGAAATTGATCATCTGGAAGGAAAACTGTTTGTGGATTACTTGAGTAATCTCAAACGTCAACGCATCAAAAAACGGCTGGAGAAACACCAGAAACAAAAACTATAAGGACATCCATGCGAATCATTTTTGCCGGCACTCCGGACTTTGCTGCAACTATGCTGGCAGCTCTACTGACGACGGATCATGAAATCTGCGCCGTCTACACCCAACCGGACAGGCCTGCCGGTCGTGGCCGGAAACTCACTGCCAGCCCGGTTAAGCAACTCGCTTTACGGCATCAGATTCCTGTCGAACAGCCCATTAATTTCAAAGCCGAAGCGGATCGGGGAAAACTCGCCAGCTATCAGGCCGATCTGATGATTGTGGTGGCTTATGGGTTGTTACTGCCTCAAACGGTATTAGATACGCCCCGATTGGGCTGTATCAATGTTCATGCTTCTTTATTACCACGATGGCGTGGCGCTGCGCCCATTCAGCGCGCCATATTATCCGGGGATACGAAAACCGGCGTTTGTATTATGCAAATGGAAGCCGGATTAGATACCGGACCGGTTATCCAGCGTAGTGAAATTGCTATTGAAATGTCGGATACCGGTGAGACTTTACACGATAAACTTGCCCTTCTCGGCGCTTCTACCCTGCTGGATACGCTAAGTCGTTTTGATGAGTTACAGAAACACGCTGTTCCGCAAAATAATGCTGAGAGTTGTTACGCTACAAAATTACACAAAGCCGAAGCCAATATTGACTGGTCACATTCTGCACAGCAAATCGATCGTCAAATCCGTGCATTTAACTCGTGGCCGGTTGCTCAGACCCTGTGGCAAGACAAGGTACTCCGCGTCTGGAGTGCTGAAATAATCGATAATGCCAACAATGCAGAACCCGGCACTATTCTTCAAGTTAATCGTCAGGGGATAGATGTGGCTACCGGAGCCGGAATCATTCGTCTGTTATCTATCCAGGCACCCGGAAAAAAAGCGATGCCTGTCAATGATTTTCTGAATGCCCACCCATTGATAGCGGGTGATCATTTTGGCTAAAAGCAAAATATTGTGCGCACGTAGTGCAGCAGCTTTAGTTATTCAGCGGGTGACTCAGGGTCAATCATTAACGACGGCTTCTGTTGATATCATCAAACGTCTGGACGAAACACAGCGCAGCTTATTTCAACAGCTGGCTTATGGTGTGATTCGCTGGCATCCCTTGCTTGAAGCACTCAGCCAACAATTACTTTCCAAACCATTAAAATCCAAAGATGGCGATATTCAAGCGCTTTTACTGATTGGAATTTATCAACTTCGCTCCTTACGCATTCCGGATCATGCCGCCCTGTCTGAAACCGTTAGCGCCTGCAAATTGCTCAATAAATCATGGGCTAGCGGCTTAATGAATGCATGTCTGCGAAATTATCAACGGCAGCAGCAAGCAATGGAAAAATCCATCGCGGAACAGCCTGTCAGTCAATATGCGCATCCCGCATGGTTGATTGAAAAGTATCAAAACGACTGGCCGGAGTTATGGCAGAACATTTTGACAGCCAATAATCAGCAACCACCCATGATGCTGCGGGTTAACCGCCGGGAGTATTCCACTTCGGAATATCTGGAATTATTGGCTAAAGCCGGCATCCAGGGTGAAGCTATTGAAAATTGCCCTCAAGGCATCTTGCTGGAACAGGCATGTGATGTATTTGCCTTGCCGGGTTTTGTAGAAGGTGCCGTTTCAGTACAGGATGGTGCCGCACAAAAAGTTGCTGATTTGCTTGAATTACAGTCTGAACAACGCATTCTGGATGCCTGTGCAGCGCCGGGAGGCAAAACCTGCCATATTCTGGAAAGATTTCCAGCAAACCAGGTAACCGCACTCGATATTAGTGAGGAGCGGCTCAAACAGGTGAACGAAAACCTTTCCCGATTACATTTATCAGCTGATTGTCTGGCAGCAAATGCCAGCGATACTCTAAACTGGTGGAATGGTGAGCAGTTTGACCGTATATTGATTGACGCACCATGTTCAGGCAGTGGAGTCATTCGTCGGCATCCGGATATCAAACTGCTGAGAAAACCAGACGATATCGAACAATTGGCTCTGCAACAGCGAGCTTTGCTGGATAATTTGTGGCCATTACTGAAACCCGATGGTTTACTGGTTTACACTACCTGCTCTGCATTTAAGCAGGAAAATGAATTACAGATAGAAGCATTTTTGCAGCGTCAGCCTGACGCGATGGAGCAGCATCCAGCAAAGGCTCCAGCACGAAGAGTACGTTTTGGCTATCAATTGCTACCGGGAGATAACGATCTGGATGGTTTCTATTATGCCTGCCTGCGTCACCGCTAAACGTCTTCTGACGTCTGTTTTTTTGGTCTTTGTATCAGTGCAAACTGTACACGCGGAAGTTTTTCGTGTTGAAGAAGCTCGGACATCTCCAGCAGGCAATGGTTATCTATTGAATGCCAATATCAGTTATCCACTGAATCCCCGTGTAAAAGAAGCGCTATACAATGGTGTCCCTATAACGTTCGTGCAGGAGATTCAGCTCATCAGGATCTATCCTGTTTTGGGTGAATGGTGGCAATGGCGCAGCAATATCTGGTCAACCGAAATCCGTTACGTTTTGCGTTATCACGATCTCTCCCAACAGTATTTACTGCACTCAATGGAAACCAAAACGCATCGTAATTTTCCGACGATGGAGAGCGCGCTGATGGGTATGGGGGTGATAAAAGATTTCAGCTTACCCCCTCAGCATACCCTCGATACGCATAACCTCGTTCTCAGAGTACGCAGCCAGATTGATTTGAACGCCCTGCCGTCACCGATGCGGCCCGGCGCATTTCTGTCCAGCAAATGGGATTTAGCCAGCGAATGGTATGAGGTGGCATGGCCTTCCAACTAATCAGGGGACTCAGCTCAGGAACTGCACCGTATTTTTCACTGGCCTTGCTACTGTTAGTTCTGGCCTATTTACTCAGTGCGGCAACTCAGGATACCTCACGACTCAGTGACTTGTTTCTCTATATTTTCGGGCTGGGGCTGGTGTGCCTTTTATTGCTGGCCGGAATTCTGGCCCGTGGGTTATATCGGCTTTACCGGGATTTTAAACGCAAAGCACCGGGTTCCCGACTCACACTGAAACTGGTCAGTTTGTTTGTATTATTAATCGTCGGCTCAACCAGTATTGTTTACGGATTCTCTGTCCACTTCCTGCAACGCGGCATTAACAGCTGGTTTGATGTAAAAGTTGAGCAAGCTCTGGAAGATTCTCTTGAGTTAAGCCGCAGCGCTTTTGGTATACGTATGCGTACTTTACTGCGACAGACACGAATGATGGCGGGTGTATTATCAGAATTGCCAGACACCCGTCTGACCAATAGTCTGCGAGAGCTGGTGCAATTGAGTGGCGCCCTGGAAATCAGTATCTGGAATATGAGTGGACAACTAGTGGTTTCCAGCATTGAAAACCCGGCCATTTTTCTTCCCCAAGGTCCTGATGAATCGATTGTGCGCCGTTTGCAGCAAGGCGAAGACTATATAGGTCTGGATCCAGCAGCAAATGATGAACTGGAATTACGGGCTGCAGTAATGTTACCGCGTAAATCGATTCTGGCCGAAGAACGGTTTTTACATGTGGCTTTTCCGGTCAATGAACACTTGAGCTCCCTGGGCAAAAATGTTCAGGATGCCTACACTGATTACAAAGAGCTGAGCTATTTACGCAAACCGTTAGTCACCATATTCACCCTGACACTGAGCCTGATAGTATTTTTGACCATGCTTGCTTCAATCTGGTTTGCAGTATGGATTTCAAGACGTATGGTTCAGCCGCTACAGGAATTGGCTGCAGGAACCCAGGCCGTCGCTTCTGGTAACTACAATATGCAATTAACCGCATCCGGACATGATGAGATCGGTTTTCTGGTACGTTCATTTAATCAGATGACGCAACGCCTGACGCAAGCCAGAAATGCCTCCGATAGAAGCCATCGGTTACTGGAACAGCAAACCAGTTACCTGACGACAGTACTTGGCAGCCTGTCAAGCGGTGTTATTACCATTGATAACGATCTGTATTTGCGTACCGCCAATGTCGCCAGCAGTAAAATACTTGGCGTGAACTTGCAGCAACGATTGGAAAGCTCTCTGGATACATTGGGCAAAATCAATGACAACCTGCATAGCTTTTCCCTGTTAATACAAAACTACACATTCAAATCAGTTGCCTGGCAACAGCAGATAGAACTGCAACAAACCAAGGGACGTCAAACACTGATGTGTCACGGCACCCCTTTACCGGCTGACACGGGCTGGGTTATCGTGTTTGATGATATAACGACATTGCTTCAGGCACAGCGAAATGCAGCATGGGGCGAAGTGGCCAGACGTCTGGCACACGAAATCAAAAATCCGTTAACCCCAATCCAATTATCTGCCGAGCGCTTACAACACAAGTACGCTTCATTAGTGCCACCGGATCAAACAGAGACATTACAAAAACTCACTGATACGATCGTGCAACAGGTTGAAGCCATGAAAGATATGGTCAACGAGTTTTCGGATTATGCCCGCAGTCCCGGATTACAGCTGGAAAAAGTCTCCATCGGCGAATTACTCAGAGAAGTATTGACCCTGTATCAAAGTCATTCCAATCATCAATTCACTTTACTGAACAGTCCAACAGAGATTCCTATCAGGCTTGATAAAAACCGGATGCGACAGGTATTCCACAATTTACTGAAAAATGCCATTGAAGCCAGTGAAGAAGCGGACAAAGCTGTGGATATTGTGATCAGTTATCACGTTATCATTCAGCAACATATGCCGTGGTTGGAAATTACCATTAATGATCAGGGGCCGGGTTTTCCCCAGGAAATGATCGATAAACTGTTCGAGCCATACGCTACCACTAAAATCAAAGGCACCGGGCTGGGACTGGCAATAGTTAAAAAAATCATCGAAGAACATGGCGGGGATGTTTGGGCAGAAAACCTTAACCCCGAAGGAGCAGGTATAATAATCCGGCTACCACTGGAGGAAGATTAGGCGTGAGTACTGAAAAACCACTTATTTTAGTTGTAGATGATGAGCCTGATATCCGTGAGCTCATTAAAGATATTCTCGAAGATGAAGCCTACAGGGTCATCACGGCAAGTAATGGTGAGGAAGCGCGTCTGATCTTTACCCAAAAACAGCCACAACTGGTGTTGCTGGATATCTGGATGCCTGATGTAGACGGTATCAGCTTGCTGAAGGAATTTAAGCAACAAAATACAGGTGTCACCATTGTTATGATGTCAGGGCATGGCACTATCGAAACGGCCGTAGAGGCTACCCGCTCCGGTGCCAGTGATTTTATTGAAAAACCCTTATCCATGGCGAAATTACTCCGTGCAGTGGAATTAGCCATTGAGAACCGTGCAAAACAGGCTGCTCAGCGTTATGAGTTTGCTTTAGAACCGGTCGGTAAAAGTGCCAAAATGGCGCAGCTGCGTGAACAGGCCGAACGTGTTGCCGGGCATGAAATGCCGATATTACTGATTGGCGAAGGTGGCACAGGGAAACATTGTTTTGCCTATTATCTGCACAGATTAGGCTTATATAACAACGGGAAATTCATTGAGTTCAGTCCCGAAAGCTTCCCGCTTGATAGCCACAAATTGATTTCACTGGCTCAGAACAACACGATCTATATCAATGATGTCGCTTTACTCAGTGACGAAGCCCAAGCTTTGCTATTGCACTTGCTGGAAAGTGGTCGTCTCAGAGAATGCCAGTTGATTTGTGCCACCCAGCAGGGACTGGACAAGGTTATTGCTCGTGGAGACTTCAGTGAAGGTCTGTTTTATCAACTTAATACCATCACGTTACAATTACCCGCATTACGGGACCATGTTGAAGATATACCCGAACTGGTGCATTTCTTTGTTGATCAGCAGACCTCACAGGCGGATTTGCCCTATCGCCGTTTTACCGTAGCGGCTCAGAACCGCTTACGAAATTATGCCTGGCCAGGCAATGTACTGGAATTAAAAAATGTCATTCAACGGTTGTTGGTATTTGGCGATTCTGATGATATTGATGTCGATGATGTGGAAGCGGCTTTGCTGGCCGAGCAACCACCCCAGGCGGATGACGTAACCGGTATCAACTTTGATCAACCCTTGCGTGAGGCACGCGAACAATTTGAACGGATTTATTTACTGCAGAAACTGCAGGAAACCGATGGCAACGTGGGCAAAGCCGCTAAATTAGCCGGTATGGAACGCACCCATCTGTACCGGAAGTTACGGGCGCTGGGCATTGATAGTAAACAAGTTTAAGGATTTGCAATGAAGATTCTAATCCTCGGCGCTGGACAGGTTGGTGCCTCCGTTGCAGCTACTCTCGCCCGTGAGGATGATGACATTACCTTAGTTGATACAGACGCCAATAGTCTGCATAAACTTCAGGATCATTACGATATTCGTACTATTCAAGGTCTTGCTTCGCATCCGGCCGTATTAGAACGAGCAGGAGCGGCTGATGCCGATCTGGTGCTGGCTGTGACCAATAGTGACGAAACCAATATGGTGGCTTGCCAGATATGTCATACGCTGTATAACACACCCACCAAAATTGCCCGGATTCGTGCTCCTGAATATCTTACAAAACCAGAACTTTTCAACAATGAAGCCATTGCTATTGATGTGCTGATCAGTCCTGAACAGCTGGTCACCGACTACATTGAAAGATTAATCAGTCATCCTAATGCCCTGCAGGTTCTGGACTTTGCTGATGGCCTGGTGCAACTGGTTGCTGTCCGAGCTTTTCATGGGGGGCCTTTAGTCGGTAATCCGCTGCGCGAACTACGAAAACATATTCCAAAAACCGAAACCCGGGTGGCGGCAATCTTCCGTAATGGCAAAGCCATCCTGCCGGAAGCCGAAACCGTCATCGAAGCGGATGATGAAGTATTTTTTATCGCCGCCAGCAAAGATATCCGCTCGGTGATGGCCGAATTACGACGACTGGAAAAACCGTATAAACGCATCATGCTGGCCGGTGGTGGCAATATCGGTATCCGGTTGGCCAGAGCGCTGGAAAACGACTATCAGATCAAAATCATCGAAGCCAATAGCGATCGGGCAGATTATTTATCAGAAGAATTATCCAAAAGTATCGTCCTGTTAGGCGATGTCGCCAATGAAGAGTTATTACTCGAAGAAGAAATTGATAAGGTGGACTTATTCTGCGCACTGACCAATGATGATGAAGCCAATATCTTATCGGCAATGCTGGCGAAGCGCCTGGGTGCCCGCAAAGTATTGTCATTAATCAATCGTGCCGCGTATGTGGATCTGGTTGAAAGCGGCACCATTGATATTGCACTGTCTCCCCAGCAAGCCACAATCGGCAGCCTGCTCGCCCATATTCGGCGTGGTGATATTGTAGCGGTGCATTCCTTGCGCCGTGGCGCTGCTGAGGCTTTGGAAGCCATTGCTCATGGCGATAAAGGTTCTTCCATGGTAGTTGGCCGACGCATTGATGAAATTGATTTGCCACCGGGCACCTCTATTGGCGCAATCGTTCGCGGTGAAGAAGTTATTATTGCTCACCGAAACACCATGATTGAAGCAGAAGATCATGTCATTCTGTTTTTAACCAATAAACGCTACATCAAAGAAGTTGAACGCTTATTCCAGGTCGGGTTCACCTTCTTTTAATCTTATGTCCTATTCACTTAAACATCATTTTCTGATCGCCATGCCAACCCTGATAGACAGTTTTTTCTATCATTCAGTGGTGTATCTATGTGAACACGATGAAGAAGGTGCAATGGGCTTAATCATAAACCGTCCCACCCGAATCATGATGCAAGAGCTACTTAACCACCTGCAAATCACCAATACTTCCGAATGGGCTAGCAACACCGCCGTTTTGTTTGGTGGTCCAGTGCAAAAAGATCAGGGTATGGTGGTGCATGATGGTGGGGAACAATGGAAAAATACCCTTAAGATATCCGAGCAAACATTTTTAACCACTTCCAGCGATATCCTGCAATCATTAGGCACCCAGAACGGGCCGCCACATTCAATAGTCACTTTGGGTTATGCTGCATGGGAAGCCGGTCAACTGGAACAGGAAATAGCGGAAAACAGCTGGCTGACCGTGCAGGCGACCCCTGAACTGCTATATCAAACGCCCGCAGAGGAACGCTGGCATGCGGCAGCTAAATTACTGGGCATCGACATCAATCTGATGTCTAATACAACTGGTCATGCATGAATTCTGAGAAAAATATACTCGGTTTTGATTTTGGCATGAAAAGCATAGGTGTTGCGGTCGGTCATCAATTAACCAACACGGCCAGAGGCATTGCCGCTTTATCCGCCCGTGATGGCATTCCGGATTGGGATAGCATCGCTAATTTAATTAAGGAGTGGCAGCCTGGTCTTATTGTGGTTGGCTTGCCGCTGAATATGGATGGCACCGAACAGTTAATGACCGCCGCCGCCAGAAAATTTGGCAACCGGATGAACAATCGTTTTAATATTCCGGTGGCCTGGCAGGATGAACGCCTGACAACCTTTGAAGCACTCGATCAAATGGGAATACGCAGTAAAATGCAGTCCGATAAACGCAGCGATGTCGATAAACTTTCGGCTCAAATTATTCTTCAATCATGGCTGGACCAACAATGACAATGCCCCAAACCACAGCGGAAATTCAAAGTCTGCTAGAAGAGATGGCTGAATCCATACGTGATGATCTCGCCGACAAAGATCCGTTGCTGATCGGAATCCATACCGGTGGCGTCTGGGTCGCAAAAGCCTTGCAGAACATTCTTGGCGAAGACTTTTTTGATGCGCCGCTTGGCACCCTGAATATTGCCTATTATCGTGATGATTTCACTCGCATCGGCATGCATCCTCAGGTTTCGCCTTCCGATCTGCCCTTTGAAGTAGACAATCGCCATCTGGTGTTAGTAGATGATATTTTTTACAGTGGTCGCACAACACGGGCTGCGCTGAATGAAATTTTTGATTATGGTCGTCCAGCGAGCGTGACGTTAGCCGTGCTGATTGAACGGGATGGTCGTGAATTACCCATCCGTCCGGATATTGTTGGGGCCTCTGTTATTTTACCCCGCAATCAACATTTAAAACTTCGTAACCGCGATGGTTTGCAACTGGAAACACGCGCAGCAGGAGCGCTGCATGCCGAGTAATCAACTGACAGAAGGTGGCCAATTGCGGCATTTTCTGACGATTGAAGGTCTGAAACGCCCATTACTGACAGAAATCATGGATCGGGCTGAGCAGTTTTCCAGTATCAGCCATCGCCAGGTAAAAAAAGTCCCATTGCTACGTGGCAAAACCATTATCAATTTATTTTTTGAAAACAGTACACGCACCCGTTCAACCTTTGAGTTAGCTGCCAAACGTCTTTCAGCCGATGTGATGAACTTTAATATCAGCACCTCTGCAACCTCTAAAGGTGAAAGCCTCCTCGACACACTGCATAACCTTGAAGCCATGCACACGGATATGTTTGTGGTTCGCCATGATCAAAGTGGTGCAGCAGAGTTTATTGCCCAACATGTCGCACCGCATGTCAGTGTTATCAACGCAGGCGATGGCTGTCATGCTCACCCCACTCAGGCCATGCTGGATATGTTTACTATCCGCCGCCATAAACAGGATTTTGCCAACCTTCGCGTGGCAATAATCGGCGATATTCTGCACTCGCGGGTAGCCCGCTCACAAATTCAGGCGCTAGCCACACTTGGTGTAGGTGAGATCCGCGTTATTGGTCCACAGACGTTATTACCGCGTGAGAGCCAAACACTGGGTGTGCATGTTTATCATGACATGGCTGCGGGTCTTGAGGGTGTAGATGTGGTCATTACCTTACGCTTACAGCTTGAACGTATGCAAGGCGCTTTATTACCCAGTGCACGGGAATATTTCCGCTGCTATGGGCTGACCGAAGAAAAACTTAAATATGCAAAGCCGGACGCCATTGTCATGCATCCCGGCCCGATCAATCGTGGTGTTGAAATAGCCTCGTCAGTTGCCGATGGGCCACAATCAGTGATTCTTGAGCAGGTAACCCACGGTATCGCCATTCGCATGGCGGTGATGTCGATGGCCCTGGCCAGTCAATCAGAACAGGCAGAAGTCGAATAATGAAGATTTGTATTCAAAATGGTCGTGTCATAGACCCTGCCAGCCAACTTGATATCGATCACAATGTTTACATCGAAGATGGCCGCATCATTGCCATCGCTGAAGAGTTGCCAGACTTTGATGCCGATATCGAAATTGATGCCTATAACAAAATCGTCTGTCCCGGCCTGGTCGACCTGAGTGCCCGGTTACGTGAACCCGGACAGGAGCATACTGCCACCATTGAGAGTGAAACCCGTGCTGCTGCTGCAGGAGGGATCACCACATTGGCCGTTCCACCTGATACCGATCCAGTAATCGATAATCCAGCAGTAGTTGAATTGATCGAGGATCGAGCAAAAAAGGCCGGCCGCACGATGGTGCTCACCGTAGGTGCATTGACCCAAAAACTGAATGGCGAACTGCTGGCAGAAATGGCCGCGTTAAAAGCAGCGGGCTGTGTGGGGGTCAGTAATGGCGTGACCGAAATTAAAAATACCGTAGTCTGGCGCCGTGCACTTGAATATGCTGCTACGCTGGACTTGACTGTATTTATTAACCCCGCTGATCCCTGGTTACAAAAACAGGGCTGCGTGCATGAAGGAACGGTCAGTGCCAGATTAGGTTTATCCGGTATCCCGGAAAGTGCGGAAACCATTGCCGTAAGTCGGGACTTAATTCTGATTGAACAAACCGGAGTGCGTGCTCACTTTCACAGTATCTCTACAGGAAAAGCGGTCAAACTTATTCGCGAAGCACAAGAGCGTGGCTTACCTGTTACTGCTGATGTCAGCGCCCATCACTTACATCTTTGTGAACATGATCTGGGAAATTACGACAGTTTCAGTCATGTGATGCCACCCTTACGAAGCGTACGGGATCGCGAACAGTTAAAACAAGGCTTACGTGATGGAGTCATTCAAGCGGTCTCTTCTCATCATCAGCCGCTGGATGCCGATGCCAAATTAGGTCCGTTTGCCGAAACCCTGCCGGGCCTTTCGGCACTGGAAACCCTATTACCGCTGACACTCAAGCTGGTAGAAGATGATGAAATCACCCTGCATCAGGCTATTGCCAGTCTGACCTGTCAGCCAGCCGCTATTCTGGGTATTGAAGCAGGACAACTCAAAGCCGGTGCCAGTGCTGATATCTGTATTATTGATGCGGATGTACAATATGACTGTCAGCCCTCCGAATTTGTCAGTGCCGGAAAAAACAGCCCTTTTGGCGGGTGGTTGTTTCAGCATCAGGTCAGCCATACGCTGTTTCAGGGTAAACTCGTTTATCAGCGCCAGCCCAACTAGCCCATGCGGAGTCTTTAAAATGACAATTATGCGTTATTGTTTTCGAGTTCTTGGTTTGCTCGCATTTACTGTACTGTTTTCAGCCTGTACTCCTGAAATTGGTTCAGATGAATGGTGTGTGCATATGAAAGAGAAGCCCAAAGGTGACTGGACAGCAAATGAAGCCGGTGCTTATGCGGAACATTGTCTGCTCTGACTATCATGTTGCAACCGTTATTTGCATTTGATTTTGATGGGGTAATTTGCGACAGCGCCATTGAAACCGGATTAAGTGGCTGGCAAGTTGCAGCGCAAATCTGGGGAGATATGCCAAAGCAAATGCCGGAACAAATCCTGACGGATTTTCGTCAGGTGAGACCGGTGATGGAAACTGGCTTCGAATCGATTCTGATATGTCGACTATTGTTTGAAGCGATTAGCCCAGATAGTTTATTAAATGATTTTACCGGCCAAATCGACAATCTTGTGCTACGGGACCAGCTTGATAAAACGGATTTAAAAAAACGGTTTGGTGTGTACCGGGACAGCTGGATTGACGCCGATTTTGCCGGCTGGATCAAAATGAATCCGCTTTACCCGGGTGTTATTGACCTGTTAAGTCAAATCCCCCGTCACCAGCTTTTTATTATTACAACCAAACAGGAACGATTTGTCAGTGCGATCCTTGAAGCCAATCAAATAACTGTGGAGCCTACACAAATCTATGGTTTGGAACGTAATCTGAAAAAGCCTCAAATTCTTAATCAGCTACAGCAATCACATCCACAAACCGCTATTCTGTTCATTGAAGATCGACTGCCCACATTACTGGATGTTATTGCGACCGCTTCCCTGTCCAGCGTTCAATTGTATTTCGCAAACTGGGGTTACAATACTGGCGATGACAAACATCACGCATACCTGCATCCCAGAATCACCCATATAGATTTACCTTCTTTACAAAACTTGACACCATGTTGAGGTAACATCCCCTTGGAACTCTCGGCAGGGAAATTTGCCCATAAACGGAAACCAGACATCGCACCTAGCTGAATTAAGTTTAGACCATCATTCGAGACAACATCAGCCAATGAAGCACAAACTTTTATGGCATGCTCTATTGCTTACCATTATGGGCCTTACAGGGTGTGAGCGTGACAGACCACAGGCAACACAACAAATAAAACCTCACCTGGTTGAAGTCGTCACAGCTGAATTAAAAGATATTTCCGTTTCACGCGAACGTAACGGCACATTAAGAGCCATTCAGGAAATTCAGATCTTCAATCAGGAAGAAGGGCAAATTGCGGAGCTGCCTTTTTTTGAGGGCGATCAGGTTGAGAAAGGCCAGGTTATCGCCAGACTTGATGATCGCTTGCTTCGCTCCCAACTCACCCGCGCCCAGGCATTAACCAGAAAATCTGCTACCGATCTTGCCCAAATCAAAGATCTGGTTGCCCGAAAATTGACGACTCAGACCGAATTAACCCGTATTGAAACAGAACTCGCTGTCGCCCAGGCTGAACAGGAATCCCTACAAACCCGCCTATCCTATTTTGTCATTCGTTCTCCGATAAGTGGCGTCATTACACAGCGTAACAGTGAACCCGGCAACATTGCTGAGCGTTATTCACATCTGATGACGATTGCCAATCAACAGACGTTAATTACCGAAGTGCGCCTCTCAGAATTACTTTTAAACAATATTCAGGTCGGTGATGATGTATCCATTCAAATTGATGCATTACGTACTGGCCGACGTCCGCATCCAGACCTCACCGGTAAAATCAGTCGAATCTTTCCGGATATTGATCCAATGACCCGAACCGGAACACTTGAAATAGCGTTGTCCCCCGTTCCGGAAGGTGCCAGGGCTGGCCAATTTGTCCGTGTAACGCTCACCACACAACAGGCAAAAAGACTGTTAGTGCCATTTATCGCGCTGCGCCGTTCTGTCGAAGAGGAGTATGTGTTTATTGCAGATAGCGATAATGTCGTGAAGCGTGTGCCCGTCTCTACCGGGCTGGAAATTGCAGATCAGATAGAAATTGTAGAAGGCCTGGAAGGCGGTGAGCAGGTTGTTATTCGTGGATTTACCAATCTTCGGGAAAATAAAGCGGTGAAAATCGTTAATGCGCCTGCTGCAAGACAAGCCATGCCGGCATCAACCAAACAAATCACTTCCCAATGAAAATCCAGGGAGGCGGGCTGGCAGCCTGGTCGATTAAGCACCCGATCGGTGTCTCAATGATTGCAGCAACAGTCATCGTCCTTGGATTAGCGGTTTTAAGCCGCCTGGCAATCGATCTGCTACCCCAAATTGTCTATCCCGATATTCGGGTACGTATTCTCGATCCAGGTGTCCCCGCAAGTGTCATGGAAGATCAGGTCACACGGTTAGTCGAAGAACAGTTAGCGATTACCGAAGATGCGTTAAACGTGCAGTCCTCTTCTGATCTCGGTTTGGTTGAAATTGATATTACCTTTGATTATGGCAAAGATATCGATATCGCCCTCCGAGACGCCAGTACGCGATTGGATCGGGCCAAAACCCAGCTCCCCGATTCCATTCAACCACCTGAAATCTACAAACGTGACCCATCACAGATCCCGGTTATTGAATTTGTCGTTAGCTCTGATTTAATGGATTTAGTTGATCTGCGAACCTGGACCGACGATGTCTTAAGCAAATGGTTTATTAATTTGCCTGGGGTTGCTGCCGCAGAAATCGGTGGCGGGGTTGAACGCGAAATTCAGATCATCCCAGACCAGCAGCGCCTGGCAGCGATGGGACTCAGCTATCGCAATATTGTAGATGCCATTCAGACAGCCAACGATGATATCGCAATTGGACGATTGCAAATGCCGGGCAATGAGATTACCGGTCGCATTGGTGGCCGATTGAATTCGGTTGAAGCAATTCGGCAACTACCGATTGGACGATCAGATAATAATATTATCAAACTGCATGAAGTGGCTAAGGTTGTCGACAGCAGTGAAGATGAGAGACTGCGAATCCGGGCCAATGGTATCAGCGGCATCAAAATGGCCATCCAAAAACAGCCAACGGCCAACACGAATAATGTGGTTGAAGTGGTGAAACGCCAACTGCTCTGGCTTGAAGAACAGAATGTCATCCCCCCCGGCATCGATGTGACAACCGTGACAGACCAATCTGTCTATATCAAACAGTCTCTGAAAAATGCTGCAACAGCCGCTATCAGTGGCGGTATTCTGGCCATGCTGGTGGTGTATCTGTTTCTCGGCAATTTACGTCGTACCTTAATCATTGGCAGTGCTATCCCAATTGCCATTATGTTTACCTTTGTATTGATGGGCATGGGTGGACTGACGCTCAATATCATGACCTTAGGCGGTCTGGCGCTTGGTGTGGGAATGCTGGTGGACAACACCATTGTCATGCTGGAAAACATCTATCGTCATCAATGCAAGCATGAGCAACCCCTGGAAGCCGGTACCCATGCAGCAGCGGAAGTCAACGGTCCGATTATCGCTTCAACATCAACCAACCTTGCAGCCATTTTGCCGTTTTTATTTATCGGCGGTTTAACCGGATTATTGTTCAGCGAACTGATTTTCACTATTTCAGCAGCCATTTTTGCCTCTATGGTGATTGCCCTCACCCTGGTTCCAGCCTATGCCGCCAAAGTCACCCAAATCAGCAATAATCCCATCCGTAGAATGATGGATGGTTTAATTGGCTTTTTACAATTGGGTTACGGCAAAGTCATTCGTTTTTTCCTGAAAATCAAATTGTTAATCATCGCGTTATTTATTGGTGGCTTTGCCCTGAGTTTGCCAGTTTTTACCAGTGGTCATCAGATCTTACTGCCCAATATCGATGACGGTCGTATTGAAGTACGGATGATTTCTGACTCCGGTGTCTCGGTGGATGAGATGGACAGTTATGTTCAGGAGCTTGAACGAATCATGCATGCCAAACCGGAAACGATGACCATCTTCACTCTGGTAGGGGGCAGCGTCTTCGGACGCTCTCAGCGTGAAGAACCCAGTCGGGCAGAAATGACTGTTGAGCTTGTGCCTGCGGATGAAAGGGAGATATCCAGCCAGCAATGGATAAAAGATATCCGCAAACAGGTCGATGAACTGCAGATCGCGGGACTACGCGTGTTTTTATTTCAACGCGGCATTCGGGGATTACGCACTCATAGCGGAGATCAGGATATAAGTCTGCGATTACAGGGCGATGATTTTTCTGTCATGAAAACCGTTGCCGATGAGATCGCCGATAAAATGCGACGAATTCCGCAATTAAGCAATGTAGAACACTCTGCAGAAGATGAACGGTTTGAAATTTCCATCAAACTGAATCGGGATAGAGCACAGGAACTTGGGTTAAACATGCAGGATCTTGCTGAAGCCGCTCAAACGGCTTTGCAGGGACGCGTTATCAGTGATTTTCTTGAAGGTAACCGCTCTTATGATATCCGTCTGAGACTTCCTCAGGAAGAAATGAACAATCCACAGGCATTACGATCCATCATTCTGTTTCCTTCATCAGATGGAAGCACACCGTTATATCTTGGCGATGTTGCCGAAATTGAATTACTGGATACACCGTCACGGATTCGTCGTGAAAACCAGATGCGTATTGTAGAGTTATCAGCTGCATTGGTTGATGGTGCAACGTTAGGAGAAGCCTTGATTCAACTGGATCAAATGCGTCAGGAAATTAATTTACCATCGGGTTATACCATCTACGATGGGGGGCAAAGACAAGCCCTTGAACAACAGCAAAATCAAAACCTTCTTCTGATTGCTCTGGCATTATTTCTGGTTTTGGTCGTTATGGCGATTCAGTACGAATCGTTGCTTAACCCTATCATTATTCTGTTAAGCGTTCCGTTTTCCGCGATTGGTGTAGCACTGGGAATTTATTGGATCGATCTGCCACTCTCCATGCCAATTTGGTTAGGTACGATTATGCTGATTGGCATTGTGGTCAATAACGCGATATTACTGGTGAACTATATTGAGCTTGAACGTCGACACAACAACAACTTAACCGAAGCCGTCGTTGAAGCCGTGCGACTGCGGTTGCGTCCGATATTAATGACCACATTGAGTACGGTCATGGGGATGCTGCCACTGGCGATTGGTTTTGGGGAAGGTTCTGAAATGTTGCAGCCACTGGCGATAGCCGTAGTATGGGGATTAAGCTTTTCGATGATGGTCAGTTTACTGCTGGTTCCTCTGGTATATCACCTGTTTCACTCGATTAGAGATCGAAACACACTTGATAACCAGGCAGCTTTAACTTAGAGGGAAAGGTCTACCAAATAAATGGCGGAGCGGACGGGACTCGAACCCGCGACCTCCGGCGTGACAGGCCAGCATTCTAACCAACTGAACTACCGCTCCGCGACCTGATGGTTAACAGACAACCGGTCAGGAAGCGTGCAAGAATACAGCAAAAAATCAAAAGGTGTTAGTGTTCAACGGAAAAAAGCTTTTAGGACCAGATAAGTATTTGAAAAAACGTCTATTAAATGGGTCTATTGATTGCTGGACAGCTGCCTTGGCGAAGAATTAAAGACAAAAAAATCCCCCGGAAGCGTTAATAATTGCCTCACGGGGGATTTGGATTACATTGCTTCAGCTGCCTGGACCGCTTTATTTACCAATCGTTTTGCAGCACCCTTCGCGCCGGAGTTTTTGATCTGTTCCAGATTGACTGGCTCGCCTACGATAATAGCGCCGCCCATGCCAGCGCCGAAATGCGGTGTGCATTTATATATGTAGATACCTTCCTGAGTAAAAGTACGGCTGTAGTTTTCACTCATTTGAGACACCCACATTTCTGCACCTTCCGGAATCAGGCCTTCGATTGACTCGGTATTATGTGTACTCATATTGGTCCAGGATACAGAATCACCCGGTGCAATCGTGACAACAAGCGGTTCATAAATCAAACCTTGAGCAGTCACTGTATGATTTTTTGATTCTACCGTGGCGGGAGCAGCCACCTCTTCCGGCTCTGCCTTAATACCAGCTTCTTTAGCGACTTCTTCGAGTCTTGCTTCAGCATCAGCCCGGCCTTCAGCAGCTGCATTTTCTGCCGCAGCAATAGTTTCGCTGGCACGTTCACTGACACTTTGACTGGTTTCCTGAGCGCTCTCAATGGCAGACTCTACCGCATCGCTCGCGTTATCCACTACCTCTGTCTGTGTATTACTTTGCAATGCTTCTTTTTCCTGCTGTGAGGCCTCAGAAACCTGTTCACTGATTTCCGAAGTGGGTTCTGATTGAGCAACCTCCTCCGTCGACTCAGCAACCTCCGTCATTTTTTCGATTACTTCCTTAGGAGAGCTTGGACGATCGTAATGATCACTGCTTCCAGAGATAAAGGATGAAACAGCAGCCACAACAAAAACCGCTATGGCAATAATAATGACCGCAGTAATAATTGAACGGGAATGACGCATTAGACTCTCCAATTTGATAAATTTTTACCGATCATACCATCCCCCTAACGCTATTTATAAGCAATTCAGTCCTTTTCTTTGACCTGGGACAATTTATGGTTAGCAATCCGTTTTCTTGGTGTTTTTACAACACGCCAAAATAGTTTTGCACTTTCATCCTCAATTAAAGGTGTTAACTAGCAAAAAAAGGGCATTACTCCTGAAATTATGTGCGCAACTTCCCGAAAAACATCGATAAAAATAAGTGAAAAGCATCACCTCGTTGCATTTATACAACAATTTTTTATGTTTTTTTTCATTCAAACAACACTTTACAGGTGGGGCTGCATTTAACCAGATGGACGGCTACTTACAACCAACTATTTACAGGCCTTCCAAGAAAGCATGTTTTTTATGACTTCAACTTAATTCCTTCCCAAATTCATATTGGTTAAAAACAGCCACCCCCAAACTATGGCCATCTTAAACCGCATAAACACTTGGATTAGCGTGGTGATTTGCGTTGTTTTAGGAATTTTTCCTATATGAAGCTAAAACGGCTAAAGCTAGCCTGCATGAGCTTTTTACGCACAGGAGAGAGAAATGAATCTAAAACCAAAACTCATCAGCTCGGCGATAATGTCATCGCTGATGCTGATGCCTTATGCCGTTCTGGCTGAGGAAGATGCAATTGATACAGGCAAAATGACCGTCACCGGCATTTTGCCTGATCGTCTTGAAGCCGTTCCGGGCTCATTCGATATTATTGATGAGCAATATCTCGAAGAACGCCGCCCATTATCAGTTAATGAACAACTTAGAACTGTTCCTGGTGTAATGGTTGTTCCAGATGGCAGCATGAGCTTTGATTTAAATATAGGTATTCGTGGACAAGATCCACGTCGCAGCGCCAAAACTATGGTGATGGAAGATGGTATGCCGATTCAGTTAGCACCATATACCGATCCGGTTAATCACTATGCTACACCTTCAACAGCTGTTAGCCGAGTTGAAGTTGTTAAAGGTGCTGGCCAGATTCTTTATGGACCTCAAACACTGGGCGGTGCTGTTAACTTTGTCACTAAACCAGTACCTAGAAACGGTGAAATTGAAGGCAGTGTTACTTCTCGTTTTGGCAATCAGGATTTCCGTGGTTTACATGGAAATGTTGGGTTTGGGAACGAGGTTGGTGGCGTTATGTTTGATTTCTCGCAAATCAAAGGTGACGGCATTTTTGACGGCAGTGACTATGACATTAAGGAATATCGCTTCAAAGGTGAATTGGATATTACCGACCGCCAGACATTAGGATTGAAACTGGTTCACACTCGTGATCGTCGTAACCAGACTGAAAATTACCTCACTCGTGATGAATATGCTCGCGATCCATTCTCACATCCAACTGTAGAGCTGGATGAATGGGAACAAGATCGTGATGTGGTTCAGTTGACACATAAATTTGAAGTCAACGATAACTTCACATTACGTTCACAAGCTTATTACACCGATACCTTCCGGAATGGTTTACGTGGTAGCAACAGTGGCCGCTTAGTTGATGGTCAATGGGTTTCACGTTTACGTAACTGTGATGCGGCTAACGGTGGTGCTGGTGCCGCGAATGTAGCTGAATTAGGGAATCAGGACATTAATATTTGTGGTGGTCGACATGCTCCACGTCAATACTACACCTGGGGGGCTGAAACCCGTGCTGATTTTGGCCATAGCTTATTTGGTCTTGAAAATGATGCGATTGTTGGTGTCCGTTATCACCAAGAAAGAGCTCATCGTCAGCAGGTTTTTGCAACCAATACCGCCCAACGTGAGGACTACGATTTAGCATTGATCGCCGGTGAAGACCGTGAAGGAGCAAGGCTCGATGCTTACGCATTGTCCTATTATGCTCAGAACACGACATACCTTGGCGATTGGTCAGTTACTCCGGGTTTCCGTGTGGAAGATGTTCGAACAAGAGACCGGGATGAATTGTCTTCTGATCGTGCTTCAGACAGCTATACTGAGTTTCTACCAAGCTTTGGTGTCGCCTGGAATGGTTTACCGGGCACAACCGTTTTTGCTGGTGTGCACAAAGGTATTTCGCCTTCTCGTGCTGATCGTGAATTCGATGCCCCTGGTGCACGCGCTGAACCAGAAGAAAGCACTCTCTATGAATTAGGTATGAGAAGCAGCTATTTCAATGGTGTTGTTATGTCGGCAACGTTGTTCCACAACGATATCGAAA
Organism: Methylophaga sp. UBA3192; assembly: GCA_002363955.1. Lineage (GTDB taxonomy): Bacteria > Pseudomonadota > Gammaproteobacteria > Nitrosococcales > Methylophagaceae > Methylophaga. The sequence goes on from DEXE01000009.1 coordinate 26,147, forward strand.
ACACCATCGTTGATAATGGCGCAACTTTTGATAACAGTGGTGAAAGTGAGCAACAAGGTATTGAGTTAGCTGGCCGTATTAATTTCGGTGATATCTATGGCTGGACCAACAATATCTATTTCTCAGGCGCTTACACCAACCTGTGGACTGCTGAGTATGAAAAAGCAAATGACCCTGCCAATGACGGTAACAGAATGCAATATGCTCCAGAACATCTATTAAATTTAGATCTGGGCTATGAGCATGTTAGCGGTATCGATGCCCGAATTGGTGTTCAGTACGTCAGCAAGCAGTTTGTGGATGATGAAAATACTCGTGTTGAGACCGGAAACGGTATCGAAGGTACCATCCCTGGCTATACCATCTGGAATGCTACGGTTAATTATTACATTCCAAACACCAGTGTTACGTTGTTTGCCAGTGTCGAAAATCTGTTTGATAAAGAGTATCTGGTCAGCCGTAACGAAGGTAAGTTAGCAGGTCGTGAGCGTCTGTTCTTCGGCGGTATTACTTACGACTTTTAATCAGCTTCAACGTTGACGGAGAAGGTATGCAGAACATGTTTTAAATATGTAACAAAAACAGCCATTTCTCCCAGATTTGCTGTTTCTGCATCACCATTGCCGACAAGCCCGCCCTGTGCGGGCTTTTTTTTTGCACAAAAAAACCCACCTTTTCTGGTGGGTTTATTGTGTTTTACAGGTATCTTTAGGGTTAGTCTTTTTGTATTTATGGTTTATCGAGATCCATCAGCATGATTTGTCTATCGGGATATATCCTTTGAACCGCTTTTTCTGAACGTGTCACAAAAGCTTTTTAACTCGGGAGCAGGTTTCTTCATTTCCCAAGATTATCCAGAAGAACCAAGACCTGGAAAGTCATGGGAGCAGTATAAAAATCGTATGCTGCAATAACTGGAATAGGTTATTCGGTAGCTTCCAACTTTGTTTTCAATGACTTCATCGAAAATATACTGTCGATAATTTTCATGCTCTGCCAGAACGTAACCAGACAAAAACAAACCGCTGACATCAATAAGCTGAGCTTTCACGACACCAGTACTTTATTTAAAGCTCAGACTTAATTCTCACAAAACCCGGGTCCAGGTTATTAAGACTTTGAATCTCCCATTTTGCTTATGGTTTTGATAACCTCCATATAAGCTTCACCATGATCCCGTACTGCATCTGCATCATATTTTTCAGAGGCCAGGTGCACTTCTTCAAGTGTTGCAGCTAATTTGTCCAGTTCTTCATTTATTTTGGCCAGTGCATTTTCCAGGGTATAAGTCAGCTCATGGATTTTGGTCACATCTTCTGCCGACATCGACTCTTTTTTCAGTAATGTCTCCAATCGATCGTTGTAGCGTTTGAAGTGCGTTACCGCTTCTTCTAATGACTCGGCTGATTCGCCTTTAAAATGCTCTACCGTTTCCGCTTTCGCCATTGTGGCCACACCAAAACTCAGTGCTGCCGCTGCCAGGTAATTTATTACTTTCATGTTGATACCTAAATGTAAATAAGAACCGTTAACATATACAACGATAACCAGACTTGCAAATATAATTGGATAAACAAATACAAAACTCCAAGGCATAAAAAAACCTTCCGTCATTTAACGGAAGGTTTTTAACGTGTGATTCTGAATATCGGGTTACATTGCTTCTGCTTCCTGAATGGCTTTTCTGACTACACGCCCTAAGCCCCCGCTAGCATCAGACGCCTTGATGTCGTCCAGATTAGTCGGTTCACCTACAATCACGGCACCACCCATACCGCTTCCGATATGCGGGGTACAGATATAAACGTAGATACCTTCTTTATCAAAAGTATGTTGATAGTTTTCACCCATTGGAGACATTATTTTTTCAGTACCTTCTGGCACAAGACCTTCAATGGTTTCCACATTATGTGTCGGCATGTTTTCCCAACGAACGGTATCACCGGGCGCGATCTTAACGACCATAGGCTCAAACTTCATACCTATGGCGGTAACCACATGGGTTTCCGCAAATACCGACTGAGTTATAAACAATAATGCTGCAGGAATCGTTAGAGCTAGTTTAGTTTTTGGCATAATGCCTCCTCTAAAGAAGATGTATTAAAAAACACCATCAGGGTAAATTATTAATAATATTGAACGCTTTTCTGTGTGAAAAACTCCCTAATAATATTCAGGACAACGTTTTAGCGTTAGTGTTCCTATTTGATATATATAGATTTTTTTCATTTTGATAGTGGGATGATTTCCCGGGGAGTGCATTAACCTGCGTTAATCATTTTTGGGTCTGGCATTAAGTTTCGTGTTTAAAAAAGCTACTGACCTGGAAAATGAGAAAGCCCAGCGCCGATAAAACAATGGCAATTTCGTAATGAGCATAAGCGACCGACAAGCCAATAGCACCCGTCAGCCATATACCTGCTGCACTAGCTGTACCATTTATGGATCCTGATGTATTCATAATGCCGCCGTCACCAGAGGATAGGTTCGCATCCCAGCCCCTTTTGTCTTTTACTCACGGTTCAAGGCAATCGGAAGGCCAGCAAAAGACGATACCCAGTTGATATGAGTGATACCAAATCAGACCGACATTGATATCCATAAAACAACCTACTTTTGGTTAGGTTGATTTTGAACAAATAAATATAAAATGCTTACTTAATCTGAAGCAATTTGTGATTTTAAACTTCGTGGCCAGGCTGTCACCAGTGCCTTGAGTAAGGTTGCCAGAGGGATAGCAAAGAAAATACCCCAAAAACCCCAAACCCCACCAAAAAACAAAACGGCCAGAATGATCGACACCGGGTGCAGATTAACCGCTTCAGAAAACAAAATGGGAACCAGCACATTGCCATCTAAGGCCTGAATAATTCCGTAAGCCACCAATACATAGGCAAACTCCTCAGTGAGACCAAAATGAAAGCCTGCAACCGCTGCAACCGGCAATGTTGCTACTGCGGCACCGATAAACGGAATCAATACTGAAAATCCAACTAACACGGCCAGCAATGCCGAATAAGGCAAACCAAACCAGGCAAAAGTTATAAAAGCCACTGTACCCACAATAATGATTTCAACCACCTTGCCACGCACGTAGTTAGCAATCTGACCATCCATTTCATTCCAAATCCTGCTCATCAAGCCACGTTTTTCCGGCATCATTGATAAAATAAAGCCCACCAGCTTTTCTCTGTCTTTAAGCATGAAAAACACCAGAATTGGTACCAGGACCAAATAAACAATCAGACCAATCACATTGCCTAGTGAAGCTAAAGATAAAGTCAGTGCACGCTGACCGTAGATACTCAATTCTCTTGCCACCATTGAGATCCAGTTCTGAATTTCATCCGGAGTTATCAGTGTGGGATATTGCGCCTGAAGCTCATCCAGCCATTGCTGTCCGCTCGAAAGCATTCTGGGTGTTTCCAATACCAGATTAACCAGCTGATTCCATAACAATGGCATCAACAAAAAGGCCAGCGCTAACATCACACTGACAAAACCGACAAAAACGATTGCCACGGCAATCATTTGCGGCACGTGCCTCCTTGTTAGCATATTCACTACGCCCTGCAACAGAAACGCAATGATTAACGCCGTAAAAAAAGGGGCTAACATACGACCAAACCAGATGATCACAGCAAAGCCTAATACCAGTACAATCAGCATAATGACGGCTTCTTCATCAGAAAAATATCTTTCCGCCCACTTTTTGAATACTGCTCGCAAGGTCATATCTGTTTTGGTCCTGTTCAGCGTCTTAAGGTATGTCTGTTACTATTTTGGCATATCGTCATCAGACTTGTAGCGCATTAAATGCAGTCTAACATTCAAATTTGAGGAACTATCCAAGTGGATATCGTTCATTAATTGCATTCACCAACCATGCGAACCACTATGTTGAAATCATTTTCGTCAAGCAACCTGCTGGGTTGCGGGTTTATTTTTATACTATTCACTCAACCCGGCCTCGCGGCCACACCGGTAAGTGTCAGTAAGCCGATAGTATCAGAATCGACTGAAACACTGACCCTATCAGGCTCATTAACAGCTGAACGCAGGGCATTGCTGTCTCCAAGAGTTGATGGCTTAGTCAAAGAAGTTTTAGTGGATGCCGGCTTCCGGGTTAAACAGGGTGATGTTTTACTGAGACAGGATCCAGCTATCGCCAAACAACAGCTGGAACAGGCAAGGGCTGCAACAAATGAAGCTCAGGCCAGTGCAAGTGAAGCCGAGCGATTGGTCGAAGAAGCCAAACGGCTTCGTGGAGATAATTACATTTCGGCTACAGAGCTGGCTAATCGCGAATCCAATCTCTTATTGAGTCAAGCGGCTCTGGCAGCGGCCACGGCCATGCAAAACACCGCGGCAGAACAGCTGAGTCGACATGAACTGCCAGCCCCCTTCAGTGGTGTTATCAGCGCCAAAATGACGGAAGCCGGTGAATGGATTAATCGAGGTGATCAAGTGCTGGAATTGGTAGCTCTGGAGCCTGTCAGACTTGATGTTAACGTGCCCCAGGAACGATTTTCTGAGATCACGACAGAAAGCCGGGTCGAAATACTGCCTGATGCACTGCCGTCACAGAAACTCTCTGGAAAAATTACTGCTCTCGTCCCGGTCAGTAATACACAGGCCCGCTCATTTTTAGTCCGCATTGTTGTGGATTCAAATGATGTGACTCTGTTACCCGGCACTTCTGCCAGTGCAGTAATCTATATGGGTGGGGATAAAGCAAAAGGGTATCTCATTCCTCGTGATGCAGTATTACGTCATCCTGATGGCGGAAGAAGTGTCTTTATTATTGATGACAACAACCGGGCGCAACGCCGAACTGTGAGTGTCGGTAGTGAAAGTTCTGACGGTATCATTATTACTGAGGGGTTAACAGCCGATGACTTAGTGGTGATTCGCGGTAATGAGGTGCTTAGCGATAACGATGAAGTTGAACTTGCCAGCGACGCCAGATAAAAGGAATTAACCCCGCATGCTAGAAGCACCGATTCGTAACGCCAAACTACTTACTGTCATGGTGCTGATTGTTTGTGTTCTCGGCATCTCTGCCGCACGAATGATCCCCGTACAGATGATTCCTGATTTGGATGTACGCACCATCAGCGTTGTGACGCAATGGCCTGGAGCAACGCCTCAGGATATTGAAAAGGAAATCCTGATCGAGCAGGAACGCTATCTGCGTAATATTCCAAACCTTAAACGAATGGAATCGTTTGCCGAAACCGGTGTTTCATACGTTGAGCTGGATTTCCCGTTTGGCGTCGATATAAATGAAACCTTAATAGAAGTCGCCAATGCGCTAAGCCAGGTTCCCAGCTATCCGGAAAATGTCGATCAACCCAGTATCCGCAGCAGCTCGTTTTCGGAAAACGCTTTTATGTATTTTGCGGTATCCCCGCTACCAGGCAACCCGCTGAATCTTGATATCGACATGATCACCGACTTTATCGATGACAATATTCGTACTCAGATGGAGCGTGTGCCGGGTGTTTCCGAGGTTCAGCTCCGCGGCGGCGCCGAACGACAGATGCAAATCTTTATTGATCCCGCCAAACTGGCTCAAAGAGGCTTAAGCCTTACCCAGGTGCGCGATGCCATCCGTGCCCGTAACAGCGATACCTCTGCCGGTGACCTGGATGATGGAAAAAAACGCTATTTAATCCGAACGGTTGGCCGGTTTGATAATAAGCAGGAACTGGAAGAATTGATTCTGGCGCATCGCAACGGCACTGATATTTTCCTGAAAGATGTCGCCACGATTAATCTGGGTCACTATGAAGTTCGTGAAGTCGCCGTGGTCAATGACGAGCGTGGCCTGACGATGGCGGTTAAGCGCGAACCGGGTTCTAATGTAATCGATATAAAATCCGGCATGATGCAGGTGGTTGAAGAGATGCGGCGAGATTTACTGCATCCGAATGGCCTGGATTTAGTCCTGATTGGCGACGATGTTCGCTATGTCGAATCATCAATACAGAATGTCTCTCAGAACTTGCTGCTAGGGGCATTGCTGGCCACCATCATACTTTTTTTATTCCTTCGCAGTATTCGTGGCACATTAATCGGTTTGATGGGGATGCCGGTGTGTATTATTGCGGCATTTTTAGGGTTATTGGTTTTTGATCGTACGATCAATGTGATTTCCTTGGCCGGTATTGCCTTTGCGATAGGCATGACGGTCGACAACACGATTGTTGTACTCGAAAGCATTGAACAGGCCAGGCGCCGCGGCCTGGATAGAATTGAAGCCGCTATTACCGGTGTTCGTGAAGTGTGGACAGCGGTCCTGGCTTCCAGCATGACAACGATTCTGGTTTTTGCTCCGGTATTATTTGTTCAGGAAGAAGCCGGCCAATTGTATTCGGATATCGCTATTGCCATTTCGGTAGCCATTCTGGCTTCAATGCTATTTGCCGTAACCGTGGTGCCCGCCGCCTGTGCTCACTTCGGCCTTGGCAAAAGTCGTGGTACTCATGAAGATTTACATCGTCGAGGCGTCATCCTCCATAGCGTCAACTGGATTACCGGTGGTTTTTTCAGACGCCTGATCACCATGCTCATTACGGTATCAGCAACCCTGGTTGCCGCATGGCATTTAATGCCGCCGGCTGAATACCTCCCTGAAGGTGAAGAACCCAAAGCCTTTACCAGTATGATTCCCCCCCCCGGCTATAACCTCTCGGAAATGTTGCGAATCAGTGAAGAGGTCATTGAAATTCTCAGTGAGGCCAAAGGAGCTGATCCAGCCTTATTTGATCGTGGAGAAGCCCCGCTTCCATCACTTGCCTATTATTTTATTCGTACCACTCCAACCGGTTTACGCGTGCTCAGTGAGCCTACCCGAACGCAAGATATCGAACTAATGATGAATGCGTTAACCGATTTATTTGAAAGTTATCCGGGTATGCGTGCTTTCTCAGGTCGTGGTTCAATTATTTCCAGCGATCAGGGCGGAACACGTGCGGTCAGTCTGGATATTGCCGGTCCGGATATGGAAAACCTATACAGTACGGCAGAATTTGCGCTCAAACGAGCCGAACAGTTGTTTGAAAACCCACAGATAGATTCCATTCCTGGATCGTTATCGCTGGATCAACCATTAATTGAAATCCGGCCTCGCTGGTCGCGGTTAACCGAGGTCGGGTTTACAGCCAACGATTTTGGTTTTTCAGTTGCAGCATTAAGTGATGGCGCTTTTGTTGATGAGTTTTTTATTGATGATGACAAAGTCGATATGTTTCTGTTCAGCACTGCAGGGCAACAACAGAATTTGTCAGGCTTAGCCGGTCTGCCCGTACTCACCCCCAATGGCGGTATTATTCCATTGAATGCTTTGGCTGATTTGGTCGAAACCGTTGATAGTGCAACCCTTAGACGGGTTGATAGTCGCAGAACCGTCACCCTGCTGATTATTCCGCCGAGAGATGTGGCTCTGGAAACCGCAGTGAATAAAGTTCGCAACGAAATGATTCCCGCCATGCAGGCTGAAGGTGAAGTCGCCAAAGGAATTAACCTTTCTATTTCCGGCGCTTCGGATCAATTGGATGCCACAAGAGAATCCTTATCTGAAAATCTTGTGGTGGCCGTTATACTCATCTATCTGGTTCTGGTCGCTATATTCTCACATTGGGGCTATCCATTAATTATTTTAACCACTGTGCCATTAGGCATCGCCGGAGGTATTGTCGGGTTGGTCGCCATCAATGCCTCTGGCAGCCTGTTAAACTCGTTCGGCTTACCGGCAATCATCCAACCATTCGATATGATTACTATGCTGGGCTTTGTCATCCTGCTGGGTACAGTGGTCAACAATCCGATTTTGATTGTTGAACAGGCAAGACGTAATTTGACCGACAAAGCCATATCGGTACATACGGCCGTTAATCAAGCCGTAGCAACTCGGTTGCGCCCGATATTGATGTCGACATTGACCACCATTTTTGGTCTGGCACCGTTAGTGTTTATCCCTGGTGCCGGTACTGAGCTCTACCGAGGTGTGGGTATTGTGGTTCTGGTGGGCATCGCGGTTTCCACCCTTATCACGCTGACATTCCTGCCAAGCTTGTTAATATCGATTTTATCGTGGACACAACGTAAACAATTATCTCGGCAGCCTCAATCATCTAACGCTTGATCCTGTTCAACAAAGATCAGCTTGTCAGTATCAAAACCACGTTGCTCAGCCTCGTTAATAAAGCTGGCAATTAACTTGTCACTGACTTGCGGTGTACGGGCCAATAACCATAAATAGTTATGGTTAGGGCCTGACACATACGCATACTGGTAATCCTGTTTATCCAGACCAAACACCACATAACCACCATAAAATGGTCCAAAAAAGGATACTTTCAGGTGTGCAATATCAGCTTCTCTGACGAACTTTGCTTTACCTTCAGCTTCTTCCCATTGTCCTTTCTCACTGTTGTAGCCGCGATTGATCACCCTGACGGATCCATCATCCCGCAAGCTATAGTCGGCGGTCACCGATGTTAAACCCCGTTCAAAAGAATGATCCAGTCTCGCTATTTCAAACCATTTACCCAGATAACGATCCAGCTCAAAATCAGGGACAGGCTCAACCCCTTTGGGAGTTCCAGTGCAAGCAGTTAACATCAGTGATAGCAGAAGAATGGTAAATAGACGCATATTTCACACACCTTTGGTTAATTTACGAGTTTATATCTGAGGTCGCATGTATGAGTGAGACGCTAAGTTTGGCGGATATTTCCCGAATCATTGAAATGGCGTGGGAAGATCGTACACCGTTTGAAGCGATTTTCCGGCTGTATGGCTTACCGGAGAATCAGGTCATTAAATTGATGCAACGCGAAATGACACCAGGTTCATTTCGTCTGTGGCGGGAACGGGTTGCAGGGCGAAAAACCAAACATCAGGCTTTGCGTGATCCGCGTATCTCGCGGGCCTACTGTCCGACTCAATATAAACCACGCTAAGCCACTTGAGTTTTATTAAACGGCTGTAAAGGCTCTTATCGCAATATAAACACAACTTAACCAGCCGACCATAAAAATCAAACTGCGAAAAACAGCCAAATCCAGGGCGTAAAAAATCGGGTGTAGAATACGACAGGCCAGAAACAAAATGGCTGCTTCACTCAAATCCCGCAGATTTACACTGGAATAAAACGCCAGCAACGTGACGGCGGAATAGAATATCAACGCCTCCCAGGCATTTTTCTGTGCCGCTAACACGCGGGCAGCCACACCGGTTAACTCAGACTGTTGCTCTCTGGGATGGCGGTTATCAAAGATATCAACGTGTTTATAACGTAAGTAGCCGCCGATAAATGCCAGTATCATCGGGAAAAAAGTAACGATAAATAACACGATAAACAACGCAGGCATGTATTACTCCAGGCAGCAAAAGTTAATGGAATTAATCAGCTGAATTCAGCTGCAATTTTCAGTTGGGCATAATTTTTTACAAACAACTCACTGAACGCTGGATCAAATGCTTTTCCTGATTGTTCGGATAAATATTCAAGTACTTTATCTTCCGGCCATGCATCTTTGTAAACCCGGCGATGATAAATCGCATCCCAGACATCAACAATGGCAAAAAGTCTTGCTTCAAAATGTATCTCGGTTCCCTTCAAACCCTGTGGATAACCTAAACCATCCCATCGTTCATGATGTTCATAAGGAATCATCATATACTGTCGCAGGTAATCGTTCTTTGACAAAATATCATAAGCGATTTGTGGGTGTTGTTTCATGATTTCCCATTCTGCATCGGTGAGCTTTCCGGGTTTTGTCAAAATCTCATCCGGGATGCCGATTTTGCCAATATCATGCAGAATTGCGCCATAACGAATCGATTCCAGTTGTTTTTCATCACTTATGCCGCGGACAGTTTTGCCAGTGCTACCGTCATTCGGGTAACCCGCTCGGAATGATCTTTGGTTTCCTTGTGCCGTGCATCCATCACATGAATCCAGCCCATCACTGCCTGTTCAATACTGTCCAGAATTTTACGATTGGCTGCCTGAATCGCCTTGAAGTCATGACGAATCAGCACATACAGGAATGCAGCCGTTAAGATTACAAACGCCCAACCTTTGAAATGTTGTATCTGAGTAACACGTTCTCCTGAAAATAAATACTCTACAGAGATATCTGAAAAAAATATCCAGGCTATCCCAACAAGCAAATACACCAGAACAATTCGGTAATGAGGGGGTAAATTCATGTATTTTTTATTGTTAGCTGTCGGGAAACCATCCTTCAGACCCCGCGCAATAGATTAATTTGGCAGTTTTGCTTCCAGAAACTGCAATAGACGCTGCCACGATTTCTGATCAGCTGCAGCATTATAGCGATCAATACCAAACACGGTAAAAGCATGTTCCGCACCGCCATAGGCAATCATTTCGTTGGGGACATTATAGGTTTCAAGCTCTGTGCTCAGCTGAGCAAACTCCTGCATGCTTATCGCTTTATCAGCGGCACCATGCAATACCAGAATTTCTGCTGAAGTACTGGCATAATCCTGTCCCTGAGGGGTTTTTAAGCCCCCATGGAAACTGACAAAACCTTGCAGATTCTCCCCCGAACGAGCCATTTCAAGCACCGCTGCACCACCAAAGCAATAACCGATAATAACAACCTTTTGCCGGTTGGCTCCCAGTTCAGCGGCTTTGTCCAAAGCACCTTTCAGTAACTGACGCATTTTCTGCCTGTCCTGATACAGCTCACCGGTATGTTGCTTTTTATCTTTATCTTCCGTGGGTCGAATGCCTTTACCAAATAAATCCGCAGCAAAAACCGCATATCCCTCTTCAGCCAGCATATAGGCACGTTTGATTTCGTAATCCGTCAAGCCGTCCCAGTCGTGGATCAATAACACCAAAGGGGCGCTATCTGCTGGACTGACATAGAAACCTTCGTAGGTTTCATCATTCACCTGATAATCGATATTATCAGCGGCTGCCGCCACTGAAAAACAGGTAAGCCCGATTAATAAATATTTTTTCAGCAACATGCTATCTCCCTGGCAATCGTCTATGAACTATTACGACCAAATGATCGCTGCAGAGTTGGCAAAAAAGCTACCTTATTGAATGCATCTTTAGTTAGCCATCATGATGGTAGCGAACCACTCTGTCGACTTCGTTTTTTGAGCCCATAATGACGGGGACGCGCTGATGAATGTTTTCCGGCTGGATATCCAGAATCCGCTCGGTTCCGGTAGAGCTTACACCACCGGCCTGCTCGACAATGAAACTCATCGGGTTTGCTTCGTACATCAGGCGTAACTTACCGCCTTGCCTGGCAATTTTGGAATCTGTCGGATACATAAAAATGCCACCTCGTGTCAGTACGCGATAAACTTCTGCGACCATTGATGCCACCCAGCGCATATTGAAATTTTTCTCCCGTACACCCTCGGTGCCTTTCATACATTCTTCGACATATTTCTGGACCGGAGCTTCCCAGAAGCGCTGATTAGACATATTGATAGCAAATTCAGCGGTCTCTTTGGGAATACGCATATTTGGGTGGGTCAATATAAATTCACCGACATCACTGTCCAAGGTAAAGCCATTTACACCGTTACCGGTGGTCAAAATTAACATCGTCGCTGGTCCATATACTGTAAATCCAGCACAAACCTGCTCTGTGCCTTTTTGCATAAAGTCTTTTAATGTCGGATTTTTACAATCATTGGGGCAACGTAAAATGGAGAAAATAGTGCCTACTGAGAGATTGATATCAATATTGGAGGAGCCATCCAATGGATCAAAGCAAATCAAATACTTACCTTTGGGAAATTTGCTGGGGATCTGAATGATTTCTTCAATTTCTTCAGAGGCCATTGCGGCAAGATGGCCGGTCCATTTAAGATGATCAACCATTACATCATTGGTAATGATATCAAGTTTTTTCTGCGTTTCGCCCTGCACGTTTTCACTTTCAGCAAAACCACCGAGACCAATGATGTTGCTGCGACTGACTAAATGAGAGATTTTTTTACAGGCACTGACTATATCGCCTAATAATCCCGTCAAATCGCCTGTCGAATCCGGATGGGATCTTTGCTCTTCAACGATAAGTTGATTCACTGATTTGCCGATATCAGACATGGCGTTTCTCTCTTTAACTATTTATTTTTCAGGGTGTCGAGCTGATGATTCGCAGCTGTTTAAAGCGAGAGTAAACCAGTGGCGATGAAAATGCCAAGAGCAGTTAGAAGTGTTTTAAAATGCAGGGGAACAGACCCGCTTTTCCCCTGCTAATAATAACTAGATTTTAACGAGAATCTCACCCATACCAATGCCACCGAGATCACCCGCATAACGCTGCACCCTGGAAAAACTCTCCACCTTGGCAAATTGGCTGTCCAGCTTTTTAAACGACGCAAACATCAGGGGTAAAAATGCCAGCGTGTGCGATCCACAATCATTGAAATTGGCGGTAATGCCATGCTGTGGCATTTTGGGCAGCAATATTGTGCCCCGTTTCATCGCATATCCCAGATGTTTGCCGACCTCACCGAGCACTGCAATAGTGCCGGATATCATTCGTGAACCACAGTAATCACCAGCATTGCCTTCAATCAGAATCATGCCACGGCGCATATGATCACCGGTACGTGCGCCGGTATTTCCGGTGACGATAATAATACCGCCGGTCATCCCGTTTTTATAACCGCTGCGTGCTGCGCCAACAAAATCACCTGCGTTACCGTTAATTTTGATTTGGCCACCTTTCATTTCACAGCCGGTATAAATAAATGTGTTTCCGGTAATTTCTATATTTCCGCCTGTCATAAACTGGCCCAGATAGGCACCGGCATCGCCCTCAATAGTGATGCGTCCATGAGTCATCGCATGACCGATATGATCCAGTTTGGCAGAACTGTTCTCAAAGCGGATATCATTGACATCATCGCCGCTGATATCAAACAGCTGATCAACCGGTAACGTTAAACGTCCACTGACCAGTTCCATCGCAGCAATATCGGCTACATCTTTACCCGCCAGTTTATCCGGCGTTAATCGGGAGCAATCGACACGTTGTGCCAAATCCATTTTGAGTTTAAGAGTCAGTGCTTTCATGCCATGATCTCCTGCAAATGAAAGTGGAATGGGCCGAGTTTGCCACCATAATTACCAGCACTGATTCGGCGAATACCGTTTTCAGCGCCTAAATCACATGCCGCCTGAATGCCGACCCGCATGGCTTTATCAATATCTTCTTTGCTCAGACCATCAATAACGATTTCCATCACCGATTCGACTTCCGGCGAACATTCGGATTTAGTCTGACCTTTTAACGTTGGACAGAAGGCATCATTGGTTGACGCATTAAGTGCTTTGTACTTTGAACCGACTTTCGATCCACTGCGAACGACGCCTCCGGGAAACGGCATAATGATATTCGGTAACTGTTTCATCGCCTTAACTGCTGCTTCGCAGGCCGCCAAGGCCTGAGGCTGAGATTCCGCCAGAATCAGGAAGTTACCCCCTCCAACAGAAGAAACCACACCGGTGTTTTCCTGGGTAAGGAATTCCCCATCCATTACTGGAATGCGCCAGTAACGTTTACCATCAATCATTTTGGATATTTGATAACCATCACCAAAGAAACGCAGGTTTTTACCCAGGGCAATTTCTTTCCCATCTTCACCTTCAATACCCGAAAATAAAGCAGATGTTGGGGAAGTAAGTACACACTGACCAGCACGGGTTTCAACCTGTTTGGCTAATCCTTTGCCACCCATAGCAAAAATCAGACAGGCCACACCGGGACGACCATCAGGGGTTTCAGAAGGCTCTAATGTTCTTTCAATCGAAGCTTCACAACCGCAGGCAATAACCGAGGTTGCAAAACCAGTGAAGGCAGTTGCTGAATGCATCGCCCATTCAAGATTCTGAGCAGTAATAATGATTCGCGTGCCTTTCATCGGAAAGGCTTCGGCAAAGGTTTTATCAATGCTGACGCCATTGATGATCATAGTCTGCCTCCCTTATGCAGCGGCTGAATGGTTAAGCTACCACGACCATCATCGACGATTTCGTCATTACTGATTTTGAAGTTGCTCATTTTCAAAGTGTGGAATTTATCAAAATATTCCTGTAACGGTTTTTCGATACTCACATCATATTCCGGTTTAACCACATGTGTGGTGCCCCAGGTAATTTTGATGACCTGGCCTTGACGCACCACCATTTCCCCATCTTTAAAGACATAATCCGGTTTTTCGAACATCTTCTCACGATCACTGTTATCGGTGTAAACAGTGATATCCGCTGCCGCGCCAATTCCCAAATGTCCACGATCTGCCAGACCAACGAGTTTGGCTGCACCTGCCCGGGTCATGATGGCAATTTCATACAACGAATATTCACGATCCAACGACGCCAGATGGGTGGCTTTCTGTGCTTCCGGATGCAAAGTAGAGAGCATGTCGTTACGGAAAGACTTATCCATCAATAACTTAATCAGATGCGGATAGCTGGTAAACGGTGCACCATTCGGATGATCGGTGGTCAGGAAAATCCGCCAGGGATCATCGACCATCAGGAAGGTTTCCAGACCAATCATCCATTGCAACGCGTTTACATAACTTTGATCTTTATATTTAAACGGTACTACACCGCAACCGGCTTCACATTCGATATCCATACACACCCATTTATTAGGATGTGCATGTGGTGCTCCGGCAAACTGACGCATATTGTCGCCCGATGCCGTCACCGTCTGGCCGAACAGGATCTGCCCGACATCCACAGTAATATTTTTATGTTTATTAATCGCTTCAGCGATTTCAGCTGCGCCGGATGAGAATTTAAAATCACCTTCGGTGCCGTAGCTGTGGAACTGAATATGCGTCAAATGCATCGGCAAACCTTCAGCGCCCTGAATGGTATCCAGCGTCGTTTGCATATTCCCGGGTACGCCCAGATTACAACCATGCACATGTAACGGGTGCGGCACACCGATTTCTTTTACTGCTGTAGACAGCCGGTGCAGGATATCGCGCGGTGTCACCCCATAAAAATCGTTCTTTTCATCCAAATCAAGTTTGCGCTGATTAAATTTAAAAGCACTGATACCACCAGGATTAACTACTTTGAGGCCGACTGCCTGTGCATGATTAATGGTCCAGGCAACATAATTGTTAATCGCTTCCTGATCCGAGTTGGCGGCCATCATCCGCAGCAGAAAATCATCACTGCCGAGCATCACGTAACCACCTTTATCAATAATCGGTGTGTCATGCATTTCCATATGGGCCTGGCGTGCATTAATCGGTAATACGGCTGGCTCAAACCCGGCGGTATAACCCATTTCTGCGTATCGGTAGCCCGTCGTTAACGTGCTGGGTGCCGCGTGACCAGTTCCTGACCGTAACAACTCCGTCCGTTCATAAACTGCTTGAGCATGATCTTCCGGCAACATGGTTCGGGCAATATTGACCTTCCCGCCACCAATATGGGTATGCATATCAATGGCACCGGCCATAATGACTTTGCCACGCACATCGATTTCTTCATCAACCCGACCATCTGTCGGTTTTTCGACAATACGCCCATCGCGGATATAGATATCCCGTACCACATCATTTTGATCGTGTGCCGGGTCAAAAATACGTCCGCCTGTTAATTTTAAAAGCATCTTTATCTCCGTTTACAGGGCCTGTTCGACCGCACTGAGTACTTCAAACACGCTGGGTAAGCCGCTGTCACGTAATTTTCTTAAAGGAACTGAAACAACACTGTCGGTACGAAAGGTCCGGCCTTCGTGATCGATACCGGGCACACCAACCGGAATATAGACTTCCGGTTCCGTTTCAAACTGCATACCGCTTCGTCCAAGCACAATCGTGGTGGCTGACGTTTTGGGTGGCGTAACGGTGGTGTTAAAGCTGGAAACCCAGATAACAACATCACTCTCACCTTCAGCAAGAATGCGTCGACCGTCATTTAAAAACGGGTCGTAATCTGGAAAGCGACGATTGAAGGTGGTTCGCATCGGATATCCACTTTGCCAGGAAGCTACGGCATTCACAGTGGTATCACCTTCTTTACCGCCTAATGGCAAGCCATTGCTGCGGGTGGTAGCGTTAATTTCCTTGATCAGTTCACAGACGTTTTGAATGGTGGCCTCAGCATGATCAAAATCCAGTTGGCCAGCTGACCAGGTCACTACCGAATATTTAGCGGCCATTAGTCTGTCGGCCAAGGTTTGTAATTCACTGACGGCCACTCCAGCAACGGCTTCTGCCTGAACCGGTTTACCTTTCAGCAAAGCGCGCAATACCGAAACCACTTCCGGTAAGTCAGCATTATCGCAGCCGATAACCTGAGCCTTTTTACCTTTTGGCGAAGTGGAGGCATCTCCACTTGGTTTCTTGCCTAAATAGATAACTTCACGCGACTCAATATCCTGGCCGAACATGCTCTCTTTGTTCCAGATCATTCGTTCAAAAAAGCGTGGGAATGTGGATTCGACATCCGTTCCTACAACCAGTAACAGATCGACCCGGTTTCTTACTTCGGTAAGCGTGGTCGTCATATAGCCGGTGTCCTGTAATACCAGGATATTGCGAAAGGCGGCTGGAGAATAAAAACTATCAATCGTGGCGCCGCTTTTATCAGCCAGTGCCATGGCAGAACGCGCACCGTTTAAGTCCGTACCCAAACCTGCGATTAACGGTTGTTTGCTGTTAATGAGTAAATCAGCAATATGGGAAACAGCCTGATCCAGAGTGACTTCTTTGCCTTGAATGCGGGGTTGTAAATCGGATATCGGCGTTTCAAAACCCGGACGAGTGACAGCATCACCATTTTCCAGCACTTTAATGTTGTTACCGCTGACTTGAATTGTCAGATCATCGGATGCTATACCACAAAATGGACTGGCAACTTCATGCCAAACGGTTGCCGTGCTGTTTTCTGTCATATCGCTGTCCTCGATAAATCTCACATAAATAAACTGGGGCCGTTATAACCTGCTTCAAGTCCAGGCGTTCAGCCGCAATATTGAAAAGCATTAACCATGTTTTGCGCGTAATAAAAGCGAATCAATATTGTTGTCACGTAACTGTTTCTGTAAGGCATCGGCTTTATCACGACCGATGACTGGTCCAACCTGAACACGGTGCCAGGTATCAGTATTATCTATTGTCACAGTTTGCACTTTTGATTCAATACCTAAAAAGGCTAACCTGGCCCGAAAACCATCCGCATCATCAAGCTTTTTAAATGAACCGACCTGAATCATATAGCTGACTGCATCAACGGCGGGCTCCGCAGCGGCTTGCTGGGTTTGTTCTGCAGTTTGTGCAGATGGCTGAGGGGCCTCAGCGACCTCTTCAGGTGGAGAAGAGACGATTGGTTTTTGCGGCTGATTGGCAATAGTTCTGGGTTTTTCAACCACCACTTCCGTTTCAGGCAATAAGGTATAAAAATCAAAAGTGGGCTCCACAGCTGATTTTTTTTGCTGTTGTTGCGTGGTTTTTGCCTGTTGCTGATCCGCTGGAACATTATCTTTCAGATGTAATAAAAACATCACAAAAGCACCTACCGCGAAACTGATTAACATAGGTCCCCAAGGCATACTTCCGCCCTGCTTTGGAGACTGTTTACGGGTATTTCTTCTGGCTGCCACAAAAACCTCTTACATCGTTTGTGGCGCTGAGACGCCCATTAAACCCAAACCATTAGCAATAACCTGTCTGACAGCAGTGATCAGTGTTAAACGCGCCTGACTGACATTGATATCTTCTGTCATAAACTGATGGGCGTTGTAATACGTATGGAAATCACGGGCCAAATCCATCAGAAAATGCGCCAGCAGATGTGGCGTGTAAGTTACTGCGGACAGTTCAACTACTTCCGGATAACGTGAAAGCATAGTCAGCAACGCTTGTTCGTGATCTTCGGTTAATAAAGACAAGTTCTGCAACCCGGCCTGTTCATCCCAGTTCAGTTGTCTTTCAGCTAATTGACGGAACACACTGCAAATCCGTGCATGCGCATATTGCACGTAATATACCGGATTATCATTACTTTGTGATTTCGCCAGCTCCAGATCAAAATCCATATGCTGATCAGCCCCACGCAGCACATAAAAGAAACGGGCAGCATCCTTACCAACTTCATCACGCAGTTCCCGTAGCGTGACAAATTCACCACTGCGAGTCGACATACCGACCTTTTCCTTGCCACGATACAAAACGGCAAACTGCACCAATAAAACACTTAGTTTGCTGACATCCTGATGTAACGCCGTCATTGCCGCTTTAACACGTGGAATATAGCCATGATGATCGGCACCCCAGATATCAATAACCTGCTCAAAACCACGCTGAAATTTATTCAGATGGTAGGCAACATCAGAAGCAAAATAGGTTGCCTGACCATTATCCCGCACCACAACGCGATCTTTTTCATCGCCAAACTCTGTGGACTTGAACCACCAGGCCCCATCCTGCTGATAGAGCACATCAGCTGCTTTTAATTGCTCGATTGCCTCATCAACCACGCCCGATTCAACCAGTGATCGCTCGGAAAACCACTCATCATATTCGGCGCCAAATTCAGCCAAATCATTACGAATATCATCCAGAATGGCATTTAAACCTAAATCAAATAATTCACGGTACAGCTCAGCACCAAGTAATTTTTTGGCCTGTTGTGTCAGGCCATCAATATGCAATTCTTTGTCACCACCTTGCGGTTCGTCTGTGGGCACGCCATCAAATACCACTGCAGCTGGGTGTAATAGTGCATCGGCATGCTGATTTTTAAGGGTCTCAGCAATGTCAAAAACATATTCACCACGATAACCATTACTGGGAAAAATAAACTGTTCACCACATTTTTCCAGATATCTCAGCCAGACACTGGTGGCCAGAATGTCCATCTGACGGCCAGCATCGTTAACATAATATTCGCGATGTACATCATAACCTACCGCTTTAAGCAGACTGCTGACGACTGAACCATACGCAGCACCACGACCATGACCAACATGCAAAGGACCTGTCGGGTTGGCAGAGACAAATTCCACTTGAACTTTCTGGCCCTTACCGTAATCACTCAAACCGAACTGACCGGCTTTTTTCAATACCTCAGCAACCACTTCCAGTCTGGCATTTGCTGATAAAGTGAAGTTAATAAAACCGGGGCCAGCAATATCGACTTTATCAATCATCTCATGCTGCGGCAAAGCATCAACAATTAAAGTCGCTATCTGACGTGGATTCATTTTGGCCGGTTTGGCCAATACCATGGCAATATTGCTGGCAAAGTCACCATGGCTGCGATCTTTGGTTCGTTCCAACTTAACATCAACCGAGGAAATATCTGCAGGGAGGCTTTGTTGTGAAATCAGCGAAGCTAACGTGCTTTCGATAATTGTTTTCAATTGGTCTTTCAAGGTAATGAAGTCCAGATAACAGAAATGTGATGGCGAATTTTAACCGATCAGGCTGGTGGATGACACTATCCTTAGGTTCAGATTAACTCCGTAGGATCGATGTCTATCGACCAGCGACCTTTTCGCGCCAGTTTAAGCTTACTGATGGAATTGATATGTTGATCAATTAATCGATGCAGAGCAGCACGATCTGCGGATCGCATCAGTAGTTGTGCACGATATCGTCCTGCACGCTTTTCCATTAAAGCGGGAACCGGTCCCAGAATCAGTACTGACGAAGTTGTGTGATGTAATAATTCAGAAATCTGTTGCAATAATTGCATAGCCAGATCCGCTTCTTTGCTTTCAGCACGCCAAACCGCCCAAAAACCATGAGGCGGTAATTGCATCTCCATCCGCTCTGCTAATAAATTTTCGGCTATGGTTTCATAACCGTGTTGTAACAGTTTTTTCCAAAACGGATGTTCCGGCTGTTCGGTTTGAATCAAGACTTCCCCGGCTTTTTTGCCACGTCCAGCTCTTCCCGTCACCTGAGTGATCAATTGTGCAAGATTTTCGGTCGCCCTAAAGTCGGCACTGAACAATGCCTGATCAGCATCTACCACCCCTACCAGGGTTACATCATGGAAATCATGGCCTTTAGCTAACATCTGGGTACCAACCAGAATCGCGGCCTGCCCCTGATTAATCTGTTTAACCATATCGGCAAACGCATTCACCCGCTGGGTGCTATCCCGATCAATTCGCATGACAGGCACATCTTTAAAAATCGTTGTCAGAGCCTGTTCGACTTTTTCAGTGCCAATGCCATAACTTTTCAGTTCCGTGTTACCACATTCCGGACAACTTTTTGGCAACGTTTGTATCAATCCACAATGGTGACAGAAAAGACGGTTTTGCTGTTGATGTACCACCATTTTTGCATCACAACTCCGGCAATTAGCCTGCCAGTTACATTGGTGACACATCAGTACCGGAGCAAATCCACGACGATTGATAAACAGTAAAACCTGATGATTTTGCTCAATATGTTTTTCGATGGATTTTAACAATCCTGTACTTAAGCCATTGTTATCAATAGCACTATTTGCGGCTATCAGTTTCACTTTGGGTAAGGTGGCCCCACCGGCTCGTTGCGTTAACTTAAGCAGCTGATAACGTCTCTGATTTACTTGATATAAGGTTTCCAATGAGGGTGTTGCACTACCCAGCACAACAGGAATATTCAGTCTTTTAGCACGCATTAATGCCACATTTCTGGCGTGATAGCGTAATCCATCCTGTTGTTTATAGGAACTGTCATGTTCCTCGTCAATGATGATCAACCCCGGATTAAGCATTGGCGTAAAAACAGCTGAACGGGTACCGATAATAATATCTGCTTTTGCTGCTCTGGCCAGTAACCAGGCTTGTTTCCGATCGTTATCTGAAACGGAAGAATTTATGACTACAATATTTGCCGTTAATGATTGACGGAAACGTTCAACAAATTGCGTGGTTAATCCAATTTCCGGAATTAATACTAATATCTGTTGCTGGTTTTCAATGAGCTCCCGACAGATTTCAATATAAACTTCTGTTTTGCCACTTCCGGTTATTCCCTGTAGCAAAAAAGTGGAAAATTTATCCCTGGCCTTCAGTATTGTTTCAACAGATTGTTTTTGTTCATCATTTAGCAATACCCCCTGCTGTATTTGTAAACAAGGTAGTGGTAATGCAACTTGTTGGCTGGCAATAATCGATTCTTGTTTTTGCAGGGCAGTCAAGCTGCTTTTTACATTTCCTAATTGAACCCGCAATGCCTTTTCACTGAGTCCTTCCGGATAATCTTCCAATAAATTCAGGATCTGCTGCTGCTTTTTGCCGGGTTTATTGTTTGGTCGTTGTTTTAAAGACCAAAATGTTTCGGTTTGCATCTCATCAGCATCACCAAGTCGTAATTGTTTTGGTAAAGCGGCTTGAAAGCATTCTCCAATGGGATGATGGTAGTAACGGCTTACCCATTGCACCAGCTGCATGACTTCTGTTGGCAAAAATGCCTGTTTATCGACTTGCTGATCAATTTTTTTTAGTTTACTGACTGAAGCTTCCGTTATGGGTTTTATCGCAATGACAATTCCAATCAGTGGTCTACTGCCAAAAGTGACAGCTGTACGCATACCGGTTTGCCAGCTCTCTGCAGGATCATCACTTAGATAATCAAATGTCTGACGTAATGGACAGGATAAGGCGATTTCGACGATGCAGCTCATTAATCAATACTAAATAAATAAAAGAGATCTTTTTAATGATGTTAATGCTTTAGTCCTGTGTATAGCTGTATTAATCCAAAAAATACTTATTATTCATTGTGTTAAATAATGGTTGGGTTGTGCATAACTTTAAGCTTGCGGGATGGATCTCCTGTGTATAACTTTGCGACTTATCCACAGAGAATTTTATCCACAGCTTATGATCTGTTTTATAAGCAAAGCATACCGTAGTTGTTAAGCTTGTTTTACCAGATTATCAATAGGGGGATCGGCTTGGCTGGTTTTAAAAAATGCTGTGGCTTTTACAGCTTGCTGACAGAGCCGCCTGAGTTGAGATATGGCTTGCAATTCTTTTTCCATGCGAGCAATAGAAAGTCTTCCTTCTGCACCACGTCTTAACAATAATGATTTTAATGAAAGATACGTTTTTTCGAGGGTATCGAGCTGATTGGATAAATCTGGACCGGGTTTATCCAGGGTGGCGATATCAAGCAACATTAAACAGTCCACATTGAAATATGCCAGTTGTTGTTGTAATTCAGCCGCAATAGGATGATTGGATAAAGCACGATTTTCAGCAATACCAACCGTAAGTGAGGAAATAGCGTCACAGTATTGGGAAACACGTATCAAATCAGCTGTTTTTTCTGCGATCTGCTCATTAATATGTTGCTGGTAGAGTAGCCGACTGAATTCCCCTATTTTTAAAACATTTTGTTCAGTGAAACTGTGTTGCTGTTTTAACCAGCTCACAGGCCGATTTTTATGAATACAATGCGTCGCCATTTTTATTACATGCTGATTTAATCGAATTAATTCAAGACGGATTGAAGTAAGTGCCAGGTTCGGAATTTTTAACGTCGTTTTATCAAGATATTTCGTTTCGGCAATACTTTGATCAACACCGGAAAACTTGGTTTTCAGCCAGTTTTCCAAAGGGGCTGCCAGCTTCCAGATAAGTGCAACTCCTAATACATTAAAGACCGTGTGAAATAAGACTAATGTGGTGGTGAACTGCACATCGTCAACTATTAATTGCTGAAACCAGTGGATCAGCCATATTAACGGCACCAACAAAATTAGACTGACAATGGCCGTTAAAAGATTAAAAATGACATGGCTGGCAACGATACGCTTGGCTACTGGCTGACTACCGATAACTGAAAAAATGGACGTTGTGGTGGATCCCAAATTACTGCCGATGACAATTGCAGCTGCAGGTAATAAACCAATTATTCCACCAGCGAGCGAGGTTAACGCCAAGGTTAAGGTGAGGCTGGATGATTGCAGTAGCGTTGTCAGGAGCAACCCAGCTAACGCAAACAATATTATATCAACGACTAATAAGCCACTGGAAAAATGCAAATCAAACAAGCTGTCGGCACCACTGAAAGTGGCTTTTAAAGCGGCTATTCCTAAAAATAGCAGGCCAAAACCGGTTAATGCCAAACCGATATTGGCATAACCACGATTACTACCTAATAAGCGCATCGCCATACCGATACCAATTAACGGTAAGGCAAATTTTTCAATATTCAGGTTGAAACCAACCAAGACAACTAACCAGCCCGTGACCGTGGTGCCGACATTACTGCCAAACACAATCCACATTGCTCTTCTCAGGCTGATAATGCCGGCATTGGCAAAACCAATTGTGGCCAGAGTGACGGCACCTGAGTGTTGAATAATAGCCGTGAGCAGGAAACCCGCACTGAGGCCGCGTAGACGAGTGTTGGTCCAGTTTTGCAGGATTTGATTGAGCTTATCCCCGGCAATTTGTTTGAGTCCGTCAGTCATCAACCACATGCCTAACATAAACAAACCCAAGCCACCGATTAGCGATCCCAGCATATTCAACATGTAACACCTACCAGATTCCTGAAGCATTGAATTGATGATACCGGATAAAATTTCAGCGATGCTATGCTATGCAAAGTAAATCAATGAGGTGTGAGATGAAAACGGCGTTTGTAGTAGCAATGGATGAACAGGGGTTAATTGGACGCGACAATGATCTGCCATGGCGACTGTCAGCGGATCTGCAATATTTTCGCCGTATTACTATGGGTAAACCCATTTTAATGGGCCGTAAAACCCACGAGTCGATCGGCCGAGCCTTACCTGGTCGGCAAAATATTGTGGTGAGTTCGTTAGCTGATTATCAGGTTGAAGGATGTGATGTCGTCAATTCGATTGAAGCCGCATTAAAGCTTGCCGCAGATGCGGATGAAATAATGGTGATCGGTGGATCGTCATTGTTTGAGCAGATGTTCGATAACGTCGATAAACTTTATCTCACAAGAGTTCATGCTGAATTGGAAGGCGATACCTGGTTTCCTGAATGGGATAAAACTCAGTGGCAGTTAATCAGCCAGGAATCGCACCCGGCAGATGAAAAAAATGATTATGCCTATAGTTTTGAGGTTTACCAGCGCGTTTAATTCGGCGGCGACATCAGCTGTATAGCAGTATGCAGATGTTCAGAGGCTTCATGACCCAAATCGGTCAGATATCCACCATCAGCCTGTGTAATTAAACCGTTATTAAATAATTGTTGCGCCGCTTCAACCAGACCTTCACGCGCTGTTGAATGATGAATTTTTATACCTTGCAGCGTATTGCTGGGATCAAATTGTAATAAGACTTCGATCTGGTCAATTTTTTGCTGTTGCATATCCGGCTCCATTACCAATTTATGTTCAGTCTACGCCTAAATTACTCAGCGGTGGATGATTTAATAAATTAAAAAACTGGTCAGCCGGGACAGGTCTGCTGAATAAATAACCCTGCATAAAGTCACACCCCTTGTTTTTTAATGCTTGCAGATGTTCTGTTGTTTCAACACCTTCCGCCAGCGTTTTCAAACCCAGTGATCGGGCAAGAGTGATAACGGCATCAACAATGGCTTCATCATCTTCATCTATCAGCATGTCAAACACAAAACTCTGATCAATTTTGAGTTTATTAATAGGGAATTTTTTCAGGTAATTCAAAGAAGAATAGCCGGTACCGAAATCATCCAGTGATAACCGAATACCAGCATCTGCAAGGGATCTGAGTTGTTTAATAGTCAGATCAATATTGATCATAGCGACCGATTCGGTGATTTCCAGCTCCAGGTTATCTGCTGCCAGCTGATGTTCATGAAGAATGGCATTTATCATGTTAACCAGCAAAGGATTATTGAATTGCACGGCAGACAGGTTTATCGCCACTAATAAATCCTCATGTCCGGCTTCAACCCATTGTTTACATTGCGCAATTGCCGTGTGCAAAATCCACTGTCCTATTGGATTAATCATGCCTGTTTCTTCTGCAATAGGAATAAACTCCATTGGCGAAATCATTCCAAACTCCGGGTGATCCCAGCGTAACAAGGCTTCTGCACCGGTAATTTTGTTTTGCTTGATATCCACTAAAGGTTGATAAACCAAAGACAGTTCATTACGGGCCAGTGCAAATCGCAAGGCATGCTCCAGTTCCAGTTTATACACAATCTGTGAATGCATCTCAGCGGTGAAAAACTGATATTGATTGCGTCCGGCCTGTTTTGCCCGATACATGGCTGTGTCTGCATGTTTATTGAGGCTTTCTGCATCTTTTCCGTTATCCGGATAAACACTGATACCTATCGAAACAGTAACAAACAGCTGGTTACCTTCAATTTCAAAAGGTGCGGTGATATTTTCCACTAACTTCTGGGCCACATGTCCGGCTCCATCAGCATCGGTGTCAGGCAATAAAATAATAAACTCATCGCCCCCGGTCCGGCATACGGTATCCTGTTCCCGCATTTGTTCGATAAGTCTTCCGGCCACTTTTATCAGTAAACTGTCACCTATCGCATGACCGAGACTGTCATTGATAAATTTAAACCGATCCAGATCCAGATACAGTAACGCCAGTTTTTGCTGATGACGCTCTGCTGAAATCAACGTCTGGTGAATGCGATCCTTGAGTAAGGCCCGATTAGGTAAACTGGTCAAGACATCGTGATGTGCCAGGAAATTTATTTTCTGTTCCGCTTCCCGGTACTTGCTGATATCCGACATGATGGCAACATAATTTTGCAGCTGCTCCTGCTCGTTATCAACACGGCTAATGGATAACCATTGCGGATAGATTTCACCATTCTTGCGACGGTTTTGTACTTCACCAGACCAGAAACCCTGTTGTTCAAGCTGATTCCACAACAGTTCGTAAAAGTATTTATCATGGTAACCAGAGCTGAGGATGGATGGGTTTTTACCGGTGACGTCTTCCAGAGAATACCCGGTCATAATGGTGAACGCCGGGTTCACAGTAACGATGAGATTGTTTTCATCGGTAATGATGATGCCTTCATTGCTGTTTTCAAACACTAAACTGGCCAGACGTAATTCCTTTTCAGCTTCGTATTGCCGACTGATATCACGACTGATGCCAAGCACACCTATCGTTTCACCGGTTTCATTCTTAAGCGGGGTTTTCAGGGTTTCAAACAATACCTCTCGCCCATCTGCTCCGTATTTACGTTCTTCATAAAATTGGCTGGTGTCGTGCTGCAAGGTGAGTTGATCACTGTGACGATAATTACGGGCTTCTTTCTCCGGGTAAAAGTCAAAATCTGTTTTTCCAATAATTTCCGATTCATTCGTCCCCAGGAAATTTATCACTGCCTGATTACAACGGATATATTTACCCTGTTCGTCCTTACAGAAAATTAAATCGGGTGATGAGTCAATAATACTTCTCAGCAAAACACGCTCTTGATTCAGATGGGTCTGAACTTGTTTGCGGAGGGTGATATCTTCAGTAATGGCTATACAGACGGTTTTTTCATCGTAGATGGCGGTTTGCAAATCCACATGGACTTCATAACGGCTGCCATTTTTACGATAGTGATAGGTTTCAAAATTCAGGCGTTGTGTTTCGCCGTTTATCAAGGGTGAAATTAAGGCTTCAAACGTTACCCGGTTATAGTCTTTATTCAGATCGATAGGCGTCATTTCCTGCAATTCTTCCATACTGAACCCCAGATTGGATTTAGCACCATGGTTTACTTGAATAAATTTGAATGTCTGGGCATCAAAGACATATATTTCATTTAACGAGCGTTCAAGAATTTCACCAAATAACGCATTTTGTTCAGCGGTTTGTTTTTGTTCACTGATATTCAGCACTACTCCGACGATTTGCACTTTTTGTGTCTGAGCATTTTTTACTGCAGAAAGATGATCCTCAACCGTAATGTAATGACCATCTCGATGACGAAAACGAAATTGATTACTGACTGGTTTATCCGTTTGTAAAGCCGCCAGCAAAGTACGCTTAACGCCATTGATATCATCAGGATGAACACTTTGTTGCCAGGCTTGGGGCTGGCTCAACCAGTATTCGGCAGGATAACCGGAATAACTGATGACGGATTCACTGACATAGCTCAGATGAAATTCTCTGTGGCTGGCTTCATTGACGTCCAGAATGTAAGTAACACTGGGGCTTATGGTCAGCAAGTTTTTCAGAAAATCGACGGATTGACGTAGCTCCTGACGCAGTTGGTACTGGTTGGTCACATTGGTAAAAACCAGTATCACCCCAAGAATTTCGGTCTGACGATCATGATCAACACGGATCGGTGCTGCACTATCAGAGATATGATATCGCGTACCATTTCGGGCAACCAGAACGGTATGATTGGCTAATTCGACGACTTCACCACTTTTGATGACCAGGTCTACCGGGTTGGTCATCTTTTCGCCGGTTTCCGCCTGATAAATATCAAATACTTCAGGTAATGGTTGTCCGATGGCATCCTTTTCATGCCAGGCCGTCAATTCACTGGCCACTCGATTCATTCGTGTAATATTACCGATAGCATCCGTGACAATAACCGCATCACCAATGGATTCCAGTGTAATTCGCAAACGCTGCTCGTTCTCAGTCAGAATACTGATGTGTGACTGTAGTTGTTGGGCGGCATCAACTAATGTCTGAGCGACTTGCGTCTGTTCAGTATTCCCTTTAAGGGGATTGATCAGATTAAATTGTTGATCCTGAATCTGTTCGGTCAGTTGTTTTAATGCCTGTAATGGTCTTATAACAAGCTTGCGAATAGTGACCATCAGAATGATGTGTGCCAGCACAATCAACAATAACAAAGGAATAATGGCATTGATGGTTTCTGCCCTGGCTTTTTCCAGCTTGCTTTCAATGGAATTTTGTAACACCAGTATCCATTGCTGTTCCGCTTCAAATAATGGTAACACCAGGTTCAGCAAGTTTTTTTTATCGTTGTCGAACTCGAAGATTTTTTTGGTAGTACGTGCCAGTTCAATATATGGCAACAATTGTTCGTCGAGCACTTTTTCAGCCGGTTGGTTTTGCCAGATAAAGTGTGTGGCGGATTGAATCTGATTATTCTGATCGATTAACACAGCCAGCTGGGCGTCGGCACGTAATGAAAATCTTGCCACATTGCTTCGGGCTTGCTGATAGTCATCGTTAGCAATGGCATATTCAAGGCTATGGCCTAATTGTAAAGCGGTTTCATGAAGCTGGGTTTTTGAGGTTTCTTTTATATCAGACAGACGGTGACGATATTCATTAACAGAATAAAAAAACAAAAGCCCCAGAAACAAAAAGGTAACGGTTAGAGGCAGCCAAAAAGTAAGCCGGTATGTTTGGATTGCAGACATGATTAATCCATACTTTCATAAAGCAGCTGTTGACTATCAACAGCATTATTTAATAAACCTGCCTCAGTCATGAGCCCACTCATCGATTCAATAATATTTTCAAGCTGATGGCTGAAAATATATTGTTGATGCTCGCGTTCTGGCAAAATCACTTTTTTGGTAAAAGTGATCCAGCTCTTCGTTTGAAACACCCAACCGCGGAGCCATTCTGGTTAATGCATCTTGCTGATTATCCGTCATATATTGACGAGCTTGCCAATACCCGTTCAGTAGCTGTTGAATGCTTTTGCGTTGCTGATTTACTGCTGAGTCACGGGTCAGCAGAACATCGACAATTTCACCGGGTAGCTGACTGCTATCAAGCAGATTAATGTAGCCCTGTTGTTGAAGCTGATAGGCAACAGGGTCAAAGCTGATAACAGCTTCAACCTGGTGATTACTCAACATCAAAAAATGTTGATTGATAGTCGATGGAACAATGATGACCTCATTACTTTGCAACTGAGCCACTCGCAAAACCTGTGACAGCATATAGGCTCCAACGCCACTTTGTTCGACCGCAATACGTTTATTTTTGAGTTCTGCCAGAGAGGTTATTCCGGGCTCAACGATCAGTTTGTCTGCCCCGTTCGAGATATTAAAGATCAGCACGATTTTAAGGTCTGAGTGAGTTTCAGCCATTCGCAGGGCTTCATCCAGCGTAACGGCTATTGCATCCAGCTGGCCCTGCCGAAAGGCATGCAAAACTTCCGTGCTGGAGGCTAATTCCTTGAGTTGGATTTGCGCGTTATCGTAATACCCCAGATCGCGAGCCAGGTAGAGTATCTCGTAGCCCGCCCACGGAATGGTCCCAACACGCAATGGCTTATCCGTTTGCGAACTACAGGCAACCAGGCTGACTATAAGTAACAGCAAATAAAAAATCCGTTTACCCATGGTGCATGACCTATTCCCCCTCAGTATGGGTCAGCTAAACGATAGCATAGAACACGCATAAAATAGTATTTGCTAATATTTCATTAAAATGAGAGAAAACCATGGTTTTTCAAATACCTGCGTTTACAATTCAGCAATGATAAGAGTAAGCTGTAACTAAAGACTTTTATACAGGAGTAACAAAATGGAAATTCCTGGTATCACCCCTTTTAGCGGTCAGCCCACACTGACTAATCCGTTATCTTCGGAAAATGTATTGGTCGGGCGGCAGACCCCGGTACAGCAAAACAGTGAAACTGCCTCGACTACGGTAGTGCAGGAGCAAGAGCCAGCCAGTTTGCAGACGGTTGCCGTTGTCAATGAAGCGACACAAAATGAAGCAACGGGCTTTGATCCGGAAAATCCGGGCGGTACGATTGATATTACAGTTTGAGGTTTTAGATGGCAGAACCAAAAATCACTCAAGATCCGCTCTATCAACTGTTGCGCGATGGAAAAATAGAAGAATTTAATCACCGTATTGCCAAGGGAGAGACGGTTGATTTAACCAGCTGTGATTTTCGACATCTTAATTTGCAGGGCTTAATTGCCAGCGGCCTCGATTTCAGTAACAGTTATTTCCGTCAGGCCGATTTACGCGGTATTGATTTCAGTCAATGCATCAGTCTTCGTGGAGCCAGTATTCATGGCGCTAAAATCTCGGGAGTATATTTCCCTACCCCATTAACAGCAGAAGAAATTTCCCTTTCATTGCAGCATGGCACCAGAATGCGCTACACAGACTAGGGCTTGTTGATCTTTCATAGTCACCACTGCTGGGACTATGAAAGATCAACAAGCCCTAATCCGCTATTTCTGATTTCTCTCTGTTTTTTGGAATAAACCGCGAAACCTGTAACCCCAGTTCAAATAACAACCAGATTGGAACCGCTAACAATGTTTGTGAAATCACATCTGGAGGGGTAAGTAACATGCCAATCACAAAAGCGCCGACAATCACATAAGGCCTTTTTTGTGAAAGACTTTCTCGAGTGGAGATCCCTGTCCAAATCAACAGTAACGTGGCGATTGGCACTTCAAATGCCAGACCAAAAGCAAAAAATAACTTCAAAACAAAATCCAGATAACTGCTGATATCTGTCATCACTGCAACACCTTCAGGCGCTGCCTGTGTCAAAAAGCCAAACACCAGCGGAAAGACGACAAAATAAGCGAACAATATGCCCAGAATAAACAGTAGCGTACTGGCAAACATCAGTGGAAAAACCAGCCGTCTTTCATGTTGATACAAGCCGGGAGCAATAAAGGCCCATAATTGATAAAGCAAAACAGGCATCGCCAGCATAATCGCGGCGGTCAGTGTTAATTTAAATGGGGTCAGGAAGGGTGAAGCCACTTCTGTGGCAATCATGGAACTGGTTTCTGGCAGATGTTCAAGCAAGGGCGCAGATAAAATAAGATATAAGTCATTGGCGAAGGGTAACAGGCAGACGGCAATGATTAATACGGCAAGGATAGCTCTGAGCAACCGATCCCGAAGCTCAACCAGATGAGAAATCAGTGGTTGTTGTTCACTATTTTCCATCGTCAGCCTGCTTTTTTTCCGCTGAATTATCTTCAGCGTTATCCGAGGGATTCGATTCAG
Source organism: Methylophaga sp. UBA3192 (assembly GCA_002363955.1). Lineage (GTDB taxonomy): Bacteria > Pseudomonadota > Gammaproteobacteria > Nitrosococcales > Methylophagaceae > Methylophaga. The sequence goes on from DEXE01000009.1 coordinate 57,081, forward strand.
GTTTTACCGGTTCATCAATATCAATGATTTCATTCAGATCGGGTAAATCATCGGGTTTTTTAAAGGCCTGCTTGATTTCTTCGGCTCGAAGTTCTTTGGCAATATCATTTTTGACCGCTTGAAGTGAAGCATTGGCTCGGCCAATCCACAAGCCACAGACACGAACCACTCTTGGCAGTTTTTCCGGGCCAATTACTATTAATGCCACAACGGCAATAATTAACAGTTCCCAAAAACCAATATCAAACACGGTGATTAGCGTTTGGTGTTGTCGTGTTCTTCATGTTGCTGTTGATGCTGCTCGGTCTCGTTGTCATGCTTCAGATTGCCAGCTTCATCTTTTTTTTCATCTTCGCCTTCACGTACCGAGGATTTAAAGCTGCGAATAGCACTACCGAGGTCACCACCCAGGGAGCGCAGTTTTTTAGTGCCGAAAAGCAAAATGACAATGACCAGAACAATCAATAATTGCCATACACTGATTCCACCAAATCCCATGACGCGCTCCTAATGAAAACCAGGCAGATTGTTACCGCCCAGCAAATGAATGTGTAAATGATCGACTTCCTGACCACCGCCGGGACCGGTATTGATAATGGTACGAAAACCGGTCTCCAGACCTTGTGATTTTGCCAGCGCTGGCAGTTTGAGAAACATATGAGCAATTAGGCTGCTATGACTTTCATCAAGATGATCCAACCGTGCGATGTGCTGTTTAGGAATCACTAACAGATGAACGGTGGCTTTCGGATTAATATCCTTGAACACAAAAATCAGCTCATCTTCATAGACTTTTGAAGAGGGAATCTCACCGGCAATAATTTTGCAGAAAATACAGTCGGTCATTTTTTGCTCCTGCTGGCTTTTTCTTCATGACCTGATAAACCAAAACGACGATCCAGCTCGGTTAAAAGGGCATCGATATCAATATCATTATGCGCCAGTAACACCATAGAGTGAAACCAAAGGTCAGCAGTTTCGTAGATGATTTGCTCTCGATCACCCGCTTTTCCGGCGATAACCGTTTCAGTGGCTTCTTCGCCTAGTTTTTTCAGAATTTTGTCGGTGCCGGCTGCATACAGGCTGGCGACATATGAACTGTCGGCATCAGCAGTTTTACGTTCATTCAGCACTGCCATCAGTTTATGCAAGGTATCACGCATTAATAAATCTCATCCGGATTTTTCAGAACCGGCTCAGTAGTTTGCCACTCACCGTTCTGCAGTTCTAGGAAGAAACAATGATGACGTCCAGTATGACAGGCAATGCCACCAATCTGTTCAACTTCAAGCAAAATAGCATCCTGATCACAATCAATACGTATCGACTTAATAAGTTGCTGATGACCGGACTGTTCCCCTTTATGCCACAGTTTTTGTCGCGAACGTGACCAGTAAACAGCATGACCGGTTTCAGCTGTCAGCTGTAATGACTGACGGTTCATCCAGGCTAAAGTAAGTACTTGCTTAGTCGAAAACTCTTGTGTGATAACAGGCGCCAAGCCATCACTGCCCCAGTTTACCTGATCCAGCCATGAGCTCATAAACGCACCTCTATGCCCTGCTCTGCCATTTGTTGTTTTGCTTCACCGACGGTATGTTCACCGAAATGAAAAATGCTGGCGGCCAGAACCGCATCCGCATGTCCCAACTTGATACCATCCGTCAGATCCTGCAGTTTACCCACACCACCGGAAGCAATAACCGGCACCACAACGGCATCGCTGACGGCCCGGGTGAGTTCCAAATCAAAACCGGATTTTGTGCCATCGCGATCCATGCTGGTGAGTAAAATTTCACCCGCGCCTAATTTAACCATTTTTTTGGCCCATTCGACGGCATCAATACCTGTTGGCTGTCGACCACCATGGGTAAATATTTCCCATCTCGGTGTTTCCCCGTCAGCCGATACACGTTTGGCATCAATGGCCACGACTATACATTGTGATCCAAATTTCTCAGCCGCTTCGCGAACAAAATCAGGGTTGCTGACGGCGGCTGAATTAATGCCGACTTTATCTGCACCGGCATTCAGCATACGACGAATATCCGCTACTGTTCTAATGCCACCTCCAACGGTAAGTGGAATAAACACCTGGCTGGCAACGGCTTTGACCACGTCTTCCATGGTGTCACGGTTATGGTGAGTAGCCGTAATATCCAGAAAAGTCAGTTCATCTGCACCCTGTTCATCGTAACGCTTGGCAATTTCTACCGGATCACCGGCATCACGGATATCGACAAATTGCACACCTTTTACGACGCGGCCGGCATCGACATCAAGACAGGGGATAATACGTTTTGCCAAAGCCATATCAGATTCAGAATTGCAGTGGTGGATTTAAACGATCGGCCATTGCCTGGCCTTCGGCCAAATCAATGGTACCTTCATAGATGGCGCGACCAATAATGGCACCCATGACACCTTCGGATTCGTAATGACAAAGCGCTTTGATATCGTCATAGTTGGTTACGCCGCCAGAAGCGATGACCGGAATATTGATGGCGCGGGCCAGATCTCGTGTTGATTGCAAGTTCACTCCCTGCATCATTCCGTCACGACTGATATCAGTGTAAATAATGGCTTCTACCCCATCCTGTTCAAACTGTTGAGCAATATCGATCACGTCATGGTTGGATAATTTCGACCAGCCATCAATGGCCACCTTGCCATCTTTGGCATCAAGTCCGACGATGATATGGCCGGGAAACTCGGCGCAGACATCCCCGACAAAATGGGGTGCATTAATGGCTTTAGTACCGATAATGACATAGCGAACACCAGCATCGAGATAGGTTTGAATAGTGTCTTCATCACGAATACCACCACCCACCTGCACATCCAGATCCGGGAAAGCGGCACAGATTTGATGAATAACATTAGCGTTAACAGGGTTACCCGCAAAAGCACCGTCCAGATCCACCATGTGCAATCGCTTGGCACCGGCTTCAACCCACCTTGTCGCAACGGCCAGCGGATCTTCCGAAAATACAGTGTTATCTTCCATGCGTCCCTGACGCAATCGAACGCAGTGACCCTCTTTAAGATCAATGGCAGGGATTAATAACATAACGCTTTCTCCATCAAACAAATTGTCAGGACTGACCGTCCCAGTTAATAAAATTTTTCAATAACTGCAAGCCGGCATGTTGGCTTTTTTCAGGGTGAAACTGTACGGCAAACAGGTTTTCTTGTGCCAATGCGGCAGCAAAAGGTAAAGCGTAATGACTGCGGCCGGAGATTTTGGTTTCATCTGCAGGCTGCACATAAAAACTATGAACAAAATAAAAACGACTATTCTGAGGTATATCTTGCCACAAGGGGTGTGCGAAGGTTTGCTCGACTTCATTCCAGCCCATGTGCGGTACTTTCAGCCCCTGTTCAACCGCCTTTTCAAAGTACAGAACGTCACCTTCAATGATGTCCAAGCCATCTGAGCCCTGGTTTTCCTGACTATGGGTTAATAAAGCCTGCATGCCGAGACATATTCCCAGGAATGGTTTCTGACTGGCCATTTCGATGATGAGTTTGTCGAGTTCAAGTTTTTTGAGTTCTGCCATGCAGTCCCGAATAGCGCCTACGCCAGGAAACACAATATGATCAGCGGCACGGATCTCGGACGGATCAGCGGTAACAAAAATCTGAGTGTGGTTATCGGCTACGGTTTCCAAGGCTTTGGAGACTGAGCGTAAATTACCCATGCCGTAATCAATAACTGCAACGCGACGCATAAAACAAGGACCTGAGCTAGAAAAGTAGAGTTAGAAAATCGTTAATCGATTATAAAGCACCCTTGGTGGAAGGCAATTGTTGTAAAGCACGTTCATCCAGCGTGACAGCCATACGCAGAGCCCGCCCGAAAGCCTTAAAAATCGTTTCTGCGATGTGGTGCGCATTACGCCCTTTGAGGTTATCAATGTGTAAGGTGATGCCGGCGTGATTGACCAGTCCCTGAAAGAATTCATAAAACAAATCCACATCAAATTCACCAATTTTGTCGCGGGTGAAAGTCACATCAAATTCGAAGCCGGGTCTGCCTGATAAATCAAGTACTACTCGAGATAAAGCTTCATCCAAAGGCACATAGGAATGTCCATAACGGACAACGCCTTTTTTATCACCCAGTGCCTGTTTTAATGCCTGGCCAATGGTGATGCCAACATCTTCAACCGTGTGGTGAGCATCAATATGCAGATCACCATTTGCTTTGATTTGCAGATCAAATAAGCCGTGACGGGCAATTTGTTCCAACATGTGATCGAGAAATGGCACGCCGGTTTCGGATTGGAATTTTCCGCTGCCATCCAGGTTGATGGAAACTTCAATTTGGGTTTCGAGCGTGTTACGCGCAACATTGGCGCTACGAGCGGTCATTAGCTTTCCTGAAAACTGAAATAAAAACAAATAATAACTGTTTCAGTGCCGGGTTTGAAGCGTTATCATGGCCTGTGACTTTTTTAGGGAAAATAAAATGACACAAGCCAGGGTGATAACGCCATTATTTGAAGATTTTGCCAAGGTTGAACATCATCATCAACTTGCCTGTCAATCATGTGCTTTATACCGGCTATGCCTGCCTTTGGGGCTGCATCGGGATGATTTATCCAAACTGGATCAGATCATCAAGCGCAGTGCTGGCTTCAAACGACATCAAATTCTGTTTGAACCTGCCTCAACCTTCAAGACGATATTTGTTGTTCGTTCAGGTTCGTTCAAAACCACCATTTCAGCGGCTGATGGACGCGAACAGGTCACTAGTTTTTATTTTCCCGGAGAGTTTATCGGGATGGATGCCATTTACCAGCAACGTTATTTATCAACGGCTCGTGCACTTGAGGCCAGCAGCATCTGCGAATTACCTTACGAGCGCTTGCAGGAGTTCAGTGCCACGATTCCAGAGTTACAGAATCAGTTAATGACGCGATTAAGTAAAGAAATGTCAGCCGATAAAAATTTATTACTGTCTTTGGGTAAAAAGACCGCTCAGGAAAAGCTGATTAGTTTCTTATTATCACTTTCTCAGCGTTTCAGTGAACGTGGATATTCTGCTTTGTCGTTCCAGTTGACAATGTCACGTGGTGATATCGCAAACCATCTTGGCCTGGCGATTGAAACGGTCAGCCGTTTATTTACGCAATTACAGGAACAGCAGTTATTAACGACGCAAGGTAAAGAGGTAACGATTCTGGATCTGCCGGCATTAAAACAACGTTGTGGATAACCTGAAGTCTGTTGATCTTCAATAACGCAATCCTAAGGGCCGGAACTTATTCCGTCGCAGGGTGTTGAACATGACTTAAATAGTACACCGCAGTATTTCCCTCTTGAGAGAATACAGGAGCTCCAGTAGAACTGCGCTCAAAGATAAACACACCCAAAAAACATTTTATTGACCTGGATCAATGCCGAAACACCGGTACTCCGTATGATCTGAAACTGTGTATCACAACAGATTATTATTCGGAGTCGTCCCATGAAAAAAATTCCCCTGATTTCTTCTATCCTGCTGGCTGCTGGTTTGGCTGGACCTGTTACTACTGTTATGGCTTATGAGGCGGGTGACTGGTTAATCCGGGGACGTATTATCAATGTTAATCCTAATGACAGCAGTGGTAGTCTGACGGTTAATGGCGCTGATACAGGAACGAAAGGTGTGAAAGTAGACAGTGATACGGTTCCGGAGTTGGATATTACCTATATGATCACGCGAAACTGGGGGGTAGAGCTGATTTTAGGTTATTCAGAACACACGGTTACTGGTGAAAAATCTTGGGCAGTCCTGGGCGATGTTATTGATACCAAAGTGTTGCCACCCACTTTGACATTGCAATACCACTTTCTGCCAGACTCCAATATTCGTCCTTATATTGGCGCCGGTGTGAATTACACGTATTTCTTTGATGAAAAAGTCCCCAGTAGTTCTCTGTTAAGTAATTCCGGCGATAAAGTTAAACTGGAAAGCTCATGGGGCTGGGCGGCACAGGTCGGTGTGGATATCGCCATTAACCAGGACTGGTTCGTCAATATGGATATTAAATACCTGGATATTGATACCACTGCCCGGTTTAAAAATACAGCGGTCGGTAGTGCTAAGATTAATGCAGATATTGACCCGTTTGTTTACGGTATCGGTATCGGTCGACGCTTTTAAGTTTCTCTCCAGGTTTGTCGAAAAGCCCTCTTCAACGAGGGCTTTTTTATGTATTGGAGTGCGGCATGACCAGAGTTTTCAGCCTAACTCCACATGCTGCGAGAACGGCAAAATAAATCATCGCAGACAGTCCAATCAGCCCCATTAATACACCAAACCGGTGCCAGCCTCCCCAGCTTATCCATTCATTACTGTTTGGATTAGTCCATAACAGGAAAAATACAAGAGCGAGATTGGCTAATAACATGCGGATAAAGAATATTCCCCAGCCGCTAATCGGCTGATAAACCGCTTTTTTGCGTAATGTGTAATACAGCAATCCGGCATTGAGCATGGCAGACAATGCCGTTGCCAGAGCCAGGCCGACATGGGCCAGATAAATCATCAGGATAATATTCAGCCCCATATTGCTGACCATCGCAATAATACCGATTTTGACTGGGGTTTTTGTATCCTGGCGGGCATAAAAGCCCGGCGCCAGAACCTTGATGAAAATAAACGGCAACAATCCAAGGCCATAAGCCATTAAGCTTAAAGAGGCCTGATGAGCATCATAAGGTGTAAATTCACCATATTGAAACAGGGTAATCAATAATGGCTCAGCCAGAATGATCAAGCCGATAGCTGCCGGGGTGCCGATTAAAAATACCCAGCGTAATGCCCAGTCAATTGTATGTGAGAACTCCTGCATCGAGGCTGTTGCATGTTTACGGGAAAGATTGGGCAAGATGACCGTCGCCAGGGCAATGCCCAAAATGCCCAAAGGAAATTCAACCAGTCGATCCGAATAATACAACCAGGAGATACTGCCGGTGATTAGAAATGAAGCCAGCAAGGTATCCAGCAATAAATTGATTTGTGAAACAGATACGCCAAACATGGCAGGTATCATTAGTCGCAGAATTTTCTGAACGCCCTCATCTCTCCAGCCCCAGCGGGGTTTTGGAAGACTGCCGATCTTCATTAAAAACGGCATCTGAAAGAGTAATTGCACTATCCCGCCGATAAATACCCCCCAGGCTAATGCTTTAACCGGCTCATCCAGATGTGGTGCCAGCCATAAGGCACAGCCAATCATCGAAATGTTCAGGAAAACCGGGGTAAAAGCAGGTACGGCAAACTTGCCATAACTATTCAGAATCGAACTGGCGAGTGCGGTTAATGAGACAAACAGAATATAAGGGAAAGTTATTCTTAACAGCTCTCCGGCCAACTGTAATTTTTCCGGTTGATCAATAAAGCCGGGGGCAAACACAAGAATGATGACAGGCGCGGCAATGACGCCAATCAGCGTAATGAAAAATAAAACCCCCGCCAGGGTGCCGCTGGTAGCAGCAATAAGTTTTTTTAAATCACCATCGCCACGTTCACGATATTCGGCAAGAACGGGGATAAAGGCCTGGGAAAAGGCGCCTTCGGCAAACAGGCGTCGCAGAAAGTTGGGTATTTTGAAAGCAACAAAAAAAACGTCAGCCCCCATTCCTGCACCAAGGAATCTGGCAATCACAATATCTCGAACAAATCCCAAAATTCGGGATAAAAACGTCATCATGCTGACAACGATAGTAGACTTAAGCAATTTTTCTTTCATGGGCGCTTAATTATTTAGTGAGTAAGCCTGCCAACGTGTCGCGGAGAGCCAACGATGCAGAATATGTTTAAAAATGTCCATTCTAAGCGTTTTTTGCTGACATATCTTGGCTTGGTGGCATTATTATTACTGTTTTTTCTTACGTTCAGTCCGCAACACCAAACGGATGAGTCTTCAGGCCAGGTTGACGCGATGCTGACGCAGTTTGAACCAGTATTGGAAATTCCACAGTTTCTGGGACATAACATTGACAATACGGTGTTTACCAATGACGCATTAGTGGGTAAATGGAGTTTTGTGTTTTTCACATCAGCAGATTGCCTTGACTGTGATGCGATCCTGAAAGTTTTGAGCAATTTAAAGGCTGGTCTTGCCAATCGAACAGTTCAAGTTGTGCTGATTGATACCACCGGTCAGCAGACAAGACAGTTGCTTGCGCTGAGCCAGTCTCACAACCTTCAGGGCCATGTCATTTCTGTTTCTGCCGCAGCATCTGCTAAACAGGAACTACAGGCATTTTTTACCCGAAGCCGGGCATATGCACATCAGGATCTGGCTCATGCGGTATTTCTGGTCAATCCAAAAGGATTACTTACTGCCCGCTTTCAGGCACCATTCACCTCGGTCATTTTGAGACAGAGTTTTATTCAAATCCGCGCTGAATATGCCAGTAAAGGTTAATCACTCTCTTCCATGGCTGCGGTAAAGCTCAATGATAATTGTTCCAGTGTGCTGGTTCGGCGGAAGCTGGGTCGCCAGACCAGTCCGATTTCACGTTTTGCGAGACTATCCTGCTTTAGGGGGCGCAGACAGATATCTGCATGACGCACCATATCTGAATTAATCGCCATCTGTGGAATCAATGTTATTCCTAATCCGCTGGCCACCATTTCTATCAAGGTATACAAACTGGTCGCCTGAAAACTCCGCCGCTGAGCAGATGCCGGTAACTGACAGGCACTTATGGCATGTTCCCGCATACAGTGGCCTTCTGCCAGAAGTAATAATTCATTGATGGGTAGTTGGTGGGGTTGCAATGTTTCATAACGGCTTAATGGGTGCTCTTTGGGTAATGCAACCCAGAAAGGTTCTTCGGCGATAACACGATAATTCAGATTTCGAGTATTAAACGGAAAGGCTAATATCGCCACATCAATACTGCCATTTTCAACTTGTGTTAATAATCTTTCGGACTGATCCTCAATAAGTAATAGCTCTAACTGTGGCAATTGCTTGCGTATACGGGGCAATACACGGGGCAATAAAAATGGACTTATTGTCGGAATGACGCCAATTCTTATCCTGCCGGATAAAGGGTTTTTTTCTGCTTGAGCCAGATCCACTAAATCATCACTGAGTGACAATATTTGCCGAGCTCGTTCTGCAACCTCCTCCCCAATAGGTGTGGTCAATACTTTTCTATTGGTTCTCTCAAGTAAACCTACTTCTAACAGGTCTTCCAAATCCTGAATTCCCGCGCTTAAGGTAGATTGTGTCACATGACATTTTTCTGCAGCTCGTCCGAAATGTTTTTCTTCAATGACAGCGGTTAGATACTGCAGTTGGCGTAAAGTGGGAAGTCTCATAATCGTTTTAATCACTTAATAAGTTGATAATGATTTGCTTTGAACAATTTATCATAATTTGAATGACAATTATGCAATCAACGTAAAACCTGTTTTGTTGTAAGATGTCACCATATATTTAACAATTTTAGTCGGAGATGTTTATGCGTAAATGGCAGTGTTTGGTTTGTGGGTTTATTTATGATGAGGCTAAAGGATTGCCGGAAGAAGGTATTCCGCCAGGTACGGCATGGGATGATATTCCTGATGACTGGGAATGCCCGGAATGTGGCGTTGGAAAAGAAGATTTTGAAATGCTGGAAATCTGATAACAGCATTACTTGATTAAAACCTAAATGTATCGATTTTGAGGTTATGAGATATATAAGGCCGAAATCATAAAACGAAACGCTCTTATTATTATTTGATAGATATAACGTGCTGACGGAATTAACTCTTACCCATTTTCGAAATATTCAAAAGGCCGTTGTTTATCCAGACCCTGGTATAAACATCTTGTCAGGCGAAAATGGATCTGGCAAAACCAGTGTTCTTGAGGCCATCTATTTACTTGCTATGGGGCGCTCATTTCGTACCCGAAATTTAAAAAATGTAATACAAACGGATGAAGTGCATTTTCAGGTGTTTGCCAGAATCAAACCAGGTATTCCTGTGGGACTGCAGTTTTCTTCTGCTACAGGGATTCAAATCCGACTTAATAATGCGCCCTTGAAAAAGCTTTCTGAGTTAGCCAGTCATCTCCCCCTACAGTACATACCAGCAAATTGTCATCAGTTTTTTGAATTGGGGCCATCGTTCCGAAGGAGAGTTGTTGATTGGGGATTGTTCCACGTGGAACAAGATTTCTTGTTTCATTGGCAAGCCTATAAAAAAATACTTTCTCAAAGGAATGCTGCTTTACGAAATAATAAGCCTGTAACTGAAATTAGGGTATGGAATGTATCTTTAGTAGAGCACGGTTTACATTTATCAAGATACAGAAACGAATATTTAATGCAGTTATTAATCAGCTTTGAAAAATGGTTTAACAAACTATGTAAAGATTTTAATAATGCAAAGTTTGAATTAAGGTATTTGTCTGGTTGGCCTAAAGAACATGAGTTCAAAAATGTCATCGAAACCACAATTGATAGAGATCGTGCATTGGGATATACACGGTCAGGACCACATGCGGCTGATTGGTCAATCCGAATAAATGGAAATGATCCTGCTGAAGTCCTATCTAGAGGGCAGCAGAAGTTGTTTTTTTTGGCGATTAGCCTTGCACAAATTTCGCTCCTTCAGCAGTTTAATGAGCAAAAAAGTATTTTATTGGTAGATGATATTAGCTCAGAACTGGATGTTCAACATCAGCATTTGGTGCTAGATTGTATTAAAGATTTACGGGTTCAGACCTTTATCACAACAACTAGCTCTGAGCTTAATGCAGCTATTGAAAATGATGAAAATGGAAGTTTGTTCCACGTGGAACGTGGGGAGTTAAGACAGATATAGTCACGCTGTCAACCAACGACGATACATAGTAGAATGGACGATTATGCATCACCTTGCTGTAAATGGATTAATTTATGACCACTGAAAATAATAGTTACGATTCTTCCAACATTAAAGTTTTAAAGGGATTAGACGCTGTCAGAAAACGCCCAGGCATGTATATAGGAGATACAGATGATGGTACGGGCTTGCATCACATGGTCTTCGAAGTTTTAGATAATTCAATTGATGAATCTCTAGCAGGACATTGTACTGAAATCAATGTTCGTATACATCCAGATGATTCAGTTTCAGTAGAAGATAATGGCCGCGGAATTCCCGTGGACATGCATGAAGGTGAAGGCGTTTCTGCCGCAGAAGTTATCATGACTGTACTGCATGCCGGCGGCAAATTTGATGATAATTCATATAAAGTCTCAGGTGGTCTTCATGGGGTTGGTATTTCAGTGGTCAATGCATTATCAAAAAAACTGACACTTGAAATAAAACGTAACGGTTATTTTCATAAACAGAGTTATACACACGGTGTACCCGATGCGCCATTAACAGCATTTGAAGCAACCGAAGAAACTGGTACAAAAATACAATTTTGGCCGAGTGAAGAAACCTTTACCCAGATCACCTATGATTACAAAATTCTTGCCAAACGAATCCGGGAACTCGCTTTTTTAAACTCAGGCGTCAGAATAGTACTGACGGATGAAAGGGATGAGAAAACTGAAGTCTTTCATTATGAAGGTGGTATCAGCGCATTTGTTACGCATCTGAATAAAAATAAAACCTTCGTACATGAACACGTCATTAATATAAGTGGCACAAGAGACGACGTCGTTGTTGAGTTGGCAATGCAATGGAATGATTCTTATCAGGAAAATATTTATTGTTTTACCAATAACATTCCACAACGAGATGGTGGTACACATTTGGCTGGTTTTAGGGCAGCACTGACCAGAAGCTTAAATCAATATATCGACAGCGAAGGTCTGGCGAAAAAATCAAAAGTGGTCACCAGTGGTGATGATGCACGTGAAGGGCTGACTGCTGTGTTATCGGTTAAAGTACCTGACCCGAAATTTTCATCACAGACAAAAGATAAGCTGGTTTCATCAGAAGTTCGTACCATTGTTGAGTCACTGGTAAATGAACATTTCCAGGACTTTCTGATTGAAAATCCAAGCGAAGCAAAACTGATCGCCAATAAGATGATTGATGCGGCACGTGCACGGGATGCTGCACGTAAAGCACGTGAGTTAACGCGACGCAAGGGCGTATTGGATATTGCCGGTTTACCGGGAAAACTGGCAGATTGCCAGGAAAGAGATCCAGCACAATCTGAACTGTTCTTAGTGGAAGGGGACTCGGCCGGTGGAAGTGCCAAACAAGGCCGCGACCGTCGAACTCAGGCAATTCTACCTTTGAAGGGAAAAATCTTAAACGTTGAGCGCGCTCGATTTGACAAGATGATTGGCTCTGCTGAGGTAGGAACATTAATTACGGCACTAGGGTGTGGTATTGGCCGTGATGAATATGATCCGGAAAAGCTTCGCTACCACCACATTATTATCATGACCGATGCGGACGTCGACGGTTCACACATCCGTACCTTGTTACTCACGTTCTTCTACAGACAAATGCCAGAATTGATTGAGCGCGGACATGTGTATATCGCACAGCCTCCTTTGTATAAAATCAAAAAAGGTAAACAGGAACGTTACGTTAAAGATGACGCTGAAATGGAACGCTATCTGACGGAAGTCGCTTTGACCAACGCGGTACTCTATCCAACCGCAGAGGGTGTTCCAATCGAAGGCAATGCACTGGCGCAACTGGTAAATGAATATCAAACTATCAGAGCGATCATCACCCGGTTAGCCAATCATTATTATCCGGCGTTTCTGGATGAATTGATCTATCAAACAGCGATACCTGAATTTACCGATAACGCGGCAATGAAAGCATGGTTGAAAGCCATTGAGCAACGGATGAACTCAATTATGCCAACCGGCACTTATTTTGTTCTGGATCTGCAAAAACATGACAAAGAGCCTATGCCGCATGTGAATATCAGCTTTACCCGGCATGGCATCAGTAATGACTTTCATGTGCCCGGTGAGTTTTTTGCCAGTACGGAATATCAAAAAATCATGTCTTTCTCTAATAAAATCAATGGCCTATTCGGTGAAGGGGCCAGAATTGAGCGTGGAGAAAGAAATGAAAATGTTCAGCATTTCTCCCAAGCGGTTAAATGGTTAATGGCCGAAGCGCGTCGTGGCCAGCATGTACAACGTTATAAAGGCCTGGGTGAGATGAATCCAGAACAGTTGTGGGAAACCACCATGGATAAATCAAAGCGTCGCCTGCTCCAGGTAAGAATTTCAGATGCCATTACTGCAGATGAAACCTTTAACACTTTAATGGGCGATAACGTAGAGCCGCGGAGAGAATTTATTGAAACCCACGCTTTACAGGCATCGAACTTAGATATATAACTATAGGGAATTCTTCCCGTTACACACGGTCATAAAGAAGGCCATTCAGTAAATCTGAATGGCCTTTTGTTTATTATTCAGGAGAGAAAAATGTCGATGAATGACGCTCGTTATGATCAAGGCCAGATAATTTTGCATTGGTTAATAGCGGCGATGATATTTTTTATGTTGGGTTTGGGATTGTGGATGGTAGGATTGCCAAAAGAATCTGAATTGCCACCAGGACAGGAAAGCGTACGTGCATTCTGGTTTTTATTACATAAATCAATGGGAATCACGATCGCTGCTTTTATTATATTACGTGTAATATGGCGATTGACCCATACTGCTCCCCCGTTACCAGATAGCGTGCCGAGTTGGCAGCAAAGACTGTCTGGCTTTGTCCATTTTCTATTATATGGATTGATGATCGCCATGCCGATAACAGGCTATCTTCAATCAATGTACAGTAAATATGACACAAAGCTGTGGGGGGTAACGCTACCTCGATTAGCAGAGGGTGATGCAGTCGCCAGAGAAACGTTCACCGACATTCACCAGGCATTAGCGTATATTTTTATTGCTGTATTAGTACTACATGTTGGGGCCGCTATGAAACATAGGTTAAGCGGCTCTGAGGTGACGCGCAGGATGTCATTATGGAAATAGCGGGATATATGTCGCTAAATATAAAAAAAGGCCCTTATAAGGGCCTTTTTTTAGGAATATGACCCGTCCTAAATAAGGTTG
>DEXE01000002.1 GCA_002363955.1 Methylophaga sp. UBA3192
AACCTTATTTAGGACGGGTCAAACTATACAAAAAAAGGGCCAGAGAAAATTCTCTGGCCCTTTTTTGTTACGTGTGACTGAGGTGATGGTTTATTTAATAAACAACATTTCACGGTATTTCGGCAGAGGCCATAAATCATCAGCAACTTCCGCTTCCAAAGCATCAACGTGAGCGCGTACTTTCAACATTAAGCCACGAATATCATGGGCGCAGAAATTCATGTGCGCTTCAATCGACTCAAAGTCATGTTGTTTAATAGCGCTGGAAAGTTCGGCAACTGCTGCGATCATGGCATTGGTTTCATTGGCAATCGATAGGGCAATGGCGTTATCCATTTCAATACCCAGATCGGCCATGCCACTGTTAGCCATTGATAGCTCAGCCAGATATTGCGTAGCGGCCGGGTAAATCATGGTTTTAGCCATTTCGACCACCAGTTTGGCTTCAACTTCGATCGATAAAATATATTGTTCGGCATACACTTCATAGCGGCTTTCAAGTTCAGCGGCAGAAAATACTCCTGTTGATGAAAACAGCTGACGAATTGAGTCATCACGCAGGTATGGAAGTGCATCAGCGGTGGTTGGCAGGTTTTTCAGACCACATTCTTCAACCGCTTTTTTATGCCATTCTGCCGAATAACCATCGCCACCGAATACGACATTGCCATGTTCTTCCATCAGCGTTTTTAATACGGCCAAAACAGCAGTGGTACGGGAATCGGTTTTTGCCAGTTCAGCTTCCAGTTTTCCAGCTACCCACTCTAACGAGTCCGCCAGAATGGTGTTCATTGCGACTAATGGGCCAGATACGGATTGTGATGAACCCACGGCACGGAATTCAAAGCGGTTACCGGTAAAGGCAAACGGAGATGTCCGGTTACGGTCACCCGGATCCCGTTCAAATTTGAGGATTTGTGACAGACCCAGATCCATTTCACCACCTTGTTTCGAGGTGGCGATTTTGCCGTCTTTAATGTCCTGGAACACTTTTTCCAGCTGGTCACCCAGGTAAACAGACAAAATAGCTGGCGGTGCTTCATTGGCACCTAAACGGTGGTCATTTGATGCGGATGCAATAACCGCTCTCAGCAATGGCCCAAATTTATGTACACCACGAATCACCGCACCACAGAACAACAGGAAGTTGAGGTTATCGTGTGGTGTGCTGCCGGGATCCAGTAAGTTACCTTGTGTGGCATTCCCGACAGACCAGTTGACGTGTTTGCCGGAACCGTTGACGCCAGCGAATGGTTTTTCATGCAACAGGCACATAAAACCGTGTTTTTTTGCTGTGCTTTTCATCAACGTCATCATCAATTGCTGGTGGTCGGCAGCGATGTTGGCAGACTCGTAATACGGGGCAATTTCAAACTGGCCCGGAGCCACTTCGTTATGATGCGTTTTGGCAGGGATACCCAGACGATACAGCTGGTCTTCAAAATCCTGCATGAAGATTTGTACTCGCTCTGGAATCGCACCAAAGTAATGATCATCAAATTGCTGACCTTTTGCTGGTGAAGCACCAAATAAGGTACGACCCGCTAACAATAAATCAGGGCGGGCATTAGCGAAATTGATATCGACCAAGAAGTATTCCTGTTCGGCACCACAGCTTGAACTTAAGGTAGCGACGTCGGTTTCGCCCATTAACTTCAGTACTTTCTGAGCGGCTTTATCCAAGGCGGCATTTGAGCGTAGTAACGGAATCTTCTTATCCAGCGCTTCACCGGTCCATGACATAAACACGCTTGGAATCATCAGCGTTGAACCATTTTCGGTATGCATGATGAACGCCGGGCTGGTTGGATCCCATGCGGTATAACCGCGTGCGGCATTGGTCATGCGCAGGCTACCGTTCGGGAATGATGAGCCGTCCGGTTCACCTTTAATCAATAAGCTGCCTGAGAATTCGGTAATCGCGTTCCCTTCAGAATTGGTCACAATAAAACCGTCATGTTTTTCAGCGGTGATATTGGTCATGGGATAGAAAATATGAGAAAAGAACTTCACGCCTTTGGATAAAGCCCAGTTCTTCATTGCTGCAGCGACAACATCGGCGACTGCCGGTGAGAGTGGTGCACCTGTTTGCACGGTTTGTTTAACCGCTTTAAATGCCGATTTATTCAATGCCTGTTCCATAGTGGCCAGGTTGAATACATCTGTTGCCCAAATCTTATCTAACGATTCAGGGGTTTTTACAGCGATCTTTTCGCGGTTGGTGATTTGTGAAATTGCTGCTAGGCGCGACTCATTTCCACTCATTTCAATATCCTTTATGCGGTGATTGTTAATTCATGTTTAAGTTTGTAAGAAGCTTAATTTCGTAAAGATTGATCATGAGTAGAGCGACGAAACAGAACACGATCATTAAGTTCTTTTGTCCAACCACAGTCATAAGCAATAAGCTGTCCAATTATCATAGAAAATGCAAAATTCAGCAAAACAAGCACAGACCTGTGTTACTGAGTTTATAAAGGGCTGACGGTGTGGTGGAGTCATGCTGGCTGCGAGCGAAGAAGGTGCATGACGCACCAAAATGACGCATACAAATACAGCCAGATGCTCCAATAACTGACGCTGTTTCGCGGCGTATTTACATAGGCCGGTTTTTCCAGCCTGGTAAACGGACCTTAAGTATGAAGCAAACGCAATTTTTGAGCATTTGAACAGGGATATTTCAAATATCGGAAATAATTCACGGTTTTTCCAGTGAATAAGGCGGATAAGTAGACATAACAGAAAATTCTTCTGGTCGTTGACGTTGTCTCTCTCGTTGTCTTTTGTCAGGCTTTTGCCTGACATCTTTTTATCTGCCACTGAAAATTTCACCACAGAGCCTGATTTACTGAGTGGCAAGTGTTGCCGGAAATGATCTGGGTCAATGACACACACTGCTAAAAGATCTAGGCTGCTTCTATTGCTCTCTTTACAAGAGAGCCTGATAGGCATTTACGAGGAGTAGTGTTATGGCAAACATGATGAAAGCAGCTATTTTTATTGAGCCTGGCCGGATCGAGATTGACGATAAACCTATCCCGGAGATTGGCGACAATGATGCCCTTGTCAAAATCACCACGACAACTATCTGTGGCACGGATGTGCATATTCTGAAAGGCGAGTATCCCGTTGAAAAAGGTCTGACGATTGGTCATGAACCGGTCGGTATTATTGAAAAGCTGGGCAAAAATGTTCACGGCTACCATGAAGGACAGCGGGTAATAGCCGGTGCAATCTGTCCCAGTTATACATCCTATGCCTGTCAGGATGGTTGCTCGGCACAGGATGGTGGAACACACTCTCATGGCTACAAGCCCATGGGCGGCTGGCGGTTTGGTAATACGATTGATGGAGCACAGGCCGAATACCTTCTGGTCCCCGATGCCCAGGCAAATTTATCCCCCGTCCCAGATAATTTAACCGATGAACAGGTGCTGATGTGTCCGGATATTATGTCGACCGGATTTGCCGGTGCGGAATCTGGCAATATTAAAATTGGCGATATTGTGGCGGTATTTGCTCAAGGCCCGATTGGATTATGTGCCACAGCAGGTGCCCGATTAAAAGGTGCCAGTTTTATCATTGCGGTGGATGGGGTGGATGAACGTCTGGCTATCTCAAAACAAATGGGCGCAGATGTCACACTGGATTACCGAAAAGATGATGTGGTTGCCGAAATACTCAAACTCACGGGCGGACGGGGTGTCGATGTGTCGATTGAAGCCCTCGGACAACAGAGCACTTTTGAAGCCGCGCTGCGCGTCTTGAAACCCGGTGGCACATTATCGAGTCTTGGCGTGTATTCATCGGATTTGACGATTCCGTTAGGCGCATTTGCTGCAGGACTAGGCGACCATAAAATCATCACTTCCTTATGCCCCGGCGGTAAGGAACGCATGCGACGTCTGATGGATGTTATTTCCCACGGCAGACTGGATTTAAGTCCCATGGTGACGCACCGGTACAAACTGGAAAACATCACCGAGGCCTATGATTTGTTTTCGCATCAGCGAGACGGGGTATTAAAAGTGGCTATTGAAGCCTGAATAGACTCTGCACATAAAGCAAAATCCTGAGCCGGGACAAGCAAATCCCCTTATGGCAATTTTGTGTGTCGGCGTAATATGAGAACCGTAAGACAAACAAAACAACCAACGAGGTGATTATCATGTGGACTAAACCAGAATATTCAGACATGCGTTTCGGTTTCGAAGTAACGATGTACATCTGCAATCGTTAAGATTTGAAACAACGCAAAACAAGAAGCCTCCGAAAGGGGGCTTTTTTGTGGGTGAGTTTTCCGTATTCAAGCAGGCAATCGCATTTTAAATCTCAAATTTCAGACATAAAAAAAGCACTCATAAATACGTGCCAGTTTTATTCAGTATCGTGGCCATAATCTAACGGGTATGGCCGAAAAAAAGATGTGTTTTAAGTGTTTTTAAGCATAATGTATGTTTCAGTTTTACTTTTGAATATTCTGAAAAGCTTTTGCAAGCAGTAAGGGGGCAGACTTTCCAGACAATTTCCTTGGTTTTCTTCCAAATCGACGGCTCATTTCTAACTCATGTTGTTCTTGCGCATCTAATTCATTGATCAGTCGATCCAATTCAGCCTGACTATGGATTATGGCGTGCTCTGATACGCTACTTCTTCGGGGTTTAACAGTCATTTTAACGATTCCATTACAGGTAAATAACTTCAGAGTACGATCTATTAAAAAAGTTCAACTTTATCCGATAGATAGTGAGTCTATTGTTTGCCAGGGTTTTCGACTTGATCAACAGATATAAAAAAGACACTTAAAATAAGTGCCTTTTTTTATGGAACTGGGAGGAATCTTCGTTAAGAACCGTGGATTTAACGCTAATCATTATTTGCTCAATGGCGTTCTCCAGTGTTTTGGTCAAGCCATCTGATCGTGGAATTACATGCTTTCTGCTTCAGATATAGCCTTTCTGACCAAACGCCCAGCGCCGCCAGTCACATCGGCATTTTTAATCTGTTCGAGATTCACTGGGTCACCTACGATGATCACACCGCCCATACCTGTACCAATATGTGGTGTGCATTTGTAAACGTAAATACCTTCCTCGGTGAAAGTCCGTTGGTAATTTTCACTCATCGGTGAGTTCCATTTCTCGGCACCTTCGGGAATCAAGCCATCAATGGATTCTGAGTTATGTGTACTCATATTGCGCCAGGACACAGAGTCACCAGGATTAATTTTGACGACCAGCGGATTAAATACCATGCCTTGTGCCGTCACGAAGTGGGTTTCTGCCCCTTCGCTTTTTGGCTCCTCGGCTTGAGCGGTTGTATCATCTGGTGTTCCAGTGAGGTTATTTTCTTCAGTCACCACGGTGGTATCAGTCTGATCAAGTTCAGCGGCAGGTTCGTTTTCAATCACCACTCCAGTTTCCGGTTCGCTCGGAGTGGT
Organism: Methylophaga sp. UBA3192; assembly: GCA_002363955.1. Classification (GTDB taxonomy): domain Bacteria; phylum Pseudomonadota; class Gammaproteobacteria; order Nitrosococcales; family Methylophagaceae; genus Methylophaga. Next base: position 5,441 of record DEXE01000002.1, read on the forward strand.
ATCTTCAATAGCTTCTATGTTGCTCTGATTTTCGGAGCTCATTTCCGTTTCAGGGGTTGGAATGGTGTCAGAATTGTCATCGCTACCACAGGCCGTAAACAACGTAGCGGCTGCGAACGTCATAGTCAGTGCAAGGGTGATTCTTTTCGTCTGTGTTAACGTCGAAGTTGCCTTAAACATGTTTTGTACTCTCCTGATAAAAAATCCTCGTTCCAGATTAGGACACTGACAAACTTTGTCCGTTCGAAATAACGCTAAACCTCTAATTTGAATTCCCCTTTAAAGACTTAAAGCAAAATCCTGAGTCCGGACAAGCAAATCCCCTTATGGCATTTTTAAAAGTCAGCGTAATATCTGAATCGTAAGTTAACGAAATAACCGGGAGGTGATTAACATGTGGACTAAACCAGAATATTCAGACATGCGTTTCGGTTTCGAAGTAACGATGTACATCTGCAATCGTTAAGATTTGAAACCACGCAAAACAAGAAGCCCCCGAAAGGGGGCTTTTTTTGTGGTTGGTATTTTTTGATTTTTAAACTAATCGAATATCGCTTGCGGTGAATAATTAACTTAATCACCGCACAATATGCTGTAAATTAAATTGTTTTTGCGGTAAATAACGCTTACTATCACTGCATAATTTGCGGTGATTAATATGTGGATATATCAAGATAACAACTGGCCTCATTTTTCATGGAATGCAGACAAACTCGCTACTAAGCTTGCCGATATTAGGCACCAGCAGGGGCGATTACTTGGCAGGATGGAAGGACTTGGTTTTGATCTTAGAAGAGAGGCGAGTCTTAGAACATTAACTAATGATGTGGTGAAATCCTCAGCTATTGAAGGCCATGATCTGAACCCTAATGAAGTGCGTTCATCCATTGCCCGACGGCTGGGAATGGATATAGCTGGTTTGATTCCTGCCAGCCGTGATGTGGAATGTATCGTGGAAATGATGCTCGATGCCACGCAGAATTTTTCTAAGCCTTTAACAATAGAACGTTTGTTTGATTGGCATGCCGCTCTTTTCCCTACAGGGCGAAGTGGTATGCACCGTATCACAGTGGGTGATTGGCGATTAGTCGAGAATGATCCCATGCAAGTCGTTTCCGGTTCGATGGGAAAGGAAAAAGTACATTTTGAAGCGCCAAGTGCTGACAAAGTGGAAACAGAAATGACGACTTTCATTGAATGGTTTGAAAACAAAACGGATATTGACCCGGTCATCAGAGCAGGCATCGCCCACCTATGGTTTGTCACCGTGCATCCTTTTGAAGATGGTAATGGCCGGATAGCCCGGGCGATTGCAGATATGGCCCTGGCAAGAGCAGACGGTATCCCTGAGCGCTTTTACAGTCTTTCCAATCAAATTGAGACCGAACGAAAACAATACTACGCACACCTTGAAAAACAACAGCGTGGATCGCCAGACATTACAGAATGGCTAAGCTGGTTTTTAGATTGTGTGGGCCATGCCATTGCAAATGCAGATAAAACACTAAGCAAGGTGTTATTCAAAGCACGGCTATGGGAAAAAATTAACCAAAATCCAGTCCATGAACGGCAACGCAATATCATCAATCTTATGCTGGATGATGACTTTGAAGGCCATATGAATACCTCCAAATATGCCAAGCTGGCTAAATGCTCTACTGACACAGCTCTACGTGATATTCAGGATTTGGTGACAAGAGGAATATTTGTACTAAATTCTGGCGGTGGCCGAAGTACTAGCTATCGATTAACAGATCAGGTCGAAGAGTGATTTGAAGATTAAAAAATCCGAACCTTGATTAATTTGGTTAGAACTTGGAATCGAAAACGCTTTTTGTGTTAAAAGATGTAACTAACCATAAGCGGTCAAAGATAGGAACAGGGGTAAGTCGATACATCGCAAGTTTAAACAATAAGCAGTTAATCAAATGATTATTCAGCGGTATGAAGAAATTATAGTTCTGTGCAAGCACAAGGAAGAGAACATTGGAAATTCGCGCCTCAACATTGGATGACTTACTCTATGATGTTTATGAAAAGCTATTGAATGATGGAGAGGAGGTAATCGCAACAAAAGGAACAAACTTCGAAATTGACTCAGTTCTACTTCATCTAGATAACCCCCTAGCCAGAATTAGTAGAACAGAGACTAGAAGCCTAATATTCAGTTGTCTAGGTGAGTTAATCTGGTATTTGTCAGGTTCTAATGATTTATCTCAAATCGAGTTTTACATCCCCAATTACGGTGCGCATGCCTCAGATGATGGTAAGACAGTTCATGGTGCTTATGGTCCAAGGTTACTAAACTCTTTTGGTGTAAATCAGATCAATAACATTATAAGCCTCTTGACAAAAAAACCCTCGTCTAGAAGAGCTGTAATTCAACTATTCCAAGCCAGTGATTTGCAGAGCGAACATAAAGATATTCCCTGCACATGTAGTCTTCAATTCTTAGTTAGGCACGAACAGCTAAATCTGATTACATTCATGCGATCAAATGATGCCTACATGGGATTACCTCATGACATATTCTCCTTCACAATGTTACAAGAAATCATCGCTCGTACATTGGGGCTTAAGCTAGGCTCATATACACACTTTGTTGGAAGTCTTCACCTATATGCAGATAAAGTTGAAAGCGCTAAGCACTTTCTAAGTGAGGGCCTCCAGTCTACACAAAGAATAATGCCAGAAATGCCTGCTGAGCCATGGCCGTCTATTGAGCTATTGATTAATCTTGAGAGGTCATACCGAGAAGGCGAATCAGTCGACGATAGAATAGAGGAACTGGCTCATTATTGGCGCGATTTATCGTACCTGCTCAAGGCTCATGCATGCAAAGACTCAGTGGAAGAGCTCGATAAACTCTATAATCTTTTTACTGATGACGTATTCAAACTTTACATATATAAAAAGATTCAAGCACTAACGTAATTTTTAACACCATATTAAAATGAAATCAGAAGTAATTAAGTTAACTACCCAGCTCACGGATCTCACAAAGAATAACATGGGAGTAATAGAGTGGGCTTCACCAATACCTGTGTTTGGTGATATCGAAATATCAAAAGTAGCTACCCTGGGATTAAATCCTAGTAATCGTGAATTTATTGATGCATCAGGTGAAGAACTTACCGGTTCAAATAGACGTTTTCATACGCTCCAATCTTTGGGGGTCAGTGATTGGAGAAGTCTCACCAAGGAACATATTAGTCTGATTGAAGGTAGTTATAGAGACTACTTCAAAACTAACCCATACAATGGATGGTTTAAGAGGTTAGACGAGCTTTTAGTCGGGGTCGATGCTTCGTATTATGGAAATAAGTTATTTGATGCCTGCCATTTAGACCTAATTCCATTCGCAACTTACGAAAAGTGGACTCATCTCACATCCAAGCAAAAACGGGTTCTCTTAGAGAGTTCTAAAGCCCACCTTATTGAAACTCTCAAGAATACAAATATCGAGCTATTAATTCTTAATGGTCGAAGTGTAGTCAATGCGTTTCAAGTATTAACGGATGAAAAAATTTCATCTCGAGAAATGGCCAGTTGGTCACTTCCAAGAACCAAGGGCGGAAATATAAAAGGGTATGCTTATGAGGCAAAAGTCAGCAAAATTTCTGGACACAGGTTGAATAAAGAGGTCAATGTTATTGGCTTCAACCACAACATTCAGAGTAGCTTTGGAGTTACCAAGCAGGTAAAAAAAGCCATTAGGGATTGGATTTCAAGGTACAGACATGAGGTCAACAATGAATCACGCTCAGAAACTACAAAAACAAAAACAACTAAACTCTGAACTAGAGCAACTCAAGCAGACTTGTTTACTACCGGGATTAAATGATTGTGTAAGACAAAGTGTCTTTGTAAGACAACTTCTGGATAGCATCAGAAGAGTTAGTTTCGTATACACACTTCAAAATAGAAACATATCTCAAGAGTGCATTGATCCAGCCTCAGATGCTTTTGACCCCATAAAAGCATCAATCCTCCTACACCGAAATGGTGAAGTAGAGGAAGCCTTTTGGCTTGTTTTTTTGGCTACGTTCTGTGGTAAAAACCTAAAGAAAGGTTGGCTCATGCTTAAGCAGTTTTATTCAATGTTGAACTCTGGGCAGATATTGACTTGGGAGTATATATCAAACGATATGGCTCAGTTCCATGTTTGGTATGACCATAACCACACTGGCATTACGAGGGCGTTTGGTAATCATAGAAAATTTGAAACTTTAAAAGCTACCTCTCAGGAAGGTCCCAAAAGAGTTTTTGAATCTTACGTGAATTGGGTTGGCCCTAACTTGAGCCATCAGCAGATGATTTCAGATCGTATCAACGGCATCGCTGGACATAATCTTGGTGCTTTGTTTGATGATCTTTACAACAGCATGAACACAGTTGTCAGGTTTGGCAGGATTAGTCGTTTTGACTATCTAACGATGCTTGGAAAAGTCGGTTTAGTTAATATTGAACCACCTGAGACTTATCTCAGCAGCTCAACAGGTCCAATCAAAGGTGCCAGGTTAATGTTTGGGCATCAGAGTGCAGATGTTTATAAATCCAAGCTCGAACTATTTGAAAATGGTTTATCACTTGGACCCATGGCGATGCAAGTATTAGAAGATGCATTATGTAATTGGCAAAAAAGCCCCACAGAATATAAGTTATTTAGGGGGTAATGATTTGATTAAAGTGAAAAGACTTCTTGCTTGTTATATCTAGCTTTAAATTTGTTGAGCTGATTTCGATTAATATAATTATTATGTTGAAGCTGGCCAACTACAATCCCAGCCGAAATGTCTAGTTTTTTGGCAAACCTGGGGATTTGTCTCCATGTCTTAATGCTCAAACCTGAGAACTCTCTTCTGAACTCTACTGGTATCAAAACATTTTCGGCAAATACATTTGCTTCTTCTTCTTCTTTCTCTGTGATGAAATTGTCACCCTCAATAAACAGCTTGCCCTCGCCGTGCAAAACTAAATGCCCTATTTCGTGGAAAAGTGTAAACCAGAAATGGTCATCACTCAGGTAGCGAAAGCTAATTATCATTACAGGGTGGCCCTTGTTATTGAAGAATGTTGCTCCACTGGCACGGCATTTTTCTGGGGTGGGTAATAAAACAACGGCTACACCACAACTTTCAAAGATTTCTAATAGCTTAGGAAAAAACTCTTTTGGATCAGCTAGTCTCGAGAGTTTTTTGATCTCAGAAATACGGTTCTCAAGCTTTTCTCTATTCCAACGGGATAATTTTCTTTTAGAACTTAAAATTTCGCCCTGCCTCAACCAAGTAACTACCGACTCAGACGAAGAATCAAAGGACTTAGAAGTTCTAAAAGCAGTTCTCAATAACTTGTCATTGTATTTGGTGTACCATTCTTGTATTGAGCGGACTTCAAAAAAATTAAGACAAAGTTCTAATTTGTTTTGAAGTGTACGAGCCCTCTCAAGCCAACCAAATTTGACCATATCTCTGATAGGAAGTAAGTCTAACCATTGTTTTACTGCAAGGTCTGACTTGTAAAGACGTTCGAGATCGTCCCTGTAATCTTTTTCTCGATTTAGCCAAAATTCTGTTGAAGCCCCAAGGATTTCTGATAGTTTATTTGCTAGGTTAAGGTCAAGCTCAATATCCCCCCCAATTAACTTTTTTGCCTGGAGCATATTGATGCCCAAAGACTTTGAGAAGTCTGTCAGAGTGATATCTTTCGCTTCGAGGACTTGGACAATAGTTCTGCCAGGAGCAGAAGTCCAGTCTGGACTGAATGAGCTAAGTTCCATCTTTACATCCCTCGATTCTTATCAGTTTTAATCTAGTTATTCTGGCCCAGTCTATATTTCCGCTATCAGTAACTGGCTTTTTTCTTATGTGATTTGGCAGAAATATTAATTTAGAGGGACCGCCGATACATATAGTGACAACTTCGGCCTGAAGAGTATCGTCGAGTTCCACTTGTGGATCACCAAGTGATAATACAAATATATCATCAAGGCATGTAGCAGCAAAAATTTCTTTTAAGCGATTCCTCATATTCGAGGATGCTTCTTCGCCCAAAGCTTCTATGCCTTGCTGCAGAGACTCACATATTTCGCGCAGCCCCTTAGAATTGAATGCAATTTCCAACCAACAATCCCTGCTGATGTAGTTGTTTATAATACAAGTTAACACTTATGTATTATTTGTGTCACTGTGAATCGCCACTAAAAAACTAGACACCTTTCAGACAAAGTATTGCACTAAGCCATAAACAAAAAAGCCCCAACACTTTTCAGTAATGAGGCTTTGATATTTCTGATGGTGCCCGGGGCCGGAATCGAACCGGCACGACCGCAAAGTCGAGGGATTTTAAGTCCCTTGTGTCTACCAATTTCACCACCCGGGCAGCAAGCGGGACATTATAAACAAGATTGCACAATTGTTCACACCCAATTCACTTATTTTTTACTGGAAGAGGGTAATTGGTAATGGCTTTCGATCATTTCCCGGGTCAAAATCCCATAAATCCGGTCAATCATCGGGGTGCTCTGACGACTGACGTACAGCGCCTCGACTTCATATTTATTAAGCGCCTGATAGGCTTCATGCAGACTGGTATGCAGTGAGATTTTATGTACATTCCGTCTGGTGGCCGGGATTTGCATTAAATCAATTTCAGACTCACCTTCGTCTTGTTTAACACTTACCGCTCTGGCCAGGTCGCTGGCGGGCATCAGGGCAATCGGATTGCGTTCTTTGGTGATTAATATCCATTCCGGGTTGTTTTCGAGTGTGTGCAGAGCCAGATCACGATTGATTGTCTGATTCAACACGGCGATATTGCGTTGCATCGCGGCACCGACACTGATTTTGCGAAGCGTTTGTGAGATGGGGTCATTACGAAAATCCAAACCTTTTACTCGCATCAAGTTGACGAACATGGGTTCCTGTTTGAAATAATCGTGCGTAATCAGGCTGGAAAAGACGATAGCAAGCATACCGGGCAGAATGATTTCCGGGTTGCCGGTGAGTTCGAGCATGGCCATTAATGCGGCAAGCGGCGCTTTTAATGTGGCCGACATCATCGCGCACATGCCTAACACCGCATAAAAGGTCATTGATGACGCATAGTCGGGCAAGATGATTTGTCCGAAGTAACCTAATATTGCGCCGGCACAGGCGCCGACGACCATGGTCGGCCCAATGATTCCGGCCGGTATGCCTAAACCGACGGTGGCGGATGATAACAGCAGTTTCATCACCATGATGATGACCAGCGTGCCGATGGCAATATCATTGGCGGAAATACTGCCAATAATGCCGTAGCCCATTCCCATAACCTCTGGCACCATCATGCCGCACAAACCCATTAATACTCCGGCATAAACCGGACGAAGCCATAACGGGTGATTGGTGTAGAGATTGGTAAACAGCGTCAGTGTTTTTAATGCAATGGTGGCTAGGCCGCCGATAACGAGACCCAGAAAAACAATATAAGGCAGTTCCCACAGTGACTGCATCTGGGCACTGAGATTGATAAAAACAGTGTCATCGCCAAAGGTCAGTCGACACACTACCGCGCCAGTGACGGAAGCGAGGATGACCGGAATAAAACTGGCGATGTAATATTCCATCATGATGACTTCCATGGCGAAAATCACCCCAGCGATGGGGGTATTGAATGAGGCGGCGATGGCGGCGGCAGTACCGGATGCGACCAGAATCCGAACACTGTTATTAGGTAATTCCAGACCATTGGCTAATAAGCTGCCGCTGGCGGCACCAAGATGCACGCCGGGACCTTCACGACCGACGGAATGACCGGTAATAATGGCAATACTGGTGCCGAGAAACTGCCGAACCGCATTTTGCCAGGGCAGACGGCCTTCATAGGCCGAAAGGCGTTCGATCACATGCAGGATACCGGTGGTGCGTTGTTCCTGATTTAACCCAAGAAACAATAAACCGATAAGCAGGCCGCCGAGAATCGGCAGACCTAACAGGCCCCACCAGGGCAGGCTGGCAAAGCCTTCGACTTCGCCGGAGGGTAATAACAGCATTTGACCGTGTTCAATGGTAAGTCTGAGCAGGATGATGGCAAGGCTGGCTAATAATCCGGTGATAACGGCAAGCACATAAAGCTTTACGCCTAATCGACCAAATATGAAGTACTGTCGGATTTTTTCCAGCATCAGCCCTATATAACTTTGGAAAATCGCTGTTTTGCCTGTTGACTGTATTTATCAAACGCCATGCAGATATTACGGATTAACAAGCGCCCAGCGGGTAAGACCACTATGGATTTCCAGTTATACTGCAACAGGCCGTCTTCGGCAAATTGTTCGAGCTGAAGGTAGGCATCGGCAAAATAGTCTTTAAATTGAATGTCGTACTCTTGTTCAAGTTCCGCAATATTCAGTTCAAAATCACAGATTAAACGGGTAATGATGTTGCGGCGCAGTTTGTCATCCTCGCTGAGGCTGATGCCTCGCATTAAAGGCAGTTGGTTTTGTTTGAGCAGCGTATCGTATTCGAGCAGGGTCTTAACGTTTTGAGCATAGGCGTCACCAATATTGCCAATCGAAGTGATGCCAAAACCAATCAGGTCGCATTCGGCATGGGTGGCATAACCCTGAAAGTTTCGATGCAAACGATTCTGTTGCTGGGCCAGGCTCAGTTCATCATCCGGTTTGGCAAAATGATCCATGCCGATATATTGGTAGCCCGCATGGGTCAATTTCTCAATTGAAAGCTGCAATATGCTCAGTTTTTGCTCGGCGGTCGGTAAGTCTTCACTTTTAATCTGCCGCTGTGTTTTAAACAGTTTTGGCATATGGGCGTAATTAAATAATGAGATACGATCAGGATCGGCGGCAATGATTTTATCGAGTGTCGTATTAAAGCCTGACAGTGTTTGCAGCGGTAGCCCATAAATCAAATCAATGCTGATGGAGCGAAACTGATGCTGACGTGCTGCATCAATTACCGCCAGTGTTTCAGCTTCAGACTGAATCCGGTTAACGGCTTTTTGCACGGCTGGATCAAAATCCTGTACCCCCAGACTGATACGGTTAAAGCCTAATTTTTTTAACAGGGCAATAGTCTGACCATTGGCTTCGCGAGGATCAATTTCAATCGAGATATCAGCATCATCGGCAATATGAAAATGACGACGGGTTTCATCCATCAGCTCCTGCATTTGCTGTTCGCTGATAAATGTCGGTGTGCCACCGCCCCAGTGCAATTGTGTTACCGGTCTGTTGCTATCAATTAATTCGGCTTTGAGCGCGAGTTCTTTAGAGATGTTTTCAAGGTAGGGCGCGGCATGATCACGATTTTTGGTGATGATTTTGTTGCAGGCACAGTAAAAACAGACGGTATCGCAAAACGGCAGATGGAAATACAAAGACAGCGGTCCGCCACGCTGATTGGAGAGTTCAGCATGCTGCAGAAACTCCTTTGCCTTGAAGGTTTCATCAAATTCCAGCGCGGTCGGATAAGAGGTATATCTGGGGCCGGCTGTGTCGTATTTCTGAATAAGCTGGCGGTTCACGATCAGCTGATTTTGCATAACAAACGCCTTGTAACACGGTGGCAAATGATTATAACCAGCTGATTTTTATCCCGAATGGCTAATGCACGATTTCTTGATCCAGATCAGACAGAAAAACGCTGATCATCTTCCGGGTGGGCACCGAGATCGGCAAAATGTTTTTCAATAATGGGCAGCACTTCTTCGGGGGTATCCACCAGGTGGAAGATATTCAGATCTTCCTGTTGAATACAGCCGATACGCATTACTTCAGCCTGAAGCCAGTCAATCAGTCCTTTCCAGTATTCCGAACCATATAAAACGACAGGGAAATGACGAATTTTGCGGCTCTGGATCAGTGTTAACGCTTCAAAAAACTCATCCAGCGTACCGAAGCCACCCGGAAACACCACATAACCCATTGAGGATTTAACAAACATCAGTTTGCGGACAAAAAAGTAACGGAAACTCAGGCTAATATCCTGATTCGGATTAGGTTGCTGTTCCATCGGTAATTCAATATTGAGGCCAACCGAGTGGGCGCCCTGTTTAAATGCCCCGGCATTGGCGGCATGCATAATGCCTGGCCCACCACCGGTAATCACCGAAAATTTTGCTTGTGAAAGTGACTGAGCAACCTGTTTGGCCGCCTGATAATACGGTGAATCCTCTCGCAGGCAGGCACTGCCAAAAATGGATACGGCGGGGCCCAGTCCGTTAAGGGTTTCGATGCCATCAATTAATTCGGATTGAATACGAAAAACTCGCCAGGCTTCTGATGTTTTTAAATCTTCCACAATATTTTCCTGAGCTCTGTTTATCTCTCATCGCCACCACGGTTGGAGTCTGGATATCACAATAATCAAAAGCCGCCACAGTTACAATCTGTGCCCGGGTCTGCTGATCTTTCATCGGTGCTTCTGTTGTGACTCTGAAAGATCAACTGACCCTAATGCTGGCTGCGATCAAACGGGTATAGCCATCTATTAATATTTGGTTATACAGACATCTACGGTATCATTGGCCGTTTCTTTTAGCAGGTATGGCAACAACATAATGAAAGTTCTGGTCATTGGAAGTGGCGGTCGTGAGCATGCGCTGGCTTGGAAACTTAAACAATCACCGCGTTGCAGTGAAGTTTTTGTCGCGCCGGGCAATCCGGGAACCGCAAATGAAGAAGGTGTCAGCAATGTCGCCATTGCGGTAGATGATATTGATGCGCTGGTTACCTTTGCGCAGAAAAATGATATCGGCTTAACCGTTGTCGGCCCTGAGATCCCATTGGTTCAAGGCGTCGTTGATGCCTTTGAAAAAGCCGGTTTACGTTGTTTCGGTCCGAGTAAGGAAGCCGCCCAACTTGAAGCTTCTAAATCCTTCACTAAAGATTTTCTTGCCCGCCATCAAATCCCTACTGCCGCCTATCAGGTCTTTACTAATATCTCCAATGCGATTGAGTACATTCTGGAACGTGGTGCGCCCATCGTTGTAAAAGCAGATGGTCTGGCGGCCGGTAAAGGCGTTATCGTGGCGCAGACCGTTGAAGAAGCGATTGCGGCGGTTGAAGACATGCTATCGGGTAATGCCTTTGGTGAAGCGGGCCACCGTGTGGTCATCGAAGAATTTATGACCGGTGAAGAAGCCAGCTTTATTGTTATGGTGGATGGTGAGCATATTCTGCCTTTGGCAACGTCTCAGGATCATAAAGCCCGCGATAACGGTGATAAAGGGCCGAATACTGGTGGCATGGGTGCGTATTCTCCAGCGCCTGTCGTCACTGATACGGTATTTGATCGGGTGATGCGTGAAGTGATCGAACCTACTGTAAAAGGTATGGCGGCAGATGGCCGTCCATACACCGGTTTTTTATATGCCGGTCTGATGATCGATGAAATGGGCGCACCACGAGTGGTGGAATATAACTGCCGGTTTGGTGACCCGGAAACCCAGCCAATCCTGATGCGTCTGCTGTCTGATTTAGTCGAATTGTGTGAAGCCGCTTTGGATAAACGTCTGGATGAGGTCACTGCTGAATGGGATCCACGTGCTGCCGTAGGGGTGGTGATGGCCGCTGGTGGTTATCCTGACAGCTATAAAAAAGGCGATGTGATTAGCGGACTGGATGTTGTGGATACCGCAGATACCCGCGTATTCCATGCCGGAACGGCTTTTGATCAGGACAATGTCGTTACCGCGGGTGGCCGCGTGTTATGTGTGACGGCTCTTGGTCACGGTGTTGCCGCTGCTCAGCAACAGGCTTATGCTGGGGTGGCAAAAATTCATTGGCAGGATGCCTACTACCGGACCGATATTGCTTACCGTGCAGTTGCCCGCGAAAAACACCAGAACTGATAGCTTACGACTTTAAGGAGAAGGCGGAATGTCTGTGTCCCATCCGATCATTGCGGTAACTGGTTCATCTGGTGCTGGAACATCAACGGTAAAACAGGCATTTGAGGATGTTTTTCGTCGTACTAACGTTAAACCGGTTGTCGTTGAAGGTGACAGTTTTCATCGATACAACCGTGAAGAGATGCGAGCTGCTGTGGCCAGGGCTGAAGCAGAAGGACGTGCACTGACGCATTTTGGACCGGAAGCCAATCATCTCGATAGACTGGAAAGATTATTTCAGACCTATTCAGAAACAGGTCGTGGCGAAAAACGCTATTACATTCATGATGAATCTGAAGCGGTTAAATTCAATCAACCGCCGGGTACGTTTACCGAATGGGAAGAGCTGGATACTGACAGCGATTTATTGTTTTATGAAGGATTGCATGGCGGCATCGTCACAGATGAAGTCAATATCGCCCAGCACACCGACTTATTGATTGGTGTGGTGCCGGTTATCAATATCGAGTGGATTCAGAAGATCAAACGTGATTGTGCCAACCGTGGCTATTCGCAGGATGCCGTGGTCGACATTATCCTTAAGCGTATGCCGGATTATATTCACCATATTACACCGCAGTTTTCACGTACCCACATTAACTTTCAGCGGGTGCCGTTGATTGATACCTCCAACCCATTTGTGATGCGCGAAATACCTACAGCAGATGAAAGTCTGTGTGTGATTCGCTTTAAGGATCCAAAGATGGCTGATTTTCCCTATTACCTGTCGATGCTGAAAGATTCGTTTATGTCACGGCCAAATAACATGGTGGTTCCTGGAGTAAAAATGGGTCTGGCCATGGAAATAATTCTGATGCCATTTATTGAAGAAATGATGCATAAAAAACGCCAACGTGGTTAATTAGGTATCGAAAAGAAGCGAAATGAGTCGAATATGAGTTTTTCAGATTGGCAGTTACGACAAGCATGCCATGCTTTACAGGAGGATGGTGTCATTGCCTATCCGACTGAAGCGATATTTGGTGTTGGCTGTGACCCGTGGAGTGAAACAGCCATTATCAAATTGCTGGCGCTGAAACGCCGACCATTGGAAAAGGGGCTAATTCTGATCGCAGCTGATTTCAATCAATTGCAGGATTTCATTCAACCTTTATCCGCCGAACTTCTGGCGAAGGTAAACCAAACCTGGCCTGGCCCGACGACCTGGTTACTGCCTGTTCGTGAGTCGATTTCCCCTTTATTAACCGGTGGTCGTCAGACATTGGCGGTCCGAGTCACGGCACATCCTTTAGCGGCAGAGTTATCACGTCGATTTGGCGGGCCTCTGGTTTCAAGCAGCGCAAATATTACCGGTCTGCGCCCCGCCAGAAATGTGCATCAGGTGCATTGGCAGTTACCTGAGCTGGATTATGTGCTGCCCGGTGCATTGGGCGGTGCCACTAAGCCATCAACCATTCGTGATGCATTAACTGACGAGGTGCTGCGATGAGTGCACCTGATATAAATGCGGTACGTGAGTATTTACTCTCACTGCAAGATACTATCTGTAATGAAGTTGAAATTACCGATGGCAAAGAGAAATTTGCCGAAGATGCCTGGCAGCGTCCGGCTGGCGGTGGGGGCCGGACCCGCGTCTTAAACAACGGTGCTGTATTCGAACAGGCCGGGGTCAATTTTTCTGAAGTCAGTGGTGATAATTTACCGCCCTCAGCAACAGCCAGCCGTCCTGAATTAGCCGGACGCAGCTTTCAGGCGATGGGCGTTTCACTGGTGATCCATCCGCATAATCCTTATGTACCCACCTCACATGCCAATGTGCGTTTTTTTGTGGCTGAGAAAGCGGGTGAAGAACCTATCTGGTGGTTTGGTGGCGGTTATGATCTGACACCGTATTACACCTTTGATGAAGACGTAATTCACTGGCATCAAACCGCTAAAAGCGCTTGTGATCCTTTTGGTGACAGTGTTTATGAAGCGTACAAAAAATGGTGCGATGACTATTTCTTTATCAAGCATCGCAACGAGCCGCGAGGCGTTGGCGGTTTATTTTTTGATGATTTGAATGAGCCGAATTTTAGCCACTGTTTTGCTTTGTTGCGCAATGTTGGCGACAGTTACACCGCAGCCTATTTACCGATTGTCGAACGTCGTAAGGATATGCCTTATACCGAAGCGCAGCGTGATTTTCAGTTATATCGTCGTGGTCGCTACGTAGAGTTTAATCTGGTGTATGACCGCGGAACACTTTTTGGCTTGCAATCCGGCGGTCGCACCGAGTCGATTCTGATGTCACTGCCACCCCTAGTGAAATGGCGCTATAACTGGCAACCTGAACCGGGTTCTGCTGAAGCCCGGCTATATGATCATTATCTGCAGCCTCAGGATTGGCTGACGTTAAAAGCGAAATAGGGCTTAGGAGTCTTTCGAGAGTAACGCCAACTGATCGGCCTGATATTCGCTGATTAATGGATCAATTACCTGATCCAGCTGACCCGACATGACTTCATCCAGTTTATACAGCGTCAGATTGATCCGATGATCGGTAATACGCCCCTGAGGGTAGTTATAGGTACGGATGCGTTCACTGCGATCGCCACTGCCCACTAATAACCGCCGGGTTTCCGCCTGCTCTGATGCTTGTTTTTCTTCCTTGGCAGCCATGATGCGCGACTGTAAAACCGACATCGCTTTGGCGCGGTTTTTATGTTGTGAACGTTCTTCCTGGCACTCAACAATAATGCCTGTTGGAATATGGGTAATACGTACGGCTGAATCAGTGGTGTTAACGTGCTGACCACCGGCACCGGAGGAACGGAACGTATCCATTTTGATATCAGCAGGGTTGATTTCAATCTGATCGATTTCATCGGCTTCCGGCAAAATAGCTACTGTGCAGGCTGAGGTATGAATACGGCCCTGCGATTCGGTTTCCGGAACCCGTTGCACACGATGCGCGCCGGATTCAAACTTCAGCCGTGAATAGGCTCCCTCGCCGACAATACGGGCGATAATTTCTTTATATCCGCCATGTTCACCTTCCTGAGCGTTGAGTATTTCGACCTGCCAGCGGCGGGACTCTGCGTAGCGGGTGTACATACGGAACAAATCACCGGAAAAAATGGCGGCTTCATCACCGCCGGTGCCAGCACGAACCTCGAGAAAGATATTACGTTGATCATTGGGATCTTTAGGTAACAGCAGTTTTTGCAAGTCAATCGCCAGCTGTTCCTGTTTTTCCTCAGCGATGGCTAACTCTTCTCTGGCCATTTCACGCAGCTCAGGATCTTTTTCCTGCAGCATTGTCTGAGCATCTTTCAAATCACTTAATGTCTGCAAATACATGCCAAAGTGTTTTACAACAGGCTCTAGCTGCGCATATTCCTGCGATAAGGTGCGAAATTTATTCTGATTGGCCATGGTTTCCGGATCGGAAAGCAGGCCACTGATCTCTTCATGGCGATCAACTAAGGCTTCAAGTTTATGCCTGATGGAATCTTTCACAGATCAATCCTTAATATTAAATAAACGACGGGCAGCATCAATCATGGGATTATTTTCATCTGATTCAAATGCCGATTGTCGCAGTTGTCTACTGGGTTCGTGTAATAGTTTGTTGGTTAATGTGCGGGCCAGTTCGGTCATGACTATTTCGGCACTCATGCCCTGTTCCAGCTGGCGTAACGCTTTATCAACAGCCTGGGTGCTCAGCATTTGTCCCTGATCACGTATCGCTCTGATCACCGGAACAGCATCCTGACTCCGCATCCAGCCGGCAAAATGATCGGCCTGAGTATCAATAATTTCCTCAGCCTGCTTGGCGGCGTCACGGCGGGACTGTAAATTCTCTTCAATAATGTCGTGCAGATCATCAACGGTATAAAGATAGATATCTTCCAGCTGGCCGACTTCGGCTTCAATATCACGGGGCACGGCAATATCCACCATAAAAATGGGCCGCCGTTTGCGTTGTTTCAACGCGCTTTCGACAGTCCCTTTTCCTAAAATAGGTAATTGACTGGCGGTCGAGCTGATCACGATATCGGCTTCAGCAAGGTGGGCCGGGATTTCACTTAAACTGATGGCGTAGCCATTCACCGACGTTGCCAGCATATGTGCTCTTTCAACGGTACGGTTAGCGATAATCAAACGTTTAATGCCATTATCAAATAAGTGACGTGCCACCAGTTCAATGGTTTCTCCGGCACCGATTAATAACGCGGTTGATTCCGCCAGATTACTGAAAATCTGCTTTGCCAGACTGACAGCAGCGAAGGCGACTGAAACCGGACTGTTACCAATGGCGGTATCCGTGCGTACTTGTTTGGCAACGGCAAAGGCATGCTGGAACAGACGACCTAATGATTTTCCCAGCGCTTTTGCATTCAGGGCCTGAGTGTAAGCTGTTTTTAGCTGACCGAGAATCTGCGGCTCACCTAACACTAACGAATCCAGACCACTGGCGACACGAAATAAATGCCTGACTGCATCCGCACCTTCATAGTGATAAAGGTAGGACTGTAACGCAGTGGCATCCTGTTGCTGAAAGTTATGCAACCATAACAGGACGCTATTGTCATAATCCTCGTCCAGGTGACAGTATATTTCGGTGCGATTGCAGGTTGATACAATGACTGCTTCAATGACGCTGTCATTTAACATCAGTGACGCTAAAGCCAAAGGTAATTTATCAGCATCAAAGCTAAGCTTCTCGCGCACAGCAACCGGAGCGGTTGTGTGATTAATGCCGTAAGTGACAAGATGCATAATTAAGGAGTCGTGTTGTATGCTGTTAAACTTTACAGCCTTCAGCTAAGTTGTCTGATATTTCGGTCTGGATAAGACTAATTCGCCATTCTATCAAACTCAATCAGTCAGGTCGTTGAATTATGGATTTATTGCAACAGTTACACTGTCATTCCAAACAGTTTGCCGCTTCGGCAACTTGGTTGATGATACCTATTTTACTGTTTGGATGCGCTGCTACTGCTCAGCAATCAGACGAAAGCGCTACACTGCAACAGATTGACTTAAACAAACCTGAAGTGGTCGATACTGCGCAACCTGCAATGGATTTGCCACTTACGCCGGAACTGGTTTATTACGTACTTGCCGCTGAAATTGCCGGGCAACGCGGACAACTGGACATCGCGGTGGATTTATACAATCAGGCAGCAGAAATAACCGACTCGCCCAATCTGGCAGGTCGTTCCGCGCGAATATCTACTTTTTCCCGGGATCCCAAACGCATCAATCGGGCATTGACTCGCTGGCAGGAAGTTTCACCGGACGAAGCCGAAGTCTATGTGATGCGGGTGCCGTTTTTGTTAATGGAAGATAACTACCCTGAAGTGGTTAAAAACATGAACAAGGCATTTGCTCTGGAGCCGGAAAATAAAGAAAGATATCTGGAAAGTCTGGCTGCCAATTTAAGTGAAAAAGGCGATCCGGAAAGAGGTTTACAGACCATTCTGGAATTGGATATCTATAAAAATGACGATCCGGCAGCACGTTTTACTTACGCCCGGCTGGCGGCATATTTCCAGCGATTTGATGTTGCCGAAATGACCGTGGATGAATTGCTCGAGGAAGAGCCACGCAACGAAGCGTATCTGGCATTAAAAGCGGATTTACTGCAAACATTCAACAAAAGTGACGAAGCATTAAAACTTATTGCCAAAGCGGCAGAGCAGGAAGGGGCCAGTGAATCCTTACGCTTTACCTATGGCAAATTATTAGGGGAAAGCGGTCAATCGGAAAAAGCCAAACGGGTTTTTGAAGAATTGAATCTGGAAAACCCGGATAATCCGGACGTCATTTTTGCACTGGGACTATTGGCGTTAGAGCGTGAAGATGGACAAACCGCCAAGACCTTTTTCAGTCAGTTATTACAAATGGGTGATGCCGGAGGCCAGGCCAGTTATTTTATGGGCCTTGCAGAAGAAATGAATGACAATATTGATTCTGCGCTGGTGTGGTTTGCTTCTGTACCTGTAGACAGCCAACGATTTGAAATGGCGCAAACCCGTTATATCAATCTGCTTGCTGAACAAGGTGACATTGATAAAGCACGGAAACATTTGCAATTACTGCGTCAGGAACGTCCACAGCAGGCGATTGATTTTTATTTGTTTGAGTCTGCTTTCTTACGCGACCAAGGCATGCCGGAAGAGTCTGTTAATGTGTTAAGTGAAGCATTGGTTAATTATCCGGGCAATCTGGATTTGCTGTACAGCCGAGCCATGGTGGCAGAATCGATAGATAACCTGGAAATGCTGGAAACCGATTTACGAACCATGTTGCAAATCGATCCGAATAATTCTCAGGCTTTAAATGCATTGGGTTATACCCTGACAGATCGCACTGACCGTCATGAAGAAGCGTTAGAGCTGATTAATAAGGCTCTGGAGTTGCGTCCCAATGATCCGTATTACCTGGATAGTCTGGGCTGGGTATATTACCGAATGGGTGATTTGGAAAAAGCGGAATATTATTTGCGGGAAGCAGTCGCTATTCAGGCTGATGTGGAATTCCTGGCGCATCTCGGGGAAGTTCTCTGGGTGCAGAATAAAAAATCAGAGGCCAGAAAATACTGGAGTGAAGCGTCAAAACTGGATGCTGAAAACAAAGTGCTTCAGGAAACATTGCAACGGTTGACCAAATGAAACAACTGTTGGTGATTTTGGCGGTCAGTTTGCTGACCGCCTGTACTCCGTTCTGGCAAACAAAACCACTCGCCCCTGCAGAAGTTCTGTGGGAAAACCATCAAACATCATTAAAGCAGTTAAACGACTGGTCATTTCGTGGCCGGACAGTGATAAGACAGGACAAAGAAGGCTGGAATGTCGGCGTGACCTGGCAGCAACACCAGGATGATTTCACTATTCGTCTGATAGGTCCGTTTTCTCAGGGAGCCGTTGAATTAAAAGGTGACGATGAGCTGGTCACAATGACGTTTTCCGATGGCCAAACCTATTCTGCTACTACTCCTGAGCAGCTTCTGGCAGAAGTGATGGGTTGGTTGCTACCCGTTAGCGCCCTGCGCGACTGGGTGAGAGGCTTACCGTATTCAGCGATTAAGATCGACGGCAAAACACTGGATGACAAAGGCCGATTGATGACGCTATCTCAAGCTGGCTGGGAAGTTGAGTTTATCGATTATGTACCGTTGGAAGGTAATGATGTGCCGGCCAAAATATTCATTGAGCATCCCGAGTTAAGTATCCGATTGGTAATGAATGGCTGGAAAGTTGGTAAATGAATGAATGGTGGCCTGCGCCGGCAAAAATAAATTTGTTTTTACATATCACCGGCAGGCGATCAGATGGTTATCATGAATTGCAGACGGCATTTCAGTTTCTCGATCAGGGAGACAAGCTAAAATTTACTGTCACCGATGATGCACAAATTAGCTTAAAAGCGGATCTGCCAGATATTGCTGATCAGGATAATCTGATTGTTCGCGCAGCCAGGTTTCTACAGGCAACTGCTAAAATCACCTCGGGTGCCATTATTCAACTTGAAAAAAATCTGCCAATGGGTGGTGGTCTGGGGGGCGGCAGTTCAGATGCTGCAACCACATTAATTGCGCTGAACAAACTCTGGCAATGTGGTTTAACTGAGGACCAGTTGGCCGCTCTGGGATTGCAGCTGGGCGCAGATGTACCGGTTTTTATCCGCGGTCATGCCGCATGGGCTGAGGGGGTGGGGGAAATATTTACCAGGATTGATCCACCTGAACCTTGGTATTTAGTTATCTTTCCCGATTGTGCCGTCTCTACAGCAGAAATATTTTCCGCAACTGAATTGACACGCGATTGTGAACCCATCACAATAGCGGGCTTCCTTGCGGGGGAAGGCAGTAACATTTGCGAATCGGTGGTAAAAAAATTATATCCACCAGTTGCACAAGCACTGGCATGGTTGGCACAATATGCAGCCATTCCACGAATGACCGGAACGGGTTCTTGTGTATTTGCCCGCTTTGATTCAGCCGCTGAGGCTGAAAATGTTTTACAAAATGTGCCGGAACATTGGCATGCTTTTACTGCCAAAGGCTGCAACGAATCACCGTTGAGTCTTTGTGCAAAAGACTTCGATAGAAGTCTGAATGTAACTGCAAATTGATAGAGTTGAGTAAAAACAGTTGGGGTATCGCCAAGCGGTAAGGCAACGGGTTTTGATCCCGTCATTCCCAGGTTCGAATCCTGGTACCCCAGCCACTCTTTTTGTTTATTGAACGAACTCGGCATCTCAATAGTGACTCAAAACCGACTCCTCCAGTTACAACAGCGTACCGCAGACGGCAATATGATGGTCTTTACCGGTAATGCTAATCGTAAACTGTCAGAAAGTATCGCCAATTTTCTGAATATCAGCCTGGGTAAAGCCACCGTTGAAAAATTCAGTGATGGCGAGATCATGGTTGAAATTCTTGATAATGTCCGCGGTAAAGACGTTTTCATCGTCCAGCCTACCTGCATGCCAACCAATGATAATCTGATGGAACTCATGGTAATGACCGAC
The DNA here is from genome assembly GCA_002363955.1 of Methylophaga sp. UBA3192. Classification (GTDB taxonomy): domain Bacteria; phylum Pseudomonadota; class Gammaproteobacteria; order Nitrosococcales; family Methylophagaceae; genus Methylophaga. The sequence goes on from DEXE01000002.1 coordinate 25,820, forward strand.
GCTATCCGTCGAGCATCCGCCAAACGAATTACTCTGGTTGTTCCTTATTTTGGTTATTCCCGTCAGGATCGCCGTCCCCGCTCAGCACGAGTTGCTATCACTGCAAAAGTAGTAGCGAATATGTTGACTGGCGTTGGTGCCGATCGGGTGTTAACCGTCGATTTGCATGCGGATCAGATTCAGGGCTTTTTTGATTGCCCGGTAGATAACGTTTATGCCTCCCCGGTGTTATTGGGGGATATCTGGAAACATAAATACCAGGATTTGGTCGTGGTTTCTCCGGATGTGGGGGGGGTAGTACGTGCTCGGGCATTGGCCAAACATTTGGATGTTGAACTGGCGATTATCGATAAACGTCGCCCACGCGCCAATGTGGCCAAAGTGATGAACATCATTGGTGATGTTGATGGCCGGACCTGTGTAATGGTTGATGATATGGTCGATACTGCCGGCACCTTGTGTGCTGCGGCAGCCGCGTTAAAAGAACATGGTGCGACCAATGTGGTTGCTTACTGTACACATCCGGTTTTGTCGGGTGCAGCCGTGTCCAATATTAATAAATCTTTGTTAAATGAATTAGTCATCACTGACACGATTCCATTGCAGCCCGAGGCGGCCGCATGTGACAAAATCCGCGTGTTGAGCATTGCGGAAATGCTCGCAGAAGCGATGTACCGAATTAGTAATGAAGAGTCTGTAAGCTCTTTGTATATGGATTAACCAGAAGTCAGTCTTTTGGTTGTATGTGCTGAACCTGGTCGCGGGGGAGGCGAAAAGCCGTAAAACGGCATATTTAACGGACTCCGTGTCCGTTTTTTAGTCTTGGAGAAGAAGATGGAAAATTTATTTGAAGTACATGCTGAAGCGCGTACTGACCAGGGGAAAGGTGCGAGCCGCCGCCTACGTCATGCGGGCAAAGTACCAGCAGTAGTCTATGGCGCTGAAAAAGAACCAGTCTCAATTTCAGTTAACCATAACCAGTTCATTCGCCATTTGGCAGAAGAAGCGTTTTACGCACACATTCTGACATTGGTTATTGATGGCAAGAAAAATCAGGTTGTATTGAAAGATCTGCAACGCCACCCAGCCAATGACAACAAAATCATTCATGCTGATTTCCTGCGCGTTGATGCCAAGCATGCAATGACAATGACCATTCCATTGCATTTCCTCAATGAAGAAAAAGCGGTTGGTGTTAAAGCCGGCGGTTTGATCTCACATCTGATGACAGAGGTTGAAATCTCTTGCCTGCCTAAAGATCTGCCGGAATACATTGAAGTTGATGTTGCAAAACTGGCAATGGATGAAGCAATCCATTTATCAGAACTGAAACTGCCTAAAGGCGTCACTTTGACGGCCTTGACGCATACACAGGATGAGCAGCTGGAAGAAGGTGAACGTTCTTCTTACGATCAAGCGGTTGTTAATATTCATGAGCCACGTGTTGCTAAAGTGGATCTTGAAGAAGATACCGAAGCTGATGAGGAAGCGACTGAAGAGTAATTCAGTCGTCGGGAACTGTTATGACAAACTGGATTATCGCCGGTCTGGGCAATCCCGGTTCCCAATATGAACAAACCCGACATAACGTCGGGTTTTGGTGGTTGGATCAGTTGGCTAAGGATTTGGGGCTGAGTTTTAAAACAGAATCCCGATTTCATGGTCAACTGGTCCAATACACAACTCCGGAACATAAAGTCTGGCTAATTAAACCTCTTACGTTTATGAATCGCAGCGGACAGTCTGTTGCTGCACTGGCCAATTTTTATAAAGTCCTCACAGAAAATATTCTTGTTATTCACGATGAACTGGATTTACCTGCTGGCACAGTTCGCCTGAAAAGTGGCGGCGGCCATGGCGGTCACAATGGTTTGCGTGACATCGTAAGTCAACTGGGCAGTAAAGAATTTTTACGTTGCCGGATTGGCATTGACCATCCTGGCAATAGCAAGCAAGTCGCTGATTATGTCCTGAGTAAACCCTCACCAGCAGATCGGGAAAATATTCTGACAAGTATCGATAACAGCTTGCGGGTTTTACCTGAAGTACTTTCAGGCAACCTGGAAAAAGCCATGAACTGGCTGCACTCACAATAAGAACAGCTTGGTTTTTTAACTCAGTTTATTGTGATTTGCATAGGCAACGGTTTAAGGTGCGAGTAATTTTTAATCATTCTTATATAAATAAACCCTAAGGATTTCTCATGGGATTTAAATGCGGTATTGTCGGTTTACCTAATGTAGGCAAATCCACTTTATTTAATGCGCTGACGCAAGCCGGAATCGAAGCACAAAACTACCCGTTCTGTACTATCGAGCCGAATGTTGGCATCGTGCCGGTACCGGATCCGCGGATGGATAAGCTGGCAGCCATTGTAAAACCGCAACGCGTTTTGCCTACGACCATGGAATTTGTCGATATTGCCGGTTTAGTGGCCGGTGCATCGAAAGGTGAGGGGTTAGGTAATAAATTTCTGGCCAATATTCGTGAAACCGATGCTATCGCACATGTCGTACGTTGTTTTGAAGATGAAAACGTCGTGCATGTTTCGGGTAAGGTCTCACCACTGGATGATATTGAAGTCATTAATACCGAACTGGCATTAGCCGATCTCGAATCGGTGGAAAAAGCCATAACCAAAACCACCAAGGATGCCAAAGGTGGTGACAAAACAGCCAAAGCACGATTGGATTTACTGGTAAAGATTCGTGAGCATCTGGATCAAGGCTTACCTGTCAGGGCAATGAACCTTGATGAAGATCAGCTGGGATTATTAACAGGTTTGCATTTACTGACGATTAAACCCACGATGTATATTGCCAATGTTGCTGAAGATGGCTTTGAAAATAATCCGGCTCTGGATGCAGTCAAATCACTGGCTGAAAAAGAGAATGCGATTGTGGTGGCCATTTGTGCAGCGATCGAATCCGAAATTGCCGATCTGGCTGATGAAGACAAGGCTGAATTTCTTGAGGAACTTGGTCAGGATGAGCCCGGTCTGAATCGAGTGATTCGTAGCGGCTATCAGTTACTTGGATTACATACTTACTTTACCGCGGGTGTTAAGGAAGTACGTGCCTGGACTGTTGAAGTCGGCGCGACCGCACCAGAAGGTGCTGGCGTCATCCACACTGATTTCCAAAAAGGCTTTATCCGTGCTGAAGTTATCGGCTATGAAGATTTTGTTCAGTTTAATGGTGAACAAGGTGCCAAAGATGCCGGAAAATGGCGTCTTGAAGGGAAAGAATATGTCATCAAAGACGGCGATGTAATGCATTTCAGGTTTAACGTTTAGACCAAATACTGCCTCTGCCATGTAAGTTCGAGAAGGCACTCTGAAAACAAAGGAAGCGTCATGAAAAGATGGTTTGTCGGGGTGCTGTTGGCACCATTTTTCGCCAATGTAGCCTATGCAGATCAGGCAATGGATGCATGCATACTTTCCAAAATGGCTACATCGGACGATAGTGTAACCGTTGGAAATATTCGCGAAATCTGTTCTGCTGATATAGCTGCAGAAAAAAAAGAGCAGGAACAACCGGCATATCTTTCTGAAATGAATGATGAGCAGCTGGAAGCTATTTCAATTGATGAGAATGAAGGCACAATTGAAACGGCAGATGGATCAGCCTTATCACGCCGTTTAGTACTGGAAAAAACGCAATCAAATAATCCCTTTGCCTTTTTACCACATCGTCCGAATTACTTTATCTTCAGTAACAATGTAGGTTCAGCAAATGAGGCGCCTTTCGATGCAGCGGATCCGGATCGTGACTATGATTTTCAACCATGGGAAAGCAAATTTCAGATCAGCTTAAAATTGCCCGTTGTTCGTGGGTTGTTTGATGGTCGTGCCGATGCGTTTATTGCCTATACCAACCGTTCTTTCTGGCAAATGTTCAATAGTGATAGCTCGGCAGCATTTCGCGATTCAAACCATGAACCTGAAGCATGGCTGTCTTTTGCAAATGATACAGAGTTGCTGGGATTCAAGAACTCTCTGATTAATGTGGGTATCAATCATCAATCGAACGGCCAGAGTGGAGAGCTTTCCCGAAGCTGGAATCGTGTGTTTGCCGAGTTTGTTGTCGAAAAAGGGGATTTCTATTTCTCCGCCCGTCCGTGGTATCGCATCCCGGAGCGCAGCAGTTCGGATGATAATCCGGATATTGAAAAATATTTGGGTAATTTCGATTTCACCTCGGTTTATAAATATGGTGACCACAGCTTTGATCTGATGATACGTAATAACCTGCGCGGTAATAATAAAGGTGCAACGCAACTGGGCTGGAGCTTTCCTCTGTATAAAAACTTCAGAGGTTATGTGCAATGGTTTAATGGGTATGGTGAAAGTTTGATTGATTACGATCACCGTACCAATAGCATTGGTTTTGGTATTCAATTCAGTGATTGGTTGTAACCCTATCGCTAAATTGTTGATATTTACTGCCCAGACAAGTAAAATGCTCGGCTTCGTGGCTACATAGCTCAGTTGGTTAGAGCACATCACTCATAATGATGGGGTCCCTAGTTCGAATCTAGGTGTAGCCACCACAAATTCAAAAACCTGCTTCGGCAGGTTTTTTTATGTCTGAAATTTTCGCCTTAATTTTATTCTTTCAGTTAACCCAGTGAATTGCGTAAAGCATTGGCTAATATCAACAATGTTTTCCTGAAGGTTATAGGGAAAATGACCTCAATGTTGGGGCGGGAGAAACTTTGAAATTTACCCTCTAGTCTGCAGTAGATTCGTCTAACTTATATTACTCAGGAGCAAATTCATGTCCATTAAGCCGGTGTCTGTCGCGCTGTTTGCTTGTTTTGCCGGAATACTTTTATCAGCCAATAGTTTAGTGGCAGCCGAAGACGATGCCAGCCGCTTTATTGAGTTCTATGAAGAAGCGGATGAGGATTGTGAAAAGAAAGGTGGTGCACGGATTTTTGTAAAAAATACGCATGAAAAACAAATCATTGACTTGCATCTGGACCGCTATTTTTATGATGTGCGACAGGGCGGGCGATCTATGTTTCCCATAAAACCCTCCGCTTCTCAGGCATTAGGGTGTAGCAGGGTGTTTGATGCTGAGCAGCGTTGGGAGTTGGTTTCAGCGACCTTTATAAGCGAAGCCGGGGTAAACGAACGATACGGAGATCAACAGTAATACACAGCATGATTTGATCAGCAAAAAATCGGTGATTGTTTACAAACTTAATAGGGTGAAACACTAAAGGAGCAGACTAATGGAAAGCTCAGTCCATGGCGTAATAATTAAGCGTTTATTGATCGTCTTTTCTGTCTCCTTAAGTTTCATGGCAATAAGTGGCTGTGAAGATAATGAAGTGCAACAGTCTCAAGAGTTTGATGAACAACCTTCATATGCTGTTATCAAGCCGGTTCCGCAAAATTTACAGCAAGGAATGCCTGAAGCTAAACCCGTTGAAATGTTATCGGTTGCCGATCCTACTCCACCTGAGCAATGGTTGTTAACCCTTTATCAAGCTAAGCCAGGTGCTGATAAAACACGCGATACCAACTATTACCAGACACTTCTATCGTCTATTAAGCCCCATGTGCATGAACAACCTCGTGTGATAGCCAATCGTACTGTGCAAACCACCCGCCAATTACAGGAAATGGGCATTGCAGCAGACGAAGATCAAATGCTTGAGGATTTTGCAGCTCAACTTCAAACCGTAAATGGGCGTTTTGTTTATGGTGAACTTTGTGCGAATTACAGTAATTTAAGACAACAAAAACTGAGTCATCAGGAAGCGATACTGGAGCTCTTTGAATCGCTTTAATTTCGGCATTTTATCCCACATGACTTTGTCAGCATTGGAGCAATAGACATGCAGGAGCTAATAAACGGTTTGTTAGTTTGGGCAGTTACGTTAACCGGGTATCAACAGCCTGTTGATTTGCCGGTGGTTGAAGCGGTGAGCCATCAACAATTGGTTAAAACATTATGTGAAGATCAATTCTGTACCGCTGTAGCCTATTACGACACAGATACACAAATTATTTACTACGATGAGCGGATGCAATTAGAGCAGGATCAAAGTGCCAGAGGCTTTATTATTCACGAAATGGTGCATTATCTGCAGGACTTAAATGGTGAGTTAGTGCCGTCGGAAATGAGCTGTGAACAACGCATTGAAAAAGAACAAGAAGCCTATAGAGTGCAACAATATTTTCTGCGAGAACATCGAGAACCCACTTTTCAAATTGATTTGGCTGTCGCGGTATTAGCGAACGTTTGTAAAACAAATAATGTGGTGGAATAAGTTGGTCAGTTAATTGGTAAATCAATATAGTCTTCGTTGATTTCGGCGGCTTCTACTGGAATGCTATTGATCGAGGTGACTTTGTCAGTGTCTTGAACATCATCACATCCAGTTTGGTATTGCTCAAGGCTGAATTGATCTGGAGTGGTTTTATCAAAACTAATACGAAAGGAATTTCGTTCACTATGCTCACTCATTGTTGCACAGTTATCTTGGACCAGAGGGAATCTGCCTTTTAATATCGTTGAGCCGTTAGCCAAGGAAATAACACTTAAACTGGTTTCATTACTGCCACCCATGCCAAAACTGCTCACCAGTGCTAATTCATCCAGCCCATCATCATTAATATCTACAACGGGAAATAAATGATGAGTGCCTCCAGCAAATACGATGTTGCGAACAAGCTGCTGATTTTCAACGATGGCGAGTCCCATATTGCTGCAACAGCGTGGCCATAAGCTCAGTAAATATAATACGGCGGTTTGCTCGCTAGCTGATCGGGTGAAGTTGCCCTGAGCACTATCCATGATTCGAAAATCTTCTTCATACACAGCGTTATGCCGGAGCCAGTATTCTCTGGACTGACTACTCGACTGAAGAATAGCTGGATGGTTTAGCCAGTAACTTTGATCAGTGGCTGCCAATGGCAAGCGACCATCGGCAATCACATATATCTCTTCTGTTTGCTGGGCCAGACTGACATGTGATATGCCGATACATATCAATAAGACAATTGAATAATTTCTCATTACCCAGCCCCCCATTCTTTATACCGATCCACTCGTTCTGGTTTACCAGATATTACTCCGGTTTTTGGGTCTCGATATCCACACCTTCAAAACTGACGGTCGGTTCTTTACGTGTCGTATGTTTAGGTTTTTCAGCGACTGTTTCAGGGTTGATAACCAGTGGTTCTTTACGCTCAGTTTTATTTTTTTGTGTAATGACTGGCGCTTCATCCATGACAACGGGATCCTGGCGACGGACTTTATTGGGTCTGGCCGCTTCGAGCCCGGTTTTCATCCCTTTGGGAAGTTCATCAAAGAATAATGGATCAAGCCGGCCATTTATATATTTCAATGGTTGGGAAAGTTTTTGCTGCTGGCAATAACGAATTACCCCCATCAATACTTGCCGAACAGCTTCCAAATCATCCAGGCTGCCCCGCTTATCCTCTGCAAAATAGGCGGCCATAAAACTGAAACGGTTATCAATGGAAAAGGGCAATATCTGACGCCACAAACTATAGATATCCTCAACTTTAATTAATTCGCCTGCTACAGCACGATCCAGGCTGCGGAACCAGAACAGAATTTCATCCAGCACACTGGCGGTCAGTAAATCATCCTGATCAGTGATGACTGCCATGCGGTCACCCATATGCCATGACGTCTTAATATTTTGCGGGGTATACCAGCTTACTTCAGGTGTCAGAGCCAATGCGAATTCATAGACCACTTTGGCATCAAATGTTGATCGATTGGTTAACCATAACGCCGGTTGATTGCTGATAGACAGAAATTGGCTTTCCAGGTCCTGTAACAGGCGTTGTCGTTCCAGTTCTTTATTTGTCTGTGAACCATCATTGGCTCGTCGTTTGACTATCCATAACAAAAATACTGCAATCAGCAGAATGCCTGCCAGAGTCAGCAGGATAGTCGAAAAATACAACGCTAACTGTGATGAGAGTTGCTCCAATTGTTCCGCTGATAGTGCAGTAGCGTCGTCAGCGTTCACAATATTGCTGATAATTTCTTCAATGCGTTTTTGAAAAAAACCAATTGCCATAAATAGCCTTATACATTTGTCGATGAATGAGAAAGTGTTTACTTACATAAAGACACTTCTATTGTCCGCTAATTTTCCAAAGAAAATTTTTTTATGTCATATATTCTAAACTGCTGATATAAAAGACGTAAAAATGCGTTTTGTCAGGAAGTTTGTTCAAGTCAAAAGGAGAGTGTTTATGAGCATGGTACAAGAATTCAAAAAGTTTGCGATGCGCGGTAATGTGGTTGATATGGCAGTTGGTATCATTATCGGTGTGGCATTTGGCAAGATTGTTTCATCGTTTGTTTCCGATGTCATTATGCCGCCACTCGGTTTGTTAATGGGTGGGGTCGATTTCAAAGATCTGGCGATAGTCCTCAAAGAAGCGGTTGGTGATACGCCGGCAGTCGTTATTGCCTATGGGCAGTTTATTCAAACGATTGTTGATTTTGTGATTATTGCCTTTGCGATTTTTATAGCCATCAAGGTCATGAACTCATTGAAAGCGAAAGAAGAGGCGGCTCCTGAGGCACCACCTGCGCCGACAAAAGAAGAAATTCTGTTAACCGAAATTCGCGACATTTTGAAACAGAAATAAATCTGGTTGGGCCGGATACCTGTCTGGTGTCCGGTTTTTTCTGTTTCTGCCATGATGCCATTATTTGCCAGAGTAGCTGTTAGCCTTATCGTGGCGATATTGCTGGTTTCGATGTTATTTTACGGCTATCTGGCTGGTTTTATCGGCAGTCCGTCAAGGTATGCAAAATGGCTGGTTCCGGTATTTTTCTATACGGGCGTTATATTGTGCCTGACCGGAGTGATTTTCACCTTAGTTGAACAATTTGTCTGGGTTCGCTGGTCATTTATTTCTGCAGTATTTGTAGTGTTCGTATTTGCTTTGTTTCTGTTGTTTATTGAGCCGAAATGGCAACAGATGGAAAAGCATGATTTTGTAAAAAACATGCAGCGACTTTATCTGCAGTATTCAATAACCCAGCTGGATTGTGATGATCGATATCAAGTACATCTCAGCAAAATTGAACAACGCCCGGCTGAGGTGGTGTTATTTCAGAAAGGTAATTTCTCCCAATCCATTCAACGCCTGGCGGGATGGGATAAATCCGCTTCAATGAATGATTGCCGATTTATTGAAAACACCTATTCCCTCGGCACACAGAGACGCTTTCTCAGTCAATGCCACAATCAGCAGCAAACTTCGGTGGTGGATTTGATTGATCAGGCTAAACGTCTGGGGTGCCAGCAAGGATAGCACTGTCATGCGTCAATAAATGTTCGATTTCCTGTTCACCTTCCTGTTGCAGATAATCCAGAAATGTCTGTGCGGCCAGTGACAATCGTTTGCCTTGACGATGCACAGCATACCAGCGGCGGCGTAATGGAAAGTTTTCCACATCCAGTATTACAATTTTATTAGCAGCTAATTCCAGTCGCAGACTATGTAATGACAACACTGCCACCCCCAGGCCAGCCATCACCCCATGCTTGATTTCATCTGCCCCACTTAGCTCCATATAGGGCGAGACCTTGAGTCCTGATTTGGCAAATAATTCTTCAACTGCTTTGCGTGTGCCGGAACCGGGCTCCCGGCCAATCAGACGTTGTTCCGCAATGGCTTTTAACGGAATGTTTTTTTGTGTAGCCAATGGATGATCAGGCCGGGCGACAATGACCAGGACATTTTCCAGAAACGGATATTCAACTACGGGCAGATCCTCGGGCACCTGACCCATGATATAAAGATGATCTTCATTGGCATCCAGACGCTCCAATAACCGTGCTCGATTGGTTACCCGGAGTCTTGGTTCGACTTTGGGATAGCGTTTTATGAAATTACCCAGGAGATAGGGCAGAAAATATTTGGCGGAGCTGACCACCACCAGATTGACCGGCCCGGCGACTTCACCCTGTAAATCAGCCAGAGCGGCATCGAGATCTGCCAGCCGCTCTAATACATCGCGACAGGCATCATAGAGTTCATGGCCCGCAACCGTCAGGTGCAATTTTCGGCCTACCGTTTCGAAGAGTGGCATGCCGACAGACTCTTCCAGTTTTTTCATCTGAATCGACACGGCCGGTTGTGTTAAATGTTTTTCTTCTGCGGCGCGGGTAATACTCATCAATCGAGCCGTCGCTTCGAATAAACGTAATTGTTGTAAGGATGCATGCAGCATATATAACTTTAATTTATGTTAAGGATAAAAATTATTAACTTGTTTTAATGGTTAAAGTCAACTATTTTTGTCACAGACATAAAATTGTCGCTGAAGTAAACTTACCTCGGCAAAAAAACAGTTTGATTAATCTGCTTGCGCATAATCCTGGAGAGAACACCATGGCAAAGACTTACCAAGCGGGTGTAAAAGAGTATCGCGAAACATACTGGATGCCTGATTACACTCCGAAAGACACTGATTTCCTGGCCTGCTTCAAGGTCATCCCGCAAGAAGGTGTGCCTCGTGAAGAAGCGGCTGCGGCGGTTGCGGCGGAATCATCGACTGGCACCTGGACCACTGTCTGGACTGATTTGCTGACAGACCTGGATTACTATAAAGGTCGCGCTTACGCTATTGAAGATGTTCCAGGCAACGATGAGGCGTTCTATGCCTTTATTGCATACCCCATCGATTTGTTTGAAGAAGGTTCAGTCGTAAACGTGCTGACTTCTCTGGTGGGTAACGTTTTCGGTTTTAAAGCAGTGCGTTCATTACGTCTGGAAGACGTGCGAATTCCTGTTGCGTACGTAATGACTTGTGGTGGTCCTCCTCATGGTATCCAGGTTGAGCGTGACATCATGAACAAATATGGTCGTCCATTGCTGGGCTGCACCATCAAGCCAAAGCTGGGTCTCTCTGCCAAAAACTACGGTCGTGCCGTATATGAATGTTTGCGTGGCGGTCTGGATTTTACCAAAGACGATGAAAACGTTAACTCACAACCATTTATGCGCTGGAGACAACGTTTTGACTTTGTTATGGAGGCGATCGACAAAGCTGAAATCGAAACGGGTGAACGTAAAGGTCATTATCTGAACGTTACAGCGCCAACCCCTGAAGAAATGTACAAACGTGCTGAGTATGCCAAAGAACTGGGTGCACCCATTATCATGCATGACTACCTGACGGGTGGATTCACGGCTAACACAGGTCTGGCCAACTGGTGTCGTGATAACGGTATGTTGCTGCACATTCACCGTGCAATGCATGCGGTACTGGATCGCAATCCGAACCATGGTATCCATTTCCGTGTATTAACCAAAATGCTGCGTCTGTCAGGTGGTGATCACCTGCATTCAGGTACTGTGGTTGGTAAATTGGAAGGCGACCGTGCTGCAACACTGGGCTGGATCGATATTATGCGTGACTCTTATATCAAAGAAGATCGCAGCCGCGGCATTATGTTTGATCAGGATTGGGCATCCATGCCTGGTGTTATGCCGGTCGCTTCCGGTGGTATTCACGTATGGCATATGCCTGCACTGGTCAGCATCTTTGGTGATGATTCGGTATTACAGTTTGGTGGCGGTACATTGGGTCATCCATGGGGTAATGCGGCGGGTGCAGCAGCCAACCGTGTGGCATTGGAAGCTTGCGTAGAAGCACGTAACCACGGCAGAGAGCTGGAAAAAGAAGGGAAAGAAATCCTGACCGCTGCTGCTGAGCATAGCCCTGAGCTGAAGATCGCAATGGAAACCTGGAAAGAAATCAAATTCGAATTCGATACCGTCGATAAATTAGACGTTGCCCATAAATAAGCGATGCTGGTCGGCACTGCTGACCATGGTTTACTGATATCGAATTTGACATTATTTGAGGAAATGACAATGAGTGAAATGCAAGATTACGCTTCAAGCCTTGCCGATGCATCAAGCCGTAAGTTTGAAACCTTCTCATATTTGCCGGAAATGGATGCTGCACGTATCCGTAAACAGGTTGAATACATCGTCAGTAAAGGCTGGAACCCTGCAGTAGAACACACTGAACCAGAAAATGCATTTGGTCACTACTGGTATATGTGGAAACTGCCTTTATTCGGGGAAACCGATGTGGATCGCATTCTGGCAGAAGCCGAAGCCTGCCACAAAGCACATCCGAAAAACCATGTGCGTTTGGTGGGTTATGATAATTATGCTCAATCTAAAGGCGCAGAAATGGTCGTGTTCCGCGGTCAGTCGGTATAACATCAAATCGAATCAGTCCCTGACCACAGTGTCAGGGGCTTTTTCAAATACGTACCACCAAACTTTCCAACGAATACCCTGAGGTTACTGCGATGAGCGAGAAAATTGCTGAACAGTATAAAGTCAAAACAGAACCTTTTTACCGTCCGGTCAGTAATGAAGTGGAGCTGTATCAAGCCGCTTACGCGCGCCGTATGCCGGTAATGCTTAAAGGTCCGACCGGTTGTGGTAAATCCCGTTTTGTCGAATATATGGCTTGGAAGCTAGGTCGCCCGCTGATCACAGTTGCCTGTAATGAAGATATGACCGCCTCCGATCTGGTCGGGCGTTTTCTGCTCGATAAGGATGGCACCAAATGGCAGGATGGTCCCTTGACCACCGCTGCCCGTATTGGTGCCATCTGTTATCTGGATGAAGTGGTTGAAGCACGTCAGGATACAACGGTGGTTATCCATCCTTTGACCGATCATCGTCGCAGTCTGCCACTGGATAAAAAAGGTGAGCTGGTTGAGGCTCACAAAGATTTTCAACTGGTGATTTCCTACAATCCCGGTTATCAGAGCCTGATGAAAGATCTCAAGCAATCCACCAAACAACGTTTCGGGGCGATGAATTTTGATTATCCGGACGCCGAGCTGGAGGCCGAAATTGTCGCCAAGGAAACCGGTGTCGATGCTGAGATAGCCAAAAAACTGGTACAGATTGCCCATCGTGCCCGCAACCTGAAAGGTCATGGCCTGGATGAAGGTATTTCCACCCGTCTTCTGGTCTATGCAGGGCAAATGATTGCAGAAGGTGTTGAGCCTTTGGCTGCCTGCCAGATGACGTTAGTCACACCATTGACTGATGATCCGGATATGCGTGAAACGCTGGAAGCCGCTGTTCATACCTTCTTTGTTAGCTGATAAAGGCCGATCCGGTCTTTCCGGTTTGGATATCACATCATGAGCGTCAATCTAAACGATTACCGCGAACAGCTTGAAAAGACAGCGCCCGAGCTGGCACATACCTTGGACAGTACTTTCCAGGATGCGGCCAGAATCATGTCGCCTGCTGGTTTACAGGAGTATATGGAAGGTGCCAAAGGGCTGGCAGATCTGGGCCGTGGTAAAGAACTGGTGATCGCCTTTCTGGAAGATATTCCACAAGTCGTCAAAGAATGTGGTGAAGATGTCATTCGTGATTGCATCAATGCGGCGATGAAATTATCGTCAATGACCTCAGGTGAGGTCATTGCACTGATGATTCATAGTCTGCCAACGGCTGCCCGGCGGTTGGGCGATCCGGAGTTATTACGCGGTTATTTAAACCTGATTCATCAGCTGTCAGCCAAATCTTCCCGTGGCTTAAGACCTATGCTGGGTATTATGGATGAATTATTGTCCAAACTTACTTTGTCCGGTTTACGTCGCTGGGCCAACTTTGGTGCCGAAGCCTACCGGCGCGACTTGAATAACCTGGTCAAATACTTTGCCCTGGAAACCGCTGACAGCAAGAAAATGCTGCAGAAGGAACGCCGTGGCACGTTGTTTATTGATACTCAACGCAAACTGAATTTTTATCTGCGGGCATTATGGGGCAGGGATTTTTTTCTGCGACCCACCGCAGCAGATTACGAAGGATTCAAACCTTATATCGACCATTTTGTGATGCATCTTCCGGATGCTGTGGATGATATTGAAGGTGTCAGTGGTCTGGCGCTCTATCGGGCTCAGGCCGCCCATCTGGCAGCCCATATTCAATATACCCGAGCACCGATTTCCGCCGAACAACTCAGCCCGGCGCAGCTGTTTTTTATCGGACTAGTGGAAGACGCCCGCGTTGAATATCTGGCGATACAGGATTTCCCCGGTCTGCAGAAGCTCTGGGGCAACCTGTTAAATGTTGAACAAAGTCAGAATGTGGAACATGCTGGCCTGTTAAAACTCGAACAATTCGCCCGTTGCCTGCATGATGCATCACTTAAAAATGATGATGAGCAATTGGATGCTTTAGCGGTCAGGTTTCATGAAAACATTGCAACTCAATCTCAGAATAACCAGTTCAGCTGGGATCTGGGAATGGAGCTGTTTCATGTGTTTGCCGAAAAGCGCGAGGTGCCCAGTTTACGAATATTAGAATCCATTCGTTTGCCTTATCGCGACGATAACCGTTTTGTCTGGGAGTTTGAAGAATTCGATTTTCTGGCGCACGGGGCTGAATATATTCCGGCCAGCCAGCGGCAGGTTCGCAGATATGTCAGCGCCGTTGAAATGGCCAATGAAGTGGATTGTGAGCTGGCCGGCGATGATGCCCAGGAAATCTGGATCTGCTCAACCAAATTCATGCCATATGAAGATGCCGGTGAAGCCACGGTCAGCTTTAATGAGATGTGGGGTAAAGATCCCGTCTCCGAACCCTATCATTATCAGGAATGGGATTATCAGGTACAGCTTTATCGTCCGGATTGGAGCACGGTCTATGAATATCGTCCCAAAAAAGGCGATCCGGATGACATCGATAACATTCTGCAAGAATACAAACCGGTGGCACATCGTATCCGGCAGATCATCGACTTATTGTCACCGGCCGGAGTACAACGGGTTCGCAATATGGAAGATGGTGATGAGATTGATATCAATGCTGCAGTTGATGCGATGATTGCCATCCGTATGGGCGAGCAACCCAATACTCGGATTACCATGAGGAATGTCATTAAAAATCGGGATCTGGCGGTGACGGTGCTGCTGGACTTATCTGAATCTACCAATGATGTAATAGAAGGCAGTGACAAGACGGTTCTGGATTTGACGCGTGAAGCAGCAACCCTGGTGGCTACAGCCATCAATGGCATCGGTGATCCCTTTGCGATTCATGGCTTTGCCTCGGATGGCCGGCATGATGTGCAATATTTCCGCTTTAAAAATTTCAATCAGCCTTTTGATGATGAAGCAAAATCAAGGCTGGCGGGGATGAAGGGTGGTTTATCGACACGAATGGGCGCCGCGATGCGTCACGCGGCACAACACCTGCTAAAACAACCGGAACGCCGCAAATTATTATTGCTGGTCACCGATGGTGAACCTTCGGATATAGATGAGCGCGATCCACAACATTTACGACATGATACCCGCAAGGCCGTGGATGAATTATGGAGCCGCGGTGTGATGACCTATTGTCTGACGCTTGATGCGAATGCTGATAGTTACGTTAAACGAATTTTTGGTGAAAATAACTACACGATCATCGATCATGTTGATCGTTTACCGGAAAAATTGCCTACTTTATTTGCCAGCCTGACCCGTTAGGGCTTGTTGATCTTTCATCTCCGCCTCTGTTGTGAGCTGAAAAAGCGTCAATCAAGGCACGAGGAGCGCTTTTTAGTTGTTCTAAATAAGTGACGAGCAACGAAGAGTGGCGTTTTTCAGTCACAACCCAAAGGGCTGGGGCTATTTTTCCGCCCTACGGCGTTGGAAATGACTTATGTAGAACAACTACATCGCATCATTTCCGTCTTGTAGGACGAAAAAATAGCCGCCAGCAGTGGTGGATATGAAAGATCAACAAGCCCTAGGAAAAATCATGAAAGATCAAAAACGTTACGTTGGTATTGATAAGGAAATTAATGGTGCGATGACCGATACCGGCAAAATCATTCGGGATGCCTGGGTATTCGGTTTGATCCCGGAAACGGAAACCTGTGAAGGCTGGCTGGCGGCCGGATTAGAAGATTTGTGGCGCAAGGTCAATCTCGAATGGGAAAAATATGGCTTTCGGGTGGCGAATCTGCCACCGGAAATGCAGCAGAATTTTATGCGTATTCATAATTCTGCTTTTGCTCAAGCCAAGCAGGCCGGCTGGGACGCCGAGCGAGATCTTATCGACGAAGTCTGAAGAGTCTCGATGTATACCCGACATCTTGAGATTCCGGTTTTTGAAACTCGACATGTCTGGGTAGAAGCCGTTTTATTCAATCAGGCTCAGCGGGTATCAAAGCTTTTTCCAGATGGCTTACGCTTTGCGATTCCTGAGTTAAAAACGCTTGAACTGATAGTGCAACGTGATGCATGGATTATTGTAGATAAAGCGTTAAATGACGTTCCTGTAGCCGCCTGGTTGGAGTTTGAAACACGGCATCGGGACAATTTACATTTACCGGTTAATTGTCATCTGCGTTTATTCCATGTTCATGCCGGACTGGTATTAAAAAGAGCTCAGCAAGGCATGCTGGAAAATCTGAGTGCCATCCTAAAATCTACCAGTAAGTAAATATAGCCATAATCGTTGATTACCACTGGGATGGTGATGCCAGAATGGTCTGTACTTCTGCATATAACTTTTGCAGGTCTGCAATGCCCTTTCGGGCTGATTCAGTCTCGTTTTCTTCAAATTGATTACGCAAACCGGCCGCGGCATGAAACAGTTCGTAATAGGCCAGTTTGAGTCGATCCAGCCAGAACTGGTTAAACAATTCCTCCTGCTTGCCTTGCTCCAGCCAATGTGTGAAGTGACTGCGTTTAGGATTCATTAAAGGCCAGTTGATGATTTCCGCAGGACTACTGTGAAGATTAGCAATCACCCGCTGTAACCATTGTTCCCCTTGCATTTGCATCAATGCCAGCAGTCGTTGTTGAGGCGATAATGAATTACGCGCATGGTTCAGCCAGCGTATTTCAGGTTGGTAATCCTGCATCCATTGACTTAATTTATCTGCGGGCATTGGCTGGGCAATAACGTATCCTTGTGCCATATCGCAACCTATCGTCATCAGCATTAAACCGTGCTCTATACTCTCAACACCTTCAGCAATGACCTGATGCTGAAAGGCATGACTTAAGCCAATAACACCTTCGACAATAGTGAAATCATTTGGATCATCCATAATGTCGCGGACAAAGCTCTGATCAATTTTAATCACATCGACTGGCAGATGGCGCAGATGGCTTAACGATGAATAGCCGGTACCAAAATCATCCAGGGCAATTCGGACTCCAAGCCCATTGCGACAGGTTCCGATAATTGACGAAACAGTGTGAATATCGGTTAAAACACTGCTTTCAAGAACTTCCAGCTGCAAATATTCTGCGGATAAATCGGGGTATTTCGACAGTATTCTATCGAGACTGTCATAGAATCCTGGCCACTGCAGATGATGGGCAGAAATATTGACACTGATTTCTATCTTCCGGCCCTGCTGATGAAACGTCACTAATTGTTTTAGCGTTTGGGCGATAACCCAGTTACCAATACGAATTTCCAGGTCGGTGCCAGCCAATAAACTTAAAAAAGTGGTGGGTTCCAGAATGCCCTGCTGCGGGTGATTCCAGCGGAGCAGTGCTTCAGCACCGTAAATACGTCCATTACGCATATTAATTTTAGGCTGGTAAAACAGACAAAACTGATCATTGGTAAGTGCATGATGCAAATTATCTAGCTTGCTTTGCTGGAGCAGAATTTGTTTGTCATGGATGGCATCAAACACTGAATAACGGTTACGCCCCGTCTGCTTGGCCTGATACATCGCCTGGTCAGCATGGCGCAGTAAAGTGTCTGCATCAGCTTGATCCAACGGATAAATGGTGACGCCCATACTCGCGCCCAGTTGAATAAAATCGCCGTCAATCCGGTAAGGCAGTTGGATGGTGCGTAACAATCTACTCACTAAACGCTCACAATGTTCGACTGAACTGATGTCATTGAGCAAAATAGCGAATTCGTCTCCACCTAACCGGGAAGCCGTGTCATCCAGACGGATACATGCCTTAATGCGTTGAGCTACTTCAATGAGAACCTGATCGCCGATTTCATGACCGTAAGTGTCATTTATGGGTTTAAAGCCATCCAGATCCAGAAAAATAACGGCCAGCAGGCTATGCTGACGAATGCTATGCGCTATGGCTTGTTGAAATCTGTCTGCAAATAACGTTCGATTAGGCAACTGGGTCAGCATGTCATAATGCGCCATCATTTCCAGCGCATGTTGCTGTTCTTTTATCTCGGTAATATCTGAAAATAATCCAAGGTAATGCAAGGTTTTCCCTTGCTCGTCGGATAACGTCGATATTGTCAGAAGCTCGGCAAATAATTCACCGTTTTTACGACGGTTCCATATCTCTCCCTGCCAGTAACCATTTTCTATAACGTTTTTCCAGATATCTCTGTAAAAGGCTTCACTGTGTTTCCCTGATTTGAGGATAGAAGGGTTTTGATTAATAACTTCTTCGGGGCTGTAACCGGTAATGTTACAAAATGCCGGGTTTACGTCCACAATGCGACCATCCGGGCTGGTGATTAGAATGCCTTCATGTGCCTGATGAAATACCCGGCCGGATAATTTCAGTTTTTCTTCGGCCAGTTTACGTTCACTGATGTCATAAAAAATAGTGATAAACACATTGGTCTGACCATCATTAATCGCTGTGCTTGAAATCAAAACATGCTTGGTTTGTTGTTGATGGGTCATGACTTTAACTTCAACTGCTTCACCACGGTAGGGAAGTCGCTGTTGCAATGCCTCCGCTACAAACTCATCCCAGGTCTGTTTAGTGAGTTGACGATAGGATGGATCCGGATATGCTTTTTCAAGCCATGCTGCCAAGCTGGGTAAGTCTTCAAGTGCGTAACCAAAACTCTCAACAAAGGCTTTATTTACAAAAATAATTTTACTTTTACCATCACTCAGAATATGCGGGATAGGCGATGCGTTTACGATACTGCGTAATTTGGATTCATTACGCGCTAATGCCTGGCCAGATTGTTTGAGGCGATAGATCCAGAACGCAAAAACCATAATAATAGCGACTATAGTCAAGGCAATTTTGATGAGGGTTGCTTTTGAAATACCACTGTTAATGCTTAGCCCCATCCAGGATTGTTCGATTCGTTGTCTTTCTTCTGCCGAAATACTGGCCAAAACCTTATTTATAATAGATTGCAAGTGGGGATGTCTGGGATTGATACCCATTCGATAAGCGTTGTATTGCTGAGTTTGTCCGGCAAATTGCAAGTTGATCAGGTTGGCCTGTTTGATCGCGTAATTGGCATATGCAGCGTCTCCAACATACGCATCAGCTTCGCCTGTAGCGACTTTTTTCAGGGCTTCTGTTGTCGTTTCAGTGAGTAACAGGTTAATTTCAGGATAATTCAATGCCAGGTTTTCCTGAACATGATAGTTTTTCTCCACCGCCACAGTTTTACCCTTCAGATTTTCCAGAGTACCGATATAGCCAAAGCGGTTAGCATTGACGATGACAACAGGATTGGTGATGTAAGGCTGGCTGAACAATAAATATTCTGAGCGTTCAGGACTCATATTCAAACAAGACAGCATATCCAGTTCACCACGTTTTGCCATCGCGATAATCTCATGCCATGGTTTATCAGTGATGATCTCAAACTCTATACCGAGCTTGGCTTGCAGTAGCTGAATATACTCTGCCGCCAGACCTTGATAGTTGTTTTCGCTGTTAATCCACTCATAGGGAGCAAAGGCGCGATCAATGCCGAGTTTGATGACAGGATTCTCTTCCAACCAGGATTGTTCTTCAGGACTCAGTCTTAGCGCGGCATTGGATTGGTAAATAAAGCCCTCTAATTGTGATTCAGAAAGTGCCGGAGCAATATTTAAACGTTCATATATTTGTGCGCTGCGACGTAAACGGGCTGGATCCAGCTGTCCTAAGGGGATCAGGTCGGGCAATATCAGTTTTTGGATTTCTCTGAATTCATGTTTGAGTTGTTCCAGGCTGGCATCACTGCCATATTGATTGATAATCAAGTCAATAATTTCATCGGGATTATCCAGTGCATAGCGCCAGCCCTTTAATGTCGCCCGGCGGAAACGTTCAGCGCGGCCAGGATTGTTGCGCAGCTCCCGGTCACCTGTAAATAAAATATCCCCATAAAAATCAAAGCCATAGCTTTGAGGGTTGATGATGTTAACCGTAACGCCAAGCTGATTCAAAGCAAAAAGCTGATCGGTCCGATAAATTGACATCACATCGACACGATCATTGATAAAACTATCAAGCTGCTGATCCTGTGGAATAAGTTTGTAGTCTTCCGAGGATATGCCGGCATCAGCGAACATGGCGAGGAATACGGCATCATTTCCTGCTGAATCATCAAACATGATTCGTTTGCCTGTCATTTCATAGGGACTGACAATGCCCGACTGGGCTTTGCTTATCAGCACTAATGCATCATGCTGAAATATGGCAGCTAATGCCCTGATTGGGCTGCCATCAGCATATTCTGCTAACAAGCCAATACCGCCAACGCCATAGTCAGCACGACCACTGGTCACTTCGTTAATGACGCTGATACCGGGATGACGTTCGCGGAGAGAGACTTCCAGACCTTCCTGCTGGTAAAAACCTTGCTGAATAGCCGCATAAAAACCGGCAAACTGAAATTGATGACGCCATTTAAGTTGTACCGTTACAGATTCCGTCGATGCTGCTTTAACCTGGCCGAGCAAGCTGGTAAGCAGGATAAACAGTAACAATAAAGTTAAATTGTAAGGCGTGACGCGCATGAGATTCGTCTTGGAATAACATGCTGATAATAACAAGAATTTTAATTCTTTGACGGATTAATCGGTATCTGGATTGCTGGTCGTTATAATTTTAATCGGGCCAAGTACAATCAACTGGCGGTTTTACGAAATGGTTTTACGCTTTTGTTCCTTTTAAAGGAGAACCCGTTTTCAGGTAAATACGCTAAAAACAAAAAGATCAGTGATAAAGCGGCAGGGATAAAACTTAAATCTGTTTGCCGGATATGCCGCTGGGAAAAGTCTTCATGCGTTAATGCGTTATATAACTGATTGGCCGTTTGCAAGTGATGATAATGAAGTTTTGCCGGTTCAGCCAGTGATTTCAGATATTCCTCTTTCACACTGGAAAGATGTTCATTACCAGCACGGGATTGATTTCCCCACGGGGCATTTCTGGGGACATATCCTTCGATTTTACTGGGATCTTCAGGTAAACCAAAAGTCGTGCCCTGTGGCACATCCTCTGCTGTATAGAAGCCAATCTGGATGCCGTCTTCATCATATTTTGGGATCCGGCTCAAAGCATGATCACCGGTGCCGACAATCAGTCCACGAATTCGCTTTTGAGCATTATTATCGGCAGATTGTAATTCAGCCAGGTCGGGGGCATATCGCATATTCATCGGAGGCGCTTCCTGACCATCCGTAAAAAATACCAGGGTCGTGTTTTCAATTTCAACAGTACGCATCAACTCAAGCGTATTGGTTAAAGCCAGAATAATATTGCTGTCAGCCACCCAGGCCATTCGCCAATCGATACGCCTGATGCTCTCACGGATTTCCGGATAGTCTGCACAGACCTCCATTGGCGTGTAGAGCAGCGTCGGCATACGTTCGGTGAACACACCCAGTCCCACACGCGAGCCACAGGGCAGTTTTTGGATGGCAATCAATGCATCTGCTTTAACTTTTTCCAGTCTGCTGACAGGGTCACCATTGTCATTCTGATAATCCTGTACATTCATGCTGCGTGTAATGTCCACCATAAAAAAATAATCATATTTTTTGCTGGGAAAGGGCAGATTTGGCATTAAAACAGCAATTAGCAGCAGTGAGGCTGAACTGATAAGTAACCAGATGGATTTCATATTGCCAACACCTAGGGTAGACCAATCGGAAAACCAGGCATGGCGGACCATAATTCTGTACTGGCATCCTGCGACTCTTCACTGATCGTGACATCACCCATTGGTAAGTCTCGGGATAAACGTTGTGCTGCCTCCAGATTGTATTTGGCTTCCCAGAAAGTCGGCTGATTTTTCAATGCTGATCGATAAAAGTCTTTTGCCACATCCGCCATTGCAACAGCACGATCGACGGAGAGGTTCTCCGCTAAATCTATTGCTTGAATCAGATACAGATTGCCCAGGTTATAGTGAATATGAACCCGTTGTTGCTGGTTGGCCAGTCGTTCCGTACCACTATAGGTTTCCACTGCTTCATCAAACAAATTTAATCTACGCTGCAGATGTGCATAGGCGATTCTGACTTCAGGAGACTGCATATTTAATTTATCGAGATCAACCATTTCACCTTGATTAAGCAAAGTAATTTGCTGATTGATTTGTTGTCGTTGTTGTAAAGTGACAATACTGAAAGCCAACCCAATCAAAACTAAGATCAGCAACAAACTGACCAGATAAATAAGTTTGTTTCGGTTTAAAAAGATCATTTTGCCTCCAGCGATTTAATGCCTACTAAAATAATAACGGCAAACAGAGCGCCTAAAAAACATAAACGTGTTAAATCGTTGCGGGGGATAAGTTCGTTGTAGACCAGAGGCAAACTTTCCAGATCATCCAACTGATCAATAGCTGCTTCCAGAGATTCCGGGGTATCCACTTCATAAGCGTGATAGGGGATCGGCAGAGTACGAAAAAACTGATCCAGATACCTTTCCGGCATGACTCTTGGGTTGTCATCTCGTGGTGTTTCCGGTTCAGAAGTGATACCTAGACCGTTTTCGGTACGCAGAAAAAACCAATATAAACGAACTTGATAGCGTTCAAACCATTCACGAAGTACCCTCTGAGCACGATGATCCAACGTGGCGGCACCATCAGAGACCAGTACGATCACACGGGATCCGGTATGAGGTTGATCCTGAAAGTAGCTCAATCCCATGCCAAGCCCTTTGGCGACATTGGTAAATGCCAACCCGGGGCTGGTCAGACTGTTTATCGCGGCTTGTGTTGCTGACTTGTGTTCTGTTAATGGACTGATAAAAAAAGGCTGGGTACTAAATCCCACAACACCAAATAAATCGTGTGGGCGTTCGTCAACAAAGTTGGATAACAACCGACGGGCAACCTGACTTTTAGCTGGGGTATCCTCATCCGGGACCTTGCCACCAAATGTTTCATTCATACTGGCGCTACGATCCAAAACAAACACGATATGTGCCCCTGTTCCAGTGCGTGTGAACGATTTTTCAGATTGATAAAGTCCTGCTAAACCTAACACAATGCCGGTAAACGCCATGACTCCCAGCAGTTTAATAAACCGGTTAATCCAGCGGGTGGCATCTGAAGCTGGAATTAAATGATTCCAACTCGCTTTGCGCTTACGGAAAATTCCACCCAGAACAGGCAACACAGCTAACAGCAATAATAAAAGCGCCCATGGCTGGGCAAATGCTATGTTCATGATTTTTTCAGTGCCAGTTTTTCAGCGCCGGCTAATTGTCTGCAAAGTATTAGTAGTTGATCGAAGTCACTGGGAGAAGCCTTTTTTTGTTCTGAATAAAGCGTTTCAGCAGATGACTGGAAGAAATTATCAATTTCTTCCTTATAGGCCAGTAACTCCGGATGCTGCAATACAAAATCATCTGTCTGGTGGGCGAATAATGCCTGTTTTGCTCTGCGATTAAAGGCCTGATGTACCGCTTGTAAGGCTTGAGTAAAAGCGGACTTCTCCGCATGATATTTACGAAGTTTTTTGACCTGGTGGTAAGCCTGTTGAAAAGGTGAACGGGTAAAAGCAAACAGATAACCTTTTAAACTTAGCCAGAACAAAACGAGGATGATAAAGCCAGTCGCTAAGATCCAGATTTGTTCTTGCAAGTCATCAGTTGGAACCGTTATAGGACGTAAATCTGCTTTCATAAAAGCATTTTGGGTTGAATCACTGGCTACGCCGCGAGGAGCAATTTCTTTAAGCGGTGACATAGTAAAACCCCAAGCCGGTATGACAACAGGGTGAGCCTTGTCATCCGCATTAAAACGTATCGTAAATGATGGAATAACTAATGCTCTGACATCTAAAGGGGCATAAAATGTTTGAAAGGTGAAATGCAGTCGATAGCGACGCATCTGAGCGTTTTCAGCGATCAGTGCATAATCACTATTGAGCAGTTCTAACCAGTAATCTAATTCACCATCCGGGGGAAGTGAGGCGGGAGTCAAGCTATAGTCGGCAGGTACTTGAACAACGTAATAATGTTCAATGATGTCGCCTACCAGAATCCCGAAGTCCCGCCCCAGGGACTGTTCGACAATACCGGTACGGACTGGATTGGCATGAATAGGGCAGGTAAACATAAGCAACATCAGAGTCAGAGCAACGAAGTTTCTTGTATCCATTTTATGTTTGAAAAACAGATTAATGCCCATGAAAAAACTCACTCAGGTTTTGTGCTGAAAATTGATCAATCAACCAAAATGCTCTGCTGTTGTGGCGTTGAAATTGATTATTAAGAAATATTTTTCGGTCAGCAAAAGTCGATTCGATAAGCTTTTTTTGTTTTGGCGTAACAAAAATCAGACGATTTTCATCCGTTTCTGCATCACGGATTTGCACAAATCGCCATAACGGAAAATTTTCATATTCTGTTGAACGCCATATAACAATCGGCACCAGGTAATGTCCGGATAATGTATTCAACACCTGATTAAGTTTTTCGTTGCTCCAGTGAAAATCAGAGAGCAAAAAAATTAGCGAGCGACGCTTGGGTAATAAGCGTTCTAGATCTTTAAACGCCCGGGCGGTGTTGTGACGGGACAAATTTTCACTTGGAGAATAATGTTGGTATAGCAAATCTGAATCCGTTACAGAATGAATCGAGTTGCTGAATAAATAACTTTGATAATTGTCATTTCTCGCAGCAACCGAACAGGAAATGCTTCTCTCGCTCAAGCTCAGCAGATCAACTTTCCCGGGAATAGCCATTGAGTCAGAACCATCAATAAAAGTGAGTACATCGAGTTTGCTGCGTTGACGAAAGGTTTTGACATAAATGGATTCAAACGGATCGGTCACACTGCTTGCCAGATCAATTCGGGCGGGATTTGGATCGGCTAGAAAAACAGATTTTTTGTAAAAATCACTACCCGGTCCCTGACGTTTACTTTTATGTTCACTTTCACGTAAGGCGTTCAACAAAAATGGGGTCTTGTAATCAAATACAAGGTGTTGAATATCGTGCTGCATCATGGGGATGGGATAGTATTAAGGACGCTGCTGATCAGTTCTTCAATAATTGCTTCACCGTTATAGTTATAAACCGGATTAATAAAAATGCGGTGCTTGCTGATCGCTCTTATAACAGCATGAAAATCTTCAGGTATTACATTATTGCGTTGTTTTAACCAGGCATGAGCTCTTGCACTTCGGGCTAAATAACTAATTCCACGAGGCCCCATCCCACCTAAGACTAACTTTGATGAATCGGTATCACTGATCTTAATATCATAATCCTGTGGTCTTCGCAGGGCCTGGCAAAGATGGTAACCATAATCCTGAATTGCCCCACTGGTATGAATCTGGGCTTGAATCATAACGGCAATATCATTTAACTGATTAAACGGTAAAACCGCTTTGTCAGCACTGTCGACTAATTTATCGGCATCGTAGTAACGTGTGTTAAACATTAATTCTTTCAGTTGGGCTTCGGCCCTGGGTTGCTTTATATGCAGTTCCATCATAAAACGATCACGGGCAGCAGCTGGCAATTCGAATGTTTCATCTTTTTCGATACGGTTTCGATCAGCAAACACTTGCAGATGTGGAAAGTGAAACGTTTTGTTAAATGCACTGACGCTGCGTTCTGCCATCACTCGAAGCAGTAGCGAATGTACTTGAGGTCGGGCGCGATTGATTTCGTTAAAGAAAAAGATGGATAAATCTTCACCGTGTTTAAGTAATGGGCCTTCACTGACAGCGGGTTTGCCATCACTGGCAATATGGGTGTAATACACCAGATCATGGGGCATTAAATCTATCGTGCCTTCAATACGCTCAAAATCCCCCCCCAGACTCTCCGCTGCTGCCCGTAACAAAGTAGTTTTACCTACTCCAACATCACCTTCCAGCAAAATATGGCCTCGGCAGAATATTGCTAAAACCATCAATTCAATGATGTTTTCCTGGCCTAGGATTGTCTGGTTAATATTGTTTTGTAGAGTGATTGCTTGATGATGCCAATCGTTTAAGTAGTTATCAGATTGAGTAGCAGCGTTGCTCATTTGCTTTATGCCTGGACGGGGAATGGACGATGGAGTTATAAATAAAAAAGAGGCCAGCTTTTACACTGGCCTCTACGTGGGTTTAGTAAGACCATTTACCCGTTTTTTTGAAATTTTCTACACGCTTTGCATTACGTGCTTCCATAGCTTCCATGGCACTGGTTTGTTTATCCAGCTCAGCTTGGCTATGTTTAGGATCATATTTAGACCCTTTAATTTTTTCAGGGAATCCTGGCTTAGCTTCCCAGCAGTTTCCTGATGCTTTGCATTTTGTGCCATCGTAAGCCATTGCTGACATGCCGAAGGTTAACAATAATGCTGTCGCGCCAGTTACGGCTAATGTTTTAATTTTCTTCATATTTCTCTCCTTTTGGTTTTGACAACATAATGTTTGATAGCCAGGCTGCCCTGAGCTGGCTGAGGCCAAGCTATCAACCACTAATCTTTAAAATCTGTCTTTATCATTCAAAATAATTAATTTTAATTAATGAGTTTTGTTGAAGTTTTCTAAAGCTTCTCTAAACTCTTCAGGCATTTCTGCTGGAACCAGATTGGCGCGTTCTTCCTCAGACAGCCATAATGCTTTTTCTGGATCATCCCAATAAACACTGCGAACGTAAGCCATAACATGCAGAATTTCATCAATGCTCAGGTTATTTCGTTGAGGTCCCATCATCGCGCGGGCACCGTCATAAATGATTTCAAAGAAACCTTTATCGTAGCGGCCTGCTGGGTATGTCCAGTAGGCATCTCCTAATGCCGGTCCCAGCTTGCCTTCAACATGATGACCATGACAGCCTGAACATGCTGTCATATAAAGGTCTTGTCCGATTGTGATGGCTTCTTCATCCTGGTTGTATAAGTTTTCTGCTGTTTCCATAAAATGTTTTACGGCTTCAGTTTCTTCACCTTTTTTACCAAATGAAAAATCAATCACTTCACCTGTTGTGGCATTACGAAAGGTTACTTGTGCCTCTGCAGTCATTGGTGTCAAGCTGACGACGGTTATCATTGATAAACCCAGTAGACAAGCTGCTTTACTGGTTAAAATCTTTACATTGTTAATCATAGTGTTTAAGTAATCCTGTTAAATTGAAAGAGACTGCGTAACTACGCATCAAAGCAGTGGAATCCCTTCTTTTTTGAGGATGGCAGTTATCTTTGGTGCTGCAGCTGCCAACCCTTTATTGATAGCTTCAAGTAAAGCTTTATCATCTTCACGTACGGCTACAGATTGATCGTAATGCTGAACAATTCCTTCACCACTTTTAAGTTCGCCTATTTCTGGTGTTAAAACCATTTCTAAAGGTGTATCTGAATCACGTACATAACGGGCAACTTCCGGGGCCCACAGATGGGCGATATCCCCATTTCCAGAGGTTACTTCTCCGATTAACTTACTAGGCTCAAGACGGATATACTTATTACGTGGAGATTTGAAGCCAGCCAGTGATTTGGTGTAATTGAAATTACCTTCATATTTGCCCACTTCCCGAAGCATTACTTCTGATGGGCTGCCAGGCACGACAACAAAGCGATTCAGCTTTTGAATGTCAGGACTATCCCAGTCGCTGATGTCCAGATTCTTATCGGCACGATAAACAAATACATAGCCCGATTTGTAGTAAGGGTTGCTGGTGGCAACGCGTGGGTCATCAGTATCCACCCCCATAACCACATCGCACTCATTCTTTAATAAATGTTCTGTCACTAAGAAAATCGCCGCTTTGTCAGACCAGACAAATTCCAAAGGCATGTCCATACTTTCAGAAAGAGCTTTAGCGATTTCGTTTTCGAAACCTTGTTGCTGCTTATTTGAGTAAGGCATTTCATTACCAGCCGCGCAGACTTTTAAGGTTTCAGGTAATTCGCTGTTTGCTTGTGCAGGAGTCAATACCGTAAGCAGTGAAGCCATCAGCAGGCTGCAATGGGTTAATAATTTTGTACTGACTTTGTTTTTATTGGTTTTACAATCGTTGTTTAACATGTCTTACACTCTCAGAAGGGGCTGGCAACACAATCGTTGTGCTGCCAGCCGGATTGAATACGACGATATAACTTGATATCCCAAGTTATATAGCGAGTCAGTGATTACATTTCGTACTCACCAACACTCAGATCGTCGTAAGGTCCTTTACCATCCAGAGCAAAGACCATCAGACCACCACCCATTTGGGTGTTACGTGCCAGTTCTTTAAAGGCACCTACAGCACCCAGACCAGCAGATGGGTCATTCAAGTCAAAGACCAGACCAACGGCAGGCCAACCACCTACACCGTAGTTAATGGCAACGTACTGAATACCATTGTTGGTGTAAGTCATTGGATGGCCGATAGCGCCTGAAGGAAGTTTGAATTTCCACAGCAAGTCACCGTTGTCTGCATCACGCGCTTTGATGAAGCCATCGAGAGTTCCGTAGAATACCAGGCCACCAGCTGTTGCCATGGTGCCGCCCCAGATTGAGAATTTTTCCATTTTTTCCCAAGCGAACTCACCTGTAATAGCGTTGTAGGCTTTAACCTGGCCAGAACCGATACCACGTTGACGATCACCTTTAGGTCCAGGATAGCTCCATACGTTTGCACCTACGAAGAATTGACCCGCACGATAAGGCAGCATGAACGGTTCCCAATCCATACAAAGATGATTGATACCTAAGTAGAAGTTTTGTCTTTCAGGATCGTAAGAATCCATACCCTGGTTGTGGAAACCCATGGCTGAAGGACAGATGTCACGTGAACGGTGACCCATTCTGGTGCTGAATTCCGGGTCACGAATTGGCAGACCTGTTTCCAGATCAACTTTTTTCACCCAGTTTGCAGTGTCATCCATTTTGTCTGCAGAAACCAAATCACCTGTTTCACGATCCAGCGTGTAGATAATGCCGTTACGATCAGGATGAGTCAGCAATTTACGCATTTTGCCGCTTTTGTCTTTTTGCTCGGAAAGCATCATGACGTTAACGCCAGCGTAGTCCCACTCATCATGAGGTGTTTTCTGGTAACCGAATTTGGCTAAACCGGTATCCGCATCACGACCCCAGATAGTCATGGTCCATTTGTTATCACCTGGACGCATGGTTTCGTTCCATGGAGCAGGGTTACCTGAACCGTAATAGAACATTTCTAAATCAGGGTCGTATGCATACCAGCCCCAGTTTGTACCACCACCGATTTTCCAGGCATCATCTTCCCAGGTTTTCAGACCCAGATCTTTTTGGCCGTAATGTGGGTTAGCACTGTTAAAGTCTTTTGCTAAACCAATTTCATCATCAGGACCGGTTGCATACCAACGCCATACCATTTCACCTGTGTGGATATCAAAAGCAGTGACATAACCACGAACACCCAGTTCAGCACCAGAAGAACCTTGGATGACCAGGTCTTTAACAACAAATGGTGCTTGTGTTTGTGTTTGACCAACACTGATATCACCATTTTCAACCTGCCAATGCACTTCACCGGTTTCGGCATTCAATGCAACAACGTGACCATCCAGCTGACTTTTCAAGATCATTGCCGGAGTTTTGTCATCACCTGGCCAGTAAGCCAGACCACGGTTAACCACGTCACAACAGGCAACTGCACGGGCAGCGGGATCCTGTTTTGGTTTGTGTTCCCAGACAATGGTGCCTGGATCTTTTAAGTTGATTGCAAAGGTATTGTTTGGAAAGGGTGAATGAATGTACATCATGTCACCAATAACCAGAGGAGCACCTTCATGACCACTTAAAACACCTGTGGAGAAAGTCCAGGATGGCGCCAATTTACTGACGTTCTTTTTATTGATTTGTTTTGAAGTACTGTAGTGGTCAGCAGAATAGTTTTTACCCTGCATAACCCAGTTAGCTTCATCCTTTTGAAGTTCAACCAGCTTGTCATTGGCGAATGCAGCGCCTACTGTCATCATGCCGATGACGGAGCTGACCAATGCAGCTGAACCGGTTTTAGATAACCGGCTTAGTTTTTTCTCTCTCATATATCCTCCTATTTTAACTGGATGTCAGCTTGCGCTGACCCTGTGTCTCAACACACATTCGGGAATGCGGTTGTGCACAGTGATATCATCAGTTTTTAACGGGGTTAGGGGATAGAGAGTAGCGCCATCTGTGTTGTAGGGAAGTGTTCACATAATTATCAGGGTCATGGGCTTTTCTTACGGATATTGCTGAATTTCAACCGTCATTGATTATTTGGTGGATGAATTAAACCTATTTTCTGCGCCAGAAAAATAATATCTGCAAGTTTGGTAGTACCAAGTTTTCGCATCATATTCGTCTTATAGTTGGAGACGGTTTTAGGCGCTAAGGTAAGACTTTTAGAAATTTCTTCAATGCTCATGCCCTCTGCAACCATTCTGAAAACAGCAAATTCCTGATGGGATAGCGAGTCAATTTTCTGATCGGTTTTAATCAGCTTTTCCATCGCAATAGAGCGGGCAACTTCTGCTCCAAGATAATGACGTTTTTCAGCCACCGCTTTAACGGCTTCAATCAATACATCCGAGGAGCAGGATTTAGTAATATAACCCATTGCACCTAATTCGAGAGCACGCATGGCTAACGTTGTTTCTTCATGCATACTGCAAACAAGGATGCGAGCATCCTTGTCCCGGTTGCAGATCCGTCTAACACATTCCAAGCCACCGGTTCCCGGCATCGTCAGATCGATAATGCAGACTTTAGGCTGCAATGCGATAAACGCCTGATAGCCATCCTCCGCATTTCCTGATTGACCAATTATTTGAAATCCGGCTGATTCAAGTAGTTGCTGGTAACCCTCCCTGAGGATGGCGTGATCATCTATTAATAAGATGGTAGTTCGTTGTTTATTCATTTATCTAAGTGCCTCATCACGAAAGTGAAATTTGCTCATGTTGATATTCATAACGGAATATTTAATGTTAAAACTGAACCCGTTGGTTCTGCTTGATGGAGTTTGAACAAACCATTAAGAGCATGAACCCGTTCTCTTATGCCAATGAGGCCCAGTCCTTTGCCCATGGCTTCATTGGGATCAAAGCCTTTGCCATCATCACGAATAGTCAGGCTGATATCATTTCCCTGAACGGATTTGTTCTGGGTAACCAGATCAATACAGATTTTATGGGCTTCGGCATGACGGGTTATATTAGTTAATGCTTCCTGTAAACAGCGGTAGACAGTCAGTGCGGTGTCATAATCAACAAGTCTGTCATCGACCTCAATGTTGATATTAATTTCGTATTGGGGAAATGACATTTGCCATTGTGAAATAAGATCTTCAATTGCGGCTGACAGTCCAACCGTTTCAAGACCCGGCGGTTTTAAGCTGCGCAGCTGTGAACGGGTGACATTGCGTAGGTAGCTGGCACTGTCTTGAATGGTTTTTAAAATGGATTGAAGTTTGGGATCATCTGTTTTGTATTTGATAGCCACAGAAGCATTCACATCTATTGCGGCCAGATATTGTCCAAAGACATCATGCAGCTCAGAGGCCAGGTGGTTTCGTTCTGCCTCTCTTACCTGAGTGATGTGTTTTATAAGTGCTCTGTTCTGCAATAGTAACTTGGCATTGTCAGCATTCTGTAATTCGAGTTTGGTTTTAATTTCAAGATTGCGTTTTAGTGTTTCCTGTAATTCGATATAGCGTCTCCTGCCGAACCACATCAATCCGCTGCTGAAGACCAGTAATACAAAAATAATCTCATCCAGTTGATAAAACTCACCTAATGCAGCCCAGTTAATCCAGCGCTCAGCTAAATCAAAATAGCCGGCGACAAGGTAGGTTAGCAATGATGCGACCACAATGATTGCTAAATCAATTTTGCCCCTGTTTTTCTTATCATTCAGGGATAATTTAGTTGAGATCATTTCAGGTCATGTCCATATCTAACATTTAGTTTAAACAGCTATTTTATGATGATTAATTTTGATATGTATATGGCAATTTTAAGGATAAATACAAAAAAACAAAAAACAGGAAAAAGTCATAACAATAAGCGTGACATTTTCCCTATGTGATATGGGGTGTCTGCTCTATTTGGCAGCAACAGACAGTCTGTAGCATAAGTCAAGTTTTTATTGGAGCCCTTATTAATGAAAAAAAGTTTAAATAATATTGTCATATCAGTCTTTCTGGTCCTGTGGACACTAAATATAGCTTCTGCAGAATCGGCCCCATCCATACCAATAGCAGAGTTTGAATTTGTTAAGATTTTTTCTGGTAAAGATGCTGATTTTGTAAAAGATAAATTAGGTGAGCCAGCAGAAATAATGAAGCGTGAAAATGAAAGTGGAACAGTGGAATTCTGGATTTATAAAAATATTGTCAAAATTGGTAATACAGATAAAACATATAAATACACACAAATTGGAATTATAAATAATTATATTGAGACTTTAGGGAATACAAATAGAAGTCCTGAATAAATTTTATATCTTTGAAAAATAGAAAAGGTTGGAAAGTGAATACAATTATTAAGAAATTATCTTTGGCTGGTTTAAGTTTGGTCTTTATGAGCAGCAGCGTTTTTGCTCATGGACCCACTCCGCAGCGTGTCGATGAACAGATTATTATTGATGCTGATGTTGCGACGGTGTGGCAGCAGGTTATGGCCTTTGACCAACTGGATAAATGGCACCCTGCCGTCGAATCTATAACCATGCAGGACGATTCAACCAGAATTGTAAAATTGAAATCCGGTGGTGAAATCACTGAAAGCCTGGACGAGTCAGATGCTGAACGGCATTACATTGGCTATCGGTTATTAACTGAAAATGTCGAAGCGATGCCAGTCAGTTTTTATACTATCGGCATTGAAGTCGAAGCGGCTGATAAAGGAAGTCAGGTGATCTGGAGCGGACGCTTCTATCGTGCAGATACTGGTAATTTTCCACCAGAAAACTTAAATGACGAGGCTGCAGTTAAGGCAATGACGGAGTTTGCCACATCTGGACTGGAAGGTTTAAAAGCCTCATTGGAAAAATAAACCGTGATGCTTACTAAGACATTAATATATTGCGTCGCATTATTACCAAGTATGGTTATGGCCGATGATTTTTATATCACCAGTCAGGCCGGTAATCAGTTATCTGTATTTGATTCTCAAACGACAGAAATTAGAGATTCTTTTGATGTGTCTGCCGCGCCAGTGATGATCGCCATTGATAAGCCGGATAATGCCATTTATTTATCTCATCCTGAACAAGGAAAAATATCAGTATTAGATCTTAATAGTCATGAATTAATCAGCGAAATTAGAACCGGCGGGCAGCCTTTTGCAATGGTTATTGATAGCCAAAAATCGCAGATGTTTGTTACAGACTGGTCAAGAAATACTGTATTGGTAATCAACACGACCAGTAAGCAGTTGGTTGATTTACTCGCAGTAGGAGAAAGTCCGGCAGGTATTGCGATTGATGCTGTTGGCAGAAAGGTATTTGTGGCAAACCGCGAAAGTAATAATGTGATGGTGCTGGATGCAGATACTCCCGATCTGCATGCTACGATTGAAACTGGCGAACGCCCTTATGCCGTGGCATTTAATCCGCATAACGGTCATTTGTATGTTGCTTGCGTACATGATGACTCATTGACTGTCATTGACTCGAAAAGCTACAAGAAAATTGCTGACCTCAAACCTGGCCGTGCACCGTATGGAGTTACGGTCAGTGATGATGGTAAACAGTTTTATGTGGTGAATCAGAATGATAATACCCTGGTCGAATTTGATGCAAAGAGTTTAGCAATCAGTAAGACCATCAGAACCGATAAAATGCCAGAAAGTGTGGTTCTTTCAAACGATCAGCAACATGCCTATGTCACAAATTGGTTTAGCAATTCACTGTCAATTATTGATTTGCAGCAAGCAAAACAAATTCAATCAATTCCACTTAAAGATGGGCCGCGCAGTATCAGCTCTGCCCAGTAAAACCAGAGGAGCGGTGGCGTGTCTCACACCGCTCCGTTATAACCCAACTGTCTCCATGCCTCATAAAGAATAATTGCTGTAGCATTGGAAAGATTCAAGCTGCGACTATCTGTATGCATGGGAATACGGATTTTCTGTCTATCCGGTAATGAGTCCAATATTGTTGCAGGTAACCCCCGGGACTCCGGTCCAAACAGTAAAACGCTCTCATCCAGAAAGTTTGCCTGATGATGAAATTGTTTAGCCTTGGTAGTACAGGCAAATAGCGGACGATTGTTTTGCCACTGCTGGAAGGCTGCAAAATTACTATGCACTTTTACATCAGTAAACTCATGATAGTCCAAACCGGCTCTTCTGAGGCGTTTGTCATCCAAAACAAAAGCCAGTGGTTCAATCAGATGCAACTGTGCCCCTGTGTTGGCACATAGACGAATGATATTCCCGGTATTTGGCGGGATTTCAGGCTCATAGAGCGCAATGTGAAGCACGACTAACTGTGACTGATTTGTAATGTCGGATCGACGTAGAGAGTCAATTTCTGTCCTGGTTGCAACAAAGTGCGATCACTTAAACCATTCCATTCCTTGACCTTGTCCACCGTAACATTAAATTTACGGGAAATGGTCCACAGCGAGTCACCATTGCGAATAGTGTAGTTAATGGTTTTTAATTTTGACTGGGTCTGTTTTGGTTGCCAAATAACCAATTGCTGACCAGAGTGCAGAACATCCGAAGGCGTTTTATCATTCCATTGTGTCAGTTCAAACACATCAACCGTATACGCTTTGGCAATATTCCACCATGTGTCACCAGCTTTGACTGAATAATTCAGTTTTTTGCCCTGTTGTAATCTGCGATTGTTGATGGCATTTTCTTCGGCCTCATCGGCTTGGGCGGTGGATATGGGAATCAGCAAATGCGCGCCTGCACGTAGAAAGTTAGAAGTAAGTTTATTGGCTTTTTTCAGTTCAGGGACAGTCGTCTGATGCTGAGAAGCAATCGTGCTGAGTGATTCACCCGGTTTTACTTCATGACGTTTCCAGCGCAGTAGATCTTCATCAGAGAGACCTGACAATGCTGTTTTAAACGCGCTGACTTTGGTTGAAGGTAATACCAGTTTATGAGGGCCTTGCGGCGCAGTCGCCCAACGGTTGAAACCAGGATTTAACAAGTACAACTCATCCAGCGTAATCTCGGCCAGATCGGCTGCCAGAGATAAATCGATCTGGCTGCCTACATTAATCACACTCAGGTAAGGTTCGTTGTTAATGGGACTGAGTGTTAAATCATAGTGTGCAGGTTGTTTAACCAAATGGGCCAAAGCGAGTAATTTTGGTATGTAAGCCGTTGTTTCTGCTGGCAGTTCCAATGACCAGAAATCGGTTGGCAAGCCAGCTTCTTGATTTTTCTTGATGGCACGACCTACAGTGCCTTCGCCCGCATTGTAAGCCGCTATTGCAAGTTCCCAATCATTAAAATCATTATGCAGTTTTTGTAGGTAATCCAAAGCGGCAGTGGTGGATTGAATGACGTCACGGCGGCCGTCATACCACCAGTTTTGTTCAAGGCCAAATACTCTGCCCGTAGCAGGAATAAATTGCCATATGCCCGCTGCTTGTCCAGATGAAAGTGCGAACGGCTGGTAACCACTTTCTACTATTGGCAGCAGAGCAATTTCCAATGGCATATTGCGTCGATCCAACGCATCGACAATATGGAACAGATAGGGGCGAGCACGTTCAACGACTTTATCAACGTATTCAGGATTATTAACAAACCAGGTCAGCCGGTTTTGTGTTTCCGGTTGCAGGCTATGATATTCAGACAGTCCATAACCATCACGAATCCGTTGCCAGACGTCAACGGTTTGCGGTGCAACAGCTGAATCATCATCCAGAACGGATAAGTTTAAATCCTGAAGACTCAGTTGAGTGAGATGATTTTTTTTCCAGTTGGTATGTTTTTTTAGAGGACCATGAGAGGTATTTTGAGGAGGATCCGCGCTGACCGTTTCGGTATGTTTTGAGGTGGTGCTACAGCCGCTGACAAGCACTGAAAGCACTGCAAATAGAGGCCAAAGCCGTTTTTTAATTTTTAACATAACGGATTATCATAATGTCGTAAGTTTATAATCGTGCTCAATTTATACCTTAATAAAACATCAATGACCAGCCTTTAACACACCTTTACGATTATCGGTTTTTAAAGCCATCGTTTCCAGCTGTGTACAGTCCTCCGGTATTGTTGAGATTTCATAGCCGGCTCAGTTTAAGTCGGAAATGGGATTGCTGGATAAGACTTTCGTTCCTCCTCATACTCACCAATAATCAGGCTTTAAGTTATTACCGGCCATGTAAAAAAACGGTCATCTATTGTGTCTCAGAATAATTATTACACGACTTCTATAGGTGCCATTGTCAGGCTACGTTAAACTATCGGTTGTTTTAAACAAAAGGGTTAGCTGAGTGACAGAATTTGCAGGACAGCTCAATAAGATGCAGGTAACTCTGACGGATCAGGATGCTCCCGTAGATTACAAAATGATTTTGGGCGAGCACCAAGTGCCAATGAATCGGCTTGTAGACGAAAACATACAGTTGATTTACGCGGGCGAAATCCGCTGTC
The DNA here is from genome assembly GCA_002363955.1 of Methylophaga sp. UBA3192. Taxonomy (GTDB): domain Bacteria; phylum Pseudomonadota; class Gammaproteobacteria; order Nitrosococcales; family Methylophagaceae; genus Methylophaga. Next base: position 62,607 of record DEXE01000002.1, read on the forward strand.
AACATTGTCAGCGAAAGACAAAAAAAAGTTATAGCGGTGGCTTTTGCTTTCCCTGTTCACAAAAACTGGCACAATGCGATTTATGTTTTATGAAGCCGGAATTGTGTCACTTTGCACAGGGCACTTGCCGGGAGCCGGAATGGGGTGAGCAGGTCTGTATGCAGGACCATATTGTGTACCTTGCCAACAGTTCGGGTATTAAAGTGGGCATTACCCGCATCTCGCAAATTCCGACTCGATGGGTGGATCAAGGAGCCACTCAGGCTTTACCTGTTTTTCGGGTGAGCAGCCGTTACCATTCAGGTTTAGTTGAGGTTATGTTCAAACAGCATGTATCTGATCGTACGGATTGGCGGAAAATGTTGCGTGGATCGGCTGATTATATTGATCTGGCTGAACAGCGAGATCGTTTACTGACAGAATGCGCTGACGAAATCCAGCTGCTGCAACATCAGGTGGGGGAAAGTGCTATCACGATTTTTACTGATGAGAAGCCGCTGGAAATAACTTATCCTGTTTCACAATATCCGCAAAAAGTCAGTTCATTGAACTTTGATAAAACCCCGGAAATTACGGGAAAGCTATTAGGCATAAAAGGGCAATATCTGATCCTCGATATTGGCGTATTAAATATCCGCAAGTTCAATGGTTACCAAATAACAATGAAGGTGTAATGGTAATGTATCGTCTGCTACGAGACCTGATGTTCAAAATGGATGCTGAAAGGTCACACCATATTGGTATGACTGGTCTGAAGTGGTTGGAAATGTCTGGCTTACTTGGCTTGGCTGTCCCGAAAATACCAACAGTACCAGTTCATGTCATGGGATTACGTTTTCCTAACCCAGTGGGTTTAGCCGCTGGTCTGGATAAAAATGCCGACTATCTTGAAGCCCTTACGACACTGGGGTTTGGTTTTATAGAAGTCGGTACAGTGACACCAAGACCACAACCTGGCAATGCCAAACCCCGATTGTTCAGACTGCCTGAAGCAGACGCCATAATTAATCGTATGGGCTTTAATAATCTTGGTATTGACCATTTGCTTGAGCAGGTTCAGGCCGCTCAAACTGATGCCATTATTGGCATTAATATTGGTAAAAACGTTGATACTCCGGTCGAAAAAGCATTGGATGACTATCTGATTGGACTGGAAAAAGCCTACCCACATGCGGATTACATCACCATAAATATCTCTTCACCCAATACGCCGGGATTACGTAATCTGCAATTCGGTGAAGCATTGGATAAATTGCTGGATGCGTTGAAAAAACGCCAAACAGAACTTGCCGAGCAATGGCGACGTTATGTGCCGATGGCCGTTAAAGTAGCGCCGGATTTAACTTTGGAAGAAGTGCAGCAATTGGCAGAATGTTTTAGTCGCTTCAGGATTGATGCTGTCATTGCAACCAATACCACCCTGTCCCGAGAGGCGGTTGCCGGATTACCGCATGCCGATGAGGCGGGAGGGTTGAGTGGCCGTCCGGTATTTGCTAAATCAACTGAAATTGTTCAACAATTCAGACAGGCTTTGCCAGTCGAAATGCCGATTATTGCTGCTGGCGGCATTATGAGTGCAGAAGATGCTATGCAGAAAATTGAGGCAGGGGCAGAGTTGGTGCAAATATACAGTGGCTTGATTTATCAAGGCCCAAAATTAATTCAAGATATTGTCAAAACCATTCAAGTAAGGAGATAACATGGAGACCGGAACAGGCAGCGTCATAGGCGATATTCTGCTGAGTATTTTCTTTGCGACCTTGATTGTCATTATTGGTCGCACAGTGGTTAGCTGGTTAGTGAAGCTGTCTCGTAAAGTGATGGTCAGGGCCAATATGGATCCGATCCTGATCAATTTCTGCAGCTCGATTATTAATGTACTGTTGTTGCTGTTTGTATTGATCGCCGCACTGGATCAGCTGGGTGTAAATACCACATCAATGATAGCCGTACTGGGGGCTGCGGGCTTAGCTGTCGGTTTGGCGTTAAAGGATTCATTACAAAACTTTGCGGCTGGGGTAATGCTGATCATGTATCGCCCATTCAAAATCGGTAATTTTGTGGAAGTCTCGGGTGTAATGGGTATCGTTGAACAAATCACCATCTTTAATACCGTAATGCGTACCCCCGATAATCGCGAAGTCATTGTTCCCAACGGCAAAATTTACGCCAATACGATTACCAATTTTTCGGCACGGGATACCCGACGCATCGATATGGTATTTGGTATCAGCTATGAAGATGATTTATTGAAAGCCAAACAAATTATGACCGATATCGTGACCGGACATGAACTGGTATTGAAGGATCCCGCGCCGATTATCCGCATTGCTGAGTTGGGTGACAGCTGTATCACCTTTAATGTATGGCCATGGGTAAATTCTGCTGATCTGGCCACTGTGAGAGCGGATTTGATTGAAACTATCAAACTGGCATTTGATGCTAACGGCATCAGTATCCCTTATCCACAAATGGATGTGCATTTTAATAATGTTGATGCAGCAAATGAACCATCCACTCAGGACAAAAACGAATCAGCCTAAAAATTATCTTTCCAGGCGCGTAATACCTTAAATACCGCCAGAGGGCTCTCGAGCGGCTGACCAGCGTAGGCTTCAGCCGCTTTAATTATTGCGGCATCATCACAGCGTAAAAACGGATTTGTCTGTTTTTCCTCCAGCAAAACGGAGGGAACCGTTGCGATATGCTGTTCTCTCAAGGCTTCAGTTTTCTTTAAGCGTTCATGCAGAGCCGGATTATTTTTATCTACCGCCATGGCAAATTGCAGGTTTGCCAGAGTGTATTCGTGGGCACAGTAAATATAGGTAGTATCTTTAAGTTGTTTGATTTTCCCTAATGAAGCAAACAACTGTTCCGCCGTACCACCCAACAGACGGCCGCAACCTGCTGCAAATATGGTATCGCCACAGAATAGGTTATCCTCTACTAAATAACTGATATGTCCTGGAGTATGGCCGGGCGTGTCCATTATTTTAAAGTGGGGAAAGGATGGGTGTAACAATTGATCTGCCTGTGCGTACAAAGGGGTATCAACAGTTTTAATATGTTCTCGCTGTGGACCGAAGACCGGTAAATCATATAAATCATCCAGACGACGGATACCACCAATATGATCCGCATGATGATGCGTGACTAATATAGCAGCAGGTTGCAGATCATTTTTTTCCACAAATTTGATCACCGGCCCGGCATCACCCGGATCGACGATTAAGACATCACGGTTATGGGCTGACTGGATCAACCAGATATAATTATCACTGAATGCCTTTACAGCATGAATTTGTAACATTTTTTACTCCGCCGGAATGGCCTATGTGCGATTATAAAGAGCATGACCTAGAGATGACACAATGGTGGCAATCTTCGCTTGCCCGCTACTTGCAAACCCAGGAACAGCAATGGTTGCAGTATCGACAGGCGAAATTACATGGTTATTTTCAACTGCAGTTTGGCGGACAAAAACTTATCCTGCCGCCTTCAATACGCCCTGCTTATCAGGCTCTAATGGGTATGGAGGGGCAATTTCATGCACAAATTGAACAATTACCCTTTAAAACAGACAGTGTCGATGTCATGTTATTACAGCACGTTGTGGAATTTTCCAGACATCCACATCAATTGTTACGGGAAGCAGACAGAGTATTAAGCGAAGACGGCACCCTTATTTTATTATGCTTTAATCCATTTAGTTTCTGGGGCTTGCGACGGTTATTTTCGTGGCAAGATAAACTGCCCTGGCGCGGCCAGTTTTTTTCGCGTCAACGATTAAAAGACTGGCTGGCATTACTGGATTTTGATGTAATTGAAGCCCGTTCCATTATCTATTGTCCACCATTGCAAAATGAACGGTGGATCAAGCGCAGTGGTTTTTTGGAGCGGTGGGGCCGACGTTTGTGGCCTTACTTTGGTGGCGTAACGGCGATTGTGGCGAAAAAACGTACGATACTGGTGACCCCGTTGCAAAGTCGGTGGCAGGATAGAAAATTATTTCCCAGACCACAACTGGTGACCCCTTCAGCAACACGAAAAGAGCATTAATGGAACAGGTTGAAATTTTTACCGATGGTGCATGCAGTGGCAATCCCGGTCCCGGTGGCTGGGGAACCATATTAAGAGCCAAAGGCACAGAAAGAGAATTGTCTGGTGGCGAAAAAATGACCACCAATAATCGCATGGAAATGATGGCCGTCATTGCTGGTCTGGAAGCATTGAAAAGGCCTTGTCATGTCACCATTACCACTGATTCACAATACGTGATGAAAGGCATGACGGAATGGTTGAAAGGCTGGAAAGCTAAGAACTGGAAAACGGCCGCCAGACAACCGGTAAAAAATGCTGATCTCTGGCAGCGCATGGATGCGGCATCACAGCCACACAAATTGGAATGGCAATGGGTTCGGGGTCATGATGGTCATCCGGAAAATGAACGTGCCGATCAATTAGCCGTCGATGCCCGAACGCGAATAGCAATACAGGATTAAGCCATGGCAGAGCAAACCAGTCAGCGTCAAATTGTCTTAGATACTGAAACCACCGGTCTGAGCACCGCTGATGATCACCGCATTATCGAAATTGGCTGTGTGGAGCTGGTCAACCGTCGGCTGACCGGTGAAACCTTTCATCAATACATTAATCCACAACGTGCCATTGATGCAGGGGCCATGGAGGTGCATGGCATTACCAATGAATCATTGGCAGATAAACCTGTTTTTGCCGATATTGCTGAAGATTTCCTGCGGTTTATAGAAGGCGCTGAACTGATTATCCACAATGCAGCGTTTGACGTGGGATTCCTCAATCATGAATTCACCAAGTTAGGTCATACGTCTCAGATTGAAGATATCTGCTCAGTGTTGGATACGCTGAAACTGGCAAGAGACAAACATCCCGGACAGAAAAACAATCTGGACGCGTTATGCAAACGTTACGGTGTAGATAATTCTAACCGCGAATTGCACGGCGCTTTACTGGATGCCGAGATCCTGGCAGATGTTTATTTAATGATGACTGGTGGGCAGGTCAGCTTAACATTAGCTGCCGAGCAATTTGAGCCACAGCAGGATATTGAGCAGAATGATCTCACTACAATCGAACGTCCACGCTCGGTATTAAAAGTGATTCAGGCTGATACTGCCGAACTGGCTGCTCATCAGATGATGCTCGAAAAATTGCAAGCCAGCAGTGATGGAAATTGTGTGTGGCTTAAATAACGTTGAAATTGTTTTAACAAAAAGTTCTGTCCGCCGCTTGAAATCAGATTTTTGACCCCCAAATAGCAGCTTTGTGTTGAGCAAAGCGGAATCTGATTAATCATGAGCAACGAAGAAATCGAAAAAGCGACGGCGGAATCTGAGCCGGTCGAAACCTCACCTGAAACAGCTGAGTCAGCGGAATCTGAAGCAGATGTTGTAAAACAGCTGGAAGATGCCCGTAACAAAGCCGATGAACATTGGAATGAATTGCTGCGTGCCAGAGCCGATCTGGAAAATATGCGTCGCAGACATAGTCGTGATCTGGAAAATGCCCACAAACATGCGCTGGACAAGTTCGTAACAGAACTGTTGCCTATTTGTGACAGTCTGGAATTTGGTCTCAACGCAGCAAAAAATGAAGATGCCAAGCTCGAAACAGTGCGAGATGGCATGGAAATGACACTCAAAATGTTTATGAGCTCGATCGGTAAGTTCGGTCTTGAACAACTTAATCCTGAGGGCGAGGCTTTCGATCCTGATCTGCATCAGGCCATGGCAATGCAGCCTGCAGAAGGCGTAGAAGCTAACCAGGTATTGAATGTTATGCAGAAAGGCTACCGCTTCAATGGACGTCTGTTACGTCCTGCCATGGTAGTGGTCTCTCAATAACCGGACGAAATTTAAGGGCTTGAAATCAAAATTTCCTGCCCCATCTATTATCACAACGGCTGGAATAGCCAGACGAACTTAGTACGATGGAGAAAAGATTATGGGTAGAATTATTGGTATTGACTTGGGTACGACCAACTCATGTGTAGCGGTGATGGAAGACGGCAAAGCCCGTGTCATCGAAAACAGTGAAGGCGATCGCACAACCCCGTCAATTGTTGCATTCAACAAAGATAACGAAGTGATGGTAGGTCAGTCTGCTAAACGTCAGGCTGTCACTAACGCCAAAAACACCTTGTACGCAATCAAGCGTTTGATTGGCCGTAAATTCAAAGATGATGTAGTACAGCGCGATATTGATATGGTGCCGTACAAAATCGTTGAAGCAGATAACGGTGATGCCTGGGTAGAAGCCAACGGCAAAAAAATGGCTCCGCCTGAAATTTCAGCTCGCGTTTTGATGAAAATGAAAAAAACCGCTGAAGAATTTTTGGGTGAAGAAGTCACCCAAGCGGTTGTTACCGTTCCGGCCTATTTTAATGACTCACAACGTCAAGCCACAAAAGACGCGGGCAAGATTGCCGGTCTGGAAGTCAAACGTATCATCAACGAACCGACTGCCGCAGCGCTGGCTTACGGCATGGACAAAAAACGCGGTGATTCCACGGTTGTTGTATATGATTTGGGTGGTGGTACTTTTGACGTATCTATCATTGAAATTGCTGATATTGAAGGTGAGCATCAGTTTGAAGTACTGGCTACCAACGGTGATACATTCCTGGGTGGTGAAGACTTTGACCAACGTATCATTGATTATCTGGTTGCTGAATTCAAGAAAGATCAGGGTGTTGATCTGAGTAAAGATCCTTTGGCCTTGCAACGTTTGAAAGATGCTGCCGAGAAAGCCAAAATTGAGTTGTCTTCCAGCTCACAAACGGACATTAATCTGCCTTATATTACTGCAGATGCCAGTGGTCCTAAACATATGGAAATCCGTCTGACCCGTGCCAAGCTGGAATCTTTGGTAGAAGACTTGATTTCACGCAGTATGGAGCCATGCAAAATGGCGCTTAAAGATGCTGGTCTGAAAATCTCTGATATCAACGACGTTATTCTGGTCGGTGGTCAAACTCGCATGCCTAAAGTGCAGGAAGCGGTTAAAGAAATGTTCGGCAAAGAGCCACGTCGTGACGTGAACCCCGATGAAGCGGTTGCCGTTGGTGCGGCGATTCAGGCGGCTGTTCTGGCTGGTGATGTAAAAGACGTATTGCTGCTGGACGTTACCCCATTAAGCCTGGGTATCGAGACCATGGGCGGTGTAATGACTAAACTGGTTGAGAAAAACACCACCATCCCAACAAAAGCGAATCAGGTGTTTTCAACAGCAGATGACAACCAACCTGCGGTGACTATTCACGTGCTGCAAGGTGAACGTGAAATTGCTTCAGCGAACAAGTCACTAGGCCGTTTTGATCTAGCGGATATTCCGCCAGCTCCACGTGGTACACCGCAAATCGAAGTCACTTTTGACATTGACGCCAACGGTATTCTGAACGTGTCTGCGAAAGACAAAGCGACTGGTAAAGAGCAGTCTATTGTCATTAAAGCTTCCAGCGGTCTGTCCGATGAAGAAGTTGAACAAATGGTTAAAGATGCTGAGGCTCATGCTGATGAAGACCGTAAGTTCCATGAACTGGTCACAGTACGCAACCAGGCGGATGGCTTGATTCATGCCACCAATAAATCACTCACTGATCTGGGTGATAAAGTGGAAGCGGATGAAAAAGCCAAGATTGAAGCGGCCATTGAGGAGTTACAACAGGCTCTGAAAGGTGAGGATAAAGCGGATATCGAAGCCAAAACCGCTGCATTATCAGAAGCTGCAGGTAAGCTGGCTGAACGTGCCTATGCTGAAAATGCAGAAGCAGGTGAAGGTGCTGCAACAGATGACGCAGCAGCACAAAACGATGATGTGGTAGATGCCGAATTTGAAGAAGTCGATGACGACAAGAAAAATTCATAATCTTTCACACAATTAACTAAAAACAGGCGTAGGCATTGAGCTTGCGCCTGTCTTGTTTAAGAGATACAAGAAAAACAAAACATGGCCAAACAAGACTATTACGACCTACTTGGTGTATCACGCACTGCGACTGAAGCCGAAATCAAAAAAGCCTATCGTCGTATGGCGATGAAATATCATCCTGATCGTAATCCGGATGATGCAACCGCTGAAGCCAGGTTTAAAGAGGCTAAAGAAGCCTATGAAGTACTCTCTGATTCTCAAAAACGTGCGGCCTATGATCAATTTGGCCATGCCGGAGTGGATAACAGTGGTGGCGGTGGTGGTTTCAGAAGTTCTGGCGGTTTCAGCGATATTTTCGGCGATGTATTTAATGACATTTTTGGCGGAGGTGGGGCTGGCGGTCAAAGCTTTCGTGGTGCTGATTTAAGATACCGTCTTGATTTGACACTCGAAGAGGCGGTTGCCGGAACCACGGCTAAAATCCGTATTCCAGTCAACGTAGAATGTAAAACCTGTGATGGAACGGGCGCCAAACCCGGTACCCAGCCAGTCACCTGTACCACCTGCGGTGGCCATGGTCAGGTACGCATTCAACAAGGCTTCTTTACTGTTCAGCAAGCCTGCCCGCACTGTCATGGTACCGGCAAGATGATTCAGGATCCTTGTCATGACTGCCATGGTCAAGGCGTTGTACAAGAACATAAAACGCTTTCCGTTAAAGTGCCTGCCGGTGTGAACACAGGTGATCGTATTCGTCTTGCCGGTGAGGGTGAGGCTGGATCGCGTGGCGCACCTGCCGGTGATTTATATGTTGAAGTAGCCGTTAAGCGCCATGATGTGTTTACCCGGGATGGCAATAATTTATTTTCCGATGTACCGATCAGCTTTACCACAGCCTGTTTAGGTGGTGAATTGGAAGTGCCCACCTTGCAAGGTAAGGCGATATTAAAAGTACCGGAGGGCACACAAACCGGACAGCAATTCAAAATGCGCGGTAAAGGCGTTAAATCAGTCCGCACGGGTGAAGTAGGCGATTTAATGTGCCGCGTAATTATTGAAACACCGGTGAAACTATCGAAAAAACAGAAAGAGTTATTGCAGGAATTTGCCGAGACGATGGAAGGCTCTGGTGCTACTCATAGCCCAAAACACGAATCATGGCTGGATGCGGTAAAACGTTTTTTTGAATAACATATTTGCCAATTGGAAGCTGACTGGGCTATTTTTGCCAGCCAGCTTTTTTATTTTCTAAAAAACCGCCATTAAGGATATTCGTCATGGCCATTAACATTGCTATCAACGGCGCCGCTGGCCGTATGGGCCGTTGCCTGATTCAAGCCGTCGCGGAAACCGAAGGGTTACAACTATCCGCTACTATTGATCGGCCAGAGTCTTCACTGATTGGTGTGGATGCCGGCGAATTAGCCGGTGTAGGAAAACTGGGCGTTCTGTTGTCAGCTGATCTGGAACTGGCGACTCAGCAATCCGATGTGATTATTGACTTCACTATCCCTGAGGCCACCATGGCATTGTTGCCATTATGTGCCAAAAATCAATGTCGTCCGGTCATTGGTACAACGGGGTTTGATGACACTCAGAAACAGATTATTCAACACACCGCCGATCAGATTGCCAGCTTGTTAGCTCCGAATATGAGTGTTGGCGTCAACCTTTCCCTCAAATTGCTCGATATGGCCGCCCGCGTTTTAGGCGATAGCGTCGATATCGAGATCATTGAGGCGCATCACCGTCATAAAGTAGATGCACCTTCCGGCACCGCTTTACGAATGGGTGAAGTTGTCGCTGAAGCTTTGGGCCGCGATCTGAAAGAATGTGCTATTTATGGTCGTGAAGGCCGTACCGGTCAGCGCGATCGCAATACCATTGGTTTTGCGACAGTCCGCGCCGGAGATATCGTCGGCGATCACACAGTATTATTTGCTGCAGAAGGCGAGCGGGTGGAAATTACCCATAAAGCCTCAAGCCGCATGACATTTGCCTATGGGGCGATGCGTGCCTCAAAGTGGCTGATGCAGCAGCAAACGGGGTTGTTTGATATGCAGGATGTATTGGACCTGCGTAATTAAATAACTAGTAGCGCGCGGCCTGTTCGCGCGCTGATTTTGCACCCGCTCTATCACCCGACTTAGTACGGATTTCGGCTAGCAATAACCAAAAACGTTTCTGTTGGGCATTATCTCCCTGCGCATAAGACACCCCTTTTAAAGCCACCTGTTCCGCTAAGCGATAATCTTCGAGTTCATAATGTGTCTGGGCTAATTGGTAATAAACCTTGGGATCCCGCGGTGAAATTCGTTGTGCACGTTGCAAACGGGATTGAGCTGCAGACATATTACCCTGCTGTTGATATTTTTCAGCATCACTTAGTAAAGCCAGAACTGCCGGGTTACTGGGGGCTGGTGCCGGTTTGGTTGCTGGCAGCAGCTCCTCTGCTGATGTCGATTCACCCGGGGGCATGGGTATGCCCTGAGGAGTAGCTGGTTGGGTAGGGTCAGCCTTTGTTTGTGCTGAGTCCGGTGTCTGCGGGCGAGATGGCACGTCCCGGCTGTCAACCGGTGGTTTTTGTGTGACCGGAGCCGTAGTACAAGCCGATAAAAACAGGACCAGCCAGGTCATGATAAAAAAAGATTTTGATATGGTGTGTCGCATTGGAAAACCTATCTGAAAATATCTTTGACCCAGTCGATTGACCGCTTGATTGGGTTTTCAATAAAAGTTTCTTCTGGCATGGCGCAGGCTGCAGTTTCAGTCGGTTGCGTGCCGGATATAAACGGTATCTGTGTCGCATTCTCGCATAATCCATCAGCGAGTTTTCCGCTTAACGGATCAATCCAGAGCATTTCAATGCCCTCAGGCATTGCCGGTTCATAGGATTGTAACGGTTCTTGAGCAATAAACCTTGTCCACGCGCGCAAGGCACCATTAGAGCCGGTAATTGGCATTGGGCTGTTATCATCCAGTCCCAGCCAGACTACCGCCAAGCGGTTGCCAGTAAAGCCGGCAAACCAGCTGTCGCGTTGTTGATCCGAGGTGCCGGTTTTCCCTGCAGTATTGATATTCATTGGCAATTGTTGATAGATACTGCGTGCTGTGCCATTGCGGGTTACCTGTTGCAGATTATACTGCAGCAAAAACATGGGTTTTTCATCAATGCTTTGTTGCAACTGAAAAGGATAGCTCGAAAGTGGTTCTCCAACACTGTCTGTTACGGTGCGAATGGTACGTGGCGGAATTTGAAATCCTGTTGCTGCAATAGTCTGATACATGGCGGCCACCTCCAATGTCGACAAACTCTGAGCACCCAGTAGCAAGGAAGGGTAGGCGTCCAGCTTGCGTTCCACGCCGAGTCTTTTTAATGTCTCAATGACGTTATCAACACCTAACTCCATCCCCAACTGTGCAGTTGATAAATTATAAGAATTTGTCAAAGCAGTATGCAGCGGTATCTGGCCGTAGGTTTTTCCATCAAAATTTTTCGGTGTCCAGGTTTGCTGGTTAGGTAAAGTGAGGCTGAAAGATGAATCATCCAATTCACTTATCAAGGTATATCCCTGTTCAAATGCTGTCAGATAAATCGCGGGTTTAACTAAAGAGCCAATAGGCCGCATCGCATCCAAAGCACGGTTAAAACCCTGATAGCGGGTATTGCGATCGCCAATCAACGCCAGTACTTCTCCGGTTTGCGGATCTGTTACCACCATACTGCCCTGGAGTTTTGCCAGGCTTTCACCATAGGTTTTGCCTAAATCTTCAATGGTACTGACAAGCGAAGCTTCAGCTTTGTGCTGACTGATTGGATCGAGGCTGGTAAAAATCTGTAATCCTTCCGAACCGAGATCCTCATCTTTGTATTCGCGTCGTAACTGACGTTTCACTAAATCAATATAAGCCGGATAGGCTTCTTTCATCGAACGACCTGATGGCACCACATCGAGATCAGCGGTGGAAGCCAGCATATATTCTTCATCGGTAATAGAGCCTTGCTGGTGTAAAACACTGAGTACCAGATTTCGCCGGGTTTTGGCACGTTCTGGATTGCGGCGAGGATCATAATAGGAAGGGCCCTTCACCAGGCCGGCCAGTAATGCCAATTGATGTAATTTGAGATCCTGTATTGGCTGAGCAAAATAATGTGCTGCTCCCAGACCAAAACCGTGGATCGCACGATTACCGGACTGTCCCAGATAGACTTCGTTTAAGTAGGCTTCAAGAATTTCTTCTTTGCTGTAATGCCATTCCAGAATCATTGCCATTGGCACCTCCAGCATTTTGCGTAGCAATGTGCGGTCGGCAGTCAGGTAAAAATTCTTGATTAATTGCTGAGTTAAGGTACTTCCACCCTGCACAAATGCTCCAGCGCGAATATTGGCTAAAGTAGCGCGGGCAATGCCTTTGGGTGAGATGCCAAAATGATCGTAAAAGTCTCGATCTTCAATCGCTATCAACGCATCAATAAAGGCTTGCGGTGCATCTTCAAGTTGAATTAAATCGCGATCTTCATTATTCAGTGGATAAATGCCCCCAATTAAGGCAGGTTCCAGCCGGATTAATGTCAGCGATTGCTGATCAGCTGAACGAATCTGACTTAGGGAGTCACCACTGAAATCTAAAATAAGTTGTCTGGCAGGTTCATGCTCATCAGGAAAATGAAAGCCGCGGGTGGAAATCGTTGCCTGTGAAAAAGAAAAAGCAGCCTGTCCCGGCCCTTTGACCTTATCAACAAACTGATAGCCCAAAGCTTTTAACTCAATTTTCAGATCGTCAATGGATAACGGGGCGCCAACATAGAGCTCCAGCGGTCTGGCAAAAACTTTAGCCGGTAATTCCCAGCGCTTCCCTTCAAACTGGCTGCGGATTTGAGTATCCAGATAAAATGTTGCCAGCCCTAGGAGCGCCAGGAAAATAAGCAACAGCTTGAAAAGTGTTCCTTTGGAAATAAAAGCTCGACGGTTTTTGTTCAATCGAGGATTTGTTCGTTGCCGGCGAGAGGGGATGTTTTTTTTACGTACCATAGCCTGAAAAGTAAGTGTGGTGGTGGTAAAAGATCAATAAGGCCTTTTGGGCCTGACAATCCTGAAAGTTTTTGGGCTGGAGATTAACGTTATCGGTTAGCTGCTTATATTAGCAAAGTCTTTCTATTCTAACTGGAGCAATCGTTATTATCCTGTTATAAAGCTGAAGGTTGCCGTCAAGTCAGCTTGCTACAAACTTCGGCAAAATTAATTTAAACAGACAAGGAGGTCTAACGTGTCAGAGTTGCGCTATGACGTTGTTCTGAGTGGACAATTATTAGATGGATTCCATATCAAGGAAGTGAGCGAAAATCTAGCGAGTTTGCTAGCCATGACAGAAAACGCTGTTATTGAATTGTTTCAGCAAAAACATACCATGGTGATGCAGGGGGTGGATTACAAGCAGGCTCAGTTGCAACAGGAAAAATTACAGAATGCCGGGGCAGATTCGTATTTAATGCGGCATATGAAAAAGGAGCCTCGTTTAGCGACTACTCATCAGCCTTATTTATACGGGAATTCTGCAAGTGAGCAGAAGTCGGTGTTGGAACCTGAAATAAAGCCACGGGGAAGGGCATTTTTTTTCAGTGGACAAGGTGCTGAATATTTTCGGATTTGGATAGTCAACGTTGTTCTCACAATTTTGACTTTGGGCATTTATTCAGCCTGGGCTAAGGTTCGCAATAAACAGTATTTCTATGCTAATACGCAACTGGATGAAGCAAGTTTTAATTATCGAGCCGTTCCGCTGCAGATTCTTAAGGGGCGCTTGATCGCCTTTGCTTTTTTTGTTGTCTATATAGCCGTAACGTCACTTTTCCCTGCTACCGGGGTAATATTTGCTCTGTTGTTTGTCATTGTGTTTCCTTGGCTGGTTGTCAAGTCACTGACATTCAATGCTTTTTATAGTGAATATCGAAACGTGCGGTTCGGATTTGATGGTAAATATGGTGAGGCCTTTACCGTTTATATTATTTGGCCTGTTCTTGGTTTATTAAGTCTCTCTTTGCTGATGCCTTTTGCCGTATATAAACAGCAGTGTTTTATGGTGAGAAATATGCGTTATGGTGATACCGCATTTGAGTTTGAGCCTATGGTCAGTGCCTATTATAAAATCGCTCTGGCGATGATTGGCATTGTGGTCATAACATTGATTGGTGTGTTTCTGCTGGCAAGTTTATTAAACCGTGAAGCCTTAGGAGTGCTAACGATAGTGCTATCCATGATGATGTATCTCACATTGTTTGTGTTTTTCACTGTTAAAACAACGAACTTGTTGTTTAATCATGCAAAACTCGCTCAACATGGATTTTCTGCAAACTACACAACACCATCATATCTGTGGTTAGTATTAAGCAACACATTTGCGATTGTGCTCACTTTAGGCTTGTTTATACCATGGGCAAAAGTTCGAGTGGCGGCGTATAAGGCAGTACATACTAAAATGCTGGTGCAGGGTGATTTGAATCAGTTTTCCAGTACTGTCAGTCAACGTGTGGGGCCATTGGGTGAGGGTGTCAGCGATGTATTTGATATGGATGTCGGTTTTTAACAATGCAACCACTTTGGCAACGTGTGCGGATCGATGGTCTCTGGTATGAAGAAGGTGTTTCCAGACAGCGGACTGCCTTTTTACGACATATTTCCGAGCAGGATATCGAAGTTGTAGACAGTTCGGATGGCGCTCAGCTGGTTTGCTGTTCACTGGATGATCTGAAAATTTCTTCACGGTTGGGTAACACCAGTCGCCAGTTGTATTTTCAGCAAGGCCAGAAATTTGAAAGTCTGGATAATGAGACCATTGATCAACTGCTTATCGCCAAAGGGCATGGCTTTTCCCGATTCATTTACCTGCTTGAAAGTCGTTGGCAACTGGTTTTTATTGCACTGATACTATTTGTCGGGTTCGGCTATGGAATGGTGCAGTATGGTGTGCCTGCTGTGGCAAATAAAATGGCTTTTTGGTTGCCCTCAAGTGTTGCTGATCAAGCGGCCAGTCACACACTCCGTTTGCTCGATGAAACCGTGTTATCACCCTCAAAACTGCCACGATCACAGCAGGATCAGCTTTTAACGAAGTTTAAGGTGTACAGCCAACAAGTGGATTTGCCGATAACTATCCAGTTTCGACATGGCGGTAATTTAGGTGCAAATGCGTTTGCCTTGCCGGATGGCACAATAGTATTCACGGATGAGCTGGTGAAACTGGCAGAGCGGCCTGAAGAGTTGATTGCGGTACTGCTGCACGAGATTGGCCATGTGGCCCATCGGCACGGAGCCCAGTCGGTAATGCAGAATTCATTGCTGGTGGTGATGGCAATGGCTTTTGTCGGGGACACATCAGGAATTGCCGAACTCTTTATGGGGATGCCTATTGTGATGATGCAGAGTGCCTATTCAAGAGATTTTGAGCGCGAAGCGGATCGTTTTGCTTTGCGATATATGCACTTCAATCAGATAGCAGGCTCTCATTTGGCTGATCTATTGGATCGTATTGAACTCAATATCAGATGTCGTGCCTATTTTTCCTTACAAGTTGAAGATAACTCGCAATCATCCCTGTGTGACACTCCAGGTGGTTTACAACAGGCTCAACAGAAAGGCTGGCTTATCAGCCAAGCAACTGAGGGAGCGGGTTGGCAAAGTTATCTTGATTCTCACCCTGATAATGCTGAGCGCAGAGCAATGTTGGTGAATGAAGTCGCTGAATAAGTTCTGCTGACTAAAACAAGTCCTGCGACTATATCGGTTTTGTCTCAATATACAAAAACCTAGCGAACATATTCTGGCGAATTGGCTTATTTCGCATTATCTAAATTGTCTGGTAATATGCTGAACTCCAAATTGGTTTCGTGTGGTTAAAGATCACCGAAATTGCCTAAAAACAGGAACTAAAGTGAGATCTTAATGGCTTTAGAGACACCCGTCTGTGACTTTGGCCAAGCGGCCATAGACTTTGCCCTGCCGGGCACAGATAACAAAATCTGGACACTGGAAGACTGTCATGGTGAGAATGGCTTGTTAATCATGTTCATCTGTAATCATTGTCCTTATGTCAAAGCCATAATGGATAGACTGATCCGTGATACCAACGAACTCAAACAGCTGGGCATCAATTCTGTGGCAATTTCTGCCAATGATGTCGCTGATTACCCGGAAGACTCTTTTGACAACATGAAAACTGTTGCTGAACAAAACGGGTTTTCTTTCCCTTATCTGTATGACGAAAGCCAAGAGGTTGCTCAAGCCTATGGTGCGGTGTGCACGCCGGATTTTTTTGGTTACAACAAAGATCTGACATTGCAGTATCGTGGTCGCCTTGATGCCAGCCGCAAAGAAGCCGCTCCAGCGGACGTACGCCGTGATTTATTTGAAGCGATGCAGCAAGTTGCTCAAACAGGTCATGGTCCAGAACAACAGATACCCAGTATGGGCTGTTCCATTAAATGGCGAGCAGCTTAATTTTTTTTAATAGGAGAACGTAGATAATGGCTACACGTAGACATTTAGCAAATGCAATCCGTGCGTTAAGTATGGATGCAGTGCAAAAAGCGAATTCCGGCCATCCAGGTGCCCCAATGGGTATGGCAGATATCGCTGAAGTATTGTGGAATGACCACATGAAACACAACCCGAACAACCCGAAATGGGCTGATCGTGATCGTTTCATTTTGTCTAACGGTCACGGCTCTATGCTCATTTATTCATTGCTGCATTTGAGCGGCTATGATTTGCCGATGGATTCCCTGAAAACATTCCGTCAACTGCATTCACAATGTGCGGGGCACCCTGAATACGGTTATGCGCCAGGCATAGAAACGACAACTGGTCCATTAGGCCAAGGTATTACCAACGGTGTTGGTTTTGCGATGGCTGAGAAGTTAATGGCTGATCAGTTCAACAAACCTGGTCATGACATTGTTAATCACCACACCTATGTATTCATGGGCGATGGCTGTTTAATGGAAGGTGTTTCTCATGAAGCATGTGCTTTGGCTGGTACCTGGGGCCTCGGCAACCTGATCGCTTTCTGGGATGACAACAATATCTCTATCGACGGTCATATCGATGGCTGGTACACCGATGACACCGTCAAGCGTTTTGAAGCATACGGATGGCACGTTCAATCAGTAGACGGACATGATTCTGATGCTATCAATGCCGCTATTGAAGCAGCAAAAAAAGTCACTGACAAACCATCTTTAATTTGCTGTAAAACTATCATCGGTTTCGGTTCACCAAACAAATCTGCCAGCCATGACTGCCACGGCGCGGCATTAGGTGAAGAAGAAGTTGCATTAACTCGTAAAGAGTTAGGTTGGGACTACGAACCTTTTGTTATCCCTGATGATGTTTATGCTGGTTGGGATGCTAAAGCGAAAGGTGACGCTGTTGAAGCTGAATGGAACAAAAAATTCGACGCGTATGCTGCAGAATATCCAGAATTAGCTGCTGAATTCAAACGCCGTATGGCAGGTGATTTACCGGCTAACTGGAAAGACGTTACCGAAAAACTGTTTGCTGAAACCAATGAAAAAGCAGAGAGCGTTGCGTCACGTAAAGCATCACAAAACGTCATTGCTGCTCTGGCACCTACATTGCCTGAATATCTGGGTGGTTCTGCTGACTTGACCGGGTCTAACCTGACCAGCTGTTCAAGCTTCAAGCATGTTTCAGGTAAAGAGCCTGGTAACTACATCTCTTACGGCGTACGTGAATTCGGTATGTTCGCCATCATGAATGGTATGGCGTTGCACGGTGGTTTGTTGCCATTCGGTGGTACGTTCCATATGTTCTCTGACTATGCGAAATCAGCTCTGCGTATGTCTGCATTGATGAAACTGCGTACTATCGCTGTTCTGACGCATGACTCTATCGGTCAGGGCGAAGACGGTCCTACTCACCAACCTATCGAAAACACTGCTGGTCTGCGTTACATTCCGAATATGGATGTATGGCGCCCTGCAGATTCAGTAGAAGTTGCTGTGGCATGGGTTGCTGCTATTGAACGTCAAGATGGCCCAACCAGCCTGGTTTTAAGTCGCCAAGGTATTCCGGGTCGTAAGCATGATGCAGCTGACTTTGAAGGAATGCGCAAAGGTGCTTATATCCTGTCAGAAGCTAAAGGTGGCAAAGCGGATGTCATCCTGATTGCAACTGGTTCAGAAGTAGATCTGGCAGCAAAAGCACAGGAAGCATTGGCTGAAGATGGTATCAACGCACGTGTTGTTTCTATGCCTTCAACCAACGTCTTTGATCGTCAGGATCAGGCTTATAAAGACAGTATCCTGACACCAGGTGTCAAACGTGTTTCTGTTGAAGCCGGTGTAACTGACTTCTGGCGTAAATACGTAGGTCTGGAAGGCGGCACAGTTGGTATCGATACCTTCGGTGAATCTGCTCCAGGCGGTGTTTTGATGAAACACTTCGGCTTTACTGTCGAAAATGTGGTTAAAACTGTAAAAGATACTTTGTAAATCACAAACGTAAGTTTTAGCTGAGGTTAATGAGATGGCGAGTGAGTGAAAACTTACTCGTCATTCTTGTTTTTGATGAGTGTAAATTTTTTCTTGTCTGAGAAGTTAAGTGGGCGTTGAAATGGATAGGGCTCCAGCTATTAATTTACAACACAAACTATAAATTTCATTTATCTTCTGGATAAAAATAATTTAGTTTGGTTTATTAAAAGAATCCCATACACTTCATGTGAGATTGCAGGAAGTGAAATTTAAAACAATATGAATGTTTGACGAGTCTGTGTTAACACATCGTGGCGATACTGATTTTTAGCAGCATGGGTGTTGACTATGTTTAAACTTCTTTGTGTAGTTAAAACCTTAGACGTATCGTTTAAATACGGAAGGAAAAACAATGACAATTAAAGTTGGAATCAATGGTTTTGGGCGTATTGGCCGCATGGCATTTCGTGCTGCAGCAAAAGATTTTCCTGAGATTGAAGTAGTAGCAATCAACGATTTGCTGGATCCGGATTATCTGGCATATATGCTCAAGTATGATTCTGTGCATGGCCGCTTTGACGGTGATGTCGAGGTTAAAGATGGACATCTGGTCGTTAATGGTAAGACTATTCGCGTTACCGCTGAACGTAATCCTGCAGATTTAAAATGGAACGAAGTCGGTGCCGATTTGATTATTGAATGTACCGGATTTTTCCTGACCGAGGAATCCTGCCAGGCGCATATTGATGCAGGCGCTAAAAAAGTAGTGCAATCTGCACCTTCCAAAGATCACACTCCAATGTTTGTTTATGGTGTGAATCATGAATCTTATGCAGGCGAAGCCATTGTTTCTGCTGCATCCTGTACCACCAATGCCTTGGCTCCCGTAGCCAAAGTCTTGCATGACAGTTTTGGAATCAAACGGGGTCTGATGACTACGGTACATGCCGCAACTGCCACGCAGAAAACGGTTGATGGGCCGTCCATGAAAGACTGGCGCGGTGGTCGCGGTATTCTGGAAAACATTATTCCTTCATCCACCGGTGCAGCAAAAGCCGTGGGCAAGGTGTTACCAGAATTAAACGGTAAATTAACCGGTATGGCATTTCGCGTACCAACATCGGATGTTTCGGTAGTCGATTTAACCGTTGAATTAAACAAAGATGCCAGCTATGAAGCGATTTGTGCGGCGATGAAAACTGCTGCTGAGGGTGAGCTGAAAGGCGTTTTGGGTTATACCGAAGAGAGTGTGGTATCAACAGATTTTCGTGGTCATACAGCGCCATCAAATTTTGATGCGGGTGCCGGGATCGCGCTTGATGGTACTTTTGTCAAAGTAGTGGCCTGGTATGACAATGAATATGGTTATACCTGCAATATGATGCGTCTGGTCGGACATGTAGCGAGTTAATACATCGTTGCAGTGTCTGAAAAAAACTAATGCAAGGCTTCCTGTAAAGGAAGCCTTTTTTTATGTATTGTGAAGGCTATAATCAGAACTGGTTCACAAAATAATTACAAGAGGGCAAAACCTTATGTCAGTAATAAAAATGGCCGATTTGGATTTGGCAGGCAAGCGCGTGTTAATACGACAGGATTTGAATGTACCGCTCAAGTCCGGCGTTGTGGCAGATGGCACGCGTATCCATGCCTCTTTAGCGACCATAAAACTGGCATTGGATAAAGGTGCCAAGGTGATGGTCATGTCACATCTTGGAAGGCCAACTGAAGGTGAATATGAGCACAAGTACTCATTAGCGCCGGTTGCCAATTATCTTTCGGCATTATTGGAAAAACCGGTTCGTCTTGAGCAGAACTGGCTGGAGCCCGACTTCATTCCAGTGGAAGTGGGTGAAGTTGTTTTGTGTGAAAACGTGCGATTCAATATTGGCGAGAAAGCCAATAATGATGATCTGGCAAAACGTATGGCCAAGATGTGTGATGTGTTTGTGATGGATGCTTTTGGTACAGCGCATCGGGCACAGGCCTCAACCCACGGAATTGCTAAATACGCCACGATTGCCTGTGCAGGACCTTTATTATCAGCTGAGTTGGAAGCGCTATCCAAAGCACTGGATAATCCTGCCCGGCCGATGGTGGCTATCGTGGGGGGCTCAAAAGTCTCTACCAAGCTGACGGTGCTGGAAACCCTGTCTAAGAAAGTGGATCAGTTAATCGTTGGTGGTGGTATTGCCAATACCTTTATTGCTGCAGCGGGTCATAATGTGGGTAAATCATTATATGAACCCGATTTGATCGATACCTGTAAAAGACTCTCCGCAGAGGCGATTAGTCGGGGGGGGAATATCCCAGTCCCCAAAGATGTTGTCTGTGGCAAACATTTTGCTGAAAATGCTGAAGCAGAATTAAAAGCCGTTGAAGCGGTAAGTGATGATGATATGATTTTTGATATCGGTCCTAAATCTGCTGCTGAGTTGGTTGAAATTATCAAGCAAGCTGGTACGGTGGTATGGAACGGACCATTAGGCGTTTTTGAATTCAGTCAATTTGGTGAAGGCACCAAAGAGATAGCGATGGCGATAGCGGAGTCGGATGCTTTCTCAATTGCTGGTGGAGGGGACACGCTGGCAGCAGTATCTAAGTACAAAATTTGTGATGATGTATCTTATATTTCAACCGGTGGTGGTGCTTTCCTGGAATTTCTGGAAGGCAAAACATTACCTGCAGTAGAAATTCTTGAGCAACGTGCCGCGAGTAATCAATGAGTAATTAATATGTCTGTTCGTCGAAGAACAAAGATTGTTGCTACCTTAGGTCCTGCGACAAAAGATCCTGCTGTTCTTGATGCGATGATATCGGCGGGCATGGACGTTGTCCGGCTCAATTTTTCTCATGGATCTGCCCTTTCACACATTGATATGGCCGAAAGGGTTCGCAATCGCGCCAGAGCCTTTGGTCGCCAGGTTGGGGTGCTGGTGGACTTACAAGGCCCGAAAATCCGCATTTCACGTTTTAAAAATGGTGGGGTGGAACTGGCTGAAAATGACCCTTTCATCCTTGATGCCGCATTAGCGGATGATGCCGGTGATAATCAACAGGTCGGAGTCGACTATAAATCCCTGCCACTGGATGTAAAGCGTGGTGACACATTGCTATTGGATGATGGACGTATTGTTCTGTGGGTGGAGTCAGTTATTGACCAGCAGATATATTGTCGTGTCACCGTTGGCGGGCTGTTGACGGATAACAAAGGCATTAACCGGCAGGGTGGCGGGCTGTCTGCCTCAGCCCTCACATCGAAAGATATGCAGGATATTCAAATCGCTGCAGATATGCAGGCCGATTATCTGGCCGTTTCCTTTCCCCGTAGTGCTGAAGATATTCATCTGGCCCGTCGATTACTTCGTGAAGCCGGGGGCTATGGTGGCATTATTGCCAAAATTGAACGTTCTGAAGCCCTGGATGATATTGATGCCATTATTGAAGCATCAGAAGGTATTATGGTCGCCCGTGGTGATTTAGGTGTGGAAATGGGGGATGCTGCTTTACCGCCAATTCAAAAACAGTTAATTGCCAAAGCCAGACGTATGAACCGGCTGACCATTACAGCGACCCAAATGATGGAGTCAATGATAGAAAGTCCGATTCCAACCCGTGCAGAAGTATTTGATGTCGCTAATGCCGTTTTGGATGGTACTGATGCGGTTATGCTTTCTGGTGAGACGGCGGTTGGTCATCATCCGGTAAAAGTCATTGAAGCTATGGACCGTATTTGTCTGCAGGCTGAACAACAGCGGGAAATTCGCGTGTCACGTCATCGGATTGATTCAAAATTTGAACGTATAGATGAAGCCATTGCGATGGCGGCTATGTACACCGCCAATCATCTTAATGTTAAAGCAATTGCCGCGTTAACAGAATCGGGATCTTCAACCTTATGGATGTCACGAGTCAGTTCGGGTATTCCGATTTTTGCTTTAACGCCCCATGTCGCGACACGACGCAGAGTGACTTTATATCGCGGGGTCTATCCCGTAAGTTTTGTCGTGGAACATACCGATCACGCGGCTTTGAATAAAGAAGCCGTTGAAGAATTACAGCGTCGCGGCGTGGTTCATGATGGTGATATAGTGATCATTACCAAAGGGGATCTTGAAGTACAGGGCAGCACCAATGCCATAAAAATTGTACGCGTGGGGGAATTGGTCGAACCCAAGGAAACAGCAGTGAATAAACCGGTTCAGTCGGAGAGCAGCAAATGGCATTAGTTTCAATGCGACAATTACTGGATTATGCAGCAGAGCACCAATTCGCCATACCTGCTTTCAATGTGAATAATATGGAACAGGTGCATGCGATTATGCAGGCCGCTGATGCGGTTGATAGTCCGGTTATCATGCAAGGCAGTGCCGGTGCACGGGAGTATGCGGGTGAACCGTTTCTCAGACATCTTATTCTGGCAGCAATAGAAGCCTATCCTCACATTCCTCTGGCAATGCATCAGGATCACGGTGCCAACCCGGCGATATGTGCTCGTTCCATTCAATCCGGTTTCAGCTCAGTGATGATGGATGGTTCATTGCTTGAAGATATGAAAACCCCGTCTGATTTTGACTATAACGTAAACGTCACCCGAAAAGTCAGTGAAATGGCTCATGCCTGTGGCGTTTCAGTAGAGGGTGAGCTGGGATGTCTGGGGTCATTGGAAACTGGCATGATGGGTGAAGAAGATGGGCATGGTTCAGAAGACAAACTTGATCATAGTCATTTGCTGACGGATCCGGATGAAGCCGTTGAGTTTGTCAGGCAGACTCAGGTAGATGCGTTGGCTGTTGCCATTGGTACCAGTCATGGCGCTTATAAATTTACCCAGCCCCCGACTGGCGAAGTTCTGGCAATCTCTCATTTGAAGACCTTGCAACAACGTTTGCCAAACACCCATTTTGTGATGCATGGATCCAGTTCAGTGCCGCAGGATTGGTTAGAAATCATTAACACATACGGCGGAAATATTGGCCAAACCTATGGTGTGCCGGTTGAAGAGATTGTTGAAGGCATTAAATACGGTGTGCGTAAGGTCAATATTGATACTGATTTACGTATGGCCTCGACCGGCTCTATCCGGCAGTTTTTGACGGATGAAAAAAACGCAGCCGTATTTGACCCGCGCAAGTTTTATAAAGAGGCTACCAAAGCGATGCAGATAATTTGTCAGTCACGTTATGAAGCCTTTGGCAGTGCTGGTCATGCCAGCAGGATCAAACCTATTTCATTACATGACATGGTCGAACGGTATCGCAGTGGAGAATTAACACCCAAGTTAAATTAACGATGATTTGACCATGGGGTAGTTTCATAATCCTTCGAACACATTCGCTGCCTGTCTTGGTTATGAATCAGGTAAAATAACACACTTTGTATCTACAGGGCTTATGCCGTGTTGCAACTTACTGCTATCGCTGTTGGTGGTGCTGCTGGTGCTTTATTGCGTTTTGCAATGTCCAATGGTGTTTATAAAATATTAGGGCGTGACTTTCCTTATGGGACCTTGGCGGTTAATGTGCTTGGCTCATTGCTGATCGGAATACTGTTCATCCTGCTGATTGAAAAATTAGCCGTAGCAGCTGAATGGCGGGCCGGATTGATTGTTGGACTGCTTGGCGCCTTTACAACCTTTTCCACCTTTTCGCTGGAAACGTTTACATTATTGGAAGATGGTGCATTTGTTAAAGCAGGACTAAATGTATTGTTAAGCGTCGTGTTATGCCTGTTGGCAACATGGTTAGGCATCAGTCTGGGAAGACAGTTATGAATCTGACATTAGTGAGAGTTTACTTATCTGATGGACGACATGAAGTACGGCAAGTGCTTAAACAGCTGGAGCAGAATAAAGTGCGTTTTACCGTGTTTCGGGGGGTAGCCGGCTTAGGTTCCAACGGTCTGGTTCATAAAGCGTCGATACTAGATTTGTCGTCGGATTTGCCAATGGTTATCGAGTTTTTTGATAAACCAGAACAAATAAACGATATCATCACTAAAATAAAAACTATGGTGGAAGTTGATCATATTGTCAGCTGGCCAGTGCAAAGCGGAATTTAACATGTTAGACCTCAAATTATTACGTACCGAACCTCAGGAAGTGGCAAAGGGGTTGGCCCGTCGTGGCTTTCAGCTGGATGTGATCCTGCTTGCAACATTGGAAACTGAACGCCGTCAGGCACAGTTGGATGCTCAGTCATTGCAAACCGAACGTAATGCGCGTTCCAAAATGATTGGTAAGGCCAAAGCCTCGGGTGAAGACATTGCACCATTGCTGGCCGAGATCGACGATTTAGGTGATCAGCATAAAGCCGCTGAAGCCAGACTTGCCAAAGTATTGGATCAGTTGAACGATCTTGCGATGAGCATACCGAATATCCCACAGGATGATGTGCCCGAAGGTAAAGATGAAAATGACAATGTCGAGGTCTCTCGCTGGGGCGCTCCGCGGCAATTCGATTTTGAACCTAAGGATCATGTAGATTTGGGAGCAGGCTTACAGCAGATGGATTTTGAAACTGCTGCCAAGATCAGTGGTGCGCGCTTTGTGACCTTGACAGGTCAATTGGCGCGACTGCAACGGGCGTTAATTCAGTTTATGCTGGACACTCATATAACTGATCACGGTTATACCGAAACTTACGTACCCTATCTGGTCAATGCCGATTCTTTACGTGGAACCGGACAACTGCCCAAATTTGCTGAAGATCTATTTGCTGTTGATGATGGTCAGCTTTATCTAATCCCAACAGCCGAAGTACCGGTGACCAATATTGTGCGTGACAGTATTGTCGATGCTGCACAGTTGCCATTGAAATTTGTTGCACATACACCCTGTTTTCGCAGCGAAGCCGGTTCACATGGCCGTGATGTACGTGGTCTTATTCGTCAGCATCAATTTGAAAAAGTCGAGCTGGTGCAGATCGTTGCGCCAGAAGTCTCTGCCGAAGCCCACGAGCAATTGACCGGTCAAGCTGAAAAAATTCTGCAGATGTTGGATCTGCCTTATCGTAAAATGCTGCTTTGCACTGGCGATATGGGATTTGCTTCAAGCAAAACCTATGATTTGGAAGTCTGGTTACCGAGCCAGAATACTTATCGGGAAATTTCCTCCTGCAGTAATTTCGGCGACTATCAGGCGCGGCGAATGCAGGCGCGCTGGCGGAACCCTGAAACAGGAAAACCTGAATTGGTGCATACTTTAAATGGTTCAGGTCTGGCTGTGGGACGCACTTTACTGGCGATATTAGAAAATCATCAACAAGCAGATGGCAGTGTCGTCATTCCCGAGCCACTTCGTGCCTATATGGGCGGCGTGGATAAAATTCATGGGTGATGAGTTTAGTCTGATCCAGAAGATTATTATCTGGACATTGCCGGTTTTATTCGCCATCACTTTACATGAGGTCGCTCACGGTTGGGCGGCATTAAAGCTGGGTGATAAAACAGCCCAGATGATGGGGCGATTAACACTCAATCCGATTAAGCACATCGATCCATTAGGCACGATTCTGGTTCCTGCTTTATTACTGATGTTTACCGGCTTTATGTTTGGCTGGGCCAAACCGGTACCTGTTACTTTTCAAAATCTGCGAAATCCTAAAAAAGATATGGCTTGGGTCGCTCTGGCAGGGCCAGGTGCAAATTTAGTGATGGGTTTTTTCTGGGCGATGGTTGCCAAGATTGGTCTATTGCTGGCCGTGAATGATGTGCTTATTTCCGGGCCGATGATTTACATGGGGGTTGCCGGTGTATTAGTGAATGGTATGTTGATGTTATTGAATCTGCTGCCGTTACCCCCACTGGATGGTGGAAGGGTCTTGGTCAGTGTATTGCCACCTCACCTGGCCTGGCGGGTAGAAAAAGTTGAGCCTTACGGATTTTTTATCTTGCTGGCATTACTCTATTTTGGCATCGTTATGATGATTTTATGGCCTTTGATGCAGGCATATATGGGATTGCTGGCATTTATCTTTGATATGCCAATGCAAGTATTTTTTATTCTGTAAAACACTGAATTGAGCAAGCTCATCAGGAGATTATTTTGGACACGGTAGCGTATCAGTCACGTCGTATTGTTTCAGGCATGCGTCCGACAGGGCAGTTGCATTTGGGGCATTATCATGGCGTTCTGAAAAATTGGATTAAATTACAACACGAATTTGATTGTTTCTTTTTCGTTGCTGACTGGCATGCTTTGACCACGCACTATGAAGATAGCCGGGTGATTGAAGACAGTGTCTGGGAAATGGTGATTGATTGGCTGGCGGCGGGTATTGAACCTTCTTCAGCTTCATTGTTTCTGCAATCACGTGTACCTGAACATGCTGAGCTGCATTTATTATTATCAATGATCACGCCTTTATCCTGGCTGGAACGTGTACCGACTTATAAAGATCAGCAGGAAAAACTCAAAGAAAAAGATCTGTCGACTTACGGCTTTTTGGGTTATCCATTACTGCAAAGCGCTGATATTCTGATTTATCGCGCCGGTCAGGTGCCGGTCGGTGAAGATCAGGTGGTTCATGTTGAGTTGACACGTGAAATTGCCCGTCGCTTTAATCATATCTACGGACGTGAAGCAGATTTTGAAGATAAAGCCGAATCTGCCGTGAAAAAAATGGGTAAGAAAAATGCCAAGTTGTATAACAATTTGCGTAAAGCCTATCAAGAGCAGGGTGATACTGAAGCATTACAGACGGCTCGTGAATTATTAAAAAATCAACAAAGTCTGGCGCTGGGTGATATGGAGCGTTTATTTGGCTTTCTGGAAGGCGGCGGTAAAGTGATCTTGCCAGAACCGAAAGCATTGTTGACCCCGGCTTCTAAAATGCCAGGTCTGGATGGGCAGAAGATGTCCAAATCCTATGGTAATACCATCTCATTGCGAGAGTCGGATCAGTCCGTTGCCGAAAAAATCAAACGTATGCCAACGGATCCCAACCGGGTACGCCGTACCGACCCCGGTGAACCGGATAAATGTCCGGTTTGGCAATTACATGAAGTGTATTCTGATGAAGATCAGAAACAATGGGTTCAACAAGGTTGCCGCTCGGCTGGGATCGGCTGCCTGGATTGTAAAGGTCCACTTATTGATTCGGTAATCGCCGAACTTAAACCCATCCGCGAACGCGCGGATGATTTCAGCCGACATCCAGAAGATGTACGACGTATTATTGATGATGGCAGTGCTGCAGCAAGAGAAGTAGCTCAGGAAACATTGAGCGAAGTACGTGCAGCAATGGGTCTGGCTTATAAATAGCCGAAGGAAAAATATTATGGCTGAAAGAATACAAAAAGTACTGGCTCGTGCCGGATACGGCTCGCGCCGTTTGATTGAGAGTTGGATAAAAGACGGCAAGTTACAGGTCAATGGTGTGCCCGCCACTCTCGGCGATCAAATTTCTGAAAGGGATAGGGTAACGCTTGAAGGGCGACCTTTATCATCCAAGCGGATCTGGCAGCAATCAATGCCGCAGGTATTGCTGTATCACAAACCGGTGGGTGAAGTCTGTACTCGCAGTGATCCGGAAGGTCGTAGAACTATTTACCAGTCCTTGCCTGTACCTGAAGAAGGTCGTTGGGTCAGTGTCGGTCGTCTTGATTTGAATACAAGTGGCTTGATTATCCTGACTACCGATGGTGAACTGGCTAATCAGTTAATGCATCCATCCAATGAGATGGATCGTGAATATGCCGTTCGTGTATTAGGCGATGTTACCTCGGAAATGATGCAGACGTTACGTGATGGTGTTGAACTGGAAGATGGCAAAGCGCATTTTTCTGATATTCAGCCCGGCGGTGGCGAAGGGGCTAACAGCTGGTTTCATGTGGTGATTCAGGAAGGCCGTAATCGTGAAGTCAGACGGCTATGGGAAAGTCAGGGTGTTCAGGTAAGTCGTTTGGTTCGTTTACGTTATGGACCAGTGATTATGCCGAATAAACTTAAACCTGGTCGTTGGATGATGCTGGAAGGGAAAGAGCTGGAATATCTGTATGAAGAAGCGGGATTAAAATCCAAACCCGGCAAGAAGGGAGCACCAGCAGAAAAAATTGCGGATAAAAAAGAAGTTCCTGTCGATAAAGCGCCTAAATCATCAAAGTGGCCTGATAAATCCGCAAAAGCGGCAACAAAGACCGCCCCCAGATCTGGTAAACGTGAAGCCCCAAAAACCAGAAAAGGGCCACGTATTCGTGGACGCAGTGAACATTAAAGGCTCACACTGGCCGTAACTACCTGATTACGCCCGGCAAATTTTGCCTGATACAACGCTTCATCAGCTTTAAGAAATAAGCTGTCAGCTGATTCTCCTACACATAATTCAGCCAGACCAATACTGATAGTGATGGGAAATTGTTGTTCACTATCACTTTGATTTAAATCATTGATGGCGTGACGAAGTCGTTCTGCTGCCAGCAGAGCGGCTTCATGATGGCAATGACTGAGTACGATGGCAAATTCTTCACCACCAATACGAAACAATGCATCACTGCGTCTTAAGCTGGACAGTAATGTGTCAGCAACGCGGCATAAAGTCTCGTCACCGACCTGATGACCAAAGTTGTCATTTATCTGTTTAAAGTGATCGATATCTAAAACCAATAACGACAATGGCAGTTTTAACCTATGAGCCAGGTCAATTTCACGTTCAATGGTATTTTTATATGCTTGTCTGTTGGGAAGCTGGGTTAACGTATCAGTCAGAGCAGCATCTAAAGCGCGGGTATAAAGCAGACTGTTTCTGAGTGGGTAAACCAGTTTGCACAATAAATCCTCAACCAGGTTAATTTCTGTACTGGAAAAACGATAAGCACGGCTTATAGTCAGTTGACCAAGATACTCATGGTCAATTTCCAGTTGATAATTGCATTTATGATGGCGTTTTGCGCCCAATCTGAACTCAAATTTATTATCAGGATGCGTAAACTGCAGGCCACTGTGAGCGAGCAAAGGTTTGATCTGTTCATCAAACAGTCTGAGTAACTGTCTGGTATCCAGGGATGTCTGTAAAATTAAAGGTAATTTAGCTAACGCATCATCGCGTTCAGCGGAAACCGGGCCTGCTTGTATAACCGAAACCGTATTCTGTTCCAGTCGACGCAAATTTGTGGTGTCTGATGGCAGTGAATGAATCATGTGCACGCTCGTAAATAAGATAATTTACAATAACCATGCTAAATATGTGCCATGGTTTAAATTACTAATATTTACATGGTGTTATGTAGTTAAGCCAAAACTTTGACGGGTAATTCCATCTGCGCATTCAAACATTGACCATGTAAATGGCCGCTTTGTGCGCTGGCAAGATAGAGATAGGCCGGAATGACGGCGGTGGGTTCCGGCAAGTGCTGTGGATCAGCTGCTGGGTAAACCCGGGCATGCAGTTTGGTTTTTACCTGACCGGGGTCAATACAATTCACCCGGACTTTAGCGGCAGCTTCAGTTTCCAGTGATAATTGGTGGCAGAAACACTCTAAGGCGGCTTTACTCAAGCCATAGGCGCCACGATAGGCCTTATCATGTTGGCTGTCAGTGGTGAAAATAATAAAGCTTTGCTCAGCCGTTTCCTGCAACAATGGAAGACATGAATGAGTCAGTAAGAAAGCTGCCGTCAGGTTAACCTGCAGGGTTTCCGTCCATTGTTTAATATCCTGATTGGCTATGGGGGCTAACTGTCCAACATCCGCTGCACAATGAACTAAACCATCAAGGCGGCCAAAGGTTTCTTTGATGGTGTGAGCGAGTTGTTGGTAATTCTCTGCATTTGCCCCTTTAAAATCGATGGGAAATATAGCGGGTTCAATGCCACTTTCCTGCAGAATAAGATCGTAAAGCTTTTCCAACTGGGAAATATGTTTGTCGAGCAGAATGATCGTTGCGCCATGCCGAGCGTAAGCCAGTGCGACTTCGCTACCGATGCCACCTAGGGCACCGGTAACAAGCACAACCTGCCCGCTGAGTATGGACTGCTCAGCTTGGGATAACATGGCGAATTTTATTCAGATTTAGGAACGATACGGCCGTAAGTGACTTTGCCATCTAATAATTGGGCAATAATCAATGCGTCATCATTATGCCATTCCAGAGTTTCCATATTCATTTGATCAAGCGTTCTTTCTTGAGCAATATCAGGCTCGCCGTAAGTCGAGATAAGCTCATTTCTGGTCATACCGGCCTGGATGCCGTTTTCATTTTCTTCGGTTACTGCTTCAGCAGCTTCCGGTGCAGATTCTACTGTTGCAGGAGCTGATGTCTCTGTTTCACTGCTATCGGTGACAGCGTTGTCGCTTTCATTGCTACAGGCGATCAGGGCCAGACTCAAAAAAAGACCGGTAAAAATTAAACGCATACGATTTAACATGGCATCCCCTCTTTAGGTTTAAATGAACTAATGGGCGAGTATAACAAGCAATTACGACTATATCGACAGGTTGTTAGGGTAAATTTCCCACTAAAATATTTTCTGCCGCTCGATAACCATTCATTACAGCACTTTCCAATGTAGCAGGATAAGCGTTTTCTGCATAATCTCCAGCTATCCAGAGCCCATTTATTATGGTTTTACAGCTAGGTCTCTGGCTGTTATCAACCACCCCGCAACTGAAAGTGGCTCGTTTTTCCCGGATTACATGTGTTGCCAGATAATGATGGGGAAGTTCAGGCAAAATTCCTGTTAAATCAGTGATAACCTGTTCAATGAGCTGTAGTTTTGTTAGCAATTCATGCTCTCCTGGCCCACTGATAACGACTGCAATCAGGCCGGGGGATTGATCTGAGCGGTCAAAGATCCATTGAGATAAGCTATTACTCAAACCGATGATAGGGGCTTTTAATCTAAATTGCGCCGAATACTGCAGATACACCGTGGTTATCGGATATTCAGTAACTTTCGGTAAGTTAAGCTGCTTACCTAAAAGTTTATGCAGAATACGGGGTGACACCGCGACAATGATATTTTCTGTGTTAATAAATTCATCTTTACTGGTGATTACACCAGTGACTTTTCCAGCATCAATTACGATTTTCTCAATACGGGACTGCAATCGCACTTCACCGCCCTGGTTGAGAATAAATTTGTTGCATGGTTCTGGAAGTAGCTTGCCGAGGGGTTTGTTAGGGATTAGCAAATCGGCAGATTGCCTGTCTGCAGCAAGGCTATCCTTCAAAGTGGCAGCAAAAACACTGGCTGACGCCTGACTTATTGGAGTGTTCATAATCGCCAGACACAACGGGACCCATAATTGCGAGATGATGCGTGACGATTGGTTTGTCTGTCTGCACCATTGTTCTACTGTAAGGTGTGGTGAAACGGATGATGAATTTATCTGTCTGGCAATTCGCAAAAAGCTCATTAAGCCTTGCCAACCGAGACTGCTATATAACTTTGGCAATATTGCAATTGGCCAAGGTAATAACCTCGTGGTGGATAAATGGAGTGGAGAAAAGTAAGGATCAAGGATTTGCAGATCTAATGACTTGCGCTGAAACACGCTGTTTTCTTCTATGCCAACCCGATGAAGCAGATCCAGCATATGTCGGTATGCACCAATCATCAAATGTTGGCCATTATCAATGTCAATATCTTGCCATCTGACCGTTCGTGCCCGTCCGCCAAGTTGTTTTGCTGCTTCAAAAACTATGGGGTTTTGGCCTTTTTCAGCTAAGCGAACTGCCGCAGCAAGGCCGCTCCAGCCACCTCCAATAATAACGGTTTGCATATTAGCGATGGCTTTTGATGCGCTTTTTTTCACGACGCAGGGTTCGCCAGGCCAGCCACAATTTACGGATTGGAGTAAGCGATATTCGCTGCTTCATTACCGGGAAATTATCGTGGGCAATTTCGTGCAAAGTAGTCCGGTAAATTTCAGCCATAATCAGTGCAGTACATTGATTATGTCGATCCTGTTCAGGCAACAGTTGCATGGCTTCCTGATAAAACTGCTCAGCTCGCTGTGTCTGGAATTTAAGTAGCTCCGTCAACGCTTCGGTTTGTTTTAAAGCCAGAACACTTTGTTCAGTGACACCAAACTGTTGCATCTCATCCAATGGCAGATAAATCCGTCCCCGCTCTGCATCTTCACGAACATCGCGAATTATGTTGGTCAGTTGAAAGGCGAGGCCGAGTTTCTCAGCAAACTTTAAGGTTTTTCGGTCAGAAAAACCGAAGATTTGTGCGGAAAGTAAGCCCACCACACTGGCAACGCGATGACAGTACAAGGCCAGATTTTTATATGCTGGATATCGATGCTGGGTTAAATCCATTTCCATACCATCAATAATTTCGTGAAAATATTCTTCATGCAGATCAAAGTCGTGCAAAGTTTCTGCTAATGCTTTGC
The DNA here is from genome assembly GCA_002363955.1 of Methylophaga sp. UBA3192. GTDB lineage: Bacteria > Pseudomonadota > Gammaproteobacteria > Nitrosococcales > Methylophagaceae > Methylophaga. Next base: position 95,347 of record DEXE01000002.1, read on the forward strand.
CAACCGGATGCGTCGCTTGCCCAGCAAATGTCCGGGAGATTTCCTGACGCCACCAAGCCAGTGTCTGTGCAGCCACAAGTGGATCACTTATTTCATCAACGGCATCATCAACCTCACGGCAAAAAGCATATAAGGCCATGATAGCCTCACGTTTTTTGACAGGTAAAAAAAGGAAACTGTAGTAGAAACTTGAACCGCTTTTCGCCGCTTTATCCCGGCAATATTGCTGCGGTGTCATTTTAATAAACGCTCGACAATTTTGCCGTTGACCAGATGGGTGTCGATGATTTCATCAATATCGGCTTTGTCATGGTATTGATACCAGACACCTTCAGGATAAATAACCATAATTGGTCCCAATTTACAGCGGTTAAGACAACCGGAATTATTGACCCGGACTTTTTTTAATTTGAGGTCTTTCACCCGCTGTTTGGCATAGTCACGTAGTGACTGCGCGCCGTGTTCCTCACAGTAATCAGAGCTATCATCACGCTGATGTGTGCAAATGAACATATGATATTTGTATATTTCAGCCATAGTGTCGATTCAGCTTAACGAAGCCGGAATAAATATGTAAAAGCGGAAGTCGTGTCGTCATTTATCCCCATTAAAAATGTCGTGAAACAGCGAAATCAGCCAGCCCAATCAAGGCGGATTTGTACTCTGAGTCGGGAATAATGATGAGCTTGTCTTTTGCCTGCTCCGCCTCATTGAGAGCGGCTGAAGCGGTATAATCAATAGCGCCAGTGATGTGGATAATTTCAATAATGTCCTCAATTTTATCGCGTTGGCCTTGTTCGATTGCTTCTCGAATAATGGCTGACTGTTCGACGGTACCATTTTGCATGGCATAGATCAGCGGTAAAGTCGGTTTGCCTTCAGCCAGATCATCACCAATATTTTTACCGATAGTTTCACTGGATGCACTGTAATCGAGTAAATCATCTACCAGCTGAAAAGCGCTGCCAAGGTGCATGGCGTAATTAGCCAAAGCCATTTCAATCTCGTCGGAGGCATTACTGATGAGAGCGCCCAGCTGACCGGCTGCTTCAAATAATTTGGCTGTTTTATGATGAATGACTTGCAGATAGCGTTCTTCAGTCGTATCGGCATCATGTACATTCAACAGTTGCAATACTTCACCTTCCGCAATGACGTTTGTGGTGTGGGAAAGGATTTGCATCAAACGCATCGAATCAAGTTCCACCATCATTTCAAACGCACGGGTATAGAGAAAGTCACCGACCAATACACTGGCTTCATTTCCCCAGACACTGTTCGCTGTTTCCTGACCACGCCGCATAGTGGAATTATCAACTACATCATCATGCAGCAAGGTTGCAGTGTGAATAAATTCGATAATAGTCGCAAGATTGATATGCGCAGAAGCCTGATGATTACAGGCTCGGGCGCTGAGCAGAGCAATAGCGGGACGCAAGCGTTTTCCACCACTATTAATAATGTAATGTCCAAGCTGGTTTATTAATACAACCTCAGATTGCAGCCGATGTTGTATCATTGCGTCAACTGCATCCATATCCTGCTGGATAAGTGCGTAAATGGATTGTATATCCACGGGGCGTTTGTCTGCCTGTCTAGATTAATTGAACGCGTACTTTCTCATGGGTCACGGTGATTCGCAAATAATTCAATTTGCATTTGATCTGTATGTAGAAAGCAGTTAAAATTCTCGGTCTTTTGTTGGGTTACCCACAATAACATTTATTTTTTTGGAGAAAGCGATGTACGCTATTGTCGCGACTGGTGGTAAGCAGTACCGAGTTAAAGAGGGCGAAAAGCTCCGTATTGAAAAACTATCCGCAGAAGCCGGAGATACGGTTGAGCTGGATAAAGTTCTGTTGGTAGGTGAAGGCGATGACATTAAAGTTGGCGCTCCTTACCTGGAAGGCGCCAAAGTCACTGCAACTGTGTCAGCCAATGGCCGTGGTGATAAAGTCAAAATCATCAAATTTCGTCGTCGTAAGCACCATCGGAAACAGATGGGGCATCGCCAATCTTATACAGAAATCGAAATCACTGGCATCAGCGCCTAAGATTGACAAATTTAAAGAGGATTTAACATGGCTCATAAGAAAGCTGGCGGTAGTACCCGCAACGGTCGCGATTCCGAGTCGAAACGCCTTGGTGTTAAACGCTTCGGTGGAGAAGCAGTATTAGGCGGTAACATTCTGGTTCGTCAACGCGGCACCCGTTACCATGCAGGTCGTAATGTTGGTATCGGTAGAGACCACACCTTATTCGCGACAGCCAATGGTAAAGTGGTATTCGAAACCAAAGGTGCGAACAATCGCATGTTTGTCAGCGTTATCGCTGAATAAAGATTTTGTTAGCCCGTTGGGGCAAACAGCTGAAAGCCCCGCTGATGCGGGGTTTTTTGTTTGTGGCAATTATTAAAAAAATTATCTGGTCGGCAGTATGAAATTTGTTGATGAAGCGAAAATAAAAATCAGCGCGGGTGCCGGCGGTAATGGTTGCCTGAGCTTTCGTCGTGAAAAATATATCCCTTTCGGTGGTCCGGATGGTGGTGATGGAGGCGATGGAGGTGATGTGTATCTGCTGGCAGATACACAAGTTAATACGCTGATCGATTTTCGCTATAAACGTAACTTTAAAGCCCAACGTGGCGAACATGGCCGCGGCAAACTTTGCAGTGGTGCCCGTGGTGAAGATTTGATTATTAAAGTGCCTGTCGGGACGGAAGCCTGGGATGAAGATACCAATGAACTGATTGGCGATTTGGCCAAGCATGGTGACAAACTGATGGTCGCCAAAGGTGGCTGGCATGGTTTGGGTAATGCACGTTACAAATCCAGTATTAATCGTGCGCCACGTCAAACCTCAGACGGAACGCCAGGCGAAGAGCGTACATTGCGCCTTGAAATGAAATTACTGGCCGATGTTGGATTATTGGGACTACCCAATGCCGGAAAATCGACCTTTATCAGTCAGGTTTCTGCTGCCCAGCCCAAAGTGGCCGATTATCCTTTTACCACTTTGCATCCAAACCTTGGTGTGGTGACTCTCAGAGATGTACGCAGCTTTGTTATTGCCGATATTCCCGGGCTGGTGGAAGGCGCGGCGGAAGGTGCCGGTTTAGGTATCCAGTTCCTTAAGCATTTAACACGCACTCGATTGCTGTTGCATCTGGTTGATATGGCACCCGTTGATGTGAAACAGGATCCGGTGGAAAGCGTTAACATTATTAATCGCGAATTACTTCACTACAGTGAAGCGCTGGGTAAACAGCCGCAATGGCTGATTCTCAATAAGATGGATTTGGTGCCGGATGATATCCGTGATGAGCTCACTCAGGAAGTGTTAACGCGTCTGGATTGGCAAGGACCGGTCTACAAAATCAGTGGACAGACGGGTGAAGGTTGCGCGAAGTTGTGTGAAGATATCATGCAATACTTGGATGATTTACGTCAGAGTGAACAGCCTCCCGCTAAACCCATCGAGGACTAACTGTGGAAAATCCGCATCAGCAACTTTTATCAACCAAACGTTGGGTGATTAAAATTGGTAGTGCTTTACTAACCAAGCCGGGAGAAGGCTTGGATGTGGATCGCATTCGCTGGTTAAGTGGCGAAATAGCCGAGTTGAGAAATCAGGGTAAAGAGATCGTTCTGGTCACCTCCGGCTCAGTTGCTGCGGGTATGCAAAGACTGGGCTGGCGGCGTCGTCCCCATGCCTTACATCAGTTACAAGCCGCAGCCAGTGTGGGTCAGATGGGGCTTATCCATGCTTACGCTACAGCTTGTGAGCAACATGGCATTCATACTGCACAAATTCTACTGACTCATTCTGATTTAGCTGATCGTGGCCGCCATTTGAATGCACGCAGTGCATTACACACTTTGCTGGATATGGGTATTCTGCCGGTTGTGAATGAAAACGACACCATTGCTACCGATGAAATCCGTTTTGGGGACAATGATACGCTGGCGGCAATGACCGCCAATCTGGTTGAAGCCGATGTATTGGTTATCCTGACTGATCAGGATGGCTTATTTGATAGTGATCCACGGTTAAATCCAAATGCCAGAATGCTGGCGGCTTCTGCCGCGAGTAATTCAAATCTGGACGCTATGGCCGGTGACAGTAAAGGTGAGTTAGGCCGTGGCGGTATGGCAACCAAATTAGCGGCGGCCAGACGTGCCGCGAGATCCGGTGCCACGACAGTGATTCTATCTGGAAAACATCCGTTGAATTTACGTCACCTGGCAGCTGGCCAGGGCGTGGGTACGTTGTTGTGGCCCGATATGAAACCGATTAAAGCTCGCCAGCAATGGCTTGCCGGACATTTAATTCCCAAAGGACGATTAATGCTGGATGATGGCGCAGTAGCTGTGATCAAACAGCATGGCCGCAGTATTTTACCGGTTGGGGTACGTCAGGTTGATGGGCAGTTTACTCGTGGTGAATTAGTGTTATGTACAGACTTGCACGGGCGGGAAGTTGCAAGGGGCCTGGTGAACTACAATGCTGATGAGGCCGTAAGAATTATGGGGCAGCCCAGTCAGGCGATTCAAAGTTTATTGGGATATGTTGATGAGCCGGAGTTAATCCATCGGGATAATCTGGTCGTTACGGGATAAAGGACAGACATAAAAAAACCGGCGTTAGCCGGTTTTTTTTAGCTGATTCTATAGAACAGTCAATTACATCGCACGGACAGCGTTGTTTAAACGGCTTTTGCCACGAGCAGCAGTATTTTTATGAATCAGGCCTTTACGTGCCATACGATCCAGAACGGGTACGGCAGCTTGAAATGCAGCCACGGCTTGTTCTTTATCACCAGCGATAATCGCTTTTCTGAGTGCTTTAACTTTAGTACGCATCGCAGAACGCTGACTAGCGTTTAATTGACGGTGTGTTTCCGCCTGACGGGCGCGTTTTTTTGCTTGTGCTGAGTTTGCCAAAGTGTTTCTCCTAAGAATCAGCTATTTGTATATGAACCGGGCATTATCCTGATTTTGCTTCCATTTGTAAATGGTATGATGCTGTCTTTTTTCAAGTACGAGTGAATGATGCGAATTATAACAGCGAATTTGAATGGGATCCGAGCCGCTGCGCGTAAGGGATTTTTTGACTGGTTAAAAAAACAGGATGCCGATGTGGTGTGCATTCAGGAGACTAAAGCGCAAGTTCATCAGCTGGAAGACAAGATTTTCACTCCTGAAGGCTATCACTGTTATTACCACGATGCAGTCAAAAAGGGCTACAGCGGTGTCGCGATATACAGTCGACAAAAACCGGACGAAGTTATTACAGGCATGGGCAATGCCGAGTTTGATATCGAAGGTCGTTATATTGAAGCCAGATTTGGCAATCTGAGCGTGATCTCCCTCTATCTGCCATCAGGCACATCAGGTGATGAACGGCAGCAGGTTAAATATCGCTGCATGGAGTTTTTCGAAAATAAAATGCAGGAAATGAAAGAATCCGGTCGAGATTACATTATTTGCGGTGACTGGAATATCGCTCATAAGAATGAAGATATCCGGAATTGGAAAGGCAATCAGAAAAACTCCGGCTTTTTACCTGAAGAACGTGCCTGGCTGGATAAGTTGTTTTATGAGATGAATTTTGTCGATGCGTTCCGTGAACTGCCGCAGGCTGAACATGAATACACCTGGTGGTCCAACCGTGGTCAGGCCTGGGCCAATAACACAGGATGGCGTATCGATTATCATGTTCTGAGCCCGAGTCTGAAAGGTAAAGTCAAAGCAACCGATATTTATCGCGATGAACGCTTCTCTGATCATGCACCGCTGACTATTGATTACGATTACGAACTACCAAAATAATGAACTTTCCTGTTTTGTTTCTCTCTGATTAGGGTCTATCTGAGAGAAACAAACCATGTTTTCATTATTCAAGTCGGACCCAGTCAAAAAACTGAAAAAGCAGCTTGCTCAAAAACGTGAGCAGGCCATGCTGGCGCAACGTAATGGTGACATACGCAAGTTTGCCAGGCTCACCGAAGAGTCTCAGCTTCTGGTTGAAGAGATTCAACGGCTTGAGTCGAAACCTGAATAATTCAGTTACCTCAAAAAATGGCTTGGCTTCAAACCCCGACCTGATCTAAGCACTGACTATTCGTGATTACTGCGAAGTTGTCAGCTTTAGTCTGCGGCATGAATGATGGGCTTAAACATTCGGCGATACTGGCTTGGCGTTAAGCCGGTTTTGCGTTTGAACAAGCGACGGAAAAACGACGCATCTTCATAGCCGATCTCAAAACTGATGTCATCCACCGGCAGTTGAGTCTGTTCAAGCTGGCGCTTGGCGGCTTCGATGCGAATATTCTGCAGGTAATCAATCAGAGTCAAGCCTGTCGCGGATTTGAATCTGCGTTTGAGCGTGCGTTCCGGAATATTGGCTTGCTGCAGCGTCAGCTGAAGAGCATGGCCGTTTTTGTAGTGGCGTTTGAGTGCATTTTCGCATTCGGCAACAAGATGATCGCTATGGGGATTATTCCGTAACAAGGTGTGATAGGGCAGCTGACCCTCATCATGCCACTTAAGCAGATAAACCTGAGCAATTCTGACCGCTTCCGCGGGACTGAAGTGCTTGGAAATAATATAAATAGCCAGGTCGTGCCACTACGTGGTGCCACCGGCTGTCACTATTTTCCCTGCGGTATCTGCAAAGGCTAAATTGGGCTCTGGTTTGAAGCGGACTTTCGGATAATGTTTGCGGAACAAGTCCTGATATCCCCAATGGGAAGTAGCATCACAGGCATCCAGCAGCCCTGTCTCGGCGAGCATAATGGCGCCTGAGCAGGCCGAGTAGATATAGGCGCCTTTTGCATGCTGCGTTTTTATCCAGGCGATCAACTCCGGATAGCGACCGGTCAACGGTTCATCAGGACCGAGCCATAGCTCCGGCAGTATAACGATATCAGGTGAATCGGCCAGATGATGAAAGTCGCTGTCAGGCTGAATGGGGATGTTATTGCCGCAGAAAAACATCTCACGACGGTTTGACACGATATGCACATTAAAAGGAGTTTGCTGCTGTTCTTTACGTGACAGTGTCTGCCAGATATTGCCCGTCGCCATCAGCACATCTTTCATGCCATATAAAGCCGACCCCGCTGTTTCCGGAATCGCCACAATACAGACATCAAGCGAGGTTGCAGTCATTTTTGGCATAAATGAACCGTTTTTTGGTTTTTTGCATCTTCATAGCGCATTTATACGACGCTTAATCTTTTTCATAACTTCATTAAACGTTAATGAAGCAGATGAATGAGGAAAATACCATGAATATGATGAATCAGGCTTATGTAAATGAGCAACAAATTACGCCATTCGCACACCGTTATCAAAGATGTGTAATGGCATCAAAACGGGTTTCCTGGCGGATTGAAGAAGATGTGATTCGAGGCCGGGAATTTGACGCCACACAAAAGTTTTTGCCCGACCAGTTATCACGGGTAAATCAATGGGGATTCCTGACTGCAGAGGACAAACGCTTTGTCAGCCAGATCCAGGGACGTACTTATGCCAATATTTTTGGTCTGGTGGAGCGATTTATCAACGCCAAAGTATTGGAGCTGGGCCAGCATCATGTGTTGGGTGATCAAGTGGCACTGGAGGCACTGATCAGGTTCAGCGATGAGGAGCTTAAACATCAGGCGCTATTTCGCCGGATAGAAGTGATGACCGGTAAAGTGATGCCTGAAGGCTATTATTTTACGATTGATCCGAATGATGTGGCGCGTGCTGTGTTAACCAAGTCCACCTGGGCGGTGCTTGGCTTAACCTGCCATATTGAATTGTTCACGCAGCAGCATTACCGGCAGAGTATCGCTGAATGTGAGGGCTTATCACCGTTATATAAAGACGTATTTCTGTTTCATTGGAAAGAAGAATCCCAGCATGCGATTCTGGATGAAATTGAATGGCGGGAAGAGGATAGAAAACTCTCCCATGTGCAGCGTGAACAGGCTGTTGAGGATTTGATGGAATTAGTTGCTGCCGTAGATGGCATATTGCAACAACAGGCCAAGGCAGATGCCAGCTATTTTATTGCTGTGTCGAGAGCCGCATTCACTGCACAGCAGCAAGCGGCGATAGCTGAACAATTTCTTAGCGCATATCGCTGGCAATATATTGTCTCTGGAATACAGCACACCCGGTTTACCAAAGTGCTGAGTGAGTTGACCACGCAAGCTCAGATGACAAAGATAAACAATGCGCTGGCTCCGCTGATCCATTCAGCTGGTTAATTGGTGTGAATGAATTGCTACGTAACAGGTTCCGGCCGCAGGTCGGAACCTGTTACGTAAAGTACCTCAAAAAAGTACAGTACTAATGAACTGAGGCCATCACGCAGCGAATCACCCCGTAATCGTATGCTTCATCCAGCGCATGAAACACGGCTTTCAGGCTGTCGGCCTTTTCTCCCAGCGACTCAATGGTGGAAATAATCGCATTGAAGTCACCATCTTCCAGTTCCAGTACATTCTTAACATCCAGCAGACCGGCTTCAATACCATCGGAGAGATGACTGTAGACCGTGCTGATTTTTAGCTCACGGTGTTTCGCGATCTGATCAGGGCTCAACCCTTGTTCATGCAGTATCAACGTCTGATTTACCGTGTCACGTAAGCCGTTATTTAATAATTCGGATAATGGAAACTGCTGAATGACGGATAAAAATCGCTGACCGTAACTTTCCAGTTTTTGTGCGCCGACACCGGAAATACGGGCCATGGCTTGCATATCGTTAGGTCTGGTCTGACACATTTCCTGTAAGGTTGAATCATGAAATATCACAAAAGGCGGCACGCCATTTTGTTGGGCGATCTCGGTTCGTAACTGACGTAAAGCCTCCCATAATTCCTGATCCTGAGGACGCACGGTAGATTGTTTTTTCTCTTTTTTGCTGAGCGTTTGTTTGGCTTGCTGTTTGCGCAGCAGCAATTTTTGTTCACCGCGCAAAATCGCCCGACATTTTTCTGTAAGACGCAAAGCCCCGTAGCGATTGATATCAATATCAAGATAGCCAGTGGCGATAAGCTGGCGGAAGATACCGCGCCACTGGGTGGCGGTCAGATCTGAGCCAATACCGAAGGTACTGAGCTGATCATGCTGGTTAGTCTTGATACGTTCATCGTCACTGCCCACCAACACATCAATTAAATAATTCACCCCAAAGCGTTGGTCGGTGCGATAGACACAGGACAAGGCTTTTTGAGCAACTTCGGTGGCATCAAAATGCTCTGGCGGGTTCTGACAGTTATCGCATTGTCCACAGGTTTCCGGTGACGTTTCATCAAAATAGGCGAGCAGGGCATGTCGACGGCAGCTGATGGATTCGCATAAGCCCAACATGGCATCCAGCTTATGATGTTCAACCCTTTTGATGATCTCCGGTGCATCTGAGTTCTGCATAAACTGCCGCAGGGTAATAACATCTTGCAGGCCATACGCCATCCAGGCATTAGCCGGTAAACCATCACGACCGGCGCGGCCGGTTTCCTGATAATAGGCTTCAATATTTTTTGGCAGATTTAAATGCGCGACAAAGCGTACATCGGGTTTATCAATGCCCATACCAAAGGCGATGGTGGCGACGATAATCACCCCTTCTTCGCGTAAAAACCGTTGCTGATGCTTAGCACGGATTTCTGATGATAAACCGGCGTGATAGGGCAAAGCGACGCGACCCTGATCGGTCAGCCACTCAGCAATTGCCTCGACCTTTTTACGAGACAGGCAATAAACAATCCCGGCATCGTTGGCATGCTGGGTTTCAATAAACTGCCAAAGCTGTTGTTTAGCCTGATTGGCTTCGGCAATGGCATAAAAAATATTGCTCCGGTCAAAACTGTTCAGATAGACATTGGCGTCATGCAGATTGAGCTGTTCGATGATTTCAACGCGAGTACGTTTATCCGCCGTGGCGGTCAGCGCAATACGCGGGATATCCGGAAAGCGTTCATGCAACATGCGCAGTTGCTGATATTCCGGGCGAAAATCATGGCCCCATTGCGACACACAATGCGCTTCATCAATGGCAAACAGTGACACCTGTATGCGTGACAACATCGTCAGCGTGCGTTGATTTAACAAACGCTCAGGTGCCATATACAATAAATCGATTTCACCGGCCTCAAGCGCAGACTCAACAGCATTGGCTTCAGCAGCCGATAAGCTGGAATTCAGAAAGGCCGCATTCACGCCCAGCTCTTTTAATGCCACCACCTGATCCTGCATCAAGGCTATCAGCGGTGACACCACCACGCCCGTACCCGGCCGAATCAAAGCCGGAATCTGATAACACAATGACTTGCCGCCACCGGTTGGCATCAAAACCAACGCATCACCACCAGCAATTACCTGATCTACAATAGTTTGCTGGTTATGGCGAAAATCGCTGAAACCAAAGACGCTTTGTAAAACAGTGAGTGCGGTTTGCCCGACGTGTTGCATAAGAAAATCAGTAAGCCATTAAAATACCCATTATGGCAAATTGCCCTCGGTCTAAACATGGCATGTGGTCGATAAATTCGGTTTATCGCTAAAAGACAGGCAAAATAGGGTAGTTCAAACGTCTCAAATCAGTCTGGTTTTGGGAATAAATCAAAAATTTAGGAAAGAAAATGAAAGAAATTACAGTTGATAACAACCCTAGTGCAGCACGTTTAAAAGAATTGGGTGTTGCTCACTGGCCAACATGGGAAAAAGAAGTCTCCACCTTTCCATGGTCATTTGTGACCACAGAAATCGCGTTTATCGTTGAAGGCGAATGTGTCATGACGCCTAATGATGGTGGCTCCGCGACGACATTTAAAGCGGGAGATTTAGTCGTCTTTCCGAATGGGTATAAAGGTACTTGGGAAGTTAAAAAAGCGTTGAAGAAGCAATTCAAACATAAAGATGGCAATTTTGTGAAATGTGCTCTTAGCCGTTTTAAAATTTTGAAAAATAAATTTAAATCAAACGCTTAAAATATAATTTGTTGCCTGTTAATTTGGGTTAAATGCAATGAAGTTCAACAGATAGCTGTCATTCCCGCGCATGTGGGAATCTAATGACATTTGTAGGTTGGGTTGAGGTACGAAACCCAACAATCGGCATGGGTCCATTTAAACCGATTTGATATTTAATAAATTTATTTCGACTTAATGTCGAGTCAGGGGAGTAATAAGCCACATCCCTGTGGCTCACCTGCAAGCAGGTTGCTTCGCAGTTCAAATTCGTTCCCGACGAATTTGTGCGTGCCCATCCCCTAACAACCCCAGGGCAACCCTTGTGCTGGCCTGCGGCTTCACTGCGTTGCGTTTTTTGTCAGGGAGACTCACCAAACTCGCTTCGCTCACAAATTTGTCTGGAACAAATTTGGACGCCGGAGCCGCCGTAGGGTGAGTGGCATGGATGCCACGAATCAGACATTCCGATTTCTAATCCTGAGATAACCATTTTTATCGGCAGCACAAAAGGGGATTTTGTCGCCGACCCTCTAATGCCCTTATGCGAAGCTGAGCATCGCAGAGCTGGTCGGATCGCATGACGGATGTTTGACCGAAGGGAGTTTCCGTCATGCCCAGTCAGCCTTTATGTTTGGGTTGAATGCAATGAAACCCAACAATTTGCATAGGTATATTTAAACCGGTGTGATATTTAACAAGATTATTTCGACTTAATGTCGAGTCAGGGGAATGCGTGCCCATTCCCCTAACAACCCCAGGGCACCCCATGTGTTGGCCTGCGGCTCCACTGCGTTGCTCACTTTGTCTGGCGTACGGCCAAAACTCGCTTCGCTCAAACACTGGCCGTCCGTTATCCAGACAAAGCTCCGCTACTCGTCAACACAAAAGGGGATTTTGTCTCCAACCTCAACGGCTCTCCCTAACGCCCTTATGCGAAGCCGAGCATCGCAGATCAGTTTGGATTAAACATGACGAGTGTTTGAGCGCAGCGAGTTTTCGTCATGTTCCAAACTGATTGAGAAGCGCAGGGAACCCGCAGGGCGAGCATGGGCTGCCCTTTTGTTTGGTTCGTTTATTTTGGGCAAGCAAAATAAATGAACGCCCAGCGGCAGCGATGGAATGAGCAGCATGTTTCAGATTGTTGGGTTTCGTACCTCAACCCAACCTACGGGCTATCAAATTTTACTTACAGATAGTTTCTCTAATATATTTGTCAAAACTACAATAGGAATTACATTTTTTGAGTTTTAATATTGAAATTTCTTCAGCAATTTTCTTATTGTGAATTGTGTTTAAGTAACGTTTTTTTCCATTTCTCCAAACCAAATTTCTTAAATACTCTTTTGGTGAATTTATTGATTCACATTGCGAGTCTATTTTTGGTGTTTTGTCTAAGCCAAAAACTTTTTTTATTGCCTCAGGATCCGTTAATAACCATGCTTCCATTTCTTCAACTGGAATGATAATTAAAGAGTTTGGGAACTGGTTGATACTGATTTTTTTCTCCAACTCTTTTCGTAACTTTACTTCATTATTTCTATCTAAATCATGAAATACAAGAATATGTTCGCATCCTGAATTATAAAGTTGCGTGGCCCAAGAGTTGCATTTATTTCTAAGTTTTCCACAACCATTTCCAACAAATTTCTTTACTGCAAATTCGCACTTATCAATATATTTACTTAAAATATGTTGGATTACATCAACATCACTTAAATCTTCAGCGATTACTCCGATCTTCTTAGACATTTTCTAGATCTCCATGCTTCCAATACTCTCCTAAGCTTCCTTCTGTCTGAAGATATTCTTTAAGTGCTTTCATTTCTTCGTTTTTAAGTATTTTTGAAATATTCTTAACGATGGTTCCTTTTGAAGAATCTCTTTTCACAGAGAAAACATTTTCAATATCGACATTATCTAGCACAGTGTCGGAGTGTGTGGAGATGAATATCTGCTTTTCTTTTGAGTAAATATTTATTAGCTCAATAATGCTATTCAACAAACCATGATGTACACATACTTCTGGTTCCTCAATCATAAGCATGCTGCTTTTATCGGTGACTAGATTGAAAATTAATGCAAGAGTCTTAAATGTTCCCTCAGATAGTTGGCTCGGTGACAATGTGCTTTCTGAAATTGTGAATCCTGGAACTACCATTAAATTTATTTTTTCACGCTTTCTTACAGTACCCCCTGTGAGAACACTAACACTTGATGAGGAGGTCTCAATCTCTTTGAAATCAATTTTATCAATCAAACCAATACCCGATGGACCGACTATATTAAAGAATTCACTATAAGCTTCTGTATTTTCTTTGAATTCGGAATACATGTTGTAAAGAAATGTCTTATGACTACTTCTGATGGAAATTCCTCGACGAAGACCAGAATTACCCTCAGCCTCAACTTCAAATGATATTGGACAGTTAGATGGGTTTGTAAATTGAGAGGCACTGTAGTAGCTAATGTTAGCTATATATTCTGAGATTGAAATCATCACCGATAATGATTTTTCATCAAACCCTCTTTCTTCTAAATACTTCTTTAAAAACCCACTTCGATCTCTGGCACTTCCATGTACATTCATTTTTCCAAAGTGAGATATGTCGTATATTATTTCTAGCGGAATATAGGCTTTTTTTCTACTGCCAGTTATGTCAAACATGTACCAACTTTCACTAGACTCTATGACTTCATCTTCATTTTTTTCATTAACTACAAGATTTACTTTTGCATTATGAATGACGGTTTTTCCATTCATATTAAACCAAGTTTTTATTTCACTTGCTGTGTAAAGGGACTCTTCACGTCTTTTTAAACTTGATCGTCTTCTTACATATAATAGTGAAGACAATAGCTTTATTGCTGAAAGGATATTTGTTTTGCCACTACCGTTAGGTCCAATTAAAGCTGTGAGTTCAGAGTCGGGAAGGAATACAGTATTTTCACAACTCCTATAACTTTTTATTTGTATCTTTGATATTCTCATATCGCTACCATTTTTTTGTTAAATGTTTTATTTAAGCAATGTCAGTATGACTTAAATCTAACTGCTGTTGAACATTCTCAACAACAACCGGCAAATCAAACCCACTCAAACTCAACCCCACCAACCTGACTGGTTTATGCCCAGCTTCAGTCCGAGCCAACAACTTTGGAATCCACTCCTGCAAATCAGCTAAGCCAATACTCCGATCCAGAGTCTGAGCCCTAGTAACTTGCTGAAAGTCTGCGTATTTCACTTTCACTGTAACGGTTCTGCCTTGCATATCGTGTTTGTTGAGGCTTTCAAGCACTTGCTGAGCAAGGTCGAGCAAGATATTTGTCAACTCAGGAATGGACAGAATATCTTCGGCAAAGGTGGTTTCTTTGCCCAGCGATTTACGGATTCGTGAGCTGCGAACCGGCCGTTCATCGATGGCTCGGGCGATGTTGTAATAATACTGACCGGATTTACCGAAGCGTTCGGTGAGTTCAGTTAAAGATTTCTGCCGTAAGTCATTACCAGTATGAATGCCGAGGTTTTTCATTTTGGTTTCGGTGGCGGGGCCGATACCGTGAAATTTGCCGATGGGTAGTTGGTTTACAAATTCCTGGCCCTGTTCTGGGCGGATGAGATACAGGCCATCGGGTTTATCCATATCAGAGGCAATTTTGGCGAGAAATTTATTGTAGGACACACCAGCCGAGGCGGTGAGCCCAGTCTCGTCAAGGATTTCAGTTTTGATGGCTTTGGCAATCAATGTGGCAGAGCCATTAAACGATTCAGTGTAAGTGACATCCAGATAGGCTTCATCTAAAGAAAGCGGTTCAACTTCTGAGGCATATCGCCAGAATATTTCGCGGATTTGGTTGGAGACTTCCTTATAGGCGTCAAAACGGGGACGAACAAAAATGGCTTCGGGACACAAACGATAGGCCCGCGATGAGGCCATTGCAGAATGAATGCCAAATTTGCGTGCTTCATAGCTGCACGCGGCCACCACGCCACGGCTATCGGGTTGACCACCGACGATCAGCGGTTTGCCTTTGAGCTCGGGAAAATCACGTCGTTCAACCGAGGCATAAAAGGCGTCCATATCTACGTGAATGATTTTTCGTTGCTTAGCCATTGATATTTGAGGTGATTAAGTTCTCGTTATTTTCTCACAATCTAGGACGAATAGGTGGAGTGAGATATTTCCATATTGAACTGACGGTTATTTCAGAGTGGATTGCCAGAAGCGTCAATGTTACTTTAGCGAATTAAACCTCATCAGTGAGCTTACGTTTGATTGCAAATATCCGTTCCTGGCAGGGAAGTCTGCGGGCTTTCTTTACCCCTCAAGTTATCACCATGCTGTTTCTCGGCATTGCGGCGGGGTTGCCGTTATTACTGATTTTTTCATCGCTTAGCTTATGGCTGCGGGAAGCCGGTGTGGAACGCAGCGCAGTCACCTATTTCAGTTGGGCGGCGCTGGGTTATTCCTTCAAATTTGTCTGGGCTCCACTGCTGGATATTTTGCCATTACCGATTTTGCATCGCCTGTTAGGTCGAAGGCGCAGCTGGTTATTTTTATCGCAATTGATGATTATTACGTCGATTATTTTGATGGCGATGGTGGATCCGGCCACACATTCACTCACATTAATGGCTATTGCCGCAGTATTACTGGGCTTTTCAGCCGCGACGCAGGATGTGGTGATTGATGCTTATCGTATTGAATCTGCCGATACGCGTTTACAGGCGTTAATGTCCGCCAGTTATATCGCCGGTTATCGAATCGGTATGTTAATGGCCGGAGCGGGCGCGTTGATGCTGGCCAGTTATTTTGGCTCGGAAATGGGTGAATATGATTATCTGGCTTGGCGACAAAGCTATTTGATTATGGCGGCATTGATGTTGATTGGTGTAGCAACAACGCTGTTAAGCCCTGAACCCGAAGTGAATAAAAAAATTCATGATGATCGAAAGCGGGATTATCTGGGTTTGATGCTGACTTTTGCCTTGTCGATTAGTGGTTTTATCGGCTGTTTTTACCTGACAGGTGATTGGGCGGTGCAAGCACGATTACAGATGCTCAGTTGGGTCCATAATGGTCCATTGGCTGCAGTGGGTGTTGAATTGGTGCGGTTAGTGCTGGCAACCCTGGTGGCGGTGATTATTGCCAGAGTGTTAATTTTAATGGGATGGGTACAGAAGAGTATTGTGCATCGCAGCTATGTTGAGCCAGTACAGGATTTCTTTAAACGTTATGGTCTGTCGATGGCGTTGTTATTGCTGCTATTGATTGGTCTGTATCGGATCTCCGATATCGTGCTGGGTGTTGTTGCCAATATTTTTTATCAGGATATGGGCTTTACCAAACCGGAAATTGCCACGGTGGTAAAAACCTTTGGTTTGTTTATGACCATTGTCGGCGGTTTTCTCGGTGGGATTCTGGCACTGCGTTTCGGGGTAATGCGCATTCTGTTTTTAGGAGCAGTGTTATCCGCTCTGACTAATCTGTTGTTTATGTTGCTGGCACAAATGGGCAACGATATTGTGATGTTGTATATCGTGATTTCCGCCGACAACCTGTCGGGTGGCCTGGCGAGTGCAGCATTTATTGCGTTTTTGTCCAGTCTGACCAATATCTCGTTTACCGCCGTGCAATACGCTATTTTCAGTTCGCTGATGACCTTGCTGCCGAAAATACTTGGCGGTTATTCCGGGACCATGGTGGAAAGTATCGGCTATGAACAGTTCTTTTTGCTGACGGCATTCATGGGAGTGCCGGTGTTGTTGTTAGTATTCCTGGCGGCCAGACGTTTTCGAATAGATGATTAGCTGAACATCGTTATGTGGCGCTGGCTGTTAATTTTAATAGTAGTTTTTTTCGGCTGGCGTCATTGTTCGTCGGCTGAGACAGAGTTTGTTGAGCCCCACAGAGTTATTGAAAACGCACCTCGGCAAACTGAAGTATCTGACATAGCTTCAATACCTTTTGATCAATATCTTATCCAGCCTGTGGCGGAATTTCATCTGGAAGCCCGTGTGTTGGCACGGGAAGATTATTACTTAGGCCGTGAAGCGGATTTATCCCCTACTGATTTGGTATTAGGATGGAAAGATATGGCAGATCCGCAGGTGGTGAAACAGATCAACATCCGCCAATCCGGCCGCTGGTATTTCTGGCAGGTTGACTCGTTTCCAATCCCGCGCCGTCATATTGAAACGCAAAGTGCCAATATGCATTTGATCCCGGCTAACGATGAAATAGCCAGAACGCTGAAGCAGATACGAGCTGGACAATTGATTACGCTTCAGGGCTATCTGGTCAATGTGCATGCTGAGGAAGGCTGGCGCTGGCGCAGCTCGCTCAGCCGTGAGGATACCGGTGCCAATGCCTGTGAATTGATTTATGTGATGCAGCTTAAAATCATTTCCGGATAACGGTTTTGGGTGTTTTATCGCGGGAAATTTCCCCGAAATATTTATGTTATGTTGGCTTTATCCATACACAGCAAGGAGATTTCTATGTCTAATACCGCGACTTCAATCAGTGATTACGATGCCATTACCAAGCTGATACAGCACTATATTGATGGTGCCGTTTCGGGCCGTGGTGAGCTGATGAAACCGGCTTTCCATCAGGATGCCACCATCTACGGTTATGTTGGTCCGGATTTATTTGCCGGCCCCATTCAGGGTTTGTATGACTGGAATGATGAAAATGGTCCGGCCAAAGAGATGAAATCAACGATTACGCATATTGATGTGGTCGGTAATGCCGCCAGTGTACGTTTGGAGTCAGATAACTGGACCGGTCATCGTTTTACCGATTTTTTCAATTTGTTAAAAATTGATGGCAAATGGCAGGTGATGAATAAAGTATTTCATCTGCATGATTAAACCTGAGCTGCTGGGTTAATCCAGCAGCTTATAACAAGGTTTGTAGGCATTTTCGTCCTGCCCCAGTTTCATACGTTTTTCGCGGACAAATTTGCGTAACAGATCATCAATGGCGCGTAGCAGTTCCGGTTCACCGTTAATAACATACGGACCATGTTTGGCCACTTCACGAATACCAAAGGCTTTGACATTACCGGCGACAATACCGGAAAAAGCCGAACGTAAATTACTGGCTAGCTCATGCTTTGGCATGTCTGAATACAGACGCAAAGAAGCCATGTTTTCATGAGTGGGAATAAATGGCTGTTGCAACATCGGATCGATATGCAGTTGCCAGTTAAAGTAGTAGGCATCCTGTGATTCACGACGCGCCAGATGCACCGCATCAACCGAATCACGGATGGTCTGTCCCACTGTTTCCGGCTCGCCAATGACAATTTGATAAAGCTCGGCAATCTCATCACCCAGACAGCGGCGCAGGAATTTATCCAGCGTATCAAAATAGTCGCGACAGGACTCAGGGCCGGCAAACACTAAGGGTATGCCTTGTTTGTTTTCCGGATGCAGCAAAATACTGAGCAAATAGAAAATTTCTTCAACGGTGCCGACGCCACCTGGAAACACAATAAAACTGTGACCCAGACGCACAAATGCTTCCAGCCGTTTTTCAATATCCGGCATTATCACCAGTTCATTAACAATCGCATTTGGCGATTCAGAAGCAATAATGCCCGGTTCACTGATACCGATATAACGGCCGGTTTTGATTTGCTGCTTGGCATGGCCAACAGCTGCGCCTTTCATCGGACCTTTCATCGCACCAATACCACAGCCGGTAATGATATCCAGATTACGCAGACCTAATTCATAGCCCACATGTTTGGCGTAATCATATTCTTCTCGTGGAATGGAATGACCACCCCAGCACACCACGAGATTCGGTGTCATATTCGGCTTGATAGCATCGGCATTGCGCAGAATCATAAATACGCTATCCGTTATCTGCTCAGAGGTTGGCGAGGTTTGCCGAGCGAGAATTTTGAAGTCGGTATAGATAATATCGCGCAGTGCCGAAGATAAATGCTCCTGAATGCCACGAATAATCTTGTCGTCAACAAAAGACTGTGCCGGTGCATTTTTGATTTCCAGCACCACACCACGCGATTGCGGCACCAGTTTGATATCAAAGTCGGCAAAGGTATGAAAGATCTGCTCAGCATCATCCTGATGACTGTCGGTATTTAGAATCGCCAAAGCGCAATCGCGAAATAATCGATGCAGATCTTCGCTGGTGTTACTGATACGTTGGATTTCTTCCTGAGACAGCAGATTTAATGTTCGTAATGGACGAATCGTGGTGTGTTGAATTTTGTTCATAGACTTCTATTGATAAAAAAGGCAAGCAGACATACTCCCACTGTTGAGTTTGGGAATCAATGTAAAAAAATCTACCAAACGAAACAAAAAAGCCCCTGTGTCAGGGGCTTTGGTATAAATATCTTACTCGATCAAAATGGAATATCGTCATCATAATAATCGGCTTCACCACCTGAACCATAATCCGGGCCTGCAGAAGCTGAGGCAGGTTGCGGATTGTTGTAGTTACTTTTTGCTGCGGGTTGAGATGGTCGACCTTGATTGTAATCCTGATTATCACTGCTTCCGCCGCCGGCACCTTTGCTGTCCAGCATGGTCATTTCATTACCGACAATTTCAGTGGTGTATTGATCCTGACCTTGCTGATTTTGCCACTTACGGGTTTGAATACGGCCTTCTATATAAACTTGTGAGCCTTTACGCAGATATTGCTGAGCAATTTCACCCAGTTTGTTGCGTAACACCACGCGATGCCATTCCGTACGTTCCTGGCGTTCACCGGTTTGTTTGTCACGCCAGCTTTCTGAGGTGGCAATCCGTAAATTACAGATCGAGCCACCATTAGGAAAAGCCCGGCTTTCAGGATCGACTCCGAGTCTGCCAACCAGAATAACTTTGTTTACTGACATGGTGAATTCCTTTTTTAATTCAATTATTTGTTCATTTTACGCATAAATCAGACATGCTTCGAGTTCATGCAAATCGACATCATCGGCGAGATATTTGACGTAAGCAAGCCTCTCTTCTAGCACGATAACTATCTCTACCACGCCTTTAATCGCATTCAGCCGTTCTGCAAATTCATCAGCCGTCTCGGCCGTCACTTCATTTAACGGAATAATGCGGCTACTGTAATGTTTTGGCGCTTGCATGGGTAGCATAAATATCAGCCAAACAGCACTGATCAACCCGGCGGACCAGAAAATCCAGCTGATATCACCAACACTGTAAATGATTCCCCCCAGAATGCCGCCGAGAAATGCACCGATAAATTGCGCGCTGGAATAGATGCCCATTGCAGTGCCTTTATTTCTAATGGGACTGAGCTTGGACATCATCGAAGGCAGGCTGGCTTCAAGAATATTAAAGGCGGTAAAAAATAACCACAAGCACACCATCAATATGGCTAACGAGCTTGGCAGCAATGCCCAACCGACCTGGGCAATGGCCAATACGGCGATTGCGCCGGTAAAGACCATTTTCATTTTGCGTTGTTTTTCGGCCAGCAGAATAAACGGCACCATCGTGATAAATGCCAGTAGCAACACTGGCAAATAGGTGAGGGCTAAATCAGCTTTGGCCACGCCAGCAAAATCCTGCAAGGCAATCGGCAAGGCAAAAAAGCTTAAGGTCAGTAATAAATGCAGCACCAGAATACTGATGACCAGTCGCATAATAGAAGTATTTGCCAATACCTCACCAATCTGTGCGCGGGCAGGTTTCATATCCTGATGTTGCTTATGCTTAAATGGAGTGGGCACCCACCAATGCAAGATGATCATGCCGAAAACCGCCATTAATGCGGTGGCCCAGAAGATACCATCCAGTCCAATCCAGCTTTCCAATGCGGCACCACCAGCCAATGCCACAGAAAATGACAGGCCAATGCTGATGCCAATAGCTGCCATGGCTTTGGTGCGATGCTGGTCGCGAGTCAGGTCAGCCGTTAAGGCCATTACCACCGCAGCAATCGCGCCACTGCCTTGCAATAAACGCCCAAGAATCACGGTATAAATAGAATCTGCCATCGCGGCCAATAAGCTGCCAAAAGCAAATAAAATTAACCCCAGATAAATGACCTTCTTACGACCAATTCGATCGGAAAGCATGCCAAACGGAATTTGTAATACAGCCTGCGTTAAACCGTAGGCACCGATGGCCAGACCGATTAATAGCGGCGTGCTGTGTGAATACTGTTGAGCGGAGAGCGAAAATACCGGCAAAATCATAAATAACCCGAGCATTCGCAGGGCGAATATGAGTGATAAACCGGAAATAGTTCGTTTCTCCAGCGCACTGAGTGCGTCAGATGTGGCTTGCTTTTGCGTCATGATAGGGTGACAGAGTATATTGATCCGTTGGATTTTACTACGGAACAGGCATGAAAAAAATCAGTATCCGCGGCGCCCGTACGCACAACCTGAAAAATATTGATCTGGACCTGCCCAGAGATGCGCTGATTGTCATTACCGGCTTGTCCGGATCAGGCAAATCGTCACTGGCTTTTGACACCTTGTATGCAGAAGGGCAGCGCCGTTATGTGGAATCACTATCGGCCTATGCCAGACAGTTTTTATCGATGATGGAAAAGCCCGATGTTGATCATATTGAGGGACTTTCTCCAGCCATTTCCATTGAACAGAAATCGACATCGCATAATCCGCGCTCTACCGTCGGTACGATTACTGAAATCTATGATTATCTGAGATTATTACTGGCGCGAGCCGGTGAGCCACGCTGTCCGACCCATCATCTGCCTTTGGAAGCGCAGACAGTCAGCCAGATGGTGGATACCGTATTAGCGATGCCGGAAGGCAAACGGTTAATGTTGTTGGCTCCGGTCATTCAGGATCGCAAGGGCGAACATTTATCGGTATTTGAAGGTTTGCGAGCACAAGGTTTTGTGCGTGCAAGAGTCAACGGCGAAGTGGTTGAACTGGAACAGCCACCAGAGCTGGAGTTACGCAAAAAACATACTATTGAAGCTGTGGTAGACCGATTTAAGGTACGGGAAGATATTCAGCAGCGTCTGGCTGAATCATTTGAAACCGCTTTAAAGCTGGCGGACGGTGTGGCTAAAGTCGTATCAATGGATGATGACTCCGATCAAACCCTGTTTTCCGCACGCTTTGCCTGTTCCGAATGTGGTTATTCGATTGCCGAACTTGAACCACGCATGTTTTCGTTTAATAACCCGGCTGGAGCCTGCCCTACCTGTGATGGACTGGGAATAAAACAGTTTGTCGATCCTTCCCGCGTCGTTGCACACCCTGAACTGAGCCTGGCGGCCGGCGCGATTAGAGGCTGGGATCGTCGTAATGCTTATTATTACCAGATGATTCTGTCTCTGGCGAAGCATTATCAGTTTGATATTGATGCGGCGTTTGATTCATTACCGGAAAATGTCCGCCAGGTCATTTTGTATGGCAGCGGTCGCACTGATATTGATTTCAGTTATATCAGCGACCGCGGCAAACGGGTGACCCGTAAACATGCCTTTGAAGGCATTATTCCGAATCTGCAACGTCGCTATCATGAAACCGAATCCGGCAGTGTGCGTGATGAACTGGCGAAATTTCACTCCATCAGAGCCTGTCCGGATTGTCATGGCACCCGATTAAGAGAAGCCTCACGTAATGTCTTTATCAACGAAACCAATTTACCGGCGATAACGGCAATGCCGATAGGCGAGGCCACTCAGTTTTTCCAGGAATTACAATTGCCCGGCAAACGTGGCGAGATCGCCAGTAAGATCGTCAGTGAGATCAGTGCACGCCTTAGCTTTCTGGTGAATGTCGGACTGGATTACCTGTCTTTGGCGCGTAGTGCGGATACCTTATCTGGTGGTGAAGCCCAGCGTATTCGTCTTGCAAGTCAGATTGGCGCCGGTCTGGTGGGGGTGATGTACATACTTGATGAACCTTCCATTGGTTTGCATCAGCGTGATAATGATCGTTTGCTGGCAACGCTGACCCGATTACGCGATCTGGGTAATACGGTAATCGTAGTTGAGCATGATGAGGATGCGATCCGCAGTGCTGATTATGTGCTGGATATCGGGCCGGGCGCCGGTGTACACGGTGGTGAAATTGTGGCCCGTGGAACACCTCAGGATATTATGAAAAGTGAGCATTCGCTTACCGGCCAATACCTGTCAGGGCGGCGCAAAATTGAGATACCAGTTAAGCGAGAAGCTTATCATGCCGGTAAGGCGATTGGTCTTCGTGGTGCCTGCGGCAATAATCTGAAACATGTGGATGTGGATATTCCGATTGGTTTGATGACCTGTGTCACCGGTGTATCAGGGTCCGGTAAATCCACATTGATCAATGAAACATTGCTGAAACTGACATCCAAAACCCTCAACGGTGCTTCCGATGAACCGGCTCCGCATACGGAAATTCTGGGCTTGGAACAGCTGGATAAAGTGGTGGCGATTAATCAAAGTCCCATTGGTCGCACGCCACGCTCCAACCCTGCCACCTATACCGGCTTATTTACCCCGATTCGTGAATTATTTGCTGGGACTCAGGAAGCTCGGGCCCGGGGTTACGGCCCGGGGCGTTTCAGTTTTAATGTCAAAGGCGGCCGCTGTGAAGCCTGTCAGGGTGATGGTCTTATTAAAGTGGAAATGCACTTTTTACCGGATATCTATGTGCCGTGTGATGTCTGTAAAGGCAAGCGCTATAATCGCGAAACCCTGGATATTCGCTACAAAGGCAAGACCATTACTGAAGTGCTGGATATGACCATTGAAGACGCCAATGTGTTTTTCGAAAATATCCCGGTGGTTGCGAAAAAACTGCAAACCCTGATTGATGTTGGCTTGACATATATCAAGCTGGGACAAAATGCCACGACGCTTTCCGGCGGTGAAGCGCAACGGGTCAAACTGGCAAAAGAACTCTCCAAACGGGATACCGGTAAAACGCTTTATATCCTGGACGAGCCAACTACAGGCTTGCATTTTTATGATATTGAGCAGCTGCTGAAAGTGCTGCATCATTTGCGTGATCGTGGCAACACTATCGTAGTGATTGAGCATAATCTGGATGTGGTGAAAACCGCGGATTGGGTAATTGATATGGGGCCTGAAGGTGGTGCGGGAGGCGGCGAAGTGATTGCGGTCGGCACGCCAGAACAAATTGCTGAATATCCGAATTCACATACCGGCCATTATTTAAAGCCTTTACTGAAATGAGTCTTGAACAGGAAATCAAATTAGCCGTTGCAGGGTCTGACAAGCTGGATCTGTCAGAGCTTGACTGGTTGCAGGCCATCACCACGGAACAGCAGCAGCTGCATTTGCGTACCGAATATTTTGATACACCAGAGTTAAAGCTGAAAAATCAGGGTATTGCTTTACGTATGCGGCAAATTGGTGATCAGTGGGTGCAAACGGTAAAGAGCAGTGGCCAGGTCAAAGATGGCTTGCATCAGCGTGAAGAGTGGGAACATCCCATCATGAATAGCGAGTTTGATCTACCATTATTGCGGCAGACGCCATTAGCACCGATTGTTGATGACAGTGGCAGCTGGAGACAATTAACGTGTCTGTTTTATACCGAGTTTCAACGTGATGTGTATTTGCTGGAAGCACCGCAGGATACGCTGATAGAACTGGCATATGATTTTGGTGAGGCGGGTTCAGCTGACAACACGGCTGTCATCCACGAAATTGAGCTTGAGTTACGTCATGGGGCGCTTGAAGTGTTACGGCAAATTGCCGAAAGGTTGAGAGAAGAACTGAGTCTGACCTATAAAAACAGCAGTAAAGCAGAGACGGGCTATCAGCTCTATCAGCAAAACCAAAGTAAATAATACTGCTTAACGGGCCGACATGCCGCGGGCGCTTTCAAATTTCCAGGTACGGATAATGGTTAACATATCACTGCCCTGTAGAACATCCTCAGGGATGGCAGCATAGGGCGCACCCAAGCGAACAATGCGCACCGCCGCATCATCCAGTACTTTATGCCCGGAAGAGCGTGACACGACAATTCCATCGGGAGGCACGCTGCCATCTGGTTTAATATCAACGGATAACATCAAGCTGCCGTTAACACCCTTATCTTTGGCTTCCTGAGGGTAATTCATATTGCCGATGCGCTCGACTTTCATTGCCCACGCCCGCATATAGGCCGCAGCAGAATATTCTTTAGTGGCTGCCGAAATGCGGCGTTTTTTCGGTGTTTCACTCAGGGCTTTGCTGTTATTGTTCAGTGTGTTTTGCAGCGAACCGATTTCGGTTCTTGCCCGCGCAATCAATTCTGCGCCGGAAACGGTTGGTTGGAGGGCTTCTGTTTCCTCCGGTGCATCGACAATATCATCCGTCTTAATTTCACTGGTTTCGACTTTACGCTCTGCGTTTTCAGCAGTGATTTTCTTACTGGCGGTTTCAGGCTCTGGTTTGGACTCAACTGGCTCGGCAGGTGGCTCAACCACAGGTGGTTCTGGGGCTGCCTCAACCACGGCAGGCAACTCTTCTGCTGTTGGGGTTTCATCCAGAACGGGTTCTGGAGTCACGGATTCAACCGGAACAGGATCCCGTTCTGTGATTGGAGCAGGCAAAGGTGCTATAGCTGCTGGAGGTTCTTCAGCAATGGGTACCGACATATCCGGTGTCGGTTCTGGCGATTTTTCTTCTGTTTCCCCGCCGCCTTCATTGGTGACTTGAGCTAAATAGCTGGGCTCTTCCGGAGCCTGCTCAGTTTGTTGTTTCACCAGGGTAATATCAAGTTGATTTACCGGGGCATTGGTTGGTGGAGACGTCACATTAAAGCTGATAGCAAACACCACTATCGCATGCAGAATGACCGACCCGATAAGGGTCAGAATCATACGATCAGTGGCGCTCGAAGTGCTAATCATTCACTTACTCTTGCGGGATTTCACGAATCACAGGGTCACGATCATGTCCGGTTAATCTGACACGCTTTTGCATCGAAGGACTCATTTCGACTTCGCCATCTTCAGTCACTAACATTACCATATCAATTCCCATTTCAGCAGCGATGGTTGGCCAGTCGCTGCCGGCAACAAAAATAGCGGTGGCCGCAGCGTCCGCCATTGAGGCATTTTCGTGAATAACGGTTGAAGACATGGCTTGATCAGCAGGATATCCGTTACGAGGATCCAGAATATGCGGGTAACGTTTACCTTCATAGGTGAAAAAGCGTTCGTAATCTCCGGAACTGAAAACACTTTCATCACCACTCACCGCTACAGAAGCCAATACCCGGTCATGCCTTGGATGTCGAATACCAATAATCCAGGGACGTTCACCATGCGACCCTATGGCGCGTAAATCGCCGCCGATATTGATGACGGCATTTTCGATGCCTTGCTGTTTTAATACAGCTATGGCGTTATCTACGGCATAACCTTTGGCAAAACCACCGAAGCCTAACCGGACATTGGTGTTGTTGCTGCTCAAAACACCATTTTCAATCACAATATCTTCCATCGTCGGACTGTCTGCAAGCCATGCATCAATATCCTTTTGTGATGGTGGTGGACGGGATTCAAACCAGTTATCCTGTTCGTAACCCCATAGCTGAAACAGATTGCCGGCTGCCGGGTTGAATAACTGACCACTTTCACCGGCCAGTTTCTGTGCAAGAAGGATAACTTTGGCCACGTTGTCATCGACTTCAATGGATTCCCCGGCAGTAATTGCTTCATTGATTTTGGTTAACACACTGGGTTGCCAGGCGTGCCACAGATCATTTACCTCTGAAAAAGACTGCTCAAGTGTGTCTATGGTTTTAGACGCTGTTTCTTCATCAACGCCATATAGACTGACGTCAATTTCGGTTCCAAACGCATAAAACTTGGCTTGTAACGCCCGATCGCTATCTCCACAAGCACTCAATAAAGCTAAACCAATTAATAATAAAAGGCTGTGTACAACAGTCTTCATAAATGGGCCTCAATACAATTCATTAAATCACCGGCAATATTCAGATTGAACTGCCGATCAAGCTCACGGATACAGGTCGGACTGGTGACATTAATTTCGGTAAGGTAATCACCAATCACATCCAAACCGACAAATAACAGGCCTTTTTCGCGTAATTTCGGTCCGACTTGCTGGCAAATCCAGTGGTCTCTTTCAGTCAGCGGGCGACCTTCTCCGCGACCACCTGCTGCCAGGTTTCCGCGGGTTTCTCCGGCTGCCGGGATGCGGGCCAGGGCATAGGGCACCGGCTCACCATTGATCAGCAAAATGCGTTTATCACCGTCTTTAATTGCTGGCAGGTATTGCTGCACCATCACCGATTTTTTACCTAACTCAGTCAATGTTTCAACAATCACCGAAAAATTCGGATCGTCCTGACTGACTTTAAAAATTGAAGCACCGCCCATGCCGTCAAGCGGTTTGATAATAATATCGCCGTGTTGTTGCTGAAACTCACGCATCAGTGATTTTTTGCGAGTGACCAGAGTGGGGGGGCAACATTGGGGGAACCAGGCGGTAAACAGTTTCTCATTGGCATCCCGAAGGCTTTGTGGTGGGTTGACTACCAATACACCTTCTGACTGGGCCTGTTCAAGCAGGTAAGTGCTATAGATATATTCCATGTCAAATGGCGGGTCCTTGCGCATCAGAATCGCGTCAAGTTCACTCAGCCGACGTGTTTTCGGCTCGCCTAATTGATACCAGTTTTCAGCATCATCATTGACCTGCAAATCCCGCATGCTGGCCATGACTTTGCCCTGGCTCAGATAAAGATCCTGTTGTTCCATATACTGGAGCTTCCAACCTTTGGCCTGAGCCGCCAGAAGCATCGCAAAACTGCTGTCTTTTTTGATATTGATGGCCGAAATGGGGTCCATCACGATGCCGATAAGTCGCGACATAATTATGCTCTTTAACGATTAATGGGTGGCTGCATTGTACCGTATCTGTTTCTTTGCGGTGACAGTCGCACATGTCAACTTGGCAAGGCCATCAATTCATTACCGAGTTGTCTCTACATGCCACTGCTTTATTCGCTATAATCAGTGCATTTTTAGTGATGTGAAGACAATTTTCTCAATGAGTGATTCTGCGGCAACTGTGGCGGCCACGCCAAAAACCTTTCAGGAACTGATCCTGCGCCTGCAACAATACTGGGCGGAACAAGGCTGTGTATTACTGCAGCCCTACGATATGGAAGTAGGTGCAGGCACATTCCATCCGGCAACCTTCTTACGCGCCATTGGCCCGGAGCCATGGAGTGCGGCTTATGTGCAGCCCTCGCGTCGTCCGACGGATGGCCGTTATGGCGATAATCCCAATCGCTTGCAGCACTATTATCAGTTTCAGGTACTGATCAAACCGTCACCATTAAATATTCAGGAACTGTATCTTGGATCGCTGAGAATGCTGGGGATTGATACCAGTATTCACGATATTCGCTTTGTGGAAGATAACTGGGAATCACCGACATTAGGGGCCTGGGGGCTGGGCTGGGAAGTCTGGTTAAACGGTATGGAAGTAACACAGTTCACCTACTTCCAGCAGGTTGGCGGTCTCGAATGTAAACCGGTCAGCGGGGAAATTACTTATGGCCTGGAACGTATCGCCATGTATCTGCAAGGTGTAGCCAGTGTCTATGATCTGGTCTGGGCTGACGGTCCGTTAGGTAAAGTGACTTATGGTGATGTGTTCCATCAAAACGAAGTCGAAATGTCGACCTACAACTTTGAACATGCCAATACCGAACATCTGTTTCAGCAGTTTGATACCTGTGAAAAAGAGAGTGAGAGAATGATTGCAGCGGGCTTGCCGTTACCTGCTTATGAAATGGTGTTGAAAGCGTCACATACCTTTAACTTGCTGGATGCGCGTAAAGCCATTTCGGTTACTGAAAGACAGCGCTTTATTTTGCGGGTCAGAACGTTGGCCAGAGCGGTCGCTCAGGCTTATTACGACAGACGTGAATCCTTGGGTTTTCCGATGTTAAGCAAACAGGATGAGGTGCAGTCATGAGTGATGTACGAGATTTCCTGTTGGAGCTGGGTACTGAAGAATTGCCGCCCAAAGCGCTTTCGACATTGAGTGATGCTTTATTGGAAGGCATCGAAAAAGGTTTGGCGGCAGCAGAACTGAGCTATTCGGCTTCGAAGGCCTATGCCAGTCCACGCCGTTTGGCACTCGTGATTACTGGACTGCAAACCCATCAGGCTGATCGTAATGTCGAAAAGCGTGGTCCTGCGGTCACCGCTGGTTTTGATGAAGATGGCAACCCGACTAAAGCCTTACAGGGTTTTGCCCGTTCCTGTGGCGTTGAGGTTGATGCACTGGAGACACTGGAAACTGATAAAGGAGCCTGGCTGGTCTATCGTGAAAAACAGTCTGGACAGGCGGCTACAGAATTACTGCCGGAAATTGTCAAACAGGCGTTGGCGGCATTGCCCATTCCCAAACGTATGCGCTGGGGAAGTCTGTCAGAAGAGTTCGTCAGGCCGGTGCATTGGCTTATATTGATGCTGGGTGATGAGATTATTCCTGCCAATCTGCTTGGTGTGCAATCCAATCAGTTGAGCTACGGCCACCGTTTTCATCATCCTCAGGCAATTCGCATCAGCAGCCCTCAGACTTATGCACCGCAATTGCTCAGCGAAGGCCATGTCATGGTGGATTTTAAAGAGCGTCGTGAAGCCATCCGGGGACAGGTCAGTGAACTGGCCACGCAACTGGGCGGTCAGGCCATCATTGATGACGAATTACTCGACGAAGTGACGGGGCTGGTGGAGTGGCCAGTTGCCTTATCCGGTAAATTTGACAAGCGTTTTCTGGAATTACCATCACAGGCATTGATTTCCTCAATGCAGGGCCATCAAAAATATTTTCCGGTAGAAGACGCTGCAGGTAAGTTACTGCCCTATTTTATTACCGTTTGTAATATTGAAAGCCGTGATCCTGCACAGGTCATTGCGGGTAATGAACGAGTAATTCTGCCTCGTTTAAGTGATGCGGCATTTTTCTGGGATACCGATCGGAAACGGCCATTAGCCGATCGTCAGGAGCAGCTCAAAACTATTGTATTCCAGAAACAATTGGGGACGGTGCATGACAAATCACAGCGTGTGGCAAAACTGGCCAGCTTTATTGCGGTAAACATTGGTGGCGATACTGCTTTGGCGGCGCGCGCAGCAATGCTGGCTAAATGCGATTTGGTCACTGAAATGGTTGGTGAATTTCCTGAGCTGCAAGGCATTATGGGCAGCTTTTATGCACGCCTGGATGGTGAGCAGGAAGAACTCGCAATGGCAATGGATGAACAGTATCTGCCTCGCTTCGCTGGCGATGTATTGCCACAAGGTAAAACTGGTCAGGCACTGAGCCTGGCTGAAAAAATCGATACCCTATGTGGTCTGTTTGGTATTGGTCAACCACCATCAGGTGCCAAGGACCCGTTTGCCTTACGTCGCGCTGCGCTTGGTGTATTGCGAATCATTATTGAAAATGATCTGGATCTGGATCTGGCCGAGCTGTTACAGCAGTCGGTACAAAGTTACGACCAACAACTGACTGAAACCGATATTGTTGAACCGGTGATGCAATACCTGTTTGACCGATTACGCGGCTATGCCGCGGATGCAGGACATCATGGTGATGTATTTGAAGCTGTGCTGGCTTTGCAACCGACACGCCCTTTAGACTTTATGCATCGAATGCGGGCTGTATCGGCATTTCGGGAAATGGAGCAGGCTGAAGCGCTGGCGGCGGGGAATAAACGGATTGATAATATTCTTCGCAAAAATGCGGCATATGAAGCTGATCTGCAATTGAATCCGGATTTGCTTGAAGAAACGGCAGAGCAGCAGCTGGCTGAAACGTTAAAACGTGTTTCTGCAGATGTTGGTCCGATGATGCAAAACGCGGATTACACCGGCGTATTACGTCGACTGGCTGACATGCGCGACAGTATTGATGCCTTTTTTGACGAAGTCATGGTTATGGCAGAAGATGAAGCTATTCGTCATAATCGTCTGGCGCTGTTAAATCAGACACGGGCATTGTTTTTGGGTGTGGCGGATATTTCCCGATTACAAAATTAGGATGCATATATGTCGCTGATAATTCTTGATCGTGATGGTGTGATAAACCATGATTCCGATGAGTTTATTAAATCACCGTCTGAATGGGAGCCTATAGAGGGCAGCCTGGAAGCCATTGCGAGACTGAATTATGCTGGTTATCGGGTGGTGATTATTACGAACCAGTCCGGTATCGCAAGAGGTTTACTGGATGTAGAAACACTAAACCGTATCCACAGCAAAATGCGGCGCATGCTGGCACAGGTTGGCGGACGCATTGAAGCCATTTTTTTCTGTCCGCATGGACCGGATGATAATTGTGATTGCCGTAAACCTAAAGATGCTGCATTTAAAGATCTGGCTCATCGCCTAAGGGTTAATCTGGGTCATGTGCCTGCTGTGGGTGACTCACTTCGCGATATCCAGGCAGCGCAGTCTGCTGGTGCCAAACCCATTCTGGTGCGTACCGGAAAAGGTGAAAAAACTGTTAAAAAAGGTATTCCGAAAGGGGTGCCGGTCTATGACAATCTGGCTGCAGTTGCCGACGCCTTATTGGAAGCCGATATTTGATGCAGACTTTCCGTTCGTTCATTTTTCTGATTATTTATGCGACAACTGCCATACTTTTTTCAGTGGTAGGGGTGTTAATCTGGCCATTACCTTTTAAACAACGCTACTGGGTAGTCAGCCGCTGGGCGGTGATGAATATATGGCTGCTGAAAATTATTTGTGGTCTTAAGCTGGAAGTTGAGGGGCGAGAAAACATACCGAATGAACCTTGTGTGGTTTTATGTAAACATCAATCCGCTTGGGAAACGCTGGCATTGCAGGCCGTATTTCCACCACAGGTCTGGGTGTTGAAACGCGAATTATTGTGGATTCCGTTTTTTGGTTGGGGACTTGCTTCATTACGCCCCATCGCCATTGATCGTAATGCCGGTCGTCAAGCTCTGAATCAGGTGATTGAGCAGGGTAAGGAACGGTTACAATCCGGTGCCATGGTGGTGGTATTTCCTGAGGGTACCCGTTTACCTCCCGGAACCATTGGGCGGTTTGGCATCGGGGGAGCACGTTTAGCCGTAGATGCTGGGGTTCCAGTGGTGCCGGTAGCCCATAATGCCGGTAGTTTTTGGGCAAAAAGCGGCTTTCTGAAACGGCCGGGCGTGATCCGGATGGTGATTGGCGCTAAGATTGATACTCAGGTTTTGTCGGCGACTGCCGTTAACCAGCAAGTGTATGACTGGATGGCATTAACCATGACCCAACTGGAAGGGAGTGCACCGGTGCAATTCAATAAAGGTGAACAGCGTGGCGAGAGCTGAAGGTATTTTACGGCTATTAATTGTTGATGACTCGCTGACCGAAGCTGATGCCATCATTAACGTCTTACGAAGTGCTGGACATGCGGTCCGCGCCGGGAGAGAAGATGAGTATGATGCACTGGAACAGTGTTTAAGTAATCAAAGCTGGGATCTGGTTATCTGCCGTGATGCGCTTCCATCACTGGCACCCATCGAAATAGTGAACTTAATCAAACATCTTGGCAAAGATCTCCCCTGCATTGTGATAACCGAAAATAAAGCGGCTGAAAAAGAGTTATTTCGAACGGGCGTTCAGGATGTCATTTTGAAAGATGATGTTGAGCGCCTGAAATTTGTTGCCGAACGGGAGCTGGATAACTTATTCATGCGGCGTCTGGGGCGACGAAATGAACGGGCTTTACGTGAAAGTGAAAAACGTTCACGTGCATTGCTGGAAAGTTCACGGGATGCTGTGGCCTATATGCATGAGGGCATGCACATATATGTCAACGGGGCTTATCTCAATCTGTTTGGCTATGAAGAACAGGAAGATATTGATGGTTTGCCCATTCTGGATTTGATTGATAGTGAAGATCATGCCAAATTCAAAATGGTATTCCGCCAATTCACCGAAAAAGTTGATGCAAGTCCGGCAATACTGACAGCCCAGTGTCTGAGAAATGATGGTTATGCGTTTGATGCGGATATCGAATTCAGTCATGCACAAGTGGAAGGAGAAGACTGCACTCAGGTCGTTGTTCGCGAACGTAGTGAAGACATTACTGAAGATGATGAGCAATTAAAACAATTACGTGATTTTGATTTACTCACTGGAGTATACAGCCGCACTCGTTTTGTCGACGAGCTTCAACACGCGGTTAATCAGGCTGCTGAAAATCAAAGTGATTCAGCATTGCTTTACCTGGTGTTAGATGATTTTCAGCAAATAAAAGAATTAGTAGGACTGACTAACAGTGACATAGTAATTAAAAGTGTTGGTGAACAGTTACAAAAAACTGCCCAGGAGGGTGAAAAGCTTGGCCGTTATGGTGACCAGATCTTTACGATTATTGTGCCGAGTGCTGATGAAAGTACGGTGAACCAACGTGCTGAAGCCTTTCTGAAAAGTGTTGATGAATTTGTATCCCATGCCAACGGTAAAATCATTGATTTACATTGCAGTATTGGTATCGCACGCGTCAGTGAAAATGTAGCTTCCGCGCAAACAGCATTGGAAAATGCAGACAAGGCCTGCACTCTGGCGCAACATGCCGGTGGTAATCAAACGGCCCGATTCGAAGAAAAAATCACCCAACCGGATAAAGAAGATCTTTCTGCCTGGCAGTCGATGTTACAAAATGCCTTACAGAAAGATTTATTCAGTATTCACTTTCAGCCAATTGTGGGGTTACATGGTCCTCAACAAGAACTGTATGAAGTTTTGTTAAGACTACAAGACGGTGAAAAAACCTTACTTGCTGAACAGTTTATTCAGTATGCCGTTGATCTGCAGATGATGACGGAAATTGATAAATGGGTGATACGTACGGCCCTTAAAAAGCTTTCTGAGCACCGTAAAACATATCCGAAAACGCGGTTTTTTATTAAACTTTCTGAACAAACATTACATGATAAAGATTATGTAGACTGGTTATCGGTCAGCTTGTCAGCACACAATTTAACTGGTCAGGCTTTGATATTTGAAATCAGTGAAACAGCCGCGTTGGATAATATCGAAGACACAAAAAATACAATTGCCAAACTTAAGGCCATTGGCTGTGAATTTGGATTAGAACATTTTGGATCAGGTATTGGGTTTTCGCATAGTTTGAGTGTTCTGGATGTGGACTACCTGAAGATCAACGGTAATTTTGTTGAGAATATGGCGCATGATACTGAAAATCAGGCCGCTATTAAATCGATAATTGATATGGCAAAACAGGCTGGAAAACCCTGCATTGCCGAGTTTGTATCCGATGCTGTGAGCCTGGCTCTACTGTGGCGTCTGGGGGTGGATTACGCTCAGGGATTTTATATTCATAAACCTTCAGATAAGCTGGATTACAACTTTGAAGACGAAGATCTTTAGATTGAGAGATTAATGAACGGATAAAGGCCGGCTGTATTAAATGCAGCCGGCCTTTTTTTACAGGGTTAGATTCGGCCTGTACGCAAAGCTTCAATGCGTTTTTCAAGCGGAGGATGGGTCATAAATAAGGCGCTGATGCCACCACGACCACCGGAGATTCCCATTGCATGCAGTTGATCTGGTAGAGGTTGCTCAGAGGTTTTTGCAAGCCGCTGCAAGGCAGCAATCATTTTTCCTGAACCGACTAAACGGGCTGCACCGGCATCGGCGCGAAATTCCCTTTGGCGACTAAACCACATCACAATAATGCTGGCCAGAATACCCAGAACCAATTCGGCGATGATCGAGGTGATCCAGAAAGCCGGACCATGACCACGTTCCGTTTTAAATACTGTACGGTCAATCAGATGACCAATAATCCGTGATAGAAAGATAACGAATGTATTTACCACACCTTGAATTAATGCCATCGTCACCATGTCTCCATTGGCAACGTGGCTCACTTCATGCGCTAAAACCGCCTCAACTTCATCTTGTGTCATCGATTGCATCAGCCCAGTGCTTACCGCGACCAGGGCGTTGTTACGATTCATTCCGGTGGCAAAGGCGTTCGGTTGAGAGGATTGATAAATGGCCACTTCAGGCGAGCCTATTCCCGCTTGTTGAGCCTGGCGCTTTACAGTTTCAACCAGCCATTTTTCCGTTGGATTTTTAGGTGAAGTGATCACTTCTGCACCGGTCAGGCGTTTTGCTGTCCATTTGGATATAGCTAATGAAATTAATGAACCACTGAAGCCAATAACCGCAGCAAAAATCAGCAATGAAGTCATATTCAGGTCAGAGCCCTGTTCATCCAGCAGACTCTCAATACCCAATAACCGCATGGTTATACTTAAAACCGCCAGTACGGCAATATTGGTGGCGAGAAACAACATGATTCGTTTCATTTAACATTCCCTCAGGTTAACTTGCTTTTAATATGGGTAAGCCGAAGCCTGTTTTCAAGCTGCCGAAGATAAATTTTCAATCAATTTATTTGCAAACTGATGACCATCATTCAGCTCTGTTTTGTCCTGAGTTAGCAGTAAAGTGCAAATGATGCCTCCTGCTTGGATATAACTTCCATCAGCAGGCAGATCATAACAATAGTCAGGCCAGTTAAAGTCAGCCGGGATCGTAATGTTCTCTGGTGCAAAACAAAACCATAAGATTCGCTTTTTTGGCGGAAGTTCAGCATGAATTTCCGGCATAACACCCTTGGAACTCATCAGCTGCCAATCGATTAAAGGAGCGTCGCCTGGTAATAACTGACAAGAAGAAGTTGGACGTGGATTGATTTCCAGCAGAAATATTTCACCGGAGGGACTGATCTGAAAATCCAACGACATCAAACCTGATAATCCGAGTCGCAGTGTCAGTTGTTGTAGGATTTGCTTAAGAAACTGTTGTTGTTTTGAATCAAGTTGTAAGCCGCTGGTAATCGCTTGCAGGCAAAAATCATCCTTGCGGGTATCACGACTGTATTGCTGGTTGAACAGTAACAACTGACAATCAATACCGTTAGCCAGAAATACAACAGAAGCACTGATACCTTCAATGTACTGCTGATAATATATGTTCAATCGTCCAGCAGCCGATCCGGCATCGACAATATGGGTTCCACCCCAGGCCGCGGCAGATTTGGCTAACCATTTACCTTTAAAGCTCTGGTTGTTATCAAATACTGTTGGCGGATGAGGGAAAGAGAGTTGATCAAGTAAGGCTATCCAATTTACCGGTTCACAAAGTTGACTGAAACTGTTTATTGAAATACCGGCAAATTTGATATGAGAGGGTAATTGGGACAGTAGCGGATAGAAGCGTTCGATGCCTGTACCGCAAATTAATGAACAAGCCTGACCATCACTTAATGTCATAATGGTTTGCCGCCACTCATCGTTAAGTATTTTGTCGAGGGGAGGGAGCTTGAGATATTTATCAGCGACCCGAAGAGTATCAGTGTCTGCATAGCAGTCAGCAACACGGACGATGTAACCTTCCCGTGAAGCTGATTGCGCCAGCATTCTTCCACTTTGAGCGAGAATTAACAGGAGTTTTGGATGATCAGCCATGTCCTGTTTGATGACAATTGTATTCAGACCAGTTTACGGGCACCTTCAAAGGCATTACGGAAATCCAGATAAACAGGCACATCACTTTCCAGTGTTTCTCTGAGCAAGGCCTGTTGCAGTTTATATTTCACGTTGCCTACAGCCAGCGCACCGATGCCAACAGCATCAGGGCATTGTGGGGCAAACTTTAGCGGTTCACCGTTATGCATCAGCTCAACACCTTCAATACCTAAGGGTGAAACGGCATTCACATCGCCAGCGACTTTGAGCTTTTTGGCATCGCCAAGTACAGAAGCATTCAAAACCTGTACGCCGGCTTTTGCTGTACAGAAAACCACATCGGCATCACTTAACAGACGGGCCTTATCCGCATCAGATGCCGCAGTCGTTGCTCTTAAATTAACGCCATAACGTTTACGCGCTTCGTCAGAAAATTGTAAGGCAGTATCTAATGAAAAATGATCAACAATGGTTGTTTCAGCACCTTGCAGTGCCGCAATAACGGCTGTAGCCAGCCCCACCGGACCTGTACCACCAAATACGACTGCCTTGCAGCCTTTATAATCTTGATCGAAATGTTTCTTCAATTCGCGTTCGACGCAGGCAACCAGCGCTGCTGCTGTCGTAAATGCACCGCTGGGATCAGCAAATACCGGAATTTCAAAAGGAGGAACCATGGCTGACTTCGCGGCATCCAACATATCCATTGCCAGGCCTATATCCCTGCCACCGATAAACATGCCCGTTTTTTTTACGCCAGCCGGACCACGGGAAAAAATAGCGTCTTGAGTCAAACCGGCAACTTCATTCAATTCAACATTATTGTAAGGCATCAGAATATCGTAACCGGCATCCAATGCCATATTGATATCAAACGGACTGTTTTGTTTCATTGGGTTAATCATATGAATGATGGAACGTTTGGACATGTTAATCCCTCACTGTTTTATTAAAATGTAAAGTCTGGTTATCGATTGTAATGTCAGCACCCTGATTTACACCAGCAGCACTCAGTAATTCAATATCCTGCAACGGTAGATTAGAGTCAATCATGCCCCGTAGTCTGGCTATCAGGAGATCTGCCTGAGTTTGGCTCTCAGTAAATATACAAGCTGTTGGGCCCCATGAACTTTGTGCCATGCCGGTAAACCCCATTGCTTTTGCATGTTGTAATAACGTTGCTATTGGTTTGCTGGTGTATTGGCCACCTTGTGCCGGGGCAAAATGTTGTCCTATTAATGCCTGAATCTCAGTAACTGCGCTACCGAACAACTCAATATCCTGCTCAATTAACGCAGGTAATAGCTGCATTAAGGTCAGATGGCAAATGTGTTGACTATGGTTCAAAGGAAATTTTGGAAGCGTCCGGAATGCCTGGATTTCTGTCTGACCATGAATTCCCTGATGATTTTTATCCATTAGCATCACCAGCCGCCATTGAGATGGGAAGGCTTGCTGAAATAATCGGGCAGGAGTCAGTGAATTAGCCCCTAAACCAGCATCAACAACAAATCCGCCACTATCAAAAGTACTGATACCAATGCCTGAGCGTTTTCCCCGGTCCAGTGCCTGAGCAATTTTTGGCGTTGGGATATCGAGCTGATGGTAAGTTGCCAGTAACCGACCGATGACCAGCGCGAGTTGAGTTCCCGACCCCAGGCCGGCATGTTCTGGAATCAGGGAGTGAACCGTGACACTTGTTCGTCTTGAACTGGTCGGGATATGTGTTCCCAAAGAGAGATAAAACTGATTTATCAAATTCGAGATCTTGTGCTGGACTGAATCAGAAATCGAGATGCCCGCTGGTTGCTGGCTATCTGTGTCACTCAGGCTTAGCCTGGTGTGGTGGCTGTTTACTGCTAAGCCAATGCTGCCAAAATGGCGGCCTAAGCCACCATTCAGGTCCAGAAATCCAAGGTGGAGTCTTGCCGGCGCCTGTACGTTAATTGTTTTTAATCGGACAGGTGATACCGGTTGTTGCATTCTTATCACTAAGCGTTATCAATTTTGCAGGCAATATCGTAAATAGTGGTTTCATCCAGAAATAAATCATTGCTGTCAAACAGGGAGGCTACCGCACCACGATGCACTTTCATTTTGAAATTGCCAATGGCGATCGCACCGTAGAAACGCACACCTTGTTTTTCCGTGCCGTTATCCATCACTTCCATGCCTTCAACACCCAGTGGCGGTACCGCATTCACGTCAGCAATGACTTCCAGGGTTTTGCTGGCAGACCAGGTGATTTCAGGCACGATACAAACACCCGCTGGCCCTGCTGCTATAGCGACATGGGCATCTTTGAGTAAGGCTGCAACTGCTTCGTCGCTACGTGTTTCACCTGGGATGACGTCAACGCCATAAGCCTTTTTCATATGATCAACTGTCGACTTGCTGCGAGCCATACTACGGCAGGTTAGTACTACTTTAGCGGCGCCTTCTTTTAATAAATACAGTGCAGTACGTTGACCAACGGGGCCTGCACCCATAATCACGACATTTTTGCCCGTGATGTCATAGTTTGTCATCACTTTACGGGCAATGGCTGCGGCAGTTGTATTAGAGCCATTTGGATCCTGCATTACCGAGACACGAACAGGGCCGAAGAATGCTTTTTTTACGGCTTCTCCTACCAGTTCACTGGCTGCTACATTGGACCCACCTATGAATATTGCGCTGTTTTTAAGGTTTTTTCCGCCACGCGTAAAAATCATACCATGCACATGGGCGGTGACATTATCACGGGTTGCTCCACCATGAGCGATAATGTTGTCGACCCCGGAATCATAGGCAACGGCTTGGTCAAAAGTGCTTGCAACGGCATCTGTATCGAGATGAAGCAGTATTTTTTTCATTATGTTCTCCTGCGATGCGCATGGTTTTACGCGGATAAATAAACTCTGAATTTTACCCTAAGTTGCTTGACTGAGGAAATTTAACTGCCTGGGGCATTCATTAAAAATGCTTGAATGGTAACCTGCTTAAGTGGCAATATCCTTTTTTTCTGCAGGAACTTGTCTTGCAAGTTCTGAGTCATAGCGGAACCATAATTAAAATATTTGGAGTAGAGAATGAAGAAAAGCAGTCTGACAGTCCTTTTTGCCAGCATCACCATGTTAAGTGCCACTGCTATGGCAGATGACAAAATGGATTTTTCAACAGTCACCAAAGTGCAATACGTTAACGATTGCATGCAGGCTAATACAAAATTAAATATATATGAAGGTGTGCACAAATGTTCATGTGTGGTTGATAAGCTTGA
This sequence comes from Methylophaga sp. UBA3192, assembly GCA_002363955.1. Lineage (GTDB taxonomy): Bacteria > Pseudomonadota > Gammaproteobacteria > Nitrosococcales > Methylophagaceae > Methylophaga. The sequence continues at coordinate 135,081 of DEXE01000002.1, forward strand.
TGAAGCATTTACTCAGACTGATTTCGAAGACATCAGTACAGCTTATATGTATCGCAATATGCCAGCAGATAAAGGCGCACAGTTTCGTGATCATAAAGAATTAAAAGGCGGCATAAAACAATACGAAGAAGTCTCTTCATCAGCCTATAAAGAATGCCGTATTCAGTAATTTCTGGTATACATTTTTATTCAAAAAAAAAGGCCGTTAAACGGCCTTTTTTATTTCGGCTCTAATCTGAGTCAAATCTGTTTATCCATGCTGTAAGTCATGTCTTTACTGTCATTAACCATTGCTTTTAATACACCGTGTTTTAGCGGAGTGAAGTTAAAGCGAACGCTTGGATCTTCGCTGATAGATATACCAGCCTCAAGTTTAATCAAATTTTCGTCTGCAAAATTTATGATGATTTCTTTCACATAGTGTGGCGGGATATAGCCGCGAGTCTTTTGATCAAACTGTAAGCCGCTATTGTTCGGATGACTTACAACAACCTGTGCTTGAGTGGTTTCACCAATATTGGCATCACGCATACGAATCTGCATTTTGCCAAGACGAGCCATAGCGGCTTCCATATCCTTGCCCGCTGGTGCACTGCAACCGCCGGAAGCTTTCACATAACGTGAAACCATATGCAGGGAACCGTCATTCATCTCTGCGATGGCACGCATATCAGTGTATTGATCAATCCTCACGCGAGTGGCTATGTCAATTTCACCAAGCGATGGTGACAGGTGAAAATTGGCCGAATACGGCATGGGGTTTTTATCAATGATGATATGGATATTCTTAATATATCTTTCACTGGTTTGTGGTTGGAGTGACTTGACGCTGATTGGAACTATTGCCGCATCCTCGGCTCGTGTCGGTGCTTCAAGAACCAACAGGTCGTCCGCATTCTCACGAATTTCACGATCCCCAAAATAGGTTTGTTTTAGTCCTGCCCAGATATCTTCATCAGCCGTGGCTGAATGAGCTGTAAAGCTATGACTGATGAGCATGATGAACATGCCCAGAAAAATTGAATTTCGCCCCATCATTTTCTCTCTCCCGGTTATTATTATTCCCACTCTAATTCTACGAATGCAGCGGTAACATTTCGACGATGATATTCTTCAAAAAGTTTCCATTTTTCAGCTTCTTGTGTTCCTACGGCGGCGATGGCTTCTTCAATGGTTCCCATATCATTAATGATAAATCTTATTTCTTCGCGAATGGTGGTCAGATAACGAAGTAAATTTTGCCATGCCTCGGATTTCTGACCATCAAAAGCCGGTCCATGACCGGGAATAATCATCTCCGCATCAAGTTCTGTCAGCGTATTGATGGCATCAATCCAGCCATTGATACTGCCATCCAATGCCGGTATGCGCTCAACAAATAACAGATCGCCGGTCCATAAAGTACTGGTCTTAACATCGTAAACCGTTAAATCATGATCGGTATGTGCCGTGGTGTATGCGGTTAATAACAATGGGCGATTACCTAAATCAATACGCAGTGGTTTGCCGATACTGACCAGGTTGTCTGCCTCGATAAATTCAGTACCCTGATAAGCCTCTCCGAGAATCTCAGAGAACTGTTTGGCAAAATGTTGTTTTCGACTGGCCATGGCGGCCGGTAGTTTTTCATGACCTATAAATTTGGGATTATCGGCTTTAAACGCAGCATTGCCCAATATATGGTCGGGATGGACATGGGTATTAATGACATAACAGATCGGCAGATCGGTTTGCTGGCGGATGGCTTCACGCAATAATTCACCCTCACGAAAACTGCCGCCGCTATCAATAACTGCTACGCATTCATCACCAGTGATAAACCCAACATTGGCAATCGCGCCGAGATTTTCGTTATCGGCTTCTTCATGACTGCCCTGATGATAATAAACACCATCAGATACGTGCTGGAGCGGATAATTACCTGCAGCAGCATTTGAAGCTATTGCCTGCACTGGAAGAAAGCTGGAAAGCAGTAAAATCAATAAATGCATAACTCTGTCTCACTAAATGACATCTCATGAACTGTTACAATAGCGCACTTTATCGCAATCCATCTACACAGCTAGCAGAGAACTTTTGATTATGACAATTCGCACGCGTTTTGCACCCAGCCCAACCGGATATTTACATGTGGGCGGCGCTCGTACCGCTCTTTTTTCCTGGTTATATGCCAGAAAGCATGGCGGCCGCTTTGTTTTAAGGATTGAAGATACGGATCTGGAACGTTCCTCAGCAGAATCTGTTAATGCCATTCTGGAAGGTATGACCTGGATGGGATTGGATTATGACGAAGGCCCGTTTTATCAAACGCAGCGTTTTGAGCGTTACAAAGAGATTATTCAACAGTTAATGGATCAAGGCGACGCTTATTACTGTTATTGCAGTAAAGAAGAATTGGAAGCCATGCGCGAAGAGCAGCGAGCTAATAAGCAAAAACCTCGCTATGATGGACGTTGCCGTCACCTATCGACACCGCGTGAAGGGATACAGCCGGTCATTCGTTTTAAAAATCCTACTGTGGGGCAAGTTGTTGTCGAAGATGCCATTCGGGGTAATGTGGTTTTTGAGAACAGTGAGCTGGATGATTTGATTATTGCCCGTCCGGATGGCACGCCAACCTATAACCTGACAGTGGTCGTGGATGATTTGGATATGCAGATGACGCATGTCATTCGTGGGGATGATCATTTGAATAATTCACCACGACAAATCAACATTTTTAAAGCACTGGGTGCTAAACCGCCTGTCTTTGCTCATGTACCGATGATTTTAGGTGATGATGGCGCTCGTCTTTCGAAAAGACATGGAGCGGTCAGTGTGATGAGTTACCGTGATGCAGGATATCTTCCTGAAGCGTTATTGAATTATCTGGTCAGGTTGGGCTGGTCACATGGCGATCAGGAAATATTTTCGCTGGCTGAAATGACACAGTTATTTGATATTCAGGACGTTAACAAAGCAGCCTCGAGCTTTAATACCGATAAATTACTCTGGCTTAATCAGCATTACATCAAAACCAGTTCACCGGAACATGTTGCACAACATTTAAGCTGGCACATGGGCGAGTTGGGAATTGATCCAGCGAATGGGCCCTCACTGGTTGATGTTGTTGTATTGCTTCAGGAACGCGCCAAAACACTTAAAGAAATGGCGGAATCCAGTGTGTATTTTTATCGGGACGTAGATGCCTATGATGAAAAAGCCGCACAGAAAAATCTTAATGAAACCAGCTTGCCACTATTGGAAGCTGTACTGCAGGAGCTAAGCCAGCTGAATGAATGGCTGGCCGAACCGATCCATACCGTCATTAAAAATTGTGCTGAAAAACATGAGGTTGGTATGGGTAAGGTGGCTCAACCCATTCGTGTCGCCATTACCGGTAATACGGTCTCACCCTCTCTTGATGCCACGCTGCAACTCTACGGTCGTGAGCGCGCACTGGCGGCAATTGAGCGGTCGATACACTGGATCAAAGATCGTGCCTGATTTTTAGTAAAAATATAAAGTCCTTTATTTTCAATAGCTTAATTATTCGGGAAATTATTCCCGAAAACTAGATGGAAATACTCACAAAAAACTTGAGTAAAGTTCTTGACGAAGCCGGGAAGTGGGGTTAAGGTTCGTCATACGCATGAGGTTCATTCGAACAAGTCGTGACGTAAATACTAAAAAGCAATAGAGGACAACTTTATGAAGCTGAAAACATTATCAATCGCAATGATGGGGTTAGCCGCACCAGGTCTGGTCGCTGCTGATGAACTCCTTGAAATGCAAAAAAATGACAATAACTGGGTTATGCCAGCTGGTGACTACGCTAATACGCGTTACAGCGAACTGACTCAAATCACGAAAGACAACGTTAAAGATCTGAATATGGCGTGGTCTTTCTCAACAGGTGTTTTACGTGGCCACGAAGGTAATGCTTTGGTCATGGACGGCACCATGTACGTTCATACAGCGTTCCCAAACATCGTTTTCGCACTTGACCTGAACAACGATGGCGCCATCAAATGGAAATATGAGCCAAAACAAAACTACGATGAAACTGTACCAGTCATGTGCTGTGATACCGTTAACCGTGGTCTGTCTTATGGCGATGGCAAAATCTTCCTGAACCAGGCTGATACCACTCTGGTGGCATTAGATATGGAAACAGGTGAAGTGGTCTGGTCTGACAAACGTGATGATCCAAAAGTTGGTGCAACCAGCACCGCGGCGGCTCACGTATTCAAAGACAAAATCATCGTCGGTATTTCAGGTGGTGAATTTGGTGTCCGTGGTTATGTACAAGCTTACGATTTAGACGGTAACGTGCAGTACAAAGCTTACAGCGTCGGTCCTGATGATGAAATGCTGGTTGACCCGGAAAAAACCATGTCTATGCTGAAACCGGTTGGCAAGGATTCTTCATTGAAATCCTGGCAGGGCGACCAGTGGAAAATCGGTGGTGGTACCACTTGGGGTTGGTATTCTTATGACCCTGACCTGAACCAGTTCTACTATGGTACAGGTAACCCTTCTACCTGGAACCCGGTACAACGTCCAGGCGACAACAAATGGACAATGACGCTGTTTGGTCGTGATTTAGACACTGGTATGGCGAAATGGGTTTACCAAATGACCCCATACGATGAGTGGGATTATGACGGTGTAAACGAAAACATCCTGGTAGACCAGAAAATCAAAGGCAAAATGCGTAAAATGTTAGTGCATTTTGACCGTAACGGTTTTGCCTACACCATGGATCGTGAAACAGGTGAATTGCTGGTTGCTGAAAAATATGACCCAGCGGTTAACTGGGCAACTGGCGTTAACCTGAAAACCGGTCTGCCTGATCGTGTAGCGAAATACTCTACTGCACGTAACGGTGAAGACGTGAACACTACTGGTATCTGCCCTGCAGCATTGGGTACAAAAGATCAACAGCCAGCAGCGTTCTCACCACGTACCGGTCTGTTCTATGTACCAACCAACCATGTTTGCATGGACTACGAACCATTCGAAGTTGAATACGTAGCGGGTCAACCATACGTTGGTGCTACTCTGAGCATGTACCCACCAGAAGGTGATACACACTTGGGTAACTTCATTGCCTGGGATGCGCGTGAAGGTAAAATCGTCTGGTCAAACCCAGAGCGCTTCTCAGTCTGGTCAGGTGCTTTGGCAACTGCCTCTGATGTTGTGTTCTACGGCACACTGGAAGGTTACCTGAAAGCAGTTGATGCGCAATCTGGTCGTGAGCTGTGGAGATTCAAAACAGCGTCTGGCATCATCGGTAACGTCAACACCTACAAACACAACAACAAACAGTATATTTCAGTACTGTCTGGTGTAGGTGGTTGGGCTGGTATCGGTATGGCTATCCCAAGTTTGGAAAATGACTCAGACGGTCTTGGCGCAGTTGGTGCATATCGTGCACTGTCTAGCTGGACTAACCTGGGTGGTATTCTGAGCGTATTTAGCCTGTAAGACCAATAAGTGTATTAAAAATATACTTAAGTTAGACAAGAAAACCCGGTATCTTTAATAGATGCCGGGTTTTTTTTTGAACAAAAACGGCATATGAAGTGTCACACTTATTCCCATAAGAAATAAGGAAGAGAGAATGATTAAGCTACAGAAAATGGCAATCCTGGCATCGGCTTTACTGGGTGCCTCGTTTGCAGTCAATGCAGAAAATTTGAAACCTTTACCAGGTCAAGAAGTACTGAGAGTCTGCGCTGATCCAAACAACATGCCTTATTCAAATAAGAACAAGGAAGGTTTTGATAATAAAATTGCGGAGTTATTAGGTGAGCAACTGGGAATTCCAGTTGAGTATTACTGGTTTCCGCAACGAATTGGTTTTGCACGGAACACCATTAAAAAAGAACATCCAGAACGTGGTGGTTACATGTGTGACTTAGCCATGACTGTTCCAGAACATACAGATTTTATGCTGCCCACCAAACCGTATTTCAGTTCAATTGAAGCAATCGCCTATCGTAGCGGTGAAGGTTATGAAATTACGAAACTTGCCGATTTGAAAGAAGTAAATGAAAAACATGGACCACTAAAAATAGGTTTGTTTGACAGGGCTGTTTCAACTGAAGCACTTATCGAGATGGGATTGGGCGATCAGATATCTTATTATCAATTAATGAGTGGTGATGTGAATGCCAGTCCAGGAAGAGCAATTGAAGATCTAGCTGCAGGTAAAATTGATGTTATTCCAATGTGGGGACCTGTAGCAGGATACTATGCGAAGGTTTCTGATGTGCCGATTACAGTTAATCCATTAAATGAATTGGGTCAGCTGCATGTATTCAGTTTCAGCATGGCAACTCGCTACTCAAGCAGAGAATGGAATAAATTATTGAATACATTCATCGATCAGAACAAAGATAAGATTGATGCCATCATTGCTGAATATAATTTACCATCGCTTGAAAACGTCAGTCCTACACCAGCCAAAAAGCCGCGCAAGGATGACGATGATTAGTAGAACGTTCGATTAAAGTGATACCCGAAAATTAATGGTGGCTACAAAACTGTAGCCACCATTATTTTTTTCAGGTTGTCATTTATTCGTGCAGCAAACTCAGCCTGTTTTTTATCGGCAACGTTTTCGTCCATTAAACGGGTACCAATAATGACTCCATTACTACTTTCCCGAACCGTCATAATGCAGGGCATATCATTAATCAATTGTTCATTAATCAGCATCATTTCTTTTGCATAAGTAATATTGCAAAAACTGATGACAATGGATAAAGGAAAGTCTTCATCCCCGCGTTCGCGGATAGCAGAGCCTATGTCACTTTTATGAATAATTCGATAGTTGTGTTCCGATATCGCAATATTCAGGTTTTCCAAGGTTTCCTGGTAACTATAAGGGCTATTTATTTCAATTATTCGGTTAGTATTCGCAGGCTGACATGCGATAATAAAAAACAGACTGGAAATCAAAATTCCGGGAATCTTTAAGTGAGTAAATAGAGTCATAAGCAGATAAAAATAATAATTGAAATATAAGTTTAAGCATAACACCTATAAAAAATCGTGAGGTAACAAACAGTGAGAATAAATCAATACATCGTGTTTTCGCTCGGATTGATGCTGCTGTTAACTGGTAAAGCGTTTGCAGCTCCGGGTATGTCAGAGATTAATAATGAGTTATTTGATAAGTCCCACCTTAAAAACATCGACCAGCCAGGCGTGTTGGAATATAAATTTACTAAAACCAGCTTTGTTGATGGTGATTACACCGATACCATTGATGTCATTGTTAAAAATATTCGTAATACCGGCCGAGCGGATACCTACTTTGAATTTTTTACCGGTCAGAACAAACGTCCATATCAGGAACGGTTAGATCAACGTGGTAATAGTGTATTCGTTTTATTTCTGGAATATGACGTACATGAAATGAAGCGTTTAACAGGTGGTGAATGGCGGTATTTCCAACGTTTATTACGTTGGTCATTTGCGGAAGGTGCTGATAAAAAACAGGTTGAAGTAGATTACAACGGTGACAAAGTAAAAGCATGGCAATATACCGTGCAACCTTATATTAATGACCCCAAGAATGATCGTTATAAACTGTATTCTTCGAAGTATTATATTTTTACCTTATCAGAAGAAATTCCAGGTGAAATTTACGAGATAAAAACGGTCGTTCCTGATGGTAAAACCTGGAAGGAAGGTGAGGCGGTTTTAGTCGAAGAGAAAGTTACCTTTACTGGGTTTAAGCCTGAATAACGTGGCACTTCTATGAATATTCTTAAAACGGGCCATTGAGCCCGTTTTTTTAGATGAAAAGAATCTTTAAAAAGCTTCAATCCATACAAGGTGCTTTGCGGTTCCATGAACTGAGTTTTGTGGTGCTGATTGTCATGACGGCCCTCATGAGTTTTAACTGGGCTTTAGCCTGGCAAAAAAGTTCAGAAGAATCCCTTCGCTTGAGTTCAATGAACACGCATGTGCAACATTTGCGTGGCGATCTTTATCGTCAGCTCAAGGAAGTCTTTGATGTTGTCTTTCTTAACGATGTCCTGGCTATTGAAGAGTATTATCAATTTCGCAATCAGATAGATAGCTATTTGTTACGGTTGAAAGTATTAGCGCAGACACCCACGGAAGAAATTCTGATTGTCAGAATTGAGTATGCCTATAACAAGTTTTATCAGGAAACCAGCCGATTTCTAGATTTGGAAGAATTAAGCTCTGAAGACAAGGTTTGGCTTGATGAGCAGCTTGAAGAACAAACCTTCCGCCAGCTTGAAATGGTTTTCAGTGATATTGAGGACTATCTGAAACAACAGCAGTTGCAATTAACCGCTTCTGATGAACGTATGTTCGGCAAGATGATTCTCAGTGAAGCACTGCCAATCATATTGGCGCTGATTTTGCTCAGTATCTCCAAATGGTTTGTGCGTCGCAATATGCTGGCCCCGCTCAGAAATGTCACCAAAGGCGCTAAAATAATCAGTACGGGAGACTTTAAACATCATATCCCGTTAAAAGGCCTGGAAGAACTGCAGCGACTGTCGCAGGCTATTAATAGCATGGCAGATGAATTAGCCAGTAACAGAGATCAGTTAATTGAAACCAAAAAACAAGCTGCTTTAGGTGAGTTAGTACCGTTGGTTGCACATAATATTCGTAATCCCTTGGCGGGTATTCGTGCTGCTGCACAGGTATCGATTGACGAGGCGAATGAAGAAAGCCGCGCTGTTCTGAAAGACATCATCATTGCTGTCGACAGGTTGGAAAATTGGGTGACTTCCTTATTGATGTATTTACACCCCTTAAAGCCACATATGATCGAGGTTACCTTAACGGAACTGACAGATAATGCATTGTCCTTAATAGAGTTGCAGCTAACCGAGAAATCGATTCAATTAAATCGTCATGGGTGGCAGCAAGCAGCCAGGCAGATCAATATGGATAATAATCTGATGGAGCAGGCTATTTTTAATTTGATTCAGAATGCAATTGAAGCTGCTCCGGTTGATTCATCTATCAATATTCATTATTGGGAAACCCCTCAAATGATCGGTTTACATATTGATGATCAGGGGAGTGGTTTTTCTCATAAGCCGGATGAAAAAAACAGCCAATTACATAAAAAATTGAGTTATGGGCTGGGAATTCCATTCGCACAAAAAGTCATTAAACAACATCATGGCGATTTAGCATTTGAGACAAATTCTCATGGTGGTGCGAGAGTATCACTGACCTTGCACGTTAATGATAAACAGGCAAATAAATAGGATGTTCTATGCTTAATTTCTTATTGATAGAGGATGAAAGTCTGTTTGCCAAGTCTGTTAAGCGCAGACTTGAACGGGAAGGTCATCACGCCAAAATTGCAGATAACATCAGTACAGGCCAAAAATTATTACAGAGTGAATCTCCGGATATTTTACTGTTGGATGTCAGGCTCCCGGATGGTAATGGTCTGGATTTATTGACAGAAATTCGTGCTGAGGGGCATCCCATGGCAACGCTGCCTGTTATCGTGATGACGGCATACGGGGAGTTGGAAGATGCTGTCAGTGCTATGAAATTTGGCGCTTCTGATTATCTGAAAAAGCCAGTAGATCTCGATGAATTAATGCTGACAATCGATAAAGTAGTACATAACCATGCCATTCGCCGTCAGCTGGATTTTTCAGAGCAGCGCGCCCAAAAAACACAGCAGCTGATCAATCTCATTGGCAGCAGTCAACAGATTATGACTATTCGGAATCAGGCCAAGCAGCTTTCTGAACTGATGGACAAAAATAAAGATACCACTCCAGTGGTCTTAATCACTGGTGAGACGGGGAGTGGGAAAGGTGTATTAGCACGGTATTTTCATCAAATCAGTCATCGATATGACCGACCTTTCGTCAATGTGGATTGTGCTGCTTTGCCTGATGACGCTGTAGAGGCTGAGTTGTTTGGCCAGGAAAGCTATTATAGCCTTAATGAGGCATCAAAAGCTCGGCCTGGACTTATCGAAGTAGCTGAAGATGGTACGCTTTTTCTTGATGAAATTGCTGAGTTATCGTTGTCTGCCCAAACTAAGCTACTTAATGTAATTGAAAGGCGACAATTACGCAGACTGGGGTCAACAAGAGAAATACCGGTAAACTCGCATGTTATTGTTTCAACCAATCGTGATCTGCACCAGTTAGTTGCTTCCGGGGAATTCCGTGCAGACCTTTACTTCCGCCTGAATGTCGTTGAGATAACACTACCTCCTCTAAGGCATCGACAGCAGGATATAGCGGAGCTGGCACAGTTTTTCATCGAACAATTCGCTAAACGCTATGGCGTTGAACAGCCAAGATTGGCTTATGATGCCATGCGTCAAATGCAACAATATGACTGGCCGGGCAATATCAGGGAGTTGGAAAATGTGCTTGAACGAGCAGTTATGCTATGCAAGCAAAGTATCATTGAGTTTGACGATCTGCTATTGAGACCTTTCAGCCAGAATGATAATTCTGAAAAGGTCTTACCAGAGATAGAAAAAATGACGATGGATCAAGTTGAGAAATATTTACTTGAAAGTGCTCTGAACCGGAGCTCTGGTAATGTTTCGCGGGCGGCCAGGCAGCTTGGGCTGACTCGTATGGCCATGCGTTATCGTATGGAAAAATACAAACTATAAATTATTTGACCAGTTTCAAACTGGGTTTGCCGTTTGTCGTTTTAGTTGGTTCGACTGATGGTGGAGTCGGAGGAGTAGGGTTTTCTTCCTCAGGAAAGAACATGCCTTCATTATTTTCCTTGCCATAAATAGCCTGAATAGCAATTACCGGAATAAATAAGTCCATTGCCTTGCCAGAAAATCTGGCTGAAAAGCTCACCCACTCATTATCCATATTCAGACCACTAATTGCATCAGGGGCCAGATTCAATACAATGCGGGCATCTCGGATGTATTGTTCAGGAACGACCACACCTTCATGGTTTGTATTGACCAATAAATAAGGGGTAGATTGATTGTCGAGTAACCATTGGTAAATGGCCCTTATCAGATAAGGTTTTTGTGAAGACATGCTCATTAGCGCATTCCTCTCTCCGCTGTGCTCAGGCTCGCTTGAAATGTGGCTCTATCAAATATTTTCTGCGCATAACGTTCAACAGCGATGGCCGAATCAGGCAGTTTAATACCCAAATGAGGCAGACGCCATAATAATGGGGCTATATAGCAGTCTATCAACGAAAATTCATCGCTCATCAGATAGTCATATTGCTCAAATAGCGGAGCCAGAACAGTCAGATCTTCACGTAAAGTCTTTTTTGCTTTAGTGGCCGGGGATTTATCCCGCCCTGATAATTGTGGCCACATTGCAAGCCAGTCGGTTTCCAGGCGATGTAACATCAGTCGCATTTGAGCTCGGGCCCCAGGGTCATTGGGCATTAACGATGGGTGCGGGAAACGTTCGTCAAGATATTCCATAATGATTGGGGAATGAAATATCACAATGTCCCGATCAAACAATGTAGGACCCTGCCCGTAGGGATTCGCTGAAGCAACTTCTTCGGGCCAGTGGCCGTCAACAAGTTCTACAAGCTGGCATTCAATTTGTTTTTCTTGAACGACGATGCGGGTCTGGTGACTGAATGGACATTGTGCATCCGAGTACAATGTCATCAGTGGTTTACGATTACGTGTTGTCATTAGCAGTACTGCTTATTATTTCTGAATGTAGCGTTAGTGAACGTCTTTCCAGTAAGCTTTTTTCAGTGCCAATGCGATAACAAAGAAGATCGCAAGATAGAGTAAAACCCACTTACCTAACGCTAATCGCTGTAATTTGGATGGTTCACTGATATAGGCAAGAAAGTTGACCAGATCTCGACTCATCATATCGTATTGTCGAGGAGTCAGCGCACCTTCTTGTGCAACACTGAGATGACCGTCTTCACCCAATGCCTGATAACCCTGTTGTTCCCAGAGTACATGTGGCATGCCCACATCTTTAAACGCAAGGTTGTTGGTACCCATCGGACGACTGTTATCCAGATAGAAAGTACGTAAATAGGTATATAACCAATCTGTACCCCGCGCACGTGCAATGACAGATAAGTCTGGTGGTGCTACACCAAACCATTTTTTTGCATCTTCGGGGCGCATTGCAATTTGCATCGTTTCACCGATCTTATCAGTGGTAAACATTAGATTGTCGGTAACCTGCTCATCGGTTAAACCCAAATCTTTTGCCATACGGTTATAACGCATCAACGATGCTCCATGACAACTCAGGCAATAATTCATAAAGGTGTGAGCGCCACGCTGTAATGAGGCTTTATCGGTCAAATCAATATCTACTTGATCCAGTTTGGATGACGGACCGGCCGCAATGGCGAGTGTCGAGAACAGACTGAATATCGAAATGAAAGCTGCTAAAGTCAGATTTCTCATTTGGTCGTCACCCTTTCTGGTACAGGTTTATCTTTATCAAATGCCGTATAGATAGGCATCAGGAGAAAGAAAGCAAAATACAGAACCGTAAATATTTGTGCCAGCAAGGTGTAAAGCGATGTTGCTGGCTGAGTTCCCAGGTAACCTAAGGCTAAGAAGCTGATAACAAAAACTACCAGAGCCGTACGGAAATAAGGACCTCTATAGCGTATCGAACGGGTTTTGCTCCGATCCAGCCATGGCAACAGGAACAGCATGACAATTGCCAGGCCCATAGCAATAACACCAAACAGCTTATCCGGTACTGCACGCAAAATGGCATAAAACGGTGTGAAATACCATAAAGGCACAATATGTTCCGGGGTTTTTAAAGGATCTGCCGGAATAAAGTTATCCTTTTCAAGGAACCAGCCGCCGAATTCTGGCAGATAGAACAGCACCAGAGAGAATATAAACAGGAATACCACTACGCCCACCAGATCTTTTACCGTGTAATAAGGGTGGAACGGAATGCCATCTAAAGGTTTACCGTTTTCGTCTTTGTGTTTTTTGATTTCTACACCGTCAGGATTGTTTGAACCCACTTCATGCAGAGCGAGGATATGGGCAACAACCAAACCTAATAAGACGATAGGCAAGGCTATGACATGCATGGCAAAAAAGCGGTTTAATGTGGCATCAGCGACAACGTAATCACCACGAATCCATAAAGCAAGATCTTCACCAATAACCGGTAAAGCGCCAAACAAAGAGATAATAACCTGAGCACCCCAGTAAGACATTTGTCCCCAAGGTAACAAATACCCCATAAAAGCTTCGGCCATTAACACGACATACAGAAGCATGCCGAAGATCCATATTAATTCACGGGGTTGTTTATAGGAACCATACATCAATCCACGGAACATATGCAGGTAGATAACGACAAAGAATGCTGAAGCCCCGGTGGAATGCAGGTAACGAATTAACCAGCCCCACTCTACGTCTCGCATAATGTATTCAACCGAAGCAAAGGCGAGCTCTGCATCCGGTTTATAGTTCATGGTTAAAAATATGCCGGTAACAATCTGTAAAACCAGAATCAATAAAGCCAGAGAACCAAAGAAATACCAGAAATTAAAGTTTTTTGGTGCGTAATATTCTGAAAGGTGTTCCTTCCACATTTTGGTCGCAGGAAAGCGAGCATCAATCCAATCCATCATAGACATTATGCGGCTCCTTGGGCGTCTTCACCAACAATAACAACATTGTCACCCTGGAAATGATAAGGGGGCACTTCAAGATTGGTCGGTGCAGGAACACCCTGGTAAACACGGCCAGCCAAATCAAAACGAGAGCCATGACAAGGGCAGAAGAAACCGCCTTTCCAATTGGCACCCAGATCATTAGGGGCTATTTCTGGACGGTAGGTTGGTGAGCAACCCAAATGTGTACATATTCCCACCATGACCATAACTTCTTTTCGGATCGAGCGTGTTTCGTTCTGCGCATATTCAGGTTGCTGGGTTTGTTCACTCTGTGGATCGCGCAACTCATCGTTCAAGGTGACGAGAGTGTTTAACACTTCTTCGGTACGGCGGAAAATCCAAACCGGTTTGCCACGCCACTCGACAGTCAATAATTGACCGGGTTCAAGTTGGCTGATGTCAATTTGCACCGGGGCACCGGCAGCTTCTGCTTTAGCGCTTGGCGCAATGGAAGAAACAAAAGGAATGGCAACAGCCACCGCACCGGCACCGCCTACTACACTAGCTGCGGCGGTTAAAAACCGTCTTTTGCCAGTATCTATAGAGTCGCTCATCAGATGAATATCCCCTGATATGTTATTTAATGTGAATCCAGCAGAGCATCAATGTCTCGGGATTGCTGAGATAAAACCAGTAAATTCTAGCATAGCAAGGAAGTTTTTGGATCAAAAAAGCCCGCATTTTTATGCGGGCTTTTAGGAGTACTTCTAGAGGAGTATAGACTTACTCTGCAGTAGCCTGTTCTACTTTTTTAACTAAACGACGTAATGCGCCTTTAGGTTTTGAGTCTACAATGGCTTGCAAATTAGTCGGTTCGCCTACAATGATCGCGCCGCCCATACCGGCACCCCAGTGAGGGTCACACTTGTAAAGGTAAACACCTTCTACAGTCAATGGTTTGGTTTGGTAGTTTTCACCCATTTGTGACATGAAACCTTCAGCGCCTTCAGGAATGAATTCTTGCTCACCACTTGAATCAGTAAAAGTAGTATTTACCAGGTGACCATTCATTTGTTGCCAGGAAACAGTGTCACCCGGAGCGATTTTGACAACCAAAGGATCAAAAGCAGTCAAACTTGCGTTAACAACATGATTCTCAGCCATTGCAGCAGCAGAAAATAAAGATGCTGCGCCAATTGCTGCTGTCAAAAGTGATTTACCATATTTCATGAATATTTCCTCTCTTTATTGAGTTATTTGCCTCAGTGCGGTGCCAGTTTCCCATAGTGAACCTGAACCCACACTGAACACATTTAGCCACGTGTTTTAACACGTAATTTTCTTGGCAATACCAGCACAAAAACGTCCAACTATACTGACTGTTTGGGGGATATGTCCATGCTAAATCGAAAATTTGTGTCATATAACACAATGGTTATTCCATCTGTCAGTGCTGGGCAACTTCCTGAAATATATAGCGATGATTGCTAGGGTCTGTTGATCTTTCATAGCCGCCTCTGTTGTGACTGAAAATGCACCAATCAAGGCGCGAGGAATGTCGTTTGTGAGATACATCCGTGTATCTTACCCCTTCGGGGCTGACGCTCAAAAACGCTCCCGACGTTTTTGTAGTCGTTCTAAATAAATGACGAGTAACGCAGAGTGGTGGATTTTCAGCCACAACCCGAAGGGCTGGGACTATTTTTCCGCCCCACGGTGTTGGAAATGACTTATGTAGAACAACTACATCGCATCATTTCCGCCTTGTTGGACGAAAAAATAGCCTCCAGCAGTGGTGGCTCTGAAAGATCAACAGACCCTAGATAAGAATGGAGATTAATGGATGGTTTTCCTGTGTTTTTAACCTCAACATTATCAGCGTCGGGTACGAAGATCTGAAACCGATATTATGAAAACATATTGGGTGCCGGTAAGCGCTTAGAGGTTATAAAATAAGATGCATCATATAAGTTTAAGTGCTTTCAGAATTCTCTGTGAAAATGCCAGAGACTGAAAGAGTAATTTTTCGGTATAATCAAGCGCTTTGAAAGCTTGAAACAAATATTTCTTGCCGCATTTATAAGCAGCGCTGTTTGTTGATTCATTATTTAGGGAGTAAAACCTCATGCCGTTTTATGAATATCGCTGTGATGCCTGTAATCATAATTTTGAAGCATTGCAAAAGATCAGTGATGATGCGCTGGTGGATTGTCCGGCCTGTAATCAACCCAGCCTGAAAAAACTTATATCAGCGGCGGGTTTCCGTCTCAAAGGGCAGGGCTGGTATGAAACCGATTTTAAATCGGGTACTAAACGTAACCTTGCTGAAAGTGGTTCTTCAGAGAGTGCCTCTTCTGCGGGTCATACCTGCGGAACTGGATGCAGTCATTAAGTTTTAAATGCGAAAATACCTAATAGCAGGCCTGCTGGTCTGGATGCCGCTCGGCATTACCTTTCTGGTAGTCCGGGCCATTGTTGGTTTTTTAGATAAGAGTTTATTACTCTTGCCGGATGCTTTTCAGCCAGATAGGCTGCTGGGCTTTAATATTCCCGGATTGGGAGTCGTTCTGGCGGTGGTCATGGTATTAGTCACCGGCATGATAATGGCCAATTTATTAGGTCGCAGATTAGTCGTTTTCTGGGAGTCCCAGCTAGCGAGGATCCCGCTGGTCAGAACAATTTATTCTGCGATTAAACAAATTATGGAAGCGGTGTTGGCGACAGACGCCAAATCGTTTCGCAAAGTATTGCTGGTTGAATACCCGCGTAAAGGTGTCTGGAGTCTGGCATTTATGACTTCAAATGATTTAGGTGAAGTGCAGGATAAGACGATTGCCAATGTTATCAGCGTTTTTATTCCGACCACGCCAAATCCGACCTCCGGGTTTGTGTTGATGGTGCCGGAATCAGATGTGATTGAATTGGATATGTCTGTCGAAGAAGGTCTGAAAATGATTATTTCGATGGGCGTTGTGGTGCCAAATTCAGAGGCATATCGAAAAAAAGTTCAGCAACAGCACAGCGTAGAATAAAAATTTCGGACATCTTTCGTCTATATGAAAGGTGTAGTGTTAAACAGTATTTTTTGGAATGTTGGAATAATTATGCGTAGCCATTACTGCGGCGATGTAAACGAAACTTTGATTGAACAAACGGTAACGGTTGCAGGTTGGATGCATCGTCGCCGGGATCACGGCGGTGTGATCTTTATTGATTTACGGGATCGCGAAGGTCTGGTGCAAATCGTCTGTAATCCGGAAGATGCCGAAAGCTTTGCCGTTGCAGAGAAAGTCCGCAGTGAATATGTATTGCAGATTGAAGGTGTCGTAAATCCGCGTCCTGCTGGCAGTGAAAACACTGATCTGAAAAGTGGCAAAATCGAAATTATCGCCAAGCGGGTCACTATTCTGAATAGTTCTGAAACGCCACCTTTCCCGTTGACAGAACAGGCCGAAGTCAATGAAGACATTCGCCTGCGTCATCGTTATATTGATTTACGTCGCCCCGAAATGCTGCAAAAGCTGCGTTTCCGTTCGCAGATTATCCGTCAGTTGCGTCAGTATCTGGATAATCATGGCTTTATGGATATAGAAACACCGATCCTGACCAAAGCCACTCCCGAAGGTGCACGTGATTATCTGGTACCTAGCCGTACGCATCCGGGTGACTTTTTTGCATTGCCACAATCTCCACAGTTATTTAAACAACTACTGATGGTCGCTGGCATGGATCGTTATTATCAAGTCGTGCGTTGTTTCCGTGATGAAGATTTGCGCGCTGACCGTCAGCCCGAATTTACTCAGTTGGATATTGAAACCTCTTTTGTTGAAGAAGAGGACTTAATGCAGTTAATGGAAGACATGATCCGTGACCTGTTTGCCAATGTCCTGGAACAACCTCTTCCAAACCCTTTCCCCCGGATGACTTATGCGGAAGCCATGGATCGTTATGGCAGTGATAAACCGGACCTGCGAATTGATTTGGAACTGGTTGAAGTCAGTGATCTGATGCAAGCGGTTGATTTCAAAGTGTTCTCGGCACCGGCTAATGATGACAATGGGCGAGTTGCTGCATTACGCGTTCCCGGTGGTAATTCACTTAGCCGTAAAGAAATTGATGATTACACCAAGTTTGTCAGTATTTACGGAGCCAAAGGTCTGGCTTACATCAAGGTCAATGATATTGATGTGGGACGTGAAGGCTTGCAGTCACCGATTCTGAAATTCCTGCCGGATGACGTGGTAGAGGCGATTCTGCAAAGAACCGGTGCTGAATCAGGAGATTTAGTGTTTTTTGGTGCTGATAAAGCTTCCATTGTGAATGAATCTTTAGGTGCATTGCGTGTCAAAATCGGGCATGACCTGAATATGGTTGAACATGGCTGGCGCCCATTATGGGTGGTTGAGTTCCCGATGTTTGAATGGGATGAGAAAACCCAGCGCTGGTATGCCTTGCATCATCCGTTTACTGCGCCGCGTGAATCAGATATTGATTTATTAAGCAACGATCCGGGCAAGTGTCTGTCTCGTGCTTATGACATGGTGTTAAATGGTACAGAGTTGGGCGGTGGTTCAATTCGTATTCATAAAACTGATGTTCAGCAAAAAGTATTTGAAATGCTGGGGATACCGGCGGAAGAAGCAGAAGAGAAATTTGGCTTTTTACTGCAGGCATTAAAATACGGTTGCCCACCACATGGTGGTTTGGCCTTTGGCTTGGATCGTCTGGCGATGTTGATGACCGGTTCTGCCTCGATTCGTGATGTAATGGCCTTCCCTAAAACGCAATCAGCAGCCTGTCTGTTGACCAATGCACCAAGTGCTGTAAGCGATGAGCAACTGAAAGAGTTGAATATTCGTTTACGTAAAGTGCCGACAGTTGACTCCTGAGTTATCACTCAGATCAACTTGATTTTAAGAGGAAAGCGAAGTGGCTACAAAACTAGCAGCAACGGCAATCCCGTTTGAACACTATTTCTCAATAGATGATGAGGCCTGCGATCAACGTATCGCTGAGGCTAAACAAAAGTTGGGTGATGACCTTGTGATTTTAGGTCACCATTACCAACGCAATGAAGTCTTCAAACACGCAGATTATTCGGGTGACTCACTGAAATTATCCCGTAATGCCGCTGAGTCAGATGCTCAGTACATTGTTTTCTGTGGTGTGCATTTTATGGCGGAAGTAGCGGACATTCTTTCCCGTCCCGATCAAATTGCGATTTTGCCTGATATGGCGGCCGGTTGCTCAATGGCGGATATGGCGAATCGGGTTAATGTTGATCGGGCCTGGCAGGAAATGAGTGAAGTGCTGGATCCGGACGAAATGATCACGCCGATCACCTACATTAACTCGGCAGCAGACCTGAAATCCTTTTGCGGAAAACATGGTGGCATAGTTTGCACTTCTACCAATGCCCCACATGTTTTGGACTGGGCATTCGCCCAGCGTGAAAAAGTACTGTTTTTTCCTGATCAGCATTTAGGGCGTAATACCGGTTATAAAATGGGCATTCCACTTGAAGAGATGGTGGTGTGGGATTTTGATAAGCCACTGGGTGGTTTGACGCCGGAAGCATTGAAAAAAGCCAAGATCATATTGTGGAAAGGCTTCTGCTCAGTACACCAGATGTTCCAGCCGCAACAAATTGATAATTTTCTGGAAAAATATCCGGAAACCAAAGTGATTTCCCATCCGGAATGCAGTTTTGAAGTCTGCCAGAAATCGGATTATGTGGGATCAACCGAATATATTGTGAATACTATTGCCAATAGTGAACCCAATACCCGTTGGTTGGTGGGTACGGAATTGAATCTGGTGAATCGTTTACATGAACGTTTCCAGGATCAGGGTAAATCGGTACATTTCATGTCGCCAACGGTGTGCATGTGTTCAACCATGTTCCGCGTTGATCCTCAGCATTTATTATGGGTATTGGAAAATCTGGTAGAAGGTCATGTCGTCAATCAGGTATCAGTGGATCCGGTGACTGCTAAAGAAGCCAAACTGGCGCTGGACCGGATGCTCGCTTTACCGATTTAAAACAGGAGATAGCGCGTTATGTCAGAGACCAAACAAGCCTGTACACAGCGACGCTATGAAGTGACCAAACAAGATCTGCCCATCAGTTGTCCCATGCCGGATATGCCGGCATGGAATGCTCATCCTCGTGTTTACCTTGAAATAAAAAGCCATGGTGAAGTGCTGTGTCCATACTGCGGCACACTGTTTGTGCTGAAAAATTAACTGATGAAAAAACGTTTACAAGTTGCGGTTGCGATCATTCTTAATAATGATGAACAGGTATTAATTGCCCGTCGCCATGCACATCAGCATCAAGGTGATCTGTGGGAATTTCCGGGAGGCAAGCGTGAAGCCGATGAAACCCGGTTACAGGCTTTGCAGCGGGAAATTCAGGAAGAAGTCGGTTTACAGGTTGAGCAGGCTGACCCCTTAATGCAGATTGTTCATGATTATCCAGACCTGCAGGTCGAGCTTGATGTCTGGTTAGTGACCGACTTTGTTGGTGAAGCAACCGGTAAGGAAGGGCAGCCATTGCAATGGTGTGCTTTAGCAGATTTAAAAGAAAAAGAGTTTCCTGCTGCGAACGTGGAAATTATAGAGCGACTGCAAAGCCTTTACGTGGTTTAGTGAAACGAGTTGGGATCATCTTCCGGATCGATAACCGGTTCACCGGGAATGCGATGATTGCCCGCAGCCCACTCGCCCAGATCGATGAGTTTGCAACGTTCACAACAGAACGGTTTCCATTTGTTTTCGTCCGTCCATTCCACTTTACGTCCGCATTGTGGACAATTTACTTTCAAAACCATAATTACATCGTGCAACAGCTAAGCTGAAAATCCGCATCATCATTAATTTGTTGGGGACGCTGATTGATATCAAACGTCATAAAACGTACTGTAAAACGGTGTTTACCGCCGCTGATTTCAGGGTAGTAAGGTGTTGAGGCCGGTATACGAACCCGAATCAATTGTGTGGGTAAATTACTATCCAGACTGCGCTGATAAAAGCCTTTCTCTGCTTGAGCCGTAGAAAAACCAGAACTGCCACGAATCAGCTTGAGACTGATATTGATTGCTCCGCGAACAGCAACAAACTGTTCCAGCCAATAATTCAGCTGTTGTTGTCGCTGTTCAACTGAGCTGTGTTGTAACCAGTAGTGATAAGCTGGCAAATCAAAATCACAGGTGCCCCCGGCGATACTGGAACGCTGGCGGATGCTGTACAGAAATTCATTTTCTTTTAACACCTGGCCGATAGCCGATTTACGGATTTGCAACGCGTCAAGCGTCTGATCCAATTCAGCGAGCAGCGCATCCAGTGTCTCATTATCAACACCCGGCGAGTTTTCCAGCGCAGATAAATTGGTAATCAGCCGTTCAACTTCTTTGGTGACTTCGGATTTCATGTCTCCACGTTCAAACACCAGCAGCATATTCAGCATGGCATCAATTGCTTCACGATGACTCATTTCATCATCGTGTTGCATGGCATAGTCCACACGTGCCAGCAGAAATTCCAGGCGCAGGAAGGTTCTGATGCGTTCATTGAGAGGTTGTTCGTATGTAATTACGTCAGACATAGTGTGTTTTATGATTTCGCCATAAGGTCAGCATTTTGACCTGATTTAATGTTCTGCTGCCTCAGCCAACTGACAATATAACGCATGCAGTTGTGTGACCTGAAATTTCAATTTTTCAATTCCATCGCTATTGTCGATGATATCGTCAGCATATTGCAATCGCTCTGCACGATTTGATTGAGCCGCAAGATGTTGAATGGCCTCTTCAACGGAAAGCTGATCTCTGGTTTGCAGACGTGCCAGTTGGGTTTCGTGATCTACATCTACTAACAGAATTCTATCCACACAAGACTGCATATTCGCTTCAATCAATAAAGGAATACTCACTATACAGTAACTGCCCGTGGCGTCTGCAGCCTGTTGCAAAAGCTGTTGGCGGATTGATGGATGCAGAATTTGTTCTAAAGTCTGTTTGGCCCTGCGATCAGAGAATAACCGTTTGCGTAATGCGGCTCGATTTAACTGCCCATCTGCCAGCAGATAATCAGCACCAAACTGCTGAACAATGGATTGATATTCAGCCGTACCGGGTTGACTCAGCTGACGGGCAATATTATCGGCATCGATGACCTCAATACCCAGATTTTCGAATAACGTTGAGACCGTTGATTTGCCCGATGCGATGCCTCCGGTAAGGCCAACCCGAAATACCATTTCAGCTTAACCCGCTCCAGTTCAAATAACCGCTGGTCAGGCTTTCTCCCCACACCAGGGCTAACCAACCTGCTGCGGCAAGATAAGGCCCAAATGGAATCGGATTATCCCGATGCTGCTGTTTTAACAGAATCAGGCTGATACCGACCAATGCACCCACTAGAGAAGACAATAAAATAATCATTGGCAGTGCTTGCCAACCCATCCAGGCCCCCAGGGCTGCCAGCAGTTTGAAATCGCCATAGCCCATGCCTTCCTTACCGGTTACCAAGCGAAAGCCATGATAGACCAGCCAGAGGGCAAGATAGCCGACGATGGCACCAATCACGGCCGAACTGATATCGGTAAATGTACCAAATAGATTAAAGAAAAGCCCCAGCCACAATAATGGCAGGGTAATACTGTCCGGTAACAGCTGGTGATCCACATCAATAAATGTCAATGCCAGCAAAGCCCAGCTTATAAGTAACGCGCCACAGACTGCAATCCCAAACCCAAAATGCCATGCAACCAACGCTGAAATAATAGCGGTCAGCAACTCAATTAGTGGATAGCGTTTCGAAATCGGTGCTTTGCAGTCTTTGCAACGGCCTTTGAGTATCAGGTAACTGATAACCGGAATATTTTCTAATGCGGTAATGGCATGACCGCAATGCGGACAGCGAGAGCGGGGTTTACTTAATGTCAGCTCATCTGATTTAGGGGCCGCCGAACCAATTAAGTCATGGCATTGTTGTTCCCATTCGCGCTGCATTATAAGGGGCAGACGATGAATCACCACATTGAGAAAACTGCCGACTAATAAACCCAGAATAAAAGTACTGACAATAAAAAATGTGCTGGAGGTTTCCAGCAGATAAATAAGCGACATAGGATTAAACGACTGCGCCGAGTTTGAAAATCGGCAAGTACATGGCAATAACCAGCGTACCGATCAAAATACCCAGGAATGCCATAATAAAGGGCTCCATTAACGCCGTCATATTATCAACAGCATCATCCACTTCACGTTCAAAAAAATCGGCCACTTTGGCCAGCATCGCATCGAGTGAACCGGATTCTTCACCAATCGACACCATCTGAATCACCATATTGGGAAACAGTTCGGTGTCGGTCATGGCTTTATTTAACTGTGTACCCGTGGCGACATCATCGCGCATTTCCAAAGTAGCTTCGTTGTAAACAATATTACCAGTAGCCCCAGCTACCGAAGTCATTGCTTCCACCATCGGCACACCGGCTTTGAACATAACGGAAAAGGTTCTGGCAAAACGTGCAATAGCACCTTTGGTCAAGACATCACCGATGACGGGCAATTTTAATAGCATTCGATCCATAAAATGCTGGATTTTCCGGGAACGTCTGCGGGCTGCCATAAAGCCCATTACAGAACCGATAATGCTGCCGAAAATTAACCACCAGTAGTCCTGGAATACCTGAGAAATACTGATGACTATTTTGGTCAGGCCAGGCAAGTCCGCACCGAAACCGGTAAATAACGCCTGAAACTGCGGAATAACAAAGATCATTAAAATAGCC
Source organism: Methylophaga sp. UBA3192 (assembly GCA_002363955.1). Taxonomy (GTDB): domain Bacteria; phylum Pseudomonadota; class Gammaproteobacteria; order Nitrosococcales; family Methylophagaceae; genus Methylophaga. The sequence continues at coordinate 158,470 of DEXE01000002.1, forward strand.
GTCACAATGAACGCCACCACCATAATGGCGGTAGGGTATACCAGCGCTTTTTTGATTTTGGATTTCAGTGCTTCGGTTTTTTCCTGGTAGGTTGCGATTTCGTGAAGCAGGGCTTCCAGCGTACCGGACTGTTCACCGGCATTGATCAAGCTGATATACAGATCATCAAAGTGTAATGGAAATTTTGCCAATGATTCTGCCAGGCTGGTACCTGATTCCACATCGGCTTTAATGGCCAGAATCATTTCCTGCATGCTGGCATTTTCGTGGCCTTCACCAATGATTTGCAATGATTGCATCATTGGCACACCGGATGACATCATCGTGGCCAGCATTCGACTGAAAATGGCGATATGAACCGGTTTGATTTTGGGTTTACGGGGAGCAAATAAATCTTTGGGTTTACGGCGCACTTTACCGGGAGTTATGCCCTGACGTCGTAAATCTGCTCGGACAGCCTGCACACTCTCACCAGCTTGCTGGCCTTTAACCTTGCGGCCAGATTTATTTGTGCCCTGCCATAAATATAACGTCGGCAGCTCGGCTTTTTTAGGTTTACTTGCTGTAGCCACGATTTATTCCTTAATGACGCGGTTAATTTCTTCCAGACTGGTTGCTCCGGCCATGACCTTTTTAAGACCGGATGCACGCAAATCATCAATACCTTCAGCTTTTGCCTGATCTGCAAGTTGAATCGAATTTCCACCTTCCATGATCATACGTCCCATTGCTTCGGATACGGGCATGACTTGATAGATACCAACCCGTCCTTTATACCCTTCGGTGCAATGTTCGCAACCGACAGCATGGTAAACTTTGAAATCTGTCGCAATTTGTTCCGGGCTGAACCCCTCTTCAATCAGGGTTTCTTTTGGCAATGTTTCTCCCTTTTTACAGTGCTGACAAAGACGACGTGCCAGACGCTGCGCAATAATCAACGTCACCGCAGAGGCAATATTAAAGGCTGGAACCCCCATATTAGCAAGGCGGGTCAGCGTTTGTGGTGCATCATTGGTATGCAAAGTAGAAAACACCATATGGCCGGTTTGTGCGGCTTTAATGGCAATTTCAGCAGTTTCCAGATCGCGGATCTCACCCACCATGATAACGTCAGGATCCTGACGTAAGAATGCTCTCAGGCACTCGGTAAATCCCAAACCAATCTGCGGATGCACATTGACCTGATTGATACCCGGAAGGTTTATCTCAGCTGGATCTTCGGCGGTGGAGATATTGCGGTCATCGGTATTAAGGATATTCAATGCGGTATATAACGAAACGGTTTTACCGCTACCGGTCGGACCCGTAACCAGCACCATCCCATAGGGTTTGTGCATGGTTTCCATAAAGATTTTTTTCTGATCTTCTTCATATCCCAATGCATCAATACCCAGCTGTGCACTGGTCGGATCCAGAATACGCAAAACGATTTTTTCGCCAAATAAGGTCGGACAGGTACTGACACGAAAATCAATGGCTTTGGATTTGGAAATTTTCAATCGCATCCGGCCATCCTGCGGTACCCTGCGTTCCGCAATATTCATTCTTGAAAGTACTTTCAGACGGGCTGCTATACGTCCCCCTAAGGCGACAGGAGCTGTTTTGGTTTCATGCAGAATACCGTCAATACGCACTCGAACACGGTATTTTTTTTCATAGGGTTCAAAGTGAATATCTGAAGCACCTGCTTTAATTGCCTGAGTCAGAATACCGTTGATAAATCTGACAACAGGCGTGTCATCAATATTTTTCTCACTCAGCTCAGCGCCGCGATCCGCTTCATCATCTGGTCCCAGATCAATGTCGTCCAGTTCGGCATCATCAAAATCATCTAAAACCTGATTTTTGTTATCCAGCGCTTTTTCGATGGTGACCGATAATTTTTGTTCATCAACCAGAACGGGGTAGGTATTCAGCGCAGTATTAAATTGAAATTCGTCAAGAGCTTGCAGGTTGGTCGGGTCTGACACCGCGACATATAAACGTTTGCCCCGTTGGAACAGTGGTAAGGCATTATGCTGACGAATAAGTTTTTCCTGAAACAGGCTGGTCGGTGCCAGTTCCATGTTCATGCTGTCGAGATCGAATAATGGCACGCCAAATTCTTGTGAGGCAATGGCACCAATAACATCACTATTAAGTAATTTATTATTGACCAGATAGGTTACAAAGGACTGAGAAGCCTGTTTGGCGGTGACCTGGGCTGTCTGGGCCTGCTCCTCACTCAGCAAGCCTTCACTTACAAGTCGCCTGGCGAGACCGCTTAGCCGGATAGGTGCTGTTGTATTTGCCATTACGGGACGCGATTCCTTAATATAATGCCTACATTCAATGCGCTGGGGCCTGTTTGTATTTCATCATCATCACTGCTGGCTGTGAAAGATAAACAGACCCTAATAGTATGTAACTTAAATAATAAATTCTAGTTTCCAATGTGGGCCTGTCACGGAATTTCCTGTGTATACTGCCTGCCATTAAAGCATCGGGGAAGACATCATGCGGAAAATACCTGGCTGGAAAGTTCTGGCTTTAGTTCTTAGTACCGTGGCAATACTCACTTCATGCGGTCTGAAGGGCGATTTATACCTGCCGGAAGGCCAGGCCAATACTGTGAAGGTTTCCTAAAAACATGCAAGATTATTTCGTACAAAAACACGGTGAATTATACGCTGAGCAGCAATCCCTGACCGAATTAGCGGCGGAGTTTGGCACACCTGCCTATGTCTATTCCAGAGCGGCACTAGAACAGCACTGGAAAGCGTTTGACGATGCGTTTAAAGCCTATCCGCACCTGGTCTGCTATGCCGTCAAAGCCAATTCAAATCTTGCCGTGCTCAATGTGCTTGCCAGATTGGGATCCGGCTTTGATATTGTTTCTGCCGGTGAATTGGCACGAGTGATTGCCGCTGGCGGTAAAGCAGAAAAAACGGTTTTTTCCGGTGTCGGCAAAACGGTTGAAGAAATCAGCTACGCCCTGAACATCGGCATCCGTTGTTTTAATGTGGAATCGGTTCCTGAGCTGCAACGTATCAGCGACGTCGCCGTCAGCCTTGGAAAAACGGCTCCAATTTCTATTCGTGTCAATCCGGATGTTGATGCACAAACCCATCCGTATATTTCGACCGGACTGAAAGAAAACAAATTTGGCATTGCGATTGATGATGCGTTAGATGTTTATCAGCAGGCAGTATCATTACCTAACCTGCAGATAATCGGCGTGGATTGCCATATTGGCTCGCAGCTGACCTCTGTTTCCCCGTTTGTTGATGCATTGCAGCGAGTTTTAGCGCTGATTGACGCGTTGGCAGAACAGGGCATTATGATCAAGCATCTCGACATTGGTGGTGGACTGGGTATTTGCTATCGCGACGAAACACCGCCGACGCCGGCTGAATATGCTCACGCGATGCATGGTTTATTAAATGGACGTGAATTGGAAATTATGCTGGAGCCAGGAAGGGCAATTGCTGGCAATGCCGGAATTTTGCTGACCAAAGTGGAATATATCAAAGCCACAGAAGCCAAAAACTTCGCAATTGTTGATGCGGCTATGAATGATTTACTCAGACCGGCCTTATACCAATCATGGATGGCGATTGAAGCGGTTAAACCTCGCTCAGATGAAGCAGAACAAGACTTTGATATAGTCGGCCCGGTTTGTGAAACAGGCGACTTTTTAGGCAAAGATCGAAGTCTGGCAATCCAAAGCGGAGATTTATTGGCGATTCGTTCTGCTGGAGCGTATGGTTTTACCATGAGTTCAAATTACAACTCACGTCCACGCGCAGCAGAGATAATGGTTGACGGCGAAACCATGCATGTGGCGCGTCAACGGGAAACTGTTGAAAGCCTTTATGCTGGTGAGCAGATATTGCAGGATTAACCCTATGTTGAAATTCAGCAAAATGCATGGTCTGGGAAATGATTTTGTGGTCATTGATGCCATCAATCAGTCTGTGCAGCTGACCACTGAGCAAATTCGCTTTATGGCCGATCGGCATATTGGTATCGGCTGTGATCAGCTATTGCTGGTGGAAAAATCAGAGCGACCTGATGTGGATTTCCGTTACCGGATTTTTAATGCAGATGGCGGGGAAGTTTCCCAATGCGGCAATGGTGCGCGATGTTTTGCCAGATATGTACGTGATAACGGCCTGACCGACAAAGATTCGATTGCCGTAGAGACTGCCTCTGGCGTGATTTATCCGACTTTACAGAGCGATGGTCAGGTTTGTGTTGATATGGGAAAACCACGCTTTTCACCTGAACAGATCCCCTTTAAAACACCTGAAGCCAGCAATACCTATATGCTGGTGGTTGAACCAGGCCATCAGGTTGAAATCGCTGCACTGTCAATGGGTAACCCGCATGCTGTTTTGTTGGTAGACGATGTCGCAAAAGCGCCAGTCGGTGAGCTGGGTCCGAAAATAGAAAGCCATGCCCAATTTCCGGAACGGGTGAATGTCGGCTTTATGCAGCTGGTAGATCATGAACATATTAAATTACGCGTTTATGAGCGTGGCTCTGCTGAAACAACAGCTTGTGGTACTGGGGCTTGCGCGGCAGTAGTAAGCGGCATTCGTCGTGGAATACTTGGGCGGCAGGTCAGTGTTTTATTACCGGGCGGCACATTAGAAATCAGCTGGCCTGATGAGGATTCCTCAGTATGGATGACCGGACCGGCACAACATGTATTTGATGGAGAAATTGCGTGGGCAACACTCAACAATCTGTAAACGCTGAACAGGTCAGTGAATTTTTACGACAGCACACAGATTTTCTGATCGAGCAGCCTGACTTATTGTCTGAACTTGAGTTCGATAAATCACCTGAAGGCACGATTTCGCTGGCGCAACGACAGCGGCAGCAATTACGCCAGAAAAATCAGCATCTGCATGATCAATTGCATGCGTTAATTGATAATGCTCATAGCAATGCCGCGTTGCAACAACGTGTGCATCAGCTCTGCCTGCGGTTGATGGATTGTCAGGATCTGCATAGCCTGCTGGCGACATTGATGCAACAGTTGCAGGAAGAGTTTTCGGCAGATGAAGTGTCGTTAAGATTGTTTTATAGTGGCGATCAACAACCAAAATTACCGCCGGTTGTAGGTAATATTGCTGAACTGCATGCCGATGACAGCCAACTGAAAGCCTTTGATCATATTCTGGCCAAACAGCAACCGGTTTGTGGCCGACTGACCAAAGCGCAGAAACAATTATTGTTCGGTGAAAAGGCCGATGTAGTCCATTCGGTCGCCTGTTTACCGTTAGGCCACACGCCTTGCGCCGGTTTGCTCGCCATTGCCAGTAGTGATGCCAATCGCTTCCATGCCGATATGGGCACTGAATATTTAAGTTTTCTCGGCGAAGTATTTATGCGGTTAATGCGTCGTTTCTGTCACGGCCAGAATGACAGCTGAGCTGCAAACACCGCTGCAGGATTTTCTGCAGTATCTGGAGCAGCAGCGCCGGGTTTCTCCGCATACCGTACTCAATTATCAGCGCGATTGTCAGCAGTTAGTTGATTACTGCCAACAGCAGTCATTTAACGATTGGCAACAACTTAAACCGGCAGATATTCGTTTATTTATTGCCCGCCTGCATCGAAAAGGTCTGGGCGCTCGCAGTATTCATCGTTTACTTTCAGCTGTTCGCAGCTTTTATCGCTATCTGCTCAAAGAAGGTCTGGTGGATCATAATCCGGCGCAATCAGTACAGGCACCCAAAGCTGAAAAACGTTTACCGAAAACCCTTGATGTCGATCAGATGAATTCCTTACTTGATAGCACAACCGCGGATACCTTCGTCGCCTGCAGGGATCGGGCGATTATGGAATTATTTTATTCCTCCGGCCTGCGACTGGCAGAGCTGGCGGCATTGGATCTACGTGATGTCGATTTCGGCCAGCAGCTGGTGCATGTTATAGCCGGTAAGGGTAATAAAGGACGGATTCTGCCGATTGGCCGCACCGCGATTGAGGCATTGAAAGTCTGGCTCGATAAACGAGATCAGAACGGCCTTTATCAACAACCCGCATTATTCACCAGCCAACAAGGCAAACGACTTGGGGTTCGTTCCATCCAGCAGCGTCTGGCTTTCTGGGGTAAAAAACACGGTATCTCCGAACATGTGCATCCGCATCGGCTGCGTCATGCATTTGCCTCGCATATGCTGGAATCCAGTAGCGACTTGAGAGCCGTTCAGGAATTATTGGGGCATTCGGATATCAGCACGACTCAGGTCTATACTCATCTGGATTTTCAGCACCTGGCAAAGGTTTATGATGCTGCGCATCCTCGGGCTAAGAAACGTTCTTAGGATATTAACCACAGAGGCACAGAGGGCACGGAAGTTCTTAAAAATCTATCCGCAGATTACGCAGATGGACGCAGATTTTTAGAGAGAAACATAAAAAATATATATTGATACAGGTACAGAGCTCAATGGTTATGCCCTAAATCCCCTTTTGAACTGACGAGTAGCGGCTTTTTGTCAGGAAATTGAGGCTTACCTGTTTGAGCGCGGCGAGTTTGGTAAGACTCCCTGACAAAAAACGCAACGCAGTGGAGCCGCAGGCCAGTTAAGGGGGGCCCTTGGGTTGTTAGGGGCTTGGGCACGCAAGCCCCTGACTCGCGAGAGCGACATAAATCTTAATTTGAGGAATGAAACTAAGAGCATAATTTCGCCTTTGGGCGCCTCCGGCGTCCAAATTTGTTCCAGACAAATTTGTCGCTTCGCTCAAACATTCCGATTTCTAATCCTGCGATAACCATTTTATCCCCCAACACAAAAGGGGATTCAAGGAAAGCCTTTGGGAGCTGCGCCTATCTGCGTAATCTGCGGATAAAATCTTTTAAAGTCTCAGTGTCCTCTGTGTCTCTGTGGTTAATAATCCAACTAATGCGCCTGTTCCCAATTATCCCCAACTCCAATACCAACTTCTAACGGTACGGCAAGTTCAGCAGCTTTAATCATAAACTGCTCGATTTCAGTTTTAGCCAAATCAAGCTGATCCTCGGGTACTTCAAATACCAATTCATCATGTACCTGCATAATCATGCGGATGCCGGTATCGGCTTCGAGCAGCCAGTCATGAATGGAAATCATTGCGCGCTTGATAATGTCTGCAGCACTGCCCTGCATTGGGGCGTTAATGGCGGTGCGTTCCGCGTACTGGCGACGCAGGCCGTTGCTGGAGTTGATTTCTGGTAGATATAAACGCCGGCCGAAAATGGTTTCAACGTAACCGTCTTTTTTGGCCTGTTCGCGGGTATTGTCCATGTAGTTTCTGACGCCGGGATAGCGTTCGAAATAGGTCTCCATATATTTGGCGGCCTGATGACGTTCAATGCCGAGTTGTTTCGACAGACCATGGGCTGACATACCGTAAATCAGACCAAAGTTGATGGCTTTGGCGCTACGGCGTTGATCGCCGGTGACGTTTTCTGGCTCTACGCCAAAAATTTCAGAAGCGGTATGACGATGAATATCTTCACCTTCGGCGAATGCGGTTAGCAGGCTTTTATCGCCGGATAAATGCGCCATGATGCGTAATTCAATTTGTGAATAATCGGCTGCCAGGATCTTGGCACCTTTCCCAGCCACAAACGCTTCACGGATTTTACGACCGGTTTCAGTGCGAATCGGAATATTCTGTAAATTCGGATCGGAAGAAGATAATCTTCCGGTCGCAGTCACCGCCTGATGATAGGAGGTATGTACGCGGCCAGTCTGCTGATTGACCTGCTGCGGCAGTTTGTCGGTGTAGGTGGATTTGAGCTTACTTAAACTGCGGTAATTCATAATGATTTGCGGCAATTCATAACCATCATCCGCCAATTCTTGCAGCACATTTTCTGCAGTCGATGGTTGGCCTTTGGGCGTTTTTTTACGAACAGGCAATTGTTGCTGGTCGTAGAGAATTTCCTGTAATTGCTTGGGCGATCCCAGATTGAATTTGGTGCCAGCAGAAACATGCGCTTCTTTTTCCAGCCGGTCGATATCATGTGCCAAGGCATCGCTTTGCTGTTGCAGCATAAAGATATCGATATGCACACCATTGCGTTCCAGCGTGTTTAACACTGGCAGTAATGGCATTTCCAGTTCACGATACACTTTTTCCAAAGACGGAATCGCCTGCACTTTTGGCCATAAAATATGATGCAATTGAAGCGTGATATCGGCATCTTCACAGGCATACGGCGCGGCTTCTTCCAGGCCGATTTCATTGAAGGTCAGTTGTTTTTTGCCTTTACCGGCAATGTCTTCAAAATGAATAGTGCTGCGCCCCAGATATTTTTCGGCCAGTGAATCCATATCATGACGAGTGGCGGTGCTGTCGAGCACATACGATTGCAACATGGTGTCATGGGCGATGCCCTGCAAATCAATGCCATGATTGAGCAGAATATGCCGATCGTATTTCAGATTCTGACCAACTTTTAGCGCTTTGGGATCTTCGAGTAATGGTTTCATCAACGCCAGTGTGGCATCAAAATCCAATTGATCGGGTGCGCCTGGATAATCATGTGCCAATGGCAGATAAGCGGCTTCACCCGCTTGAATGGCAAATGACATACCGACGATACGTGCCTGCAGATAATTGAGGCTGGTGGTCTCAGTATCAAAAGCAAACAGCTCGGCTTTTTTGAGTCTTGCCAGCCATTTATCCAGCTGCTGCTGAGTCAGAATAGTTTCGTAATGGGTTTCATTGCTGGTGGCAGGTTCATCTTTTTTTGTCGAAGTCGCAGCAACAGGCGCAGAGTCTAATTCCTGTAACCAGCTTTTAAATTCGTAACGACGATACAGTTCAGCCAGTTTCTGGTTATCCGCTGCCTGCATATCCAGTGTTTCCGGGGTGAAATCCAGCTCGACATCCATCTTGATGGTAGCCAGTTGATACGATAACGGCAGAGCATCAACAGCTGCTCGTAACTTCTCACCCAGTTTGCCTTTCACTTCATCAGCATGTTCGATAACACCCTGCAAACTGCCATATTGCTGCAGCAGTTTAGTCGCGGTTTTCGGACCAACACTGTCAACGCCGGGAATGTTATCTACCTTATCGCCCATCAACGCCAGATAATCGACGATTTGTTGTGGTGTCAGACCAAACTTTTCTTTTACGGCGGCGATATCGGTTTTGCTGTTATTCATGGTGTTGACCAGCGTCACATGCTCGCTGACCAGCTGCGCCATATCCTTGTCGCCGGTGGAAATCACCGTTTCAATTCCGGCGGCAGTGGCCTGTTTTGCCAGTGTGCCAATCACGTCGTCAGCTTCAACATTATCAATGCACAGCAGCGGCAAACCCATGGCTTTAACAATTTCGTGAATAGGCGCTATCTGTTCGCGTAAATCGTCCGGCATTGGCGGCCGGGTGGCTTTATACTCGGCATACAGATCATTTCGAAACGTTTTGCCCTTGGCGTCAAATACCACGGCCATATGTTCAGGGTTATAGTCACGGATTAATTTACGCAGCATATTGATGACGCCATAAATTGTGCCGGTTGATTCGCCGTCGCTGTTGGTCAGTGGCGGCATCGCATGATAAGCGCGATACAGGTAGGATGAGCCATCAACGAGTATAAGTGGTGCAGTTTGAGTCATAGTTCACAAGGCCTGAAATTAGTGGCAAACAGATTGCTTTTATCATCGTAGCGGAAATGCTATCTTTATCGGAAATTTAGTGGAGCTAAGTCATGTTAAAACCGTTCGCCATTGTATGCGCAATCAGCGCGATGATCACTGGAAGTGCCTGGGCAGGTGCTGCCGGTCCTGATTTGACTGAACCTCCAGTATTGCCGCCACCTTTGCAGGATGGCGAAAGCATCGAACCTGAAATTACCATTATTCAGGAAGAAGATCGCACCATCGAAGAATACCGCGTCAATGGTCAGCTCTATATGATCAAAATCACCCCGGATATCGGTCCTTCATATTACCTGATGGATACTGACGGCGATGGTTCATTGGAAACGACCAAACATAACCTTGCCAATCCGGAAGTGCCGAACTGGATCCTGTTGGAATGGTAACAAAAACTCCCGTTAGCTGAGATTTTCATGTCTGTTTATACCGAAGTCGGGCGCGATGAATTAATTGCGTTTATCGGCGAGTATGCCGTTGGTAATCTGATTGATTACCAGGGCATTTCTGCCGGAATCGAAAACACCAATTATTTTGTGACCACTGACCAGGGGGAATTTGTGCTTACCCTGTTCGAGCAGCATGAATTTGCCGAATTGGATTATTTCCTCGAAGTCATGACGTTTTTCTTCAAGCATGGCATTCCCTCGGCACATCCCGCTGAAGATAAACAGGGGAATTACCTCAAGTCCTTATGCGGTCGTCCAGCAGCGCTTGTTATGCGTTTGGCGGGGCATACTGTCGATGAACTTGCCACGCTGGGCCAATGCGAAGCCATCGGCGATATGCTGGCACAGATGCATCTGGTCGGTGAGAAATTTAAACATCGTCGGGCAACGCAACGGGGTGCCGACTGGCGCGAATCGATGGCCGAAACCTTATTGCCACATATGTCCGCTGAGCAGGCACAAATGCTCAAGGCAGAACTCGATTTTCAGCAACATTACAGCGATCTGGAATTACCGTGGGGTGTCACCCATTCGGATTTATTCCGCGATAATGCCCTGTTTGTCGACAATGAACTGCAAGGCATTATTGATTTTTACTATGCCTGCGATGAGTTTCTGATATATGATCTGGCCGTGGCGGTTAATGACTGGTGTGTTAATGAACAGGGCCTGATTGATAACGAGCGCTATCAGCGTTTGATGGATGCCTATCTGCAACGCCGTCAACTCAACGAAGCCGAACAATCCAACTGGAATCTGGTTTGTCGTGCCGCAGCATTACGTTTCTGGCTGTCACGTCTGCAGGATCAGCTTTTCCCGCGTGAAGGTGAAATGACACAGATTAAAAATCCCGATGCATTTTTGAAAATCCTGCAGCAGCATCGGCACAACCCATTGTCTTTAAATACTTTGCAAAACGCTTGATGTTATTTCATCAGGCGTTTTTCCGTTTATGAAAGTATTAATCATCAAGCTCACCTCCATGGGCGATTTAATGCATGCCTTACCGGCGTTGACCGATGCGGCCAAAGCCTTTCCTGGCATTGAATTTGATTGGGTAGTGGATGAAGCGTTTGCTGAAGTGCCCAAATGGCACCCAAATGTTCGTAAAGTCATCACCACCTCACATCGTCGCTGGAAGAAATCCGCCTGGCAAACGCTGACCGGTGGTGAATTACGTCAGTTTTATCGTGATTTGAATCTGGATGATTATGATGCTGTCGTTGATATGCAGAATAATCTGAAAAGCGCACTTGTCAGTAAATTACGTCGCGGTCCGGTCTATGGATTGGATAAGGAATCCTGTCGTGAACGTCCGGCACATCTGGCCTATCAATATCCAATAACGGTTAATCCACAACAACATGCCGTGGATCGGATGCGGCAGATCCTCTCAAAGGCGCTGGACTATCCGCTGCCTAAAACGCCCGCAAAATACGCGGCGAATTTCAGTAAATATCCGTTACCGGAGCTCGAGTTTGCCTTACCCGAGCATTATCTGATGTTTGTTCACAATGCCAGCTGGCTGACCAAACTCTGGCCGATTAATTTCTGGCAGCAACTGGTGTTTCAGGCGCGAGCCGAAGGTTACGCGGTGCTATTGCCTTGCGGCGATAATGAAGAATATCTGCGTGCTCAACAGATTGCCTCGGTCGATCCAATGGCGTTTGCCTTACCGCGTTTAGGCTTAAACGATATCGCAGCGATTATGCACCATGCGGCAGGTGCGGTATGCAGTGATACCGGATTGGCCCATCTTGCTGCCGTGGCCGGAACCCCTGCAATAACCTTATACGGTGCGACAGACACAGCGCTGATTGGCACCTATGGCAAACATCAGCAGCATCTGGTCAGCGATTTTAACTGCGCCCCATGTTACAAACGCAAATGCCCTTTACCCGCCTCACGCAATGGCGAACCCGTCTGCATGACCGAAATGACACCGGAAATGGTTTGGCATGGACTGCAACCGCTTTTAGCCGCACAATAACCGCTTTCCCTAATCAATAATTCAAACGTTATGAAAAATGCATTCCCGGATTTTCGGCAGGCCAATGTTGTTGTCGTTGGTGATTTGATGCTGGACCGTTTCTATTTCGGCAAAACCAAACGCATCTCACCCGAAGCGCCGGTGCCGGTGGTCAATATTGAACGTTTGGAAGATATTCCGGGCGGGGCCGCCAATGTCGCAATGAATATTGCTTCGCTGGGTGCTAAATGCAGCCTGTCAGGCATTACCGGTCAGGATGAAGCCGCTCAGGTGTTAGAAGAACGACTGCGTTCTGTCAGTATCGAATGTGCGTTTCATCAAACCACACAGCATCCCACCATCATAAAATCCCGCATTATCAGTGCGCATCAGCAACTGTTGCGGATGGATTTTGAAAGCCGATTTACCGTCGAAAGCTGTGAAGGTATGGCCGACAGAGTCGCATCATTGCTGGTTAATGGCGGGGTGATGATCCTGTCGGATTACGATAAAGGCACGCTGCATGATCCACAGCAATGGATTAACTTGGCGAAAGCCAATGCGATGACCGTGCTGGTGGATCCGAAAGGCAATGATTTCAGTAAATACCGTGGCGCGGATTTAATCACGCCTAATCTCACCGAATTTGAAGCGGTAGCAGGCGAAATTCAGTCAGAAGCTGACCTGATTGAAAAAACCAAAAAACTGATTGCCGACTTTGATATTAAAGCCGTATTAATCACCCGTAGTGAACAGGGCATGTCGCTGATAACCAATGACAATACCGAATTCCATTTACCCGCCATTGCCAAAGAAGTCGCCGATGTCACCGGAGCAGGAGACACCGTGATTGCCACGCTGGCAGCCGCACTGGCAGCCGGACAATCTTTGCAGCAAGCAGTAATCTTAGCCAATGTTGCCGCCAGTATTGTGGTCAGCAAATTGGGCACCTCGACCGTCAGTGAACCCGAACTGTTTGCCGAATACCAACGCCATCAGGGCACCCATCAAAGCGATCATTCCTTTGCCGGTGCGGTGACGGTTGAACAATTAAAAATTGCCGTCGACCAAGCCAAAAAACGTGGCGAGAAAATTGTCTTTACCAATGGCTGTTTCGATATTCTGCATGCCGGTCATGTCAGCTATCTGCATCAGGCGCGCGCTCAGGGCGATAGATTGATTGTTGCCATTAACTCTGATGAATCCGTCACCAAACTCAAAGGCAAAGGCCGTCCGATTAACACTGCGGATCGTCGTCAGATCGTATTGGCAGGCCTGGCAGATGTGGATTGGGTCAGCGTCTTTGAAGGTGATACCCCGGAAACACTGCTCAAAGAAATTCAGCCGGATATCCTGGTGAAAGGCGGCGACTACGATAAAAAAGGCGTGGTTGGCTGGGAAATTGTCGAAGGCTATGGCGGTGAAGTCAGAGTGATGGGCTTAACCGAAAACTGCTCCACCACGGCGATTGTGAATAAGATTCATCAGGATAGATAAACAATATTTATCCGCAGATTACGCAGATGGACGCAGATTATTTATTAATATAAATAGATCACAGAGACACAGAGGGCACAGAGAAAGATTAGATTTTCATTTAATTATTCTTTACCGTAATTTTTTCTAACCTAGCTGTTGGCAATATGATGAACTCTGATGATTTGTTCCCTCTTAAACAAGAAAAATTGGCTCAATTCAATACTGAAAAATGGGCCGAAGAAAATAAAAATGCCATTCAAGCTTACAATGAGTTTGTTGATGAGCATGGCTGTTTTGGAGATGAATTCAGAGAGTTTTAATGGCGCAATTTGAAGTTTATCAAACCCAACTGTAATGCATTTCTTTTTAGAGTTGATATTCAAAGCTTCGTTATCTCAGAAATCGTCACCAGAATCGTTATTCCGCTTGGAAGACGGAAAAACTTCAAAAATCTGGCTAATCTAACGCCAGAAATTGAATATGAAGGTGAGAAACTTCTACTACTCACACCGCAATTCGCCTCTATCCCTGCCTATTTACTAAAAGATCCTATTGGTTCTTTAAATCACTTTCGTGATGAAATGATCATGGCATTAGACTTTGCGATCAAGGGTATTTGAGTTGAATCAAATTTGCTGACCACTGGATTGCGAAGCCCAACAAGGATAAAAGAATCCGTCGGAATCTGAGATTTCAAAGTTTTGCAGATTTTTCAGCAGGAAGTTGAGGTATTGCGAGCGATATAGAATTCGCCTGTATTAGGTCTGGAGAGTGTATAACTTAGCACTTGAGCTGGTTCCGGACACCACTGCCCGCCAAACGTGCCTTTTGGTGGCAGACTACCCGGAGGATTTGGGATTACAGGGAAGATGGGGTCGATGAGTTCCGCTGCCTCTTCTCGGCTAAAAGCAGGCTTTGCAATGATCTTACAGGGGCCCCATAACCCGTTACGTTGACTTTGCTCGGGAGGTCGCATACTGAGCACTCGCTGATCTATCGTCCATGTATGAACCGGGTGCTGAGCTCTCCCTTTAACGCCATCAGTCTGAAAGCCGTGTGCGGTTAAGATCGAAGAAGCATTCTCCGGTGCGTTGATACAGGTTTCAACAATCTCTTTTATGAATAACTGAAAGGTTTTCGATGTATCTGCCTGAGCGGTTGTGAGTGTACTAAGTGCAAAAGTTAAGATACATCCAAATGCAGCATTAATGAGTTTCATGGCGTCCCTTCCTTTTATAAAATAGTTTAAATCACATAGTATTCAAAAGGTTGAATGTAATAAACCCCTAAAGCACAAAAAGAGCAAATGAAGAGCGTTGAGTTTTACAGGCTTAACCAAAACTACGATAAAAAAGCTGGTTTAATCTGCTTGCACCACTGTTCAACGCGTTGAGCAGTAAGTTCTGGTTGGCAGTCTTCATCCAGTGCCAAACCCACAAACGAACTTTTGTCTTCGGTGAGCGCTTTGGATGCTTCGAAGTCATAACCCTCCGTAGACCAGTAACCGATAACATTGGCACCTTTTGCCACCACTTTATCGTGCAGCATACCCATGGCATCCACGAACCATTCTGCGTAGGCAAACTGATCGCCCATTCCGACAAAAGCGACCGTTTTATTAGTAAAGTCCGTGGTATCAATCTCATCCCAGACATCTTGCCAGTCGGCTTGAACTTCACCATAGTCCCAGGTGGGCAGGGCAAAAATGAATTTGTCGAAATACTCAATGGCCGCTAATCCGGCATCTTTCACATCAAATAATTCGGCTTTATCCGCGCCAAAGAATTGCTTAATTTTTTTGGCGGCGTCTTCGGTATTCCCTGTTGTTGACCCGTAGACAATTGCAACCATGATGCACCTCTTGGAATAATATAAAGATGCAAATGATAATTATTGCTATTTGCGGGGTCAACTGAAAAGTTACTCAGTCCTGCTGAATGTGAACACCTTGAACCAACAACAACTTCAGTTGCTGTTGTTCGGCTATCTCATTGATAGCAATGTGCATCAGTTCATGAACATTCGCATCCAGCCTTGCTGGTAACTGAGCAATCAGAAAGCTTCCTACCTGGGCAATACGTAAAGGTTTGTGAGGCTGGACACCACTAGTCGTTAACTGTGCATCAATTTGCGCACGAACCTCATCAGTCGGTGCGGCAAACAATATTTGCCGTAAAGCCTGGGCAATCATTCGAACCGGAATATAGGAAAAATAACCGGCAATGATAAGTACCATCAGTGGATCGGCGTAGCGAGCGTAATCAGCATAAGGCGTATGAATAATCACAAATGTGGCGATAAAGCCCAACAACACAGCCGTGCTTAACCAGGTATCCATCTGCCACTGACGCTGTTCAGCGTCGACCAGCGACGTTTTCACATCCTTTTTGCGGTGCTTGATATAAGCCCAGGTAATCGCACAACCGATAACATTGACGACGCCAAACACCAGGGCCAGATCCAGATTGACCTCTCTACCTCCCTGCAACAGGCTGATCACCGCAAAGATCATTGATACAAAACATACCAGGGCGATGACTACACCTTTTACCAAAATCGCAATCGGTTCAATGGTCAGTCGGCCAAAAGGATAGTCATTGTTCGCAGGTTGATTTGCCAGCTTCAAGGCCAGCAAAGACAAGGAGGCCAACGCTAACGACAGCAATGAATACGCACTATCAAATAAAATCATCACTGAACCGCTCAGTAAGCCTAGGATAAGCCCCGATATCGAAAAGCAGGCGGCGGATATTGCCGATACCATTAATACTTTCCGTTCACTATTTTTCCGCATAACTGTTCTCCAAGTAATGGCAGGTACTTTAGAGGCAAGCGGGTATTCGACAAAATCGCTCAGCGCCAATATAGTTGGTGCTAAACAAATTTTAAAGTGGACTAGCTATGCGTATTGAACAAGTTGAAGCGTTTGTGAAAACAGCAGAATGCGGGTCCTTCGCAAACGCCGCTATCGCATTAGGAATGAGACGAAGCACCGTAAGTGCAGCGGTTTCTGCATTGGAAGATGAGTTGGCAATTCACCTTTTTCAACGCTCTGGAAACAGTTTGCAGATAACCCCCATTGCACAATCTTTATTGGCGGACAGCCAGCGTTTATTGCAATCCGCCATCCGTATCAGACAACTTAGTAATCAGCATCTGGAAGGTATCGAATCAGAGCTCCGAGTTGCACGAGATGATGCCTTGCCAGAAGTCTTCTGGCATCAGTGTATGCATGATTTACACGTCGAGTTTCCGCAAACTTCCACCTCGGTATACCTGTTACCAACACAGGAACATCACGAGTTTATTGATAATGGAATTGTCGATATAAGCTTTGGCGTTAATAACGCGGTAGATCCCAATTTTCGGCTTGGCATGATCGAACAGCGAACGGTTGTCAGTCCAGTACATCCGCTAGCGAATCTGGCCCAGGTGACAGAAAGTGATTTAAGCCAGTACACGCAGATCTGTCTTACCTTCCTGCAAAAGGGGCAATTGGTCATTCAGAACCAGATTGGCCGGCAGTATTCAGGCCTCACAATGTATGAATTAATCAGAGACGCCGTATTACGTGGCGATGGCTGGGCCATATTACCCACAACACTGATTCAAACTCACCTCAAACAGCAACAGCTCGTGAGTCTGGCGACCGAAACGGCATTATCTGCAACTTACTTTCAATGCTTATCCCGGCAGGCAAACCGCAAGGTCGCGACCTGGTTAAAAAATCGTGTCACGCATGCGTTAACCCATGAATTTAAAGGCTGGTAGGTGTAAAGAATTTATCCGCAGATTACGCTGATGGACGCAGATTATTCATCAAGATAAATAAACCACAGAGACACAGAGAACACAGAGGTTTTAAAGGAATCTATCCGTAGATTTAAAGGTTTTTTGGTAGGTTGGGTTGAATGCAATGAAACCCAACAAATAACGAAAATTCAAACCAAAATGTTGGGTTTCGCCAGCTCAACCCAACCTACCTTACTGTTAACGATCCGACCATAAATACATGCTCGCTTTTTTATTGAGCACCTGTAATTCATATGATTTTGAACTGGCCGAGCCAGCAAATCCATAACAGACGTGAAGGGGAAGCAAGTGTTCTTCTCTTGGATGGCAATAGCGTGCAAAAGGTGCTGACTGCCAATTAATAAGTCTTTTTTCTCTTTCCGTTTCAGTCAGCTTTTCATCACAACATGTTTCAAGTAACCAGTCCTCAAATGACTCGTTCATGGTTTTTGCTTCATCCGTCTCCGGCGTGAAAAAAGCCCGCATATTGTGAAAGGAAAACCCGGAACCTATCAGCAGCAAGGATTGATCACCCAACGTTTGTAGAGCCTGTCCCATTTTGATATGTAGCTCAGGGTCGAGGTTGTTGACCAGAGACAATTGAACGCAGGGGATATCCGCTTCCGGATACATGATTTTCAACGGTACAAACAGACCGTGATCAAACCCTCGGCTATCATCAAGCTTTGCTTCAATACCAGCATCCTTCAACGCTTCAGCCATTGACTGCGATAATGTCGGAGCGCCCGGACAGGGATATTGAATTTCATAGGATTCTTTGGGAAAGCCGTTGTAATCATAGATAAGCGAAGGATTTTCACCAGAAGTAATGGTTGGAGATGATTGTTCCCAATGAGCGCTGACAACGATAATTGCAGATGGTCGATCTATGGATGCGGCGATATTCTTCAAACAACTCACCATCTCCTCATGACTTTTATCGCCCAGCAGCGGCATTGGTCCACCACCATGAGATAAATATAAAGCGCGACGTTGATTGTTCATTGGCATTCCTCGCTGGTAATTAACCACAGAGACACAGAGGACACGGAGGTTTCAAAGAAGTTTATCCGCAGATTACGCAGATGAACGCAGATTTTTAATTAATATTCATCAAGACTAATTAACCACAGAGACACAGAGGGCAAAGAGATTTCAAAGAAATCTATTTATAGATTATTAGGATATTTTTGGTAAATTGGGTTGAATGCAATGAAACCCAACAATTAAGGAAAAATCAAAATTAAAGGGAAGCGCCCCCTTTTATTTCTCCTTATGCAGTGGCTTGTTATGACGCATTTGCACCAGATGTTACGCTTGATATTTTACCCTTAATGTATTTTTCCAGAGTTTGGTTGATTTGTTCAAAAGCTTCCTTGTGCTTTTGATCCTGCTCCACCGACTGCCTCAAAGCAGAAATCTCCTTTGCGGAGTGGAATTGGGCCAGAATCTCCATGAGCTTGTTGTCTCCAAGCAGGTTCTTGAACGTGCCTCGCGATGAAACTAGCGAACCATTGTGTGGCCTAATCTTATAAGTATCTTCCATGATTTTGTAGAAATTCTTCATGTGACCAAGACCATACTCGCTCAATGCCCAATAGTTTCTACAAAGCGTGGAATCTGTTTCAAACCGCTGCCCTTCGGATCGGACTAGTTTTATGCACAATCCATATTGACCAGAGTAGTAAAGAGACTGCATTTTGTAGATAAAGCGATCTCTATCAATTGGCTTTCTATTAAGGACGATGGTTTGAAGCTTGCAAAATAGCTGATAGATCTCATAGAAATTGCGCCGACGATAACTTATCGTTGGGTCAACTGGACGGAGTATTTGCCCATTGATTATCGTTTCGCAGTTCTGATTTATATGGCGCTCTCCAAAATGGTAGATGCGAATTTTCTCTCTAATCTGTTCAAGCAAGAGAATTTCTTCGGCAGTGGCATACGTATGAAAACTAAGTATCTTATTAGCCAGTTCATTAAGCTCTAGCGAGCGATCCAATATTTCTTGTCCAATGACTAGAAGTCCATCCTTCACATGTGGGTCATATCGGTAAGATTCATTGAGGCATTTGTTTCGTAGCCCCAAAGCTATCGTATCTTCAGAAAGATTGCCGGACCGTATTTCGGATTGATAGAAAGACGGACTGTTATTACTATGGCGCATAATCAAGTCAAACAGTGAAAACAGCCGCTTATATGTGTCAAAAAGTGTGAGCTCAACAACTGGCCGAAGCTTTTTGCGGCGTTTTCGCTCAGGAAGGTAAGAGAACACCGTCCAAAAAACAAGCGCGGCAATGATTGAAAGCAAAATTGGAAGCAGTACGGTGCTGTCTTCGGCCCATTCTTCAAACCAATTCAAAAGACTATGTCCTATATTGCTCAGAAATCGGAAAAACTCTTCCCCTGCCTTCATGTCTGCACTTTCCGTCATTTACGACCTACATTGTGTTAATGAGATCTGCGATCTAATAATAATTTAGCAAACTCATCTATGCCCGTTAAGTAACTGAAATTATGCATTTTATATTTGGAAAACTATAACCGAAATAATTAACAGAGAATCATTCAAGAGTGATGGAAGGCTTTTCCGAAAAATTTTGGTAAGGATTTCGATGGCAAATCATCAGGAAACGAATGTAAATTAATCTTCACACCCTTGTATGAAACAGTAGTTTAAAAATTCATAATGAACTACTTAAGAACATAGACTTCAAGTATTCAATTTTAAATCTGCGCCATCTGCGAAATCTGCGGATAAATCTTTCTAACACCCAAAACTCCGTGCCCTCTGTGTCTCTGTGGTTAATTACTTTCAAAAGCCTGAATAGCCTTAGCCACATTATCCATAAGATGAACCGGATTAATCGTCCCAACCACCACACTAGCCACAGCCGGGTTAGCAAAGATCATTTCAAAGCTGGCACTGACACTGTCTTTAGTTGAATTAGCAGGCAAATGCCCACTGGCAAACGCTTTTTTGATAAAGATGGCTTTATTGAGCTGGTTGGCCGTATCAATCACGATTTGTTCGTCCTGATAGGCGAGGTTATGGGTGACCATGACGATATCGGACTGTTGCAGGGCGAGCAGGCCGCCTTCGACGGTTTTGCTGGAGATACCGGTGGCTGCAATCAGACCTTGCTGCTTAAGTTCATTGAGGGTTTCCAATGCCCGATGCTGTTCGATGATCGGTACATCGTTTCCGTCAGAGTGAATCAATACAATATCAACCATGTCTCGATTGAGTCGTTGCAGGCTTTGTTCAACACTTCTCATAATCGCATCACGGGAAAAATCGAAATGTGACTCGCCGGTAGTGGCGTCAAACTGTTCACCGGCTTTGGAGCAGATAATCCAGTCATGTGGCAGTTGAGGTAATAACTTGCCAAGGCGTTGTTCACTGTTGCCGTATGCGGGGGCAGTATCAATCAGATTAATGCCGAGATCCCATGCTTGTTGCAGTAAGGCAAGTGCGGCCTCGTCATCAGGAATAGTAAACGCTTCGGGGTATTTAACGCCTTTATCACGTCCCAGTTTTACTGTGCCGAGTCCCAGTACAGAAACATCAAGCTCGGTGCCGGGAATATTCTTTTTAGGTAACTTTTTCATTTAAGAAATGCCCGATCCCAGAGTGGTTCGGCAAGCTGGGCCAGGGGCAAAATATGCTGCTCGGAATGGGCTGTTTTTGCGGCATTTTGTTTTGCCAGGGCTTCAATAACTTTATCGGCCAGATCGGGGGCCAGGGCGAGTTTGGTCGGCCAGGCAATATGCAGATTGTTATGGCTGCTGACATAGGCGCTATCGGGACGCGCAAACCCGCTTTGTTTGGGTTCGGCGCGATTGACGTTATGAGTCGTCCACTCCAGTTCCGGCAGGATAAACCATGGCAAAATCTGTTTGAGTAGCGCCCGTGCTTCTTCAATCAAACTATCAGGATCTTTGCCGACACCTTCTTCCGCAATATTACCGCCGAGGTACCAGACGATATTGCCGGTTTTATCGGGATGGCTGCTGATGGTGGCGATCGGTTTGCTGCCACTGCCAAGACCATGAGCATAAATTTGCGGTAAAGGATTAGCCGGATCTTTGGCTTTGCAGAGCAGCATTTGCAAAGGCCGTTTCTGCATTTTGGGTTTGCTCAGTTGCAGGCTTTCTAACAATTCACCAGTTCCTTCACCAGAGGTGAGCACAAACTGCTGTGCCTGAATTTCCAGTTCATTACCAAACCGTATGGCGGTGATTTGGCCATCCTGTTTTTTCCATTCCGGTGTGCTGTCAGGTGTTTTTAAAATCGTTGCGGCATAGGGTTTGATTAAGGCTTCAAGCAAACTGCTGACATCCAGTACCGGTTCATCCAACTGGTATAACGTGCCTTTAAAACCATTATCGGCAAACAAACCGCTGCGCTCTGATTTGGGAATATTCTGCATCCGGCTTTGCAGCGCTTTGCTGGCAAAGAATGACACCATTTTGGAAGACAGACTTTGGGTGGACCAGAGCAGTTGATGTTCGGTAAACACATTGACGCTGGATAAATCAATTTCGCCTTTACCTTGCAGACAAGCTTTCCAACGGGCTGGCATGCCGCTGATGGTTTGCGCGGCGTTAGATAAAATGCCATTTAATGCATATTTGCTGCCGCCATGAATAATGCCCTGAGCACTGAGGGTTTGGGCATGGCCTATTTTCTGATTTTCCAGCAACAGACAGTGATAACCCAACTGGCTCAGCCGATTATGCAACCATAATCCGGCAATGCCGGCGCCAACAATAACGACGTCTGCTGTAATGATGTTTTGACTCATGCTTTGCTGAGTTTCTCGTCCAGTGCTTCACATAACCAGTGACCAATCAGGATATGGCCTTCCTGGACCCGGGCGGTTTCTGTGTCGGCGACACAGACACAATGATCGGCAATGGCTTTAAGCTGTCCGCCACTTTGGCCGGTAAAGGCAATGGTTGCACAACCCGCTTTTTTGGCAGTGTTAATGCCGTTAATGACATTGGCACTGTTACCGGAAGTCGATAAACCAATTGCCACATCGCCGGGTCGGGCCAGCGCCTGAATTTGCCGATCGAATACGGTTTCAAAGCTGTAATCGTTGCTGTGTGCAGTGAGAATTGAGGTGTCGGTAGTTAGCGCAATTGCGGCCAGCGGTCTGCGATCTTCTTTATAACGAATCACAAATTCCGCCGCCAGATGCTGGGCATCGGAAGCGCTGCCGCCATTGCCGAAGAACAAAACTTTATTGTCATTCAGCACGCAGTCGCTGATAAGGACCAGTAAATCATTTAATTGAGGCTCCATATCGAACAAGCTTTCAATCATCTTTTGGTGGCGCTGCAAGGTGGATTTAAATGACACGGCTTACCTCATTTCGGCTCTGGTGGTAGTATTTGTGGTTTCCTGCAAACAGTGTAACAAAACGCTGTGCGCGTTCGCACAACTCACTGCTTGGCATAGCCTTTAGATGGCCTTAATGAAAAAGAATTCCTGTTATTTGCGACAAGATTTGGCTCGGGCCTGGGCCGATAAGCCGGTATTTGATGCTGTGGCCAACATAGACGGCGAGATTTTTCGTGATAAAGAGGGCCGCCGGACCTTACGCTTTGAGCTGAATGATCGCTCGTATTTTCTGAAATACCATCAAGGTGTCGGCTGGGCGGAAATCATCAAAAATCTGCTGCAATTACGTTTACCGATTATCAGTGCCCGCAATGAATGGCAGGCGATTCACTTTCTCGAAAAGCACGGTATCGAAACCATGACGCTGGCCGGTTATGGCGAACAAGGCATTAATCCGGCGGCATTACGTTCGTTTGTAATTACTGATGATCTGGTGAATACCATGAGCCTGGAATATGTTGGTGAACAATGGCAACAACGGCCACCGGGTTTTGCCACCAAACAGGCGCTGATCCGCAAGCTGGCCAATATGGCGGGCACCATGCATAAAAACGGCATGAATCACCGTGATTTTTATCTGTGTCACTTTCTGTTGGATGAACGCTTTGCCGAGCACAATACCTTCGATGATAAAACGCCGGTTTATCTGATTGATTTGCACCGTGCGACTATTAGACATAAAACACCGAAACGCTGGCAGATTAAAGATTTGGGCAGCCTGTATTTTTCGGCTTCCAGAGTGCCTTTGACTAAACGGGACAAATTACGCTTTATGCAGATTTATTCAGGCTTACCTTTGCGTACGATGCTCAGTGAGCAGGCCGATTTATGGCGTGAGGTGGAACGTCGCGCGCAAAAGTTGCTGGCGGAATAATGGTTATGCTGAGTGCTCAAAATTTATTAAAAGAATTACCTGTCGCTTTTCCGGTTGAACTTGAGTTGGGTGGGACGAAATACCAAATCCAATCAATGTTACGTTTTCTGGCCGGACGGCGGATTGTTTTACATGCCAGCAATGACAGTGGCGAATTTGTGCTCAAAATCTTTGCCGCGCAAGGCAAAGGTCAGCAGGAATATCAACGCGAACTGAAAGCGCATCAACATTGCAGCCAGGCCGATATCGCCGTTGCGCCGATTTTGCAACATGCCGACGATCAGCAGGGCATCAGTTTTATCGTCTATGCTTTTTTACCTAAAGCGGTGACATTGAATGCTTTCTCCGAAGAAACGTTTCCGTTGACGGCCTTATTTGATTTGTTTGGCCGTTGCCATCAAAACCAGTGCTATCAGCAGGATCCGCATCTGGATAATTTTGTGTTTTCCAATAATACTTTATATCTATTGGATTTAGCCTCAGTCGTTTGCCCGAAAAAGCCGCTGAAAATGGCGACTTGCCTGAATAATCTGGCGCGGTTGATGGCACAGTTTCCGTTGGAACAGCAGGAATGGCTTTTGAACGGTTTACCTGCTTATTTCGCTGCGCGAAACATGGTGCTGGATCCTATTTTTGAGCAGCAATTACTCGGCAAAATCAAAAAAGCCCGCGACTATCGGCAAACGCATTATCTGAAAAAGCAGTTTCGATCCTGCACCATGACCCTTTATCGTAAATCGCTGATGTTTGAAGCGGCATGGCGTGGCAATTTATCTACCGCTTTAGCAGAGCAGCCGTTAACGGTATTAAATCAAGCCATGCAGGACGGAATTTCTCTGAAAAAAGGTAACTCTGCTACCGTGGTTAAAGGTGAACTGGCGGGACAACCGGTGGTGATTAAACGCTATAACATGAAAACACCATGGCATTTCTTACGACGTTGTCTGCGAAAAAGTCGCGCCAATATGTCCTGGTACAATGCCAATCTGCTGGAATTTCTGGGCATTGCCACACCGCAACCACTCGGTTTTGTCGAACAGCGTTTTTTCGGACTGCGGCAGAAAGCCTATTTTATCTGTGAGCATATTGCCGGTCGTTCGTTGGCGGACCTTTCTGACTCAGAAATTCAGCAACCTGAGATGCTCCAGCAAATCAGCGAATTGTTTGAGAAATTGCATCTGCATCGTATTTATCATGGTGATTTAAAAGCCAGCAATTTGCTGGTCGATGAACAACAAAAAATCTGGCTGATTGATCTGGATGCAATGCAGCAAATAACCAAAACTGGTTTTAAACGTTTACATAAAAAGGATCAGCAGCGATTTTTACGCAATTGGCCGGTAGGCGAAACTCGTCATCTGTTAACCAAAGCGATCAAAGCATAAAGGTAGTAATAAAGTGTTAAACGGAATGCATTTATGAAGCTGGCGGTATGCCTGTATAAATATTTTGCCTATGGCGGCCTGGCGCGTGATTTTCGGCGGATTCTGGAAATTCGCCGTGATGCCGGAGATGAAATTGATGTGTATTACATTGAATGGCAAGGCGATCCGATTCCCGGTTTTAACCAAATTCCGATTACCGTTTCAGGACTGACCAATCATGGCAAAGTACGCGATTTTTATAATAAATCGCAGCCATTAATCGCCGCCGGTAATTACGATCTGGTGATTGGTTTTAACAAGATGCCGGGCCTGGATTTGTATTACGCTGCTGATCCCTGTTATCTGGCGCGAGTCAGACAAGAACCCAGCTATATCATCAAACAGTTCTTTGGTCGGGTAAGGTTTTACGAAGCCTGGGAACGGGCCGTTTTTGGACCACAAAGCCATACGGTGTCGATGATGATCTCATCGGTACAACGCAAACTGTTTGAGCAGTATTATCAGACGCCACCGGAAAGACTGGTCGACCTGCCGCCCGGTATCGATCCAGATAGAGTGCGTCCGGATGACTGGCAAATACAACGTCAGCAATTTCGCCAGCAATTATCGTTAAATGCTGATGACTTTTTACTGCTGATGATAGGCTCCGGCTTTAAACGCAAAGGCGCTGATTTTGCCATTGAAGCCATGGCCGCTTTACCACAGGCGTTACGTGAAAAAACACATTTGTATGTGGTGGGTGAAGATAATGCCAAACCCTTTGAACAACTGGCACAAAAGCTGGATGTCGCTGAACGAACCCATTTTATGGGTGGACGCGATGATGTAGCGAAATGGCTGTTAGCGGCTGATGTGTTTTTACACCCGGCACGATCTGAAAATACCGGCACCGTGATTCTTGAAGCGATGGTGGCTGGCCTGCCCAGTATGGTCAGCAGTGCCTGTGGTTATGCCAATTATGTTGAAGACTCAAACGGTGGTGAATGTATCGACCAGCCGGAAGATACATCAGCTTTTACACAACAATTGGCTAAGATGCTTGATAAAAAACGTCTGCAGCAACTGTCACAAAATGCGTTGGATTATGCCGCCACACATGATTTGTATAGCATGCCACAGCGGGCTGCGGAGTTGATTTTAGAGCTGGCTGAGAAAAAGCGATAAAAAAATGACAAAGCCCTTATCGGGCTTTGTCATCCATTCATCAAACTTATTTGGTGACCAGAATATCTTCCATCACCAGATATTGCAGATCCGAACCATAGAACATATTCAATGCATCAGTAGGACTGCAAACCATGGGCTCACCACGACGGTTTAGTGAGGTATTGAGCACCACCGCATTGCCGGTGAGTTTTTCCATTTCTTCGATCAACTCGTAATAACGTGCATTGGTTGCACGGGTCACGATTTGTGCCCGGGCGGTACCATCTTCATGCACGACTTCCGGAATGCGGGATTTCCAGCTTTCTGCCACATCAAAGGTAAACGTCATATATGGACTTGGATGATCAGTCTGCAGAATTTCCGGCGCCACTTTATCCAGCATACTCGGGCAGAAAGGACGCCAGCGTTCACGGTATTTGATCTGGGCATTAATACGATCCGCCACTCCGGAATGGTTAGGTGAGCCCAATATGCTGCGATTACCCAACGCACGTGGTCCGAACTCCATCCGACCCTGAAACCAGGCGACCGGATTACCATCAGCCAGAATTTTTGCCGTGTCGGCACACACATCATTTAAATATTGCCAGCTGACCGGCTGTGTATAGCGTTCACAGGCTTCAATGCATTGCTGGGTGGTATAGGATGGGCCGAGATATACATGATCCATTTTTTCCACTGGCACACCAGCCAGTTGTGAAGCATAACTGGCCGCGCCAATGGCCGTACCGGCATCACTGGAAGCCGGTTGCACGAACAATTCTTTGACACCGGGTATGGCAATAATGCGCTGATTGAGTTTGACGTTTAATGCCACCCCACCGGCATAAGCGACTTTACCCGTTTCACGAATAATATCGCCCAGGTAAAAATCAATCAGATGCAAAGCACATTTTTCCAGCAATGCCTGAATGCTGGCGGCATAATCAATATAGGGCTCGTCCTTTTCATCACCTTCACGCATCGGGCCCAGCCATTCAATGAGTTCGGGGCTGAAGAAATAACCTTTACCATTTTTTTTATAGCGCCGGAAACCAACGGTATTGACCAGTTTGGTGTTGACCTTGAACTCGCCATTTTCACAATGAATCAAACGTGAGAAATCAAAACGGTTGGGATCACCATAAGGTGCCATGCCCATGACTTTAAATTCACCATCAAGCATTTCAAAACCGAGATATTCGGTCATCGCGCCATAAACACCGCCGAGTGAATCGGGATCATAGAATTCTTTGATTTTGTGTATTTTGCCGTTTTCGCCATAACCGAAAAACGTGGTGGCATATTCCCCTTTACCATCAATGCCGATAATCGCGGTTTTTTCCAGAAAACCACTCAGATGATAAGCGCTGCTGGCATGGGCCAGATGATGCTCAACCGGGACAAATTTAACGCGCTTTGAATCAATGCCTAAATCATCCAGCAGTTTCATCACGTTTTTGTGATTACGCCAGTAACGACGATTACCGGAAAATAAAGCAGTCAATGCTCTGTCAGGTGCATACCAGTGACGTTTGGCATAATGCCAGCGAGCAGGTGATTGCAGGCCAATCTGCGCATAAGGAAACGCGACGATATCTATCTCATCAGGGCGGATACCGGCCTGTTCAAGGCAGTATCTGGTGGCTTCATAAGCCATCTTGCCCTTGGCATGCTTGTCACGCAGGAAGCGTTCTTCTTCGGCAGCTGCCACCAGTTTTCCATCAATATACAAAGCAGCTGAGGCGTCGTGGTTTACCGCGCCGGAAAGGCCTAAAACGATCATAAATTATCTTCGAGTTGCGTAAAAATGTTGTTCAGTATATCAAGCGTGGAGGGCGGGAGACCATTTAACCTGTCAGAGGACCGTCATTAATCGGCGTAAACCCCTGCGGGGAGATCTGGAAACCATTTTGACGGGCCTGATTGATATCAATTTGCACCAGCTTATCCAGTGAAGACCATGCCGCTGGCGCATCACGTAGATTTTTAGGTAACCAGCGATTCGATTTCCAGTTCATGAAATGGAGATACATAAATTCCCTGTTATCTCTGTCATTGGTCAGGTGACCATCTTTCCAAAACCATTGTTGAGGATGATCTGAACTTCCATCAAGCCACTTAATTGGTGAGAGAACCGTACTAAACTGTTCCTTATATAAAACCCGTCTTTGATAAGGCGAGCTGAAAGACCACAACTTGCGTAACCACAATGGGTGATTTTTATGGCGAACAAACAACTTGGAAAATTTTGATTCATCCAGGCCGAGATGTTCGTCCATTTCCATTAATTTCTGCCAATCTGGGATTTTTCGAAAAGCTTGTCGATATTTATCCGTATTGCGGAAAATAGCGAAATGCCCTGAAAGACGGCGGTTATGTGTGCCGATAACATCATATTTTCGCAGTAAATCGTCAGTAATAAAGCTTCTTATCTGACCATAGATAATATCAATATCCCCAATAGCAAAAAAATCATAATCCTTAATATCTGATTCATGAATAAACCCTAAGGCAGGCTTCAAATCACATAATTTATAAGGGCTTGTAGGATTAAAATGGATAGCTAAACGATCACTTACCAAGCGTTTATATTCTTCAAAAGTCATAGGCACATAGCTGACATTTGAGCACTGATTTATCGGCTCACCACAGTCGGTGTAAAAAAGCCAGTGGATGCCCGGATTACGACTGCAGCTTTCGAGGTATAACTCGAACCATTCCGGCCATTGACCAAAATAGGGGATAACAATCACAATTGTCGGTTGTTTCAAAAAAGTTACCTATAAAAATGCTGATGATTAAATCGACTTCAAAAACAGTTTAATTTGTATGCTCTGGATGAACAGCTATGAGTTCTGCCAGCTTATTTTGCCAAGCTACCAGTATAAATAATATGAGATAATAACCTCTTTAAATGAAGTGTTTTCGTTTTAAACTAATTTGCTGGCATTCGTTTAAAACGTCAATTTGAATTAGGAACCGTTAGCGCCCAGATGATAAGCCTAACTTTCATTTAAACAGTGTGTAGAACCTCGAAATAATATGATGTTAATAAAATGCTGAATCGCTTAAAAAGTTTTCCTGCTGCTGAAAAAACTATTTTCGTTTTAATGAATATATGGCTAGCGGGTTTTTTTCTTTCTCCCACCGGCAAGCAACACTATCAATTCTTTATTCTATCAATCGTATTAAGTGCTTTCTGGCTGATTTTTGCTCAGAAAATTAACTACAGAAGCCTGTTAAACTCCAAAGTATTAATGTCAGCCTCATTTTATGCCTTGCTCTTCCTGATTAGTATCGCCTGGTCTAATGATCTCGGTTTTTCTGCTAAATTCAAAGACATCAAAACTTTTTTGTATTTGATTTTTTTTGCATTGGTCTTTTTGTACGTGATCAACGGCCAGTCAAAAAGGATGATTACTGTAGTCAACATTTTAATTGTTGCTGCTGTTATCAGTTTATTAATCAATTTGTTTGTTTTCTATGCAATCAATGGAGAAGACATGTCTGCCAGATTTTTTGGAATGGGCAGATTGTGGAATCCACTTTGGGCCGCAGCAATGTATGGGGCAACAGCATTAACCATACTGGCCATTTTGTTGGATAAGTTTAATCAGTTCAAGCCAGTATTCAGAGGTATGTTTTTACTCGCATATGTATTGATGTTGGGTGCGGTTGTTCTTACCCAATCCAGAACACCTATTGCAGCAACGATAATGCTCTCTTTGTTTATTGTGATGGTGTCGCAACAATCATTAAAAATAAAAATAAGTGTTATCTTAACAAGTGGAATTATTGGTGTAATAACACTGTTATATTCGCTCCCCTTTATTCAGGAACAGATGGGGAGAGGCCAGAGTTACCGGTTAGATCTTTGGTTTGGTTTTATAGAACGGGCGAAAGAACACCTTTTTCTCGGTCATGGTGGTGGGTCGAACGTACCCATTTCTTCACCCGTCGATTATGTTGATGGCTGGTATCACTATCATAGTACCTATGTTGCTTCTTTAGTTGAAATGGGGCTGGCGGGACTTTTTTTGCATCTGCTCCTCATCGTCACCACCTTGTCTGCTGCATGGAAAATGCGGAATATTTTTATTGTTAAAGTTGCCGCGATAGTCTTTATCTATACCTGTATTTTAGGTATCACATTTGGTCATGGCATATTGACGCGGATGAATTCACAATGGCTGATTTTCTGGATGCCGTTACTGGTTATTGCTATCTATGAAATCAGCAGCAATAAAATGTCAGTTCGGAATGACTCTCCGGATGTCCAATAAGAACGTAGCAGCTGATTTGTCTTAAGCGTTTAACAGGCGTGAAATCCGGGAATTAGACCAAAATGCCTGTTTAACAGCCGAGTCGGAGAATAAGGTTTCCAGTCTGCTATTAATGGCTTGTTTGTTGGCTATTGAGGTTTCGACGTTAGCTGTTTTGATTAAAGCATCGCTCAGTGCATCAATGTCTCTGAATTTAAATAACTGACCAATTCCATCAATGATTTCAGCGCCACCGCCACAATCGGTGCAAATTATGGGCAAGTCTGCTGCCATGGCTTCAAGAAGCACCATTCCGAAAGGCTCGCGGTCTGAACTCAAAGCAAATACATCGAATGCCTTAAAGTAGCGTCTGGCTTCAGCAACCGAACCAAGAAACAAAACATGGTTATCAATATCGAGTGCTAGCACTAGTGTTTTAAGTTCTGCTTCCAGTTTTCCTTTACCAATTAAACAAAGCTTTGCATTCTCTGGAAGAGAGGGTAAGGCTTTTGCAAATCCACGGATTAGGGTTTGTGGATCCTTGTCAGGGTGAATGCGACCGACACTTCCCACTATCCAATCATCCATAGAAAGATTGAGTTTTGCTCTGGCCTCAGGTTTTGGCAAAAGCTCACTTTGTACTAACTCAACATCAATACGATTGTAGAGCGTTTGGATCTTTTCTTCCGGCCAATCCGGCAAATGACCTCGGATTTCATCTCGCACTGCATTGGAAACTGCTAATAATGTTAAACGTGATTTAAAAAAGTTGACTAAAAAACGACGTCCGGGACGATCAAAGTCACCAAAAGAATGTCGGATACTCAAGATGGGCAAATGAGTCGCCAGAGCTGCGATGTAAGTTGGTTTCGCTCGGTGTGCGATGCAGGCAACAAAGTTGTATTGCTTGGCAAGCTGATGGATTTTTCTGATGATGCCAAGCTTGAGCCCACTTAATTGTTTGCTTTTGTAATTAAGGAATATCACTTCATCAGAACAGGCTTTTTCTGCCACGAGCGGATCGGGTTCACCTGATAAAAATACGGTAATCACTTTATAAGGTGTGTCTTTAAAAAGCACGGCATATTGGCGCGCGCAATCCAGAAAGGGGTCGTAGTAACTGTGACAGATATGCAGAATGTACGGGGTTTGCTTAGTGTTTTCGATGCTGGTCATAGTCTACGTTTCCGCTAATGCGTGCGTTGCTTGCGAGGCGTCAGTTTACGCCAGAGTTTTTTATCTTTGGCACGAAGCTTCTCGACTTGCAGATAGGCTTTAAAAAAATACAAACGATCCTTTAAAGTCCAGCGGTGATCTGCATGACGATTAAAACTGGATAAATCCCGTTTCATCGCCAGTTTTGAACTGAAACGCCAGCGCAGTTTTTCCAGATCAATCAGACGAATCTTCCATTTGCCTTTTTTGTTTAACTTAACAAACACGTGCTTGGGGTAAAAACAATTATGCACGTAATGTGAGCGGTGCAGCTTACGTGTCAGTTTGGCAAGCTTGCGAATAAGTTGATAGCGTTTTTCCTTGGTCAGCTGTGTCGGGTCAAGGTTATCCAGAGAGGTGTAGTTATCCAGCGCTTTGGTGATTAAAACGGCACGGTCATCTTGTTTGCCAAAATACAATGGGTTTAACGTGGGGATTTTCAGTTTTTTCAGTTGCTGAATATTTTCCAGCTCTTTTTGAAACGTGGGGATTCCTTTGAACGGATGCCGCCAGGTCCGGCTGTAGTAATTTTGCTGGCGTTTCACAAAAACCTTGGTTATGCCTTTACGGGTATCAAACTCCGTACGTGTCACGCCACTCCAGCCACCGCGTGCTTCATTAGGTGCATCAAACCAGTTTTTGGGTAAAGACCAAACGCGTTCAAAAGATAAAGCTCTGCGACTCGACCAATAAACACGATTGATAAAAGCGCTGGTTTTTTTATTGAAAATAGCCATCTTTCAACTCGTTGATGACTGCAGTTGTCGTAAAACCTGTTCAGGCTGGATATCTTGCATACATTTATGATGCCCTTCGGGGCAGGTGCGTTGAAAACACGGACCACAGTCCACGGGAATTTGCAGAATCGTGGCATTATCCGATAAGGGGGGCGTAAATGCCGGTGACGTTGGTCCATAAATAGCAATAAGCGGTTTTTGCAATGCAGCAGCGATATGCATTAATCCGGAATCATTACTGACCACCTGGTCGGCTGTGGCAATCAAATCAATGGCTTCACCCAACTGGGTTTTGCCGCACAAATTAATGACATTCTGTTTATCGGTAATGCCTGCGACAATTTGTTCACCTGTCACCGCATCGGCTTTGGAGCCCATAATCAATACTTGCCAGCCTTGCTGAGTAAGCAGCTCCCCTAAAGCAGCGTAATGCGATGTCGGCCATTGTTTGGCCGGACCAAACTCTGCGCCAGGACATAAAACCAAGCGTTTTTGCTCAGCCAATTTAGCTGGATTTAACTCACTGGAAACGGCTTCTGCAATCATTTTAGGTGGCAGAAAGTCGGGTGCTATATGTGCTTGGGAAGCAGGATGAGCCAACGCAACAAAGCGTTGCACCATAAGTGGTAATCTTTGTTTATTCAGTTTGCGGGGATCATTAAGTAGGCCATAGCGCATCTCGCCTAACCAGCCTGTGCGTTGTGGAATATTGGCAAACCAGGGGATTAGCGCTGATTTCCAGGAATTAGGCAACACAATGGATTGATCATAGTTCCTGTGACGCAGACCGAGACCAATCTGGCGCCGCTGTTTCCAGCCGAACACACCATGCGTTACCGGCATTTTTATCGCTTCACGGATTTCGGGCATACGGGCCAGTAATGGACGAGTCCATTCAGGTGCCAGCACATCAATATGAGATTGCGGATGTTGCTGTTTAAGTGCAGCAAATAACGACTGTGCCATTACCATGTCACCGACCCATGAAGGGCCAATGATCAGGATGTCGTGTTTAACGGACATAAATGATTAATGCAGCGTGCTGTGCGCCAGATAAATAAATATCACGCCAGCCGCAATTAATGAGATCTGCTGTAGTGTCTCTGAAGGTTTCACTTTGCTGTGCAAGCCAGGAATCAAATCAGCCACCGCGATATAAACAAAGCTGGAGGCTGCCACCACCAGAATGTAGGGCAAAAGATGCTGCATATCGGCCAGCAGGAAGTAGGCCAGAACGGCACCCACCACGGTTCCCAGACTGGAAAGCATATTGAAATAAAGTGCTTTGCGGCGCGTATAGCCACTGTGCAACAGGATCACAAAATCGCCCAGTTCCTGAGGGATTTCATGTGCTGCGATTGCCAGCGCGGTAACAATGCCCAGATGCACATCCGTTAAAAAAGCTGCAGCAATCAATACACCATCGACAAAATTATGAATGCCATCACCGATAAGAATTAACGCTCCTGCGGCTTTCTTAGGTTCTTCATGTTGGTGGTTATGATGATCTTCACCAAGTTCTGGAATGTTCTCATGGCCATGATGGCTATGGCAATGTCGCCATAACACCATTTTTTCCAGCAAAAAAAAGCTTAACAAACCAATGAGTAATGTCAGTCCAAGATGATGGGGATCGACAAAATATTCATGCTCAATCGCATGGGGAAGTAGCCCTAAAAACGATGCACCAAGCAATGCTCCAATTGCAAAGCTAACCAGATGGGGCACAGCATAATGACGGGTTTGAGTCGGTAATAGCAGAAAGCTTGAAGCAATTATGACACTTAGTAAGCCGCCGAGAATACTGAAGATGATTATCCAGAGTAATAAGTCCATATGCACCTGAAACAGAAAATGAATGCGCAAATCATACCTTATTCAGCCGCTATCCATATAAGCGACGCCATTCGCCCGGTGACGCCATCGCGTCTAAAGGAGAAAAAACGGTCTTTTTCGCTATAGGTACAATAATCCCCACCATAGATTGCGGTAACACCCTGCGCAGATAGGCGTTGTCTGGCAAGCAGATAAATATCGGCCAAAAAACGATCTGAATGTGTTGCAGTAAAAGCGGATTCTGCATTGCCATCACTGGCCATAAAAGCCGATTTTACTTCCGGTCCAACTTCAAAAGCCTGCGGACCAATCGCTGGCCCTAGCCAGACAATAATTTCTGATAATGGCATATTGAATTGAGCCAGCGTATTTTCAATGATTCCGGCTTGCAAGCCACGCCAACCTGCATGAATCGCAGCCACCTGCGAACCCGATTTATCAGTCATTAAAACCGGTAGACAATCTGCCGTCATGATGGCACAGACGGTATTTGCCGAATCACAGAAAATCGCATCGGCTTCAACATTGACTTGCCATTGATTTGCCTCAATAACATTGCTGCTATGAGTCTGTTTCAGCCATAACGGTGTAGCAGGCAGTGATGCGGACTGAATTAAGCGCTGTCGATTAGCAATCACTAAAGCGGGCTCATCACCGACATGATCGCCTAAATTGAGCGAATCAAAGGGAGCTCTGCTCTGCCCACCGTTTCGGGTAGTGGTTATTGCTTTAATATGCTTTGGAGCCGGCCAGTTTACCGTTAGAACAGAATCAGCCATCACAGCGCGGCACGTGCAGATAATCACGCCAGGCGGAAAACAAATTTTCGTCACTGGCTGCACAGGTAGAACGTGGCGTTAAACTTCGACTGAAAACGGCCTCGTTATCCAGAGTACAGGCAAAGGCACCTGCTTCTTTAATAATCAGCTGGGCCGCCGCATAATCCCAAATCTGCTGGCGACCATGCAGATACAGTTGAGCTCGGCCCGCCGCCAGCCAGCACAATTCCAGAGCAATAGACCCCAGGCTGCGTTGCGAACCATAAGGTTTTTCATCAACCAGCCTTTGGCAAAGCGATTTGGGTAAACGCTTAAAATCAATGATAGCCAGGGTCTGATTCAGTGCAAGGCCTGAGATCTCAGCATTAAGCCGCTGACCATTCAACCATGCACCAGCCCCTTTTTTAGCCGAAAAACATTCATTCATCACCGGGTCATAAACCACCCCGAGCGTGACCTCACCTTTTTCAATTAATGCCAGAGAAATGGAAAAGAAAGGCATGCCGGAGGCAAAGTTACTGGTGCCATCAATGGGATCCAGACACCATAAGGCTTCTCCGCTGTTCAACAGTTCAGCCTGCTCGTTTACGGTCATTTCTTCGCCGAGTAATTTAATCTCGGGAAAATCCCGCTGTAAAACCTCGGTCATTTTCTGCTGCATCAATTTGTCAGCGACGGTGACCACACTGCCATCGTGCTTATATTGACGACTGACAGTCGTAAATAAAGGCATCAAATGTTGCTGAACGGTCTCAGTCAGACATTGCTGCAGTTGGGCGAGGTCGGTATCCATGGATAAAAAGTATATCAGCGATTTAAGGATAATTATTCAAACTCTGCGATGCAGTCTGTAAACTGCTGATTCATTTTGTCAGTTGAAGCTTTTTTATGCGTGTTCCACGATTTTATTGCGCCTGTCTGGTGCCTGCGACATCACCAATGCTTTTACCGGATGAAGTGTTTCGCCATGCCGTACAAGTATTGCGGATGAAACCCGGCGCATTATTGAACTTGTTTGATGGACAGGGGCTTGAGTATCAGGCGCAACTGGAGCAGGTGGACAAACGTCAGGCCACTGTCATTCTTCAGCAGCCAATAACAACCGATAACGAATCTCCCCTGGATATTCTGTTGATGCAAGGCATTTCACGCGGAGAACGGATGGATTATGCCATACAAAAAGCCGTCGAACTGGGTGTAAAACGTATTATGCCTGTGGTGACGGAGCGTTGTAATGTACA
The DNA here is from genome assembly GCA_002363955.1 of Methylophaga sp. UBA3192. Taxonomy (GTDB): domain Bacteria; phylum Pseudomonadota; class Gammaproteobacteria; order Nitrosococcales; family Methylophagaceae; genus Methylophaga. Next base: position 194,700 of record DEXE01000002.1, read on the forward strand.
ACTTTCGGGCGATCGCGCCGAGAAAAGATTGAATCACTGGCAAGGTGTGATGATCAGTGCCTGTGAGCAAAGTGGTCGGAGTTATTTGCCGGAATTATTGCCAATTACTGCATTTAATGATGCTCTGGAAAATACCGATGATAAATGCAAACTGGTTTTGGCACCGGAGGCCAAACAGGGGTTTTCCAGTATGACTAAAGCCAGCCGCATTGCATTACTGATTGGACCAGAAGGCGGTTTAAGTGATGACGAAATTGCGCGGGCGAATGATGCCGGGTTTACCGGTATTTGTCTTGGTCCAAGAATATTAAGAACCGAAACCGCCTCTGCAGCCGCATTGGCCATGGTACAGGCTGGCTGGGGAGACATAGGATGAATGACGGTACTATCGTATTGCTGATTCTGGCCGTGATTGGCTGGTTATGGTGGGATAGCCGTGGGGTTGCGGAACATGCCAGTCGTGTTGCCAGTCAATACTGTCAGTCGATGGGGGTCAGTTTTCTCAATGATACGGTGGCCTGGAAAAAAATCCGTCTCAGGCGTGGTTCGAACGGCAGAATGCAATTTGAACGAACCTATTTTTTTGAGTTTGCCAGCGATATGCAACAGCGTTATCGTGGTGAAGTCGTTATGTTGGGAAAACGCGTGAAGTCGATCCAGCTGGATCCACACCGTTTCAGTTAAGTCATCAGAGGAAGAGGGTATGACAAACAAGCTTGCATTGGTCGTTGATGATTCACGTGTTGCCCGCATGATGTTATGCAAACTTTTGCAATCCTCTGGATTTGAAGTCGTCGAACAGGGCAGTGCCGACGATGCTTTGGCCTGGCTGGAAACCACGCAGCAGTCACCGTTAATTATCTTTATGGATTTGATGATGCCGGGAATGGATGGCCTCACTGCTACCCGCCAGATCAAAAACGATTTACGCTGGCAAGCAATTCCGGTGGTACTTTGCACCAGCAATGACAGTGAAGCCGATAAATTATCAGCCCATGACAGTGGTGTGCTGGCTTTATTATCGAAACCACCCGAAGCCCGGCAGCTGCAAATGATACTTAATGATTTACGTACTCCAGCAATAACGGGTGAAGCGGAACAATCAGTGGTACCTGCGCCTGCTGCTGACATTTCAGCAGCTTTAACAATGGATGAGGTGATGGCTCAGCTTGAGCAACAGGTATTACCTTCCTGGCTGCAGCAGTCACAAGATTCAGCGGAGCAGATCAGTCAGCAAATCGCCGAAAATATCGTCAGACAACTCATCGATGAAAGACTTAACGGATTATCCGAAAGGCTTTCAGCAGAAATAACAGAGCAGATAAGTGTGGGTGTGCAAGACAAGGTAGACCAACAATTGGCCACCCAGGCCATGCAAATGCAGACCGTACTGTCCGAAAAAGCCGCCGATGCTGCCGAAACAGCCATGCAAAACCTGAATCAGTCCAATCATTGGCAACAACAGGTGGCTTCTCAGACAGAGCATTGGCTGACCCGTCAGCAGCAGGATATTCAGCAACAATTGATGACCGCATTGCAACCGGAAATTGAAAAGGTGATTGCCGAACAGCTGGCAGCTGTTCCGGACTCAACCGCGCCAGCGCTGGAAACACTTCAGCAAGCATTGGCGCAACTGCAGCTCGTGCAGGATCAACTGGTTAAACGGCAGCGTATGACCAATGCATTACTGATGGTGGCACTGGCTGCCGGTGTATTGGCGCTGCTGCAAATCAATTTGTTTTAATGTGGTGTCGCCAAAAACGGTTTAAAAAAGTATGACCATTCAGGAGGCTCTGCAATGGGCCAGAGTTCAGCTGGATGTCAGTCCAACCCTGCGTAAGGATATCGAAAGCCTGTTATGTCATGTGCTGGGTTGTCAGCCGTTACGTTTAATCAGCTATCCCGAACAAACGCTTACGGCTGACGAGCAGCAGCAATTCGTTTCACTGATTGAAAAGCGCCGGCAAGGTGTACCGGTTGCGCATTTAACCGGTGTTCGTGGATTTTGGTCATTGGAAGTTGCCGTTAATCAACACACTTTGATACCGCGCCCTGATACCGAGTTGCTGGTGTCTTTGGCATTGGAAAAAATCCAGCCGGGGATGCGGGTGGCGGATCTTGGAACCGGCAGTGGCGCTATTGCCTTGGCCATTAAAGCTGAGCGTAATGATATCTGGATGCTGGCAAGCGATTATTCGCTGCAGGCATTAACTATGGCTAAATATAATGCTGAAAAAAATCAGCTTGCCGTGCAGTTTGTTTGCGGGCAGTGGCTGGAGTTAATGCACTCTTCAAGTCTGGATATCATCGTATCCAACCCTCCCTATATCCGTTCAGATGACCCACATTTAACCAAGGGTGATTTGCGGTTTGAACCATTGACTGCATTGGCTTCCGGGGAGGATGGTTTGCAGGATATCCGGCAACTGGTTCAACAGGCCGCCAGGGTGTTAAAGCCCGAGGGTTGGTTAATGATTGAACATGGTTATGATCAGTCTTCTGCTGTACAAGGTTTGTTTCAGCAATACGGGTTTAATGAGATACAAGCGTTTCAGGATTATGGGCAGCAGGATCGGGTAGTGATTGGCAAACGTGGCTAACGCTCGGCAAGCCTCGAATTGAGGTAACATACTGCAGATGAATGACGAACAATTACTGCGTTACAGCCGCCATATTTTATTGCCTGATTTTGATATCACCGGCCAACAGCGTGTTTTGGATAGCCGGGTGCTGGTAATCGGTTTGGGGGGGCTGGGATCACCAGTCGCTTTATATCTGGCCGCTGCCGGAGTCGGGCATCTGGTGCTGGTGGATGATGATAAGGTTGAGCTGACCAATCTGCAGCGGCAGATCGTGCATCGTCAGTCAACAGTGGGTAAGAGTAAAACCAGCTCTGCCGCGGCCACTTTGCAAAATTTGAATGACACGATTAAGGTTGAGACCATCGATCACCGCTTGAGTGAGTCCGAGCTCATCGAGCAAGCTGATCTGGCTGATGTGATCGTGGATTGTACCGATAATTTCAGTAGTCGTTTTTTACTGAATCGGGCCAGTAAAAAAACCAGAACGCCGATGGTTTCAGCGGCGGCCATCCGTTGGGAAGGACAAATTTCGGTATATGATGCTCGACAAGCTGACGCACCGTGTTATCGTTGCTTGTACGACGATAATGGTGGTGATATTCAACAAAGCTGTGCAGAGAGCGGGGTGCTCTCTCCATTGCTGGGAATGATGGGGTCGATTCAAGCGATTGAAACGCTCAAATTGCTCGCCAATACGGGTTTTTCGCTCAGTGGTCGTTTGATCATGGTAGATGCTCTGGCCATGCAGATACGGGAAATAAAATTAAAACAGGATCCGGCCTGCCCGGTATGTCACGATAATGAGAATAGCTAAATGACAGTTAAAACGACCATACGTTTACCTCGCACATTGGTGAATGAGCTATTACATCAAGCGCAACTTTCACCCAGCCAGGAAATCTCCGGGTTAATTGGTTGTCATGGGCAACGCTGTATGTGTTATCCGATAGACAGTGTTAAAACGGATGCCAGCGTTTTATTTGCCTTGAGTGCCAGTGAACAGCTGGCCGCACTGAAAGAAATGAAAGAACGCAATCAGGAGCTGTTTGCTATTTATCACTCCCATCCTGATGCGCCTGCCTTACCGTCGGTCATCGATGATGATGTGGCCGATTATCCACAGGCTTTGTATCTGATAATTTCATTGAATACACGTGGTGTTCTGGAAATGCGGGGCTTTCAAAAGCAGGGACAGAACATCGAAGAGGTAAATTTGATTATATGAGTAAACTGGACGCATCAACATTACAAACGGCAGCGCAACAGGCGCTGGATGTGGCTAAAAAGCTGGGCGCTACAGCCGCTGAAGTTGGCATCAGCCAAAGCCTGGGCTTATCAGTCAATGTACGTCAGGCTGAAATTGAAACCCTGGAACACAATAAAGATACCGGATTGGGTGTGACGGTGTATCTGGGGCAAAGTAAAGCATCTGCCAGTACATCTGATTTGCGGCCGGAAGCCATCCATGAAACGGTAGCGATGGCCTGCAGTATTGCCAAACATACTCAGGAAGACAAATTTGCCGGTTTAGCCGACGCAGAATTAATGGCCACCGCATTTCCGGACCTGCACTTGTACTATCCCTGGGCGTTATCTCCGGAACAAGCCATTGCATTGGCAATGGAATGTGAGCAGGCGGGACGTGATTTTGATCCACTGATAAGCAATTCAGAAGGCGCCAGTGTGTCATCGCACGAAGGTCAGCGAATTTATGCCAACAGTCACGGTTTTATCGGTCAGACGCAATCTACCCGTCATAGTTTGTCGTGCACATTAATTGCTCGTGATGCGGAGGGAATGCAGCGCGACTATTGGTACGATGTGGCGCGTGACAGTCAGGATTTGGCTTCGGCCATTTCTGTTGGTCAAAAAGCCGCCGAGCAGACATTGAAGCGTCTGAATGCCCGTGAAATCGAAACTGGCCATTATCCCGTGATTTTTGCCAGTGAAATTGCCTCCTCTTTGTTTGGTCAGCTGGTTGGCGGTATTCGTGGAAGTGCTTTATACCGTAAATCCAGTTTTCTGCTGGATAAACTGGGCGAGCAAATTTTTCCATCGTTTATCCATATTCACGAACAGCCGCATTTATTTAAAGCCTTAGGCAGTTCAGCTTTTGACGCCGAAGGTGTCGCAACGCAGAATCGTGACATTATCCGCGATGGTATTTTACAAGGCTATGTTCTGGATAGTTACTCAGCCCGACGTCTGAACATGACGACCACCGCCAATGCTGGGGGTGTGCATAACCTGACAGTGGATAGTAACGATTTGTCATTTAAAGACATGCTGAAAGCGATGGATAAGGGCGTGATTGTCACTGAAACCATGGGCATGGGTGTCAATATTGTTAACGGAGATTATTCGCAGGGTGCGGCGGGTTTCTGGGTGGAAAATGGTGAAATTCAGTACGCTATTGACGAATTTACTATCGCCGGTCAGTTGCAGGATATGTTTAAAGGCATTCAGGCCGTGGCGAATGATGTGGATTTACGCAGTAATATCCGTAGCGGCTCGGTCTGGATCGATAAAATGATGGTGGCCGCGTAAAACCAGTCACAACAGATGCGGTAAATGAGAGATTAACAAGTTCCTAGCTCTGCATGCTATCCCGGACAAACTGCGTGATATCTGTCAGATAGGCGACGGCAAATATTGAACCCAACATCTGTCGCAGATTTTTGATGCGATGCGCGCTATGACTGCGTAGTGCATTGATCTGGCGGATTAAATCCAGTTCATCATGGAGCCAGTCGGTTTTATTATTGACCAGCTGACAATGAAAGACGTAATGATGTTGAGAGCTGAACAGTCGGTGCAGTAGCAGGTTTTTGGCCTCTGTCGATTGCAGCTCATGCTCACAGATTATCTGCCATGGCTGCTGCCCGGAGCGGTAACAATACAATCCCATGGCCTGGGTCACCATGTTTTCAGTGTTGACGGTTTTCAGCTGCAGGGTAATCCGTGGAATCGCATTGGAGATGACCTGCCATAGTTTTTTGTCAGTTTCATCTATTACCTCGGAGTACCCTGCAACGGCTTGCAAAACGCGTTTTTGCTGAATATCCAACCCAAAAAACAGCGCTGTATCAAGCGGGGTATGGCTCAGCATATCCAGATACACGCGGCTATGCTGCATTTGAATTAGATCATCTTCCCGACGCGCTAATGAATGTTGGTTATCGTTGATCGCTTTTTCAAAAAACTGATTCACGGCCCATGGGCATTGTGTCACCAGTCGCTGCAATCCCAGCTCGGTCTGTCCGGCAAATTTTTGTACGCGTTTCACTTCATAGGGAACGCTGCGTAAATTTAACTGTGGTCGCTGTGCCTGCCAACGAGTGAAATGCAATGTCACACGACTGCCAATGGTCACCGGCAAATCAGCATCAACCGATAAAGACAAACCGTTGATAGAAACTTCGTTGGTTTGTGAAACAATCTCCTGGCTGTTTAAAAACAGGTTAACCGGTGTGAGCACCGTATAGCGGCTCTGTTGTCGTTGAATATAGGGCTTCAGATTGCTGACCGGAGGTAGCATACTCGTCTGACCTGACTGGTCGATATCAATACTGTCGGCAGCAAGTGATGTATCGTCATGGTGTAACTGATCCAGACAGGCTGTAATATCGGTTATATGCAGCAGACGTTTTAAACTGGATACCTTTCCGGAAAAATCGACCGCCATACGCGGATCGACCTGAGCAATCATGTCGAAATTCGGATGGTAATCTGCTTCATTGATTTTCAGCGGGATCATGCTGAAATGTAATAACTGCGTGTCAGCTGACCATGGCCAGCATTGTTTTAGGCGTTGCAGTTCATTAAGACCGATAATGCTCATGCGGTCTGCAGTCAATGCAAAAATGCCACTGGTAAATTGATTTTGTTCAATCTGCGAGAGCAGTATTTTTATTTGCTTGAGTAAGTTGGGTGTATGGATAAAAATCTGGTCACAAAGGGTACTGCTGTGAAGTGCAGTAACAACGGGTTTATTATTTTGTTCACCTATCCAGCAAAGCAGGCTGGGTATCTGTCGGCTGTATAAACGTAATAGTGAATTCTGGGTCAGGTTGAGAATTTCATTAGTCAGATCGGTGGAACTGTGTTTTTGCTTATTGCTGAGCCAGTTTTGCCAGGCTTGTCTGACATCATTACCAACAGAATCATTGAATCGTAATACAGCAAATGTACGCTGTTCATCCTGCTCCAGACGGATAATATCGAATGCAATCAGCGTGGATTCAGGGCTTTTCGCATCAGGAAAGTGTTCGAACCCCACCTCGACCGTATCGTTTTTTTCCAGTGTGGCTACCCGTTTCATACTGACGCGTATAGCATCAGTACTGACATCCAGTGTCATCGCATGATAACTCAGCTCAGCATTGCGGATCGTGACGGGCAACGTCAGTAACACCCGCTGTGCCAGCCGCCTTAACGACTGATCAAGACGGATAAGTAAAACGCCATTATCTTCAACTTCGAAAGCTGGTGGTGTTTGTTGCTGGAACTGACGAACAGCTTGTATCAATGCTTCATAAACCCCAACAGTATAATGCCCCTCCATCCGGTCAATTAACTGTTTCAGGATAAGATAGCTGCGGTCATCCAGATAATGGGTGACACCACCGAATTCATAAGGCTGGCATTCTCCAGTCACCTTGCCGCGTAAATCAATAATGCGTTGACAGGGTTTTTGTAAACGTTGACGTTCCAGTTGTGCCAGAAAGGTTTGGTTTTGAGATTTGCTGCTTTCCGTCGCCATTGGGCTGGTTAATTTAATTCACTGGGCGTTTTGGCTTTAATGCTTAGCGCATGAATGGCTGAAGGTAATAGTTCAGCTGCAGCGTCATAAACAAGCCGATGCCGTTTGATTAGTGAGAGCCCGGCAAAAGCTTCACTGACAATAAAAACCGTGAAATGACCACCGCCAGTATTGCCGGCATGACCAGCATGCAAATGACTGTCATCGGTAATTTGTAACTGTGTGGGTTGCAGCTTCAGTAAAGCCTGTTCCAGCTTTTGTTGGGTAGTGGCGCTCATGGAAAAACCTTACGAAACGGTTTGACGGTGACTTTGCTGTACACATCGGCTTCGACATAAGGATCTGCTCCAGCCCAGATTTGGGCACTGCGCCAGTCGTCAAACTCTGCGACCACAAGACTACCGCTGAATCCGGCTTCACCGGGATCTTCGCTATCAATAACGGGATGTGGACCCGCCAGCACTAAACGGCCTTCGTTTTGTAATTCCTGTAGACGGGCAACATGAGCAGGTCGTGCAGCCAGGCGTCGCTGCAAGCTATCGGGTTTATCTTCGCTGATGATGGCATATAACATCAGGATGCATCCTTCGAATTGGTATTGTCATTAATATGGCGAGACAGATAGATGGCCTGCCCGGCAATAAACACTACCGTAATGATTAATGATCCGAATAGTTTGAAGTTCACCCAGGTTTCTTCTGAGTAGTTATAGGCAATATAGATATTAAGAAAGCCGGAAAACACAAAAAACAGGATCCAGGCAGTATTTAATCGTGACCAGACCACCGTTGGCAACTGCAAGTGCGCGGCCATCAGACGTTCGAGTAATGTTTTATCAGTAAATATACGGGCGCCAAGAAAGGCTAAAGCAAACAACCAGTTCACCGCGGTCGGTTTCCACATCACAAATTCCGGATTTTGTAACCAGATGGTTGCCCCACCCAGCACCATGACCAGAATAAGCGTGATCATGTGCTGTCTTTCGACTTTGCCATGGCGTAACTGGCCCCATAGCACCTGTATCAGGGTGGCTACCATCATAACTGCTGTTGCAGCATAGATACCGGCAACCTCATACTCCTGACCATTCCAATGGTAGACGCCGCCACCGAATTTATAGGCAATGAAAAACAGAATAATGGGCAGAAAATCAGTAAATAGTTTCATCTTTTTTTTCAGTTATTACAGTGATGGCACATTCTAACGTAAAATCAATACCATGACGCACTATGACCTGCATTGCCATTCCACCGCCTCTGATGGCGCACTTTCACCTCAAGCACTTGTTGAACGAGCCATTCAGCAAGGTGTGGATGTGCTGGCGCTTACTGATCATGATGGGACAGAAGGCATTGTAGCAGCGCTTCGGGCGGCTGAAGAGCAACCATTAACGCTGATCCCCGGGGTGGAGATTTCGGTCAGCTGGTATAGCAGTACTATCCATATTATCGGGCTTAACATTGATATTGATAACGCAAAATTGCAAACCGGTTTAGCCAAAATCCGCGATTATCGCCAGCAACGAGCTGAAGAAATTGCGCACCGATTGGAAAAATCCGGCATTTCAGGTGCTTTGGAGGGCGCCGCTCAATATGCTTCAAAGACCATGCTGGGACGCATGCATTTTGCGCAGTTTCTGGTCGAACAAGGTCATGCGTCTGATACAAAAGACGTGTTCAAACGCTTTCTGGTTAGAGGCAAGCCCGGATACGTTCCGGGTCAGTGGACAGATCTGGAGTCCGCCGTTGAGTGGATAACCGGTGCGGGTGGCCAGGCGGCTATTGCCCATCCGTTGCGTTATAAAATGACGGCCAGCAAGCTGCGTCGATTGATTGATAATTTTAAAACCGCGGGCGGTCAGGCGATAGAAGTCAGCTCCGGACATCAACATCCCGATCAATTAAGAAATGTTGCGGCGCTCGCCAAACAATATGATTTGCTCGCTTCCTGCGGTTCTGACTTTCATAGTCCGGATCAAAGCTGGAGCGAACTCGGACGTTTTCTTCCACTGCCTGCTTCATGCAAACCGGTATGGACGTTGTGGCAGTAAAACAGGCACAGCACATGGATTATGGTATATCTGTCCTTAAATTAACTAAGAAGGTTTCAACGATTTCACATGAGTCAGTATTTTCAAATTCATCCGGATAATCCGCAACCTCGTTTAATAAAACAAGCCTGTCAGATCATTATGAGTGGCGGCCTGGTGGTCTATCCGACTGATTCGGGCTATGCACTGGGATGTTACTTGGGCGATAAAGCGGCGATGGATCGTATCCGTCGATTGCGTCAATTGGATGATGATCATAATTTCACGCTGGTCTGTAGAGATTTATCCGAACTGTCGGTCTATGCCAAATTTAATAATGCGGTATTTCGTTTGATTAAGGCACATACCCCTGGCCCTTATACCTTTGTATTGCCGGCCACCAAGGAAGTGCCTCGAAGATTGCAACATCCGAAACGCAAAACCATTGGTTTGCGGATACCCGTAAACAATATTGCCCTCGCTTTATTGGAAGAGCTCAATGAACCTTTAATGAGTTCAACGCTTATTCTTCCGGGTGACACCATGCCGATGACAGAGGCAGATGAGATCGCGGATCAGTTGAGTAAACACGTCGATTTAATTATTGATGGCGGTGCCTGTGGCCATGAGCCAACCACGGTTATCGAGTTTATCAATGATTTGCCAGAAGTGGTTCGTGTCGGTATGGGCGATCCAGCACCGTTTGAGGTGGAATGATCGTTTATCTGCTGGTCATTATTATTATTGCAGTCGCTATCTGGATTATCGGGCTGCAAAATGCCGAAGCTGATTGGGGCGGGCCTTCTGTTAACTGGTTAGATGGCTGGACGCGTCTTATCTGTCGATATATTCAGCGTTTGCCAGAACAAAAAATTAATTTACCAGAAACGGGGCCGGCGATAGTGGTGGCCAATCATGTGTCAGGTGCCGATCCATTGTTGTTAATCTCCGCCAGCAAAAGACCATTACGCTTTTTGATTGCGCGTGAAGAATATGAACGACCTTTGGTTAGCTGGGTGTTTAAAAAAGCGGGTTGTATTCCTGTTGATCGCAATGGTCGTCCGGAACAGGCTTTAAGGCAGGCATTAAGGGCCTTACAGAAAGGCGAAGTGATCGCATTGTTTCCCCACGGAAAAATACATCTGGATAGTGATCCTCCCAGAAAAATCAAAGGCGGTGTAGGCCGTCTGGCGAGCTGGTCAGCTGCGCCGGTGTTTCCGGTTCGTATTGATGGGGTGACTGCTGAAGGTAAAGTGTTTACCGCGCCTTTTGTGCCGAGTCGGGTACAGCTGACAATGACACCAGCATTAATCTGCTCACCTGAATCTATGCTGCAATGCCTGCAGGATATTAGTGTGGCGATTGAGACGCCTGTTAATAGTAAACATCCATAGCGAGATGTTTGGTTAATTGACTATAATCAAAATTAATTCAACAGCTTAGTTGTTTTTCAATATGGTCATCTTTTTCTGATGACGTTCACTTGATTTCTGATTCGATACCCCCCATTTTGTAATTAACTTATTTTTTACAGGGATATTACGACGATGCAAATCGATAAACTCACCAGCAAATTTCAGGAAGCACTGGGGGCGGCACAAAGTCTGGCCGTTGGCCGTGATCACCAGGTAATAGAGCCTGCTCATTTATTGTTGGCATTATTGAACCAGCAGGGGGGAACGGTAAAACCATTATTGGCGCAAAGTGGTGTCAATGTGCCAGCCTATCAGGCGGATCTTGAAGCCCAGTTAAAGCGTTTCCCTCAGGTTGAGGGCGGCAATGGTGATATTCGTATTTCATCTGATTTGAACCGCTTGTTAAATCAAACCGATAAGCTGGCGCAGCAACGTCAGGATCAATTTATTTCCAGTGAACTGCTGATTTTGGCTGCAGTTGAAGAAAAAAATCAGACCGGTGAGTTGCTCCGTAAACATGGTGCTAACAAAACCAATATTAATAACGTGATTGATAAAATTCGTGGGGGCGAACGCGTGACTGATCAAAATGCTGAAGAACAACGGCAGGCGTTGGAAAAATACACTATCGATCTGACGGCCCGTGCCGAAAGCGGCAAACTGGACCCGGTCATTGGTCGGGATGATGAGATACGTCGCACTATTCAGGTTTTGCAACGCCGCACCAAAAATAATCCGGTGTTAATAGGTGAGCCGGGTGTCGGAAAAACCGCGATTGTTGAAGGTCTGGCTCAGCGTATCGTCAATGGCGAAGTGCCGGAAGGCATGAAACACAAACGCGTTTTGTCACTGGATATGGGGTCCCTGATCGCGGGTGCCAAATTCCGTGGAGAATTCGAAGAACGCCTAAAGGCAGTGTTGAGTGATCTATCTAAACAGGAAGGACAGATCATTTTGTTTATTGATGAAATTCATACCATGGTCGGTGCCGGTAAAGCCGAAGGTTCAATGGATGCGGGCAATATGCTGAAACCAGCTTTAGCGCGGGGCGAATTACATTGTATCGGTGCCACCACGCTGGATGAATATCGTCAATATGTTGAGAAAGATGCCGCCCTTGAACGCCGGTTTCAGAAAGTGCTGGTGGGAGAGCCCAGTGTTGAATCAACCATTGCTATTTTACGTGGCCTGAGTGAACGCTATGAAGTGCATCATGGCGTAGATATTACTGATCCGGCTATTGTTGCTGCAGCCACCTTATCGCATCGTTATATCACCGACCGGAATTTGCCGGATAAAGCCATTGATTTGATTGATGAAGCGGCCAGTCGGATTCGTATGGAGATTGATTCCAAACCGGAGGTTTTGGATCGGTTGGAAAGACGTTTAATCCAATTAAAAATTGAACGTGTTGCCTTGCAGAAAGAGTCGGATGAAGCCTCCAAAAAACGCTTGGATACGCTGGAAACCGAGATGAAAAAGCTGGCGCGCGAATATACCGATCTGGAAGAAGTCTGGAAGTCGGAAAAAGCCGCTTTACATGGCAGTCAGCACATCAAGGAAGAGCTGGAAAAGGCACGTCTGGAGCTGGAATCGGCCAACCGAAGCGGTAATCTGGAAAAAATGTCCGAGCTGCAATACGGCCGTATTCCGGCATTGGAAAAGCAGCTGGATATTGCCACTCAGGCGGAAATGCAGGAATTCACGCTGCTGAGAAACAAGGTTGGTGAAGAAGAAATCGCCGAAGTGGTTTCCAAATGGACCGGTATTCCGGTTTCCAAAATGCTGGAAGGTGAGCGCGATAAATTACTGAAAATGGATGAAGCGTTGCACGAGCGGGTAATTGGTCAGGACGAAGCGGTGAATTCGGTTGCGAATGCTATCCGCCGCAGCCGTGCCGGTTTATCAGATCCGAATCGTCCGAATGGTTCTTTCCTGTTTTTGGGGCCTACGGGTGTCGGTAAAACCGAACTATGTAAATCTTTGGCAACCTTCCTGTTTGATACCGAAGAAGCCATGGTGCGCATAGATATGTCCGAGTTTATGGAAAAACATTCGGTGGCGCGTCTGGTGGGCGCACCTCCCGGTTATGTGGGGTATGAAGAAGGCGGTTATCTGACCGAAGCCGTGCGACGTAAACCCTATTCAGTCATTCTGCTGGATGAGGTCGAAAAAGCCCATCCGGATGTATTTAATATCCTGCTGCAGGTACTGGATGATGGTCGTTTGACTGATGGTCAGGGGCGCACCGTGGATTTCAGAAATACGGTGATTGTCATGACATCCAATCTCGGATCCAATGTGATTCAGGAAATGGCCGGTGAAGATAATTACGAGACAATGAAAAATGCCGTCATGGAAATTGTCGGACAACATTTCCGTCCGGAATTTATTAACCGTGTGGATGATGTTGTGGTATTTCATCCGCTGCAAAAATCGCAAATTCGTGCCATTGCCGATATCCAACTGGAACATTTGCGTGCACGTCTGGCAGAAAAAGAGATGGGACTGGAACTATCTGATGCGGCGTTGGATATGCTCTCCGAAGCCGGGTTTGATCCGGTTTACGGTGCGCGCCCATTGAAACGGGTGATTCAGCATGAACTGGAGAACCCGCTGGCTCAGGCTTTATTATCAGGTCGTTTCGTGGCAGGGCAAGTGATCAAAGTGGATGTCCAGGATGAGGAGCTGGTTTTTACCAGTGAGTTGAGACACTAAGTGAAACCTGGCGAATACCGGGTTGGCGAAATATTTCACAGCCCGGTATTTTTTATTCAACGTTCAGTTTTCTGTTGGAAAAATTAAAAAGCCCGGATTGTTCAGGCAGTAAACCTTAATAATCATCACTTATTCCGGGAAGGTAATTCCTGTAAAGCATTACAAGTCACTGATATAATGCCAAACTTTTCTCCCAATTCTCATAAGGCCCCAACTCATGTCTGATTTCGGCAAGTTTGTCGATGCCTTCACGCCAGCGGAAGTCGCGGAAAAAGTTAAAACCGTCGGTGTTGACAAGGCCAATATGTCACTCATTCCATTGGTCATTCTGTCGCTGATGGCGGGTGCGTTTATCTCGTTTGCTGCGATGTATTACACGGTAGTGATGACCGATGCCGGTGATGCCTATGGTTTGGCCAGGTTAGTCGGTGGGCTGGTTTTTGCGTTGGGCTTTATTCTGGTGGTCATTGCCGGGGCTGAATTATTTACCGGTAATACGCTGGTGGTGATGGCTTACGCCAAGGGACAGGTGAGTTTCAAATCCCTCATGCGGAACTGGGGCATTGTGTATGTCGGTAACCTGATCGGGGCGCTGGTGACAGTTTATCTGGTGTATTTATCGGGGTATTTGACCGATGGTGATTATGGAGTGGGGGTCACAGCGATAAAATCCGGTTTAGTTAAAGTCGATCACTCTGTCACCGAAGCCTTTGTCCGGGGGTTATTCTGCAATGTACTGGTCTGTTTAGGCAGCTGGATGGTTTATGCCTCTCGCAGTGTGACGGATAAGGTGATGGCCGTGTTATTCCCTATTTCAGGCTTCGTGGCTATGGGGTTTGAACACTGCGTCGCCAATATGTACATGATTCCAATTGCGATGATTGCGGCAACTGATCAAGCCATTGTGGCGGCAGGACATTTTGATGCGGCACAGCTGGCCACATTGGATTTTGCGGGTTTGATGGGTAATCTTATCCCGGTCACCCTGGGCAATATTGTCGGGGGAGCAGGCTTTGTGGCGATGGCCTATTATCTTGTTTATGTTTACGCACGGCCAAATCGCTAGAAATCAGGTGCACTGTTTATACAGTGCACCTTTCAGCATGATTACCAGGACTTATAAGGTAAAAATTTACCGTCCAGTGTAATCACAATCCGATCCCCTTTGGGATCGGGTTTTTTCTCGATATTCATCGCAAAGTCAATCGCGCTGACAATGCCGTCACCGCATTTTTCATGGACAATTTCTTTAATGGTCGGCCCATAAACCGACATCATTTCATAAAGACGATAAAGCAATGGATCGGTGGGCACGGTTTGCTCCCATTGTTTGTTAGGATACTTTTGCAAAGCCAGCTCGACTTCAGTACCCAGGTCCATTACCTGACATAGTTTTTTGGCTGTTTCGACTGGCATACTGTTCATGCCGAGACAGGCGGATGCCGTCCATTCCGGTGACATGCCAATGGCTTCACCGATTTTTTCCCAAGTCATTTCTTTAGTCTCTTTTGCCACCATGATGGCTTGCGTCATAGCAAGTTTATTCATTGTTACTCCAGGATGTCTGTTTGTATTTGGATAAAAAACCTGACACCCATAACAGATGCCAGGCCAACGAGGAAATTAATTCATTTTTTCTGAAAATTCGGCAGTAGGTGCACCGGTTTTGTAATGCGTCGCGTACAACATCCCACCAGTCAGTACCAGACCGCCAACCAGATTACCGAAGATAACCGGGATTTCGTTCCACAATAACCAGTCAGCGATAGTGATATCCGCACCCATCAGCATTCCCATAGGGAACAGGAACATATTGACTACGGCATGTTCGAACACCAATCCAAAAAACACTGCAATCGGTAGCCACATGGCCACCACTTTGCCGGCAACTGAATTGGATAACATGGCGCCAACCACACCCGTTGAAACCATCCAGTTACATAGAATGCCGGCGACAAAGACGGTTAACCAACCCGCGCCACCATGTGCTGCAAATCCTAAGGTTCGTGCTTCGGCTGCCTTGGCAATCGCCTGACCTGCGGCGCCCGGTTCAGTGGTGAATGCAAATGTCCAGGCGATGCCTACTAATAAAGCGGTGGTTAATGCACCTAAGAGATTACCCAAACCGACCAGCAGCCAGTTTTTCATCATCCCTTTGAATGTACAGCCGCGTCTTTTATCCAATAACGCTAATGGAACGAGGGCAAATACACCGGTCAACAAGTCAAAACCGAGTAAATTCAATAAGACAAAGCCAACAGGGAAAACTAGAGCACCAACAATCGGCAAACCCGTCTGAACGGCAGTGGTGACAGCAAATGCGACGGCCAGAGTTAAAATAGCTCCTGCCATATAGGATCGTATCAGTACGTCCCGGGTAGCCATTTTGAGCTTGGCTTCACCGGCATCGACCATTTTTTTGGTAAATTCACTTGGTATGAGATAAGACATAAAAACTCCAGATAGAATTGATGTAAACAGGTAAGCAGTTTGCATGTTTTATGCCTAACTTTATTTGTTTAACAATATCAATTGCTTATTGTTTTTATGTGCTACTTAAGATAGGGTGTTTGCACCAATTTGTATCGGATGAACGAAATGCATGCACAAGCATGAAGCGCAGTATCAGGAATACTATTGGTTTAATGAAGAATCAGTCCAGACAACGGTATCAAGCAAATCGGGCTGTGGCCGACCGATATAATATCCCTGTGCAAAATCAACCCCATAACCTCTGAGCAGCGCCAGTATGTCTGTGTTTTCAACAAATTCTGCAGTGGTTTTCCGGTTCAGTCCTTTGGCGACATCTACCAAGGCTTTGACAAAAAGCTGATCATCGGCATTTTTATCGAGATTTTTAATGAATATGCCATCAATTTTGATGATATCGACAGGCAGTTCACGCATGTAGTTAAATGACGAAAATCCAACTCCGAAATCATCCAGTGAAAATTGACATCCCAATGCTTTAATGGCGTGCATCATCGCTTTGGCCTGTTGCAGGTTGGAGACGGCAACGGTTTCGGTGATTTCGAAAATGATGCCTTTGGGATCCACAGCATAGTCAGTGATGGCATCTTCCAGAAGCGGCAATAATATCGAGGTATCAATCACCATCCCTGATAAATTGATTGCAAAGGTGACTTTTCGTCCGAGTTTTTGTAATGCGCCTAATTGTTTTAGCGCATGCCTGATAACGTAATGATCGATTTGCTGAATCAAACCGACTTGCTCGGCAATCTGAATAAATTTACCGGGTAGTCGCATCTCACCCGTCTGCGGATCCCGCATACGGATCAATACTTCGTAATGTTCTATTTTGTCGGATTGCAATTCGAGAATGGGCTGATAAAACAACACAAACAGATCCTGTTCAAGCGCCTGTTCAATCCGATGTTTCCATAAAACTCGAGCCTGGAGTTGCTCACGCGTGCGATCGTCAACCGAGAATGTATGGAAACTGCCTTTGCCAATCGCTTTAGCCTGATACATTGCCAAATCCGCAAACCCCATCAACTCATGGATACTGGCGTCCTGCAATGGAAAATGCACAATGCCGATACTGGTTGAGACTTTATGATGAACCATACCGTATTCAAGCTGAATGGTGCTTAGTTCATTGATTATTTTCTTTGCCAGAGTAATGGCACCCTCAGCATCACTTTCCGGCATTAATATTGCGAACTCATCTCCACCCAACCGGGCAACGAGATCGGTAAAACGAGTGACCCGTTTGAGCGACCGGGCCACCAGAATCAGCAGTTCATCCCCTGCGCGGTGACCACTGGTATCGTTAATATCTTTGAATTGATCCAAATCGAGATACAGCAAAGTATTGCGATGCTGATAACGAATCGCCATCCGCAAGGATTTTTCAAACTCCTCAATAAATTTTCTGCGATTGCATAAGTCGGTCAGCGGATCATGTTCGGCCATCCAGACGATACGTTTTTCAGCCTCTTTTTTATCAGTCATATCCAGGCCAACCGATAAAATTACGGCTTGTTGATTGTCGTGCTCCAATCGTGAATGCAACCAGGAAATCTGGCGGATAAGCCCGCTTTTATCAATGAGTTCGGCATCCTGTTGTGCAATACGCTGATGGCCCGCCAGTAATTCATTAAAATGGATATTGGCCTCAGTCCAGTGACTGGCAGGAAACATTCTGGCGACATTGGAATTGAGAACTTCAGTTTTGCTATATCCCGTTATTTTTTCGCCATAGTCATTAAACAGCGAAATTTCAAACTGTTTGTTGATGGTTATAACGATTAACTGGGCGGTATCGAGCAGGCTTTTAATGAAGTCACGATCTTTGCGCAGCTCACGATTTTTAATCTGTACCTGTTGGTTACGTAGCCGCCTGTGCTGATCAAGATGATCCAGCACATTTATCAGCTGGTGTGTAAGATGAGACAGGTCAACGACTTCCTGATCGAGGCTGCTGCTGATGTTTTCTGATAATAACTGGCGGGCTTGCTGATATTTTTTTGCTGACAGTAATGGTAATGCCAGCGATATCTGTTCAATCTTTGTTAAAGGTTGGGAGAGTCGGTGTAATACCCACCACGTTAATGCCATTGAAAAGCCTGTAATAAGCAAAAATGGCAGTAGATAAATGCGGGTGATCTGTGACGCTTCAAAATGACCATGCTGAAAGTGTAAATAGCCAATCAGTATCAGAATAATAAGCCCGGTCAAATAGCTGCCTAAAAAAATACTCAGAGCGGTTTTCCACTGAAGTTGGCGTTTTGACATCCTGGCCATTTTAATCACGTCCATGGGAAGTATTATGCCGACGATTATGGCATATCAATTAGCTGAAAAAATATAGACTACTTAACGTTGTTCACCACGAGAAACCCGATTCAATACCCAATCTAAACCACTGGCCGGCAATACGCGTTTGAGATAGGCAAATAAGTAGGTCGGAAAGGTAACGTAGTAACGTATTTTAGGTCGGTTTGATTCAATTGCATGTACTAATTTATCAACAACAGCTTTTGCTGGAAGGGTGAAAGGTGCTGTTGGCCCAGGCGTTAACAGACGCCTTTCCATCGCGTTATAGTTGCTCAGATGAGCACTGTTATTTTTATCAATATGCTGTTGAAATTTTACAAAGGCATTTTGCCGGAAGTGACTGGTTATCGGTCCGGGCTCAATGAGAGAAATATCTATCCCCGTGCCTTTCAACTCTAATCTTAGCGTGTCAGCCAGGCCTTCTATGGCAAACTTACTGGCATTGTATGCACCACGATAAGGTAGAGCGATTAAACCTAATACCGAGCTGTTATAGATAATTCTGCCAAATCCCTGCTGTCGCATTTGTCTGATAACAAGGTTGGTCAGCTCCTGCGTACCAAACACATTGGTTTCAAATTGATCTCGCATTGCTTCACGTGATAGATCTTCCACTGCGCCGGGTTGGCCATAGGCGGCATTGTTGAATAACACATCGATTCGCCCATCGAAGGCTTTTAACGCCGATTCAACCATCTGCCGGATAGCTGCGCTGTTATTCAAATCGCATAACAAACTACTGATGCCGGCTTCACAGAGCATAGATTGATCTGCAGGTTTCCTTACAGTAGCGATCACATGGTAGCCACGGCGGTGTAATATTTGAGCGGCTGCCAAACCAATGCCACTTGAACATCCGGTGATCAAAATATTACGACGTGTCATATTTGGCTTGTTTTTTGACATATAAGCAATCAGAGTATGGTTAAATTATAACGGCTAAACATTTAAGCATATTGACCGCTAAATGCTATAGACCGAATCATTAAGGTGGGCAAAACGCAGGTATGTTACAAGGAAACGACATTGGTCAGGCCGATTACGAACGGTTTAGACTTTTTTTGGAACAAGCCTGCGGCATTGTGTTAGGTGATGGTAAGCAATATTTAATTGTCAGCCGCCTCACTAAACTATTACGCGATGAGAACATTCCGTCGGTAGCCGATCTGCTAAACGCCATTCAACGTGGTCATCCACGTCATTTACGTGATTCGGTCATCGACGCGATGACGACCAATGAAACCTCATGGTTCAGAGATGGTGGACCATTTGAAGTCTTTGAAAAGATGACTCTGGCTGACCTGGAAACCCGGATTACTTCACCCTGTAAAATCTGGTCGGCGGCCTGCTCTTCAGGCCAGGAACCCTACACCATCAGCATGATTTTGAGTGAATACACACGCAAGAAACCAGACAGTCGCCTGAAAAGTACGCAGATCATTGCGACCGATATTTCTAACAGTATGCTTGCTTTGGCCCGGCGAGGTGTTTATGAGGAACATGCGTTGGTCAGGGGACTTTCTGCGGCAAGACGCCAACAGTTTTTCAAACAGCTCGAAGGACGCTGGCAAATTACTGATGAAATAAAACAGCGGGTGCAATTCAGAGAACAGAACCTGTTACAGAACTACACTGGTCTCGGCCGCTTTGATGTGATCTTCTGTCGTAATGTGTTGATTTACTTCTCAATGCAACGCAAGACGGACATCCTGACCCGACTGGCCCAGGCAATGAATCCGGGCGGATACCTGTTTTTAGGGGCATCTGAGACTATTAGCGGCTATACCGAAGCATTTGACCTGCAACGCACGCCGCATGGTGTGGTATATCGTCGCCGTTAACTTTCCGTTTTATCTGTTACAGACTTCACCATTGTCGGTTCGGCAGTTTTCGCTGTAGAGGATGTTTCCGGTTTTTCGCACCACCCCAACCAACTTCCGATATATTGCAATACTGTTCTGATTAACCGCCATAAACGCGGCAGTAGCCATATCATTAACACGATAAAAATAACAAGCGCGGCCAGGAACCAGATTGGATAAGTAAGCGCTGTCCACAGGCCGGCAATCACCAGCAAGTCTTCCGTTACGGAGGCACCCCAGTTACTGAATGGCTCTGGTGAGGTGTTGATCAGTAATCGACTACCCGCTTTAGTGGCATGTGTGGCTGCAGCCAGACTGCCTCCCAGCAGACCCGCTGTAAGTTCGATTGCGGGGCTGACATCTCCTACAGCACTGGCCGCCAACATGGCTCCTGCCGGAATACGGATAAAGGTATGCAGGGTATCCCAGCCGGTATCGACCCCCGGAACTTTATCAGCAAAAAACTCTACGCAATACATGACAGCGGCGGCGGTCATCACTAATGGATCGCTGAGTACCTGTAACTCATCCGGTAAGACAATATGACCTGTTGATCCCATATAACCGAGCATAAAAACGGCAGCATACAGGTTGATGCCACTGGCCCAGGCGGCCCCCATACTCAGTGCAATAATACTCACAGCATCCATTTAAGACTCCTGTTTGTTATAGTGGCGAGGGTCTGGATAATCAGACCTTGGAGTTTATGTGGAGTAATTTGGATGATAACCCGAACAGAGCTGCTCGCCTATCTTGATGAGTTACTGGAACCATCAAGATTTCAGGACTATTGTCCAAACGGATTACAGGTCGAAGGTAAACAGCAGATTAACATCCTGGTGACCGGTGTCACGGCAAGTCAGGCTTTATTGGATGCAGCAGTAGCCAATAATGCTGATGCAATACTGGTACATCATGGCTATTTCTGGCGTGGTGAAGCGCCAGCGGTTACCGGGCTCAAATACCAGCGCTTAAAAACCTTGTTAACCCGGGATATTAATCTGTTTGCCTACCATCTACCTTTAGATGCGCATGCAGAGCTTGGTAACAACGCGCAGTTAGCCAAAATACTGGATCTTGAAGTTGATGGTCGTATTTCAGGAACCGGAGAACCCGCTATTGGGTTGTGCGGTTGTTTAAAAGTGGCGCAATCGTTAAGTGAATTTTCATCGTTTATTGCCAACCGGCTTGGACGTGAGCCCACAACGATTGCCGGCCATAATCGCGATATCAATACCCTTGGTTGGTGTACAGGAGCCGCACAAGGTTATATTCAGCAGGCGGCAGAGTTAGGTCTGGATGCCTTTATCAGCGGGGAAGCCTCAGAACAAACCACGCATCTAGCCCGGGAGCTTGGAATTCATTACATTGCCGCGGGGCATCATGCCACTGAACGATATGGCGCCAAGGCCTTAGGTGAGCATCTTGCGGAGCACTTTGATTTGCAACATCATTTTATCGATATTGATAATCCGGTTTAATGGATAAACGAACTGCCATCAGGATGGTAACCAATATGAATGACTATATAGACAGGCTTAAGCATTTCTTCCAGGTTCAGCTCTGGCAGGAAACTGCCGAAAGTGCCAGTAAAATGAAACGTGTGTTTCGCCACTTTGTACGAGTGGCATACGTGATGGTCAGGCAATTATCGACCGGCGAATTAAATTTACGGGCAATGAGTCTGGTGTTTACCACTTTACTGTCTTTGGTCCCGTTAATTGCTGTGGCCTTCTCAGTGCTTAAAGCATTTGGAGTGCATAATCAGATAGAACCCGTCTTGTTGAATTTCATGGCGCCACTTGGTGAACGTGGTGCAGAAATGACCTCCAACATTATTGGTTTCGTGGAAAATGTCAAAGTCGGTGTACTCGGATCAATTGGTCTGGGTATGTTGTTTTACACGATTATTGCATTAGTGCAGAAAGTTGAAAGTGCATTTAATTATGTCTGGCGAGTGAAACGGCCGAGGACCCTGGCAAGGCGTTTTACCGATTATTTAAGTGTCGTCATGATTGGACCCGTGCTGGTATTTTCGGCTTTAGGCCTTGCTGCGACCGTAATGAATCATGATGTGGTTCAGACATTACAATCGATAGAACCATTCGGTACGTTGTTACTGATAATGAGCAAGTTATTACCCTATTTCATGATTGTGCTTGCCTTTACCTTTCTCTACACTTTTATTCCTAATACCAAGGTGAAACTTGGGCCTGCACTTGGTGGTGCAATGGTAGCCGGTGCATTATGGATTGGTCTGGGAACCTTGTTTGCCACCTTTGTTGCTTCATCATCAAATTACACGGCAATTTATTCCAGTTTTGCTATTCTGTTTTTCTTTATGATCTGGCTTTATCTCGGCTGGTATATTCTACTGACTGGATCGCAGGTCGCCTTTTATCTGCAGCATCCTAAATTTGTCTTGATGGGTGGAAAAACACTGGTTTTGAGCCCGCGTTTACGCGAGAAAAAAGGTTTGTGGTTAATGACAATTATGGCTCGTCGGTTTTGTGAGCAACAGCCAGCATATACCGTCACTGAGCTGGAGCAGCTGACAGCATTAAGCAGTGAAAACCTGATGGATTTACTCAGTATGTTAGAGAAAGGTGGTTTTCTGGTGGAAGTGGCTGGCGATAAAATTTCCTATACATTGGCTGGCGATGTCAGCAAAATCCGTGTCAGTGACATATTGGCCAGTTTACGGAGTGCTGAAGAAGTCGGTATTTCAAAATTACAACAACATACTGAGCCGGGTATCGAAGCATTCTTTACCGAAATAAGTGAGGCACAGGAAAACGTTTTGGATGATTTGAGTTTGCGTGATTTAGCCACAGGTAAAAATAAAGCATGATTGGGAGCAATGCTTTTCGGGGCAAGCATATTCTGCTGGGTATTACTGGCAGTATCGCCGCTTATAAAGCGGCAGATCTGGTGCGTAGATTAAAAGAACACGGGGCTGAGGTCAGGGTGATGATGAGTCATGGGGCGACGCAATTCATCACACCGCTCACCATGCAGACTGTCAGTGGTCATCCGGTGTCGTTGAATTTCTTTGATGCTGATGAAGAAGCGGCAATGGGGCATATTAAACTGGCGCGCTGGGCAGACTGGATAGTGATTGCTCCCGCGACCGCAGATTGTCTGGCAAAACTGACGCATGGCCATGCTGATGATTTGATCTCAACGGTCTGTCTTGCCTCTGAAGCGCCGCTGATACTGGCGCCAGCCATGAATAATAAGATGTGGTCACACCCTGCTACGCAGCAGAATTATCAGCTGTTAAAACAACGCGGCGTTGAGTTTTTTGGCCCGGAAAGCGGTGATCAGGCCTGTGGTGAACAGGGCGAAGGCCGGTTGATGGCGGTTGATGCAATTGTGTCTCTGCTGCTGACAAAACTTCAACCTGGCCCGCTCAGTGGAACACAGTTATTAATTACGGCAGGTCCTACTTATGAACCTATTGATCCTGTGCGCTTCATTGCCAACCGTAGTTCAGGAAAAATGGGGTATGCATTGGCGCAAGCGGCAGTGGAAGCCGGGGCAAATGTTACGCTGATTTCCGGGCCAGTGGCTCTGGGGACGCCGGATGGGGTGAATCGTGTGGATGTGGAAACAGCTCAGCAGATGTATGACGCCGTTATGCAGTATCTAACCCAAACGATAATTTTTATCGGTTGTGCCGCAGTGGCTGATTATCGCCCCGCACATCAGGCACAGGCAAAATTAAAAAAATCGACTAATAATGATTTAACACTGCAACTTCAATTGAATCCCGATATTATTAATACGGTTGCTAACAGTGATAACCGACCTGAACTGGTCGTCGGTTTTGCTGCAGAAACAGACGATTTGCAACAATATGCACAGCAGAAATTACAGCAAAAACGTCTGGATTTAATTGCAGCGAATCGAGTGGGCGATAGACTGGCTTTTGGTCAGGAGAATAATGCGCTGGAAATTTTCTGGGAGGGTGGCCATAAGTCTTTGACCGAAGCTCCGAAACTTGAAATTGCACGCGAACTTATAAAAGTAATAACAGAGCGCTACCATGCAAAAAATTCAATTTAAAATACTTGACCCGAGATTGGGCAAGTCGATCGAGCTTCCTGATTATGCGACAGAGGGATCGGCAGGCATGGACTTGCGGGCCTGCCTCGACGAAAACCTGACGTTACATCCTGGTGAAACTATCCTGATCCCTACAGGGATTGCCATTCATATTGATGATCCTGCTTTAGCTGCGATGATTTTACCGCGTTCAGGTTTGGGTCATAAACATGGCATCGTGCTGGGTAATCTGGTGGGCCTGATTGATAGTGATTATCAGGGGCAGATTTTTGTTTCCTGTTGGAATCGCGGTGATACCCCATTTGAAATAGTTGTGGGTGAACGTATCGCACAGATGCTGTTTGTTCCAATCATTCAGGTTGGTTTTGAACAGGTTACCGAATTCACTGCCAGCGAGCGCGGCAGTGGTGGTTTTGGTCATACTGGCAGAAACTGAGCACAACGGTGCTGTTAACCTTGCAAAATCTGAAAATCTTTCGCAGAAGGCTAAGCTCTCTGGCCATTTTGCTGATAATTTTGATTTTGGTTTCAGGATTGGCGGTAGCAATCTGGATCAATGATTATCAAAAACAAACTGCTTTAACAGCATTTAATCAAAAACAAACTGAAAAATTGGCGCTGGCTGCATCCGGGCTTACCGATCTGTTGCAAGTCTGGCAGCAGCGTTTTGTTGGGATGTCCGCAGCAGATGCAGAAGATCCGGTTGCCTATGGTTGGACTGATGCATCGAACGCGTGTGTATTTTCCACCATACCTTCTGCTCCGACATCCGAAGCCTGTATTCCCGTCAGTTTTGGTACGATTAACAGTCTTCGTCAGGCAGAAAAACAGGGTATAGCTGATATAGCGGTTATGCAGCCAAACACACCCCAGGCGCATATTTTGCTGGCTAAAAAGCTGGATGATAATGCTGGATATCTGGTGGTAACACTGCAGACAACAGAACTGGAGAATAAACTCAGAGAACGCTATTTAACAATTGGTTCAGGAAATCTGGCTTTACAGCAGGGCGCTCAAAACTGGTTAACACTGCTGGAGCAGGGCGAAAGTAAATTTCAGCAATCCAGTCGTATTTATACACAGGCTCTGCCGGGTGCCTATTGGCGATTAGCTTTCTGGCCGGCTGATCGAGTGCCTAAATCAGCTGCCTGGCCTGCATTAGCCATGTTAAGCATTATTATCTTTGTCTTAAGCTGGCTGGTTATAAACAGATTCAGTACGTTAAGACCTAAAAAACACGCACAGATCGGAGCTCGGCCCAGGCCTGTTGAATATGTGGAAAATGAGGTCAATATTGATAACACACCAACACCTGCAGTGATCCGGGTCGCGGCACCTAAAATCAGTAAAACAGAAGCCGTTGACAGAGTCAGACCCGTTGACATCAAACCCGTTATTTTTAAAGCCTATGATATTCGCGGTATTGTGGGTACCCAGCTCAGTGAACCTATCATGCGGGTATTGGGACTGGCGATAGGCACCGAGGCGCAACACCAGGAGCAGACAAGAATTATCGTAGGGCGTGACGGACGGCTTTCCAGTGAAAGTTTTAGCGATGCGTTAATTGAAGGCATTCTGGCCAGTGGCTGTGATGTTACTGATATAGGTGCTGTACCAACGCCATTGGTTTACTTTGCTTCTCAGCATATGCAAACACATTGCGGCGTAGTCGTTACCGGCAGCCATAATCCACAAGGCTACAACGGTCTGAAAATTGTCATAAATGATAAGACCCTGTCAGGCGATGCGATTCAAGGGATTTATCACCGAATACAGAACTCTCGTTTGTATGATGGAGAAGGACAGCTGCGTCAGGCCGATATCATTGACAGTTATATTGAAAAAGTGAAACAGGTGATCACTTTATCCCGTCCACTGAAGGTGGGGGTGGATTGTGGTAACGGTATTGCCGGACGTGTTGTTCCGAAATTGTTAACAGCGCTAGGCTGCGATGTTCATGAACTGTATTGCAATGTTGACGGCCATTTCCCTAATCACCATCCTAATCCGGCTAACCCGCAGAATATGCAGGATATTTCCAAACTGGTCCGTGATAAACATCTTGACATTGGTCTGGCATTTGATGGGGATGGTGATCGGCTGGGTGTGGTCAACGGCGAAGGTGAAATTATCTGGCCGGATCGGCTTTTGATGTTATTTGCCAGCGATATCCTTAAACGTCATAAAGGTTCAACTATTATTTACGACGTTAAAAGCAGCGGATTATTGGAGCAGGTTATTACTAAAGCGGGTGGTAAAGCCATGATGTGCCCATCCGGGCACTCGTTAATTCGTGCCGAAATGTTAAAGCATGAAGCCAAATTGGCTGGAGAGTTGAGCGGGCATATCTTTTTTGCCGATAACTGGTATGGTTTTGATGATGCCTTATTTGCCGCTGGCCGTTTACTGGCACTGATTGCCGATGACCCTCAACGTCGTGGAGCAACCGAAATTTTTGCTGCGCAACCGCAGAGTTTCAACACTCCAGAAATTTTAATTGATTTAGATACGGCAGAATGCCGTCGGTTTATGACACAATTTATCAAGAATGCGCAGTTTGATGATGCTGACGTTATTACAATTGATGGTGTACGCGTTAATTTTGGCAAAGGCTGGGGCCTTGTGAGAGCCTCGAATACGGTGCCGGGTTTAACATTGCGATTTGAGGCAGAAACAGAAGAAGATTTGGAACAGATAAAGCAGCAATTCATTCAGCAGATGTTGCAGGTGAAACCTAATCTAAGTCTGAATTTTTAAACTTATGGTATTTACGGCATAAATTAATTCAAGTTGGTCGTTATTTTGCATAAGTAACAATAATAAAAAATTCCCGGGTTATAACGCGCGGGACAAGGAAGAAATTTTTAATGAGTTTGAATACACAAAAAGCGTCACATATTGCTCAGGTTCTCACTGAGGCGTTGCCCTATATCCAACGTTTTTCCGGTAAAACACTGGTCATCAAATATGGTGGTAATGCCATGATTGATGAAACATTGAAAAATAGTTTTGCACGCGATGTGGTGTTACTGAAAGCCGTTGGTATTAATCCGGTCATTGTGCATGGCGGTGGCCCACAAATCGGCCAACTATTGGCAAAAATCGGCAAAGAATCTGAATTTATCAACGGCATGCGGGTGACTGATACCGAGACCATGGATATTGTGGAAATGGTGCTTGGCGGTCAGGTGAACAAAAGCATTGTTAACCTGATCAATAATCATGGTGGACGCGCTGTTGGCCTCACAGGCAAAGACGGCAGTTTGATATTTGCCGAAAAAATGAAATTTGCTTCACCAGAGGACATCACCATTGATGCGCCAGAAATTATTGATCTGGGCTTTGTCGGACGTGTGACCAGTATTGATACCAGTGTCATTGATATGTTGATTCATAGTGATTTCATTCCGGTCATTGCCCCAATTGGTGTGGGCAAGGATGGACAATCCTATAATATCAATGCCGATCTGGTTGCCGGCAAGATTGCTGAGGTTTTGCAGGCTGAAAAGTTGATCCTATTGACAAACACGCCCGGGCTACTGGATGCTGACGGAAATTTGCTCACGGGCTTGAATGCAAAACAAGTCAATGATTTAATTGCGGAAGGTGTCATTTACGGTGGAATGTTGCCTAAAATCGGTTGTGCATTAGATGCAGTTCAAGCAGGGGTGACCAGTTCACACATCATCGATGGTCGTGTACAGCATGCTGTCTTGTTGGAAATGTTTACGGATGAGGGTGTTGGTACGCTGATTCGTGGAGGCGGTCGATGACAGAAAAAAAATCTACACGCGCCCTGAATAAACAGTCGCGTCATCAAGCCATACTGGAAGCATTGGCAACGCAACTGGAACTCCATCCCGGTCAACGCATTACCACAGCACAGCTAGCTGAAAGTTTAGAGGTTTCTGAAGCGGCGCTCTACCGCCATTTCCCCAGTAAAGCAAGAATGTTTGAAGGGCTTATCGAGTTTTCAGAAGATACGGTCTTTGGCCTTATCCGCAGAATCCTTGATGAAGATGATAATGCAGTTTCCCGATGTGAAAAAATTATGGCGCTGATACTGGGGTTCAGCGCAAAAAACCCGGGTATCAGTAGTGTACTCGTTGGAACTGCATTAACCGGCGAAACGGAGCGGCTCCGCCAACGAGTCAGTCAATTTTTTGACCGGCTGGAAACACAGTTCCGGCAAATTCTGCGTGAAAGGGAACTAACGTTGACTCAGGCTGGCGGACGACCCGTTAATGAGACGGCTAATCTATTACTCAGTATTGTTGAGGGGCGTCTTCAGCAGTTTGTTCGTAGTGGATTCCGTCAGTCACCACTTCAGGGGTGGGAGCAACAATGGCAACTCATCAACCCGATACTCAGGACATACGCATGATCAATGTGGTGGTGTTAGGTCTTTCAATACCCAGTCTGATTAATGTGGCTGGCAATGAAGATCTGAATATTACTGTGATTGATCCCGACACAATTGATTCAGCTGTTTTGGAAATAAAAGCGGCTAACACTGACATTACCGTGTTGGAACAACACCATGATCGAATAAATACAGATATTTTATGTCTGATTCTGGCAACGAATCTTCCGCAAAATCAGACCATTATTCTTTCAGATCAAACGCCGGATTTTGAACAGCTCAAAGCAACTGGGTTCAGAGCGAGGGGCTACATAACACCTTCACAACATGACAAGTTAGTTAAAGCCATTCGTGCTGTACATGATGGCGAGGCTTGGCTACCAAGACGTTTAGTTGCCGATATGCTTAACCATTTTGCTGCTGGGGATTTAGGATAATAATAACCACTAATCAATTAAAAAATCTTATCTGGCTGAAATTTTGCATAAATAAATGAAAAATTTTTTTCAAAATTATTCAATATTTAGTACCAACGTACAGTAGATCGCTGGTCATTGTCGTGGGAGACTATCTGCAAAGTTGGTCAGCGTATTTCTTGGTGGCCTAGGAAGCAGCATTTCATCGGAGAAGCATTATGGCTACAGAAGCCGGTATTATTTCAGCCTTAATTGGTACTGCAACTGCTACAGCAGTCGATGGGACAGTTAGAAATTTACAGGTTGGTGACAAGGTTTACCCCAACGAGATTATTACAACCGGTCTGGCTGGCGCTATTGAAATAGAATTTCCTGATGGTAGCGTGATGGACTTGGGGCGTAACTCTCAAGCTGTTCTTGACACCGAAACATTTGAACTTGATATTGCAGAATCAGAGAGCCCAGCACCTTTAGCAGATGACCTGGATGATATCGAAGCTATTCAACAAGCGTTATTAGCTGGCGAGGATCCAACACAGATTGCTGACCCGACGGCTGCTGGTCCTGGTGCGCAACCTGCTAGTGAAGGTGGAAGCGATGCGGTTCAAGTGGACTATCTTGCTCCACGAGTTACCCCGCAAGCGGGATTTGAAACGATTGGCCCCAGCATTATTTTTACAACCCCGGAAGAAGAGCAGCTACTTAATCTGGTTGGAACGGACTCTGGTGATGGTACGGACTCACCAAATCCGCCGCCACCACCTGAATCCTCAATCTCAATCCTTTCTCCGGATCAACTCAATTTTGCTGAGAAAAACTTAAGTTCCGGTACCGATCCTGATGGCAGTTTATTGACAAAAACAGGAATGTTTACGGTGAGCGCATCTTCAGGTGTGGAGTCCCTGAGCATTGGGGGAGAACCCATTATTCAGGATGGCAATATCGTAAACAACCTTCCAACGCTCACAAGCGGAGCTGGTAATACACTGAGTATCACGGATATTACGCTTAATCCGAATGGCACTTATACAGTTAATTATAGTTATACACTGAATAACGCAGTCGGTCATGCTCAACCAGACAATGACAATGACAATGAATTAAGCAACAGTTTTGAAATTGTTGTAACCGATGCTAATGGTTTAAGTGACTCTGCTAATGTCGACGTATCCATTACGGATGACGCCCCATTAGTTTCTGCTACACAGCCTGAAATGGGCTTTGAGATGCAGATCACTAATTTGGGTTCCATATCTGCTGGTTACGACAACAGCTATGGTTATTATGTTAAAGGGGAAAACGGTCAGCCTACCACCGGTGTCGTGCTGTTTGCTAATGTGAAACAGAATATTTCCTCCACTGTTCAGGTTGAGGGTGTTAACCCGGAAGATATTGGATTTTTTATTATTTCCAACGGTGGCCGGTTGAACTCAGAGTTGGAAAATGGAGCAGAAGTCACCTTTGAACAGCTACCGAATGGGAGCTGGCAAGCAGTGACAAGTGATGGTGTCGCATTAATAAGTAATTTCGACAAAGCACCTGCATTATTTGATAACTCGGAATTAAACCTGAATAACTATCAATACTTAAACAGTAATGAAAATCCTGGAAATCAGAACTGGGAGGATGTTATTGGTGGTGGTGATCAAGATAATAATGACGTCAACATTAACGTAGAGTTTATAAAATCCAAAGGCTTAACAGTAAACGAAAATTTACTGGCTGATGGTGATGATGCAACTGCAGCCATTGCGACCCTTGATATAAGTAATTACTTTTCGACACAGTATGGGGCCGATGGGGCAGGGAGTTCTGAATATTCTTTAAATATCGATACCAGTGTAGCCACCGGTTTAAATGATACCGAAACCGGAGAAATGGTGTCTTTACGCTATCAAAATGATGATCCCCAATCCGGTGTGGTTGAAGGATTTATTAACGATGGCTCTGATACGTTGGTCGTCTTTACATTATCCATTGATCAGACTGGCCTGGTAACGCTTGAGCAGTTAAGGGCCGTGTTTCATGACGATCCTACCGACTCATTGCAGTTACTCACACCGGCAACCATTAATCCGGGAGCCATTGATGCGGTACTGACCGTCACTGATAGCGATGGTGATACGGCAGATGCCAGTATTGATCTTGGCGTTATCATTGCCTTTAATGACGATGGCCCTTCTGCTACAGATTATGTTGGACAGGAGACTGCCTCTGGAGAATCAACTTCAGGACAATTCAGCTTTAATGTTGGGGCCGATGGCGGTGGATTAAGTGCTATCAATGGCACGGTTCTTATCTTTGGTAATGATGGCTGGTCTCAATCAGTCGACACAGAATTTGGCTTTATTCGCGTAACCGAACAAGGCGACTACCAATATCAATCGACGTCAGGCGTCGAGCAACCTGCTATTGAAACCATTCAACTAACCGTGACAGATGGGGATGGCGACACAACAACTTTTGCAGCTGAATATTCGATTCTGCCGGCAATTGCTGAAACACCAATCTCATTACAAATGAGCATTGGTAGTGAAACATTAATTGAAAGCTCAACTAACTTTATTGTCAATGGCAGCTTTGAGGATATAAATGGCATTGATGCCAATGGAAATATCGTTTCAGGCGTCGCTGAAGGAAGCCTGGCGGGCAGTGGTCAACTGGTGTCAATGCAATCGATTACCGGCTGGCAACTCGTTGATGATTCAATGCCTCCGATGGAGCCGCATTCCGGTGGACATGGTAAGTTAGGTACAACCGATGGCAGCCACTATATGGACTTGGGGGCCACACCCGGCAACAGTGCAATATATCAACAAATATCCGGTTTAGTGGACGGTTTGGAGTATACGTTAAGCTTCGATTATCTTGATAAAGCATTAAAAATGGCTAATAACGCCGACTCGGGCGCTATGCAAGTCATTTGGAATGGCGAAGTGATTGCAACGATTGATGGCGATAATCTTACATGGCAATCGGTTAACTTTACCGTCATTGGCGGAAGCTTTGATGGCAGTAACACGTTAGTTTTCAATGAAATTGGTTCATCAACTGATAACCATGGTATTGCCATTGATAATGTCGCGTTAACACCAAATATCGAAAATGCTTACTATCAGTATGATTTAAGTATTCTGGCATCAGCTGCTTTTGATACGGATGGTAATGCTGGTGTTGTTAAAATTGATGCAACTAAATTGTTTGCCCTAGGTGTCGACATTCTGGGTTACGATCCTGTGATCAGCTTTCCAAACAGAACATTTGAAATCGAAGTTGAAAATGATCAACCACTGACATTAACGTTGGTTTCTGATAACCCGTTAACCCCTGAGATAATCAATTCTATTGAGGGTTCTTTAACCTTTGTGTCAGATGACGGTACAGTCGTGGATATTTCATCTACTGCCTACGCTGAGTTGGCAGGAAGCGATGCCAATGATGAATTACTCGGAACAGATGCAGATGAATTAATTATCGGTGGAGCAGGCGATGATATTTTAACCGGCGGTGAAGGCAAAGATATTTTTGTCTGGAATGCCGGGGACGACGGTGTCGCTGGAACCCCTGCGAATGATACGGTTACGGATTTTAATATTGCAGAAGGTGATGTTCTGGATTTTTCAGACATCCTTGTCGGCGAAGAGTCGGGTAATCTAACGGATTATATTTCGATTACTGAAGATGGTTCGGATATTGTGATTGAACTCAAACCTGACGCGAGTGATGTAACACAGACGATTACGCTTGAGGGTAAATCACTCGCTGATTTAGGCGTCGGTGGCTTTGATGCCTCAACGCAACAGGCTGAAATTATCAATAAACTGGTGCAGGATGGCCATGTGAATGTAGATAGCTAACCTTAACCAGCAGCTGTTTTAAACAATAAAAAAACCCGCGTTAAGCGGGTTTTTTTATGGGTTTAAGGTTTTTACCAACAATCATTTGCAGGGGTTCTTTGACCAACTTCATTGAGTGTCATGGTGCCACAACGGTCACCTGCCTGACCACCTTTTGGGATGGCCCTTAATGTGTATGCATTTGCACCTACATTTTGCAGATCAAGGTCATAGAATTTGGGATTACCTTGTTTTGGGGATTCATCAAAAGGTAATGTTGCAGTAGTCGCACCAGCATAGGTAAAACGTTCAGTGTAATAACGTTCCATATAACTGGAGAGCTCTAGTAAATCAGCTTGAGCATTCGATCTTCGAGTTTCTCTAACCTGCTCCTGATAGGATGGATAAGCAATTGCAGCGATGATAGCAATGATTGCAACAGTAATCATTAATTCAACCAGGGTAAATCCACCGACAAACTTATTTTTCATTGGTATTCCTAAATCATTTACGCATCATTTCTGTTGAGCCATATAGTCGTTACTATTTTTAATATACCATCCGCATCTGTATTGATCTCATATTCGAATCTATATAGTAAATGAATCATTAAGATGAGCTGCTACCGAATCTGTTCGTTGAAAAGAAGCCATTGCACACACAACAGCGCTCATTAATTAAAACCAATTTTGTAAATAGTACATTCATTTGGCTTGCTCCAATTTACCTGAATTGAAAATCAAGTTGCCGCCATGATTGTCTGCCTTCAAAACCGGGGCCCGGGTTTTCAACGGTGACTTCAATTTGACCGGAAGAACCACTGGTATATTTGTATTCACGTTGCCCACCAGCTTCTGAAGCGATACTAGGTGTAGGAATGATGCCTACTTCAGATTTTTTACCGCTTGCTGGTACGTCGACCCTGTCAGGGTCTGGATTGCCATCTGCATCCAGGTCACAATTTGCAATGCATATATAGTCAGCTCTATCAAAATTACCATCATCATTCGTATCAAAAGGCGAGTATTGTAGTCTTGCTCCAGAGATGAAATCCAACTCCATCAACCAGCTGGTTCCGCCATCCAGACACGGATCGTCTGAGGGTAGCAGAGTAGTAAAGATAACTTTTCCGTTCCGAATAATGGCATTACTAACTTGTCGTTCACCGAGGTTACTTGCTGCCCCAGGACTTATTAAGTCAATAAACCAGCCCTTTTTATTAGCCCAATCAATTTTTGTATCAGAAGTGACCCGGTAATCAGAACCGGAAACTCTTACTTCAGCATTGATCGTTTGTTGCAATAAATTATTACGAACTATTGGTGTTAAGGTCTCTTCAGCTTTATCCCAAATAGCATAAAAACTTTGCGTTATCTGCCCAGTTGCACTGTTATCACCTACTTCAAAATATTTCCCTGTACCAAACATTACCAGAAATCCCTTCGATGTTGGGTGACGCACAATTTGTGGGCGTGTGGTGATAGGCTGGACTTTATTTTTGTCCAATCCTTCACAATCATTTCCAAAGCAAGCTCTAAAAAGTGGAGCGGGGTCAGCTTCAGTGCCAAAGGCAAATCCCCAATTTTCGGTTTCAGGATCACTCACATCAATTTTCCACATATTGCCAAACAAATCTCCGGCATAAATGAAATCAACAATGGAATCCCCATCGACGTCTATAGCTGCGGGAGAGGCAAAGCCATTTGGACGATCATTATCAGTGGGATCTTCTTCAGTGCCATTTTTTGTATCAAACTTGGCAATAAATTCTCCATCAAAAAGATCGACTAAATACAGTACCGCGTTGCCAGTTGCACTATCATTTGAATTACCATCGCCATTGTTATCAAATGTGTTGTTATACCCCCCGCTAAACAGAGCAGCCCATTGACCATTCTGTAACCTCACAATGCTGGGTTGACCAAAGGTATAACCCATATCAACACTGTCACCATCAGTTTGATCGGTGTATTCCCAAAGCACCTTATTCGCTATTGTGCTTTCATCGGAAGATGAAACATTGGGGTTAGTCACATCTAAAGCAAAAATTCCTTGTCCCCCAGCACCTAGCCCAGAGACTAATATTGATTTCCAGGCATTTCCATTACTATCAAAGGCATCGACAATAGTTGGGCTACCATCTACATAATATCTATGGGTGTAATCTGGGTCAGTGAGCAGTGATAGACGTTCATATACTGCTCCAGGTACATAACTGAAAATTTCAGCACCTGTATTAGCGTTAAAGGCATGGAGCATGCCATCATTTGCACCAACATAAACGACAGGTAACCTTGATTTATTATCTTCACGGAACGTTGAGTAAGGTTTAGCGTTTTCATCTGCACCTGAGCCCCAATTATCCGGATAACGTTGTATTGGAGCGGCTACTAATGCCGGATTAGAGTTTATGATATCGCCTAACAGATAGTTACGATTGCGAAATTCACCATTGTTACTGATTTCATTGCTTTGATCGCCTCTGAGATAGTTCAGTATATTTTCATCATCACCCAGTAACGCTTGTTGTTCCTCGCTAATACCAGACCAACGAAATGGTTTTCCACTAGCTCCATCATAAGTGATGATTTTTCTATCATTCGCTTCGGGAATAAGGGTTCTGGCATCCCATTCAGCTGGCATTATCAAATTACCCAGATTTTCTCCGGGTGTTGTATTTATAGCAAATGAGAGTAGCTGGCCGCTCCAGTCCCGGCTATCAAACCGGGCCTGAAACACGCGACTGTTACTAGATATGGAGCCTGAATTGAGGGCAACAGACGAGGCCGAAGATTCCTCCCGATCCTGGATGGCGAATAAAACATTTTCCAGTTCTTTTGCAAAGGTGTCAGGATCTGCTGCACTAAAAAACCCCCCACGAGCATTGACGGCGGCATGTAAAAAATCATCCTGTCTTGCGATACACGATGCGCCAGTACAGTTTGATGAACCATAGTCTGGATCGCCCCAATCTATTGATGTACCTGCTTCAATAGCAGCAAAAGCGTCATCGGGATCAATGGACCCAGATACACCTAGCCCGACAGTAAAGGTTGTCATGTGTTGCCAAAATGCTGTATCAGTGTTGTTTGTCGGAACCCTGTTATCGAGATCCGTCCGAAGATCACGCTTCCAGTAATACATCGCGACATCAGCTAAAGTGTTGCTGATATTATCCTGAAACGGATCAACTGGTGAGTAAGAAAAGTCTGGTTCACCAGTTTCTGGATTGGTATTGGTGGTTGAGTTATCAGTCGTGCCATCATTATTATCTGCTCTCGCGCCTGTTGCTGCATTTCCCGAACCACCGGATGCAGCCCCGTCCGACATAAGAATCGAATAACTTTGACGGCAAATTAAATCTTCACCATTTAATTCTCCTGGAGTAGTGCTCCAGGGCCCACGCTGATCCGTTCTGGAAAAATATTCTCCCGCCCCCTGTAAAGCACGTCTTAAAGGCGTACCTTGAGCAGGGATATCGATCTCGTATAATCTGCTGTAGAAATCTTCTTTACTATCAATAAAAGCTCGAACCCCTGAGATTACTGCACCAGTCGTTTCGCCATCGATAGAGGTGTTGCCTTTGTTGATTGCGCCAAAACCTACCCGTAAAGAGTCTGGTTGTGAAGAGAATGCCCTGCCTATACCTGCGCGGGAAGCAAAGATACGATTGCGGTGGTAGGTGTACCAATTGGCAAAATTTTCAATTTCCTGTGCATAGGTACACACACCACCACTGCATTCTTCTCTGTTTTCACGACCTTCACCGCTGTAGGTTGGTGTACTGGCGCGGATTTCAGTCCGGGTGTAATTATCGACATCCCATAAAGGACCATCTTCATTAATTATCTCCGCATTAATATCAGTGATTGCAGGACCAACATAGGTGGAATAAACCGCAGGATAAAATGTTCTGGTTTGGCTGTTATGACTATTGGTTCGGTTATCTATCCAACGGGCTGACTGGGTATTGTCAGCTATTAAATTGCGTGTACCGAACTCAGGAAATAAGGGGCGGTTGGGCGCATTTGCAGGATCGGCGCTGGGCATTTCATTACCTTCATCATCCACCCACGGCCGATATCTTATAGCTGGGTTGTAATACAGGGTATTTACAAGAGCAGAACGATAAGCAAGTCCCATAATGCTGTCAGCAGTAAAGCTGGGCACGCGAGTAGCGTTTGAATAATCCCCGTCACCATGCAAACCACTTACTCTTGGGTACACCCACATCTGATAATTGGTACAACAACTTTGAGAAAATAAGTTGGTCAGCGCGTCTGGCATGGTTTCAAATTGCATGGAACCAGAGTCGTCGAGTAAAAACATTACATTAGGCGCAACCGAACCACCAAGATAAAGCGGAACATTACTGAGATTCAAAGGGGCACTGTGGGTGCTGGTAGAGCCAAGCAGCAAAAAACCAAACAATAACTGCAGAAACGTAGACTTGTTCATGATTAAAACCTCTTAGCCATAGTGCTTTGCAGCAAGACGCGTGATTGATTGCTACCACCAGTACCGCGTGCGGTTATTCGATAATATACCCGGCCAGTTGATGGCCCGCCCCCTGTGCCGACAACCAGATCGTCAGTGACAAATTGTTGATATTCGATAATATATCTTGGTGTGGTAATGGTTGATGTACCGGAATTTGTTTCAAATGTAATCGCAGTGGGAAAGGGAATTGCATTAGCTGCCCACCAGGCTGCATCACGTTCATGCCACCAGCTTTCAGCATTACCATCATCAGGATCCATTACGTCAGCTACCCAGATATTGCCGGAGCCGGTATTGTTTGGATCAGGTTCAACAGTTAAACCTGAAATCCATGCCTCTGCGCCACGTAATGCTATTTCTGTTGCTTGAAAAGCAATTTCAACGTCCATGGTATTAGCCGCCATTTTTTCGGCCATCGAACTGGTTCGCATTGCAGCAAGGCCAATCATCGTCATGATGACTAATATGACTAAACTTACAATAAGGGCAGCCCCGGTTTGATTTTTCATTTACTGTTCCTGCTATGAAACACGATTACGTAAGGTGACTGTTCGGGTAAATACGCGTCTTAGGCGTCGATCAGCAGGTGTAACGGTAGCCCCTTCCAGGTTATAAGATTGGGCGCCATCCACCGTAAGATTATTTTCCACGCTGACCATCACTAAACTGATACGAACACTGACAACGTTGTTCCAGTTGCCAACTTGATTTGCTGTTTGATATGCGTCAGCAGAGCCATTACCAGAAGTATCTACACCATAACGAACTTGCATTGAATCAATGCCTTCAATTAATTCAACAGCATTGTCGTTCCCAGTTTTGCGATAGAGAGAGGGCACATTGTCAGGATTGTTCGAGATAAAAAAGCTGTTGGTGGAAATTTTGTTAACCCAACCTGAACCAAAGTTATAACCTAATGTTTCGGTTGCATTTCCAGGCGTACCAGCCCCTGTAGCATGCTCTATAGTGCCGGCAGTGGGATCAGAAGTAATTTGAAAAATTGACCCAGCAACACAGTCATGAGCTAATACGATATCTCCAGCTTCCAGTCCATTATTGTTGCTAACTGTGATGGCAGCACTGCCCGGTGTGCCGGTTGTAGGATGTGAGACCACTCGCAATTCAGGCGGCTCAATAGTGCGTATGGTGAGAATATCTGAGCCACTTACAGAACTATTGGTACTGGCATCACGCGGTGGAGTCCATGAATTTGCTCCAGTTGCTTCTTGCCCTTCAATGGGGGTAGTGATATCCCATAAATAAGTATTAGGGGTATTCAGCATATTATTAATATTGAGAGCAGAACGTGTTGCACAGCCAAGATAGCCTGCACGTTCTATAGACTGCGTAAGAACTTTCATAGCGTAGCGGCCATTTTCCTGCAGTCGGGATTGAGCATCCTGAACACGATAAACCTGCCGGTTATTGACAAATAATTCGATAACACCTGCAACGAGAATCAACCCTAGGACAATAGCGACCATCAATTCTACTAATGATAAGCCTTGTTGTTTTTTTAGATGACTCATCAAATAGCTCCACTAAGCGTAAAGCAAGAAGTGTTATTGCCTAACTCACAACTCGAATCAGTGTCAATCTGAGTTTCCGTCCACCCTATGGTAATGTCACAAATAAACTCGCTATTGGGATTAAATGCCCCACAAGCTATTTGTCCCGTCCCATTGGGTAAATATTGAGAAAGTTTATTTCGCCACTCCACAATATCCGCATCCGCCATGTCACTGGTACTGCTGGGTGGCTCAGCATCAATATCTATTGCATAGTTTCCATTTTGGGCCGCATCACGGTTGGCCCGCATCATATCCAGCATATCTGCAGCC
Source organism: Methylophaga sp. UBA3192 (assembly GCA_002363955.1). Lineage (GTDB taxonomy): Bacteria > Pseudomonadota > Gammaproteobacteria > Nitrosococcales > Methylophagaceae > Methylophaga. The sequence goes on from DEXE01000002.1 coordinate 233,892, forward strand.
AAAAGCGCGGCCTGTGTACGAAACTCGGCAGTTTGATTGTGTTTTAAAGAAGTAATTTGTAAATGGGCCATACCAAGTAATCCAACAGCAAGAACAAATACGGCAATCATTACTTCGAGTAATGTGAAACCACGTTGTTGTTTCATGGACATACTCCCCCCTGGGCAATTCTAGCCCTGCCGCCCGGACTGATAGTGATGTTCCTTTGAATTGCTCCAGGAATACACAAACTGAATGTACCTATACCAAGCCCACCCCCTGCAGAAATGATTTCTCCAGAAGGCAAAAAAGTTAATCCGACTAGAAAAGCCCCGCCTGTCCTGATAGTGATATTGTTCCCCAACGCTTGTTGCTCCATTAACAAGCAATCCTGACCATCGACACTACAGTCTTTTATGTTCAAGTTTGCATTAGGAATTTGTAGATCTCCATTCCAGTCGGTAAAAATACGCCATCCATCCTCCCAAACGCTATTTGTGTTACTTAGACGACGCATACTGACCCGAACACCACGATTAATGGCTTCAGAACGAGCGACTTGTAGGGAAGACAGGAGATTATTTGCCTGAGTAGCGGCACGGTTTTCACGAATCATGGAGTTAAAGCTCGGGGCGGCAATTGCTACCAAGATGATGACCACGACCAAGGTAATCATTAATTCGATCAATGTGAAACCATTATTTGCCGCAAACTTTTTCACTTTGGTGACGCTCCTTGTAGGTATTCGGTTTTAACGCTAAAAGCATTGTGGGTCAAGCACTTATGCTGGTTCATCACTATCTATTTTTTAAATACGTGAGCCAGTTGGCAAATGTATCGTCCATGCCAAAGTTTTCTTCAATCTACACATTAGTAAAAAGGGAATTATATCAGTTGTATCTGACTGATTATGCCGAGTGGCAATAGCTTGCCGCTTTGGTTTATTGAGTTTGTCGAAGAATGGTTAAGTTGTTGATAAGTAATGTAAATAATTTGTGGCATGCTTGATGCTTATCCAAGTGAAAGTGAATGTTTGTTGTGGAGAAACAGCATGCCGATAAATTTTGATTCTGCCCTTGGTATTCATGCCGATGCATTGCGAATTCGCACCCAGCGTGCAGAAATGCTGGCAACCAATCTGGTGAATGCGGACACGCCAAACTTTAAAGCGAAGGATATGGATTTTCAAACGGCATTGCAGATGGCGGCATCCGGGCAAAAATCTGCCGCTTTGAACACCACCCATCAAAAACACCTTGCCGGTAACGGTGAAAATCCATTTGAGGCGGCAACGTTATACCGCACAACACTTCAGGATTCATTAGATGGCAATACGGTCGATGAGCAGGTAGAGCAGGCACAGTTTATGCAAAACGCTGTTCAATATCAGGCTAGCCTGGAATTTTTAGGTTCGCGCTTTCAGGGGCTGACCAAGGCGATCAAAGGAGAATAATCTGCCATGTCATTATTTAATATTTTCGATATAGCAGGTAGCGGCATGAGTGCACAGTCACTGCGGCTTAATACCACAGCCAGTAATCTGGCTAATGCAGATAGTGTCAGCAGCAGCGTGAATGAAACGTATCGTACCCGGCAACCCGTTTTTGCCACGGTCTTGGATGATGCTCAACAAGGTTATAAATCAGGTTCTGTTCAGGTTCTTGGCGTTACGGAAAGTCAGGCACCGGTGCGTCAGGAATACAATCCTTCACACCCATTGGCTGATGAAAATGGTTACGTTTATCACTCTAATGTGGATGCCATTGCAGAAATGGCAAATATGATGTCGGCATCTCGTTCGTATCAGAACAATGTTGAGATTGCCAACACTTCCAAACAATTGCTGCTGCAGACTCTGCAGCTTGGCAAATAACGCAGGGAGTCATTGAAATGGCAATAAATGGTGTAAATGAAAATCCCTATGCTTTTCTCAACAGTACAAACAAGACAAGTTCAACTGAAGAGGAAAAGGATCCCGGCAAGTTGCAGATGGAGGATTTTATGTCCTTGATGACGACGCAGCTGATGAATCAGGATCCACTCAAACCAATGGAGAGTGGTGATTTTCTCGGGCAAATCGCTTCTTTCAGCACAGTGAGTGGTATCAGTGATTTACAGGATTCATTTGCCAGTTTTGCTAAGGCAATGCAATCTGACCAGGCCTTACAAGGTTCTTCATTAGTTGGTCGTTCAGTGTTGGTTCCATCTTCAATTGGCGTGATGACAGCCGACTCTCCAATGCGAGGACAGATTAATGTGGCTGAGCCCGTATCTAATTTAGAAATGAAGATATATAGCGATACGGGTGAGTTGGTCAGAACCATTCCGATGGGAGCGGCATCTGGTTACACCAATTTTGAATGGGATGGTTTGAATAATGATGGTGAAGCCATGCCTGAAGGTGTTTATCAATTTATGGCAACAGGCACAGTTGATGGACAAAACACCGCCTTTGCTACTGCTGTGATGGCTAAAGTAGATAGCGTATTGGTGGGCTCTGGCGGGCAAGGCCTGACCATGAATCTGGCGGGTATCGGTTCGGTGCCATTTAGTGAAGTTCAAGAAATTATTTAAGGGGTAAGCATCATGTCATTTACTACAGCTCTAACAGGCCTTAATGCCGCCACTGCCGATTTGAATGTGAAATCAAACAATATTGCCAACATCAATACCATTGGTTTCAAAGGTTCACGAGCAGAGTTCGGTGATGTTTACGCCCTGTCAACGTTTGGTAACAGTAATACGGCTATCGGTACTGGTGTGGTACTGAATAACGTAGCTCAGCAATTCAACCAGGGAAATCTGGAAGTCACCAATAATTCACTGGATTTGGCGATAAGCGGTAATGGGCAGGGTTTTTTTGCACTTGCACCAGCTTTAGATACCCAGCAGGTTCTCTATAGCCGGGCAGGGGCTTTTAATATTAACCGCGATGGCTATATGACCAACAGTTCAGGTCAGTTTTTATTGGGGTTCCCAGTTAATGCTGATGGCAGTGTTTCATCTACAGCTTTGGGCGGAACAGATCCAATTCGTTTGCCTGTATCGGCAGGTGTGCCCCGGGCAACCACGGAAGTTGATATAGCTGCAAATCTTCCCTCGACAGCTGATGATATTGATCCCGTGGCGACACCTATCGATCCGACAGACCCTACGACTTATACCAATTCTACATCCAGCAATATTTTTGATTCTCTGGGTAATGAAAGTACGTTGACTTATTATTATCAAAAAACGGATGTTCCCAATGAATGGAATGTTCAGGTCTACATCAATGAGCCAGCTGGCAGTCAAACGATTGTGGAGTTCGGGGGCGGACAAACTACCAAAACGCTAACCTTTGAACCAGCTTTAGGCGGAGCTCTGGATGCGGGTGTCACACCAACCGAAACGTACACTTTTACCGGTTTAAGCAGTGGTGCAGTGGGTTTGACTTTTGATATTAACTTTGCCGGCACCACTCAGAACTCGGCAGCTTTTGCCGTTTTGGATACCGATCAGAATGGCTTTCCGACTGGACGGCTGACTGGGCTGGATATTGATGATAGCGGCTTGGTTCAGGCTCAATACTCTAATGGTCAAACGACCAATGTTGCCAAGATTGTGTTGGCTGACTTTCCTAATCCGCAAGGGTTAAAACAGATAGGTAATACGGCATGGGAAGCCACACTGGATTCCGGTGATGTGCGTATCGGTGAGGCGGGAACCGGCAGTTTTGGTTTGATTCAGTCGGGTGCTTTGGAAACATCCAATGTGGATTTGACTAAAGAACTGGTTGGTTTAATTACAGCTCAGCGTAATTTCCAGGCGAACTCAAAAGCGATAGAAACCAATAATGCTATCACCCAAACCATTATCAACCTGCGTTAATTTCGCCAGAGTGAATGATGTTTAATACAGAAAAAAGAGGCTAATTATGGATCGCATGCTGTTTATTTCAATGAATGCAGCCCAGCAAACCATGCTGGCGCAGGCCACCAATGCCAATAATCTGGCGAACGTCAACACCACTGGTTTTCGAGCTGATTTGGAACAGTTCCGTTCTATGCCGGTATTTGGTGAAGGTTTGCCGACACGAGTGTATTCAATGACGGAACGGCCTGCCACCGATTATCAACAAGGCAGTGTGCAATCTACCGGTCGAGAACTGGATATTTCGGTTCAAGGTGAAGGCTTTATTGCCGTGATGGGCAAAGACGGTCGTGAAGGTTATACCCGTGCCGGTGATATGCATGTCACAGAGCTTGGCCAATTAGTGACCGGCACTGGTTTGCCGGTGATGGGAGAGGGCGGCCCAATCGCCATTCCGCCGGCTGAAAAAATTGATATCGGCGCGGATGGCACCATTTCCGTTCGTCCGATTGGCGGGGCTGAAAATGAGTTAGCCGTGATTGACCGGATTAAACTGGTCAAGCCTGACCTGCAAAATGTATTCAAAGACCAGGATGGCTTAATGCGAATGGCAGATGGTACAGAAGCCCCCCTGGATGCAACTGTCAAAGTTGCATCAGGCACGATAGAAGGCAGCAATGTTAATGCCGTCGGTGCCTTAGTGAATATGATTGAGTTACAGCGCAAATATGAGATGCAAGTCAAAATGATGAGCACCGCAGAAGAAAATAGCGCCGCTTCGGCACGTATGTTGCAACTGAATGGTTAGTAACATCGCAAGCATGCTTTTAGGAGAGACCTTATGAATCAGGCATTATGGATTGCAAAAACCGGGCTTGATGCTCAGCAGACAAGAATGTCGGTCATTTCGAATAATCTGGCAAACGTTAACACCACCGGCTTTAAGCAGGATAGGGCAGTGTTTGAAGACTTGTTGTATCAGACTATTCGTCAACCTGGTGCACAAACCACTACTGATAATCAGTTGCCTTCGGGATTGATGATTGGTACCGGTGTCAGAACGGTTGCCACCGAAAAATTGCACACTCAAGGCAATATTATCCAAACGGATAATGCGTTGGATGTGGCTATTGATGGCCGTGGTTTTTTCCAGATCCTGATGCCAGATGGTGATCTTGCCTATACCCGCGATGGCACATTTCAAATTAATGCTGATGGTGATGTGGTGATGTCAAATGGATATCTGCTGGATCCGGGTATCAATATTCCAGATGATGTTCAGAGTATCACCGTAGGTGTTGATGGAACGGTCAGTGTGACTCAGCCTGGTGATAATGAGCCCACTGTCATCGGTGAAATAGAGTTGGCCGATTTTGTAAATCCTGCTGGCTTACAGGCTGTCGGTGAGAATTTATTTAAAGAAACCGGTGCCAGTGGCGTACCCATTGCCGGTACGCCGACGCTGGATGGTTTTGGGCGAGTCATTGGTGGTGCACTGGAGACTTCCAACGTTAACGTTGTGACCGAGCTGATTAATATGATCGAAACGCAACGGGCTTATGAAATGAATTCAAAAGCCATCTCTACAGCTGATCAAATGTTGCAGTACGCTAGCCAGAATCTATAGACCCATACTGAGAGCCCCGATATTAAAGTGTTTGTATGTCGGGGCTTTTTTGTGTGTGAGAATAAGGTGTTGGATTTCTCAATGTAATAATAATTCTGGCATGGACTCTGCAAGTTAATTTCTGTACATAAGCTTGTCCTGGAGATTCGTATGAAATTCATTTACCGACTATTGGGAATCACATCCGTCGTTTTGCTTTCCGCCTGTGTCAGTAATGAAGTAAAACGTGACCCGGCCTACGCGGCTGTTCGTCCCGTAGCTACAGCTCCGGCGGAACGTAATGATGGTGCAATCTTTGACACGCGCAGCAATATTGCATTGTATGAAGATTACAAAGCACGTCGTGTCGGCGATATTTTGACAGTGCGGTTGCAGGAACGGACGGATGCCGAGAAAGAAGCGACTACATCCGTTTCTAAAAGTGGCAGCAACAATATCAACAACCCAACTATTTTTGGCTCAACACCCCAATTCAGCCTTCCAAGTGGCTTACCTCTAGCAAATACGGATAACAATAATTTAGCCTTTGGCACCAGCTCAAATCACAGTTTTGATGGTGAAGGTGAAAGTGAACAAAACAACCGCCTGTCCGGTGATATCAGTGTTTCAGTGGTTGAGGTGTTATCTAACGGCAATATGATTGTCCGAGGTGAGAAGGTTGTCACCATTAATCAGGGTAATGAATATGTGCGTTTAACCGGCATGATCAGTCCTCGCGATATTGATGCTACCAATACCATTTCATCCATTCGTATTGCCGATGCCCAGATTACCTATGTTGGAGATGGAGTTTCTAATGATTCAAACACGATGGGCTGGCTCAGTCGGTTCTTCATCAGTGCGTTAATGCCTTTCTAAGAGGTTAGAGTAATGAAAACAACAATAAATACCTTATTTGCCGCTTTATTAATGTTAATGATGACGGCTACTCAGGCAGTTGAACGAATCAAAGATTTAGCCTCTATCGGCGGTGTGCGTAATAACCAACTTGTCGGATATGGGCTGGTCGTAGGGCTAAGCGGAACCGGTGATAAAACGGCTTTTACCGGTACCGGCCAGACGTTACGCAGTATGTTGCGTGAGATGGGGGTGACCTTACCGGCAGGAGTGGATCCTAAAAGCAAAAATATAGCGGCAGTTTCTGTCCATGCCGATTTGCCGCCTTTTGCCAAACCTGGGCAAACCATTGATATCACAGTGTCTTCACTTGGTGATTCCAAAAGCCTGCGAGGCGGCAGTTTAATCATGACACCGCTAAAAGGTGCTGATGGTGAAATATACGCTATGGCACAAGGTAATCTGGTGGTAGGTGGTTTTGGTGCTGAAGCAGGGGACGGATCCCGAGTGACGGTAAATATTCCCAGTGCGGGCCGTATACCCAATGGTGCTACCGTTGAGCGTACGGTACAGAACGCGTTAAATGTTGGCGATCACATTATTCTGAATCTACATCAGGCCGACTTTACTACGGCCAGTCGATTATCAGATGCCATTAATCAAACGTTGGGACGTGGGACGGCGAGCTCTATGGATGCAGCATCAGTTAGAGTTAATGCGCCGAGAGATCCGAATCAACGTATTCCATTTTTATCATTGATTGAAAATCTGGAATTAAGCCCAGGCGAGGCGGCGGCCCGTGTGGTGGTCAATTCGCGTAGTGGTACTGTCGTGATCGGACAGAATGTCCGGGTGAGTCCAGCAGCGGTTACACATGGCAGTCTATCCGTGACCATTTCAGCAGATCCAGAGGTTTCTCAACCCAATGCCTTTTCAGCAGGACAAACGGTTATCACACCGAATTACGATATTGAAATATCGGAAGAAAACAGCCGGATGTTTGTATTCAATCCGGGGGTTTCTTTGGATGAAATTGTGCGTGCAGTCAATCAGGTGGGAGCAGCGCCGGGAGATTTAGTGGCTATTTTAGAGGCCTTGAAACAGGCGGGTGCGTTACGCGCTGAGCTGGTGATTATCTGAGTTTATAGATTAAGTCATGACGATTCCTTCTGATATTCAGCAAAACGCAACGGATTTCCATGGTTTAAATCAGCTGCGTCAATCGGCAATACGTTCTGATAATGATGCAACAACATTACGTCAGGTTGCCGCTCAATTTGAATCCTTGTTTACCACAATGATGCTGAAAAGCATGCGTCAGGCTAGTCTGGCGGAGGGAATATTCGATTCCAATCACAGCAAAACCTATCGTGATATGGCCGATCAGCAGCTGGCGATGGATTTATCCAAACGTGGCGGATTAGGCCTGCAGGACGTGATTATTCGCCAACTGGGGGGCGAAGTACGATCCGATATCCCAATTGGTGGCGGGACGTTTAGTTTTGATACCGTGACGGTACGGCAAGATTTACGGCGTATGGTCAAAGAGATTCATGATAACGCTGATAAAACTTCTGAAGAAAGCATCAATAGCATTGACAGCAGTAAATTAAAAATCATGCCACAGCGTTTTAAATCGCCTGAAGACTTTGTAGAACAACTGTGGCCTTTGGCCCAGAAAGCTGCAGATAAATTGGGTACCACCGCCGATGTTATTTTGTCGCAGGCCGCATTGGAAACCGGCTGGGGTCGGTATGTGCTTAAAGATGGTGAAGGCCAATCCAGTTTTAATTTATTCAATATCAAAGCCGATAGTCGCTGGGATGGTGAGTATGTTGCGAAAAACGCGCTGGAATATCGTGATGGCAAGCCAATAACAGAACAGTCCCGCTTCCGTTCATACGAAGATTATCAGCAATCCTTTGATGATTATGTCAGTTTCCTGCAGTCACAGCCGCGTTATCAGGAAGCATTAAAACATGTCGGCCGACCGGAACGATTTGTAGAGAAATTGCATGAAGCTGGCTATGCCACCGATCCGCAATATGCTGACAAAATAAAACGCATTATGAAGGGTGATACGCTGGCACAGATTTCGCATAAATATATTCAGAATATGGGGTACTAACCCCCTGTAAAAGCTCTCAGAGGATCATCTAAATGAGCATGCTGAATATTGGTAGTTCTGCTTTATTAGCCGCGCAAACGTCACTGGCGACCACCAGTCATAACATCAGTAATGTAAATACCCCGGGGTATTCGCGTCAGCGAACCGATCAGGGCCCACAGCCAGCCAATTTTGAAGGTGGTTATTACATTGGAAATGGTGTTGGCATCACTGGTGTCGACCGTATTTTCAATCAGTTTTTAGTCAATCAACTGCGTACTTATACTTCGGCTGAGTCTCAGCAAGACGGTTTTTTGACATTTTCCAAACAGGTTGATGATCTGCTGGGTTCTTCCTCACTGAGTATCAGTGGTGGGTTGGAAGCGTTTTTCAATTCTGTTCAGGAAGTTGCTAATGATCCAACTTCAATTGCCGCCAGACAGGTGATGCTCACACAGGGTGACTTGCTGGCCAACCGTTTTAATACGATGGACAGCCAACTGGGCGAGCTGGACAGACAGATTGATAACACTCTGTCGGCGTCAGTCAAGGATATCAATGTGCTTTCTCAGGGGATAAAGGATTTAAACCAATCCATTTCTGAGTCTCTGGCTGCTGGTTACAACCCCAACGATTTGCTGGATAAACGCGATAAATTGATTGGTGACTTATCAGAATTGGTCTCGGTGAATGTGGTCGAGCAGGATAACGGAGCAGTAAATGTCTTTATCGGAAATGGGCAAGGGCTTGTTGTAGGTAATAGTCGGGTTGAACTTTCAACTATTGCCGACAATAGTACCAATCCTCCTCGTACTGCTATTGGTTATGGGCCCTCACAAATTAATATTACCCAGCAGCTTAGTGGCGGAGAAATAGGCGGTGCGATATTGGCAAGAACTGATGTCGTGGATAGTACGCGTGCCGAGCTGGATGTTTTAGCCGAATCGATCGTTACCGCCTTTAATACTGCTCACGGTAATGGTGTCGATCTAAACGGCAATGCAGGAACAGATTTTTTTGATGCTGCTGGTACGACCGCTTCTACTATCAGTATGAATATTACTGATACGCGGTTAATTGCCGCATCCTCTACCACCGATCCCGGCGTGGGTAATAATGAAAATGCTTTAGCCATGGCGGCTTTGCAGACTGATAAAACAACCGTGGTTCTTGACCCTGGTCCTCCTGTTATTTCCCGATCATTCAATGATCAATACGGCTCAATCGTTTCTCAAGTAGCGACTCGCACTAATCAAGCTTCTGTATCTCAGGAAACGCAAGCGGGACTGGTGAGTCAGATCCGCCAACGGTCTGAGAGTGTTTCAGGGGTCAATCTGGATGAAGAAGCTGCCAATCTGATCAAGTTTCAGCAAGCCTACCAAGCAGCTTCGCAAATAATCACAGTATCGAATACCGTGTTTAATTCGTTAATCAACGCATTTTAGGAGATTAACTCATGCGTATCTCCACAAATAGTATTACTCAACAAGGCCTGGAGGCCATGCTGAGGCAGCAAAATGAATTGGCCAAAACCCAATTACAGGTGTCCTCTGGAAAACGGATTCAAACTCCTTCAGACGATCCCATAGGTGCTGTCAAAATGCTGGACTTGCAAAGACAAATCGGTCTTTCGCAACAGTATCAAGACAATGCCGATGTCGCTGATAGCCGTTTGAGCACAACCGATGGAACACTAAAAAGTGCTGGCGATATTATGCAACGCATTCGTGAGCTGGCAGTTCAGGCATTGAATGATACGAATAGTGATGAATCACGTCAGGGTATTGCCGAAGAAATTAACCAATTAAATGAAACACTCGTCGCTTTGGCTAACACCACAGATTCAAATGGCGAATATCTGTTTTCCGGTTATCAATCTGATGTGCAACCATTTGATACCACAACTTATACCTATAACGGCGATGGTGGACAACGACAGTTACGGGTCAGTGATGGGTATCTGGTTGCGATCAATGAGCCAGGTGATGATTTGTTTATTACTCAGACAGTAGCTGGTCCCAATCAGGCTATATTCCAGACCATTCAGGATTTTACGACAGCTCTCTCCTCTGGAATAGTCGGAACCGCACCGAATGATGGCGATTTTCTGGCGAATATGGATTATGCGATGGATGCTTCTCTGGATGCCCGTACACGGATTGGTACTCGGCAAAATGCCGTAGAACAACAACGTGAAATCAATGACAGTTCACAATTCAGTATGACCACCACACTTTCTCAAATAGAGGATCTCGACTATGCTGAGGCAATTACACAATTAAATTTACAATCAGCGGGCTTGCAAGCTGCACAGCAAGTTTATGTCAAAGTACAGGGATTATCTTTGTTTAACTTTTTGTGAAACACTTAGACGCAACCTAATCACAGTAGATTAACTATGAAAGCAGTCATTCTTGCTGGTGGCTTGGGCACCAGAATCAGTGAAGAGTCCCACCTTAAACCTAAACCGATGATTACCATTGGGGGGAAACCCATCATCTGGCATATCATGAAACAGTACTCTCACTATGGTGTTAACGAGTTCATTATCTGTTTGGGCTATAAAGGCTATGTCGTAAAAGAATATTTTGCCAATTATTTTCTGCATATGTCAGATGTGACATTTGATATGGCTAATAATGAAATGCAAGTGCATGAAAAGCATGTTGAGCCATGGAAAATTACACTGATTGAAACAGGAGAAAACACCCAAACCGGTGGACGTCTACAGAAAGTAAAAGAATATATCGGCAATGAGACATTTTGTTTTACTTATGGTGATGGTGTCTCTGATATTAATATTCAGGAACTTATTGCCTTTCACCATGCGCATGGAAAATTAGCTACCGTCACCGCTATTCAGCCTCCAGGCAGATACGGTGCATTAAATCTAAATAATGAAATTGTGGATCGTTTTCAAGAAAAGCCCGCAGGGGATGGATCATGGATTAATGGTGGGTTTTTTGTATTAGAACCCGAAGTTATCGACTTTATTGATGGGCCTGATACCGCTTGGGAAGATGCTCCTTTAAAACAACTGGCAAACCAGCAGACGCTAATGGCTTATCGTCATACAGGGTTTTGGAAAGCGATGGATACGTTGCGGGATAAAGTTAACCTGGAAAATCTATGGCAAACGACAGCTCCATGGAAGGTTTGGGAGTAATGTTTTCGGATATTTATCGCGACAAAAAAGTATTAGTGACCGGACATACCGGATTTAAGGGAAGTTGGTTGGCGTTTTGGTTATCTCAGATGGGGGCTAACGTGTATGGCCTTGCTTTGCAGCCTGATACTGAGCCAAATCATTGGACTTTATTAAATCTTGATATACAACAAAAGCTCACTGATATCCGTGATTATCAAACCTTATCAAAAGTTATTTCAGACTGGCAGCCCGACATGGTTTTTCACTTGGCGGCTCAACCGATTGTCAGGCTCTCTTATAGTGAGCCAGTAGAGACATGGTCAACCAATGTAATGGGCACTGTTAATCTGTTAGAAGCCTGTCGACATGTACCTTCCATTAAGGCTATTGTGGTTATCACCAGTGATAAATGCTATGAGAATCATGAAAAAAAAGAGGGGTATACGGAATCGGATCGACTAGGCGGTCATGATCCTTACAGTGCTTCCAAAGCTGCAACAGAACTGGTGGTTGACAGCTACCGAAAATCTTATTTTGAGCAGCAAGATGTTTTAATAGCTTCTGCCCGAGCAGGGAATGTTATTGGTGGGGGAGACTGGTCAGTAGATAGATTGATTCCGGATGTCGTCAGAAGTGTCATGAAAAAAATTCCATTAGAAGTTCGGTCTCCAGAATCCTCAAGACCTTGGCAACATGTTTTGGATTCATTGAGTGGTTATCTCTTACTTGGACAAAAATTATGTGAGCGAGAGCAATCTAGTGCTCAGGCTTGGAATTTTGGTCCTGTCTCGGGGCAAATTGCCACAGTGAGTAATGTGCTGGAGTCAATCCATGCATACTGGCCGGCATTTACATGGCATATTGCAAAACGAGACGCACAGCATGAGACAATCTCTCTTGGGATTAATAGTGACAAAGCACGTAAGCAATTAGGTTGGACACCCGTCTGGGACTTGAATAAAGCTACAGAAAATACAGCGCTTTGGTATAAGAGTTTGCAAGAAAATGGTCGTGTGGCTACAGAAACTCAATGGCAACAATACATTAATGATGCCGACACAGCTGGTGTTTGCTGGTTGTGACGATGCAACTGATATCTCTGGATATTGCTGACGCTTTTGTGATCAAACAAACCTCGTTTAAAGATCAGCGAGGGGAGTTTTCCAGATTATTTTGTCAGAAAACATTGCAACCTATCCTTGCCCAGCGCGAAATCAAACAAGTGAACTTCAGCAGGACGACCACTAGGGGGACTGTTAGGGGGCTGCACTATCAGCATTCTTCGGCTGCGGAAATGAAGTTTATCCGTTGTATTCAAGGCGCTGTATGGGATGTTATGGTGGATTTACGGCCTGATTCACCAACTTTTCTCCAATGGCATGCGGAAGAATTGCGTCAGGAAAACAATACGATGATCGTCATTCCGGAAGGATGTGCGCACGGTTTTCAGGCATTAGTGCCAGAAAGTGAATTAATTTACTTTCATACCGCTTTCTATTCCGCAACGGCTGAAGCGGGAGTTCATGTTCAAGATCCTGATTTAGCGATCGATTGGCCTCTGCCGGTAAATAACTTGTCGGTAAGAGATTCCGAATTACCTACAGTGGCGAAGTGGTTAAAGGATTTATCTGGATGAATTGCCGGCATTGTAAAACACCATTAACACATACATTTCTGGATCTTGGCTTTGCCCCACCCTCTAACGCCTATTTAACGGCTGAGCAACTTACTCAGCCAGAAACAAAGTTTCCATTAAAACTATATGTGTGTGATCACTGTTGGTTAGTCCAGACAGAAGATGTCACGGCGGCTGATAAATTGTTTACAAATGATTACGCCTATTTTTCTTCAGTTTCTCAGGGCTGGTTATCGCATGCTGAACGTTACTGTCATCAGATTACTCAACGCCTGCAGCTGGATCAGAATAGTTTTGTCATCGAAGTCGCCGCGAACGATGGCTATTTATTAAAAAATTTCGTAGCTGCAGCGATCCCTTGTTTAGGTATTGAGCCTACTGACAGCACTGCTGACCATGCCGAAAAATTGGGGATCCCCATCCTTCGTGAATTTTTTGGTCAACAATTGGCACAACAGCTGTCTTCACAAGGGAAACAGGCTGATCTCATCATCGGTAATAACGTTTATGCACATGTACCTGATATTAATGATTTCACAGTAGGATTAAAGACCTTACTTAAAAGTGAGGGAACCATTACGTTAGAGTTTCCGCATTTGCTTCAGCTAATACAGCAACGACAGTTTGATACGGTTTACCACGAGCATTTTTCTTATCTGTCTTTGACTACGGTCTGTCAGATCTTTGACAGCGTTGGACTGCGAATTTTTGATGTGGAAACACTTCCTACTCATGGGGGGAGCTTACGTATTTATGCTTGCCATGACGGTGATAAACGTAGCACTCACTTTGCTGTCAGAAAATTATTAGAGGAAGAAAAAACATTTGGTTTAACCAGCTTGCATACCTATACCGGATTCCAATGCTATGCCGATCATATTAAACAGGCTTTACTTGACTTTTTAACAGAGCAAAAGCATTTAAATAAATCGGTAGTAGCTTATGGAGCCGCAGCGAAAGGCAATACTTTGCTTAATTATGCTGGTGCCTCAACCGACTTACTACCTTTGGTTGTTGATGCTGCCGCCTCAAAACAGGGTAAGTTTTTGCCAGGATCGCATATTCCGATTTTAGCACCCGATCAAATCACCTTAGAAAAACCAGATTTTGTATTGATTTTGCCATGGAATATTGCTGATGAGGTGATGCAACAGCAGGGGCATATTCGGCAATGGGGCGGAAAGTTTGTCACGGCTATTCCGCAATTGAAGGTTCTACCATGAAAATATTGTTAACTGGTGCTACAGGTTTTATCGGAAAGCATTTCGTCGTTCAGGCGCTTCGACAGGGACATGAGATTACCGTTATTACGCGCGATAAATCAATTGTTCTAGAGAACGACTGGGGAAATCAGGTCGCTATTATTGAAGCGGATATTGAACGTGCTGAGATCACATGGCCGGACTCAATAGCTAAGCATGATGCTCTTGTTCATCTTGCATGGAGTGGACTGTCTAATTACCAGGATAGTGTACATCTAGAGCGGGTTTTACCAGCACATAAACGGTTTTTACTGAATATGATTGAAACTGGGATTAAACACATTCTGATCACCGGAACATGTCTTGAATATGGCAAACAGGAAGGACAACTTGAGGAATCTATGCCGATATTTCCTGATAATCCCTATGCCCAGGCAAAAAACCAACTCAGACAATGGTTAGAGTCCATGCAAAAACAGTTTTCCTTCTCGCTCCAATGGTGTCGTTTATTTTATATGTATGGCTCAGGTCAAAATCCGAAAAGTCTGCTATCTCAGTTAGAACGAGCGATAGAAAATGGTGAGCCCGTTTTTAATATGTCTGGTGGTCAACAGTTAAGAGATTATTTACCTGTTGAGACAGTGGCGCAATATTTGCTTAAAGTGCTGGAGCAGAAGGATTGTAACGGGATCGTCAATATCTGTAGTGGTGAGCCGATAACGGTTTTAACGTTAGTGAAACAGTTTATAAATGCTCGTCAAAGTGAAATAGAGCTTAATCTGGGGTATTACCCATATCCGGATTATGAAGCAATGGCATTTTGGGGGGACCCGGATAAGCTAAAGCAATGCACGAGAAGCTGATAAAGATGAATGGTCATGGAAGCTGAGAAGAAAACCAGAATGGATTTGTATGATTTAACGCTTACATATAAAACGAAGAGTTTTTTATTAAACGAACTTTATCATTTTCCTGAGTTTGTTGGATGAGCTGGTGAAGTTTAATAACCCCAGGAAACTACTCATGATATTAAGGAGATAAAGGGTCAGCCTTTATTGAATAAAACCAGACGAAGGTGATTACTACAAAGCTTCTTCATACTGGCTGGAATAAAATCAATATTTTTGTAAACGGGTAGGTCAAAAAGGGTTATGCAAAAAATGCATTAATTTCGTTTTTTGATTTGAGCATTTTGCTGGACGCGCCAAATGGTCATATGCAATTTAAAGGTAAAAGAAGCATGGAAAAGACACCACTGGAACAATTTAAACAAGACATTACTGACCGTGTCAGTCAATACCCTGAAAACAAGCCCTTACAATCTGCTTCACAGGAATTTTTTAATCAGATTGGTATTGGAAAGGCCGATTACTTTTATAATTTTACCTGGCTCGGAGTGCCCGTAATTCAAACGCCTCAGGATTTATATGCTTTGCAAGAGATGATTTGGAAAGTCAAACCTGATCTGATTATCGAAACAGGTATTGCCTGGGGGGGGACACTAATCCACAGCGCATCCATGCTGGCGCTTCTGGAAGGATGTGATGAAATAGATAAAGGCCATGTGTTGGGAATAGATATTGAAATCAGACCACACAATAAAGCCGTTTTGACCAATCATCCATTAAGTAAAAAAATTACTATGCTTGAAGGGTCCAGCATTGATGAGGACATCATTGCTCAGGTAAAAGATTTTGCAAAAGACTACAAAAGAATTCTGGTTTGTCTGGACAGTAATCACACACATGATCATGTACTGGCTGAACTTGAGGCATATGCACCATTAGTCAGTCGGGGAAGTTATTGCATGGTAGCAGATACAATAATAGAAGATTCCCCTGATCATATGTCTTCAAAACGTCCCTGGGGTAAGGGGAATAATCCCAAAACGGCTGTTTGGAGCTACCTGAAAAAACTCCAAACGGAAGTGGTTACCGCAGCTGATGGTGAAAGACTTTCATTTGAAATGGATAAAGAATTAGAGCACAAGTTGGTGTTGACGTTATCACCAGATGGTTATCTGTTTAGAAAGTAGACGCTCATTAGAAAACATAGATACCACCCAGGAAAAAACAATGACAACGATTAAGCAGGACGGAACATTAACGATCGGCATCACCAGCTATAATTATGGTCGTTATATTGCTGATGCCATTGAGTCAGTTATCAATCAGACTTCACCTCATTGGAAGTTAATGATTTATGACAATGGTTCAACTGACAATACCTTTGAGGTGGTTGAGCCATACCTGAAAGATCCTCGTGTGTCGTTGTTTGTACATAAAAAGAACATCGGGGCATCAGCAAATAGTCTTTATGCGATAAGACATGCTGATAGCCAGTACTTTTCCTTTTTACAGGCCGATGACTTCCTTGAGCATACTTTCGTTGAAGATGCACTTTTTCAGTTTAAAAATCATCCAGAATCCCCTTTTGTTTTTTTCAACTGGCAGCAATACATAGAGCAAACAAAGACCAGGCACGGTCATAACCGTTCCCCCTTCTCGTCAGATCGTTCAGGTCCTACCTACATCGGACCGTTTCTTACAGTGTTTAATTTTGTTCCTCTACACATGGCGGCATTCAGAACGGAATGCTTGCAATATGGCTATGAGGCTGTCGCTGCATCACCTTTAAAGCAAGTGCTTGAGCAATTTCTACTGAAACTGCTGGAGGATGTCTATGGTATAGGATGCTATACCGGCACTATCGGTGGGGTATGGCGTCGTCATGATGAGCAAATTACGACGTTGCACATGCAGAACTATGTCGCTTATCTGGAAGAGCCGGTTGAACGGCAATGGTATATCAAACAATCACCCAGCCCGAACTATATAAAAGTCTTTATGGCACTTGCCACGACCATATACAGACTTACTCCTGGGAGCCTATTAAGCACCGCTGAATGGATGACCCATACCGAGGGGCAGCGTTATGCTGAAGGTTTTGGTGTGCCAGTTGATGAAAAGAGAGAGCAGATTAAACGAGTGGTACTCGTTGTCGTACTTAAAGTGACGACATATTGTTCGATGACTCTTTATGAGATTAGTGAATTAATCAGCTGGATAAAATCGTTAGGTCATGAATTTACAGAAACCTCGCTTAAACAGTTATTGCTAGAGATTATGTCAACGGAAGGAGAGGCGTTAATTAACCTTTCTGAAATTGAGCAGATCTGCCAATTTTGTTTTAAGCAGGCACTACCTCAACAAATTAACCCTAGAACTGAAGTGATGAATGAGTTGATATTCAGTCAACTTTTTCCAATACAAAAACAAACGGGCATGCCTTTATTGACAATAGCGCAGTCAATGCTGGACAAAAAGAAAGATCTTTTCACCTCCTTTGAAGACAGAGAACTTTTTTTAATTTCAGTATGTAAAGCCGCTTTTGATGCAATTAAGCAGCGTTGTAAAAATGCCATCAACCACGATGATGAAGCTGAAATTAAACATTTACGAAGTGTTCTGCTTGATCACAAACGAATTGATCAACATAAAACACTGGCACTTCAACTGCGAGCAGAAATTTCTGAATGGCAACTGGATAAGGACTATCAACGTTGGATAAATAATCACGCTTTATTGGAAATTGACGCTCAGCTTCATGCTGAAAGAATGATGGGCTGGTCAATGCAGCCAAAATTTCATTTGTATATGTTTATGTTTGAAGGCGAGCAAACACTTTTAGCAAATACCATTGATTCGCTGTCAAAACAGTTCTATCACAATTGGAGGCTAACCGTCATTGCTGATGGGCCAGCACCAGATGCCATGTTTGAGGAATTGGGTGTTTTAGAATGGATAAGTTTCCCAGACGGGCAGGACCCATACAGTTTTCTGAATCATGTGATAATGCAGCAGCCGGATGGCTGGACAATGTTTGTTCCGGCTGGTGTTCAGTTTGAAGCGCATACCTTTTTGAGTTTGGGTGATTATATTGAGCAATACCCGCAGCAAAAAATATTCTACACAGATGATGATTTGGTTTCGGTAGATGGGGTAAGGCACTCCCCACGGTTTAAGCCAGACTTTAGTCTGGATATGTTGAGAAGTACAGACTACATTGGTGTGGTGCTCTGTGAGGCTAGCCTCTTCAAAAGTCTGGGCGGTTTTGACATGCTTCCGGCACATGAAAATTATGGTCTGACATTAAAAGCATTTGAATTATCAGGCCCGACAGCGATAGGTCATATCAGTGATGTATTGCTTCATCTTCCTGAATCCATTCAAGGCCAAGCTAACCAACCCACTATGATGATGGCTGTAGAGCAACATTTACAGCGCTTGGGAGTCAAGGCTTACCTCGAACCAGGACTTGTTCAAAATAGTGTTCGGGTTGAATATGAATGGCCTTCATTACCGTTGGTATCTATCATTATTCCTACAAAGGATAAGATAGAATTTCTACGACCTTGTATTGACTCGTTACTGCAGAAAACAACTTATTCAAACTATGAACTGATTATTGTCGACAACCAAAGTGAAGACCCGGACATTCAGGACTACTTTGCTATGCTTAAAGAGCATCATGGTGAAAAGATCAGTGTGCTCAAATACCCTCATCCATTTAACTACGCGGCAATCAGTAACCTCGCAGCAAAGGCGTCTAAAGGCGATTATCTACTCTTTTTAAATAACGATACGGAAGTATTGCATGCCGAATGGTTAGAGAGAATGATCCGCCATGCACAACGGCCGGAAGTCGGTATTGTTGGGGCTCGCCTGGTGTTTCCAGAGACCCGTGTAGTACAGCACGCAGGGGTTGTTCTTGGCATGGACACCATTGCAGATCATCTTTTCTGGAATGTTTTGGACATCCAGGAACCTGGTTATATGGATCGCGCACATTTGGATCAAAACTTTTCAGCAGTAACGGCTGCATGTTTAGTGATTCGAAAATCATTATACGAAGACGTCGGTGGAATGGATGAGGAAAACCTGACCGTTTACTACAATGATGTTGATTTATGTCTAAAGGTCCGGGAAAAAGAATATTTAGTAACGTGGACCCCCTTTGCTGTATTAGTGCATCACGGAAGTGTCAGTCAGAAAAGTGAATTTGCATCAAGAGCTGACGAGACGACCCAGAGGATCATGAATGAAAGATCATTTATGCTGAAAAAATGGTTGCCCCAGTTAGCGAATGATCCTTTCTATAACCGGAATCTGAGTCTGTCTTCCAGAGAAATGCAAATTGAAGCGCAAATGCCGACTAACTGGGATACTAATTTTCATGACAGAGAACGGATTCTCGGGTTGCCATTACCGGGGGGTAGTGGTGATTACAGGGTGATTCAACCATTCAGTGCTCTTAGTCATGCCGCTTTGGCACAATGTGAATTTTATCGTTTTAATCAAAATATTCCCAAGCCTATAGCCATTTCAGAATATGCTCGAATTGCTCCGGATTCCGTATTGTTCCATGCAGCGCTAAATGATCTTCAATTAAAGCAACTTGAACAACTAAAAGAATTTATGCCCGATGTGTTCCGCATATATAGTATTGATGACTTATTAACTAATGTTCCAGAGCAAAGTCCGGCTGCTAAAGAAATAAAGCGTCACTTTGCTGACGCCAAATCGAGAATGCGCCGTGCCTTGGAACGCTGTGATCGTTTAATCGTATCAACACAACCTCTGGCAGAACTTTGTTTGGGAATGATTGACGATATAAGGGTGGTTCCAAACCGGTTACCTAAAGAACCATGGCTATCCGTTACTTCATTATCAAACCAAAGCGATAAGCCCCGAGTGGGCTGGGCTGGCGCTCAGCAACATCAGGGGGATCTTGCGATTATGTGTGAGGTTGTCAAAGCCACGGCGGATGAAGTGGACTGGATATTTATGGGTATGTGTCCAGAAGATATTAAGCCTTATGTGCATGAATATCACGATTTTGTCCCAATTGCCGATTACCCGGCAAAACTTGCCAGCCTGAATCTGGATCTGGCGGTAGCACCACTGGAAATCCATCCGTTTAATGAATCGAAAAGTAATCTTCGTTTGTTGGAATATGGTGTTCTAGGCTGGCCCGTCATCTGTACCGATATTTATCCTTATAGGACTAATAACCCACCGGTTATTTACGTGCAAAATCAGGTAGATGAGTGGGTAGCGGCAATCCGGCAAATATTGGCCGACAAAGCGGCATTAGTTGATGCCGGATCAGCATTAAAGGCTTGGGTGCTGGAGCACTATATGCTGGAAGATCATTTGGATGAGTGGTTAAGTGCGTTGGCAAGAGATTGATGATTATTTTAAAGGGCCTTATTGGCCCTTTATTTTATTGGGTTTAGACATACTGCATTGAAAAAATAAAGATTATTGGCACGAACACTGCTTAGTTGATTTTATACCTGTTCGGAACACCGGCAGGTTCTGAATAGAATCGCTCAATTAGGGAGAGTGTTATGGCACTAATCGTCAATAGTAATCTGGCATCTTTGAATGCTCAGCGTAACCTGAGCACTTCACAAAATGATCTGAATACAGCTTTACAGCGTTTATCCTCTGGTTTGCGAGTTAACAGCGCCAAAGATGATGCTGCAGGTCTTTTTGTCGCTCAACAACTTACTCGAGATATTCGGGGAACCAATCAAGCCGTTCGAAATGCGGCAGATGGTATTTCTTTGGGACAGACAGCAGAGGGTGCGTTAGGCCAGGTTGCCAATAACCTGCAGCGGATTCGTGAAATTGCTATACAGGCATCAAACGCCACGGTGGGTGATCGTAGCGGTTTACAAAAAGAAGTCGATCAGTTGACTCAGGAAATTTCCCGTATCGTTCAAACCACTGAATTTAGTGGAACCAAACTGCTCAGTGGCGCAACTTCTCTGGTCTTCCAGGTGGGCGCTAGTGGTTCAACAAATAATCAGGTAACTTTGGATACGGTTAATATTACCGGTATTGGTGGTTATTCTCTGGACCTTACTGCAACCGGTACAATTAACGTGAGTGATGCAGCAAATGCATCTGCTGCTTTATCAGGATTATCAACTGATATTGATACAGTAAATCAGACTCGTGCAACTTATGGTGCTTTGCAGAATCGGTTTGAAGCCGTTATTTCAAATCTACAGAACTATGCCGAGAATTTGACGGCTGCGCGTAGTCGGATTGAAGATGCTGATTTTGCTGCTGAAACCGCAAGATTGACAAGAGCGCAAATACTGCAGCAGGCTGGTACCTCAATTCTGGCTCAGGCAAACAGTTTGCCACAAAGTGCATTAACCTTGTTACAGGGCTAAATTTGATGAGTTCAAATCGTCCGGAAAAATAAGCTATTGCTGCCTATCGAGTTTTTTGAAAAAAAGATTAAAGAAAAATAATCGCTGGTCGCTAAACATTTCGGAGGCGGTAAATACTGGGTTTTCCACAGTCTGTCCGCCATGTTTAGTGGGGCAAAATGCCCTTAAAAGCCTAGGAGAATTCTCATGGCGCTTATTGTAAACTCGAATCTGGCATCTTTAAATGCACAGCGTAATCTTGAATCATCACAAGGCAGTCTGAACCAATCACTGCAACGTTTATCATCTGGTCTGCGTATTAACAGCGCAAAAGATGATGCAGCAGGTCTTTTCATTGCTGAACAGCTGACTCGTGATATCCGTGGTACTAATCAGGCTGTCCGTAACGCCTCTGATGGTATTTCTCTTGGCCAAACCGCTGAGGGTGCATTAGGTGAAATTGGTAATAACTTACAGCGTATCCGTGAGTTGGCGGTGCAATCAGCTAACGCCACGACTGGCAACCGTACCGGTATTCAGGCTGAGGTGGATCAGTTAACTCAGGAAATCTCACGTATCATTCAGACCACTGAATTTGCTGGTAATGGTCTGCTAAGTGCGGCAACGTCATTGACCTTCCAGGTTGGTGCCAGCGGTGCTGCATCTAACCAACTTTCAGTATCAACCGTAACTATGACAGCGATAGCGGGTTACAATGCCAGCCTGACTGCCACTGGTACTGTTAATGTGTTAAGTGCTGCGAGTTCATCTGCTGCACTTTCCGCCTTAGGCGCAGCATTAGATACCGTTAACCAGTCACGTGCTACATATGGTGCGCTGCAAAATCGTTTTGAAGCGGTTATTTCTAACCTGCAAAACTACGCAGAAAACCTGACGGCTGCACGAAGCCGTATCCAAGATGCTGACTTTGCTGCTGAAACTGCTAACCTGACGCGTTCACAGATTTTGCAACAGGCTGGTGTTTCAATTCTGGCGCAGGCGAATACACTGCCTCAGACAGCACTTTCATTACTCGGATAAGTTACCGGGTGGGCTTCCCGGCAGTTAGCCGGGAAGCGATTACCCGATATTCTTGGAGGATGAAGGAATGACTACAAACGATTTCACGGTTAAAACTGATTCGTTGTCATTACAAACTTCTGGCAATATTCAGCAGGACACTAATGTTCCTGCTGAAGTTGTTTCAGGGCTTGGTACAACACAACGGGTTAATTCTCTATCTCAACCGAATACACTCTCCAATCAATTGGCAGCGACGGAAGAGCAATTGGTAGCGATTCAGGAACGAGTAGTTGAGCTTAATAGCTACATGCAGAATCTGAATCGCTCTTTACAATTTTCAGTGGATGATCAAAGTGGTGATACTGTGATCAAGGTAATTGATTCGGAGACGGATGAACTTATCAGACAGATCCCTGCTGAAGAATTATTAGTAGTCCGCAGCTCTCTGGAAGAGTATCGCGGTATGCTATTGGAAATGAGAGTTTGATTGGCGTGTAATTTGCTTAAAATCACACACTAATCGGGAGCATTATCATGGCTACAATACAAGCACCAGGCATCGGGTCTGGTCTAGATGTAAACGACATTGTCACTAAGTTGATGGAAATTGAACGTCAGCCAATCGACAACTTAACGACGAAAAAGTCATTTGTTAATGCCCAGATAAGTGCTTATGGCTCATTGAAAAGTAAAGTCTCCGATTTCCAGACAGCGATGTCCAATCTTAACTCACCTGAGAAATTTCAAGTCTATCAGGCTACCAGCGGAAGCGAGTCTGTTTTTACCAGTTCCGTTTCAAGTGGGGCCGTTGCGGGAAACTACAATATTGAAGTAGTGAGTCTGGCAGAAAGGGACAAAATTGCCACCAAAGCCTATACCGATTCCAATACCGTTGTTGGAGAAGGTACGATCAATATCAGTATCGGAGCCGAGAGTTTCGAACTGACTATTGATGGCACCAATAACACGTTGGCTGGTATCCGGGATGCTATTAATAACGCGACCGACAATAGTGGTGTTTCGGCTACAATCGTTACCGGTGATGAAGGTGCTCGTTTAGTTCTGTCTTCAAGAGAAACTGGAGTCGACAATGCTTTACGGATAAGTGTGACAGATAGTGACGGTAACAATACCGATGAAACTGGGTTATCGGCTTTAGCCTATAATCCGGAAGGTGGTGTTGAATTCCGTCCGCCAATCTCGTCAGCACAAAATGCTCTGGTCAGGATTGATGGCTTTGATGTCAGCAGCAATTCCAATACGATTACCGGTGCTATTGATGGGGTTACCATCAATGCTGCTTCAGTGGGCTCTTCAACCCTGAGTGTTACAAGGAATGACGAACAAATTCTGGAAGCGGTAGAGGCATTCGCTCAGGCTTTTAATGATTTGCGCTCTGAAATTAACAAACAACGTAGCGGTCAACTGGAAGCGGATAGCACCCTTTTATCATTGGAAAGGCAAATTTTTGATGTTCTGAATGCTGGTTCATCAATTGACGGCTCCTCTTTTAGCTATCTGATAGAAGCGGGTGTCTCGATCAATAAACAGGGTGTTATGGAGGTTGATTCGGATCGCATCACAGATATTATGAATACCGATTTTGAATCTTTTACTAATTTGTTTGCCTCAGAGAATGGTGGTTTTGCTGCTAAACTGTCAACTCTGGCCAATGGTTGGTTAGCCAGTGATGGTCTTATCGATTCCCGTGAAGACGGGTTAAAAACTCAAGTTGAAGGGATTGATGACCAGATTTTAAGGATGGAAGATAGGCTGATTTCTGTAGAGGCAAGGATAAGAGCACAATTCACTGCATTGGATACATTAGTCAGCAACTTAAATAATACGTCGAGCTTTTTAACGCAGCAATTAGCTTCTTTGAATAATAAAAATAATTAATACAGAGCGAAATTAGGATGATGCAAAACATGATCAATAAAAAAGCACTGGAAGGTTATGGGCGGGGTTCCGTAGAGTCCGAAGTAAACTTTGCCTCCCCTCATCGTATTATTCAAATGTTGATGGAAGGCGCATTATCAAAAATCGCTACGGCCAAAGGCTGTATTGCTCGTAACGATATTTCTGAAAAAAGTCGTCAGATCACTTGGGGAATGAATATTATCCAGGGACTGCGAACCAGCCTGGATGCGCAAAAAGGTGGAGAGGTTGCGGCTAATCTTGACTCACTTTATGAATATATGGGCCGAAGATTGCTGGAAGCCAATGTAAAGAATGATGTTGCCATTCTGGATGAAGTCAGTAGCTTGCTGATGGAAGTTAAAGCAGGATGGGATAATATTCCCGCCGAGTTTCATTAATCTTTTATGTCAAATTCAGACGATAAAATTGAAATGTTGCAACAGGCCTTGGAACTCACTCAGAACATGCTGAATTTGTCTAAACAGCATAACTGGGAAGCACTTGATCCTATCGAAAAAGAAAGACAACTTTTGCTAGAAGCACTATTTCCCTTAGCCGATAGCTCTGTTGAAATCGAAAAGATGTCAACAGACTTACAAAGGCTCATTGATACTAATAATGAGCTTATTGCGCATTGCCAAAAAGGGAAACAGTCTCTTCAGCTGCAAATGCGTGACGCAAAATTCACCCAAAAAGCCGTAACTGCTTATCAATCCAATTAGTTAGCGTACTTAATTCTGATAAAGTTCCCAAATTTAGTGTCATTTTTTTGACAACTAACCGTAAAGTGCTTAACTTGATTTCACAAATCCTTGTAGTGATACCGTCAGGTACGGAGTGAGCTTGTCTTCAGGAGCAGTTATGAATGCGTGTAATATCTTGGTGATAGATATTGACCCCCAACGCCGAGAAACGCTTTCCACGCTTATTGCGTTTTTGAATTGCCACGCAGTGGTGGTGAAGGACATGGAAAGTTGGTTTGATAGCATTGATGATTTAAATGATATTGCGTTGGCGCTGGTTGGTGATTGTGGAGGGAGCAGCCAGACCAAACAATTACTTCGTGAACTGGTCAATCATGAAGCAAGAGTTCCGGTTTTCACCCTTGATTATCCTCAAAATGTTACTGGCGAATTCCCCGGTACCATCGGCGCATTGCATTATCCTGTTAAGTATCCTCAGTTAAGTAATGCCTTACAGCAAGCTTCGGTTTATAAAAATCAGGCTCAAAATACAGTTGAAACCGAACCATTGTTTCGCTCCTTGGTTGGAAACAGTGTAAAAATGAAGCGGGTTCAGAAAATGATTCAGCAGGTGTCAGATTCTGAAGCAAATGTATTGATTCTGGGGGAATCCGGGACGGGTAAGGAAGTGGTTGCCCGCAATTTACATTACTTTTCTTCCCGTCGGGAAAAACCTTTTGTGCCAGTAAACTGTGGCGCGATCCCCGGTGAGCTTCTTGAAAGTGAACTGTTCGGACATGAAAAAGGCGCTTTTACTGGCGCGATAACGGCCCGAAAAGGACGTTTTGAAATGGCCGAAGGTGGCACCCTGTTTCTTGATGAAATTGGGGATATGCCATTACCCATGCAGGTCAAGCTGTTGCGGGTATTACAGGAAAGAACGTTTGAACGGGTTGGTAGTAATAAAACGCAAAAAGCCAATGTCAGAGTCATTGCGGCAACTCACCGTAATTTAGAAACCCATATTGATGATGGTCGTTTCCGAGAGGACTTGTTTTATCGTTTAAACGTCTTTCCGATTGATATGCCAGCGTTACGTGAACGACCAGAAGATATCCCATTACTGATTCATGAGCTGACCCAGCGCATAGAACATGAAAACCGTGGGGCTGTGAGATTTACCCCGGCGGCAATCGCTTCGTTATGTCGTTACAGCTGGCCCGGAAATGTTCGAGAGCTTGCTAATGTGGTGGAAAGGCTGGTGATTTTATATCCCTATGGCACAGTTGATTTTGATGATCTGCCAGAAAAATATCAAATTGACGGCGAACCTCTGACGGAAGTTGTTACCGCGGCTATTTCTGCTCGGCCTGAAACATCAGCTGCACTAAAGGTGGTTGTCAAAGAGAATGCAGCCAGTGATTCTGTTGCACCATTAAATGGAGCAAGTCATTCCGATAATGGGGCAATTAAAATGGAGGCGCTTCCGGAAGACGGATTGGATTTAAGGGAGCATCTGGCCAATTTGGAATATCTGCTTATCAAACAAGCATTGGATGAAGCGGCCGGGGTTGTTGCCCATGCAGCCAGCAGGCTCAAAATGCGCCGAACAACATTAGTGGAGAAGATGCGCAAATATGGTATTCAACGTGATGTTGAAA
Source organism: Methylophaga sp. UBA3192 (assembly GCA_002363955.1). Classification (GTDB taxonomy): domain Bacteria; phylum Pseudomonadota; class Gammaproteobacteria; order Nitrosococcales; family Methylophagaceae; genus Methylophaga. Next base: position 260,795 of record DEXE01000002.1, read on the forward strand.
TCACCTGATATAGGTGCCTGAATTTTGACTCCGAAATAAAATAATTAAATATAAGTCATTGATATTTAATAGTTAAAAAACAGGGCATGTATTTTGCAGAAACACTATCGGAAACCCTTTAGTGGAGCAAAATAGATGAACCTGAAATGGCCTGAATCCTCTTCCCAGAGTGAACGCCCTGCAACCAAGTCAACACACTCAACGAAACGGCCCATGGCTGCTATCGCTGAAAATCATCCTGTTTGGACACCACCAGTAAGTCATAAAAAAACATCAGCTTCAGAGAGCCGTATTGCGGATCGTCTCAGTAGCTTGTTAGCAGTCATTCCCGGTGGTGTAGTGGTGATTGACGGTACGGGTTTGGTTCAGGACTGTAATCAGGTGGCTATTAATCTGCTTGGCGAACCATTAACTGGTCAACGTTGGATTGATGTCATCAAACGGGCTTTTAAACCACGTGAGGATGATGGGCATGATGTCTCGCTGGCTGATGGCCGTCTGGTGCATATTTCTACCAGTCCATTAGATAAAGAACCGGGACAAATTATCCTGCTTCAGGAGGTCACAGAAACGCGTCAACTGCAGCGTAAAGTGGCGCATTTGCAGCGTTTGTCTGCAATGGGTGAAATGGCAGCACGCCTGGCCCATCAAATCCGCACCCCTTTATCCTCCGCCACATTGTATCTTGCACCGCTACTCAAGCCCGAAACTGAAAAAACGACGCAACTGAAATTCGCCCGCCGTTTACATGACAGTTTGAGCCATATGGAACAGCTGGTTCGCAATATGCTGGCATTCTCGCGTGGCGATATGAATAGTACGGCACCGGTCAGTGTGAGTGAATTAGTCGATGAACTGGTTCAGCAGTTTATCGCGCAGCCCGAAAGTGAATCCTTGAATGTACAGGTGAGTAATCTGGTCAACGATGGCTATGTATATGGCAGTCAGCCGGCATTGGTCAGTGCATTGAACAACTTACTGAATAATGCACGCCAGGCCTGTGGTGAGACAGGAAAAATTACGATTCACGCCGAGTATGCTGAAGAAGATCAGCAGCAGTTTATTGAAATCAGTATTGAAGATAATGGTGACGGAATCGCAGAGGCTGATTATGAGAAGATTCTGCAACCCTTTTATACCACGCGTTCAGCAGGAACCGGTCTGGGCTTGGCAGTTGTGCAATCGGTTGCCCGGGCACATAAAGGTATGTTGTGGCTGGATAGTGAGCCAGGCGTTGGCAGTACATTTTGTCTTCGACTGCCAGTTTACCGTCCTATGAATACCCCCCAGGAAACAATGCAAACAGGAGTGAAATCATGACGCAGTCAATGATTATGGTGGTTGAAGATGATGCAAATTTACGTATTGCTTTATGCGATACGCTGGAACTTGCAGGCTATCAGGTCACGGCGACTGACCACGGCCAGAAAGCTTTGGATAAGCTGGCAAATGAACCCATAGGATTGTTACTCAGTGATTTGCAGATGCAACCAATGGATGGACATACCCTGTTGAAAAAAGCGCGCGCCATGCTGCCTTCTCTGCCAGTGGTGCTGATGACCGCTTATGGTTCAGTACAAAGTGCCGTAGAAGCCATGCATGAAGGTGCCTGTGATTATCTGATGAAACCATTTGAAGCCGATGATTTGCTGCAACGCGTACAGCGTTATGTACGCACATTACCAGCCAGTGATGATATGGTGGCTGCCGCTAAATCCTCTGTGGATTTACAATCGTTGGCAAGACGCGTGGCTGAAACCGATGCCACGGTGTTAATCAATGGCGAGAGCGGTACCGGTAAAGAAGTTCTGGCACGCTTTATCCATCGCCACTCACCTCGTAAAGACGGACCCTTTGTGGCGATTAACTGTGCTGCGATCCCTGAATCCATGCTCGAAGCAACATTGTTTGGCTATGAGAAAGGGGCATTTACCGGCGCAGCTCAAGCGTATGCCGGTAAATTTGAACAGGCAAATCAAGGCACGATTTTATTGGATGAAATTACCGAAATGGATATTTCATTACAGGCTAAATTATTGCGGGTGTTGCAAGAGCGGGAAGTAGAGCGCCTGGGAGGAAGAAAAACCTTATCGCTGGATGTACGTGTACTGGCAACCACTAACCGCACACTTCGTGAAGAAGTAAAGGCCGGTCGTTTCCGCGAAGACTTGTTTTATCGATTAAACGTTTTTCCTTTGCAGTTATTACCTTTGCGCGAACGACCGGAAGATATTGTGCCATTGGCTCAGCAGTTACTTGAGCGTCATTGTCAGCACAGTGGAAAGGTGGCGCCCCATTTTGATAATGAAGCACAAATCAAATTGTCCCGGCACAGCTGGCGAGGCAATGTGCGTGAACTGGATAATGTTATTCAGCGCGCTTTGATTTTACAGCGAGGCGCAGTAATCAAGGCCGAAGACCTTGCCTACGAAACCCTGGCCGGAACTCAGCAAAGCAATACTGAAGTAACCCCTGTACCAGTGATGGTGGACGATAATTCTGATGCACTGACGGTTAATGCGGATGATTTACGCAGTCATGAACAGCGTCATATTCTCGACATGCTGGCCAAACATCGGGGCAGCAGACGTGAAACTGCAAAAGAACTGGGTATCAGCGAACGCACGTTACGCTACAAGATTTCTCGTTTTCGTGAACAGGGGGTTGCCATTCCCGGAAAATTTGGCAAGAAGTCTGCATAAATAAACCAAGCTCAACCAAGTCACACAAAGCGAGAAGATTCTTATGATAAAAGCGATTGATCCCAACCAGCTGCTGACACAAATGCGGGCTATGCAAACTCAGGCAAATCAAGCCATGCCCATGCCGGCAGAGCAAAATTTGTCCAGCGGACGAGTTGATTTTGCCGATTTGATGAAAAATGCTGTTGATAAGGTGAATGAGACACAACAAACTGCGAGTCAGTTAAGAACCGCTTTTGAGTTGGGTGATCCCAGTGTGAATTTAACTGACGTTATGATTGCTTCACAAAAATCCAGTGTGGCTTTCGATGCAACTATCCAGGTGCGTAATAAGCTTATCGAGGCTTATCAGGAAGTCATGAGAATGTCGATTTAATGTTGCTGGTTAAACTGAAGAGCTGAAACATGGAAAACGTACCTGCTACAAAAACGAATACATTTGCTGCCAATTCTCCTCTGGCGGTGATGCAAAACAATATTTCCCGCCAGCCGGTGACCAAACAAATCATGTTTTTATTAGCCATTGCCGCGAGTATTGCTGTGGGTGGTTACGTATTTATGTGGTCGCAGACACCTTCCTATCAGGTGTTGTTTTCAGGAATGGAGGCGCAGGAGTCATCTGAAGTTGCCAATGTATTGCAGCAGATGAAAATCGATTATAAGCTGGATCCAACGTCAGGCGCATTACTGGTTCCGGCGTCAGAAGTTCAGGGCTTGCGTTTACGTCTGGCGGCGGAAGGTTTGCCACGTAGCTCAGCACAGGGCATGGAGATTCTGAGCCAGGAACAGGGTTTTGGCACCAGTCAGTTTATTGAGCAGGCTCGCTATCAACGCGCGATGGAGCAGGAGCTTGCCCGTTCGGTGGCTGAATTACAGAATGTCAGAAGTGCCCGGGTGCATCTGGCAATTCCAAAACAATCTGTCTTTGTTCGTGAACGTAAACCGCCCACCGCGTCAGTAGTGCTGAATATGTATGCTGGCAGAACCTTGGAACGAGGTCATATTGCCGCTATTACGCATATGGTGGCTGCCAGCGTTCCGAATATGAAAAGCTCGGATGTTACTGTAGTCGATCAGCGCGGTAATTTGCTTAGTCAGCCAGAACGCAATAGCAGCATGGCATTGAGTGATACGCAGCTGGAGTTCACCCAAAAGCTTGAACAGTTATATATCAGTCGTATTGAAGATATCCTGACACCGATCGTGGGGATGAATGGTGTCCGTGCGCAGGTCGTTGCTGATGTTGACTTTACCGTGACTGAACAAACTCAGGAGAGTTACAACCCGGATTTGGCAGCATTACGCAGTGAACAGCTTGCCGAAGAAGAACGCGTTGGAGGACTGGGCCCTATGGGGGTACCTGGAGCCCTAACCAACCAACCTCCTGGTGGTGGAGTCGCTCCGGAACAGGCAGTGCAGGAAAATGTTGGGGAAGATGGTGAAGTGGTCACCAACACGGTAACACCTGGCTCCAGCACGAAACGCAGTACCCGCAACTTCGAACTGGATCGTACGATCAGCCATAGTCGCCTGGCACCTGGCAGTATTCGTAAGTTGAGTGTTGCTGTGCTGGTTGATGAACCCGCAACCACAGATGCTGAAGGTAATATGGTGAGTACGCCGTTGAATGATGCTCAAATGGCGCGGATTAATACCCTGGTTATGGATGCTATCGGTTTCAATATGGCACGTGGTGATAGTTTAAATGTAGTCAGTGCTCCGTTTGTTACACCGGTTGAAGCTGAACCTTTGCCCAGTATTCCTTTGTGGGAACAACCATGGTTTTGGGAGGTTGGTAAGCAAGTACTGGGAGCCTTGGTTGTATTATTCCTGATTTTTGGGTTGATACGGCCAGCCTTCAGGGATCTGAATAAATCCCCAGATAAACAGTTAGCGAATCAAACCGGTGAAAACGCGGAAGGCATGTCGGCAGAACAGGTTTTGGCAGCAAGTAGTAAAAATGGAGAGGATATTGCTAAACTGACGACTGGTTCTGAGCGCGTTGAACAGCATTTGACTAATATTCGTAGCTTAGTACAGCAGGACCCTGCGCTGGTAGCGCAAGTGGTAAAAAACTGGGCAGCGAGTGATGCATAATGGCCGAACAACCCCGTAAATTAACAGGTACTGAAAAAGCTGCTGTTTTTCTTCGCTCGATAGGTGAGGAAGATGCTGCTCAAGTACTAAAACATATGGGACCAAAAGAGGTTCAGAAAATCGGTCAGGCCATGGCGACATTAAGCAATGTGACGCGTGGTGAAGTTGAAACTGTTTTAGGCAGTTTTGTCACTACTGTTGAGCAGGAGACCGGCCTTGGCATTGGGTCCCATGATTATGTTCGGAAAATGCTGGTCGGCGCGTTGGGTGAAGAACGGGCTGGTGGCTTGCTCGACAGGATCCTTTCCGGTGGTAACACGAACGGTCTTGAACAATTAAAATGGATGGATGCACGCGCTATCTATGAAGTCATCCGTCTGGAGCATCCCCAAATAGTGGCGATAGTATGTTCCTTCCTGGATTCAGATCAGGCGGCACAGGTTCTTGGAATGTTTCCTGAACGGGATCAGGCAGCCATTCTGCTTCGCGTTGCAACCCTGGATGGCGTACAACCTGCAGCACTGAACGAACTCAATGAGATCCTGGAAAAACAATTCAGTGGCAATGCTGGTGGACAAACGGCCACAGTGGGTGGTCCGAAAACGGCGGCGGATATTCTGAACTTTGTTGAGGGTAGTCGTGAAGCGGCCATAATGGAAAAGATCAAAGAGGCAGAACCGGATCTGGGTCAGAATATCGAAGATCTGATGTTTGTCTTTGATAATCTGATTGATGTCGATGATCGCGGTATGCAGACGCTGATGCGTGAAATTCAAACCGATCAATTACAGCTAGCACTTAAAGGTGCTGACGAAAATCTTAAAGAGAAGTTTCTTAAAAACATGTCTCAGCGTGCGGCGGAAATGCTACGTGATGATCTCGAAGCCATGGGACCAGTGCGTGTCAGTGATGTCGAGGCCGCACAAAAATCCATTCTGGCTACCGCGCGGATGCTGTCCGATAAAGGTGATATTGCATTAGGTAGCGGCGGTGGTGGTGATGACTTCATCTGATGATCTTTATACGACCGAACATGCCAACGTTTTATCTGCCGAAGAGTTAGCCAACGCGTATGAGCGGTGGGAGGTTCCACGCGTTGTCTCGGTTTCTGATGTAGAAGCTGAAAATGCAAGCCCGCTTACGGTTGAAGCTATAGAAGCCGTTCAACAGGCTGCCCAGGAAGAAGGTTTTAAACTGGGATATGATGAAGGTTATCAGCAAGGCCATGAGGCTGGTATCAAAGCGGGTGAAGCCGATATTCAGCAGCAATCACAACATTGGAAAACCTTAATAGACAGTCTTCATGCACCACTTAAAGCTGTTGACGCCCTTGTCGAGCAGGATTTGCTTGCCATGCTTAGTCTGCTGACCCGACAAATCATTTATCAAGAGATCCGCCAGCAACCGGAGCTTGTCATCACAGCTGTCAGAGAGGCATTGGCTGTATTACCGGTCAGTGATCGCCAGCTTAAGGTCTATCTGAATCCCGAAGATATGGAGCTGGTCAAAAATGGCCTGAAACTGGATGAGGATGCCGGCTGGCAGTGGTATGAAGATCCGCTGTTGACTCGCGGAGGAGTAAAGTTGGTCACTGCGGATACCACGATTGATGCCACGGTTGAAACACGACTCAACAATTTGATTTCACGGTTATTGAGTCAAGACAATCACTATGAATCCTCCTGAACCCAATAATCGTGCTTTAGCGTTGCAACAGCAGTTGCAACAACATCACGCGCGATTAGCAGCCGATCAAGAGACTCCGATTACAGTTGAAGGACGTTTAACCCGTATGGTGGGGTTGACCCTGGAAGCGGTTGGATTTCAAGCATCCGTTGGCAGCCGATGTGAAATTTATGCCCCGGGACGTGAACCGGTTGAAGCTGAAGTGGTTGGTTTTCATGACGAAACGCTTTATCTGATGCCGACTGGCAACATTCGTGGTCTGGTACCTAATGCACGTGTCAGACCGATTCGCAGTGATTCCCAGGTTCCGGTAGGCGAAGCCTTATTGGGCCGGGTCGTTGATGGTGCCGGAAAGCCACTGGATGGTCGCGGACCATTGAATGTAAAAGATAAAGCTCCCCTGCATGGAAAAATCGTCAATCCGTTATCACGCGCCCCGGTCAGACAGCATCTGGATGTCGGTGTCAGGGCAATCAACGCGTTAATGACCGTTGGCCGTGGACAAAGGATGGGTCTGTTTGCCGGCAGTGGTGTGGGCAAAAGTGTATTGCTGGGTATGATGACCCGTTTTACCGAAGCCGATGTGATCGTCGTGGGGTTAATTGGCGAACGGGGACGTGAAGTAAAAGAATTTATAGAAGATATTCTTGGTGAAGAAGGTTTGAAACGTGCCGTAGTAGTAGCTTCACCAGCAGATCATTCACCATTGATGCGTTTGCATGGTGCCATGTTGGCTACCAGTATTGCGGAATATTTTCGGGATCAGGGCAAACAGGTTTTATTGCTGATGGATTCACTGACGCGTTTTGCACAGGCGCAGCGGGAAATTGCACTTGCGGTAGGTGAACCGCCAGCCACTAAAGGTTACCCACCTTCAGTGTTTTCATTATTGCCGCAACTGGTTGAGCGAGCCGGCAGTGGTGAAGTAGGTGGCGGTGCAATTACCGCGATATACACCGTCCTGACTGAAGGTGATGATCAACAGGATCCGGTGGCTGATGCGGCCCGTGCCATTCTGGATGGGCATATTGTATTATCCAGACAATTAGCTGAAGCCGGTCATTATCCTGCTATTGATGTTGAAGCATCGATCAGCCGGGTCATGCCGCAGGTGGTGGATGCCAAACATTTACAGCTGGCGCAGCAATTCAAGCAGATTTATGCCACTTACCGACAAAATCAGGATCTTATTACTATTGGAGCCTATCAGGCTGGCAGTGATCGACATATTGATGAAGCAATTAATCGTTATCCGGCTTTATCAGCAATGTTGAAACAGGATATGCATGTGGCGCATGATTGGAATAACAGCATTCAGGCATTACAAAAACTGTCTTTTGGACAAATGAGTAATCAACCACAGTTAAATGGACAGCTGATGCAAGCGGAACAACGCAATTTCTAATTGCTTTTAACTTTTCTTATACGGGGTTTATGAGCACATGACACGGGCAACTAAACTAAACCCAGTGATTGAAATGGCTGGCCGTGAGACGGATAAGGCCATGCAAGACTTGGTTCAGGCCAATAACGTATTAGATCAGGAAAGACATCAGCTCAATGACTTATTGCGATATCGTGAAGAATATCTGCAACAGTTTCGACAAGGCGATGCGCTACAGATGAGCGCACGCAAAGCCATTGATTTACGAAATTTTCTGGCTCAGTTAGATCAGGCTATACGCTTACAACAGAGTCAGGTTGAACGCTGTTTTGTTCAGACACAAAAACAACAACAGCGATGGCTGGAAGCCAGAAATAAACAACGTTCAATCGAATCCCTCAAAGATCGCTACCAAAACGAAGCCGAACAACGACAGCAAAAACTGGAACAGCGGTTGGCAGATGAACATACTGCTATGCTCTGGGCGCGCAGACATAAATAAACACTGGCATAGTCTCTGCATCAACCTTTAAAAAGCGGAAAATTCCGTGCAGCTTGGAATTTTGATAGGTTTGCCAATGGATAACGTGTTGCCTCCAAGTTTTTTTTTGTCAAAAACAGTATTTGAAAAGCCATAATTATGATGCATACAAAAACAACGCTGGATTGCGGAGTGCAGCTCACCATTACTCAACTGGAGCTTTGGTATTTGCATTGTCTGAAACTATTGCTTGCTGGAGACAGTATCTATATCGATGTCAGTCGATTACAAAAAATTGACACCGCAGCTCTGCAATTGTTGTATCAATTTTATCAACAGGCACAACATTACGGTATTCAGGTAGTTTGGTCAGATATGAGTGAGAACTTTCAGGATGCAGTCAACTTATCAGGATTAATGTTTACAATGGAAAACCAGCAGTCATCAGACGAATCAGGCAATGGAGAAAAACTAGGATGGCCAGCATATTAGTAGTGGATGATTCGCCTTCGTTAAGACAAATGCTGCAAATTATTTTGCAGAATTCCGATCATGAGGTGTTGTGCGCAGAAGATGGTAAACAGGCGCTTGAAATGGTGTCTGAAGTGCAGTTCGATTTGATATTAAGTGACTTTAATATGCCACAGCTAAGTGGGCCGGAATTCATTGTGCTGCTTCGCCAACTACCGCAATACCGGTTTACTCCCGTGCTGCTGTTAACGACCGAAACAGATGAAGATAAAAAACAAATTGGACGCAGCGCCGGGGCCAGCGGATGGTTGAAAAAACCGTTTGACCCTGAGCAGTTGGTCCTGACGGTTAATTCACTGTTGAATTAAATCTGATATCAATGAAACCTTCATTATCTTCTGCAACAGCCGCTTTTCAAGAAGAAGCGCTGGAGACATTGCAGCAAATAGAACAATGGACAGTATCCTCATTACAGGAGGTATCGGCCTACAATGAGCCGCAAGAAACGCGCAGATTACTGCACTCTTTGAAAGGTACGGCAGCCAGTTTTGGTCATGATGTTATGGCGCAGGTCTGCCATGCCATAGAGAGTTTTTTGGAAGATAAACAGCAACTCAGTGTGCAGGATAGTGAAACGTTGTTAACAGCAATTGACTATTGCCGCCAAAGCTTAAATGAACCTGAATTAAGTCCGCAGTTGCAGAACGGAAATCTGGCAGATTGTATCGCTATGCTGAAGAGTCAGGTGCAGCGTACTCAAGAACCATCAAATGCCAGGCTCCCTCAGGAAATAAATGGTTCAGTTTGGCAAATTGATTTTGCACCGCACCGGCAGTTTTTTGAAAACGGTCATGATCCTTTACGTATTATCAGGGCATTACGTAATTTGGGGCCTGTTAAAGTCTCGGTATTCACTGATAAATTGCCGGATTTTGCTGATTTTGATCCATTTCAATGTTATCTGCGCTGGCAGATCACCCTTAAAGCAGAACTGGATTATAAAAAGCTGGCGACTCAATTCGAATGGGTAAAACATCTGTGTGATTTAACCATAGATTTACTGGCTTTACCCCAAACCAACCGGCTCATTGAGCCAAATCGTTACAAACTGAATGAAGCGGATCTGGATTCATTACTCACTGTTTCTCAAACGCTGCAGTCGCAGTTATATAAAGCTATTGCGTTGACAGACCAGTTAAATCATACGGATAAGGTTCGTTTGTCGCGTCGTAATCATGCGATGAAGCGCCAGCAGCAACTGTTACAGCAACAGCTGTTACAGATTACGATGCGCCCTTTGGCTGATGCTTTTGCCAGATTGCCTCGGATGGCTTTTGATCTGGGACAAAAAACCAATAAACCCGTACAACTGCATATGCATATTGCAGCCATTGAACTGGATAGTCTGATCATCAATTCATTGATGGATCCCTTGATGCACCTGTTACGCAATGCGCTGGCGCATGGAATTGAATCCGCTGAACAGCGTCAACAGTCCGGCAAACCCGTTAATGGGCAGATTCATATATCCGCCGAGCAAATCGATGAGCAGTTATTAATCCGTTTCAGTGATGATGGAGCGGGACTGTCCGAGCAACAGATTCTGGCAAAAGCCAGGCAAATGGGCATTAACATTCAGAACTCAATAAAGAACAGTCAGCAACTCAGCGAGTGGATTTTTCGTGCGGGTTTTTCAACGGCTAAATCGGCCGATGCTATTTCCGGGAGAGGTATCGGGCTGGATGTGGTCAAGCAGCACGTTACCGATTTGGGCGGCAGTATTGAGTTGGTCTCTGCTCAGGGAAAAGGCTGTTGCTTTACGATGAATATTCCTGTTCAGCGTTCTCTGGTTGATGTTCAGCTGGTCAGCGTTTCCGGGCAGACAGTTGCATTGCCGTTAATCAATTTAATCGATAGTTATGCTTTTGATAGCAACAGAGTGATTTGGCAGCATGGCAAGCAGTGGTTTATTACGGATGATAGTCGTCAAATTCCCTTGTTCGATCTCGGTAAGTTTCTGCAATTGGCACCTGAGCCTGAAGATGATGAGGCGACCTTTATCATCGTATTGAATGCGGAAAACCATTTTTTTGCCGTGCAAGTGGAGCGTCTGGCAGAACAGGCGCAGTTGTTAATCAAATCCTTGCGTCCACACTATCGTCATCTGAGTGGCGTTAAAGGGGTTGCCATATTGCCTGAGGGAAGTTTGGCTTTATTGCTCGAGCCCGGCAGATTGTTGATGTCATTCTCAAACCTTGGTGAAAGCTGAAATGACCAGCGAAGTGCATTTAAATCAGGATATTTACCAGTTGATGGTGATCAGTCACCAAAAGTTCATGGTGCCAGTCCATAGTATTGTCAGTGTGTTCGCACTGGAGGATATACTTCAATTGCCACATACACCCGATTGGCTGTCAGGCGTGGCACATATTCGTAATGCAATTGTACCGGTCGTCAATCTGAATGAACTGATAGGTTCCGCTGAGCCAGCGATTCAATCGGCTTATCCGTTACTTGTGTTATTGCGCCATCCTCGGGACTCACAGCGCTGGTTGGCGCTTTGTGTAACAGATCTCAGTAGCGTTTTGCTCAAGGAAGATCTGCATAAAATGTCATCAAGCTCAGCGGTTCATCCTTGTTTGAAGGCTGTGTTGGACAATCATTCACAAAAAATCCATTGGCTTGATATCAGTAAATTATTTGAGCAATTGATTAAGGAACAAGCGTAAGGGATGTCTGAGCAAGGAGCCAAGCGCATCATTGCGGTGATGAACCAAACGCATGATGTTGGGAAGACCACGGTCACTGCAAATTTAGGTGTTATCCTGGCAGAAATGGGCTATCGGGTTTTAATGCTGGATTTGGATCCCCAGTCTGATTTAAGCCGACAGTTCGGTGTGCCTGAAACGCAACCAGGAATGGATGCCCTGTTAAGTGATAATGCTTTGGCAAGCGAGCTATTACTGCCCTTAACTGAGCATCTATCGCTTATTGCATCCGGTCCGGAGCTGCTTTTGTACGAGCAACAAACACCCTCGGCAAAACTCGGTATGCAACTGAAGCAATTACTTACTTCGACAATACAGGCAGATGCAGATATTATTCTAATTGACTGTGCAGCCTTATCGGGGTTGTTAGGGACCAATGCGGTGTTAGCGGCTACAGATATGTTAATTCCGGTTTCTGCAGGACACGGAGCACTACGCGGTATGATAAAAATGTTACCCGTATTGCAACGGGTGTCGAAGTTGAGAGCAGAGTCATTAAGATTATGGCTGTGTTTAAATAGATTACCGGATGGCAGTGATTTTGCTTACCAGTTTGGTCATTTATTAACGCAGTATTTTCCGAAGCGAGTGCTGAAAACGGTGATATACGATAACGAGTCTGCCAATCCGGCAGATTATCAATCTCTGGCAAACGATTTGCTGTTGGGAAGAGCAGATTAATGGCTGAAAATGCGCTACGACAAAATCTGGTCAGTGAATCAGCTGATTTGGCTGAGCATGATATCACGCTGGTTGAACATAATTTTGCTACGCTGATGGGGTTCAGCGACGCTTTGGCTGAGCGCTTTTATCAGCGCTTATTTGCTGAATACCCTGAGACCACGACTTTATTCAAATCAGTAACAATTGAAGGACAGCATAAAAAGTTACTGGCTTCCATGGTTATGCTGATTAAGCATTTACGTGACTCAGCAATAATTGAGGATTACCTGCAGGGATTAGGTGTTCGTCATCAACAATATGGTGTCGAAGCTTCGCATTACGAGATGTTTATTGAAAACTGGTTATCGGTGATTTCTGAGTTTTCTGAGCAGGAATGGAATGAACCGTTACAGCAAGCCTGGCGCAACATTCTTGAGTATGTCGCCGAGTTGATGCAAACACCCGTCACGCAGGTTACAGACCCTGAAGCGGTTAATCAGACAAATCAAAACTCCACTGCGGAGTGTGCACTTACATCGCTAGCTGTAGCTCAAACTGCAACTCCAATGGTGATGATGGATTTGAATTTGGTGGTTCGTTATCTCAATGCGGCCGCTGAAAGTTTGTTAAATAAACACCAAGCCAGTCTTGAACATTTTTTCCCTAATATCAGTTTTGACAGTATTACCGGGGCTTCTCTACAACATTTTGCCGAAAAAACACCCTTTCCAATCGACTGGTTCAGTAACTTTGAGCAGTTACCGAGAAGCATTGATTTGCATTATGCGGATCTCGATTTGAGAGTGACAATTTCTGTGTTGTATAAAAATGATGAACCGGAAGGTTTTTTGCTTGAGTGTTATCCGCAAACTGCGGCAGTAAGTCAACATCCGGAAGACCCCAAAACATCGTCAACCACTGGTGTCTCAACAATACACAGTAATCTTTTAACGTCACTTGAAAAAGTCCTTAATGAAGTACAAACACAAAACGGTCATTTGACGGGGATGTTGCAGGAAATAGATGACGCTGTATTTGAAACCAGTTTGCTGGCTTTAAACTGTACAGTGGAAGCGGCAAAACTTGGTGATGAAGCACGTCAACTACGCGACTTTTCAATGGAGATCCGCGTCCTGAATCAGCAGTTGAGTCAATTGCTGCAACCATTAAAGGTTCAATCCGGACTACAGCAGCAACAGTTAACCAAAAGTATTGAGCTTGCCCGGCAACTGGAAATGGAGCTGACTCAAAACCTTCTGGTTAAGGAGAGCCAGAATCGCCATTCAATTGAACAAATCAGTCACCAATTATCTCAACAGACACAAGCCTTAACGCATCTTATCCATGCGATTTCCTCAAAGGCTGGTCCATGAATCTGCAAGTTTGGCACAGCCATTGCTTTTCATTACTTAAACAGCCTGTATGAGCTGGTAAATCAGTGTTTAAGGAAACGACATAATGCAACAGCTGACCCTTCCCTCCCTCAATGTTGTGAACAACAGTAATGCGGATAAATCTGTTAAATCAGCTGTAAACAACAAGGATAATGATGCTTTTGCGTCTGAACTGGATCGTAGGGTGAATGACCACCAACAATCTGCAAAGGATAAAACAGCTAAAGCCGATTCCAAAATAGATTCAAAACAAACGGAAAAAAACGATAAAGCGGAAAAGTCCGAATCGAAAGACGGCAAAAAGTTGCCGCTGGAAAAAACTGACAAAAGCACTGCAAAGACAGAAAAAGAAACAGATAAGATTGATTCGGAAGAAGCTGCAGAAACCAGTGATGAAGCTAAACATCCACTTATATTGTCGGTCACGCCAGTTACAGATGAAGCTGGTGGCAAAAAAATCTCTGCTCAACAGGGTCTGGTCAATAAAACAAATCTCCCTCAGATAACGGATGTAACTGCTGATAAAAAAACCTCTGATTTAGTTGCGTCGGTAATAAAGCCGACTGCCCAAGGCATTGGCGTACAGACAGGCAAATCAAATAATGCGGATAGTCCTGCTACTACAATCCGTGCGGATATACTGCAAGCCATACAAAAACAAGGTGGTGAAGGCGAAGCGGTTGCTACCGAAAAATTTAAATCGATGATGCAAAACGCGAGTAAAATGCCTCAGCAAACGAATGCTGCGAGTGCCGAAGCTATTGCCTCCATGCGTCAGGTAGAGCCATTAACAGAGAAAGGTCCTGCTTCCACCTTGAGTAATCCTTTAGTGTTCACTGCAACGACGGGAACAGCGACACCTGTGGCAGGCGTGGCCAGCGCAGGAAGTCCGGCTTTATCATTGGATATTCAGCCACAATTGAATAATGCGGCGTGGGCCAGAGTGATGAGTAGTCGAGTGGTGTGGATGGCGCGTGAAGGTGTGCAGCAAGCGGAACTGAGGCTGAATCCGGCTCATCTGGGACCGGTAGAGGTCAGACTGAGCATGCAAAATGAACAGACAAGTGTTACGTTTGTCGCCTCAAATGCCGCCGCCAGAGATGCCCTGGAGCAGGCACTACCAAGATTGCGCGAGAGTTTCAGTGACAATGGATTGGCGCTTAATCATGCTGAAGTCAGTCATCAGGATCAGTCCTCGCAAAGTTCTGAGCAGGATGAGCAATTACAAGATGGTAATAATACGGCTCAAGTTATCATTGAAATGGACGATATGGATGATGAGGCAGCGCTCACTTCTGCTGATTCAACAGATAATAGTGTTGGTGTCAGTGTGTTTGCCTGATAATTATAATAATAGACTTAGATTGGAGAGACCGACGTGTTTAAGTTAGAGAATTATTCGCTTAGAAAACGCATGTACATTGTTGCTGGTTTTGGCATTATCGGTTTAGTGCTGCTGGCGAGTTTGATGTTCTACATGGAGCTTAATGCTGTTACCTCAATGCAACAGCTTAAAGTGGTTGCTGGATTTGTGGTTATTGGCAGTGTATTAATCATGTTCCTTGCTCATGTTATCGGGCGTTTTGGAGATAAGCGAGCGACAACTCTGGTTAACGGCATTCAGAACATTAAAAAAGGCGATCTCACCCAAAAAATTGCTATATCTGGGAAAAGTGATTTTAGCTGGATGGCTTTTGAATTAGACAGTGCCCGAAAAAACGTCGCTAATCTGGTACACACACTGACCGGCGGTGTCAGCCAGCTGAATACAGCAACACAAAACATGACTGTTATCAGTAAAGAAACGGTGACCGGTGTATTGAAACAGCAGGAAGAAACCGACCAGGTTGCAACAGCAATGAATGAAATGACCGCGTCAGTTCAGGAGGTTGCACGGACGGCGACCAATGCAGCCGAGGCGGCGCGTAATGCTGACAATGAAGCCAAGGCCGGTAAGCAAGTCGTGCTGGAAACAATGCAATCAATTGATACCTTGGCCAGTGAAGTCGAAAAAGCGGCAGATACCTTAAGCGAACTAGAAGCGGATATCGGCAACATTGGTGCCATTGTTGATGTGATTCGCGGCATTACCGAGCAAACCAATCTTTTAGCGCTGAATGCTGCGATTGAAGCTGCACGTGCGGGTGAACATGGCCGTGGTTTTGCTGTTGTAGCGGATGAAGTTCGGACTCTGGCTGCCAGAACACAATCTTCAACACATGAAATTGAAGAAATGGTTGAACGATTACAGCAGGGAGCACGCGCTGCGGTAAAAGTGATGAATGAAAGTCGCGAAAGTGCCAAGACCAGTGTTGAAAAAGCGGCAAGTGCCGGTTCTGCTTTGGATACGATTACTGCGATGATTTCTACCATGGATGAAATGAGTACACAGATTTCCAATGCGGCAAATGAACAGAGCTCAGTAGCCGAAGATATCAATCGTGGTATTGTGAATATCAGTCAGATTGCTGACCACACTGCAGATGGTGCCAGAGCGACTTCCGAAGCGGTAGATACGCTTAGCAGTCTGTCTTCTCAATTGCAGGATGCTTCCGCTAAATTTAAAGTTTAGTCTCTATAACTCCGGCTATTGGCATAAAAAAGCCCGCTTAAATGCGGGCTTTTTTATGCGGGTTTCCATCACAGCAGTTTTTTGATCAGCAAGCCCCCAGAGCTCATCGCAATTCGTTTTCTATCTCGGTCAATTTTTGTATGGGGTCAGCGGCACTGGTAATCGGTCGACCGATAACAAGATAATGACTGCCTGCCTTGATGGCTTGCGCGGGTGTCATGATACGATGTTGATCACCTTTAGTGCTTCCTGACGGACGAATCCCCGGCGTCACTAGTTGAAACTGGCTCCCCAGCTCAGCTTTTAACATGGCTGTTTCGTGTGCTGAGCAGACAACACCATCCAATCCATTATCTGCAGCCATTACGGCGAGACGTAATACCGTTTCTGGGATAGTGCCCTGTAAACCAATTGCTTCGAAAGTTTGTTGATCCATACTGGTGAGCAATGTAACGCCTATTAATAAAGGAGCGTCATGATGGCTGCCAATGGCTTCCCGGGCTGCAGACATCATCGCCGGTCCACCCAGGGTATGCACATTCATCATCCAGACACCTAAATCGGCTGCAGCAGCGCAGGCTTTGCCAACGGTGTTAGGAATGTCGTGATATTTCAAATCCAGAAATATATCGAAACCTTCCTGCTGCAGATTTTTGACAATTTCCGGGCCACTTCGGGTGAACAATTCCTTGCCGACTTTAAGCTTACACCGCGCTGGATCCAGTTGTTCAGCCATAGCAAGTGCTGAATTTGCATCAGGGTAATCCAAAGCGACAATGATATTTGATTGAGTCATGCTGATTTCCACTAAAATTTCAATGCAGATCCTACCTTAACTGGCCGTCTTTTGCGTCTGATTTCACTCCAACCTTGATGATAATGCTATCCTGTGCGCCAATTTTTGATGGGTTGATTCAATGAAATTTGTTACCTCAGCACAAGACGGACTGGCCAGGCGCGGACAATTGAGTTTTGCCAGAGGCAATATACAAACGCCGGCGTTTATGCCCGTCGGGACCTATGGTTCGGTAAAAGCCATGACGCCAGAAGAGGTCAAAGCTACAGGCGCTGAAATTATTCTGGGTAACACCTTTCATCTGATGTTGCGCCCCGGCACGGATATTATTCAGCAGCATGGTGATCTGCATGATTTTATGCGCTGGGATAAACCCATCTTGACCGATTCAGGTGGCTTTCAGGTTTTTAGTCTTGGAGATTTGCGCAAAATCACAGAGCAAGGTGTACATTTTCGTTCACCGGTCAGTGGCGATAAAGTCTTTATGGGACCCGAAGAATCGATGGCAGTGCAGCGGGCACTGGGAAGTGACATTGTAATGATTTTTGATGAATGTACACCTTATCCAGCTGATGAAAAAACGGCTGCCAGTTCCATGCGGTTATCGCTTCGATGGGCCGAACGAAGCAAGGCTGCTCATGGGGATAACCCTTCGGCATTATTCGGGATTGTTCAGGGCGGTATGCATGAAGCCTTACGCGATGAATCCTTGGCAGGACTGACGGAAATAGGCTTCGATGGTTATGCCATTGGCGGTTTGTCAGTTGGCGAACCAAAAGAAGATATGCTAAGAATTCTTGAGCATCTGAGTGATAAAATGCCGGCTGATAAGCCCCGTTATCTTATGGGGGTCGGAAGACCTGAAGATTTGGTTGAGGCGGTGTGCCTGGGTGTGGATATGTTTGATTGTGTGATGCCAACCCGTAACGCCCGCAATGGGCATTTGTTTGTTCATGAGGGCGTGATCAAGATCCGTAACAGTCGTCATAAAACAGACACAGGTCCATTGGACCCATATTGTGATTGTTATACCTGCAAGAACTATAGTCGTGCCTATCTGCATCATTTAGATCGTACTGGTGAAATGCTGGGGCCTCGTCTGAATACCATTCATAACCTGCATTATTATCAACGCTTGATGCAGCAACTCAGGGGGGCGATTGAATCGGGCTCTTTGCAACAGTTCCGCGAGTCTTTTTATGCAATGCGACAACAACGTCCCCAATGATAGTAATTGGCTATCAGACAGAAGTTGGCTGTGGCATAATCACTGTCTTTTATTTATCAGTTTAGAGGAAATACGATGGATTTTCTGATTTCACCTGCTTTTGCTGAAGCGGCATCACAATCTGGATCACCAGGTTTGTTGGACTTTGCTTTCCCGATCATCTTGTTGGTGTTGTTTTATGTGATGTTGATTCGTCCCCAGCAAAAACGAGCTAAAGCTCATCGCACAATGCAACAAGCGCTGGCTAAAGGCGATGAAGTGGTTACAGATGGTGGCTTGATGGGAAAAATTAACGAAATTAACGACAATGCTATCAACCTGCAAATTGCTGAGACGGTTGAGGTTAAAGTACGTCGTGAATCAATCAATTCAGTGCTTCCTAAAGGCACATTGAAAAAACTGTAAATATGAAGGGGCTGCCGGAGAGCAGCCTTTTTGATATCTGGATCTTAAAATGAACCGATACCCCCTCTGGAAAAATCTCTTGGTTGTGGTCGTCATAGTCACGGCCATTATCTACGCAATGCCAAATCTTTTTGGTGATGACCCTGCTGTACAGGTTTCCGCTGGAAGACTAAACAGTGTTGATTTGCAATTAGTCAATGAAATCGAATCCACACTGAAACAAGCCGATATTCCCTATAAAGGCGTTGTGCTGGAAGAAAATCGTTTATTAATTCGTTTCAGTGATGCGAATGAACAGCTCAAGGCCCGTGAGCTTATTCAACAAAGCCTGAGTGATGATGATTATATTGTCGCGTTGAATTTAGCGCCCAATACACCGCAAATTCTGCGCTCGATGGGTGCGAAACCCATGAATCTCGGTCTTGACTTACGTGGTGGTGTGCATTTCCTGATGGAAGTGGATATGGACACAGTGTTGAAGCAAACACTTGAAAGCTACGCCAGCGATATTCGTATTTTGCTTCGTGACAAGACGATTCGTTATACGCAGGTGAATGTGAATGGTGATGTGTTGACCTTCGGGTTCCGCCAGGAAGCTGATCGTGATGCAGCTGTCAGTGAAATCAATCGCGAACACAATGAACTTATTGCCGTAATTGATGAAAATGCGGATCGTCCAACGGTGGCCATTCAGTTGAATGAAGCAACGGTGCGTGAAACGCAAACATTGGCTTTACAACAGAATATTACCACTCTGCGCAACCGTATTAACGAGCTGGGCGTGGCTGAACCGACAGTTCAACAGCAAGGACAAGAGCGTATTGTTGTACAGCTTCCAGGGGTTCAGGATACGGCTCAGGCGAAAAAGATCCTGGGTGCTACGGCAACACTGGAATTTCGTTTAGTGGATTTTGAAAATGATGTTCAAGATGCTTTGAATGGTCGTGTTCCCGCAAACTCAGAACTGTTTTATCATCGTGATGGCAGACCTTATCTGTTAAACAAGCGGGTAATGCTGACTGGCGAACATGTCATCAATGCTGCTTCAACGATAGATGGTCAATCCGGATCGCCAGCCGTTTCTGTGACACTGGATGGTCAAGGTGCGCGTATCTTCAGCAATATTACCCGTGACAATATCGGCAATCCGATGTCGGTTGTCTTTATTGAATCTAAAATTGAAACCCAGATCATAGATGGTGAAGAGGTCAGTGTAAGGCGTCAGCTTCCTGAGATTATCAGCGTTGCCACTATCCGTGACCAGTTAGGTAAAAAGTTTCAGATTACGGGTTTGGATAGCACCACTGAAGCACGTGATCTTGCCTTATTACTGCGTGCAGGTGCCTTGGCTGCGCCGATTGATATTGTTGAAGAGCGAACTGTTGGTCCTAGTTTAGGGCAAGAAAATATTGATCAGGGTTTTGCCTCTGTGATGATTGGTTTTGCGCTTGTTCTGGTATTCATGATTATCTGGTATCGGGTATTTGGTGCTGTGGCCAATCTGGCCTTGGCTGCCAACCTGGTGTTAATTGTGGCTTTGTTATCCATGTTACAGGCAACGCTTACCATGCCTGGTATTGCCGGGATCGTTTTGACGGTGGGTATGGCTGTAGATGCCAACGTACTTATTTTTGAGCGTATCCGTGAAGAATTACGATCCGGTAACAGCCCGCGAGCCAGTATTGATGCGGGGTATTCAAAAGCGTTCTCAACGATTGCCGATGCGAATATTACGACATTGATCGCTGCAATTGTGTTGTTTGGATTCGGAACAGGGACAATTAAAGGGTTTGCCGTTACTCTCTCTCTGGGCATATTGACATCGATGTTTACTGCAATTGTTGGTACTCGCATGGTCGTTAACCTTATCTATGGTCGTCAACAACGACCAAAACTGTCTATTTAATTAAGGCTTGTGTCATGCATCTATTAAGCAAAGAAACAAACATTAATTTTGTTGGTATACGTAAGTTTGCCTTAGCATTTTCGGCTATCCTGTTACTGATTTCAGTTTATTCGATTGTCACTAACAGCTTGAATTTCGGTATCGATTTTACCGGCGGCACCATGATTGAAGTCGGTTATCCACAACCTGTCGATTTAGGTGAGATTCGTACTACATTGGAACAGGGCGGTTTTGAGGACGCTTTGGTGCAGAATTTTGGCTCATTAACCGAAGTACTTATACGTCTTCCGGTGATTGAGACGGAAAATATGGCTGAACTCAGTAATAAAGTTGTTGCGCTATTACAGTCTGAGCAAACTGATGCATTAGAAGTAAGAAGGGTAGAATTTGTCGGCCCTCAAGTGGGTGAAGAGCTTACTGAGGATGGTGGTCTGGCAATGGTTTATGCCTTGATTGGTATTCTGATCTATGTGGCTCTGCGTTTTGAATATCGTTTTGCAATAGCTTCAGTTCTTGCTCTGGTTCACGATGTCATAATAACTGTCGGTATCTTCTCGTTATTCCGACTGGATTTCGATCTCACTGTACTGGCCGCTATACTTGCTGTTATTGGTTATTCACTGAACGATACTATCGTTGTATTTGACCGGATTCGAGAAAGCTTTCTAAAGATGCGTAAAGCGGAACCGCTTGAAGTGATTAATACCTCGATAAATGCAACACTCGGCAGAACAATCATGACATCGATGACCACCTTACTCGTTGTGTTTGCTTTGTTTATTTTTGGTGGCGAAGTAATTCATGCTTTTGCGACCGCTTTATTGATTGGAATCTTGGTGGGTACTTATTCTTCAATCTATGTGGCGGGTACGGCCGTGTTATTGATGGGTGTCACCAAAACAGATTTGATGCCGCCGGAGAAAGATGAGGATAACGAGATTAATCCTGATGGAAGCCAGGTTTAGTAAAATGAGGCCCGTGATACGGGCCTTTTTTATTGGTACCTTTTAACAGGAAGCTCTTCAATGAAATCAGTCCGGGTAATTCGGGCTTTTTCCATGGATACAACATTATCCGGAATAATGTTCATTGGATCATTTTGTTTGTCTTCATGATGGGTTTCCACTTTTAGAATGCGTAAACCTTCATAGTTACTTTGGTAACTCATGAACGTGGCAAACTCTTCCAAACCTTGCATGATTTGCCTGAGATCCAGCTCCAGTGATTTATTTTTCATTTGATTCACTCTGTGTCTAGTAAAACTGTTAACGACACAGCGATGTAATTCTTGAGGAAAAATAATGCTTTTATATCTGGAAGTGGTTCATATCAGCCATTATTTATATTAAATGAATTGTTAACCACAGCGGATTGTTTCTAAGTTGTTGTTATAAAAGTAAAATGTATTTTAACGATGTGGTGTGGTGGGATAAATTCCTTAATCGTTAAGGATTTTTCTGATTATCTAATCAATCAAAGTCAGTATCTTGAAGATGAATTTGTAGTGGAAGGAGAGATGGATGAATCACGTAAAAAAGTATGGCATAGTCCTGGTTTTTGTCTGGCCACAACTGGGCTTTGCAGAAGAAATCGATGTCACCATGCATTATGTGGGCCCGACAGAAGGTCAGGTTTGGCTCGGAGTACAGCAGGGAATTGAAGAGGCCAATCTGCAGGGTGGATTTTTAGGACAAAAATATCAACTTGAAGTTGTCGAGCCAGAGGCGCTTGAGACAACTGATATAGAAACGGTATTGTTATTGGCAACTGATGATGAGTTCACCATGAAAGTTGCTCAGACAGACAAGTATGCTGCTGTCCCGATAATTAACCTTAACTCGACTTCTGATAAATTGCGGGAAGCTTGTTTACCCAATTTATTTCATGTCACTCCCAGCGAGCAGATGCGTGCCGATGCTTTGGCACAGTGGCAGGAAAAAAATCCGGATAAACCTGCTAAAGCACAGAGCTGGCACCAGGATTTTGTAAAATTTGCAGCGAGACAGCTGAACAGCCGTTTTGAGAAAAATCAAGGTGAAGAAATGTCTGATGATGCTTGGGCTGGCTGGGCCGGAACTAAAATGATTGCTGATTCCGTTGTGCAAACCATGCAGTATGATGCGGCATTTATGTTGAATCACCTTAAAACCGATCTGGTTTTTGATGGCCAAAAAGGTGACAACGCAAACTTCCGAGAAAATGGTCAGTTACGCCAGATTCTATTACTCGTTGATAATGATAATAAAATCCTTGCTGAAGCACCGCTGCGTGGTTTTAAAGGCGGATTGGACAGTCTTGGCAAAGTAACCTGCAAATAAAGTTGAGAAATAATCAGGAGAACAATAAATGAAATTTAAAACACTTTTACTGAGTTCAATGATCGTGGCGAGCACTGCTGCCGTAGCTGAACCGACAAATCGCTTGTTCGCGACGAATGAAAGAGATAATACGGTAAGTGTCATTGACTCTCGCACCAATAAAGTTGAAGCCACGATTGATGTTGGCCAACGTCCACGTGGTATCGGTCTGTCACCGGATCAAAAATTGCTTTATGTTGCTATCAGTGATGATAATGCTATTGCTGTTGTTGATGTAAATACCCTGGAAGTCCTTAAAACACTGGATTCGGGCGATGATCCTGAAACCTTTGGCGTGAATCCTGTAACGGGTCATATTGTTATTTCCAACGAAGATGATGGTGAAGCAACGTTCCTGGATCCGAAAAGTAATGAAAAACTGGCTGTTGTGAAAGTCGGAATAGAGCCAGAAGGTGTTGCTGTCTCGCCTACTGGGAAATATGCATTAGTCACCAGTGAGTCCAGTAATATGGTGCATATCATTGAAACCACAAACTATAAATTAGTAGCAAATCTGGTTGTTGCAGCCCGCCCGCGTGGCCTTGCATTCAACAGCGATGGTAGTTTGGCGTACGCAACCAGCGAAATTGGCAATGAAGTTGCCATCATTGATATGGAAACGTACAAAATTATCAAAAAAGCGGCTATTGATGTTGAAAATTCCAAACCAATGGATATCAAAGTCAGCCCCGATGATAAAATGCTATATGTCACCACCGGCCGCGGCAATTCAGTGGCTTTCCTGGATGCAGAAACACTTGAATTAAAAGGTAATGTGCCAGTTGGGAAACGGGTATGGGGACTGGATCTTTCTAAAGACGGTTCCAGACTTTATACGGCTGATGGTGTTGATGGCACAGTATCAGTTGTTGATACGGCTAAACAGGAACGCATTGAAACGATTAAAGTCGGCGCTTTCCCATGGGGCGTTGCTCTGGACGACTGAGAGTAAAAGGTTAACTAAAATTAAACCCGGCAGCGTTTGGCGTCGCCGGGTTTTTTTATGGTTGAAGATATAAAAGAGACAAGAAATATTTTGTGAACCATTGCTGACGCGCTATGATGCCGCACATGAAATTTATACTGCGATTTACTGACATTTGCCTGTTCCGTTCAGGGCCAGATAGTCTTCCAGCGAATAATCAATTACTGCGATTGGTTCTATTTGCCTATTTCATCGTCAGCGTATCAATGAACCAGATTGATATGTCCATGCGAATCAGCTTATGGGTTGGGGTAACCGATCTGATTGTCTTAATGACATTCCTGTATTTTCTGCTCCGCTTCAATCATTATATGCCGCGATATCAACAGACGTTGATGGCAATGGCTGGCACAGGCAGCATATTGGGGTTGCTGGCAATGCCGTTGTTATGGGCATTTCGTCAGTATGCTGAACAGTCAGATACTGCAAACTTTATTTTATTTGCATTGATGCTGGTGATGTTCTGGAGCTTGATGGTTACAGCGCATATCATTCGTCGTGCACTTGAAATATCTGCTCCAAAAGCAGTTGCCTTGACAATTTTATATGTGGTGCTGGCTATTATATTGAATGGTCTCGTTATGTCTGGAGTTGCCTGAGTGCATATTCATATTTTAGGTATCTGCGGTACGTTTATGGGTGGACTTGCTTTATTAGCTCGTGAACGTGGGTTTACGGTTTCAGGTTCGGATGCCAATGTTTATCCCCCGATGAGTGATCAGTTAGCTGATGCCGGCATTGAGGTTATGCAGGGCTTTTTACCGGAACATCTGCAACCGGCGCCTGATATGGTTGTCATGGGCAATGCAATGTCGCGTGGAAATACTGCTGTAGAATATGTGCTCAATCAGGGGTTACCTTATATTTCCGGGCCGCAATGGCTGGCGGAAAATATTCTTATTAATCGTTGGGTATTAGCCGTCGCAGGAACTCACGGTAAAACCACAACCAGCAGTATGCTGGCCTGGATTCTGCAATATGCCGGCATGCAACCCGGCTTTTTGATCGGCGGTGTGCCGGGTAATTTTGGTCAATCGGCGTCAACAGGAAATACACCGTTTTTTGTTATTGAAGCCGACGAATACGACACAGCGTTTTTTGATAAACGCAGCAAATTTATCCATTACCATCCGCGCACTTTAGTGATTAATAACCTGGAATTTGATCATGCGGATATCTTTGCCGATCTGGCTGCCATACAAACACAGTTTCATCATCTGATACGTACCGTGCCATCAGAGGGTTTGGTGATTACACCATATGCTATTCCTGCAATAGAGCAGACCCTTGATCGTGGCTGCTGGACACCCAGACAGTCCATGGATGGGGAGCAGGCGGACTGGCAATTACATGAAATTGCAGAAGATGGGCATCATTTCACTGTACAACACAAACAACAAAACGGCACAGTGAACTGGTCTCTACTGGGAAGGCATAATGTGAATAATGCTGTGGCGGCCATTGCTGCCGCACATCATGTTGGGGTGACCGTAGAACATGCCTGTGAAGCCCTGAACCAGTTCAAAGGTGTGAAGCGCCGATTGGAACTTCGGGGCGAATGTCGTGGCATAAAAGTATATGATGACTTTGCCCATCACCCGACAGCGATTGCCACAACCTTGCAAGGCTTGCGGGCAAATATTGGTCAGCAAAGATTGATCGCCGTATTAGAACCGCGTTCCAATACTATGAAAATGGGCGTTCATGAACTGACTTTAGCCAGCTCATTACAAGCAGCAGACGCAGTTATCCTGTATCAGGATCCCAAATTATCCTGGTCTTTAGATAACATTCAACAGCAGCTGGGTGATACCTCAGTCTTGCATCGAAGTATTGATGATGTCGTCGCTCACTTAGTCAGGCAAAGCAAACCAGGTGATCATATTGTGGTGATGAGCAATGGTGGCTTTGGTGGTATTCATCAAAAAATTCTGGATGCATTAGCCGATGACTGATCCTCGACAAATTGCACTGGCCATTACCGGTGCATCGGGTGCGCCGTATGCCAAACGTTTACTGGAGCAATTGTTGCTGCAGGGAATAACCGTGCATCTGATGATTTCCGCTGCTGGCCGGATTGTATTAGCAGATGAACTGGATTGGAAATTACCATCTCGCGCCGCAGATGCCACTAAAGTATTGGAGAAGCAGTTTAATTGCCAAGTGGATCAGATAAAACTATATGGCGAGCAGCAATGGTCTTCACCACTGGCCAGCGGTTCTCATTCAGTCCCGACGATGATTGTTTGTCCATGCACCATGGGTACACTGTCGGCTATTGCCTGTGGTGGCAGCGATAACCTGATAAATCGTGCTGCGGATGTGATGATCAAAGAGCAGCGAAAATTGATCGTGGTTCCAAGGGAAGCGCCATTTTCAGCGATTCATTTGGAAAATATGCTGAAATTATCCCGGCTTGGGGTATGCATCATGCCGCCTAATCCCGGCTTTTATTTCCGGCCGCAAACGCTAGAAGATATTGTTGATTTTGTGGTAGCCAGAATTCTTGATCAAGCCGGTATCGAACACCAATTAATGCCTCGCTGGGGCGAATAATTATCGGCCCGGATACAGGGCTAAAGATTAACTCGCGTATAATGCCCGCAGAGTCAAAATTCGGAAAATAGCATGTCAGATATTGAAATCGCCCAACAAGCAACAATGCAGAATATTACCGAGATCGCCACGCAAAAATTAGGTTTGCAGGAGGATGATCTGGACAACTATGGTCGTTATAAAGCCAAAGTCTCTCTGCAGGTGATGGACGATTTGGCAGACAAAGCCGATGGCAAATTAATTCTGGTTACTGCCATCAGCCCAACGCCGGCCGGCGAAGGCAAAACCACTACTACCATTGGACTTAGCGACGCATTAAACCGTATTGGCAAACAAGCTACGGTTTGTGTTCGTGAACCTTCCATGGGCCCATGCTTTGGTTTGAAAGGTGGCGCGGCTGGAGGCGGCTATTCGCAGGTGGTTCCGATGGAAGACATCAATCTGCACTTTACCGGTGATTTTCATGCCATCGCTGCCGCACATAATCTGTTGGCAGCAATGATTGATAACCATATTCATCATGGCAATGCCTTGCAGCTGGATACCCGTAAAATAACCTGGCAACGGGTTGTTGATATGAATGACCGGGCCTTACGTCAAATCACAATAGGAATGGGGGGGCCAGCGAACGGTTTCGTCCGGGAAGACCGTTTTGATATTGTGGTTGCCTCGGAAGTGATGGCAATCTTCTGTCTGGCAGCAACATTAAGCGAATTGAAACAACGACTGGGGAATATCCTAATTGGCTATTCAACCGATGGTACGCCGCGCTATGCCAGTGAGCTCAATGCTCACGGTGCCATGACCGCATTGCTGAAAGAAGCCATTAAGCCGAATTTGGTACAGACACTTGAGAATAATCCGGCGTTTGTACATGGTGGACCTTTCGCCAATATTGCACACGGCTGCAATTCGGTTATCGCCACTAAAATGGCGTTAAAACTGAGCGATTATGTAGTCACTGAAGCCGGCTTTGGAGCCGATCTCGGCGCTGAAAAGTTCATTAATATCAAGTGCCGTAAAGCCGGTATTCGTCCGGATTTGGCTGTAGTGGTCGCGACTGTTAAAGCTTTGAAATATCATGGCGGCATTAATGTTCCTGATCTGGCCGCTGAAAATCTATCTGCGCTTGAGCTGGGGCTAACCAATCTCCGTAAGCATTTACACAATTTACAAAACGAGTTCGGCCTGGAATGTGTTGTGGCAATCAATCATTTCATTCAGGACAGTGATGCGGAAATTGCGTTGATTAAAGATGCTGTGGAGACCATGGGGGCAACTGCTGTTTTGGCCAGACATTGGGCTCAAGGTGGAGCAGGGGCAGAGTTACTGGCACAGACAGTGGTGGAAAAACTACAGCAATCGAGTAAATGTGAATTGCTGTATAGCGATAATGAGACGTTGTGGAACAAAATCAGTGCCGTTGCGACAAGATTGTATGGAGCAAATGAAATCGTCGCGGATAAAAAAGTACTGAACAAATTGGGCGAGTTTCAATCCCTGCATGGTGATTTGCCGATTTGTATGGCAAAAACACCCTACTCATTCAGCAGTGACCCAACTTTGCGTGGTGCGCCAGAGCAACATGTGATCACCATACGTGATGTTCGTTTATCGCGTGGTGCAGGATTTATTGTGGTTTTGTGTGGCGATGTGATGACCATGCCTGGTTTGCCAAAGATTCCTGCTGCCGAGCGAATTGATATTGATGATAATGGCGTGATCAGCGGCTTGTTCTGATTAATCAGAACGCCGCAGGCTGAAATAAAGCATTAATCCACCCCAAAGTCCCAGAATCCAGCTGAGCACCGGCATGCCGGCCAACATGTTCGATGAATAACCATCCAGCCCTTTAATTATCGCTGCACCCACAATAAAGGCTGCACCACTGACTGCGGCGGCAGTTCGATAACTGGAATGCCGAACTTCCTGACGAATTTTATCTAAATCCTTGGATGACAACTGCATATGTAACTGACCCGCCTGGGCTTGTTTCGTCAAATCATGCAACATGCGTGGCAAGGTTGGTAATGTTTCAGCCCAGGTTGGTGCTTCTTTCTGCAACGATTTAACCGCCGCCTGCCAACCCAGTTTTTCTTTCATCCATTGCTCAAGAATTGGTTTGGCGGTTTGCCATAAATCCAGATCGGGATACAGGTCCCGTCCCAGCCCTTCAATATTCAGCAACGTTTTTTGCAGTAAAACCAATTGAGGCTGGATCTGCATATTAAAACGTCGGGCGGTCTGAAACAGTCTCAACAACAGCTGCCCAAATGAAATCTCTTTTAGCGGACGAGCAAATATGGGTTCACAGACGCTGCGAATAGCTGATTCAAACTCATCCATTCGCGTTTCAGCAGGAACCCAGCCTGACTGAATATGTAGCTCGGCAACCCGACGGTAGTCATGGTTAAAAAAAGCGAGAAAATTTTCGGCCAGATAACGCTGATCGTCAGGTGACAGCGTGCCCATAATGCCGAAATCAATGGCAATGTAACGCGGCAATTGTGGATTATTGACGTCGACCAGAATATTGCCCGGGTGCATATCAGCATGAAAGAAACTATGTCTGAATACCTGGGTAAAGAAAATTTCCACTCCAATAGTGGCGAGCAATTCCAAATTGATATTATGTTGTTTCAGTAGCGCGATATTGCTGATTGGTGCACCAAATACCCGTTCCTGCACCAGCAGGTTTGGTTTGGTTAATGACCAGTAGACTTCGGGAACATACAATAACCGTTCATCAGCAAAGTGCCGTTTCAACTGTGAAGCGGATGCTGCTTCCCGCAACATATCCAGTTCATCAAACAGATTTTTTTCAAGTTCGGCAACAACCTCCCGTGGTCGCAGACGTTTGCCTTCAGACCAGTATTTTTCAGCTAAACCGGCAAGTGTATAAAGCAAGTCGACATCGCGGCGGATGACTTTTTCAATGCCCGGACGGACTAATTTAAGAATAACCTGCTTGCCATCAGTCAATGTCGCGGCATGCACCTGGGCAATTGACGCCGAGGCCAATGGTTCGGTATCAATATGACTAAAAATGCGTTCCGGTTCGCCTTCTTCATAGGCAGCATGGATTAGCGCTAGAGCAACATCATTGGGAAAAGGTGCAACTTGATCCTGCAGTTTTGCCAGGGAGTCAGCAATATCTTCAGGCAATAAATCACGCCGGGTCGAGAGAATCTGACCAAACTTGACAAATATCGGCCCTAAATCCTGTAACGCCAGCCGAATTCGTTCGCCTCTGGGCAAGTCGGCTTTATGGCGCCATCGATAGGGAGAAAACCAGCTGAGAAAACGGTAGGGACGGAAAAAATGTATGGCGAGAATCAGTTCGTCGAGACGATGACGGCCCAACACGTGATTAATTTGTAATAAGCGTCCGAACTGACCGAGTTTCATGATTTTCTCTCAATGGTGTTTTGCAGTCTTTTTATTCGGGCTTCAAGCCGATCGGTATCGGCACGGAGTATGTCTACCTGTTGCAGAAACCGATCTGTTTGTGATTTATCGGGCAGGAAGTGACTTTCTTCTCGCAGATACTCGGCGACACTGGTTTCTAACTCAGACCGATTATCATCCAACCAGGCAACCCCCCGACGTAAACCCTGAGCAAGAGGATAGGCGAGAGCATCCCCGGTTATATTGGCGAGCTGTTGCTCCCAGTCGAAATCAAACTGTTGCTGCCAGTCCTGTAATTGTTTGGCGAATTGAACATCACCGAGGATCTGTATCTGATTGGAAAACAAGCTGTCTGGCTGTTTTAATAGCTTCAACAAGGCAAAGCTATCCGCTTTGATCATCAAGTCAGCGATATCATCTCCGGCTGAGTCCAGAACAATGTTGTCTTCGGTAAATCTGGCCATCACTGCCAGATTCAGATTGCTGATATCAATACGGATACTTCGCTTTGCAAAACGCTGAAGCTGTTGATGGCTTTCCATATCAAAGCGCAATGCATGATTCAATGCCATTTCAATTGGCTTTAAAAACAGACTCATGAGCTAGAATTTATACCCGCTATGTAACGCGACAATACCGGAAGACATATTAAAAAAATCGACTCGTTCAAATCCGGCTTCTTCCATCATTTTTTTCAAACTGGGCTGATCCGGGTGCATACGAATCGATTCAGCCAGATAGCGGTAACTTTCTGCATCATTGGTAAATAACCTGCCCAATGTGGGTAATACCTTGAACGAATAGGCATCATAGATAGGTCTTAACCAGCTGGCAGGTTGGGAAAATTCCAATACCAGTAATTTGCCACCGGGTTTCAGTACTCGTAGCATTGAGCGAAGAGCTTTGTCTTTATCGGTGACATTCCGCAGACCAAAAGCAATGGTGATGCAATCAAAAGTATTGTCAGGAAATGGCAAAGCTTCAGCATTGGCCTGCACGTACTCAATATTACCGGCTTTACCTAAATCAGTAAGTCGATCGCGGCCAACGTTCAGCATGGAAGCATTGATGTCTGCCAGTACTACCTTTCCGGTTGGACCCACCATGTCGGCAAAACGAGCTGTTAAATCACCGGTGCCACCGGCGATATCCAAAACATTAGCACCAGGTCGCACATTGCTATTGTGCAAGGTAAAGCGTTTCCAAATCCGATGGATTCCCATCGACATCAAATCATTCATCAAGTCATAGCGACCAGCGACAGAATGAAAGACTTCGGCGACATGTCTGGCCTTTTCCTCGGTAGGAACCTGTTTAAAGCCGAAGTGCGTGGTGTTATTGTCTTCCATATATCCTCTCAGGCATCACTCTGACGTTCGTAGCCTTCAGCCATCAATTTTTCCAGATAGGTCTGCCAGTATTCATCCTGATGCATGGAAAGTTCATAAAGATACTCCCAGCTGAACAATCCACTGTCATGGCCATCATCAAAATAGATTTTGATAGCATAATGTCCTACCGGTTCAATATTACTGATGCCAACATTTTCTTTTTGTACCTGTAATACTTCCTGTCCGGGACCATGACCCTGGACCTCTGCGGAAGGAGAGTGTACGCGCAGGAACTCGGCAGACAGTAAATAGTGTTGATCGCCATAGACCAGCTCAAGTTTCCTGGACTGTTTGTGCAACTGAATTTCGCTTGGTAACGATGCCTGGCTCATAAAAGTCCTTTAAAGAATATATCGTGACAGGTCTTCATCCTGCACCAGCTCTGACAGTTGCTGACTGACATAATTTTCATCAATAACAAATTTTTGTCCTGCTTCCTCACCAGCTTCATAGGAAATATCTTCCAGCAGTCTTTCGAGTAAGGTGTGTAAACGACGTGCTCCAATGTTTTCGGTCTTTTCATTGACTTGCCAGGCCAGCTCGGCAAGTCGTTTTATGCCATCGGCGGTAAAGCTTAAATCGACCGACTCAGTCCCTAACAACGCTGAATACTGTTCAGTAAGAGAGGCATCCGGTTCGGTTAAAATTCTGACAAAGTCATCGGTTGTCAGTGCATTAAGTTCTACACGAATAGGTAATCGACCCTGGAGTTCGGGGATAAGATCAGATGGTTTACTTAAATGAAATGCACCGGAAGCAATAAACAGAATATGGTCGGTTTTCAGCATGCCGTATTTGGTGGAAACAGTGCTGCCTTCAACCAATGGCAATAAGTCACGTTGCACACCGGCTCGGGAAACGTCAGCGCCACTACCTGCACCTTCACCGCGATGAGTGATTTTGTCTATTTCATCGAGAAATACAATGCCGGTTTGTTCAACCCGCTGGATGACTTCTGCTTTTAAGTCTTCCTCGTTAATCAGTTTGGCTGCTTCTTCCTCGCTTAGTAAGCGCATGGCTTTTGCTACCGTCAGTTTACGGGTGGTTTTTCGCTGGTTACCCATATTCTGGAACATATCCTGTAACTGACTGGTAAGTTCTTCCATTCCAGGTGGTGTCATAATCTCCACCCCCATCTGATGCTGTGCCAACTCCAGCTCAACTTCCCGTTCATCCAGCTTACCTTCTCGCAGCATTTTGCGAAATTTTTGACGAGTATTGGATTCTTCTTCGGTTAAAGTGCCACGAGCTGGTGTAAGTAACGAATCCAGAATACGTTCTTCTGCCGCGTCCAAGGCACGGGGTTTTGCCTCATTGATTGCATTTTCACGCAGCATTTTCATTGCGCTTTCAGCCAGATCGCGAATAATTGATTCAACGTCGCGTCCCACATAACCCACTTCCGTGAATTTAGTGGCCTCGACTTTGATAAACGGAGCATTAACCAAAGAAGCAAGACGTCTGGCAATTTCAGTTTTACCGACACCAGTGGGGCCAATCATCAAGATGTTCTTTGGGGTTACTTCCTGTTGCAATGTCACATCAAGTTGCTGACGACGCCAACGATTACGTAATGCTATCGCAACGGCTTTTTTCGCTTCATGCTGACCGATAATGTGTTTGTCTAGTTCGTGAACGATTTGTTTGGGGGTAAGTGATTGATTCATGATTATTCGTTGTAATCCAATGTTTCAATGGTGAGGTTATGATTGGTGTAAATGCAGATATCAGCAGCGATATTCAGGCCTTTTTCAACAATCTCACGAGCCGATAAGTCAGTATTTTGTAATAAGGCTGTTGCAGCTGCCTGGGCGAATGGGCCACCAGAGCCAATAGCGATCAAGCTGTTTTCCGGTTCGATAACATCGCCATTACCAGAGATAATCAACGAAGCATCGGCATCCGCTACCGCTAGTAAGGCTTCAAGGCGGCGCATCATTCTGTCAGTACGCCAATCTTTTGCCAGCTCAAGGGCACTCCGTGTCAGGTTGCCCTGGTGTTTTTCCAGTTTGGCTTCGAAGCGTTCAAATAACGTAAACGCATCCGCAGTTCCACCAGCAAACCCGGCGATAACTTTATCATGATAAAGACGTCTGACTTTGCGGGCGTTGCCTTTCATGATGGTATTGCCAAGACTGACCTGGCCATCACCACCAATCACTACCTGGCCGTCACGACGATATGAGAGGATCGTGGTGCCACGGTATTGCTCCATAAAAAACTCCAGTATTAATTTAGAAAAAATAGCGGTGCAGTATACTATGCCGTTGGCTCTGATGCAGTTCGTAATCGGTTTTACTGAGCCCCGGCAGGCTTTTATCATGTAAAAGTGAGATAGTGGTTGACAGCGAGCTGGGATTTCCGGAAAATGCGACCTCTTTAGTGGAGGGGTTCCCGAGCGGCCAAAGGGATCAGACTGTAAATCTGACGGTTCTACCTTCGGAGGTTCGAATCCTCCCCCCTCCACCATTTAATTAAGAGTTTACTATTTTGCGGGTGTAGTTCAATGGTAGAACTCCAGCCTTCCAAGCTGACTATGTGGGTTCGATTCCCATCACCCGCTCCATTTTAGTTTTGGAAGAATTGGCCCGCATAGCTCAGTCGGTAGAGCGCATCCATGGTAAGGATGAGGTCATCAGTTCGATTCTGATTGCGGGCTCCATTTTTGATTTTGATTGGGCAGGGAGTACCTTGCCTGTTTTTGATTTTAACAATTAAAAAGTTTGGCGGGGAGACTGGCATGTCTAAGGCAAAATTTGAACGTACAAA